>OZ244845.1:0-3883772 GCA_965220775.1 Chloroflexota bacterium
TGGCGTCCAGTGCCTCGCACCGTGATACGCCATCCTTAGCGAGTTGTCGTTCACCCCAAGACGTCCTGGCACTCCCACTCATCCTCAGGTCTCGCAATCCGGCCCCATTTCTCGAGCGTGGGCTGGTTATGCGGAGAACCACTCTGGGTACGCCTGAGAAGAGATCGCGGCCTCCCGGGCTGCCTTGCTCTCCCAATGCTGTATGGCGAGGTATGAGCGGGTTGCCTCGATGCGCTGTAGCCCAAGCCCGAGACAGCCTGGAAGCTTCATGTACGCCGGCAGGATCTTCTCCCGAACAAGGCGTAAGAGCTCCGACTCCTGACCAACGTCCTTCAAAGCCCAGCGCTTGAACGTCATGAACCGCGCCATTTGACGCTCCTTGCCTAGGGTTCAGGCCGGACGATGGTCATGTCGTCCGGCGGATCAGGAAGTCTGGCTGGGGAGCTTAAGCATCTCTTTCAGCAGATCCTCATCGGTTTGCAAGCCCAGGCCCGGCCGCTCCGACATCACGATCTTTCCATCCCTCATCTCCGGCGGAGCGAACACGCGCGTTCCCCCGGTGTAAGGTCCGTCCCGTGATTCGCCGCGCCAATGCAATCCGGTCTGGACCTCCTCCATAGGGCCGGACTCGACGATGAGCCCGTGGGGCATAGAGGCGACCAGGTGGCTGCCCACCACGGCGTTACCGTGTGGGGCCATGCGCAGATTATGAGCTTGGGCATACGCGGCGATCTTTCGCCACTCGGTGATGCCGCCGCAGTTGAACGCATCGGCCTGGATTATGTCAGCTCCGTGCGCGTCGATCAGGTTACGGAAGGCGTGCCGGCCCTGGAGGTTTTCGCCCGAGGCGGTGGGCATATTAACTGCCATAGTCACCTCGGCGTTGGCCCGGGGATGCTGCGACTCGACCGGCTCCTCCAACCAGTAGGGTTCGAATTCCTCGATCCGGCGGGCGAACTGAATCGCTTCGGTAACGGTCCAGCCGTGGTTGCCATCGACGAGAAGGTCCACGTCAGGCCCTATCGCCTCACGCACCGCTTTGACCCGGGCCACGTCCTCCTTGAACGGCGCGCCGGCAACCTTCATCTTGACAGCATCGAATCCCATCTCGACGTACTCGACCATCTCTTCTTGCAGATCGGCGATCGTCTTTCCCTCGGAATACAGTCCGCCGGCGCAGTAGACCGGCACCACCGGTTGCGCCCCGCCCAGAAGGCGCCAGACCGGCTGGTTCAGTATCTTGCCGATGAGGTCCCAGATCGCGATATCGATCTTCGCCGTATCGAGAATCCTGTAGGGCAGGCGGGGCTGCAATAGTGCCCAGATCCGCTCGTAGTCGAGTGGATTCTGACCCACAATCCGAGGCTTCAGCGTCTTTTCGACCACCCGAGGATTGGCATAAGACGGACACACTCCGGTGATCCCCTCGTCGGTGACAACCTCAACCAGTCCAAAGAACGACCGGTACGACTTAACCGTTGCGTCGTGAGACAGCTTCTCTACCGGCCCCATATCGATGTTGGTGGCCTTGACGTCGACAATCTTCACCTGTGATTCCTCCTAATTAGATCGCACTTGCGCACGCTGTTGCGGTTAAAGACGGTATCGGTCGAATCGACAAATTTGAGCTGCAGGCGCCTCTATCAACGAGAGGCTCTCTCCGCGCTTTCCAATACGGCCGCCACTTCTACAGGTTGACCGCAGTCGGCCGACTCCAGGGCAGCGAGGCTGACCGCCATATTTTTGATCCCGTTCCGATAGGTAGACCGGATCAGGGTACGGTCGCCTGTCCGCACCGCCTCGATGAAGGCGGCGTCCTGAGGCATGTGCTTCCCATCGGGAAAGTCCGGCCGGTACTCGTCAATCCGCTCGTTGCGAATGGTGCGCAACATATCCTGATCGTACTCGAATATCCCCTTGTCGGTCATCACCCGCAGCCCCCACCAGTAGCCGGTCGGAGTAACGTGTCCATCGCCTACTAATCCCACCGCGCCATTCTCGAACTCCAAAACAACGGCGTCAACATCCGCCGAAGAGTATCCAGGGATATTGCTATGGTCCAAGCGAGTAGCCTGCCGGCAGTACACCGAGCGAATCTCGCCAACAAAGTAGCGGCACAGATCGAAGATGTGAGTCGTGTGCTCGAAGATCTGCCCTCCGCCGAGTTCGCGGTTGAAGAGCCAGCTGTGGTACGAGGTGAGATTATGTCCGCTTGGTTGGGACCAGAAGGCGAAACCCATCACCAGACCCACTGTCGCGTCCGCGATCGCTCTTCGAGCCGCGTCGGCTTGCGGCAGGTAACGATTATGAAATCCGGCTGCATGAAGGACGCCACTGTCGTCAATCTGACGCTCGATGGCGAGCGCTTGAACCAAGGATCGATGGACCGGTTTTTCCATCAGAAACGGGATGCCCCGTTGGGCGGCCAGGATCTCGTGATCCGTATGCGTGTGAGGCGGAATAGCGATGAACAGCGCGTCGACGCCGGCGTGCTCGATCAAGTCGTGATAGTCCTCGAAGGCGCGGCAGCCTTCACCCACCTGGCCGGCGAAGTCGCTTGCCCGGGCGGGATTGATATCCCACAACGCAGTGACCGATACATCCGGCATCTTGACTAGGTTATCGAGGTGGCCGGTGCCCATGATGCCCAGGCCCATGACTCCGACGCTTATCTCAGACGGCATCTTTCTCCTCGTCGCCGGCGAACCGACACCGCCGAATTATCTCCAACTAAGCCGCCCGGTGCAAATCAAGCCGTCGTATCACTTTCAAGGCGTCCCTATTCCCTGGCGTCCAACCTGCTCATAGACCCTGACCAGTCCAGTATTCGCTGATCTGCCGTCACGAGCTGGTGGCCTTCGAGGGCGGTGGCAATGATAATGCGGTCGGCCGGGTCACCCTGCACGTCCGGCAGGAGGCCGGCGCGGGCCGCGATTTCTCCATCGACCATGATTTCGATCACGCCCTGGTCTAGCAAGTCGCGCCTCCAGGCATCCAGATCGAGTCCCAAGTCGACTCGTCCTTTCTGCACTCGCATACCAACTTCCCAGAAAGATATTGCTGAAACCGCGACATCGCTCTGTTGCAACGCGCTCTGAAACGTGCGAAGAGCTCGCGGCCCCAACCTCCTATCGCCCCGCTCGTGCCACAACAGCACGTGAGTATCAAGGAGTATCAAAACAGGTCGTCCCCTTCGCCGGTCTTGTCAAACCACTCCGCCGGCATGGGAGATACGATGTCGCCGAGGATCCGGATCTTGTCCCGGTGGCGACCGAAAGGCAACTTCGGTTTCTCCCGGTACGGCGCCAGCTTCGAGACCGGCCGGCCGTGCTTGGTGATGACGATCTCTTCGCCGCTCTCGGCGACCTCGTCCATAAGCTTCAGGCATCTGGCCTTGAACTCCGACGCCTTTATCGTCCGAGCAGCTTTCGCTCTAGGGTTATCTGTGGGCATGGCGCACTCCCCGCGTGGCTAGATGACCACGATTGTAGCATGGTCATATTGATGGTCATATTGACCGGCGTCGACTGACCAGCCTATGAGCCTGCCATGGTAACGTCGATCTTCCCCTCGAACCCCTGGTTTCGCAGGGCATCACGACTTCATACGATACCGGCCTGACGTATACTGGTCAGGCCGACGAACTTCCACGCAAATCTCTGGTGACATCGTCAGCGCCGAGCGATCTCGACGTCCTCCTGAGGGCGACGACACTGGACTGGGTTCGCACCGCCAAGACAGGCGCGCGGCAATCCAGGCGAACCTACAAGATCCGGGATTTGATGAAGCATAGGGAGCCAGGGTGACTCGCCCAGCCGGCGCCAAAAACGTACGCTTTAGGACAATCCGCACGAGGAACCCAAGCCGTTACAGGTCAGTCGCGCACCACTTGGCGCTCTACCTGTGTTTGCTTCTCGTGATGCTGGTCGCGCAGGCGTGCGGTGGCGAGCAGACGCCCACCCCGACCGCGACGCCCGAAGCAGTTGCCTCCCCATCCGCTACCTCGACTCACACGCCAACTCCCGATCCAACCCCCACCGACGAACCGCCCACTTCCACCGCAACACTCGAGCCGACGCCTTCGCCGGCGCCCACTCAAACCGACACTCCGACTCCCGATCCAACTCCCACGGACGAGCCGCCCACTTTCACTCCAACGCTCGAGCCGACGCCTTCACCGTCGCCTACCCAAACCGGCACTCCGACTCCCGTTGCAACGCCCACCGACGAGCCGCCCACTTTCACTCCAACGCTCGAGCCGACGCCTTCACCGTCGCCTACCCAAACCGGCACTCCGACTCCCGTTGCAACGCCCACCGACGAGCCGCCCACTTTCACTCCAACGCTCGAGCCGACGCCTTCACCGTCGCCGGACCTGCTCGGCCAAACCTACTCGAATCCGAATGACGGCTTCGAGATTCGCCCCCCTCGCGGCTGGGCGGTCGACGATAGTGGACTGCTCGGAACGAAGGTGATCTTCAGTAGCGAGACACCTGACCTCCACGACGAAACTCCTACCCAAGCCAACATTAACATTCTGACCGTACCTGCACAGGGCATTACGTTGGAAGAGCTTGCGGTGGCATCGAAGGAACAGTTCAAGATAATGGTCACGAATTTTACGCTGTTGGGGGAGACGTTCCGCGTTGTCGATGACTATGAGGCTCATGTCTTCGAATACACCTATTCCCAAGGGGTGTTCCCTCTTAGAGGTATGCAGTTGATTGTCGTCGACGAAGACAAGGCATACGCGATCACGGCAACTGCGCTAAGTGCCACTTGGGACAAGTATGAAGCTGCGTTCGACGCTTCATTACGTAGCTTTCGGACTCTGGCGGATTCCCCATCTGTTAACGGCACAGCCGCACCGGATGCGGACTCAGTGGATGGGGGCGAGCCGCCCGCTCCAACCGACACGCCAGAGGCAGTGGATTCCCAATCGCCGGCCCAGCCTAGCCAGCCATATTCCAACTCAATGGACGGTTTCGAGGTTCAGCCTCCTGACGGTTGGGCAGTTGACGACAGCGGGGCGGGAGGCACGAGCGTGATCTTCTATATCACAACGCCGGATCTCCACGGCGACGCTCCCTTCAGGGCCAACATGAACGTTTCGGTTTGGCCCGCCGACGGTACTAAGTTGGAAGAGTTAGTTCCGGCGATAAGAGAAGAGTACAAGCGATCGGGCACAGACTTTACTCTACTCGAGGAAACATCCCCGATTGTCAACGACCTGGAGACTTACGTCTTTGACTACACCCATTCCCAGGGAGGACTCCCCCTTAGAGTCATGCAGTTGGCTGCCATCTACGAGGACAAGATATACGCAATCACGGCAACTGCCCTCGATGGCACTTGGGAGAATTATGAAGCTGTGTTTGAGGCCTCGTTCCGTAGCTTTCGGGTCTTGGCGGATTCGCCCGCTCCGACCGAAACATCAGAGGCGGTGGATTCCCAGTCGCCGGACCTTCTAGGTCCGCCCTATTCCGACTCGATGAACGGTTTCGAGATCCGCCCACCTTCCGGTTGGACTATTGACCAGAGCGGGTTGCTCGGAACAAAGGTAGTCTTCTATAGCACAACGCCGGATCTGCACGGCAAAACGCCCTTCAGCGCCAGCATTAACATTCTCATTGCGCCCGCGCAGGATTCTACATTGGCGGAGATCGTAGGGCCATCAAGGGAACAGGTCGCACAAATACTCACGGATTTTACGTTATTGGAGGAAACATCCCTGATTGTCAACGGCCTGGAGGCTCACATCTTTGAATATACCTACTCTCTGGGAGTATTCCCCCTTAGAGTCATGCAAATGCTTGTCGTCTACGAAGATAGCGTATACGCGATTACGACAGGTTCGCTTGAAGCCGCCTGGGACAAATACGAAGGCGTTTTTGAGGCCTCGTTGGGTAGCTTTCGGATACTGGACGAGGGAGACTCCGAGGGTTCATGAGCCGGCCGGCCGGCGTTGCCCAAGGCGGCGGAACAGTGTATGGTAGACAGACGCATTGCACTTCTACCCTGCGGGAGGTCCCGTGAGCCTGAACATCAAGAACGTAGAGACCTGCCGGCTGGCCGGCGAGTTGGCGCACCTTACCGGTGAGACAAAGACCGGTGCGATCACGGTTGCTCTCAAGGAGCGCTTGGACCGCGAGAGGCGCAAGCGAAGTGTCGAGGTCCGTGTCCGGGACTTGCGCGCTATCGGGCAGCGCTGTGCCCGCCTGCTCCGCGACGGGCCCTCCGCCAGCGAACACGGCGATCTCCTGTACGATGAGCGCGGCCTGCCGAGGTGATCGTCGACACGTCAGCGGTTCTGGCAGTCTTGTTTGACGAGCCAGACGCGGAGCGCTACGTCCGCGCGTTAGCCGGCGCTTCCCGTTGCCGCATGTCGGTAGTGAACTTTCTCGAGGCGGCAATCGTCCTCGAAAGCCACACCGGCGCCGCGGCCGGCCAGGATCTTGATCTATTGTTAGAAAGAGCGCCCATAGAGTTGGAGCCGGTCACCCTTGAACACGCCCAGGCCGCGCGCCGGGCCTGGCGACGGTTCGGCCGGGGAAACCACCGGGCGGCACTCGACTTCGGTGATTGCTTCGCCTATGCTTTGGCAGAAGCCACCCGCGAACCCCTTCTGTTCAAAGGCCAGGATTTCGCGCTTACGGACATCGACGCGGCATAGCATCATCGGAAGGATGACAGAGTCCACGTGAGCCCGGCCGAGCCTGCCGGCGGATCACGCCGAATGGCCGGCCGCAATCGAGCCACAGCCGGCCTCTCGTCGGCTGCTTAGCGCGCACCTTCGTCCCCGACAGCGCCATATCCTCTCGAGCACCCCTTGGGGCTCCGTGTAGAATACGTTGTGGGTCATTGCACAACCCATCGCGAACCCAAAACGTTCTTTTCCGTCACCAAGAACTCAGCACACCGTACCGGGAGGCCGACATGTCCAAAATGCTCGCCGCGCTGTACAACGGCGTCGACACTTTCGAGATCAAGCGTATCGAACGTCTAGATCCCGGCCCCGGAGACGCGGTCGTTAAGGTAAGAGCCGAGGGAATCTGTGGTTCCGACCTCAACCAGTACCGCAAACAGACTGAGCCTGACACACTCCCGGCCGGCCACGAGACCGCCGGCGAAATCGTCGAGGTCGGGGAGGCCGTCAGTCCGTCAATGGTCGGACAGAGGGTCGCCGTGGAGGTCATTGGGCACGGGAAGGCTTGTTTGAGCTGCTGGTACTGTCGACTGGGCCAATACCGGAACTGTACCGACCAAGGCGACTATGCCGGCGGAGGTTTCGCCGAGTACGTCACGCGAAAGGCTGCCGGTTGCTACCCCCTCGCCGATTCGCTGACATGGGAGGAAGGCGCCCTCGTTGAGCCTCTCGCCGTATCCATCCAAGGGTTGCGCCGGGGCCCGCTAGTGCCCGGCGACACGGTGGTAGTGCTCGGTGCCGGCAATATCGGTCTCACCGCGATCGCGGCCGCCAGAGCCATGGGAGCAGGCAAGATCATCGTTACCGCGAGGCACCCCCAACAAGCCGAGCTTGCGAAGACACTGGGCGCGGACTTCGTGGTGGACCCAAACGACGCCCGTGCTAAATCGGCCGTCGAAGACCTGACCGCCGGCCTCGGTGCCGACATCGCGGTCGAGACCGTAGGGGGACTCGACAATGACGCGACTCTAGTTCAAGCCATCGACATGACACGGGTCATGGGACGAGTCGTCGTGCTCGGGGCCTTCCACAAACCGACCCTGGCCGACTGGATGAACCTCCACCTCAAGGAGCAGTCGCTCATCTTCTCGGCCTGCTACGGGCTAATGGACGGCCGGCACGACTTCGAGATGGCCGTTGATCTCATGGCATCAGGCAGGGTCGACCTGAAGCGGATGGTGACGCACAAATTTCCGCTCACGGAGATTCCGCAAGCCTTCGCTACCGCCTACGACAAGTCCACCGGCTCGGTCAAGGTACAGTTGCACACGTGAGCGAGGCCCCTTGCCGGCAACTAGCCGGCCGGCGGATCAGGCCGAATCGCCGGCCGCCCTCTCAACCGTCTCGGCGATCCACGCGTTCAGACTCTTTCCCTCCGTTCGGGCGGCCACCGTGGCCGCCCGGTGCACCGCCGGTGAAACCCTCAGAGGAATCTTGCCGGAGAACGGCTTGTCCGGCGCCTGCCCTCGCTCGGCGCACATAGCCAGATAGTCGTCTATAGAGAAGCGGAATTCCTTGTTTAACTCTTCGACCGAAGTGCCCTCGAAGAAGATCACGTCGCGAGTGCCCACTATCTCCCCGTGGAAGACACCCGCCTCGTGATCGTAAGTAACCGCGGCATGGTACCCCTTGTACTCCATCACGGTTCTATCCCAGCCTCCTTCAGAAACCTCCTCATCGACTCCACCGCGCCTTTCCTAGCGGTTGGTTGGGGATGCGGCCGGTGAGCGTGGGCTCGGACACCGCTCAACTCGATTCCAATCCTTGAACCGGCCCGCTCCTCGATGGAGGCGCCACAAGCCAGAAGCAACGACTCAATATCCTCCCAGCGTATTCCCGACTGGGTGGGGCGTTTGAAGATCGCCGCCAAGATGCTACGGTGTTTCTTCCTCACGCCGCATTAATATCATAATATGATATCGCCGGCGCCGCCGGGCTTGGCGGCACTCAACTTCGGTGATTGCTTCGCCTACGCGTTGGCGGAAGCCACCGGCGAACCCCTTCTATCGTTCCAGGCTCTCCTACCTTCGAATAAACACTTGATATGTCAGAGACCTGCCATCAACGACCTCCTGCTCGATCCAGAAGACCACTCTCTACCCATACCTCAATAATGAGATGAGGATGTGACGGGTTTCGATCTACTTCCACAACCTTAGCGGATGTTCTATCTCCCGCATCTATACGGGGAGCGAGCAATCGGGCCTCAGCGCGGGGGATGTAACCCAAAGTATCCCCATTTAGGCGGACTTCGATTGCATTGGGGTAGTATTGATTCGCGTAGTCACGCACCAACGTCACGGCACTATCAATCATGACTCCAGGCAATAGCGCCGCACGATTTTCGTAGCGAATTCCTGCTACTGAGCTGACCACGCTGCTTGTTCGTTCACGCAGTGAGGCCGTGATTACGCGATTGCTTGGGACGAGCGCCGCAGATCGCCGACTAAGCACGTCCGACTCATGTGCTGTCGCCCCAAAGCGGTAGCTGAAGTCCTCTTCAGTCAGGAAGGAGAACCAATTTACAAACGCGCTATAGGAGGCTCCGTCCATGTCGGCATCGGAAGCGAACCCTCCGGCCAGCGACGTCGACAATTCTCTTGAGGGGCAGCCCAGAGTCATTGCCCACGACGCGCTCGGTGTCCTGACCCCGTAGCGGAACATCGTTGGCAACCAGCGAACGGACTCGGACACTTCAGGGTCGTCGTCCAACACATGCTCAGCGATTGCGACGTACGCTCCAATGCCCCACGGTAAATTGAATCCAAAAAGGTCGGAGATGAATATGTTGAACTTCCGTTGGTCAGCTCCTTTCGCCAGGTGTCGTCCCACGATCTCAGGCATGGGGACCTGCCCAAGCCAATCGCTTGCAAGCTCGATCAAATCACCCGAAAAATCATAGCCGGTGTCCATCTGCCGAAGATCAACTATGTCAGGCAGCAGAGTCGAGATAATGAGCTCAATCGGTGTGTCACGGCCATGGAGCACCTCCGCAACCAGGTTGGATTTTCCCAAGATGCGGTCCCGAAGTGTTAGACAACTGTGGACATCCAAACCGGTTCGCGCAAACACCCTCCTGGTTTCTTCATCAGTGACTTCATTTCGTATTAGGCCGATGGTCTCAGCACCCATGACGTGCAGTGGATCGAGTGGCAGTCCTGCACTTCTGGCTTGTACGCCTACAAATGAGTCTCCTAAGAGCTCCTGGAAGAGTGTCTCGGCGGGCGTGCCCACAGATTCTTCAACCATGAGAGTTATCAACTCGGAATCCAGGAGGTGCCGGAAACGATCACTTGGCAGGCGTTGGTCACTTAATTGTTGGAGTACCGAAAACAGTTGTCCTCTGATAGGGGGAATGTCTCGTTTGAGAAGCCGCTCGTATTGTCTGGCTTGATAACTGTCCTTTGCGGCAAGAATAACGTGTCCCTCGGTCTCGCGAGTAGCGCGTCCCGCCCTGCCGATCATGTTCGAGAGTTCCCGAGGATTGATCTCTTCCATGCCACCTTGCCCGTCCCCATCGTCATCATCGGCGTATCGACGGATCGAGTGGACAATCACAGTTTTTACTGGCAGGTTAACTCCTTGAGCCAGCGTTGTGGTCGATACAATCACCGGAACCAGGCCCCCTCTACAATCAGATTCAACCGCTTTCCGGACGGGGTCGGGCAAACCTGCGTGATGCACACCGATTCCTTCCGTAAGCAGCGAGGTGACGAGTGAGTCTTCACCCAACCACAAGGACGCAACTTCGATTGCAGCATTGGCTGGTCGGTCGTGTGTGCGGCTGAAGGGGTCCGGGATTTCTACATTATCCGTCTGTCGACGAAGCCGTAATCCACGCTGAATTGTTCTTGCTATTGACTCTGCATTCCCCCTACTTGTGGCAAAAATAAGGACAGGACCTTGCTTCGCAAAGTTGATTGCGAGTTCCGCAACAATCTCTCCTTTTGCGCGGCTCGGGAAGCTCACACTTTTTTGTTTCCGTAACTTGGGCGTGTAATCAATGTAATCATGCGGCGTTGCCGCGCCTAGGACGAAGGGGGCATCAGCCCCGGCAACAGGTCCCTCACGTGGATATGTGATGCGATCCCCTTCAGCGTTGTATATACCGATTAACTGACGTGTTGGGCGCCATTGCGATTGGATTAGTGCTTCACGATTCAAGCACAGCCATTCGGCAAAGTCCGCGGCATTCTCAGACGAAATCACTGCCGACACAAACAGGACCTTCGCTTCAGGCAACATGCGGCGCAGCAATTTTGTGAGAAGCAACTCATAACCCACGCCACGGTCTCTATCCTCAATGACATGTCCCTCATCCAAAATCACAAGTCCCACGTCAAGGAGCAACTCTGGGCTTATCCTGGTGAGAAGCGCCAGTTTCTCAGGGGTCGTGACTATCAGGTCTGCGCCGGCAATAATTTGGGACTCAAGTTCATCTACTTCAAATCCACCGAGTACACTCGATACGCGCAGACCCAGGTCCGCTAGGATAGGCGTTAGCGACTCTTCAATCTCGTCAGCGAGGGATCTAAAGGGTGCTACGTAGATCGCCCTGTATGTTCCATCTGCAACGAGCATCTTGACAATGGCAAGTTCGGCGATGCGAGTCTTCCCGGCGCTCGTGGGCATACGAATCGAGAATCCCGACGGAGCGTCCAAGAGCCCTGTGGATAGCGCCTGTCGCTGTGACTCCCAAAGTTCGATTCGGCTAGTCGCGTCCAGCATGTTTGCAGCACTTCCGCGTGCAGAGAGAGTCGCGTACCGTTGCCATACAGGTTCAGTTTGCACCAAGCCTGATATCTGATGCCATACGCCGTTATTAATGATAAGTTCACCAACGCCCCGGAGCGTCCGTGCTTCTAACAATTCCGGAGCGCGGCCGCTAGTCCTCAACAGGTGGAAGAGTTCCTCAGACGCTTGCCGGAACGATTCTTCCGAGGTTGGTCCCTGCAATGCAGAAAGGGCTAGCGACCCGTACATGTCCGCAGCAACCAACACGGAGGCCAAATCTATAAGCCTCTCCCCAACGTCTCCTCCATCTGTACTCTCGATCCAACGCTGCTCTAGCTGCTCGCGATTCAGTAAGACCACTTCAGTCTCAACTCTTAGGCGCAGCAACTGCCGACGGAGAGCGAGCACAGCCCATCGGTCAAGGACTTCACCCAGATGAGGTGTGCCGTCCAGACTCGGCAATGGCATCAGAGGCAGGTCCCGCGCAATGCACAGCGAGTTCGCTTCATATCCCGCTAGCTGATACAGTCCCGCCGCGATCACCCTCGTCGTGACAGGTCTTCTCTCGTCCGGTAGATCAGCTAAGTATTCCATCACTTCTGCCGCCCTTAGCAGCGAACCGCTTAGGTCACTCAGAGCTTGCGAATTGGAATCAAGAACCAACAAAGCAGTGTGAAGTGCTGATGTGGCCACTCGCTTCAGGCGCGGAATCGAATAAGTGTAGTCGATACGAGCCGCTACGTCGCGTGCCACCGAATCGAGGAGGTGCTTTGACCGAACTTGCGCCCAGTTGTTGAAGAAAGTTGGGTCTTCGAGAGAGGACCACAGCCTCTCTGTTGCGCCCCTAAGCAATTCCCTGCTAACCATTGGCGACCATCCGTTTGGCTTCGGCATATGAGCTAGCGATTACGTCTTTAAGTCTGTCTCGCGTTAGAACATAGCACTTGAAATCCTCTGCTAAAGCCAATTCGCCTGAAACAAAGTCATCGTGGAGGGCATCAAGAATATCATCACGCCAGACTTGCTCGTCAAAGACAAAGAGTATCCTCAACGCACGTGGCACAGGCGGCGCTCTGTGCATAGCTTCTTCAAGTTGGAGGTATGCAGTTTGGTCATTGGCATCCAGCAATCGATCTAGCGTGAAGAAAAGGACATGAGGCTCTTCATCTTCGATGTCCTGGTGGACTCGCCGGTATGCTTCCTGTCCCAGCGCAGCATTCGGAGCTGTCGTGCCTGCCTTGGCCTCACCAAATAAGAATCCGACAATGCGGTCGTTCTCCATATTGACACAGAAAACATCGGTGAGCTTCATCGGCCAATTGGGGGACTCCCGGTGGCGGAGTTTCTCGATAACTCTCTTCACATCCTCTTCGACTTCAAGAAGGTGTCCCGCAACGACTTCCCCAAAGTCACCGATGCGAATGTTCTCTCTGGGAGCAACGTGAGCATCGAAGTGATTGACTGCAGCTGTCAGACCGAGGCGCTGCAATATTCCCCTAAGTTGCTCTACGTTGGCCAAGCCGCTGAGTAGAAACCCAGCCACCGTTTCTTCAACAGCAGGCGAGCTCCCCAGGACTCCGCGTTGGAGCTCGAATCTATAGCTGCTGTCCTTGTCAACGCTATACCACACGTGGATTCCTCACCGTCGTAAGTCAGTCTCATCTATGTAGGTAGTCGCCAGCAACTTATGATCTCTTCGTTCGACAGTTCACCCGGTGTCCAGAGACCTGAGAGGCATGCGCTGGTCGGCTGTCCACACATCACAGCCAAGGCTCTCGGCCAATGCCAAATAGTGGGCGTCGTAGGCCGCACCCTGCCTGAGTTGGCTCTCTATCGCTCTCCCCACCATCGTATTGGGCAAAGAATCCACCAGCTTCATCACGCCCAACCCAAACCGCTTCGTCCGCGCCTTCAACTCACTTTCATTCTATGAGTTCACACCCCAAATCCAAAATCCTCAATTCAAACTTCTCAATTCGCCCCAATCTTCCACACGCCCCTCTCGCGGAAAGCTGGAATGGTCTGACGACGGGCCGCGTTCGTGACCGCCGGCGCGGAGAGCCCGTTTTGCCTGACATACTCCGACAATCTGACGATTGGCTCACCTCTCATATAGGTAACTCTCTTGTGCAAGGACTCGACCAGGGCGCGTGCCAGGATACTTTCCATTGTCCTCGTTCTTCTCAGGTCCTCATAGTCCTTGAATGCCCGATAGTAGGTCTTCTTCTCCGAGTCGCGGATGATAACCCGCGGCAGACCGAGCTTCAGTAGCTGAAAGTTGATGAGGACCCGCCCTATGCGGCCATTGCCGTCGCAGAAGGGATGGATGACCTCGAAATCCAGGTGGAATCGGGCCATCTTGTCCAAAAAGTAGGAGTCGAGGTCACTGGAATACTCGACAAGGATATTGCCCATCATGCGCTCCACCTGCTCGGGCGCCGGCGCGATATGGGCACCCACACGCACGTACTCGCCCCGCCGGCGGAAGCGGCCCGCTATCGCATCATCGATGCCGCCCATAAGCATCTGATGAAACAGCAGAATCAGGTCGTTGTTCAGCTCGCTATCTTTGACTTTGTTGCGCTTGTACTCCGTGACGCGGGCGAGGTTTTTCGCCTCGAAGACCTCCCGCACAGACACATTCCGGGACAGCATCTGCTCCAGCAGGATTCTCTCAGTCTCCTCGAGGGTAAGAGTCGAGTTCTCGATGGCGTTCGAGTTGTAAACACTCTCGGGAATCTCTACCTCATCAATCATCGACAGCAGCGATTCCTTACCCGGCCGCAAGGTATCGTACTCTCGCTTCAGTGCCTGGATGCGTCTCTTTATCGGTTGCGAAGTCGCCATGTCTTCACCACGAGCCGTTCACTATATTAGAGCATAAACGAGTGAAGACCACGCTAAAGATAGTGGTTATTCACTGTCTACCCGCTCATCCCGCACCTAAGATCCTCAATGCTCAATCCGCATCCAGCGCCGTCCGCGACAGGTAGTTGATCAGCGCCACGCCGGCCCCGGCCATCACTACTTTACAGAACGGGCCGTCCTCCGGACGTGCTCGCGGAGCGCCCCATTGATGTCCGTCTGGTATCCGCGACCGTCACGAGCATGGGCCTTGAACCAGGCTATGATATCCGCGTCCAGCCTCAGCGTAATCTGCTGCTTCACAGGCCGGTAGAAGACCCCGCGCCTGGCATCGGACCAGTCGAGAATCTCCGGCGCGTCGGTCGTGTCGATCTCGTCCTCCGGCAGAGCCTCCAACGCCCTTATCTGCGCCTGAACCTCTGGCGGCAGCTCAGTAATGTCCTTCTTCATAAGCCTCCCTCTCGTGCCTCGTCGCCTTACGTGCGGAGATGATGCGTCCGATCTCTTCGCCGGTCTCCCTGTCGAAGTCGGGCCAAGAGTGGACTACCATCACGACTTGAGTGCCCACCATGCCGATGGTTCGCCACCGTTGCTCATATCTATATGGGTCTTCCCGCGTCGCAGACATGGGATCGTCAAACACGAAGATCGCAGCCTCGAAGCTGAGGCCGTGCGATTGAAGGTTCGCCCTATTCTTGGCCTTATCCCAAGTCCAACGCAAACGCGGTTACCTCTTCACCACACTACGCCATTGTAGTTACAGGAATGTCGGCGGTCAATACCTGCCTCGCCACAATCGGCGGGGTAACGCCCGATTGTGGGGCAAGATCTGGCTACAGGTCGAGAACGAACCTCAACGCGAAGTTTCTAAAGTTGTTAAGTTTGCTAAAGTTTGTACGGACACGGAATCTTCCGTAGTGGGCTTGCTTTCAATGGGTATAGTCGGCGTGATGTCCACGTTGTCGTTCCTGTGGACGATGACCTCATCCACGACCATCTGCAGGATCTCCTTTCGCTGCTCGGGGGTCGATGTAAAGGGCGGAGTAATATGGACCGGCGAGGCGGGTGTGAAGGATGTACAAGGTGGAACTGTACGTTCGGGTGCGCCGGGCGGGGATGAGCACTCGGGAGGCGGCCCGAGTAGTCGGTCTGCACCGGGACACGGTGCGCAAGATGCTGGAGTACTCGGCGCCGGAGGGCTGAGGGCTTGTTATTGTAATAAGCAATCTTCTCTGAGCTACGGTAACATCGTCTGATCTCGAAAGTCAGGCACTGGCCTACCATGCTGCGAGTACCAGGTGGCCGGGTTTGGGCTTCCCACTAGGCGGACGTGGAGACCGTGGAAGACCGGTTGCGCCGGGAAGGGTTGGTGAAGCGTCAACGGATTCTCCCTGCGTCCGGCTGGTGCTGAGAAGCAGCCGGGTTAGATCAGAGTGGATCCTGAATAGCGGCAATCCCTCACGTCATCTAGTTCCTGAAAGGAGGCGGAGGGGGAGGCAAAATGACCCTGATCAGACCGGCGGCGGAACACTACCCGGCAGCAGGACAGACAGGAAAACCTATGTGCGGCGCCCTGCCCAAGAACAGAGAGCAAACCTTAAGGGAACCCCCCGGGAACGATTCCGGCATCCGGGAGGGGGACTGCGGGAGATGCATCATCGTCCTGCAACAGACCTGAAGAGATCACCTGGGTGATCCAGACATGATTGTGAGGTATCAATGAAGCGTTGGCAGTTGATCGGCCGGGCCCAAACCCCCGGCGGAGGAGCGGAGCTCGTTTTGTACCAACGTGACTCTGAGTTCTCGCTCCAAGCGGATAACCTGGAACTCATGAACAGCAGGGTTTATGGGTCAGAAGAACCCATGGCCAGACTGGGCTGTCAGAACTTGGCAAAACGGCCGAGGGTCCGCGTTCTGATTGGTGGTCTGGGAATGGGCTATTCGGTGAGAACGGCGCTGGACATCCTTGGCGAGGATGCCCGGGTTGTGGTCGCGGAGCTGGTGCCAGCCGTGGTTGAATGGAACCGGGGAGTGCTTGCCGATTTGGCCGGTCGGCCTCTTGACGACCGCCGGACTGAACTCCATGAAGCCGATGTTATCCAGTTGATAACGTCCGCCAGAGGTGACTACGATGCCATCCTGCTTGATGTCGACAATGGCGCGGAGGCGATGGTCCGAAAGAGCAACAACTGGCTTTACAGCCTACCGGGGCTGACCGCCACCTACGCGGCGTTGCGGCGCGGTGGGGTATTGGCGATATGGTCTGCCGGTTCTCAACCGCCATTCGTCAGACGTTTGCGCCGTGCCCGTTTCGAGGTGGATGAAGTCAAGGTGCGGGCGCGTGGTAGAAGCAGCCGCAAGGGAGGCTCACATCATGTCGTCTGGATTGCCACGCGCGGTTGATGGAGGACAGCAACAGCACCAGCCACCTGCGCATCGTCTCCACTCATCGCTGCCGGAACTGGAAAGGACAGGCGACGCAGGCCGAGCGTTCCAGCAGCTTGTCGTAGCGGGCGGCCCACTTGTGCGTCCCGGCTCGTCTAGCTCAGCTCCGGCCGGCCTAGCGGGGTTCGGCGCCTAGGTTGCACGCCACGCCCTTTCCCAACGGCCCCGCCCTCTCCGGCAGACACGCTACTGTCTAGCAATCTTGAATGGACCCAAATCGACCGCCCACGAGTACCTGAGTCTTCCGTGTCTATTGAGTCCGTCGAATGAAGGTTCTTGATTGTGCCCAGCTTGGTGGAGGCTCGGGGACTCGAGCCCCTGACCCCTGCAAGGCAACGCCGGCGCGTAGACAAGGCTGGGACGCTCAGGACCTTGACCCAGAGATTGCGAGAGCGGACCGGAGCCCGGCCTCACGCTCCCTGACAGGTATTGATCAGCCGACCACGATAGCGGGCATAGGAGCGGATGACGCGGTTGGCTCTGGACGCGGCACCGACCCCAACTCCATTAGAAGTCGACGCCGATCTCCCGCTCGACTCGCAGGTCCGGCCGCATCTTTCTCGACAGCACTCCCTTCACCAACCACCGGACCGAGGACTTGTCCGTCTTCAGGGTTGGCGCGCTGACCTTCCCCACGCTCAATCGAAAACTCCATTCGCGCATCTCGCCGGCCGGCAGCGACGCCTCCGGCTCCAACACCACCCTGTCCGCTGTGTGGTCTCGCTGCACGTTGCCGAATTTCTCGATCCTAACCAGCTCGGCCCTGACCTCCGACACGCCCACGTCCTGCAGCATCTCGGCCCGTAGGCTGCCGGCCACTCTATCCCCTGAACGCGCGTCCCCCGATGACAGCTCTAGCGTGAGGACACATTGGCCGTGCCTGGACTCCGCAAAGGCAGGCCGAGGTGACGAGTCGTCCGGCCCGGGCGGCCGGACGACGGTGACCTCCTGACTATGTTGAATGTCCCGTGCCTTGGCGACGTCCAGGGAAGCTGCGACCGCCCACGATATGCCGGGATCGATCTTGTTCACACTAACGCCGGTCAAGGTAGGCAGCGCGGCCGCCGGCACGGCCAACGTCACGTCGCCGGAATATGGCAGCCCGGCCCGTACAGTTCCGCCCTCCATGAAGGAACCGCCCTCGCGGCTCAGGGTCCGGGCTCGCCTATGGTAGTGTTGACCGTATTGACTGCTTGTCATCTGCACGTAGGTCTCCGTGCAAATTAGCTCCACCTTCCCCTGCCGGACATCGAAATCTTGCTTCGGAACAAGCGTCACCCGGGCCCTCAGTTCGTCGCCCACTTGAACTACGGTCTTGTCTACCTCGATTTGCAGGTCGGCCCCAGGCCGGCGAAAAAGCGAAAGCACGCTGCTACTTCTCCCTGTCCAACGATTTGGTTACGAAAGCCCGTCCCGGCCTTCAACAATGTAGCGTGGAGGTTTGTCCTCCGCCTATGGCGGCGCGAGTGCGAGCGGGGGCCAAGCCCACGCGCTGCAGAAGGACGTCGTCCGACGGGGAGCTCGCCGGCCTAGACTCCAAAACGGCCGCCATTTGGGGTCCAATCGTCGTCTTGCCGCGCGCACGCCGAGAAGTGGTGGAGGCGAGGGGATTCGAACCCCTGACCCCTGCGATGCGAACGCAGTGCTCTCCCATTGACTTACACCGGCGACTCAGTAACGTCCTTCCTCAGCAGCCTCCCTCTCGTGCCTCGTCGCCTTGCGCGCGGAGAAGACGCACCCCCTTGGATCGACTTCGTACATCTCAGATCACCGACCCCAATCCAAGATCAGCAATCGACAATCCACAATTAGCAATCCGCAATCCAAAATTGGCAATCCCAAATCCGCATCCAAGCCTCATCGCTGCTCACCAACTACTCATGGCCTTCGTTCAATTCATGAAGTGGCTCAAGCCCCTTGGTTCAGGGGCTTGCAGCGGAAACACGCTCAAAGCCTTGGATCAACCGGTTCGCTATAGCGAGCACCGCGAAAGCGCTCTCATGAACCCGGTGGAGCCGGTCTCGCTCGACAAATCTCTGTAGACCTTCTGCGCCCAGCGCAAACTCCCGTAGGGCGAGGGACCATTTCGCGGAAATATCCCTGTTTCGCAGACGGTTCTGAATACCGTGCACGTTGGTGGACCGGAGGGCACCCAACTCCGAATAGGCTCACGCCCGCGCGGATCAAGCCTCTGTGCCTAACGTACTTGGGCACCACGTCCAAATGTTTGGCCGTGAGTCAGCGCTACCCGAGCCTATGCTCGGAAGGCGGCCCCAGTTAGGCGGACAACTGGTCCAAGGCCCGCCGGACCTCTTCATAATCCGGCTCGTCGCCCGGAGAGGGCGCAAGCCATCTGTAACGCACTACCCCGTCCTTGTCCACGATGAACACCGCCCGATTCGCCGCAACGTAACCCTGCAACCCTCCCAGGTTGGGCAAAGCTACGTCAAATTTGTTCACCACGTCGCGGTTGAAGTCGCTCAATACAGGGAAGTTCAGATTGTTGGCGTCGGCCCAGGCCTTTTGCGCAAAGGGAGGGTCGACGCTTATTCCCAGTACTTGGGCGTTCAACGACTTGAACTCGCCTGCTTGGTCTCTCAGAACGCACATCTCCGTGGTGCAGACGTCGGTAAACGCGCCCGGATAGAAAGCCAAGACCACGTTCTTCCCTTTAAATTCCGCCAGACACCGCTCCTCGCGGTCCTGGTCGTACAAGCTAAATCCAGGGGCCTCTTGTCCGATTTCAACTGCCATGATCTACCATCCTTAACCCAGAGTGTAGGCGGCGCGTCGCCGGCCGGCATTCCTGACGCAACCCAGAAGAGGGCCGCGATTATCCTACCATACCTCTGCCATCACGGAGCCTCACCTGCACGAGGTCGCATGCCATAAGCGGCCCTTCCACTCCGGCCTCAGTCGTACGCCGGAGCCGTCATCGCGCCACACCTTCCTCTTTCTTCACCTGCCTTGCAGGATACTTGACTACTTGACGCCAGAGGGCCAGGAGTAGGCATCCGACGCCTCTCGGATGGTTAGGTGGGTCTCCCAGGTTTGTGGATCCCATCGGCCAAGAAGAGAGACATCGCCGGTCTGTCCAACGCTAATTTCCGATATGTCTGCATTCGCTATGCAGTTGGAGACCAACATCGGAAGACAGTTCGACTTGGAAGAAGTCCGGCTCAGCGGCTTCGACAAGCGAAGGCATACTTTGGGGTGGGGCACAGTAGCCGACGGCACCGTGAGACACAAAGTTGGAACAGACTACCTACCGCTCTAATCTCCGCCCGCTTGAGCACCTTCCGGCGTCAACCGTTTCCCTATAGAGAGGCTTGGGGCGACGGTTTACCTAGTGAAAAGCCGCAAGTTCGCAGATCCGAAACGAGCCTGAACTCAACGGTCTTGGATTTCGTCCAGTTTGGTGGAGGCGAGGGGATTCGAACCCCTGACCCCTGCGATGCGAACGCAGTGCTCTCCCGCTGAGCTACGCCCCCAGATGGTACGAGAGATTATATAGGTTCAGGCTAGGTGCCGGACCAACCCGGCAAACTTCCTCATTGCTCACGCCGCCGCGCCGGACATTGGGACGACTTTTAGGCGCCGGCTTCCTTCAGCTCCCGCGGAACCGACCCTACAATGGTATAATCTAAAACACATGTTCGCATTATGCCAATACACGGAGTTGCTCCGGTTCGCCTGCCGGAGACACACGTCCGATCGGCCGGCCTACACCCGGGAGAAGAGGACCGATAACAAACTATGGTTTTTGCAAAACAAAACGCCCGACAGACCCGCGACCATGCCGGCCGGAGACACACGGCCGGTCAGCCGGCCTATGTCCGGCAGGACGGGACCGATAACAGAATGTGGTTTTTGCAAAACAAACCTTCGGACGACCCCGCGACCATGCCGGCCGAAAACACACGGCCGGTCAGCCCGCCTATGTCCGGCAGGACAGGAGCGATAACAAAGTATGGTTTTTGCAAAACAAAAGCCTGGGCCGGCAGCGGTGAGCCTACTCGACCTCCGGCCAATCCAGCATCTGGACCTTCAGCCTCGCTCCGTCCTCGGCTACCGGCATCTCCTCCGGCACGATTGCCAGGCCATTTGCGTAGGCCATCGAGGTGAGGACGCCCGACCCTTGGGGGCCGGCTGAATAGGCGTGCATCTCACCATCTTCCTCCACAACCCTGACCCGGGCGAAACACCGGCGATTGTCCCCATTGGTGACCCGACCATGGAACACCGCCTCGATCTCCGGCTTGCGCAGCCGGCTTCTCCCCAGCATCTTCAGCATCGCCGGCCGGACGAACTGCTCGAAAGCGACTATCGAGGCGACCGGGTTGCCCGGCAGACCAACGTGCGGCACTCCCTGGATCAATCCGAACGCCATGGGCCGGCCGGGCTTTATGGCGACCTGCCAGAACTCGACCGCTCCCTCGGCGGCAAGCACGTCTTTCACCACGTCGTAGTCGCCCTTCGAGACGCCGGCTGAGGTGAGGAGTAGGTCGGTTTCCAAGCCGGATCGCACTCTGGAGCGAATGTCTTCGACCTCATCGAGGGCGATGCCCAATCCCACCGGAACGCCGCCGTACCTTCGGACCAACGCCGCGAGCGAGTAGGTATTCGAGTCGTAGATCTTGCCTGGAACTATAGGCTCGCCGGGCACCAGCAACTCGTTACCGGTAGAGAGGATTGCCACCCGCGGCCGGCGATGGACTTTGACCTTGGCCAGGCCCACCGAGGCGATCACGCCGATCTCGGCCGGCCGGAGCTCGATTCCCTTGGCCAACACCACCCGGCCAACGCGAATATCCTCGCCGGCGCGCCGGATATTGGCACCGATCGGTGGCGGATCGTATATCGAGATCGTAGAGGACGCCGCGACCCGTTGAGCGTGCTCGCGCTCGCTGGTCGATTCGAAGGGCACTATCGTATCAGCGCCCGGGGGCAGCGGAGCGCCGGTCATCACCCTTATGGCTGTTCCGGGTTCTACCGCCTGTTTGGGAGCTACACCGGCCGGAAGCTCGCCGATGATTCGCAACCGAGACGGGTTGCCGGGACTCGCCTCGCCGACGTCGAACGCTTGGACAGCATAACCATCCATAGCGACGTTGTCGTGGGGTGGTACGTCGAAAGTGGAAATGATGTCATCAGCCAGTGTCTGGCCCAGGACATCGAGGAGTGGGCGCTCTTCGGCCGGAAGACAGTCAACCTGATCGAGGATTCGGGTCAGCGCTTCATCTACGTTTAACAAGGCGACCCTACTGGCGACAGAGCAACATAGGTGGAGTTTGGCGAAGGAAGAGGCAGGCGGCGGCTAGGTGTTGTCGCTTGATTCCTTGGCCGGCTTGGCCGGAGCGCTGTCCGCGCTTGTTTCTTCTTCCTCATTCGCCGACCGAACGGAGTCTCGGAACTCCCTGATGCTTTTGCCCAACGCGCTGCCCATATCGGACATCTTGCCGGCGCCAAAAACTATTACAACCAGTGCAAGGATAATTACTAGCTCTATAGGTCCTAGGCCAGTCACAATTAGTGGAGTCATGCTAAACAACCTACCTCAACATCGAGCGCCGATGATTTCAGATGACGAGTATCGAAAAACGAACTCGCTACTTAAAGCCTACCTGATTGAGCGATCCATTGAATTGGAGTTTACCACAAATCAATAGTAACGAATGAAGGACTTGCGCCGACAACGGACATGAAACAGTATGCGTCTATTCATGCCTACGCCCTTTCTCACGAGAGGGCCGTGACACCGCAAGCACCTGCCGCCGCTCAGTGCTCCGGCACCAGTATGTTCAGGAGGAGGGGGTTCAGCTCTAATGTGGTGGCGTCTCTGGGCACGAGTCCCGCCTGCTTCAAGTAGTCTCCTCCCAGGATCCCGACCACAGACCCCTTTTGGGGCATACCGGGCACATCTTCAACCCATAGTTGCAATGAGATGCGCTGAAATCTCTGGACAATAAATGGCCCGGCCCTGACTGGCTTTGAAGCTGGTAGACCGTACAGCTGGATCGAGAGGTCTTCGCTCCAGTCTTCGATATGACCGCTATTCGGATTGGAAAGAAAATACTCCTTGATCTCGGGATCCTCCAACCATGAAAGCCGTATCCGCCTGGCGGCGTTCCAGTCCCCATTCGATCCGTCGTGCTCAATCGAACTCGGCAGTCCGCTAAATTGGAGCACCGACTCTTTCCCATGATCTGTGATCATGTCGAAAGTATTCGCGAGATGTGCGATGCCCAACTCGGGCCGCCATTGCAGCAATCCACGCTGGAACGCCTGATAGGCGAAGCCATCGAAGCCACGGAAGGCACGGCTGACCGGATAACCCAATGTATGGACACCGCCGAGCCGCAGGAACTCCGACCAGAATTGCGGACCGTCGGGATGATCGACGACGGAGTATCCATTGCCGCTCTCTCGGCCAGTTTGGGTGAAGAACACGCCATTTGGCAGCGGAATTTCGGCCGGCCCGCGATAGTCCAGAACGTCCCACACGTTGGGGTCCTCGTGTCCGAGGCGCCAGCCGGCTACACCGCCCATATTGTATTTGCGTGCTAGATCTGTTTTGGCGGCAACGCTGCGGGCGTCTTCGAACCAGACTTCACGCTGCTGGCCATCTAACTCATAGCGCAGACGAGGCGATTGAACGGACTCGTCGTAATCGATCTGAGCGCCCGGCCTCTTCGCCAGTTCCATAACCTCGGTGTGGGTGCGGGCGCGAGCCTCCTCGCCAGTGCCCACGGGCCAATCGTAGGCCCAGAACCCAAGGCCGAGCAGCACTTTCTCCGGCGGGATTTGACTCACGGCGAACGCGGCGACGTCTTCTACCCATTCGATGGGGGAGGTCGAACTGGGTATCCGGCTGATGGATGAGCGGTAACCGTAGGTCATGACGACGACGTAGTGGGTCACGCGACCCAAGGCCGCATAATCGTACGGCCCGTGCCAGCCGGTGCGAACGTCACTCGACTTCGCGCCGACCGCTATCGTCACGAGTTTGCCTTCGGGGGATAGCCTATGCCACAGTTCACCGACAAATGCGGTCAGATTGTCTCTGTCCGAAGCTAAGATCCCTTCGAAGTCGATATGAATTCCATCGTAGTCGTAGCGATCAACCAGCGCGACCAGGTCGTTGACGACCTTGTCCCGCAGTGGGCCTGGGTGCAGCACCACGTGAAAGTGTGAATACTTCGACTTGTTGACGACCATGGGAATCAACAGAGCACCGTTGGTGCGGGCCAATTCAGCGATCTCCTGGTTGTGTCCGCCGATCAAGTCCCCCCGGCTGGTGATTCCGTATGTGCCAGGTGAAACGACGTCGAGGCTCTGTCCGAAGTTACGCAACGACTCGGTCGAGCGCTGGTCGTAGGTGACGACGTAGCCCCATCGAACGAAGTGATGCCCGCCGGCGGCGGATGCCGATCCAGCAGGAAAGCCGCACACGACGAGTACGCCAACGAGGATCGCCCGCAACCACAACATAATCATTCCTCAAAAAGAATTCTGGTGACACAAATATTGTAAGACGTAAGTCAATAGGCTAAGTGAGTTATATGCCAGGCAACTTCGCCCTGAGATCAAGGACGGCCGGTTAGGCATAGGTATGGCGAATGTGGGGGATTCTTCGACGCCGGCACAACCGTGCAATCGTCGAGGAAGGGTAATATTCTACATCAACAAAGATCTAGATATTGGCGATGCTGGATTATCCTCTACGTCAAACCAAATCCAAGCCGGGTAACTGTTCAGATTTGGGTGTATGTCCCTCCTCCATGCCCGTGAACCCGAATGGCCGAGTCGCCATTCGGGTCCTCAGTAGGCGGTCAAGGGGTGATTTCCAACCTATCGATGCCAAATCCACGAGCTGCTCGACCTCATCCCCCTGGCCCCCTTCTCCTGGCCAGGAGAAGGGGGATCTTTGTTGTGGGGGACACCCCCACATCCCCCGGCAAGGACTTCGCCCTTGCAACCCTTTCCTGGTTTTCCCCGATCAGACGTCCTCGCCTGTGGTAGACCCTCATTGGTGCGATATTACGCCCTTACGGAGCAGGTACCCCTAAATCTGAACACTTACCAAGCCGGCGGTCCAACACTATGCGGAATTCGTGTTTTCATTACTCGGCGGCTGCGGGTATGGCAGCGGCGTTGGGGTAGGTGTCGGCGTCGGTGTTGGTGTTGACGTTGGAGTCGACGTGGACGTCGGTGTCGGCGTCGGCGTTAGTGTTGGCGTCGGCGTCGGCGTTGGGCGTTCTTCGAGTGCCAACCCCTCTGGCGGTACCAGTTCGGCTTCCTTCAACAGATCGCCTCCGAGTACGCGTACTACGGTGCCGGGCGCCGGCATTCCCCTCACCTCTTCTACCCACAACTGGAACGCGACGCGTTGAAAGCGTTGGCTTATGAACGGTCCGTGCTTTTCCGGGTACGACATCGGCAGTCCGTACAGCTCGATGGCCCGATTCTCATCCCAAGATTCAATCCTGCTCGGGTTGGGGTTAGCCAGATATTTCGCCTTAATCTTTTCGTTCGTTAGCCAAGAGAACCTCGTCATCTTTGCTTTTACCCAGTCGCCGTCCGAACCGTCGTTCTTGATGGGTAGGGGAATCCCCTTGGCTCTAAGAAGCCACCCGTCTAGACCGGCTTGCTGTAGCAACTCGAACGTGTTCCCCAGGAATGCTCTCCCGACTTCCGGCCTCCATTGCAGGAGCGCCCCTTGGGTCAACTGGTAGATAAATCCATCTCCCAGCTGGAAGCGGTATGACGCCGGATGTCCCAGCGTATCGACTCCGCCGAGGCGCTCGAACTCGGTGGCAAAGCTGATCCCATCCTCGTCGCTTACCTCATAGTCGAAGATGACGGCTGAAAACGTCCCGATCAAACGCTGGCCCGACGCCGATGAGACTATCAAGATGCCGGCAAGACCTGCCAGAATAGCCATCGCCAGCCAACGGCTCTTCGTCATCAGAAAACCTCACAGAAATGGTCGTGCCCAGCATCATTCGTCAGATGAGGCCACAAGACTATTTTAAGCCGGCGGTCAACGGGGGCTATCCATGACAGGCGCTGTCGTCTTCCAGAGTGAGTCGACCAACGTACATTTGTTTTGCAATTTCTACTTTTTTGCAGGGGGCCGGCGCGAGTGTGGCCAGACATTTGTTTTGCATTTTTCGTGTTTCGTTAGCGATCCTCCTGGTCCCAAGATGAATTGACAGCCGGAAATTGACACCGTCAGTCGGATAGGTGTCAAATGAGGCGAACGTTTGTTTGATTATACCACTGTGGGAGCGATCTTGCAGTAGGTGACAGAGGCCGGCGTGGGCAGGATATTCCCCTGGTCGATGCAGCTGGGACCGACACCGATTTATTGTCACCCGGCGCCAAGTCGATGCCTTAAAAGGCCGAAGCGCCCAGGGTTTCTGCTCCGATCGAGGGAGATGGGTCAGGCCCGAACTACACACGAGAGCCTGGGTTGGGCAGTCCGCTTACCCGTGCGTGGCTCACGGGTTGCGCACGTCAATGTTATGCCACTTCCAGCGGTGCGAGTTCAGCTGCACGCTGTCTCCGCGGTACAGTCGGACGTTCAGGTTGCCTTTCTTGACTGAGCAGCCGTACAGTGTGTCGTACGTCGTGCCATCTACAGTGAAGTCACCGTCGGAGGTGCTGTAGTAAGTTTTGCCCGTCAACGTAAATGTTTTCTCACTTACGGAACAGGTAGAGTCAAGACGGGCGCCGGTTTTGTCGGTCTTGATTTGGATCGTGTAGGTCCTAGTCGAGTCCAAGCCATGTACGGTGATCGAGAACTCATGGCTGTTCCCCACGTCAATTCGTTGGGTCGGGTCGTTGAGTCGGTGTAGGTTAATATTAGCTTCCTCGAATACTTGGAGGCCGCGTGTTTCAGTGGCGACGAGTGTATTATCGTCCGCCAGCAGTAGTTTCACCGTAAGGGTGCCTTCGGTACGATCGCACCCTGAGATCTCGAACCAAACGTCGTGCGAGGTGCTATCGGCCGGCACGGTCACTTCCTTCTCTTGCTCCGAGCAGCCACTGTCGAAGCTGAGGCCTATCCTGTCTCCCTCCTCATCGTCATCAAGGGTCATCTGGATCTTGTAGCTCTTCGTCGAATCCAGTTGCTGGACTCTTACATGAGTATCCGGATGCCCCCACCCCACACTGAAGGGGCCCAACCAGTCTGAGAACCCTATCTGCTTGGTAGATGCAGGCGCCACCTCGACCTCCTGGTCGGCGGTGGCTACGGAACTGCTACCGGACAGCAATGTCGCGGTAACGGTCCCGCCATCAGTGGCGCACCCGTACAACGTGATTGCGCTTGTCGTGCGTGACGTGCCGCTCGCCGGCACGGTCGGGTCATCCTGCTGGTCAGTGCAGTCGTCGCTGAAACCGATGTTGGTGTTATAGGTAGTCAGCCGGATCGTGTAGGTCGCCGACGAATCCAGATTAGACGCTATGACCGTGAATTCAGCGTTACTTCCCACGTTGATTGTCCCGGCCAGTCCTGAAAACGCTATCGATGGTCTAAGTTTTACCGTTACGGTTTGGGTGGCGTCATCAATCGTATTGGCGCCGGATAGCAGGGTCGCGGTTACCGTGCCGGCGGTGGCGGCGCAGCCGTGCAGCGTGATCGCGCCTGTCGTGTGCGACGTGATGTTTGCTGGCACGGTCGGATCATCCTGCTGGTCCGAGCAGTTGCTATCGAACCCGATGCCATTATTCGTGGTCACGCGGATCGTGTAGCTCGTCAACGAGTCCAAGTTTGACGCGGTAACCGTGAATGCGTCGTTCTCTCCGACGTAAACCGTACCAAGGAGGCCCGATATTTGTATTGACGGGTCGGGCAAAACGGTTACGGTCTGCTCGGCGCTGACGAGTGAATTGCCACCAGATTCCAGTGTCGCCGTAACCTCGCCGTCTCCGGCGTCGCACCCGTACAGGGTGATGGACTCTGTCGTGTGCGACAGGCTGTTCGCCGTCACGGTCCGGGATTCCACTCCGTCCGTGCAGTCGCTGGTGAAACCGATGTCGGCATCATCGGTTGTGACTTCGATCGTATAGCTGGTTGACGCGTCCAAGTTGCCAACACTCACCGTGAACGAGTCGCTGGCGCCTTCATTCAGATCTGAGACGAGTCCTGATATCTCTATCGTCGGGCTGCCGGCCAACTGCACGGTCACGGGTTGGGTCGCGGTGTGGATTTCCGTGTTTCCGCTCAGTAACTTAGCGGTAACTGTCCCGCCGGCTGTGCCGCAGCCGTATAGAACAAGGTCGCCGGCGTTTGACGTGTAGGCCTCGCTGTTTGCCGGCACGGTCACTGGCGGCTCTTCGTGATCGGTGCAATCGCCATTGAAACCGATGCCGCCGCCATTGTCAGTCGTCACTTGGACTGTGTAGGTCTCCGACGAATCGAGATTGGACGCCGCTACCGTGAACGCATCGCTCTGTCCCACATTCATGGGCGAATTTAGGTCCGATATTGAGATTGTTGGATCAGGCAAAACGGTTACGGTCTGCTCGGCGCTGACGAGTGAATTGCCACCAGATTCCAGTGTCGCCGTAACCTCGCCGTCTCCGGCGTCGCACCCGTACAGGGTGATGGACTCTGTCGTGTGCGACAGGCTGTTCGCCGTCACGGTCAGGGATTCCTCTCGGTCCGTGCAGTCGCTGTTGAAACCAATGTGGGCATCATCGGTTGTGACTTCGATCGTATAGCTGGTTGACGAGTCCAGGTTGCCTACACTCACCGTGAACGAGTCGCTAGCGTCTTTATTCAATTCCGTGACCAGGTTCTCTATCGCTATCGTCGAGCTGCCGGCCAACTGCACGGTCACGGGTTGGGTCGCGGTGTCTACCTCCGTGTTTTCGATCATCAACTTAGCGGTAACCGTGCCACCGGCGGTGCCGCAGCCGTAAAGAACGAGGTCGCCGGCGTTTGACGTGAATGTCTGGCTGTTAGCATCCACGCTCACCGGCTCCTCGGTATCGGTGCAATCGCTGTTGAATCCGATGCCGCGACCACTACCTGTAGTCACGCTGATCGAGTATGTTTGAGACGAAACTAGGTGTTGCGCGCTCACCTTGAATTGGTCGCTTGCTCCGACGTCGATAGAGGTTGCGAGATCCGATATCGAAATTACCGGACTAGGTACGACCGTCACGTCATGCGTGTCGGTTGCGATTGAATTGCTGTCGAGCAGCAGGTTGACGGTCACCGTCCCGCCGATGGCAGTACAGGCATACAACCTGAGCGACGCGGAGTGCGATCCGCCAGCCGGCACGGTCACGGGTTCCGACTGATTCGAGCAGTCGCTGTTGAATCCGATCCCGTTCTCCGCCGTCACTCGGATCGCGTAGCTCTGCGACGAAACCAAGTGTTGCGCTGCCACCGTGAATTCATCGTTCTCTCCCTGATCGATGGTTTCCACCAGTCCTGTGATCTCTATCGTCGGATTGGGCACCACTGTCACGTCCTCGGTGTCTGTGTCGATCTCGGTGCTGCCAAGCAGCAGCTTCGCGGTGACGGCGCCGCCCGCAGTGGAACATCCATGCAGCGTCAGGGAAGACGTGTGGGAGACGCTGTTCTGTACCGTCACGTCCTCCTGCTGGTCGGAGCAATCACTGCTGAATCCGATGCCGCCGCCATTGTCAGTCGTCACTTGGATCGTGTAGGGCTGCGACGAACCCAGGTGCTCCACCCTCACGGTGAACTTGACGCTCGCGTCCTCATACAAGGGAGCGTCGATTTCTTCAATTTCTATCGTCGACGCATTCACGGTTACGTCCTGCGTAGCAGTCTTGACCTCGGCGCCGGCGCGCAACAACTTCGCGGTAACTGTTTCGGTGGCGGCTGCGCACCCGTACAGCGTGAACGTAGCAGTATGCGACGTCTGTGTGGAAGGCACGGACTGATCGCTCTGCTGGAGAGTGCAACCAGTATTAAAGCCAATGTTGCCGTTGCTCGACGACACCCGGATCGTGTGACTGCTCGACGCGGCCAGATGGTTCACGATTACCGTGAATGTACGAGTCGCTCCTTCGTTCACGTCGTCGGCAAGTCCCACAATCTGTATCGTCGGCTCGTTCACCGTGACGTCCTGTGTATCCCTGGCGACCTCGGCGCTACCGCGAAGCAGGATCGCGGTAACGGTCCCTCCGGGCTCATCGCATCCGTACAGGGTAATGGAGCCAGTAGTGTGCGACGTACTGCTCTCCGGCACCGTCACGTCGCGCTGCATGGTGGAGCAATCGTCGTTGAAACCGAGATCGTCGTCGTCGGTCGTCAGTTGGATCGTGTAGCCGCTGGATGAGTCCAGGTTGTCCACGCCAACGGTGAACGCGTGACTCGCCGCCTCATTCAGACTAAGGGCGAGTCCCCGTATAGTAATCGTCGGCTCGTTCACCTTCACCTTCTGCGTGTCGCTTACGACCGTATTGCCGCCAGACTTCAGCGCCGCGGTCACGATGCCGCCGGTGGAGTCGCATCCATAGAGGGTGAAGTCAGCGCTGTCCGACGTTTTGCCGGTGATCGCGGACGAGGTCGCATCCTGGTCCGTGCAATCGCCGTTGAAACCGATGTCGCTGTCGTCGGTCGTCACCTCGATCGTATAGCTCTTCGTCGAGTCCAGGTTGTCCACACTAACCGTGAACGCGTCGCTGCCACCCTCATTCAAGCCAGGAAGTAGGTCGTCTATAGAAATCGTCGGGCTGCCGGCCGACTGAACGGTCACGACCCGGTCCACCTCGGCGATCGTAGTATTTCCGCTCAGCAGCGTCGCGGTCACCGTGCCGCCGGCAGTGCCGCACCCGTAAAGACTGAGGGAGTCTGCTGTTATCGAGAACGAGGGGCTGCCAGCCGGCACGGTCACTTCTTCTTCGTGATCCGTGCAATCGATGTTGAAACCGATGCCGCCGCCACCATCCGTCGTGACCTGGAGCGTGTAGCTGGTCAATGTATCCAGGTTAGACGCGGTTACAGTGAACGGGTCGGTCGCTCCAACATTCAGGTTGCCGCCAAGCCCGGTAATGGTGACCGTCTCACCGAGTGACACCGCGACGGGCTGGGTGGCAGTGTCTACGATAGTGTTTCCAAGCAGCAGGGTCGCGGTGACGGTACCGCCGGGAGCCATGCAGCCGTACAAGGTAAATGAAGCAGAATACGACGTCCCTTGCTGAACGCTCACGTTCTGCCGCCGGTTCGAGCAATCGCTGTTCAAGCCTATGTCGTCGCGATTCGTCCTCACCCGTATTGTGTAAGAGCTGGACGAATCAAGGTTATATGCGCTCACCGTGAATGAGTCGTTCCCGCTCACGTTGAGGGATCTGAGAAGCCCCGATATCGAAATGGACGGGTCAGGCACTACCGCCACGGGCTGTGTGTCAGTGGCGATCGTCGCGCCTCCCTCCAGCAATTCCGCGGTCACGGTGCCACTGGTGGCGGCGCACCCGTACAGAGTGAATGAAGCGACGTGCGACGTGCCGGCCGGCAATGCCAAGTCCTTCTGCCGGTCCGAGCAGTTGCTGTTGAACCCGATGTTGGCGTTGTCGGTAGACACCTTGATGGCGTAGCTCTTCGACGGATCCAAGTTGGACGAACTGACCGCAAATGTGTCGCTCGCTCCGACGCCCATACCGGCGCCTAGTCCCACAATCTCGATGGCCGGGTCAGGCGTGGGCGGCGGATCCGGCGGCGGGTCTTGCTTCGGCGGTGGGTCCTGGTTCGGCGGTGGATCCGAATTCGGACGCGGTGAGTTTTGCTTCGGCGGCGGCGGTGGATCCGAAGATCGCGGTTGCTGCTGTGGCGGCGGCGGATTCGAAAACAGCGACGGCAAATTCGGAATATCCAAAGATAGCGCCGGCAGTGAATATACCCAGGTAATTTGGACTACCATCGACTTTTGGGACGCGGAGTTTAGCAATACGTACGTTCCCGAAGCGCACGATATTCGGTCCTCCGGCGCCAGCGCGTGCGACGGTATCAGGCAGGCCTCCTTGAGCAGATCGCCCCCCAACACCCGCACCACCGTCCCAACCTCCGGCATCCCCGCCACTTCCTCCACCCACAGCTGGAAAGCCACTCGTTGAAACCGCTGGGTGATGAAGGGGCCGTGTTTCTCCGGATAGGACATCGGCAGCCCGTAGAGCTCAATTGCCCGGTCTTCACTCCAAGACGTTATTTCGCTCGGGTTCGGATTGGCGAAAAAGCGAGCTTTGATCTTGTCATTCGTCAGCCAGGCTAGCCTGATCTCTTTAGCTCGTTCCCAGTCACCTTCGGAGTCATCGTCCACGATCGGCAATGGGACACCCTTCGTATTGAGAAGCCATTGGTCGAGGCCGGCGTGTTCCAGCATTTCGAAGGTATTTGCGAGCCACGCCCTCTGCACCTCCGGCCTCCACTGCAGCAGGGCTCCCTGGGTCACCTGATAGACGAATCCATCATCCAGCCGGAAGCGGTAGGAAGCCGGGTATCCCAGCGTGTGCGCTCCGCCCAAGCGCTCGTACTCGTCGGCAAAGAGAATGCCGCGGTCGTTGGTGACTTCGTAGTCGAAGATGACGGTAGAAGATTCGCGTTCGAGGCCATGGCCGGACGCCGATTGGGACGCGGAGGTTTGCACGACGTACGATCCTGAAGCACACGACATTCGTTCCTTCGGCGATAGCGCGTACGACGGTATGAGGCATGCCTCCTTCAGCAGATCGCCTCCGAGCACTCGCACGACGGTACCAACCGCCGGCATCCCCGCCACTTCCTCTACCCACAGCTGTAACGCGACCCTTTGAAACCGCTGGCTTATGAAGGGACCGTGTTTTTCCGGATAGGACATCGGCAGCCCGTAAAGCTCGATCGCGCGATTCTCGCTCCAAGACGTTATTACCTCTGGGTTCGGATTCGCCAGAAACCTGGCTTTGATCTGGTCGTTGGTCAACCAGGCCAGCCTGATCTCTTTCGCTATACCCCAGTCCCCGTCGGATCCATCGTCCTTGATCGGCAATGGGATGCCTTTAGTGTCGAGAAGCCATTGGTCGAAGCCGGCGTGTTCCAGCATCTCGAAGGTATTGGCCAGATAGGCGCTCTTTACCTCCGGCCGCCACTGGAGCAGCGCACCCTGGGTCACCTGATAGACGAAACCGTCATCGAGCCGGAAGCGGTAGGAGGCCGGATACCCCAGCGTGTGCACTCCGCCCAAGCGTTCGTACTCGTCGGCAAAGCGGATTCCGTAGTCGTTGGTGACTTCGTAGTCGAAGATGACGCTCGACGAGTCGTGTTCGAGGCGCTGGCCGGATGCCGAAGAAACTACCAGGATGGCGGCAAAGCTCGTCAAGAAAGCTATAGCCAACCACCGAACCGTCTTCACTGGCACCCTCCGCCAGACATAGCTATCCACAGCTACAACAATTAGTTAGATCAGGAAACGGATTATAGATTGATCGATCAAAGGCTTGCCCGGTGGAACCAAGCCTTCTTCGGGCATTTGTAGCGGGGATGCCGCGAGCTTTAAGGGCCCTCTAACCGCATCGGATTCGTATTGTCACCCACTTACCTTAGGCAATAGGGCTTGATTTGGTCCGACGCCAAGGGGACAGAAATAGCCAACGAAGAGGGACATTTCAATTGCGTTAGAACTTCCTATTTTTGTGAAACGGGCGGTTTTTTCCTATTGCGAGCCGCTTTGGCTCTCTTTCCAGGCTGGCGGTTGCCGGCAGGCCGAGGTAAGTGCATGGGGGTGTTGTTATCGGAGGCGTTTGAGTGCCAGTTCTGCCACCCCTCCGCCCCTGGCGGGGGACAAGCCCCAGCCCTACATTTTTCTGGCTGGTGCCGGCACACCAAGGTGTGAAAATCGGGTGCATTGGTTGATGGGAGGGTCAGGTGTCGTCCGTGCCACGCACCCCGCCCCTGGCGGGGGACAAGCCCCAGCCCTACATTTTTCTGGCTGGTGCCGGCACACCAAGGTGTGAAAATCGGGTGCATTGGTTGATGGGAGGGTCAGGTGTCGTCTGTGCCACGCACCCCGCCCCTGGCGGGGGACAAGCCCCAGCCCTTCATTTTTCTGGCTGGTGCCGGCACACCAAGGTATGAAAATTGGGTGCATTGGTTGATGGGAGGGTCAGGTGCCGTCCGTGCCACGCACCCCGCCCCTGGCGGGGGACAAGCCCCAGCCCTACATTTTTCTGGCTGGTGCCGGCACACCAGGGTATGAAAATTCGGTGCATTGGTTGATGGGAGGGTCAGGTGTCGTCTGTGCCACGCACCCCGCCCCTGGCGGGGGACAAGCCCCAGCCCTACATTTTTCTGGCTGGTGCCGGCACACCAGGGTATGAAAATTGGGTGCATTGGTTGATGGGAGGGTCAGTGTCGTCTGTGCCACGCACCCCGCCCCTGGCGGGGGACAAGCCCCAGCCCTACATTTTTCTGGCTGGTGCCGGCACACCAAGGTATGAAAATTGGGTGCATTGGTTGATGGGAGGGTCAGTGTCGTCTGTGCCACGCACCCCGCCCCTGGCGGGGGACAAGCCCCAGCCCTACATTTTTCTATCGACGCGGGGCGTCGCCGGCAGGCTCGAGAGCCGTTACAGCCCATGTTCGTACCAATCGCTGATGCCGGCTGGTGCCGGCACACCAGGGTATGAAAATTGGGTGCATTGGTTGATGGGAGGGTCAGGTGTCGTCCGTGCCTCGCACCCCGCCCCTGGCGGGGGACAAGCCCCAGCCCTACATTTTTCTGGCTGGTGCCGGCACACCAAGGTATGAAAATTGGGTGCATTGGTTGATGGGAGGGTCAGTGTCGTCTGTGCCACGCACCCCGCCCCTGGCGGGGGACAAGCCCCAGCCCTACATTTTTCTGGCTGGTGCCGGCACACCAAGGTATGAAAATTGGGTGCATTGGTTGATGGGAGGGTCAGTGTCGTCTGTGCCACGCACCCCGCCCCTGGCGGGGGACAAGCCCCAGCCCTACATTTTTCTGGCTGGTGCCGGCACACCAGGGTATGAAAATTGGGTGCATTGGGTTGGTGGGAGGGTCAGGTGTCGTCTGTGCCACGCACCCCGCCCCTGGCGGGGGACAAGCCCCAGCCCTACATTTTTCTGGCTGGTGCCGGCACACCAGGGTATGAAAATTGGGTGCATTGGTTGATGGGAGGGTCAGGTGTCGTCTGTGCCACCCACCCCGCCCCTGGCGGGGGACAAGCCCCAGCCCTACATTTTTCTGGCTGGTGCCGGCACACCAGGGTATGAAAATTCGGTGCATTGGTTGATGGGAGGGTCAGGTGTCGTCTGTGCCACGCACCCCGCCCCTGGCGGGGGACAAGCCCCAGCCCTACATTTTTCTATCGACGCGGGGCGTCGCCGGCAGGCTCGAGAGCCGTTACAGCCCATGTTCGTACCAATGACATAATGGGGGCGGGAATGACGATTTGGTGAGTGGGTAGCGGGACGCGCGAGAGCTTAGGTTCGCGGTGTCGTCTCGTTGGCAGAGGCGCGGCTGATTAGTTGTTGCGCACGCTCACGGTATGGTACTCGGTGCGGTGGGGATTCGGCTGCACGCTCCCTCCGACGTACACCTTGGCGGTCACCCGGCCTCCGGCACCCGTGCATCCGTAGAGAGTGTCGGAGCCGGTAAAATCCTCCGCGGTCACGGTGTAGTAAGTCTTGCCGGTCACCGACTTCGTTGCACTCTTAACACTGCAATCGGAGTTGAAACCCAGGCCGGCGGCACTCGTCTCGAATAGGACCGTGTAGGTCCTGGTCGAGTCCAATCCATCAAGTGTGAAGCCGAGTTTTTTGCTACTTCCACGGGTGACGTTGTTTGGTCCGTACAATCTGGGCCTAACATCTTGACCAACCGTGACATTATTTGTAGCTATGTTGCGGGCGCTGTCGACCTCGGAACCGTCTGCAAAAAGCAGCTTCGCGGTTACGGTCCCGCTCGTGGCGTCGCACGCTTCGAGGTTAAGCTGTTCGGTGTGTGACGTGCTATTGGCCGGCACCACCAACGCCTTCTCCTGCTCCGAACAGCCATTGTCGAAACTGATTCCGATCTTGTCACCGGGCTCATTGTCCTCCATCGTAAGTAGGATCCTGTAGCTCTTCGTGGAATCCAGTTGCTCAGCGGTAACAGTGAACGGTGAGTGTCCCGCCCCCACCTTGTAGATTCCGAATGGGATATCTAGCGCTATCTTCGGACTGAGGTCCGGCTCGACGGTCAGGTACTGCGTTACCGCGGCTATGGGACTGCCGTCAACCACCAGCGACGCGGTCACCGTACCACCGGGAGGGGTGCACGCGTACACTAAGAAGTAATGACGATCGCTGGTGGAGCCTGTGGGCACGTTCTCATCGCCCTGCTGGTCCGAGCAGTCCGTGTTTAGCCCTACGTTGGTATTGCTGGTCGTCAAGCGAATCACGTAAGTCGTCCCCGAGTCGAGGTTCGTCGAAAACACCGGAAAGATATCGTAATCTCCCTCGAGCAACGAACTTTCAAGTCCGTCTATCTCGATTGTCTCGCCATTTGGGCCGGTGGTTGGTATCGGCGGCAGCGTCACGGTCAGGGAGTGTCTAGCGGTGGAGACTGTTGCAGTTCCTCGCAGCAGTTTCGCGGTAATGGTGGCGCCGGGAGCTGAGCAGGCGCGCGCAACGAAATCGACGGACTTCGAAGTTTCGCCCGTAAATTCCTGCGTCTCATCCGTATGCAGTGTGCAATTTGAGTCGAAAGAAACGTTGCTGTCACTCGCGGACACCTGCACTTTGTAGGTGTGCGACGAAACCAGGTTAGACGCTTCGACCGTAAATGCGTCGTTCGTTCCCGTGTCCATCGTGCTGAGCAGGCCGGCAATTCGTATCGCCGGCGTCGGCGGAGTAACCACACGCGGCGGCGCTGTTACGGTCAACGAGTGCGTATCGGTGTCGACCGACGCGCCGTCCTGCAACAGTGTCGCAGTCACGATCCCGCTACCGGTGGTGCAAGCACGCAGCGTCAAGGTAGAGGTGTGCGACGTGTCGCCGGCCGACACGGTCGCATCCTCCTGCTGGTCGGTGCATCCGCCGTCGAAACCAAGGTTACTGTTACTGGTAGATACCTGGATGCTGTAGCTCTTCGACGAATCCAGATTTGCCGCGTTCACCGTGAATGAGGTGCTCGTTCCCACCCTCATTGAAGCGGCAAGTCCCGATATTTCTATCGTCGGGGTCGGCGGATCCTGCTGTTGCGGCGGGTCCGGCTGTTGCGGCGGGTCCGGCTGTTGTGGCGGGTCCGGTACCTGCGTCGGGTCGGATCGCGGCGGGTCCGGTACCTGCGTCGGGTCGGATCGCGGCGGGTCGGGTACCTGCGTCGGGTCGGATCGCGGCGCGTCAGATGCCGGCGGTGGATCAGATGATCCCTTCGACGGCGGCGGGTTAGACGCCGGCGCTGTGTTAGGGGGCGGCGGCGGTGAACCCAATGACAACCCAGGCAGTGTAAATGCCGAGGACAATGGGGCTAGCGTAAACTTCGGCAGCGTGGTCGTCGATGAGGCGCAGCTGGATCTTTCCGCCGGCGCCAGCGCATGCGACGGTACCAGACAGGCCTCTTTCAGCAGATCGCCGCCCAACACTCGCACCACCGTCCCAACGGCCGGCATGCCTTCTACCTCGTCTACCCACAGCTGAAACGCTACCCGCTGGAACCGTTGGGTTACGAATGGGCCGTGTTTCTCCGGGTAGGACATCGGCAGCCCGTACAGTTCAATCGCCCGGGCCTCACTCCAGGACGCTATTCCCACCGGGTTCGGATTCGCCAGATATTTCGCTTTAATGTTTTCGTTCGTCAGCCAGGCTAGCCTGGTCTGTCTCGCTTTATTCCAGTCCCCACCGGACCCATCTTCTTTGATCGGCAATGGGATACCCTTGATGTCGAGAAGCCATTGGTCGTAGCCGGCCTTCTCCAGCATCTCGAAGGTGTTGCCCAAATAGGCCTTGCGTACTTCCGGACGCCACTGCAGGAGGGCGCCCTGGGTCACCTGGTATACGAATCCGTCATCCAGCCGGAAGCGGTAGGACGCCGGATATCCGAGTGCCTCAGCTCCGCCCAGGCGTTCGAACTCGTCCGCAAAGAGAATGCCGAAGTCGTTGGTGACGTCGTAGTCGAAGATGACGGTCGGAGATTCATGCGCCAGGCGATGGCCGGCGGCGGAGGAGACTACCAGGATGGCGGCCAGGCTAGTCAGAAGAGCTATCGCCATCAAGCGAACGGCCTTCATCAATTAGCCTCCATCAGACCTGGTAGTTAGGAAGTCATTAGATTAACGAAGATCTAACTAAATTATAAGTTAATGGCTTTCCGGGTTCTCTCGCTTCGGGCGTCTCTGGGAGGTTGTTTGGGGACGTAATTGGTATCTCTAATGAGATTTTAATTGGGTTGAGGTTGGGTGGGTCTTACGGGTGGGGGAGGAGTTTGGGGGCGGCGTTGCCGCCGGCGGTGCAGGGTTCCCGCCCTCCCACGTCCGGTGGTAGGTGTTTCGCCGGCGGCGGGGGACAAGCCCCAGCCCTACAGGGGGCGGCGTTGCCGCCGGCGGTGCAGGGTTCCCGCCCTCCCACGTCCGGTGGCCGGTGTTTCGCCGGCGGCGGGGGACGAGCCCCAGCCCTACATTAGGACGGCGGCGTTGCCGCCGGCGGCGGGGGATGGGCGCCGGCGTTACATTAGGACGGTGATCATTGTTTCGGCGGCGGTTGGGGATGAGTGCCGGCGGTGCAGGGTTCCCGCCCTCCCACGTCCGGTGGTCGGTGTTCCGCCGGCGGCGGGGGGACAAGCCCCAGCCCTACAGGGGGCGGCGTTGCCGCCGGCGGTGCGGGGTTCCGGCCCTCCGTTTTCGGTGGTCGGTGTTTCGCCGGCGGCGGGGGACGAGCCCCAGCCCTACAGGGGGCGGCGTTGCCGCCGGCGGTGCAGGATTCCCGCCCTCCCACGTCCGGTGGTACGTGTTTCGCCGGCGGCGGGGGACGTGCGCCGGCGTTACATTAGGACGGTGATCATTGTTTCGGCGGCGGTTGGGGATGAGTGCCGGCGGTGCAGGGTTCCCGCCCTCCCACGTCCGGTGGTAGGTGTTTCGCCGGCGGCGGGGGACGAGCCTCAGCCCTACAGGGGGCGGCGTTGCCGCCGGCGGCGGGGGATGGGCGCCGGCGTTACATTAGGACGGTGATCATTGTTTCGGCGGCGGTTGGGGATGAGTGCCGGCGGTGCAGGGTTCCCGCCCTCCCACGTCCGGTGGTCGGTGTTCCGCCGGCGGCTGGGGACGAGCCCCAGCCCTACAGGGGGCGGCGTTGCCGCCGGCGGCGGGGGATCAGCGCCGGCGTTACATTAGGACGGTGATCATTGTTTCGGCGGCGGTTGGGGATGAGTGCCGGCGGTGCAGGGTTCCCGCCCTCCCACGTCCGGTGGTACGTGTTCCGCCGGCGGCGGGGGACGAGCCCCAGCCCTACATTAGGTCGGTGGCGTTGCCGCCGGCCGGTTGGGGACGAGGGCCGGCGGTGCAGGGGGCGGTGGTTGTTGTTTCGTTGGCGGTTGGGGATGAGTGCCGGCGGTGCTGGGTTCCGGCCCTCCCACGTCCGGTGGTCGGTGTTTCGCCGGCGGCGGGGGACGAGCCCCAGCCCTACAGGGGGCGGCGTTGCCGCCGGCGGCGGGGGATCAGCGCCGGCGTTACAGGGGGCGGTGGTTGTTGTTTCGTTGGCGGTTGGGGATGAGTGCCGGCGGTGCTGGGTTCCGGCCCTCCCACGTCCGGTGGTCGGTGTTCTGCCGGCGGCGGGGGACAAGCCCCAGCCCTACAGGGGGCGGCGTTGCCGCCGGCGGTGCAGGGTTCCCGCCCTCCCACGTCCGGTGGTACATGTTCCGCCGGCGGCGGGGGACGAGCCCCAGCCCTACAGGGGGCGGCGTTGCCGCCGGCGGTGCAGGGTTCCCGCCCTCCCACGTCCGGTGGTCGGTGTTCCGCCGGCGGCGGGGGACAAGCCCCAGCCCTACAGGGGGCGGCGTTGCCGCTGGCGGTGCAGGGTTCCCGCCCTCCCACGTCCGGTGGTCGGTGTTTCGCCGGCGGCGGGGGACAAGCCCCTCGCCTCGCGTAGTCTTCGACTCGCCTTGCGTAGCCTTCGGCCGCGCTACATTTTTGGGCCGGGACAATGATCTCGATGAGTTTGAGAGCAAGACGGTAGACAGTTGGGTGAGGCGATCCAAGAGCTGGAGGCTGCGAAGGCACTTCAGGGGCGCTTGTGCGGTAGCTGAAGGATACTGGCTACGTCTTAGGGCCTTCGATCTTGTCTAGCCGATTCTCGATCCTAAGCAAGATGGCCTTGATGTCCGTCACGTTGGTCTCTAGTCGCTCGAATCGCTCGTCCATCTGCTCGAATCGCTCGTGCATCTGCGTGAATCCAGCGTTGACGTTCCCGGTAAGCCTGACCACGTTCTCGATGACTTCCTTGTGGCCGGCTTCTAATTGGGTAACGCGCTGTTCAATCATCAGCAGCTCTCCCCTTACACACACCGAACTAGCGTTCCGGACGGGTCTGTGTAGGAATGTTTCCTCGCACCTCAGTATAGCACTGCCAATACGCCGGGCGGATGATGAGCATGCCCGTGTCATCTTCGTCCGGTTGTGTGTTTTGATCGGCTGGGGGCGGGTGCCGGCCCTTCGGGGCTTTTCCTCGCTAGTTTTGGTGGTTTGTGTTTCGCCGGCGGCTGGGGACGAGCCCCAGCCCTACAGGGGGCTAGTTTTGGTGGTTTGGTGTTTCGCCGGCGGCTGGGGACGAGCCCCAGCCCTACAGGGGGCTGTCCGCGGTGGGTGGTTGGACGGGGTATTGCCGCGCCCCTCACCGCCCCTCTGGATTCCGGCCTTCGCCGGAATGACGGGGGTGGGGGCGGGGAGGGGTTGTTCGGGATCGGGGTTAGATACAAGAACACCTTACCTTTTTAGGGGTAAGGTGTTCGGTTAGTTCGGGTTGTTGGGTGAAAGCGGAGGGGTTCTCCGCTTTCACTTGACTTGCTGGATTAGGACGCCTTCGTCACCGTGATCCTGTACTCGGTGGTGTTGGCCGGATTCTCGGCCGTCACCGTCACGTCTATCACGTTCCGACCTGCGACCAACGTCACGTTGTACGTACCGTCGGCCTCGGCGGTAATAGGAGAGCCCGTGTTACCGTTCAAAACTACCACCGGTACAGCAGCAGTACTGCTCGACCGGGTAGCTGTGAGCGACACGGTCGTTACCGTGCTCTCCACCGAGGCGCTATACATCAGCGTACTAGGGGTGAACCCGGTATTGAACGCCACGTCGTCCTCGCCAACCTTCAGACCCAGCTCTGACAGCGAAGAGTCTGTGGAACGAACGGTCCGGGTCAGCGTGATCGTGTAGGTCTGCTTCGTCCCGTCTTCCGCCGTCACCTCGACCGAGATATCGTTGTCACCTTCGACCAGGTCTACCTGGTGGCCTCCAGTGCCTGCGTCGGAGTCGGCCGGCGAGATTACGGCGTTGGCCTCGTCGGTATCCGTCACCGTCGCCGTAACCTCCGCTACCAGTTCCTCAGCATCGCCATAGGGTACTTCGGCACTGTAGACACGGGTGCCCTTGTCGAACCCTGGCAACAACGTGACAGCGCTGTTGTCTACCTCAACACCCAGGGCACTGAGGCTGGCATCCGAGCTCTTCACCCGGGCCTGGCGAGTCACCGTGATGGTGTAGTCCTTCGTAACTGAACCGGCGGTGGTGGTCACCCTCACGACGATCACGAAGTCACCTACGTCAGCGTCGACGAAGGTACGCTCGTTGTCGGTAAGCACCTCGCCTCCGTCGTCAACGTCGCCGTCGTTGTTCTGGTCCTCTCTGCTGTCGAAGCCCGCCGCAGCGATGTTCGTCCGTCCGCCGATCGTAACCTCCGTGGTAGTGAAGGGCACTGTCGCCGTGTAAGACGTCTGCTGCCGGCTGAACGACGGCGTCAGCGAAATAGGCTTGTGGTTAGCCGGCGAATCGTCGGTCGTGTCCGTCAGGGTCAGCGACCCCATTGTCGCGTCATCCCCGCCAGTCGTACCTTCACGGGTCACGGTGATCGTGTAGACCTTCGTCGTCGTCCCGTCTTCCGCAGTCACCGTAATCGTGATGGTGTTGTCACCCTCATTCAGCGTGACTGTGAATGGGGCCTCGGTGTCGTCAGCCTCAATCGGGCTCACCGTAAACGTCGCGGCGCCATCCGGGCCGTCCGTGTCCGTGTCCGTGTCCGTGTCAGTGACGGTCGCCGACACGTCGACCGTGAGGGTCCTGCTCTCAACCCTGTCGCTATATTCGAACACATCTTTCTTGAACGCCGGGTCAAGCGTCACATTTGAGATCGTTATGGATGCCAACGTGGCGTCAGTTCCGAGCACTCGCTTTTGGCGAGTCACCGTGATGTCGTAGACCCCCACCGTGTTCTGGTCAGAGCCGGTCACGGTCACTTTTATGAAGTTCTCGCCCACAACCAACGCGGCTGGTGCGTTACCAGTGCCTCCGGTAGGGCCAGCGACGCCATTGACTGTCACCGCGGCCTCCGCCCCACTCGGTCCGTTCACCGCCCAGACAACGTTAGTCGCCGCATCGGCAAACTCTACTGTAGCGGTATAGACCCCCCTATTGCTCGGATCGAACTCTTGGTCAAGCTCGATGTCGGTCAGGCTCAGGGAAGCCAGGGTCGTATCCGTTGGCTCGCCGCCTCCAAGTCGCTTGACTCCGATGGTGTAGGTCCGGCTGTTCTTCCCGTCTTCTGACGTAACCTTGACCGTGATCGTGGTTACGGCATCCGCCGTCAACTGGACGGCTTGAGTCGCGCCGGAGCCCAAGAGACCACCGTCGGACCTGTACTCATATGTGGCAGCCGCTTCGGTGTTATCGGTCGGCTCGACCGTCACCGAGGCAACGTTGTTCGCCACTTGGGCTTTGTAGCTAGAGGTGTGCCTGGAGAACGCCGGATCCAGCGTTACGCCAGTCCCTAGGGACAAGCCGCCAAGGGTCGCGTCGGCGGCTGCGGCGCCGCGGGTGATGACGATCTTGTAGAACGTCGTCGCGTCGCCAGCGGTAACCGCGATATTAATCGTGGTCGTACCGCCGTCGCCACCTGATGCAGGATTCAACGTCACCTGCCACCCAGCGTCATCTGTCGTCTCGGCATTGTTATCGTCCGGGTCTGCGTCGGCCGGCGTGATGCCGATCCGCGCGTCGGTGGGAATCGTGTAGGAAAGCGTGGTCTCATCAATGCCGTGCACGACCGATGCCGTGTACTCAGTCGTCCCGCCCGAGAAGGCCGGCGACAGAGATACATCGCTCAGGCTGAGCGTTAGCAGCATCGCGCCTTCGACCGGCACCGCGGACGCGCGGTTAATCGTCAGCGTGTAGGTCTGGGTCGTCTCGCCGGAGGTCACCACGATCGTGACCGTGTTAGGACCTTCGGCCAAGGCCACCTGGTGTCCGTCGACGTTGCCGTCGGCGTCTGCAGGTGAGGTTATTTCAACCGTCGCATCTGCGCTGGTGGCATCCGCCGTGACAGTGATGGATTCCACTTCGTTAGCAACGGTGGAAGTGTAATCGGTAACATCAGCGGACAGCTCTGGCGAGATGCCAGTGTCGCCCACAGTCAGACTTGCAAGCGTGACTTCCGCCGCGATTGGCGTCGTCACAGGTGTCGCCTCAGGTGTCGCCTCAGCCGTAGCTTCAGGCTTAGCCGTAGCCGTAGCTCGAGGCTTAGCCGTAGCTCGAGGCTGAGAAGTTGAAGGCGCGGGCGCAGGAGCCGGAGCTGGCGCTACGACAACTACTGGGCGCTCGTCCACGTGCAGGCCTTCAGAAGGTACAAGGCCGGCTTCCTTTAGAAGATCACCGGCAAGCACGCCAATAACCGTGCCAGGAGCAGGCGAGCCTGCTACCTCATCTACCCAGAGCTGGAAGGCCACGCGCTGGAAGCGCTGGCTGATGAAAGGTCCGTGCCTCTCTGGCATGGACATAGGAAGTCCATACAGATTGATGGCACTGTCCACATTCCAATCCGAAATAGCATCTGGATTGGGATTGGCGAGGAACTTCGCCTTGATTTGCTCGTTGGTCAACCAGGAAAGTCTGGTCTCCCTGGCTTTGTTCCAATCGCCGTTGGAACCATCATCCTTGATCGGCAGTGGAATTCCCTTCGATTCGAGGAGCCACTGGTCCAAGCCGGCGTGCTCCAACATCTCGAAGATGTTTCCGAGATAAGCAACGCCTATGTTCGATCTCCACTGTAGCAGGGCTCTTTGAGTCACCTGGTAGGTGAAACCATCAAGTTCGAAGCGGTAGGAGGCTGGGTAGCCCAGCGTATCCACTCCACCCAAGCGATCGAACTCATCGGCAAAGAGGATACCGCCATCGTTCGTCACTTCATAATCGAAGATGACGGCCGAATTCGCTCCCCTCAAACCTTGACCCGCTACTGACGAGACCAACAATACAGCGGTAAAACTCGCCAGAACAGCCATTATCAACCAACGACCAAATTTCATTAGCGCACCTCTCAAGTAGACCAAATACCCTGATCAAAATTCGTTTGCGACGGCATTGTAACCCAATCCATCTGCCAGTTCAACCGCTTCCAGACCTAGAAACTTATACGTCACTACCTCTACTCTGTTTTCTTTCCGACTGCATTGTAACCCAATCCATTTCCGAGTTCAACGGCGATGGACCTACAAGTAGTTGCTCGGTCCCAGGGGGTCCAGTCTGGTAAGACGTGACTCCCGGCCACAATACAAACACAAGATCTAGTGCCTATGGGAGATTCCGCCACAACTTGTAGTCCTTATCGGTTCACAATTCCCGCGGGAGCGGGACGATTTACGCTCGATTCCAACCAGCGGGCTTCAGAATGTTAGTGAAACTATTACCGCGAAAGTCACCGCCGGCGGGATTGTAACCCAATCAACTTGCCGGTTCAACCGATTAAGGGCCGCAATCTCAGCGCAATTACGCCTGTGACATATATTGCCGGCGGGGTTTTGAATCAATTGATCCGGCGGTTGAAATATAGAGAATTGGGAGTTCTATTGCAATTTTAATGCGATTGGCGATGGCGAGGGGGAAATTGGGGTCTCGTGTGGATTTTGGCGGGTTTGGGGCCACGTTGGGGTCGTGCGCCGGCGTTACGGGGGTTCCGGCGGTCATTGTTTCGTTGGCGGTTGGGGATGAGTGCCGGCGGTGCAGGGTTCCGGGCCTCCCACGTCCGGTGGTCGGTGTTTCGCCGGCGGCGGGGGATGAGCGCCGGCCCTACATTAGGACGGCGGCGTTGCCGCCGGCGGCGGGGGATGAGTGCCGGCGGTGCAGGGTTCCGGGCCTCCCACGTCCGGTGGTTGGTGTTCCGCTGGCGGCGGGGGACAAGCCCCAGCCCTACATTAGGACGGTGGTCGGTGTTTCGCCGGCGGCGGGGGATGAGCGCCGGCCCTACATTAGGACGGCGGCGTTGCCGCCGGCGGCGGGGGATGAGTGCCGGCGGTGCAGGGTTCCGGGCCTCCCGCGTCCGGTGGTCGGTGTTTCGCCGGCGGCGGGGGACAAGCCCCAGCCCTACAGGGGGCGGCGTTGCCGCCGGCGGCGGGGGATGAGTGCCGGCGTTACATTAGGACGGTGGTTATTGTTTCGTTGGCGGTTGGGGATGAGTGCCGGCCGGTGCAGGGGGCGGCGTTGCCGCCGGCTATCTGTTTTCGTACGATTGTTTGGCAATTTCGAAGCTCACGACTAATGTAGCGCGGAGGCCTGTCCTCCGCGCCACGGATAGGGGCGGCCTGGGACGCCCATTATCAGGAGGTCAATGATCGCGGACAGAAGCCTTTCCCGTCCAAGCCGCAAACGAATCCGGCTGGATATCGACGAATACAGCCAAACTGGGGCCATTTGCTCAATAACGATAGCGGTTCAGGATCGCCAACCAATCTTCACCAATCCCGAGGTTGCCTCGGCTGCTGTGGAGGTCTTGCGTTCGCATTCCAGCAGGTCATCGATAAGGGTCTACGCCTACTGCGTGATGCCGGACCACGTCCACATGATCATCGAGCCTTCTACCAATTGCGACATTGTTACTTTCGTGGGCCAGTTCAAGAATTTGACCCTGCGCCGAGCCTGGTCGCACGGTGTCAAGGGCAGCTTTTGGCAATCGAGCTTCTGGGACCGTTTCTTGCGACGGGAGGAAGCGCTGGAGGATTTGATTATGTATGTATTGAATAACCCGACAAGAAGAGGATTGGTTGAGCATTGGCGAGAGTATCCATATTCCGGATCGTTTGTGTTGGAGTTGTGAATTGATACGGCGTGTGACGAGCGCCGGCGGTGCAGGGGGCGGCGTTGCCGCCGGCCGGTTGGGGGTGGGCGCCGGCGGTACAGGGTTCCCGTCCGCCACCTATGGTGGTCGGTGTTTCGCTGGCGGCGGGGGACAAGCCCCAGCCCTACATTAGGACGGCGGCGTTGCCGCCGGCCGGTTGGGGATGAGCGCCGGCGGTGCAGGGTTCCGGCCCTCCACGTCCGGTGGTCGGTGTTTCGCCGGCGGCGGGGGACAAGCCCCAGCCCTACATTAGGACGGCGTTGCCGCCGGCGGCGGGGGATGAGTGCCGGCGTTACAGGGGGCGGCGTTGCCGCCGGCCGGTTGGGGATGAGTGCCGGCGGTGCAGGGTTCCGGGCCTCCCACGTCCGGTGGTCGGTGTTTCGCCGGCGGCGGGGGACAAGCCCCAGCCCTACATTAGGTCGGCGGCGTTGCCGCCGGCGGCGGGGGACGAGCGCCGGCCCTACAGGGGGCGGCGTTGCCGCCGGCGGTGCAGGGGTTCCGGCCCTCCCACGTCCGGTGGTCGGTGTTTCGCCGGCGGCGGGGGACGAGCGCCGGCCATACAGGGGGCGGCGGTCATTGTTTCGTTGGCGGTTGGGGATGAGTGCCGGCGGTGCAGGGTTCCGGCCCTCCCACGTCCGGTGGTCGGTGTTTCGCCGGCGGCGGGGGACAAGCCCCAGCCCTACATTAGGTCGGCGGCGTTGCCGCCGGCGGTGCAGGGTTCCGGCCCTCCCACGTCCGGTGGTCGGTGTTTCGCCGGCGGCGGGGGACAAGCCCCAGCCCTACATTAGGTCGGTGGCGTTGCCGCCGGCGGCGGGGGATGAGTGCCGGCGGTGCAGGGTTCCGGCCCTCCCAGGTACGGTGGTCGGTGTTTCGCCGGCGGCGGGGGACAAGCCCCAGCCCTACATTAGGACGGCGGCGTTGCCGCAGGCGGCGGGGGATGAGGGCCGGCGGTACAGGGTTCCGGCCCTCCCACGTCCGGTGGTCGGTGTTTCGCCGGCGGCGGGGGACAAGCCCCAGCCCTACATTAGGACGGCGGCGTTGCCGCAGGCCGGTTGGGGATGAGGGCCGGCGGTGCAGGGTTCCGGCCCTCCCACGTCCGGTGGTCGGTGTTTCGCCGGCGGCGGGGGACAAGCCCCAGCCCTACATTAGGACGGCGTTGCCGCCGGCGGCGGGGGATGAGTGCCGGCCATACAGGGGGCGGCGTTGCCGCCGGCCGGTTGGGGATGAGCGCCGGCCATACATTTGTTCGGCGGCGTTGCCGCCGGCGGTATATCAGGACGGTGGTTATTGTATGGAAGGACGGTACAGCTTCTCCATGTCGCGGAGTGAGACGTAGGCCGGCCGGCCGGAGAGGTCTGGGTTCACAATGGAGAAGTAGCGCATGGGCTCGGGTTCGGAGTACCAGGGTGCGGCGCTAAAATCCAGGTTGAAGAGCACCATCACGCCCATCCAGGGCCAGTTTCTACGAGCGTAGGTGTAGGCGGCCTCGAGGTACTCGGCCTGTCGGGCCTGGGACACGACCTGCCAACGCCAGCCGGCCCAGGACGGGTGCGCCAGATATTCCTCGCGGCCGAGCTCGGCCGGATCGATCGGCCAACCGAACTCGGTGGCCCAGATCGGCGAATCGTCGCCAAACTCGAGCATCACGGCCCGCTGCTCCTCCGGCCGGAGGAAGTCGGCGATGCCATCGTCGCTCTCCATCGCCGGCGATGACCCGAATGCGTAAGGATGGGAGCCGAGTACGTCAAAGTATCCCGCGGCGCCAGCCAGATACATCCGGCGGATAAATTCCAGGTCGTTCATCGAGGTCACGCCACCGTCGCCGGCGGTGGTGGCCATGCCGGCGCTGATGACGAGGACGTCTGGATCGGCCGACTTGATCGCCGGATAGACTTCTCTGAGCATCGCGGCGTAGCGCTCGGGGTCGGGTGGCTGACCGCCCCACTCACCACTCAGGTTTGGCTCGTTGTATATCTCGTAGGCCAGTACCCAGCCACGAAGGTACCTGGCGAGGGCAGCCATGAAATCGGCGAAATCGCTGAGGTTGTCGGGAGGACGGTTTCCAGTGCCGGCCGCGGCCCACTCCGGCGGCGTGTCGACTCGGACGATGAGCTTCAAGCCGGAGCGTTGGGCATGGGTGGCTATATTGTGGGCATCGCCGCCGGAGAGAGAGTAGTGCCACTGATATCGGCCCTTTTCGGGTTCGGAGTTGGCCCAGGACAGGTAAGCCTTGACATAGGTAAAGCCGGCGTCTTCGACCAGGTGCATATGCTCGGCAACGGCAACGTGCATTCCGTAGCCGATTTGGTATGGGTCTGTGGGCCTCGATATGGCACCGCCGGGCAGGTGAACGGTCCGCGCGGAACCGACGATGATTACCCAGAGTGTGGCGATTGCCAGGAGTAGGCCGGACGGGGATATTCGCAATGGAGACCCCAAGCGTGAGAGTGCATCATATCTTATAGGGATCTTACAGAGCTAAGAAAATCAAAGGAGGCCGGCAAAAGCCGACCCCTTTGAATAAAAGAAGAGAGGATTGAAGCAATCCGACGAACCGCCCTGTTAATTGTTCGTGCCTGGCCGCTCAACTCTTACAGGGATCTTACAGAGCAAAAAATCAAAGGGGGCCGGCAAAAGCCGGCCCCTTTGAATCAGAGGAGAGGATCGAAGCAATCCGAGAACCGCTCTGTTAATTGTTCGTGCCTGGCCGCTCAACGGAGTGCTAAAGAAGAGGGGGACTCAGCCGGCGCGGTGACTTTGTCCCCCACATCTGTGGTGTAAATTCACCAATCAAGATAATAGCGGGTCGGCCGGTATTTCGCTGTAGGGTAATATCCCGATATTTCTGTGGGGTAAAACCCTACAGGGATCAATTTCGTGTCCAGAGTCGGCATTTTCGTTGTCCTGAGCACCGTGTAGGCAAGATTATGCCGGCGATGCGACTGGGGTTTTTGATTCTCTAGTATTGGCTGCTACCAAGGGTGATCTCCTATTAGATAGATTCTGGCCCGGGCTTTCGCCGGGGTGACGTAGGGGGTAATCGGAATTCACGAGGGTAAGACTGGCGGCGGTCTTGCCTGCCCCCACCCCTCCCCTCTGGATTCCGGCCCCGTATCGGGGTACGGGGCAGGCTCTTCGCGGGAATGACGATTGGGGGGCCGGCATGACGAGTGCGAGGGGATTCCAACGGACGCCGGCGTGACGAGACGAACGGTCGTGACGGGAACGATTCATCCCGGATCGGAGTCCGGGACATGCTTTCGTATCAAGACTGGCGGCGGTCTTACCTCCCCCCGCCCCGCCCCTCTGGATTCCGGCCTTCGCCGGAATGACGATTGGGGGGCCGGCATGACGAGTGCGAGGGGATTCCAACGGAAGCCGGCACACCGAGGTGTGAAAAGCCGGAGTTGTGGTTTGGTACAGCGAATTGGCACGGCGGATTCTGCCACGCCCCACCCCCAACCCCAGCGGGGGACAAGCCCCCGCACTACATTTTCTCATTCCGCCCTCGGCCATCGGTCTACAATTCGGCAGGTTTCGCCGGCGGAGAGCCGTCATCGAGGTTGATTGGAGAGCACATCCCGGATCGTAGTCCGGGACATGCTTTCGTACCAAGACTGGCGGCGGTCTTGCCTCCCACCGCCCCTCTGGATTCCGGCCCCGTATCGGCGTACGGGGCAGGCTCTTCGCGGGAATGACGATTGGGGGGCCGGCATGACGAGTGCGGGGGCGGTGGCATTCAGGCACTTTTGAGGCTGTGTAGCATCATTTTCGTACGAATCGCTCGTGCCGGCTGGTGCCGGCACGCCGAGGTGTGAAAAGCCGGAGTTGTGGTTTGGTACAGCTAATCGGTACGGTGGATTCCGCCACGCCCCACCCCGACCCCAGCGGGGGACAAGCCCCCGCACTACATTTTCTCATTCCGCCATCGGCCATCGGTCTACAATTCGGCACGTTTCGCCGGTGGAGAGCCGGCATCGAGGTTGATTGGAGGGCACATCCCGGATCGGAGTCCGGGACATGCTTTCGTACGAATGACGACGTGCGGTTTGCGGACTATCGAAATGGCCTTGGTGTGTTGACTGTTTCGATCAACTGCTTGTCGGCCTGGGAAAACGCTCTAGAAGTCCCAAGCATTAAGGAATTGAAAATCCCTGGCCGATGCACCGCGGTCGGCACCGGTGTTTCTACACTTGCTAGAATAACGGGGCGTGTTCGAATCGTTTGAGAAAGAACGAAATCCCACGCCGGAACGGATGACCCAAATGGCTCCAAAACTGGAATATCTATTCAAGAACCTTCGCCGTGAACGCGCGCCGACGCTTGGCTTTGCCCATAGCGAGGCAGCAGCCGGCGAGAAGATGATTGTCGCGGCGGTTGTGAACTCAGCGAAACTGCCGGCGATATCCTCAGCTGTATCAGCCGGCGCCAAGATCGTGCTGATCCACGGCGACCCGAGAACGGATTCAGGTGCGACGGAGAGCCTGGTCGAAGCGGCCGGCTCGGCGCTCGTTGGCGTAGTTGGGCCGGACCTGACGGACGAACCAAGCGCGGCCTTGGCCGGACTGAAGGAGCTGGGAGTGGGTTTCGTGGTTGTGGATCCGGATAGAACGCCGGCACGCGCCTTGAACAATGAAGACCCAGAGATAGTCGTACGGCTGGACCTGGGCGACGCGGTCCCGCCGCCTGCTCGGCTGACGAGCGAGCTTGCCGTTCGCGGCGCGGCGATCAGCGTGCTGAAACAGCCGGATGCCGATCCTTCGCTGTCGATGACCGACCTGGCGCTGCTCAGGCAGTTCCGCGCAAGCAGCCGCCGGCCGTGTATCTTCCTGGCACACGCCGGCGTTCAGCCGGATGACGTGCAGTTGCTGCACGACCACGGAGTGGAGTGCATCGCCGTGGAGGCCGGCGCAGTGGCGTCTTATGTCGACGCCGTGCGTGCGATAGCGCCGGGTTCGCCTCGACGACAGAGCGATGACTTGGTCCCTTTTCTGCCGAAGATGGACAGCGCTGAGGCTGAGGACGAGGACGAGGACTAGCCATCGCCCAAGCCTTTCCTGGCTGGGGACAAGCGCCGGCGCTACATTTTCTTTTTCCTGCCAATCGCTCGTGCCGGCTGGTGCCGGCACACCGAGGTATGACAATTGGCTGCATTGGTTGGTGGGAGAGTTCTGGTGTCGTTGCCACAACCCACCCCTCCCCTCTGGATTCCGGCCTTCGCCGGAATGACGAATTGAGGGGCCGGGTTGGCGAGTGCTAGGGGATTACAACGGACGCCGGCACACCACGGTATGAAAATTGGGTGCATTGGTTAGTGGGAGAGTTCTAGCGTCATTGCCACAACCCACCCCTCCCCTCTGGATTCCCGCTTTCGCGAGAATGACGAATTGGGGGGCCGATTCTACGGGAGCCACCTATTTCCCTACCAATCGCTCGTGCCGGCTGGTGCCGGCACACCGAGGTATGAGAATCGGGTGCATTGGTTGGTGAGAGGGTTCTAGTGTCATTGCCACAACCCACGCCTCCCCTCTGGATTCCGGCCTTCGCCGGAATGACGGTTGGGGGGCCGGCATGACGAGACCAACGGTCGTGACGGCTGGCGCCGGCGCACCGAGGTATGAAAAGCGGGAGTTGTGGTTTGGTAAAGCGAATTGGCACGGCGGATTCTGCCACGCCCCACCCCCAACCCCAGCGGGGGACAAGCCCCCGCGCTACATTTTCTCATTCCGCCCTCGGCCATCGGTCTACAATTCGGCACGTTTCGCCGGTGGAGAGCCGGCATCGAGGTTGATTGGAGGGCGCATTTTCGTACGAATGACGAGTGCGAGGGGATTCCAACGGACGCCGGCGTGACGAGACCAACGGTCGTGACGGGAGCCACCTATCTTCCTCGCAATCGCCGATGCCGGCTGGCGCCGGCGGTGCGTGCGTGTCTTTCGAGTGGTGGGTGGGAAGAGGTTAGAAGATTAGTCCGTGCATGAGCGCCATCAGTGCAATCGTTATTGACGCCGCGATAAGAAGGCCAAAGACGAATGCGCCGGTGAAGAGCCGGCTATCGAACTTCAGATGCATGTAGAACATAGCTACTATCACAAACTTGACGGCCGAGAGGATCAGAAAAACCGGTATGAGAATGGGACGCAACGCATCTATATAGAAGATGGCAACCTCGATGGCGGTAATGATTGCCAATATGGCGCCAATTTCCACGTATTTTCTTGGTGTGGGATGACCCTCTTCGACAGCGTGAGGCGCGTGACTCATCTTTTCACCCCTCTCGAAACAAATGGCTAGACCGCGCCAATGAGGTAGACCACTGTGAATATGACGATCCAGACTACGTCCACGAAGTGCCAGTATAGGCCGGCGATCTCGACGCTCAGACTGTGCTCTTGACGGAGCTTGCCGCGAGCCGAGTGCACGACGAGCGACAGCAACCAGATGACGCCGATGGTTACGTGGGCTCCATGGAAGCCGGTCAGTGTGAAGAAGGCCGAGCCGAACGTACTGGTGCCGGGGTTCAAGCCTTCACTGAAGAAGGTGCTGAACTCGTAAGCCTGGCCGCCGAGAAAGGTCATACCGAGAAAAGCGGTGGCAAACAGCCATATCCGCAAGTTCCGCTCATCGCCGCGTTGTAGTGCGGCAAGGGCTAGGACCATCATCAAGCTGCTCATAAGGAGGACGAACGTGCTGACGGATGTGTACGGTATGTCGAAAATCTCGTGGGGCGTTGGACCGCCCGCGGTCCGGTCCTTGCCGATCAGATAGTTGGATATTAGGGCGCCGAAGAAGAGGCACTCGGAAGCAAGGAAGGTCCACATGAGCAGCTTCCGATGGTTCAGGCCGGTGGTGGTATCTTCGGCTGGAACCGTGTGAGCCTGGTCCAATGTGTCTGCTCTCCTAACTAGCTCGGAACTCTAGCCGGCCGGCTCGAAGGCCCAGCCGTAGATTCCAACGAACATTACGAGTAGGCCCAAGGCGCTCACTACCGGGAACGGAGGGATCATCAGGCCGGCGGCAAGCATCAGAAATCCGACGGCAACAATTACCGGGAAGTAGGAGGGGTTGGGCATGTGGATGTGCTCGGCGTGCTCATCCCCATCGCCGTGACCGCCATTCGAACCACCGTGGACCGGCTCGTGCATTCCCACTCCGCCATATTTCTGGTCCCAGAATGGGCGCCGGCTGGCGACGACCGGAATCCGGGCGAAATTATAGACCGGCGGCGGCGACGGGATGGACCATTCGAGGGTCGGTGCATCCCAGGGATCGTTTCCGGCTATCTTGCCATGACGCATGGTGCGAACCCAGTTCAAGATCATGACGACCATCGAGATCGCGATTAGAAACGCGCCGACGGTCGAGAGAAGATTGTAACCGTCGAACCCGTATCCACTCGAATAGGTATACACGCGGCGAGGCATGCCGAACATGCCGGCGAAGTGCATCGGGAAGAAAGTGATGTTGAAGCCGGCCATCATTAGCCAGAAGTGAAGCTTTCCAAGCCCCTCGTCCAAGACCCTGCCGGTCATCTTCGGGAACCAGTAGTAGAAGCCGGCGGCCAGACCAAATATTGAGCCACCGAAGAGGACGTAGTGGAAATGCGCCACTATGAAGTAAGTGTCGGTCTGCTGAAGATCGGCCGGCGGGGAGGCGTGCATGACGCCACTGAGGCCGCCGATGATGAACATCGCGATGAATCCAACCGCGAAGAGGAAAGGCGTCGTGGGTCGAATGGCACCGGACCAGATGGTGCCGATCCAGTTAAGGATTTTGACGCCTGTTGGGATGGCGATAAGCATGGTGGCTATGCTGAAGAACGCATCGGCTATGGGCCCCATTCCGACGGAGAACATATGGTGGGCCCAGACGCCGAAGGACATGACCGCGATCGCCACGCCGGAGTAAACCACGAATGGATAACCGAACAGCGGTTTCCGAGAGAAGGTCGGCACGACTTCGGAGACTATTCCCATAGCCGGAAGGATCAAGATATAGACCTCGGGATGACCGAATACCCAAAAGAGATGCTGCCACCACCTGGGATCGGCGCCGGCTTGGGTGATAAAGAAGTTCATTCCGAAGAAGCGGTCGAACAACAGCAACGTGAGCGCGACGGTGATGACCGGGAACGCCAGCACCATGAGTATCGAGGTAACAAAGGTCATCCAGACGAAGAGGGGCAGCCTCATCAACGACATCCCCGGCGCCCTCATGTTGATAATCGTGACCAGGAAGTTGAACGCGGCGGCAAGGGAGGCGATACCGAGGATCTGCAAGCTAAGGAGCCAGAAATCGACGTTTAGTCCGGGGGAAAACTCTGGCGAAGTCAAATTGGCATAGCCGAACCAACCGGCATTTGGCGCCGCATTAAATAAGAAGCTGGCGTGCAGCAGGATTCCGCCGGAGAGAAACACCCAGAAGCTGAACGCATTCAGGCGCGGGAAGGCTACGTCGCGGGCACCTATCATGAGAGGAATAATAAAGTTGAAGAATGCCGCGCTAAAGGGCATTACTGCCAGAAATATCATGGCGGTGCCATGCATGGTGAAAAGCTGATTGAACGTTTCGGCACTTACCACTTGGGCGTTGGGAGTGGCGAGCTGGAGCCGCATTATGAGCGCTTCGATTCCGGCGATGAGGAAGAAAACCATGGCACTCACGCCGTAGAGAATACCTATTCTCTTGTGATCGACAGTAGTTATCCAACTCCAAACGCCGGAGTATGCGGCGGGCTGGGCAGCTACTTGGGTCGCAGTTGCCATTTGTGAGCCTCCGGGCTAATCGTACAGGCTAGCTCAAACGAGCGAGCAATTTGTCAATTTTATTCCGATGAATACGCATCGGTAGGGACGAACGCAGTCGACCGAGGCGCCATTGGTAGCTGGTCTACCTCCATCATCTGCACCGTCCGCAACTTATGGTCTTTCTTCAACGATCCAACTTATTCGAGGCCACAGTGACCGAGATCACGCTGACCCCTTCAACGCAAGTATACCCAAAACGGCGGGTATTCAATCAGCGTCTCCCACGTGCAGCTCACTTGAGGCTACGAAGATAGGCGGCCAACGCCTCGACGTCAGGGTCGATCAAATTCAGATTGGGCATCTTCGATCCTGGCTTCAGCGCCGGCGAGTCGCGGAGCCAATCTTCCAGAACGTTTGGCTCCGCACTATTCAGTATGCCGGACGCCAACGTCGTGCGACTGGCGAAGTGGGTCAAGTCTGGGCCAAGCTCACCTTGCGAGTCGGTGCCGGCAATAGCGTGGCACACGCCGCAACCTCTCAGGGTGAAGAGCTCGGCGCCGGCCATCTCCTGCGATTCGGCACTCGCCGGCTGCTTCTGGTTCTCCACCCAGGCCTCGAACTCCTCCTCGGTAACGACGAAGAGCCGCATATGCATATTGGCGTGACTCTCGCCGCAGAACTCGGCGCACTGTCCCAAGTACTCGCCTGTATTCCGGGGCGTGAACCATAGATTATTCACGGTGTTTGGCACAACGTCGCGCTTGCCGCCCATTCGGGGAATCCAGAAGCTGTGGATGACGTCGGCCGATTCCAGGCTGATCGCGATCTGCCGGCCCACTGGTACGTACAGCTCATTTGCGGTTACTAACTCGAGGTCTGGGTATTCGAACTCCCACCACCACTGGTGACCGACGACTGTGACGTGCAACGCATCTTCCTTGGGGGCGGCCGCCACTTTGAAAATCGTCGATACGGTCGGCACCGCAATGATCGCCAAGATGATGACCGGGAGAATTGTCCAGGCGACCTCAAGACGTGTATTTCCATGTACCTGTCGCGGCAAACCCTGGCCCGGCTTCTCGCGGAAGCGAAGGACGGCATAGATCAGCGCGCCCTCGACGATGATGAATACCACCGCCGCCATCCAAAATATCAGGTCGAAGAGTACTTGAAGATCGTCGGCAAACTCGGACTCCGGCGCCAGCGCCGACTGCGGGTAGAAATCTGTCCGGACAGCCACCGACGGCAAACAGCCGGCAACGACCAACGGCAGGACGCACAGAATAACGAGCGCTATCGCCATTCCGGGATTACGTGAATTATTCATCTTCAACCCAACAACAATTCACCGACTCTGCAACGGGATATGGCAAAGAAACTCGGCCTATCGTCGGTCGCAGAGACCGACGCCGAGAATGAAGCATGGGAGGGTAGGAAACTCTAGTCGGATTCCGCCTGGCCATCAGCACCTAGAACTCCACTTATAGCCAAAGGATCAGCATCCGCGCCAGGCTGCTGGGAGAATAACACAATTCGCGATGACAAGCTTGGAAATTATCAAAGCTGTTCGATTGAGTCAAGTTAAGACCGTGACAGTTCAGATTTGGGTGTATGTCTCTCCTCCATGCCCGTGAACTGGAAAGGCCGAGTCGCCATTCGGGTCCTCAGTAGGCGGTCAAGGGGTGATTTCCGACCTAACGATGCGAAATCCACGAGCTCGTCGACCTCATCCCCCTGGCCAAGAGAAGGGGGATCTCTGTTGTGAGGTACACCCCCACATCCCCCGGCATCCGCCTGAGGCGGATCGCTCTTGCAACCCTTTCCTGGCTTTCCCCGATCAGACGTCCTCGCCCGTGATAGACCCTCATTGGTGCGATCCGCCTAGGCGGACGCCCATGCGGAGCAGGTACCCCTAAATCTGAACACTTACTTAAGAGCAAGTCGGTGAATAGCGTTTTTACCCTTGCTCCTCCGACTTTGGAGGCATATCGGCCAACATCGCGGCAATCACCATCACCACGGCGGCGAGTACGATAGCCACCGCCGGCGCGAGTACCTTTCCTGATGTTGTCAGCAACACCCCCATCGCGGCAATTATGACCACCATAAAGCCGAGGATTCCAACTGGGATTGCCAGAGCGACGAGGAACTTGCTCGATCGCGCGATGGCGAGCTGAACGCCGGCACGAATGTCGGCTGATCGGCCGGCATCCAGCGCCTTCGGAGGCAGGTCGGCCAGCATCGCGGCAATCACCATGACCACGGCGGCAAGCACGATGGCGACCGCCGGCGCGAGAATCTTGCCCGACGCTGTCAGCAGTACCCCCATCGCGGCGATTATGACGACCATAAAGGCCAGGATTCCCACGGGAATCGTCAGCGCCACCAAGAACCGGGTCAATCAAACACTCCTGAGTTCACCTTATAGATGCCTATGCGAGGGCACCAAACGTGCCTACAAACGAACGGAACATCCACCCAGCTGAATCAACGCGTACCATTATAACTAGAACATCTCGAGGGTGGTTACTGCAAATCCTTTGCAAGCGATCTGAGCCGGCTTTTTCCGCCGATGAGACGATTGCCTGTGGCAGATGCCGCGATACATTTGCGATCGAATTGTCCTGTCCGACAACGGCTCATCGTGACTGCTCGACCTCCCTGAATCAAGTATACTGAAGCGGCGTGGTGAGCGTAGCCAAGTGGTCTAAGGCGCCAGGTTGTGGCCCTGGAGATCGCGGGTTCGAATCCCGTCGTTCACCCCAAGGGGCCTGCCGGTTTCAACGGCAGGCCTTATCTCATTTATATAGGCCGGCGCCGGAACGCAAGTCGGCGTTCGCGTGGCTGGTTGGAGGTGACGCACAAGTTGATCCAACGGATCGCCACTGTGGCGGTGTACGTCGAAGATCAGGACAGGGCGCTGGAGTTTTGGCGCGACCGGCTCGGCTTCGAAGTAAGGGAACGCAAGTCTATGGGGAATGCCGGCGCTTGGCTGGAGGTGGCACCCGAAGGCGCCGGCACTCGCGTTGTGATATTCCCCAAATCTTTGATGCCGGACTGGAACGAACGAAAGCCATCCATCGTGTTCGAATGCGACGACATCCACGCGACGTACGAGTCCTTGAAGGGCAAGGGGGTGGAGTTCGAAGAAGAACCCAAGACGATGTCTTGGGGCGCATATGCGACCTTTCGCGATACCGACGGCAACGAATATCTCTTGAAAGGCTAGTTAAGTCTCGGTTGGTCAGTCGCCACCGGCCGTTCGATGAGCGTGCGCGATGGGAAAGTCCCTCTAGGAATTCTCTGGAGAACATAGGCGCTGCTCCGCCCACTGGACGACTGCTTCGGCGATCTCGATTGCTTTCCTGTACTCTTCCAAGGTGACCGGTCTGGTGATTCCTGGATAGCGTCCGATCACCGCATGATCACCGCATATGGTGTTAATTCCTCGGTAATGCGGACCGCCTCCGGAATGGGTTCTCCTGATTCTTCAAGCAACGACAATAGTCGAGCCAGATCATGTACGTACGGGTACTGAACATTGCGCATAATCAATACCGACTTGATTGCCTTTTCGGCGGATTGCTGAGCCTCAAAGCACAGATCTTCGAGATAGACGTCCGGCACATGATTTCTGGCCAGCGCAAGATTGCTGCGAGCGCGGTTCAACCACTCTCTTGGGTGATCAGGCGGAAAACGCTCAACTGGCCTCATATACCACTGTTCCATCTCGCAGGGCGGGTTTGATGATCAGAGCGTGGCTCTCTTTGAAGCGCTCTACATCTTCAGGCGCGACTACGATTGCATCAACCGCGGCGCCGACGCCATGAAGGGTCCTATAAATACGCGCCATAAGATGCAGCGCGTCGGCGCCGTCCTTGATGATGAGTAAGTCGACATCACTGTTGAATCCCATATCTCCTTGTGCCGCGGACCCAAAGAGAATAATCTTCTCCGGCTCGGCGACCTCTACAATGCGCCGAATGATATCGTCCAATGTTTCTTGGTCAAGCATCCTTCAAGCCCCGGTGCGCAAAGTCTGCAATCAACCAAGGCAATTCATCCTCCTGCTGGACGGGTTTCAACCACCGGTCGGGGACGGGCAATAACAACTCGGCGAAGTGCCCGCATACGTTGGGGTTCATGGACGCTCCGGCTCGGTGACAATGATCTTCCGATTAACGGGTAGCTGAGTCAACTCCTGAACGACGCCGCTCGGCCACTTTACGGTTAGTCGATCTACATTGCTCGCCTTGTCGAGGCCGAAATGGGCGACCAAGCTGTTCTGGGACAGGAAGCTGGTCCCGCTCTGGATCTCTCTGATCTGTCGATGGCCGCCGGCTTCGAGCGATAGCCGGGCTCCTATGCCGTCACGATTACTGACGGTGCCGGCCAGTTGGACTTGCAGCCATGAGTTGCCGTTTCCAGGGTTACGCAGGAGGGCCGGCCGCTGGTCGATATTGGCAATGAGCAGGTCCAAGAATCCGTCTCCATCGTAGTCGGCCACGGCCAATCCGCGACCGCATCCGGTGTGATCGGTGCGAGTGAGGCTCGAAACGTCCTCAAACGTACCGTCACCGCGATTTCGAAACATAGCGTTAGGCTGGTCGGGAGGATACTCACCGTCGTCCATTGGCTCGGGGTAAAGAGTGCCGGCCACAAAGTAGAGGTCAAGCAATCCATTATTGTCAATATCGAGAAAGGCAGTTCCCCAACCCACTGAATCCTCGCCGCGGACTACTCCACGAGTCACGCCGGCCCTGTTGTTGGTTTCGACGAATGAACCGGTGCCCCTGTTGCGGTACAGCACGTTGTCGCCTATGTTCGTGACGAACATATCGAGGCGTCCATCTCCATCGTAGTCGCCGACGGCCAGACCCATACCGTGAAAAGCGGCGCCAACGCCGGCCTGCTCGGTGACATCGGCGAATCGCCAACCACCATCGCGAGCGCGGCCAAGATTGCGATAGAGAATGTTCGGTTGAACGAACTTACCGAAATCGTTTACTACATACAGATCGGGCCGGCCGTCGTCATCGTAGTCGAAGAATCCGGTGGCGAGACCGGCGCCGTGTTTGCCGGCTGGATGGAGATATCCAGTGGCATCGCGGAACCTGCCGCCGCCAAGGTTCTGAAACAGTCGATGGGTGCGGGTGAGTGGAGTGTAGATTCTCCTCAACTGACTGGTGGTAGATTGTAATCGCAGCGTTTCGTCATCGGGCATTTGGTCGAGCCAATAGGTTACGTACAGATCCAGCTTGCCATCACCATCAAAATCGACCCAGGCAGCGGACGTGGGATGCCCCTGATATCCTACTAGGCGAGCGTGTTCGCTCACGTCGGTGAAGGTGCCGTCACCCTCATTGTGAAAGAGCTTGAGTCCAGTCATCGTCGTGACTAGCAGATCACAATTTCCGTCGTTGTCGTAATCAGCGCAAGCTACGCCCACCGACATGGCATCTGGGTCAGCGACTCCCACCACTTCAGCGATGTCGGTGAAGGTGCCGTCGCCGTTATTCCTATATAGAGCGTTCGGGCCGTTGGCATTGGTGAGGAAGATATCCGGCATGCCGTTGGCATTGAAGTCGAAAAATGCGGCGCCGGCCTGAGCCACATCAAGCCGCTCGTGAGATCGATGTCTAAAAGTGATGCCGGATTGCATCGTCACATCCACAAAAGTCGGTAGTCTGATTTCACTGATTTGAGGAGGCCGGAGCGCGACCGCGATACGAGACGCTCCAATGGCCGCCACAATCCCGGCCGCGCCGGTCAGGAACGTGCGGCGCGACAGGGACATAGCTCGGCCCGCCTCTGGTCGATCGACCGGCCGGCCCACCAGATCGCTCCACGCCGCCCGAAGGTCATCTCCCAGGCCACGATGGAAGCCGCCCAACCAAAAGGCCGCGACGACCGGCAGAGAGACCAGGGTGTTGATTATGAAATGTAGCCATATGGGGTCGAGGGCATTGCCCAGAATGCCCGGTGTGCCCTCGCGGCCGGTCTCGATGAACTGCCATATTTTGAACAAATGCTCAATGAGATGATAACCCTGCAAGATGAGGGCTATAGTCAGCAGCCACCAAGCGGTCATTCCCCGCGTCCAACCGTCGGGTTTGTGAGCACCGCTCAATCGGTAAACGAGCAGCAAGAAACATAAGATTGGGATGTTGTAGGCAAGGTGAAGAGGTTCAAGATCGAAATATTGGCCGATCAGCCCGTTGGCCTCTGGATCGGAGAGGAGGAAGCGCTGGACAACCCGCAATGCGCTGTCGATCTGGTGGCAACCCTGAATCAACAGCAGAACAACGAAGTTCAGCGCTAGCGCTGCATTTGGCGCCTGATCAGAGAACTCGTTGGGGCTCGCGCTATCCCTCAAATCGACCTCACTCTGGCGAATGCCGCCCTCGCATCATGATGATACTCCGCTTATGCCCTCCCCCAAAGGGTCCAACGAATCTTATGGCGAGACCGATGCCGGTGGCCGAGTCTTTTGTTGGGCCGTGCCTGGGCGAACACCGGGGTCCACACGAAATGGCGGCCGGAGTCTCCCAGAGTCAATAGTGCTCAGTCGAGCGACTCCGCTAGAACCTCATTAAAATCTATGGCTTACAAACGCAGGTCAGCGCCGAACCTATAGTTCAGCCGTTGGGCCGATGCTATACTCCGCCGGCGTGAAGACCCGGCGTCTCACCCCTTCAGGATCCATCACGTTGCCCGTTGATAACCCTTAATAACCCTTTTAAGCCTTGCTGAAAGTGCTGGCAAAAATGGCTCATCATCATAACCTCACTACCTTGGCGCGGCCGCTCCCAGAGAGTCGTAGCCAGCTGATCGTACGACACTTCGACTACGATCTCGGGCCATCAGCCGGCAACTACTATGAAAGCAGAATAGGGTTCTGGTGAGAGACATCGGAGACCTAGGCCGGCTGAAAAGCGAACATTCAACAGTCCAAGGATGGGACCGCTAATGCCTAAGTGGCCGAAGCAAAGCGGCGAGACCGCCCCAGAGAACCGGCTAAGCAGAGTAGATACTACTCCGGTCAATAGCGGATTGCGCAAGGCCAAGAGCTTCGATGATTGGCCGACATTTGCACGTCAAGAGGACCAACAGCCCAGACATCGAGATAATCCGCTGGTCGTGTTGGGAGAGATTTTGCTCGGCGGAGTGATTGGACTGTTTCTGGTCGGTTTCGGGGGTGATTCGTCGATACCGCTGATCAACGAATTCAGCGAGGAATTCTCCTCGTCGTTTGGCTCAGACTTCGAATCGACTGCGTTTTACGTAATCATGGAGTTGCTCGAGGCCTTTATTCCGTGAGCAACCGGCACACCGCAAGCTCGAATGCTCGAATGAAGGACCGAGGGTAGAGGACTTCCTGAGCATCTTGGCACCCGCCCGGCCCGAGCACGCTTTGTCAACGACCCCACGCCACCGATTGGCGATTATTCGCTTCTTCTATCAATAGGGTTGGATCTTGCAGGCCGCCTCGGCTCCTAGTTCACCTGCTGGATACCGGGCCGACGCGAATCGTCCGGATTCGGGTGATTCGATTCATCGATCGATCGACGAGCATACAAAGATCGCTATCCGGCCGGTGCCGGACCAACTAACAACATCCCACGTTCGCGCAAAATGGATGTAAACTGCATATTAAGAACAGGTGCCCAAACGGAACGTCATTGGACCTTTGAGCCGAGGAAAATTCAAGTGACTCCAGAATCAGATCCGTACAAGGTCCTGCAGGTCGATCCATCGGCCGACCCCGAGGTAATCGAGGCCGCCTACCATGCCCTGGCCAGAAAATGGCGCCCGAAGATGTATACCTCGCCGGAGGCCGCCGAGCGGATGAGGCACGTGAATGCTGCCTACGAGTTTCTCCGAAACGCGTCCGAGCAGACCGATTACACGTTGGCTCCAGGCCTCACAGCCGACGACTCCGCGCCGGTCGAGGATAGGCGCGATTCTCCACCGCCGGCGGAAAATGAGATGGCGAGGATTGTGCGCGTATTCGTATCGTCACCGGAGGATGTACGGAATGAGCGGGAGTTGCTGGAGAATCTTATTCGCGAGCTGAACACCGTCTGGATCAAGGACCACGGGGGATACATTGATCTGGTCAAATGGGAGAGCCTGCCGTACTCCTCCGGCATAAGCATCGATCAAGCCACCGAGTTGGCGATCGACCAGTTGAATAACGACGACTACGACCTGTTCATAGGACTGTTGTGGCGACGATTCGGTGCGCGGGTGCGACGCATTGGTGCCGGCACGGTAGATGAGTTCGAGCAGGCGTACGAGCAGTCCTACTACAACGAGCGCCCGGCAATGTTCTACTTCAAAGACGCACCGATACCTCCAGAGCTACTGAACTCCAAGGAATTCGCCCAGGTCAGGCGATTTCGCGAGCGGTTGGGCAAACCTCGAGCCTCGCAAACTCTAAGACAGTTTCTCGAATTTCTGGGGCGATCCGGCATTTTGCGGAACTCGGGCCAATCCTCGGAGGCTGGCGGAGACAAGGCGCAGCCATCTTTCTACTGGAATTTCGCCGATCCCGGGCAGCTAGTTTCGATTGCCCGCGAGCAACTCAATCGCCACATGCAGGAATGGGAGGCCGTGGGCAGAGTCGGCAGAGCAAGAAGACGGGTGTCGGACTCCTCCCAGTTCCCGGGAGTGTCGGGCCAGGCGTGAATAATTTACGGACAAAAGTCACAATCCGGCTTGAGAATTGCCGTGTTATAATGGCGTCCGCTGATCGGACCTGACAAAGCTTGCCAATGCGCGGCGAGTTCGTGAGAGGGTAATCGCATGCCCAACACTGATGAGTCAGTCCCCGGATATCGGCCCGACTCTACAATTTCCGCCCCCAAGCCGACCGAGCTCCGGTCTTATACGCCATTGCAAGTGCACTTCGTCACTCTATTGAACGATTTGTTGGTCAAACGCGAAGCACTGGCGAACAGCATAGATGCCGGCGACTGGCGACTGCTTCTGATCGACAAGACAATCTATTCCACCTACCAAGACTGTCGCAACCTAGGGCTGGGGGACGACGCGAGACAGTTGTTTTCAAAGGTGAGGTCGAGCGGCGCCGGAAGCTAGCCGGAAAGACGCTCTTCTCACTCTTCATGCCAAACCTCCACCTGTTGAGCGTTGCGTCCTACAGCCTAATCACACGAAACGCGAGGTTGGTTCCTGCCTATCTACGAATATCGCTGCCAGGAATGCCGGCAGCTTAACCCTGTCTTCGTACGGTCGTCCTCGGTGGGGGTGGCGCCAAAGTGCGCCCGTTGCGGATCGGATAGATTGGAGAAGGCGGTCTCACGGTTTTCGGTGGTGAAATCGGAGGAGGCGCGACTGGAGCGGATGGCCGATCCAAGCTTTCTGGGCGACGTGGACGAAAACGATCCGAAGAGCGTCGCTAAATGGGCCCGCCGGCTGGGTAGCGAGATGGGAGAGGACTTGGGGCCGGAGTTTGACGAAGTGATCGACCAAGTGGAATCCGGCCAGATGGATGACGTACCGGGGATGGGCGAAGACGCCGGTATGGGCGATGGGTTGGACGATCTCGGCGCCAACAGCTGAGGCGACATACGCATTAGCCGGCAGCTTGATACACGCGGCTCGAAAAGCATCTCCCGAAGTCGTCGATCTTTGCGTCCTGAAAATACCTTCTCATTCATCGCGATCAAATTCGAGGGGGCGATGAGGATCCGTCATGCAAATCACTAAGACATTGTATGTAATCGAAAGAGATGAATGGCGTGCGTGGCTTGCTAAACACCACGATACCGAAAAAGATATTTGGTTGATTTATTACAAGAAGCAATCGGGCGAACCACGAATCCCTTACAACGACGCAGTCGAGGAAGCCCTGTGCTTTGGGTGGATCGATAGCATAGTAAAGGGGATTGACGAAAACAAATATGCCCAAAGGTTCTCTCCGCGCAAAAACGGAAGTAATTGGTCGGAGATGAACAAAGTGCGGATGCGAAGGCTAATCGAGCAGGGGAGAATGACGCCGGCTGGCTTATCAAAGTTCGAAGGCGACCCAAGGGATAGTTTTGAAACTCCTTCCGACATCATTGAAGCTCTGAAGCAAGACAAGAAAACGTGGGAGATCTTCGAAGGGTTCCCCGAGTCGTACAAGAGGATCCGCATTGGGTTTATCGAGATGGCTAGAAGCAGGCCGGATATTTTCCAGCAACGGCTACGCTATTTTCTCAAGATGACAAGCCAAGGCAAACGATTCGGAATGGTGCAGTGATCTGCCTTTCGACTTGGCCGGAGTAGAGCGTAGTGTCTGAAAATGTGTTGGCGAGTCCGGATAAGCAAAAACCCCCGACCGATTCTCATCTGGCACAAGTCTCGCGCCCTGTTAAAGAGCTACCTGGAAGATTTCACGTAAGCGCAAAGAATGAGCCCTCTTCACCCTGATAGAAGGCGAGTCGGTTACTGAGCGTACCCTGCCGGCCAACCGGCGGATCAGTATTCTCGCGGTGAGGTCTGCAACAGGGACTTTCCCTGGACCGCCGTCCCAATCTCCCCCAATGATACGACCTGCGAATCCTCCAGCTACGTCGTCTGGAATCTGATCCCACGCCCCGCGTTCAACGTTGGCACGTCTTTCGCCTATGGGCAATTGAGACTACCGATTTTCCGCTGGGCAAGAGGCAAGCGGCCGCTTGTCCATAATGTTATAGTTTGATCCTCTATTCAAAGAGGGTTTCCACATGGCTGAAGCATCCAATCCGTCGCCCAGGGTAACGATTCCGAAAGAGGCAATAGCCGATTTCTGCCAAAGGCATCACATTCGGCGATTCGCTTTTTTCGGCTCGGTCTTGCGAGCAGATTTCGGTCCAAAGAGTGATATCGACGTCTTGGTCGATTTCGAGCCGGACGCCGTTCCAGGCCTCCTTACAGTTGCCCGGATCGAGCGGGAGCTCTCAGACGTACTTGGCGGCTACAAGGTCGACCTGAGAACACCCCAAGAGTTGAGCCGTTACTTTAGGGACGAGGTAGTCCAGACCTCTTTCGTCGCATTTGAGCAGACTGATGGGGTGACCAGCCATCGTAACAGGAGCCCGCATTGGCCGGGATAGCATTGCCTCGCACCGGCCCACGTGCAGACTCCTAAGTTGATCTGAATTATCCGGCATGTACCGAACCAATACGCTAGTTTGACAGAGGTCCTGAGGCTTCACTATAGTTGCCCCGGTCTAAGCAGAGAAAACCTGCCGCGCACGTCTATTTCCGTCCGACCACACCTGGGGCTGGTTCGACGAACTTCCTCCGAATAGAAGGGTGGCTTCGCAACAGATGATTGAAAGCTATCTGCCGATCCTAGTATTGCTACTGGTTGCTGTGGTCCTAGGTCTGCTGATATTGGGCATCTCCATATTTATAGGGCCCCATCCAGGCCGGGCCCGTGAAACTGTCCCTTACGAAAGTGGAATCCGGCCGCTGATGTCCGCGCGCCGGCGGTTCCCGGTGAAGTTCTACCTCGTCGCCATGCTTTTCATAGTGTTCGATATCGAGATCGTCTTCTTTTTTCCCTGGGCGGTGATATTCCGCCAACTGCAAGTCTTTGGCCTAATTGAAATGCTTACGTTCGTAGCGGTTTTGTTGGTAGGCTACGTTTATATCGTAAAAAAGGGAGTTCTCGATTGGGATTAGCGGAGCAGGCTGAAGCGGCCCGCAAGGACGGTAGCCTCGGCGTTATTCTGAGCCGGCTAGCCAACTGGGGGCAGAAGTCATCGTTCTGGCCAATGTCATTTGGCCTGGCCTGCTGCGCCATCGAGATGATGGCCACCAGCGCCTCACGGTACGACGTAAGCAGGTTTGGCGCTGAACTGTTTCGAGCCTCGCCGCGCCAATCCGACCTGATGATCGTCAGTGGCAGAGTTTCGCAAAAGATGGCGCCGGTAGTTCAGCATTTGTACGACCAGATGCCGGGCCCCAAGTGGGTAATAGCGATGGGTGACTGCGCGTCATGCGGTGGAGTGTTCAATAACTACGCTATTGTCCAAGGAGTGGATAAGCTGATCCCGGTCGACGTTTACGTGGCCGGATGCCCGCCCCGGCCGGAAGCGCTGCTCGACGGGATAATCACTTTGCAAGAGAAAGTCGGGCGAGGTGAGGGGTAGGCTTGAGCCAGGAAACCGCCTCACCTCAGCCGGCGGCTGAATCCGAGCACCTTGTGGTGGACTGCCTCCGAGTTGCCTTGAATGACGCGGCCATACAGTCAATCCGCCGGCTTGGGCAGGAGTCGATTACGGTAGATCGGCAGTCGATCCTGGCGGCGACTACGGCACTACGTGACCATCCAGAGCTCAAGTACATTCGCCTCTCAGACATCAGTGCTATCGACAATCTGGAGCGTCGTACCACGCCCAGGTTCGAGGTGGTTTATCACCTGTACTCCTATCTACGAAGCGACTGGGTACGACTCAGGGTGCCACTCGAGGAACGCGACGAGGTGGTACCTTCGATTGTCTCGGAGTGGCCGGCGGCTAACTGGTTCGAGCGCGAAGTGTATGACATGTTCGGCATTCAGTTCGCCGGCCATCCGGAACTGACGCGCATCCTGATGCCGGATGACTGGGAGGGGTACCCGCTGCGCAAAGACTACCCAATGTATGGCGAGGACGTCGAGTTCACGGTAAACCAGGGCAAAGTGAAGAAGAAAGACCTCGGATATGGTTAGCGAGTTGCACGATACCGTCCAAGAACAGAATATGATCCTCAACATGGGTCCTCAGCACCCGAGTACCCATGGAGTGCTCAGGCTCGTGCTGGAGTTGGACGGCGAGATAGTGGTTCGCTGCAATCCAGTCATAGGGTACCTGCACACCGGCTTCGAGAAGACCTACGAACAAAAGAACTATCTGCAGGGTGTGACTCTCACCGACCGGATGGACTATCTGGCACCGCTCTCGAACAACCTCTGCTACTCGCTGGCGGTCGAAAAGCTCATCGACATCGAAGTGCCTCCCCGGGCGATCGTAGCTCGGGTATTGCTTGCCGAGCTGACCAGGATCGGCAGCCACCTGGTATGGCTTGGAACCGGAGCCATCGAATTGGGCGCGATGAGTTTGTTCCTGTACTGTTTCCGGGAGCGCGAGATGTTAATGGACATCTTCGAGTCGTGCTCCGGCCAGCGGATGATGACCAGCTACATCCGGCCGGGGGGTCTAGCGGCCGACCTGCCGCCTGGCTTCGAGGAAATGGTCGGCGATTTCCTGCGAATCTTTCCGGCCAAGCAGGAAGAGTACGAGGACTTGATTCTTGAAAACAGAATATTCAAGGACCGCACGATTGATATCGGCAAGCTGACAGCCGAGCAATGTCTGGCCTACGGTGTGACTGGACCGAATCTGCGCGCATCCGGCTTTGAATCCGATTTGAGAAAGTCGAACCCCTACAGCGGCTATGAGACCTACGACTTCGAAGTGCCGGTCACGACCAATGGCGACGTCTACGACCGCTTTCTGGTACGGTTGGCCGAGATGCGCGAGAGTGTGAAGATTTGTTGGCAGGCGTTGGAGCGACTGCCGGATGGACCGTATACGACCGCCGACCGCAAGGTCGCTTTTCCGCCGAGGGAAGAGCTGGGTACCAGCATGGAGGCCGTGATCCATCACTTCAAGCTGGCGACCGAGGGATACCGCGTACCGGCCGGTGAGTATTATCAGTGCATCGAGTCGCCGAGGGGAGAGCTCGGCTTGTACATAGTCGCCGATGGGTCCAGCTACCCTTACAGGTTGCGAGTGCGGGCTCCCTCGTTTGCGAATCTGCAAGTATTGGGGCCGGCCTCTGAAGGGGCTCTGGTCGCAGACCTTGTAGCGATAATTGGCAGCCTTGACCCATTGATGGGCGAGGTAGATCGCTGAAGTCATACTAGCCCAAGGATTCGTAGGAGCATATGGCACTTTCGGAGCAGACCAGAACGGCGATCGAGCAAGCGTTGGACACCTATCCCCAACGTCGTACAGCGGTTCTCGACGCGTTGCGGCTGGCTCAAAACGAAAAAGGCTTCCTCGGTCAGGAGACACTGTACGAGGTCGCAGAGCTCATGGACCTGGACCCTAATGCCCTTTTCACCCTGGTCACATTCTATGATCTGCTCCACGACAAGCCGGTCGGAAGATACGACATCATGGCCTGCAAGAATATTTCTTGCTATCTTCGTGGAGCCGACGATCTTATCGAGCACGTCTCGAAGAAACTGGGCGTCGGCTTGGCCGATACCACGCCTGACGGAGTATTCACACTAAGAACTATGGAGTGTCTCGCATCTTGCGACACGGCGCCGGTTATGCTGATAAACGAGACCTACTATGAGAACCTAACGATCGACAAGGTCGATCGCATCCTAGATGAATTGTCGGCCGCGCATCGCAGGGAGAGCTCTTCGCAGCCGGTCGCCGGCTGAGAGAGTATTCATCGGCAAATGAGCCGGCCAAATCCAGAGGTTGAATGTACGAACCGGTAATACTGCGCAATGTCGGGATTGAAAACTCCTGGGACATTGACGTGTATACAGAACGCGGAGGCTATCGGCAGGCTCCGAAAGCCCTGGGTGAATATGATCCCGGGGGGCTGATCGACCTGGTCAAGCAGTCCGGCCTGCGCGGGCGCGGCGGCGCCGGCTTTCCCACCGGCATAAAGTGGGGCTTTGTGCCAAAGGATCCCACCTTGACCAAGTATCTGGTCATCAACGCCGACGAGAGCGAGCCGGGCACTTTCAGCAACCGTGCGATCCTGGAGAATGATCCTCATCAGATGATTGAGGGCATCATTATCGGTGCTTACGCAATAGGGGCAAGCACAGCATTCATCTACTGTAGGGGCGAGTTCGCCGTAGGGGCGCAGAGAACTTCCGCCGCCCTCGAACAGGCAAAAGAGCGCGGTTTCATCGGTAAGGGAGTATTCGGCACAGATTTCGACCTTGAAATCTACTTGGTCAGAGGCGCCGGAGCTTACATCTGCGGAGAAGAGACCGCGTTGCTTGAATCGCTGGAGGGCAATAGGCCCATGCCGAGAACACGGCCGCCATTCCCAGCGGTTGAAGGGCTATATTCCAAGCCGACCGTAATCAACAACGTGGAAACGCTTTGCAACCTACCACATATATTGGAACGCGGCGTCGAATGGTACACGAGCATCGGTAGACCGCCTCGCAATACTGGCCCCAAGGTCTTCTGCGTTAGCGGGCTTGTGCGCGATCCCGGCAACAAGGAGTTGCCCCTGGGCGTCCCGCTGCGCGAGTTGATCTACGAGCACTCCGGCGGCATGATCGACGACCGTCCGGTGAAGGCTGTCATACCGGGCGGAGCTTCGGCGCAGATGATCGGGGCCGACCAACTAGATATAAACATGGACTTCGACTCACTCGCGGCGGTCGGCAGCATGCTGGGATCCGGGGGCGTGATCGTAATGAACGATCAGGTTTGCATTCCACACTCGGTTCTGCGTATTGCCGAGTTCTTCAGCCACGAATCATGCGGAAAGTGCACGCCCTGCCGGGAGGGGACCTCTTGGTTAGTGCAGATCCTGCGTCGGATTTGCAACGGCCAGGGCCGGTTCGAGGACCTCGATCTGCTGCTCGACCTATGCGGCAAGATTGCCGGCGGCCGGACGGTGTGCGCCCTGGGCGACGCATCGGCCAATCCGGTACTCAGCGGGATAAAGCTGTTCCGCGAAGAGTATGAGCACCACATCAAGCACGGAACTTGCCCGACTCAGAATTAGATCGTATTGGAACATAGAATGGATCTAGTCAACGTTACAATCGACGACCAGCAGGTATCGGTGCCGAAAGGTACGCTGATAGTGGAGGCGGCCAAGCAGGCCGGCATCGATATTCCTATCTTCTGCTACCACCCCAAGATGAAGCCGGTAGGCGCTTGTCGAATGTGCTTCGTCGAGATCGAAAAGATGCCCCGCCCGCAAACAGCGTGCACGACGCCGGTGGGCGAGGGGATGATCGTCAAGACGACGACGCCAACGGTCAAAGAGGCGCAGCAGAGCGTACTCGAGTTCCTCCTGATAAACCACCCGTTGGATTGTCCGATCTGCGACAAAGGGGGCGAATGTCCCTTGCAGGACAATACATTCGCCTATGGGCCGGGGGCGAGCCGCTACACCGAAGTTAAGCGGCGATACGAGAAGCCAATCGCGATCAGCGAATACATCAAGCTCGACCGCGAGCGCTGCATCATGTGCTATCGGTGCACCCGCTTTGCCAGCGAGATTGCCGGCGACGAGGCGTTGACGGTGCTGGATCGTGGATCGCACAGCGAGATCGGGCTGGCGCCGGGCCGGACTTTCGACTCGCCCTTCTCAGGCAATACTATCGAGCTGTGTCCGGTTGGCGCATTGACGTCAGACCTATATAGGTTCCGGGCTCGGCCATGGGAAATCAAGAGCCATGCCACGGTCTGTACCGAATGCCCGATCGGCTGCAACGTCACGCTGACGGTGCGTAACAACTCGATCATGCGCAACCTGGCTCGCGAAAACACTCCAGTTGACGATGGCTGGCTCTGCGATCATGGCCGCTTTACGTACCACTACGTCTCCAGCCCGGAGCGGCTCAAGCAGCCGATGATTCGGCGCGATGGGGAGCTGCAACCGGTCGATTGGGAAGAGGCTATCGCCCATGCCGGCTCGAAGCTGCGGGAGGCGATGCAGCGCCACGGACCCGCCAGCGCCGCCGGACTAATCTCCGAACGCCAGTCGAACGAAGATCTGTATCTGTTCCAGAAGCTGTTCCGCGCCGTGATAGGAAGCAACAACGTGGATACCGGCCTGGAGCCGCACGCTCCCGCGGTCGGCGCCGGCTACGATGCGGCGTGGACCTCGATAGCCAGCCTGGAACAGGCCGGCACGATCGTGCTTCTCAACGTTGATCCACTCAAGAATCAACCCATCATCGACCTGCGATTGAAGAAGGCGGCGGCTCAAGGCAGCAAGCTGATCGTAATCAGCCGCGAGAAGATCGACCTCGTCCGCCACGCCGCGCTCTGGCTTCAACCACGGGAAGGCTCCGAAGCGGCACTAATTGGCGGCGTGCTGTCGCAAATATTGGCAGACGGACGCGAGGACTCCGAATTCATTGGTCGGCACACCCGCCGGCTCGACCTGGTGCGCGAAGAGCTGACGGCAACGTCGCTCGAAATGGCGGCCGAAAAAGCGGGTCTGACCATCGAAGAGATGCGGCAAGCAGTCGATCTCATTACCCAAGCCGAATCAACCACGTTCGTATATCCGCGTGAGCTTTGGCCTGACGTGGATAGCGAAACGCTGCTGAACAGACTGGCTTGTCTGGCCCTTGTGACCGGCAACGCCGGCAAGCCCGGCGCCGGTCTATTTCCCTTGCCGGAGCGGGCAAACGCGCAGGGTGCCATCGACATGGGAGCGCGGCCTGAACTTCTACCGGGTCAGCGGTCAATATCTGACGAGAACGCGCAAGTGAAGTTGGCCTCCTTATGGGGGACCACGATACCCACGGAGGCCGGCCTAGCCGGAGCGGAGCTTCAGGCCGCAGCCAAGGCCGACAGGATCAAGGCCTTGGTCATTGTAAATGGCGAAAGGCAGAACAGTATTTCCGGCGCCAGAGGGCTGGGCGATTCGCCGGAGCTGAATGAGATCAGGCGGCATCTCGACCTGCTTATCGTCCAGGACATATTCCTGAGCGAAGCGGCCAGCGAGGCTGACGTTGTCCTGCCAGGCTGCGTGTTCGCCGAGATGGACGGCACCGTTACGAACCTGGAACGAAGGGTCCAGCGGCTGAGGCCGGCGATAGTCGCGCAAGGACAGGCCCGGCCAGCCTGGCAGTTTATCCGTGATCTTGCCAACGAACTGGGCGGCGAATTCGACGTAGCGGCGCCGGCCGACGTAATGGCCGAGATCGCTCTCGCGGCGCCAATCTACGCCGGCATCACCTATGCGATCGTTGGCGACAAGGGTGTGCAGTGGCCCCGTCGGCGAAGCGATGGAGAGGGAAGCGATCTGATTCATGGGCCGGAGTCCGGTCACGTCTGGGACTTCGCCGAGATCGCGCGCCGCGGTACGGCGGCGAGCTCTGGCGAGCGTGGCCGATGACCGAGGTACTGACGGCGCTGATCAAGAGCGCCGTCGTTGTATTCGCTCTTCTCACCGGTTTTGCATACGCCACGCTGCTAGAACGCAAGCTGTTAGGCCGGTTGCAGGTACGGATCGGTCCCAATAGGGTCGGCCCGCTCGGGCTACTTCAACCGCTTGCCGATGGAATAAAGCTCGCGTTCAAAGAGGACGTGGCACCACGCGGCGCCGACCGGTTGATATTCGCGGCAGCTCCGCTGATCTCGACGACGGCAGCACTGATCGCGTTTGCGGTCATCCCAATTGGGCCCCAAGTGAACCTATTTGGCCTACCGGTGGACCTGATAGTCGCCGATGTCAATGTGGGCATCCTCTACTTTCTGGCGGTCTCTTCGATGGGCGTATACGGCATCGTTCTGGCCGGCTGGGCGTCGAACAGCAAGTACTCCCTGCTCGGCAGCGTGCGGGCTACTGCACAGCTGATCAGCTATGAGTTGGCGCTGGGCCTCTCGCTAATCGGAGTCGTGATGATCGCCGGCTCGCTCAAGCTGACCGATATCGTCGAATACCAGCAGTTCACCCCTATGGTGGTGCTGCAGCCGCTCGGATTCATCATATTCACGATCGCCGCATATGCCGAGACGAACCGAGCTCCTTTCGATATGGCGGAGGCCGAGCAAGAACTGACCGCCGGCTATCATACCGAGTACAGCGGGATGAAGTTCGCGATGTTCTTCATGGCAGAGTACATAGGAATGATCACGATCAGCTCGATTGCAACGACGATGTTCCTGGGCGGTTATCATGGGCCGGTGGCCTCGGGGCCATGGTGGTTTGTCCTGAAGGTTTTCGTGCTCATGTGCGGATACATTTGGACTCGGGCGACTATACCCCGGCTGCGATACGACCGGCTGATGAAGTTCGGGTGGCAGATATTACTACCGTTGGCGCTGCTGAACGTGGGCCTGACGGCAATCGGAATCGTCATTCTGGGCTGAAGCGGGATTAGGGAGGATTCTGTGGCTACCAACGTTCTTGGCGACCTGGCAGCGATGGCGAAGGGATTCCTTACCACTTCGAAACACGCCTTCCGCAAGCCGGTGACCGTCCAGTATCCGGAAACCAAGCTGGACAGCTTACCGCGATTCAAGGGCCGCCACATACTGAAGAGATATGAGGATGGGCTAGAGCGGTGCATCGGTTGCTCGCTCTGCGCGGCTGTGTGCCCGGCGGATGCGATCTACGTAGGGGCCGCGGAGAATACCGACGAGGAGCGCTACTCGCCCGGCGAGCGCTACGCGGAGCAGTACGAGATCAACATGATCCGGTGCATCTTCTGCGGTATGTGCGAAGAGGTTTGCCCGACCGAAGCGATCGTGCTGGGTCACGAGTACGAGCTGTCGGGCTACAAACGCGAAGATTTCATCTACACGAAGGAGCGGTTGTTAGAACCGCTTCCGGTTGTCCAACCGCCCGGTGTGAAGCCAGCCGGCCCACCCGGGTCGAGTGGCGACGCAGGTTCTTCGAACGAGGATTGAAGCTCCCCCTCATACTGGGAGGGGAGATTCGGAAACTCGAACTACAGCAAAAAAGAGGTCCGCTTGGAGCTAGGAGCACTCCTATTCTTTGGCCTACTCACCGTGATTGTGGTCGGTGCCGCGATGATGGTGATCCTGGCCACCAAGCCGGTGCATAGCGCCATCTACCTGGTGCTAAACCTGCTGGGTGTGGCGGTGCTGTATCTAACGCTGAGCGCTGAGTTCCTAACCGCGGTGCAGGTATTGATCTACGCCGGGGCCATTATGGTCCTGTTCTTGTTCGTAATCACTCTACTGAATCCGACGGAGGCCGAAGCGCCTGATCCGATTCGGAATCAGGCCATCATCGGCCTGGTCCTGGCGTTCGTACTCCTAGGACAGGTTGCTGTCCTGTTGCTGGCCGGCGTGCTCCAATCGCCGTTCGCGGCTTACCCTCCACCGGGGCCAACTTGGGGCGATAACGTTCAGGCGGTCGGTACCGTACTATTCACCACCTACCTACTGCCGTTCGAGGTGATTTCGATCCTGCTGCTGGTTGCGATAGTCGGTGCAACCGTCATAAGCCGGCCCGGTTCCCGAGGACCGCAATGATCGCGCCACTCTGGTACTACCTCCTGTTGAGCGCGGTAATTTTCACCATAGGCGTTCTGGGAGTGGTGATCCGCAAGAATCCGCTCGTAATGTTCATGTCGATCGAGCTCATGTTGAATGCGGCCGGACTGGTATTCGCGGCATTCACCCGATACTTCAACCTAGTGAACGGGCAGGTCTTCGTATTCTTCATCCTTACGATTGCGGCGGCCGAGGTTGTAGTCGGGCTTGCTATCATAGTCGCGATCTATCGATCAAGAGCCTCCATCGACATCGACGAAATCAACACGCTCAAAGGCTGATAACTCTTGTTGTTCGACTACCTATGGCTGGCGTTGGTTTTTCCGGCCCTGGGTTTCCTCTACTGTGCCATCTTGGGCGCACGGTTTCCCTCCCGCTGGGCTGGCTACGTAGGGTCCGGCGCTATTGGGATTTCGTTCGTAGTAGTCTTGGTCCGCCTTTTCTCGCTGCTTGGCCTGCCGGAGTCATCTCGCATCAAGTCTGACGTCTTATATACCTGGTTCGCCGGCGGGGACCTGTTCGTTCCGATGGGACTTCTGATCGACCCTCTCTCCATCACTATGGGATTGGTGGTCACCGGCGTGGGATTCGTCATTCACGTCTACTCGACCGGCTACATGAGCGGCGACGACGGCTATGTAAGGTTCTTCGCCTACATGAACCTATTCATACTGTCGATGCTGGCGCTGGTGCTGGCCAACAATTATGTGATGCTGCTGATCGGCTGGGGCGGTGTCGGGCTCTGCTCGTACCTGTTGATCGCGTTCTGGTTCCAGCGGCGAGAAGCGGCGGCCGCCGGCATCAAGGCGTTCGTGGTTAACGCGATAGGCGACGTCGGACTCATGCTTGCGATCTTCCTGATGATCGTGAATTTTGGGGCTATCGAGTACGCGAAGGTGTTCGAATCCGCGTCGGGCCGGCCCTCCGGCGATGGGCTAATCACCGCGATAACGCTGCTGCTGCTGCTGGGCGCAGTGGCCAAGTCGGCCCAGCTTCCACTGTACGTTTGGCTGCCGGACGCGATGGCCGGCCCGACACCGGTCAGCGCGCTGATCCACGCGGCGACGATGGTCACAGCCGGCGTGTATCTAATCGCCCGCAGTCATCCCCTGTTCGAGCTGGCGCCATTGACGATGACAACTATCGCCATCATCGGCGCTTTGACCGCACTCTTCGCAGCTACTATCGGCGCCGTCAAGACCAATATCAAGCGGGTGTTGGCTTACTCCACCGTCAGTCAACTCGGTTACATGACCTTGGCGCTGGGCGTCGGCGCGTTCGGTGCCGGCTTGTTCCACCTTGTTACACATGCCTTTTTCAAGGCTCTACTCTTTCTGGCGGCCGGCGCGGTCATACACGCCTTGGCCGGCGAGGAAGAGATGGAACGGATGGGCGGCCTGCGTTCGCGTCTACCGCTCGTCTACTGGACGTTCTTGATTGGCGCGCTGGCATTGATCGGATTCCCGTTGTTCTCCGGCTTCTTCAGCAAAGACGAGATCATCGCCGCGGCGTTCTTCAGTGAGAATGGCAGCTGGGTGCTGGGAGTGATCGCCGTGTTAACCAGTGGCATCACTGGGTATTACGTGTTCCGCGCTTTTTTCCTGACTTTTCACGGACAGTCACGAGTGCCCGATGATGTAGCAGCGCATCTACACCGGCCGGGGTTGAGCATCTACGTTCCCTTGATCGTTCTCGCGGCGTTTTCAGCAATCGCCGGGTTCATACAGGTACCAGGAGCGACGAGCGTGTTCGAGTCGTTCTTGCATCCTACCTTTGCCGGGGCTCATCAGCCGGAGATAGGCGGGGGTGGATATTGGCTGATCGCGGCGGCCTCGGCGGTGGTAGGAGTCGCCGGTCTGGGTTTGGCATATTCGAAATTCGGCAAACCACGACCGGTGTCCGCCGAATTTTCGTCCGGGGGTTGGTTGCGCAAGCTGCTTCTCAACGACTACTACGTCGAGCATTTCTACCGGCTCGTATTCGTCCGGCCGGTCTACTGGCTGGGCAACCTGATCTCGATAGTAGCCGACCCGCTCATAGTCGACGGGGTCGTGCGAGGTTTCTACATCTACACCCGCGCAACCGCACGAGTTTTGGGAACATTCCAGACCGGCTACGCCCGGACCTACCTGGTGGTATTCGTAGCCGGAGCCGTGTTGATCGTCGCATACGCCGTTCGGGTAGGAATCTAACAGTTGAGCAGCGAATTGAACTTCCCGGTGCTAAGCTGGCTGATCTTTCTGCCGGTGGTCGGTGGGCTGATATGCCTTGCGGTCCCGAGGAACAGCGTCGGTACGTTGCGCGGCATCTCGATCGCGTTCGCGCTCATCAACCTGGTGCTGGCCTCCATCACATTCGTCTTGTTCGACACGGACGAGACCGGATTTCAGTTCATTGAGCGGTTGGGGTGGCTTTCGAGCTTCGGCATCTGGTACAGCCTGGGTATCGACGGAATCAGCCTGGCGCTAATATTGCTGACGACTACACTCACGGTCATAGCCCTACTTGGTTCGTTTACGACCAACCAAGAGCACACGTGGGAAATAACGGTCTTCACCCTCTTCCTGTCAGGCGCCGTGATTGGATCGTTCGCCGCTCGCGACTTGATTCTTTTCTTCGTGTTCTGGGAATTCATGCTGGTGCCCATGTACATTCTGGTGGCCACAGCCGGTGGGCCGGATCGGGCGGCCGCGGCGATGAAGTTCTTTATCTATACAGCAGTCGGCAGTCTGTTAATGCTGGTTGCAATCCTTTCCCTGCAATTTACCGCGGCTCAGGTGACCGGCCAACCGACTTTCGAGCTGGAACGGCTAATGAGGGCGGAACTGCCGGCGGGCACCCAGCAGTGGTTGTTCCTGGGATTTGCCTTGGCATTCGCCATCAAGACGCCGATCTTCCCCTTGCACACATGGCTGCCGAGTCTGTACCGTCAATCGCCGGCCGCGACCTTGATCGTCGCTACCATGCTGGCGAAAGTGGGGGCATATGGGTTCATCAGGATCGCTATTCCGCTGTTCCCCGATCCGGCCGCAACCTACGGACCGTGGCTGGCCGGGCTCGGAATCGTCGGCATAATCTATGGTGGCCTGGCCGCCTTCTCCCAACGGGACATGATCAACGTGCTGGCCTATTCGAGCATCGCCCACCTGGGATTCATCGTGCTGGGGATCTTTGCCGATCAGGAGAGGGCGCTGCTGGGCGCTGTGGTCCAGATGGTCAACCACGGCCTCAGCGCCGGCATGCTCTTCGCGCTAGCGGCGATGATACATGCCCGCACTGGGAGCTACGAGCTGTCCTCGCTTGGCGGACTTGCGGCGCGTTGGCCGGCGATGGCAGCGTTTACGACGCTGGCGATCTTCTCGGCGGCCGGCCTACCTGGCCTGAACGGCTTCGTCGGTGAATTTCTGCTGCTATCCGGCCTATACGAGACCCGCCCGGTCGAAGCCATCATCGCTCTTGGGGGCATTGTCATCGGCGTGATCTATCTATTGCGGCTGGTTGGGAGAATCTTGCACGGGCCGGCGGGCAGTCATCAGAATTCCGGCGGGAGCGATATCAGGATCGTAGAGGCCGTAACCCTGGTTCCGTTGGTAATCCTCATCGTGGCCATTGGCCTGTATCCCCGTCCATTGCTAAGAGTAATCGAGCCGGCGACGAGCGCCGCCATCACCACGTCCGTCGAATCGACAGATAGCCCCATCAGCAACAACGACCTCCCTCTTGCATCGACCTCGAGCGAAAAAGCCAGGGAACAGCAGTAATGGCCATAATTCCTCCAGAAATCGACCTGAAGCTGCTATTCCCTCTCCTTTCGGTGACGCTGACGGCAATTGTGGTGTTAATGGCAGGACTATTCATCAAGAGACCGGCTGGGCCGATACTAGCCGGCGTAAGCCTGTTGGGAATTGTCGTCGCTGTGTTCTTCACGGTCCGACTGTGGGACTACAACCAGTACGGCTTCGGCGGCATGATAGTTGTCGATAATTTATTCGTTTTCTTCGCGACCGCATCTCTGATCATCGCCGGCCTTTCGATCGCGCTTTCGACCAGTCAGTTGGGGAACCCGATCAGGGATCCATCTGAGTTCTATGCGCTGTTGCTGTTCTGTACCGCTGGGATGCTGGTGCTGTGCGCAAGCAGCGACCTTTTGATGCTGATTATCGGGATAGAGATACTATCGATCGGCCTGTACGTACTGACGGCTTTTGCCCGGCCGCGCCTGTCATCCGAAGAGGCGGCCATGAAGTACTTCCTGCTGGGCGCGTTCTCTCTCGGATTTCTGGTGTATGGGGCAGGGCTAATCTTCGGCGCCACGAGGTCGACCCTATTCCAGGGTATTGCGACCGGCATCGGGCTTGCGCCAAGCGAGCCTGGAGTCTCGACACAAGCGCTTCTGGTTACCGGTTTGGGGTTGCTGCTGGTCGGGATTGCTTTCAAGCTGTCGCTTGTGCCGTTCCACATGTGGACACCGGATGTATATGAGGGCGCCCCCACCTCGGTGACGGCATTCATGTCGGTGGGGACCAAGGCGGCGGTATTCATCGCGCTGTGGCGGCTATTGAACGAGGCGATGCCAGGACTGCGGGACGAGTGGGGATTGATCCTCAGCTTGATCGCCATTCTGACAATGATCGTCGGAAACTTCTCGGCGTTGCTCCAGACAAACCTCAAGCGGATGCTGGCATATTCGAGCATAGCCCAAGCAGGCTACATTCTGGTAGCTGTCGTGGCATCGAGCCGGGCCGAAATCGACGGTGTGCAGTTCAGCCTGGAAGGCGTGATGTTTTACGTGATGGCCTATGCCTTCATGAATCTGGGCGCCTTCGCGGTGATTATCGCGGTCGCGAAGGACGACCAGCACGTCGGATTCGATGACCTGAAGGGACTCTGGCACAGATCGCCGGCGCTGGCGTTGGCGATGCTTGTGTTCATGCTGTCGCTGGCCGGCATCCCGCCGACAGCCGGCTTCCTGGCCAAGCTGTACGTTTTCAGCGCAGCCATCCAGGCCGGGTTCCTCGAGCTGGCGATCGTGGGAGTGTTGACCAGTGTGGTGGCCGCCTACTATTACCTACGCGTGATCCTCGCGATGTACAGTCAGCCGGCGACTGAGCAAGTGAGCCGGCGAGTTAGCATACCGGTTGGCGTAGTCATAGCGATCGCCGTAGTGGCGACGATTCAGCTTGGCCTTTTTCCGATGATTCCGACCGGCTATGCCTCGTTTATCGGGATGGCCGGTCCCTAGACCTCAATTAGATATAGTGACTTGTGAGAGGTAGGCTGTCCTCATCAACCCTGAACTTACAGTACTGATCCCCGCATACAACGAAGGCGTCACGATAACCGAGATTATCCGGCGCGTCGCTCGGTCGCCGATCGACAAAGAGATCATCGTCGTCAACGACTGCTCGACCGACGACACAAGTGACAGAGTGGCCGGCATCGAAATCGACAACCTTCGGCTGATCGACCACCCGACTAATATGGGCAAAGGCGCCGCGATTCAAACGGGCGTGCGGGCGGCAATCGGCCGGTACACCATAATTCAGGACGCTGACCTGGAGTACGACCCGCAAGAGTACGAGTCGTTGCTGGCGCCGTTGCGCGATGGCCGCGCGCGGGTCGTCTATGGCTCGCGTTTCCTAGGCCGCCACCGGAATATGTCTCCCGTCCAGCTATTTGGCAACAAGCTCTTGACTGCAACGACCAATGTGCTTTACGGCGCTTCTCTCACCGACATGGAGACCTGCTACAAGGTGATTCCTACCAAGCTTTTGAGGGACTTGAACCTGGGCTCCAGTCACTTCGAGGTCGAGGCGGAGATCACGGCCAAACTGCTGAGAAGGGGGATCGACATACTTGAGCTACCGATCTCCTACGTCGCCCGCGACTCCGACGAAGGCAAGAAGATCGGTTGGGTGGACGGATTTCCAGCACTCTGGAGCCTCATTAAATACCGGTTCATAGACTGACGACCGGGCGGGAATCCAAAGCGAGCATCACCGCTCGCTCGACCCGTTGCGCCATCGCATCGGGCCCGAACTCTCTCCACACGTAGTCGGCGGTATTTCCCGCCAACCTGGTACGGAGACCGCTATCGCCGGCCAACCTGAGGATGGCCTGAGCCAATGACGCTGGGTCGCCTCGCCGGCAAAACAGGGCGTGAGTCTCGTCGATGAAGATGTCGCGGGTCGCCGGTGAATCGCCGACTATGGTTGGACGGCCAACAGCCATGACCTGGAAGGTCTTGCCGGTGACTACCCGGCCAGCCTTGCCAGTCGAGCCGAACGGGCCGGCCAGACAGATGTCCGCCAGCCCAATCCTACGCGCCAACGCCGGCGGCGCCATCCAAGGATGAAACTGAAGGTTTGTGAGCCGCTCCTCCCGTGCGATTTCCTCACAGGACCGCCGATTGGGCCCTTCGCCAATTACGTCAAATATGATTTCGTCGTGATCTCGCAATCGTGCAGCCGCCTCCACCACTATCTCGGCGCCATGAAGCGGCATAAACGAGCAATAGTAGACCACGCGAAGCGGCGTCGATGCGTTCGATTGCGGTTGACGTTCGAATATACGGTCATCGAACCCCACGGGTATGGAAACCGTCCGGTCGGCGGCGACACCATATAGCTGCTGTAAGAGCCGTGAATGCTCTCTGGTATCCGTCAGCGAGAGCGCCGACCGCCGAGCGACAAGGGCCTCCAGCGCACGCACAGCCGAGCCAACAGGCGAAGATGGGGACGCCAGCCGGCGGTCCAAGCAGATCGTGTCGAACAACGAGACGAAGCAGTCGGTTACGACTGGCGTTGATCGGAGAGAGGTTAACGCCAAGCCGAGCGGCTGGCCGAGAAAGCCGGCGACCGCAACATCGTAGTCCGGTCGGCGGAAGGCCAACTTGCCGGCGATTTCGACGAACCGCCGGAGGTAGCTGTGAGCGTGGCTGGTTACTTCCACGACATCGAAGCGATCTTGCAGCGCCCGGCGGAGGACTGCGTTTCGTACGTAGGTGGGCTCGCGGCCGCAGGTGAACAGCACCCTTGGCCGGTGACAACTTTGGGACATCGGGCGGATCCTGCTGATATGTTAGCCTACGCGATAAGTCGGCGAATTGCAGTATAGCTTGAGGTTGCGCGGGCCACCAACGGCGGCTCGGACAGCCGGCGTAGCCTATTTTGACGGGCGACTCGATCCGTAACAACCAAAACGCAACTCGAACGAGGGACGGATGACAGACAAGAACGAGCCGGTTCAGCCCGACGAACGACAGCCGATCATCAACATCGCCGGCGAAAAGGTGGCGCTCGGGCCGCTCCGGCGTGACCTAATACCTCTATACCTGAGGTGGATAAACGACTTCGAGGTTGTGCGTTTTCTGGGCCCCGCCGCGCGTCCAACTTCCCTCGAGGCCGAGGAAGATTGGTACTCGCGCGTTAGCAAGGCTGAGAATCAGGCGGTTTTTACCGTCTACGAGAAGTCAGAGTTGCGTCCGATTGGCACCACCGGCTTGGGCGAAATCAATCACACCCATCGAACCGCCGAGTTCGGAATAATGATTGGCGATAAGGAGAGTTGGGGTAAGGGCTATGGCACCGAGGTCACTCGTCTGATGCTCGAATATGGCTTCATCTGTCTTGGTCTGCACAACATCCACCTCTGGGCAAACGCCGCGAACGAACGGGGCATCAGAGCCTATCAGCGGGCCGGCTTCCGAATGGCCGGCCGCTTACGCCAGCACCTGCGCCTAGGTGGGCAAGCCTACGACGACATCCTGATGGACTGCCTTGCGACCGAGTTCCAAGGCGGCGCGCTGAGCCACCTCTTGCCGGAGTTTTCCGAGGCGAAGGAATGACGGGTAAGGCCGAGCCCCCTCGGACGGATGACCAACAGCCGATCACCAATATCGTCGGCGAAAAGGTGGCAATGGGGCCGATCCGGCGCGATCTGACTCATCTGTTTCAAATGTGGTCGAACGACTTCGAAGTCAGGCGCTTTATGGGACCCATGCGGCCCACGTCCCTGGAGTCGATCGAAGACATGTACACGCGCATTAAGAAGGATGAGAATCAATCGTATTTTATTGTCTACGAGAAGTCACAGTTGCGGCCAATCGGCAACGCCGGCCTGGCCGACATCAATCACGCCCATCGGACCGCCGAATTCTTCATCATGATTGGCGACAAGGAGAGCTGGGGGAAAGGCTACGGCACCGAGGTCACCCGGCTGGTGCTGGAGTACGGTTTCGCCTGCTTGGGCCTGCACAACATCTTCCTCTGGGTATTCGCGACGAACGAACGGGGCATCAGGGCCTATCGGCGGGCCGGCTTCAGGATGGCCGGCCGCTGGCGGCAAGCAAAGCGGCGGGGAGACCGGGCCTACGATCTCGTACTGATGGACTGCGTGGCGACGGAGTTTCAGGGCGGCGCGCTGAGCCATCTGCTACCGGAAACCTCCGAGGTTGAAGAATGACCGACAAAAAAGGGCCTGCTCGGCCGGATGACCAACCGCCGATCATCAACATTGTTGGGGAAAAGGTGGCCCTGGGACCGATCCGCCGTGATTTACAACAGTTGTTTCAAGCGTGGTCCAACGACTTCGAAGTGAGACGCTTTCGCGGAGCCATGCGGCCCACTTCGCTTGAATCCTTGGAAGACGTTTATTCGGGCATCATCAAGGATAAGAATGAGGCGTACTTTACTATCTACGAGAAGAACGATCTTCGTCCCATCGGCCACGCCGGCTTGAGTGGTATCAACCAAACTCATCGGACCGCCGAGTTCTTCATCATGATTGGCGACAAGGAGAGCTGGGGGAAGGGTTATGGCACCGAGGTCACCCGGCTGGTGCTGGAGTACGGTTTCGCCTGCTTGGGCCTGCACAACATCTTCCTCTGGGTACACGCGGCGAACGAACGCAGCATCAGAGCCTACCGGCGGGCCGGCTTTCGAATGGCCGGCCGCCTACGGCAATGCTCACGCTTGGGAAGCCGAGCCTACGACGAAATCTTGATGGACTGCCTTGCGACCGAGTTCAAGAGCGGAGCGTTGAGACATCTCCTGCCGGACTCTGTCGGGGTGGAGAAATGACGGATACGAACGAGCCGGCCCGCCCGTATGGGCAAGAACCGATCATCAACATCGCCGGCGAGAAGGTGGCGCTGGGACCGCTCCGGCGCGATCTGGTGCCCCTCTATCTCAAGTGGATAAACGACTTCGAAGTTATGCGCCACATGGTAGCCACCACGCGCCCGATGTCACTCGAGGCCGAAGAAGACTGGTATGCGCATGCGAGCAAGGCCGAGAATCAAACCAGCTTTACTATCTACGAAAAAACGCGGTTGCGGCCAATTGGCAACACTAGTCTGGGCAAAGTCAACCATGCACATCGCACTGCCGAGTTCGGAATAATGATCGGCGACAAAGGAAGTTGGGGCAAAGGCTACGGTACAGAAGTCACTAAGCTGATGCTCGACTATGGTTTTACCTGTCTGGGCTTACACAACATCTTCCTCTGGGTAAATGACGCGAACGAACGGGGCATCAGGGCCTACCGGCGGGCCGGCTTCCGAGTGGCCGGCCGCTTGAGGCAAGCCAGGTGGCGGGGAGGCCGGGCCTCCGATCTCGTATTGATGGAGTGCCTGGCGACTGAGTTCCAGGGAGGCGCGCTGAGCCACCTAAGCCCGGAATCATTAGAGGCGAAAGAATGACGGATGCGAACGAGCCGGCTCAGCCGCCGATCCTGAACATCATTGGCGAAAAGATAGCGCTAGGGCCTCTTCGGCGTGATCTAGTACCTCTACTCCATAGGTGGTCGAACGACTTCGAGGTCGTGCGTTTTATGGGCGGCGCCGCGCGTCCAACTTCCCTCGAGGCCGAGGAGGACTGGTACTCGCGCGTTAGCAAGGCTGAGAATCAGGCGCACTTTACTATTTATGCGAAGGCCCAGTTGCGGCCAATCGGCGCCGCCGGTCTGAACGGCATTAACCACGCCAATCGCACCGCGGAGTTCGAAATCATGATCGGCGAGAAGGACCATTGGGGCAAAGGCTACGGCACAGAGGTCACTAAGCTGATGCTCGACTATGGTTTTACCTGTCTGGGCCTACACAACATCTTCCTCTGGGTAAATGAGGCGAACGAACGCGGCATCAGAGCCTATCGGCGGGCCGGCTTCCGAGTAGGCGGCCGCTTACGCCAAGGCCAACGCCTGGGAGGCCGGGCCTACGATGTGATCCTTATGGACTGCCTGGCGACCGAGTTCAAGAGCGGAGCGTTGAGACATCTCCTGCCGGACTCTGCCGGGGTGGAGGAATGACGGATACGAACGAGCCGGCCCGGCCGAATGGGCAAGAACCAATCATCAACATCGCCGGCGATAAGGTGGCCCTGGGGCCGCTCCGCCGCGACCTAGTACCTCTATACCAGAGGTGGTACAACGACTTCGAGGTAATGCGCTATTACGGGGGGATGCGGCCTTGGAGCCGCGAAGAGGCCGAGCAATGGTACCAAAGCAGTAACAAGAACGAACGTGCCGCATATTTCACGATCTATGACTTGGTCACCTTGCTTCCTGTCGGCTACACCGGGTTGTTCGACATCAGCCAGTTTCATCGCACGGCCGAATTTGACATCTTTATTGGTGATAAGGAGAGTTGGGGCATGGGCTATGGCACCGAGGTCACCCGGCTGGTGCTGGAGTACGGTTTCACCTGTCTGGGCCTGAACAACATCTTCCTCTGGGTAAATGAGGCGAACGAACGCGGCATCAGAGCCTATCGGCGGGCCGGCTTTCGAATGGCCGGCCGTCTACGGCAAACCAGGTGGCGGGCCGGCCGGGCCTTCGATCTACTATTGATGGATTGCGTGGCGACGGAGTTTCAGGCCGGCGCGCTGAGTTACCTCATGCCGCAATCGTGCGAGGTGGACGAATGACGGACAAGAACGAGCCGGCTCAGCCGGAAGACCAGCAGCCGATCATCAACATCGCCGGCGACAAGGTCGCTCTGGGGCCGATTCGGCGCGATCTAATACCTTTATTCCAAAGGTGGTCCAACGACTTCGAAGTCGTGCGCTTTCTGGGAACCATGGAGCCATCGAGCATTGAGTCCGAAGAAGACCAATACTCACGCTTTAGCAAGGCTGAGAACCAATCGTACTTTACTATCTATGAGAAAGCACGGTGGCGACCAATCGGCGCCACCGGCCTGGGCGACATCAACCACGCCCATCGCACCGCCGAGTTCTACATCATGATTGGTGACAAGGAGAGCTGGGGTAAGGGTTACGGCACCGAGGTCGCTCGGCTAATGCTCGACTACGGCTTCACCTGTTTGGGCCTCCACAACATCAGTCTGTGGGTCCACGCCGAGAACGAACGCGGCATCAGAGCCTACCGGCGGGCCGGCTTCCGCGACGCGGGACACTTACGGCAATTCAAGTGGCTGGGAGGCCGGGCTTATGATTTTATCCTCATGGACTGCCTGGCTACCGAGTTCCGAAGCTCTGTGCTGCATCGACTGATGCCCGGCCCTGCCGAGGGCGGATCATCAAAGTAAATGACGAACTGCCCCCTCGTCGCGGCAATTGTCGTTGACTGGAACCGGCCGGTGGAAACGATGGCATGCTTGAGGTCGCTCCGGGCTAGCTGCTACCCAAACCTGATTGCCGTCCTGGTCGACAACGGGTCCGACTATTCGAATGATTCCGAGTACCGCGCGATCCTGCCCGGGCTTGTCTACCGCCGGCTCGTACGCAATCGGGGATTCGCCGCCGGTTGCAATGCCGGCATAGCCGTCGCACGCGAGTCGGAGGCCGACTACGTGCTCCTGCTGAACAACGATGCAGAGGTCGCCCCCGACGCGATAGGACGACTAGTCAATTGCGCGGAGGAACACCCAAGTTTTGGCGCGCTAACGGCGACAGTGTATCACCGCGAGAACCGCGGGAGGCTGTGGCACGCCGGCGCACGCACGCTGGTCGTCTGGCCATTCGCCCGGCGAATCACGATGGCAGAACTGAAGGGGCCGGAGCCGGTGCCGGTAGATTTCGCCACCGGCTGCGCGTTGTTGTTGCGGGGAGCGGCAATAGACGCAGGCGGCGAGTTGGATGAGAGATTTTTCATGTATAGCGAGGACAACGACCTTTGCCTGCGGATGCGTGACGCGGGCTTCCGAATTGGCGCGGTGCCATCGGCGCTGGCGTGGCATCGAGTCGCCGCGTCCGCCTACGGAGACAGCCCCGCTCGGGCCTGGCAGCGGTCGCGCAGCCGTTTGCTATACTTCCAGAAGCACGCCCGGGGGCTGTCCTGGCCGGCGGCGGCAGCTTCTACATTCGTCTATCTGGCGCGAGGCATTCTTGCCGGCGCGTTGCGGGGCCGCTGGGGTGTGGCCAAGGCAATCGTCGCCGGATCCTTCGGAAGCGGCGATCCGGCCGCCCAGTTGGATCGCCGGCACAACCGGTAAAACGCCACTACCTAGTGATCGAGTTTCGAACACAGCGTGATCCTGCAGGACTGAGCCCGCAAACAACGTACGAGCGCCTGCATGCTGGCGGAAAACTGAGGCAGCTCGACTCGTACTACCTTTGGGCACTGCGCAAGCTAGACATTCGTCCCGGAAGTTCGCTGCTAGACGTTTCCTGCGGCACCGGCAGGGTGATCGATCTGGCGTTAGAGCGTAGAATCTCAGCCTACGGCATCGACATCTCTCTAGAAGCCATCCGTCGCGGCTCGTCGCGGACCAGCAGCAGGTTCATCCAAGGCGATGCGCAGCAACTTCCGTTCCCCGATGAATCGTTCGACTACGTGCTGAGTCTGGGAAGTATCGAGCACTACGAGAAGCCAGAATTGGGTATCTCCGAGATGGCAAGAGTCGTGCGGACTGATGGCTTGGTCGGCATTCTTGTGCCAAACGCATACTCTCTTCTGCATACGCTTTACGTATGGCGCCACGGTACCGCGTTCGACGATGGTCAACCCATTCAGCGCTATGCAACGAGACGCGAATGGATCAGAATGATCGAAGAGAACGGTTTGGCAATAGTCGCAACGGTACGACATAACCTACCGACTCCGAGCAATGCTCAAGAAAGGCGCTGGTTCTTGAGCCGGCCCATGAAACTAGTACGTCTGCTGTTAGCCAATGCACTACCGCTTGATCTGGCAGAATCCTTTCTATTCATAGGGATAAAGGCCCCTGGGGATAAACGCCTGCGGGGTTTGCCAACGTAAACGGTGGCTACTTGGGGTTGTGATAAAGTCTAAGGTCGATTGCAAGAACCGAGGATGATCCAGAAGAAGTCTGAGAGGGTGCGACAACCATACTACGTGCATTAGTGCCGGCCGGCCTATCGATAACCGCGGTGGTAGTCTCTATCCTGGTGGGGGTGTTTGCGGTCAGCGGCCCCTTCTCTCAAGGGGGAGCGTCTGCGGCCAGGGTTGCAAACTTTGACGGCGTTTGGACGACAGGGTGGCAGGTGCAGAATCTCGACGCTTCACAGACGGCGACAATCACCGCTACCTACTACGATGTCGACGGAACCGTGGTGCGCACGGACTCAAGGCAGGTAGACCCGTTAAGCGGGCATACTTTTTACCCCTTGCCAGTTGCGAGTGGCTTCCAAGGATCGGTAGTGGTCCAATCCGATACCGAGATCGCGGCGGTAGCGAACCTTTTGCGACAGCAACCCAGCGAGATGTCCGGCAGCTACTTGGCCATATCCGCTACGAGTGAGATAGTCTACGTTCCGTTACTCCAGCGCAATAATGGAGGTACCCAGAGCGAGTTGCATATACAGAATGCAGCTTCCGAACCAGTCACAGTTACCGTCGCGTTCAAGCCTTCAGGACTCCCCGGAAGGTCAACCACCGAATTCACGACCGATCCTCAGACCATTCAGCCAGGCGCATCGTACAGAATCGACCAAACTACACAAACCGCACTAGACGGTCCGGATGAGAACGGGAACGAGAGTGATAGATGGGTGGGATCCGCAACTATCACGTCTGTGGGAGGACCGGTCGGCGCCATCGTCAATCAGTCCGACGGTGAAGGGTTGATGAGCTACTCTGGTTTCCACGAAGGGGGGGCCATCCTGTACGCGCCGCTGGTACAGGATCTGAACGGTGCTGAGCAGTGGGTGACCGGCATTCAGCTGCAGAACATCGGAGACACAGAGAGCACGGTCACCGCTACCGTCGACGGAGTGGCCCTGGAGTTTGGCAATGAGGCCACCTGCGTGAACCCAGACAACGCTAATGAGCTAGTTGTCCCGGCCGGCGCTCCATGCACGATCTTTCCTTTGAAGTTCAACCGGGCGGAACTCGACAACCGGACTCCATTCAAGTTTGGCGGTGCGATATTCGAGGGCAGCAGTGATTCCCAGCTTGTAGGCATAGTCAACCAAATCAGCACTGTAGGTGTTGCCCAACAGACCGCTTACGGCATGTTCACGTCGGCCGGCGCCAACGAGATCTTCCTTCCGCTATTGCAGCATAACAACCCGAATGACCAGGGTTATGTATCCGGCATCGCGGTAATGAATACGGGCTCGGATTCAGTCTCTATCACACTTTCGGATCCAGACGGACTGGTGGGATCGGTTTGCCACTACGCCGACGAACGCCCAGGGGAAGAGTTAACTATTCAGCCGGGCGAGAGCTGCATTATCTATCCGATCCTCCAGGGGTCGCGGGACAGTGAGACCGGCTACACCAGGGCCGGCCGGATAGGAGCTCCACCGGGGTCCACCTTGCAAGTAATCGTGAACCAGGTCGATTTGACCAGCCCCCCCGGCGACACTTTTATGACCTACGAGGGCTTCAGGCGGAGATCGTAGGACTCGTCCTAGGCATTGGAATAGGGCGTCCGTTCGGCGCCCGGTTGTTCCTTTGCCCCAACTTCGGTGCGGGCTCGATAGACTCGGTTTCGAGGCAAACGAGCTCGTCAACTGAGGTGCTGTCCCAGTAACAGTTCAGATTTGGGTGTATGTCTCTCCTCCATGCCCGTGAACCGGATAGGTCAAGTCGCCATTAGGGACCTCAGTAGGCGGCCAAGGGGTGATTTCCAACCTATCGATGCCAAATCCACGAGCTGCTCGACCTCATCCCCCTGACCCCCTTCTCCTGGCCAGGAGAAGGCGGATCTTTGTTGTGGGGGACACCCCCACATCCCCCGGCAAGGACTTCGCCCTTGCAACCCTTTCCTGGCTTTCCCCGATCAGACATCCTCGCCTTTGGTAGACCCTCATTGGTGCGATATTACGCCCTTACGGAGCAGGTACCCCTAAATCTGAAACTTACCTGTCCCATTGAAACTTGCCCTCGACGGCAATACGCCGTAATCTGACTTGTGGTGACCAGGGTGATCGAACGCCATAGGAATTGAAACATGCGATCGCGCTCCACCAATTCACCGTGTCTCAACCTGTTGAATCCAGCTTAAGAGCGTTTAGTGGCAACCGTCATGTCCCCAGAAAACGAGCCAAAGACCTTCTCCGACCTGAACAATGGTCGCCAAGACGGTCGGCACCCTCGCCTTGTGGTCCAGATACCAGCCCAAGACGAAGCCCAGTACATTGGCACCGTCATAGGCGAAATCCCCCTTGGGATCGTCGGCATTGCTGAGATCCTGGTCATCGTTATCAACGACGGCTCAATCGACAATACAGCGGCGATTGCCAAGCAAGCAGGCGCTGATTACGTGCTGCACCACGTCGGCAACCGTGGACTAGCGGCCGCATATCGGACCGGATTGGACGCGGCGCTCAGGTTAGGGGCCGATATTGTCGTAAACCTAGATGCCGACGGCCAATATGACCCGAAGGACATCCCACGTTTGATCCAGCCGATATTGGCCGGCAAGACCGACATCGTTGTTGGCGACCGTAGGCCCAGCGATCTACAACACTTTTCTCCCCTGAAACGATGGCTCCAGGCGATCGGGAGCTGGACTGTACGACGCATTTCCGGTTCAGAGGTGCCGGATGCGGCGAGCGGCTTTCGAGCGCTTTCGCGCGAGGCCGCTCTGCGCACCAATGTGCTGACCGACTATACCTACACCCTAGAAACCATTATCCAAGCCGGCGCCGAGCGAACGGCGATCTCCTCGGTGACAGTATCTACTCGGCCGACCGAGAGAAAATCTCGTCTCGTGCGCGGAATTTGGAGCTACGTACAGCTTTCAATGCTCACGTTGCTGCGGACTTACGCGATGTACAGTCCCCTGAAAGTCTTTATCACCGCCGGCGCCCTGATAGGGCTGGTGGGACTACTCGGCATTCTCCGATTTCTCTACTTTGCCGCGACGGGCGACAGCGCCGGCCACGTCCAGTCGCTGGTGATATCCGGCGCCTTGTTGGTGCTCGGTTTTCAGGTCGGGATGATTGGGTTGCTGGCCGACCTGATTGCGGCAAACCGAAGGCTGCTTCAGGACGTACTGTACCGCCTCCGCCGGCTGGACGGCGGAGGCGCGGGACCGCAGTCGAGAATCGGCCCCGAGTCCACCGGCGGTGATCAGAACCCACCACCGGATAGATAAAACCATTTCGCGCAGGGAGGAACACTTGCTCGACCTAGTTGCAATCAAAGAGGCAATTCCTCAACGTTACCCGTTCCTGATGATCGATCGGGTTATCGAACTATCGGAAGATGGCAAGCGAGCAGTAGCTATCAAGACCGTCTCCGGCAATGAGCCCTTCTTCCAGGGGCATTTCCCCGACTATCCCATCATGCCTGGCGTTCTGATCGTAGAAGCGTTGGCTCAAGCCAGCGGAGCGGCTCTGTTACACCAATTAGGGGCCGACAAGCTAGCGGTTATGGCCGGACTCGATGGCTTTCGATTCCGGCGGCCGGTTGTGCCGGGCGACGTTCTGCGGCTCGAAGTCGAGCTTTTGAGGCTGCGAGGACCCATCGGCCGCATTCATGGCCGGGCACTCGTGGGAGACGAGCTGGTTACCGAGGGCCAGATCATATTCGCGCTGACCGACCCGCCATCGCAAATGCCTGCTGGGTAGCCCCTGGAATGCCCCAAGGGTCGGTAGCACAGCTAATCACGTCGGCAATCGCCCGGATTCTGGCGCGTCTATTTCGGCGACCCGTACCGAAGGCCGGACTCAGTCCTCGGAAGATCCTGATCGTACGCTGTTGCTGCCTAGGCGACGTCCTAATGACTACACCCGCTCTTCGAGCGATCTCAGAACGATGGCCGGCGGCGGAGATTCACTACTTCACCGGCGGGTGGAGCCAGCCGGCGATTGAAAACAACCCGCACGTGAGCCGAAACTTGGACGCGGTCAACGTAGGTTCGGGCAGCTATTCGATGGGCGAATACCTACGCTCAATAGCAAGCATACGAGTGGAACGCTACGATGCCGCGTTCGTCTTCGAGCGGTCTCTCTGGTTGAACCTGTTGCCGGCATTGGCCAGCATTCCCTGGCGCTTCGGGATCGACAGCCATGGCCGGGGTTTCAGCCTGTCGGCCGGCATCGAACCCCTGCCGGACGAGCACGAAAGACATCTTTTCGATCGGGTCACGGGTGTGGCCGGGCTGAACGGCGAACATAACTTGCTAGAATTTTTCCCGACTGAAGAAGCTACGAATAGGGCCGATAAGCTGCTGAGTGAACGAGGTCTAACGCCGGAGAGATTGGTGGTACTCCACCCTGGAGGCGGAGCCAACCCCGGTACCGTGCTGACTCGGAAACGCTGGCCGGCTGAACGATACGCCGACCTGGCGACGCGATTGGTCGAAGCCGGCTGGCAGGCGGCGCTGGTAGGAACGCCGGCCGAGCGGGAACTGAACGAGCAGGTCGATACGATTGCTGGGGGGACGACTATCGAGCTGATCGGGGATCTCAGCTTCGATCAGTTGGGCGCCTTGCTCGCTCGTGCGGCGCTCTTCATAGGCAATGACTCAGGAACCGCGCACCTCGCCGGTGCTGTTGGATGCAAGACGCTGGCGCTATTTGGGCCTACGAGTCCCCATACCTATGGTCCACCACCACAAATCGGTCGCTATCTCTGGTCGCGGCCCCACTGCAGCCCTTGTTTCCACGATGGCGTGGTAGATCGCTGCCACGAATTCATCTGCATGCCAGCTATGACCGTTGAGCAGGTATTAGCGGCGGCAACTGAAATGTTGGACGGGGACCGCTGGTCGCCGGCCGCGAGCGGACCGGTTGGGGCTTCATAATGTCGTTGGGCGTCACCGGACAGAACTGTTGATCTGGCCGCAGACTCCAAGAATCTCCTACTTGCGAGATATGCTGCTTGGCCTCTTGCCCGGCCGGGCGCTGCCCCATCCGCCGGACCGGCCCAGCCGTATACTCATCCTTCAACCGGATCATTTCGGCGATTTGCTATTCGTCACGCCGGCCCTTCGTCTTCTGCGCCGGGAGCTTCCTTCCGCTCGCATCGAGATCGTCATCGGCCCCTGGAATCGGCGAGCGATCGCAGGCAACGAAAATATTGATGAATCTTTCCTGTTCGAGTTTCCCTGGTTCGACCGAAGAGGCCGACAGCCTCTATCGGAACGCCTGCTCAAGCTGGCGGAGCTGGTATTACTGATACGAGTTCGGCGAGCCGAAGCGATTCTGATATTTCGGCCTGATTTCTGGTGGGGCGCGCTGGCCGCCAGGTTGGCCGGCGCCAAGGCAATCGTCGGCCAAGATGCCCGCCAGACGCAGGGACTTCTGACCCACCGAATGATCAAACAACCAACCTCTTCCCACATTGCCGACCTGAACTTGGCGCTAGCGGCATTTGTAGCCGGCGCTGAGCCAACTGCGAGGAGAGAGCTCGATTTCCAAGTAACAGAAGAAGACCGACAGGAGGCCGGACGTCTTCTGGCCGGCGCCGCTCCGGCGAAGAACCTCATCGTTATGCACGTGGGGGCCGGATCCAAGGTCAAACGGTGGCCGGCCGAGCACTTCGCGGCAACTGCGGACGAACTGGCTCGACACCACAAGAAGCTCCGGGTGGTGCTGACGGCCGGCCCTACTGAGACCGAGATAGCTGGGAGGGTATCCTCGCTGATGCAAGAGCCCGCGCTGAACTTGGCCGGCAAGACCTCGCTCGGCTCGCTCGCCGCCGTGTTCGAGATGGCCGCGGCAGCGATCGGCGCCGACAGCGGGCCCCTCAATCTGGCAGTCGCGGTTGGAACTCCGACGATACACCTATTCGGGCCGGCCTCGGCCAAGCGCTACGGACCTTTCGGCAATCCTAGCCGGCACATTGTTATTGGGTCGGATCTACCTTGTTCCCCGTGCGGTCGACTCGACATTCCGGTTGCCGCACTGTCCGCCCATGATTGCGTCCGGCTGATAGCTCCGGAGACAGTGATTGCGGCGGCCAGCGATCTGCTCACGCGTGATTCTCCCGGACCAACCAGGAAGGACGCGGCGAACACATGAACCGTCTGCTGGTAGTGAAGCTTGGAGATATCGGCGATGCGATTCTGGCGACGCCGGCGCTTCGCGCGCTGCGTGAAACCTGGCCGGAGGCCGAAATTGACGTCCTCTGCTCGGCGAACGGGGCGAGCGCGCTGGAAGGGCTTCCCGGCCTGCGCGAGCTGATCGTGGTGAACAAAGAAGCCCTCGACCGGCCGGCTGGATTGATGAACCCTCGCGCCACGTTCTCCGCCATATCCCAGGCCGGCCGGCTGCGTTCCCGGCGCTACGACGCGGTGCTGATCTTCCATCACCTATTCACCAAGTGGGGTTCGCTCAAGTATGAGTGGATGGCCCGAGCGGTTGGTGCCGGGCGTACCGCCGGCCTAAGTATGGACCGCGTAGGCTTCTTGACCGATAGGGTCGAGGATGCTGGTTTCGGTTTGCGCCACGAGTCAGAATACTGGCTCGACGTGGCCCTGGCAATCGGAGCTGAGACTCGTCCACCCCCGCGAGCCGAGATCTTCATCAATGACGAAGAACGAGCCGAGGCGGATCGACTGCTACCCACGGACGGCAACACTCCCCTAGTGGCACTTCATCCAGGTTCCGGCGACTACAGCCACGCCCGGCGCTGGTCCTGGCAAGCGTTCGCCGAAGTCGCCGGCGAGCTTGGCCGGACCCACGACTTGCAAATAGTCCTGGTTGGCTCAGAGGCGGAGGCCGGCCTGAACCGCCGGTTGAAGGAGGCGATCAGTGCTCCGATAGTCGATCTGACCGGCTTGACGACCGTCAAGACCCTAGCCGCTTGCCTGGCAAAGTGCGCGGTATTCATCGGCAACGATAGCGGCGTGGCGCACTTGGCATCGGCCGTAGAAACCGCGTCACTCACTATATTCGGCCCATCAAATGCCGCCGCCTGGTCGCCCGTCGGAAGCGTACGCTGGCAACCGGGAGATGAGATGCCGGCAGTCGATCAGCACAGGGGTATGTACCTGGAGTTGGGGCTACCCTGCCAGCCCTGCTTGTACCGGCGCTACTCCGCAGGCAGCAGGCTCGGTTGCCCGAGCCGCCAATGTCTGGGACTGGTCGAACCAGGGGACGTACTGACGGCGTCCCGGCATTTGCTCTTCCGCGCAAGTCCGGGAATTTAGGGGATGATGAACGTGAGGATGACCATCACCAGGATAATAACGGCGGAGGTCACTCCGATGAACTTGGCGTCGCGCATCACGTAGGAGTAGTCGACGTTGGCGAGTGTGGACGCCTTGGCAGAGGGCCGGCCTACCCTCGGTCTTGGCGCGACCGGCGTTCGTGGCGGCGGGGGTGGGGCTACTGGACCCGCCCGGGGCGGGGAAGGAACTTCAACATTCGCAACATTCGCCGGCTCGTCAGACGGCTGTTCCGTCTGCCTTGGGATATTCGGCGTACGCCGGCGCGAGCGCCGGCCGCGCCCCGCCCTTCGGTAGTGTCGTTTGACCGCTGACTTTTTTGGCAATCCACGTCTCTCGCAAATAACTGTCTCGCCGGATTATAGGCTTCTGCCGCCATCCCGACAAATCGCGGAATTGCCAAATTGCTCACATCGCCGCAAAAAAGTCAGCTTTCATCGGTGTGTGAGCCAACAGAGACGCTGGACTTTCGGGCGGCAATTGTCATCACGGGGCCGATACCAGCCCTCTCCAATAGTCGGAACACCGGCCAACTCGCGAGGCGCCAAAAAGGCAGCCCGGCCAGTACCGACAACGCCCGTCCCAGCGGTTCCGGCACTCGCAAATCACGGATAAACGCCTGGGTCGATAATAGCCTCACGTGATATGAGCCACTAATGTATTTTCGATCCACTGTTTCAAAACCGGCACATTGGAGAATTCGCTCTATCGAATTTGGCTCGAACAATACGAGGTGACGCGGTACCTCCAAACCGTGCCACCAGCCGGAAAACAGCCTGCTATCGAGCGACTTGAGGTCGGGAGTGGATAGGACCAACGTCCCGGAGGGTCTTAGAATGCGCCGAATTTCATGGAGGGCGCTGAGCGGGTCGTGCAAGTGCTCGATCACGTCCCAGAGCGTCACAAGATCAAATGACTCCGCTTCAAAGCCGCATTCCTCCAGTTTACACGTACGTATGTCCAGTCCGGCTTCAATCGCAAGCCGGGCGGCGTTAGCGCTGACCTCCTGGCCAACAACCCGCCAGCCACGAGATTCCAAATCCACCAGGAACTCACCAGTCCCGCAACCGAAATCCAGCGCATAGCCCCTACGACCTACGTAACGCTCCACGAATCGGGCCCTCTTCGAGATACCATAACTTACGTCGATTCGCCGCAGCAGACCGAGGCGACTGCGCACCACCTGATGGGGCCCATAGTCCGGCGGATACAGGTCACTAATTTCGTCCTCCGGTGGACGCGGATTGAGGTAGACAAGCCGGCAACTGCGGCAGCGTACTAGCTGAAATCGTCCGGGGGTGGCATAAGCGCGGTCCGGGCCGGCCCGGTAGAACTCCGGTCGGTCCTGGCGGCACAACGGGCAGACGCAACGCTCCATCTAAGCATCCGTCACAGCTTGCAGGACATTCTCAAAACATTGCACCGGCCCATCCCAGGTAAAGCTGCGCGCTGTTTCCCGGCCGGCTTGGGCAATGCGTGTCAGGGTGTTCCGACTTGACAGTAGCTCCACCATACGGGATGCCAACGCGTTTGGGTCGCGCGGCGGCGTCATCACGCAGTTGTCCATATGACGAGCATAGTCGCGCACCCCGCCGGAATCAGTCAGCAAAACGGGAACTCCGCAAGCCATAGCCTCCAACGGGGGCAGCCCAAATCCCTCAGTCCACGATGATGACACGAAGAGGGTGCTGCGAGCGATGCTTCCGGCCAACTCGCCGCGGTCGGAGGCCGGCAGCCATTCCAGCCATTCCGGTATCCACGCCGGCCGGTTGGACGAAGATTGTATAGTTGCCCGCAGTTCTTGGGCGCGGTTCCTGGCGATGTCGAACGCCGCTACCAGATCCTCCAAGCCCTTCCAGGGACGGGGGTCACATACAGAGGTTACAACCGGGCTCGGACAGTCGGGCCCAGACCACTGCTGCCGGAAGAACAGATCCGGATGGCTGATACCTTCACCGACGAGTGTTGCGCGTGCTCCGCTTATCTCCGAGATATTGTCCGCCATCCACTTGGAGATGGTGACGACTTTGTCGAAACGAGGCGGCGCCGAGCTCAAGAGCCACCGGAACAGCGGGCGATCGGAGAACTGCTCCGGGAAATCCTGGTGAAGCCAAACTGCTTTGCCCCGTCTCAAGACTCGACTGGCAATCAAGGCCGGAAGGACCGTTGGCGTATATGTAGCAACAATCACATCGGACGACGGCGCCGCCAGCGCCAGCCGGACTCCGGCCATAGCGTTGGTCGCCGACAGGTACCTGCCGCCGGCGGACGCGACCTGAAGCCACCGCATGTCGCTCCGCAACTCTCGATGCATCGTGTGATCGCGAGTGTCGAGCCCAACTATTGCGACGTTATGACCGCGATCGGCGAGTCGGTTGGCAAACTCGACTACTACCCGCGCTCCGCCGGAGGGCGTCAGTCCGGACGTAACGAAAGTTACCCGCATGGGTCAGCGGAGGTCATGAGCAATGAGCCAAGTCTCACTGGAGCAGCTATCGCCGGCAGGTCCATCAACTCAGAACTGTAATTGAAATCGCAGATTGCGACAACGCCCCTTTCAGGGTCCACGACCCTGACGTGGGCGGTGACGGGCGGGGTCAGGGAGACCCAACCTGTTAGAATCTTGTCAGGAGTGCGCATGGCATTGGGTTTATGCGCGGCCCTAACGAGCAATTCTGGCAATCTCAAACTCATGGTGATGTTGAATGGCGATCCAAGATTCATTGAGATCCTTGGCGAGAACTTTTGTCCTTAGGGATGAGGAAGCGGTCTGTCGCTACCTGGACATTTATCCTTTCCTGGTTCCCCTGCTCTGGGAGGTAGACGGCAAAGTTCGGCAGTACTTTGACGTCGATTCGCCACTGATATTGGAAGTGGTAAAAGATTTCGAGTCGGGATCGGAAGAGGGTGACGAGCTATTCGCGATGATCCCGACAACTCTTCCGCCGGAGGAGGCTCTGCAACAGCGCTGGCACTTGTATGAGGAGTGGTGGGCGGAGGCTTCCCGCCGCGGGCGTCATAAGATGAACATCGGCATTGAGTACAACTGATGTTCGAATGGGCAGCCTATCATACGTTGGCCCGGGAACTAGCGACTCGTAGCGGCGACGAAGCTGCGCTCCGTACGGCAGTCAGCAGAGCCTACTATGCTGCCTTTTGCCGGGCGCGCAACTTCTTGCGTCGAGAAGGTGTCAATACCGATGATATGCGAAGTCACAGAGCTCTATGGAGCAGATATCTAGTTCATTCAGATCCATCCTACCAAGCGATTGGTGACCTGGGAGATTACATTCGAAGAAACAGGATACTTGCGGATTACGGAGACGAGTTCCCAAATCTGGCTCCCGCGGCGGAAGAGACAGTCTTGATGGCGGCCCGCCTGCTGAGGTCTCTTAGCACTCTAGAGGGTTGAAAAGGGTGCTTTCGGCAAACGCAATACCAAACCCACGCTCCCAAGGAGGCTGATAAATGCGGCAAAACGATGCATTCATCGTCTCGGCTGTAAGAACGCCGATAGGAAAGTTCATTGGCACACTGGCAAGCAAGAAGGCCACCGAGCTCGGTTCGCACGCCATTGGCGAGGCACTGTCCCGAGCCGGCGCGCCTGCTGAGCATATCGATGAAGTCTTCTTCGGCAACGTCGTCTCGGCCGGCCTGGGCCAGGCGCCGGCTCGACAGGCCGCACTGGGCGCCGGCGTCCCAGCATCGATTCCCTGCACGACGATAAACAAGGTCTGCGGCTCGGGAATGAAAGCGATAATGCTGGCGGCCCAGGCTATCCGGGCCGGCGATGGCGACCTGTTCGTAGCCGGCGGTATGGAGAGCATGACCAATGCGCCCTATCTAATGACGAAAGCCCGGACCGGCTACCGGTTGGGTCACGGCGAGCTGCTGGATAGCAACATCTCGGATGGTCTCTGGTGCGCGACGGAGGACGAGCACATGGGGATGCTGGCCGAGTTCATCGCGAAAAAGCACAAGATCGACCGCCGGTCCCAGGACGAATGGGCGTTGATCAGCCACAAGCGAGCAGTCGAGGCAACCGCGAACGGGGTCTTCCAAGACGAGATTGCGCCGGTGACAATCACGGACCGGCGCGGTAACGAGACGACCGTCGCGGATGATGAAGGACCTCGACCGGGCTCCAGCATGGAGGCGCTGGGCAGGCTACGGCCGGTCTTCACCAAGGACGGTACTGTCACGGCCGGCAATGCGCCGGGTTTGAGCGATGGCGCCGCGGCGGTAATCGTCGCTTCCTCGGATGCAGTAGAGCGATTTGGACTGAAGCCGATTGCCCGCATCAAGAGCTACGCCAATGCCGCGACCGAGCCCAAGCTTATATTCGAGGCCCCCGTTCTGGCGATGCGCAGGCTGATCGAGAAGCAGCAAGCCAGCCTCGGTTCGTTCGACCTTATAGAGGTGAACGAGGCTTTTGCCGCCCAGTTTCTTGCAAACGGACGCGCGCTCGACTTGGATTATGACCGCGTAAACGTAAATGGCGGTGCCGTTGCGTTGGGCCATCCGGTAGGAGCCACTGGCGCGCGGATGGTGGTCACGCTAATCAACGCTTTGCGAAACCGCGACCGGGAGCAGGGCGTGGCGGCGCTGTGTCTTGGCGGCGGTGGAGCAGTGGCGATGAGCCTGGAGCTAGCTGACTGATTGTCTGGTCACCGTGTCAAAAGTCCCGTTTCGGTGTTACCAAATAGGTAAGGAGATTCTCGACCGTGGCCGATCAGCTAGTGGGGATAGTGGGCGCCGGCACCATGGGCCGAGGCATCGCCCAGGTATTTGCCCAAGCGCACTACCGAGTCAGGCTCTACGACTCGGCGGCGGTCCAAGTTGAACGGTCGGGAGCATCCATAAGGGACTCGCTGCGCCGGATGGAACGGGCCGGCAAGCTGGACGAGCCGATGGAAGCGATTGAAGCTCGGATTGAAGGCGTAGAAGACATGGCCGGATTGTCCGAAACCTCGATCGTGATAGAAGCGATTAACGAGGACAAAGAGTTGAAGCAGGGCATATTCGGCCAACTCGATGAGTTGGTCGAGGAAAAGGCGCTGCTAGCCTCCAATACATCTTCGGTATCGATCACCGCCTTGGCCGGCTGTACCAGTCATCCCGATCGAGTCGTAGGTATACATTTCATGAATCCGGCTCCGATCATGCCGCTGGTCGAGATCGTGCAGGGTGAGCGGACAAGCGCCGACACCGTAGAAAAGTCCGGCCGGGTAGTCGAGTCGCTTGGGAAGACCGCGGTGATATCGGCAGACCGTCCCGGCTTCATCGTAAACCGACTCCTGGCCCCGATGTTAAACGAGGCCGTATTCGCTCTGATGGAAGGTGTGGGCACACGCGACGACATCGACAAAGCAATGAAGCTTGGCACGAGACACCCTATGGGACCTCTGGAGCTTGCCGACCTCATTGGGCTGGATGTTTTGTTGGCGCTGATGGACGTCCTTCATCAGGAGTTTGCTGACTCGAAATACCGGCCATGCCCTCTCTTGCGGCGTATGGTAGAGAGCGGCAAACTGGGACGCAAATCCGGCGTAGGATTCTACGATTACTCATGATCGGCGGGCCGGAACGCCCGCCGCACCGCTACAAACACCTAACAGTAGAAGGCAGATGTGACAGAGATTAGAAGCGCCGACAACAACAATCACGCCACTACAACGGCCGCGCGCATAGAGCAACTACGCCAACTACGCGAGCTATCCAGCCTGGGAGGCGGGCTCGCCCGGATCGAACAGCAGCACAATCGAGGCAAGCTGACCGCACGAGAGAGGATCAATCTCCTACTCGACCAGGGCAGCTTCAACGAGGTCGATGCGCTGGTGTCGCATCATGCGACCGACTTCGGCCTAGCCGACCAGAAGATACTGGGAGACGGCGTCATCACCGGCTTTGGCAAGATCGACGGCCGTCACGTCTACGTTTACGCGCAAGATTTTACCGTGTTCGGCGGTTCGTTGGCAGAGTCCCATGCCGCCAAAATCTGCAAGATCATGGACATGGCCGTGGAGAACGGCGCCCCAGTCATCGGCCTCTGCGACTCCGGAGGCGCCCGCATCCAAGAGGGTGTTGTCAGCCTGGGTGGATACGCGGACCTCTTTCTGCGCAATACACTGGCCTCCGGCGTCATTCCACAGATCTCGGCCATAATGGGGCCCTGCGCCGGCGGCGCGGTGTACTCGCCGGCGATTACCGACTTCATCCTCATGGTCAAAGACACCAGCAACATGTTCATCACCGGGCCGAACGTCATCAAGGCGGTAACCCACGAAGACGTGACTTTCGAACAACTTGGCGGCGCAAACACTCATACTTCGATCAGTGGAGTTGCCCACTTCGCCGGCGAAAACGAAGAGGAGTGTCTGTATCTCGTCCGCCGGCTTTTCAGCTTTATTCCTTCGAACAATATGGAGGATGCACCGCTCATCCAGTCCAAGGACGAGCCGGATCGAATGGAAGAGGAGCTGAACTCGATCATCCCTGACAACCCGAATCAGCCCTACGACATGAAGAAGGTCATCGAGCTTATCGTCGACCAGGGCGATTTCTTCGAGGTTGCCGCCAGCTTTGCCCAGAACATTATCATCGGCTTTGCCCGATTCGCCGGGCGCAGCGTCGGCATAGTCGCGCAGCAGCCCGGCGTGCTGGCCGGCGCTCTTGATATCAGCGCTTCGGTGAAAGCGGCCCGCTTTGTCCGATTCTGCGACTGCTTCAATATCCCGATTATCACCTTGCAAGACGTACCCGGTTTCCTGCCGGGTGTTACACAGGAGCACGGCGGCATCATCATTCACGGAGCAAAGCTTCTCTACGCCTACTGTGAATCAACCGTTCCCAAAGTCACGGTGATCACCCGCAAGTCGTACGGCGGCGCCTATTGCGTGATGAGCAGCAAGCACATACGCGGGGACATCAACTACGCCTGGCCGACGGCGGAGATTGCGGTGATGGGGCCGGAAGGGGCGGTGAATATAATCCATCGGCGCGAGTTGGCCAACTCGCCAAACGAAGAGGAAACACGGCGCAAGCTGGTCGACGAATACCGATTCAAACTGGCTAATCCATACGTGGCCGCCGCTCGCGGCTACATCGATGACGTGATTGAACCACGCGAAACCCGACCAAAGATCATTGCCGCATTGGAAATGCTTCAAGACAAGAGACAGAGCAACCCGCCGAAGAAGCACGGCAACATTCCTCTCTAATCCGGCCATTCGAACTATGAGTGCGAAAGAAAACTCCACGCTTACGCCATTTCGAAAAATCATGGTGGCGAATCGAGGCGAAATCGCCGTTCGCATCTTGCGTGCATGCGGGGAATTGGGAATCCCATCGGTAGCCGTCTATTCAGACGCCGACCGCAAGGCTCTGCACGTCCGATATGCCGACGAGTGCTACCACATCGGAGCCGCCCCAGCGAAAGACAGCTACTTGAACATACCCAAGCTGATCGAGGTTGCGCGTCAGTCTGGCGCTGATGCGATACACCCTGGCTACGGATTTCTGGCCGAAAATGCCGAGTTCGCCCGGGTGTGCCAGGAATCAGGAATCGTCTTTATCGGCCCATCGCCGGAGGCCATTCAGGTGATGGGAGATAAGATTTTGTCGCGGCAGACGGTCAAGGCGGCCGGCGTGCCGGTGGTTCCGGGGAGTGATGGGCCTGTCGGCGACGAGCAAGAGGCAATCGAACTGGCTGAAGGGATAGGCTTTCCGCTGGTGGTAAAGGCAACTGCCGGCGGCGGCGGCAAGGGTATGCGCATAGTGAATCGACCTGATGAGCTGCGCTCGGCTTTGCACGCGGCCGCGAGCGAGGCGAACGCAGCGTTCGGCGATTCCAAGATATACATAGAGAAATATATGGAAAACGTGCGTCACGTAGAGATCCAAGTGCTAGCCGATCGTCGCGGAAACATGGTGCATTTGGGTGAACGCGAATGCTCTATTCAACGCCGGCATCAGAAGGTGGTCGAGGAGTCTCCTTCGCCGGCCATGCATGAACGTATTCGCAACAAGATGGGAGCGGTTGCAATCGAAGCGGCCAAGTCGGTGAACTACGAGAGTGCCGGCACCGTGGAGTTTCTGCTAGATAAAGACAAGAACTTCTACTTCATTGAGATGAACACCCGGATTCAAGTCGAGCACGCCGTGACCGAGATGGTGACAGGTGTCGATCTGGTCATCGAGCAGATCAGAATCGCGGCCGGTCGCCGGCTCCGCTATCGTCAACGCGACATCCATATGAATGGCTGGGCGATCGAATGCCGCATCTCGGCCGAAGACCCATTCAACGATTTTCTACCATCAACCGGCGTCATCACGAACGTGTACGAGCCCAGCGGGCCGGGAATACGACTCGATAGCGCCGCGTTCGCTGGCGCGGAGATTCAGATCTACTATGACCCATTGATAGCGAAACTGATAGCCTGGGGCGAAACCAGGGGTCAGGCAGTCCTCCGAATGCGCCGGGCGTTGCGCGAGTTCAAACTGCTGGGCATCAAGACGACTTTGCCGTTCCATCAGCGCTTGATGGACTCACCCAGCTTCATCGCGGGCCGGCTGGACACTAAATTCCTCGAGAGAAACTTGCCCGAACAAGGAATTGACAACGCAGACCTGAAGCAGGTCTCCGCAATCGCCGCCGCGGCAATCGCGCACAGAGCGAACTCTGTTCCGGAGAGTAACGACCAAGTGGCCCCGGTGGTCGAGACAAGCTCCTGGCGAAAAGCCGGTCGTCGTTGGGCCATGCGTGGGACTATGGCCGATTGACCAGAGCCCCCAATTGAAGTACTACGTAACCATCGGCGACGAAACAACCGAACTAGAAGTCATTGAACGCAGTGGCAAACTGATCATAACCATTGCTGGCCGCGAGATTGTCGTTGACGTCCAAGAAATAAATCCCCCATCACTCTACTCCCTCCTGCTGGACAACCGCTCTTACGAACTGTTCGTCGAAGCCCAGGATGAGGACTACAATGTTCTGGTCGGCGACGAGCTGTACCAGTTGCGGGTACAGGATGAGTGGTCCCGTCGGTTGGCGAGCATCCAGGCCCTGGCGCAATCCGACGAGGGCGAGTTGGAGATCAAGGCGCCCATGCCGGGTATTGTTGTCGCGGTAGAGGTAGAGGCGGGTGCGACGGTAAAAAAAGACCAAGGAGTGGTAATACTCAGCGCTATGAAGATGGAGAACGAGATCAGGTCGCCGCGTGACGGCACCGTCAAGTCAGTGGAAGTGGTAGAGAACCAGACTGTCCAGCACGGCCAGACCCTGGTGGTGATTGAATAACAGGGCTCCGTGACACCAACTGGAGCGAATCGGTGAGTACTGAATCGAAAGGTTATCAACGCTGGTCGCGCGAGACGTACGAGCCAGCGGCAAGGAAACAGCCGGAGCGCAAGTCCCGATTCTCGACCGGCAGCGGAATACCGGTCGATCCGATCTATGGGCCGGACGAGCGCGGAGCCAGCGAAGCGGAGTTTCCGGGCGAGCACCCATTTACGCGCGGTATCCACCCGACGATGTACCGCGGCCGGCTCTGGACGATGCGCCAGTACGCCGGCTACGCCAGCGCCGTCGAATCTAATGAGCGCTACCGTTACCTGCTGTCGCGCGGACAGACCGGCCTCTCGGTGGCATTCGACTTGTTGACCCAGATGGGTTACGACGCCGATCACGAGTTGGCCGAGGGTGAGGTTGGCCGGGTCGGGGTCTCAATTTCGTCGACGCAAGACATGGCCGAGCTGTTCGATCACATCCCAGTCGACCGGGTCAGCACTTCGATGACTATAAACTCCACGGCCCCGATTCTCTTGGCACTGTACGTCGCCAATGCCAAGGCGACTGGAGTCCAACCGGACCGTCTTCGCGGGACCGTCCAGAACGACATCCTGAAAGAGTACATCGCGCGCGGCACCTACATCTACCCACCGGGCGCCTCGATGCGCCTTGTCGTAGACCTGATCGAATACTGCCGGTGGGAGCTGCCGAGATGGAACCCAATATCGATCAGCGGATACCATATCCGCGAGGCCGGAGCGACGGCCGCCCAGGAGCTGGCGTTCACACTGGCTAACGGTATTGCCTACACCGAAGCCGCGCTCAGCCGGGGATTGAAAGTCGACGAGTTCGCCTCGCGCCTCAGCTTCTTCTTCAACGTGCACAACGATTTCTTCGAAGAGATAGCCAAATTTCGGGCAGCCCGCCGGCTGTGGGCCCGTATAGTGCGGGATCGCTTCAAGGCACAAGAGTCCGGCTCGACGAGGCTACGCTTCCACGCCCAGACGGCCGGATCTTCTTTGACCGCCCAACAGCCAAACAATAACATCGTGCGAACGACCATCCAGGCGATGGCAGCCGTTCTTGGCGGCGCTCAGTCGCTTCATACGAACGCGCTGGACGAGGCCTTAGCCCTTCCCACCGCCGAATCAGCCGAGCTAGCCCTGCGCACCCAGCAAGTCATCGCCTATGAGAGCGGGCTGGCAAACGTGATAGATCCGGCCGGCGGCTCTTACTTCCTGGAGTCGCTGACTGACCGACTCGAGGAGGAGGCAACAGCCTATCTGGAGCGCGTCGACGATATCGGCGGCGCGGTAAAGGCGATCGGGGCCGGCTATTTTCAGAGGGAGATCAGCGAGAGCGCCTATGTTCAGCAGCTTCGCACCGAGAGTGAGGAGCAGATAATTGTCGGCGTCAACGACTTCATCGACGACGAGCGCCAGCAGGCCGCTCCCAATCTGCTCAGGATCGACGACGACGTTCAACGACGCCAATTGGAACGAATACGGGCCTGGCGACTGGCGCGCGATTCCTCTCAAGCGGAGGCGGCCTTGGAACAGTTAACAGAGGCGGCAGCCGGCTCGGCAAATCTGATGCCATTCATCCTGGCGGCGGTCGAAGCCAACTGCACGCTGGGCGAAATCGCCGACGCGATGCGTGAGATCTTCGGCGAGCATCAAGGCGCCAACGTAGTCTAGAGCCAACCAAGAACCTGTCCGCGCCACCGGCGCTTCAAGTCACGACGGCCGGCGGCAACCGCTAACGCAGGACGAACCCGATATCATCCAGCGAAGGGTTCATAGCTACACTTTCAATGCCGTACCCGTTCAGGACGGTACCCTCGACTCTGGTATGGACGGGCGACAACACCGGCAGTGAGCCTACTACCTTGACCCTTCCCAGCTCCAACGTCACCGGAACGTACCTTTCGACGTCCTCCTGGTACCGATCGTAGGTGACGGAGACCGGCCGGCCATCGTCTGGATCGAACTCTACAGTGACCAAATCTCCGTCCTCAGAAACGAGGACCGCCGAATGGTCGGTTTCATCCCTTACTTCGATCTTCAGCCCAACCAGCGGGAACAGCAGAGCAATCGACTCGGCCCAGAGCCGGCGACGCAAAGACTCGGTCATCCTCTCGTCGCTCAGTCGTTCGCGGGTGCCGACTTTCTGATAGCCGACCTCGCCGTCATATGCCTGGTGGATTGCTCCGACAAGCAAGCCAAGGAAGGTAACTGTCGAATCCCAGTGGGCCCGGTCCGCGAACTCACCCACTCGCCGGTCAGGGAAATCGTAGGTAATTTCGGCACGCAAGCGGAGCCCAGTGGTTATGAATCCCAGTTTTACCCTGGTCCGGCCGGTGCCTTTGAGCTGAATACTCTCCGGCAACGGCACCTCGTCGCCGAAAACGGCTTCCAGCGCCCGGGCGATAACCGGTGGAGTCTCGGCCGGCAGGTCGGCCAAACGGCATGTAGGTATGCGATTGTTCACGATAGCGGTCTCTTCAATCTTGTAAGTAAGTGCTGGTCTGCTGATACGGGCCAATGATGATCGATTTCAAACCTTCCTGGCCACGTTCCGATCAGTGACTCGTCGAATGATATCACTTTGACCGGCGGCAAGCGCCGGCTCTGCGCATCTCTCGCTCGGCTATCGGCTGTCGATGCCCCCACAAATGAAACGAGGGCGGCCGGCCTGAACCGATCGCCCTCGTTGCGCACAAAGGAGTTGATGTTGTGCTACCTTGAGCTACCTCGCCTTATGGCAGGTCGATAAGGTCTATATGTTGGGGTATCAGTGCGGGTGGGTCCTGATTCTCCAGAGGTTCCTCTGAGAAAAACAAGTGGGTGCAACGACGCGACGTGTCGCTGTGGTCGCATGTCGCGTCTAACGCCCTTGCAATGTCTCCCCCATTGGCAATAGTCACCTCGCCGGCCTTCGCCCAAGGCACGTCTTCCTTCCACTGCTGAAACACCGCCTTCTGCGTACGGATCACGAACATGTTGCCGAAGTCCTCGACTCGTGAAGTAGGCAGTCCGAATCGCAGCAGTGGATCCCGCGCGGCGAAGTACCTGTCCTTGATTCCCTGGTTTGCATCCAGCAGCGCTAGCCGGCGTTGAACAAACTCATCCCAATCCCATCCCTGAACCGGATCGAACTCTAGGTGAAACGGGATAGCCCATTCCTTACGCAGCTCTGCATCCTTGCCGGCCTCGTGTAGCTCGTCGAATATGTTGACAAAGACAACGCCTCTGCCCGGGCGCAACTGAACGATCGCCTTCTGGAACGCTTGGGTGACGAATCCCCGCCACATGAAACGATGCGAGATGGGATAGCCAACGCTCTCCAAACCTAGGCGCTGCCAGGTGTCCCACAACGCAAAGCCGCCCGCATTTGTTACGGCGAAGCCTGAATCGCAACCGCGATAGAGATCACCGGAAGTCTCTTTGAAGAAACGCCCGTTAGCTAATGGCCAATTCTTAGGAGGAGCGCTCGGGTCAGTAGAATGATGCAGCAAGCGAATCTCCAACGTCAGCTCGGTGCTCCCCGGCGGCACATAAAAGCATGCCTTTCCAAAGTGCGAGTACCCGTATGTCCCCGACCTAAATAGATACACTGAATCCCCAGGTCTCGTGTGATAGTTCCACACAGCAAATCTCGCTCTAGGATAAGCCCAGGGGTAGCGGAAATTACCTTCATCGTCGAACCTGACTATACTGTTCGTCCCGCCATCAGCGATGGGCCTCCCATGAGCCCCATCGCCGCCGGAGGCCACCGGCTCGGAAGGTTGGCGGATCCCGTCTACATTCTCATCAATCCAGAAAGTTCCACTTACATTTATCCAATGGTCATCAGCATACGCCGGGGTTACAGCAAATAGAGCCAGTGCAAGCCCAACAAAAGTCAGCAGAACCCCTCGTCGCATCACATGCCTCCTAGAACATCCACACCACTTAAATCACGAAACGGTTCCGGACAGTACCCTAGTTCCGGCTATGGGCGCCCAAGGAGCTAGGTAAGATCCGGGATCGTTTGGGTCTTTGCCAGTCGATGTCGTACTGGCTATGAAGTCTGCCCGCGCCTGGCGCAGCTTTTCTGGTCCATTGTTTGAGAGAGCAAAGTTCATCCAATTTGAATCACGATCTGAATCAACGAACCAGCATAGACAAAGTATTGGCGGGCGACCAGTAGGATTCGAGCTCCTTTCGCGATTGTAGCTCCATATCTCCTGATAGGTTTTCTGAATCCATCCGGTAACGTAGGTTACTGATGGAGGCGCCTTCTTACTAGTGTCTTCTCTGTCTATGTTTTCGAATTCGGCTTTATAGCCCGAAGTGTTGGTCTCGGTTATATAGACCGGCTTGGTAATCGACTTACCGCGTAGTCTGTCGATGAGGTTTCTGTATCTGCGGAAGCCTGCATCTTCCGTGAGTTCCTGCTCGTTTTGTGTTCGTCCCTATCGATAGGGCAATTTACACTCGGTGTATCGCATCGTGCATTAGCATCGTCTGTTGCCCCTGCATAGTCGAGGTATGGCGCGCCATAAGTATGCAACGCCCATCCATCTAGATAGTTGATTTCTCTTGAAGCGTTCTCCAACCAGTCGAGGTCTGACTCGCCAGTATTCTGGTCCCCAAGGACTTTGAATAAGGTCGGCCCAGCAGCCAGATATTTAGTGTCAGCCACTTTGCTTTGATAGAGTTCGCTAAAGGCTTCCGCATATTGGCTGCCACTTATTCCGCCTTCTTCATTCGGCTCATTGCCGACGATGAATAGCGTGGCCACTCCTTTCAATGTATTTACTGCGCTGGTGAAGCGTTCTGTCCAAGTGTCGTAACCTTCTTCGACCGTCGGAACCGCTTGGCCTTTCTTCCAGTCCAGACGTACGATGTTCACCAGGCCATGGTTACGCGCCGCTTCACAGTAGCCACGGATTTCGTTCACGTGATTCACATTGTAAGACGTGTTGTTGTTCGCGTCCGGTTCAGTCGTCAATGCGATTACCGACTCTACGTTCCAGAATATGCCGGTAAAGGCGGGTGAACTATTAGGCTTCCACCAATGTACTCCGCGCAGGTTTCCCCAACTCTCATGGTGGTTGAACCACTTTCTCAGGTCGGTTATGTGGCTAGCCTGCGGAGTATTGGGGTCAGCCTGGCCGGCCCAGTTGGGAAGCAGGCCCAACCCCCTATCATTCCAGAGCCTCTGTATCCCATCGCGGATCTCCGTCGCATATACTGCCTTCAAAGTAGCACTTGCCGGCAACTGCGCTCCGTCCGTCCATTCGGGTGGGCTTCCGCCGGCTTCGTAGACCGCCGTTCGCAGCTCATTTATCGATGCCGCCGAAAGTACTGGGCTGCCTGTCCAAGTTGTAGTCATAGTAATTCTCCTAGCTATTTGTTCATTTTGATCGTATTTGCGGACTAGCCGCTTATTGAATTCGCTCGCAAGCGAGCCGGCCGTTTGCCAGATCCTGGGGGACAAAGTCCTTCAACCTTGTCCCCCAGCGCCGCTCATTTCTTATCGGCATACCTCCTTCCCTCTCGATGGCCGCGGTTGGAAGGCTCCTCGGCCCTCCAACCACGGCCAGACATATGTTCTACTGAGAGAACCTCGCATTGCCGGCTAGGCCCAGGCTATTACCCTGTACCGGCCACTCGTCAGCCAGCCGCTGTTGGCTTCGTTGAGCCCTATGTGGCTGCCGGCTCTCACCACCAGGCTGGTGGTCGTCACCTTAGCTACATAGGCGCCTCTATCTCCACTCGCGGCGGTGTTGACAACGAAGGGCCCGGCTATCGAGGGCGACGTCGGGTCGCCGCTTCCAGAGTTTGCGCACCAGACCGTGACGTGTTTCGGCCTCACTCCCAAGTTGTGATTCTTGGTGATTATGTTGAGGGCAGAGACATTGAACCAGCCGCTGTCATACTCTTTTACGCTGTTACTCGCCTCTACTCTCCCCTTCACTTCGAGGTCGCCGTTGGTGTCGAGCTTCATCAGTCGGGTGCCACCACCCTCCGAATCTCCACCTTGAACTCCCTTGAACCAATACACCGCGCCGTCGAAGTTGTTGATCATGTCGTTGAAGACGTTCGACGTAATACCGACTTTGTCCCGGCCCCTGATCCTTGCCAGGGCTCCAGATAGGTAGAGTTCGCCGTCGTCGTTGAGCTTCATCGCCTCGTCGCCGGCAGACCCGTGCGAATCACCGCCCTGCGTTCCGCTGAACCAGTAGGCGGTCCCATCGAAGTTGTGGATCAGGTCGTCGATGCCGTTGGTTTTGCTTTTTCTGGTTCTGCCGTCCATGTGTGTACAAATAAAGTGAGGGCGGCCCGCCAAGGCGGGTCACCCTCGTTGCACACCAGGGGGTTTGACACCGTTGTGCTGAGCTACTTTGTCCTAGGGCAGGCCGATGACAGACTCCGGCGACCGGGGTTCCAGCACTTCCCATGGGAAAAAGTCGTAGCGCCGGGCAGCGTATCCTCCGTTCACTATCGTCACCTCGCCGGCCTTCGCGAAAGGTACATCTTCGTTCCAGTGTTGGAACACCACCTTTTGCGTCCGGAGCAACGATACATTGGGGTACTCCACTACTCTTGAGGTTGGCAATCCGTACAGTCGTAATGGCTCCGGCGCAGCATAGTATCTCTCTTTTATCGCTGAATTCGCATTGAGCAGGGCAAGTCGATCCCTCTGTATCTCCTCCCGGCTCTTGCCGGCGTCGAACGATGTGTCTAGCCGCTTGGGTATGCCAAAGTAATTCAACTGGTCGTCGTCCGCGCCAGCATGGTGCAGTTCGTCGAATGTGTTGACGAAGGAGACTCTTTTCCCCGGCTGTCCTTGGAATATCGCCTTCTGGAACACCTGGGTGATGAGTCCCCGCCACATGAACCGATCAGAGAGCGGATAGCCCACGTTCTCCAAACCCATCCTCTGCCAAGTGTCCCAGAACGGAATCCCATCGGCGTTGGTTACGGAATATCCAATGTCGCAACTGCGATCACCAGACGCCTCTGTAAAGAAATGACCATCGGCTAACGGCCAATTAAAGGGAGTGCTAAGGCCTCGGTTACTAAAATGCAGCACCCGAATATTCAGAGTTAGTTCGGCGCCCTCATCTTCAGGTAGAACATAAAGGGCTGCGCAGCCATCGTGTGAGAAGTATCTCCCCCCGTAGAACGTTTCCTCAGCCCCAGGTTTCGTGTAATGGTCAACCACAATAAACTCTCCCTTCAGCTTCCAATCATAATCAAGAGGCCGGCCAGGATCGTAGGTGTAATGACCCTGCTCGTCGGTTGTCGTTGAATCGCCGGGAGTACCCAGTCCAAACACCTCGACGATGACGCCCGATAGGAGAGGCTCGGACGGCTGGCGTATCCCGTCCACATTCTCATCCAGCCAGACGGCGCCGCTGAGTGCAACCCAATCCTCATGGGCAGCATGTGCCGGCGATGGCGTTGGCACACTGGCGAGAAGAACGCCAGATACGATTAGAACGCATCGGAATAATCGCCAGTGTGCCATTCTGCCTCTCCTGGAATGTCGGCGCCCCTAGCCAATTAACGGGGCGAGTCTGGTGACGCCGGCAGGGAGTTCGGCTGTAGCTGGGCCAAGCGCAGACTCGACTTTGACTATGCCGGTAGAGGTATCACTAGCCTTGAAATCGGCCCGAGCCTGACGGAGATTCGAGTGGGCATTATTGGAGAGGGCAAACTTGCCCCAGTTCCCGTCTTGATTGTCATCGACGAACCAACACAAGCAGAGCACCGGTGGCCATTCGTTCCGGTCCGAGTTGTGCTCGCTGTTGTAGTTTCGTATCTCCTGATAGCTTGTCTGGATCCTCCCGGTAACGTAGTTTTCCACCGGCGTGGGCTTATTGAACCCACCCGGATCAGATTTGTAGCCTGAAGTGTTGGTCTCGGTTATGTAGACTGGCTTGGCTGCCCATTTCCCTTTGATTTTCTTGATTAAGTCCCTGTATCTGCGGAAGCCTGCGTCGTCGGTGAGACCAGAGTCCCTATCTAGGTGCTTGTCACGGTTGATCGGACATTCTACAGTCGCGGTGTTACACAACGCCCCAGCGTCGCTAGCGTAGGGTAGGTATGGGCCACCATAGGTGTGCAGCGCCCAACCATCCAAGCGGGCAATCTGGTTCGAAGCGTTCTCTAGCCAGACCGTGTCTGCCTCGCGGTCATTCCCACTGCCAATGACACGGAATAGGGCCGGCCCGGCCGCTAAGTACATCGTATCAATCACTCTATATGCCCCATACAGGAAATTGAACGCGTCACCGTACTGGCTTCCAGTTGTGTGGGGCGCAACATCAGGCTCAATATTCGGCTCGTTGCCTACTATGAATATAGTGGCCACGTCCTTCAATGCGTTCACCGCCTGCTTGAAGTGGCTCGCCCAGCTGGGGCGTTCTCTGGGGTTCGTCGGAACTGCATGGCCTCCCTTCCAGTCGATCCGCACGATGTTCACCAGCCCATAGTTGCGCGCCTTGACGCAGTGACGACGGACTCTGGCTACTTCACCGCTATTGTACGTCCTATCCGAGTTTGACACTCCGTAGACCAACTCGACGTTCCATCCAACTTTAGGCAGGGCGGAAACGCTGATGTCGGCAGGCGTGGTGTCTTTCCACCAATGCACTCCGCGCAGGTCTCCCCAGCTCTCAAAGTGGTTGAACCACTTTCTCAAGTCGGTTATGTCTCCGGCCTGTAGGGGGAGCGGCGTACCCGGGGTGGGCTCTGCCGGCTCCACCCCACTAGTCCAGTTCGGGATCAGGCCCAAGAATCGCTTGTTCCATAGCCGCTGGATTGCATCTCGAAGTTCCGTCGCGTGCTTCGCTTTTAGGCTAGTAGTGGACGATAAGGCTTCACCGTCTGTCCATCCAGCGACGGGTCTGGATCCGGCGGCACCCACCGCACCCCTTAGCTCATTTATCGACGCAGTTGACAGAACTGGAAAGCCTGTCCAAGTTGTAGTCATTGTAATTCTCCTTAATCTTTGTTCATTTATTTTGCGTTTGCGGACTAGCCGCTAATTGAATTGGCTTGCTAGTGAGCCGGCCGTTTGCTAGATCTGGGGGACAAGGTCCTTCGACCTTGTCCCCGCCACTTCCATTTTTTTGTCGGCATACCTCCCTTTCGATGGCCGCGGTTGGATGGGCCCTCGGCCCTCCAACGCATAACCAGACATATGTTCTACTGAGAGAACCTCGCACCGCCGGCTATGCCCAGGCTATGATCCTGTACCGGCCGCTGGTCAACCAGCCGTTGTGCGCCTCGTTGATCCCTATGTGGCTGCCGGCCCTCACCACCAGGCTGGTGGTCGTCACTTTGGCCACGTAGGCGCCTCTATCTCCACTCGCGGCCGTATTGACGACGAAGGGGCCGGCTATCGACGGCGACGTCGGGTCGCCGCTTCCGCCGTTCGCGCACCAGACCGTGACGTGCTTCGGCATCACTCCCAAGTTGTGGTCCTTGGTCACGATGTCGAGGGCGGAAACGTCGAACCACCCGCTGTCGTACTCCTTTACGCTGTTACTCGCCTCCACCCTTCCGGCTACTTCGAGGTCGCCGTTGGTGTCGAGCTTCATCAGCCGGGTGCCGCCCCCTTCCGAGTCGCCACCCTGAATCCCCTTGAACCAGTACACCGCGCCGTCGAAGTTGTTGATCATGTCGTCGAAGCTGTTTGTTTTGCATTTTCTGGTTTGGCGGTCGATACGCGTGCAAATAAAACGAGGGCGGCCGGCCTGAACCGGTCACCCTCGTTTGCATACCCAGGAGTTGGTGCGCTGCTATCCCGAGCTACTTCGGCTTAGGGCGGGTCGGACAGCGACCTTTCGTAGCGTCCCAACGCCCCATCCGGGGAAAAGATGTGGAAGGTGTGGACATAACCATGAACCTTGTCGAAGGGACGCCATTGGCTTACCGCCTCGGCTATGTCAACTCCGTTCGCAATCGTCACCTCGCCGGCCTTTGCCCACGGCACATCTTCCTTCCACTGCTGAAACACCACCTTCTGTGTGCGGACCACGAACATGTTGCCGTAGTCCTCGACTCTCGAAGTGGGTAGTCCGTATTGCCACAGCGGATCCGGCGCGCTGAAGTACCGCTCCTTGATCGCTGGGTTTGCATCCAGCAATGCTAGTCGATGCGTCAGTATCTGTTCCCGAATTTGCTCGCGAAGCTCTTTATCAAGCTCCTCCCATTTACCGACCGGAAGGTAAGAGTTGAACGGAGGAGATATCTTTGGGGTAGCCCAGCGCTCCCGCAACTCTTCGTCGTAGCCGGCATCGTGCAACTCGTCAAAGACATTTGCGAGGAAGACACCCTTCCCCGGCCGCCATTGGAAGACCACCTTCTGGAACGTCTGGGTGACGAGACCTCTCCATAGATACCGATCAGAGGTAGGATATCCCACGTTCTCAAGCCCAAGCTCCCGCCAGGTATCCCAGAACGGGACGCCATCGGCATTGGTTACTGAATATCCATAATCGCAACGGTAGCGGCCCTCGGTCTGTTTGAAGAAGTGCCCGTCAGCTAATGGCCAATCCAGGGGAGGAGCAGAAGCTTTGCCATCATAGAGGTAACCTACTAACCTGATATCCAGAGTTAGCTCGGAATCGTCAGGTCGAACCCAAGCAAAGTGGCAGCCAAAGTGCGTAAACTTCTTCCCCCCCTCGGTCACCGTCCACACGGGCTCGGCTCCAGGCTTGAAGTAATAGACATTCGCCCGAAGGGATCCTGTCCCTATAACCAAGGTGTATCGCCCCCCCTCGCCGGTCGGCACGCCTCTACAAAGATACCCACCGCACATCATTGACACCGAGACACCAGGCGGGACCCCCGGCTCGGACGGCTGACGGATGCCGTCCACGTTCTCATCCACCCAGACGGTGCCGCTCACTTTGATCCCATGGGACCGGTCAGGATCGTCATGTCGAGCATGCGCCGGCGGTGACACTAACACGAGTGAAAGCACTACCCCGGCAGTCACTAGTACGCTTCGAAGTACCATACTCCGTCCTCTCCAGCAACTCTAGGCAACTCGAATATCTCTAAACAAGAGTCCCTAATCGTATTGTGACACCCTCAGCGCTGCGTAGGTCCTGAAACCTATCATCCCCTGTAACAATTGCCCCCCGCCAGGGTATTGTTATTCCGGTGGACGTATCACTGGCTTTAAAGTCATTACGAGCCTGCTGAAGGATCGGGTAGGCTGCGCCATTGTACAGAGCAAACATCGGCCAGTCGTTACTATCGCGGTATTCGTCTACGAACAACATGAGTCTAGCACCCGCGCGTAGGCCGGCCTCGGCACGCCCGCCGGCGCTGCGCGACTCCCATCCGGCGATGGGCGGTCGATGCGCGCACAAATGAAACGAGGGCGGCCGGCCTGAACCGGTCGCCCTCGTTGCGCACCCAGGAGTTGTTGCGCTGCTATCCCCGGCTACCCTGCCGGACGCCGCGCCGCTTGGTAGAGTCTCACCTGCTCCTCCGAGGAAAACATGTGTATGGCTATGCGACGAATTTTACCCTCAATGTTGTCAGACACTTCCCTTCGGCTCAGTTCCATGGCGATGTCCACTCCGTTCGCTATCGTCACTTCGCCGGCCTTGGCCCAAGGCACGTCCTCCTTCCACTGCTGGAATACCGCCTTTTGTGTGCGGATCACGAACACGTTGCCGTAGTCCTCTACCTTTGAGGTCGGTAGTCCATATTGCCACAGCGGATTCGGTGCGCTGTAGTACCTTTCCCTGATCGCTGGGTTTGCATCCAACAGGGCAAGGCGACGCATTTTTATATCTGCCTCTTCACCGACGGGGTCAACGAATAAGAAGCACGGGGGCAACTGCTTCGGAATGGAGTAATGGACTAGCAGCTCGTCGTCATAGCCCGCCTTATATAGCTCGTCGAAGACATTGACGAAGAAGACTCCTTTCACCGGCCGCCATTGAAGAATCGCCTTCTGGAATGTCTGGGTGACGAGACCTCTCCACACGTATCTACTAGAGGTAGGATATCCCACATTCTCCAACCCTAACTCCTTCCAAGTGTCCCAGAAAAGGATGCCATCGGCGTTGGTTACGGAAAAGCCTCTATCACATCCGCTCCGAAACGGCCATCTCTGTTTGAAGAAATGACCATCGGTTAACGGCCAATCTTGTGGGGGAGGAGATTCTCTACCACCATCATAATGATGTACCATTCTAATATCCACAGTGTGGTCAGGATCTCCAGGTTTAACTGAAACGTTGCCGCATCCAAAGTGCGTGTATTTCGCTCCCCAGCCCGTCTCCCACACTGGACCGTCTCCAAGTCTGAGGTAATAGGCCATTATTCGAACGTATTCTCCAGGGCGGCTGTAACTACTCCCTAGCCCTATCTCGAAGGTGAAATGGCCCTGCTGGTCGGTCAGGGGACTATTCCAGAAATATGGGCCGACCACAATGATTGGCATGAAATCTGGGATGCCCGGCTCGGTTGGATGGCGGATACCGTCTACATTTTCATCAATCCAGACAGTGCCGCTTACTGTGACGGAATCAACCTCATGGTCAGAACCATGCACCGGTGATATCGCGAGTAAGGAAAACAGAACCCCCACAATTACTGGAACACTTCGCAGTATCATCCCTTTTACTCTGATGGCTCTACCCGGTAGTCGGGCACAGTTGGGAGACCCCGGGCCAACGCGGGTCTGGCACTTCAAGTGGGATTCTTCCTCGTCCTGAAATCTCTTCTATCCCGGTAGACGTATCACTAGCTTTGAAGTCTGCCCGCGCTTGCCCAAGCATATCGTAGGTTGCGCCATTGGATAGAGCAAACCCCCTCCAATTATCGTCATTTCGGTGATCATCTACGAACCAGCATAAGCACATGATCCGGGGATAGTAGTAACGGTTCGTGTTACTTTGACGGTTGTATTTCCGGATCTCTTGATACGTTGTCTGAATCCAGCCGGCGACATAGGTGATCGACGGAGGAGCCAGCTTTGACGTGTCTCCGTCTGTGTTTTGGAAGTTAGCTTTGTATCCCGAAGTGTTGGTTTCCGTAATATAAACCGGCTTGGCCGCCCACCTCCTCCGGATTCTATCGATGAAATTCATATGTCTGCGAAAGCCCGCGTCGCCGGTGTCGGTGAGAGGGGAGTTCTGAGGCTTATGTATGTCGCGATCGATCGGGCAGTCTACAGTCGCCGTGTTACATTTCTCATCTGAATCGTCAGTCTTTACTATGAAAATACGCGGTTCAGGCAGCCTGAAGGATGACTTTGTGGCCCAGCCGTTCGAGTTGGCGGACAGCCCTGCGGGTGACGGCGGTCTTGTCGCGCACCTCAAAGTATTTGTGTCCCATGTCCACGAAAGGCACCTTGTTCTTGATGATGGAGTGGAGCATGACAGCAATGGAGTGGGCAACGGCCATGGCGGCCCTGTTGGCGCCGATGCGGCGTGCGAGGCGGTGGTATTGGGCTCCCAAGTAGGTCTTGGTTCGGGCGGCGGCCCTGGCTGCTTCCACCAAAGCCGACTGAAGGGAGGCGTTGCCCTTCTTGACCGGGCTTCGCTTGGACTTGTCGGCACTGCGGTTGTTGCCAGGACTGACCCCGGCCCAAGAAGCGAGGTGTCCCGGGGTGGCAAACCTGTCCATGTCGGTGCCCATCTCGGCCACGATCGTCTCGGCAGTGCGACGGCCCACGCCGGGGATCGTATCGATCACCTGCAGCACATCCCTGTGCTGGCGAACCCGTCGGGCCACCTCTGCGTCGAGCCTCTCAACGTCGGCATCCAAGGTGCTGAGGCGTCGCAACTGGGTGGCCAACATGAAGCGCTGGTGAGACCCCACGACGCCGAGCAGCGCCTCTTCCAGCGCCTCAAGCTTCTCCCGAAGCCGACCCTTCGCCATATCGGCTAGGACCTTGGGGTCATCTTCTCCATCAGCAAGGGCTCTCAGCATCTTCCTGCCTGATGCTCCCAGCACGTCGGTGGCCACCGACCCCAACTTTATGTTGGCTCCCTCAAGTACCTTCTGTATACGGTTCGCCTCTCGCGACCGTTCCTGGACCAGGCTCTTGCGGTAACGCACCAACTCGCGAAGCTCTCGCTGGGGACGCTCGGGGATAAAGCTGGGCTTGAGCAGCCCGTGCTTCAGAAGCTCGGCTATCCACTCCGCATCCTTTACGTCGGTCTTGCGACCAGGCACCATCTTGATGTGGCGCGCATTCACCACCCAGACGGTGAACTCGTCCTCCATCAGGTTGAAGATAGGCTTCCAGTAGACACCGGTGCTCTCCATAGCCACGTGGGTGACTTCGTGCTCCCGAAGCCACTCCGACAACTTCACTAGCTGCCGCGTCATTGTGCCAAACGTCCTCGTCTCCTGAGACTCAGGCGTTAACACACAAGCCACCACCGACTTCTTGTGAACGTCCAAGCCACAGCACCGTTCACGTACGACTTGCATACTCCTCCTCCTAAGACTAGCTACCGGTCGGTGGGTGGCTGCTATTCTGACGACTTTACTATGCGTGCTCACCGCCGCAGCGGGGCGACAATCTTATGTACCTGCCAGCCACCCAGGCAGTTTCCGGCACGGGCTCGCGGCACCAATGACTACCGCCCTAGTTGTACCGCCCGGCGCCGTCCCATTTTCATCCCCTTATGTGGCCTGCGCAAGGCCATAGGTGTTTCCGGCGTAATCAAGGTATGGGGCGCCGTAGGCGTGCAGTGCCCACCCATCTAGCGCCATGATGACGCGAGAAGCGTTCTCCAGCCAGTCAACATCGACCTCGTCATCTCCAACCACGGGGTTAGATACAGAGCACGACGCCGGTCCGGCCGCCAAGTAAGTCACGCCGGCTACCTTCTCTCTATACAAGGAGTTAAACGCGTCGGCGTACTGAGTGCTCGTTATGCCATTGTGCTCTACCTCCTTGCCATTCTCTGTCAATGTCACCTCAGGTTCAATTGTGGGCTCATTGCCAACAACGAAAATGGTCGCCACGTCCTTCAAGGCGTTCACAGCCTGGTTGAAGTTGTTTCCATGCAGTGTATTCGTTGCTGTCCGTCGGAACTGCAGATCCTCCTTTCCAGTCGATCCGTACGATGTTCACTAGACCATAGTTGCGCGCGGCCACACAATGACGACGGGCTTTGGCTACTTCGCCGCCGTTGTATGTCCCATTGGAGTTTGACACTCCGTAGACCAACTCGACGTTCCATCCAACTTTTGGCAGGGCGGAAACGCTGTTGCCGGCGGGCGTGGTGTCTTTCCACCAATGCACCCCGCGTAGGTCTCCCCAAGTCTCATAGTGATTGAACCACTTTCTCAGATCGTATATGTCCTGGTCCCGAATCAGCAAGAGCGGCGTCCCGGGAATAGGATCGCCCGGCTCCACTCCAAGCGTCCAATTCGGAATCAATCCCAGGCCCCTTTCGTCCCAGAGCCTCTGTATCGCCCGCTTAATCTCAAGTATGTGTTCCGCTGTCAGCGTAGTGTATTCCGGCAGTCTCGATCCGCCGGTCCACCTATCCGGACTGCCGCCGGCAGCATCAACTGCCTGTCTCAACTCATTTATAGACGCTGCTGATAATACTGGACTGCCTGTCCAAGTTGTAGTCATTGAAATTCTCCTAACTATTTGTTCATTCAGATCGTGTTTGCGGGCTGGCCGCTAATTGAATTCGCTCGCAAGCGAGCCGGTCGTTTGCCAGATCCTGGGGACAAAGTCCCTCGACTCTGTCCCCAGCGTCTCCTATTTCTTATCGGCTTACCTCCTGTTACGTGGCCGCGGTCGGATGGGCTGTGAGCCCTCCAACCACAGCCAGACATATGTTCTACTGAGAGAACCTCGCGCCGCCGGCTAGGCCCAGGCTATTACCCTGTACCGGCCGCTGCTCAGCCAGCCGTTGTGCGCTTCGTTGATCCCTATGTGGCTGCCGGCTCTCACCGCCAGGCTGGTGGTCGTCACTTTGGCCACGTAGGCGCCTCTGTCTCCACTCGCGGCGGTATTGACCACGAAGGGGCCGGCTATCGAGGGCGATGTCGGGTCAGCGCTTCCAGAGTTTGCGCACCAGACTGTGACATGTTTCGGCATCACTCCCAAGTTGTGACTCTTGGTGATAATGTCGAGGGCGGAAACGTTGAACCACCCGCTGTCGTACTCTTTTACGCTGTTGCTCGCCTCTACTCTCCCTGCCACTTCGAGGTCGCCGTCGCTGTCGAGCTTCATCAGTCGGGTGCCGCTGCCTTCGGAGCGCCCACCCTGAATCCCCTTGAACCAGTACACAGCGCCGTCGAAGTTGTTGATCATGTCGTCGAAGGCGTTGGAGGTAATGCCGACGTTGTCCCGGCCCCTGATCCTCGCCAGGGCTCCCGATAGGTAAAGGTCGCCGTCGTCGTTGAGCTTCATAGCCTCATCGCCCACAGACCCGGTCGAGTCGCCGCCCTGTGTTCCGCTGAACCAGTAGGCGGTCCCATCGAAGTTGTGGATCAGGTCGTCAAGGAGATTCGCCGTTATTCCGACGTTCTCCCGGCCGGCGGGGGTGACGCCTGGCCGCCGGCAGTTTGTTTTGCATTTTTTGGTTTGGCCGGCAATGTACGCACAAATAAAGTGAGGGTGACCAGTCTTACGTGGTCACCCTCATTGCGCTTCCAAGGATTGGGACTCTGCTATCCTCAGCTACTTCGTCCTACGGCAGCCAAGGATACATGCTAGGGGATCAAGGCCCAACGGGGGAAACAAATAGACATAGTAGTATAAGCGCCAAACCTCATCATACTTTTTCACTTCGCTTACAGCCTTTGCTATGTCCACTCCGTTCGCTATCGTCACCTCGCTGGCCTTCGCCCAGGGCACATCGTCCTTCCACTGCTGAAATACCGCTCCCTGGGTCCGGATCACAATCACATTACCGTGGTCCTCTACCTGTGAGGTTGGTAGCCCGTATTGTAGTAGCGGATCCGGCGCCGCGTAGTACCTCTCTTTTATTGCCGGGTTTGCATCCAGCAATGCAAGGCGACGCCTATGTATCTCCTCCCGAAGTTTCTCCCGAAGTTCCCCCTGTATATGGACGGGTAAGGCGGGTTCGAGCGAGCCTAGCCGCCTTGGTATGGACCAGCGACGACGCAGCTCATCGTCATAGCCGGCGGCGTGTAGCTCGTCAAAGACCTTGACGAAGTAGACTCCTCTTCCCGGCCGCCACTGGAATATCACCTTTTGAAATGACTGAGTGACGAGCCCTCTCCATATGTATCGACCAGAGATCGGGTAGCCCACATTCTCAAGCCCTAGCTTCTGCCAGGTGTTCCAAAAGGGGATGTCATCAGCGTTGGTTACGGAATAGCCGGCGTCGCATCTGTCCCGCCACAGCAATCCCTGTTTGAAGAAATGGCCGTTGGTTAAGGGCCAATCCTGTGGGGGGGATGAGCCCCCATAAATGTCATCATTACGGTGTTGTACTATTCGAATATCCACAGTATGCTCAGGGTCTCCAGGTTCAACGTGAAACTTGGCGCAGCCAACGTGTGTGTATCTCCTTCCCCAATCCGTCTTCCACACTGGTTCGTCTCCAGGCCTGCGATAATGGACGCTTAGCCTAACACCCGCCCAAGGTCTGTTGTACCGCCCCCACGGCCATACCGTGAAAGTGAATTGACCCTGCTCGTCGGTCCAAGAAGCATTGAGAGAGTAAGGTCCTATCCACTTATCTACTCTGACGCCAGCCGCCACCGACTCTGACGGCTGGCGTATTCCGTCTACGTTCTCATCAAACCAGACGGTGCCGCTTATCGTCACCCAATCGCCATCGTGGTCATCAGCATGCACCGGAGCTATCGCTAGCAAGGCGAATACAACCCCGGATATAACCACAAGGTTCCGCAGCACCACCCTTTGCCTCCTCGAATGCTTCTACGCGACAGTCCCGCATAGTGTGTTGTTCCCGATCGGGCGCTCTTTCGGTTCTCTCTCCGTCTCCGGTCCAATTTCTCCCCGCGAGGAGGTCGTTATTCCGGTAGAAGTGTCACTAGCTATGAAGTCTGACCGTGCTTGTCTAAGCTTCGGGTAGGTATCACCATCAGTTGCTCCCTTGGTTAGAGAGAATTTCTCCCAATTTGAGTCTCGATCTGAGTCGACGAACCAGCACAAGCACATCACCCGTGGCCAGTAGTCACGGCTCGTATTCGTCTCGCTGTTGTAGTTCCTTACTTCCTGGTAGGTTCTCTGATTCCATCCGGTGATGTAACTCTCCGCCGGTGTAGGCTGGTTATATGAGTCCGCCAGGAACCCTTTCGTGTTGCTCTCGGTTATATAGACTGGCTTGTCCGCCCATTTACCTTTGATTTTCTTGATAAAGTCCCTGTATCTGCGGAAGCCTGCGTCTCCCTTAAGGCGAGAATCGTGATTCCCGCAACTGAACAAACACCCTAGCGTAGGATCGATACACAATGCTACACATGAAATGCCGGGCGTTTCCGCGTAAGGCAACCAAGGACTACCATAGGTGTGCAGCGCCCAGCCATCCAGCCCCGTGATCTCGTCTGAAGCGTTCTCTAGCCAGTGAGTGTCGATTTCGTCATCGCCGACCACGGGATCCGATGGTGCGAATGGTGCCGGCCCGGCCGCCAAGTACATGACGTCGGTCGCCTTGTTACTATCGCCATACAGGCAATTGAATGCATTCGCGTACTGAGTGCTGGTTATACCGTGGTTATCACCCGCCTCAGGTTCAAGATTCGGCTCATTACCGACGATGAATATGGTAGCTACGCCCTTCAATGCATTCACCGCCTGCTTGAAGCTACTTTTCCAGCCATCGTAGTCGGCGGGGTTCGTCGGAATTGGATCGCCTCCCTTCCAATCGATCCGCACTATGTTTACTAGCCCATAGTTGCGCGCTTCAGCACAGCGATCTCGGGTGGCGTTCACAGTGATTCTATCGTACTCCCCATCCGCGTTTGACACCCCGTACACCGTCTCTACGTTCCAGCCCACTTTGGGAAAGTCAGTGCTGGTGGATGCCCACCAATGTACCCCGCGGAGATCTCCCCAGGTCTCAAAGTGGTTGAACCACCCCCGCAGGTCGGTTATGTCGCTGTCCTGTATCGGGAGCGGCGTTATCGGGTTGGGCTCTCCTGGTTCTACCCCAGTCGTCCAGTTCGGGATCAGTCCCAGCTTCCGATCGTCCTTGTTCCAAAGTGCCTGAATTTCATCGCGAAGCTCAATCACGTATTTCGCCTTTACACTCATCGTGCTTGGCAAAGGTGATCCGTCCGTCCAAACGACAGGAGGGTCTTCGGCAGCTTCGACGGCAGCATCGACTGCTGTCCGTAACTCATTGATTGACGCAACTGATACTGCCGGAGTGCTTGTCCAAATGGTAGTCATTGTAATTCTCCCTATTCTTTGTTGACTTAGATCGTATTTGCGGACTAGCCGCTAATTGAATTCGCTCGCAAGCGAGCCGGCCGTTTGTCAGATCCTGGGGGACAAAGTCCTTCAACCTTGTCCCCCAGCGCCGCTCATTTCTTATCGGCATACCTCCTTCCCTCTCGATGGCCGCGGTTGGAAGGCTCCTCGGCCCTCCAACGCATAACCAGACATATGTTCTACTGAGAGAACCTCGCACCGCCGGCTATGCCCAGGCTATGATCCTGTACCGGCCGCTGGTCAACCAGCCGTTGTGCGCCTCGTTGATCCCTATGTGGCTGCCGGCCCTCACCACCAGGCTGGTGGTCGTCACTTTGGCCACGTAGGCGCCTCTATCTCCACTCGCGGCCGTATTGACGACGAAGGGGCCGGCTATCGACGGCGACGTCGGGTCGCCGCTTCCGCCGTTCGCGCACCAGACCGTGACGTGCTTCGGCATCACTCCCAAGTTGTGGTCCTTGGTCACGATGTCGAGGGCGGAAACGTCGAACCACCCGCTGTCGTACTCCTTTACGCTGTTACTCGCCTCCACCCTTCCGGCTACTTCGAGGTCGCCGTTGGTGTCGAGCTTCATCAGCCGGGTGCCGCCCCCTTCCGAGTCGCCACCCTGAATCCCCTTGAACCAGTACACCGCGCCGTCGAAGTTGTTGATCATGTCGTCGAAGGCGTTCGAGGTTATGCCGACGTTGTCCCGGCCCCTGATCCTCGCCAGGGCTCCCGATAGGTAAAGGTCGCCGTCGTCGTTGAGCTTCATCGCCTCGTCGCCCACAGATCCGGTCGAATCACCGCCCTGTGTTCCGCTGAACCAGTAGGCGGTCCCATCGAAGTTGTGGATCAAGTCTTCGAAGCCGTTTGTTTTGCACTTTTTGGTTTGGCGGCCGATGCGCCCACAAATGAAACGAGGGCGGCCGGCCTTGACCGGTCGCCCTCGTTGCGCACAAAGGAGTTGGTGTCGTGCTACCTTGACCTACCTAGCCCTAGGGAGGCCGGGCCCCAACAAAGCCCGCCGGATGGGGGATCAGCGCGTGCTCCGGGAACAAGCCTAGCTCTTTGGCGATGTCCCCTCCATTCGCAACCGTCACTTCACCGGCCCTGGCCCAGGGTACATCTTGTTTCCATTGCTGGAACACTGCCCGCTGGGTCCTTATCACGAGTTGATTTCCGAAATCCTTCATTCGTGACGTCGGTAGTCCGTACTGTAGCAGGGGGTCCGGCGCTGAGTAGTATCTCTCTTTGATCGCTGGGTTTGCATCCAGCAGTGCAAGACGATGCCTCACTATCTCCGCCCAAACCTCCACCCCAACCCAATCTTGATCATCGACAGGATACGTGTAATCAAACGAGGGGTCTAACTGCCTCGGCGTGGAGAATCGGAACCGCAATTCCTCGTCCAAGCCGGCGTCGTGCAACTCGTCAAGGATGTTGATGAAGAAAACTCCCTTGCCCGGCTGCCACTGGAAGACCGCCTTCTGGAACACCTGGGTGATGAACCCCTTCCAATAGAACCGATGGGATATTGGATAACCGACGTTATCCAAATCCAGATGCCGCCAAGTGTCCCAGAAGGGGATGCCGTCGGTGTTCGTTACTGAAAAGCCGGCGTCGCAATTTTTATCTAAGTAAGCCGCCTCTGCGGAGAAATGACCTTCAACTAGCGGCCAATTCCGAGGCGATAAGTGGTATTTGCCAATTTGGACCACGCGAATATCCACAGTCAGGCTGCCATCCCTTTGTGGAGGGAGTACGGATGTGCAGCCCTCATGAGTGTAGGACGCATTCCCTATTCTCTTCACCGGCTCAACCCCAGGTTCGAAATAATAGACTGATACGTCATACGGGACATCTTCGCTTGGTCTGATGGGCCTGCCAAATACCATGCCACTGTCAGCTGCCCCAGGCTCGGACGGCTGGCGAATTCCGTCGACATTATCATCAACCCATACGGTCCCGCTAATTCCGTTCCAAGTGTCATATCGCCCTTGATGATCGGTCCTTGTTTCGAAGACCGAGTAGCCACGGTGAGTAACGGCATTAACCGACGATAGCATCAATAGCGAGAGTACAAATCCAATCAAGACAACAATAAACCGCAGCCGCATGACGTACACCTCGAATGACGCCTTTACGAAACCGTGTTCGAGAGTATGCTTATCCCGGTTCGGTGCTCTATTATAGGCGACGAAGGCGCGAGATTAGACGTAGGATCGGCAGGGGATATCCCGGTTGATGTATCACTCGCCTTAAAGTCGGTGCGCGCTTGACTGAGCTTATCAGAGGTGTCATTCGACAGAGCGAAATCACCCCAGTTACCGTCTTGATTGTCATCAACAAACCAACAAAGGCACAGAATACGAGGCCAATCGTTACGCACCGCGTTCTTTTCGGTGTTAAGTCTGCGGATCTCTTCATAGGTTGTCTGAATCCATCCGGTCACGTAGCTAGCCGACGGCTTGCCGCCATTTGTCTGCCCCTCAGCATCAAAACCCTGGGTGTTGGTCTCCGTGATATAGACCGGCTTGCCAGCCCAATCTCCTCTGATTTCTTCAATGTAGTCCTCATATCTACGAAAGCTTGCCTCGCCACCGAGGGTTGAACCTTGAGGGAAAGGGCAATCAACAGTCGCGGTATCGCACAACGCACCGCCAGCCGCGTTATTGAGATATGGACTGCCGTAGGTGTGCAACGCCCAACCATCCAGGTCATGGATCGCGTTTGAAGCACTCCGTAACCACTGAATGTCGGTCTCAAAACCATATCCGGCCACGTCGGTATGGGAGAATGCAGCCGGCCCTGCCGCCAAATACATCACCCCGGCTACCTTGTTCGTGTCGCCATACAAGGCGTTAAACGCGTCGCCGTACTGTGTGCCAGAAATGACGTCGTGAGGTTCGAGTGTCGGCTCGTTCCCAACGATGAATATCGTTGCCACATCCTTTAGCTCATTTACTGCCCGGTTGAAGTGCTCTCTCCAAATCCCATAAAGGTAAGGATTAGTCGGAACCGCATGCCCTTCCTTCCAGTCGATCCGCACGATGTTTACCAACCCATAGTTTCGCGCGGCCACACAATGCCTGCGGGCCTTGGCAACTTCGTCGCTATCGTAGACAAGCGCCTCATTCTCCGCCGGCTGTGATGACACTCCGTACACTAGCTCTACGTTCCAGAATGTTCCGGTAAGGTCAGACCGGCCGCTATCGAACCAATGCACCCCGCGCAGGCTGCCCCAACCCTCCCAGTGGTTGAACCAATCTCTCAAGTTGAGAATATCTGTGTCCCGGATTAATACAGATGGCTGCGTAGGTGCCGGCAGTCCCGGCTCTACACCAGTCGTCCAGTTAGGGATAAGTCCCAAACCTCTATCGTTCCAGAGCCTTTGCATCGCCTCTTTGATCTCCAGCACGTGCGCCGCTCTTACACGAGTACCTGCCGGCAACCGCGCTGCGCCAGTCCATTCCGGTGGGCTTCCGCCAACCAACTGAATTGCGTCCCGCAGTTCGTTAATTGACCAGTAGGACACTGATGGGTTTGCTCTCCAAATTGTAGTCATTGTAATTCTCCTAACCATTTGTTCATTTTGATTGCATTTGCGGACTAGCCGCTTCTTGAACTCTCTCGCGTGTGCGCGAGTCACCTGTTTGCCAGATCCTGGGGGACAAGGTCGAAGGACCTTGCCCCCATCGCCACCCATTTCTTATCGGCTTACCTCCTTTTCGGTGGCCGTGGTCGCATGGGCGATCTGCCCTCCAACCGCGGCCAGACATATGTTCTATTAGAGGGGCGCTTATGCCCAGACAACGACTCTGTACCGGCCGCTGGTCAACCAGCCGTTGTTGGCTTCGTTGAGCCCTATGTGGCTGCCGGCCCTCACCACCAGGCTGGTGGTCGTCACCTTGGCTACATAGGCGCCCCTGTCACCACTCGAGGCCCCATTGACCACGAACGGGCCGGCTATCGAGGGCGAGGTCGGGTCAGCGGTTCCCGCGTTTGCGCACCAGACGGTCACATGCTTCGGTATTACTCCCAAGTTGTGGTTCTTGGTGATAATGTTGAGAGCGGACACGTCGAACCAACCGCTGTCGTACTCCTTTACGCTGTTACTCGCCTCCACCCTTCCGGCTACTTCGAGGTCGCCGTTGGTGTCGAGCTTCATCAGCCGGGTGCCGCCCCCTTCCGAGTCGCCACCCTGAATCCCCTTGAACCAGTACACCGCGCCGTCGAAGTTGTTGATCATGTCGTTGAACGCGTTCGAGGTGATGCCGACTTTGTCCCGGCCCTTGATCCTTGCCAGCGCTCCCTTTATGTAAAGGTCGCCGTCGTCGTTGAGCTTCATCGCCTCGTCGCCCACAGACCCGGTCGAGGCGCCGCCTTGGGTTCCGCTGAACCAGTAGGCGGTCCCATCGAAGTTGTGGATCAGGTCGTCGAGGGGGTTCGCGGTGATGCCGACTCTTGACCGGCCGTTGATTTGGGCAATGGCTCCGCTCAGCTCGAGCCTCCCGTCCGCCTGGAGCTTCATTGCGCGAGTGCCGCCGGTACCTTCCGCGTCGCCACCTTGGGTTCCGCTGAACCAGTAGGCGGCGCCGTCGAAGTTATTGATCAGGTCGTCGAAGGCGTTCGACGTTATCCCCACGTTCGCCCGATCGTTGATCTTGGCTATGGCGCCGCCCAGCTTTATGTTTCCCGAAATGGTCACGTCTGTGTTGAATTCATCGCAATTGCAAAGGGTCATCGTTTTCTCCTTATGGTTCCTTTCTGTCTGTTTCTATTCTTCCGTTTTGGTTGTATCAGCCGATTCGACGTTTAGTATGTATCGATCACCTCCTATCTCTTCTATGCCGGCCAGCCGCGGTACGTAGAGTCGCAGCGCGGCCACCAGGTCCGCCCTGGTCACGACCATCCCACTCACGTTCAGCGGTGGGATCGCCGGCCCTACCGGGACGCCGGCCTTGGCCCTCGATTCGCTTTGCTCTGCCATTGCTGCTAGTCAACCTCCTTTCAAGTCCTGTAGCTCGGGTCGTTTGTCGATGTTGCCGGGGCTGGTCCCGGCGCTTCAGGTCTCCTTCCGATAAGCACTCTCCCTTCTACTTTTTCGATGGAGGCGGTTGGATGCGCCTTCTCTTGGTCGTCCATTATAAGACAGATGTTCCATTACTGTCAAACATCAGTTCTATTATTGATTCGGCTCCATCCAACCGATACTTGGCTGCTTCGGTCCGGAACGTGTTTTGAACGTGCTGTTCGAGCGGCCAAATTTTTGCCCTCCTACTATATATATGCACTTTGGGTGGCAAAATGGAAACCTCAAGGCGAAAATTTGTTCGAAGATTTAACAATTGGGGGGGGGTGAGGCGCCGGGGGTTGGCGTTTGCGTCTGGATGTGGTTGATGGTATCGCGATTGACGTTCTTGCGCGGGGCGATGGTGCGTGGATTCCCTTTTCCACGGATTTGACGAGATGGGAAGGGCGGGAGATTTCACCCTCACCCCGTATCGGGGTACGGGGCAGGCTCTTCAATCCTCTCCCATCAAGGGCGAGGAGGAGAGCCGGTCCATTCGTGGTTCCCTCGTTCGGTCGTCCCGGTTCTGGGCGCCCACAAGGGACGCCGCTACAGACTCGTTTTCATTAGTTGTGTGCCGGGTTTACGCGCGCCGGTTGCCTCCCGATCGACAGGAGGCCGGCAATTGTCAGTCCCAGCCCTATGAGCACCAGGATGGTCACCGGCTCGGCGAATATGAGCAGGCCGGCTAGCGCGGAGAGGGCAATCTGGGTGGCGTTGATCGCGTTGGCCTTGGCGACGGCGATGTATTGCAGGGCCTTGCTGATCGTAGTCAGCGCAACGGCATTCGCGACGCCGGCCGCAAGCATCGCCAGCACAACGATCAGCGGGGTTGCCAATGCGCCGTCCAGCCCGACGCGGAGATAAGCTATTACGCCGGTCGAGATCATGCCGGTCAGCGTAACGATCGATAGCGCTTGCTCGGTCGTCAATCGGTTGGCCACCCTCCGGCGATAGACCGCGGTGCCTATGCCGTAGGAAGCGCCGGCGCTCATCGCCGTGAGTACCGCAACCGCGATCATAATAGGCTCCATCTGGTGAAGGCTATTCGTAGCGCCGGCAGTCAAGAAGACGAGGGAGGCTATCAGCAGAGTGACGCCAACCGCCACCGCCCTGGTGATCGGCTCGCCCAAGATCAAGAGGCCGGCGAATGCGGCGCTCCAGAGCATGGTGCTGTGGGAGATGGGAACGGTCAATACCAGGCCGCTGAGGGTCAGCGAGATCTGAAATGCGGCGTTGCCGGTCACGTTGTATATGACGCCGATGCCGATCAGGGTCAGCCAGAACTCGCGCGGCGGGAGCAGGTCGCCGCGAACCCGGCCGCCGAGCTCGAACCGCCGGATTACCATAAACCAACAGTAGAAAGTCACCGGCAGAGTGCGCATGAACGCGGCAAGAAAGGGGTCGACGTCTGGTACAACGTATCGCAGGAAGACGTTCATAGTCGCGTAGGACAGGGCGGATGTGCCGGCCCAGAGCATGCCCCGGCGATTTGCCTGGACCACGCTCATGAGAATCTCAATTGGAGGACGCCTGGGTGGCTAGCTGTTGGGAAACGCGGCGAGAATCCTGGCCATCAGCTTGGTGCCCCGTACGAACTCGGAGACAAGCATATTCTCATTCGGCGCGTGCGCCTGGGAGCCGAAGTGTCCGACGCCGGGAGTGATGATGGGGACCTTCAGATACTCCGCGAACGGGTACATCGGTCCCGACCCGCCGACTATAGGCTCGACCACGGGCTCGGCCTGATACAGCCGGCGGGCGGCGTCCAGGGCCGTCTGTACGAAGGGATCGTCCGGATCCACGCGGGCGGGATGCTCGTGGGCCAAGCACTCGACTTCAACGTCGTCGAAGCCTTCCGCGTCGAAGTGCCGGCGGACCTTTTCGGCGATATCGAAGGGGTCCTGCCTTGGCACCAGCCGGAAATCGACCTTGGCGGATGCGGCGGCCGGCAAGACGGTCTTTGCTCCCTCGCCCTGGTAGCCGGTCGTGACGCCGGCGATGGTGCAGGTGGGATGGAAAACGGCGGCTTCCTTGAACTCGAGGCCGGTGACACCGTTGAGAAAGCCGGCCAGATCGTACACCTGGCGGTAGGAGTCTTCGTAGGAAGGTTGGGCCGCGAGCATCTCGCGGTCTCGCCCCGAAGGTGGAACGACGTCATCGTAGAAGCCGGGTATCCTGATCGTCTCATCTGGACCCTTCAGCGAGGCCAGCGCCCAGGTCAATCGCCACGCCGCGTTCGGAAAGATGGAGCCACCAAGGCCGGAATGGGCGTCCCGGGAAGCGGTCCGGACGGACAGCTGCAGATAGCAGATCCCCCGCATTCCGAGAAAGAACTGGGGACGGCCATCCGGATCGACGCCGCCGGACTCCCAGACGCAGGCGTCGGCGGCCAGCAGGTCTCGATTTGCCTCAACGAACGGCTCAATCCGGGGGCTGCCGATCTCCTCCTCGCCTTCTATCAGGAACTTGATGCGGGCAGGATGCCGGCCGGTCACCTCTTTTACGGCGTCGATAGCTGCCAGACGCGAGACGATGTGGCCCTTATCGTCCGATACGCCCCGGGCGTACATCTTTCCGTCTCGAATGCTTGGTTCGAACGGAGGAGTTTCCCAGAGGTCAAGAGGTTCCGGCGGCTGAACGTCGTAGTGGTTGTAGAAGATGATGGTGCTATCGGCGGCGCCGGCAGTCTCCGCGTAGACGACCGGATGACCGCCGACTAGAGGGATTATTCTGCTCTCAAATCCGCGCGCGACCAGCATCTGTTTGACAAACTCGGCCGTCTCTTGAATACCCAGATTCTGGGCCGACACGCTTGGCTGGGCGCACAGGGCGCTCAATTCGTCGAGGTAGCGTTCCAGGTTCCGCTCGATGTAGTTATCCAGTTGGTCTGTGGTCTGTTGATCTATCAACTCTGATCTTTACCTCCGTGTTGGCGCAGTAACTCAGCCACGTCGTGATGACCTCTATCGATAGCCAGGGCCAGCGGCGTCCGGCCATTGTAGCCAGGGACGTCGATCTTTGCGCCGTTTGCGATGAGCCATTCAGCCATCCGCGGCCGGCCAAAAGCGGCGGCGTGCAGCGCCACGTTTCCCCCTTCGCCGGCGTTTACGCTGGCGCCGTGCCGCCGGAGCAACTCGGCGATGCCTATGTGGCCGGCCATTGCCGCAAAGAACAGCACGGGGATGCCGTGGGCGCCGGTCGCGTGCGCCAAGCCGGGATTCTGTTGAACGAAGTCCGAGACTCGGCCGGTTTCTCCGAGCATGGCGGCGGTACATATGTCGAGGTCGGCACCGGCCGAGAGCAGCAACTCGGCGATCTCCTGCTGGCCGCAGTGGGCGGCCGCCTCGATTGGCGCCTCGTTCCAGGAGGCACGGGCGTTAACCAGGCCGGGATGAAGATCGACTAACTCCCGCACTCGATCGATGTCGCCGTGGGACATTCGAACAAGCTCATCGGTCACTTCTTGGTTGGATTGATCCACTGTTGACATACCGATGTCGCTCATGCCGGCTGGCGCCGGCGCACCAAGGCATGAAAACTAGGAGCGCTGGTTGGCGGAGGAGTTCGAGGGTCCTCGGAGTTTCGAGCCCGTGCCGGGGCATATTCATCCTCACCCCCGTATCGGGGTACGGGGCAGGCTGCAACCATCTCGCACAGGGATAGGGAACAGAATGTTCCCCCTTTGATGGTTTCCAACCAGCCTCCAGCGTTTCCGTGTGGACGTAGTTCGTGGCTTCGCGATCGGCGTTTTTCCGCGCGGCGCTGGTGCGTGGATTCCCGCCTGCGCGGGAATGACGAAAGGAGAGATTCGTGGGATTCGCAGGCACGCCGTAAGCCGCGTAACATCATTTTCGTACCCATATCCCTCCTAGCCGGATTCCGGCGATCCGGCAGCACTCTCGCCGGCGGCCCGGGCAATCATCTGGGCGGCGTCGAGACCGTTCAGTCCGAGGTGCTCTGCCCGACGACCGGTCGCCCAGGCATCTTGGCCGGTGAGAGTGGAACACAACGAGATCACGGCCCGCATGGTCGGCGTCGGGATGGCGAGTTGCTCGGCAATCGAGGCCCAGCTCACCAGCCCGTAGGGCGCATCTTCCAATAGCCAGCGTGTATCGAGCGATCCCGGGGCGGGAAGTTGGGTCAACATCTCACTGCCGGTGATCGTCGTTTGCAAGTCGCCGGCCGGCCCGAAACCCGCCTGATGAAAGGCGTCCGCCACCGGCAATATCTCCAGGCCGAGCGCACCGGCAATTGCCAGGCGTTCCCGATCCACCTGGAGTATCACCCTGGCAACTCCTGGGGTAACGCCCTCTTTGTAGAAGTAGAAATCGCCTTTCGAATACTCGATCCGGCCGGCGTTCATCAGGATACCGGCCGGATGCATAATCGGGTTCATGCTGCTGAAACCGCACTCTAGAACACTGCGATAGGTGGTGAGGCCGGGGAACAACGGAGACAGCAGTTCGTGGACGTGCGCCGTCAAGCGAGCCGGCCGGACGCCGAGCCCCAGCCTGGGCACCACGCCCCAAATGTGGGCAGTGTCCGGCGCAGTCTTGCGACAGACGTAGGGAGACGTGTCGATCTCCGCCAGGATGACGTCCTCCCGATTGTCCATTTCTTCGAACACCTGGGCAAACTCAAGTGAGCCGAGTGTGCCCGGCACCAAAACGAGCGCCTGGCCGGCTTGCAAATGCGGCGCGCAGGCCTCGGCAAACGGCCGGTGGGCATAGGCCGGCACCGCCAGCAATATCAGATCGGCGCCCTCGATGGCGGCGGCGAGGTCGGTCGTGACGTCGGCCAGCCGGGCCTCGCCGGTGTGTCCGACGCCGTTCAGGGCGATGGTGCGGGAGTCTCGGATTGGCTCGACCGTCTCGTGCATCGCCGGCAGCTCGGCCAACCTGACCAGATGCCCCGCCAGGGTAAGGTCTGCCGCTAGGGCGAAGGCTGTGTTGCCTCCACCAAGCACCGTCACGTTGCTGCTCATGATTCCCCTTTCGTCTGGGTGGGATATTCGACTATCCCGATCTGCGGCGCAAGTTTCCAGTCGAATTCTTCGACACCCGACCGGCCCTCCGATATCAGATACCGCAAGATTTGCTCAGAGCTCCGGCGCAGGGCGCTCACCTCGACTCCCTGACAGCGGTCCGGGTAGGCCGATAGCAGATGGAGACCGCGCTCCATCAGATTCACGGCGCCCACCCAGTTGCCCCGGCGAAGGTGGTGCAGCGACACGCCGATTTGCAGTATGCCCTGGTACAGCCATCGATCCGGGCCGGCTCGCGCCATCCAGAGCTCCTCCAGCGTTTCGTGGCACTCGAAGTACAGGCCGGCGTTAAACTCCTCGACGCCGGCGCGCAACTCGGGCGGCGGCGACTCACGGCAGGGCGCCTCAACTTCGACAGCGTTAGGCACCCGGCGAACTCTCGGTCGTCTTCCGCGACGGTCGTCCAATTCACTAACCACCTTTACTCGCGGCCTGATACCGGTCGAGAAACTCATCCCGCAATGCGGGTAGATCTCCGCCGGCGAGCGCGTCCCTGATCCGTTGCATCAATCGCATGATAAACCGCAGATTGTGTATCGAGGCGAGACGCATGGCGAGCAACTCGCGGCTGATGAATAGATGGCGCAGATACGACCGCGTGAATCGTTGACAGGTGTAGCAGTCGCAGCCGTCCTCGACCGGCCGATCCTCCAAACGGAGCCGGTGTAGGCGCAAGTTGAGATTACCATCCGGCGTATATACGGTCCCGTGCCGGGCCAATCTGGTGGGCGTCACGCAGTCGAACAGGTCGAGACCTCTTTCGACGGCGGCGAATAGGTCCTCGGGATGGCCGATGCCCAGGAGATGGCGGGGCCGGCCCTCGCGCAAGAGCGGGACCGACCAGTCGAGGACACGGAGCATGTCGTCCTTGGACTTGCCCAGCGATCCGCCGATGGCGTAGCCGTCGAAAGGTAGCTGGTCGATGAACCGGGCGCTCTCCTCACGAAGGTCCCGATACTCGCCGCCCTGGATTATGCCGAATAGCCATTGGCTGCCGCCCTCGTTGGCCCTGAGGCAGGCCTCGGCCCAACGATGAGTCCGGTCCAAGGCCTTCTTCGTGTAGTCATAGGATGAAAGGGGCGACGTGCACTCGTCGAAGGCCAGAATAATGTCCGCGCCCAAGGCCTGCTGTATCGAGATCGAAGTCGCCGGATCGAGGCGCAGCCGGCGGCCGTCGATGTGCGAGTTGAACCACACGCCATCGTCGTCTATGACGCAGAGCGCCTTGCCCGGCCGCGGCTGCGGTCCCCCGTCCTGACCAGGGAACATGCTGGCGATCTTGCCTACTCCGTGTTCCAAGCCGAAGCCGAGGCTAAATACCTGAAATCCACCGCTGTCGGTCAAACAGGGTCCCTCCCAGCCGGTGAATCGGTGCAAACCACCGAGCGTTCGGACAACCTCTTGGCCGGGCCGCAGCCAGAGATGATAGGTATTCGCCAGTGTTATCTGAGCGCCCAACTCACGCACCTCGTCCGGCGTGAGCGATTTCACAGATCCGGCGGTGCCCACCGGGATGAAAGCCGGCGTGTCGACGACGCCGTGGGGAGTAGTCAACCTGCCGACTCGGGCCGCAGAATCCGAGGCGCTAGCAACGATCTCGAACCCGTAGCCGGGCTTGTCGGACGTGTAGCTCAATAGTAGATAGTCAATGTACGATGATATGGCGGAGCGTGTTGATTGATAGTCTGGCTCTCTTCCCACAGCAGCCAGTCCAGTTGGACGGCGCTACGGTCGATGCCGAGTTTGAGCAACTCGGCGCGTAGTAGCTCGACGGCCCATATTGTGGCCGACCGGATTTCCACCTCCGGCGAGCCGCCGGCCGGTAGCTGTAGCCGGCCATCGACCTTCCGGGCCAGATCCTTCGAGTATCTCATCACGCCAAAATGGCGCAATATTTGCGGGATCTTGTAGTCGGCGAAGGTTGTAAGCAAGTCGATTCGAGCCAGATCGCCGAGACCTTCGCCGGCCAGCGCACCGTAGAGATCGGCGGCCAGAATCTGGGCCCGCTTCAAAAGCCATACGTTCCGGCCATGGTACTCGACGCAGTCCCGGTATGAAGGCAGGCAATCCCTGACCGTCTCGACCAGACGGATAGCATCGCCGCCGGCCGATTCCACGATAGCGGCCAGGTCGCCGTCGCAACGGTCTAGCGCGAGCCGGCCGAGCTCACGCAGGCCGGCCGCACGCTGCTCCATGAGGGCAAGCCGGCGCCGGCCGCCGAGCAACTCGGCCAACTCATCGGGGGTGATCCGGGACAAGTAGCGAGCGTCGAGGATGGGCCGGCCGGCGAGGATTGCGGTCTTGAGCGAGGACGCCAGGGCCCAGTAGCCGTTCATGATCTCGCCCTCATAGTCGAAGACCCAACGCGGCTCCGGCCAGAAGCAGTAGTTCAGCGTATCCAGAATCAGGACGAACGAGGCGACCGACCGTTCGTCGCCGGTGAAATGGTAGTGGGTGTTCCAAGCCGGCGGCGCGGCGCCGGATCGGGCGATCCGGCCGGCGGTGGCTGAAATCGCGTCCATGTCGATGCTGACGTCCTCCGCTTGCCGCACGACCGCGGCAGTCGAGCGGAGAACGTTCAGGGGATCCTCTCGGTCGGTCAATTTGGCGGCCGAGCCGGCGACGGCCGGGCGCGTATCGATCATTTTCACTGGTCTAGAATATTACGGTTCAAGGATTTTGTCCCGAAAATGGGCGCTCCAGATAATCTTCTAGAGTACCGTTCGGGGGTGGATGATTGGAACCGCTCAGAGATGCATGGAATTCCGTAGGGCGTGGAGGGGAGAATCGAGACCTTGACAGCAAACGCTGAGCCGATTTTCTATCAAGAAATCGGCGCCGGATCGGCAATGCTGCTGATCCACGGCAGCTTCTCCAATGGGCCGGCCACTTGGGCCGGCCAGATGGAGGAGCTCCGGCACCATCATCGCCTCATCGTGGTGGACCGGCGAGGACACGGCCAGAGTCCGGCTGATCCTCGACCGTACACGATTGCCGGTGATGCCGCCGACGTGCTGGAAGCCGCGGACCGAGCGGGCGGGGGCGAGATTCACGTTGTCGGCCACTCCTACGGCGGAATGGTCGCGCTGGAGATGGCCCGAATCTCGCCTCACCGAATCAGGTCGCTCCACCTTATCGAACCGCCCTATCTCTCGCTGCTGCCGGAAGATTCGGACGTGTCGTCGGTGATCGAGCGAGGCCGGGTCATATTTCGGAACGCAGCGATTGTGGGGCCGGAACAGACGGCGACGGCATTCATGGAGATGCTAATCGGCTCGGCCGCCTTGGCGGATCTCCGAGAGAGTCCGGCCTGGCCGGGCATCGTGCGCGAGGCCGGCCGGACCGCCTACGAGCAGTTCCCGGTCGCCTATCCGCCGGAATCATTGGCCGAGCTGAGCGTCGAATTCCCGGTGCAGGTCTATACCGGCGGGCGCAGCCATCCGGGCCTGCAAAAGCTGGCGCGTAGGCTGGCCGAGTTGATCCCAAGGGCCGGCCTGATCGAGGTGCCGCCGGCCACTCATGCGGTGCAGCAGTTCACCGAGCATTTTCACCCGGCGCTGCTCGCGGTGACGGCCGGCGGGGGCAGAGTCTAGTTGACAATATATAGCACGAACGCTTAATCTATTCACCCTATAGGTGAATAGTGCAAGTCTCATTCAGAACGAACAGACTCTTGCGTAACTACGAACAGTCGGCCAGAGCAATTCGCGAGTGGGGACCGGAAGTCGGGCGGAAGTACGTGACGCGCATCAACCAACTGTATGCAGTCAAGGACTTCCAAGAAGCGTACAAGATCAAGTCAATGCGTCTGCATCCACTGAAAGGATCGAAGAAAGGGGAGTTGTCCATCTATCTGACGGGAAAATGGCGCCTCATCGTGGCGAAGGGCGACACGGAAGCCCACGTATTGATAAAGGAGGTGAGCAATCACTATGACGACTAAGGACCCGCGGGCGCTCTCGGACCTGCCGATCCCCCCGGGAGAAGTGCTCGAAGAAGAGCTCGAAGCCCGCGGGATGACGCAAAAAGAGCTCGCGGCAAGGATTGGAAGGCCGGCGCAAGCGATAAACGAAATAATCAAGGCGAAGAAGGCCATCACGCCGGATACGGCAATCATGCTGGAGAAGGCCTTAGGAATCGATGCGCAGTTCTGGGCCAACCTCGAGAACGACTATCGGATGACATTGGCACGGAATCGTGAACTAGAAAGGCTTACTGCCAACGCAGAATGGCTCAGCTACTACCCGGTCCGCGAGATGATCAAGCGATGCTGGATGGAAGCCGGGCGAGACAGGCAGAGCAAATCGAAAGCCCTACTGAGCTTTCTCGGGGTAGCCAATGCCGAGCCGCGAGTGTACCAGGAGGCAGTAGGATTCCGAATAACCGAGGCTGCCCAACGAAGCGTGTCCATTGGCGCTCTGACGGCTTGGCTACGTAAAGGAGAGCTAGATGCGCAAGAGATATCCACGAATGCCTATGACGCGGAAGCCTTCAGCCGGGCGCTAACCAAGATCAAGGGAATGACCGAGGATCCGCCGGAAGAGTTTGTTCCTGCGATGGAGGCTCTTTGCGCGGAGGCCGGCGTTGCGTTCTGCATGGTCCAGGAATTTCCGAGAAGCGGCGCCAACGGCGCTACGCGCTGGCTCACCGATAGAAAAGCGTTGATTCAGATGAGCATCAGGAACAAGTGGGCCGACATTTTCTGGTTTACCTTCTTCCACGAGGCTTGCCATCTGCTCAAGCATCGGACACGGCGCCGATTCGTGATTGACGGGCTCGACTTGGATCCCGACATGACGGAAATCGAAGCAGAGGCCGACCAATTCTCAAGGGATTTTCTCATCGCGCCAGAGAGGTGGGCCGACTTCTGTGCCGGAGGACGTTTTACGCCGAAATACATTCGGGATTTCGCGCGGTCAGTCGGCGTAGCGCCTTTCATAGTAGTCGGCAGGCTCCAGAAGGAGGAGAGGGTCGGATACGGCCAACTTTCAAATCTAAAGCGACGCTACGAATGGGCGGCCGACTAAGGTAACAGTTGGAGGTGTGTTTTCAGGGTGTGGGTGAAGCCAATTGGTTCGGCCTCACAAAGGCCCAAGGTGGTTGAGCGGTATGTGGTATGACGAGATTCTTCCACCACGATTCCGCTAGCGGAAATACGGCGAGATCTTCAAGATTGTTTTTTGAAACCGCAGCCAAAGATTAGGGAGTTACGCCATGCTGATCAGTGAGCTTATTTCCAACATCAGAACGCAGGACCTAGTGCTACCTGAATTTCAACGTGAGTATGTGTGGTCGAAGGAGCAGGCTAAACAACTACTGGTTTCCTTGACTCTCAAGTACCCCGTCGGAGGACTGCTGTTCTGGAAGACTGAAGAACCACCAGAGCTCAAGAATGTCAACGATCTGCCTGACAAGCTTGGTACTGTCCAAGTCATACTCGACGGTCAACAACGCCTAACAACTCTATACATGCTTTTGACCGGAGAAATTCCTCCCCATTACACGAGTGAAGACATAAACGCGGATATGCGGGATCTCCACTTCAACGTGGACGATGGCGACTTCCAGTACTTTCAACCGGTGAGGATGCGAGACAATCCCCGTTGGGTCAGAGTAGTCGATTGCTTCAGCCAAGACTCGGTGGACGTTTACAGCATTGTGCAAAAGATTGTCGGTAACGATGCAAACGCATTCCAAATAGCTCGGTCGTACGATTCCAACTTGAGTAGGTTGAGAGGCATCAGAGAAGCCGATTTGCCAACGCAGGTAATTCCGACGGAAGCCAGCCTAGATAATGCGATCGATGTTTTCGACCGGGTCAATAATCAGGGGACCAAGTTGACGGAGGCGGAGCTAGCTCTTACCCACGTGACTGGTAAGTGGTCCCTAGCTAGGAGAACACTGAAGGACAAGATAGATGAACTGATGCGCCAAGGCTTTCAATTCGACTTGCCGTTCGTGACGCGTGCCCTAGTTGCAACGGTAACGGGTCATGCCCTCTTTGAACACATCCATGCGGTCCCTCGCCCACAACTAGAGGAGGGTTGGACGCGACTTTCCAAGATACTTGGCTACCTGGTCGGCATTCTCCCAATTCACGCGAGCATTCATTCAACGCGTGACATGAGCACGACGTACCCGCTGATCCCAATGATTCGGTTCCTCAATCTGAACAGTGGACAGTTCCCTTCAGAATTATCGCTTCGCAGAGGCATCCATTGGTTGTATGCCGCCCAGATACATCAACGCTACGGAAGCCAAACGGACAGCCGTTTGGAACACGACGTGACGATAGTGAACAGGGAAGACCACCCTTGGCGGTCGTTGGTGAACCAAATCGTCGATCAGCGCGGGCGACTCGAAGTTCTACCCGCTGATTTTGAAGGACGTGGCGCTAGACATCCACTGTATCGAATGAGCCTCGTCCTAGCGAAAGCTCACGGCGCCGTGGACTGGTTCAATGGACTTCCGCTGGCCGCGCCCGTCAGTGACAGCTACAAAATACACAGTCATCATATCTTCCCTCAGAGCGCCCTGTACAGGAACGGATTCAGTTCCGATAGCCACCTAGACCGTCAGATGGTCAATGTCATCGCGAACAGAGCCTTTCTGACAGAGGACACTAACTTAAGCCTCGGAAACCGACTACCAGAGGACTACCTTCCGGAAGTAGAAGAACGATTCCCTGGCGCACTAGCGAGTCAATTCATACCGATGGACGCACAACTCTGGCGGTTGGATCGGTATCGTGACTTCCTGAAAGCGCGGAGGCAGCTCATCGCTGATCACCTCAACCGCCTCCTAGACAATCTAATCAGTGAAGACGAATCGGATGAAATACGGCCGTTGTGTGATTTGATCAGCATGGGCGAAGGAACGAGCCTGGAGTTCAAGAGCACTTTGCAGTGGGATGTGGTGCGGGAAAAGCAGAATAAGGGGCTTAGGGATGCAGTTCTCAAGACCCTTGTGGCTTTCATGAATTCTGAAGGAGGCACTCTGCTAATTGGCGTTGAGGACAGTGGTCAGATATTTGGCATAGAAAGAGACCTCAGCATGCTGGGAGGGTCGCGAGATAGGTTCCTGCAACTCGTTAATACGCTTGTAGCAGACAGGATTGGTACTCAATTCTCGCCGTACGTAACCGCCCGACTGGATGCTGTGCACGAGAAGCCGATCTGCGTTGTCGACGCCTCGAAGGCGTCCGAGCCAGCGTTCTTATCCAGCGCGAAGGGAAGAGAATTCTATGTAAGAGTAGGCAACACGACACGGTCCTTGGATCCTGAAGAGACGCTCGCATATCTCCAGCATAACTAGCTCTCGGCATTCACTAACATCGTCTTTGGTACCACCTAGGATCTCCGTTTGACAGCAGCGCCTAACCGCATCGAAGCGATGACGTTGGCCGAACAGGTCGTTAAGAGAAATCGTATCCATATAGGATCAGGGGTGAACGCCCGGCCCCCCGCACCCGCCGGGCCAATGACGGTAACTCAACACGGAGCGGTGTTTTGAAATGCAAACGCGTGGTTTTTGCCTCCCCGGGCTCGGTCGAGATCGAATCATTTGACGTGCCGCGTCCCGGCACCTTGGAAGTCCTGGTCGAAACAGAGGTCTCGTTGATAAGTCCTGGGACCGAGGGAGCGTCCCTATTGGCCTTGCCCAACACGGGCAACGAGTTTCCGCAGTCTCCAGGTTACTGTAACGTCGGCAGAGTCTTGGAAGTCGGACGAGAGGTTGAAGGCATCAAGCCGGGAGACCGATTCACCTCTCACAGCGCTCACGCCAGCCACGTGGTGATCCAATCGTTGCCGGACCATTCGGTCCGGCGCGGGACGCTCGACGGGATAGATCCAAGCTCGTCTAAACAAACGCTTCGTCGCTCCGCACTCGTGCCGGATGGGCTGGGCTCCGATACGGCCGCCTTCGCCAACTTGTGCGCCATTTCTCTCCAGGGAGTGCGCAAAGCAAGAATAGAGCTGGGGGAGTCGGTTCTCGTCATCGGTCAAGGCTTAGTAGGTAACTTGGCGGCCCAATTCGCGAGGCTGGATGGAGGCTATCCGGTCATTGCGGCCGATCTGAGTGAGAGCCGGCTGAGCGTATCTCGCGCGACTGGTGCGGACCATACCATCCCCGCCGGGAGCGACAGTGGCAGTATAGTCGAGGCTGTCCGGAGCATTACGTCGGAGGACGGTGCTCGAGCCGTCATAGAGACGACAGGCGCGCCGGACCCGGTCGTTACGGCATTCAAAGCAGCCGGATGGCATGGTCGAGTTGTACTGCTGGCAAGCACTCGGGGAGAGACCGAACGAGTGAATTTCTATGCCGATGTTCACAGGAAGGCGTTGACCATCCTGGGGGCTCACAACTCCGCGCGCCCGGCCAAAGACGCGTCGCCCGGCTTCTGGCCCCTGGGCGCCGACCTCAAACTTAGCCTCGATCTGATGGCGGCCGGCCGGCTTGCGATAGAGCCTTTGATCACCACGCGCGTGTCATTCGAGGAGGCGGCTCAGGCTTATGGGTTCGTGACTGAGCAGCGACGGGACGCGCTTGGGATACTGCTTGAATGGAAATAGGCGCTGATTGCGGACTATTCCAGAACCCCCCGAGGCACGGCGGCATAGACGGACACCTTGACGCCAAACTTCGACGCCTGTCCGAGATGGATGTCGACCGACGCGCCGGCCAACGTGATCGCCTCGACGTAGCTGACACCGAGCCGCTGCTGCAATAGCGCCACCATCGCCTGCGTCGCCTGGCGGATTGCGTCCTCCAGGAGGTCCTCGACGCCAATAGTCATCACCCTGTCCGCCGTCTCGAACCACGGGCGGTCCCAGCCCGGCTCAGGCCGGCGCCGTACGCGGATTGTCACCGTCGCGTCGATATTGACGCCGGAGTGAACTTCGCCGAAACCCATGCTGGCGTGGACATCGCCGATCGCGAGCAAGCCGCCGGCAACCAAGGCCGGCAGGTGCACCGTCGTGCCCTCGGTGATGTCGTTGAAGTCTAGATTGCCACCGTGGTAGCCGAGCTGAAGGCAGGGAATATCGCCGGCAGCCGGCGCGACGCCAATGACGCCAACCATTGGACGCAAGGGGACGCGTAAACGACCGTCGTACCAAAGCCCATCGTTGCGTACCTCGAACTCAGAGACAGACGGGTCTATGCGTGTGTCGCCCAATACGCCGATACCGGGAACGGCGGCTACATAGCCGGTTTCTCCTAGCTCGATCTTCTCGATCGTCACGTCGAGGCCATCGCCGGGCGCGACGCCGCGGACGAAGATAGGGCCGGTGGCAGGATTGCTGGGCCGAGAGTTGCGCTCACGCAGGTAGCTATTTATGTCCAGATTGCCCTGGAACTGGCGATCGTAGGCATCGCGGGTCTCGATGACGATCCTGTCCCCAGACTCGACAATGATGGCCGGAGGATGTTCGGGCGAGAACGAGTAGATTACCCGGTCGCTGGCAAGTCTGGCCGGCTCCGGCATGGAAACCTCTCACAGGACGCACATCTAAGTTTGGCCGGTGGAAACGGGGTGGTCTGACTATACTCTGGCAACTGAATACTCAATGCAAGGAATCCTGTATCAGGCCGGTTGAAGAGACTTATCAGCCGGCCAAGGGAACAATGGCCGGAAACCTGGCACATCGCAATTGCCGCTTGGAATCAATCCTCTATGAAAACCAGAAATCACCATCCGGCGCGTAATGAGCGTTTGCCGAAGCAAAATTCGGGCTGTAGAATGACAAAGAGTGGATACCGAGAGAGTCGTCGAAAAACTTTTTTGGAGAATGTTAGATGAAGAGAAGAATAGTCTTCGGCTTCGCCGCGCTGGTTTCGTTACTGTCGATGGGCGTGATCTACGCCGCCGTAGGCGGGGAAGAGGAGGAGCTAAAGGTCGAGATTTCCGTCACCAATTTGACCCGCGGGCAGACATTCTCCCCGGTGTTCGTCGTACGGCACGATCGCAACGCCGCGCCCCTCTACGAGCTGGGGCAACCCCCCAGCGAAGCGCTGGCTAATCTAGCAGAGGACGGCTCCGCTTCCGGCTTTCTGAGTGAACTGAGCCCGGATACGAACAGCAGTGTCGGAGAAGCCAGGGCAATAAGTGGGCTCCTGGCGCCCGGCCAGACCGCAACCGCCGAATTCAGCATCACAGACGGCAAGAAGCTTCTTTCCTTGGCCAGTATGTTGGTGTCGACCAATGACGCTTTCTTCGGCGCAAACGCCTTGGACCTTTCCAAATCTCGCACGTTCTACCTGAACGTCTACGACGCCGGCAGCGAAGTCAACAGCGAGGACTGCGCATACGTACCGGGACCACCGTGTGGCAGCCACGCCGCCAGAGACACTTCAGGCGCCGAAGGCTTTGTCCATGTACACGCCGGCGTCCACGGCGGCGCCGGCCTCGATCCAGCCCAGCACGACTGGCGCAACCCGGGCGCCCGTCTGGTCGTCAAGACGTGGACCCTGAGCCGATAGCCACAGCAGCCTGAGCCGAGTGGCGGTCTTCGACCGATCCAACAATCTGAACGTGGGTCCTTACAGACCCACGTTCGGTCGAGAGCAACTGAGCCGGCAACCCATAATCAGTCGAGCTAATAGTGGTCAACTGAACACTTGATAATGCTGAATTCAATCGCTTCGGCCGATGACTCGCTGCTGATTCGCGAACTCGGCCCCACCACGTTCCAGGATGCGTTGGCGGCAGCCGAGGCCGGCCGGCACATATTGGCGGCTGGACCGCCGGCGCCGGACGCGGCCCAACTCGACAGACTTTACACCCTCTGCCAGCGGAGGGGGATCGCCCTGGTCGCCGGCGGTGTGCCCCGCTTCGCTCGCCGGCATCGCCTTGTCAGAGAGATCATATCCGAGGGCCGAATCGGCGAACCTGTCTTTATCAGATATACGGACCCTGGTGCGGACGCGACGAACGATTGGGATATCGCGGCAGCAATCGACCTGGTTGGCTGGCTATTCGGTATGGTCTCGGCCACGACCTACGCTCAGGGAGTCGGAAATAAGAAGGCCGGGCCGCCCTCACACCTGTCAATCAGCCTCACCTATCCCAATGGCGCGGCGGCGCTGGTTGCACTGGGCTCTCCGGCTGGCTCTCCAGCTTCGCCCACATTGATGGTATTGGGTCGGCGGGGCGCACTCTATGACAACCAGGCATCCACCAGCCAGATAGTGCTGGCCGGCGGGCGGGCCACGCCGATGACGCCGGAGTTAGACGATCCCTTCGACATCTGGCTGGAGCACGTGTCCAACTCAATTCGCTCCGGAACGGTAGACGGAGATTGGCCGGATGGCCGGCTGTCACTGGAGTTACTTGGGCTCATCCGCGCCTCGCTGGCCAGTGGATCCGTTCAAGGGAGAGACTCGTGAGCGCTCGAACCTACCGCGTCGCTCTCCTGAGCAACGCCATGCACCAGGATATGTACGCTCGGGCCTTCGATCTACACCCGCGTTTCGAGGTCGCGGTCGTAGCGGAGGAGCCCGGCCGGGAAGTGGTCATCGAAGAGCGCGGTCGCCGATTGGCGAAAGACTTCAAAGTGCCCCACACGACGGACGTGAGGGCGGTGCTCGAACGGCCGGACATCGACGTCGTCAGCGTCTGCGCCGAGATCGAGCGCCGAGGCCGGCTCGCCGAGATGGTCGCACGGAGCGGCAAGCATCTCTGGATGGACAAGCCCCTCGCGCCAACGCTCGACCAATGCGACGCCATAGTCGCGGCAGCCGGCGCAACTGGTATGCGCAGCCTGGTGTTCAACCACCTGGGATCCGGCTACGTCCGGGCGGCGCGTAAAGCGATTGACGACGGCGCGATCGGAGACCTGGTTGCACTGCACATCGACTTCCACTTCGCGAAGGGCGACCCGGACCTGGAAGCCGGCGCTGGGCCGGTCGAGCTAAATCCGCTTGGTCGCTGGACCTATCGCAGCGACGACCTTTGGAGCGATCCTTCCGGCTCTGGACACAACGTCGCGGTCAAGCGCGAGCTGTTCGAGCTAGGCGTGTATCCGGTGGGGATCGTCCGCTACCTGGCAGGGCGCGAGGTGTGCCGAGTTCAGGCGTCGGCCGGCAACTATTTCTTCAAAGCGCATGCCAAGCACGGCGCGGAGGATTTCGCTACTTTATCGCTCACCATGGACGACTGCATCGCCACAATTTCGATGGGCCGGATAGGGCGCCACAGCCATTCGGAGTCGGGGGCCAAGACCATACAGGCGGTTGGAACCGCCGGCACCCTAGTCGTGGACGCATCTCGCCAAGCGATGACTGTTTGCTCCAGCGATGGCGGCTCGCCGAGGACGGAATCCGTGGCTATGCACGAGGTGGCCGGATCTGAAACTATCACGGATCACTTCGTGCGTGTTTTGGACGGCGAAGAAGAACCGTGGGCCGACGTCGCCGAGGGCCGGAAGCATGTGGAGGTCTTGTTGGCCGGCTACCGTTCGATCTCGACCGGCCAGCCGGTGGATCTTCCGCTCTAGGGTAGGAAGCTCCTACATGTTCACTAGCTCGCAGTTCCCACCAATCTACGAAGATAGCACGGCAACCACGCACGGGAAGAAACGCAGCGTGTGCGGGCATCCTGTCCTTAAGCGATTCGTTTGGTTCAATCCAAACTCTACCATCAGCGACCCGATACAAGAGACCAATAATTGGTAACAACAATGCGCGAGTCGGACGCACCATCCGAAGCAATGAAGCTAGAATTCACCAAACACGCAGTTCACGTATTGGATGAACGAAAGATCCCAGTGGAGTGGGTCGAACAGGTGATGGCTGATCCGGCGTTGCGTACGCCCGATCCGAACGATCCCGAAGTCGAGCGATTTTTCGGCCGCGTTCCGGAACGTGGTGGTCGCGTGCTGCGCGTCGTCGTGAACACACGTGTTGCGCCCTGGAGGGTGGTGAGCGTATTCTTTGATCGTAGCATGAGAGGAGAACTATGAAACTGAACGTGGATAAGGAAGCCGACGCCCTATACCTCCGCCTCGACGACTCCACCATAGTCGAGTCCGAGGAGGTTTCGCCTGGGGTGGTGCTCGATTACAACGAATCTAACGAAGTCGTCGGCGTGGAATTGCTCCACCTCTCGAAACGCTCCTCCAAGCTCAACCTCTCTACCCTGCAATTCGAGACGGTCTGATGGTCGAATAGTTGGGCACCACCATCTACTACGATTTCGAGTAGAGCATGGGCCGGGATAATATGAAGTAGAGGGTTGTCGTCTTCCTCCGAGGGCCTCGATGGCTCAATCAGCATCGAGAACCTACGCCATCAAGGTCTGGTATTTGGCCTTGTACCCTCTTCGCGGGCGCGGTAGACTTCCTCGACAATTGCCTCTATGTCCAGGTCGGCCCAGCTTCCAGTAGTCGCAGCGATGGCTTCTCTAACCAGCTCAGGGTCGTACCCGTCGAACATATCCTCTGATTCTTTCTCTCTACGATCCAAGAGAAAAAGGCCTCCCTACTTCCCAATCAATCGGTGCGAAAGCATGTCGCGTATTCCGATACGGGATAGACAGCTCAACTAGACTGGCACTCGTCATTGGTAGGAAAATGTGCCCTCCAATCAACCTCCATGCCGGCTCTCCACCGGCGAATCCTGCCGAATTGTAGACCGATGGTCGATGGCGGAATGAGAAAATGTGGCGCGGGGGCTTGTCCCCCGCTGGGGTCGGGTTGGGGCGTGGCAGAATCCGTCGTGCCGATTCGCTGTACCAAACCACAACTCCGGCTCTTCATACCTTGGTGTGCCGGCACCTGCCGGCATGAGCGATTGCTATGAAAGCATGTCCCGGACTACGATCCGGGATAGACCGCTGCGGCAGCCTCTCATTCGCCATTCGCGACATCCCTTCGTCAATCCGGCCCCCCATTCGTCATTCCGGCGAAGGCCGGAATCCAGAGGTGTGGCAGGGGAGGCACCAATCACACCCAAACACCCTCTGCGACCAGTTCCCATTCTCATACCTTGGTGTGCCGGTAGTCACCGGCATGCGCGATTACTACTTTACTCCAATGAGGGTAACCTTCTCTGCCCAATGTGGCTCTATTGGATATGAAGGTCTTTATTCTCCGAACGGTTTGCGGGAGACCCTATTGAGGAACATTAGCCAGCTCGTAAACAGGGCACAAGCCGGCGACCTCGCCAGCTATGAGGAGATAGTGAGGCGGTTTCAGGCATGGGCGTTCAGCCGCGCGTTTTCCATACTCGGCGACAGCCACCTGGCGGAAGACGCCGTACAGGATGCGTTCGTGGAAGCCTTTCGGAATCTTGGATCGCTGCTCGCGCCAGAAGCGTTCCCGAGCTGGTTTCATAGGATTCTCCTAACGGCCTGCAATCGCATGACGCGCAAGAGAGCTTTGCCGGCCTCCTCGCTGGATGAAGCGCAAATCTCACAGCGGACAGATCTCGACCCTTCCGATCGCATCGAGCGCAAGGAACGGGATCGGATGGTACACATCGCCATTCAATCTTTGTCGGACAACCTGAGGATGGTGACGGCGCTGTACTTCATCGGCGGCAGGTCCCAACGTGAGGTCGGTGATTACCTGTGCCTCTCAGAGACTGTAGTGAAGAAACGACTATTCGACGCGAGACGAAATCTTCGGGGGTATTTAACTAACATGGCGAAATCGATATCGGACGGCCGTATGCCAGCGGAGGAAATCTCCGCGAGAGTAATCGCAGAGCTCATAAGCAGACCCCAGCCTCTTCTGATCGAAGATCACCCAATCCGTCAAATCGTCGACCAGATCAAGGCGATCTTACCCGACTATGAGGTGATCGAGAGCCGCGAAGTTGAGGATAAGGAGATCTATCCGTCGGTCCAAGAATCGTATTTCGCTGGGTATGCCCTTGGCTATCAACTCGATGCCGAGAGCGTGCTGCGGACACAAACTTCTGGCGCAACGCTGCGTGCGATCAAGGGCCGGCGGCCACCGGTCCGTCTGCTGTGCGCCGGACGCGTCTACCGAGCAGTGGGAGAAGACGATCATCACCTGAAAGTTTTCCATCAACTTGATGGAGTATGTGTGGCAGGGGCGGCCTCGTTGGTCGAGCTACGGGCAACGCTCACCCACCTGCTGTCGACTGCATTGGGCCCGAGGGAATTCAGGTACCGTGAAGAAGATCTCGGTTTTGTCGATCACGGTATGCAAGTCTATTGCGCGTTCGATGATAGATGGCGCAGCATAGCCGGCTGCGGAATACTCAAGCCGGCAATGCTCCGGGAGGCGGGCCATGATCCGGATCGAGTTCAGGGATATGCATACGGAATAGGTCTGGAGAGGCTAGCCCAACTCAAGCTGGGACTGACAAGCATTCACGAACTGTGGCGCCGGCCCTATCTTCAGCCTCAGCCGTGACCCTAACAGGCCGGCTTTCGACTCGCCGGACACTTGCGACAATCGAGATGGCCGACGGTCTAGCCGGCTAGGTCGGCCTCGATTTCCCGGATCATGCGGTGGGATATCGAGACGGCGGCGATGTTCTGGAAGACGTTGCTATAGGGCTCCACTCGGTAGTCGCCGGCCCCACCGTCGCCGATGAACTCCGAGGCGAACCGAGCGACCGCGTGCTCCGGATGGGTAAGCTGGTAGGTGAATAGCTGCCGGTAGAACTCCTTCCAATGCCTGAGCTTGGTCTCGTCCCAAGGCTCGTTCATCCCGCCGTTCGGCAGATCGGCGGTTTCCGGGTCGGTCTTTGGATCGGCGATTGGGTATTGGATACTTCCCTGACCTGGCGGTAGATCATTCGGCATAGCCGCGCGCAGGTGGCCGCCCCAAACCATGCCCTTGTCGATGATGTTGCGACTTATGTGGTTATCCGGGTCGAACGGATCGAGACGCAGCTCGCCGGCTGAGACGGACCGCCACTGGGGGAAGTGGCTGTTGCCGATCTGGTGGACGTAGTGAGACAGGTCCGCGCAGACTCGGATGCCCAGCCGGCCATCGGTCCGTTCCTGGAGCGCCTCGTGGGCGGCCATCATCCGGCTGGGATCGTGGTTGTAACGCTCGACGTGGGTTTCGGTCAGCAAATCGATGCCGGCATCTTGGGCAATCTCATCGACCCTCAGGTAGAAGTCGGTGATGGCTTCGACACTGGGGGCGGTGCTATCGCCGAATATCTGGAAGTTGATCCGGTCGACGGTGCCGGCCCGCTTCGCAAGATCGAGATAGCTGGCCATTGCGACAAGCCCGTCCGGCTCTTCGTCGTTTCCGCCGATGACGCACAGACGGGTAAACTGCTTCAACGGTATTCCGCTATCGGCCGCGACCTCGGCAAACTCCTCGACCCGATGCTCAGGCGGGACCGTCTCAATGAAGTCAATTCGTGCCTGCGGGTCGTATTCGGCCATCAACTCCTTGAGATGGTCGAACAGCGCCCGGCAATTGGCCTTGTACCGGCGCAGTCCGGCAGCGCCCTCTGCCGGCTGCCGGATCAGGTCAAGCGAGCGAACGCCGGCGAGGGCAGTCCCTCCCAAGTCGCTGCAAAGACCAATCTCGATCTGTCCAAACTCTTGCGTCGGCACGAACCCACCCCCAAATGTTGGTCGGAATGATCGTTAATGGTATGAGCCTGGAGATCGGGGTGTCAATTGCCCGCGGCGCCGGATGGCTGTAGAGCGCCGAAGTTGTCAGTGAGAGATGGAGAGCCGGGCATACGGGCAACTCTTGTGACCAACTAGGGAGGGAGAATCTAAGCACCTTGACCGGAGTCTTTCAATTCGCGCATCGTGGCTTCCACAATGGTACAATAATGGTACGCATGTTCGATTCTCTACGTGCGGATAGGTGGTAACTTTGATTCAGCCCGGCCGGCCTCTATGGCTTCACCCAAGGCCAAGCCGGAAAAACACAAAATTGCAAAACAAACCACCGGGCAGGCCCGTGAACCAAATAGTAAAAAATGCAAAACAAGAGTCCCAAGCAAGGGCGTCAGCGCAGCCTTTTCAGCCTCACCAGTTGGTGTGAGCGCCATCGCTCCGGTGCAGATGAGGCTGTTCCCAGTAGTCGAACTTGTAGTTTTCGGCTGCCTCCTCGTTGAAGGTGACGCCCAATCCGGGCTCCACAGGCAACGGAAAGCTTGTGCCCACAAGCCTGGGAAACTTGGGAAAGAGATCCTCGGGAATCTCGCCTTCGATCTCGTGCCTGTACTCCAGCTGGGCAAAGTTATTGATCGCCGCGCCGAAGTGCACGCAAGCAGCGGTACAGACAGGACCGAGCGGATTATGCGGCATCATGTCGATGTAGTGGGCCTCGCACCAGCCGGCGACCTTCTTCGCCTCGCTCAGCCCGCCAACGTTACAGACGTCAACGCGGGCGAAATTCAGGATACCGTCCTCGATGAAGGGCAGAAACTCCCATTTGCTGGAAAACTCCTCGCCGATTGCGAGCGGCATCGGCGTCATCGAACGCAGTTGCTGGTACGCCTTCGGGTTTTGGGATCGTATCGGCTCTTCGAGGAACATCAGGTTCACATCGGCGATCTTGCTGCAGAACAGGGCCGCCTCGGCGACGGAAAGGCGGTGGTGAAAGTCTATCGAGAGACCGATCTCCGGACCCACGGCCTTGCGGATTTCTCGGATCCAGTGGGCGGCATGTTCGAGAGATTCCATCGGTTCATAGATGTCGGCCTCATCGCCGGCAGATCCCTGGTCGGGCATCCCGACCATAAAGCGCAGATAGCGCCAACCTCTCTGGGCGAACTCTATGGCGCTTTGTACGCACGAAGAACCGATCAATGGTTCGGTAGGGGTCGCGAAACATGGTACGTAGTTGCGACAAGCACCGCCAAGCAACTGATATACCGGCACACCGAGGTGCTTGCCGAGGATGTCCCAGAGGGCGATGTCAATTGCCGAGATCACCGTGCCGAAGATCTTTCCACCTTCGAAGTACTGGCTGCGATAGAGCACCTGCCAGATGTGCTCTATACGGCGCGGGTCCATTCCGATCAGAAAGCGCCGGTAGTGGTCGAGCGTGCCTTGCATCGCCATCTCACGACCAAGTACGCCACCTTCCCCTAGACCATATATGCCCTCATCCGTTTCAACCTTGATTACGAACTGGTTGCGGTGTCCTATCGAAAGCGGGAAGCATTTGATCGCGGTGATTCTCAATGAGGATACTCCGGCTTGACTATTGCGGTCGGTTGCGAAGGCTCATACGTCTACGGAAACCACCACGTACTGCCGGTCGACCGATACCGGATAGGTCTCGGCGACGTAAGGCCCTTTTTCCAATCCGGGAGCGGGAGCCGTAGGGTCTTGGTCGAGCCGCCCGCCGGCTTCTATCGTCACGTCGTAGCTCCGGACCCGCGTCCGGCCCGGGTCCCACCACGACTGGCCGGTCCTGATGTCATATTCCCAGCCGTGCCACGGGCAGCGCAGCATCTCGCCCGGCCGGCTGTACGAGTAGTCGCCAGGCACCGTGGATTGCACCAGGCCGGCGACCTTGCCGGAACATAGCGGGCCTCCCTGGTGGGGACAGCGATTACGCAAGGCAAAATATTCGCCATCAACGTTGAACACACCGATTGACCGCCCGGCGACCTCTACTATTTTGCGACCGCCGGGCGGAATTTCCTCTACGGTCGCGACCACAGTTCGGGCCATCTAGCGAGACGCGACAGGTGCGGGAAGGCCATACAGAGCGCGGGCGTTTTCCGCCATGATCCGGCGCTCGAGTTCTGGCTCCAGCTTTGCCGGAATGGCTCGATCCGGTGCATCGAAGTCCCAATGGGGGTAATCGGTCGCGAACATGATGCGGTCGTCCATGTCCATATGAGCGAGAAGCTGGAGAAACTGTTCAGGCTCCGGTGGTTCTTCTACCGGCTGGGTGGTCATCCAGAAGTGGTCCCTGATGTACTCTGAAGGCAGCCGGCGCAGATGGGGAACCTCGGAGCGCAGTACCTTCCAGCTTCGGTCGAGCCGCCACATCAACGACGGCATCCAACCGAAACCTCCCTCGATCAGCACTACCTTTAGCGTTGGGAATCGATCGAATACGCCCTCGCAGACAAGGCTGATGATCTGGGCTTGAAAGGGAGTGGGCATGCCGGCGTGTTCCTCTAGGTAGAAAGACCCCCAACCCGCTCCAGTGATCGGCACCCCGCCGGCGCCGCCGAAGTGGATGGCAATAGCGAGATCGTGCTCAACCGCCGCCTCATAGAGTCTCCAATACTTGCGCCTACCGAGGGGTTCCAGGGTATGGGCAAGAATCAGGATCTGGGCGAACCCGGGATGATCGCCAATCCTACGTATCTCCGCGGCGGCGAGCTCGCCATCCTCGTACGGGACGATCATGGAGGCCAGCAAGCGCGGTTCCGGCTCGGTCCACTCGGCGATCTGCCATTCGTTCATCGCCTGAGCCCTAGCAGCACTGTACTCAAAGTTAGTCTGGCTGCCAAAGGTCAACGGGCTGAGGATGCCATATTCTATGTCCCAGGGATCGAGAAGCTGCTTACGCATGAAGTCCAAATCCGAGCCGGGCAGAGTGCCGGACGGCGGCCAGGAATCCGCTCGGGCGGCTGAAGGGTTTGCCCTGGGATATTGTGCGCCGGTGTAGTTGCGCTTGCCGTAGGTCTGGTGGTGCCGGCGCCAGCGTTTAGGCAGATAGGGAGTGAGGGCTTGTTCGGATGGTGGGATATTGTGGATGTCGCAATCGATCACTGCCAACTTGGTTGATTCGCGTCTAGTCTTCTTCTCCAGAGCAACGGCCATCGAGTCACCTCTCCAGATTTCTGGCTGCTACGAAAGCCAACGTCACAGGGTCAAACGCTAGCTGAAGCCGAAGAAAGCCCGGGCGTTCTCCGACATAATATTGCGCCGGAGCGGATCAGGCAATTCTTCCAGCCAGGCTATTTCCGATTGGTCGGAGTGGTTGTGGGGATAGTCGGTAGAGAACATCAGCAGGTTATCGGAACCGAGTTGATCGATCACTTGGGCCAGATGAATCGGATCGGGCGGGGCGTCAACCGGCTGAGTTGTCAAGCGCATGTGTTGGTGAATGTACTCGGAAGGCGGCCGCCGGACCCAGGGCACCTCGCGCCGGAGGCCCTTCCACTCTTTGTCGAGCCGCCACATAAGCGCCGGCATCCAGGTGAAGCCGCTTTCAACGAGCGCTACCTTCAGGGTGGGGAAACGATCAAAAACGCCTTCAGCGATCATGCTGAGGACCTGTGACTGAAAGACGTGGGCCATGCCGGCATACTCCTCCAGATAGTAGGAAGGCCATCCAGCTCCGGATGGAGGGTTGCCGGGGGAGCCGCCAAAGTGAATGCTGATGACCAAGTCATGACGGACCGCCGCCTCGTAAATGGGATGAAATCGACGATTACCGTAGGGAGCCTCGGAGCGCGCCGGGAGAAAGACTTGGACAAACCCGGGGCGGCTGCCGACACGGTCGATCTCTTCCGCGGCGAGGGTAGGAATCTGGCTGGGCACGACGACCGACGCCCTCAGTCTTGGCTCCTTGTCCAGCCACTCCTCCGCCTGCCAATCGTTTACCGCTCTTGACAGCGCCGCCGCCGTGTCGGGATTGCGTAGGCTGTCCACAGCATAGTCGCAACTCAATATGCCTAGCTCTACCGACAACGGATCAAGTACCTGTTGCCGCAGGAGCGACAAGTCGGAGCCGGCGGGACCGCCGGATTGTGGGACCGCATCCGGGCGTGCAGTAGTCGGCGCGCCAGGTGGATAGGAGGTGTCGACAGGTCCGTTGAAGTCAGAATGGGCGATATATTCGCGCCAATGCTCGGAGAGGTAGGGAAGAAGCACTTCCACGGACGAGGGCGTGACGTGAATATCGCAGTCAATGATCGAGCGAACGCCGTTGGGGAGTGCCATTGTTAAATCGTCTCTAGGTCAGTCTCGCTGGGACAATTCCTCGTCAATAGACTGCTGCAGCTGTTCCCAATCTGTCAGGTCGCCGTATAGATTTGTGCCTATCTGCAACACTGGTATGTTTTGAACCCCTATTCCGCGCCCTTCCACGAGGTCACCCTGTACCCGAGGCAGATAAGTGCCGCTCTGAAAACATCGGTCGAACGACGAGGCGTCGAGTACCAGATTGTGAGCGTAGTCCATCAATAGTTCGGGAGTAAAAGCGCCTTGATCGACACCGTCCTGATTTTGGAATAACACCTCACGAAAACTGACGAACTCATTCTGGTCTCCAGCACATTCCGATGCTACCGCTGCAACAACCGACTCGACACCGAGTACTGGGTAGTGTCGATAGATTAGTCGTACCTTGCCGGTATTGACATACCGCCGAATCAGGTTTTGCTCTAATCCAAGCGCCCAACGCGCACAACCGGGACATTGAAAATCGTTCCAAACGAATACGGTGAGCTTGGCCTCTGAGTAACCACGAACATTTCCTTGGACCGGCGCCGGCGTTAGCGACTCGGTTAGCTCCTGCTCACCAAGTAAGCCGCATCCAACGACGAACATGGGGGTCAGAATCAGCAGCATCCACCACTTCAAGGGCCGGTAACCTGAACTCTTCGTCAGAACGTCCATCGCACTTCCATGACTCATGATATTACCATCGAATCGTAACTCTATTCTCGCCAAATGTCACACTCTTGGCCGGCATTGAGATTATCACGATCTACGCAACTCTCCCCGGAGCAGTTTGCCGGCGGCGTTTCGGGGTAGCGACGCGAAAAATCGTACTCTCCGCGGTGCCTTGTATCGAGCCAAGCGGGCAAGACAGAACTCGATTACCTCGGATTCATCGAGCACCGCGCCGTCCCTTGCTTGGACGAACGCCGCCGGTGCTTGACCCCAGCGATCATCATCTTCACCCACTACGCCAACATCCACAATATCGGGATGTTCGAGTAGAGCCTCCTCCACCTCGGCCGGGTAGACGTTTTCACCGCCGGTGATGATCAGGTCGCCGCGCCGATCAACAACATACAGATAACCCTCATCGTCGACGTATCCCAGATCACCGGTGCGAAACCAATTGCCTGAACGAGCGTGGGCGAATTCGCCAGAGCTATTCACGTAGCCGGTGGCGACGGTCGGGCCGGCAACGACGATTTCGCCGATTTCGCCGGGGGCATAGGGTTGGCCGTCTCGCTCGATGCGAATCGTTGCATGCATCAAGGGTTGTCCGGAAGAGCCTGGCTTGCGCAACGCGTCTTCCGCCGACAGTGCGACAACAAGCGAGGCGGTTTCGGTCAGGCCGTACGACTGCACAACGGGAACACGACGCCGAGCGCAATCGGCGAGCAGCGCTCGTGGCGCCGGCCCGCCTCCGAGCAACACGCAACGGAGCGAGTCGGGGTACGGAGTCGCACCGCGCTGGTCCAGCATGCGCTGCAACATGTTGGCGACGACGGAAATAACCGTCACACCATCCTCGTCGATGGATCGATTGACTTTGGCCGCGTCGAACTCCTCATGAACCACGGCCGGTATGCCCCAGACTACGCACCTGATTAGGATGGCGAGGCCGCCGACGTGAAAGAACGGCAATACCGCCAGCCACCGGTCGTCGTCGTGAATCTTCAAGTCGAGGGCCGCGCCAACGGCGCTCCACCAGTGATTGCCATAGGTAAGCATCGCACCCTTCGGCCGGCCAGAGGTGCCGGACGTGAAAACGATGGTATGTACCGCCGACAGGTCAATGTCGTTGATGCCGGCAGGTTCATCGGTGCCGAGTTGCTCGACCTTCGTGAGGTCGCCGACCGCCTTCGTCCTCAATTCCGGGACGTCGCGACCAAGACTATCGGCGATTGAAGTATTGGCCTCGTCGTAGACCAGCAGCTTTGCACCAACTTCGGACAGCATGCGGCTCAGTTCGTGCGTTGTCAGACGAGTGTTTAACGGTACGAGCCTGGCCGGTATTCTCGGCGCCGCGTGAACCATGGCGGCGAACTCCGGCGTGTTACCCAGGAGCAGCGCTATTGGCTGACCAGCTTCGACACCACAGGCCACAAACCGGGCAGCCGTAGCAGTTGCCCACTGGTCGAGTTCGGCGAACGTCATCCGCATTCGATCGGTGATTAGGGCCGGTCGTCGAGGATTGAGTCTGGCGCGACGGGCCAACCAATCCGGCAGGTTCGTAGCGGTCAACTCATCTTGCCATGGCGTGCTGTGTCGCCGGATTGCCCGTATTCCTTCGGGAGCGAAACTGTCACGTGCAACCCCGCAACTTCTTCGTTCAATGTGGGACAATGCCGGACTCGCCGATGGCCTTGCGAAGGCCACGTAAGGGGATGAAAATGGGGCGCGGGACTCTTCCCATAATATGGCGGTCCTGCCCCTCCCCCCTGGACTCCGGCCCCGTATCGGAGTACGGGACAGGCTTTTCGCCGAAGTCATGAAATGGGTGGCGGGAGTCTACTTTCATAGCAACTCGTAACACGAAAGTCCGGATCCTGTCAGATCACGAGGCTGGCGGCAAACAAGACGCCGAAACTGAGATGCAGCATCGCCGTTCCCCTCAGTACACGGTTCAGAGACCTTCCCTCCTCTTTGATGATCGCTCGCGAGATCGAGAGAGCAAGAGGAAGCGTCAGCCAAGGCAACCAGAACCAGACCGACGCAGCTCCAAACAGCCAGCGCGCACCTACCAACACATAGGCTGCGGCTACCAAAAGCAGGTATTGTATCTGGGTCGCCTCGCGACCGATAATGACCGCGAGAGTGCGTTTGCCGGCTGCCCGATCAGACTCGATATCGCGCAGATTGTTAACCACGAGAATAGCGGTGACCAGCAGTCCAACTGGGATAGCGTTGACCAATGCATCAGCCGCGAACTGGCCGGTATGTAGGTAGAACGTTCCAACAACAGCGATCAGGCCGAAAAAGGTGAACGCCAGGAGATCGCCGAGTCCATTGTAGCCAAGCGGCCACGGCCCACCGGTGTAGAGCACGCCGGCGAGAATGGACAGGACTCCGATCGCGAGGATCGGCCAGCCCCCAACTGCGACCAAGTACATTCCCACCAGTGCAGAAAGCCCAAATGCGAGTATCGCGCCACGACGCACGGTATCCGGCGCGATCAGGCCGCCCTGGCTGACTCGCAATGGCCCCGTCCTGGCAGCATTATCGGCACCCTTACGGAAGTCGAAATAGTCGTTGGCCAGATTGGTGCCAATCTGGATTAGCAAAGCGGCAATCAACGCCGCTAAGAACAGCAAGGGCCGGAAGTGCCCTAATTCGGCTGCCGTCGCGCTACCCACCAACACCGGCACGAGAGCCGCAGACAGCGTGGGCAGCCGGAAGGCTATCAGCCAGGCTTTCAACCGACCGGGCTGCGGACGCATCACAAAATCAATCGTGGGTTCATTCATGGGAACCGAGGAAATTTTTGGAAGTCCGGCTTTCGCTTCTCAAGAAAAGCGTCGCGACCTTCCTTAGCTTCCTCGGTCAGATAATAGAGCAATGTGGCATCGCCGGCGAGCTGTTGAAGGCCGGCCAGGCCGTCAGTATCGGAGGTGAACGCGGCCTTGAGGAAGCGAATCGCGGTGGGGCTCTTCTCCATAATCTCACGGGCCCATTGGACAGCCGTCTCCTCAAGCTGAGCAAGAGGCACTACGGTATTGACGAGACCCATTTGGAGAGCGTCCTGAGCCGTATATTGGCGGCAGAGGTACCATATCTCGCGAGCTTTCTTGTGGCCGACGACTCGCGCCATATAGGTCGCGCCGTAGCCGGCGTCAAAGCTGCCTACTCTGGGTCCAGTCTGGCCAAAGATAGCGTTGTCTGCAGCAATCGTCAGGTCGCAGACCAGATGCAGCACGTGGCCGCCGCCTATGGCGTAGCCGGCGACGACCGCGATCACTGGCTTGGGAAGGTAGCGGATATCTCGCTGCAGATCCAGCACGTTCAGCCGGGCGGTGCCTTTCGAGTCCACGTATCCGCCTTCTCCACGGACCCGCTGATCTCCGCCGGAACAGAATGCCTTGGTTCCGCTGCCGGTAAGGAGCGCCACGCCAACCGTCGGATCGTTACGAACGTGGGCGAACGCGTCGATCATCTCGGCTACCGTCTGGGGACGAAAGGCATTCCTCACCTCCGGGCGGTTGATCGTAATCCGGGCAATTCCCTCGCCCTCGGCGTGGTCGTAGACGATGTCGTCATATTCCCGCACACGGTTCCAGATAACAGTCATCACGGTCCTTTCTTCGGATTAGCGCTTCGGCGTCAATTTGAGGAAGCCACCGAATGTTGAGATCGCTTGTATGCCGTTATTCTCGCCAAGACAGGATTTGTGGACAAGCCACCGTCCTACATTGTAGTCGGTGCGAGGAATTCCAAGACTTCGCGGTCGAATGCTGAGGGCCGCTCCAAATGAACCGCGTGGCCGGATTTCTCGAGGATTTCCAGCCGTGCATTGGGCAGCAAGCTCGCCATCTCTCGGGCTATCCGGCAGTACTTAACATCGAGCTCGCCGGCGATGAGAAGGACAGGCGTTTCGATAGAAGATAGTCGGTGCCAGAGCGATTCCTGCCGGCCGGCGCCCATACCGCGCAGACTATTCGCCAAGCCAACGGGGTTGTTCTGAAGCCGTTGGCCTCTGAGGGCAGCGCGTACAGCCGCAGGAAGATTTCGCTGGTTTTCGAAGAGGGGCAGACTCTCCCAACGATCCACGAACGCATCGACGCCCTTACGCTCGATGTAATCAGCGAGCAAATTATCAGCGGCAACCCGCTTCTGCCGCTCGATCGGATCGGCGATGCCGGGGGAGCTACTTTCAAGGATCATCGACCTGACCCGGTCGGGCGCAGCTGTCGCAAGATGGAGCGCGACCCTCCCGCCCATAGAGTAGCCGACGAGGTTGACGCTATCTATGCGCAACTCGTCCAGTATCACAAGCAGGTGCTCGATACACGATTCCATACGGTAGCACCGGGGATCCGCAGGCGTATCCGAGTCCCCGTGGCCAACCAGGTCGATGGCGATCGTCTTGATGCATCGTTCGAATACGGCAACGTGTGAATCCCAAGTCGCCGAGCTACCGGTGAATCCATGCAGAAAGACGGTGCCGGGGCCCTCGCCGGCGGTCCGCACGTTGAGTTCAACGCCTCGCAAAGGCACTCGCAGGTTCAAGGTATCATCCGTAGAAACCGAAATCGGTATGACGGGCACAACTTCAAAATGCGGTTCGGAGAGCCTGGTTGTGCGCTAAGGCCCCAGAGACGCTGCGCCAGATGCGTCGGTGAAGCTCGACGTTGCGGCTGCGCTCGGTAGGCACCTCGATGATGGACAGGCCCTTTCGGCTGATGCCAGTTCGCAGCGCCTGGCGAAACTGGCCCCAGCTCGCGACCGACTCGAACCCGGCCCCATACAGCTCAGCAATTGGGCGCGGATCCAGCCCGTGAGGGGTACCGAACAGAGTCTCGAAGTACTCTTGCTGTTCGGCTTGGGGTAGAAATGAGAAGATGCCTCCGCCATCGTTGTTCAGCAAGACGACGGTCGCGTCCAGATCATGTTGTTTTGCCGCCAACAATCCATTCGAATCGTGGAAGAAGGATAGGTCGCCGATCACCAAGACCAGCGGGCCGGCGCTGACCGCACTCGCACCCAAAGCACTGGATACGACGCCATCGATTCCGCCGGTGCCCCGATTGGCCATTAAGCGGATGTCGCGGTTGCTCGCGGGAAAATATGCATCCATATCGCGGACCGGCATGCTATTGCCGGCAAACAAGACTGCCCCGTCGGGAAGGAGCTCGGCAAGCACCTGAAACACCCTGCCCTCAAAAATCTCCTCTATTTCGGCCAGTCGCGTCGAGATAGTTGCGCGGGCCAGCCGGTCGGTCTCGCGCCACTCCTCGGTCCACTCCGACGTGCGTCGATCTACTCTTGACGAAGCCGCCCGTGCAGCCATGAGGCCGTCACATAAAAGCCTGGGGACTGATCCGATCAGATCGGAAACAATCTGGCCGGGGTCGTGCCAGCCGGCGGCGTTTACCGCCATCTGACGGCATGATCGATGATGTTGAAGATATTGGAGCAACGGCTTTGAAGTCGGGATGGGTCCGAAGCGCAGCACCACCTCCGGCGAAAGACGCTCGACCAAGGCTCCATTTCGGAGGAACGAGTCGTAGCAATCCAGTACCAGCGTACGGTCGTGTGAACCACAGCGTACGCCGGACAGTGGATCGGCGAGTATCGGATAGCCTATGGCGCGAGCCAATCGGACGACAGAATCGGGAAACGCCGGATCATCTTGAGGGCCGCAAACGATTAGACCACGCTCCGAAGAGACTATTTGCTTGGACAGGGACTCCAACTGATCTGCGTCCGGCGACTCAAATCCCTGGACCACCGACGTATAGGGACGATTGCCCGGCCGCTCGTCCGGGACCATCGGCTCGAAACCCGGAATGGGCACGAGGGGTTCGCGGAACGGCCAATTGAGGTGAACGGGCCCAGCCGGCGATGCCTGCGCGGTCGCCGCGGCCCTTCCGGCTATCGCCCGCGCATAGCGGACCAACTCAGCGGATTCTTCGGGTTCCGGCAGGTCGACGAACCATTTGACGTGGCCTCCATAAAGCCGGACCTGATCGATGGTCTGGGAGGCGCCGAAGTCTCGCAACTCGTGGGGGCGGTCGGCGGTAAGTACGATGAGGGGCACGTTGGCGTAGAAGGCCTCGACCACAGCCGGCAAGAAATTGGCCGCGGCGGTGCCGGAGGTGCACAGCAGCGCGACGGGCTCGCGAAGCAGCTTGGCGATTCCCAAGCCGAAGAACGCGGCCGAGCGCTCGTCGATATGCATCCACAACCTCACCTCTTTGTGCCGAGCTATTGTCAGCGCGAGGGGCGTCGAACGCGAGCCGGGACAGACGCAGAAATGGCGGACGCCGGAGCGAAACAACTCGTCGACGAAGGCCCGGCAGTGCAGATAGGCTGCTCGTTGCACGGCCGAGGAGTCGGTCATCCAACGCTCCCGTCGAGGGCCGAGAGGATCGGGCGAAGCTTCAGGACCGATTCGGCATACTCGCCGGCGGGATCCGAGCCGGCCACAATACCGCAGCCGGCGAAGGCGGATGCCTGGCGACCGTCCAAGATCGCCGAGCGGATCGCCACCGCGAACTCGCCTTCGCTACGAGAGTCGATCCAACCGACCGGGCCGGCATACCAGCCGCGATCAAACGCCTCGAATTCGCGGATCAGCCGTAGCGCGGCATCGTTCGGGTAGCCCGAGACGGCCGGAGTCGGATGAAGGCATTCGACCAAGTCGAAGATCGTGAGGCTGTCAGCCACTTCGCTAACTATCGGCGTCTCAAGATGGTACACATTCGGCAACTTCATCAACGACGGGCGGCCTATCTGCGGCAACTCGACCGACAGTTGGGCCAATCCTTCGCGTATTGCCCGCACGACGACGTCATATTCGGCCATGTCTTTGTCGCTGGTCAACAGCGCCCGCCCCAAATGCTGGTCTTCGGCCGGCGTCGAGCCACGGGCAATTGAGCCGGCCAGGGAGGTTGTCCAGAACTGGCGATCGCGAAGTCGAACCAGCCGCTCCGGGGACGCTCCCAAGAAGCACTTTTCGCCGCGAGCGACGGCAAATATGAAACAGTCCGGATAGTCGTCGCTGAGCCGGCGCAATAAGCTGACCGGATTGAACCTGCGCCTTCCGCGAACACGGCTCTCGCGCGCTAGGACGACCTTTGCCAGATCAGCCTGGGACCGAACCATGCGCTCGACTGTCTCGACGGCCGCCTGCCAATCAGCCGCGGCAGGCACGTCGTCCGACGATACGGCCTCGACATAGCCGGCGGGTGCCCGGCTCTCGTCGACATCCAGGAGAAGCGACGAGCACTCCATCAGCGAAGCAGCCTCCGCCTCGACATCGCTCCCGGGATCGAGGAGGGTGTTCACGGTGAGCCAAGCAATCCCATCCAAGGTTGTGAGAAGAAACCTGGGCAAGATGAGTAGGCCATCTGGAAAGCCGGCCCATCGCTCGGCTGCCGGGCGCTGTGGATCGAAGGAAAAACCACCCATTCCGATCAAGCCGGTGCCAATCGCCTCGGACTGCGCCTCAATCAATGCGTCGGCGCAGTAGGCGCGCCAAGTTGCGGCGCTCTGAGCGAATCTGCCACTGCCTTGGGTGGTCAAAGTCCAAGCGGAGCCGACGCCGGCGATCGCGAATCCGTCGGCCGGGCGCGACCAGTACATTCTGTCGGCGGCGACCGCGGCGCCGCGTTCAAAGAAGGAGAGGGGATCGCGCGACGGGACGCCGACGACGGCGCTTACCAGGATCGGCCGATTGCGCCGGAGAGCGCGTCGATAGCCGGCCTGGAGCAAGGGTCGGATGCGGCGTATGTCGAGACCAACACTTGGCTCGACACCGATTGATTCTGACAAGCGAGTCTACGATTCATTCATTAGTGGGAATAGCGCCATCCTAGGCTGACCGAACGGTCGACTCGCCTCAGTGTAGCAGTCGTTCGTCAGCGTGGGCAAGAATGGGGCCGGCTCTGTCTGACGTGCGTTTGTTTTGCAAATTCAATGTTTTGCTTTCGATCCTGTCCTGTTCGATGGAGGCTGGCGGCCCGAATCGAGGCGGCGTTCCGGCCGGCTCCACCGCGCGAGGTTTTGTTTTGCAATTTTAGTGTTTGTATTTGTGGCCGTCCGCGGCGGTATAGGCTGGCATTGGATGTAACGAACATTTGTACACCTATTATAACACTGCGGGGGCGGTCCCGCGTGGGTTGTGGGGTTGTAAGAAAGTTTCGCCGCCCCACTCCGCCCACGGCGGGGGACAAGCCCCCGCGTTACATTTTGCTGCCTGCGCTACCTCTTGAGCGCCCGTTTGCATAGCAATCGCTCATGCCGGCTGGCGCCGGCACACCAAGGTATGAAAATGAGACCTGGTCGTTGGAGGTGTTTGGGTGTGGTTGGTGCCACCCTTCCCCTCTGGATTCCCGCTTCCGCGAGAATGACGAATTCGGTGGCAGAGGATAACTATTTTCGTACCAATCGTCCATGCCGGCTGCGGCCGGCACACCAGAGTATGAAAAGCCGGAGTTGTGGCTTGGTACCGGGAATTGGCACCGTGGATTCTGCCACGCCACACCCCGACCCCTGCGGGGGACAAGCCCCCGCGCTACATTTCCCCCTCCCCACCCATGGACCTCTGTCCTGTATCGGGGTACTGGAGTGCGTCAGCCGGGATGTCCAGGCTGGAGCCGGGCCGGCCGGCGGGTTTGCCATTCGCCACGCCACTCAGGGCGATTCGTGAATCGCCCTTACAATGACGTTTGCCTTGGGTGGTACGACGGGCTAGATGGGCTTTCTGGCCACCAGAACGGTGATCGATCCGATTGCGAAGGAGCGCGATCGGACGTCGATGAAGCCGGCGTCCTCAACCAACCGGGCGAGTGAGTGGGCCGTGTGGAACGCTCGGGCCGAGTCGACGAGATATCTATAGGCTTCGCCGTCGCCGGCGACGAGCCGGCCGGCTAGGGGGATCACCCACTCGGTCCAAGCATCCGCAACTGGGGAAAGCAGGTTGCGTTTACGGCTGACCAACTCCAAGACCACCATGGTTCCGCCCGGCTTCAGCACGCGGAGAATCTCGGCCAACTCACGCGCCGGATCGGCGACGTTTCTTATGACAAATGCCTGAGCGACACAATCGAATGTTTGGTCGGCGAAGGGTTGATCGAGGGCATCGACACACACGGGGCAAACTAAGCCACCATCGTCGACTCGACGGAGCTTTGACCGGGCGGCCCTCAGCATCTCGATCGAGTGGTCGGCGGCGATCACGCTTCCGGCGTGGCTGTGGCGGGTGAACGCTAAGGCCAGGTCGCCGGTGCCGGTACCCAAGTCGAGGACTACGCCGCCGGCCGGGACGTCGGCAGCTTGGGCAACGATTCTGCGCCATCGTCGGTCCATCCCGAACGTCATGAGCCGGTTCATCAAGTCGTAGCGGCCGGCTATTCTAGAGAACATTTTGCGCACGGACGCAGAATGTCGCCGGGTTAGAGAGTCATCCGACATATGGTCGAGACCTGTTTAGGAGACACGACTTGGTAGATCGAGATCGTAGAACCGAAGGCGATCATACGAGAATGCGCTCGAAATGCAAGTTGTGTGTCCGTGACGGTTGTTGCTGGCTGGGGACGAGCACCATCGGTACGGGTCAGGTGGTTTTCTCACCCGAAGGCTGCTCGGCGATGCCTGCTCTTGCGACCCCACCTGCGTCGAATGCCATGAATTTGCGGCTTTAGAGGCCCAGGATCGGCCGCTCACCCCCAAATCGTTAAAAACTCGAACAAATTTTCGCCTGGAGGTTTCCATTTTGCCATCCAAAGTGCATACATGTATTTAGGAGGGCAAAGCATATTACTGAGATCAGGGACGCGATTCAAGGACTCTGGACGCAGCGAGGCAAGGGAACCGTTCCCATGTGGAGCAGCGGAGTCACGCCCGGCGGCCCCAGCCTTGGGACGACAGCAACGCGAGTCTTGGCTAGCAATGTGAATGATCTTCGCACTTGGATGAATCAATTCGTCGACAACGGTAACAAATATGGGATCCATACGCTTGTGCAGGACTTGGACTCTTCGGCCTTCGCCCAGCATCTGAACTGGGCCATCAGGCTTGTGGGAGCAGGCGGCTACGTCAAGCAATTGTTCTACGTGGACAGGGCGCCGGAGGTGGCGCCGGACTCGAAATGGGGCGAGTTCATGGACCTATGCAATGCCGCCGGGCTAATCCCGGTGATTCGCCTCCAGTGGCTGCCTACCAGCTATTGCGATAACGATACTCTCAATGCCCTCGGCAGCAAACCGAAACAGGAGAGCGATGGTTGGTACGGCCGCTGGAATGAGGCTGGCACTGTGGCCTACCTCTTCTACAAGTTTGTGTCACGTTATCCTGTCGGTACGTTCAAGTACATTGAGATTTGGAATGAGCAGAACTTCGGCTGGGAATGGCGGGGTGACAATAATAACGAAGGAGCAGGAACGCCCGACGCTACCGAGTACGGCAGGTTCTTCATGGACGTTGCGACCGCCATTAAGCAACATGACCCGGATATAAAGGTTCTGAATGGCGGCCTGGGCCCTACCGTCATTCCGGCTGGTGAGAATCACCCCGATAACAACGTCGATACTATTCAATTCATAAACGACTTGGGTAGTGTCGAAGATAGAGCGGAAAGAGAGGGAAGCAAAAAGTTCTGGGACTACGTTGACGTATTCGCTAGCCATGCTGGCTATGGGCTCAACCATCCTCCGAACTACAACCAATCGAGAAATGTGAGCGACTACTACATCAATGCCATTGATGGCTACAAAAAGGAGTTGCACAAGCTAGGTGATTTCAGCGCGGGGGGCAAGCAGGTGATTTTCACCGAGGCTGGATATAGTCGTAGCGGGCGGGAGGATACCGCTTATGTAGCGATGCAGGATGATTTGATTACTCACACACGTCCCACCTACACCAAAGAGGCGTTTCAGAATTACTGGGTGCCTGATAGCCAGGTTGTGGCAATCTGCCCTTATCACCTCTTTGCGAAAGTAGGAAACCAGGACAAAGACCCCAAGTGGTGGTGGATACTGGACGAACAAGCTAACCAAGGGGCCTCTACTAGGGAGACCCCTACCTACCAAGTCGTCAAGAATCTACATCCGTAGGAGTATTGTGACCATCAGAGGCGCTAACGCCGGCGCCTCTGATTCGAACTGTCCTGGGCGCACGGTCACCTGCGCCGGCTGGCCGGCCGTATCCCCGGCACAGGCCGGCTACAATCGCAAGACCCCGTAGCCCGGGATAAAGCTCAACCCTTGTTGACCTCCAGCTTACAATTATCCTGTCTCCTGATCTGGTGGGAGGATGAAAAATGTTGTCGTTGCGAGCAATCCTTCTAAGCGTACTTCTCGCGAGTATCCTCCCAGCCGGCTCGGCAGCCGCTGAGGCCCCGCCCCCGTCGTCACAGACATTCTTGCCTAGTCCTCGATCCGGCCACAGTGCGGTCTGGAGTGGCGCCGAGATGATAGTCTGGGGAGGTAACAATATGGATTCGGTGGGGGTTGGAGCCCGTTATAACCCGTCGACTGACGTCTGGACACCTCTTGGTGGAAATGGCAGCCTTATAAATCGGATTAACCACAGCGCAATTTGGACCGGCACTGAGATGATAGTCTGGGGAGGATTAGTCGGATTCAGTCATCTCGTCACCAACGGAGGACGTTACGATCCTTTAACGAACACGTGGTCGCCAGTCTCGGAGGAGGGTTCACGTCCTCGATCCGGTCACGTCGCCTTTTGGACGGGTAGTGAGATGATAATTTGGGGAGGTGTAGGCACGGACCGTACGAGAGATAGTAGGAGATCTAGGGCCCTGAACGATGGCGTTCGCTACGACCCAGCAACCGACTCTTGGAAGGCTATGATGATGACCGGCGCCCCGACCGTCAGGACAGACTTTGGCCAGACCTGGACCGGCGTATGGACCGGTAGAGAAATGATAGTTTGGGGTGAAGATACATCATCCTTGTCGTCCAGCAGCAGTGGTGGACGCTACGACCCGGTCTCCGATACCTGGAAACCTATTTCGGTCAGCAGAGATCCGAGTTTGACGACTAGTGGCTCCACGATCTGGACCGGCCGGGAGATGATAGTGTGGGGGGGATTTGACTCTTCAAAATCACCAAGTAGGCCAACTAACGCTGGAGGAAGATACGACGCAGTAGCAGATGTTTGGAGCGCTACTCAACTCGTCGGAGCTCCAAGCCCTCGAGCAGCCCACACCGCGGTGTGGACCGGCAAAGAAATGATAGTCTGGGGAGGGTGGGACACGGAGACTAGATTTAACGATGGCGCTCGATACAATCCGATAACGAACGAGTGGACTGCGATATCGACTATAGGGGGTCCAAGTCCCCGAACTGGTCATACGGCAGTGTGGACTGGGACTGAGATGATCATCTGGGGTGGACGGAACGGGTCAAACTATCTAGACGATGGGGGCAGGTACAATCCGGCCACAGACACATGGAAGCCGATCCGAATGTTGAGAGAACAGGAGGGAGCGCAAGCGGGAGAGCCTGACTGGGCTATCCCGAACGGTCATTTCTTCAGCCAAACTGGCAACCGAGCCGGAGAGGGCTTTTCTGTGACAGACGCCGGCGGAATCCCATTCTGGGAGACATGGCAGAGGTTAGGGTTGGAGAACGTAGGCTATCCCATCTCCCATCGGTTCGAGTGGAAGGGATTCGTAACCCAGATATTCCAGAAGGCGGTGTTCCAATGGCAGCCGGGCAGAGGTGTCTTCTTCATCAACGTGTTCGACGAGCTTCACGAAGCCGGCTTCGATGACTGGCTGCGGGTACGTCGGGCGACGCCGTTTCATCTGGAAACGTCCTTCGACGCCGGCAAGGGTTGGGAAGAGATAGTTTGGGATCGACTTGCGTTGCTGGATGCGAACCAAGCGATTAAAGAGAGGTACGACGCCGCGCCGGAGCCGTTGTTGCAGTATGGGCTACCGACCTCACGAGTAGAGGACTACGGTAACGTGCTTGTAATCCGGACGCAGAGGGCGGTGTTCCAGCAATGGAAGGAAGATGTGCCTTGGGCCAAGGCCGGCGAGGTGACGATCGCCAACGGAGGAGACATAGCCAAGGAGCTAGGCTTGTTCCCGGAGGATGCGATGATACCGCAACCAGCCGGCTTTGCTGGGGCCCGCCTGCACTAGGACGAGGTAGCATTGCGTAGCAGCACACCAACTCCTGGGTGCGCTATGAGGGTGACCGATTAAGGCCGGTCGCCCTCATTTTTTGTACGCGCATTGACCGCCCGTCCCCGGATGGGAAATCCTTAGCGATCGGTGCAGGATGCCAACCAGACTAACGAACAAGCACCTATTGGTAATGACGGAGCATTACTCAGATCCCGAATATTATCCGCGCTTTAACGGGAATAGTTTGCCGTCGGTGAGATAATTGACTAAAGAACCTGAGGAGGGTATGGATCGATGAGTCCACGGTACGATGCCGAATGGATCGGCAACTTGCTCGACACCGAGCGCCGGCTTGGCGGTGTCGGGCCAGAAGAGTTCTTGAAAAACGCCGGCTTGCGCAGTGGCGATACAGTGGTGGACGTCGGGTGCGGGCCTGGGTTCATGACACTGCCGGCGGCCGAATTGGTCGGGGCGAATGGACGGGTTTACGCCGTCGACATCAAACAGTCGATGCTGAACCTCGTCGACACCCGAGCCGCCGAGGCCGGTCTAAAAAATGTAACGACGGTCTTCAACGCCGGTGAAGGAATCTCTTTGCCAGACGGGGTTGCCGATTTCGCACTTTGCGGGTTGGTCTTACACTACTGTCCCGACGAAACCGGCCGGGAGGCGCTGGTGCGGGACATCGGCCGGATGATGAAGCAGGGTGGACGGGTCTTGTTCATCGAACACATCCCTCAACCAGCGGACGACGCAAAGGACCGCATGACGCCGGAGGCGATGACGGCCCTACTGACGAGAGCCGGATTTGAAACCAGCGGCCCTCCCGAGTTATTCGGCCGAAAGTATGTTCTTGTGGCAATTGCCCATGCCGGTTGCCACCGCCAGACCGCGGTATGAGAATCCGGGGTATTGGTTGGCGGAATGACGAGGCCTAATTGCGTGGTGGGAGCAGCCTATCTTCGTGTCCAGGACGAATTGGTCTGCTGGAAAACAACCGGCTCCCGCCCACCCGGCCACCCCGGGCTGGGGACAAGCCCCAGCGCTACATTCCCCTCACCCACACCCCACAATTTGGCCCAATTGTGGGACGCTCGCCGGGGTGATCCGGCGCGGAGCAGCTCTGGTGACAAAATGGCGTGGACCGAGCGTTCACGAGGAGGCCAGTGGGAGCACCGTTCATGCCGGACAAGGAAGGCCAACCGAGAACCGTGACCCTCGCGTCGGAGCGAACCAGCGAGACCGGCATGGCTGATATACTCAGTCTAGTTGAATGCTGGTTTGGCATCTATGAACAGCGAAAGTATAATTTGGCCTCGGTGTGCCGATCGTTATTCTGGATCGGCGTTCAATGCGTCAGCGGAGGGGACCAATTGGAGCACCGTGTAGTGGTGACCGGCGTTGGAGCCGTTACGCCATTGGGACTCGACGTTTCATCCACCTGGGACGGACTGATCAACGGCAGGTCCGGCGCCAACTACATCACCCGTTTCGACTCGACTGATTTCAAGACCAAGATCTCCTGCGAAGTCAAAGGGTTTGACCCGACCGAATACACCAGCCGCAAAGAGTCCCGGCGGATGGACCGGTTTGCTCTCCTGGCACTTTCAGCGACGAAACAGGCGCTCGACGACGGCGGCCTCGAAGTAACTTCGGAAAACGCCGACCAGATCGGTACCATCATCGGCACTGGGATCGGTGGAATCGAGACACTCTCCTCGCAGTTCCAAGTCCTAGAGAAGAGGGGGCCCGACCGGGTAAGCCCCTTCTTATGCACGATGATGACGGCGAATATGGCGGCCGCCCAGGTCTCGATTCAACTCGGCGTGCGGGGACCCAACTACTGCACGGTGTCGGCCTGCTCAAGTGGCGCACATGCGGTCGGTGAAGCCTACGAATCGATTCGGCGAGGGGCTGCGAACGTGATTCTGGCGGGTGGCACGGAAGCGCCGGTGGTGCCGATATCCGTAGCCACGTTCAACTCGATGCGCGCTCTATCCACCCAAAACGATCCGCCGGAGAAGGCGAGCCGGCCATTCGACGCCAAGCGCGACGGCTTCGTACTTGGAGAGGGAGCGGCGGTGCTGGTGGTCGAGCAGTTGGAGCATGCGTTGGATCGTGGCGCGAAGGTCCTGGCCGAGATTGTGGGCTACGGAGCCACGGCTGACGCTTCGCACGTTACGGCACCAGCCGAGAATGGCACCGGAGCCAGGATCGCTATGGATATAGCTCTAAAACAAGGCTGCATCCGGCCGACCGACGTAGACTACGTCAATGCGCACGGTACATCCACCCAGTTGAATGACCTAGCCGAGACAAAAGCGATCAAACACCTGTTTTGCGACCATAGTAGAAAGCTCATGGTAAGCTCTACCAAGTCGATGACCGGGCACCTGCTGGGAGCGGCAGGCGCTATCGAAGCTATAATTTGCATACTTGCGATTCGGAACGGCATCGTACCCCCTACCACCAACTTAGAGAATCCAGACCCAGAGTGTGACCTAGACTACGTGCCGAATACGGCCCGGCAAGCCGAGGTGCGTTGTGCTATCTCGAACTCGCTTGGGTTTGGCGGGCACAACACGTCGCTAGCTTTCGTAGCGCCGGATTTCCGCTGAGACCGGCCGGCTCTCCCTTTTTTGATTGGCGTGGATAGCGACGACTTGCCCATCCAACAGTTGGTGGCTTCCCTCAAGATCAAGATCGACGACCTGGCTTTGCTGCGGCAAGCATTGGTGCACCGGTCCTATCTGAACGAGCATCCCGATTACTGCCTTGGTTCGAATGAGAGACTGGAATTCTTGGGCGACGCAGTGCTGGGGCTGATCATTGGCGAGAGTTTCGTGCGCGATTATCCCGACCTGGGTGAAGGTGAGCTTACTCGCCGACGCGCGGCGCTAGTTCGGACCGAGACATTGGCAGAGGTTGCCAACGACCTGGAGTTGGGCAAATGGCTGCTGCTTAGCAAAGGAGAGAGCGCGGCCGGCGGACAGCAAAGGCAACGATTGATTTGCAGCGCGTTTGAAGCAGTGATCGGCGCAATCTACTTGGACCAAGGTCTCGAAGCGGCGAGGAGGTTCGCCATCGAGGCGCTCGACCGATATTTGAAATTAGACCCGGCCGAACTCGACAGAAAGGATTCAAAGAGCGAATTGCAAGAGAGGTCTCAACGGGTCGATGGCTCCACCCCCACTTACGAGGTGGTCAGGGTATCCGGACCAGACCACGCCCGTTCCTATGCCGTGGTGGTTCGCCTTGGCGATCAAGTAATGGGTACGGGCGAGGGAGCAACTAAACGCAGGGCGGAACAAGAGGCCGCGGGAGAGGCTCTGGAAACATTTGACGGAAACTCAGAATAGCGAAATGCCGCAGCCACGTTTGAAGCGTGTAGAGATTCAGGGATTCAAGACCTTTGCCAGCCGCGCAGAGTTCGATTTACCTGAAGGAATTGTTGCCTTCGTTGGCCCCAATGGCAGCGGCAAGAGCAATCTGGTCGACGCCATTCGTTGGGGCATGGGTGAGCAAAACCCTCGGCTGATCCGCTGCCGGCGGAGCGAAGAGGTGGTCTTCGGTGGTGGCGCCAGTCTGCCGCCGGCCGGGATGGCAGAGGTGACTCTACTATTCGACAATTGCGACCATTGGCTGGACCTCGACTACGAGGAGGTCCAGATCGCTCGAAGGGCCTATCGGTCCGGCGAAAACGAGTATCTGTTGAACGGTCGGAAAGTCCGGCTCAAAGATATCCAAGGACTCTTTGCCCGCGCCGGCCTGACGGAAAGCGGCTCTATCGTGGTGGGCCAGGGGATGATTGACTCCGTACTCTCGCTCCGGCCGGACCGGCGCAGGGCGTTCTTCGAGGACATTGCCGGCCTGGCACATTGCCGGGCGAGATTGACTCAAGCCAGAGTCGAACTGGGACGGACAAACGACAATCTATCCCGAGTCGCCGATCTTCTTGCCGAGATCAAGCCCCGGCTGGAACCACTGTCCCGGCGGGCCGGGGCAGTACTGCGCTACCGGGAAATCGCAGATCAGCTTTACGAAATGCTCGGCCGGCTGTTCGCCAGCCGGCTAGCCAAGCTATCCACCAAGCTCCAGAGCAACAAGGACAAATTCGCCGAGCTCGACGCCAACATTGCCGAACAAGAGTCAGAGTACCAACAGCTGGAAACGAACATCCAGGAGTTTCTCGCCGCTGAAATGACGGCGGAGCGGGAGCTTTCTGACCTAAGAAGCGATATCAGCCGGCAGCGGGCGACATTGGTCGAGGCCGAGAGAATGGCGGCGATCTTGACCGAGAGGCGATCGGCAACGAAGGAGCAGCTTAACTCATTGGTAAGAGATCTCGACCGCACTTTGGAGCGCATCGCAAACCTCTCCAAGGAGCAGGACGGCGCACAGGCCCAACTCGATTCGGCAAACAACGAGGTCGCCGAATTGAACCGACGGCTGAAATCGCTGGACAGAAACCTTAGCAAGACCAGTTTCAGGCGGGTTCAATTGGAGTCGCAACGGCGCGAGTCTAGCGAGCGCCAAGCCCAGAGCGATAGGGAGCTAATCCAGCTGGAGACCAGGCGAGCCGGGCTGGACTCACGCCGAGAGAGCCTCTTGCAACGCCAAAGCCGCACAAAGCAACAATTATCCGGCTGCGAGGAAAGGCTTCGCGGCTCTGAAGCCGCCCAGCGTGCGCTGGCCGGCCAGCGCAGTGAGATCGAGCGGGCCGAGACCGCACTATCGGAATCTATCAGGTCTACGCGGACCAAACGCGAACAGACGATTGCCAACGTCGGAAACGCGAGAAAACACTGCTTTGAGACACGCAACCGCTTCAACGCTCTGCAATCGCAGATGACGGCCCTCAACCACATCAGGGAATCCGGCGAATCACTCTACCTGGGCGTGAAAAACGTATTGTCAGCGGCCAAGAACGGTCACCGGCCGGCAAGGCTCCGCGGCATCGTCGGGGTGGTCGCCTCGCTCATAGAGGCGCCGGCAGAGCTCGACACTGCGCTCGAGGTAGCCTTGGGCGCCCATCTGCAAGACATTGTGGTTGAAAGATGGACAGACGCCGAGGCCGGCGTCGGGTATCTGAAACGGGCCGGACTCGGCCGGGCGACATTCTTGCCACTGGATACTCTTCGCGTCACGAACGGACGCCAGCCGGCGGGCGGAGCCGGCGTAATGGGCGTGGCGTCGACGCTTGTAAGATGCGATCGGCGCTTTGCGATTGTGGCCGACTACCTGCTGGGGCATACCATGGTGGTATCCGACCTGCCCACTGCCCGGGAGCTTGTAGCGCGATGTCCTCGTGGTTGGCAGATAGTCACGGTTGGTGGAGAGATTGTGCGCAGCACTGGCGCTGTAACCGGGGGCTCAATGAACCGGCGCAATGGCGGCCTGCTCGAGCGAGAAAGGAAGGCACGAGAGCTGCCGAGCTCTCTCACCTCAGCAAAGTCCGACCTAGCGGCTCATGAGTTGGAACTAGCCGAACTGGAGACCGAACTTGCGAAGCTCGACCACGAGCTAGACGAGGCCTCGCGTCAACGCCAAGACATATCATCGCAACTGACGAAAATCCAGCGAGAGTGCGACCGTGTCTTTGACGGCCTGGAGCGGGCCAATCGGGAGAAGAGCGACTACCTGGCGGAACTGGCTCGCGATGAAACCGATATCGCGGAATTGGACGAGCTTCGGCGACAGCTTGACAAGAAAATCGATGCCGCGCGCGAAAACGTCGATCAAGGGACGAGTAAGCTCTCCACCCTGCATTCCGAGGTACTCGCGGAAAGGGACCGAATCGAGCCACTACAAGCATCACGTGACAGTTGTGCCGTCGCCTTGACGGCGACGCGCGAGCGCACCCAGTTGGCTGCCTCCCGGATCAAGGCTATTACCAGGATTATCGCCCAAGAGGAGCAGGCAGCCTCAGACTGCGCTACACACTTGAGTCAGCGCCGGAACTTGCTCACCGACGTGGACGGTCAACTTGAAGCAACGAACACCCAGAGGGTTGGAGCCTCGGAAAAGCTGGAACTGTCCGAATTGGCAGCCGAGGAGTCGGAAGCCAAACTATCCAGTATCGCAGGCTCCTACCGAATCGCGCGTGAACGCGTTCAAATGTTGGGGGCCGAGTTGGGACGATCGCGTGAGTCGCGTGCGGAAGTGCGTTCGGAAATATCCGCAGCGTCCGCTTCGATAGAAAGCCTTTTGGCTCAGGCCACAAGCGAGATGGAGTCCGATGATGTACAACCGGCGCAGGATGCGCATTCACTGGTGGTCTTGAAAGCGGACAAGCAGCGGGTATTCGAGCCGGCCGCGGAAGATGAAGAGGCGCGGCTCAAGCAGTCAGCCGGCGCGCTGCGCCGCCGGTTGCGCGCGTTCGGACCGATTGACGCCAGCGCGCCGGCCGAATACGAATCGGAACGCCAACGAATCGACGAGCTCGAGACCGAGGCCAACCAATTGGGCGACGCGGCCAGCAAGCTCGGCCGGAGCGTCGACGAGATGGAGTCGACGATGGTCCATCGCTTCGACGAAGCGGTTGCAACGATCAATAAGGCATTTGCCCGGTACTTCTCACTGCTCTTCGGCGGCGGAGTGGCACGAATCGAGATCGCCGGCGACGACGAGGGAGCCGGCCTCGAAATAGTCGCACGGCCGCCGGGCAAACGCACCGAGAGTCTGACGGCTCTATCGGGAGGTGAACGGGCGCTGGCGGCGTCGGCCCTGTTCTTCGCAATACTCGAAACGAGCCCCACTCCGTTCTGCGTCCTGGACGAAGTCGACGCGGCCTTCGACGACGCAAACATCGGCCGATTCTGCCGGATTCTGCGTGAGTTCGCGGAGAGGATTCAATTCCTTGTCATCACCCACAACAAGCGCACAATGGAAGCGGCCAGCGCCCTCTATGGCCTGGCGATCGTCGACAAGGCAGTCTCTAAGGTAGTGTCGGTCCGGCTGGTTGAGCCGGCGGCCGGACGGGCCCAAGCAAAAGCCAGCTAGTCGTTCGGCGCCGGCCGGCGCCTAGAGGCGAGTGCGTCGCCGGCTGTCTCAACCAACCGCTTCCCTTCCGTCGGTCGGGGTACTATATGGATATTGGAGGCCAGTGTCATGCATGAATGTCCACAGAGCGAGTCCTTGGAAGGGATGATAAGCGCGCTGCCTCCAGATCTCCAAGAAGAGGTCAAGGACTTCGCTGAGTCTCTTTTGGAGCGAGAGCGCGGCAAAGCCGCCGGCCCTTTGCGCCAAGACTGGGCAGGCACCTTGAGAGTATATGGAAAACAGTACATCTCCCTCGGCCTTCAGAAGAAATCTCTTGAGTGGCGCAGGAAGAAGCCATCTGCTCCAAGTAATTAGGCTCTGGGTATGCGCCAGCGGGATTTTGGCCTCAATTTTTGGGGGTTTTCCGGCAGACGTGGGACCCGTCGAGTCGCCGATCCAGCTTATTTTGTCAATCCAACCGCATCGGCATCAAAAACAGCGTGTGCCTGGGCCGCGCATGGCCCGCCAAATGGTCATGACAACCCGTATTCTCAAGCACCAGAACCCCGTTTTGAACAATTAGTTGGAACAAATGGCTGATGAGGGGCGCCCCTACGGCGACGTTGGTGGTCGTCGGGAGTCCGGCGTGCCCACGGCTGGGGACAAGCCACAGCGCTACAACCCCCTCTCCCCACCCCTCTGGATTCCGGCCTTCGCCGGAATGACGAATGGGGGGCCGGATTGACGAGGGGATGTCGCGAATGGCGAATGAGAGGCTGCCGGAGCGGTCTATCCCGGATCGGAGTCCAGGACATGCTTTCATAGCAATCGCTCATGCCGGCTGGTGCCGGCACACCAAGGTGTGAAAATTGGGTGCATTGGTTGGTGGGAGAGTTCTGGCGTCATTGCCACAACCCGCACCTCCCCTCTGGATTCCCGCCTTCGCGGGAATGACGAATTGGGGGGCCGGAATGACGAGATCGCGGAATGGAGGGGTTCAACGGCGCGCTCGAAAGCCGCGTAGGCGCATTTTCGTACGAATGACGAATGGGGGGCCGGATTGACGAAGGGATGCCGCGAATGACCAATGAGAGGCTACTGGAGCCGTCTATTCTCGTACCAATGACACTCACGAGACCGGTCCCCCTAAGTCTGAACCGTTACGGGAACGCTGGCGATGATGATAAGCTCCCTCCCCCAATATATAATCGGGACTAAGGTCATTATCCGGCCTCCCTCGGTATCAAACCCAACCTACTAATTCTGAAAGGAAGAAGAAATGGCGCGACCAATTACTATAGTCACCGGTCAGTGGACAGATCTTCCATTCGAGACGATGTGCGCCAAGGCCAGCGAGATTGGCTACGATGGGTTGGAGATCGGCTGCTCGGATCTTCACTTCGACGTGGAGCAGGCCCTGAACGACGATGGCTACGTACAGGGAAGGCTGGACACCCTCGAGAGATACGGCCTCAAGTGCTTTGCCATGAACAATGCGCCGGTCGGGCAAGCGGTTTGCGACCGCATCGACGAGCGCCACAAGGCGATCTTGCCGGAGAGAGTTTGGGGAGATGGATCAGAGGACGGCGTCCGCCGGCGGGCCACCGAGGAGATCAAAAACACCGCTCGTGCCGTGGGAATGATGGGCGCGAGCATAGTGACCGGCTTTACCGGTTCATCGATATGGCCCTACATTTACGCGTTCCCGCCAAACCCTCCCGGCTTGATCGAGAACGGCTACAAGTTCTTCGCGGAGATGTGGCATCCGATACTCGACGTATTTGACGAAGTCGGGGTACGCTTCGCGCTCGAGGTACATCCAACCGAAATAGCATTCGACATCGTGACCGCTGAAGCCGCTCTCCGCGCGATCGACGGGCGCAAGTCGATGGGCTTCAACTACGATCCGAGCCACATGGGATACCAGGGGGTGGACTACGTCGAGTTCATTCGAAGGTTTAGCGACCGGATCTACCACGTCCACCTGAAGGACGCTTACTGGTCGAATACTCTCACCGTATCAGGAGTATTCGGCGGCCACCTGGATTTCGGCGATCCCAGGCGCTACTGGGACTTCCGTTCACTTGGCCGAGGCAAGATCGACTTCGAGGCGATAATTCGCGCTCTGAATGCCATAGGCTACGACGGACCGCTTTCGGTCGAGTGGGAAGACAATGGAATGGAGCGAGAGCACGGAGCGGCGGAAGCCCACGGATTCGCACGCCGGCTGGATTTTGCACCATCCGACATCGCCTTCGAGTCGGCATTCAAGAGAGAGTGAAGCGGACAGTCGCGGCAGGCGATCAGGACGACGGCTTGACAGCTTTACCGCTTGATGCTGAACGATAGGCGGCATCGACCAAGCGAGTGACCTCGAGGGCCTCCTCGCCGGAGGTATCCGGTTGTTCGCCGCGTAGGACGCTGCGAACGAATCGCATCGTGATGTCTCCGAAGTGGGTGCCCTGATCGTCAGGGACATCCAAGAGCCTGTCCTCGACCGGCTGGCGATCCGGTCCCGCCGTGATCCTGGTAAGCGGATTGAAACGAAGGCCGGCCTTTGAGCCCAACACAATTGCCCGGTCCTGACCGACTATGTTCGACCTCCAAGCCACTTCGACGATGCCCGACGCGCCGTTTTCACAGGAGAACATCACGACAGCGTGATCCTCGACGTTCTGGACAAGCGGGGACGACGCCGGCACTCCAACGCCGTAGTAAGTCGAGCAGAGAACGTCGGTCACGCGGGGGAAACCCAGAAGCCAAAGCACCTGATCCAAGTGATAGACGCCTATGTCGATCAACGCGCCGCCGCCGGCCTGGGACTTATCGACGAACCAGGGCCCGGCTTTGGGATTGTCGCTGATGGGGCGTCCGCGAAGGCGGTAGCCACTGGATCTTACGTGATAGACATCGCCTAGTTCGCCGGACTCGATTAATCGACGGGCGGTGGCAGGCCCAATTCCGAAACGCTCGCGGCCGGAGCAGACGGCTAGGAAGCGCCCCTGCTCCTCGGCGGTCTCCAACATTTCCTGAGCCTCGGAGGCATTTAGAGCGAACGGCTTCTCGCATAGGACGTGTTTGCCGGCCGCCAACGCCATGGTTGTGTGCTCGCGGTGCGCAACCGGTGGCGTAGCTACAATCACGGCTTCGATTTCACGTCGGTGGAGAAGGTCCTCGAGTGTCGGCGCCACGTGCGGGACATCATAGGCGGCCGCGGTTTCGGACGCTCGCTCCGGCACGACGTCGTAAATCGCGAACACGCTGGCCTCTGGCGTATTGGCCAGTGCTTGGAGATGATAAGTAGCGACCCGGCCGGCGCCGATTATTCCTATGCCGATATCAGCCACGAGACTCCCTTTCAGTACCCGAGCTCGCGGAGGTGCTCGCGGTTGACTCTGGCTGCTTCGGCCGGCGTGCGGCGCGGGTAAGGCCGGTCCAACTCAACCGCGATCCAGCCATCGTAGCCGACCTCTTCAAGACCCTGCAGCACGGCTTTCACGTCCAGTCCGAAATTTCCCTTGCCCAGCTCGGCGAAGCGTGCTTGCTCATTGAATCTATGGACGCGGTGATTCCAAGCGTTTGGATCATCGGCGTGGAAGTCCTTGAGGTGGACGTGCCCGATGCGTCCGCGCAGACGCTCACTTTGAAACACTTGCATAGGGTCGCTGCGGGCGAGGAGAAAATGGCCGGTATCGAAAAGCAGCCACAGTTCGGGCGATGCCGCCAGAAGACGCTCGGCGTCCTCGACCGTCTCGATCATGGTATCTAGGTGGGCGTGATGGAAACCCTTGATACCGTGATCCGAGCAGAAAGCGACAATCTCGTCGATTGAGCGAGCAGCCCGTTCGTAGTCATCGTCGCTGGGGTTGTCACCGCCCCAGTCCCGCCGGCGCAGCATTGGGACTTCGGCGGCGTTATTGCCTAGTGTGATGTTGTATTTGACGGAGTCGATAGACCTGTTGCCGGGCCCGCGCACGTTTACCAATTGGAGCCCGAATCGACGGGCCATCGTCGCAAAATCCACAAGCTGTTCGGCATCGCCGGCGAGCATGCCCTCGGCGCCATCCCAGCCGGCGTCCGCGACCTCGCGCAGCACCTTCTCCGGATTCTCAGACTGCTCGCCGGCGAACTGGATGAGATGACATGCCAGTTTGAACTTGCCCAAGGATGTATCCCAACTGCTCGATGATTTCTACGGCCAACTCTTCGTTGAACCATACTACGAAACATCGACCATTCGATCAAACGACGCGAGTATCGGGGCCGCGCGATATACTGAGCGAGCGCATCAGGCATGTCATGAGCTGAGTTGCACGAAAAGCGCCATCCGGAATGGCCAGTTCCAGGATTCAAATTGGAAAACGTCTCCAACCCATTGGACCGAAGCGTCCAGAAAACCCGGCAGTCGTTCTTCGGCCGGATTCGCGGTATTTTCGCCCAGCCGGCGTTGGACGAAGACCTGCTAGACGATCTGGAAGCGCTGCTGATCCAGGCCGACGTGGGTGTGGAGACATCCGAGTTGGCTATAGAAGCCCTCCGGCAACGGGTGGAGGAAGACCGGATCGGCGACAGCGGTTCGGCAGTTGAAGCACTGAGAACGATCTTGACCGAGACGCTCCGGTCGGCCGGCCATCCTGACGGACTGAGGTTGAATCCGGCCGGATTGAGCGTCGTACTGATCGTTGGAGTCAACGGCTCGGGCAAGACGACTACCGTCGCCAAGCTGGCCAAATACTTGAGAGGGCGAAATAGCAAGGTGATGCTAGCGGCGGCGGATACCTTCAGGGCGGCGGCGGATGATCAGCTAAAGATCTGGGCCGAGCGCGTGGGGGTTCCGGTGGTCAGTCATCAGCCCGGCGCTGACCCGGGAGCTGTCGTCTTCGACGCGATGGAATCGGCGCAAGCACGAGAATTCGACTTACTGCTGGTTGACACTGCCGGCCGGCTGCATACCAAGTCGAACCTTATGGACGAGCTCGCCAAGATACGCCGCATTATCAGCCGGCGGATTCCAGACGCACCCCACGAGACACTGCTGGTGCTGGACGCGACCACCGGGCAAAACGGGGTTGTACAAGCGCGCGAATTCCTGCAATCGGCCGGCGTAACCGGCCTTGTGCTTGCAAAGCTCGACGGTACGGCTAAGGGTGGGATCGTCTTCTCGATTGCGCGGGAGCTGAAGCTACCGATTCTATTTGCCGGCACTGGCGAAACCGCCGATGACCTGACCGTGTTCGAAGCGACTCAGTTCGTGGAAGCCCTGCTGCGGACAGACTGACGCCGAAGGACGGCCGGGCAGGCAGCCTTCAGTTCTGGACGCCCCAGCTTCGCTGGACGCTCTGGAGAGTATGCAATGCGCTCGCGGCGACTTCCTCGACCTTTTCCCACACCTCGTCGTGAATCGGGCGCGCGACCCACTCCACCCGCTCCTGCTCGGACTCCCAGAAACAAACGACCTCCATCGCCGCCTCCGGCTTAAACGCCTGCAGCGCTTCAAGCTCCTCGTCGGCGAACGGCTTGACAACGGCCGCGCTGATGAAGCCGGGCTGCTCCGCCATGGCCGGCAGCCAGCCATCGGAGACCGCCGCGTCCAACGCGTCTTCCATGCCGGCTTTTGCAGTGAGATATACGTGAAGAGTAATCATTTCACCACCTTACAACAACTCGCTGAGTCGCCCGATTGTTGATAACCGCACGAACCGCCGGGCATAGTCTCAGATCTTTTGTAATAGGCTATCAGAATATTGCGCATTCCTAGTTCCGATCTAACGGTGTTTTGACCATGCTCGTCAGTTCTCGTTCCGCCGGCTGGCCCCGAGCCGGCCGGCATCGCACCAATTGCGTCCTCTGATGTGGTCTTCGCAAGGCCATGGTGACTCCCGCGTTTTCACGATGGCCCGGCCCCGAATGGATTGGGGGATATGAAGGGATGGTGGGAAGAGGCGGAGTCCGGCCCGGCGGAGCAAGACATAGGTAGCGATCTGCGATAGACTTTCCGGCAAGACCAAACGAGGCTAGGCGGTGATCAGACAGTCAGCTGGGCAGTACTCCTCCAGGACGGAGCCAAAGATACTCTACGGCCGGCGGGTCGTCTTGCGCGAGATGAGCCGAGCCGATGTTGACGAGATAGCGAAATGGCCGCCATTTCTAGAGCCGGCGATGTCCTGGGCAAACCTAGACTTGCAACGTCATTCGGGACGCGACTTCTATTACCACAACGGCCGGAGTAGCTACGACCGCCGGCGTTACGTAGTAATCGACGAAGAGGGAGAGACGGTCGGCACTATCGGTCTGCGCGCTCTCGATTTTCACCGGGGAGAAGGTACGCTAGGGATCATCATTCGGTCGGACAGAGTAGAGCGCGGCCTAGGGACCGATGCTGTCCGAACGCTGGTGAGGTTTGGATTCGAAGAGCTGGGCCTGGAGCGGATAGTATTGGACGTCGCCGAAGATAACACCAGAGCCATCCGCTGCTATGAGACAATCGGGTTCCGGCTGGTGGGCCGGCACATGGGTCCGCGGGGTCAGGTCTACCTGGATATGGAAATCGGTCGAGATGAATTTCCACTATACCGGCCCTACGACTAGTTGGTTATGGCCTTTTGAATGCCGGCTGAGGAACTGTCGACGCGGTATTGATCACTCCGGCGCCGGTACTCTCTGATCAAGGTTAGGTAGAACTTCGCTTTTGTCGAACCATGAGCCGCCTATTCGACAAGCCTATTGCTAACGGGGGAACACTCCGGCAGCAACCTTGAAATGGTCCTAGGGCCGTAGACGCGTGGGAACATTTGTACTATACTATCCGTATGACAAGCCCGAAACAATCGATAGATGAGAGCAAGGAGAAAACGAGGTGAAAACCGACCTGAGTCCGGACAAGGAACGCGCTTTGGATACGGTCATAAGCCAGATTGATCGACAGTTTGGCAAAGGCTCGATCATGCGACTGGGTGAGAACCATCCGCGCATGGTAGTCGGGGTGGTTCCAACCGGCGCGATCACCGTGGACGTAGCAACCGGCATAGGCGGTATCCCACGCGGCCGGGTCACCGAAATCTTCGGACCAGAATCGTCCGGTAAGACTACGTTGGTGCAGCATGTCATCGCCGAGGCACAAAAACAGGGCGGCGTGGCTGCATTTATCGATGCCGAGCATGTATTTGATTATGAGTACGCCAAGAAATGCGGTGTGAACGTAGAAGACCTCTACATATCACAACCCGATACCGGCGAACAGGCGCTCGAGATCGCGGAAGCGCTCGTGCGCAGCGGCGCGCTCGATGTCGTAGCCGTAGATTCGGTCGCCGCGCTGGTTCCGCGCAGCGAGTTGGATGGCGAGATGGGAGATTCGCACGTTGGTCTTCAGGCCCGACTGATGTCGCAGGCGCTGCGCAAGCTGACTGGAGCTATCAATCGTTCGAAGACCGCGATGATCTTTACGAACCAACTACGCGAGAAGATCGGGATTCAGTTCGGCAATCCGGAGACGACTCCGGGCGGGCGGGCACTCAAATTCTACTCGTCGGTCCGATTGGACATACGTCGAATCGAACAGATCAAGCACGGAGGCGAGGCCATCGGCAGCCGGGCAAGGGTAAAGGTGGTAAAGAACAAAGTGGCACCTCCATTCAGGGTGGCGGAGTTCGACATTCTGTTCAACGAAGGCATATCGAAGGAAGGCGGATTGATAGACCTGGGCGTCGGGATGGGGTTGGTGCGAAAGAGTGGCTCCTTCTTCTCATATGGCGACACGAGAATGGGGCAGGGGCGAGAGAATGTGCGCCGATTTCTCAAAGAGAATACCGAGATCGCGGATGAAATCTACGGGAAGATATTGGAGTCTAGCGGCATAAAGCGACCTTCCAACGAAAAGGTGAAGGCCAAAGCCTCGGCAAAAAAGTAGGTCTAGGTGGCCCGGCTGATCGCGGCGATAAAGCCGGCGGGTCGTCGGTCGCGACTGCGCGCGATCGAGCTTGACGATGGGCAAACGATCCTTTTGAGTGGCAAGGCCATCGATGAGGCCGGCCTGGAAGCCGGCGATGAGGTCGAAGAAGCCGCTCTGGGAGAGCTGGTCGAGCGAGAGGAGGGCTCGAGAGCGCTTGCCCTATCACTCCGCAGTCTCGCTCAACGTCCCCGCAGCGAGGCGGAGATAAGACAGAAACTCTCACAAAAGCAATTTTCCAAGAGAGCGGCCAATGGCGCGGTTGATCGGCTGAGCGAGTTGGGCCTGATCGACGACCGCCGCTTTGCCGAACAGTGGGTCGAGGAGCGGTTGCGCCTGCGGCCGCGAGGCCGGCGGATGCTCCGTCAAGAGCTGCTGGCAAAGGGGATCGCGAGCGAACTGGTCGAGGAGGCGCTGTCGAGGGACCTGGCGGAAGAGCGGAACGCGGTTGCAATTGCCGAAAAGGCGATGAGACGCATGCGATCGCTCGACTCGCGGGTGGTCCGGCGCCGACTGGCGGCTGCGCTAGCGCGTCGTGGCTACAGCTACGAGGTGGCCGGACACGCCATTCGGCAGGTGATGGCTGACGAGGATGACTCGCCGGCGGGGTGACGCCTCTCCTTCCAAGACGGCTTTCAAAGCCGCCGCTAAAGGACGCTGGTCTACGGTTGGAGGCCGGACGGTCCGAAGACGCACCATGCCGGCATTGCGCCTGGTTGGGGGCAAGGGCCGGCGCTACAATCCCCTCTCCCCATCCCTCTGGATTCCGGCCCCGTATCGTGGTACGGGGTATGCTTTTGATCGCCGGAATGACCAATGAGAGGCTGCTGGAGCAGTCTATCCCGGATCGTAGTCCGGGACATGCTTTCATAGCAATCGCTCATCCCGGTTGGCGCCGGCACACCAAGTTATGAAAAGCCGGAGTTGCGGTTTGGTACAGCGAATCGGCGCGGCGAATTCTGCCACGCCCCACCCCGACCCCAGCGGGGGACAAGCCCCTCGCCTCGCGAAGTCTTCGACCGCGCTACATCTTCTCATTCCGCCATCGACCATCGGTCTGCAATTCGGCACGTTTCGCCGGTGGAGAGCCGGCATCGAGGTTGATTGAAGGGCACATCCCGGATCGGAGTCCGGGACATGCTTTCATACCAATCGCCCATGCCGGCTGGTGCCGGCACGCTAGGGCATGAAAATTGGCGCCACCCATGCCTCTCCTGGATTCCGGCTTTTGCCGGAATGACGAGACCGGGGAATATTGGGGAATTGCGAGAGCGTGGATGGCGGGATTCGTCGGCCGGCCGTGTCGCCCTGGTTGGGGACAAGCCCCAGCGCTACGTACTTCTTTCTGGGCTACTGGCTGTCGATGGTCGGATCGATAACGTCACTAGGGCTCGCTGACACTTCCCATAGGCGGGCCTCCTCACGTTCAGGATGCAGTACGGAGTGCTCGCCAAATCTCTCGCAGGCCCGGTCGCCGGCCGTAGAGCAAAAGGAAGGCGCGGAATACCCTTGCCGATAGATAAAGCCCCCCTCCGATGGAGAACACGAGTATGAGCAATGACACACCGAAATCCGCCCAGGGGATGGTCGATGCCGACAGCCGGAGCATGGCGGTGATGGGAGCTGTGATAGGGATAAAGGTTAGGATCCGGGCGATGTGTCCGTCCGGTTCGTTGATGATGACCGCGAGAAGCATGTAGGGAACAACTCCGGGCACGATGACGATCGCCGACATCTGCCCACCCTCGTGGGGCGTCGTGGCCATTGCGCCGATGGCGGCAAGTAATGTCGCGAAGAACAGATAGCCCAGAATGAAGAACAGAAGGATCAAGACCATTACCGCCGGCTCGATGACAATTGCGTCGTCTAGTGGTAGGGGGACCAAAGATTCGCCGGCGAATATCAGGACCCGCGCGGTAAGCAGCCATATGATGATCTGAAGAAGACCTGCGGCGCCTAATCCCAGCACTTTCCCTGTTATTAGGGTGAAGGCAGAGACCGAGGACAGGAGAATCTCGACGGTCCGGGACTGCTTCTCCTCAGCAATAGCTTGGACCAGCAGACCGGAAGTCATGAAGATGGACATCAGAAGCATCAGACCGAAGATGTAAGGTACGAGAAATCGACTGAATGTGTCTCTCTCCTTGAGGGCAGCGTCGCCTTCAGCGGTCAGACGCGCTCGCTCGATCCGTAGAGGCGATTGGAGCCTGTCCGCCACTGATTCCGGCACATGGCCTTCGACGAGAGCTTGAACTAGGAGTATCTTCAAGACAGCGGACTCCGCATTAGCATTGAAGATGCTGCTCTCGGAGGTGGAGTACTCCTGGACCAAGCCAGTCTCGACATACTCCGCCGGTATGACGAAATAGGCCTCGATATCCTCATCTAAGAGAGCAGATCGCGCGGCCTCCTCAGAAGAATAGGGTACCATCCGGCTCCCAGCCGGGGACTGAGTCGGCAGTTTTCCCCATCGATCCACGTAGCCAAGCAACGTTGATTCCTCATCCGCACCGGCGTTAATCGTCGAAAGGATTGTCACCACCAGGATGATGGTGATGATCACCAGAGGAAATGCGGCGGTCGAGATTTGGAAGCTCCGGCGTCGAACGGTGGAGCGGAACTCGAAGAGAAAGACGGCAAGGATCTTACTCATCTGCCTGCACCTCGGCGCCGGCCACCCGGATAAAGATTTCGTCCAGACTCGGCATGGAGAGTTGGAAAAGCCGCAATGTTCCGCCAAGGCTAAGGATTTCGCGGAGGGCCTGTTCGGGAGTCGCGCCGGCTGCCAAGAAAGCCTCGAAGTAGCCATCTCGAAGTTCCCATCGCTCGACGGCAACCACCGACTTCAACGGGCCGTCCCATCGGATGAACAGCGAGTTATTTCGATAACGCTCCTTGACATCGCCCACTGGACCGTACAAAACGGATTGGCCGTGATCGATCATCAACACGCGGTCGCACAGCTCCTCGACGTTGCTCATGAGGTGGGTCGAGAAAATCACGGCGACGCCCATGTTTTGGAGCTCGTACACCAGATCTTTGAGCCTCAAGGTATTGACGGGATCGAGGCCGGAGAAGGGCTCGTCCAATATGACCAGATCGGGTTGGTGTATGATGGTGGCCCCAAACTGGATCAGCTGGCCCATCCCGCGGCTCAGCTCAGAGACCTTCTTGCGCGCGTGCTCGGTCATGCCGAGCTGATCCAGGACCTCGCCGGCTCTTCGACGGGCGTCGTGATCCGAGAGTCCCTTCAAGCGACCCAGGTAAATGAGCACTTCATCTGTATATGCTTGGCGATAGAGGCCTCGCTCCTCCGGCAGATAGCCGATTCGATCCAGCGCCAAGCTGGAAATGGGATGGCCGAAAAAGGAGACTTCACCGGCATCGGGCTGAATGAGTTGGAGGGCTAGGCGGATAGTCGTAGTCTTGCCGGCACCGTTCGGCCCAATGAGACCGAAAACCTCGCCGGCCTCAACCGAGAACGATACGTTATCGACGATGGGGGTTCCATTGAACGTCTTGGAAAGATTGATGGCTCGCAGCGCAGCGTCCACGGTCAACGCAACTCCTCAATCAAGGAACGTAGCACAGATGTGAGGACATTATAGGCGAGGCCGGATGCAACCAGGGCATGCTCCCCAAATCCACCACCTAAAGAAATGTAAGACCTCGTTGGAGCCCGCTGTAAAAGCGGGCTATGATGATTTGTGAAAGCAATAATCCATCACCAACGAGGTGCACCTATTATGCAGCAAGGAGCTTTGCCGTTCCAGTACGCCGAGGAGAAGAATTCGACCGGTATGACGGCTCTCGCGGGTCTGGCAACCTACCTGGACCTCTTTCAGGTCGCGGATCTGAGAGGGTCAGTGGGACGTCACGTGGGGCTTCGGGAAGGTGGTCAGGGCTGGACGGACAGCCAGATGGTCACCTCGTTAATACTACTGAACCTGGCAGGTGGAGAGTCGGTGGAGGACCTCCGTGTACTGGAGAAAGACGAGGGTCTGGGTCGGGTGTTGAGCAGAGCAGAGACACAGGGGATGCGCCAGAGGGAGCGTCGGGCTTTACCACGAAGGTGGCGCAAGGAGCGTCGGCGGAGTGTGCCGTCGTCCTCAGCGGTGTTCCGATATCTGTCTAAGTTCCACGACGAAGAGGAGGAGACTAAGCGTGAGCCGCACAGGGCGTTCATACCCTCTGGGACAGAAGCTTTGGATGGTCTGAAGAGGGTCAACGCAGAGATGGTGGGCTTCGTGCAAAGCCATACTCGGCATACCGGTGCAACGCTGGACATGGACGCTACGCTGGTTGAGACGCACAAGCAGGAGGCGCTCTACAGCTACAAGAAGCACAAGGCGTATCAGCCGCTGAGCACCTACTGGGCCGAAGCCGATCAGATCGTGCACTCGGAGTTTAGAGATGGCAATGTACCGGCGGGCTATCAGCAGCTTCGGGTGCTGAGGGAGTCGTTGAGGTACATACCTTCCGGAGTAGAAGAGGTGATGTTGAGGTCAGACACGGCCGGGTATCAGAGGGAGCTTCTGAAGTATTGCGCGGAGGGCAGAGACGAACGCTTCGGGGTGATCGAGTTTGCCGTGGGGGTGGACGTTACAGAGGAGTTCAAGCGGGCGATCGGTGAAGTGGCGGAGGAGGAATGGTATGAGTTGAGACGGAGTGTGGGCTCCTGCGAGGCGATGACAGGGCAACAGTGGGCCGAGGTGTGCTTCGTGCCCAACTGGATAGGACACTCCAAGAACAGTCCCGAGTACCGTTTCATAGCGATAAGGGAGCGACTGCACAAGCCGCCTCTGCCGGGAATGGAGTCCCAGTTGGAGTTGTCGATCCCCGTCATGGAGATGCCGGATAGAGGATGGTACAAGGTCACAGGAGTGGTAACCAATCTTGGTATACCAGGAGACGAGTTGATTCGGTGGTATCGTCAGAGATGCGGGAAGGGGGAGGAGGTGCATGGGGTGCTCAAAGAGGACCTTGCTGGCGGCAGGCTGCCGTCAGGGCAGTTCGGAGTCAACGCTGCCTGGTGGGCCATTGCGGTGTTGGCGTTCAACCTCAACTCGGCGCTGAAGCAGTTGGCTTTGGGCGGTGAGTGGGTGAGCAAACGCCTGAAGGCTGTGCGCTTTGGGATCATCACCCTCGCCGGACGGGTGGTGCGCCATGCCCGGACTCTGATCATCCGCCTAGGGCGTGGTCATCCCTCATACTACCTTTTGATCAGATCACGCCGTAGAATTCTGGCACTGGCACACTCACCACCCCGACCGTAGCCTGACGTTTACTACAACTAATCATCACTCGAAGGCGACTCAGCCAAGTCGCCCAGTCCTAGCCATGCCATCTCGCACGCCTTGGCGCATCTCCGACCTTGCGGAGTCTTCGACCTCAGCCCGAGAACAGCCCGAATCGGCTTGACAACGCCGCCAACGCCTACAAGACCGCCAAGCAGTGGCCTACCAATTACCCCGACGGCTCCGACACGGTCCTGTACACTCGCTGCATGCCCACGAAAGCCTCAATCATAAGTTAGGCGGTGGATTTGGGGCTCGGAGGGCAGAACATTATGTCGAGGAAGATCGGCGATGAAATGCGTTCCAGGCCGCGTAGTAGGTATCAACTTCATCAACAAAGCCGAGGTGCTTGGGTTGCCAGCCCAACAAGCGTGCGGCCTTGCGTGAATCAATGTTCTGATCCAAGGCGAGGCCCTCGGCAAGTCCGCCTATGATGCTGGAGGCTTCGTCCAGGGGAATATAGTGGATCTGGCCGGTGTAGGCTGCGGCACGAGCCGCAGCTTGGACCATCTCACGCACGGTTGCACGGGATCGGTCCACCATATTGAATATCTCACCGCCGACGCCGCTCTCGGCCACTCGGAGATAACCCTCAGCTAGATCAACCACATGGACTAGGGCCATGCGATTGCTGCCGTCACCCACGACCTCTATCGTCTTGCCCTGAGCCGCTCCCATGAACCAATTGCCGGTCAACCCTCCCTGTCTACCGTAGACCACTCCAGGATGGATCACGACTCCCTTTACTCCGGAGGTATTAAGCACAATTTTTTCGTGAGCAACCCGGTAGGCAGAGTACATGATCGGGTTCAAAGGCTCGGTTTCATCCACGAGCCGGTCACCGGTGTTGCCGTAGAGCCACACTCCACTCGTATAGATCAGGGTTTTGGGCGTGTCGGCTTTCTTGCTCACGTTCAGCAAGGTCTCCACTGTCTTCTTGTCGAGCTCTTCCCGAGCCTGTCTGTCCACTGCGGTATGGACGAAGATGGAGCATTGTTCCGCAATGCTCGAATAGGTCTGAGGTCGTTCCATATCACCCAGGACCGGCCGAATCTCATTCTCGGCGAGGGCGCCGGCCTTGTCACTGCTGCGGACGAGGCCCCAGACCTCGTGACCCGCACGGCGAAAAGCCAATGCAACATTGAAGCCTATGTAACCGGTTGCGCCGGTTATGAATACTCTCAACAGCCTCTCCTCACACCAAGGACTATCGAGATGGAGAGCAAGCGCTCTCTGAACTCGCGGCTCACAGCCAACGGGTGATTACCACCTTTCGATCGGTAAAAAAGTCGACTCCGTCGCGTCCCTGGCCGTGGTGCGATCCAAAGAACGACGAGCCCTGGCCACCGAAGGGGAAGTACGCCATCGGCGCCGCCACGCCCACGTTGATACCAACGTTTCCGACCGGCGCGCGGTAGCGGAACTCTCGCGCCGACTTGCCGGACTCGGTGTAAATGGTCGCGGCATTGCCGAAGCCGCTGCTCCGAATCACTTCGAGGGCTCCGTCCAAGTCGTTGGCCCGGATAACGCCGACAACTGGCCCGAATATCTCATCCGAGGCTATCTTCATGTCCGGCGTTACTCCGTCGAAGATGGTAGGTCCCACAAAGAAACCCTCCGGATCCGCATCTCCCTCCACCTTCCGGCCGTCAAGTACCAGATTAGCTCCCTCTCGCTCGCCGACGTCGATGTAACCGACGACTCGTTCCTTCGCTTCTTTAGACACTACCGGACCTAAATCCACGCCCTGCTCGGCACCGTCGCCGATCTTCATGCTTTGGGCGGCCTCGGTCAGGCGCTGCTTGACCTCGTCATAGGCATCATCGACAGCGACTATCAGCGAGCCGGCCAAGCACCGCTGGCCGGCAGATCCAAAGCATGATCCGAGAATATTGGGGATTGCCTTTTCGTAGTTTGCATCGGGCATTACGACCAAGACATTCTTGGCGCCGCCCTGCGCCTGGACACGCTTTCCATTTTCGGCCGCCCGTCGATAGACGTACTTTGCCACTGGAGTAGAGCCAACGAACGATACGCCGACTATGTCCTTGTGATCGAGCAGATTATCGACGGCCTGACGCGCCCCATTAATCAGATTCACCACGCCGGGCGGAAAACCGGCTCGGTCGATCAAGGCAAAAACCCGCTGCATAGTAAACGGTACTTTCTCCGACGGTTTCATCACGTAAGTGTTGCCGCAGGCCACCGCCATCGGCCAGAACCAGAACGGCACCATTGCCGGAAAGTTGAATGGGCAAATCGCGGTGAATACGCCGAGCGGCTGGCGAATGACTTCCTCGTCAATCGAACGGGCGGCGCCGTCTTCGAGGTTGTAGCCCATCATCAGCGAGGTGACACTTGTGGCTACCTCGACGTTTTCGATTGCGCGCCGAACCGACCCGCGCGCGTCTTCGAGCGTCTTGCCGTGCTCGCGGGTGATGGTGCGAGCCAGGTTATCGAAATCTTCCTCCATAAGCTCCTTCATCCGGAAGAAGTAGCGAGTGCGGTCCAATGGCGGCGTGGCGCGCCAGTCAGGAAAGGCCTCCTTGGCCGCTTTTACAGCTGCATTCACTTCTCTCTCAGTTGAGAAAGGCACTCGGCCGATCGTCCGACCGTGAGCCGGATTCAATACGTCTCCCCATTCGTTTGTGGTCGAGTCCACCCATTTCCCGCCGATATAGTTCCTGATCACGGCGGTCTCGCCATCGGCTTCCCCAACCCTTGTCGATGTTGTCTTACTCACTTAGTCTTCCTCTAATCTTGGCTAGTACGACTTTGGTCGTCGGTACTCTGACAAATGCGCAACTGATTGTAACCTACCAATCGCCCACGCCGATTGCCACCGGCACACCGGTAACAGTTCAGACTTGGGTGTATGTCTCTCCTCCATGCCCGTGAACTGGATAGGTCAAGTCGCCATTCGGGTCCTCAGTAGGCGGTCAAGGGGTGATTTCCAACCTATCGATGCCCAAATCCACGAGCTGCTCGACCTCATCCCTCGCCTTGCGTAGTCTTCGACCTGGCCCCCTTCTACTGGCCAGGAGAAGGGGGATCTTTGTTGTGGGGGACACCCCCACATCCCCCGGCATCCGCCTGAGGCGGATCGCCCTTGCAACCCTTTCCTGGCTTTCCCCGATCAGACGTCCTCGCCTGTGGTAGACCCTCATTCGTGCGATCCGCCTAGGCGGACGCCCTTACGGAGCAGGTACCCCTAAATCTGAACACTTACAATATGATATCTGCGCCGCCACTACGTTGGCCGCAACCGGGTGTGCGGGCCAACGATGGAGACGCCGAAATAACGAATTGATATGGCTTGGCCGCAGTTGGCTAGCTCCGACCCCCGGTTGCAAACACATTCCAGCCGGCCGGTGCATCTGCCGGGACATATTTCGAATAAACACTGAGGAGGAACGACGTTGAAGCTACGAACTCCGTTGTGGGAATCACTCAGGCGCGACGAAATCGCCGACGCGAGTGAGGCCGGCGCCGCGGTCCTGTTGCCGGTTGGCTCAATTGAGCAGCATGGCGCTCACCTGCCGGTAAACACGGACATAGCAATTGCAACTGCTGTCTGCGTCCGGGCAACCGAGGTCAGCGAACCTCCGTCGGCCGTGGTTGCGCCGCCAGTTTGGTCGGGATACTCGCCTCATCATATGAACTTGCCCGGCACTTTGACGCTCGACCTGAACACCTTCCAGGCTTTGATCTACGAGACATGCGTGGGAATTTGGCATCACGGCTTCCGCAAGATCCTGGTAGTCAACGGCCACGGGGGCAACACCGGTCCCTTGGCCGGAGCGGCGCAACGGCTTACAAGCGCCGGCCACCCGGTGTTGTCTTGCGGAGCGGGGGACCTAGTTGGCGATGATCTTGACGTGATATTCGAGCGGCGAGTCAAGGGAGGCGGACATGCCTGCGAAGTAGAGACTTCCGTCATGCTCCATCTTTATCCTGAGAGCGTCGAAATGACCAAGGCAGTCGATTACGTGGATCTCAAGTCGCAGGCGTTCACGGAAGTCGGCATCACAGTGCCCTCGGTCTTTGCGCCGGACGATCCTGGAGTTCGGGGCTATCCGACAATCGCCACCGCCGAGAAGGGTCGACGCTTCGTAGAGCTAGCAGCGGAGCGACTCGCCGATATCATCCGCCTGCTGCACCGGGATGAATGACGGGCTTGCATGATGCGTGGAAGTTCGCAAACGCTGGTCGGAAGAAGTAGCTTGATCGAGGCAACAGTTCAGATTGGAGTGTATGTTTCTCCCGCCATGCCCGTGAACTGGAAAGGCCGAGTCGCCATTCGGGACGTCAGTCGGCGGTCAAGCGGTGATTTCCAACCTATCGATGCCAAATCCACGAGCTGGTCGACCTCATCCCCTCGCCTTGCGTAGTCTTCGACCTGGCCCCCCTTCTACTGGCCAGGACAAGGGCGATCTTTGTTGTGGGGGACACTCCCACATCCCCCGGCAAGGGCGAAGCCCTTGCAACCCTTTCCTGGCTTTCGCCGATCAGATGTCCTCGCCCGGGCTAGGTCCTCATTGGTGCGATCCGCCTAGGCGGACGCCCTTACGGAGCAGGTACCCCTAAATCTGAACACTTACTGATCGAGAGCAAGTTTGACCTATATGAAGGCCGCCAATAGAATTGCGGCGAGGTCTTGCAGGAACCGGTGCGCCGACGTTGGTCCGTGGAGCCGGCTTGGCCCCGCTGGTCGCAGCCGGCGCGTTTTTTGCCGTCCGGCAGCGATGGCTCGCTCGGCAACCGAGGTGATACCGTTTGACGATTGGTAAGGATATTTGCGCCCATACCTCGAACCGGCTTGTATGACCGTATTTTCGAACGCGACTGAGCACCGCGACTCCGTTCGCTTAAGCTACTTTCGCACGATACTAGACACCTCCACGGAGACGTAATGCCGGTGCGACTGAGATCACCCCTGAGCATATTCATAATCTTACTAGCCATGGCGTCGATAGGGATCGGTTGCGAGCGACTTGTCGAGGAGATACCGACGCCGACGCCGATACCAACCCCACCAGAGTCGAACCGACCTAAACACGAGGTGACTACGGGCTCTATAGTCCAAGAAGTCAGAGGCCTCGGACGTATTGCTTCCAGCCAAGAGCAGGAACTCTATTTCAAGCAGGGCGGCAGGCTATTCAACATCTTGGTCCAACAGGGTCAAACGGTCGAGGAAGGGCAAATTCTGGCAGAGCTAGAAACCGGCGACCTCAAGCATCAGGTGGGCCAAGCCCGAATCGCAGTCGACCTAGCCCAGCTACGGCTGGAAAAGCTGGGGCTGGAGCAACTCAGGTCAGAAGAACGTAGACTCACGTCGGCAGAGCGTAGTAAGGAGGCCGCAGCGACCCAACTTGCCAGTGCCGAGGCCTCTTATGCGAAAGCTCTGGCGGATCTTGATAAGTTGAACATTGGAGAGGCGGTCACGCTCGTGGCGGTGGGTCAGTCCGTCATAGCAGCTGAAGCTGGCGTCAAGAATGCTGAAGACGCGATTGCTCGACTAAGGAGCCTGCCCACCGACGTACAGTTGAGAGCGGCAGAAATAGCGGTCGAGAGATCGCGTAATGCCGTGATCGCTGCCCAGGCACAGGTGCAGCTGGCCGAAAACGCGTTAGCCCGGCTCAAGAGAGCGCCAACCGATGAAGAGCTGGCAGCGACTGATCTTGAGCTCGAGAGTGCTCTTGGGACGTTGGCTGCGGCTGAAACCAACGTCAAAGCTCGTGCAGAAGCGCTTGCTCGATTAGACAGCCTGCCCACCGACGTACAGCTAATAGCGGCCCAGGTCGAAGTCCAGAGGTCTCTTGCGGCCCTGGCTGCAGCCGAGGCCAACGTTAAATCGGCCGAGGAAGCGCTAGCCGGCCTAAACAACAAGCCGACCATCGCGGAACTGAAGCCGGCCGAGGTTGAGGTCAAAAAGGCCGAAACCGCCCTCTGGGCGCTTTATCTCTTCCGCGATCGAACTTGTGCCAGAGATTCAACCACCAACCCGTGTAACTCAGCCAACGCCGAGGTTACCAAGGGAGAGCTATCACTCACTGTCGCACGCGACCGATTGGAGAGGGTGAAAGCCGGCGCTACGCCGGAGGAGATTGCAGCAGCCACCAGGGCACTGGACTTGGCTCGACAGTCGCTGCCCGTGGCACAGATACAGCAGGAAAGGGCTGAGCTGTTACTGGCAAAAGTGAGGGCCGGCGCCACACCGGAGGAGATTGCGGCAGCTACTACCGCGCTGGAAATCGCACGCCAGTCGTTGGCGCTGACACAGACACGGCACTCAATGGTGGAGCTGTCAAGTGAGAAGGTGAGAGCCGGCGCCGCGCCGGAGGACGTAGCCGCAGCCATCGCCGCCCTAGATATGGCCGGCCGGTCGCTGTCATTCGCACAGATCCTGCAGGCAGAGGCAGAGCTTTCACTTGGAAGGGTGAATGCCGGAGCAGCGCCGGAGGAGATTGTGGCGGCGGAACGATCGTTGTCCGTAGCAATAGCTCAGCGAGACGCCGCCGAGGCCCGACTTGCCCAGGTATTAGAAGCGAAAGGCATCGACGGCGAGGTCGCGCAGAAGCAGCTCGCGAGTGCCAAAGCCACGCTGGATGCATCCAGGGCAAACTACGAGCAGACCATTGACTCGCTTCAGACAAACGAGTCGGATAGCCTGGATCTTGCCCTACAAGAGAAGCAGTTGGAGCTAGCTCAAATCACCCTGGACCATCTGGAAAACAAGCTTGCTCTCGCCCAGATCGAGGCTCCATTCGGCGGCGTAATCATCTCGAAGTCCGGGCGAGACGGCGACTTGATTCAGCCTTACAAGTCGATTGTAGGAATCTCGAATCCAGAGAGTCTGGTCGTGGCGGTAGATCTTTCGTCATCGGATCTGGGTAAGCTCGAATTGGGACAGACGGCAAAGATAGTAGTCACCGCCCTGCCAACTAACGTGTTCGATGGCGAAGTTATCAGCATCCCGTCGCTCGGTGTAGTCGCGACGGCCGGCCAGGGGCCGGCATCGCGGACGGTGCGGATCACCTACAATGGGCCGGACACCGTAGAGGTTGGCGACCTGGTTCGCGTGACGATACAGGTTGAGAAGAAGGACAACGTGATCATTGTCCCGAGCAGAGTCATCCGTGCATTTGCTGGTCGGCGTTTCGTCCGGGTGGTAACCAACACCGGCCGGCGGCAAGAGGTCGATGTCAAGATCGGCATCAGCGATGACGACTTCACCGAGATAGTCTCTGGACTCACCGCAGGTCAACTGGTAATAGAGCCCTAGCCGGCGGCCAACAACATCAGGCGACCAATGAATCTAGGGCCCGGCAAGAGGTCCTACGTTAGCAGACTAGGGGCCGGCGACCCTACTTCAGCTCATCCCGGACCGATTGCCTGATCGAATCGTATTGGGGGAACCCTTCGTCCCTAAAGGTCGAGAAGGCAAGCGTGTCGTTGACGCGGACGTCGAACACGCCATTGGCTCCTGGAATCAGGGTGAGGTTTCGAATGTCGGGACCAAACTCGAGGAGTAACTTCTCCGTCAGGCTCACGGCCTGCGGCTCGTAGCCTCACTCGCAGCAATATTTGATGGTGATCTTGACTGGTTCTATCAATAGTCTTTCCATTTCAATCTTAGGATCGTGCTTTTCAAGACTATCTGAGATACGTGTCGCGAGTCAATCCGGCAACCTGGTTCCGTTTCGACCGACTGCGTCAGAGGGTTAACGGGTTGGGTCGCGGATGGTGGCGTCGATTCAAGCCGGCGACGAGGTCAGGAGGCTCTAAGTGGAATCGTAGTCCGCGCCCAGTCTAAGGGGCGCACACGAATATTGGCGGCCTTTCGAATCTCCAAGATGATGGTGAGGTCCCTGGATTTAATCGTCACTGTGCCGGCCAGTAAATCGGTCGATTCGATCTTGATTTGGGCGCCTGGCCTGATCGCGTGAGCGTCCAATAAGCGCAAGAATTCGCTATCATACTCGCCCTCTTCACTGATACGCTCAACTAAGACTTGGGCGCCGTCAGTGGTGTGATCGATGGGATGATCGACCAGGAATCCTTGTGACGAGGTGTGTCCCTGGTAGCCGGGGATAGCGTTGCCATGAGGACAGGTAGGCGGGTATCCCATGACCTCCATCAGACGCTCTTCTACGATTGGCGATATCGCGTGCTCCAATCGATCAGCCTCGTGATGGGCATCGGCCCAATCGATACCCAGCGCATCGACCAACCAGCATTCGACAAGATGGTGCCGGCGCATGACGGCAATAGCGCGCCGATAACCCGGCTCGGTCAGGATTATGCGACGTCGAAGGCCAAATTGGACCAATCCCGCCCGCTCCATGCGGTGCAAATGGTTGGAGACGGCCGAGGAAGCGACCCCGAGCCTTTCAGCCAGCCGGACGGCAATCGCCGGCAGCCTTTCGGAAGTTATGGAGTAGAGAATACCCAGGTAATCCTCCCAGACGGGGCTGATCTTTTCGGTCGCGGCAGCAAAGGATATCTGGTCGGATTGCGCGTCTGACATAGTTCTCAACGCCTTTCCGCTGACTGGGACGCGGACATTCGCCCGGAAGGTTGAAAATGGAAAAGAGCGATCTGACTGATGCGTCAATGGTATAGCCAGTGATGAATTGTTGTCGAGGATCGAGATGGTCGCCTGGGACGGCTATTAGCCCAACGCCTGTCGGAATAGAAGTAGAATCGATGGCGAGCCAGATTTCGGCGGAGGGTCAGTTCGATGGCAGCAGGGTTTTCTGAAAATACAACAACGACTCTAGAGCGAAATGGATGGTCTGTGGTCGAGCTATCCCACGGATTAACGCTTGAGGTTCTTCGACAACAGGACGCGCCGTTCAGGGGGGATCGATACTTCAGGGAGTTCGCCGGCGAAGTAGCGGAAACACCGACCTCCGCGGGCTCGATCGCCGTCTATCCGGGGATCCTGGAAGGGACTTTGAATCGCAGGTACGAGGATTGCGAGCGATTACTCGGTGAGTTCGGCCGGGCGTTGCCGGATGGTTGCATGGCACTGATAGGATCGGCGGCCACATACGTCTATCTGCTGAGCTGTCATCGGGCGGCCAAGGGAACGTTTCCGATTCCAGGTTACTACACCTGGACGTCTGACCGGTACCGAGAAACTCACCTGGTGGTCGGCGTATTTGGCAGGGAGCGACCGATTGTGGTGGCGCCTCTGTCGGAGAAGCAGGGGAAGGGCGTCGGAGTAATGCCGCTGATCTTGCCGGCGCAGGCGCGAGGATGAGAGGCGGAGAAAAGCCTCGGCGCCGTCATTATCCGAACCGATTGTTCGGAGACAAAGAGATGTACGCCATGGGATAAGAAAAATCGGATCCTACGGAGCACAACCAGCATGATAAAGAGATATACCGCATCTCAGTCCAATAACGAGTCAGGGCTCATTAGTCTCACGGGCTCACAATGACACAGGACATAAGAATCTGCTTTGTTGGTGACTCATTCGTTAATGGTACCGGTGACGAGGCCGCTCTCGGGTGGGCCGGGCGTCTATGTGCTAGCGCCAGTGCGAGTAACATACGCGTTACCTATTACAACCTTGGAATCCGGCGAGACACGAGCCAAGATATTCTGCTTCGCTGGGAGGACGAATGCGCCCTTCGGCTGCCCGATTCCTGCGATGGTCGCGTAGTCATCTCGTGTGGCGTCAACGATACGGCCATCGAGAATGGGAAGGTTCGCGTCAGTTTTGTGGATTCCTGCGCCAACGTCCGGTCGATTCTACGCAGAGCCGAGCAATACACAGCGCTTATGGTTGGTCCGCCGCCCGTACTTGACGACAAACAGAATGAAAGAATTAAAGAGATCTCGCTCGCTTTTGCTCGCGAGGCACAAGCGCTTCGAGTCCCGTACATCGATCTCTTTGCTGCTCTTTGCTCGGATAACGCCTATAAACGGGAAGTGTCGATGAACGACGGCTCTCATCCAAGAAGTGAGGGTTATTCCAAGATCGCGTATATTGTAGGTTCGTCGCCCAGTTGGTGGTTTCGTGCTCCGAACAACACCATTGGTGAACGCGTAACCCCAGTCAGGAAAGAGACACATGGCATTCAAGATTGCTGATGATCCGGAGACTGATTACCGGGACCTGGTAAGGACAGCCTATAACCGGTGTGCGATGGACTACGCCGGGCAAAGGTGCATCACGGCTGAGCCGGAGCTCAACTTGGTAACTGAGCGTCTTGCGCCTGGTTCAAAGATCCTTGACGTTGGATGTGGTGCTGGTATCCCGATCGCACGGCACCTTGCACGAACCTTCAACCTCACCGGGATTGACCTTTCCTCGAACATGATTGACCTAGCAAGGCAAAACGTTCCGGCAGCCAAGTTCGTCACCGCCGATGCATTGGCGACGGAGTTCCCCGCATGTAGCTTCGATACCATTGTCAGCTTCTATGCAATCTTCCACATACCAAGACAGGAGCATATGGATCTCTTTCGCCGATTCGCACAGTAGCTTAAGCCCAGTGGACTCCTACTGGTTACGCTTGCCGGCAGGGACGACGGTCCTGGATATACCGAAGATGATTTCTTCGGTGGGACCATGTACTGGAGTAACTTTGGTCCCTCGACCTACAAGAGGTTTCTTAATGAGGCTGGGTTCAGGATCGAGCGGGAAGGTATCGCGGGAAGTGGATTTGGAAACGACGATGCGCCGGAGGAGGTCCATTCATTTTTCTTCGCCGTCAAAGGCGAGCGGTTGTAGACGGGCATTGTCAGGACGAACGAAGGGCCAACTGGCGCATCATCTTCCGTATCGAAGGCGAGGACGTCTACGACGTCGAACTGATCGACTATCATTAATTGAGAGGAGAACCGCTATGCCGATGAAAAACCCGCCGCATCCCGGCAAGGTCGTGCGTGTGTCCTGTCTGGAACCGCTCGGCCTCAACGTGACCGAAGGCGCAAGGGCCCTTGGCGTCAGCCGGCAAGCACTCTCGAACCTGGTGAATTGCCACGCTCGCATATCGGCCGACATGGCGGTCCGGCTGGCGAAGGCCTTCGGCTCTACGACGGAGACTTGGATAGGGTTGCAAGCGGCCTACGACGTCGCGCAGGCGCAAGCGCGTGAGAGTGAGATCGAGGTCCAGCGTTACGAGCCGCAATCAGCAATAGGGCGCTAGGGACGGAGCGTTTCGGTCTCCGGCAATTGGCGGATCACATTTGAAGAAGAGGCCGGCTACGTTGACCGGTTGAACTTGGAGGATTACCACTGATGGCTACCGACGGCATCAAAGTGAACATGACTCCTTCACATCCAGGAGACTTCATCCGCACGGAGGTCATTGAGGAGTTGGGTCTGAACGTGACCAAGGCCGCTGAGATTCTGGGGGTTCGCCGGGCGACGCTTTCGGACCTGTTGAACGGCAACGCCACGCTATCGCCGGAGATGGCGTTGCGCATCGAGAAGGCCTTTGCCGTGAGCATGGACATGTTGCTGCGGATGCAGGCTTGGTATGACGCCTCGCAGATGCGCGCCCGCGCGAAAGAAATCAAGGTGCGGCGCTACGAGCCGGCGTGACCGCCGGCCGCCGCCTTTGCGCTTTAGCTCTTCTTACACCGACCGAGTGAGTGTAGCGTACCGGCACGGGCGCGAGGATCAGAGACGGAGAAGAGTCTCGGCGCTACCATTACCCGAGCCAATTGTTCGATTACAAGGCAACCAAACGACATCGATATGAAATTAGACGTTAGCGATTGTGCCTTTTGCTCGATAGTCCGCGGTGAGGTGGATTCTGCAACCATATTTGAGGACGATGCGACCTTGGCGTTCTTGAACCTTCGGCAAAGCAACGAGGGGCACGTCTTGGTTGTTCCCAAACGTCACTTCGAGCAAATATATGACCTAGACGAAGAGATTGCCTCGTCTCTTGCCAAGACAGTGCGGAGAGTAGCCCGTGGTGTGCGCCGCGTCTACGAGCCGGAAGGATTGTCGATCTGGCAGTCGAATGGTGCGGCTGCATTTCAGGAAGTGCCGCACGTTCATTGGCACGTACTTCCGCGGTACTCGAACGACGGCCTTCTCGTGGTGTATCCCGCGGGCGTTGCCGGCAGAGCACGGAGCCGATCGGTGCAGTTTCTGAAGAGCATTTCAGGTCCTTTGGTAGCAACACTCAAGGACGACGCCGTATAACATCATGGTTTGCCGGCAGTCCACCTCGAAACATCCCACGGGATTCGAGAGTGCAGTAAGCCATCAAGTGTATCTCCACAATTGAAGGGCGGTATGCTACGCTCTCAGACTTCGAAAGAACGTGGCTAACGAGCGATGGACGACAGATCAATCCTCAAGGACCAAGTCGCCTACTACCGGGCGCGAGCCGGCGAGTATGACGAGTGGCATTTACGCCAAGGGCGATACTACCGGGGCGACGAGCATAAGCGCCAATGGTTTGCAGAGTTGGATATTCTGCAATCGGAACTCGAGCGGGAGCGGCCGTTCGGCAAGTGTCTCGAGCTTGCTTGCGGCACGGGATTGTGGACAGCATGCCTGGCGCGCGGCGCCGCCGGCCTGACGGCTATTGACGCGGCATGCGAGGCGATTGAGATCAACCGCACCAAGATCGGCGATGCCCAGGTGCGGTACGTGATAGCGGAACTTTTCGAGTGGCGGCCAACTGAAACGTATGATTTCATCTTCTTCGGGTTCTGGCTGTCGCACGTGCCGGCCTGGCAGTTCAATCGTTTCTGGGAGATGGTTCGCGCAGCGCTAAAGCCGGGTGGCAGGGCCTTTTTCGTCGACAGCCTGGCAACCCAGGAGTCGACCGCACGGGACCACCCCGAACTCGACGATTCCGGAGTAGAAGAAAGGAAGCTGAACGATGGCCGGACTTTCAATGTGGTAAAAGTATTCCACGACCCGGATCAGTTGAGCCGGCGGCTGCACGATCTTGGCTGGAATGGCTCGATTCAAAGAAGCGGGCAGTTCTTTTACTACGGCTGCGTGACGCCTATCGAAGCCGGCCGACGAGCAGATGAGGGCGAGCCGCCGCGCCAACCTTAGCCGTCAATCCGTCATGATCATCGCATCCCCGGCTGTGGCCCTCGCCGGCTCGGGAGCGCAGCAGCGTTACGGGAAACGAGAGAGGCAACGCTCAATCGAGTGAGCGGAACATCGAGGCTATGAGTAAGTACGATTCTTACAATCCGGACTGGGTAGCAAACTATTACGACGAGTACGGCGACCGGGAGTGGACGCGATTCACTCGGAGTCCCGCAGACGAGGTAAGCCTATTCCTTCATACCCACTACCTGGAGCGATTCGTCGAGCCGGGGTCGCGAGTCCTAGAGGTAGGTGCTGGGCCGGGGCGATTCACCAAGATTATGGCAGCGATGGGTTGCCGGGTCTTGGTGGCAGACATATCCCAAGTGCAACTTGATCTCCACCGAAAGCATGCGGAGGAGCTAGGTTTCGAGGATGCGGTTGAGGAACGTTTGAGACTGGACGTCTGCGATATGACCGGTCTATCCGATGAGTCATTTGACGCGGTCGTCTGCTACGGCGGTGCTCTGAGCTACGTCTTCGACCAAGCGCCCTCGGCAATGCGAGAATGCGTACGGGTTTGCCAGAGAGGCGGATACGTTCTCGCCAGTGTCATGTCTCTTTGGGGACCGACCCATCGGTACTTGGATGAGATTCTGGAACTTCCGCCGGACAACACCCGCAAGGTCACCGAGACGGGCGACTTAACGCCTGAGAACTGGGCCGGCGTCCTGCACCGGTGTCACATGTTTCGGCCGAATGAGGTACGACAATTGGTGAACCGGGCAGGGTTGACTGTAGCCGCAATATCGGCTTCAAACTGTCTTTCCACCCGCTGGGATGATTCGCTCGCCGAGGTCAAGAACGATCCCGCGAAGTGGGAGGAACTCCTCAGAATGGAGCTCTCGGCTTGCCGCGAGGAGGGTTGTGTGGGCATGGGTGATCACATCATCGTAGTCGGGAAAAAGGAATAACAATGGGTGAGTGGTGGACCACCTTTTTCGCCGGAAACTGGCTTGACGTTCAAAGGAACGTGCGGGCGGAGCGCGCCTCGAACGAAGTAGCCTTTCTGGAGCGCTCTCTCAACTTGACGCCCGGATGCCGGATTCTGGATGTGCCGTGCGGCAATGGCAGGTTGGCGCTTCCGCTGGCCGAGCGGGGTTACCGAGTGACTGGCGTCGACATTACCAAAGCTGTACTTCAAGAGGCGCGATCCACCTCGCGAGAAGCGAACCTTGAGCTTGAGCTTCGCGAGTCGGACATGAGAGACCTGCCCTGGACTGAGACATTCGACGCGGCATTCTGCTTTTGGGGAAGTTTCGGGTACTTTGACGACGATGGAAACAGACAGTTCCTCGAAGCGGTGCATCGAGCTATAAAGACTGGATCGAGGTTTGCTCTGGATGTTCCCAACCTCGCTGAACATTTACTGCCAAGATCCCAGCATCGCAGTTGGAGCAAGAAAGGCGAAACTCTGGTTCTGGAGAGCTTGACATACAGACACACAGAGAGCCGGGTCGAAAGTGAATGGACTTTGATCAGGAACGGAGCTTCCGAAACGAAGACCACCTCTATACGGGTTTACGGATTCCGAGAACTGACACTTCTCTTTTCCGAGTTGGGCTTCGAGGTAGGCGAGGCTTTTTCGTCGCTTGATAGCGAGCCCTACGAGCTAGGCCGGCGAGCATACTTCATAGTCAGGAAGATCTGATCTGTGAAATGGATAGACTCCGGGCCCTGCTCAAGGTGCGATGAATCATGAGTGATCAAACCGGAAGATGCTGGTTTCACGGTTCCCCTGAGGAGTTGAGCACTCTTCGCGCCGGTAGCTGGATTACTCCGTTCAGGGAGTTCGCAAAGGCATTTTCACACAATCCAACCCGTGTATCCGCTGCCGGCGATGACGTTACCAAGGTCCTTCACGATGGGAAGGTAGCCGGCTTCTTGTACATTGTCGCGGAGCCTCTCGCGGATCAGGACCTCGAAGAGCTTCCAGGTACCGATCGAACACACTGGCAGACTACGCGCGTGCTCAAGGTTAGGCTAGTATACGAGGTTCCGCTGGTCGAGACTGAGATGCTGTCTGACGCGGAAAGCGCGGAATTGTCAAAGGATTATCCGGGAACGGGCTTTTGGAGTACCTGCCGAGGAGATGATTGAGCTTTCTGGTCATTGGCGGCGCCTCGATTTTCTTGAGGGCGCTCCTTACTCAAGTTTCCCGTCGCAACATTCCCTTCTCCAGGGAGTGTTAGATGCCTGACAAATTCAAACTCATTCCAGCGACCCACGTTTTTCTAATGAATGACGATCACGAAGTGCTGCTCTTAAGGCGGTTCAACACTGGGTATGAAGATGGGAATTACAGTGTGATTGCCGGACACCTGGACGGCAACGAGGAGGTCAAGGCGGCGGCGATCAGAGAGGCGAAGGAAGAGGCCGGCATTGAGATTCGACCTTCGGACATCGCGGTGGTGGGGGTGATGCATATGAAGGCTGAAGATGAGTGGGTGCCATTCTTTCTCGCAGCCTCCAAATGGAGCGGAGATATCGTGAACGCGGAGCCGGACAAGTGTGATGACCTGTCATGGCATTCCATCCATGATTTGCCGGCCAACATGGTGCCGTATGTCAGGCAGGCCCTAAAAAACTATCTGGATGGCAAGGTGTTCGACAGCTTCGGGTGGGACGAGCAAGAGTGAGGTCCCGCTTGCCGGAAGTTGCTCGACAGCGTGCCTACGGCCATGTCCTCGTGGGGACGTGGTACGGCGACCACGCCGGCCGCGCTACCCGGCCGGCACAATACGCAGCTTCAGGCCTAGTGCGCGAATGACCTTGAGGATTGTAGCGAGAGAGGGGTTGCCCTCTTCAGATAGAGCCTTGTAGAGCCCTGAACGATCCAAGCCGGCAACGCGGGCCAGTGCACTCATATTCTGCGCGCGGGCAATAGCGCTGAGGGCAGCCCGGATTATGCTACCGTCGCCGGGATCCTCATCTATTGCCGCCTCCAGAAACAATCCGGCATCCTCTGGAGTGTCGATGTAGTTAGCCGCATCCCACCGTGAAAAAGTCTCAGGCATTAGTCTTTCTCCTTTCTTCCGCGATACGCTTGGCCTGTTCGATATCCCGCCGCTGGCTGGCCTCGTCGCCGCCGCAAAGCAGCACGACCACGGTTGCGCCTTGGCGTACAAAGTAGAGCCGGTATCCCGGCCCGTGGTGGACTCGTAGTTCCAAGACGCCATCGACTAGCGGTCTTACGTCACCAGAGTGACCTGCCTCGATCCTCAGCAGTCGAGCATTGATCCGAGCAACTGCCCGTCGGTCGCGCAATCCACGCATCCACCGCTCAAACGTGGCGCTTTGTTGCATCTGGACCATGCCTATAGTGTAGACTACAGGCTACACTATTGTTAGGGCAATTTGGAACCGGAGTAGTGATGTCGTCTAGCCGCGCCACCACTCGACGTTCGCAAACCGTGAGAACATTACTTGAAATGCTCCAAGAGTCATTAGCGCATCGGAGGGAACAGTTCGCATGACTGAGGCCTCGTCACTGCCGGAGATCACAGTCGGATCACATCTCTTCATAGTTGGAGCGCCAGGCATACCAGCGGGCTCAGTGTTGTCCGACCCGGCCTTCGGTTCCAAGCAATTGAACAGACCCGTACTGTCAAGACAGAGGAGGCAGGGAGACGACTTGAAGGCCTACTTCAATCTGGGGCCGTTGGCCGAGCAGACCTTCGATCTGAGTGTCTCTCGCAAGGTGCTCTGTTTGGACGGGATCCACGGACCGGGCGTTCTTAGCGAGTTGGTCTGGGAGGTTGTTCGCCTCAGAGAGTTTCCCGATCGTCCCAGTCGGCTTGACTGCATGTTCTTCTGGCAGACGGAATCTGAGGCTCGTAACTGGCTTTCTTTTCGTACTTGGCCTTCCGCGTTGTACGAAGTAGAGGTAATCGAACACCGAGCCTCCTTTCTCACGGACATGAATCGAATGGAGTATTCCTCGGAAGTCGTGACGGTATCGGGAATGATGGATCAAGCGCGACGATACTGGGCCGGGACAGCCGGAGCGAAAATGACGGAAGTGCTTCTCGAAGGGCGGGTGCGCGTCGTCAGGAGGTTGGCCGAGCGGTGACCTATTGCACGTCACACATGTCCCGGGCAGTGCCTACTGATACCAGCCGGCCTGGACCTGGAACACCTGGGCGTACTCCCCGCCGGCGGCTATCCCCTTGAACCGCGGAAGTTAGCGGCGAAGTACGCCGGCACTGGTCATCTCGATATAGGCCAACGCAGCTCGGGCAAGGAATCCTGAGCGCGTGTCGTGGGACCTAGCCGCCGCTTCATCTACGGCAGCCAACACCGGACCCGGCAGCGTGATATCGACGCGCTTCGCCCGTCTGTCCACCTTGGCCAAGTCGACATCAACGAAGCCCCACATTCCGTCTCGGTAGTCCTCGTTGGCCTGGTGATCCTCAATCGGGGCTCCTTCAGGGACCGGCTGACCATCCATCAGCAATGTTTCGATATGACCAAGGATGCCGTCCCGCGCATTGTCGAACGCTTCGTCCAAGGTCTCACCACCTGAGAAGCAACCGGGCAGGTCCGGCACGGTCACTCCATAGCTGCTACCAGGGTCCTTGTGTATCACTACTGCATATCTCATCGCCGTGTCCTCCAATCCCATCCGGCCTGCCGGAAGATGCTCCGCAGCGTGCCGATGGCTATGTCCCTGTTGGTAAATGGTACTGTGGCCACGCCAGGCTTGGTAGAGTGCACGAAGTGCTGATGGCTTCCGGTGACGTTCCTTAGCATCCACCCATCCCGCCGCAGCCGGCGTATTACTTCTTTGCTTCTCATACGTATAATATACACATAACCGTTTCTTCACCACACGAATAGCGGTCTCGTCGTTGATTTCTCCTCGGGTAAGTACAACGTGCAACCGTCTGAGTAAGGACGAAGTTCTTGGCCTCCGCTAGGTGCATACACTGCCCGTTACAAACGGCCGGGCAATACCTACTGATACCAGCCGGCCTGGAGCTTGAACAGCTCGGCGTACTCCCCGCCGGCTGCTATCAACTGTGAGTGGGTACCCTGCTCGACCACCCGGCCTTCGTTCAGCACGAGGATGCGGTCGGCTAGCCGGCAGGAGCCCAGTCGATGGGAGATCAGTACCACCGTGCTGGCTTCGGCCATCCGAGCGAAATGATGGTACACGCCGGCCTCGGCCTTGGCGTCGAGGCCCGATGCCGGCTCATCCAGAATCAGTATCTCGGCAGGCCTGAGATAGGCCCGCGCAATAGCCAGTCTCTGCCACTGGCCAACCGATAGCTCGGACCCTTCCTGGAACTCCTTGCCCAGGGGCGTCTCCAGACCGCGTGGGAGATACACAGCGACGGTACAGACTGGGCACATAGGTAACAGAAAAACCGAGCACATGGGTAACAAAGTGGTACAAGATCGGAACAACCGATCATTGGAGGCCAGATGTTGCCCTGGAAAGATACGAGTCGAGAGCAAGAGCAAATCCGTTTCATACTACGATGGAAAGGGGGAGAAGACACTTTCACAGAGCTGTGTCGTCAATTCAGTATTAGTCGCAAGACAGGGTATAAGCGGGTGGAGCGCTTCAAGCTGTGGGGATTGGGGGGATTGGGAGATCGAAGTCGAGCACCGCACACTCATCCCAACTCCACGCCACAGCCAGTGATAGAGAGGCTGATCAGGGCCAAAGGAGAGCACCCAACCTGGGGTCCTAAGAAGCTGGTTGCCTGGCTGGGTCGTGTGGAGCCTTGGATGAATTGGCCGGCGTCGAGCACGGCAGGACAGATACTGGACCGTGCCGGGCTGGTGGGTCGACGCAAGCGCCGTAGGCACACAGCGCCTTGGAGTGAGCCCTTCGCAGCAGCTGAGAGGCCGAACGACGTATGGTCGATCGATTTCAAGGGTTGGTTTCGGACGGAAGATGGGGTCAGGATAGACCCATTGACTATCCAGGACGGCTTTAGCCGTTGTTTGCTGGTATGCCAAGGGCTGAAGAGACCTAGAGGCTCTGAGGTGCGTGCAGTGTGTGAGCGCGCATTCAGGGAGTACGGACTGCCCAGGGTGATGCGCTCTGACAACGGTGTGCCCTTTGCCAGTGTGGCAGTCGGTGGGTTGAGTTCGCTGTCGGTGTGGTGGATCAAGCTGGGCATATTACCTGAGCGTATAGAGCCGGCACATCCTGAGCAGAACGGCCGGCTGGAGCGATTGCACCGCACTCTCAAGGCTGAGACGGCAACTCCACCCAGAAGTAGCATACGCACTCAGCAGAGAGCGTTCGACGAGTTCCGGCGGGTCTATAATGAGCACAGACCACACGAGGCTCTGGGACAACGCCCACCGGCACTGCTCTACGCACCGTCTCTGCGTTCTTATCCGGCGGAGGTGAGATCACCTGAGTACGAGGCTGATGTGACGATACGGAGGGTACGCGGCAATGGAGGGATCAAGTGGAGAGGCGAGACCATCTATCTGAGTGAAGCGCTGAGGGGTGAACCAGTAGGGCTGAGGCCCAGCGATGATCGGCATTGGAGCATCCAGTTCGGTCCACTCATCATCGGGCTCTTGGACGATCACGCCAAACGAGTTGTGTATACCCCTACAAAAGTGTTACCTATGTGCTCGGTCTAAGTGTCACCCATGTGCCCAGTCGTACAGACCTCATCCGCTCCGCTTCGCGCCGCCGCCCCAGCAATCGCTTCGGCATCGTCAAGCTTGGGCAGCCATCCGAATCCTATGTTCTCTCGGAGGCTGACCTGATACCGGGTGAAGTCCTGGAATACCGCGCCGATCCGGCGATACCAGTCGGCCATTGCCATCTCATTAAGTTCGACGCCATCAACCGTAATGCTGCCCGACGTCGGCTCATAGAGGCCCATCAGTATCTTCGCGAGCGTCGTCTTGCCGGCTCCGTTCTCGCCGACGAGGGCGATTCTCTCGCCCGGCCGGAGGGTGATCGACACGTCGGCAAGGGCCGGCCGGTCGCTTCCGGGATAGGTGAACGAAACGTTATCGAGCTCGATCCCGTGCGAAATCTGACCTGGCAAACGAGTTCCCTGTTCGAAGTTCAGTCTCGGTGAGTCGATGAACTCGAAGAAATCGCGTATGTATCGGAGATCTTTGTAGATAATCGAGGCATTCCATACCAGGCCCCAGTAGTGTAGCTGAAAGCTGTCGATGGCGGCGAAGAAGGCCGCAGTAGCGCCGAGGCTGACTCGACCGGCAACCAGCAGAACGACCCCGAACCCAATCGTCGCCAGTGTAACCAGCGCGTTAACGCCGTCGGTAAGGAATTCCAGCTTGAACTCTCGACGTTCAAGTTGCATTCGCTCATCGCGCATGCCGAGCCAGAGCTTCTGGGCCCGGTCAATCAGCCAGGGGCCAAAGCCAAACAACCTGAGCTCCGCAGCGGCTGGCCTTCCGGTAAGGATGTCGCTGAGGACCTCTAACCGTCTCTGTCTCGGGGTCTGCTTCCGCTCAACCAGGTACCTTGCGCGGTGCTGGCGCTCTCTGATCAGCACGCCCGGCGTGGTGCCGGCTATCAGAACTAAAGGTATGGCCCAGTGGAACTGAGCCAAGTAGACGAGCAGGGACAGCAGAGCGACGATGTTGGCAATCATCCACTGCATGAATGAAAAGGTGCTGAAAAATCGGTGGTCCATTCCGCGAAGAGCCCTGGTAAGACGATCATGATGTTCGGCTCGCTCGAAACTGCTCATTGGCATTGACTGAGCTTGCCGGTAGCACCGCTCTTCGATGACGCCTCGTACAACTTCCTGAAAGTGGTCACCTATGTGGCCCTTGCCCATAAACGCCGCGGCCTGGACAAACCCTAGCCCAGCAAATAGGCCGGCCCAGACCACGGCGTCGATCAGCGGCGCCCCGCCCTGAATCACCTCTTGCGCCGTCTCGACAAGCCGGCGCAATGCGTGCACCTCGGCGACTACGATGAGACCGACGATGGCGCTGATGAATATCAGTAGTGCGACGGTCGCCGGCGCCACCCTCCACATGAACGCGAGCAGGCGCGGCAGGTAGCGAAGCTGCGACCTGGGGGAATCCCTGAGGTATCTGTTTGGAGCAGTGTTGGTCGTCATCGTGTCGTGATCAGCGTTCGCCGCTGTCTTCGTACCAGCTCGCCTGTAGCCGGAACATGCGGGCGTATTCGCCATCTTCTCTGAGCAGTGAGTCGTGATCGCCCTCCTCCACGATCAGACCCTCGCGGAGAACGATGATCCTGTCCGCCATTCTGGCCGAGCCCAGACGATGGGATACGAGGATAGCCGTCCTGCCGGCCGACGCGCGGCTGAAATGGTTGTAAACCTCCGCCTCGGCGCGCGGATCCAACGCGGCGGTGGGTTCGTCGAGCGCGATGATCTGGGCATCGCGCAAGTACGCTCGGGCAATTGCCAGCCGCTGCCACTGTCCAATCGACAGTTCCGCGCCGCCTTCCCACTCCTTACCGAGCGGGGTAGCGTATTTGAAGGGCAACACGCCGATGAACCCATCGGCCCCGGCCTGTGCGGCCGCTGAGACGACCCTGGGATGCACAGCGACGTGCGAACTTGGTTCTTCTGCCAGAAGCGATGGGTCAGCAAAGGCGATGTTCTCGAAAGGAGTCGTTGGATAGCGGACGAAGTCCTGGAAGATAGCGGTCGCCCGCTGGCGCCATTCGTCGGGGTCGAGATCAGCGACGTCGACCCCGTCAACCGTGATCCGGCCCTCGGTCGGCCGATAGAGTCCGAGCAATAGCCGGACTAGCGTTGTCTTGCCCGCTCCGTTCTCACCTACGAGCGCTAGGTGCTCGTTTGGCCGGATCGTCAGGTTTACGCCTGAGAGGGCCGGCCTCTGGCTTCCCGGATAAGTAAAGCCGAGGCCATCGAACTGGATGGCCTGACGGAACGGACTGGGAGAACGCTTGGCGCCCCGACTGGGAGAGCGTTGTTCGGAGTCCAGCGCGAGAAAGTCACGCAAATGGGCGATCCTGGTCCAGTCTTCGATCAGGCCGGCCGAAGACCATCCCACCGTGTTGGTTGCATTCTGGAACCGTCTCAGCCCATAAAGCAAGGCGACGAGTTGGCCTATGCTGATCTGTCCGGTCGAGGCCAAGACGACCAGCGCGATGCCACTGATCAATATCGCGACTTGCGTAACCGATATTTCGATCATATATCCGATGGTGACCTGCCGTCGGCCGCAGTCCATCTCGACGACGTGGCGATCGAAAACACGGCGCCAGAGCCCTATGAGGTGGTCAGCGAGTCCGAATAAACGCAACTCAGGGGCAGCCTCACGGCCGGAGAGGAGATTGGACCAGTAGCCGGCCTCGCGCCTCAGGGGAGAGCTACGGTAATTGACCTGGGCGAAGTTGGCGGCCACCCATGCCTGGACGATGGAGACCACGACCGTGACAACAACCAGGAACGCGGCTAGAAGCCAGTGGGCCGCCACATAGAGAATCAAAAGGCCGACGGCGCCGACAATGGCTCCCAGGAAACTCATAGCAAACTGCAGATTTCGAGCTACGCGACCTCTGACTGCGAGGCGACCCGTTTCAAGCTTTTGGTAGTATTCAGGACTCTCGAACGTCTCCAAGGGCACCGATACGGCTTTTTCGAATAGCTGACGGTTTATTGCCGGTTCGACCCGTTCCTGGACGACCACGGCAACGTATCTCCCAGCGGCGCCTTTGAGGCTCCGCATAGTGAAGGCGACCGCCAGCAACCCAAACCAGGGCAAGACTGCGGCCCAGGGTTGTGCCGTGGCATCCAATGTCACCACAACCGCGTCCACCAAACCGTTGATTGCCCAAACCTCGAACGGCATCGCCAAGCCGAACAGGACGCCCTGTACCATTAGCAGGCCACTCGACAGGGGCGCGTGGGCGAAGAGAACGCCGGCTACGTAGGCGATCGCGCCGGCGCCGGCGCGCAAGTTGATTGTCATAGCAAACTTAAAATTTCCTCGATGTGCTGGATTTAGTCGCGGCCAGACTTGAATTCACGGTCGTGGACGATCGGGTGTATCGGGAGCGAAGAAACCACGAAAGTAAGCGTCGCGCTCACGGCTCTAGAAATGAAAAACGGCCACTCCGGACGGAGCGGCCTTTAGAGGTGCGGGACTCGCTAGAATCCCTTGTCTAAAGTCCTTACATCTCGGAGGCGTGAGCAGCCGGCCACGGCATGTTCTCTTTGAATCATAAGTACGCCTCCTTTCCGTCCCAATGGCGTGATCTGCCGGCGGGGACGATTGCCGGCATGGTACCGATAATGAGCGTACTATGTCAACAATCGAAGTCAGCCAGTCAGGAGTGTTTGATTCTCTCACATCCGTTGTCACTCAAAGGGTTGTGGTGGTCTTGCCTTCCCCCTCCCCACCCCTTCTGGATTCCGGCCTTCGCCGGAATGACGACATGCGGTTTGCGGACTATCGAAATGGCCTAGGCGGGTTGATTGTTTCGAACAACTGCATGTCGGCCTAGGAAAATACTCTAGAAGCCCTAAATATTAGAGAACAGAAAAGCCCTGGTCAGCCGGTGCTACAAGTGTCCAGATCAACGCCTACTGATACCAGCCAGCCTGGAGCTTGAACAGCTCGGCGTACTCCCCGCCGGCCGCTATCAGCTGCGAGTGGGTGCCCTGCTCGACCACGCGGCCATCGTTCAGCACGAGGATGCGATCGGCTAGCCGGCAGGAGCCCAGCCGATGCGAGATCAACACCACGGTGCTGGCTTCGGCCATCCGAGCGAAATGATCGTACACGCCGGCCTCGGCCTTGGCGTCGAGACCTGACGCCGGCTCATCCAGAATCAGTACCTCGGCAGGCCTCAGATAGGCCCGCGCAATAGCCAGTCTCTGCCACTGGCCGACCGATAGCTCGGACCCCTCCTGGAACTCCTTGCCCAGGGGTGTTTCCAGTCCCCGTGGGAGAGACGCAGACACCTCATCGGCTCCGCTTCGCGCCGCCGCCCGTGCAATGGCCTCGGCATCGTCAAGCTTCGGCAGCCATCCAAATCCTATGTTCTCCCGGACGCTGACCTGATACCGGGTGAAGTTCTGGAACACCGCACCGATCCGGCGATACCAGTCGGCCAGTGCGATCTCTTTCAGATCGACTCCATCGACTACGATGCGACCGGACGTCGGCTGGTAGATGCCCATCAGTATCTTGGCGAGCGTCGTTTTGCCGGCTCCGTTCTCGCCGACAAGCGCAATTCTCTCGCCCGGCCTGAGGGTGATCGACACATCGGCAAGGGCCGGCCGGTCGCTTCCCGGATAGGTGAACGAAACGTTATCGAGCTCGATCCCACGTGAAATCGGTCCAGGCAGACGAGTCCCCTTGTCGAAGTCTAATCTCGGTGAGTCGATGAACTCGAAGAAGTCGCGTATGTAACGGAGATCGTTGTAGACCCTCGAGGCATCCCACACCAGGCCCCAGTAGTGTTGCTGAAAGCCGTCGATGGCGGCGAAGAAGGCCGCGGTAGCACCCAGGCTGACGCGACCCGCAACCAGCAGAACAACCCCGAATCCGATTGTCGCCAGTGTAACCAGCGCATTGATTCCGTCGGATACAAGTGTGAGCTTGAGCTCTCGACGTTCAAGTTGCATTCGCTCATCGCGCATGCCGAGCCAGAGCTTTTCGGCCCGGTCGATCAGCCACGGGCCAAAGCCGAATAGCCTGAGCTCTGCCGCCGCCGCTCTTCCGGTAAGGATGTCGGTCAGAACCTCTAACCTTCTCTGTCTCGGGGTCTGCTTCCGCTCAACCAAGTACGCTGCGCGGTGCTGGCGCTCTCTGATCAGCACGCCCGGCGTCGTGCCGGCAATCAGCAAGAGCGGTATGGCCCAGTGGAACTGAGCCAAATAGACCAGCAGGGACAGCAGAGCTACGACATCGGTGATCATCGAGTGCGTGAATGAAAAGGTGCTGGAAAATCGTTGGTCCATTCCCCGAAGAGCCCTATCAAGACGATCGTGGTGCTCGGCCTGCTCGAAACCGCTAAGGGGCATTGACTGAGCTTGCCGGTAGCAATGCTCTTCGATTACTCCTCGTAATACTTCCTGAAAGTGAGCACCTACCAGGTTCTTACCCTGAGACGTCACGCCTTGAACCACACCTATCCCAGCAATTAGGCCGGCCCAAACCACGGCGTCGATCAGTGGAGCTCCAGCCTGAATCACCTCTTGCGCCGTCTCGACGAGCCGCCGGAGCGCGTGCACCTGGGCAACTACCAGCAAGCCGGCAACTGTGCTGACTAATACCAGCAGCAGGAACTTTCCCGGTTCCGCTCTCCAGATGAACCCGAGCAGACGCGGCAGGTAGCGAAGTTGGGATCCGGGAGAACCCCTGATGTCTCCGTTTGGTGGAGTGTTGGTCGTCATATTGTCCTGATCAGCTTTCGGCGCTATCGGCGTACCAGCTCGCCTGTAGCCGGAACATGCGGGCGTATTCGCCATCTTCTCTGAGCAGTGAGTCGTGATCGCCTTCCTCCACTATCAGACCTTCGCGGAGCACGATGATCCTGTCGGCCATTCTGGCCGAGCCGAGGCGGTGTGATATGAGGATGGCGGCCCTACCGGCCGACGCGCGGCTGAAATGACGGTAGACCTCCGCCTCGGCACGCGGATCCAGCGCGGCGGTGGGTTCGTCGAGCGCGATGATCTGGGCATCGCGCAAGTACGCCCGGCCAATTGCCAGCCGCTGCCACTGTCCGATCGACAGTTCGACGCCGCCTTCCCACTCCTTACCGAGCGGCGTGGCGTACTTGAAGGGCAACGCGTCGATGAACTCCTCAGCGCCGGCTTGGGCGGCCGCCGAGACGACCCTGGGATGCACAGCGACTTGCGAACTTGGTTCTTCGGACAGAAGCGGTGGGTCAGCGTAGGCGATATTCTCGAAAGGTGTCGTTGGATAGCGGACGAAGTCCTGGAAGATCGCAGTCGCCCGCCGGCGCCATTCCTCGGGATCGAGATCGGCGACGTCGATCCCGTCAACCGTGATCCGGCCCTCGGTCGGCCGATAGAGTCCTAGCAAGAGCCGGACGAGTGTGGTTTTGCCTGCCCCGTTTTCGCCCACGAGCGCTACATGCTCATCTGGTCGGATCGTCAGGTTTACGCCAGAGAGTGCAGGTCTTTCGCTTCCCGGATAAGTAAAGCTGAGGCCATCGAGCTGGACGCCCTGACGGAATCGAATAGGAGAACGCTCAGCGCCACGAACAGGTGAGCGCTGTTCGGAGTCCAACGCAAGGAAGTCGCGTAGATGGGCGATCGTAGACCAGTCCTCGATCAGGGTGGCCGAAGACCATCCGAATGTGTTGGTTACGCTTTCGAACCGGCTCAGTCCGTAAAGCAAGGCAACGAGTTGGCCTATGCTGATCTGTTCGGCTGAGGCCAGGATCACCAAAGCGATGCCGCCAATCAATATCGCGACCTGCTTTACAGCTATTTGGGTCAGAAATCCAAGGGCGACCTGGCGGCGGCCGCGGTCCATCTCGGCGACGTGGCGTCTGAAGACACCGCGCCAAAGCCCTATTAGATGATCGGCCAGGCCGAAGAGGCGCAATTCGGGGCCGGTCTCACGGCTGGATAGGAGGCCGGACCAGTAGCCGGCCTCGCGGCGAAGCGGTGAGCTATGATAATTGACCTGGGCGAGTCTTGCGGCGCCCCTACCTCGGACAATCGAGGCGACCACCGCGGCAGCAACCAGAAACACCGCTAGAAGCCAGTGGGCGGCGACATAGAGAGCGAAAAGACCTACCGCGCCGGCAAAGGCCCCGATGAGCCAGGCAACACTGTCGAGACTTCCAGCTACATGACCTCCGAGCGCCTGGCGACCTGTTTCGAGCTTTTGGTAGTACTCAGGGCGCTCGAATCTGTCCAAGGGTACCGAAGTGGCCTTCTCGAATAGCTGGCGACGTATTGACTGTTCGACCTGTTCCTGGACTACCACTCCAAGGTATTGACTCACGGCGATTTCGAGGCTTCGCATAGCGAAGACGACCGCCAGCAACCCAAGCCAGGGCAAGATTCCAGCCCAGGGTTCTGACCCCGCACCCAATCTCTCCACAACCGCGTCCACCAAACCGTTGAGCGCCCAAACCTCGAACGGCATCGCCAGGCCGAAGACCACAGCCTGAGCGAATAGCAGGCCACTCGATACGGGCGCATGGGTGAAAAGAACGCCGGCGACGTAGGAGACCGCGCCGGCAACGGCGCGCAAATTGATAGTCATCACAAACTCAAGATATCCTCGATTAGCTGGATTCAGTCGTGGCCAGAATTGATTTCGCCGGTGGTCCCGGACGCCCGGTCGTACGGGAGGCGAAAAAAACCACGAAGGAAAGCTTCACGCTCGTGGCGTTTGAAAGGAAAAACGGCCACTCCGGACGGAGCGAACTTCAGAGGGAGAAACTCGCTAGAGTCTCATGTCTAGAGCCTTGCATCCCGGAGGCGTGAGTAGCCGGCCGCGGCACATTCTCTTTCAATCATAAGCACGCCTCCGATTTGTCCCTAAGGCATCATAGGCCGGCGGGGACGATTGCCGGCATATTATCCATAACCGCCGTACTATGTCAACAATCTAAGTCAGCCGGTCAGGGGTTTTTGATTCTCTTACATCCGTTGTCACTCAAAGGTTGGCGGTGGTCTTGCCCTCCCCCTCCCCTCTGGATTCCGGCCTGCGCCGGAATGACGACATGCGGTTTGCGGACTATCGAAATGGCCTAGGCGTGTTGATTGTTTCGACCAACTGCTTGTCGACCTAGGAAAATACTCTAGATGCCCTAAACATGAAAGAAAAAAAGCCCTGGTCAGCCGGTACTACACGTGTGCTGGGCAATGGCTATTGATACCAGCCGGCCTGGAGATTGAAAAGCTCGGCGTACTCCCCGCCGGTGGCTATCAACTGCGAGTGGGTGCCCTGCTCTACCACCCGGCCCTCGTTCAGCACGAGGATGCGGTCGGCTAGCCGGCAGGAGCCCAGTCGATGCGAGATCAAGACCACGGTGCTGGCTTCGGCCATCCGAGCGAAATGTTCGTAAACGCCGGCCTCGGCCTTGGCGTCGAGACCCGATGCCGGTTCGTCCAGAACCAGTATCTCGGCCGGTCTCAGATAGGCCCGCGCAATAGCCAGTCTCTGCCACTGGCCGACCGATAGCTCGGACCCTTCCTGGAATTCCTTGCCCAGGGATGTTTCCAGACCGCGTGGCAGAGACACTGCTACCTCATCGGCTCCGCTTCGCGCCGCCGCCCTAGAAATTGCTTCGGTATCTTCAAGGTTTGGCAGCCATCCGAATCCTATATTCTCTCGGACACTAGCCTGGTACCGGGTGAAGTTCTGGAACACCGCGCCGATCCGGCGATACCAATCGGCCAAGGCTATCTCTTTCAGATCTACGCCATCCACCACGATGCGACCGGAGGTCGGCTCATAGAGGCCCATCAATAACTTGGCGAGCGTCGTTTTGCCGGCTCCGTTCTCTCCCACAAGCGCGATCCTTTCGCCCGGCCGGAGGGTGATCGATACATCGGCCAGGGCCGGCCGTTCGCTTCCCGGATAAGTGAACGAAACTTTATCGAGCTCAATCCCTCGTGAAATCGGTCCTGGCAGATGAACTCCCTTGTCGAGGTCCAATCTCGGTGAGTCGATGAACTCGTAGAAGTCCCGTACGTAACGGAGATCGTTGTAGATAATCGAGGCATTCCATACCAGATCCCAGTAGTTTTGCTGAAAGCCGTCGATTGCCGCGAAGAAGGCCGCTGTAGCCCCCAGGCTGACGCGGCCTGCAATCAACAGAACAACCCCGAATCCGACTGTCGCCAGCGTAACCAACGCATTAATTCCGTCGGATACAAGCGTGAGCTTGAACTCTCGGCGTTCAAGTTGCATTCGCTCATCGCGCATGCCGAACCAGAGCTTCTCGGCCCGGTCAATCAGCCAGGGGCCGAAGCCGAATAGCCTGAGCTCTGCCGCCGGCGCTCTTCCGGTGAGTATGTCGCCCAGAACCTCCAAGCGTCTCTGTCTCGGGGTCTGCTTGCGTTCAACCGTGTATCTTGCGCGATGCTGGCGTTCTCTGATCAGCACCCCCGGCGTCGTGCCGGCTATCAGAACTAAAGGTATGGCCCAGTGAAACTGAGCCAAATAGACGAGCAGGGACAGCACAGCGCCGACGTTGGCGATTGTCAATTGCGTGACTGAAAAGGTGCTGGAAAATCGCTGGTCCATTCCCCGAAGAGCCCTGGTAAGACGATCGTGGTGTTCGGCCCGCTCGAAACTGCTGAGTGGCATTGACTGCACCCGCCGGTAACAGCGCTCTTCGATCACTCCTCGTATTACTTCCTGAAGATGCTCACCAATGAGAATCCTGCCCGTAATCGCCAGGAACTGGACAAACCCCAACCCGGCGAACACGCCGGCCCACACCGCGGCATCAATCAGATTCGCGCCACCCTGAATCACCTCTTGCGCCGTCTCGACGAGCCGCCGCAACGCGTGCACCTCAGCAACTACCACGACACCGGAGCAGGCGTTGATGAATACCAGCAATGCGACGGTCGCTGGCGCTGTCCTCCAGATGACCGCTAGCAGGCGGGGCAGGAAGCGAAGTTGCGACCAAGGGGAATCCCTGAGGTACCCGTTTGGAGCTGAGTTGTTCGTAATCTTGTCGTGATCAGCCATCGGCGCTCTCGGCGTACCAGCTTGCCTGCAGCCGGAACATGCGGGCGTATTCGCCATCTGCTCTGAGGAGTGAGTCGTGATCGCCTTCCTCTACTATCACGCCTTCACGAAGGACGACGATTCTGTCCGCCATTCTGGCCGAGCCGAGGCGGTGTGATACGAGGATGGCGGTCCTGCCGGCTGCCGCTCGGACAAATTGGTTGTAGACATCGGCCTCGGCGCGCGGATCCAGTGCGGCGGTGGGTTCGTCGAGCGCAATGATCTGGGCGTCGCGCAAGTAGGCTCGGGCAATGGCAAGGCGCTGCCACTGTCCAATCGACAACTCGACGCCACCCTCCCACTCCTTACCGAGCGGCGTAGTGTATTTGATTGGCAACGGGTCGATGAAACCATCGGCGCCGGCCCGTGCGGCCGCCGAGACGATCCTGGGGTGAACAGCGACTCGTGGAGCGGCGTCCTCCGTAAGAAGCGGTGGGTCGGCGTAGGCGATGTTCTCGTAAGGGGTTGTTGGATATCGGGCGAAGTCCTGGAAAATCGCAGTCGCCCGCTGGCGCCATTCGACGGGATCAAGATCGGCGACGTCGACCCCATCAACGGTGATCCGGCCCTCGGTCGGCCGATAGAGTCCGACTAAGAGCCGGACAAGCGTAGTCTTGCCGGCCCCATTCTCACCCACGAGAGCTATGTGCTCGTTCGGTCGGATCGTAAGATCTATGCCGGAGAGCGCCGGCCTCTCGGTTCCCGGATATGTAAACCCAACGTCATCGAACTGGATGTCTTGACGGAACGGAGTAGGTAGACGTTTGGCGCCTCGATCGAGGGAGCGGCGCTCGGAGTCCAACGCGAGGAAGTCGCGCAAATGGGCAATTCTAGTCCATTCGCGGATCAGGCTGGCCGAGGACCATCCCAATGTGTTGGTTACACTCTCGAATTGGCTCAGCCCGTAGATCAGGGCAACGAGTTGGCCTATGTTGATCTGACCGTTCGAGGCCAGGATCACAAGAGTAATGCCACTGATCACTATCGCGGTTTGTGATACTGCTGCTTCTGTCAGATACTTGAAGGCGGTCTGGCGTCGGCCGCGGTCCATCTCGGCGACGTGGCGATCGAAGACACCACGCCAAAGCCCTATGAGGTGGCCGGCCAGGCCGAAGAGGCGCAACTCCGGGCCGGTCTCACGGCTGGAGAGGAGGCCGGACCAGTAGCCGGCCTCGCGCCTCAGGGGAGAGCCATGGTAATAAACCTGGGCGAACTTGGCGGCGGCTCGTCCTCGGAGGATGGAGACCACGACCGCGACAGCAACCAGAAACGCCGCTAGAAGCCAGTGGGCCCCAACGTAGAGAATAAACAGGCCGACCGCGCCTGAGAACGCCCCGATCACCCAAATCACACTCCGGAGATTCTCGGCTACGCTATCTCCGAGCGCTTGGCTACCTGTCTCAAGCTTCTGATAGTACGTAGGGCGCTCAAACGTCTCCAGGGGTACCGAGATCGCCTTTTCGAATAGCTGGCGACGTAATACCGGTTCGATCTGTTCCTGGACCAGCACGGCAACGTATCGCCTAGCCGCGCTTTCAAGACCGCGCATAGCGAAGGCTACGGCCAGCAACCCAAGCCAGGGCAAGACTGCCGTCAAGGGCTCTACCGCCGCGCCCGATCCCTCCACAACCGCATTCACCAGCCCGTTGATTGCCAATACCTGGAACGGTATCGCCAGGCCGAAGATGACCCCCTGGGCGATCAGCAGGCCACTCGACAGGGGCGCGTGGGTGAACAGTACGCCGGCGACATAGGCGATCGCGCCCGCGCCGGCGCGCAAATTGATGGTCATGACAAACTCAAAATATCCTCGATTAATAGGGAGCTAAGAAGCCACAAACGGAAGCGTCACGCTCATGGCTCTTAAAATGAAAAATGGCCACTCCGGACGGAGCGGCCTTCAGAAGTGGGGGACTCGCTAGAATCCCTTGTCTAAAGTCCTTGCATCCCGGAGGCGTGAGTAGCCGGCCACATCATTCTCTATTGGAATCACACGCACAAACCTCTCCGTCTGAATGGCGTCACCTGCCGCCAGACACGATTGCCGGCGTTGATACTACCGGTCGCGGGCGTTCGGTGTCAACGAGCGAGAGCCGTCAGTAACCTTTCAGATTTGGGTGTGTTTCTTTCATCCATGCCCGTGAACTGGGCCTGGGAAGTCACCATTCGGGACCTCAGTCGGCCGTCAAGGGGCGCTTTCCAATCTATCGGGGTCAAATCCACGGCCTGCTCGACCTCATCCCCCTGGCCCCCTTCTCCTGGCCAGAGGCTGTCTCACAAGTCCAAAGGGCAGCGATAAGCGCAATTCCGACCTTCGTATTTGGTCGATTTCATCAATAATGAACCGTTAACTAGTGTCCTGTCTCTGAAGTTAGTTGCGCAAGTGAGCGGCGCTGTTGTACCCTTCAGCACAACTTCAACAGGAGAATGCTTATGCGCCTTGGCCGCCCAATCACGCCATTGAGTCTTTCCGAGGAGGAAAAGGAGACGTTGGAACAGTGGGTTCGCCGCCCGAAGACGGCCCAGGCGTTGGCGCAGCGAGCCCGAATCGTTCTGAGGTGCGCCGAAGGCAAGACGAACACCGATGTGGCGGCAGAGTTGAATCTGTCGAAACCTACGGTGGGAAAGTGGCGGTCTCGGTTCTTGGAACGTCGCTTGGACGGTCTGGTGGACGAGCCACGATCTGGAGCGCCGCGCAGAATCACTGATGCTGAGGTGGAGAGAGTCGTGACACTGACATTGGAGACTACTCCGGCGGAGGCAACACACTGGAGCACGCGCTCAATGGCCCGGCGCTCTGGGCTGAGTCGGAGCACCATCAGCCGCATATGGCGTGCCTTCGCGCTGCAGCCTCACCGCACCGAGACCTTCAAGCTGTCGGCGGACCCGCTCTTTGTCGAGAAGGTTCGTGACATTGTGGGTCTCTACCTCGACCCGCCGGACAGGGCATTGGTCATGTGTGTCGACGAGAAGACTCAGATCCAGGCACTGGACCGCACGCGGCCGCTGTTGCCCATGCGCCCAGGCCAGGCGGAGAGGCGCACCCATGATTACGTTCGGCATGGCACTACCTCCCTGTTTGCCGCTCTCGACACCAGGACCGGCAAAGTGATTGGCCGGTGCCACAAGCGTCACCGCTCGGTCGAATTCCGTAAGTTCCTCGATACTATCGAGGCTTCTGTACCCAATGACCTTGATGTGCACCTGATCTTGGACAACTACGGCACACACAAGACTGCCCTCATACGGAGGTGGTTCGCCAAGAGACCGCGCTTCCAAGTACACTTCACCCCCACCAGCGCTTCCTGGCTCAACTTGGTGGAGCGGTGGTTTGCCCTGCTTACCGAAAAGCAACTGCGTCGTGGAGCACACCAGAGCAGCCGTGAACTTGAAGCTGCCATCTACCATTATCTGGACGTCACCAACGAGAACCCCAAGCCGTTCGTATGGACCAAGACATCCGATCAGATACTGGCTAATGTAGCTCGCTTTTGTTACCGTACTTTAGAGACAGGACACTAGGTCATGATGAGAAGGTCCCGCCGTATTTCGTACCTCACACAGAGTTATGAGACGAACTCTGGCCAGGAGAAGGGGGAACTTTGTTGTGGGGGACACCCCCACATCCCCCGGCAAGGGCTTCGCCCTTGCAACCCTTTTCTGACCTTTGCCGATCAGACTACCTCGGCTGTGGTAGACCCTCATAGGTGCGATCCGCCTAGGCGGACGCCCATGCGGAGCGGGTACCCCTAAATCTGAACACTTACAGCAGTCAGTGCTGCGCTGTTCCTCCGGCCATCCGAGCCGGCTTGATCGGCAATGACGTTTCCGCTGCAACATTCGCGCTTGACCCATTCCGCATCTATAGAGAAGCAACTTCTACGGCCCCAACATCGGTGAGTGCGAAGTCCCTGCCCTTGAACAGAAGGGGTTCGCCGGTTGATTCCGACAGCGCGTAGGCGAAGCAGTCGCCGAAGTTGAGTCCTGCCGGGTGGTTGCCTTTTCCGAATCGCCGCCAAGCACGACGCGCGGCCTGTGCTTGGTCAAAGGTGACCGGGGCCAGCTCGATAGCCGCTTCTTCTAGGAAGGCGTCAAGCTCCTGCCCGGCTGCGGCACCACTGCGGCTCTCAAGGACGATGGCTGCCTCCAGGAAATTGACGACCGAAATGAGGCAGCGCGGAGCTTCCGCGATCGCCTCGTCGTAGCGCTCTGCTCCGCTTTCGCCCAATAGGATTGCCATGACCGCCGACGTATCGACGATCATTTGGGCAGCCCCCGATCGTCGTAGAGCAAGTCGCCGTGATCGACCGGCGGTCCTCCCTCGCTCAGCAGCTTGGCACAGCGTTCCGCAATGGCCCGCATTTTCCGGAGACGGGCATTAGCGCCGCGCTGGCGCCTTTCGCGCTCCAAGCGCTCTTTGAGCGCGACCGTGATCGCGCCGGTCATGGTATCGCCGGTAAGGCGTGCCAGCTCACCGGCCAGCCGACAGGTCTCTTCGTTCTTGATGTTAAGGCTCACCGATACTCCTTTAGGGTAGAACTTACCCGGTGCGTCTACCTTACACCGTCCCTCCACCGTGTGCAACGTCGGGGGCTCATCCGGATACCGAGCCAAGGCAATCGCATCTTGATTCTCGGACCCGCGTAACGCCGACGGTGCACGTCTGCGCGAGCCTGCCTCACGGCGACGATGCGGATGCCTGGTTGGTAGATATCCCTAAGTGGCTGGTGGCTGTGGATGCGCCGGCCGGATGGCACGGTGGTCACCTACGCACTTACAGTAAGCCGGCCCTGCCGCTGAGAGCGGGGCTCTCGAATGACGATTTCCACGTCACGGCCAAGTGCCGTCAACAGGCGCATGAGTCGCTCGACGGAATACTCCCGAAAATTTCCTCGTAGCAGGCGCGATATGTCAGGTTGGGACAATCCAAGCAATTTCGCCGCCTCGACCTGCTTGAGCCGGCGTTGGCGAATGATCTTGTCAATGCGGGTGACAAGCTCGGCCTTTAACAGCTGAGTTTCGGCATCTGGACGTCCGAGGTCCATAAATGGGTTGCCGCTGCCGCATTCTACGTTCACTTCCTCAATATACACCAATGCGGCCACCACTCTGGGTAAAGGTCGTGGGAATCGGGCCTTTTGTGGAAGGCTAGAAGGGAGTCGCTGTGGAACTGAGGCTTTTGTGGCCGGGAAAGGTGACGACCTCGGTCGTCTGCACAGAAACGTCGACGCGGGTGCCCGGTTCGTAGATATCTCTGCCCGGCTGGTGGCTGTGGATGCGCCGGCCGGATGGCAACTGAACGCAGTAGAGATTCTCACCGCCTCGGAAGCGACGCAGTATTATCTGCCCGATGCCATTGGCACGCGGCGTAATAACGACGTCGTCTGGGCGGATCAACACGTCGAGTTCCGCGCCGCCGTTCAGGTTGTTGGCCGTCAGAGGACCTATCTCGGTGTTGATGGTGGAATCCACCACTTTGCCGGGCAGAAAATCGGCTTGGCCGACAAAAGCGGCGATGAAACGGTTAGCCGGGTGATGGAAGAGTTGCTCCGGCGCGGCTACCTGCTCGATCTTACCTTGGCGCATTATCGCCACGTCATCCGCCAAGGCGAAGGCCTCTTCCTGGTCGTGGGTGACGAAAACCGCAGTTTCGTTGGCCTCGCGAAGGATCGACTTGACCTCTTCACGAACCGACACGCGCATCGACGGATCGAGGTTGCTGAAGGGCTCATCGAGCAGAATAACCGCCGGCTTGGGCGCAAGCGCACGGGCCAGCGCGATCCGCTGCTGCTGTCCGCCGGACAGCTGATGGGGCATCCTGCCTCCCAAGTCGACGAGGCCAACAAGCTCCAGGACTTCGTCTACCCGCGCTTTGCGGTCCCGCTTCTTGGGCAGCCCATAGGCAATATTCTGAGCGACTGTGAGATGGGGGAAGAGGGCATAGTGTTGGAAGACCATCCCGACGCGCCGGCGCTCGGGTGGAACGAACAGACCCGGAGCCACCATCTGCTTTCCGCCGATCTCGACCGTGCCCGCGTAAGGCGATTCGAATCCAGCGATCAGCCGCAGGAGGGTCGTCTTGCCGGCGCCGCTTGGACCAAGCAGGGCCAGGAACTTGCCCCGGTCCAGCGAAAGATCCACGCCTCTCACCGCGACGGAAGCACCGAATCGCTGGGTGAGGCCAGAGCAACGAATGGCGGGAGTGCTCAAGATACCGCTCTCCGCTCGTGGACGCGCAAGAATGCCATTGGAAAGGCCGCGACCAAGATCAATATTAACGCGGGAATGGCTGCTTGCGCAAAGAATCCTTCGGAAGCATAGGACCACGTGCTAGTGGACAGGGTTTTGAAGCCGATTGGGCTGAGTAGCAGAGTCGCCGGCAACTCCTTCATCGTGGTCAGAAAGACCAACGCGGCACCGTAGGCAATGCCAGGCCGGATCAGAGGCACAGTCACCGTTGCCATGACTCGTAATGGGGTCCGGCCAAGACTGCGGCCGGCCTCTTCCAACTCAGGACCTACTGTCAGCAACGAGGCTCGAATCGCGCCGACCGCCTGTGGCAAAAACCGCACCATGTAAGCGAATATTAGCAACGCGATGGTCTGGTAAACAGGCGTCGCAAAATTGGCGCCGAAGAACACCAGCGACAAGGCGATCACGATTCCCGGGAGTGCGTACGCCGAGTATATTATGCGCTCGATTATGCCCCCGACGACCCCTCGATATCTTACTAGCAGGATGCCAACCGGCACCGCCGCCAGCACGGATACAGCCGCGCCAAGACCAGAAGCATAAAGAGAATTTAGTGCAAAGGTCAAGGGTTCGCGTAGATCGACGCCGAGAGTCACGCTGCGCATGGCCCAGTAGAGCAACACTAGAATAGGCATCACCAGAGAGATTGTCGCCACGCCACCGCAGAAGAGGATGGCCGGCCAGCGCCACCTTCGAAGACTGACCGTCGCCGGTGGCTGAACGAGGCCGGAGCCGATGCCTGCCCGGTAGTAGCTGGCGCGGCCGCGACTGCGAATCTCGATTAAGAGAATCAAGAGGGTGACAAGGACTAGGATCAGAGCAAACGCGCTAGCCAGGGTGCGATCGAACGATGACTGATACTGTACATAGATCACACGGGTAAACGAGTCGAACTGAAGGAGGGAAACCACGCCGAAATCGCTGAGGACGTAGAGGGCGACCAGCAGCCCGCCTGCGGAGATGGACGGCCGCAACTGGGGCAAAGTTACTTTCCGGAATGTCCGCCAGCTACTGAGACCCAGGCTACGCGAGGTCTCCTCCAGGGCCGGATCTAGCATCTGGAGGCCGGCCTGAACGCTAAGCAACACGTATGGGAAGGTAAATAGAATCAGTGCGAGGGCTGCTCCGGGAAAACCGTAGATCTCCGGTAAACGCTGGATTCCGAATGGTTCAGCGAGCGCTTGTTGGAGGATTCCACGCGGGCCCAGAGCGGCGATGATGACGAAACCGCCGACGTATGACGGAATGACCAAGGGCAAGCTGACGACTACGGACCAAATTCGGCGTCCCGGTAGGTCGGTTCTCACGGTTAGCCAGGCCAATGGTAGCGCTATCAAAACAGTACCGGCTGTAACCGTCGCCGCGAGAGCGAATGTCTGAAAGGCCAATTGCAGAGTGCGCGGGCGCAAGAGCAGGTCAATGGCTTCTTGATCTGCCGTGGACGTTCGTACCAAGAGGTAGCCGAGCGGCAGGAGCATCGCTAGCGCGATGATGAGCGCCGGGCCCAGGATGACAAGTGGTGGTCTTGGGCCGGGGGCTCCCCTAGCCTCTGTGGGTAAAGAGAAACCGAATGCCCGGCGTATGCGCCTTATGTCAACTGATGACAAGATCCGTGACTTTCTTCAACGGGCGGTCAATGAGGGTTGAATACATCGGTACGCAATTACTGAAGTCAACGCATGAATAAGGACTGATGTAATACATCCTCCCATCCCGGGTAGCACGAATGCAGACCGTGAATCTATCAGCGTCGGAAGCATTTTGAAGTCCAATAGAGGGATCCGCAGTCGCATACCTCATAGAATACTCCTACCTTACCGAGATGAGAAACCACCGGATTAAGGTCCTCGCAGCAGGTCGCCCTGCTGCGAGGAAAGCTGACTACAAGACGCCCACTTCTCTTAGGAGAGCGAGTGTACCCTTCAGGTCATCCAGATCGCTCAGATCAATATTGGGGTGATTGATCTTTTGAAGTGGCAGTAAATCCGGAAGCGGGTTGACTCCTTCAATCAAGGGATACTCGAAGGTTTGATTGACAAAGTACAACTGCGCTTCCTGGGAGAGCAAGAAGTCAAGTAAGGCCCCTGCCGCTTCAGGGTTCTTGGAGGTCTTCAAGATGCCGGCCCCGGCTATATTGATCATCGCGCCGGGACCACCACCGCGCGGATGGTAGTTTCTCGCCTTGAGGTTCGGGTCTTCGCTCAGCAATCTGTAGACATAGTAATGATTGACGAAGCCGACCTGCGCCTCGCCGGCGGCAACGGCTTGGACGGTTGTGGTGTTGTTCTTGTACGGTCTCGGCTCGTTTTCTTTGATACCCAAGAGCCATTTACGAGCGGCATCCTCGCCCTCGGACACGCGGAAGGCAGTTACAAAGGCCTGAAAGGAACCGTTGGTAGGCGCCCAGCCAATCTTGCCCATCCACTTGGGATCGGTGAATCCGAGGATGGTATCCGGCAAGTCCACGTCGGTGAGACTCTCGGTATTGTAGACAATGGTCCGCGCTCGTCCGGATACACCGACCCATTCACCCTTGGGCGAACGGAAGCGAGGATCGACGCGGTTCAGTAAGTCGGCGGACAGCTTCGTGAACAGTTCTTCCTTGGAGATTGCCCCGAGAGCGCCGGCATCCTGTGCGAAGAGGCAGTCGGCCGGGCTGTTGGCGCCCTCCTCCAAGATAGTCGCGGCCAACTCGGCGGTACCGCCGTAGCGGACTTTGGTCGAAATTCCGGTTTGCGCCTCGAAACGCTTCATCAGGGCGCCGACCAGCGATTCCTTGCGGCCGGAATAAATGGTGACTTCACCGGACGGCTTGGCCGCCGGCATCGCGGTCACCACCCGCTCTACCACGACCTCCTTCTCTATGATCCGAGTGACAACCCTCTCGATCGGCTTCTCTACTACCCTCTCGACAACCTGGGTGACTACTTTCTCGACCGGCTTCTCGACGATCTTTTCAACGACCTGTGGTTGGCAGGCTGCCAAGAATGGCAGTGCCGATATCGCGCCAAGGCCGGCTAGAACTGAACGCCTGGTTAACCTCTCCATGATCTCCTCATTCTTGACACTTATGCTTTCCAGCTGGGATTGATCGGACTGGTCGCGTAAGCGGGGAAGGCTAGTATGTCAGTTCGAAATGACATCACCTCACTCTCGGAAAGACCGCTTTGATTAGCCTAACACGAAGTTAATCGCGATTAACGTTGGCGAAGGATAAGCGAACGTCAAATTGGTGTCAAGTGTTTTTTAATCGTCAAGACTAACTAATATTTTGGCTAAATCGGCGGTAGTAGTGACTTCGAATCGACAATTGGAGTAAAGTTGGGTTGGATATTGGGGAGGTGACGACGAAATGTACCCGTTCAACGAAGAAAAGCTCGGTGCGTTAATGGCGGGGCAGCAGATCGACATGGTACTGGTCTGCAGCCGGCACAATATGCGCTACCTAACCGGCTACTTCTATCACTTCTACGAGAACTTCACCCGGATCGGGGTGAGTCAGTACATGCCGCTGCTCGGCGTGCCGGCGAAAGGGGCGCAAGACAGCTTCTACGTGGGCGTCGCCGGCGAGAGGGGCCAGATGGACGCGGAGGAATTGTGGGTCCAGAACCGCATCAACTCCGCCCGCGATGCCGTCAGTGCCGCTCAACAAGCCGCAAGAATGATCAAACAGCTAGGGTTCGAGACCGGTCGGGTAGGGGTCGAGGTCCCATTCATGCCAACGGAGGCGTACCTCGAGCTACAAAGGTCGCTTCCCCACGCAGCCATCGTCGACGCCAATCCGCTGCTAGACGAGCTGAGAGCGGTCAAGGACGAGCGCGAGTTGGCACTGATGCGCAGCGTCAACGACCGGGCGGCCGACGCGATCTGCACCAGCTTTGCCGAGGGAACGGACGGTGTCACGACAAAGGCTATGGAGTCTTCAGTGCGCCTGGGAATGGAGGAGCGTGGACTCCGGTTCTTGTGGTGCTTCACCGGGGCCGGCCCAGGATATCTTCGGGCGCCTTCGCAGACACGATGGACGAAGGGTCATGTGCTGCACCTTGATGCAGGCGGCGACGAGGGCGACTACCTGGCCGACATTTGCAGGATGGGTTGTTTAGGACAGCCGGGACACTTGGCCCAAGAGCTCTATGGCGCCTGCCTCGAGGCGCAGGACGGAGTGAGGGAATTGGTCAAGCCGGGGGCCGTTTGCAAAGACCTGCACGATGCCGGGGTAGAGATCATAGGCAGGAGTCCGTTCGGCGAAAACGGCGAGTTCATGGCCCACGGAATGGGCATGGTGTCACACGAGCATCCGGTGATCAGCGCCAGCAACGAACGTCTGCTGGAGCAGGGAATGGTACTGTCCATAGAGACGGAGTTCCGTCATCCTGAGGTGGGCCACGTGAAGATCGAGGATGCGGTGGCCGTGACAGCCGACGGCTGCGAGGGATTTGGAGACAAGGGACGAGAGTGGCAGATAGTCTCGTAGCCTGGCCGACCCGGCAGTGTCCTTTGAGGATGAAGACCGACGCGGCACTCTAGTTCCGCCGGCAGGGTGATCTTCTGGGATTTCGACCGGACGTTGGCTTTTCGTCCGAGCGGATGGGCCGATCTCATGGCCGGAGTCCTTGGCGAGCGAGACATTCTACACGTCCCGACGCAGACCGAGATCGGGCCGCTATTGCAGCATGGCTATCCCTGGCATACGCCAGAGATTCCCCATCCGGAGCTCGACTCGCCGGCGAAATGGTGGGATAGAGTCGGAAAGGTCATCAGCCAGGCGTACGTCGCCCTCGGATGCTCAAGTAGCTTGGCCGGCGAGCTGGCGGCTGAGGTTCGTCGCAGATATATCGACCCGGCCGGATATGTGGTCTACGACGATTCGGTTCCCACGCTTAGGGAGCTAACCCGCCGAGGTTGGCGCCACTTCATCCTGTCGAACCACGTTCCCGAGCTGCCGGAGATAGTCACCGCGCTGGGCTTGCGTCCGCTTGTCGAAGAGGTGATCACCTCCGCCAGCGTAGGCTACGAGAAGCCCAATCCCGAGATATTCCGGCTCGCGCTCGACATGGCCGGCGATCCGGCGGTCTCCTGGATGGTCGGCGATAACGTGGTCGCGGACGTCATGGGCGCGGAGGCAGCCGGCATCAGGGCCATCCTGTTGCGGGAGCGGGACGAGAGGGCCAAGAGGTACTCGCCGGACCTGGCCGGCGTGATCGAGTTTGTGACGCCCGAGGGCGGATGAACGGCACTATTGCAAAGAAGGCAGGTTGGAGAGAATAGGAGAATCTAGTGATTCGCTATCCGGCGTTGATAGACGGCGACGAGGGAGCCTACGGGGTAGTCTTTCCAGACATCCCCGGCGTTGGCGCGATGGGTCATACTGTAGACGATGCCCTTGTGAATGCCGAGGACGCGCTCCGGGATTACGCAACCGAGGCTGAACGGGACGGTGAGAAGCTCGCAGTTCCGAGCCCATTCCAGTCGATCGAGACTCCGGATGGGAATCAGTTGGTTTCCATACCACTGATCCGGCCCTCAGGCAAAAGTGTCCGGGCCGGCTTGACGCTGGATGAGGGTGTCGCCGAGTTTATCGACAGCGAAGCCCGCCGGCGCGGCATGACCCGCAAAACCTACATCACGTGGGTTGTTCGACGCATTGCGGCGATGGGAGGATAGATCCCAATCCCGCGAGGTCTTTGACACGGAGACACTCGCGAAAGGATGTTTGCGTCCGGCAAGTAGTGAACCCGTGCACCGGCCTTGACCGAAAACCACCATGGCCCTGCCACGTCCGCACAAGAGGATGAAGAATTGTGAGGCGTCGGGCCCTTAGCTGCGGACAAGCCCCAGCGCTACCTTATTCTCTGGACCCTCGGCGGGAGCCCGCCATCCCGGATCAGAGACCGGGTCATCCTTTCGTACCGTTGATGCGGCTCGCCTGTGGGTGGATTGACGATTGTAGATAAAGGTAGAGTAGCATGGTCCCAAACCTATCCAAGAATTACGGAGGCGGTTGAAGTGCAGAGTAGAGTACTGGGCCGGACCGGGATCGAGGTCACCAGTTTCGGACTTGGGTGCGCGATGCTCGGGGTTCGGATGGGCGAGGTAAACGAGCGCGCCGGAGTCGAAGTCGTTGCGACGGCGATGAAGGCCGGCGTGACATTGCTCGACGTTGCCGCTCTGTATCCGGCGGTAATGTCGGGGATGAGCGAGCGGATCGTAGGCCAAGCCTTGAAGGAAAACTCGGAACTGGCTAAGAAGGCGGTGGTGGAGACGAAAGTCGGCCACCTGCCGGAGGACTTCGATTACACGTACGACTCGACGATGCGCGGGGTCGCCGGCAGCCTGGAGCGGCTGCAAGTAGACCACATTCCGATGATCTACATTCACGACGCACCAAAGGAGGGTTTCGACCGGGTAATGGGCAGGGGCGGCACCCTGGAAGCGCTGCGCAAGCTGCAGTCGGAAGGTGTGATCGGACACATTGGCATCGCGTCGAACCTGCCGGAGAACAACATCGTCTACATCGAGACTGGCGAGTTCGAGGCCGCGGTAATTCCTGAGTTCTACAGCCTCTTGAACCAGCTTGCGACGGAGCGGGTCTTTCCGGCGGCGGAAAAGTTCAATATGGGACTAGTGGTCGCGACTCCTTACGAGACTGGGTTGCTGGCAGTGGGAGTTGACCGCTTTCTGAGCATGCCGGAAAGGGACACAAGGCGCCATTTTTCGGCCGAGTGCTTGGACCACGTGCGCGACGTCGAAGCGATATGCGCCCGATACAGTGTAAGCATAGCGGCCGCGTCGCTTCAACACATCCTGCGCCACCCGCAAGTGACGGCGGTGATTCCGAGCGCGCGCGATACGAACGAGCTGCGCGCGAACCTGAGGGCGAGCGTCGAGAGGCTGCCGGACGAGTTCTGGGCCGAACTGGCGCCGATAGTGCGCCATTGGGACGCGGAGGAGCACCGCTGGCCGCCGGAGGTGAGCCGGGGGGACTTGACCTCGCCGGGCGGTACTATCGACTAGTCTAGGGAGAGTCCCTAGAGGCAATCGTTCGTTCCGAACTGAAGGGTTAGTTTTGCTTCTCTCGCAGAGGGCCAGATGCTCGATTACATAACAGTCAAGGGCTTCCGCAGCATCAAGTCTATCGAGAAGCTGGAGCTCGGGCCGTTGACCGTGCTCATCGGCGCAAACGGCTCCGGCAAGTCGAACTTCATTGGCGTCTTTTCGTTTCTGAATGCTTTGCGAGAGGGTCGGCTAAAGGAGTACGTGCTACGGGCCGGCGGCGCCGATAAGGTGCTGCACTACGGATCGCGCGTGACGGAACAACTGGAGATCCATATCTCGGTTCTTGGGGGGCGGGCAAAATACTGGGTCAAACTCGTTCCGACCGGCGCCGACGAGTTGGTTCTGTTATCGGAGTTCATCGACGCTGAGAACTTCGGTCGTGGTCCAATCAGAAGTACTGGAAACGAAGCTGGGATCCGCCGAGAGGTCCAAACGAGCGTGCCCATGCGTGCTCACGTAGAGGCCCTATTCGACGGGCGCCGAATTTACCACTTCCACGACACCGGCGACCACTCCCCCACGAAGAAGACAGCGGATGTCCACGATAACCGGTACCTGCGTTCCGACGGCTCGAATCTTGCTGCCTTCCTCTACCTTCTCAGAGAAAGGCACCCGGACTCCTACGATGCCGTTGTCCGAGTGGTTAGGCAGGCCGCTCCATTCTTCGAGTACTTCCAGCTCGCACCAGAGAATCTGAACCCCCACAAGATCCGACTAGAATGGAGACACGCAGCTTCTGACGCCTATTTCGACGCATCGTCACTCTCCGATGGGACACTGCGATTCATCGCGCTCGCGACTCTGTTTCTTCAGCCGGAAGAGTACAGGCCGGCCGTTATCCTAGTGGATGAGCCGGAACTGGGACTACACCCGTACGCGATCGAGCTATTGGCATCGCTAATGCAGCAGGCTTCGAACGAAACGCAGGTGGTCGTTTCCACCCAGTCGTCACTCCTTCTGGACCATTTCGAGCCGGAAGACGTGATAGTGGCGGAACGAGCCGGCGGCGCCACCACGCTCGAACGCCTCGACTCTCCTAGGTTGAAGATGTGGCTCGAGGACTATAGCCTGGGTCAACTCTGGGAGAAGAACGAGTTGGGCGGCCGGCCCGTACCGGAGTAAACGGAATGTCCCGATTGCTGGTTCATGTCGAGGGCCAGACGGAAGAGCAATTCGTACATCAGGTCCTTGCTCCTTATCTGATTGGGCGCGGGTACTCGTCCGTCAGCCCAAGAATGGTCGGCAATACGCGTCAGCGCCATGGTAGGGGCGGAGTCAAGAACTGGATGTCTGTCCGCAAAGAAATCCTGAAACACTTGAGGGAGGATCGAGCGAGCATCGCCACGACGATGGTGGATTACTACGGACTTCCATACACCTGGCCGGGACGTAAGCAGGCCAATGCATTGAAGGCTGTGGAACAAAAGGCTAGTGCGGTCGAGAAGGCGATACTAGAAGACATTTCATCCGGGCTGGGCGGTCTCGATCCCCGACGATTCGTTCCATACGTGGTGATGCACGAGTTCGAGGGACTACTGTTCAGCGATCCGGTCCAACTCGCAGGCAGCATTAACAGAGTCGATCTATTGGCACAGTTCCAAGCTATTCGCGATGGTTTCGCGACGCCCGAGGAGATTGATGACTCTCCTAACACTGCTCCAAGCAAGCGAATTGGAGAGCTTCACGGGAGGTATAGCAAGGTCCTTGATGGGAATGCCGCCATCAAGCAAATTGGTCTCCCGACCGTGCTTAGGGAATGCCCGCTTTTCCGAGGCTGGATAAGTAGGCTTGGGGAGAGGTCCTCTCCGGTCTCCTCCTCCTGAGGTTAGCCGGATAGCGTAGGCTCCGGGACTCCTCCACCACACTGGACAAGGTCGAGAACCTTCGTACTGAGGTTCAGGTTGGCACTCCATTAACGCGTCAATGCGACGCGGTCCCAAAGACCACGAAGCGGGCTGCGCCTCGCCGGCGGGAAGCTCTCCGAATCTCTTCAGGAAATCACCACAGACCTCGACGGGCGTATGCCAAAACCCGCAGAGAGTATCCAGCTGCTCGGCCTCATCCGCTCGGTTATACAAGTATTGCTGAGAAATAACGAACCGTCTACTATCTCGGCAGACCCACAGTCCAGCTGCAATGCTGGCGTCCATCAACCGTTAGAGATCCTCTGACGACAAAGGGAGGTGAAGTTGAGCCACGAGAACGGCCACACTGCTCGCGCTTAACAGGGGACGACGCCGAAGCCAGTGAGGCTGGGTGTACACATACCGGTGGGGGGTGCCGTAGGTGCCCCACAGTGACCGATACAAAGATACAAAGTCGGTTGTGGTTCGGATCCGGGGATGAAAGACGCCCCGTTGAAGGTGGAACCGGAAGTAGTCGTTGACCCCAAAGGAACGACGGCGAATCTGTTGATACCTCAGCCAAGCCTGGAGACCTAGGGAAGAGCAAACGGAACCCTCTGGTCACTTGATCTAACAACGCAGATCAAGGAGATCAGAAGTGAGCAGAAACAGTGAAAACACGGCATTTGCGTGCCTTCGATGCGGCTTGGAAGTGGTGCCTTTGTCAAACGGCAGCTACCGGAACCATTGTCCCGGATGTCTCTATTCGAAACACCTGGATATGGCGTCCGGAGACAGAGCCTCTTCTTGTGGAGGTCTAATGGAACCGATCGGATTGACGCACAAGTCTAGCAAAGGACTTCAGGTAGTCCATCGTTGCACGACCTGCGGAGAGATGCGCGCCAACAAGGTCGCTAGCGACACTGTGCAACCAGACGAGTTGGAGGCGCTGTTTGGTCTACCTGCGATATAGTCGGCGACGGGAGAGCGTGCAACGCCGAAGGCAGGCCGAATAGCGTAGACTTCCGGGCTCCTCCACCAAACTTAACAAGGTCGAGAACCTTCTTGCCGAGGTTCAGGTTGGTGCTAGAGGCCGGCAGGCCTAGTAGACCTCCACGGAGGCTCCCGATCTAACCTGAATCAGTATAAAAACGGGATCCAAGCAGAATGCAAAAGAACTTCATCTCGTTCCTCGATTGGTCCGCGGAAGAACTCATGCACATAGTGGAAGCGGCGGAGGCCTTCCGACGGAGATGGAAGGCGAGGAACTCTCCTCCGACCCTTCGAGGAAAGCGCATCGCTTTGATATGGGACGGATCCGGCTGCCGGAATCGAGTTGCATTCGAGCTAGGCATAGCTGAACTCGCTGGCGTCTCAGTGGAAGTTCCTGGCGCCCTCGACGAAAGAGAACGTATCGAGGACGTTGCGCGTTACTTGGACAATTGGTTCGACGCAATCGTCGCGAGAACCGCAACTCACGAGCATATGTTGAGGTTAGCTCGGTCTACCCGGGCGCCGGTCCTCAATGCCAGAACTTCGTTCAATCATCCTTGTGAGATCTTGGGCGATCTAGCTTACTTGAAGGAACAGAGAGGCGAATTGGACGGTTTGAGAGTCGCGTTCATAGGCGAGGCTACAAACCTTGGGCACAGTTGGTTTGAGGCGGCGGCGCGATTTCCGATACACGTCGTTCAAGTGTGCCCGGAAGGATATGAGGTCAAGAAGGAGTTCCTCCAGGAGATCGCTCATGAGGCGGAAGGAGAGGTTGCGGTTTCGCAGGACCTGCTTTCAGCCGTCGCTGATGCCGACGTCATCTACACGGACTGTTGGCCGGCCAGAGAGACCGATGAGGACCATCGGAGAGTAAGCGATCTGTTCTTGCCATACCAAGTCACTGAGTGCGTGTTGATGGCAAGTTCGGACGAAGTGATATTCTTACCTTGCCCTCCCGTACATAGAGGCGAAGAGGTGTCTGCGAGTGCCATGAACTCGCCGGCCTGCCACGTCTACGAGGCGAAAGAATACTTGCTGCATGCGCAGAACGCGCTTCTGGCCGCGCTTCTCGATAGCGGAGGGACATAGTTCCTGATCCCGGAACCTTGCACAGGCACATCGCACCGAGCGCCGGCTATCCACGAACTGAGGAGTAGCGAATGTCCTTCCAGGACGAGATATATATGATCGCTGACGAGCTGCGCGGCATCGCGAACGAGGGAGCGCGCTATGCTGACAACGACTACGACCGTCAGCGATATGGGCGGGCGCTATCACTCAGTGCTCGACTCGTTGCAGCCATCGAGCAGCGGTCGCCCGACGAGGTGATGGAGGAGTACAAGCAGAACCTCGCCCGTGTTACGCCGTTCGTCGCCGCCTCAGCGGCCGTCTTCCGCGACGGATGCATACTCCTGATAAAGCGCGAAGACAATGGCCTTTGGGCGATGCCCGGCGGCTGGACCGAAGTCGGCGAGACGTGGGCGCAGTCGGTAGAGCGGGAGCTTCGCGAGGAGACGGGCGTGGTGGGAACAGCCAGGAAGCTGCTCGGCGTGTTCGACTCCAGGTTATGGCGCAGCCGCGCCAAGTATCAATTCTACAGTAGCGTATGGCTCGTCGAAGCCTCTGGGGATCAGGCTCCTGTCGCCGGCCCGGAAACAACAGGGGCCGGCTTCTTCGCGGAGCACGACTTGCCCACGGAACTGGCGCCGGGACACTTACGTCAGGTACCGATGGCATTCAAGCTCGCGCGCGGAGATCTGCCGGTGCCCTACTTCGACCCGACGACCTGATACCCGATTGAATGGAACTGCTGGCGATGGTCGATTAGAGGAGTAGAGAGTGTCCATCCAGGACGAGATGAATATGGTCGCCGACGAGCTGCGCAGCATCGCGAACGAAGGGATGCGCTATGCCGACAACGACTACGACCGCAAGCGATACGGGCGCGCGCTATCACTCAGTGCTCGACTGGTTTCATCCATTGAGAAGAGGCCGGAAGACGAAGTGATGGAGGAATACAAGCAGAACCTTGCCCGTGTCACGCCGGCTGTCGGCGCCGAGGCGGCCGTCTTACGGGATGGAACCATGCTCCTGATCAAGCGCGAAGACAATGGTCTCTGGGCTATGCCCGGCGGCGTGACTGAAGTCGGCGAGACGTGGGCGCAGTCGGCCGAACGGGAGCTCCGCGAAGAGACAGGCGTGGTCGGAACTGCCAAGAAGCTGCTGGGCGTGTTCGACTCTAGAATATGGGGCAGCCGTTCCAAGTATCACTTCTACGCCGGCGTTTGGCTGGTGGAGGCTTCCGACGACCGGGCCCCGATTGCCGGCCCGGAAACGACTGACGTGGGCTTCTTCGCGGAGCACGACTTGCCTGCGGAGCTGTCGCCGGGACATATGCGCCGGATACCGATGGCGTTCAAGCTCGCGCGCGGAGATCTGCCGGTGCCCTACTTCGATCCGACGACCTGAATCACGATTGGCGAAAGCTATAGCAGGTCATCCCCATCGGATCTAGAAGAGATCGATCAGGGTGTGCCGGCAGCGCCGCCGGCACATTTGTTTTGCATTTTTCACTTTTTTGTAGCGGTCCTGGGTGAATTGATGGTGGCCGGCAAAGCCCGAATACCGAACGTTTGCGCGATGATTATATCACAGTGAGAGCTATGAAGTGCGAACTGATAGAGGCCGGCAAACTGTTTCGTGTCTCATCGAAGCCACCCACAACCCCCCTGGATTCCGGCGTTCGCCGGAACGACGAGGTGCCGGCTCCGGCCAACGGGCCAGCAACGAAGTGCGAATTCCACAGAGGCTTCGGTGGCATGTCACGGGGCTGCGCCACGATTACGGGCCACAAAGTAGAATTGGGGCAATAATGAGAAAAACGCTGAGCCATATTTGCGTGCTGCTGCCGCTCGCGCTAGTCTTGGCAGGCTGTCAGCCGGAGACGCGCATTCTCGAGAAGCCGGTAGAAGTCGAAGTCACCCGCATCGTCGAGATGCCGGTCGAGGTAGAAGTCACTCGCGTGATCGAGATGCCAGTCGAAGTGGTCGTCACTCGCGTCGTCGAGATGCCGGCGCCAACTACGGTCACCCGCACGGTTGAGAAACCTCCTGGAAAAACCGCGACCCAGCCGGCTGGCGATGACGAACCTACTCCAGCGACCATGCGGTCGCCTGAGACGGTCTCCCCTCCTCGAGTTAACGTCGCTCCGTTTGGGTCAGCCTCGACCTCAATGAGCACACAATCGCCATTAGGCGCGATAGACGGCGATCCGGAAACTTTATGGTCGTCGGGTGGTCTTCCTGTTCAATGGATTGAGGTGGCGTTTGACAGACTGTATTTGATCGACCGCTTTGAGTTGTTGGTGGCGCAGACGCCGCCGGGCGAAACCACTCATCAGATCTGGATCAGCGATGCCGCGGGCGTACTCACCAAGATTCACGAGTTTGCCGACCTTCCCACCACGGACGGACAGACCCTGGAACTATCGATCGATCCACCTGTGACGCTAGACCGAGTGATGATCCTGACCACCAAGGGCCCTAGCTTTGTGGCCTGGCGCGAAGTCAGATTGATTGGCAAACCGGCACCACAACCACTGGTCGATTGGGAGCCGGCGGCTTGGAGGCAATTGAACCTGGGCGACCGTCTAGACAAACCTGTACAGATAACCAACGCCGGCGACGGCAGCGGCCGGCTCTTCGTGGTAGAGCAAGAGGGCCGGATCAAGGTCATCAGCAATGGAAACCTGCTGCCCACACCCTTCCTCGACATATCCGAGCACGTTGCCTGCTGTCACGAGCAGGGTCTGTTCAATGTGACTTTTCCGCCGGGCTACGGTGAGAAACAGTATTTCTACGTCAACTACACGAACGCCGAAGGCGACACTGAGATCGTTCGATACAGACCGTCCTCTGACCCTAACGTCGCGGATCCTGAGAGCGCCGAGTTGATTCTGCGAATCGAACAACCCGACGTCGTTCACAACGGCGGGCATATGGCATTTGGGCCAAAAGACGGCTACCTCTACATCGGCACAGGCGATGGCGGCCCCGCGAACGACGTTTCAGATCGATCACAGAATCCTAGCAGTCTGCTGGGAAAGATGCTGAGGATAGACGTAGAGTCCGGCATCTATCCTTACGCCATTCCGGACGACAACCCGTTCGTCCAAATCGAAGACTACCGGGGCGAGATATGGGCAATGGGTCTGCGGAACCCGTGGGGCTTCGCGTTCGATGTTAAGACCGGCGATTTATATATCAGCGATGTGGGAGACCTGGGATTCGAAGAGGTGAACTATCAGCCGGGCTCCAGCAAGGGTGGTGAGAACTATGGCTGGCCCATAGTGGAAGGCATCCAATGTTACAAAGCGGAAATGTGTGACACAACCGGCCTGACCGAACCGGTAGCAACATACCCGCGCTCAATAGGTTGCGCGGTCATCGGCGGTCCCGTCTATCGCGGCTCCCAGTTCATCGCGATGCAGGGCATCTATTTCTACGCCGACTTCTGCGAAGGGCAAATATGGGGGTTGAAGAAGGTTGACGATACGTGGAAAACCCTACTGCTCTACAAACTTCGTTTCCCAATCACCACCATCGGCGAGGACGAGGACGGCAAACTGTATCTCACCAACTACCACGACAGCTTGATTCTTGCCTTGGAGAGACTGGCTCAAGCCTCCGCACCCAAGCCCACCAGCGCTGCCGCTACTACAGTCACACCGACCGAGACGCCTGTTTCTCTCGCCGCACAAGGTAGGGTAATGTTCGTCGATCGAGGATGCGTAGCCTGTCACGTGGTCTCGTCGGTCCCCGAGGCCGTCGGTACGTCGGGGCCGGCTCTCGATGGCTTCGGCGATCCTTCGAAGTGGCCGCTGATCGCCGGCGTGCTGGCCAACACTCCAGACAACACTAAACGCTGGATCCTCGACCCGGTCTCCTTCAAGGTGGACACCGCGATGGTGAACATGGGTCTCTCCGACGCCGACGCGGACGCCATCGTAGCATTCCTCGGGACTCTCAAATGAGTTGCCCGGCGAGACGAATAGCCAAGATTGAATGAATAGAATCCCAAGAAATCCCTCCAAACTGGGGCGATTCCTGAAGCAAGGATATCCGCCGGCAAGTAACAGGTTGACTCGCGTCGCAGCCGCGCTTCTAGGTGCAGCTCTACTTATGGTCCTGGCAGCCTGTCAGCCCCAGACAATCGAGGTGGAGATACCTGTCACTCGTATCGTCGAGGTGCCTGTCGAGACAGTGGTTGAGAAGCCGGTTGAGGTGCAGGTCACCCGCGTCGTCGAGAAGCCGGTCGAAGTAGAAGTCACCCGCGTGGTCGAGAAGCCGGTTGAAGTGGTTGCCACCCGCGTCGTCGAGAAGCCGGTTGAGGTGGTTGTCACCCGCGTCGTCGAGAAGCCGGTTGAGGTGGTTGTCACCCGCGTCGTCGAGAAGCCGGTTGAAATAGTGGTTACCCGGTTGGTCGAAACATCGGTCGAAGAGGTCGCTACTGAGGCTCCAGATTGGCCAAATGTCGCCCCGTTCGGCTCAGTTCGAGTAACAACCGGCGGAGAGTCGCGCATGGCTGCCGTAGACGGAGATCCGCAAACTTCCTGGTCGTCAAAGCTCTTTCCTGTTCAGTCGCTCCAGGTGACACTTGACAAATTCTACCTGGTGGACCGCATCGAGATGGTCGTCGAACAGTCGCCGGCCGGCGAAACCAGCCATCAGATCTGGATCGGCGGTGCTTCGGGAGTGCTCACCAAGTTCTACGAGTTTGTCGACGTGCCCACCTCAGACGGACAGACCCTAAGCCTGTCGGTGAATCCACCTCTGGTACTGGATCGAGTGATGATCCTGACTACGAAAAGCCCCAGTTGGGTCGCCTGGAGCGAGGTCAGAGTGTTTGGCGGCCCAACACTACAGCCGGAAGTGGCAGGAGTTCCACCGGATTGGCCGCAAATCAAACTGCGCGGCGATCTGGAGATGCTAGTTCAGATCACTAACGCCGGCGACGGCAGCGGCCGTCTGTTCGTGGTCGAGCAGAAGGGCCGCATCAGGGTCATCAGCGATGGGGGCTTGCTTGCCACCCCTTTCCTCGATATTTCAGACCAGGTTGCGTGCTGCGGGGAGCAAGGTCTACTCAGCGTGGCTTTTCCGCCGGATTATTCCAACAAACGTTATTTCTACGTCAACTATACGAACGCCGAAGGCGACACTGAGATCGTGAGATACAGGCTGTCCTCTGACCCTAACATCGCGGATCCAGAGAGTGCCGAGATGATTCTACGAATCGATCAGCCCGATGTAATTCACAACGGCGGGCACATGGCGTTTGGGCCGAAAGATGGCTACCTGTACATCGGCACAGGAGATGGCGGACCCTTTCGTGACCCGGGCAATCGAGGACAGGATCCTGATACCCTTCTGGGTAAGATGCTGCGGATAGACGTAGAGTCCGGCGTAACGCCTTACGCTATTCCAGAAGACAACCCGTTTGCTCAGACGGACGGCTACCGAGGCGAGATCTGGGCCCTGGGTCTGCGCAACCCCTGGGGTTTCGCCTTCGACAGCAGGACCGGCGACCTGTTTATAGGCGATGTGGGGGCGGGCGAGTTCGAAGAGATCAACTACCAGCCGGCCTCAAGCGGAGGCGGCGAGAACTATGGTTGGTCAATGTTCGAAGGCACTCATTGCCCCAGGCCTCACGTTTGTGATACAACTGGGCTCACTCAACCTGTTGCCGAATATCCGCATTCACAAGGATGTGCGATCATTGGCGGACCCGTCTATCGCGGCTCCCAATTCGCCTCCATGCAGGGCATCTATTTCTACGCCGATTTCTGCTCCGGGCGCATCTGGGGTTTGAGGAATATTGACGGTAAATGGGTAAGCGCGCTACTCTACGACGCTCCTTTCCGAACGACAAGTATCGGCGAGGACGAGGACGGCAACCTCTACGTCGCCAATTACTCTGACGGCACTATTTACGCCTTGGAGGGGGAGGTCCAAGCCCCCGCGACCGATTCAGTCAGCAGCGCTGCGGTTACGGCCGAGCCCGCTGTCTCCCTCGCTGAAAATGGCAGGTTATTGTTCGTAGAGCGTGGATGCGTCGCCTGTCACGTGGTCTCGTCGGTCCCCGAGGCCGTAGGTACGTCGGGGCCGGCTCTCGACGGCTTCGGCGATCCTTCGAAGTGGCCGCTGATCGCCGGCGTACTGGGTAACACCCCAGAAAACGTCAGACGCTGGATCCTCGACCCGGTCCGGTTCAAGCCGGACACCGCCATGGTAAACATGGGCCTCTCCGAGGAAGACGCCGAAGCCATCGTGGCGTTTCTTCAGACTCTGAAATAGGCTGCGAAACCAAGCGAAACTACCAAAGACCCGCCATCTCAGCCGCCGGCGAATTACTCATCCACACGCAGCCCGTAGGAGCGCAGTAGCCCTGTGAGGGCGCGCCGGTTGTTCGCGCCGCGATGCAACTGGAATACCGACGCGTGGATGCCAAGCTCGCCGGCGCCGGCAACATTGTCCTCCTGGTCGTCCAGGAACAGCACCCGGTCCGGCGGAAGCTGGATGGCGGCCAGAACCTGCTCGAAGTAGGCTCTGCTCGGCTTGGCGTAACCCAACCAGCAGGAGTAGAACTGCCGCTCGAAGCGCTCTCGATACCCTAGCGTCTCCGACATGTACTTCGCTCTGCGGCTTTGCTGATTGCTCGCCAGGTAGCACCTGGTGCCGGACTCTCGCAGCCGGGCAACGACACTCAGCACGTCGGAATGGACGTCGATGGCGTTGAGTATGCTCAGAATCTTGGCCGGGTCTGCGGTGGAGCCGCGGCGTCGGAGGAGCGCCCTCATGCCTGGAATAAGGTCGGTTCTGGCGGTGAGAGCGGGCCGCTCGACCTTGAAGATTTCCTCGATGAACCCGTCGACGTCTTCATCTCCCGGCGGAAGGAGTTGCGCCAGGCTGTCCCGCGCTCCGGCGGAAACTGTCTGGAGCACGCCGTCGGCATCGAAAAGCACGGCGTCGATAGAGCCCTTCGGAATCGGGGCCGGCCGACTATCGCTCATCTACGAGACTCAGATACATAGGTGGGTGTGTAGCCGGCGGCCCTCAGCCGGCATTGCCGCGAGTTCATCGCTAGTAAAGCACGTCAGTCGCACAATCTAGTCCTCGAATATGTCGCCAACTGGGCAGGAGAAGCCGGCGAAAACGTCGCCGGTAACGACTTTGCCCAGCCGGCGGGTCGTCGCGTGGTGGTTCATCAGCATCGTCAGCTTGGCAACGATCGCTCCATGCTCAAATCCGGTCGGCGCAATCTCCACCACCTCTCCACGAACTAGCTCGAGCCGGCCTTCAGCCGACATCGCCGCGAGCTCGTCGGCGGTTACTGGTTTGCTTCTCGCTACTGGCATCTAAGAGTCGCTCCTACACCCCAATCTGGCGAAGTGCCTATCCAACTCAGGTCAAGGATCTGGGTCTCGATCGGAAAACTGCGTCCGTAATCCAGCTCGTGGGAGACAGAATTGTCTTCGATTATAGCCGCCGGCGACGCCGAACGACCCGTAGAGAACGAATTTTCGACTAATTTTTGGCGGGAGGTTTCCATTTTGGGGTGCTAACTGCATACTATATATAAAGACTAGAACATATATTCACTTCATAGGAATTGAAATATTGACCGCAACAACGCGAATCCGAGTATCGCCGGCGCCGGTCGGCCAGTTCGACTGGACGGGCCCAACGGCCGATCCGGCGGACCTGTCTACGGAGATTCGGCTGCTCCGGGATCTGATCCACGAGCAAGCAAACGCGCCGGAGGGTAAGAAACCAGCCAACCTCGACCTGGTTGGGAAGTCGATCGAACGACTGGCCAGGGTGCTCAAGGCACAAAAATCGCTGTCGGGGGATTCCGGCCGGCGAATAGACGAGCTGCTGGGTTCGCTGTTGCGGGAAGTGGGAACGGAGCTAGGTATCGATGACAGGACTATCTGAGGGGCTGCGCATCCTGGCAAAGAAGGCTGGGACGCGTTCGGAACTGGATGAGAGGCCACAGTCGGCCTACGAGCTGGTAACGAGGCGCGGTCTGGACGACTTGGCCAGGCGAGTTGATTCGATAGATGGGAAAGTGAACGGACTGTTGGTGGGGATGGCGGTGCTGGTGGTGGCCGAGGTGGTGAAAGAGCTATGGCTGTAGCCAGACACGTCCCCAACTCCAATCGGGGATCGGGCCATCTGCACGAATCCCTGAGAGCGTCTCTCTTGGACATTGGATTGTTCGCCGGCCGGGTCGTCGGGCGGCCGATGCGCCGGTACCAGCTGGAGCCGGCCAGAGCGATAGCCGGCGCTGTGATCGGGGGCGAGGGAGGCAGCTTTTCGGTGATGATGAGCCGGCAGGCCGGCAAGAACGAGCTATCCGCCCAGGTCGAGTGCTACCTTCTGGCCCTGTTTCAGAACAGAGGCGGAAGCCTGATAAAGGTGGCGCCAACCCAGAGACCACAGGTGGTCAACAGCATTCAGCGGCTGTCCGCAATGCTTGGGAATCCGTTGCTGAAGGACCGATGGAAGTCGGAGCTTGGCTACATGATCCGGCTGGGATTGGCCAGGGCGATATTCCTTTCCGCCCGGCCGGTGGCGTCGGTCGTAGGAGCTACGGCGAGCCTGTTGATGGAGTTTGACGAGGCCCAGGACATAGACCCCTTCAAGCACGACCGGGATTTCGTACCGATGACCGCGAGCACGAACGCGCCCAGGGTCTATTACGGCACCGCGTGGGACGACTCGACGCTGCTCGAGCGCGTCAAACTGCAGCACCTGGAGAGTGAGAGGCGCGATGGGAAGCAACGGCACTTCGAGTATCCCTGGTGGGTCGTCGCCGAAGCGGCGCCAGCCTACGGGGCGTTCGTCGAAGCGGAGAAGGCGCGTCTCGGTGCAGGTCATCCGATCTTCAAGACGCAGTACGAGCTGAAGACGATCAGCGGAGCCGGCCGGTTCCTGACCGACGCGCAGATAGACATGATGCGGGGGTCGCATTCGGCTATGGACGGAGCGTCGGACGGCGCTCAATACGTGGCCGGCATCGACGTCGCCGGCGAGGACGAAGAGAGCGAAGGCGCGGCGTTGCGCCGGCTGAGACCGCGCAAAGACTCGACGGTAGTCACTATCGGAAGAGTGGAGCTCGTGGATGTCGCCGGCGCGTTGGAACCGCGGATCGAGATCGTGCGGCACTACTGGTGGACCGGAGAGAAGCACCGGACGCAGTACGAAAGGCTCCTTGAACTGCTCAGAAACAGATGGCGCATATCCAGGGCATGTGTTGACGCCACCGGCGTGGGCGCCGGCCTGGCCAGCTTCCTTCGAGAGTCGATGGGCGCCAGCGTGGTCGAGGACTTCCAGTTCACGGCGAAGAGCAAGAGCGAGTTGGCCTATGAGCTGCTCGCGGCGGTCAACGCCGGCCGGCTCGGCATGTACGCGAAGCCGTCCGCATCCGCCAGCCGGCGGACACCTTCGGCCTCTGGCGGATCGACATGCTGGGATGAGTTCTGGATCGAGTGCGTGGCCTGTCGCTACGAAGTCGACCAGAACCAGAGAATGCGATTCTTCGTGCCGGACGACGAGGGACACGACGATTTCGTTATGTCCTTGGCGCTGGCGGCGAGAGCGGCGGCCGACCTGAAGCCGGCTTCCGAGTTGGCGGTTGTGCATGCAAAGCAAGAGTTAGGAGGACGGTTCTGATGTCATGGAGTGATGGGATAGGCGGCTGGTTGTTCGGCGATCTGATAAAGCGCCGCGTTCAAGAGGCGATTCCGGATGCCGACGAGAAGCTATGGCGAGGTCTGAGCGCCGCCGGCGCGAGAGACGTACCGTTCGCCGAGCACCTGGAGAACCTGCACGACTCGGTGTTGGCCTACAGGACGAATCCTCTGGCCTTCCGGCTGATCGAAACGATGGTGAGCTACGTCCTGGGTGGTGGAGTGGTGCTGGAGGCGGAGGATGGTCAGGTAAGGAAGTTTCTGAGGGAGTGGTGGAACCACCGGCAGAACCGGCTCAACGTTCGCCAGTTCGAGCTGGTGACGGAGCTAGGTCTCAGCGGAGAGCTGTTCGTCACGTTCCATACGAACCCCTTCGACGGGATGACCTACATACGGTCGGTGCCGGCCAGCCTGATCAATGACGTAGAGGTCGATGGCGAGGATCGAGAGCGAGAGCTTCGATTCCACGAGGTCTCCAACGTGGAGTCAATTGATAGTGTAACCCGCACCCCGTCCGCGCGCCCCGGCGCACCTTCGGCCTCTGGCGGATCGACCGAGGGACGATGGTGGAGCGCTGAAGAGATGAGGCACTACGCGATCAACCGGGTGACCGGTTCGGTCAGGGGTCAGGGCGAGCTGGTAGCGGTGCTGCCCTGGCTGAGCCGGTACAAGGACTGGCTCACCGACCGAGTGCTGATCAACCGCTACAAAGGAGCCTTTCTCTGGGACGTCACTCTCGAGGGCGCGGACCGCGCGGCGATCCTCGCGCGCCGTGCCGAGTTGGTCGACGCTCCCAAGCCAGGGTCGATCCTGTTGCACAACGAAAGGGAGACCTGGAAGGCGATACAGCCGGCGATCGGCGCCAGCGACGTTGAGCGTGACGGCCACGCGCTGAGACTGATGGTGGCCGCCGGCGCCGGCGTGCCGCTGCACTTCCTCGCCGAGGGTCAGGAGACGAACGTTGCCACCGCGAGGGAGATGACCAGACCGACGCTGCGACATTACGGCCGGCGTCAACTGGTGGTCGGCGAGATGTTCGAGGACATAGCCGACGAAGCCCTGAGACGGTCCGGCCGTTTCGGCGAAGGACCCTGGGGAGTGAGGGCAGTGTTCGAGGACCTGAGCCGGCGGGACACCGAGGAATCGGCCAAGGCGACCAAGGCCGGATCCGAGGGACTGACGGTGGCGGTGGAAAGAGGTTGGATCACGAATGACGAAGCAAGAGAGCTATTCAATCGATTCGCAGAATTCACAGGAGAAGCAAATGAGCTATCAAGTAAAGCTAGGTCCGCACGTTCAGAGTTGGAGCCGACTGGATCCAACGGCAGTGCACGAGCGGATGAGGCCGCCAATCTTAAAAACGCTGGAAGCTAACGAGAACATAAGGCGCTACAAGGACAGGGTTGGCGGGCTGGTTGTGGCCCGCTCCTACGTGCCTGAGCTGGAAGGGAGGGTTGCGGACGATGAGCCGGCCGTCGTGGCGTCTCTGATGAGAGACCGACTGCTGAGCGAGTGGAACGACTACCGAGACTGTATCGACTACTTCGAACTGCTGAATGAAGTCGCCCAAACCGGCGAGGCCCTGAAGCGGCTGACGGAGTTTACGGTGGAGTGCTGCCGTTTGTTGCACAACGAAGGGCATAGGGTCGCCGTGGGCAGCTTTTCGGTGGGGAACCCGCCGGACATGGCAAGAGATTGGCATACGTTCAAGCCGGCGGTGTACGCCGCCGACGCGGTAGCGCTGCACGAGTACGGAGCGCCGTACGTGTGGAGCCAACCCGGCTATCACAACCCGGAAACCCTGGATCACAACTGGTGGTGCCTCAGGTACCGCCGTGTTCGGGATCTGATGGTCAGGACGTACGAGCCGGCCCAGCTGCCGCCGTTCATCATCACCGAGTGTGGGATAGACCGCGGGCTGTTCAACGAGGGCCGGAAGGGATGGAAATCGTCCGACATATCGCCGGCCGAGTACGTGAAGCAATTGGCTTGGTACAACGGCGAGCTGGTGAAGGACGACTACGTCCTGGGCGCCACGATATTCGGCTACGGGATGAACGACGATTGGACGGACTTCGAACTGGCCGGAGTTTTGGAGTTCGACGATTACATTGGCGGTGGGGTGTGGGCGCCAACGGCGCGCCCAAAGCCGGAGGTCTCTCTGGAGGCGAAGCCCGAGCCGGAGCACGCACCGGTCGAGGACTGGCACAAAGTAGGCGAATACGCCCGGTGGGCGCTGGCCCGGACCGGGAACGGCGAAGATCCGCGGCGTATCGAAGACTTCAAGACTCACCTTGGCAATCTGGGAGCTGATTCACGGCAGCCGCAGCTCTACGGATGGCCCGGCTCTGTCACCCCGGCCGGCAGGCTGGCAGAGGCAAAACGGCATATTCTGACGGCTGCAAGCCTAATCGAACATACGCTCTATGCTCGGTCCGACCAGACCTGAGCGTCCAGGGGCGACTCTGTAGAGCGAAACAAAAAACGGGGAGGAATCCATGGTATTGGCAGAACGCAACGAACTGCGGAGGGTCGGCGGCGTGGTCGGCGGCGCAGTAGAGGCGGCGGAAGGAACGAAGGTGCAGGTGGTGATAATCCGTCCTGGACTTTCGGAGAACGGATTGGAGTACAGGCCGGACGTGCTCAGACGCTCAGTCCGGCTGTGGGAGGGCGCCAGCGCCTTCCTCGACCATCCGACGGCGATCGATATGAGCCGAGCCGGAGGACGCAGCGTGCGCGACCTGGCCGGCTACTACTCGAGCGTCAAATACGAGGAAGGCGTAGGCGTAAAGGCCACGCTGACTCTGTTGGATGGGACCCAGGCCGGCGACTCTGCGGTGGACTTGGTGAACCAGGTGCTTGAGACCAGAGTAGCCGGCGAAGCCGGCCCGAACGTCGGGATATCGGCAGACATGATCGTGCGAAAGAGGCCGCTGGGCCAGATGACAAATGGAAAAACTATGTGGGAGGTTCAGGAAGTCATGAAGGTAAACAGTGCGGACATAGTGGTGAATCCAAGTGCGGGCGGGTACTTCGACCGTGCGTTGGAGGCTGAGGAGGTTCAAAATATTGCCGCCGGCGGGTCAGGTGTCACAGATGGCGGCGGAGGTATCGGGGACGCCTCACCTCTACGGACGCCGGACGTGGATCGCGAAGGCACGCAGAACGCCACTGGTTCAGAAACCGATGGCCTGGACGGGTTGCGAGTTGCGCTAGCCGGCGAGTTGCTAACCGCAAGACTGGCAAACAGTAACCTGCCAGAGCCGGCCCAAGCAATGATACGTCGGCAGTTCGAGAGCCGCGCCTTTCAGCCGGCCGAACTGGACCGTTCGATCGAGGACCTGCGCAAGCTGCTAGCCACGTCGTTCGAGAACCAGGTGGTCAGCGGCAACGGAGCCCTGAGACCGCTCGCCGGCTACGGGGGGACTCGTGTTGGCATGGGCGCCAGGGAGCGTGTCTTCTTGGCGATGGAGCGGCTATTCGGCCTCGAGCTGCCGGACTCGCGTAGAGACATACCAAAATTCGAGGGGATACGCGACGCCTACGTAACTATCACCGGCGATAGCGCGTTTAGAGGCTCCTACGATTGGGAAAACTCGGTGGTACGCGAGGCGAACGAAGTAACTACTACGATCCTCAACGACGCCTTGACCAACGCGCTAAACAAGGCGCTGGTGAGGGACTATCGCGGACAACCGAAGTGGTGGGAGCCGATTGTCAACAAGGCGTCCATAAGAGACGTGAAACAGCAGACCCGCGTCCTTCTGAACGATTTCAGCTCGCTGTCCACGGTGGCGGAGTTCGGAGCCTATACCAACCTAGCTTGGGGTGATTCGCAGGAGGCTTACACACCCACGAAGAAGGGCAACACGGTAGCCGTCACTCTCGAGGCCATCATCAACGACGACTTGCGAGCGGTGACTCGAATTCCGAGCAAGCTGGCGATCGCTGCTGCCATCACTATCAACGAGTCGATCTCCAACATGTTCACTCAATCCAGCGGAGCCGGCCCCACGCTGGACAGCGACAACCATCGAGTCTTCGACGGAACCAACCACGGCAACCGGGGCAACACGGCGCTATCCAGCACTTCAGTCCAAGCCGGCAGTATCGCGATGCTGAAGCAGACCAACTCGGCCGGCAAGCGCCTGGGAATCCGCCCCACGTTCCTGCTGGTACCGCCGGACCTATCGTTCACCGCCCAGGTCTTACTTCAAACCGCATTGATCCCCGGCTCGACGAACAATGACGTCAACGTGCTTCGGGGCACGATGCAGCCGATAGTAGTTCCTAACTGGACCGACACGAACAACTGGTACATGCTCGCAGGTCCAGACCAGATCGAGAGTATCGAAGTGGGCTTCCTCGGCGGACGAGAAGAGCCGGAGATGTTCGTTCAGGACCAACCCCAGAACGGGCAGGTGTTCACCAACGACGCAATTACGTGGAAGATTCGCTGGTTCTACGGCCAAGCGTGGCTCGACTACCGTGGAGCCTACGGGTCGATCGTCGCGTAGGCGACCAGTCGGGCCGGCCCATCGAAATATCGAGCACGCAGAGCAATTAGGAGGAATTTGACTATATGAAGACCAACGGAGCCGCAGTAGGCGACATCGCGCCGGCGGAATGGCATGGGCTGAGGGTAGTGAACATACTGGTCGACTACGCTCAAATGCGGATGCGCCTGTCGTCCAGCGAGCGCAGCGAGGTCGAGGCCATCCGGCGCGACATGTACCGGGATCTAGGCCTGGATCCACATAAGCAGTACGCCCGCCGGCGGGATGGCAAAGTGTACGAACTTGGCGAGGGTCAGGGCGCATCCGGCCACGCAAGCTACTCGACCGACCGGCCAACGAGGCCACACTAATGACGCTACCGTGCACCAGGGGCAATCCAATTGCCCCTGAGGAGGTGAAGCCTCAATGTCATTGAACACCCTCCGCGACAACCTGAGAGACGATCTCAAGGACCTGGACTCAGGCGACTACGCGTGGACCGACGACGAACTCGACCGTCACATACTGAGGGCGGCCAAGGAGTACGAGGGCTCGTGGCCGCTGCTGGCCAAGGCGGATCGAGCCGGCGACGGAGCGACCCGCAGATTCGATCTATCCAACGAACCAGGCCTGCTAGGCTGCCAGCGAGTGGAGTACGAGATAGACCAGAATCCACCGCAGTACCTGGCATTTTTCCAGGATGAGGACGACTACGTCCTCGTCCTTGGCGAGACGGTGCCGCAAGCAGGGAAGGACCTTCGCTTCTGGATAGCCACGAGCTACACCCTAACGAGCACTACAACCAACATACCCTCCGAGCACCAGCCAGGCATTCTCGGCGGCGCTTGGGGCTTCGCCGTGCAGGCCTTCGCCCGGTACGCCGAGCGACGAGTAAACGTACGAGACGAAGTGCCCAGGGGTCTTCGGGAAGCCGCCGGCGCGGCCCTCAACGAGTTTCGCGACTGGCTCTCTCGGTTCAGGACGACCCGCATGGAACAGCAGGCGGCACTGGACAGGCTAAGGTCGCCGGCTGCGCTGATGGACGAAGGCAATACTAGGACCCCTTTGGCAACTGCCCCACCGGTGAGTTGGAGTGAGTCAGGTGCCGCCGGCTCCCCCGATCGAGGCCAGGGAAATGCGTGACCTGACCGACAGACTACCCCGCAAGCCAGGCTACAGGAGCCGGCCCCGATTGGCGATCCGCTACATAATGGTTCACCACGTGGGGGGCGGCGTCAATCGGGATTACACGGCGCTTGAGATCGCACGGTACCACATCGACGCGAACGGCTGGCCGGGGATCGGGTACCACTTCCTGGTGCATCCGGCCGGCCAAATCGACCAAGTGAATCAGCTAGAAACGCGAAGCTACCACTGCGGGAATCTGAACGGTGAGTCGGTGGGAGTGTGTTTGGCCGGCGATTTCACTGAGGCGATGCCGGCGTCCGAGCAGATCGAATCGGTTGGCCGGCTGGTTACAGAGTTGGAAGTTGAGCTCGGCCGCGAACTGATAGTGCTGGGGCACGGTGACGTGCCCTCGACGAGCTGCCCGGGCGCCACGTTCGAGAACTGGCGGCAGCAGATCCGGCCAAGAAGCGTGGGGCAGGGCCATGATCGGTGATTTCCCATGTTGAAGATGAGCACAACGCTGGCCGCCGCCGGCCGGAAGGCCGACAGCAAGCCCTATGTCTGCTGCAAGTTCGCCGACCATGGCGTCGAGAGTCCGCATCTGTCCTGGACTCAGCTTTACTCCGGTACAGAGGGCGACCAGTTCAACGATGCGGTGATCGCGTCCGACGGCTCGATCAACCGGATTCGGGCATCCGGCGGCAGGCTGTACCACTGCCGTGTGACGTCGCCCACGACAGCGTCACAGTGGGGCTCGTGGACTACCTTGGTGAATCAACTGGTATCGACGCTCTGCCAGCCGGCCATTTGCGCCGGGCCGGAGGCCGGGGACGAGGTCCGTGTATTCTGGGTCGACCTGCTCGACGATCGGACGATCAAGTGGATTCGATCGACAGACCAGGGCGCGACCTGGGGGCCTGTCGCGACTGTGCTGACCGAGGGCAGCGTCAGAATCACCGGCCTGGCCGCTGACGGGTACAGAGCCGGCGGGATGGACAATCGGCTGTTCTACGCTGTGGACCCAGGCGGCAGAACGAACCGAAACAAGGTGTTGGCGATGACCGAGTGGGATGGCTCGTCTTGGTCGACGCCATCCTACGACGACGAGAGTCGATACAGAATCAATGGCATATCCGTCGCAAAAGACTCTGACGATACCGCATCAATATGGGTATGTGACGGATCGCCTCGCAGAATATCGCTACAGGACCACCACACAACAACCGGATGGGGCGGTGGCGGCGTGTTGATCGAGAGCGGCGAGGGCAGCAACTACGACTACGAGTTGCCTCGGGCAGCTAGTAAGTTCGTGACCGGAAACCGGCGCCATTTCATCGGATGGGTGGAGCGTTACAAGGGCTCGCCTACCAGGGACAAGTTTTGGACCGCGTTCACCGCACGACGGTGGACACCTACGGAGTTGGTGCAATGGCAGGAAGACCGGCGGTACGGCGCCCGACTGCTGGCGGACACTAGCTACTGGTACATAGTAGGGTCGGACTACGCGTATCGCGCGCCGGTCTTCACCGGCGCGGGCGATGAAGTGTACGCGGCGACGAGCGATGACGATCTGGTAGCAATGGAGCTGGACGTACCGGGGATCAACCGGCCAGGCCGGCTGTTGGTGAGGCTGGACAACAGCCGGGGCAAGTTCGCCTCGCCGGGATCCGGCGCGCTACAGGCAATCAAGCCAACGTCGCAGGTGGAACTGCGCTTGGGATACCGAACTCCCGCGGGCGAGGAGTCGGTACAGCAGGGGGCTTGGTTCGTCGATCGGCTCGTGTTTCGAACTGATCGAGGCCGGCATCTGATGGAAGTTCATTGCATAGATCCGTGGACCTATTTGAATCGCCTCGTGGTGCGGCGACCCATTACTTATGCGGCGCAGACGGCCAACTTCATCTGTCGCGAGCTGTGGCTAAGAGTTTGTGGGGCCGGATCCAGCGGCGACGTCCACGCGAATATGGACCCGGTGGTACCAAACTACCTGCTGCGGCCGGACCAGAACTACCTGGAAGCGCTGAGGCGATTGAACCACAACTTCGGCCTGGTGCTCCGCTGGCGAGGCGACGGCGTGGAGTCCGGCGTTGGGCCGGATTCGGTAGTTCCGGATCAAGTGCCCTACGGGTCTGGCGTTAGCGACCAAGCATACCTGTCTGCGGACAAGCATGCGGCCGACTCAGATCGGGCGACAGGCGGGCCGGCCGCCGGCTACACGATTCTCTCGGGAGAGTTCTGGTCGTCGGAGCTGCGTAAGCAATCGGTGGAGGTTTACGGGGATGGGTACACGTCGATAACAAGGAATTGGGCTGGCACGTCGAAGTTCTGGCGGGACAACGTGGCGAAGGTGGTGGATCTATCGCTGAACAGCCAATCCGATGTCGATAGCCGAGCCGCCTATGAGACGAGTTGGCTGGAAGGGTCCGGCGAAGGCGGCAGGTTGGAATCAAATCTGAATCCCGGTCTTGAGATCGGCGACGTCATCGACATCACCGACAGCAACGCCCGCCTCTCTGGAGCGGCAAGAGTAGTGGTGTCTATTAGGTCTATCTACGACAGCGAGCGGGGACAGTACCGGCAGTTCCTGGGTCTGGCCGGCGGGACAACGGAATAGGGGCGGCCGGCAATTGAGTATTGAATACGTTTCAGGAGATTCAAATGGCTGGATCGGTCTATAGAGGCATCCTGCGAAAGGTAGACAAGACAACATACCGGGCGGACGTTGAGCTGGGGGCGTCGGATGAGGCGAACCTGGTCGATGTCCGTGTGAGTCGCGGAATTGCGAGCGGTGAGCTGGTGGTTGGCCGGGTGGTGGCGGTCGTGGCATACGAGGATTTCAATCCGGACGATACTATGATTGTAGGAGTTTGGGCATGAGTTTCGATCAAAGCTGGTTAACCATTGGCGGAATGACTATGTTGGTCATTGCGGCGGTGCAGTCCACAAAGAGAGTGTTTCCGAGCTTACCGAGCAGATTCTATCCACTTGTCGCGCTGACCGCGGCGGTACTGCTGGCAGTCGGATTCTCCGATCGGATCGGCGCGGGACTAACCGAGGCGGGCCTGATCGGGGCGGTAGTTGGGTTTTCGGCCAGCGGCGTCTACAGCCAGGGGAGAGCTTTGATCCGGGGTAAATAGCGGCCGGCTTTTTCAGGCGACCAGGTCAGGTAGCTCGCGTGCTGAACAACGCCTCACGCAGTCCGTCTAGCACGCCCTCGAGCCGAGCGACCCGTTGTTCCAAGGCTGCTAGTCGGGCTTCCAGCCGGTCGAATCTCTGATTGACCTGTAGCTCGAAGGCTGATATTCGCTGCTCTAAGGCATCGATGCGACCTTCCATTCGCTGCTCTAATGTATCCAGCCGTCTATTCGTCTGGGTCTGTCCATTCAGAATCAGGCCGGCTACTGCAATACCTACCGCTAGGATTGCGATTAGCTCAGGGCTCATTCGGCATCAACTCCTACGCGTGGGATTGTATCAGTTCTCTAGGCTACTCTTCCTCCGTCCGGAGTTGGTGACTCGGTTGCAAAGCGCATTGGCGAGATCGAATAAGCGAAAACCGCCTGATTCTAGACCCTGCTTCGATGCAATAACCCGCCGGATTTGTGTGCCCATCTTGCCCTGAATTCAGGGGGTTCCTAAGACAGCCCAGCAACAAAGGATGGGCTTGCTGCTCTTAACGGACTTCTGGCAGAAAAATACTCTTGCCCAACAAAAGGATAGAACCATCTCCAACTGCACTGATGTGATAAGTTTTTACACACTACCACGGTGATTCGCAGCATTTTTGAGGCAATCGGTATGGGAAACGTCTACGCCGTACGCGCCGCGTTCATCTACTCATGGAAGATGACGACAGGTGGCGGCAGGTTCCTGTCTTTCCTTGGGACACTCATATTCGTCGTGGCGCTGGGCTGGTTTGCCCACGAAAGCGGAGACCCGGCGGTTGTGACCTACCTCGCGATAGGCGCCTACATGATGGTAGTCTGGAACTTTTGCGTCTCTCGGATGGGTTGGTCGCTTCGTGGCGAGCTAGTCCAGGGGACGCTCGAACTGATGCTCATGTCGCGCACACCCATCATGACCATCCTGGTAGGAAGTATTCTGGCGGTTTCAGTCTTTGCGTCCCTCTTGGGGGTGACAGGGATAGCGATCGTCTTGGCATTCTCACCCCAATTCATCCATGTTCCAAATCTTCTCATCTTGCTAGTTTCTTTAGGTATCGCGTTGGCGGCCACGACCGTGGTCGGCTTCTTGTCCGCTCCACTGTCTTTCCTGACCGGTGGACAAGATACGTACTTTGAAGCGATTCGGCCCCTGGTGATGGTGTTCAGCGGATTCGTCTATCCGGTTGCTTCGTTGGCCCCCGTGCTGAAACCAGTTGCATGGGCATTACCAACGTCTTGGGCGATGGGAGGTCTGCTGAGCTCGGTCGAAGGCGGGCACCTCTACGGCAATCCGGCCGATCATTGGGCACTCGCGTTGGCAACATCGGCGGCATACCTGGGTTTGACCTACCTACTATTCATTAAGGTCGAAAAGCGCGTGAAAGCCACCGGAATTTTGGGCAGTTTCTAGTGCCAGGGTATGCGATGAACAACTTCGCCAGGTTGGCGGTATTGACCTACAGAGGGGCATTCGTTTCCTGGCAGGGTCTCGGATACGTCACCAGGATCTTCTTCCAGCCTCTGCTGCACGTATTGACAGTTGTTCTGGCCGGCAAGTTCGCTAGCAGTCCGCAAGCCGCAGAGCATTACACCATCGGATTGCTGGCCTTTTCGATAATCTTTGTGATCGCGTATGGAATTCTGGAAGCACTGTTCTACGACCGAGCCTACGGCATCCTGTCGATAATGTTCCTGTCACCGGCGAATCGGCTGATGGTGTACTTCGGCAGAGCGGGAATCCATTGGCTCAACGCCATAGCGACATTTGCCATCGGACTGATTGGGGCCTGGTTGATCCTCGGGTTAGATCTTTCTGCGGTGGAATGGGCTTCGCTCCTGGTGACCATCGCGGTAATGATCGTTTCCTCCATCACGTTCGCCTTACTGATTGGCAGTGTCACCCTGGTTCTCTTCCGATTCGTATTCGTGTTTCAGTTCGTTTACGGTGTGGCGATGTTGCTCACCGGCGCCATCATCCCGGTAGACAGGCTGCCGGACATTTTGAAAGTAGTCAGCCAGGTCATACCCTTCACCCACGGAATCGTCGCGCTCAGAGGGTCATTCGCCGGCGCTGGAATCGCAGATATAGCAGATCAACTACTGCTGGAGCTCGCGATCGGAGTCGGCTACGGCGTCGTCGGGTTCGCACTGTTTCGGCTGATGGAGCAAGAGACAAAGCGTCGCGGCAATCTGGAGCAAGTGTCTGAATAGACTCCAGGGCTGGCGTTGCATCGGCAACCGCCGGACAATTAGCGTCTACGGCTTGCGGTAACTTGGGAGCTCTCGGCGAATTCGGCCAGTCAAGCGATGGTTGCGGCCGTGAAGTGATCACGTCTACGATTCATCACTCGGCCCTTTGGCTGGTCACAATGCGCGCCTCGCGTACCCGCCGGGTGGCCAATAACGCGAGACCGCAGATCGCGACGACGATGCCGGTCGCGGCATAAAGGGGTCGCGACCCGTGAAGGTCGATCAGACTGCCGCCTAGCGCCATCGTCAGAGGGATGAAAGCAGAACTAGCAGCCGCCAAATTTGCCAAAACACGGCCTCGGTAAGCATCCGGCGTCTCGGCCTGAACAAGACTTCCCATCGCCACTCCACCCGCAGTTACGACGCCCATCAACATTGCGAGCGCCAACACCTGCCACACATGCGTTGCCATCGCAAGCAAGACCACTAGTCCACCCAATACGACTATTGTTAGTGCACCAAGACGCCCCTCTCCAACCCACCGCGAAAACCGGGGCGCCATCGGCGTGGCAACCAGCACACCCGCCGACTCGATAGCCAAGAAGAGTCCAAACAATTCCGGTCCGGCCCCGACCGAGCCCGAAAGGTGCAGGGGCAACAGCATTGTCATCGCCGGAAAATGCAACGCGTTGAGCGCGAGACCGGTAAGGGCTAAGGCTCGGATCAACGGATGTCGCGCGATGAATTTCGCTGAATCCAGTAAGTCGACAACGATACTCGCGCCGGGGAGTATTGGTCCGGCCGTTCGCACGGGCCCCGCACGCGGGGGTGCGGCCATTCTAGAAATCTGGAAAGACGAGACAACATAGGTTGCTCCGCAAAGGCCCATCGCCGCAATTGGTCCTATTGCGAGAATCAGGAAACCGGCGGCCGCCTTACCGGCTATGTTCATTATTTGAAACCCAGTCAACATCGCCGCATTAGCTGCGACCAATTCCTCCTTAGGGACCAGGGACGGGACCAAAGCACCACGCGCCGGGAACATGAAGAGTCCGGCTGCGGTTAGTAGGAAGGCGGTGATGGCAAAATGCCACGTTTGTAGCAGTCCAAGCCAACCGGCCGCGACGAGTACCATGATAATCAAGGCGCGCGCGATATCGGAGCCGACCATAAGCATCTTGCGATTCACACGATCCGAAATCACGCCGGCCAGCGGTCCAAGCAGCACGTAAGGAAGCATGGCAGCGGCGCCGGTCAGGCCTACAGCACTCGCTGAACCTCCATAGGCAAGCACCAGCCAAGGAAGCGCGACGAAGTAGATTGCGTCACCCAAATTTGCCGTAACGGCTGCAGCGAAAAGCAGCTTGAAATCCCGATGCCGGAGCACGTCGACGATGTCCGCCGGCAGGAGCTTTTCGCGTATGTTGTTGACCAAAGAGATCGCAAGTTTCACAAAAGCGTGTGTGTATGTTCCTATAAGGGTTTGCTCGCTGGCGCGCTCGACTGAGAACTAGCGTGGAGACAAGTCTTGTGGTGCCGCTCAGAATACGCGAAGTGACGGGTTACGAGAGTCCCGCTCTGGCCCGAGCCGGCCGGGAGTCGAAGCGACGGCTTTGCAGCCTATGATTTCGAGGTAATACGAGGGAGGACGTCTACGTCAGCCTATGAACTTCTGATAAGAGGCGATACAAGACAAGATCGGCGGCCGGCGAAGAGCCGCCCTCAGGTATGGGCGGGTCGCTGACCTAGTCGACGCAGTTCCGGAAGGCTTAACAGTTAAGTATTTCCAGGGTACATGCTAGCTAGCTAGCCCGGGTGCTCATTAGCGCCTCACGGAGTCCGCCGAGTGCACCTTCGAGCTTCGCCATTCGTTGCTCCACGGCCGCCATTCGTTGTTCCATGGCCACCGTTCGTTGCTCCATGGCCGACATTCCTTGCTCTATTGCTGACATTCGTTGTTCTAAATTGTCAATACGACCTGCTATTCGCTGCTCTAAGGCGTCAGTACGACCTGCTATTCGCTGCTCTAAGTCGTCAATACGACCTTCTATTAGCTGCTTTAAGTCGTCAGTACCGCCACCTATTCGCTGCTCTACGATGTCAGTACGACCTTCCATTCGCTGCTCTAAGACGTCAGTACGACCTGCTATTCGCCGCTCTAAGGCGTCAGTACCACCACCTATTCCCTGCTCCACGGAGTCGATGCGATGTTCCAACCGCCGTTCCGACCGCCCCACGCTCGCCTGGATGATCATTGCCAGGCCCACTCCAAGCACAACGATGGCGATTATGATAACGATGAATCCAACTAACTCAAGGTTCATCATGGCCTCACCCCCTATTAAGTAAGATTATAGCAGTTCTCGAACGGCCGGGTCGTTGCCGGTAGGCAAAGGGAGGGAGACTACCTTCCATTTCCCTTACTGCGAGCGGTAAACCGTTGGGTCAAGTTTCCGTACTTACGTATCGAGCAATCGATATAATGGCCCCCGTCTCTGAGCGCATCTAGGAGGTGGATACCAATGCCAACCTATGACCTTCTGTTAAGCGGCGGCATATTAATCGATCCGGCTCAGAAGATCCATGACCGGCGGGACGTCGCCTTCAAGGATGGGCGGGTCGCCGCCCTTGCCGACGCAATTCCGGCGGACCACGCTGCCCAAGTAGTCGATGCGGCCGGCCGGATCGTCGCCCCTGGGTTGATAGATCTTCACGTCCACGTCTTCGAGGGAGTGTCATACCTGGGCGTCAATCCCGACGCCGAGTGCCTGGGCCGTGGCTCCACGACGGTCGTCGACGCCGGCTCGGCCGGCGCCCAGACCTTCCCCGGCTTCCGCAAGTACATCATCGACGTCAGCGAGACTCGCATCTTTGCCCAGCTCAACATCTCGGTCCAGGGCATGTTGACCGAGCTTGTCGGCGAGTTGGACGACATCAGGTGGGTGGACGTTCCACGGGCGCTGCAGACGATCGAGGCGAATCGAGACGTGATACTCGGGATAAAGGTGCGCCTGACTCGCGACTCGATAGTCGGACGAAGCGCCGGCATCGCGCCCCTGCATCTGGCTAGAGAGGTGGCCGACGCCACCGGCCTGTCGATCATGGTGCACCCACAGGACGCCTGGTGCGAATCGATCGATGACATCCTTGCGGTGATGAACGACCGCGACATACTAACCCACACCTACCACGGGACGGGCCATGGCATTCTGGACTCGGATGGGAACGTGCGGCACTCGGTGCTGGAAGCTGCCGAGCGCGGTGTCATATTCGACGTGGGGCATGGCGCCGGCTCGTTCTCTTGGGACGTCGCCGAACGAGCCCTGAGCCAAGGATTCGCGCCGCAGACAATCTCGACCGATATACATACCCAGAGCATGGAGCTCGTTCGAGACATGCCGACGACGATGAGCAAGTTTCTTCACATGGGCGTCGGCTTGGATGACGTAATCGCCAGTTCCACCAGCCGGCCGGCCACCGCCATCGGCATGGGAGAGCAGATTGGCACGTTGAGGCCGGGCAGTTGGGGTGACGCCGTCATTTTGGAAATGGTCGAGGGTGACGTGGAGTTGCGCGACACCGCCGGCGAGATGAGGACGGTACGCCAACTCCTACGGCCAGTGGTCGTGGTTAAAGGCGGGAGGGTATACCAGCCGGCCGCGACTGGCCGCTGAGAGCCTAAGCCATCATCCACCTGACTCGGTCACGCCGGCAATTGGGAAGGCACGAACGAGTATAGGATAATGCCGCATCGGCGGGGACTGATCGAAGATCCCTTGACGCCAATCGCAGCCTCCATCCAGCATGTAGATAGCAGAGATTGGCATATGTAAACCAAATGGAGCGTGGATATGACGACGAACTTGGCCGACCGCGACTGCGTCCCGGCCCGAGCCGGAACGCCCTCCCTGACCGCGGACGAAATCAAACCATACCTGGAGCAGCTCGCCGGTTGGAGCGTCGACGACGAGAACAAGCTTACCAAGTCATTCGAGTTCAAGAACTTTGTTCAAGCGGTCGATCTTGTCAATCGGATCACCGAAGTTGCCGAGGCGCAGGACCATCATCCTGACCTCTACGTTCGCTGGGGAGAGGTGCGTGTCTACCTGTGGACGCATAGCATCGACGGCTTGCACGACAGCGACTTCATAATGGCCGCCAAGATCGACAGGCTCTAAAGCTCTTTCCCAGGACAGTCATAGGAGTGTTTCGACGCTGTCCGACTCGATATGCTGGTTAGGCGCGGCGAACGAACCGACCAAGCACCCCGGCGGTATTGGGCCGGCTACTTTCTCGACCCGGACAGATAACGCGCGTAGGTAGGGACCATTGCCGGCAATCTACCGCTGGTGCTCGTAGTTGAACTGCCAGTTGATGCCGAACTTGTCGGTACAGGTGCCGAAGTACGACCCCCAAAACATGTCCGCGGGAGGCATCGTCACTGCGCCGCCCTCCGAAATCTTGGCAAACAGCTCGTCGGTTTCCTCCCTACTCTTTGGCGTGTAGGAGATCGAAAAGTTGTTGCCGACAACTGTCGGAGGTCCGAATTGAGCGGAAGTATCGCTGCCCATGAGTACGCTCGATCCAATCGGGAACGATACGTGCATTATCTTGCCCAACTCATCCTCCGGGACGCCCATGTCTGAAGGCCCATCCCCAAACGTTTGGATGAAGGCGAACTCTCCTCCGAAAACCGAGCGGTAGAACTCGAACGCTTCGCGGCAGTTACCATCGAAAGCGAGATAAGTGCTGAGTGTCATCTATGTCTCCTTGAACTTGCTTCGGCTCGCGAACGTAGCGTCGCGTGACTCTGACCTAATCCTACGGGGCGAATCAACATCAAAATAGTACAGCATGCCGGACTCAAATCTCTAAGCCTTCCGTGGGCTACCAACGCCAATTTTCTGAATGCTGTAACGAGGGCCATTGCTCCCTCGCTATCGAACCGTCTCCGCCGAGTACTTTCGGAAAACGCATTTGTCGCAAAAGAATCTCCGTGGACGGACGTCTGGAATTCAATTATATTGAACCTGATCGCCACCTAAGCCCGGCGACGCGACCGTACTCTTAGGGAGCCGAAATGACAGATTCTACCGGTGCCGTCCTGCCGTTGAACCCGATCCAGCATTACCCCACGTTAGTGCGCGGTGAGGGCGTCAACGTCTGGGACGATACCGGCAAACAGTACATTGACGCGATAGCAGGTATCGCCTGCGTGAATATAGGGCATGGGCGTCAGCGCGTGGCCGATGCGATGGCCCGCCAGGCCGGACAGCTTGCGTTCTGCATCTCGAACATCTTTGCCAATCAGCCGGCCAAGGACCTGTCGGAGCGGGTAGCCCGGATCACGCCGGGTGATCTGAACCACTTCCAGTTCACCTCGGGAGGCTCCGAGGCGGTCGAAGTGGCGATCAAGCTGGCCCGGCAGTACCATGTCGAGCGGGGCAAGGTCGATAAGAGCTTGGTCATCGGCCGGCGGCATTGCTACCACGGAGCAACCTTGGGCGCTCTATCCGCGACCGGCATGGTCCCCCGGCGAGAGAAGTACCTGCCAATCCTGCTGGACTTTCCCCACATAGACCCGAACTACTGCTACCGCTGCCCCTATGGAAAAGAGTATCCCGGCTGCGACATGGATTGCGCGACCGAGTTGGAGGCGGCCATCAACCGCGTTGGTCCGGACAAGATTTCGGCGTTCATCGCCGAGCCGATCGTCGGGTCGTCGATGGGCGGTGTGGTTCCACCCGACGAGTACTTTCCTATCATCAGAGAGATCTGCGATCGCTACGACGTGCTGCTGATCGCCGACGAGGTCATCGACGGTTTCGGTCGCACCGGCAAGAACTTTGCGATCGAGCACTTCGGCGTCGTCCCCGATTTGATGACGATGGCCAAGGGATTGACCGGCGGATACGCGCCAATGGGGGCGGTTGCCATTTCCCAACGGGTCGCCGATGTCTTTCTGAGCAAGCCGGCGCCAGTCGAGCACATCTTCACCTACGCCGCCAACCCACTCTGCTCGGCCGTCGCCTGCGAGGTGCAGGACATCATGGTAGAGGAGGACCTGACCAATCGAGCCGCCAGGATGAGCGGAGTGTTCTTCGACCACGGGCGGCGCCTCTTGGAACACAGGATCGTCGGTGACGTCAGGGGCCGCGGACTGCTGATGGGCGTCGAGTTGGTGCGCGACGCGACGACCCACGAGCCGTTTTCTCCATCGGTCGGACTCAACGCGCGGCTGGCGAGGGAGGCGCTCGATGAGGGCGTGGTGATCTACCGCGGCGGCGGAAATATCGACGGCAAGCGCGGCGACCATTTCTTCGTCGCACCGCCGCTGACCATATCGGAAGCCGAAATCGCAGAGACCTTCCGCCGGATCGACGCCGCGATCAGACGTATGGAGGGCGAACTGCCGGCTTAAGACCTGTGGGCCGGCAAGTCAATCCGAACGGCGATCCGGATGCCAAATTGCTCTCCGAGCGTTCCGCCACCGCCGGACTCACCCGTCGATGCGAGCCACGCGCGTCGTTTGAAGATCGACGGTCTCGATCAGAGTCCGCAGTAAATCCTCCGACACCGGCTCGTCAAGCCCCAACACCATCAGCGCTTCCCCTCGAGGCGCTTGACGACCCACCTGCATGTAGGAGATGTTGACGTCAGACTGGCCCAACAGAGTGCCTATCTTGCCAATCACGCCAGGTCGGTCCTTGTGACTGCAAAACAGGAAGTTGCTGGCATTCAACCTCACGTCTACCCGGTAATCGTTCACGCCGGCCAGATAGGGCTGGTTATGGTAGAGGGTGCCGGACAAGGACGAGAAGAAGCGATCGCAACCAACGGTTCGAACCGTGATCATGTTCGTGTAGCCCTCAGCCGGCGTCGAGGTGTGGCGCTCCGTCACTTGGAGGCCCCTATTGCGCGCCAGGATCAAGGAATTCATGAGGTTCACACGCTCCGGCGTAGCCGACCGCAGCCAACCAGCCACCGCCGACGCCTTCAGTAGGGCAGTGTCCTCTTCGGCGATTTCACCTTGATAGGTGATCTCCAGCTCGTTTACGGAGCCGACGTCGCCCAACTGGGCCAGAATACGAGTCATCGTCTCAGCGAGAGTAGCGTACGTCCCCAGCCGGCCGATCATCTCAGGGGCGATGGCCGGGGCGTTCACCGCGGCGCTGGCAGCCTCACCTCGCAGGACTGCAAGGACCTGCTCAGCGATCTCGATGGCGGCTTCCGCTTGCGCCTCTAGGGTTGAAGCGCCAAGGTGCGGGGTGAGAACGAGACGGTCGTGGATGCTCGGCTCGTTCAGCAACGGCGAGTCGACCGGGGGCTCCTCGACAAACACGTCTATGGCGGCCATCGCGATCCGCCTCTTTTTCAATGTTTCGCAAAGGGCAACCTCGTCTATCAACCCCCCTCGCGCGCAGTTGATCAGAAAGGACGTTGGTTTCATCTTCTCCAGCCGCTCGCCGTTGATCATGTTCTCGGTATCGGAGGTAAGCGGAGCGTGAAGACTCACAACGTCCGCCTCGGCGAGAAGCTCGTCCAGGGCGACGAGACTTGCGCCATATCGAGCGGCGTAATCCGGCCCCACGAAAGGATCGAACGCGATCACGTTCATTTGCATAGCCTCAGCCCGGCGCGCGACCGCCGAGCCGATTTGCCCGAGCCCAATGAGCCCGAGAGTCTTGCCCCTCAACTCGGTACCGACGTGCCGGTATTGTCCCCACTGGCCGGCCTTTACGGCCGCGTCGGCAGCCGGCAGACGACGGGTCATGGAGAGCATCAGGGCCATCGTGTGCTCGGCGGCGGCTACGATGGGCGCGTTGGGAGCATTCACGACGACAATACCGAGCCGGCTCGCCGCCTCGACGTCGATGTTATCGACTCCGATGCCGGCTCTACCGACGACCCTCAGCCGCTTGCCTGCCCGTATCACGTCAGCGTCCAGACGGGTCTTGCTGCGGACGATTACCACCTCGTACGCGCCGATGCGGTCGATCAACTCATCCTTGCTGAGGCCATTTACTGTGTCTACTTGAGCCTCCCGGCGAAGTAAGGATTCGCCGGCAGAGGCGATCGGATCGCAGATCAGGACTCTCAATTGCTTTCTCGCTCCCACTGCTGGGTTGAAACACAGGTCATAACCTTCGCCGGGAAATATTACACTTTATTGGCTGAGCCGCATGTCGCCGGCTTACAGCCACTACGCTTGCTCGGTGAACTGCCAGACCTTATCCGCCGTCCGTCCAAATAGCCAAGCCCTACACTCTTCCCTCAGATCAGAAAAAATGCGATCTAGGGTGCCTCCAGTAATCGGTAGAGGAGTCTCAGCCATCGCGCCGGACCACTGCCCTATCCATTTCCGCCGGAGGGTAAGCCGCCACCTTGTCCAACCTTTGGGAAAGACGATCCTCGGTGATCTCCAAGTCATGTTGGCTTTGCAGCCCCATCCAGAACTCGGCAGAATTCCCGAAGAAGCGCGAGAACAACAGGGCCGTCTCCGCCGTGATGGACCGCTCCCCATGGACGATGGAATGAATCCGGCGCGGATCCACACCGATGGCCTTTGCCAGCCGGTACTGGGTCAGATTCATCGGGATCAGAAACTCTTCGTTGAGAACTTCTCCAGGGTGTATGGGTGACAGTTTCTTTGGATCGTGGTCCACTTTCGTCTTCATGATGACCTCCCGTTTCAGTGATAGTCCGCTATTTCGACTTGGTAGGCATGTCCTTCGCTCCACACAAAGCAGATGCGCCACTGATCGTTGATTCGAATGCTGTATTGTCCATCTCTATCTCCGGAAAGGGTCTCCAGCCGATTCCCCGGCGGTACCCTCAAATCGCTCACATTCTTGGCGTTGTTTAGCATCATCAGTTTCCTTTGTGCTCGGCGTTGAATGTCCAGGGGAAATCTGCGGACACGTTGACGCTCGGCAACAGCCCGGGTGTGGCGGTCCCGATAGCTCCTAATCACTCACCTATAATAGTGCGCTGCACTATTAGTGTCAAGCGCAATGCTTGGTGAGGCTGGAAGTCAGGCACCTCAGATCGAGAGCCTCGGTGGACTGTGTTGGCCCAATCTGGAGCCGTGCCTCGACGCCACCGCTAATGTGACGAGCGATGTCTCCAGCAGTTCTGCCCACCGAGGAGAAATCCCCTTAGTAGTTGATGACCTTGTCGATGGCTGTCTCGACATCCCCCTCGTCCGGTAGGAAGAGGTCCCGCAATGGCTTTGTCGACGGCACCGGAATATGAGGGGCGCCGATCCGCACGATCGGCGCGTCGAGCGCATCAATCGCTTCCTCTGATATAGCAGCCGCCACCTCGGCGCCGATTCCACCCACTTTCCAGGCCTCGTGCGCAACCACCAGCCGGCTCGTCTTTCGTACCGACGCCACCACCGTCTCGATGTCCAGCGGCGCCAATGAGCGCAGATCGACCACCTCTATCGAAGCGCGGTCCGCGACCCGGCCGGCAACGGCGAGCGCCTTGTGTACCATCCAGCCAGTCGCCGCCACCGTCACGTCCCGGCCGGTGCGTACGACCGATGCCCTGTCCAGTGGCACTTCATAATCGTCATCCGAGACATCCTCGCGCAGCAGGTGATAGAGCTGCATATGTTCGAAGAAGAGCACCGGGTTGCTGTCGCGGATGGCGGCGGTCATCATGCCCTTGGCGTCGTGCGGCGTCGCCGGCATCACCACCCTTAGTCCGGGCACGTGGGCGAACCAAGCCTCGTACATCTGGGGATGGCCGCGATAGGGCCCATCGCCAACCCGAGTCCGGATTACGATTGGCACGGACTTATCGCCGGCCGTCATATAGTACATCGTAGCCGCTTGTAAAACGATTTGGTTCATCGCCATTGGCAGGAACTCGCCAAAGGATATCTCGACGATTGGCCTCTTGCCCATCATCGCCGCACCAATCGCAGCCCCCACCATCGCCGACTCGGCGATGGGAGTATCCCTTACACGCCGGGGGCCGAACTCGTCGTAAAGGCCGGCGCTCCCGCTCATCGCTCCGCCGAATTCGCCCACATCCTGGCCCATCATGAATACTGACTCGGATTGACGCATCGCCTGGGCGATTGCCGCCACGATTGCCTCAATGTACGTTAGTCGCAAGTTGGACTGCTCTGCTTTCTGGCTCTACGGTGTGACGCCAACGCTGGTTCCCTCGATCGTTCGTACACTAACGGTGCACCTGTGCGGCTGACAAATCCCCGTCGGCGACCGTTGATCATCGATGGACTGCCGACTACACTCACAAGTGTGGGACGTTGTCCTCGACTTGAATGGCGATCATTCCGATACAGGGGTTGTCGGTTGGGAGAACGAATCGGGCGCCTGCCCAAATTTTCTTCGCCTATGACTCCGTCGTCACCACTGCCTGTCGTCCCGCTAGTCTGCTGATTCCTGGGAGATCTTATCAGCCATGGCCGGCAGCGAACGAGCGAAGAACAGTAGATCGCCGACCCTGTCCCGTCGGGCGCTGCTAGCCGGCGTCGCCGGAGTCGCCGTGGCCATCGGTACCGCTCGGTACGTCGTCACCGAGCGGAGTCCGCCGGTCGAGTTGCCGAGTTTCACCGACGTGACTTCACAGGCCGGCATTGGCTTCCGACATCGGGTGCACCCGCAAGCCCACATGATCCAAGCGGGAGCCGCATTTCTAGATTTCAATGGGAACAGTCTACCGGACATTTTCCTAACCAATGCCAACGGTCCCAATGCACTGTACCGCAATAACGGCGATGGGACATTCACTGATCTGACCTCCCAAGTTGGATTGGCTGATCCGAATGACATAGACGTTGGCGTCGCCTGCGCAGACTACGATAACGACGGCAACTGCGACCTTCTCATCACGCGGATGGGAGGGATCAAGCTGCTACATAACGAAGGCGACGGTACCTTCACCAATGTCACTAAATCGGCCGGATTAGACATATCGGGAGGCCATCCGGCCTCAGCAGTTTGGGCCGATTTCGACGGTGACGGGCACCTCGATCTTTATGTCACTTACTGGATCGATGGATCCCCGCCCAACGTCCAGGGCAAGTGGCAAGGCGGAATAAAAGAGGCGTTCACGTCACAGGCTCGCAGTCACCGCCTTTTCCGAAACAACGGCGATGAAACTTTCGACGAGGTTACCCATCTGTTGGGAGAGTCTCCTGTTCACGGCGCCGGCTTGGCGGTTGGCTTCCTTGATTACGACGACGACGGCCGGCCGGACCTCTACGTCGTGAACGACTTTGGACCGTTCATCAGGCCCAATACCCTGTACCGCAACGCGGGCCCCGCCGGCGACACCTGGCGATTCGAGGACGTGAGCCGGAAGGCCAACGTCGACGCCGCGATCAGCGGAATGGGATTGGCGGTGGGGGACTACGACGGAGATGGTTGGCTCGACATGTTCGTGACCAATTTGGGTGACAACATACTATATCGAAACCGCGAAGGCGAGGCGTTCGAAGAGGTGGCCGGCCACGCTGGAGTCGGCCGGGCGGCGATACAGGGCAAACAGTCAGTTGGCTGGGGAACCGCCTTCCTCGACTTTGATAACGATGGCCTGCTCGATCTCTACTTTGCAGCCGGCTCGCTCTACCCGGAGACGGATTCCGCCGGCCGTTATCCGCCCGATCAACCGAACGCGCTATTCCATAATCGTGGCGACGGCACGTTTCGCGATGTATCCGACGCCACCGGTGCAGGTCACGCCGGCTGTGCGAGGGGACTTGCCGTTGCCGACTTCGACGGCGACGGCTTCTTGGACCTGTTGGTGGCCAACTACGACCAGAGTCCAGCCCTATTGCGAAACTCCGGCAACGACAGGGGATGGTTGCAAGTCCGGCTGGTGGGAACCCGGAGCAATCGCGACGGCATCGGCGCCCGGCTCTCGCTCACGGCCGGCGGCCGGCGGCAGGTCCGAGAGATCCAGAGCGGAACCAGCTTTCTCTCCCAGAACAGCCTGACGGCGCACTTCGGCCTTGGCCAAGCCGGCCTCGTCGATGAGCTGAAAATTCGCTGGCCCAGTGGCCTCATTCAAACGCTGACCGACGTGGCTCCCAACCGGACAATTACGGTTCATGAGGAATAGACACGTACCGGGCCTTCGTTTACCCCAGTAATAGGAGCGTGGAGGGGGGATGATTCATCTGCGAGATGAGTTATGCCCTTGACGACATGTTCGCTATAAGCGAACGTGTTGCAAGTTGGGCGAGTCGACTTCACCGTCGAACGCGGCAGGGTAGTCATTATGGTTGTAATACGAGTCCGACACAGGAGAGAGGCCTATGACTAGCGCCGAGACCATCACCCTGACGCGGGCGGAGTACGACGCTCTGGTAGCCCGCAACGATGAGCTCGAAGATAGGCTGGCCGCTCTCGAAGCAGATGACGGCAGCCGCATCCCCCACGAGGTAGCTCTCGCCATCATGCGCGGCCAAGGCCCTATCCGCGCGCTTCGGGATCACCTTGGCTTTACACTGCGCGATCTCTCCAAGAGAACAGCGATCAGCGCGAGTCATCTTTCTGAGATTGAGCGCGGGCTCAAATCCGGCTCCGCGTCCGCCCTGTCTCGATTAGCGGATGCGCTTGGCGCCACTGTTGACGTGCTGATCAGCGCACAGAAATAGGGATGTATGAGAGGGCGCAACCGGTTCTAGCCCCAAGAGATCACTGGGCGTCTACCCGGCCCGACGAGCAACTGCCTATCGCCATCACACGTGAAAGGGATTACGTACGCGCCGGCTCGCCACCGACGGGGTTGTGTCCCGGGTCGTCAAGGCAGGAGCATCACTAGTCCAACGGTCGCGGCGATGATAGTACCGCCCATAAATCAGATATGGCGATAAACATCTCCCTTAAGTTCACTACGGGACCTGAACGCGCCCGTACCGAGAGAAGTTGATCGCAATAGGCGCAGCTGCGATCAAGTGGCGTCATTCAGACGCTGACCGACGTGGCCCTCAACCGGACAATAACATGCAAGCGATGCAAGAGGAAACCGCGCCGACCGGGACTTCTTGAATCCCAGGGCTAGGAGCGTGGAGAGGTCAATTCGTTCGCGGATTGTATGCAACCTTCTACTTCGGCTGATTGCAAGGTTGCGCCGCGGCTGATTGAAAGTTTAGCCATCGCTAACTGAAAGGATATCTACGCTCGATGGCGCTCTTCCCAGTCGACTATCCTCTAACTAAGCCGACCTGCTGAGCGTTCGTGCCGGTCAAGCCGGCTCCCCGAATGTGCCGACTGTGGCGTTCCTCACATAGTCGTCGGGCACTCTACGAAGGGGTGAAGCAACCAGCCGCCAACTCGAGAGTTCTAAGTGCAGGACCACCGCTATCCGGGTTCTACTGCCATAACACCGGCGATGGGCGGTTTGTGGACGATGGAAAAGCCCAGATCGGGTCCGAGGAACAACGGGAACCAGCGGGTAGGCGGACTAGCCTTTGACTCCGCTGATCACTACGCCCTGTATGAAATAGCGCTGGGCGAAGAAGAATACCAACACCGGCGGAATAGTGATCATCGTCGCTATCGCCATCGTTTGGTTGAAGGGCGGGTTCCAAATGCCAGAACTGGTCGGATTCCTCTCCCAGTTCCTGAAGTGGAGTGCAAGCGTGTAATTGTCCGTAGAGTTGAGGTAGATTAGCGGCGCGAAGTAGTCGTTCCACTCGGCCATGAAGGTGAAAATCGCCACCGCGCCCAGCGCCGGCAACGACATCGGTAAGATGATGTACCAGTAGGTACCAATCGGGCTGCAGCCATCGATCTCCGCCGAATCGTCATACTCCATCGGGATCTGGAGGAAGAACTGCCGAAGCAGGAATACGTAGAACGCTGAGGTGGCAAACCAAGCCGGCACCGTCAGCGGCAGAAACGTGTCTAGCCAGCCGAGGTCGCGAAAGATCAAGAACTGTGGAATCAGCGTTACGTGATAGGGCAACATCATGGTACACAGCACCATGATGAATAGCGTGTTGCGCAACGGGAAACGCAGCCGTGCGAAAGCGTAAGCCGCCAATGTCGAGCTGAGCAGTCGACCTGCCTCGACTCCGATGACGATGATCATAGTGTTACGGAATCCCTGGAGGAACGGGTAACGCTCCAGCGCCCCCGGATAGGTGAGCCAATCGAATCTCGACGGAAATAGACGGGGAGGAAAAAGGAATATGTCTGTCTCTGGCTTGAGAGAGGTGGAGATCAGCCATAGAAGTGGGACAATGAACAGCACCGCGCCGGCAATCAGGACTATGTACAGTAAGCTGCGGACCCCGATTCGCTGCCACGAAATCCGGCGCGCCCGGACGCGTTGGGCCCCTATGCTTGGGCTAGGGACTTGTGACGTTGCGGCCATCGCTACTCACGTCCCCTCGTTATATTCGTAATACACCAACCGTCTCGACGCCAAGAGCATCAGGAGCGTCAGCGTCAACATTATTGCGAGCAAAACCCAGGCCAGTGCGGCTGCGTAGCCCATCTTGTAGTATTCCCAGCCGTTGCGGAAAAGGTACAGCACGTAGAACAGAGAGGCGTTGTTAGGCCCTCCGGCGGTGGCTATGTAGCCGGCCGTAAATATCTGGAACGTCCCGATCATGCCGGTCAAGAAAGTGAACAGAATCACTGGCGAGGTCATTGGCAGCGTGATATTGAATAAACGCTGCAAGGCATTCGCTCCGTCGACCTTGGCCGCGTCGTAAAGCGTTGTCGGTACTCCTTGCAGCGCCGCCAGATAGAGAACCAGCCCTGCCCCTGCCGTCCAGAGCTGCATGATAATAAACGCCGGCAGTACCCACTCTTCCGAGCCGAACCATTTGGGGCCTCGCTGCCCGATATGGGAAAGAACGCCATTGATGATCCCGTAATCGGGGTTGAAAATCCAGACCCAGAGATAGACCGATGCTACGGCCGGCACGATGGACGGCATGAAGTACATCGTCCGCCAGACCGACAATCCCCACACCTTCTGGTTGAGGAATAGCGCGATCAGGTATCCAACGATTACACCGCTGGGCACAGCGAACAAGCAGTAGACACTGGTAACTCGGAGGGATTTCCAGAAGAGATCATCGACGAATAGCATCTCGCGGTAGTTCTCTAGCCCGGCCCACCTTGGATCCTGCAAGATCGGCCAGAAGGTCAGAGAGATGCCGAACGAGGCGATAATTGGTCCGGCGGTGAATACGACGAATCCGATTATCCAGGGCAATAGGCAAGCATAGCCGTATAGTGCGCGGCGTACAGCAAGCGGGGAATACCCGGGGCGCCGGGTCAATACCGAAGCACCGCCTGCGATTGGGAGCAATTGCCTATCTTCTCTGTTAGCTACTCGCTTCTTCAGTGGTCGATCTCCGTGCCATCCTCTGGGATCCACGCACCGCGCGAATCCCCGGCCTCAAACTGAAATTGCAACCGGGCAGGGTCCAAACTCCGAAAGTCGAGCAGTTCCACCCTCAAACTAATAGTCTAGCGTCGCAGGATGGTGAGAAGTCACCTCGGCCCCACACCTAGAAACGCATTCTCGGCCATCCCGAAAACGACGCCCTGTCGCGGACGCCTCAACGATAACCGGCGGGAAAGTACGGGGCCCCGAAATCAATCGCCGTAATATTGACGCCGGAGCCATACTCCACAGCCGATGGGCACTTAGCGTCGGCGGTGCCGGACCCGAAACTCACAGCGCCGGGTCCGACAACCCAACCCTTCAGCGAAGGTTTCGAATCGATTAGTTGTGCTTGGCGAGCTCGTTGTCGACCCGTTCCTTTGCGTCGTTCAGAGCCTCTTGAGCCGTCGCCTTGCCAAGGAGCACCTGGTCGACCGCGGTGTTCAAGGTGTCCCTGGTAAACACGCCAGCCTTACCGCCCCAGAACCGCGCATACACGAGGGTATTCTCGGTGTTGTCCGGCAACGTGCTCATGTTCGTGATCCGTGAAATCGAGATATGGTGGATGGTTTTCGCCGCACCCTCGGGCATCGATCCAACCAGTGGAAGCGGATCGTACGCCGGTACGGCGACCTTTGTCCACTCTTTACCAATATCGGGGTCCGTCGTGAACACAGTCGTTAGGTGGAAAGCGGCGTCCTGTTCCTGGGACGACGTGTTGACACCGAACATGTTGGCCCCGAAGGCGTGGGACCGACCGCCCTTCCATGGGAAGTGTATCCACTGCTGCTCGAAAGTGTCCTTGACCGGCCAAATCGCGGGTGTCGACCAGGTCGATGCGCACACTGCTTTCTGAGCCAAGAATGATCCACCCTGGATGGCCTTTTGGGCATCCGGCGACGGATTTACCTTGTGCTTGAGATTGAGGTCGACAACCGATTGAACCGCCTCCACCCACGCGGGTGAGTTGGACATCGATTCGGTTTCTTCGTAGCTCCAGTCGTCGTCGTATTTGGTCCCGCCCAACTGCGCCATCCGAGGCTCTATCAGGAATAGGCCGTTGGATGTACTGCCATAGCCATACTGCTCGAATGTGCCGTTGGAATTCATCTTGGTGCCGGCTTTCAGCCATTCGGCGAAGTCGTCCCAATCCCAGGCGTCAAAGTTATCTCTTCCCCAAAGTGGCGCGTCGGCCAACAGACCATCCTTGTCTGCCAGCTCCTTGTTTATGACGACGTAAGCGTCATGCATTGTGAAGAGCGACAGCCCATAGATCTTGCCCTTGTAGCCGTTCTCCAAGAGCGGATCGGAGGCCCACTTCGACATGTCGACGTTTTCAGCCTTGAGCCAATCATTGAATGGCAACATATGACCAGACTTGAAGAACTGACCGTTCTCATTAGCGTCGATCGCGATCAGGTCTGGTCCTACCCCACCTACGAGTGAGGTCATCAGCTTCTGGAAAAAGCCGGAGTAGGGCGTGACCTCCTCTATGACCTTTATGCCGATCTTATCCTCGACGATCGGCCAGTAAGGGCCCAACGCCGGATGCCAGATTGAGAGCCGGAGCTCGACTCCATCCATCCTCCTTGGCCCAGTCATCATGACTACGCGTTCGACTTCCTTCTCGACCTCTACGATCTTCTCGACCTCTACGATCTTCTCCTTGACCACCTCAACCGGCTTCTCGATTACTACTTCCTTCTCTACGACCCTCTCTACTACCTGAGTAACCACAACCTCAACCGGCTTCTCAACGACCTTCTCAACCACCTGAGGTTGGCAGGCGGCCAGAATCGGCAGAGCTGCGGTCGCTCCCAAGCCGGCTAGAATTGTTCGGCGACTCACTTTTCGCATCAACATTTGCCCTCTCCTGGATTAAGCTACGCGCTTATCTCGGTATTGTTTGGTCATTAACGTACGGTGGCCGACGTACAGTCGACCTGTCTTTCTGACTTGATTAGCACCCCTTTCTCCGATCATCTTGCCGGCAACTAACGCGAATTGAGGCTTCCTCGCGGATTAATCGGTACGCGTCACACGCCGCCGATTTCTTTCGCCCTGTCGGCCACGCGCCGCTTGCCGGCTGAAGCTCAGCGAATGATCGTCATAATACATCCCACACTCCAAGCGTGCAAGTCTCCGAATGAGCGCAGCAACTGCCGCTCTGCCCGTCTCGACTTAGCGGAGATTGCGTTCTTCCGCGAGCAAGGTTGCCGCCTCTACCCCCAGATCGGTTTCGGGCCGCCGGCCCATATGCTTCCGCCACTCCCACATTTCCAACTCCCGCTCCACGGCTGCTACGCGCCAATACATCGCGCAGGTGGACCGCCGCTTGGTCGAGGTGGCAGAGCCGAGTCTCGTGATTCGGGTATTCATGCAGAGATACCAGCAAGAGCCATACCTATTCTTCAATCCAAATTGGAAGGCGGGAGAGGAAACGCAACTGATTCGAGCGTCAGGAATCATCTCTCGCAGCATACCCGACAACCGACCTCGGGATCCAGCCGCCGCGAGGATACATGATAATCATGATAGGTTCTCACGATATTTTGCTGTTGCAAGTTCGAAGCTGATTGCCGCCGTGCAGGATAACGACTTTGATGAGTTTGAGGTAGGGGATAGAGAATCGGGGGAGGCGATCCAGAATCTGGAGGCCCCGAAGGCACTCCAAGAGCGATTGTGTGGCGGCTGAGACTCGGACGACCGGCTAGTCAGCCTTTAGCAGCGATTCGAGTCTGTCGAACCGTTCCCCCATTTCGCTCCTGAGCTCAGCCACCTCGGTTTCTAATCGGTCGAAGCGCTGGTCTAATCGGTCGAAGCGCTGGTCTACTTGTTCGAAGCGCTGATCTATTTTCGTTTCTAGTCGCTCAAATGCGCCACGATTTAGTTCCGTCAACTCGGTGATTAGCGCTAGAGTTTCGCTGTCGGTGGCTGTTTCCGTCACAGAACCGCTCCTTGTGTGTGGTGATTATATCCTAGTCCATAGGACTGGCCGGTCAAGGCTGGCCTCCAATTTCAAACTGATACACTACCCGATTGAACCTCTCTAGGTGTCCTGCAGGCTCTCGGAGACTGTCACCTGCAGTGTTTGGGTCCGCGCCGGCCGGCCTCAACTCACGGCGGCCTCAATAATCTCGAATCGCTGATTAGAGCCATCGATCCGTGCCCGGCACCCGATCGGCAAGACGAACTGCGGAGCGGTGTGACCGAAATCCAGATTGGCTACGATCGGGAGCTCGTAGTGTTCGGTACGCTCCAGAATCACTTGGTACAACTCTCGTTTCTCGGATGGCGTATATCTCATCGGCCGGCCGAATAACAGTCCACTGATCTTCTCCAAGACCCCCATATTCTCGTAGTCCATCAAAATGCCATCCACATTTGCCGGACTCGGTTTCTCCTCGGAGGTTTCAAGGAACAGAATCGCCCCGGCGAAATCAGGCCAGAACTCGGTCCCCCTGAGGTGCTGTAGAGACTCGATGCAGCCTCCAACCAACGTCCCTTCGGCGTATCCGGGCCGGAGCCACACCGGGCCTTCGGACGCCTGACGCGCACGTGGGCGTTCCAAATCTTTTTTCGCACCCCAGTCGAGGAACTCCTCCGTCCACCAATCCGACGGTTGGATAGCGCCAGGAGGCTCAGCGCGGCCCAGTGTGCGGAGGAATGACCTCTCCGTGTAATCGAACATACGAGGATACTCGGCAAAATCGGTGATCAAGGCAGGGCCATTGAAGGTGACGGTTCGAGTCTTAGCCCAAATGCTGACGTTGAGAACTGTGATATCCGAGTAGCCCATGAAAATCTTTGGGTTGTTTCGTATCAAGCCAAAGTCTAGTAGCGGCAAAAGGTGACAGGAGTGGTCGCCTCCCGTTGCGGCAATGATGGCTCGAATTTCCGGGTCTTCGAACATCTCGTGGAGGTCGCTAACACGGTTCTCGGCGGTGTCGGAAACGAAGCCCCGCCTATTCATCGCATGGCGCCCGAGCCGGACTCTAAATCCCATGGATTCCAGCTGCTTGATGCCCGCACGAACGCGGTGAGGAAAAGCGCCGGCGCCTCCCCACGAGGGACTGACGACGCCTACGACATCCCCCTGCCGTAGTCGAGGAGGTCTAATGACGTCCATCGCGCCTCGATTCTACCGAACCAGTACGACGGTCAAATCCGGCCACGACTCCCGTCCCTTACTAGGGGCGGCCGGGACTCACGCAAAGCGGCGCTATCCGGCCGGCGAACCCCGCGGCTCTACGCCGTCGCGCCGGCGCCGGTCGACGGCGGTGTCTCCAGGACCCCGAGCTCATCCAACCGGCGTACCCACCGTTGATGGCGCGGGTCGTCTATCGAGCGCCAGTACTCCGGCCAGTGTTGACCGCTGTAAACCGGCATGTAATGTCTTTCGACGTGCCTCTTGTACACATTCCGAATCGCCGCTTTCTCTTTCGGAGTCTGAGGATCCGCCATCAAACAAATGGTCCCCATTCGGCGGTGGGTGCTCCCGCCGAATGCGCTGTGCCAAGTGGCCAAGTTGAACACCAGCACGTCGCCCGGCTCCGACTCGAACGCATAGGCCGGCAGCTCCTCCGGTGGAATCCCGAACACCGTTTGAGGATCGGAGCGGCCGCCACCGTCCGCGTCCAACGATTCGACACCCGCTATCGCGCTATGCAACGGCTCCCTATGCGAGCCAGGTATCACGCGCAACGCGCCAGTGCTCGCGGTCAGGGGATCGGTATAGATGGTGAACTTGACGCCAGTGTAATCCAACGCGGCCTGGTCTGGATGCCATGACGTGTCCCCTACGTAGTAGTTTCCATCCGTTATAGCGCCCAAGACCTCCGACTCGAGTAGCTGTTCCGCCACGTCGGCGAACCGAGGGTCGTCCAGAAGCGAAGTAATGAACGGTGTGTCGGAGTCCATCAGCGGCGCCCAATGCCGCACCACGCCATCATGCATGCCGCCTTCGATCGTCGCGTCCATCCCGGCGTCGAATTCGTCGCTATATCGCTGAACCTCCTCCGGCGTCAGTAGCTGCCGAAAAACCAAGAATCCAAACGTCTTGAAGTGGTTGATCTGCTGCTCGGTGAGTTGCACGATTCCTCCTCTTTTATGTCCAGTCCAACACTTCCCCTGTCAGAGTGTCGATGACCAAACAACACCCCTTTGTTCACGGCGCCAATCCTATTGGCGCTCTCAAACTATGTCAATCAACTCGATTACGGGGTGCTTTAACCCGATACGGGCAAGGTAGTGACAGCTTGTGTTTTGCCGCTGGATTGGTCGCGAGGCTAGAATGCACCTAAGAACTGTTGGTGAAGTATACGGTGCGCCGGTCGTCTGGATGCCTTCACCAAAGCGAGGTTCTTCGCCATGTCGACGATCTGGACAGCAACGCTGATCTGTTCGCCCCAAACTGGAATAAATCATTGGTCGGTGAAATGCTATGAGACTTGGACTCAGGCGGGTCTTACTGATCGCCGTCGTGTTGGTTGCGGTTTATGGCGGAGTGTCTTACGTAATCGCTTCGGGCGTCACTGAGGCCGAACGCAATGCCCAGGAAGATCATCCTTCCGAGCACAGTCTACAATTCGAAGATGTCGAATTCCCATCGCGGACCGGTGACGTAACCCTTGCCGGCTGGTACATAGCCGGAGAAGGCCAGTCGCCAACCATTATCTTTGTCCACGGTCTAAACTCTGTCCGCTCCGGCGATAGGGCGGTGGAGCTGGCCGCCATGTTCGTGGATTATGGCTTCAACATCCTGATGTTCGACCTGCGGGGCCATGGGGAATCTGGCGGAGACCGGACCTCAGGCGGATTCTTTGAGCGGCAAGACGTGCTCGGCGCCTTCGACTTCTTGGTGGGGCAGGGTACACCCGCGGACAAGATAGGTGTCTGGGGAATATCGATGGGAGCCGGCACCTCGGTGATGGCACTGGTCGATGAGCCGGCGATCAGAGCCCTAGTGACTGACGGCACCTACGCGAGCGTACCTGACCTGGTAGCCGGCGAGGTTGCCCGCAAGATGAACATCCCGGACAATCTAGCGCCGGTCTTTGTGCCTGGCACCACCCTGCTGGCAAACCTGCTCTACGGCATCGACATTAGCATCTTGGTCCCCGACCAAGTAGTGGGCCGACTAGAGTACCCAATCCTGCTTATTCATGGGACTGCCGATACGCGCATCCCATTCGAACATAGCGAGAGGGTGCATCGAGCTGCTCATCCCGATAGCATTCTTTGGTTGGTCTCAGACGCTGACCACGCGGGCTCCTTTGACCAGCATCCGCAAGAGTACGTCGAAAAAGTGTCATCCTATTTCAAGGCCCGGCTCGATGGAACAAAACCCCAGTGAGGCCGCCCCCATCACCTGTTCAGCTAGAGTCTGACAGCCCCACCGCGTCAGCCGTATTAGCTCGCCCAGCCGAATGACTGCGCCGGTCGCCTTCATATACCACGAAATCTACGACGGACGCGGGTTCTCCCGGCTCGAGGACTCCTGGCGTCGGTATCGATTGGCCCGCGAGTTGCTCGAAGACCTCGGCATGTTTGCCGGCGGGCTGCGGATGATCAGGCCAGGTCCGGCCACCGACACCGATATCCTCACCGTCCACACCTCGTCCCTCTTGGCCAAAATAAAGGCCCTCGACGCGGTGGGCGAGGGCTTCCTCGACTACGGAGACACACCTGCCTACCGGGGCGTCCTGGATCGGGCCCTGGTCGCGGTCGGAGGAACTACTCTGGCCGCCTGTCTGGTTGCCGATGGCGAGGCGCAGTACGCGTTCAACGCCGGCGGCGGCCTCCACCACGCCCATGCCGACCGAGCAGCCGGCTTCTGTCCGTTCAATGACGTAGCAATTGCCATCCGGCTGCTCCAGCGCGAGTACGGCCTGCGGCGGATTGCTGTGCTGGACCTGGACGGTCATCACGGAGACGGCACCCAAGGCTTGTTCTACCAGGAGCCGATCCTATACGTGTCTTTGCACCGCTACGGCGGCCGCTTTTACCCACGCACGGGGTCGGCGAGTGAGACGGGAAACGGCGCTGGCGCCGGCTACACCCTGAACCTGCCACTCGAACGCGGCGCCGGGCCGGCTGAATACCTGGAACTTCTCGACAACGTCGCTTTACCCAAGATACGCCGGTACCGGCCGGAGATCATCTTCGTTCAGGTTGGTGCCGACAGCCACCGCGACGATCCGATGGTCCGGCTAGGGCTGGAAACGATCACCTACAGATACATTGCCCAGCATCTGGGCTCGTTGGCCGACGAGCTGTGCGACGGCCGGCTGGTCGCGGTGGCCGGCGGAGGCTACCGGCCGGAGATCGTTGCCCGCTGTTGGGCGGTGTTTCTGGGCACGCTTGCCGGCTTCTTCTCCGACAATGATCCTCGGCTCGACGTCCTAGCCGGCGCACCTGCGGGAGGGCAGCCGGCTGGAAGTTAGTGCCCTTCTCAAGTAAAGGAAACTCCACCGGAATAACTTCCGCCGGAGCTAGCGGTATGTCCTCTCGTCTCTCTTGCGGATATCGAGAATCTCGATGACTTCAAGTCTGTCGTTGATGTCAAAGAGAATTCGCAAACCGCCAACCCTGCGTCGGTACTGGGCAACCGGGGCATTCTGTAGTTTGATCGTGCCGTGGGAACGAGGGTCCTTTGCCAGGTCACTGATTGCATCTTTGATCCGAAGGGCTTGGATCTTTGACAACTCGAGAAAGGCTTTTCGAGCTCGACGAGAGAAGACCGCTGCATACATTCAGAGCCCCTTTTCGTTAAAGACCTCCGCCGCCGCGATTCCTTTTCCTTCACGAATCTCCGTCCGGGACTCGAACAGGCTCTCAATGTACATTGGATCGGAGAATTCCCTCAGCGCCTGTTGTACTTCCAGGTACTTTTCAAGATCGACAATAACCGCCGCCGGCTTCCCTTGACGAGTGACCACTATCTCCCGACCCTCCTCTACAAGGGCATCAAGCAACTGGCTGAGATTCTTGCGCAATTCGTGCATTCCGACGAACTGGCTTCTAAGTATTTCGGTCATCACCCACCCTGCACAATTTACTAACTACACTATTCATCATGCTTACGTGATGCATAGTGTAACACCTGTAGGCCTGATCACAAACCCAAGGGCCTCCGTGGAGGATCCGGGCGATTGGAGGAGCAGCTCCCGAGTCGTGACGATAAAGGTAATGAGCCCTCCCATCCTTAGCAGACACAAAGCCATCTTCAACTGGTAGCATGCCGGCAGACCTGCACTTGCGTTCGCTGGAGGGACAGACATGAGCAGAGGCGTTTCAATCACATGGCTGGGACACGGCACGTTCTATATCCAAACCGGCGCCGGCACGAAGATACTGGTCGATGCGTGGGTGATGAGTAACCCCGCGTGTCCCGAGGATCTAAAGGGCCTGAGCGACGTGGACCTGATGCTCGTCACACACGGCCATTTCGACCATGTGGCGGACGTTGTGGCCATAGCCGAACGAGCGAATCCCACAGTGATCTGCATTCACGAAATGGCCGGTTGGCTCGGAAGCAAAGGCGTCAGTAACGTCCAGGGTATGAATAAGGGCGGCACCCAAGTCTTCTCCGACGTAAGCGTCACGATGGTCTACGCCGACCACAGCGGCGGAATCGATGACGATGGCACCACAGTCTATGGCGGCGAGGCGGTTGGTTTTGTGATCGCTCCCGAGAATGGACCGGTAATCTATCACGCCGGCGACACGAACCTGTTCGGCGACATGAAGCTAATCGGCGAGCTATACCAACCGGAGATCGCGATCCTGCCGATCGGCGACCTGTTCACTATGTCGCCGCGGGAAGCTGCCGTGGCCTGCCGGCTGATCGGAGCGAAAACCATCATCCCAGGCCATTGGGGTACGTTCCCATTGTTGACAGGCACGCCGGAGAAGCTGCGCGAGCTCATTCAAGATCAAGAGGGTGTCGAAGTAGTCGGATTGGAGCCGGGCCAGAGTTACTAGAGGAGACTCCCGCAAACAAGAATAGTCCCGTCAGCGAATATCCGGTTTGCGATTCGTCCGGCGTGGCCGTTACCGCTCTCGCGCTAAACACTACGCACGAGGCAACGCGCACGAAGACCGACTTTTAGCGAACAGCGACGCTAGGCCTGAAAGCCTAGGGAGGCTAACCTACAAGCTAGCCGGGCCTACTACGAAAGGGACAGGCTGCCGGGAGCTGCCTCCCTACCTGTCCTTGAACCAGTCGTAGTTTATGGGGATGTATTTCTCCTGGTCCTCGGGAACAGCGTCTTCCGGGAAGATCGCCGTAACCGGGCAGGCCGGCTCGCAAGCGCCACAGTCTATGCACTCCTCCGGGTCGATATAGTACATGGGATCTTCATCCGTCGTATGGATGCAGTCCACCGGGCACACATCCACGCAAGAGGCATCCTTGACGCCAATACAAGGCTCAGTGATGATGTAAGTCATTACGACAACCCCCTACATTCCAATTGATCTTGTCTCGGACAGGCCGAGTTATGTAGAACAACCCGAGCGCCTGTCCCTATCCTCAGTTTATTGTGCTGTTAGTATAACTACACTTCCGCAAATGGCAAAGAATTCTCGAATCGGCTACCGCAACCGACGGTAGCCCCTACCAATCGAGTAGTCACCTCATCGCAGGAACGGACTCTTGTATACTTCTATGTCAAGTCGTCCATTTGCCGGCAGCCTCCATCTCCGTCTACACCAGACCGAACGCACGAAATGAACTGAGAATATCTCCCATGACAATATCCAGACGCGCGTTCCTAAGAGGATTCTCCGCCACGGCCGGCATCGCCGCCTTGGCCGGCTGCGACTTGCTAGGCCAATTGGACCCAACGGACGGGGAGGGTATTGGAATCATTGCGCCTGCTCGAACTACGGACCAGCCGGATCCCAATTCCACGCCGACTGTCGCACCTGACACCTGGCGGATGGGAGCCCCCATGCCGACACCCCGAGTCGGAGTTGCCGGCGCGGCGGCCCAAGGTTGGATCTACGTCATGGGCGGGTTACGGGAGGGCGGCGCCAGTGACGACAACGAGGCATACGATCCCTTCACAGACCGTTGGCAAGAGGCGGCCCCTCTGTCACAACCACTCGCCCACGCCGCGGCCGTCGGCGCCGACGGCGCGATATACCTCTTCGGCGGCTTCAAGCAAGTCCTTCGCCCATCGGCCGGTGCCTGGCGCTACGATCGTTCTACTGATAGGTGGGACCAAATCCGACCCCTGCCGACTGCACGAGGAGGACTCTCCGCAGCCGTTGTCGCCGGAAAGATCTATGCAGTCGGCGGCCATGCCCGCGTCATTCAAGAACTGTCGACACTCGAAGCCTACGACGTCTCAAACGACCAATGGGAATCATTGGCGCCCATGCCAACTCCGCGAATGTACTCGGCCGTAGGGGTGGTACGAAACAAGTTGGTGATAGCTGGTGGTTCCTCGAGCAGGAAAAGTCAAAACCTAAACGCTAACGAAATCTACGACCCGATGGCCGACAAATGGCGCGCCGCCACTCCGATGCCCACCAACCGAGGCGGTATTGCCGCCGCGGTTGTAGAAAATCGAATGTACGTGCTAGGCGGAGGTAATTCGCGTCGCACATTTCCCAACATCGAAATATACGACATCGACATCGACCTCTGGAGCAATGGCCGGCCCATGACAGTTGACCGCACCGGACTTGCGGCGGTCGCCGTAGGTAGGCGCATCTACGCGATCGGCGGCAGTCCGGGCTCCGCTTTCACCTACAGCTCGACGAACGAGATCTACCAGACCTGAGTGCGTCCAATGACCTTAGAATCACTCCCATGACAATATCCAGACGCGCCTTCCTAAGAGGATTTTCCGCCGCGGCCGGCATTGCCGCCCTGGCCGGATGCGACTTGTTGGGCCAATCGGACCCAGCGGACGGTGAGGGTATTAGGATCGTTGCGCCTGCTCGAATTACGGACCAGCCGGATCCGAATTCCACGCCGACCGCCGAACCTGACACCTGGCAGATGGGAGCCCCCATGCCGACACCCCGAGCCATGGTTGCTGGCGCGGCCGTCCAAGGTTGGATCTACGTCATGGGCGGGTTACGGCAGGGCGGCGCCAGTGACGACAACGAGGCATACGATCCCTTCACAGACCGTTGGCAAGAGGCGGCCCCTTTGCCTCAGCCACTCCTCAACGCCGCGGCCGTCGGCGCCGACGGCGCGATATACGTCGTCGGAGGTTTCGATCAAGAAGTTCGCCCATCTCCCGATTCGTGGCGCTACGATCCTTCCACTGATAGTTGGGAACAACTCCGGCCCATGCCGACTCCACGGGGAGGACTCGGCGCAGCCTTTGTCGACGGAATGATCTATGCGGTCGGCGGCAGCGCCGGCCCCATAGAAGAGCTGCCGACGCTTGAAGCCTACGACATCTCGAACGACCGATGGGAATCATTAGAGCCCATGCCGACTCCGCGAGCGTACTTCGCGGTTGGCGCCGTGCGAAACAAGATTGCGATAGCTGGCGGTAACTCGAGCACGACGGCTGACATCGTAGACGCTAACGAAATCTACGACCCGATCGCCGATAAATGGCGCGCCGCCGCTCCAATACCCAACGCCCGAAGCTATATTGCCGCCGCGGTTGTGGAAGATCGAATGTACGTACTCGGCGGGACGAATCGACAAGACACACTTGCCGACAACGAAATATACGACATCGACGGCGACGCCTGGAGCACCGGCCGGCCTATGACAGTTGGCCGCGCCGGAATTGCCGCAGCCGCACTAGGCGGACGCATCTACATAATCGGCGGCGCTAGACGCGGTGAGGCCTACGGCTCGACGAACGAGATCTATCAGACGTGAACTCGCCGGATGACCTTAGAATATATGGCATGACAATATCCAGACGCGCCTTCCTAAGAGGATTTTCCGCCACGGCCGGCATTTCCGCCCTGGCCGGATGCGACTTGTTGGGCCAATTGGATCCAGCGGACGGTGAGGGTATTGGGATCATTGCGCCTGCTCGAATTACGGACCAGCCGGATCCGAATTCCACGCCGACCGCCGAACCTGACACCTGGCATATGGGAGCCCCGATGCCAACTCCCCGAGCCATGGTTGCCGGCGCGGCCGTCCATGGTGGAATCTACGTCATGGGCGGGTTACGGGAGGGCGGCGCCAGTGACGACAACGAGGCATACGATCCCTTCACAGACCGTTGGCAAGAGGCGGCCCCTTTGCCTCAGCCACTCCTCAACGCCGCGGCCGTCGGCGCCGACGGCGCGATATACGTCGTCGGAGGTTTCGATCAAGAAGTTCGCCCATCTCCCGATTCGTGGCGCTACGATCCTTCCACTGATAGTTGGGAACAACTCCGGCCCATGCCGACTCCACGGGGAGGACTTGGCGCAGCCTTTGTCGCCGGAACGATCTATGCGGTCGGCGGCAGCGCCGGCCCTATAGAAGAGCTGCCGACGCTCGAAGCCTACGACATCTCAAACGACCGATGGGAATCATTAGAGCCCATGCCGACTCCGCAAGCGTACTTTGCGGTTGGCGCCGTGCGAAACAAGATTGCGATAGCTGGCGGTAACTCGAGCACGACGGCTGACATCGTAAACGCTAACGAAATCTACGACCCGATCGCCGATAAATGGCGCGCCGCCGCTCCAATACCCAACGCCCGAAGCTATATTGCCGCCGCGGTTGTGGAAGATCGAATGTACGTACTCGGCGGGACGAATCGACAAGACACACTTGCCGACAACGAAATATACGACATCGACGGCGACGCCTGGAGCACCGGCCGGCCTATGACAGTTGGCCGCGCCGGAATTGCCGCAGCCGCACTGGGCGGACGCATCTACATAATCGGCGGCGCTAGACGCGGTGAGGCCTACGGCTCGACGAACGAGATCTACCAGGCCTGAGTACAGCGCAGAAGCCGGCTCTCGCCGGAACCAGTTTCCGTTCACGCTTGGCGACGGTCAACTCTCTATCGCAACGGGCCGGACCGAGCCCCGGGCTCCAAGACCTCAATGTAGCTACTCGATCTGACCTGCAATTCCTGATCCCAGGTAACAAGAGGAATACCCATTGAATGCGCCACTACCACGTACACGGCGTCCGCACCGCGTAGCCGCAAGTTGGCGGCTACCTTAGCAGCCTCGGCACCCAAACCGGCGTCCAGAGCTACTACGCGCAGTCCCGGTGCGTTCAAGACTTGCTCCGCCGATTGATGGCCGAGCGCTGCTACCCCCGTGCGTCTCGAAATCGCGCCGGAAACCTCTGCCAACGCGAGCGAAGGGATGACAAGGTTGTCACCGCCCGCTAGTCTCTGACTTAGCCAAGCCCTTGTCACCACGTGATGTGCGTCGTGAGGAACGAAACCGCTCACCCAAACGCTCGCATCTATGACCATCAGAGCTCTCGACGTCCCTCGCGCACGGCATCAACAGCGGATACTCCATCCGGCCAGTGGACGCCGATAGCTTTGGCCAATTTCTCCCAATTGGCGTTGAAGTTGGACAAAGCGTTCTTGGTCTCGGGTTGGGTCACAGGCACCAAGCGAGCGATCACGCGACCACGGTAACTCACTTCGAATACATCTCCATCGTCCCGAACGCGGCGCAAGACTTCGCTCGCTCGTTCCCTCAGTTCACGGACCCCAATCGTCTCCATGAAACCTCCTCACAAGTGCCTACAATTGTAGGCACATCATAACAGAATAAGTGTTGGTTCCACTGCCGGCCGGCAAGTGGAGTCGGAGCGGGCCCCCCGTCACCTCGGCATGAGGGTCGATTCAACCACGCAGCGGACCTCAGAGATGCCGGCCTGAGCCGTGCTTTCGGCCAGGGTCAGCCCCTAAACTAGATCCCCGAACGGCCGGCAGTAGATGCCATGTGGCGCTCTTATCCACTGCAACTGATTGACGCTTAGTATCTATATTGATACTATACAGGCATGGCACGCGTCGAGTCGATCCTGAAGGCATTGAGGAGGAATCCGAAGGGCGTGCGCTTTGCCGACCTGGTGAAAATCTGCGACTCCTACTTCGGCGAGGCTCGACAGGCCAGCGGTAGTCACAGGGTTTACCGCACGCCATGGCCGGGGGATCCGCGAGTTAACATCCAGAATGACAACGGAATGGCTAAAGCGTATCAGGTTCGGCAAATCCTTAAAGCAATTCAGAAGTTGGAGCTTCAAGATGAGTGATCACTACACCTATCGGGTTACTTGGTCGCCAGACGACTGCGAACACGTTGGGCTCTGTTTGGAATTCCCCTCGCTTAGCTGGTTGGCCTCAACTCCCGAGGAGGCGTTCACCGGAATCCGGAGGCTGGTGGCCGAGGTAGTTTTGGATATGAGAGGATCTGACGAGCCTCCGCCGGCGCCGTTAGCAGATCGCGCGTACAGCGGAAAGTTCATAGTGCGCGTTCCCCCAGAGACTCACCGCGAGCTTATGCTTGAGGCTGCTGAGGAGAGGGTCAGTCTAAACCGGCTTGTGAGCGCGCGTCTGAGTCGATCGACAGCGGGTGATCCGCTGAGGTAGGAGTAACGGCTGATACAGATCGACCGCTGCGAGACGTGGCGGCCTATCTTTGAACCACCCACGCCCATAGCCGGCCAGAGCGACGGTTAGGGATATTGCAGGGTTCCTAGCGCAAATAGGAGTGACGCCATGATCGAATACAAAGGCTATATTGCGAAGGTGGAATACGACGACTCGGTTGGACTACTGCATGGTAGCGTGATCAATAGCGGCGCATATCCCATCGCCAACTGCGAGGCGGCCGATGTCGAAACACTCAAAAAGGAGCTCCGCATATCCATTGACGAGTATCTGGCCTCGTGCGAAGAGGACGGCGTCGAACCTAGAAAGCCGTTCTCCGGCAACCTTCACCTCAGGCTCGGCACGGACCTTCACCAACGTATCGCGGTCTCGGCCACCCAGAGCGATCTGAGCATAAACAGTTGGATCAAGCAGGTCTTAGAGAAGAATGTGCCCTAATGAGAAGACTTCTGACGGAGGCCGGAACGTGAGCAAGGCAGGCCCTTTTTCGAGGTTGGAGTTATGAAATTCGTCTATCCGGCACGACTTTCCCGGCAGGCGGAGGATGAGGTGGTCGTCTCATTCCGGGATGTACCATGGTGCCACACGTCCGGCGCTGATGTAACTGAGGCACTGGCCGAAGGCGAAGACGCGCTCGAGGAGGCGATCGCCGGATGTATCAACCACAACGAATCAATACCAATGCCAAGCGAACCACTTCCCGGCGAGTTTCTCGTTACCGTTCCCGCAGAGACGGCGGCTAAGGCGGCCTTGGCGCTGGCGTTTCGGGCAAGCGGTTTGACGCGCGTTGCACTCGCCAAGTGTCTTGGCGTGGATGATAAAGTGGTGCGCCGGATGCTTGATCCACGGCACCGAACTTCCATTCGTCGTCTCAATGACGCGTTGCGGGCACTTGGCAGCGAAGCAGTCCTCAAGGTGCAGGAAGTTCAGCCCATCAGATGACCGGACGATCTGTTTGGCAACGTGTCCCGAATAAGCTTCAGTTTGAATTGAAGGCAGTCTCTAAGTCTTGCCAGTGGGGCCAAGATCACCACCAGCAAACCTTAAATTGCAAAACCAACTGCCGGTAGAGAACTGAGTAGCGCCGGGGCTTGTCACCAACCGGCACCCCGAGCCGGCCGGCAAGTGGGGTCCGAGCAGGCTTCCTCAGTTGCCCCGGCTTGAGGGTAGATTCAATAACGCGACGAACCTGATACATGCCGGCCTGAGCGGTACTCTTGGCGGATACTCTTTGCTTGGATAACCTCGCAAATATAACCACTAGACATAGTAACCATCTCCGCCAACGGCTATCATTTGTGCATGAAGCTTTTCGGGGACCGAGACACTGAAAGGCTATTCAACGGAGAGACAGTCAGGCGCCTGCCGGTTGACATACAGCGCCGAGCGCGAATGCGCCTTCAGTGAGTAACGACCGCAACCACGCTATCTGACCTCCGGGTTCCGCCCTCGCTCCGGCTAAAGGCCTTGCAAGGAGATCGAACAGGCCAATACGGTATTCGCATAAATGACCAGTGGCGCATCTGCTTTCGCTGGACAGAGCAAGGCGCGATGAGTGTTGAAGTCGTTGACTACCACTGAGAAGAGAACAATGGATGTAAGCGCACCAATCCACCCCGGCGAACACTTGGCCGAGATTCTCAATGAACTCGGCGTCAGTCAACGCCGGCTGGCAAAGACCATTGATGTCCCACCACGGCAAGTAAACGAGATAATCCTTGGACGCCGGGCCATCACCGCAGACACCGCGTTACGAATCGGCAAGGCCCTATGTATGACCCCAGAATCTTGGTTGAACCTTCAGAGGCTCTACGACTTGGATGTCGCCCGAGCCTCAACGGACACTAGCGCCATCAAGCCTCTCGTCTCCGCAACCCCTTAACCTCCCGCTCTCAACCCCAGCCGGCGTCCAATTACTCCTACAGCAGGCTCATCCCCGATCCCTTCTCGTTCACACGCTTCGACGCAATACTTCCCTTAAAACAGATCCGGTCTTGGCTGAGCCAATGACCAGTGCTACAATCCGGGGGCGGGTTTGTCGCAAATACTCAAGTCTGTGAGCCAGGTATAGAGTTGCGCATAAAACAATATTGGCTGGTGTTGAGCCGGCGCTGGTGGTTGATAGCGATAGTTGCGGCGGTGGCGACCGCCAGCAGCATCGGCTTTTCATATATGCAAACCCCGGTGTACCGTTCAGAAGTCAAGCTGACCGTGTCCCCATCCCGGCTCGACTACGGACTTACACTGGTGATCGAGAACCTCCTCCGGCAGTACAGCCAGCAACTGCAGACCAATAAGATCGCCGCCGCGGTAAACGAGAACCTCGACCTCGACCTGTCTCCGGAGAAGCTACTAGGCAAAGTGAAGGTCGCGGCAGTTTCCGAAGACTACATGCTGGTCATGACAATAGACGACACAGATCCCAACCGCGCACGCGACATCGCTTTCACCTGGGCAAGCGAGTTCGTCAATCAACAACAGATCCGCATGGCGCCGGTCGATCCGCGAGATCGAATAGAGGTGGACTTGCTGGACCGACCGAAGGCCGGCGAGTTGTTCTTCCCGAAGAAAAGGCAGATCGCGATCGGCGCTCTTGTATTGGGCTTACTCATCGGCGGGGTTCTGATCTTCGTGCTCGATTACCTGGATGACACCATCAAAACCGGAGATGAAGTCGAGCAGTACGTCGGCCTCACCGTTCTTGGCTCGCTGCCGGCCGCACGTGCAGGAGGACAGACCCGTGCCGACGCCAACAACCCGATGAAGCTTCCAACTGAGTCCAGAGCCGAGGGGTCGCGCTGATGGCCGCTAGCACCGAGAGCCTTGTAACACTAGGGGAACCAAGATCGCCAGGTGCCGAAGCCTACCGCACGCTGCGCACCAACATCCAGTTCTACAGTTTGGACAACCCTGTGCGGACGGTTCTTATCACCAGCTCCAACGCCCAAGAGGGCAAATCGACCACCATTGCCAATCTGGCGGTAACGTTCGCCCAAGCCGGTCAGGAGGTGATCCTTGTCGATTCCGACCTGCGCCGGCCGGCCCTCCACACCTACTTCGGCGTCAAGATGTCGCCGGGGCTATCAAATGTTGTCCGCGATGATTCCGACGCGATCTCAGCATTGCAGGCTACTTCGGTGCCTGGGCTCCGTTTGCTCGCCAGCGGCGAACAGCCACCTAACCCTTCCGAGCTAATCAGCACTCAACGCATGGACCGCATCATCTCCGATCTGCGTCAAGAAGCTTCGATAGTACTCTTCGATTCGCCTCCGATCGTCGCGGTCACCGACGCAGCTATACTGGCGCGTAAGGTTGATGGCGTCGTCCTAGTCGTCAGCATCGGACGGACCAAGCGAGACCACGCCGTCAGGGCGCGCGAGATTCTGGAAAAGGCCAACGTCAGAGTACTCGGCGCTGTTCTGAACAACGTAAAGATGGATAGCAGCTTACATCGGTACTATTCGAGCTGATGCTCGGCGACCAAGATACTTCTGCAGTCCCGCACCTCGATCTACACACGCATATCCTACCCGGCGTAGATGATGGTCCCGAATCGACTGAGCATTCGGTCGAGTTGATCGCGCAGTCCGTCCGGCAGGGCGCCGTCGGCATAGCGGCAACGCCCCATCGGAGCACCTGGGCCTATCACGAGCCGATCCCAGCAATGGAGGCCAGGCTCGGCAGCTTGCGCCAAGCCTGTAGCAACGCCGGCTTGGACGTGGAGCTGTATATGGGCGGCGAGACCTTCCTGGTTCCAGAACTGGTGCGGCCGCGGGAGACCCTCGACATCGTTACGCTAAACAGGAGCCGCTATCTCCTGTTCGAACTGCCGTTCAACTATTATCCTCCGTACGTAGAGGAAATCGTATTCGAGCTACAGCTGCGGGGATACAAGCCAGTGTTAGCGCACGCCGAACGCTACACCCACTATCATCAGGACGTGAACCAAATAATCACGTTGGTGGAACGCGGCGTTCTCGCGCAAATCAACGCCGGAAGCCTGGCCGGGGACCATGGGACCGCCGAGAGGGCTACAGCCGAGATCATGCTCGAGCACCGCATGGCGCACCTCGTCGCCTCCGACTCCCACTCAGTTGACGCGCGGCCGCCGGCGGTGGCAGGCAACTACGATCGTCTGGTCGAGCTTGTGGGCGATGAGGCGGCCAACAAGCTGGTGATGGGCGTGCCCCGCATGATCGTGGAGGACGAGGACGTGCCTAAAGTGGAGCCTCTAGCATACCAACGCCGCCATTTTTGGCAGATGTGGAGAGTCCAGGCTTGAAGGGCTTGATACTGAGCGGAGGCCACGGCACGCGCCTCCGGCCGTTGACTTATACCGGCGCCAAGCAGCTTGTGCCGGTTGCGAACAAGCCGGTGCTTTTCTACGCCATCGAGGACCTGGTAAGAGCCGGCATCACCGACATCGGAATCGTAGTCGGCCATACCAGAGACCAGATCGAGGCGGCGGTCGGAGACGGTTCGCAATTCGGCGCTCGGGTGACTTACATTCCACAGGACGCCCCACTCGGAATCGCCCACGGTGTCAAAATCAGCGAATCATTCGTTGGGAAAGAGCCCTTTACACTGTTTCTCGGCGACAACTTCATCCGAGACGGCATCACGTCTCTGGTCAACAGATTCAAGGCCAACGGCTCCAACAGCCAGATACTTCTCTACGAGGTGCCAAACCCGCAGGACTTCGGCGTGGCAGAGTTGGTAAACGGAAGGGTTGTCCGGGTAGTTGAGAAGCCCAAGAATCCAAAGACGAACCTTGCGTTGGTCGGCATTTACATGTTCGACAGCCACGTCTTCGAAGCGGTAAACAACATCAAGCCTTCCGGCCGGGGAGAGCTGGAGATCACCGATGCAATCCAATATCTGATCAACAGTGGCCTGCGGGTGGATCCCAGTATCGTCACCGGATACTGGATCGATACCGGCAAGAAGGACGATATGCTGGAGGCCAACCGCTTGATCTTGGAGACTTTCGAGACGCGGACAATTGGCCGGGTTGACGACGAATCGGAAGTCCACGGCCGGGTAGTGATCGAGGAAGGCGCCGAGATAGTGAATAGCGTCGTCCGGGGGCCGGCTATCATCGGCGAACACAGCCGGATCGAGAATTCCTACATCGGCCCGTTTACCTCGGTCTACCACAACTGCTTGGTCTCAGACAGCGAGATCGAACACAGCATCGTCCTGGAGCACAGTCGAATCGTCGACATTCCCTACCGCATCGAGGACAGTCTGATAGGGCGCAACGTCGAGTTGACTCGATCCTCGCGCAAACCCAAAGGCTACAAGTTGATGTTAGGCGACTATAGCCGAGTGGGCGTGGTGGGTGAATAGCGGTCAGTCTTCATTGGACAGCCTCCGGCCCAACGTCGACATCCTTCGTCGAGAAGTCGAGAGCCGATAGCTAGCTGCTAATCGCTGGAGAAAAAATGTATCGCGTATTAGTCACCGGGGGCGCCGGCTTCATCGGTTCCAACTTCGTTCGCTACGCCTTGCGACGACACGAAGATTGGGCCGTCACCGTGCTGGACAAGCTTACCTACGCCGGCCGGCGCGAGAACCTGGCGGACCTCGGGTCCAACCCGCGGTTCTCCTTTGTGCAAGGCGACGTGGCCGACTTGGACCTTGTCGACCGATTGGCCGGCGAGGTGGACGCCGCGATCAACTTTGCAGCTGAAACCCACGTCGATCGGTCGCTCCTCGACGCCGGCGACTTCATCAACACCGACGTCTACGGCGCTTACGCTCTGATGGAAGCAGCCAAGAGACGCCCGTTGCACCGAGTGGTTCAGGTCTCGACCGACGAGGTCTACGGATCGGTTGAATCCGGGCACTCGCTCGAAACCGACCGCCTGAACCCGCGCAACCCCTACTCGGCCAGCAAAGCCGGCGGCGAGTTGATGGTCCAAGCCTATCACGAGAGCTTCAAGCTGCCGGTGATAGTCACGCGCGGCTCCAACAACTTCGGCCCGTACCACTATCCCGAGAAGATCATCCCGCTTTTCATCACCAACGCGATCGACGATCTTCCCCTGCCAATGTACGGCGACGGTTTGCAGATTCGGGACTGGATCTACGTCTTGGACCACTGCTCGGCAATCGATCTGATACTAGAGAAGGGAACGCCGGGCGAGATCTATAACATCGGCGGCGGCAACGAGCGCACGAACCGCGAGTTGACGAACCTGATCCTGAAAATCCTCGGCAAGCCGGAGTCGCTAATCCAGACGGTCGAGGACCGGCCCGGTCATGATCGTCGCTACTCGGTGGATACCACCAAGCTTCGCTCCCTGGGCTGGCAACCCATCTACAGATTTGAGGATGCGCTGGCCGATACCGTGAGGTGGTATCAGGAGAATGAGTGGTGGTGGCGACCGATCAAGAGCGGAGAGTACGCAGAGTATTACAAGCGTCAGTACGGCGAGAGGCTCAGGGCATAACTGCCAGTCATCCAGGCGACCCATATTCCGGTCAGACTATTCGAAGAGGTCGACTATAAGCGAGCAGAGTACGCATTCCACCCAGCATACTCCGTGAGGCCGGCGCCGTTCGTCGATTCCAAAGCTGAGCGAGTAGAAGAGTCTAGAACAATGATGATTCGAGGATAACCAAACGAGTCTCTAAACCATTCTTCATGGCAGAAGCTTCACTAGTCCAACTGTGGCAGCAATGATGGTGCCACCCGTAATCCACATGTGGCGGTAGATATCACCCTTGAGTTCGGCCCTGAGTTCGACAATATCACTCTTCGTAGCCACGCTCCCACTCATGGCCTCTCTTCGCCCCTGACAGCTAGCCCGGAGATTATTACGCGATCCCCCACTATCTGGCCGGCCTCATCAACTACCTCCACCCGCTGGCCGTTCTCAGGATCGTATAGTCCTATGGCTAAGTGGTATTCGCCGGCCGGCAAATCCGGCCCCAGTGCAAAAGTGTGCAAATCGACGATCACTTCGCCGGCGTCCCACACCGACGTGGGATACCTTCCGGCCCTCGGAGGTGAATCCGCCTGACCTCGAATCTGCTCTTGGGAATCTAGTAAGTGGGCGAACACCGTATAGTCATCCGACGGTCTTCCACGGGGCGACCAAAAGAGGGTTAGATCGAGTGACTCACTTGGCGCTAGGTTGTGATTACTGACCCTGTACCCTAGAAGATCGATCTGGTCCGCAAAGCTAGCCGACAGCTGATTCTCTATTTCCGGCACTGACGCCGGCAGCCGGCCGCGAACCTTGATTGGCCCAAGTCGAAGGTAATTGCCAGCCGGACGCCCTTGGGTGTCAAAAACGGAAAGATTCGAGGATTTGACCTGCCCCCCTCGATCATATATCGCGGTGTGCAACCAATATGCACCGGTAGGCGCCTCGGAATCGATCTGAATCTCGAAGGTGGATATCCCAGAAGCGCCAATCGGCCAGTCGTCGGGAACAAAGCATCGTTCATCGAATTGCCCACGATGCTGGCTATCTTCTCCAAATAGCTGGTTGGTAAACGCAAGCCCTCCCCCATCTGTAGACAATATGCGCCAGTACCATCGTACCGTCATGGTCGTTCCTGCCCGAACATCTTTGGGCAGATCGAATCCATAGACGAAGACTTGCTCTCCAAAGCGTGCCGGAACAGGTAATCTAGGCTCAAACTGTATATCGCGTTCTGTTCTCATCATCCTACAGATAACGTCGGGAGGCATGAAATGCTTTGCATTGAAATGCTGCGCGATGTTAGGCCCGTTTACCCATATTCCAAAATAGCTGTGATAGGTATGAAATGCTCCGCCTAGAAATGCTAGCAGTACAAGAAAAGCCGGTAAGGAGCGCAGTAGCGTCAGCCTGCCTACTTGGACAGGCAGACGAGACTCCCAAGCTTCCCATAGCCACGCAGCACCCAATGCTGGCAGGATGAAGATGGCCGGGATCACCCCAGTGGTCCTGAGATGATTTGGGTTATTCTCGATAGCTAGAAGGCCCGGCACAAACATCACGGCTAGCCAAATGATTATGAAGCCATATGCTGGCTGCCGAAATCGCCGTACGGCCAATGCTAGTCCTACCAGCATCAATAGCGCTGACAAGGGGTCGAATATGGGCCGGCCTGAGATATTGTGACCCCAACTTGTATCGCCGCGGATGGCGAACATGCCCAGTGAGCGAAGCGCTGAATCGAATAGAGCTTGTCCGGGATTACCCTGGTGTAGCGTTGGGTTGAACACCCAGACATAGTGAGCTCTTTCCAGGAAGGACTCCGGATTACGTAGGAAGAAGAGCCCTTCTGGCAGGAAGACTAGAGTAGCCAGCGCCAATGCCAAGACTAATTCTAGCAGGGCCTTACGTAGGAGTTGGCGATGCAAAAGGGCTATATACATCCCCAGCGCTACAATAACGAAGGGCGCAAATCGAGCAGTCGAATAGGTATACAGGGAAAGCCCTATTACAATTCCGCTGAGAGCGAACCAGACGGCGGATCTCGAGCGATTCGCAGTCATTGTAGAGTCTGAAGGCGCTGTGGCCTGTGTGCTGACCTCTTCCAGTCCGCGCCAGAGGCAGTAGAATCCGACTGCAAGGAACAGCGGTAGTGAAATTGTGCGCAATCCGACCCGACTGAAGATTACATGCCACAGGGATATACTGAGCCAGCCGCAAGCTAGCAAGGCAATCCGTGCATTGAACATGCGCTGAACCAGCAGGTATGACGCCACAACCGTCAGTATCCCTATGACGGCCGAGACTATCCTTAGAGCCAGGTCTGTCTGACCCAAGAGGGCAATGCTGATGGCTTGAAGGTAGATGAAGAGAGCCTCGCGGCCAAAGTTATCGGTAAAGAAGATTGGGCGTTCGCCGGCGAGAACCCCTAGAGCATCAAGCCCATTTTCAGCTTCATCATATGAAAGGACGGGAAGCACCGAGTCAAGGCCATAGAATCGGAGGAAGATCGCGACCAGTAGCACGACTATCGGCAGGATTCGCTCCACTTGCGTTGCTACAAGTTGCAATTGCGTGCCTTTAGAATACGGATGAGGGTGCTTGTCCTCTCGGATTCAACAAACCTCCCAAGATCACCAAAGCCTCGGCAGCGGATCAATAAGCGCGCGTGAATAAGTATAAGGGCTCTTACTCTATTTCTTATCCGAAAATGAAATACAGGCCGGCAAACGCAGCCGCCGGCGTAGGTGCGACCCTAGCATCTTCCTGATCCCTTTAATCGAAAATGACGGTGAAGCGTACGTTGACAGCCGATAGTCGAGAGAGAAATGTGTAGCGCTGGGGCTTGTCCCCAGCCGCCGGCCTACGCGTCCTGATCCGGCAAACTATTCGCCCGGCCGGCTTCGAGCACGCCGTGCACCGATACCAGAAGCCGGCCCTCCACGGAAGACCAACGCCGGCGTGGGGGCGGCTCTCGTAGCCATCTGCTCCAACTAATTAGGCTCTGGGTATGCGCCAGCGGGATTTTGGCCTCAATTTTTAGGGGTTTTCCGGCAGACGTGGGACCCGTCGAGTCGCCGATCCAGCTTATTTTGTCAGTCCAGACCGCATCGGCATCAAAACAGCGTGGACCTGGGCCGCGCACAGCCCGCCAAATGGTCGTGACAACCCGTATTCTCAAGCACCAGAACCCCGTTTTGAGCAATTAGTTGGAGCGAATGCTCTCGTAGCTGCCCTGGATGGAGAATCGAAAGGCCCTGCTTTAGGTCCCACTTCACATTGACGGAGAAAACACCGCCCTTTAGATTCGAGAGCAACCGATGTAAGAGTTCAGATTTGAGCGTAATTTGTCCTGCGCGTTTGCAAATTGTGATCGAACAAGGAGGGATTGAATGGCCTCCAATACCAAACTAGACTATTTGCTGGACAATGAGATCTATTGTGGCGATGCCCGTACGTTGCTTAGACGAGTACGTCGTGACTCCGTCGATCTCAGCTTTTGGTCTCCCCCTACTTTGTAGGCAAGACTTACGAAAAGGAGCTTTCCTTCGAAGACTGACAGGACCTCGTAAGTGAAGCAATTTCTCTGCATTTCCAAATACTAAGAGCCGGTGCGTTTCTCGCCATCAATATAGCCGACATACTGGCATTCCCCGACCCCGATATGCCTCGGATTCAGGATGATAATATTTCGAACAAGAAAGTCAAGATCACCAGAGAACAGGTCTTGGAGGTCCAGAGGAAGCATCCGACCTTCAACAAGTACCAGCTAGCCGAACTGTTGGGATGCAGCGAACAGACGATTGACCGGCGGCTCAAGAACAACAATGTGCGTGGCGGCAAGTATGCCGTACTGCGAAAGGTGAAGCTGGTTGGAGGTCTTGTCGAGGGGTGGGCGCACGACGCCGGTCTCTATCTCTACGACCGCCGGGTGTGGGTCAAGGATCCGTGTTGGGAGAACGGACAGTGGCACAGCTTGTCCTATCGCTCCGTGGATGAGTTCGAATACGTCTATATCTTCTGGACACCGGGAATCACGTCCATAGACCGGACACGGTTGAACAGAGCAGAGTGGAGCGAGTGGGGATCGAGAAGCGTGTGGCATATCCCTTCTGTTAGAGTCAATAACGAGCATGAGGCTCAGTTCCCGCTGGAGTTGCCTCGACGAGTGATACGCATCTTTTCCGCCCCCGGCGACTTGGTACTGGACTGTTTTGTTGGAAGCGGCACAACAACTGTCGCCGCTATCAGCCAGCGCCGCAACTACCTGGGTATAGAATTGATGCCACGCTACGCTGAGTTAGCTAGAAAACGTTGCCGTAACGTCCAATTGCCAATTGGATGACCCTCACCCCCTGTCGCAAGACTTGGATCTTCTTGAGCGGATCGGGAAGGCGACGCTCCGTTTGACTGGGATGAATAACGCGTAGCTCAGTCCAATGCCATAGCGCTGGTGAATCTCGGCTCCTATGCGTGTTCCACCTCGGACCTATCCCAGCCAAATGACTTAGGTTGCCATCTGCATTACCAACGCATTTATCAGGTGTCGTTAGGGTTGTCATCCCGACTCTTGGGCAGAAAAGAGATACACCATCCTCGGTACCAGCCGATGCCGCGACGCTCTTCGGCCACGGGAAAAAGGGTTAGCTAGCTACCCCATCATCATTAAGCCCCGGCCCAGTCCGGCTCCGCGGTCCAACCATCCTCAACGTACAGAAAGCCATCCGGCCCCTGGGTCAGCAGCAGGCCGGCATCGGCAACCCCCGTCGCTTGTACCAAGCGCATCGCCTCATAGGCCGCCGGCCGATTCTCGTCCTTCAACCAGGTCAGTGCGCAGACGAAACGAGCGCCGTCCGGCCGGCACTTGAGTCCCCCGGCAGCGGACGTCAACAGGCGAGCGACGTGAGTCGGCCCAATAGTGGCGCCCATCGCTAGCCCAGCTATCTCGGACACAAGCTTCGACCGGTGGGCAGTCTCCTCGTTCAGAGGCCGACCGATGGCGTCGGCGCTGACCACCGCCACAAGCGCGCCAGTATCGTCCGGCAGATTCGGCTCTCGCTCGGATGGCGCCTTGATCCGCCGCCGGCGCGCTCCATCCGCCTCCACTATCACCCTATTTACCGCGCCATCGTTCACTACGCCAGTCACGTCTCGTGGACTCAGTCCCTGAAGTAGATCCGCTCGGATGTAACCGGTCGCCAGGCCCACCAGCCTATGCTCGGATTGCCGGACACGGCGCAACTCGGACCGCATGCGCTCGGCATCCGGCTCGACGATCAGATGGGCGTCCTGACGAAATGTGTTCGCAGTAACGTTAGTCGTTTTGGTGAAAGCGACGAACTCGCCAGCGCTTATCAGTTCCCTCGCCAGCGCGTAAGCGAGGCTCGTCTTTCCGCCGGCTCCAACGAGAGCGATGATTCCGGAGCCGGGCCTCGCGATGAAATCAGCCAGCCGGCCGCTCACCGAGCGACCTCGGTCTCAATCGGACGTCGGGCATTTATCACGTAGGAGAAGCTCGAACCCGGCGAGTCGATGATTTCCAAGCCGGCCTCTGAAAGCTGATTCCGTCGGTTCCCCGCCGGCCTGAAGCCGCGGCCGGCAATCTGGACCAGGCTGAGCACGCCGGCCGGCCTGAGCAACGGAACCAGCGCCTCGATCCAACGCGGATCGACAAGAATTATCGCGTCGAATGTCTCCGGCCGAAACGGCGCCCTCGAGGGCTCACAGACCAAGCTGCTGGTTAGCCGGACGCCGTCGGCGTTCCGGTGGACGACCGGCTGCATATCATCAAGAATAATCTCCACAAGATAGCCGTCCGGCGACAACATTCTCGCCATCGCCGCCAAGTTGGCGACGCTGCTTGGCCCCACGGCAAGCGCCGTTTGGCCGTTGCGCAGGCCGGTGAGATAGAGCAGGTCACGGCGCCGCCAGCCCAATCCGCGTCCGAGCAATACTCCCACGCCTGCCAGAGCCGCCCCGGCGACAATGCGCCAGCCAACTGAAATACCCGGCATCGCTAGCCGTCCGCTTTCCCGACCAGCCGATCCACTATCCCCTGACCGGCCACGTCCAGATCCATCCGCCAAGTTGCCACTCTCCGCACGACCGAATCCCACTCCGCCGGCCCGACGCGCTCGATTGCCAACGCACTTAGACGCTCACTGACCAGCCGACGCAGCTCAGCCTCGGCCGCCACCCTCCGGCGCAAGTCGCGCTCCGACCGATCCAACGCAATCTGCCGAGACCGAATGGCTTCTGCCAGTTCGGCGATCCCTTCCGACTTGATCGTCGAGGTCAGCAGAACCGGCTTTCTGTCGCCGCCCTCGCCCGAGCCAGACGCCAGCGCCCTCAGGCCGGCCGCCACGGCTCCGGCACCCGGCAGGTCGGACTTATTCACAACCAGAATGTCGGCGATCTCCGTCAGGCCGGCTTTGAGGGCCTGTACCTCGTCCCCCGCCCCCGGCACGTCGACCAACACGATGGTATCTGCTATCAGGCGTATCCCTATCTGGTCCTGGCCCGCTCCGACCGTCTCCAAGAGGATGGAATCGTATCCGGCCGCGGCGATCACCTCGATAGCCGCCGTTACCGGACGGCCGATTGCGGCCGGACCCTCTCTCGAAGCCATCGAACGAACGTATACGTCGCCGCTTTCAAGCTGCTGCATACGCAGTCGATCACCGAGGACGGCGCCGCCGGTCAGCCAGCTGGCCGGGTCCAATGCGACGACCGCAACCTTCGCGCCGGCCTGCGCTAGTTGACGGGCCAGGACGCCGACAAGTGAACTCTTGCCGGAACCTGGAGGGCCGGTGATCCCGACCACGTGCCCCTCGCGGGGCCCGCCCATGCCGGCCACGACCTCGCCGACCTTTTCAGGCGAACGCTCGACACGCGAAACCAATCTGCCGAGCCGCCGGTGGTCTATCGTCACTTAACCCCCTCGCGATCATCACGGAAAGCCTGAATTGGACCGCGACTAGCTGGCGCCGGCCGAGTCGCTCGGACGCGTGGTGACACTGCCAATTATCTCGACAATGCGGGCGGTAGATGTGCCCGGACCAAATACGTCACGGACACCCAGGCGCTTTAACTCCTTGGCATCTTCCTCAGGGATTATCCCGCCAACCAGTAGCGGAATATCTCCGGCCTCGGCTACCCCTAGAAGATCCAAGATTCGCGGCACCAGGGTCATATGGGCGCCGGAGAGGATGCTTATGCCAATTACGTCGACGTCTTCCTGTACCGCGGCCGAGACTATCGCCTGCGGCGTCTGCCGAATGCCGGTATATATGACCTCCAATCCGGCGTCGCGCAATGCACGCACGATAATTTTGGCGCCGCGATCATGCCCATCAAGTCCCGGCTTGGCGATCAAAACACGCGGAGGGTGTCGATCAGCCATCTCCGGCCGGCTCCAAAAGCTCGATCAAGACACCGTGGCTACTTTTCGGGTGGATAAAGACCAACCTTTCGCCTTCCAGACCGATGCGAGGTCGTTCATCGATCACCTGATACCCGGCTTCCGCCATTCGACTTGCCATCTTCACGGCGTCCTGCACTCGGAAGCAGACGTGGTGCATGCCTTCGCCGCGCTTAGCCAGGAACCGGCTGATAGCCGATTCTGATCCGGCCGGCTCCAGCACTTCGATCCTACCGTTCGCGCCTTCCAGAAAGGTGATGTAGATTCGTTCGCCCGAATGAAGCCGTTTAGGACCAGCCACCAGTCCGAGCACTTCGCAGTAAAGCCGGATGGCGTCATCGGTTCGGTGTACGGCTATGCCTGTGTGATCGAGCGCCACCAGATCATCCTCCAATGGTACGCGACATCCGGACTCTTCTTTACTCACTCGGTACCCCTCAATCGTCGACCTGCAGGCAATAAAAAAGGCGGGAGGACGAACCTCCCACCTCTGATGCTAGACTTCGGACTTGACTAACGGACTTCCCCCCGGATCTCATCAAAGCAACGAGAACAATAGACTGGACGATCTCCTCGGGGCACAAACGGAACCTGAGCTTCGCCGCCGCACTTTGCGCAGGTCGCAGTGTGCATCTCGCGTCGGGGACGGTCACCATATCCTCTGCCACCACCACCCATCGAATCGCCGTCGAACCCGCGAGCCTTTCGCGCAGACCTACAAGACGGACATCGGCTAGGCTGATTCGTAAACCCCTTGCTCGCATAGAATTCCTGTTCACCGACCGTGAAAACGAACTCTACCCCACAGTCACGACACGCGAGGGTTTGATCGGAAAGAACCACAACACACTCCTAAAAAGGTGAAAGTTTAATAACTATTTGGTGCAGATTGGGGTAGCTTGGGTTCGCGCCGCGAATTCACGCCGAAGTGTGGAGGGTTCAAAGACGCTGGACCTAGGCTGGGAACCAATGTGAAACACCATCGGCGATGGATTATACCACACTTGTCGACCGCGTCCATGGATCAATCGCCCCAGATTTGAAAGTCCGACGCGATACCTGCAGCTTAGACTATCCGAGCCGGCGAAGACGGGATCTGCAAGGAAAGTTTGGACTTATCACGCCAAGACTCTCTGGAATGCTCTCAGCGTTTTCATACCGATTCTGTCCCAGCGAAACTCCTCGGCGATACCCCCGACGCCTTCCGACAGGCGACGCCGCAATCCCGGCGATTTGGCCACTTCGCTCATCGCCAAACTCAAACGCTCCGGCGACCCGGCCGGCACCATGAGGACGTTCTCCCGATCCACTAGTTGAGGATACGCCGTTGAGGCTTCGCCGCTTGAGGGCGGCGTCGTGGTCACAACCGGCAGATCGTGCGCGATCGCGGCGATCAGAGTACCGTGGCGCAGCGACGCGCCGGCCTTGAACGGCAGGACACACGCATCGATCGCGAATAGATTAGCCGAGACCTCTTGGGAGGAAGTGTAGCCGCTCCAGACGACGTTGCTGCGGAACGGGACATCGCTCAGCAGGGCCCGCATGTCACGCGCGTACTTGCGTTCTCCCCGGCCGCTATCGCTCGTAGATCCTCCAATCATCGCCAGCTTCGGCCGTCCGCCATTTGACAGAATCCTTCCGAACGCGGCAATCAGATCATCGATACCCTTGGTGGGATTCAGATAGCCAAAATAGCCGAACAGGAACTCCTCCTGCCCAACTCCCAAGCGTCTCCGCCAGGCCGCCCGGTCGAACGTCGCACGATCGCCCAGCGGGATGTTGCATCCGATCGGAATCGGGAATACTGGAGGACCGCCAAAGCGAACGCGGATATCGCCATCCCCGCTCCACTTTGCCAACACAGAGAGGTCTTCGTGATTTGTCACGACAACGCCGTGTGAGGTGACGGCGAGCAGCCAGACCGCGAGATGGCGCATGGGACCTATCTTAGGCAGAATATACGGCTCCCTGAGATCGTGAAAAGTGGTGACCACCTTCAACCTTGGGAGCCTCATGCGCATGTACAGTGGCAATATGTTGACTACCGGGCTGAGTTCGAAAGCGCCGGTCTGATATTGGATGTTCAAGACCTCGGCACCAGTCGCCTCTATGGTCGCAGCCAACATGGGCAGTGTCGCAAGACGCCACCGGCGAATCTCCGGAAACACCGCGACCTCATCCGGATCGCTCGACGAACCAAGAGCCGGCGATTCTAGATTCGCCTTCGCGGACGTGATAACGGCCGGCTCAGCGCCAATCGTCAACAGCGTCCGGGCTATATGCGCCGTGAAGTCGGCTACTCCCCCCCGCATAGGCGGGTACTCGCCCGTTAGCAAAGCAACTTTGACCATGGGTGATCTACTTCCCGTCCATCCTAGAAATCAATCGCCTGAGGTGCCAGAGTCCCGATCTGGTGTACATAGCCGCGCGCCTAATTCGCCAATCCTCTCGCTCTACCAAATTGCCCTTGATCCAGTCTTCCAAACCGCTGACGGTTAATGATAGCGCGATAAACAAACGAAACACTAGCTCCAAGGAACGTCCGTGGTGCTCCGCCATGTAAGCCGCCTTGCTGTCGTGGAACCGGACGTTGCGAAGATAGTCGTCCTGCGACGCGCTCCGGCCCCCCGCGTGATGAACCACTGCCGCCGGCTCGTAGAGCACCTTCCAGCCGTTGCTCCGCAATCTACGACATAGGTCCAGCTCCTCCGAGTACATGAAGAACCGTGTATCGAACACAGCCTCGCCTCCGATCGCCGAGCGGCGAAGCATCAGAGCTGCGCCGGTTATCCAGTCGGGATGTTGCACCTCTTGCGCCGGCAAGTCGACGCAGCGATAGTGACGAACAGAGGGCGACGCTGGCCAGAGGCGCTCCAGCAGCGTGCTCTCCAAGAAGAAGTCGTGCCACCGGGGAAAACGCCGGCACGGCTGCTCCGCCCGGCCATCGCCGGCCACGATGGCCGGGCCCACGAGGCCCACCGCCGGGTACTCGTCCAGCGCGCCGACCAAGCGACCCAACGCTCCGTCCTCCAACCAGGTATCGGGGTTCAGCAAGAACAAATACTCCGATTGTGAGACCCCGGCTACTTGGCTCACCGCCTTGGCGAGACCCACGTTCTGGTCGTTGGCGATCACTTCGACGCTCGGGAATCGCTCCAACACCGCCCCAACGGTGCCATCGTTTGACGCGTTGTCCACCACGACCGTCTCGAGGTCTATCCCTGACCGATCAGCCGAAGCAAAAACCGATCTCAAGCATTTCAGCAGGTGCTCACGCACGTTCCAACTGACGATGACGCAGGTGACCCGTGTCCCAACCGAAGATCGGCCGGCGGCCGGAGATATTAACGCCTCACTCATCTACGGATTCGCTCATTTCGTTATCGCTTCATTCTCATGAATACTACAGTGGACAATCGTCCGGATCGGACGTACCAGACGGAAGGAATTGAATTCTAACACCTCCAAGTCGCCGGCAGCCCGCTCTTCCCATCAAACATCACGTAGGTCGATTGTCAGACCCAACCAGTTGTACACCAGAGTACAGTCATCTAGAATCCGGCGCGGAACGCAACGCGCCGAGCCGACATACGCCGCCAATTCACCATGTTGCCGGAGGGCAAGACCATGGGGCTGTCGATCCCTGAGCTGACCGAACGAATACGTGACGTCCCCGATTTTCCCAAACCGGGGATTCTCTTCAAGGACATCACGCCGCTACTCAAAGACCCGGCTGCCTTGCGCCAAGTGACCGACCAAATCAGCGCATCTTTCGAAGACAAGGGTATCGACCTCGTTGCCAGCGTGGAGTCTCGCGGATTCATCCTCGCCACGCCAGTCGCATTGAACCTTGGTGCCGGCATCGTCCCTATTCGCAAGCTCGGTAAGCTGCCGGCCGATACCATTCATACCAACTATGAGCTCGAGTACGGCACCAACACCCTGGAGATGCACCGGGACGCCGTCCAACCCGGCCAGCGCGTACTCATCGTCGACGACGTTCTCGCCACCGGCGGGACTGTCAAGGCCAGTATAGACTTGGTGGAGCGACTCGGCGGGATAGTTGCCGGCATCGCGTTCCTCGCCGAGCTGACGTTCCTGGAAGGCCGAAAGCCCCTCGCCGGCTACGGGCCGATATTCAGCATTCTGCAGTTCTAGAGACAGACCCTTCCGCCTGAGGGGATGAGCATAGCGCGAGAAATCGTACCCGTGAGCAATCGCCGCCCAGAAGTGGCAATACGATCGGCACAAGGAGGCATTTCGTGACCGAAGCGAGAGTTGCCGTGATAGGCGGCAGCGCACTCTACGATATGGAGGGGCTCCAGACAGTCGATGAGGTTTCGATCGACACGCCATTCGGGAAGCCAAGCGACCTCATCCGCGTTGGAGAGCTGTCGGGTTCGACAATCGCATTCCTGCCCCGGCATGGCCGGGGCCACCGGCTCACCCCAACCGAGGTCAACAGCCGGGCGAACATATTCGCGCTCAAGTCGCTCGGCGTCGAGCAGATCATCTCGGTTAGCGCCGTGGGATCGATGCGCGAAGATGTCCGGCCGCTCGATCTTCTGGTCCCCGATCAGCTCCTGGATCGAACCAAGCTCAGGCCCAGCACCTTCTTCGGTGACGGTATCGTCGCTCACGTCGGATTCGCCGATCCCTTTTGTACTCGCCTCAGCGCCATTCTCGCCGACGAAGCAGAGAGATCCGTCTCCCGAGTACACCGTGGCGGCACCTACGTATGCATCGAGGGTCCCCAGTTTTCGACGAAGGCCGAATCACGAGTCTATCGACAGTGGGGGGTTGACGTGATCGGCATGACCGCGTTGCCTGAAGCCAAGCTCGCGCGGGAGGCGGAGATTTGCTACGCTACGCTCGCGCTCGTAACCGACTACGACGTCTGGCACGAAAGCGCCGAGCCGGTGACGGTCGAAGTGGTAGTCCAGAACCTTCTTCAAAACATCGCCCAGGCCCAGCGCGTCATCGCCGGCTTGGTAGCGCATCTGGGCAACGATCGCGGTTGCGAATGCGGGAGCGCGCTCAAAGATGCCATCATCACCGCAAGGGACGCCATGCCGTCCGACGCTACATCCAGGCTCTCCCTTCTGATCGGCAAGTACTTATGATCGACAGATGCCTCTACAGCAACAAATATTGTTCCAAATGGCATAAGATAGCTACTAATCTATGAGCAGATTTATCAAACTCGCCGGCGGACTGTTCCTATTTACCCTGGTCCTAGCAAGCTGTGGCTTCTTTGGTCAGGGCGAGCAGGCGCAGGTGGCCGAATCCACCCCTAACGCACCAGTACCGACGGCCACTCAAGCGCCGCCTACCGCTACACATACAGCAATACCGCTGAATCCTACTGTTGCTAGCTCACCGACAACTGCCACAGCTACCGAGATACCGCCAACTGCTACTCCAACCGAGGTCCCGCCAACCCGAACGGTTACTGCCAATTGGACCGTTGGCAACACAGGCGGCGAGGGAGTCTACATCCGCCGGACAGCCGACATGGAAGACAGGATCAAAGCCTGGCCGGATGGAACAGAGATGGTCGTCGTTGGGCCAGACGTAACCGCCGAGGATATTCTCTGGAAGAATGTCCGAGACCCGGATGGAAACGCCGGGTTCGTGCCGGCCGAGTATCTCATAGCGCCGCAGGCCCCTGAGACAACACCCACCGCAACAACAACACCGTCTGCCGATTCTGCGGAGCCGACGCCCGTCCCCGAAACGCCGGAAGTCACTTACGTTGTCGGCAACACCGATGGCTCTGGAGTCTACATCCGCCTGACCATCGACGCCGCTGACAGAATCAAAGCCTGGCCCGACGGAACAGAGATGGTCGTCGTTGGGCCGGACGTAACCGCCGAGGATATTCTTTGGAAGAATGTCCGAGACCCGGATGAAAACGTCGGGTTCGTGCCGGCCGAGTTCCTGGTATTGCCTGAGCGTGAAAGTACGGAGGCAAACGAGACAGCCGCACCGGCCACGGGAGATGCGCCGGCAACCCCATCCCGGCCATTAAAAGACGATCCACTTTGACCGGGCCGGAGCTGCCTCGACTTCGTAGTTCTCGCTGAGACCGGAATCCACGAACCGCGTCCACAGAGCAAATGTAGGGCTGGGGCTTATCCCCAGCCAGGGGAGGGATGGGGGGCACAGACGACACCTGAACCCTTCCATCGACCAATGCACCCAGTTTTCATACCCTGGTGTGCCGGCGGCAGGCCGGCATGAGCGATTGGTGCGGGAATGGGCCCTCCAATCAACCTCGATGCCGGCTCTCCACCGGCGAATATTGCCGAATTGTAGACCGATGGCCGAGGGCGGAATGAGAAAATGTAGCGCGGGGGCTTGTCCCCCGCAGGGGTCGGGGTGGGGTGTGGCAGAGTCCGCCGTGCCAATTCGCTGTACCAAGCCACAACTCCGGCTTTTCATACCTTGGTGTGCCGGCGCCAGCCGGCACGAGCGATTGCTATGAAAGCATGTCCCGGACCACGATCCGGGACAGACTGCTCCGGCAGCCTCTCATTCGCCATTCGCGGCATCCCTTCGTCAATCCGGCCCCCCATTCGTCATTCCGGCTTTCGCCGGAATCCAGTGGGGCGGGGAGAGGGGAATGTAGTGCGGGGGCTTGTCCCCCGCTGGGGCCGGGGCGGGGGCCTGGCACAATCCGCCGCGAGCTTCATTCGTCCGCATTCCCCCCGGCAGTCAATGTAGTGCGGGGGCTTGTCCCCCGCTGGGGCCGGGGTGGGGCGTGGCACAACCCATCGTGCCAATTCGCCGTACCAACCCACAACTCCGGATTTTCCTACCTTGGAGTGCCGGCACCAGCCGGCATGAGCAATTGGTACGAAAGCATGTCCCGGACCACGATCCGGGACAGACTGCTCCGGCAGCCTCTCATTCGCCATTCGCGGCATCCCTTCGTCAATCCGGCCCCCCATTCCTCATTCCGGCTTTCGCCGGAATCCAGAGGAGGTGGGGAGAGGGGAATGTAGCGCTGGGGCTTGTCCCCAGCTAGGGGCGCGCCGGCCGGCCCCCTCGGTCAGTACCCCTAGGCGACTCCGCCATCGGGCCGAGTCGTGGGGCCAGCACCGAGAGAAGCCCCGATTGCCAGCATCTGCTCTACGAAGTCATGTACCGCCGGGACATCGGCTTGTATCTGAAAGTCGTCTTTCCACCGGTGATAACAATTGGCATGAAAACCCTCAGCTACCGCAAATTGCAGTGCCAAGTTGGGCGATTCATATGTCTCGGCAAGCTTCATTACCAGCCTCTTCAGTTCGCGACGGGTGTGGGGCTCTTCGCCGGTTTCCAGACTAGCGATTGCCAACACGGCCTGGGTAGCCGCGACCCAGGGCTTTTCTGAACCTTGAACGATATGGGAGTTATATACTTAACTACACACGTGGCGGGTCAGGGGGGCTACCGTGACCTCGCCCTACCCCTTCGCCGCTGCTTGTTTCTGTTTTCTAGTTCTTCCAACTGTGCTTTGCGGAGCTTCTTCTCTTCTTGTTCTGTTTCCCATTTTTCCACAACTTGGACCCCGGCTCCGGCACCACCAGCAACACAAACAACAGCGAAGCCTACGACGACAATTGGATGAAGCGCGAAAACCATTGTCCCGAATAAAGGATTCAGCGACAAAGCAACCAAAACGAATATGAAAGGATCGCCTACAACTGCGCCCAAAATGCCGAATGAAACTTTCAAACAGCCCATTGTTAGGCTTTACTATCGCTCCGAGGTTGTTGGCGTTTCGCAGTCCTGGAATACTGCCACTCCTAATCCGCCGGTAAGCTCAGAAATGCCTCGGCAATTTTCTCTGGTGGTGCATCGATTCTCTCAGGCAATGGCTTGGCCGGCCGGCCTCTGGATCGCGTCTGTTCCTTACTCATTAGGCTGTCAACTCCCGGTAGCTGAGTCGCTTGCCGGCCATCCCCTTGGCCAGCGCGGTCAATTGATCCTCGGTGTCTAGGGGTCGATGGTTGTGGCAGCCTGAGAACTCGTTGATGTAGCGGTCCAGGTGCTTCTCACTCATTTGGTGGTATGTGCCGTGGTATCCGCGCTTCAGCATTGCCCAGAAGCTCTCGATCCCGTTTGGGTGCGCCTGTCCGTTCACGAACTCTTTGACTCAGTGCTTGACCGCTTCCCGATCTCTTGGCAGGCTTTTGTATGCGCGGGCCTCGTCGGTGTAAACCTTGGCCTCGGTCTCGGTCCGGTCGACTACAAAGCCGTGTAGTGTTGCCGAGTCAGTCTGATTGACCACTGAGGCGTTGACCTAGTTAATGTCCCGGTCCTTCATCCCGGCGACGGCTACCTTGTCGACTGTACCCCGGCCCGCGTTCAACTTCTTCGACTCATGCTTGGTGGATTCCTTGCCGCCCACGTAGGTCTCGTCTACTTCGACCGGGCCGGCGAACTTGTCAGCGGCGACGTTCCACTCTTCCCGGATTCCATGCGCCAGGTGCCACGCGCTCTTTTGTGTTATCCCAAGGTCGCGGTGTAGCTTCATCGAGCTAACACCCTTCAAGTTGGTGGAGAAGAGATAGAATGCGATGGCCCAAGTGCTAAGGGAGAGTTTCGAGTTTTGGAGTAGGGTGTTTGTCCTAACCGAGAAGTACTTGCGGCAATCGGAGCAGTGGAAGGGCATTGGCTTGCGGTTGACTCTCTCGCGAACCTTCAGGCTACCACAGTGCGGGCAGGCGATGCCGTTCGGCCAGCGTCGCTCGATGAACCAGTCCTCGGCCTGCTTCTCGTTGGAGAAGCTCTGTATAACCTGTACTAGCGATATGCCCTTTCGGTGAGCCTTTCCCGGTCCGCATATCGTTGTCTTGCAAGTTTGTCAATCCCCGACTAGAATTTGGGCACGACACGCCACCTCACACAAGGAGTCCCACCATGGCCGCGGTGGTATTAGCGGTCAATCTGTTGTGTGTCGGCAAACAGCCACCTCTATGCTCTTCCAGTCAGCCTGTTTACATCTCTAGTTATTATCCCTAGACTAACTGTTTCCATAGAAACAATAGCTCGAAGAGGAAGACACATGAGCATGTTCGACGTTCCGGTAAGAATAGCCAACCCTGCGACGGGTCAGAACATTCTAGTTGATGCTATTGTAGATACTGGCGCTGTTTACTCTATGGTCCCAGCCTCGCTATTGGATGGATTAGGGATAACTCGAAAAACGCATAAGGAATTTACACTGGCGGATGGCACCAAAAAGACTTACGACATTGGAGAAGCACAATTCGAGATACAAAGTGAGGAGCGGATCTGCCCAGTAGTTTTCGGCGATAAAGACGTTAAACTATTGGGGGCTGTTTCCCTTGAGATCTTCGGCTTGATTGCGGATACTTCCAATCAAGAACTTATTCCAACCCCAACTTTGCATCTGATCGGGTTGCGCTGACGACATAAGCCCTCCGGCGGCGACCGGAGGGCTTTCTCTTTGCCCAATCTCCTGATCCGTTTCTCATTCACTTGTGTAGTTAAGTGTGTAATTCCCATAAATTGGGGGTTTGGGGAGGCTAGACTGTAGCCTCCATAGTCGCATCTTGGCCAGCATCCGTTCTACAAAGTCATGCACTGCCACGGCAACGACAAAGGTCTGTCATCTTTCCGCCGGTGATAGAAATTGGCGTTAGTGTCCCCGTACGCGTGTAGATTGACACAAAAGAAACGCCCCCCAGTATGGAGGACGTCGGGCCAGCGATGCTATCGCCGGCGGGAACGCGCATACTACGCAAACGAGAGCCTTTAGTCAAGCGCATTTCCTCCCGATTGCGCTCCGCACCGACCGCGTCGTCCACCAAAGGTGGCCGTGTATTGAGCAAAAGCCAATTACCGAGCCGGGTACTCAACTCTGAAGGCTACGTATTGAATCGCCCACAGAGTTGGAATCGGAGCTACCTAGTCTCGCCTGAGTGTGGAAGTGCACGGGCAGGGCCGGCCATAGGTTTGCATTAGCTGGCAGGCCCTTTACGCCACGCAAGTGAAATTGTTTGGTTATGTCAATGACGTCCGCCTCTCTCATACCTCGGCGTGCCGGCGGCAACCGGTATGTGCGATTATTATGAAGAGCCCACATCCCGACGGCGGAGAAAGAAGGACACATGAGAATATTCGGTATTGCCAGCGAGATCGAGATAGCGAAACTCCACGAAGAGCACGGCTGGATCCTCATCGATGGCGAATCCATAGAAGCCGGCTTCAAGTTCGTGCGCGACACGTTCATATTCACCGATAAGCGAATCATCCTGATAGATGTCCAGGGAATAACTGGGCGCAAGAAAGAATACCTATCGATTCCCTACGACCAGATTTCGAAGTTCAGTGTGGAAACGCCCGGACCGCTTGACTTGGATGCGGAGATCAAGATCTGGGTCCGTAGCCTACCGGAGCCTATAGAGAAGAAGGTCAACTTCGAGACGAAGATCAAGCCGGTACTGAAAATATTGTCCAACCATGTGCTGAACGGGTAAGGAGCGGCGTTAGAGTTATTATCATGGAGTAGTGGAGATTCCCTCTCGGCGACAACGAGGCCGAAGGTTCTCTGCTCCCGCTCGTCATCGCTCATATCACAAGGGGTTCACCACTTATGGGACGGCCGCTCAAAATCGTTGGTGGCTGTCGATTCTTCTAGCAAGCTGTAGCCCTAGGATCCGCTTGTGCAAGAATTTATCCAGATTCGAGAGTAATTTCCCTCAACTGCGCAAGTTATGATTGAATAGAGGCTATCAGTTGTGGCGGCGCTCCACATCACCACCAAGTTTGGCATTCGGCTTGTAGCGATTAACGCTACACGACAGGAGAGACGAGGAAGAGCTCGTGTCAGATAACCCAGGCACCGTTCCGCTCATCGGCCGGCCGATCAAGATCGTCGGCGTACTGTTCATACTTGCGCTGGTACTGGCAAGCTGTAACCCCTTCGATCAGGGCGGACAAGAGGTCGAACCCACAGTTTCCGAACCAGTGCCGACCGCGACCGAAGCGTCGTCCCGCGCTACTCCTACGACAATACAGGTGACTTCTACACGTGCCAGCATTTCCGCGGCCGCCACGCCTACCAACGTCCGGCGGACTGCGACTCGCACCAAGCTCCCGTCGACCCCAAGCGCCACTGAGGCGCCGCTCACAGGAACTCCTTCTGAAGTTTCATCGACCCGTACTGCCACTGAGGCGCCGCTCACAGGAACTCCTTCTGAAGTTTCATCGACCCGTACTGCCACTGAGGTGCCGCTCACAGGGACTCCTACCGAAACCGAAGTGCCGCCTACCGAGCCGGCAGATGTTATCTACCTTGTCGCCAACACCGATGGCGATGGAGTAAACATCCGCCGGGCGACTGATGACACTGAGAGCATCAAAGTTTGGCCCGACGGAACCGAGATGGTAGTCGTAGGTCCAGACGTAACTGCCGAGGGTAGGCTCTGGAAGAATGTGCGAGATCCGGATGGAAACGTCGGGTTCGTGGCAGCGGAGTATCTGGACGTGCAGCAACCTGCCGAGGCAACAACCACCGCGACAGTAACACCCGATGCCGAATCGGCAGAAACGACGACTACTCCAGATGCCCTCGAAGTCACGCTCTTCGTCGGCAGAACGAACGGTGACGGAGTCTACGTCCGCCGGCAAGTCGATTCCACTGACAGAATCAAGGCTTGGCCCGATGGAACGAAGTTGGTCGTCGTAGGCCCAGCCGTAGCTGCGGGTGGTAGAGTCTGGAGAAATGTGCGAGACCCGGATGGAAATGTCGGGTTCGTGCCGTCAGAGTATCTGGTGGATACGCTCCCGACTGCCGTTGTGGAGCCAGATCAAACCCCAACGCCTGAGGCCACAACCTCTGTACCTACCGCTGCTGCTACCGCTACTGCAACGGCAACGGCCGCCGCTCGTGCTACCGCCACTCCTACCATTGCCGTTGCTATTCCCAGCCTTGAATGCGCAAGCCCTGCCGAGAGACCATACTTGGAGGCGCTTCTCGGCGATTACGAGCGCACCCGTCAATCGTTGCAGGCTTTCGGGACCCTTATGAATAACGCCGCCACCAACCAAAGCCTCCTGACAGATCCCACTTGGCGTCAAAACGTGGCCGGACATCTCGATTCTCTTCGAGCCACCGCCACCAAAATCCGTGATCTGGATCCACCTGACTCTGTACAGAACATACAAGTACACGCAAGAAATGCGGTCCAAAACATACTCGCCGCGGTCGATCTCTTTGAGAGCGGTCTTCAAGACTCAAATCAGTCCGAACTTGAAAGGGCCACTGGTCATCTCCAGACGGCCAATCATCACGCCAGTCAACTCCAGGCTGCGCTAGGCCAGCTTTGTAATAGGTAGCGCTGGGTCTCGCCCCCAGCCAAGCGCGCGGCCGGCCTTTGATACGAAAGCATGTCCCGGACTCCGATCCGGGATGTGCCCTTCAATCAACCTCGATGCCGGCTCTCCACGGGCGAAACGTGCCGAATTGTAGACCGATGGTCGATGGCGGAATGAGAAAATGTAGCGCGGTCGAAGACTTCGCGAGGCGAGGGGCTTGTCCCCCGCAGGGGTCGGGGTGGGGTGTGGCAGAATCCGCCGCGCCAATTCGCTGTACCAAACCACAACTCCGTCTTTTTATTCCTTGGCGTGCCGGGGCACCAGCCGGCCCAGCTGCTCCGCCCGGCATCCCGCCGTTAACGTGGCGATTCTCCGGCGAAAAGTTGGCACTTGTCTGCTATCATGTAAGCAAGAACAAACATGCGAGAATAGAGCGCCGGCGATCGACACACCTGTTTTTGCAAAACAAACTCCTACACACACGAGGATGGAGCGGGCGTAATCGAAAAACCTGTTTTTGCAAAACAAATTCCTACGCACACGAAGGTGGAGTAGGGGCAATCGAAAAACCTGTTTTTGCAAAACAACTTGCCAGCCAATCTTTGAGCCAGACGACCATCTCTCGCTCTCTCATAGACGACGCCTTTGTGATAAAGGTGCAAATCCGCCTCTCCCGTATTGCACGTTGAAAAGGCGCTAACACATCCGCCCGGCTGAGGAGGCAAGGCATTGCGGGTACTGCTAACCGGCGCTCGCGGTCAGCTCGCGACCGACTTGGCCAAGGTTCTCGTCGACGAGGACCTTATCGCCCTGAGTCACGGCCAACTCGACATCGCCAGCCGGCCCCGGGTAGACCTCGCCATAGGCACCCACAACCCCGACGTCGTCATCAACACCGCGGCCTTTCATCGGGTCGATGATTGCGAAAGAGAGATAGAGAAAGCCTTCGAGGTCAACGTCTACGGCGTCCGCAACATTGCGTTGGCCTGCAAGGAGTCGAGCGCCGCGTTGCTGCACGTCAGCACCGACTACGTTTTCGATGGCGCAAAGCGTACCCCATACCTTGAAGACGACGCGGCCCGACCCATCAGCATGTACGGCATCTCCAAGATGGCGGGGGAGCTTGTCGTTGCCTCGACGTTGGAGCGCCACTACATAGTGCGTTCGTCCGGCCTCTATGGAGCGGCCGGCGCCTCCGGCAAAGGCGGAAACTTCGTGAACACCATGCTCCGGCTGGCACGGGAGGGTAGGGCGATCAAAGTTGTGGACGATCAGCGTCTCACCCCGACCTACACGCCGGACCTGGCGCGCAAGATTGCTTGGCTCATCAAGTCCGAAAGCTACGGCGTCTGGCACGTCACCAATGGCGGAGACTGTACCTGGTACGAGTTCGCCGCCAAGATCTTCGAAACGGCCGGCCTCAACCCACCGCTGTCCCCTACAACCACGGCCGACTTCCGCGCACCGGCGAAACGGCCGGCCAACTCAGTCCTTGCCCACGGCATGCTCCAGAGACACCAGGCAGATGATCTCCCTGCGTGGACGGAAGCGTTGGAGGCCTATTTGAGGGAGATCGGGGTTGTGTGATTCAGGCCGCCCCGCTTGAAGCTAGGCCCTAGCCCGCCAAGAATCTAGGATATTGCCGAGCGACCGATCGAGTGGGACCTCGGGTTTCCAGCCCAAGGCCTTCAGTCTGGAGTTGTCGCCGATGAGCACCGGCTCGTCAGACGGCCGCATACGGGCAGCGTCTCGCTCTACCGGAACCGGTGAGTTCGCCATCGAGATGAGACGGTCAAGCACCTCTTGGATCGAGTAGCCGATGCCGGAGCACATGTTATAGACATCCCCTGGGATACCCTTCTCAGCCAATATCCAGAACGCTCGCGTCGCGTCCTCGACGTCGAGAAAGTCTCGCACAGCCTCCAGGTTGCCCACCTTCAGGCCCGTTCGCTGATCTCGCTCTATCTCCACAATACCCTGGCAGAAGTCCGACATCACGTCGGCAACTTTTCCAGGTCCGATAACCCTGAACGGGCGAGTCCGGACGACCTTCATCCCATGAGTCTCGGCGTACAGCTTAGCAAGCATGTCCGCCGCAACCTTGCTCACGGCGTAGGGACTGGCCGGACGGACCGTCCTATCCTCCTTGATTGGTACCTCTTTCGGTGAGATGAACCCATACTCCACGCAGGAGCCGGCAACCACGACGGTTGACCTTGGACTCGCCTTTCGTATCGCCTCCAGCAGATTCAGCGTCCCGAAAACATTGACCTCGAAGGTGGCTTCAGGCTGGCGCCAAGACACCGTCGGAAAGCTCTGTGCCGCCAGGTGGAAAACCACGTCCGGGCTAACCTCCCGAACGACCGCCTCTAGCCGGCCCTTATCGAGAATGTCACATGCGAACAAGCCCAGCTCGTTTTTGACACCCTCCAAGCCGTGCGAATCCTTGCGCAAAGTGCCATATACTGCCGAGCCCTGCTCCAAAAGGAACTCGGCGAGATGAGATCCCAGGAATCCACCGATACCGGTAACGAGACAACTTGGCCTCGAGCCTTGGATTTCAGACGTAATATCGCTCCACTTCTTACGTCAAAGCTGGACCAGCCACGCCAAGGTATCCTAGTCTTCACGAGTGGATCTGTACAGACTCGGCGATCAGGGGAGCGCCCGAAGGCAGGCTGATGGGGCGTGGATGAGATTGAGACTGCCGCCAACCCAATTGTTGCTACATCCGCAATCAGCAGGCCGGCGGACAAGCTGCTAAGCTTGCGTTCAACCAGCTTAGCGCAACTATCCGTGTTGCAGGTCGTGTCAGGATGAAGAAGCTACGCCTCGCATTGTGCCAGATGAATGCTACCGTCGGCGATCTGGATGGCAACGCGGACAAGATCATCCAATCGATCGACGAGGCCCGCCGGCACGGCTGTGATCTGATCACCTTCCCCGAGCTCGCCCTCTCCGGCTATCCGCCCGAAGACCTGCTACTGAAGCCCAGCTTCATCCGAGACAACCTGAGAATGCTGGACCATATCGTTTCCCACTGCCATAACATCACCGCTATCGTCGGTTTCGTCGACGCCGGCGACGACATCTTCAACGCCGCCGCTGTCGCCAATAATGGACGGCTGGCCGGCGTCTACCACAAGCGTTTCCTGCCAAACTACGGCGTGTTCGACGAAGACCGTTACTTTCAAGCCGGTGACGAGTACCCGGTGTTCCAGATAGGAGACGCGGTGTTTGGCGTCAATATCTGCGAGGACATATGGTACCCCGGCCTGCCCACCGCCGCCCAAGCCCAGGCCGGCGCCGAGCTGATCCTCAACATAAACGCCTCGCCTTTCCACGTCGGCAAGGCCGAGGAACGCGCCCGAATGTTGGCTGCCAGGGCCGCGGACTACACCGTCATCGTGGCTTACAACAATCTGGTTGGCGGCCAGGACGAGTTGGTATTCGATGGCAGCGCAATGGTGTTCGATCAGTTGGGGCGTTTGCAAGCCGAAAGCGATCAGTTCCGCGAGCAGACGCTGTACGTTGACCTTGATCTCGAGAGAGTGTTTCGGGCCAGGCTGCACGATCCCCGGATACGCAAGGAGCGACGCGGCTTCGATCCGGCTGCGGCCCGTGTAACAAAGGTGATTCTCGAACCGCGCTCCGGCGAGCGGGACGCAGTTCGGCCAGCGACCCCGTTCCGGCCTCTATCGGAGGCGGCCCAAGTGTACGAGGCCCTGACCCTGGGTACGAGGGACTACGTGCTGAAGAACGGCTTCAATTGTGCGGTCATCGCCCTGTCTGGAGGTATCGACTCGAGCCTGGTTGCAGCGATCGCGGTGGATGCCCTAGGCCGAGACAACGTGGTAGGCGTATCCTTGCCATCGCGCTTCTCATCGGCCGGCAGCAAAGAAGATGCTCGCCGGCTTGCCGAAAACCTCGGCATCCGGTTCATCACGATCCCGATCGAGCCAGCATTTCAAGCAACGCTCGAAATGCTGGCGGACACCTTCGCCGGCCAGGCAGAGGGAGTGGCCGAGGAGAACCTACAGGCCCGCATACGCGGCAACGTCATGATGGCCCTGAACAACAAGTTCAACTGGCTCGTTCTCACAACCGGCAACAAGAGTGAAATGGCGACCGGCTACGCGACGTTGTACGGTGACATGGCCGGCGCGTTCGCCGTCATAAAGGACGTGTCGAAGACGCTTGTCTACGAGCTTGCACGCTACCGGAACTGCAGGGCCGGCTACGATCTGATACCGGATTCGGTCCTGACGAAAGAGCCTTCGGCCGAGCTAAAGCCTGATCAGCGCGACGTTGACAGCCTGCCGCCATATGATGAGCTGGACCCGATCCTGCAGGCCTATGTAGAAGACGACCGCAGTCTTGAGGAAATAGTAGGCCAAGGACACGAACGGACCTACGCGGAACTTGCCATCGAGTTGGTAGACCGCAGCGAACACAAGCGCCGGCAGGCTCCGCCCGGCGTAAAAGTCACCCACCGCGCCTTCGGCCGCGACCGCCGGCTGCCGATCACGAATCGCTATCGGGGTGCATGAGCCTGCGCGACAAGGCCGGACGCTGGGGCCGATGAATAGCCCTGTCTCGCAATGCGTTATCAGCCCGCTCTTAGAAGACCCACACTAGCTCAACCGAGGTATTCAAAGGAGGATCGAAAATGGCATCTTGGCGGATTAGCATCGGAAGCGTCACCTGGGGCAACGAGCCTGCCTACTACTGGATAACCCCACCTGCCATTGACGAAATGCTAGATGGGATTGTAGCTGGCGGATACAGCGCGATCGAATGGTCATTGAAGCCATCTGACGATCCGGCGGTCGTCCAGCGCCATCTCGTCGAACGTGGAGTGACATTCGTCGGTTCGTTTTGCTTCGCAGACCTGATCGACAGAGCGAACCACGAAACCGAGATAGCGCGCGTGATGGACTTGGGTAGGCAGGTCAAGGACTTGGGCGGCGATACCGTTATTTTGTGTGATCCCATCAGACCGCACCGGAGCGAAATTGCCGGCCGGGTAACGCGGGAGGATGCGACGTCTGAGAGCGAGCACCAGGCTATGGCGCTGGGGCTAAATCTGGCCGCCGAGAGCCTGGCAACGATCGGTGTCCAATCAACGTATCACCCGCATGCGGGTACGCTCATAGAGACTCGCTACGAGTTCGAAAGGCTCCTGGCTGCGGTGGATGAATCCTTGATCGGGTTCTGCCCGGACACCGGACATATCGCCTTTGCCGGCGACGATCCAGTCGCCGCATTCGTAGACTATTCCGAGCGCATAACCCATGTTCACATCAAAGATGTCGATGGCCCGCTTCTAGAGCGTTTCAAAGGCGAAGGACTCGACTTTATGGAGATGACGAGACGGGGCGTCTTCGCGGCGCTGGGAAAAGGTACTGTTGACCTGGCGCGGGTAGTTGGTGCACTGACTGAGGCCAATTACCAAGGCTGGATCGTCGTGGAGCAAGACGCAGCCGCCAATCCGTTACAGGACTCAATAGCAAGCCGCGAGTTCCTCGAGTCGAGCGCAGCCGGCTAGCGGCCGGCTTACTGCTTTACCGTCAACTCCACGCCGTAACCTATTGGAACGGTGACGCTGGTTGCCCTCGGGTGCGATTGGACGTGCCGGACGAAGGGAGCTAGCTCTTCTTTGTAGGGAAAGACTACGTTATCTGCGACAAATAGCCCGCCCTGGCGCATTTGGGGAAAGGCCAGATCGAAGATGCGGATGTACTCTTCCCTCAACCCGTCCATGAATACAAAGTCGATCTTGCCGGGGACTTCGGAGATGCCCTTCAACGCATTCACATTCAGACACTCTATGTGTTCACTCAAACCGGCTTTCGCGAAGTTGTCGCGCGCTGCGTCGGCTCTCTCGGGGCTGAACTCGAAGGTAGTCACGATGCCACCGTTTGAACGGGCCGCGTCCGCCAGCCAAAGCGTCGAGTAACCGTAGGCCGTGCCGATCTCTACTACGTTCTTCGCACCAGTGCTGAGCACCAGAATCTGAAGGAATTGGCCGGTCTCCGCGCCGATGCCCAGTGAATACCTGCCTAGCCCCATTTCGGACCGGCGCAGCTCATCCTCAAAACTTGCGGTCGGCTTCCGCAGAAGCTGGTTTATCTCCTCGGTCTCGCTCTGGGTGCGGGCGGCCAACTCGCGGAGAACATTCTCGACTCGGGTATCCATACCCCTCTCACCTTTTGAGTAAACTCAATCCAGGCAAGTCTATCAGTCTCACCGGGAACGCCGGCACGAGGAGAGCCGCCGGACCATTTAGAATGGCGTGTATGACTCTAACCGCCTTCAATCTTCAGTACAACGCAACCAACGTTCGCTCGGAGCAAGGTCTCAGTTGACAGCCGCTATAATCCTCGTACTTGTCGCCCTGGGAATATTTGTTGGTGTGCCTATTCTGTGGGGCTCGAATCGTATCGCGAGCAATGCACCGGTGGCAGTAGTCTACGGCTGGTTCGCCCTACTGACAGCGCTGATGCTAGGCGCCTTGGTGTACGCTATTATCGTTGCGCTGTCGCTACCGCTCTGATCTACTCGCGCAGCAGCTACTTCTGCAACTCGCGTATGTGGTGAACGAGAAGCCAGCGGTCTTCTTCATTTAGAAGAGGTCCGAAGCGTGGCATTAGACCGGTTCCGCTCGTGATCGCGTAGTATAGCTGTCCGTCGGTTCGACCACGAATATCGTCGCTGGTGTAGTCGGCCGGCTTGGCAACCTCCGCCCGCTCGAAGTAGCCGGCGATAATGCCATTGCCCTGTCCTTCCGGACCGTGACATGCGACGCAATTCAGCTGGAAGATTTCGCTGGCTCGTTCGAGGTCCTCAGCGGTGGCCTGAACCGGATTCTCCACACTGGCCGCCTGCTCCTCGGTATATTGTGGCGCGCGTCCGACCGTAGGCACCGAGTCACGCGGCGGCATGATGATGGGAGATTCGAGGGTTCGGAACGAGTGCTGGTAATGCATCTCGTGCAATATGTCGAATGGATAAGCCCCAGTAGAGCAGCCGGCCATGGCAAGCATCGCCACGCCAATAGCGCCGATACCGAGCCGGCGGCGCCACCCGGAGAGCATAGAACCACCTAATTTCAACCGGTCACTCCTCGACCCAACCGACCTTGTTCCTCCCAGAAACTCCTGGGCTATCGACAACGACCTCCTCTGCCCCGGCGTCGCGCATCGTACGCTCGGCCTCCCCCAAACGATCGATTGGATTATGGACTACCACACCGATCCAGCCCTCCGAGATACGAGGGTCATAGAGCTTCTTGGTGGAGATTGGCAGACGCGATTCCCATATGATCCCGATCACGGTAAACAGGATCGCACCCAACATGGTGCCTTCATACATGATGATTATCATCGGGGGAACCGACAGGAGCGGCTTGCCACCGGTCACCATCGGCCAGGAAATCTGGGTACCGGCAGTGAGTAGCAAGCCGACGGCAAACCCGCAGGCCGCGCCGATAAATGGAAACGCGTACAGACGATGGGAGATCTTCCCTTCGCCAAAAGAGTCTTCCGGGTATGGAGCGCCCGTCAATACCTCGTAGTCGGTGTGGTCGAATCCCGACTGATTGAGCTGGTCGACCGCTCCCGCCGCACCGTCTGCGTCACGGAACAGACCCATAACTCCAGTTTTACTTATAGCAGCCATCTACTGACACCTCGCTCATTCATGGATAAGGGCCGGCACCTCGCGGCGGCCAACTTTTATCTGGGCTTTGAGTATCTGGCCTTCCTTGATGTCAAAGGCCGGTATTATCGGGAAGAATTTTGCGAACAGGAACACTCCGGTTGTAACCAGCGCAAAGGAGCCGAGGACTATTGCGAACTCCACCAGCTGGGGGAAGTACTCGCCCCAGGAGTAGGTCAACGGCTGTTTTAGCGCCAGCCCTGGCACGATAATCAGGAACCTCTCCAACCACATCCCGACATTCACCAAGAGCGATGTCCAGAACATCCAGACGATGTTGCGTCTGACGCGTTTGAAGAGCCACAGCGTGACCGGTATGAAGTAGCCAGCCAGCAAGAACACGACCGACATCATATTGAAGGGCCAAACGAAGACACGAAGATTGTTGACCTCTAGCTCTACGCTTTCCCTCATGTATATTCCGTAGACGAACTCCAGGATGAAGAAGTAGAACCACGTCGTCGAGACAACTAGGAGCAAGCGACCCAGAGCGTCGAAGTGATCCGGCGTTATATAGTCTTCAAGCTTGAAAACCCAGCGCAAGATCGCCATCAAGGTGACAACTGCCGAGACTCCCGAGTGAACGGCGCCGATGACGAAATAGGGTGGGAATACCGTCGAGTGCCATACCGGCACCAACGCCATCGAGAAGTCGAACGAAACTATACTATGTACCGAAACGAACACGGGCAAGATCAAAGCCGACAGCAGGATGCCGGCTATCAACTGCAATCGCCATTGGCGCGAAGTCCCTCGGAATCCCAGGGATAGCATCGAATACAGGGTGCGCTTCCAGCCTGTGGAGTGGTCGCGAGCCACCGCCAGGTCTGGCAAGAGAGCTATGTAGACAAACATCGCGCTACTGGAAAGATAGGTGAAGATGGCCGACGGATCCCATACCAGCGCCGACTTGACTTGCGGCCATACCCCACGCATGAAGTCGTAGGGAAATTCAAAGTAGACTCGCCACGGCCGGCCGGCATGAAGCACTGGATGCATAGCCGCAGTCGCCAAGGCAAACACCGTCAGAACTTCAGCCGCGCGTGTGACCGGTCGACGCCATTCCGCCTGGGTGAGCCGCAAGATTGCCGAGATCATGACGCCGGCGTGACTGATACCGACCCAAAACACGAAGTTGGTAATCATAAATCCCCATTGGACCGGCCGATTCAACCCAGTCAGCCCTAGTCCGTAGTTGACGATCATAGAGAACGCATATGCTGCGACGGTCAACACCATGATCAGGAAAAGCAATGTCACCCAGAACCAAAACGGGGTTACCAGAACAAAGTCCAACAGGTCGCGGTTGATCTTTGCGTCGGTGAGATCTTTACGTTCTTGCATTACTTAGTAAACACCCCTTGGACTATCTTGGCTTTGCTATGGCCGGCGCCCGCAGCCGGAGCAGCGGAGCCTCCTGTTGGAGGAGAGTACCCTCCCTCACATCCCAGATCGAGATGATCGGAATTAATCTCATCATCAGAATAAAGAGCAACGCCACCAAGGCAAACCCACCGACCATTATGAACACGTCGGCGATATCCGGTGGCCCAATGACGCCGATATTACTCAATTCCAACTCATGACCCGTCGGGTCGGGCACCGCATATGGACCGGCGTACAACCTGATCCGATCGAAGAACAGTCCTACCAGCGGAATCAGGGAAACCAGCGGCGGCCCCAATATGCTCTTTCGTATCGGATTCCAGATAATGAGTAGGAATGTCGCCGGGAAACAAAGGGTAAACGCTATATAGAAAAACCACTGATTCGGCCCAGTGTATATCTGGTGGAGAATGGCCAGCTCGTTTGGCAAGCGGCCATACCAGAATGTGTGAAAGTCGGAGAAGGTGAAGTAAAAAAACAGGATCGTCGTGGCTAACAGCAGCTTCGATGGACCCCAGAATTGGTCCACACCCAGGTAGCGTTCAAGGCCGCCGAATCTGCGCAGCAGATACAGCATCACCAAGCACACCGCTACAGTACCCTGCAGCCCACTCAGTGCGTGATAGGCCGGATAGAGTGCGCTGCGCCATCCCGGCACCAGGCTCATCGAGAAGTCGGCACTAATCATCATGTGAAGGAATATCCAAAACATCATGTAGAAAGCGCCCAGAACTATAAGGAAACTCGTGATCATGAACCACTGGTTCGGAGTCCCAATCCATCCACGCGCCAGCCGGGAAACCAAGGCTCCCGGGCCGGCCGCCCAGCGATCGCGCAAAACAGCCAGGTCGGGGATTGAATCTGCCCATAGAGCCGCCCAAGCGATGACTGCGAGCACAATAACAGCAACTAGATCAAAGCCAGCCGGCGCCCATGAAGATAGCAAGCGCCCACTCAAAGGCCAATCGAACCAAATGTTGTTGCGGCCCTCGAATGGCGGCAGTGTAAACATGAGGGGTATGAACCACAGCACGGCTACCAAGCCAGAGACCGCACCCAAAATCCCAGCGGCGCGGCGAACTGGGCGTGCCCAATGTCCTTTTGCCATCCGCGTGGCAAAAACGAGAACCGGGGCACCCATCGCCGTCGTCAACAGGTAGCTGAATACCGCAGCGTAGTAGCCCCAAGCAGCTCGATCCTCGAAACCGCCGCCGAGCCGGATTATCACTCCCACGACTCCCAACCCTGACAAAACCGCCAGGACGATTACCGTGGGCCGGTATCGCGGGCCCGGCTTGAGTGCCGCGATGCCGTCCCGAAGCGCTTCCTCGGCGCTTGGTGGCGCCTCGTAATGGTGAGGAGCGTGACCACTAGCCATGTGTATCTGCAGTCTCGTCGTAGTTCGGATCTACTTTCTTCAAGTAAATTACAGCGGGGTCCGTTCCAAGATTCTCAAGCATCCTATAGTGGCGGCGGTCGGCAGCCAATTGTGCCGCCTTGCCGCCCTCATCCTTCAAGTTGCCAAAGACGAGCGTGTTGGTCGGACATGCCTGAGCGCACGCCGGCTGGAACTCCCCATCTTGGACGGTGCGTCCGTCGCCCTTGGCTGTTCGCTCGGCCCGCCGGATCCGCTGCACGCAGAACGTGCACTTCTCCATAATTCCCTTGCTGCGAACGGAAACGTCCGGATTGAGCTGGTTTCGCAGCGTTTCCGGTATGCGGTTCGGAGGATCCCAGTAGTTGAAGAAGCGGACGTTCCAAGGACAGTTGTTAGCACAGTAGCGTGTACCGATGCATCGATTGTAGACCTGTGCATTCAAACCATCGCTGGTATGGTAGGTCGCGTAAACCGGGCACACCGGCTCGCAGGGTGCATTTCCGCAGTGCTGACACATCACCGGTATAAAGCGCGCCTTGACGTCGGGGTATTCGCCTTCCCAGTACCGTTCAATGCGGATCCAATATTGGCCGCGTTGTTCATCGACCACTGATTCCGTATTAATTGGCACGTTGTTCTCAGCCTGACATGCCACTACGCAGGCCTGGCAGCCGGTGCAGCGATCAATATCGACGACCATTCCCCACTTCGTTTGCTTGATTACCTGCTCGCTGTCGGCCATAGTTACTCCTTGGTTATTCCGATGATCTTGGCATCGGGAAGCTCGCGACTCTTTGGAACTCCTTCCAAATATCGATCCAACAACGCCACGCGCTGCCATTTGCCAACTTTGCTGATGCGAGCGCGAGTCGCGCACCAGGCCAGCGCCCCCGTACCACGGTCGGTGAGAGGGGCAAGAATCCTAAGCACATTGTCGCCGCGGCCCTCTGCGTACCTTCCAGAGCCCCGATGACCCTGCCCCATCGGAATTGCAATAATATCCGGCGCAGCGGCTGGATTGATATAGACCGACGCCTCAAGGGCGCCAACCACCGTTTCCACCCTTACCACGTCGAACATCTTAATCTGCAGGCTGTCGGCAGTACGCGGGTTTAGCTCGACCCAAGTCTGCCAAGTCGCACTGGTCATCGTATCCGGCGCTGATTGAAGCCAGGGCAGATGGGCGCCTTCGCCAGCCTGCATAGTAAAATGCGGGAACGGCACCAAATAAAACGGATATTCGTCAGCTGATCCAGCGAACTCAGACGCGGCATCCGGCGGAGCCGCCGGCGGCTGCAATTTCGCAGCTGGCACCGTGGTTACCCTAGAGTCCTCATCCCACCAGCCACCGCGTTGTAGCAGATTCACCCAGAACCGTTCGAAGTCCGCGCCTAATGGTACCGACCCACGATTTAGCGCACGGAGTTGTTGGGCATCTTCGCGCAGCAGGTCGCGGACCGCGCCCCAAGGCAGCTCGCTCGCTACTTGGCCGCCCAACTTTCGGCTGATGGACAGCAGACCGTCGAAGAAGCCTCGCGTGTTATAAAACTGCCGAACTACGGGCTGTTGCACCCCAACCGTCTGGTAGCCCGGACTCGGATCCGGCACATCGTCGCCCCAAGATTCAAGAATCGAGCTATCGGGCAGAATCAGATCGGCCATCAACGTGGTGTCATCCAGATAGCTCGAGAAGCTGGCTATGAATGGGATCTTTTCCAGAGCTGCTCCGATTCCGGTCGCGGCCGGCATGCCATGCAGTGGGTTGACCCTATGCACTAGAAGCGCGTCGACCGGTGAACTACCGGTGCGAACGCCTTCGGCGAAGCGGTGCCACTCGGCGTGGCTCGCGGCAGGCAGCCGCGAAGCGAATCCTTCGGTGGGCGCCGGTGGATTGAAGATCAAACCTCCCAGCTTGCCGACATTGCCTACGACTGCGTTAAGCGCATAGGCCGCCATCAGATTGAAGCTGCCATTAGTATGTGCGGCTGCGGCACCTCCGGCGATGGCAAGGGCCGGCTGGTTCTGAGCGAAAGCCCGCGCCAACTCGCGGATGCGTTCCGCAGCGACGCCGGTAGCTTCGGACACCTGTCCGGGCTCGTAAGCACGAAGGCTGGCTGCGCCGCCCGGTATGGCTTGGATCGATGATTGGCCGGCCAAGTTCTCCGCCAAAATCACTTGCGCCATACTGAGCGCAAGCATGCCTTCGGTTCCCGGTTTAATCGGGACCCACTCGTCAGCATTGGCACCAGTGATCGATAGCCTAGGCTCTACCTGAACGAAATATCCCCTATTCGAACGACCCTGCCTAAACTCGCCGTAGTGCCGGCCATATCTGACGGGCGATAGCCAAGTCATCAGGAAATCCGTACCGAACGACACCAGGTAATTAGAATTCCGAATGTCGAATTCGGGCAGCGCGTCCTGACCGAACATCTCCCTGAGCACCGAACGCTCCACCGTAGGAGCAAGCGGGTCAAAAGCGAGATGCCGCGCACCGTAGGCCGTCACGAACTTATCAACCAAGTAAGCCTGGTGGGCTCGTAGAGGCTCGGTAGCCAAGACGACCCGATCTGCCTGCCCGCTCAATCCTCTCAATTTGGAGGCCAGTTCGCCGTAGGCCTGGTCCCAGGAGATCGGATAGAATTGACCGCTACCCCGATCTCCTCTCCGTTTCAAAGGTCCGCTGATCCGGTCTGGATGGTATAGATCTTGCACAATCGCCTGATCGATTGCGCTGGTCTTACCCGCATTGATCGGATAATCCGGGTTGCCTTCGATCTTCTTTGCCCGGCCAGCCATCACTCGGACGATAAGGCCATCGCCACCCGGGCCGGCCTGGTTTAACGTTGCGTACCAGAGGTCGCGGCCTTCTACCAAGTCTTCGGGCATCAGAGGCGGACTCTGAATTTGCAACTCGCTTCTGGGAATACAGCCAGTGAAGGCGACTGCGGCAACAGCGCCGGCCAACGTCGTCTTCAGAAACTCCCGTCGGGTTAATGCCACACTTTACTCCTGCTACTTGTGACAGACCGTGCAGTCGAAAGGCGCGCCTCGTTCGCGGTGGCAGTTGATGCAGTCGCCCATATTCAACGGGCGCACCTGCTCGACCTGGACCATCTCTCCGACCGGGCCATGACAGACCGTGCAATCAATTCCGGCTTTGACATGCGCCTCGTGAACGAAGCGGACGTGATCCGGCATCCTATGGACACGGTTCCATTCGATGGACTCATTATTCTCCATAGCCTTTACTATCTTCTGCACTTCTGGGCTATCCTGACGCACTACCTGATGGCACATCATGCATTGCTCTACGGCGGGCACTCCGGCCTCGGCGTGCGTGCCGGCCATGCGGTGGCAGAACTGACAATCCAATTGGGCCACCTGCACGTGTTGGGGATGAGGGAATCTGACAGGCTGTTCGACCTTAGGCTGGAGCGCTCCAACTATCCTCGGCGAGGCAAACAACAACACAAGGACCGCAAGTAGGAAGGGCGGCACCAAGATCAGAGTCAGCCGGACGATTATCGAGCCCAATTAATTCCTTCCAACAACCTGACTCAGATCAAGGGACGCGGGTACAGCTGTTCATTCAACACTATCAAGCCGTTGACGAACCTTACTAGCTGCAGGATTGCCAGCGCGAACGCGGCGATTCCGATGGCGTAGAGGGGTCGTTTAAAACGCTCCAGGTTAGAGAGAGCCGGCCGGGTGGCAACAACTGACGGTATGATCGCAGTTCCCAGAAGAAAGGCAAACGCGCCGTTCACCATAAGCAAGGCAAGCAGCCATAGGGTGGAAAGCATCGCGTTAATAAGCAGCCAATGCTGAGGGGTTAGTACGGTACTCGGATCCATCCCTCTACTCGCGGCCTAGCAGCCAAGCCTCTCTATTTGGGCGGGCGGCCAACGTAGCCGTCAGATTAGGTTTGCGATTCACTGGCTCGTAAGGGTCTGAGTCCGCGCCTTCAGCGCCATTATAGCGAGCGGAAACGAAACTGCAAGCGAATACTGATGTCGCCAACGAGGCAACTTTCGACCAAACGCGCATGGTACCACAAATCAGCTTGCCGTGCGGTAGGTGGCCGGCAGAGGGTCTTCCGATTCTCCAGCCGGCGCGGCGTGGTTCCTGGATATTTGTTTTGCAATTTCCATATTTGGTTGGCGGCCTTCCACGCCCCGATATGGTCCACCAAGACGGACTTACGCCATCATCCGGCCTGCACACGCTTGCCCAGATTTTCTGTTTTGCATTTTTGCCTTTGTAGAAGCAATTCTGTTTGACCCGACGGAGGCCGGCGGTCCTCCGTGTCCCCATATGGGCCTCCGGATGGGACTTGAGCCGTCATTTGGCTGGCGCGGTCCAAGGTGAACATACTTAGTATTATGTTAACTGCTTAGATCCTATCTTGCACGGGTTGATAGATGTCCGCCCAGGGGTTTTCGATTCTTCATCCAAGGTGACCGCAAGGGCTGGACATACGCTCACCGGCGTGTTGCTCCACGGCTCTGTCGGGGAAAACCTTGTGGTTGACGCTATGGTTTTGCGCTTAACCTCGAGAATCGAAAGGCCCTACTGGAGTCGCTCTTGGCCGGCGCGATTATTGGCTGCCGTAGACCGATACGTGTTTCCGACTGCCGGCGTTGAAGGACGACCGGTCCCAGTCGCTCCACCGCTCGCGCAAGCGCAGGCCGGCCAGCCGTGCCATCAGGTCAAGCTCGGAGGGCCAAGCGTATCGTAGGGTTACCGGCAGTAGCTTGATGCCGGCCTCGCTGATAATGACATGCTGCGATTCTACGCGCTGGTCTACGGTATCGTGCAGACTTGCGTCGAGCCGGATCCGGTCCATCTCAACCAACGACACTTGGGTATTCTGACCACGAGTGTATCGGGTCATATCCGGCACGAACGCCTCGATAACAAAGAATCCATCATCGGTGAGATGGCCTGCCACGTTTGCGAAGCAACGCACCTGGTCTTCCTGCGAAGTCAGTGCGAAAAAGGTGTTGAAGGCGATAAATATGACGGAGTAAGTCCCTTCGACGCCCACATCGGCAAAATTACCGATAGTCACCGGGATACGTCCGCCTCCTGGTTTGCGGCGAAGTCTGTCTACCATCGCCTGGGACGCATCTACGCCGTGAACCTCGACTCCCAACGCCGCCAGTGGCAGCGCCACCCGGCCGGTGCCGATCCCCAACTCCAGCACTCTCCCGCCGCCGGCGAGGTCGGCCAACGTGGTCGCAGCGTTGGTCGCATCAATACCGGAATGATATTCATCGTACTTGTCCGCCCACACATCACCATAAGTAGCTGCGCCGTAGTCCTTCATGGTCGCTCAACCTCCAGATTTTCCGGATTATACGGCCTGAGGGACAATCTCATTCGATGGGCTGGAAATAACATCACGAGAAACGGGGCGGCTGGGGCCGGCTGCTCGCTGCGCCCTTGGCTGGGGACAAGCCCCAGCGCTACATTTTTCTCCCTCCACTAATTACCGCGGCTTGAGAGCTGTCCCTACGGTGAGGTTGGTATTTCTGTGATGGCAATCTTGCCTCTCCACCCTCATCTACCTATAATCCCACTTCTGCGGACAACGCAGACAAGACTGGAACCAACCGTTCTCACGACAGTGAGTGTTTGGAGCCGAGTATCACGCTCGTCCGACAAGCCACTTCAACGAGGCCGGCCAGGCGAGCCCAAGCACAGCGCCCAGAACCGGCAGGCTGCCGGCAACGATGAACGTGCCGCTAATCCCTAGACCGGGTACATTGAAGACACCCAGCAGACTGAGTCCTCCGGCGACGATCCCTCCGACTATCGCGCCGGACGCGATTCCCGCCTCGAGGGACATACCGATGGTGGCCATGGCGCTGCCCCGCTCTTGGGGCCTGCCGCGGTCAGCAGCTACCGCGAATAACGAAGGTTGAGTCGCGCCTACGCCTATGCCAACCGCTAGCGAAGCGGCTAGGATCACCCAGCCCTGGGCAAACGCCAGTAACCACAGCGCTAGGCCGGTGATGGCCAAACCAGGCAGAATTACCTGGGCACGCCCGAAGCGGTCGGAAATGCGGCCGGCCGACCATTGCGAAAGCATCAGGCCAACCGTGTAGGTGACGAAGGGAAGGCCAGCATTCGGCAGTCCACGTTCAATCGCGAGAATCGGCCCAAAGGTGAACAAACCACCATAGGCGAACATAGACGCGAACATGAAAACGCTAGGACCGAAGGCATCGCGGTTCAAGAGTCGTCGTTGATCGAGTGACTCAACCTTTGGCGGAGGTTCGCGCACCTGAGTTGCCGACACAGCCGAGAGAATGCCGAGTGCGGCACAGACCAGAAAAATCGAGGGGAAGTCGGCCTGAGAAGCAACCACCACACCAAGCGCGGGCCCAAATCCGAGGGAGATATTGTAGGCGGTAGTATAGACGCCCATCGCTTCGGCCCGTCGCCTTACCGGAGAAACAATGGTCGCCAGTGTTTGGCCGGCTGTGACGAACGTCGCCATACCGATACCGTTGAACGCGCGCAGGGCCAGCAGCGCCGGCACTGTGCCAACCAAAGCGTAGCCTAACGGACTCAGTCCAAATATCACGGCGCCTGTGACCATTACCCACTTGCGCCGGGCACGATCGATGACATAAGCCGTGGGCAGTCGTGAGAGAAAGGCCATCGAAGCGAAGACGCCGGTCACCAGCCCAATCTCTAACGAGCCGGCACCGAGGGACTGAGCATAGATCGGCATAACTGCCGCTAAGGCGTAAAAGCTAGCCCCAACTGAAAACGAGGAGCCGAGGAGAAACAGATAGTCGCGGTGAAAGAGCCGTTGGCCATCGACAGGCACCTGCCGCGGCTCAGGTCCGATTGAAGCTATGCCCACTTGCGGTCGTGAAGAGGCCGGTCCTCAGTTATTGGAGGACCCGAACGGCGGTCGAGTCCAGATTTTGGCCGCATCTACCAGGTCTAGCTCCACCTCATGGCCCTGTAGTTCGAGGGTCATACTGTTGCTCCACGGGGCGACCTCACTCACCACCGCCTCCGCCCCTGGAGTAATACCGACTTCGCCCAGCTTGGCAAGTAGCTGGTGATCCATCTCGCCGGACTCGGTGACCCTATCGATCGTGACGGCATCGCCAACGCGTAGCCGGTTCAGCGGCATTCCGACCCAATTGACGTCGGCGTCGCTGCCCGGTATCGGACTACCATGGGGACAGGTCTGCGGCCGGCCCAGGACGTGAAAGAACCGATCGACGATTTTCGGCGTCAGCCCGTGTTCCAACGAGTGAGCTTCAGTGTGAGCCTCAACCCAATCAAAACCCAGCAGATCGGTGAGGATGCGCTCCGCCAGCCGGTGCCTGCGAACGGCGTTCTCCGCGATCGCACGTCCTGACTCGGTCAGAAGGATCTCCCTACGGTCATTGAATTGGACGTAGCCCGCATCGATCAATCTCTTCAGCATGCCAGTGACCGAAGAAGGGCCTACGCCCAAATGCTCGGCGAGTCGAGCGCTGATGACCAACTCTCCTTCGGCAAGCAAAGCGTAAATCGTCGACAGGTAATCTTCCATCCCGGCAGTGACCGGCGCCAACGGGCCGGTGTCTTCGGATCGCGTCATGGGCACATCCACTAAACCAGCAATCTTCTCGATCGAACAGTTCAGATTCTACACTCGCATTGAGAGATAAGTATAGGGCGACGGTCCTTTGGTAACAGTTCAGATTTGGGTGTATGTCTCTCCTCCACGCCCGTGGACTGGATAGGCCGAGTCGCCATTCGGGACCTCAGTCGGCGGTCAAGGGGTGATTTCCAACCTATCGATGCCAAATCCACGAGCTGGTCGCCCTCCTCCCCTCGCCTTGCGTAGTCTTCGACCTGGCCCCCTTTTCCTGGCCAGGAGAAGGAGGATCGTTATTGTGGAGGACACCCCCACATCCCCCGGCATCCGCCTGAGGCGGATCGCCCTCGCAACCCTTTCCTGGTTTTCCCCGATCAGACGTCCTCTCCTGTGATAGACCCTCATTGGTGGGATATTACGCCCTTACGGAGTAGATACCCCTAAATCTGAACACTTACGTCCTTTGGGCTCTGGGCGTTTTCTCGAAACGGCCTTGGCTGGGGACAGGTCCCAGCGCTACATTTTCTCCCTTCACTATCGGCTTATGAATACGGTTCGGCAAATTCAAGGTTTGGTGAAGCGCCCTCGGGGTCGATTGGAGCGCCTATCCCGGAGCGGAATCCGGGACATGCTTTTGCAGCAATCGCTCATGCCGGCGCCGGCACATCAGGGTATGAAAATTGGATGCATTGGTTGGCAGGAGAGGGAATCAAGCTCCGGCATAGTCGCACCCGTTCGTGGCTTCCTTTGCTCGGTCGTCGATTTGGGCGCCCACAAGGGACGTCTCTATAGTGACATTACCCTTTGATCGTATCGCAGAATTGCCTATCCGCCCTCTCGATCCGCGAATCCACAGGACATGCGTAGGCGTACCCTCATCAAAATTCAACGTCGCCCTATCTTATTTGCAGGACCACCAGCCCGTTTTCGCCGTCCGCGACGTAAATAATGCCACGTCTAATGATCGACATACGAGCATTTCCGGGGGTGTTTAGGCTTGCCACTTGCCTAGGCCGGGCCGGATTGGAAACATCGGCCAGAAGCACGTTGCCGTTGCTGACGACCGCCATGTCGTCCTCCAACGCTACGTGCATGGTGTTCTCACCCGTTTCAAGTCTGCCAACCTCGATCGGCTCCTTCAGGTCGGCCAGGTCGTAGATCGTCAGCGCACCACCACCGGCTACATACAGGTACGGAGGATTGAAAACACTGGCGAGTGGGAAATTGGCCGGCAACGCAAGATTCGATCCGACACCCGGGAAGCTCAAGCGGACTTCGCCAACCTTGAGCGGCCGGCGGAAGTCACTCAGGTCGTAGATCGCGATCACATAGGGCAATGTGTCTCCGGTGTCCTCGGTCAAGAACGCCAAGCCGGCGAACACCGATGCCCGGACAAAAGCCTGCCGCATCGGGATGATGGCCGCGACTTGCATGGGCCGGCTCAGCAACTCTACGAACTGGGCGCTGGCTGAACCACCGGCCAAGATCAGGGTGCCGGCGCGCACGTTAATATTGGCCGGGCCCACGCTTTCGACCGGCGGCGGAGGAATAACTTCTGGAGGTTCGAACGGTCCATCAATATCTTGAATTTCGAATATGCGCACGTGTGGTTCTCTATCTGTTGACAGGACTGCCAGAAATCTCGAACTGGCTGCCACATCGTCAGCAATCGCTTCAATTCGGCCGATCCGCACTGGCTCACCAGGCTCAGAGACGCTGACTATGTGGACGCCAGCTTGGCCGGCAGCAACGAAAATTTGATCGCCAATCAGTGAGAGATTCGCGGAACGACCCTCGAGCTCAATGTGGCCGATCCGCGTCAAACCGGTAGGCCGCGGCGCTGATCCTTCACCGAATGATGTAGGACTCGGCGGTAAAGGGATCCCCCGGACTGGAGTAACACCGGTTCCTCCCTGATCCGGAAGTGTGGTCACGGTCGGCACGGGAGATAGATCGACGGATCGAACTGTAGGGAGCAAGGGCAAAGTCGGAGACGGGCTTGCCGGCGATTCGGGTCCAAGGCAGCCGATAGGCATGATCAACAGCGCCAAGGTCAATACAAAGGTTGGTGCGGCCCGAACTGGTGATGCTCCGAAGAAAACCATAGGTAACTGTTACCCCCGTCCACCTTTCCAGGCCGGTAACAAGTCTCGACCCGACAACGACCTTCACCTAAGGTGGGTGCATCAATTTCCAGTGTTGGTACCAGCCGAAAGCAATGAGATTGCTTAGGCCCTCCGGCGGTTAGTCCTTGACGGCCAAGGTACTAGCAACGTAGCAACGCATTGCCCGCCGCTGTGAGCCACGCGTACACAGTTTTACCCTTAGGCGGCGGCCTCACTCTGCTCCTGAGCAGCCGTCTTTCAACACCAATCCACCGGAATCAGGTTACGCGCCAGTCCGGTCAGCTTACCTCCTCCCGGAACTTGAGAACTTCTCCCGCAGATCGGCTTATCAGGTCGAGCGCGCCGACCGTGAAATAGCGCACTCCCTGGGCGTACCGTCGGGCCCGAACAGCCAACTCCGCGTCCGAAGATCCACTCTGCCAGTACTGCCGGCCGGCGGCCATGACCTTTTCGACGACCTCTTCGACGATTTTCTGCACGTTCGGATGATTCCAATCACCCTGGTAGCCGAGGGAGGTGGACAGATCGCGCATGCCGACGCTAAACACGTCGAGCCCATCTACTTTGAGTATGTCGTCCAGGTTTTCGAGACCCTCCTCGTCCTCAATGATGGCAAAGATCATTGTTTCGCGGTTGGCCAAAGCCTGATAGTCATCTGCCTTGTGCACCTGCGCGTAGCCGGAGGCTCGGGCGTGGCCGGCGAAACTGCGGTGGCCGATCGGCGCGTACTTGGCGTGCGCGACCAGTTCCTCGGCCTGAGCTACGGTCGTTAGATGCGGCACCATCACGCCGGTGGCGCCAGAGTTAAGGCTGCGGTCGATCAGGCGAGCGTCGTGGTATGGAATGCGAATTATGGAATGCATGCCTACAACATTCGCCGCCCTAACCATTTCGGTACAGGTCTGAACGCTCATCTGCCCCTGTTCGCTATCGATTAGGGCAAAGTCAAATCCGAGCAATCCAAACCATTCGACAATCTCCGGCGACGGTATGTGAAGACTTCCACCAAAAATCGGTCCTTGGGTCTCTTTATCGCGAAGCGATCCTCTAAGCAAACTTGGCCTCCTTACTCTGATACGTTTGGGTATGCCGATAACCAGATCAATAGTGTTCTAGGCGTTGAGCCGGCGAAAGTATATACCCTAATGGCATACAAGCCCCCGGAGGCGCCTTTGCCGAACGGGACCGTCTCTTGCGCTATTCTCATTCGACAATGCGGCGAGAGGGGCACCTACGACCCTATAGTGGGGCCGGCCGGGACAGACCCGGGTCCGACACTAGCGTTTCGTATCTAAGGCCAAACGTAGGGTCATTCCTCAGACCCTCGAACCAGCCGCTCTCTACCGCCTCTTCACGAAACAAAGGGTCTAAGCTGATAGCTTTCTCCAAGTCAACCAGGCTCTCGCCGTACCGGCCGAGTCCGGCGAGAGCGCCCGCGCGTACGTAGTTGTTCCAAGCATCATCGAGTGTCTGTAACGAGAGTTCTACATCCGCGAGCGCCTCTTCGTACCTACCCAAACCGACCAGAGCAAACGCGCGACTGTTCAGCACGTGTGGACTGTTCGGATAGAGGTCGAGCGAGCGCTCGATGTCCAAGAGCCCATCACCGTAGCGACCCATTCGCGCGCGTAGCCAGCCACGAGTGTTGTAGACTTCGGCAAACTCTGGGTTGATGCGTATAACCTCGGCGTAGTCAGCCATAGCTGCGTCCAAGTCACCCTCAAGTCCCTGAGGTCCTGGTTGATTGAGGTCGCCGGCAAGGATGTTTCCTCGCAGATAGTAGGCCGGCGCGTTGTCAGGATCGAGTTCTATTGCCTTGGTGAAGTCGGCGATGGCCGCATCTACAGCGCCCTGCTGAAGGAAAATCGAACCCCGGTACAAGTAGGCGGCTGGGTCGTCAGGATTGAGATCGATTGCTCGGGTGAAGTCGGCAATGGCCTCGTCCAAGCGGTCCTGCCCAGCGTAGGCAATTCCTCGGTATAGATAGGCGATGGCGATGCTAGGGTCATGATCGATCGCCTTGTTAAACTCATCTATGGCCTCTTTTAGCTGACCACTCTGGATATAAGCGACGCCCTGCTCCAGATACGGCTGTGCTTCGCCAAGGTCCGGTGTTACTTGTGCAAGAGGTGTGGGCGTGGCATCGCTCAGAAAGTCTTTGTCGACATCGGCCAACTTAGGCGTTACCGCGACCGTAGTCCCTTCGGCCGGCACATCACAAGCGACCATGCCAGCCAGAAGGAAGGTTACTGCCACCAGTAGAACATATGCTCCCAGGCCTCGATTGGCATCATTTGACTTGCAGCCACCCGTATTCAAAGAAGACCTGTGCAACATTGACTTCCTTTACGCAAAGTCAAGCCGTGGTGTGGCCGTCCGTTCTGACCGTATTGGGCATTACCCGCTATTGTCGCGGGAAGTAGATACCCACACAGGAGATCGGAGTCCACCCGGCACTGACTCTATATGGCGTGTTCCTAGAACCATTATCTACCACTGTTATACTAACAACTAGATGACGACAACTCCCGACCAATTCCCAACTAGGATCGAAATTTGTCCCAAGACATCATCACTGTCAACAACCTGATCCGAAAGTTCGGCAACGTAGTAGCAGTAGATGACGTCTCTTTTGTGGTCGAAGAAGGTAAGCTTTTCGGCTTTTTGGGGCCGAACGGCGCTGGAAAAAGCACGACGATCAATGTCCTCTGCACCTTGCTGAAACCCACGGCCGGCGACGCTACGGTAAACGGCTACGACGTCACCAAGCAGCAGAGCGCGGTAAGAAGGTCCATAGGACTGATCTTTCAAGAGCCAACCTTGGACCTGGAGCTTAAGGCATACGAGAACATCGAGTTCCACGCTCGTATCTATAACGTACCCTCTGGGTTGTGGAAGCCACGGGCCGAGGCACTCCTGAAGATGGTTGACCTATGGGATCGGCGATCCGATCTTGTAAAGACATTCTCCGGCGGGATGAAGCGCCGGCTGGAGATCGCTCGGGGCCTGATCCATCAGCCAAAAGTGTTGTTCTTAGATGAACCGACAATCGGCCTGGATCCTCAGACCCGCGGACACATATGGAAGTATCTGACGGACCTGCGAGAAGAGACCGGGATCACGCTATTCATGACCACTCATTACATGCAGGAGGCCGAGCACTGCGACCGAATCGCAATCATCGACTACGGGAAGCTAATCGCATTGGACGAGCCGGCCAAGCTGAAGGAAACGGTGGGGGGCGACGTGATCACACTCAGAACGTCCGATAACGAGCGAGCCGCCCAGCAGTTGGAGGCCAACTTCGGCCTGTCGCCGAACAAGGACGATGGCGCCCTGCGGTTCGAGGTAAAGCAAGGTGAATCGTTCATGCCGAGAATCGTGAAGGAGCTAAGTGTACCGGTTACGTCAATTAGCATGCACCGTCCGACGCTGGAAGATGTATTCCTGCGCCTGACGGGACATTCGATCCGGCAGGAAGAAGCCAGCACGAAAGACGAACTGCGACATTTCCAGCAGCGTTTCGGAGGAAGGTTTAGATAGATATGGCGACAGCGTCGCTGCCGAAGTCGGAGCCGGTAGGACTGGATGAGACGGGCTCTGAGCTGTGGGCCGCGCTCAACGGTATCTACACTATCTGGTACCGCGATCTGCTGCGTTACGCGCGAGACCGCACGCGGACTGTAGGCAGCCTGGCGACGCCGGTGCTGTTCCTATTGATCTTCGGATCCGGACTTTCGCCGGCGATGGGTCGTCTCGGTGGCGTACAGGACGGAATAAGCTACCTTCAGTTCATGTTTCCCGGCATCATCTGCATGACGACCATCTTCACGTCGGTATTCTCGGCAATGTCGCTGGTGTACGACCGAGAGTTCGGCTTCATGAAGGAAGTGTTGGTGGCGCCGGTACCGCGTTGGACGGTGGCCTTAGGCAAGGCCTTGGGCGGGAGCACGGTATCGATGATACAAGGGGTGATAATGCTGCTTCTTGCGCCAATACTCGGCGTCAAGCTGACAGTTGGGACTGTATTGGCACTGTTACCGATAATATTCGTCTTGGCCTTCGCGCTGAGCGCCCTAGGATTGCTGATCTCCGCCCGCATGAACAGCGTCCAGGGATTTCAAATGGTGTCGAACTTCATGGTCATGCCGATGTTCTTTCTCTCCGGCGCGCTGTTCCCACTGGGAAATCTGCCCTCTTGGTTGGAAGTCTTGACGAGGATCAACCCGGTTACCTACGGGGTCGACGCCGTGCGTCAGACCGTGTTGGCGGAGACGAGCAGATCAGCCGTGCTGAGCGGGCAGCTTGGGCTAACGGTATTCGGTCAAACGATGACTCCCCTAGCGGACACGCTGATCGTTCTCGCATTCGGCGCGGTGGCTATCTCGCTGGCGGTGCGGGTTTTCGGCATCCAAGAGTGAGCCTCTATGGAGCCCTTGGGCGCTGGTAGCCCTACTCGATCCCAAGAACCCGGCGGCTGAAAGCCAGACTATCGAAATCGGCCGGCCACTGCTCCTGACTTTCTTCGATCCCGAGCCGCCAGCAGGCGACACTCAGCTTGTCGAAATCGATCCCGCCACTCCTGGGTAGGGGTATGATCTCAACGGCCGGTTCGCCATGCTTGGTGATGACCACGCGCTCACCGCTTTCGGCGGCGGCGATAATCTGGGAAAGGCGCGCCTTTGCCTCGGGTAAGATGTGTTCCATGGGACAGCCTCAGAATAGTGCAAGATTTCGGCTTCAAAAATATACCACAAGTCTAGGACCGGCCAACTCGGTGGGTCTGAATACTCGCCAGGGATTGACGCTTGCGCCGGCCCAAAGCTAAGCAAGCCAAGGAGGCCCCTGGGCGACGCCGACGGGTGCCATCTATGCCTAGTTCCCAATTGAGTCGCAGTTTCGAGATTGAGCTATTGGCTGGATTAGATCGCTTTGTCGACGACGAGTTGGCGAGCAAGCTGGGCCGGCGGGAGTACCGGCCGAGTGAGCACTCCAGAGCGGGCCGGATGTCGATCGAGTATTCCGGGCCGGTCGAATCACTGCTCAGCCTACGAAGCGCCGTAGCCGTGCACATAGTCGAGCGCTTCGCCGTTTCGCGGCCGAGAGCGTTGCTGGGCCACGAGGACTTCAACCGTCTGCTCGGGGCAATGCGCGAGGTTGTAGGTCTGCACCCACGGGGAACGTTCAAGACGTTTCGCGTGAGCGCGGCCGGCTCGGATTCCGGCACATTCCAGCGGTTGAGGATGGATCTGGGTGCGGCACTCGGCCTGGAAGACCGATCTGACGAAGGCCACCTTCATCTGTCTATCCGACGCCGGCAATCGGGCTTTGGTTGGGAGGCACTGATACGGCTGACGCCGTTGCCGCTATCGGCCCGAGCTTGGCGGGTCTGCAACCGGCCGGACGCACTGAACGCTACGATCGCCCACTCGATGGTCAGGCTCGCCGGTCCTAGGAGCAAGGAGCGTTTTCTGAACCTGGGCTGCGGCTCGGGCACGCTCTTGGTCGAACGAATGAGGCTTGGACCGGCGGCCTGCGCAATCGGCGTCGACACGGATCCGGCAGCGCTCGATTGTGCGGAGCGAAACATCGAAGCGGCGGACGTGCGCCAAGTAGTCAATCTCGTCCGCGGCGATATCCGGCGGGTTCCACTGCCGTCGAGATCGTTCGACACCGTGGTCGCTAACCTGCCGTTCGGGATGCTCAGGGACACCGCCCTTGATCTCGACAATTTGTATATGGAAGTATTACGGGAAGCGGCGCGACTGATCGTTCCATACGGGGCGTTCATAGTCATCACTGCGCGTCGGCAGCTATTGGAAGATGCTCTTGGACGGTCCGCCGGCGACTGGAAACAGGAGGCGGAGTTTCCACTGAGAGTGCCGTTCCGAGGTGGATACATCACGCCGGCCATCTTTGATCTGCGCAGAGCTTAGGATCTCCGATCCATGCGGGGCAATGTTGGGGGAATGCCGGATCGCGGCGTCCGATGATGTATAATGCGATGTATATACTCTTCTTTGGTGGGACACCCATGAGCCGAATGGTAAGGAAACAAATCTACATAGAGCCACATCAGGAGCAACTTCTGAAGCGGCGGGCGGAGGAGCTTCAGATCTCCGAGGCCGAGCTAGTTCGGAGGGCGATTGACCAAATCGGTAGAGCCTCAACTATCCTTCCATCTGACCTGCGGATACGGGCATGGGAGGAGGAGAAAGCCTTTATAGAAAAGCACAGGAAAATGAATGTGCCACAGACCGGGCGGTCGTGGACCCGTGATGAACTCTATGATGAACGCCTCGAACGCTATTCTCGTTGACACAAACATACTCATATACGCATATGATCCGCGAGACCGGGACAAGCAGGAACGTGCTATCCGCGTGATCAACAATCTGATCAGAAGCAAGGGGACGGTCGTGAGTGTGCAATGCCTCTCGGAGTTCTTCAACGTTGCTTCGCGTCGTCTTGCAGAGTCTATGACACGTCATGAGGCACTTACCAGGGTCGAGAGATTAGCCAACGTTTGCCGGGTGCTGGACTTAACACCGGCTGTGGTCCTCGAGGGTTGCAGGGGCAGCATCGAGCACGGCCTATCCTTCTGGGACGCGCTTATCTGGGCGGTGGCGAAGCTAAATCAGGTGCAATTCGTTCTCACCGAAGATGCGGAGCACGGGCGGCTGCTGGAAGGGGTGCGCTACCTCAATCCGTTCGTGCCTTCCTTCGACCCGGCGATCCTGGGGCCAGCCCGTGAAGGGCAGTCTAATAGCTAGGTATTGATCACTACGGTCCCATCTGGCTTGATGACCTCGACTCCGGAAATACTCTGATAGAACACGCAGCGGAACTCGACGTCGAGGCTCTCGCCGGCGCCGATTCGGCGTTCGGTGCCGGCCTCAATGGCTTTCAACAACCCGTCTCCCGGGACGCTGCTGTGGAACTCGAGGCCGGTCACGTAGGCCCGTCCATACCAGGGATAGCCGGGGGTGCTGTTCAGCTCCTGCCAGATCCATAGGTAGGGGAATATTTCCTTCGGCCAGACGAATCCGACGCCAATACCGAGCTTCTGGTTCGTGAGACCGTACCAACCTTCTTCCAAGCTGGCGGCAAAACCCAGCGTATTCAGCTTACTCTCTGGTCCCGGGATCCGGCGCATGTCGTGAGTCTCACCGTCGAGGCCGGCGACGTGGGGCCAAGGCCACTCGCCCTGGGCAGGCATCCAAGTGCGTTCGGGGGTTGTTTGGGGAATCAATACCTTGTAGGTGGAGGCCGGTACGTCGATCCAGCATTCCGGCCCCAGAAACGGAGCTCCGAAAGCGGGATGGTGCCCCCACATGTAAGGCATTTCACCTTCGCCCGTGTTGGTCAGCCGCTCCTGAACTACCAGATCTGGCCGGCCGGCCTCCACCGTCATAGTTCGCTCCAAGCGGAACGGAGTACGGGTCAGGTTGAGCTCGAAGCGGACCGACGCGCGCCGGCTGCTGTTTTCGAGGATACGGTAGTCCCAGCCGGCGGTCGAGACCTCGCCGTGGAAGGACCACTCCAGACCTTCATATTCACATGCGGCGCCGAAGTTGGGAAAGATCTCCTGCCAACCGCCACCATAGTGGTCGATCCAGGCAACCTGCGAATTCGACGCGGTGGCACCCAGCGAACCGAGATCGTGGAAACCCCACGGCGTCTTGAAAAGTACATCCAGGTTCGCCGGCTTATAGATCAACTCGTAGATGTCGGCTCCTTTGTCGGCCAAGACCACCGCACGCAGGAGATCATTTTCCAAGACCAATGCCCGCGTCCTTCGTCCGACGATGATTTCCGATACTCGACAACAATCACCGTTCGACATCAATGCCCTCCCGCGATATCGCCAACTGTTTTCTAGTTTGACCCCAGACCCCTAAGCCTCGCCACTTGCCACGGGCTCCCATCCGTCAGACGGCTGACGGCTATTGTCTGACCTCTACCAATCCATCCGGCCTGATACGCTCCACGCCGGTGGTGCTCTGGTAGAAGAGGCAACGGAGTTCGACTTCCTGGCTAGCGCCGGCGGCGAGGCGCCGCTCGCTACCGGACTCGATTGTCTCGACAATGCCGCCGGCCGTCGCGCTGCTAATAAACTCCAGAGCAACCAAATAGCCTCGCCCGTACCATGGATAGGATGGGGTGCTATTCAGCTCTTGGAGAATCCAAAGGTATGGGAAAATCTCTTGTGGCCAAACGAACCCAACACCAAAGCCAAGATTGCGATTGGTCAACCCGTACCAGCCCTCATCTAGATCGACGGCCACCCCCAGGGTGTTCAGCCTACTCTCAGGCCCTGGGATTTGTCTCATATCGTGGGTCTGGCCATCGCTACCGACGACGTTTGGCCAAGGCCATTCGCCTTCGTCCGGCATCCAGGTGCGGCTGGGATGGACCTGTGGCATCGCCACTCTGTATCTTTGGGCCGGCACATCTAGCCGGCAGTCGGCACTCAGAAATGGCGCGCCGAAGCCCGGATGATGACCCCAAGTGTAAGGCATCTCGCTGTCACCACAGTTCTTTAGCCGCTCTTGGATAAGTATTTCGGGCCGGCCTGCCTCCACGGTCATAGTTCGCTCGAGGTGGAATGGAGTGCGTGTGAGGCTGATATCGAAGCGGACCGAGGCGCATCTGTTGTTGTTTTGCAGGATGCGATAGTCCCAGCCGGCGGTCAACAACTCACCGTGAAAGGACCATTCAACGCCACGATAGGAGCAAGCAAAGGCAAAATTTGGCAATATCTCCTGCCAACCGCCGGCGTAGTGGTCGACCATCGCCACCTGGGAATTCGGCGCGTAACCGCCCAGAGTTCCCACATCGCGGAAACCCCAGGGCGCCTTGAACAGCACGTCGACGCCGGCCGGCTTGTAGACCAGCTCGTAGACGTCGGCGCCTTTGTCGGCCATAATCACTGCGCGCAGCAGATCATTCTCCAGGACCACCGCGCGGGTGCTTTGACCAACAATCACTTCCGATACATTGCAGCCAGCAGCCAAGTTTGTGACCTCTCCTTTGATCCAAATACGGACCGGACGTTAGCACAACGGCGGCGAACGGCGAAAGGTGGTGGCGCCTATGGGTCCGCGCGCGACCTCAATCCTTAACGGACCGGGCTAATCGGCGGGCCGCCGCTGGATCACCTCAAGTGTAAATCCGTCGGGGTCGCGGAAGTAGAACGCTTTGCCGCCGGCATTGATTCCCAACGTGACCTCGGCCGGCTCGTTTACCATTTCCACACCAGCGTCGCGCAACTCGCGATAGGCGGACCAAGCGTCATCGACGACGAAAGCGAGGTGTCCATTGCCGGGCCGGTTCGTTTCTCTGGGCGTCGGATCGGTCGGATGGGAGACGTAGTGCAACAGCTCGAGGATGTGATCCTGGTCGTCGCTGACCTGGAAAATGGCTATTCGTAGATCGACTCCGGGGAAGCCGGTGACCTTGCCGAGATAATCGTGAGTCCCGCCCTGCCGCCGGATCAGCTTCAGGCCCAGTACATCGCGATAGAAGGCGATCGAGCGCTCAAGATCGCTTACCGTAAAGCCGGTATGGTGGACACTTCTCATCTGCATATCGGACTCCTTGGGTGAATAGCGGTCTTCTGGAACTCTGCGAGGAAAGATCTACGACCGCACCAGTACTATGACTTTGGCGACTCGTCAGGCGGAACCAGAGGTTCAATGAGCGGAATCAAAGCCGGAATATCTCTCTCAATCACCTCCCAGACTTTATCGAGAACAATTTGGAAATACTCATGCACCAACCGATGGCGCATCCCGATAACCTGTCTCCAGGGAATCTCGGGGTGCGCCAGCCGGAATTCTTGTAAGGCTTTCCGGGCCGCCTCGCCGAGAATCTGAGTCAGCCGCATAGACGATCTCTTCCGACTGCAAGATTTGCCGGCGTCGAATGTAGTTGTCGCTTTTCTCGATAACCTCCCGTTCGATGAGATCGACCTTACTACCCAGGATGTCCTCGAGTTCCTCCTGCATATTTACGAGGTCGAAGAGGCTCCAGCGAGCATCATCGGCGAAACTGACAAGCACGTCCACGTCGCTATCTGGACGGAAATCATTCGTCAGCACCGAGCCAAAGAAGGCGAGCCTATTGATACGGTAGTCTTGGCAGAAAATGACAATCCGCTCTCGATCAATCTCAACGTGCAGACTCATAACGGACTCCTGATTTGACGGACTTCAAATTACTCGATATATGCGGGCTAGGTTTTCTCCGAGCAGCATCCTCTCCCAAACCGGATCCATTCTTAGCCGCTTCAGGCCGGCTACGGCCAGATCGGGGTAAGCGCTCGTTGCATTCGAGCCGTAGACGACACGGTCCGGCCCTACCTGATGCATTGCGTTGAGGACGGTGGCCGGTTCAACGTTGGCAAGGGTACTGCCCAAGAAGACGTTCGGGTGCAGGTTAGCCACCGCGATCGCCTGCCCGACATAGTCACGATAGCCCATATGATCCATTATCACAGTCACATCCGGATGGCGTCCGGCGAGCAGCCCAATCTGAGCGGGCAAGCAAAAGGAGCTGCCGGAATGGATGGTAACCGGGACGCGTAGCTCGGCCGCCTTGCTCATCACAGGGTCCACCACCTCGCTTTCGATGTGGTAGTGGTAGAAGGCCGGCATCAATTTCATTCCCCTGAAGCCGAAATCGTTGATCGACCGTTCGAGATTGGCGACGGCCTCGACTCCCATCAGCGGGTTTATCAGCGCACACCCTAGCAACCGGGGTTGACCCTTGATGCGTTCGGCCAGCCAGCCGTCATCCGGGGGGTCTTGCAGTGGCGGCATCACCACCGCAAGCTCAATGCCGGCGGCGTCCTGCAACTCGAGCATCTCATCCACCGGATCGACGTCGCTCGAGTCGCTCCGCAGGTAACATTCGAAGTCCATTGTCGGCATTAATCTGCTCCTTGATATATGGTCCAACCTTGCATCAGCCGCATTTTCGAATACTACTAACCATCCCCCATTGTATATCGAGCGCTTTTTCGGCCCTAACCAAGTTGCCGAATCGTAACAGTTCAGATTTGGGTGTATATCTCTCCTCCATGCCCGTGAACTGGATAGGCCGAGTCGCCACCCGGGACCTCAGTCGGCGGTCAAGGGGTGATTTCCAACCTACCGATGCCAAATCCACGAGCTGCTCGACCTCATCCCCCACATCCCCCGGCAAGGACTTCGCCCTTGCAACCCGTTCCTGGCTTTCCCCGATCAGATGTCCTCGTCTGCGGCAGACCCTCATTGGTGCGATATTACGCCCATACGGAGCAGGTACCCCTAAATCTGAACACTTACGCCGCATCCTTTCAAACACGGTCCTCAAGACTACGTGGAAGCACAAGAATCTGGCAGGCTCGACAATCGAGGACGGCTTTGTGAAATCATGAGCAACTGAAATCTTAGTCAGGGAGGAGACATCAAATATGAGTGGACGTCTTGAGGGAAAGGTTGCGTTGGTGACCGGCTCGACCTCCGGCATAGGCCGGGCTACCGCCAAGCTATTCGCCGAGGAAGGTTCCAAGGTGGTGGTCACGGGTCGCCGGCGGGAGTTGGGCGAGGAGCTAGTACGCGAGATCGAGTCGGCCGGCGGCATCGCCACTTACTATCAGGCTGATCTCTCCCAGGGCCAGAAAACCCGCGATTTGGTGCGATTCACTGTCGATACTTACGACCGGATCGACGTTCTCGTGAACAACGCCATGAGCCACATAGTGCCTTGGGGCGGGGCCCAGGAATCAGGATTGCTGAATACCAGCGATGCCGATTGGGACACTATGATGGCAGTGGGTCTGAAATCGCCCTTCATCGCCTGTCAGGAAGCAATCCCTCACATGGTTCGCCAGGGCGGCGGATGCATAATCAACATCTCGTCGATCCGGGGTTTAGTCGCACAACGGAAAGGTGGAGCCTACGACGTGGCCAAAGCCGGCATATTGAATCTGAGCCGGCAGGTAACGGTAGACTTCGGTCAGCACGGCATCCGCGCCAATACGATCAGCCCCGGCTGGATCCCAAGCGACGAAACGCACCGGCAGATCGAAGAAGACCCGTCATCTATGGGTAGCAAACTGACGGTTCAGCCGGTCCGCCGGCCGGGCCGCTACATCGACATCGCTTACGCCGCGCTGTTTCTGGCCTCCGATGAATCGACTTTCGTCGCCGGCGCCAATCTTCTAATCGACGGCGGCTTACTCGCCCAGAGCGGATTCGACATTTACGATACTACCCTGGAAGCCGAACGCCAATCACGCACCTAGCGGTGCGGCCGCAGCCGGCCATCAGTCGCCCAATCCTAGGCGCGATAACAGAGAGGCATCGACACTCATCGCATGCTCTCGCCAGGCACCGGACTTAGACTCCGTTCGCCTCGCGATGCGCACAATACCCTCGCGCACAGTTCTTACGAACGAACGATCGACTGGGCCATCCTCGATTCGCGGTTTGGTCTCTTCAAACGAGCGAGCAAGACCCACCACGAAACCGTCGATGGACGCAGTGCATGCCAGCCAGAGACCACTTCCCAGCAGAAGGATCTGCCACACCAGACGCTGGGCTTCCTTCAGAAGCAGCCGGAACGTCGCTTTGACTGAGGCAGTCGTTCCGGCTGCGTGACCTCCGTGAAAACGTTGCTTGTGAACCATAGCCGCCGCGGGCCGGTAGAGGGTTTGGCCCTTTAGCATTCCGATCTACGCTGCGGATTCCTGTTGCACATACAGAGCGGCAACGAATTCATCCAAGGTTGTCGCCAATTGCCGCAAGAGCACCGTAACGATGGCAAGCAATTGGAGAACAGCATAAACGATGTTTAGGATTACCTGCTTCACAATTACCACCCAAGGCATCCCTTGAACGTCTGCGCCCCTTACGTTCTGCTCGGCCATTTCTGAAAGACGCGATACAAGATTGTCTAGCGCCTCAAAAAGGAACCTGATCAGTTGCGTAACCAGCCGCAGCAGCAAGACGACCACCAACATCAAGCGGGTAGCTACGTCACCAAATCGTTCTGCCCAAGTCATTCTCTATCTCCTCTGTGTACAAATGCTTTCTTTCCCAAGTCCTTACGCGCTACCTTTGGGAGCCTGGGCAGAGCCACGCCGGTAATCGGACCTGAGCGACGCTCCTTAGCGTCAACGATTTTGAGACGCCCGCGCCTACCTCCTAACGTTCTAAGCGACCGCCGGTTCTAGGCTGAAACATCCGCCTATTTGGTAGACGTTCTTCCTGTATAGACCACTCAACGAGAGTGAGCGCTCCCCACCTAGACGCCTCGGCGGTCCGCCAAGTTGATCGACCCTGATACCACTGCCTCCGACGTACCACCCCAACACAGCATCGATAACATGACGACTGCTGTCAACATAACACAACACCCGATCTTGGCAAGAGTTACTACGGCAGATGGGTTTGGAGGCAACAGTTCAGATTTGGGTGTATTTCTATCCTACATGCCCGTGAACTGAAAAGGCCGAGTTGCCATTCGGGACCTCAGTCGGCGGTCAAGGGGTGATTTCCAACTCCACGAGCTGGTCGACCTCATCCCCCACATCCCCCGGCAAGGGCTTCGCCCTTGCAACCCTTTCCTGGCTTTCGCCGATCAGACGTCCTCGCCTGCGGTAGACCTTCGTTGGTGCGATATTACGTCCATACGGAGCAGGTACCCGCAAATCTGAACACTTACGTTCGGAGGTTTAGTTTGACTTCGTGAGTAGCAAAGCCGAGGACCTAGCTAGGAAGTGTTGACATGATCAGCGGAGCCAGACGAGAGCGCCAACACAGCTCAAGAATCCCATATAGCGGTGGCCCAGCTTGTCGATTCGGAAATGAGGTCCGACGATGCTGCTGCGTATTCCCGCGATAGTGCGCCGACTCGGAACGACGAAGACTATGAATGTGCCGCCCGAATCACGCCAAAAAGCAAGTTGCGACCCGCCGGGGAGCCCAACTAGCCTCTTAGTCGCCTAAGGAACACCGGCAGGGGTTTTGGACCTAACGAAGCCATCGAGGACGCCGGCCGTTTCCATATCGTCCCACTTACCCTTGAAGGTGTCGTTCCATTCGGTCGTGCCGGGATGTTCCAACATCTCCCAATAGACCGCCGGGAAGGTCACCACCGCATCGGCCCCGGCAGCATAGGCCAGATATGCCGAAGCCGGGTTGCGGACGATGCCCCCGATCACACCCGGCGCGTTGGGCCGGTCCCGGAATGCGTTCACGATCTCGGAGACAAATGCGATGGCATCTTTGCCGAATGCATGGGTTGGACCGACGAATGGCGCTATCCAACTAGCGCCGGCGGCGGCAACCAAGACAGCTTGAGACAGACTGAAGACCGTCGTCGCCATCGTTCTAACACCCAGATCACGCAGCCGGCCGTGAGCTTGGATGCCCACTCTCTTAGTCGGAACCTTAATCATCACCTGGTCGGATAGCGTGTATGCCGCCTCGGCGGCGTACATGAAATCGTCGATCGTATCGCCATCGACCTCGACGACGATGGTCTTATCGGTGATGTCCAAGTGTTGTTTGAGTACGTCGATCAACTGGCCATCCCGCTCGGTGAGGTCTTTCAGGACAATCGTATTGGTGATGATACCGGCGACGCCGAAAGGCAGCAGATCCTTGATCTCAGCAGGGTCGCCGGCCAGCCATATCTGTGGACCTTCACGCCGAGTTACGTTCATCCTTATTTCTCCTGCCTAGATATCATTAGCCTACCACTTGCTCAGCCCGCGACAGGCTGACGCAAGTATGCCGAATGGGTTCCACACTCTAATGGGAACCGGCTGGCGTCTTCGACCTGACGAAGCCGTCAAGGACGCCGGCCTCTTCCATATCGTCCCATTTGCCTTTGAACGTGTCGTTCCATTCGGTCGTGCCGGGATGTTCCAACATTTCCCAGTAGACTGATGGGAAGGTAACTATAGCATCGGCGCCGGCTGCGTAGGACAGATATGCAGCCACGGGTTCACGGACGATTCCGCCGATTATCCCCGGCGCGTTGGGCCGGTTTCGAAATGCGGCCACAATCTCGGCCACAAATGCAATTGCGTCTTTGCCATACGCTTGAGTAGGACCGACGAACGGCGCGATCCAACTGGCGCCGGCCGCCGCCGCGAGTATCGCCTGCGACAGGCTGAATACAGTGGTCGCCATGGTCTTGACACCCAAATCGCGCAAACGGGCGTGGGCCTGGATGCCTATCTTCTTCGTAGGAACCTTTATCAACACACGGTCGGACATGCTGTAGGCGGCCTCGGCAGCGTACATGAAGTCATCGAAAGTATCGCCGTCTACTTCTACGACGAGCTCCTTGTCGGATATATCGAGATACCGCTGGAGCAACGCGCGAAGCTGTCCATACTGGTCGGTCAGATCCTTCAGAATGATCGTATTCGTGATGAGACCGTCGACTCCAAACTGCATCATCTCTTCAAGCTCGGCCGGATCGCCCTGCAGCCAAATCTGCGGGCCGGGAAAACGAGTCGTTGGCATTATCCCCTCCCCTCTCTACAAATGACCTCGCCGTACTACCTCGCGGCTGTTGCTAGTCATTTGATGACAAGACGATCATGAACCAAATGTTGGCCGGATCCACAGTGCCCAAGATCAAGGTCAAGCCACCGAGTGGAAGATGGGATCGGTGGCCGCAGCGAGTTCACGTACGCGCTTCTCTTCTTGGGCTGATAATGGCTGCGGATCCTGTGCCACCCGCATCGCGACATCCCACAGCTTGGCATTGCCGGGAGGTATTGCGGCAGTGACCGGCAGCGAGAGTGTAAAGCGCATCGCGAGGGAAGCCACCTCCACATTGGTGATGGGTTCGTACCAAGTCTTAAAGGGTCTGTCTTCCGGCGCGAGACCTTCGGGCCACTTGGTTCGAGCCATACCCTTCAACGCTAACAGACCAACGCCGGCGTCTAGGGCAGCGTCAACAACCTGGGGTCCGAAGTTCCCGTCCAGATAGGTGCAGAAGTTGAACGGAAAGAGACAGGTATCGAATGGGCAACGTTGGATCAGCTCAATCGCCGCTTCGGCCGAGTGCGCACTGAATCCCAGGTAGCGGACCTTACCCTCCTCGCGGGCTCGCTGAAAGACCTCCATGGCACCGCCGGCCCTAAGGACCTGATGCACCTCTTCCATCTCTGTCATACCATGAAGTTGGTACAGATCGAAGTGGTCGGTTCGAAGGCGCTTCAGCGACCGGTCCAGTTCCTCCCGAGCCCCGGCGGCGTCGCGCCTGCCTGTCTTGCACGCGAGAAACAACTCGTCGCGGCGCCCTTCAAGTGCCGGACCAAGTTTCTCCTCGGGGTCGCCGTAAGCGGGACCGAAGTCGAAGTAGTTGACGCCTCTATCTATCGCATCAGCGACCAGGCGGTTCACTTCGTTTTGCGGCATATTTCTGACCACAATAGCGCCAAATCCAATTACGGAAAGCCTGCTACCAGTTAAGCCCAACTGACGATACTGCATTTGATTAAAAATTATATACCAGTCGAATAGTCTCTAGCTCTAACTCGACGCGATCTCATCACTAGGGTGAGTCTCGGCGAAATAATGGGTCGTTCTGTGCGCCGGACACGGCCTCGCAGGGCCGATACAGAAAGTGTAATCAAGTAGAAGACGGAGCCTGCGTATATGGTGGACCGCCGGGCGGTACAACATTCGCAGGCTCTTTGAATAGCTGGAATGGTTGCGCTGCCCACGCCTCCTGTGGATTCCCGCCTCCGCCGGAATCACATATGGCCTTGTGAAGGCCACGTAAGAGGATGAAAACCGGGCCACCGGTTGGCCGCTGGCCTGCTTTTGGCTGGGGACAAGCCCCAGCGCTACATTTCTCTCTTGCGACCCTGGGCTGTCGTTGTTCGGGCGACGGTGGTTGGTGTCGCCGGCCGGCGCCGGAATTGATCCCGGATCGGAGTCCGGGACATGCTTTCGCACCAATTGGTCACCAAATAGGCCCCCCTAAGTCTGAACATTTGCCGCTTGTTTCAAACTACGCCATAGACGCGACATTGCTGCTAAGATGTAACTGCGGGCCGGCAATCAGCAGGGGGCTACTGCGGAAGAGAACATGGGCAGTCGCAAGGAGAGGCGACAATGACAAGATTAATTAGACGGCTGTTTCTATTCACAGCGCTGGCGGGCGTGTTCGTCGCCGGCGTGGCATGCATAAGCGCCGACGCGCCCAAGCGCGTGAGCGACCTGCCGGAAATCCGTACGGCACCGGAGATCACTCCGGGCGAATGGTTCAACTCGGATCCATTATCCATTGCAGAGCTCCAAGGCAAGGTTGTCCTTATCGAGTTCTGGACCTACGGGTGAATAAACTGTCGGAACGTAATCCCGAGTTTGCGGGATTGGCACAATCAATACAGCGATAAGGGACTGGTGATAATCGGCGTTCATTCGCCAGAATTCAACCACGAGAAGGACCCGGACAACGTCCGCAAGTCGATCGATAGGCTGGACGTGCCCTACCCGGTCGTACTCGACAACGACTTTCGCACTTGGCGCGCCTACAAGAACCGATACTGGCCCGCTCTCTACCTGGTGGACAAACGCGGTACGATACGTTATTGGCACATAGGGGAAGGCGCGTATACGGAGACCGAGGAGGCCATCGTAAAGCTCTTGGATGAAACCCCATAACCGGTGCTGACGTGAAACGCCTCGTAGGACTGGCCAAGGATATCGCTCGACAGAGGCCATGGCTGGCCGGCGTGGTCATCGCTATAGCGGTAGTGGGTTTTGCCGCGGCAGTGTACCTTATATCGCCGTTATTCATCCGCTACAGCGTGGTAGAAGAGAGTCCGCTGGGCGATATCGGCGAAGCGACGGTCGCTAAAGACGAGCCCATGGCTGATGCAACGGTGGCGGCCGAAGCGACAATGGCGAAAGCCGCCTCAATGAAGATGCCAACGGTCGTAGAGACGCCTATGGGCGAGGAGATGGATACCGGCCCGAAGGTGCTCGCGCGGGGAGAGTTTAACGAGCTCGACGCGGTCCATAAGGGCAGCGGCCAGGCGATCCTCGCGACACTCGCTGACGGGCAAAATATTCTCCGACTGGAGAACTTCAGCGTTACCAACGGCCCGGACCTGTTTGTCTACCTGTCCGTCAACGCGGATCCCAGTTCTGGCTCCGAGGTAACAACTGGCGGTTACAATCTGGGCCGGCTGAAAGCGCCCGACGGGGCATTCAACTACGAGATTCCGGCAGAGGTCGATCCAAGCGCTTACAAGTCGGTTGTAATTTACTGCAAGGCATTCAGCGTTCTGTTCAGCGTGGCTGCATTCGAGTAGGTGCCAGCGCCCTGGCTGGCTAAGTCTCCACCCCCAACTGCCGTTTCAGGTCTGCTAACGCCCATCGACCGTTGTTGAACGCAATTTCTTCGGGCAGCTCCTCCAAGCTGAACCACCCGATGGCGACCGCGTCATCGCCGGCCTGCTGTTCGCCATCGACGACGCCGGCCAAGTAATACGTAGTAAGAGTGAATTTTCCAACCTTCTCGCCGTATACGTCGACGTAAGTGCCGACGGGGTCGCCAATAGCAACCCGCAACCCCGTCTCCTCAAGCACCTCGCGTGCAGCGCCTTCGGCTGGGTGCTCGCCGGGCTCGAGGAACCCGCCGGGTATGTCCCACCATCCGCAGAATGGCTCTACCCCTCGCTTCACGAGTAACAATCGTCCCTCGCGCAGGATCATTGCGGCGGCACACGGCGCCGAGTTATGCCAAACGGTCCGATCGCAGGACTGGCAGGTCTGCGCCTGCCCCCGTTCTCGGTACGGTTCAGCGCAATAGGGGCAGAACTGATAGTCAAACATCGCCCATCCCACCCGCGGGAGATGATGGCGAGAAGTATAATTCCTGAATTGGTAGGCCCGCGCATATCGCCCTTGTTGTCCATGTCAAGGCCGGAAGAGCGAGATTTGGGCCGCACCAATGTTCGCGACGACGAGTTCGTTTCTTCTGTCTCACGAGCGAAAGTCGCTAATACTCGTCTAACGCGGCCTTCATTGGATTGAACATACAGCCTTCGACGAAGATTTCGAAGAAGTCGCTGGTAGTCTCTAACTCAATGTGCCTGATGTGCCGTGCCATGTTTTCAAGCTTCGAGCGCATTTCGCCAGAGATCAAGAGAATCGTGGCGCCTGCCAGTGACGCGTTACCTACCTTGACTACCCTCTCGATTGGCAGATTTGGGAGAAATCCAATGCGCATGGCGTTTTCCACGTTTATGTAGTTGGCGAAGCCGCCGGCCAAGTACAGCTTGCTGATCTTATCCAGAGGGTAGTCGTAGTTGCGCAGTACGATCCATTGCCCGCAGTAGTTGGCCGACTTCGCCTGAGCCAACGCGCTGATGTCGGCACGCGAGACTGACATCCGTTTCTCCGGCACGAAGAAGAATTCGTTGCCACCATCCTCGAAAACCCCTAGCTCGTTCATCTGGTCGGTCCGGCGCAGCTCGGCCAGTAGATCGATCAAACCGGAACCGCATATGCCCTGGGGCGGATGATCGCTGATCGTCTTGTACTCTACCGAGCCATCGTTCAGACTAACCTGCTCTACCGCTCCATCGTAGCCCGGCATTCCGTAGGCGATCTGTCCACCCTCGAAGGCGGGTCCAGCCGGGCAGGAAGCAGCCATCATGCGATGCCGGTTGCCGACAACGACCTCAGTATTCGTGCCGACGTCTACCAGCATCACCACATCCTCTTGCTGGTCCAGACCAACGGCCAGAAGATCAGCGGCCACATCAGCGCCTACGTGGCTACTGATCAGAGGGCCAGCGTATACTTTCGCGGCGGGGAAGACTCGCAAGCCCAGGTCATTTGCCCTTACGTAAAACGCCGTCGTGTCCCTTTGGCCGGCTTCCATCTCATGCTGGACTATGGATTTGTAGGGCCTTTCGCCAATCGACTGCACGTCCAACCCAAAAAACACATCGCGCATCGTCGAGTTGCCGACGATGACGACCTCGTAGATAGTCCGCTGGCGGAGCTTCAGGCGCCGGCACATTTCGCGGACCTCAAAATTCACGCCGGAGATCATCACCTTTTGCAACTCGCCACGAAACTCTCCACCATCGTAGGAGATGCGATGCATGATGTCGCTGCCGCCGAATCGCTGCGGATTCTCAAACGAAGCGGTGTACAAGACATCGCCGGTCTCCAAGTCGACCAAGTCCATGACTACAGTGGTAGTACCCACGTCGATGGCTATGCCAAGAATCCGGCCGCGATACTCGTCAATACGCTCATCGCGGAAGTAGACGCCATCACCTCGACGCACGGTCAGCGGATCCGCTTTCACGTCACGCCGGATCGATTCACGCAGGATCTTTGGCTGGCGACGCAGAAGAGCGAACTCGACCTCGGCATCGGAATCGACGATGGTAGCCTGGCACGCCAGTCGATAGTTCTCGCGCAGAAAGCCCTCGGACTCCGTTGCCGGCGCGAGCGCCTCCATACCGCGTCGGACCTCAACGATGCACTCATGACATTCGCCGGTCCGGCCGCAAGAAGTCGGCACTCTGACCTTCAGGCTATCGGCGTAGTCGAAAATGGATTTACCGACTTCCAGGACAAGCTCGCGGTCACCGTGATACAGGGGTGACATGACCGCCTTTCATCGCTTGATATTGATGATCACAATCAATAGGGGGCACGGAGGGCCTATCGGGCTAGGTTTCCCAGGCGCTGCGATAGTCCAGGTTGTCGTCGCCGGTGCAGACAGGCAGTTGTCCCGGCACCTTGGTGTGGAGCTGATTTCGGCAACCAAACTTGGCGGTGCAACGGTCGTGCCGGTCCTTATAGGGACAGCGCCAAGTAGAGACCTCGTCGGCGACCTGCGCGATATCCTTAAAAATCTCGTAGATCTGGGCCATGCTGGCCCTTAAACGTTCTCGATCGACTTCCGGCTGTGGCATATCTACCTAGCTACCAACTGGTTCTGGGATGGGCACTTCGCTGGCACCGAGCAACTCTTTGGCCTTATCCACGCAGGCGACCGCGTCTTTGCCGTAGCCATCAGCGCCCATGTCTTCGGAAAACTCCAGTGTCACAGGGGCGCCGCCGACCATGAATTTGTATTCCTCGCGCAGACCATCGTCCTCAAATGCCTGAATCGTTCTGCCCATATTCGGCATGGTAGTCGTGAGCAGGGCCGACATTGCGACTATATCTGCCTCCTGCTCCATCGCCGCCTCGATGAACTCGTCCGGCTTGGTATCGACTCCCAGATCGTGGACCGTGAAGCCGGAGCCCCGAAGCATCATTATGCAAAGGTTCTTACCGATGTCATGAAGGTCACCCTTGACTGTGCCAAAAACAACCGTCCCGATCGGTTTTACACCCGAGGCTGACAGGATCGGCTCTACGTGGGCCATGCCGGCCTTCATCGCACGGGCGGAAATGAGCACTTCAGGGACGAAGATGATGTTGTCACGGAACTTGACGCCCACGACTCCCATACCCGGGATGAGACCATCATCTAGAATTATGTTGGCGGCGTAGCCACCATCGAGGGCCTCCCTGGTCAGCCTATCCACTTCGAAGTGCTTACCAGTGATCAAGCTATAAGCGATCTCCAGCATAAGCGGATCAACACGTTCGAACGTGTCTTCGAAGTGCTTCCTCTCGCCCGGCCGGGCTACATGATCCAATTCCTTTAACAAGCCTTCATGATCAATCGGCATTGCTAAGCTCCCATCCCTCCAACGCAGAGTCCAGAGTCATAGTTCGCAGCAGGTCCTCAAGACCAGCGCGCCCTTCAGTGGTAAGCAACTGTTTAGTCCATTCTGTCTCCGTGGCCAGCCGTTCAACTCTCGACTGCGCCATCGACTGATGAATATAACTGAAAACCTATTTTAACGGCAATCGCAATCTACTACATTGCTTTTTTCTCTTTTTTCTAGAGTGGCAATTTCCCCGGGGCCGGCCGGCAGCTTCAGTTCGTCGCCGGGTCCGGGTCGCTGGCGTGCTCACGGGTCCAGTCCTTGACCGCCTTCGGGATCTCCAATAGGTTTTCCAGCTTGGTCTGGAGCGGGATGGCGCACTCCGGCGCGATCAGATCAACGCCCGCGTCCATGCATCTGTACACCTCCTGGCGTACCTCCTCCGGCCCCTTGGAATAAAGAGTTACTGGATTGTTTATGTTACCCACCAAGGCGATCTCGCCGTCGACAACCTCCATCGCCTTGGCCGGATCGTTCTTCGAGTCGAAGTGGAAGCAAGCCATATTGCTTTTGGCGATGTAGGGCATGCGGTCCAAAGTGGCGCCACAGATGTGCAGTATCAGCGGACAGGGAATGCGCTCAACCATCTCCTGGTGAAGGTCAAGCAGGAACTTGCGATAGTATTCGGCACTTACCAGATCGCCAGTTGCGTGGTCCGGAAAGGTCAGCGCGTCGGCGCCGGCCTCAATCTGCGCATTCGCGAACAGGACCGATATCTCCTTCAATCGATCAAGGCACCGCATGGTCTTGTCCGGGTCGTCGATAGTCATTAGGAGGAAGCTCTCGACGCCGAAGACGTGGTAGGCCAGGGTCCAGGGACCCATAGCCTTGCCGATGATGGCGACTTCGTCGCCATACTCCTTTGCCAGAATCTCGAGCGCACCGAGGACGGAGACGTTATCCGGATGCTTCAGAAAACCCTTGGGGATTCGGACATCCTCCGGCTCCTTCCAGATCGGCTTGGTCATGCGGACCGTCGCCCAGTTGTCCTTCTGCTCCCATTGCATCTCGCAACCGAGCGCGGAGGACTCCTGGATGATCGTAAAGTAGGGCATGATGCTATCGTATCCCAGCTCGGTATAGCCGGTTGCCGCTAGCCGGGCGTTCAACTCAGGGTCGCGACAGGCTTCCGGGAATGGCGCATCGGTGAGGTCCATCAGCTCTACGGTTGCCACATTGGTCGGGTTGGAGACCGGGGTCCGGTCAACTGGTTTGCGAGCCAGAGCATTCAGCACCCGGTCTCGCGGTTTCATCGTTTCAACGAACGTCATCAGTACCCCCTTGCCGGACTAAAATCCGGGTGGTTCGATCCAATTTGACACACATCCTCTATCATAGCGGCGAAAATCCGGCGGTGCCGGTCGTGAGTTGCCCGCGAAGGGCAGACGACTCCAGCATCTGTTCGACCGCGCTCACATTGCGCGCGTAGGGCAGGAGCAACCGTACCAGCCCGTCGTGTTTAAAGCCGCAATCGAACGCCGCGCCTTTATTGCTCACCCTTTCCATCTCCCCGTATCGCACCAAACCTCCGACCATTGCCCTGGTACGCATGTTTGCGATCTTCTCGGGAGCGCCGGCCTCGGCTGAAATCTCATACACCCAACGGTCTTCGACGTCCCAGGCTTCCGCGTACATCATAAGGCGAGACTTCAAGTCCTTTACTGAGAGCTCTTCTCCCTCGAAGGCGAAGTCCGGCGGCTTCTCTACCGCCTGTACGAGCAAGAACTTGACTGGTCTGTTGTGCATGTGTCCACAGCGAAACCTCACCTGGTTATGAGTGCCGTCGATTGGCGCCATACCGCCGAGCTTCACCAGTTGGTCGCGGATCTGCCGGAGTCGGTCCTCGACGCCAGATTTACGGCTAAACGTCCAGACTGTAGCGATGTCAACATCCGCTCTATAGTACAGCCCCACGGTAATATCCTCGAAATGTGGGTCCATAGGAACCAGCTCTAGACAATTGCCGTACTCTTGGATGATGTCTACCACGCGCATGGTCTTGGTCTCGGTCATAACCCAACCTCCGTAAAGGGTGACATTGCCGGTCTGGATTACCCGCCTAAAGTCTTGACCAAGGCGCTAATGTGGCCGGGCCCGGTGCCACAGCAGCCCCCGACGATATCTATGCCCAAGTCTACTAACTTCTTGAAGCGCGGCGCCATGTACTCGGGCGGTTCTGGATAGACAATTTTGCCAGATTCTATAGCCGGTATGCCAGCATTTGAATGGATAAGAAGATAACCATCGGTCGCTTGACGCATCATAGTGGCGATCTCGATCATTCGGTCGATGCCATTGCCGCAATTGGAGCCTACTACATCCGCCCCTGCCTCTCGCAGCTTATTTACCGCCACCTCGGGCGTTATTCCCATCATAGTAAAGTATCCACGGGGCCCCTTGTCGAATGTCATGGTGGACATCACCAGTAGCTTGGTACTCTCCTTGGCAGCCTTAATAGCCAGCACGGCCTCCTCCAAGGCAGTCATGGTTTCGATAACCACGGCATCGGCGCCGCCTTCTTCCAGCGCGGTGATCTGCTCGAGAAAGGCATCGTACATTTCCGCCTCACTCACCTCGCCGAGTGGTTCCAGAAATTCGCCGGTCGGTCCAACAGAGCCAATCACGTACTGATCCGGCGACGCCGCCCGGCGAGCTAGTTGCGCGGCCAAACGGTTGAACTCGCGAACTTTATCCGGATAACCGTACTTTTTGAGCATAAACTTGCTGCCGCCAAACGAGTTTGTCAGTACCATCTGGCTGCCCACGGACAAATAGGCGGCTGCCATTCCCTGCACTATCTCGGGGTGACTGAAGTTAAACTCCTCCGGACAGCCGCCCGGCTCCAATCCGTGTTCCTGCAAGTAGGTACCGGTGGCGCCATCGGAGATGATGGTCTCGCCGCGAGCAAGCCGTTCCAAGAGGGGAATAGTCTTAGTAGTAATCACACTCATGTTTTTACCGATTTGCCTGAATACGACGTACGGCTTCTAGATTGATTGGGCCTCGTCAAGCCGCCCTAGCGTCACTTGTGGTCTTGACCAAGTAACTGGAACGAGTTACTCAGAGCCTATTGCTCAACCCAGTGATCAATGGCGCCGGGCCTAGTGTCGCGCTGGCCGGCCTGGTGCAACTCACGGATTCGCTCACTGAAATCATCAGGAAAACGGGTGTTGAAGCGGTCAACTATTCTGGTCAAAGCCTCTTGGGCGGTCCCGCTATCCTCAGTGTATTCTCCCCATTGCCAGCCCATCAAGTACTCGTCGGCTCCATAGCTCTTGTCGAACATCGCGACAATGTCGGCTCCTTGTTGGAAGCGATCGTCGAGCTGCGCCGACACCTCACCGGATTGGTCCTCTGCTTGGACCTGAATTGGAATCTCCTTCCAATACATAATCCGTACTTTCGCCACTGCCGGCCATCTCCTTAGGTTGAAAGAACGCTAAAATCAACATCGCCGGCCAAGATACTTGCCGCCTAGTCATGCGACTGAAGCGGAGACCTTGGCGTTCCCTGATCAGGTATCTAATGGTAGCACACTAGATATGTGCTCCGACGGTTGTGCTCTCTTTATTGAATCAGCCGGCGATGGCCCGCGCATAGCCAACCAATACCGCCAAGCGATATCATTTGTCTGATCGACTTTGAACTATCTCTACCCAACGGACAGGAGCTTGCACATGAAGGCCGAAAACCCCAAAGCGCAGAAAACCATAGAGACATTGTTCCCGCATACCGGCCCCCGCCGGTTGGACAATCTGGAGGCACATGATCCGGAATTTCGCCGGTTCTTCGAGAATTTCGTGTACGGCGGCATGTATGCTCGCAACAATCTCGATCAGAGGACTCGTGAGCTATGCGCGCTGGCGGCACTGGTCGTACAGGGACGCGAAATGCAGATCGAGTCACACATTCGAGCTTCGTTGAACGCCGGCGCCAGCCGCGGCGACGTGAAGGAGGTCATCCTCCAGATGATGGTCTACGGCGGCGCGCCGGCTACTTTGAATGGGCTAGCGACTATGGAGCGGGTATTCAACGATCTGGACAGGGAGGCCGGCGCCGGCCAAGTCTAAGCGCCGTGCGGCTGCCGGCAAGGAATCGAATTCAGCCGGCGGCAGACCGCCGCGCCGTAAAATAGCCAACTTAACCGGCGAATGAGGCGATTTCATGATTCCCCAAATCCTTTGACGGAGGGAGCTTTGACTCACAAAGTACTGATGATGGGCCGACATCCGGCCCGACACCGCGAGGTCATTCTCAGCCAGCAGCTACCGGGCCTGGAGACGATGTTCCTGGACAGCGACGATCCAGCCGAATTGGCCGGCAAACTGGGCGTGGCCGAATTCGTCATCGCGGTAGAGTTCACCGCCGAACACCTGGCCAAGGCGCCAAAGCTGAAGCTGATACAACATAGCGGAGTCGGTTACGAGCAGATCGACGTCGACGCGGCCTCCAAGCGCGGGGTGCCGGTCGCTCTGACGCCTGAGGGGACCATTCCCGCGGTAGCCGAACACGTAATCATGTTGATCCTGGGCCTGTACCGGCATTTGGTCCAAGCGCACAACGCTCTGGCTCGGGGCGAGTGGATCCACAAGCAATTGAGGGCGGAATGCCTGATGCTCGAAGGAAAGACGCTGGGCATCATCGGCATTGGACGGACAGGCCGCGAGGTGCTCCGCCGCGCTCAGCCGTTCGACGTGCGCCCTATCTATCATGATCTCCGGCAACTGCCGGCCGAGGAGGAAGAGCGGCTCGGCATCGAGTACCGTTCGCTGGATACTCTGTTATCCGAGGCCGACATCGTGACCCTGCACGTTTTCCTGTCCGAAGGATCTCGAGGGCTTATCGGCGAGCGCGAACTCAATCTGATGAAGCCGACCGCGATCCTCATCAACACGAGTAGGGGCGACGTCGTCGAGGAGGCCGCTCTTTATCGTGCCCTCAAGGAGCGGCGAATAGCGGGCGCCGGAATCGACGTATTTGAGGAGGAGCCGACGCCTAGCGAAAATCCGCTGCTTAGACTGGACAATGTGCTACTGACGCCTCACCTGGCCGGCGGCACCCTCGACTCTATGCGGCAGAAGGCCAGAGCCCAGTACGAGAACTTCCGACGGGTCGTCGATGGACTCCCACCAATAAACCTCACTCAGCCCTATCACCAAGTAGAGTCTGGGACAAAAGGCCGGAAGACGTAGGCCCGATATGCCGACGAGCCTGAGAAGAGTCAGAGCGACGCTCCTGTACCTAGTGTCTTCCTTCGCCATAACTTTCGTCGTGAACGCGATCGCGGTATATGGCTGGAATTTCGTCAGTCACGGCGTAGGAGCATTCAACTGGCCGGCGAGTCTAATAATCGCGACGACGGTCAGCATTGTGCTGACGGTGTTCGAGGTACGAAAGAGTGAGGATTGATGGGGCAATTGTCCGGCTCACTCCGTGATGGTGCGGGTGCAATCGTAGGGAGTGCGTTCCCTCAAATAATCTCCGAGCGCTCACTGAGGCACGTCTATTGCTGTATTGCGTGCCTAATCACCCTGGCGGCTACGGATCGTCTCCCGACTTTTGCCGCAAACGCCAACCGGCACCGTCGGCAAGACGCGGCCACGTCGCCAGCTTTGAAGCTGCGACCTTGGAAGGCGTCTCCATCCAGAAAATGCGCCTGCTGCGCCGGCAAGGCAGAATACAGGGGACGCAATAATGGGGATGACGCTGGCGGAGACCCGTACCCTTCACCAATATAAACTAACGCCGAGTCCAGTTGCTCCCAGGCCTTACGGTATATACAATAAAGGCGATGGGCCGCTACCAGATACATCGGGGACCGCCTTTATCGCGTCGTATATACCAGTCGCGGAGACAAACGACGGATCATAAGCCTGCGTAGGGCGAGTAAGAGCGAGGAGAGAGAATATGCCAACACTTAAATCAACCCACATCAGCCCAACGGACGAGGAAGAGGCCGAGATACAGCGACAGATTGCGGAGGATCCGGATGATTCTGCGCACTGGGAGGATTCTGGCCCGCCGCGGCCGGCCATAGAGGTAGACCCTGAACTGGTGGCGCACTCTCTCCGCACGCGAGGAAAGCAAAAGTCGCCAACCAAAGTAGCGATCTCAATCCGCCTTGACGCGGATATCGTGAGACGCCTTCAAGCCAGTGGAGCCGGCTGGCAAACTCGCCTTAATCGATTCCTACGTGAAGCCCTAGCTCTGGCACGTGGCGAGTCATAGAGGCACGGCAAAGGGTATGATTCTAGTTGCCACCGCCTGACCGCCGGCCCAATGCTGCTTTCGGGCTGAAAGGGCTCGCATCGTCGTAGGTCCGCCATCTCCATAGGAAAGCGTAGGTGAGTTCCAACTCCTGGGTGATGAACCAGTAAGACCACGCGTTGGTGTGAAACTTGGCGATCAAATCTCGTATTTCGTTCCTCGCAATGCTTTGGGCCCATAAGGGGGCAAATATTACAAAACAAACCTCGTGACTGATGCGGGAACATACAGATTCTTGACCGGTGAGCGATGAGAACAAATGGGAAATGGTGGAACCGCCGCAGCGTCGATTACCTACCACGGACGATCAACGCTCGGGCCAACTAGTCGAGAACTGAGGATCAATTGGAACGAGCATTCTTTGTAATTGGGGCATTATCGGCGTTCGTCGCCGTCGCCGCCGGCGCGTTTGGCGCTCATTGGTTGGGCGATCACATGGCCGAGGACCTGACAGAAGTTTACGAAACAGCGGCGCGCTACCAGATGTACCACGCGCTGGCACTGCTGGCGGTGGGTTGGGCGGCCGGAAGGTGGGAGATCGCCAGCGTTAGGTGGGCCGGCTGGCTATTCGTCGGTGGAACGGCAATTTTTTCCGGCAGTTTGTACCTGCTGAGTATCACCGGCCTGCGTTGGCTTGGCGCTATCACGCCGATAGGGGGAGTCGCTCTGCTGGCCGGCTGGTTGCTGCTCGCCTGGTCGGTCGCTACCTCACGACACCGACATTGACCGCTCGTCTTCGTCGACCGATACGCGTAGCTTTTGCAGCAAGGGCTCTATGTCACGCTTGGTCAGGTCGGTCTGGACCAGCGAAAGGTCCGGATCGCTCCGGCGCGAGGCCATCTCTTCATCCATAGTCGGTGTATTGACCTGGTAGTAAACGCCTAACGGTATGCGGTCGCCCCACTCGTAGGACTTGGCCGTCGCCTGCATCTTCTTCTCGATGACCTCGTCAGAGTTGGACGGATCGCGTACGGTGCCGTCGTAGCCGGTGTCGGAGAGCTGGTAAAGCCGATTCTGCTGGGTATACCACTCCTTGGTATGGAGATCGTTGTAGGTGGGGCAGGTCTGGAGCACATCGATGAACGCGCTGCCGGGATGCTGGATAGCTTCGGCAATTAGCGCGGACAACCTCCTGACATCAAGGGCATAGCCTCGGGCGATGAACGTGTACCCGGCGCCGAGTGCCAGCGCAATCGGATTGACGCCATCCTGGAGCGCCGGCTCGGGCATCGATTTCGTCTTTAGCCCCTTGGCAAGAGTGGGCGCTGCCTGACCCTTGGTAAGTCCATAGACGCCATTATTGAAGACTATATAGGTGAAGTCGAGGTTGCGTCGGCCGGCGTTCACGAAATAGCCGGCGCCTATGCCGTAGCCGTCGCCGTCACCTCCGACCGCCAGCACCGTCAAGTCACGGTTAGCCACCTTTGCGCCAGTGGCGACCGGCAGGACGCGGCCATGGAGGGTGTGAAAGCCGTAGGTGCGGATGTAATGAGGCGTCTTGCCGGAGCAACCTATGCCGGAAAACACGGCAACCTGATGTGGTGGAAGCTGCAACCTGGCAAGTGAGATTTGGATCGCCGTCAGTATTCCAAAATCGCCACACCCCGGGCACCAGTTGTTATGGGTATCGGCTCGATAGTCCTTTACAGTCAGTGGAGCAGCGGCGGTTGCCATCCCAATCCTCCTCTAAGCCAGTAGGTGCGACACGTGGACGCGGCCATGTTCACTCCCGAACGCGACGGTCAGAGCCTCGGACAACTCGTTCTGCGAAAAAGACCGCCCGTCGTATTTCAAGATCTGGACGGGAATCTGGATACCGGTCTCGGCGGCGACCAACTTACCGAGCTGGCCCTCGTAGTTATTCTCTATCAGTATGACGCGATTGGCGGCGCCCAATACTTCCAACACTTCTTTTGCCGGAAACGGGCGCAGCAGCCGGATCTGCAAAAAGTTGAGTGAGACCTCCGGCGCCATCGCTTCCATCACGTCGAGAATCGCTCCCTTGGTCGAGCCCCAGCTGATCAGGGTAATGTCTGCGTCCTCAGGGCCATGTAGCGCCAGCTTGCGGCCCAGTTCAATCTCGCCGGCGGCAAGATCGAGTTTGCCCATCCGCTTTTCCATCATGCTGATACGATTGGCGGCACCCTCTGTGATATGACCGCGCGGGTCGTGCTCGTCAGAAGTAGTCCAAAAAATTCCGCCCTCTTGGCCGGGAATCGAGCGGGGACTAACTCCTGTCTCGGTCTGGGCATAGCGCAGGTAGTCGTGGGGCGAGTCGCCATTGTGCTGATGACCGTCCGGCGAGTACAAGGGTCCACGGTCGATTGGCGGTAGATTCTGGTCCAGGTTGTCGAGCGTGACGTGCGCGGTCGAGAGGTGCTTATCGACGAGGACAACAACCGGCATTTGGTACCGATCGGCCCAGTTGAAGGCCTCGTAGCTATCGAAGAACGTCTCCTGGACGTCTCCCGGCGCGACGACTATGTGAGGAAACTCACCGTGACCCGGCTGCAACGCAATCTTCAGGTCGGCGTGTTCTTGACGAGTCGGCAAGCCGGTCGATGGCCCGCCACGCTGCCACAGATGCACCACCAATCCAGGGGCCTCAGTTATCGAGGCAAAACCTATGCCTTCAGCCATCAACGAGAATCCGGGTCCCGACGTAGAGGTGCCGGCACGCACGCCTGCATGGGCTGCGCCGACTGCCATGTTGATTGCCGCAACCTCATCCTCAGCCTGAAGCACGGCGAGATCGTATTCGCGCTGATTGGTCTCGAGGTAATTGCTCTCATCGGTCGCCGGACTGATCGGGTAGTACGTCTGAAGACCCAGGCCGGCCTTGAGCTTACCCATCGCCGCGCTATGCATTGCCCGCAGCAAAACAGGCCGGGCGCCGTTCTCCAACTCGCGGCGCAGAGGTGCGATCTTGTAGTCGAAGTCGTCCGGGAAATTATCCCGTATGTAATTGTGGGCCACGGTCACGGCTCTTACATTCATCTCGGCCAAGTGCGCTCTCCGGCCGGTGAACTGTGCCCGAATTACATCCGTCAATCTATCAATGGATCCGCCTATCACCGCCATGGAAGCGCCAACGGCGATCGTGTTCGACATCACCTTCAGACGGGTCAACTGACTTTCGCGTCCGAACTCCGTCAACACTTCTTTCAGCAGATCTTGATAGGGGACCGCGTAGAGCTTAATGTCGGTGCGACCAATCTCAACCAGATCGACCTGAAGCTTCGCATCGTAGACAGCGGCACCGGCCGGCGACAGCTCTCTCAAGTGACCGTAGAAGGTGGGAAACTCCTGGTGTATATCACCAAAGAGCGTCTCGTCGTCTAGAGACACCACTATATCGATCTGGTCGAGAAGCGAATTGCGGTCGCGGTCGGAGCAGCGGATCCGATAGTAGCTGTGCTCGCCTATGATATTGGAGTGGTACTCGATATCAGCAAAGACGCGGATGCCATCTGCGAGACAAGCACGGGCCATAGTCTCGGCCGCTACGTTGATGCCGCCGCCCTGTGGCCCGCCGATCAGCCACATAATGTCTCTTGCGCCCATGGTGTGGGTACCTTCCTAAATCGCCAACAATCCAAAATCCCGCCGGCCGCTAGGCGCCCCGCCTCTATTACCCTCTAAACACGTGAGGGGCAGGTAGCGAACCAAATCCGACGGCCCAAGCAACATAGGCGGCTTGCGTCTTGCTAGGATCGAGGTGAGTAACCGGTCGACCGCATTAGTGCCGCAGGCAGGTCGCTAGATTGCTTCGCGCGGCTGGTGCCGCCTTCGGACACTAGAAATGATGAGTCCCAGCGGTCATTACGAGCGTTAGTATTTAAATTTCTCAATTGAAATATATCTGCCGTTATGGTATAAGTCAATACACATTTACTAATGATCAGGCAAAGTAGCCCTTATTGATAAACTTACGCAAGCTACGCATATTTCAAGCGGTCGCGAATTCCGGCAACTTCACCAGAGCGGCTGAAGAGCTCTACATGAGCCAGCCGGCTGTCACACAGAACATCCACGGGCTGGAGCAATCGTTAGGAGTACCCCTCTTCGAGCGGCTCGGACGGCGCATAGACCTGACACCGGCCGGCCAAGCGCTCTTGCCATACGTCAGCCGGATCGATGCTTTGCTCGAAGAGGCGGTGGCCACCACCCGCGAAGCCGGTGGTCTGGCCAGTCGAACATTGCGGCTTGGCGCCGGCGATACTGTAGCGACTTACATTTTGCCCGACCTGATTCGGACGTTCAGCAAGCGTCGGCCTCACGCTACGCTGCACCTGGTGGTTGGCAACACCGAGCGGGTGATGGCAGCCATATTGGAAAACGAGGTAGAGGTAGCTATCTGGGCTCGACAGGAGCCGCATCCGATGTTGGTTCATCAGCCGTTCATCACGGTGCCGATGGTGGTCGTTACGCGCAATGATGACCCGATAGCCAGACTCGAACGTATCCCGGCACGCCTGCTGGCCGGTCGCCGGCTGCTGCTGCGAGGCCACGGTTCGGCTATCCGCGCGTTCATCGATGAGGTGCTCCGGTCGGCCGGCTTGGAATCAGCCGAGATCGTCGAGATGGATAACTTGGAGGCGATCAAGTTGACCGTTGAGGCTGGCTACGGCGTCACAATCGCACCAGCTTTCGCTGTTTCGCGCGAAGTCAGCTCCGGCAGTTTGGCTGCGGTTCCACTTAGCGACGCCAGCGCGCAACTCTCAGTGTTTTGCGTTTATCACGCCGACCGGCGGCTATCCCAACTTGCGACCACCTTCATAGAGTTGCTCGCTGTCAATGCTACTGACGAGCCCGGGCCGGCCGGGGCATCCAGAGATGACTCGCATTATCCGGTCCAAGTCATTACATCCGATCAATGAGGCGCGGAGATCCGCAGTGGCCTGAGAATAGCTCCGCTGCTGATTGGCTACCTCGAAGCTCGAAATGATGTAGCAATCACCAGTGCCGGCGGCTCTCCCCTGGAGTCCGGCCCCGTATCGGGGTACGGGGCATGCTTTCGATCGCCGGAGTATCTGTGTTGGATGTAAAGGGTTTTCAGGTGGCCGGAGCGTATTCCTCCGTCCAAGGCGTGCCCCGTTGTGCTACCGCGTGCAGCTGCATCAGCAGCTTGCGCATCACCGCCACCAATGCCACCTTCCCCGGCTTGCCCCGACTTCGCAGCTGCTGGTGGAATCTTCCCAGGCTGCTGTCCCGCCGTCTTACTGCACTCATCGCTGCCATGTACAACGCCCGTCTTACCGGCCCTCGCCCTCCCTGGATCGCTCTATATCCCCTCTGCCTTCCGCTGTCCCGCGACCAGGGCGCCAGTCCCACCAGTGATGTCACTCCCCTGCCTTCCCCTTGGCCCAATTCCGGCAATTCAGCCACCAGCGTCGCCGCCGTCAGTTGGCCCACTCCACGCACACTCTGGAAGAGCTTCGCCCGCTCCGACAAGGCCCTACTGCTTTTCAATGCCCTCTTGTACTCCCTGTCCATCCGTTTTATTGCCTTGTCCAGATACTCTATGTGCTCTTCGATACTCTCTCGTACCCCTGGGCTCACTGCCTTGTCCAGCCGATTCAGTTCCTGGATCTTCTGGCTCACCAACTGTCGCCGTCGCCTCAGTTTCCCCCGTATTTCCTCCCTTTCCGGCCCTTCTTCTATCTCCCCTTCTTCCCTTTCCCTGAATACCTCGCCGTACCTTCCCAGCACCTGGGCGTCCACTCCGTCCGTCTTGGCCCCTTTTCCCCACGCTCGTGCCAATCCCCGCACCTTGTTCGGGTGCACCCGTCGCGTCTTTATCCCTTTCTCTCTCAGCCTTTGTCCCACCTCCAGCTCGTACCCGCCCGTGGGCTCGTACACCGCCTCGTTCACTCCATGGCGTCCCAGCCATTCCACCAGCGCCCCGATCCCCTCCTCGTTGTTGGAAAATCGTCGCGCAGGGCCGGCTTCCACCCACACTTCCAGTCCGGCTTTACTCACGTCGATGCCGGCTACCCTTCTGTTGCATTCCTCTTCCATTGAGATCTCCCTTTCCTCTATGATTGAACTGCCGGCCTCCCCACTTGTAGATGCGGGCCATTACGCCCCGGTATCTGTTCGGAGGATCCGGAATTGAGGTGAGGGGTGTCCTACTCCGGCCCGGCGCAACCGTGCAACTGCCCGGCTCGCCCAATGACGGGCGACACCTCCCTCACCCATACCCCACAATTTGGTCCCATTTGCGAGGCATTTTCAACATACAAATGACGAAGCGGGGGCCGTGGCATTCAAGCATACTTGAGGCCGCGTAACACCATTTTCGTACCAACGTAGCTCGGAAGCCTCCCCTCCGCCGGCAACACCCCACGACGGATGCGGTAACATTCCTTTGACAGTAAAGAACTATTGTTCTATACTGCGGGCAATCAGACCCCACACTAAGGGATAGCAGTATGCAAGTGGCTTGTGTGCTCATAAGAAACTTTCCATTCCGGGTAGAAATCGAACGCTCGCCTTCGCTTGTTGGGTGCGATGTTCTGCTGGTTCAGTCTACTGGCAGCAGGCGCGCCGTCTTGGATACATCCCCATCGATCTCGGATGTATTTCCAGGCGACTCACTACAAGAAGCGCTCTCGATTCACCCTAACGCTATCCAGTGTGAGGCGGACCCACCTCTCTACGAGCAGCGATTCGAAGGGCTCTTGGACTGTCTGGAACAGGTGAGCCCAGTGGTTCAAGGCAGCGATATAGGTCGTGCTTACGTCGGGCTCGATGGTCTGGCGAGGATGTATCACGGAGAGAATGGACTGTTCGGAGCTTTGAAGAGAGCCGTGCCTGCGGAGCTAGAGCCACGGATTGGGGTCGGGCCGGGCAAGTTTCCCGCTGCTGTAGCCGCCTCTACTGCCCGCCCTGGCGAGGTAGTAGTCGCGCCTGTGGACCTAGAGTCCTTCCTGGCGGGGCATTCCGTCGATGTTCTGCCGGTACCGGTTGAGGTCCGAGTTCGGCTGAAGCGCCTTGGCATGCCCAGGCTGCGAGACATAGCCCGCCAGAGGGTCGGCCCAATGCAGGCTCAGTTCGGGCCGGCTGGTCGCCGCATCTGGGAGCTAGCCCAAGGCATCGATAACGCCCATCTCATCCCGCGAAGGCATGAGGTGGAACTCACTGATTGGGTCAGCTTTCCGACGCCAATTGTGGCGAGTGAGACAATTCTCCTCGCTGCCGAAAGTCTGCTGGTGCGACTTTTCGACAAGCCGGAGATGCTTGGGCGCCGGGCGCGGCTCGTGTTGCTTGAGGCTAGCATCTTCCGGCGGACCACCTGGCAGCGACGCGTGCCCTTCAAAGATGCAGTTGGTGATTTTCGCGATGCTTTGCCAGCTATCAAGCATGCTCTTTCTCTAACCCCACCTCCCGGGCCGATCGAGGACCTGTCCCTGACCCTCATGGGCATCACCGGCCGGGCCGGCCGCCAAGCCAGCCTTTTCCCTGACGTGCGTAAACGAGACCAGCTCAGAGAGTCCCTCCGTCAACTCGAGGCTCGGCTGGGCAGAAGACCCCCAATCTACCGATTCAAGGAAGCAGAACCGTGGTCAAGGATACCCGAGCGCCGGATGGTGCTGGTCGAATACTCTCCGTAAACCGCCCCCAACCCATCACCGTCAAGACTGACTGCGGGAGAAGGCCGATGGAAGTAACGCAGGGGAGAAGTCGGTGCAAGGGGACGGTACGCTCAGCTTGGCGAATCGACGATGAGTGGTGGCGGGAAGAACCCGTCTCGCGGTTGTATTACTCAGTATTGCTAGAAACCGGCGTCGTTCTGACGATCTTCAGAGACCTGATAACCGACAAATGGTACAAGCAGCGCTATGGCTGAGTACGTCGAACTCCACTGCCACTCGAACTACTCTTTCCACGATGGGGCGTCCGCCATCCACGAATTGACTCATCGGGCCAAGGAGCTTGGCTATGCGGCGCTGGCCCTAACGGATCACGACAACCTATGCGGCGCGATGGAGTTCGCTCAGGCGGCCCAGAGTCTGGACTTAAACGGCATCATTGGCGCCGAGGTTACGCTCGAAGGTGGTCACCACCTCACTCTGCTGGCGGAAACGCAGAAAGGCTACAACAATCTCTGCCGGCTCATCTCATATGCCCACATCAACAATCCAAGGCGCAATCCCGCCATTGCCCTGGACTCGCTACCAGATCACGCTGAGGGCTTGATTGCTCTGTCCGGCTGTCCATTAGGAGAGGTCCCCAGGCTGGTGCAGTCAGACAGTATCTCCGGAGCCGAGATGGCGGCCAAGCGATACTTGGACTGGTTTGGACCAGGGCATTTCTATTTGGAGTTGCAGCGCAACTTGGTCTACGGAGACGACGAGCGTATCCGTGGGCTAATGGCATTGAGCCGGGATCTAGGAATCGGAGTCTTGGCTACCAACGATGTTCACTATCATCGGCGGTACCGCCACCGATTGCAGGACGCTCTGGTTGCGATAAGAGCCTGCAAGACATTGGATGAGACTCACCGCGAGCGCCGGCCGAACTCAGAGTTCTATATGAAACCTCCGGCTGTTATGGCCTCATTGTTTGCTGAGATACCGGAGGCGATCACCAACACCTTGGTGGTTGCCGAGAGGTGCAAGTTCGATCTGGCTCGTGATCTCGACTACCGTTTCCCGGACTATCCGGTACCGGATGGATATACACCCGACACCTACCTAGCAAAGATATGTTGCGAGGCTGCTCGGCGCAAATACGGATTCATCGACGAGAAGGTGTCCGCCAGATTGGAAGAGGAGCTGCGACTCATTGGCAAGCACGGATTGGCCGGGTTTCTTCTGATCTACTACGACATCATCCAGTTGGCACGAGAGATCATGATCGAGCTCGGATTGTCCAGCCCGGACGTTCCGTTGGAGGACAATCCGCCGGGGCGTGGGCGCGGCTCGTCAGTGGCCATGCTGGTGGGTTATCTCATTGGCCTATCACACATCGATCCACTCAAGTACAACCTCTCGCTAGAGAGATTTCTGTCCGAGGGCGATCTCGGCGTGGTTCCGGACATCGATTTGGACTTTCCTCGCAATATTCGAGAGAAGCTGATTGTGAGGGTGCATCAGAAATGGGGCTGGGACCATGCTGCTCTCGCTGGAATGATCGGCACCTACCGTATAAAAGGTGCAATTCGTGATCTGGGAAAGGCCTTTGGGCTTCCTGAGGATGAGGTGGACAGGTTGGCGAAGCGAGTGGATCATTCGAGTGCCAAAGACCTGAGAGTGCAAATGCACGCGCTGCCGGACTTTAGGACAAAGGCGGACAGCCCAAGCTGGCAGAAGCTGATCGAGTTGGCAGCCGAGTTGGACGGATTTCCGAAGTATCTGGCCCAGCATCCCGGCGGGATGATCATCTCCTCAAGTCCGCTCATAGACCTAGTGCCCGTTCAACGTGGGGCTATTGAGGGGAGATACATCTGCCAGTGGGACAAGAGCGGAGTCGAGGACGCCGGATTCGTGAAGATCGATTTTCTGGCGCTGGGGACACTGTCACAGATGCAGGAAGCTCTATTGCTAATCGAGGAGCGCTATGGCCAGATCATAGACCTGTCCAGAGTGGACTTCGATGACCAAGGAGTCTACGACACGATTTGCGAGGCTGACACGATTGGGGTCTTCCAGGTGGAGTCGGCGGCCCAGATGCAGACGGTGGTCCGCCTGCGCCCCAGGAACCTGGTAGATATGGCCCGCGAAGTCGGGGCAGTCCGGCCCGGGGTTGGGGTGAACGATGGAGTAACAAAGTTCATTGCCCGGCATATGGGCAAGGAGCCAGTCACGTTCGAGCATCCACTCGAACGCCGGGCGCTGGAGCGAACTCTGGGAGTGATCCTGTTCCAGGACCAAGTGAATCAAATAGCCATAGACGTGGCCGGCTTCGCCCCGACGAAGGCGGATCAACTGAGGCGAGTTTTTGGGCGCAAGAACAACGAAGAGCTACTCGCCAGCTTCTGGCGTGACTTCCGTGACGGTGCTGCCGGCCGAGGGGTGGATGAGGCCACTGCAAGGCGTATATTCAGGAAGTTCAATGGCTTCTACATGTTCCCGGAGTCCCATGCCTTTGCCTTTGGGGTGACTGCCTATCAGGCCGCCTGGCTGAAATACTACTACCCTTTGGAGTTCTATCTAGGCCTGTTCAACCAGCAGCCGATGGGGTTTTACAATCTGGAGACTCTCAAAGAAGACGCCCGCCGGCACGATGTGCGGGTTCTAAACCCGGATATAAACCTGAGCATGGAGAAATGCATCGCTGATGGGATGTCGATACGAATGGGCCTACTGAACGTGACTGGGGTAGGTTCGTCGGCGGCGACATCTATCGTGAAGGAGAGAGCAGGGCGTCACTATGACTCGCTTGCCGACTTCGCAAACCGAACGGTTGTGGTCCGACCTCTGGTGGAGAACCTGGTCGACGCTGGCGTGTTCGATTCGCTGGTCTCAGACCGCAGGTCGGCGTTGCAGGAGGTTGGACTGCGCTATCACTCGAGGAGAGAGCAGCCGGCGCTCGATCTGCCGGTCGAGCAGGATCTACTGGACCTGCACCGCCAGACAGAATGGGATCGGATGGAAGGCGAGTACCGCACGATGGGGTTGTACCCTTCAGGGCACGCGATGGCCCACATGCGCTGGCATCTTGGGGAGCACGTAATGCCCAGCAACATAATGCATAAGTTCCCGGATGGAGCGGAGGTAACAACGGCAGGGCTCGTCATCCGCCGGCAGCACCCCATGACGGACGCGGTCTTCGTAACTCTCGAGGACGAGTTCGGCCACATTCCGCTTATCGTCTGGCCGGGAGTGTACAACCGCTACCGGGACCAATTGCGCGAGCCGTTCGTATTGGTGTCAGGCCGGGTGACGCGCCGCGATGGGACATTCAACATCATCGTGACCGAGATCAACGCTGTACGCGGCAGTCAACACCCACCAGAATCGAAGAACTGGCGCTAGCCGGATCGCTAACGCCACCCTCATACTCGCCTGGGATAGAAATAAGCGAGCAGCGCGGCGAATACCAGGTTGAGAGCTATCGGCGCGCCAAGCTGCCGAAGGGTAGGATAACCGGCAAGGAGATCGTAGACCAGAGCGGCCGATGCCGCGACCAAGCCGGCAATCGGCAGCCATAGCAGTCCGACATAGGTCAGCGGCCGGCGAGCCAGGACGCCGCAGAGCGCCGCAAGTATCAACAGACAGACACCCCACCCGCGGTGGGCGCTAGCATCGATGATGCCGATCGCGAAGACAGTTTCAGCCAAGTCCTGTTGAAAAACAAACATCAAGCCGATCAAGGACAAGTAGACAGCTACCGCTATCAGGATGTAGCGGATTATCCTGGGGCGGAACATTGCAGCCACCTCTGCTTTGCTGGTTTTGCTTCACGGAACGCGAGCGGAAGCGTAATTCGCTAAACTTAGCAGGATTTTGGTGACCTAAGTATAGTTCCGAATTCGGAGGTGAGATGGGGTGGCGCTTAGGACTGCGGATGAATACCGGGCAAGCCTTCGAGATGGCCGGCGGGTCTACTTCCGAGGAAAGCCGGTCGCCGACGTCACGACTCATCCCTTCACGAGGGTAGCAGTCGATCACGCTGCGCTGGACTACGAGCTGGCGAACGATCCGGAACACCGCGACCTGGCTGTATTCGAAGAGGACAGCCGGGTCTTCAGCCGCTACTACCAAATCCCGACCGGCGCCGACGATCTGCTCAAACGCAGCCAGCTGATCGAGGCCGCGACTGCCGCCGGCGCTACGCTGGTGGTTCTGATAAAAGAGATCGGCACCGACGCCCTGAACGCGCTGCAAATCGTCGCGGGCGAAGTCGATAGACGCGCCGGCACCGAGTACCTAGAGCGAGTCAACCGCTACTACGAGCATTGCCGCGATAACGACCTCGCCCTTTGCGTAGCACAGACTGACGTAAAGGGGGACCGCAGCCTGGGCCCTTCCGCACAATCGCATCCGGACTATTACTTAAGGATCGTCGACCGTCGGCCGGATGGCATCGTCGTGCGAGGGGCAAAATCACACACATCGGTCTCGGTGAACGCGAATGAGATGATAGTTTTGCCCACGCGAGCCCTTTCCGAGGCCGACGCTGACTACGCGGTATCATTTGCCATCCCGATCGACACGCTTGGACTGAAGCTAGTCGCCAGCGGCTACGGCGCGCCGGTCGACAACACGTTCGAGCGGCCAATCAGCAGCCGGCACCGGATGATCGAGACCCTGACAATCTTCGAGGACGTGTTCATTCCTTGGGAACGGGTATTTCTCGCCGGCGAATGGCAAGCGGCCGGCCTGCTGGCGCTGACGTTCGTGGAGTTTCACCGCTTCACCGCGGTCTCGTACAAGCTGCCGCTAGTCGATGCGCTGGCCGGCGCGGCCTACCAGATGGCCGAGTTCAATGGAATCGGCCGGGCCGGACATGTTCGGGAGAAGCTCACCTGGTTGGCGGCATACTCAGAAACGCTGCGGGCACTCATCAGGCAAGCGGCTATCGGCTTCACGACTAAGCCCCCGGGTATCGCGGTGCCGGATCCGTTGCTGACCAATATCGCGAAGTGGCACTTCGCCGGTGGCTATCACCAGGCAATCAAGCACGTACAGGATTTGGCCGGTGGGCTGCTTGTGACTGGGCCCAGCAGCGAAGACCTCGAAAACCCGGACACGGCCGGCCATATCGAACGTTACCTGGCCGGCAAGGATGTGTCGGCGAGGGACCGTCTCCGCATGCTGAACCTGATCCAGGATTTGACAGTGGGCGACTTCGGCGGCTACCAGCAGGTGTTGGCAGTACATGCCGAGGGATCGCTGGAGGCTGAGAAGCTGGCGATCTTCCGCAGCTATGATCCGCGGCCGGCGATCAGCTACGCGCGGAGGCTGGCCGGCCTAGAGTGAACGAAAGACCCGTCCAAAGTGTTTCTGAAAAGAACTTCCTGGAGACTTTCATTAGGACCGGCGAGCCGTTCGATCTCAAAACTTAGAGCAAAGCCTAATGCGGATATTCGCAACGCGTGATCGAAGAGTCCCGAAGCGCCTTGGATTCGCAAGGAAGACATCTCTAACCGACGGTAAGTTTAGCGAGACAATGTAACGTGAGACTGCCTGTTCAGGTACTTGTTTATCTAGCCAAGGCCCGTGGAAGCGATTGGGATTATCTCCTTCTGCGACGTGTACCAAGAATTGGTGGGTTCTGGCAAGGGGTCACGGGTGCTCCAAAAGAAGGGGAGGGGCTAGGGCAAGCAGCGCACCGCGAAGTCTTGGAAGAGACAGGGTACAGCCTCGACACGATCAAGTCGATAGAGTACTCCTACCGCTTTCCCGTGTCAAACGAATGGCGGCACCTATATCACCCGAATGTTAGGGAAATAGTGGAGCATGTCTTTGTCGCTGAGATAGCAGGTGGGGACCCCCGGTTGTCGCCGGAGCACGATATCTGGCGGTGGTGCAGACTTGAGGAGGCTGCCACCCTATTGAAGTACCCACACAATCTAGAAGCTCTAAGACGATGCGCCTCATTTCTTTCGAGCAACTTAGTTTCTTAGCAGTGGGAAACTAATTCATCGTCAGCAAGGACTGAATAGCCTCGATCACCAGTTCCGGCTCGTCGGCCATCGCGCCTTCGGCCCTCAGAGCGGTGCAACCGCGGGTTTGGTGGAATGCAGCCGCAATCGCGGCCTGCGCCCGCTCAGACAGCGCCGGATGCGTCGGGGCAAGGGCGCCACCGAGACCCAGCGAACGAACTACGCCGAAAGGTGCAATTGCTTGGCAAACACCGTAAAGCAGTCCGGCTCATCGACTCGACCTTACGGACCGAAACGGACCGGCGGATATCTATCGGTGGTAAGCATGAAGGCATAGCAATAGACTCTATACGACCAACGAAACGTCCCTTCGACGAATGTGAACAGTCCCCTTGGATACCGTCCGACAATCAGGATCGTAAACCAAGCGATGATAGACACGATCACTACCGCGATCCAGAGTATGATCAGGACGATCATGTGCGGAGCCACCAACAGCCACTTGATGACGGGCAGGAACCTGTTCAGTTGGCCTTTCACGTCGGGGTACTCAATCTGGAAGCTGACGGCCTGCTGTTCGTCTAGAGACGGATACTCATCGCGCAGCAGCAGCAGGTAAACGGTGACCCTGGCGCCAAAGCGATTCAATTCCAGGAAAGTATCAAAACACCAGCGAGGATACTTCTGACGGAACACGATCATTAGAAGTGGGGCAATCCAAAACATTGCCGCGAACGGAAGAAGTGCATCCCACGAATTTTCCGATTCGTCTAAATCAAAAGCGGATGGGTCAAAAAGGCTGACGTCCCCGCTAAGCAACTCCATTAATAAAATGATCGGGATCGCCAGAATGAGCCGCGTCAGTACCGTGAGTCTGTTCCTGGACTCGGGGTATTTGACCGAAAACTGGACAGGATAGCTGCCCTCTCCCAAGGCGGCCTTTGAGCCGGCTTTGTGTTGCTGCACCTCAGTCTTCTCCCTGCACAGAGCTTAATCCGCCGTTTAGGATTTGACCACTACCTCAGGCCAGTCTAAGGCTGTCCAAAAAACCCCCTCTCCCCTTTGCGAAATCATTGCACAACCGCCATTCGCGCGTACTTTGCATAGCCACTGTCATAGTAACTGTTCAGATTTGAGGGTAAACAGTCCTGTACCTGTGCAAATTGTGCGCGAGCAAGGATTCACGAGTCGCGGCTAACCTCCCTACCGGCGCTAGAGCTAGTTTGGATCATGGTCGGAGATTCCGCCGGCCGCCCCTCCCTTGCTGGGGACAAGCCCCAGCGCTACATTCTCTTTCCCCGTAATCGACCAGATGACGGTCACAAAACTAGCCTCCTGACTCTGAACAGTTACCTGTCCCAAGGTGGAAGAGAGCGCCACGATATATGGAAGGGTAATATGCACCGGCGGGTGGCTCGTTTCCTGGTACCATACCGCCAGTAAACTACCACACGGTTGGACTATCGAATGAGCGCCGTCGAGCCATCATCTAGCGACAATCAGTTGACCCATCGAGCCCGATTTGACCTGTCCGGGCAAGTGGCGCTTGTAACTGGCGCGAGTCGGGGCATCGGGCTGGCGATTGCTCTGGCTCTGGCCGATGCCGGCGCCGACCTCGCCCTCGCGGCGCGCAACCGCGAGTTGCTCGAAGAGGCCAGACAACGGGTCGAGCGGGCCGGCCGGCGGGGCTCGGTAATAGTCGCCGACGTGAGCCGCAGTGATGACGCGGAACGGATGGTCCAGGAGTGCCTGGCAGAGCATGGCCGGCTGGACGCGTTCGTCCACTCAGCCGGCATCAGCCCCTACTACAAGAGGGCCGAACGGCTGACCGAGAGGGAGTGGACCGAGGTAATCCAGACCAATCTGACCGGAGCATTCCTCTGCAACCGGGCGGCCGGCCGTCAGATGATCTCGGCGGGCCGAGGAGGACGCATCGTGAACATCGTGTCGATTGGGTCCAGAGTCGGCCTGCCTCGGCTGGCGTCCTACTGCGCGGCCAAGGCCGGGGTCGAATCCCTCACACGGGTGCTGGCCTTAGAGTGGGCCCAGCATAATATACTTGTGAACGCGATAGGGCCGGCCTATATCGCGACGGACATGAGCAAGGGTCTGCGAGAGAACCCGCGGTTGAACAAATCGATAATGGACCAGACGCCGCTTGGTCGGCTGGGCAAGCCGAAAGAGGTAGCCGGCATGGCCGTGTACTTGGCCTCGCCGGCGGCTAGCTACGTCACCGGCCAGACGTTCTTTGTAGACGGCGGATGGCTGGCCCAATGACCTCGAGGATGCGACAACTACTCAGATGAACCGGGTCAAACACGCAATTGTCCTTGCCGGCGGCAAGGGCGAGAGGCTTCGTCCGCTGACCGACGGCCGGCCCAAATCCATGGTCGAGGTCGCCGGAGTTCCGATCCTCGACTACCAGCTAAAAGCCCTTAGAGAGGGCGGGGTCGAAGAGGTGGTGCTCACGGTGAGCTATCTGAGGGAAGTCATAGAAGACCACGTCGGCGACGGGAAAAAGCACGGTATCAAGGCCACGTACTCGGTGGAAGAGACACCGCTGGGCAGGGGCGGAGCGATCAAACAGGCGATGACCCAGATAGGGGCTGATTGGGAGGATGCGATCGCCCTGAATGGGGACAATCTCTGGCAGGTGGACTTCGAGGCGTTCGTGGGTCTACACCGCGATCGAAGCGCCATAGCAACCGTATTGGTGGCCCCACTGAGGAGCCCCTACGGTATCGTGGATTTCAACGAGAACGACGAAATTCTGGGGTTCAGGGAGAAACCGGCGCTGCCGTTCTGGTTGAACGCCGGCATGTACGTGATGAGCCGAGAGATCGAGCCCCTGCTGCCGGACATCGGCGATCACGAGGACAAGACTTTTCCCTATCTGCCGAGAGAGAGATTTCTGGCGTTTCAGAGCCGAGGCTACTGGCGAGGCATAGACACAGTCAAGGACGTGAACGAGGCCGAGAGAGAAGTCGCCGAAATATTCGGCCGGCGGTGAGGATCTTTGACTATATCGACTAACAAGCAGATCGAGATGTACCGGCTGATGTATCTGTGCCGGCATCTCGAGGCGACCTGCTGCGAGCTGAATCCGCGCTGGTTTCCGGCCGAGGGTGAAGAGGCGACAATCGTTGGCGCGTTCTACGGGCTGCGCCCCGACGACTTCATGTCGCCGCACTATCGAGGGCCGTTTACCCCGTACCTGCTAAAGGGCGCGTCGATGGCGAAGCTGATCGGCCAAGCGCTGGCGAAGTCAATTGGCTACTCAAGGGGCAGATCGGTCGCATTTACCGGCCCGGCCGGAGACAACGCGGCGCCATGGGTGGCCGGCGACCTGGGCACGAGCCTATCGGTTGCGGTTGGCGCGGCGTTGAGCTTCAGCATGGACCGTGAAGCCGGAAACGGCGCCGGCGACCGAGTCTCGCTGGTGACGTTCGGCGACGGCACCGTGAACCGGGGCGACTTCCACGAGGCGATCAACCTGGCTGCGGTCTGGAAGCTGCCGGCGATATTCGTCTGTCAGAACAACTGCTACGCGATCTCACAGCACGTTTCGAGCTACATTGCGGGCCCAAACATAGCGGCCCGAGGGGCCGGCTACGGCGTGCCCGGCGTCGCGGTCGATGGCAACGACGTGTTGGCGGTGCACGAGACAGTGCAAGAGGCGGTGAGCCGCGCCCGGGCCGGCGAGGGCCCCAGCCTGATCGAAGCCCAGACGTACCGACTGGGTGGACACTGGGCGGAAGACCCAAGCCATTACCGCTCGCCGGAAGAGGTAGCGGAGTGGCGCAAGAGGGATCCGCTGACACTACAACGCCGACAGCTGCTCGCAGCAGGAATGGGGGAAGAAGAACTCCGATCTCTCGAAAAAGGCGTGTCGGCCGAGGTCGAGGCGGCCGTAGAGACAGCCCGGCAAGCGCCGGACCCCGGTCGGGCCGACCTTGGCATCGGCGAGGCGCTAGCGCCCTAGACTATGTGCACGACGGGGCTACGTCGAGCGTTCAAGCGAGAAGCCGGCGAATATCGTCGGCGTACTTCACCTCGGAATCGTCCTGAGGCGCATAGCCAATAACCCGGCGGGCATTGACGATGCTCCAGAAGGCGCGAGTGTTCCCGGATATCCCGTAGAAGACCTGGAACGGTATGCCCCACTCGTCATCTATGTGATCAGCCTCGATCGACCTGACGAACAACTGGCGGAGGTCCCGGGGGCTGATGTACGCGCCGAGATCCCGTTTGTAGGTGGCCGGGTCGCCTTCGTACTTGCGGTCGGCGATCTCACGCGGGGCGCCGATCCTGATCTGCACAACCTCGATCTTTCGGCCCTGCGATCCGCTGGCGTAGACAAAGCCGAGATGCTCGTAGGCCTCCTTGGCCCAGCCGTAGAAGTTGTCGCTCAGGGGTTTAGTTCGGTCAGGATCCACGCGATCCATCAAACCAGCGTGGATGAGATGCTCGTACCAATCGGCCGCGTGGTTGGAGCTGGCGACGACCACCCGCCGGACTCCCTCTTCGAGAGCCAACTGGTAGACGTTGAAGGCCAGATCGAGGTTGGTCCGCTCGGCGAGGTAGCGTTCGGTGGCGTCGGCGCTGTGCCGGCGCGCCGAGTTGTAGGCCAGGTGAACCACCGCATCGACGTCAGTGAAGAGGTGGCGATGGCGCTCGAGGTCCGGATGAGACAGGTCGTGGACTACGGTGCCGGCAACGTTCTCGCCCTGACGGTTGGCGTCGCGCACGTCGGTCAGCCGCAGCTCGTAGCGCTGGCGGAAGGCCGGCAGTAACTGGCCGGCGACGTAGCCGGCGGCGCCGGTCAGCAGGATCCTTCTTCTCATTCTATCAACCCCTCCCAGATCACTGTGAATCGAACGGCAATGCTAACTGGGTTGCCGGGTCCTCGGTTGGGGATAGATCGGCGGGATGGCCGGTCAGCCTGGGACCGGACCGAGGCCGGCTGCCTCCGGCGTGGCTGACGTTTATCAGCGCCGGCCCGCCGCCGGCGGCCTGCTGCCAACTGTCGGCCTTCCTCAGTATTGCATCGACCATCTGCTGCCAATCCAGCGGCGTGGAGGCGTTCCACCTCAGGGACACGACGGTGAGGCCGTTCTCGATGAGCTCGCTGGTGTAAGCGGAGGAGGCGCGTCCCAGATCAAGGGTTATGAGGATACCACCGGATTGGAGGACGGAGTGAGCGACGGCGCGGTCGGTGATGTCGCCGGCGGCTATTTCGTCGAGGCGACGGATGTCGAACCGGACGGCTTGAAGGGCTCTCACGACCGGATCGGGGACGGTGGCATCGGCGATAACGGTCACGGTTGCTCCAAGAACTCCTCGTAGGCTATTGCCGCCTCGACCTGCTCCTCGGTCAGGATCGGATAGGCCTCCCTGGGATCCTGGCCGCTCCTCTGGGTGAGCAGCACGGCCTGAGTCGGCACCCTGGTGCCGGCGACGACGGGAGCGCCGGCCAGCACTTCCGGATCGATCCGAACATGCCGGAAGCGGCTTGGTACCAGGTCACGTTCGAGCTCCTTGACGAGCTCCGGGATCAGGGCGACGGCCAACGTCTGGGTTCCTTGCGACGCGGAGAACGGAGCGCCGGGTGGGTCTCCGGGCAGGATCGCAGCGATCAGGTCGTTGTCGGCGTAGATGGTGGCTTGCAACCAGGCGCCGGGGTCGCCACCCGCGGCAGCGACAATGTTATCAAGGGCCCGCTTGATCTTGCCAACAGGGAAGCCTTTTTCACGCAGGCGCACGATGAGGCGAATCAGGAGGAGGTCGCGGTAGGAGTAGACGTTCCGGGACTTGCCGCCGGCGCTGAGCTTGACCGAGGGACTGAGCAGGCCGGCCTTGATCCAGGCCTGAAAGACCTGTGGCCGGACCTTGGCCATGCGTACGATATCGCTGGGCGAGTACAGGCCAGCGCCCAACCTATTGGCATCCACTTGCGTTGCGCCCTCCGCATCGCAGGCTCCCTCAGCGGTCGGGCGACTCGCGGAGGGTCGAAGCGATGACGGGCACCATCGTAGCATCAACGGCCGGCGAACGCTTGGGAGAGGTCGCCGGCGGGGCCAAGGCTAGTCGGCCGGGACTGGTCTGCAGCCCGGACGGTCGTAGCGGTGCATTTCGCCGATGCGGGTCACGGCGATCCGGATCGCGGGCCGGTTGCCGAGGACCTCGATGTGGTGCCAGGTGTACTTGGGGGCAAACACGAAGTCGCCGGCGCTGACCTTGAGAGGCTCGGATTGACCCTCGAAGAGCCAGGACATCTCGCCCTCAGCTATGTACCAACACTCGGCGTCCTTATGGTAGTGGTAGTCGTTCTCGTGACCCGGGGCCTGGCATATGGCAACTACCCGGAACTCGTCGCCCTCGGCAACGACCTCGCCCCAGGGAGGATCGCCGTTGCGCGCCTTGATTTCGCTGAGCCGGCCGGTGAGGTTCTGGGCGTTCAGAACCGGAATCCTGGTCTCGGTTGCCATTCATGTTTCTCCAAGTGCCGGAACTGGATTGTGGATTTGTGATTGTGGATTTGTTTTGCAAAAACTACCTTTTTCACAGGGGCGTGGGACTCCGCCGGGATGGCGCGGCCGGATTTTGTTTTGCAAAAACTACCTTTTTTTCGCAAGGGTGCGGGACTCCGCCGGGGTGACGCGGCCGGATTTTGTTTTGCAATTTTCGGTTTTTCCGCCGGAGGGAGGGTGCTTCTTGGGCGGCCGGAAGGGATGCTCTCACAGACACGTTCGCCTTTGTCGTGGGGCGTTGTTGCCTCTCCCCGCCCCTCTGGATTCCAGCTTTCGCTGGAATGACGAGTTTGGGGGCCGGAGTCACGAGTCGAGAGGCTATCCCGGATCGGAGTCCGGGACATGCTTTCACAGAAATGACGATAGGGGTGGCACGGACGACCGGTGCGGGGAGCCATGGGACTCCCCAGGATGTCGCGATGGAATTTTGTTTTGCAATTTTTAGTTTTGGCCGGCAGTTTAGCTTGCCGGAGGGTTGGGATGGTGCTGGATTGCTCGGTATGGTGGGTGAAATTGTACGCATATTCCTTACATGTAGTTTACGTGATCGGCCGGCGGATGTCAGTAGTTTTGGTACATATGTTCGGCAGGTTCTTTGAGAGGCGCCGGAGCGTCGAGAGGCTAGTCGAAGCCGAGCTCTTTGCCTAGCTCGCGAACGGGACGCATCTTGCCTGCTTTGATATGTTCAGACGAGACGCGTAGCTGCTCCATTGCCTCAGGATCGCCGACTATGTCAAGGGTCTCAATGAGGGCCTCGTAGTCTTCCCAGGCGAGGATAGCAAGCACTTGCCGTCCGTGGCGGGTCACGATGATTACACCGGGCTCGTCGCCGAGCTGTTCGGGCAAGTGGGTCAGCTTGGCGCGAGCATCGACCATGGAAAGCACTGTGGTCGTTCGCCCAGTCGATCCTTCACTCATAGCAGCCCTCTTCTAACCAACTTTTCGGCCAATCTGTAGACGTCTCGCCGGTCACGTTGACGACGAATTTCTACGAACGCAACCGCAACGATGAAATCGGCTTCGATAACTCTGTACAGAATACGATACCGTTGGCCGGCGGCCCGTACTCCGTAGACGCGGATAAAGGCAAGCAATCCCGTGAGGATTGGGAGAGCAGGCACCAAATGGCGGCTAGGCTCTCGGTGTCGAGTCTTGCAAAACTCAGAAGCTGATTCGCCAGATGCCGGTGGCCTGTTTTGCCATCCACTCCTGACGTGAGCGGATCTTTTCCTCGGTCCAAGTGTCGTATTCTTCCGATACCTTGCGGGTGATGGCGAGGTTACTCTTACGGTAAGCCTCCAGTTTATTGGCGAATCCAGTGTTTCCCAGATCACGATTGTCCGCCGTCGCCAAAATGGTCAAGTTGCCGAGGCGATAGGTGGACGCCTCGTGCTGCTGGTCATCGAACTGATCCCAGCCATCACCGGGATTCTCCGGTAATATGTGCTCAATGCCGTACTTGGCGCTTTCGAAGTCAAGAGTTTGTTGGGACAACTGCGCTTCAAGTCGGAACAGGATGAATCGCACGACCTTATTGTTGCGGCTGCTAGTGGTTCGCAGGGACTTGTCGGTGAAGGCCGCCCTGAACTCTTGGTCATCAGGATAGACGGGTCGCAACCTCGCAATCGCGTCCGCGACATCATTGATACGGCGAGACGACAGTTCGAGGGCAATGTTGTTATACACCACTTCCTGCTCATTGCTTCGCCTGGTGCAGATCACGTTATAACGAAATGACACCACCGCGATGGCTCGTAGAAGACGAGTGAAACCCCGCCTATTGTTCTCTGCAAATCGGTCAAACGCCGTCAGCAATAGCGCCATTGGCTGGCGGACGTTGAACATCTGCAACTGAGCTAGGCTGTGGCGTTCGTCTTCTGACCAGGAGGCATCTTGCGGGTCACGCAATGCCGCATACACGCGGGCATTTCTGTCCATGTCCCGGATCAATTCGAATGCTTTGGCCCGGTCGCGGATCTCGTCGCGAATGACTTTGAATAAGTCCGCCTTGCGAACCAGCTTGTTGCGGCTATTCCAAAAGACGCGCAAGAACTCCGGGAAGCTCTCACTGCCAAGGAGCCCAACGATGCCCTCCCAGCGATCTTCCAAGGTCTTGATTTCCGATTGGTGCGCGCCGCTGTGCGAGACGACGGAGAATAGATAATTCTTCAGCAAATCGGTGACCGACAGGCGCACACCTCGAGCATTCAGCGTCTCAAATACCTTGAACGCATTCAATTCGTCCGTCACCGTGATGACGGTAAAAAACAGCTTGTCGACGGCACCGTCTACAAAGCGCGCCACTGACTGACCATCATTACCTGACTGGTAACTAATCCGTTGCTTGAACCAGAGAAACGCCCGCCGCAACAGGTGCTCCGAGGCGTTCAAGCCTCTCTGTGGTAACTTCTCAAGGGGCACCAGATAATTCTGATAAAAGCTATCGTTGTGGCGATTCAGGATCAGCTTGGAGCGTGGTACCAGACTAACTGGGTCCAAATAACCGATGTAATTGCCGCGCAACTGCTGACCACGTCGATATTGTGGATCGTGCTGATTGCCTGGAGCGGCCAAGTCGTTCAAGTGCGCAATCGCCGCAAGCATCAACAGGCTCAGCGTCGTCATGCGCTGCTGACCATCGATAATGTCGAATTCCCTATTGTCGGCGGATTGCAGTACGAGATAACCCTTGTAGTGGGCGGGCTCCGGGTCTTCGCCGAACAATCCGACGATGTCTTGCCACAGGTCATCCCATTCATCGGGGCCCCAGGAATAGTCTCGTTGAAACAGCGGTACGCGATACGTCAGCCCGTTGCCCATCAGTTGGCGAAACGTACTGTTGGTAGTGTTGAAATTCATACGCGGAAGACCTTCATTACCTCGTCGCCGAGGTGGTTGATGACTTTGACGGCGATGCGGCCGGTGGATCCAACGGATGTCAGGGAGTTAACGCCTAAACGCACATCGAAATGCGCCTCACGGGCTCGAATTCGCACTAGGAATGTATCCCCTTCTCCATCAAACCCAAGTGATTCCATCCCCACCATCTTGGGGCCATTGGAGGAACGGGTTGTGGATGGTCAGGCTATGTATCTGCTGGCCGTGTTGCATGTCTTCGGTATAGAGCCGGCTGCAGCCGGCTTCGAGTGCGGCCGCAACGATCAGGGAATCGTAAAAGCTGAATCCGTATCCTGCTTGGAGACGAATCCCTTGGCGGTAGAGGCCCGGAGTAGGATTGATCTGCCACAGCGGTATCAAGATGTCGTCGAGCAGGAGACGGACTCTCTCTGGGTGAATACCGAGCTTACCGGTGATGACGTTCATCGTCTCTTGGATGACCTGATAGCTGATGCAACCAGATCTGTTTTCCAAGCTACGGTAGATCAAGCTGTCTGCACGCTCGCGCTTGATTGCATCGGTTTCATCAAACAGGTAGACGAAGACATTCGTGTCTATGAAGTCTTCAGCGCTCATTCATCTCTTCTCGTGTGAACTTGCGTCCGCCGGTGGAAATCGATCCACGCAACTCGCGCAAGACCGCGGCAGCTCTAGCGGCTTGCTGTTCACGCCCGACGTAGTCGGCGAGCCATAGCCGGAACTGGGCGTTCAGGGTGGTTCGCTCGGCAGCGGCTCGCCGGCGTGCCGCCTCGATCAAGTCTTCGTCTGCGCTCAGGGTTATATTTTTCATGTAATATTCCTCACTAGTGATTTACACGGGAATATTGTACACGATGTCAGTGCACACAGAGGGTTGGGGAGGGATGCGCACATGCCCATGGCTGGGGACAGGCCGCAGCGCTACAAGTATATCTTCCGGCGGTTAGAGGAGGAGCTTGACGGCGTCGACGATGCTGCGGCTGCCGATGCCGGCGGCGTCGATCATTTCGGCCGGCTTACCGGAGCCGGGGAGGTCGTATACGGCGAGCTTGATGACGCGAGGCAAGGGTTCGGGCGCGCCGGCGAAGGCTGACAGAACTGCGTCGCCGAGGCCGCCTTCGGGCCAGTGGTCTTCCGCGACTACGATCCGGCCGGCGGTGTCCGCAGCGGCTTGGCGCAGGGTGCCGGCGTCGATTGGCTTCACTGAGTAGGCGTCGATCACCCGGATGGCTATGCCCTCGTCGGCCAACTGAGCGTGGGCGGTCAATGCCTCGTGCAGGGTGACGCCGGCGGCTACGACGGTCGCCTGGTCGCCGGAGGACCGGCGGAGCACCTTGCTCCCACCGATGGGAAATGTCTCGTCGGAAGAGTAGATGACCGGCGTCTTCTCGCGGGTGGTCCGCAGGTAGCTGATGCCGTGGTGGTCGGCCATCTCGGCGACGAGCCGTGCGGCCTGGTTGGCGTCGCTGGGATAGAGCACGACGCTGCCGGAGACGGCCCGCATCATGGATAGGTCCTCCAAGCCCATCTGGGAAGGGCCATCTTCGCCTATCGAGACTCCACTGTGGGAGCCGCAGATCTTGATATTGGCGCGCGATACGGCGGCCATTCGGATGAAATCGTAGGCCCTGGTGAGGAAGGCGGCGAAACTGGAGGCGAAGGGAATGTAACCCCGGACTGCCAGGCCGATGGCGGCGCCGATCATCTGCTGTTCCGCGATATACATCTCGAAGAAACGGCCGGGGAATTCGTTGGCGAACGCGTCGGAGTAGGTGGAATTGTTGACCTCGGCATCGACAGCAACGACTTGGGGGCAGGCGGCGCCCAAGGCTTTGAGGGCATCGCCGTAGCCCTGCCGGGTCGGGACCTGATCGCCGACGTCGTAGCGGGGCAACTCGACGGGAAGGCACCGGGGCGCCGAATGGGTGCCGTCGGTCGCGGGCTTGGCCGGAGGGGCGACTAGGGACCGCCGGCCGCCAAGCTCGGCAATGGCCCGCTCGGCCTGGTCTTCGCTAAGCGCCTTGCCGTGACTGCCGTCTCGATTCTCCAGCTCGGAAAATCCCTTGCCTTTGAGGGTCTTGGCGATAATCATCGTCGGCCGGTCCTGTTGCTCAGCCTCGGAGTAGGCGCGGTCGATGGCGGCCGGATCGTGGCCATCGATCTCGATGGTGTGCCAGCCAAATGCGGCGATGCGCTCGGCATAGGTCCGGGTGTCCCAGCCGAGGGCGGTGGGCCCGCGCTGGCCGAGCCGGTTGACGTCGATGATGCCGGTGAGGTTGTCGAGGTGGTAGTGGCCGGCGAGGCTGATCGACTCCCAGACCGAACCTTCGGCGGTCTCGCTGTCGCCAAGCAGCACCCAAGTGCGGTAGGGCAGCCGGTCGATGTACTTGCCGGCGAGGGCGATGCCGACGGCGATGGGAAGGCCGTGGCCGAGGGAGCCGGTGGCGACGTCGACCCAAGGGATGGCCGGCGTGGGGTGTCCCTGGAGCCGGCTGCCGAAGTGCCGGACTGTGAGCAATTCGTCATCGCCGATGGCGCCGGCGGCTTTGAAAAGGGAGTAGAGAAGCGGCGCGGCGTGTCCCTTTGAAAATAGGAGATGATCGTTGTTGGGATTGCCGGGATCGTCGAAGTCGTAACGAAGATGCTCGGCGAAGAGGACCGCCATCAGGTCAGCGGCGGACATTGACGACGTGGGATGGCCAGAGCCAATCTGTGTAGTGCAGCGGATGCTATCGACGCGAAGTTGCTGCGCCAACTCGCGCCACGCCCGTGACTTAGCCGACAAGTGGGGGTCCTCCTCAAGATTAGTCCCAAAGGAAGTGTGAATTCTAGCACTGTAACGATCTTTCCGGAGAGTTTCAAGCGAGGGGCCGGCGGGGAGGGGGCATGTTTGCGCGGGAGTGACGAGACGTGGCCGCCGGGTCGGTCGACTCCGAGGCATTGGCGATTCCCTCTCCACCCAAGGTCGGGTTTGAAACCCGACCCTACGGCGAGGTTGGGCTTTGTTGGGATGCCGGTGGGTACTGCGAGGCCGGCGGTGCAGTTGGCTAGGGACAAGCCCCACCACTACGCGGGTCTCCCAACCCCTAGACTCCGGTGGAAGGCGGAGTGACGAGGCGGGAGGTTATCCTGGATCCTGGTCCGGGACATGCTTTCATAGCAATCGCTCATCCCGGCTGCGGCTGGCACACCAAGGTATGAAAAGCGGGAGTTGTGGCTTGGTACAGCGAATTAGCACGGCTGATTCTGCCACGCCCCACCCCGACCCCAGCGGGGGACAAGCCCCTCGCCTCGCGAAGTCTTCGACCGCGCTACATTTTCTCATTCCGCCATCGACAAACGGTCTACAATTCGGAACGTTTCGCCCGTGGAGAGCCGGCATCGAGGTTGATTGGAGGGCACATCGGTAACGGCAAGGTCGGGCCAATGGGTTTCAGAGGAAACCTAGCCCGGATCGGAGTCCGGGACATGGATTGGAGAGGCCGGCGGAGCGACTTGGTCGCAGCGCTTGGCGGCCACCGAGCAGAAGTGGGGGTCGATGTCCAACCCGATTGCACGACGTCCGAGCTTCTTGGCAACGGCGCAGGTGGTGCCGGAGCCGAGGAACGGGTCGAGGACGGTGTCGCCGGGGAAGCTGAACAGCTTGATCAGCCGGCGGGGTAGCTCCTCTGGGAAGGCGGCCGGATGCCGGAACTGGGTCCGGCTCTCGCCGGGGAAATCCCAGAGACCAAGGACCCAGTCCATGAACTCGTCGCGCTCGAGGTCGGACTGCCGGCCGCGTCCATTGCGCTTGCGAGTCTGATGCGACAGAACGAGAATGGCCTCAGCCGCCGTGTTTACCCAGGGATCGGACGCGCTGAGCCAGCTACCCCAGGCGGTCCGCCGGGAGACGTTTCTCTCGAGCCAGAGGATGGTGGTGTTGTAGATGTAGCCAAGCTCGTGGACGAACAGGCGGGTCATGTCAGCGAGTACCGCTTGTTTGGTCGCCGTCTTTCGACCATTAGCTTGAAACGCTAGATTTATGTCAATAGGTATGTTTACGCAAACCCGCGATCCCGGCGCCAAAACATGCTTGAGGGCCGTTCCCCATTGTTCGGTCCAGTCCAGGTACTGTTGGTAGGTCTTGTCGTCACGGGCGGTGCCGTAGTCCTTGCCCAGGTTGTAGGGCGGGCTGGTTACGACAAGGTGGATGCCGGCCGGCGGTAGGAACGACAGGTCGGCGCTGTCGCGGTTGTAAATTTTGACGTGGGATTCGGCGTCGGAGTAGAAAGGGGCGATAGCCAAGATTAATTTCTCCCAGAGATAGTTTACCTGCCGACGCGTCGGTCGGTATTTTGGGGCGGGCTGCCCGGGTGCACGTGGCTGGGGACAAGCCCCAGCGCTACAAGCCCCGCTCCCCACCCCCTCTGGATTCCGGCCCCGTATCGGGGTACGGGGCATGCCTTTGATCGCCGGAGTATCTGTGTTGGATGTAAAGGGTTTTCAGGTGGCCGGAGCGTATTCCTCCGTCCAAGGCGTGCCCCGTTGTGCTACCGCGTGCAGCTGCATCAGCAGCTTGCGCATCACCGCCACCAATGCCACCTTCCCCGGCTTGCCCCGACTTCGCAGCTGCTGGTGGAATCTTCCCAGGCTGCTGTCCCGCCGTCTTACTGCACTCATCGCTGCCATGTACAACGCCCGTCTTACCGGCCCTCGCCCTCCCTGGATCGCTCTATATCCCCTCTGCCTTCCGCTGTCCCGCGACCAGGGCGCCAGTCCCACCAGTGATGTCACTCCCCTGCCTTCCCCTTGGCCCAATTCCGGCAATTCAGCCACCAGCGTCGCCGCCGTCAGTTGGCCCACTCCACGCACACTCTGGAAGAGCTTCGCCCGCTCCGACAAGGCCCTACTGCTTTTCAATGCCCTCTTGTACTCCCTGTCCATCCGTTTTATTGCCTTGTCCAGATACTCTATGTGCTCTTCGATACTCTCTCGTACCCCTGGGCTCACTGCCTTGTCCAGCCGATTCAGTTCCTGGATCTTCTGGCTCACCAACTGTCGCCGTCGCCTCAGTTTCCCCCGTATTTCCTCCCTTTCCGGCCCTTCTTCTATCTCCCCTTCTTCCCTTTCCCTGAATACCTCGCCGTACCTTCCCAGCACCTGGGCGTCCACTCCGTCCGTCTTGGCCCCTTTTCCCCACGCTCGTGCCAATCCCCGCACCTTGTTCGGGTGCACCCGTCGCGTCTTTATCCCTTTCTCTCTCAGCCTTTGTCCCACCTCCAGCTCGTACCCGCCCGTGGGCTCGTACACCGCCTCGTTCACTCCATGGCGTCCCAGCCATTCCACCAGCGCCCCGATCCCCTCCTCGTTGTTGGAAAATCGTCGCGCAGGGCCGGCTTCCACCCACACTTCCAGTCCGGCTTTACTCACGTCGATGCCGGCTACCCTTCTGTTGCATTCCTCTTCCATTGAGATCTCCCTTTCCTCTATGATTGAACTGCCGGCCTCCCCACTTGTAGATGCGGGCCATTACGCCCCGGTATCTGTTCGGAGGATCCGGAATTGAGGTGAGGGGTGTCCTACTCCGGCCCGGCGCAACCGTGCAACTGCCCGGCTCGCCCAATGACGGGCGACACCTCCCTCACCCATACCCCACAATTTGGTCCCATTTGCGAGGCATTTTCAACATACAAATGACGAATTGAGGGGCCGGCATGACGAGTGCTAGGGGATTCCAACGGACGCCGGCATGACGAGACCAACGGTCGTGACCGGAACCATTCATCCCGGATCGGAGTCCGGGACACGCTTTCATAGCAACGACACTCACAAGACTGGTGCTCTCAAGCCTGAACAGCTACTCGCACAGCTTGCACATTGTTATCCCTGACTCCATGATGTAGCTATGCCTACACCCATCATCCTCGATACATAACTCCCACGGAGTAACCGCTGTTGCTGGGGGATATCCGACTCCCGTCGTCATCGATAGAGACCGTTCGCAGGTATCAACGAGGCGAGGCCGGCCGGGAGGACATTCACCACATACAGGCGTTGGGATTGCGCCGGCTGGACGGCGGTAGGAACAACTCCGTCTTTGCGTTCCAACACAGTGGCAAGCCCCTCTGCATAAAGCTCTACCGAGTCGATACACGTCAACGCGCCGGAACTGAATGGCAGGCGCTGACATGGCTTTCGTCCTATGGCTATGACTTCGCCCCTCGGCCATTTCACCACTACGCGGATACCAGCCTGCCGGCTGTGGTGATGGAATTCATAGATGGCACGTGGCTCGGCGAGCAGCGGCTGAGCCGGACGCAGTTGGAATCGCTGGTCGAGGCCCACCAGCAAATGTATCGCATCACGCCGGATTTTCCGGATGCTCGCTTCCGGCCGGCCACCGGAAACGCCACGGTCATGGTTCGCCGGGTGACAGACGGTGAATGGGGCGTCGACCCCACAGGTGGGGATGCCTTGGCTCAAGAGGCACGCGCTCTATGGCAAACTTGGCGCAAAGGGGATGATCCGGCGCTGCTTCTCGAGCCGGCGCCGCTGGTATTCTCTCGCGGCGATCCAAACCTGGCGAACTGCTCCTGGAGCCGGCAGCGTCTCAGAATTGTGGACTTCGAATACAGTGGCTGGAGTGATCGCGCGGTAGATCTTGCCGATCTGGTAGAGCACGTGCAGTCACGGGGGACGCCGGACGAGGACTGGGAGTGGCTCGTAGAACAGTTCGGTATGTCCGGCCGCGAACAGAAGAGACTTCTGGCGGCGCGCCGGCTGTCCGCCCTGTTTTGGCTGATGAAGCTGTGGGCGCGAAGGGCACGTGAGCCAGATATCGTGAATGAACAGCGGTTCATCTCACAGCTTCGCCGGGCTGGTGCCTTGTGTGACCGGCGAATAGTCGGGAGGGAAACCTGTGTTAGTACAGACCTTTAGAAGATCTCGTCTACGTTGAAGGTGAAGCCCTTCAGCGTGGGGGAAGTCACAATCTGCCGTTCGCCGTAGGTTCCGGCAACGTCGAACCCATCCTCTGCAATTAGTAGAACCGCGACGGTCTTTGCGTCGGGGTCCACCAACCAGTATTCCCGCACTCCGTACTTAGCGTATAGGCGGCGTTTTAGAGTCCTATCGAGCCCGGAGGTGGAGGGTGACAGAATTTCGATCACCAAGTCTGGCGCGCCTCGGACGTTGTCGCCGCCGAGCAATATGTCGCTACGCTCCCGGGAGACGAACAGCAGGTCGGGTTGAACTACGTCGGTGTCGGACAGCAAGACGTCGCAGGGGGCGGCAAAGACTTCGCCCAAGCCTCTCTCGTTCACAAACATATGGAGCCGCGTCCCTAATGCCATGCCAACTCTCTGGTGGGGTAGGCGCGGCGCCGGAGCCAATATCAACTCTCCATCTAGAAGCTCGTAACGCTTGTCCGCCGGCGTGTTCCGGTAGTCCTCGTAGGTAAACTTGACTACGGGTTTCGAGCTGACCACCATAGCCTCCCTGTCTAGCTACTCAAACCGGACAAAGTAATCGTCGGATGCCCCATCATACACCAAGCCGGCGCGTGGATTCATACTGACAGGTTACTAATTTCGCATCAGGTGAACGGCCGGCCGCCTGTCGATGTTTTGGGCGGGTTGCCCGGTCGCCCTTAGCTGGGGACAAGCCCCAGCGCTACATTTCTCTCTTGCGACCCTCGGCTGTCGTTGTTCGGGCGACGGTGGTTGGTGTCGCCGGCCGGCGCCGGAATTCATCCCGGATCGGAGGCCGGGACATGCTTTCGTACCAATCGCTCATGCCGGCTGGTGCCGGCACACCGAGGTATGAAATTGAGACCTGGTCGTTGGAGGTGTTTGGGTGTGGTTGGTGCCACCCTTCCCCTCTGGATTCCCGCTTCCGCGAGAATGACGAATTCGGAGTCCGGGACATGCTTTCGTACCAATCGCTCGTGCCGGCTGGTGCCGGCACACCACGGTATGAAGAGCCGGAGTTGTGGCTTGGTACAGCGAATTGGCACGGCGGATTCTGCCTCGCCCCACCCCGACCCCTGCGGGGGACAAGCCCCCGCGCTACATTTTCTCATTCCGCCATCGGCCATCGGTCTACAATTCGGCACGCTTCGCCGGTGGAGAGCCGGCATCGAGGTTGATTGGGGGGCACATTTTCGTGCCAAGACGATACGCGATTTGCGCACTGTGGGGTGGCCTTGCGTTGCTAAATCCGCATGAGGTGGAGGGCCGGCCGCTTGAGGGCGACGGTCCATTGTTTGCGGCGGTCTACCTCGAGTACGCGGTAAGTGTGACCGCCCAGGCGTATCTCCAGATCGTAGTCGCGTTCGGGGGTCAACCGCTGATCGTCGAGCCGGAAGAAGAGGGTGTGGACGATGCCGTGGTCGAGCTCGCGTACGATACGGCCGGCGAGTCTGGTCTCACCAGTTGCCGCGCGGCGGACCCTATCCGGCCGGACGAGGGTCACGTCCTCCGGACGGACGCAACAGAGCAACTCTTCGCCGAGACCAAATGGGCCGGCCGGCGCCAGCAACTCCACCCCACCGGCGGCTACCGTAAGGCCTTCGGCTGCGGCTGCGGCGACTCGGCCGCTGAACAGGTTGCGGATACCGGTCAGTCGGGCAACGGTGGCGTCGACCGGCCGGTGGAAGACCTCCTCCTTGGCGCCGGATTGGAGGACGCGTCCCTGATCAAGAACGAGCATGCGCTTGCTTAGGGAGTATGCGTCGTAGACGTCGTGGGTTACGAGTACCGTGGTGAGGCCCAGTTGCTGATGGATGGCGAGCAGGTCTTCGGTCAGGCCGGCCTTGGTCACGGGATCGAGGGCGGAGAAAGGCTCGTCCAACAGGAGGAGATCCGGCTCGATCGCAAGGGCCCGGCCGATCGCGACCCGCTGCTGCTGGCCGCCGGATAGCTGGTGGGGCCGGCGCTCCTCGAGGCCGGCCAGACCCAGCATGTCGACCAGATCAGCGACGCGGCGACGTACGGCATCACGGGGAAGGCCGGCCAGGCCGAAGGCGAGATTCTGGGCGACGCCGAGATGGGGAAAGAGAGCGTAGCTCTGTACCACGTAGCCGATCCGCCGTTGCCGGGCCGGCACGTGTACCCGTCTCTGCGAATCGAAGAACAGGCGGTCATTAAGGCTGATGGCGCCGGACAGCGGCCGAAAGAGGCCGGCCAGACACTGGAGGGTCAGACTCTTACCCGCGCCGGAGGGTCCAACAACCGCCACGATCTCGCGCTCGGCATGGAATGTCACTTGTAGCTCGAAATTGCCGATCCGAGCCAGGAAATCGACGCTCAGCACAGTTCGATAGCCCTCACCAGCGGGTGGCGCGCGAAGTAGTCGCCAAGATCGCCAGAACACCGACGGCGACCAACGTCAGCAGAACCACCAACGTGTTGGCCTGAGCAAAGTGGCCGGCTTGGACCGCGTCGTAGATGGCAATCGCCATCGTCTGTGTTCGGCCGGGGATGTTTCCGGCGATCATCAGGGTGGCACCGAACTCGCCGATCGCGCGGGCGAAGCACAGCGACAGGCCGGCGACTATACCCTTCCAGGCGAGCGGCACCGTCACGGCAAAGAAGACTCCTAGCTCGCCTCTGCCGAGAGTGCGGGCGATCTGCTCGTAGCTGGGGTCAACCGTCTCGAAGCCGGCCTGGGCGGCGCGAACCAGAAACGGCAAGCCGGCGACCCATGCGGCGACGACCGCGGCCGGCCAACTGAAGACCAACACGACGCCGAGCAGACTTTCGAGGAGCTGGCCGATCGGCCCCTGCCGGCCGACCAACAGAAGCAAGTAGTAGCCCAGCACCGTCGGCGGAAGCAGCATCGGCAGGGTGATCAGCGCGGCAACGAGGTCCCGGGCGGCGAACCTGGTCCGGGCTAACCACCACGCGAGCGGCAGTCCGAAGGGAACGGCCAGAATAGTGGCCAGCACGGCCACTCGCAAGGACAGAAAGAGCGGAAAGAGGTCGATCGGCGTCTCGCTCACGCTAACCTTCTCCGACGGGAGCAAAGCCGTATTGGCGCAGAATGCTCTGACCTTCCGGTCCTACGACGAACTCGAGAAACCGGCCGGCCAAGTCCTGTCGCGGGCTCTCGGCCACCACAGCCGCGGCGTGACGCAGGGGCAGATGCAGCGAAGTCTCGATGAGCTGGTACTCGATCTCAGGCGACTCGGCGACCGACCATGCGATGATCGCCGCTTCGGCGTTGCCGGTGCGGAGAAACTGGGCTGTTTGCTCGACACTTTCGGCGAGTACGAGCTTCGGCTGGAGTTGGTCCCAGAGGCCTGCATGCTCCAGCGCCTGTTTCGCGGCGAGGCCATAGGGCGCATGGGCCGGATTGGCGACGGCAATACGCCGCACGCTTGGATCCAGCAGGTCCGGCAACTCCGGCGACTTGATACCGCTCCGATGATTGACGGCGAGCGCTATGCGTCCCAGGGCGTATACCTGCTGCGTGCTGGGGACGATTTTCCCGTGATCGCGCAGGCGCTGAATGAAGCCCTCGTTAGCGGCAAAGAGGATGTCGATGGGAGCGCCTTGCTCTATCTGGGTGGTCAGACTACCGCTGGATCCAAAGATTAAAGTCACCTTGGCGCCGGCCTGTCGCTCGAAGGAGGCGGCGATGTGTTGGAATGCGAACCGCAGACTGCTGGCGGCGGCCACGACCAACTCATCCCGGCCGGCCGGATTGGTCCGTTGGCAGCTCACCGATACGATGGTGAGTCCAACGAGGCAAACCGCGGCCAAGAACAGCCGGGCGGCCGCAGCGCTCAAGACCCGCCCGCTTCGACTCGCTGGCCGGCCAGTTGCTCCCGGTACTGCTGCAACCAGACGATAGTGCCCTCGGTGGTAGTCAGCCGCAGCTGTCTCACCAACCGGGCGAAGCTCTCGCTCGAGTATCGCTCCAACTCCAGCTTCTGGGCGACCAGCCGCTCGCGACTGACGGCAAGCTGAGCGTCTATCAAACGGAGCGTATCGTGCCCGGCCATGCGTTGTGATAGGTAGAGCCTGAGAAGAAACTCGAGCCGGATCTCGCGGTTTCGTCGGGCCGGCTGCTCCAGCCATCGCCAGAACTCGGCGCGGCCAACATCCGTTAGCTTGTAGATATGGCGAGGCGGCCGGCCGACCTGCCGCTCTACGTTGGCGACCACGTAGCCGAGGGATTCCAGTCGCTTAAGGTGGGAATAGAGCAGGCTTGGATGGACTCGGCACACTTCGCCAAAGTCTCCGTCGGGCCCGAACCACTCGGCCAACTCGTAGCCGTGCGAGGGCGACTGGTAGAGCAATCCAAGTATCGCGTGCTCAGCCGGCCCCAGCGGTTGAGTCCGTCGCACAACCAGCCCTCCATCTGTTGATGTCCAATTCTACCCCAGGCGATGCTCAGCGCGGCGAAGAGGCGTTCAAGCCGGCCGGCTTCGCGCCGGCCCGGTGTCGGTCCCGGGTCTCGGGCACCAGGAACAACAGCGTGGCAGCGCCAGCGACGCCGGCCACCGCAAGGACCAAAGCTGATGAATCCAGGTCGACGATATCGGCCATACCTCCCACCAGCAATGGGCCGGTGGTGGCCCCGATATCGCCAATCAGGTGCCAGAGTCCGAGGAACGGGCCGGTGGCCCCCTGCGGAGCCAGATCGGCGCCAAGGGTCATCATGGTGCCGGAGCCGATGCCATTGCCAAAGCCGGAGAGGGCGGTGACCGCCAGCAGGCTGAGGAAGTCGCCGGCCAGCGGCATCAATGCCAAGGCGGCCCCCATAATCGCGAACGAAGGCACCGAGGCGAATTTGCGACCGAAACGGTCCTGGATCAGCCCAGCGGGGAAGAACATCGCCATATCTACCGCAGCGGCCAAGCTCATGATCACGCCTATAGCCTCGACGTCGAGCCCAATTACGTAGGCCCCATAGAGGGGAACGACGACCTGTACACCCTTTCGTACGACCTGCCCAAGAATCATCGCCCCGCCGGCCGGAAGCAACTCGCGCCAAGTTTCGGTGACCACGCTCCAGGTTGGCACCGCTCGCTGTCTCTCGCGACCTCCGTCCTTGCTATCCCCTTTTTCGGAGAAGCCGATCAGACTAATCAAAACCGTAAGCGTCAGGACGGCGCCCAGAAGGAAGGGGAAGTGGAGACCCATCTTGCTGGCAGCGAAGCCGCCGATGGCTGGGCCGATAAACATGCCAATCCGCATGGTGCCGCCGAAGCTAGCTAGCACTCGCCCGCGCAGCCGCGGGCTGACCGCCTCGGTAAGATAGGAATGCAGAGATATGTGCCACATCGCCATGCCCAGGCCGGCAAGCAGTCGATAAGCAACGAACTCCGGGAATGACCCGGCCAAGCCGGCGCCAAGGCCGGAGAGTGTCATAGCGATTGCACCGGCCGCTACAACAGGCCGGCGGCCGAACCGCTGTATCGCGAGGCCGGCCGGTATGGAGCCGGCGAGGGTGCCTATCCCCCAAGTCGCCACCGCGATGCTCACCAGCGTAAAGGAGACGTCGAACGATTTGGCGTAGATCGGTATGACCGGAAGGAGCAGGCCCTGTTGGAACGCTACGACCACGGCCGGCAGGTAGACGGCCAGAAGAATCCTGCGGTCCAAACGATTTCACCTTTACGTGAAGCGCCGAGTGCGAAGGGTACGTTGGTATCTTATCGGAATGGGGCCGCCGGCATTTGCCGCCCTGTCATCGAATCAACAACAGAGTAGAATTGCAGAGGAGTTGGAGATGAGTGTGAGCAGCGGTATGAGGCCGGTGCATCCAGGCGAGATATTGGGCGAAGAGCTTCAAGAGCTTGGATTGTCGGCGAACGCGCTGGCCAAAGCGCTGGGCGTCCCCACAAATCGGAACACGGCGATCCTGAAGGGCCAACGCGGGATTACGGCCGACACGGCTCTGCGCTTATCCCGTTACTTCGGCACGACGCCGCAACTGTGGCAGAACCTCCAGAAGGCTTTCGAGCTGCGAGGAGCAGAGATTGAATCGGGTAAGGACATTACGGAACGAGTGGAACCGCGAAAGACAGCGCAGGCCGGCATCGGCCGCGATTTTCGGTAGGATAGTCCCCGATCCATCGGACCCAAGGAGCGCTAGTTTCTGATGATGACGCTGCAAGAGATTTCGCCCGCGGAGTTGGTTGCGGCGATAGAGGCCAACATGGCGGAGTTCTGGAGATGTTTCGGCCGGCTGCCGGGGGCGGTGATGCACGACGAGCCGGACCTTTTGTGGTTCGCGACGGGCGTTCCGGATGGGTCGCTGAACGGCGTGATCCACTCGCAGTTCACGGATGATGATGCGGCCTCACGAATCGACGCAACGCTCGAGTACTTCGGGCGGCGCCGGCTGCCGATGCAGTGGTGGGTAGGTCCATCCTCGCGGCCGGCCGACTTGGGGGAGCTCCTAGAGGCCCGGGGTTTGGCCAGCAGGCCGTGGCGTCCGCCGGGGATGGCGGTGGACCTGGACGGGCTCGCCAGCCTAGCAGCGCCGGCCGGCCTGGAGGTGCAGCGGGTCACGGACGAGGCAACGGTGAAGAGCTGGCTGGCCGCATCTGGGGCGCAAACGGAGGCGCTGGCCACGGCCGGGATCGAGCCGGACGGGCCGATGCGCCACTACGTCGGGCTGCTGGACGGGGAGCCGGTGGGCGCTTCATCGCTGATGCTGGCGGCCGGCGTGGCGAGCCTGCAGCTTGTCGCGACGGTGCCGGAGGCGCGCCGGCGGGGCGTTGGGACGACGATGTCGCTGGCGCCGATGTTGGATGCGCGCGAGTTGGGCTACGGGATCGGGATCCTGGCGTCGTCGCCCCTGGGTTTCGGGGTGTACAGCCGGATTGGTTTCCGGGAGTACTTCAGGTGGACGGTGTACGAGGCCGGGTGATGGGCAAGTATGGTCCACCCAGGTCACCTACAGGGAGATTGGCATGGCGGAGTGGTCACTACAGGATGCGAAGAGCAAGTTCAGCGCGGTGGTGAACGCCTCCCTGGCCGGCGAGCCCCAGCGGGTAACCCGGCGGGGACAGCCGGCGGTGGTGGTGCTGGCGACGGAGGAGTACGAGCGGCTCTGCCGGCTGGAGAAGGCCGGCGCGCCGACCCTGGGAGAGCTGCTTCTTGAGATCCCGCAGGACGACGAGGAATTCGAGCGGCTGTCTCTGGCAACGTGCGTCAGTTCGAGCCGGCGGGGGTTCCTACGTTGAATCCGGCCGGGTGTTCAGGGGCCTGCCGGCTGGTAGTTCGGGGCCGGCGAGGTGGGCGGTTCCAGTCGTTTGAGGTCCACCAATTCGGGGCTATGTCGACGAAAGACAGTGGCCCACCGTCGGATGGCTTGGCATTCGACTGATTTCTGACGATAATACTAGACAGGTTGCGTAGAGTCCTATGTCAAGCCTCAAAGACTGACTCTCTCGTCTTTCAACATGTGCCGCGATGTCCATCCCTGACGCCTTGGCGGTCCGGGGGCTCTCTGGTCACCGAGACAGGCGGATCCTCAGGCAGAGCGAGACAGTGCAAGACTCAAGTGGCCTTGGGGTAGCCCACACGCAGCCCCAGATCCAAATCCGCGCGCGAGCGCACTATCTATCAGATTCGCCAGCCTTGAGAGCCGCACGTATGCCTCGCTCAATTCGCTTACTCGCTGCTTCCATGCTTCTCCTTCCTGATCTCTCAGCCATCCTCAAGATGACCAAACTCTTCTCTTGCTGCGGGGTCATGGGAATTCTCGACCGTATTCGTGGCTCACTGGCAGCCTCAGTTGTCTTGGCGCGAGGCGTCTTCTGTGGCATGATGTGTTCCTCCCTTTCGATATTTGCGTGCAAAAAATGCCGGGTTCAGATCGGCTGGGAAATAGTGCTTCCTCTTGATCCAAACTAATCCATCACCCTTGGTAATAAGTGCAACATCAGTGGGGCCACCCACCGTCTCATGTTCCAGCGACACCCGCCTTTTCAATGAAGTAAGGCTCACTAAGGCCTCGGCCATCTCCCCAAGCTGGTCCTTAGGCAGCATCGCGACAACATCCACAATTTCTCTGGCATAGTGGTCTCTGCCTATATCTTCCACTTGCTCTACGAAGGAATCAGCAATATCCGGGTGCACATCTCGCAGCCGTTCTAACAGCGTTTCTCTCTCTATGTCTGAATACTGTTCAAGATTCTGGAGGAGAAGTCTCGTGTAGTTGCTAAGATGCGAAATCATCGAGGCGTGCAGATATTGCCTGTAGACCGGTGCGATGCCCTGCATGAATTGATAGATCATGTCGTACTGGGCGAACGAAACAATCTCTGCCCGGTTATCCGGTCCTGTGGCTCCTCTACGAACGAAACGTTTCTTCAACACTCCGAGCACAAGACCCTCGATCTCTATCTCGGAATACGAAGGAAACAAGTCATCTTGTCCGAAGCCAGCTATCACAATGCCTGTGGTTACTCCAGTCGGTTGCATCACGATATCGTCAACCATCGCACCGACCGCCCTTGTAGCAATTGTGTTTAGTCTCCTAACCACCGAAGGCTCAAGTCTTGGTCTGAAGATTTCGTTGCGTAGTGTTCTGCGACTTCTACGTATAATTTCCCGTATTCTGGGAAGGAAGTCTTCCGGCAGGTCCTCCACCCACTCCGTTCCCCGTGCTCGTCTACCGTACTCGTTAACGGTTTCTGCGGTAACTTTATCCATCAATCTGTTGAATTGTTCGACGGCACTTTCACTATCTTCTAGAAGGATCTGATCCATCTCCTTCGATACTGTTCTGTCAATCAAGCGGGCGATATCTTCATAGACAAGCCTAACCAGACTTTCAGCATAGTGAGCTTGATGTTCCGGACTGATATAGCCGCTTATATCCTCAACCAAGAATCTGCAAAAGTCGTGCGCATAGTCGTCCAACCTAGGGAACATGGTGTTGCGATGCCTGTGCCGGTACTCCTTGATCAATGTCTCCCAAGGAATCGACATGAACATGGCGCCGCCGTAAACGAGGACACCTACGGGCGCGGCATCCGTGAGAGCAAATAACTTGTTCTGAGACGCGAATATCTTCTTGTTGTCGCCGGCAGAAGCCGTTACAGCACTATCGGATGCGAGAGCAACTGCCTCTAGATTCATAATGGCGATTTCAACTGTCACTGCGTCGCTCCACGTTCGCTATTCTCGCCCATTCCGCTGCGCCCGCCAAGTGCCCGGTACTGCCGACCGTCACAGCAGACCCACCCGTACTTCGAAGAAGTTGCAAATTAAGACGATCCTGAGAGCGACGCGAACGCTCGCCTCTTCAGCCATGGGCAGGATCGCTTCGACGGCGTCCGGCTTGGGAACTACCAATCCATCGGCCGGGATGTTGTGCAAACACGCTTCGCATTTGGCACCATTGTGGGTAAATTAGGCGTAGGCCGGCCTACGCATGATATGCGAACTGGTGCGATTCCAGACTTGCCATAGACGATCTCCTTAATCGAAGGATAGCACTCATCTTCTAACTCAGGTTGGCTCGGGCGTGTTGCTTTGCCCTGACGTCGTCGCTCTTGGCGGCCGCATCTGGATCCTGGTATCGTCGCCACTGGATTTCTGGGTGTACAGCCTGATTGGTGTGGGTAGTACTGGGATGGCGGGGCATCTGCGCACACGTTCGCCCATCTATCACAGCAGCGTCTCCTGACCGCTTGCCGCGCTTTCCCCCGAGCTGCTTCAGAAAGAACGCCACACCCGCCTCTCGGGACTGGTCCCGCAGATCCCGGGCCCAGTCTAGGTCCATCGGCCTGGCCGAGCGCCCGCTTTCTCCGCCGGCAATGACCCACTGCACGTCCCCGCGGATAAGCCATTCTCTGAGGTCGACGGCCCCGAGCAGTGGCTCGGCCGAGACGAAGCGCACGGGCGCGGGCAGGCGCGCCAGCACGGTGATTCGCGGTGCGTATTTCTGGTTCTCAACCGAAGTGCCGATCCAAACGCCGGCCGGCCACACGCCACCATAACGGTCCTGGTTGCGATCCCACCAGCCGACGGCCCTCCCCGGCCGTTTCGTCAGGACTTGGAATATGTGCCCGTGCCGTGCCGCTGCCGTGCACATCACGTCAAAAATCTCGGTGACAAACTCGAACGGCACCTTCGGATGGAACAGGTCGGACATGCTGTTAACAAAGACCCGGCGCGGCTTTCCCCAGCGCAGTGGGGCATCCAGCCGCTCGGGCAACAGCTGCACCTGCTGGGGGGCAAGCTCATAGCCGCGTACTCCCATGGCCGTCAGTCGAGGGTACATGGCGAACATGTAGCAATGATCACAGCCGGGTGAGACGCGCGTGCAGCCGGTGACCGGGTTCCAAGTCTCGTCCGTCCATTCAATCGCCGATGGCATGCTGCAACTACCTCAATGGAATAAGAACTTATGTTCTCACACCCAGCGCTCTCTTGTCAAGCCCGCTCCATTGCTGTCACGCTCTGTAGGCGCTGGAACTTCTCAAGAACTTGATTGCGGTAGGCGGTATTGACGGCGTTTTCGGTGAAGTCGGTGAATATAAAGCGCAGCTCGTCTTCGGTCAGCCCGTAGGGACGGGCCACCAGCGCGTCGATATTCGCCCGCATGTCGCTGCGTTGGGCGTCGGTCAGAGGACCGCACTCTATGCTGGCGCAGAGGTCAGTGCCCAACCCACGAGTCGAGTACGTAGACCTCGTAGCTGCACGGACTGCGATCCAGCCGGGTCAATCCGGCGGTGTTGCCTTCCCAGCGGCGGGGTTCCAGTCTTGCCGCCGGCTCTCTCCTTATCCAAGGTTGGCTCGGGGGTGTTCCTTTGGCCCTGAGGCCGGCGCTCTAGGCTACCGGATCGGGATCTTGGCGTCGTCCGCCCCTGGATTTCGGGGGGTACAGCCGGATTGGTTTCCGGGAGTACTTCAGGTGGACAGTGTACGAGGCGGGGTGATGGGCCGGGGGGTTGTGGTCCGTCATCAGGTCACAGCCGTAGGGAGTCAACCCGTCCGCCGGCAGCGAACGCTCCCAAGGGGCGAGAGCCCGGACGGGAACTGGCATCCTATGTCTATCCTGGATCAGTCCATCAGACCGTTTCGCACAGCCCAGACCACAAGCTCCTGCTTCGTCTCAATCCCCAGTTTGCCCTGAATACGGTAGATAGCGTTGCGTATGGTTACCGGCTGATTTCCCCTGACTTCTGCTATCTTAGCGTAGGACTGACCCCGTGCGAATAGGGCCAGTATCTCCCTCTCCCGCGAGGTCAGCTTGTTCAACTCGTGAGTCTTTTGCTGCGCCGCCGTGCGGATTCCGGAGAACACGCGCCTCAACGACTCGGCGGGTATACGGTATTCGCCCTGAGCGACTTCACGGACGGTGCGCAGCAACTGCTCCTTGCCAGAATACTTCAGGAGGTATCCCATAGCGCCTGCGGCGACAGATTCAACAACGGCATCCTCTTCCGATGCGGCGGTAAGCATCAACACCCTCGTATTCGGGAGTGTCTCGGTGATCTCGCGGCAGGCGTCGATGCCGTTCTTGAGCGGCATCATGACATCCATGATGATCACGTCGGGCCTGACTCTCTGAGCAACTCTAACTGCGGCCTTGCCGTCGGCAGCTTGACCAACGACCCTGAAATTACCCGAGCGCTCCAGCACTTCCCGCAGGCCGTCCCGCATGATTTCGTGGTCATCCACGAGCATCACCCCGATATATGGAGTTGGTTCCAAGTCAGGCGCCCCCTTGAATCGCACCATGTGGGATCGCGCAGGTCACGGTCGTGCCGCGCCCCAACTCGCCCGGTACCGCCTTGAGGCTGCCTCCCATGCGCGTGGCATCCGCCACCATGTTCCTGAAACCGTGGCCACGATCGGCGTAGTCCTCGGGGAGGCCGACCCCGTCGTCCGATATGGACAAACGGAGCTCGTTTGTATCGAAGCTCAGTGAGATGGCGACCTTCGTGGCGTTGGAGTGGCGAAGCGCGTTCGTCATGGCGTTGTGAGTAATGGAAAAGAGGAATCGCCGGGTATCCATAGGAAGATGCGGCTCCTTGCCTGACTGGACCACCTCGGCGGGGATCGACGTGATTGTGGCAAAGGTCGAGGCGTGCGAACGGAGTACCCGGCCCAGGGCCCGTCCCTCGACTATGTGGCCTATGTCGATTGGATGCCTCAACTCCCACATAGTCGACTTTACCAGCGCATGGGTCGCGCGCAGCTTGTCGCTCAACTCGTCGCGTTTCTGCGTGCCCACGAGCTCTATCGCTGTCTCGAGACCCAGGCCGATCAAGTAGGCGGACTGTGCTATCGTGTCATGAATAGTCTGCGAGAGCTCGATCCGCTCCCGCTGGAGCCCCCGTTCCCGTTTCACTGCCTCTATCCTTCTAATCCGCTCGAATCTGGACACCAAGTTGACCGCACCTACGACCGCGTACATGACGATGATCCTTGTGAACAGGACCTTCTCCTCCTTTATCTCAAAGTCGACACCCGGCTCCAATACCAGGCTCAACGACGCGTAGACGACCGCTACCAAAGTGACCCCGGCAAAGCTGAGCCTGAGTGAGGTGAACACGACGGCGAACATGGCGAGGGCGGGATAGTACAGAACAAAGAAGGTGTTGGCGAATCCGCCGGCGGTCACTAGTCCCCCGGTGAGCATCACCGCGTCCATCGCGCTGAGGGCGAGCGCCCAACGCCACGTCGTCGTCCGCTTTGTCCGAATGCGGTAGTGCACGTAGCCGTTCAGCGCCAGCACCAATACGGCGAACAGGGTGTGGACGACATAGGCAGGGTGGGCGAAGTTGACTCGGTAGTGAAGCTGAGCCAACCAGGCAAACACGACGAACCATCGCAACCATACCGAAATCCTCAGGCCATAACGCAGGGCATCCGGACCAGGCAGGTCGAGCGCCGGACCGGACTCTCCGACAACATTACGTGGCCTGTTTTTCAGATCCAAGCCCCGTCTCCAAAAGTGTAAGCCGCTCATTTACGCTGGCGAGGTTAGTTTATACCCCACTACAAGGGTACGAACAAACCTTACGGCGCGTCCTGAGAATAGGGAGGATGCTACTGGTCAGCCAAGCGGGCGCTTCGCGATGCGGTCGCCAAATTGGTTTGGATTTTGTGCCAGCAGATGTTGAATCGCTGAAGGGCCCCTAGAAGGGTTTTTTCGCTTATCCTGGGTGCCGCATTTTTGGAGCCTTTTGTCGTCATGAGTGTGGTTCTTGGTGTGTTCGGAATTCTTACGGGCGCTGTGACCATTTTGTTACCCACAGAGGCACGATATTTCTTGCTTAGAGTGAAGGGGGTTTCGATGCGCGCATTGACGATGTTGGTGCTGTGTTTCGCAGCGTCTTTGGTAATGGCTGGCTGCGGTCAAACTCCACCCCCGCTTGCTCCGACGGCGACACCTACGCTAGATGTTGAGGCCACAGTGCAAGCTATGGTCGAGGATAGGTTAGCTACCGAGCCGACGCCGACACAAACGTCTACGCCAGATGTCGAGGCTTCAGTGCAAGCCATGGTCGAGGCTAGGCTGACTACCGAGCCGACGCCTACGACTCCCACCGAAGCAACGGCAACACCCACGCCGACCTCGACGCCTACGACCTCCACCGAGGCAACGGCAACACCCACGCCGACCTCGACGCCTACGACTCCTACCGAGGCAACGGCAACACCCACGCCGACCTCGACGCCTACGACTCCCACGGAGGCAACGGCAACACCCACGCCGACCTCGACGCCTACGACTCCCACCGAAGCAACGGCAACGCCCACGCCAACCTCGGCATCGACGATCGAGACTACATGCATAGACCAAGACAAGGATGCGCTAATCGCGTTCTACAACACCACAGATGGAGCGAACTGGCGACGAAACGGGAATTGGTTAAGTGAAGAGCCAGTCGGCAACTGGTATGGCTTAACCACCGACGGTGTTGGCTGCGTGACTCACTTGGAACTGGAAGATAACGAGTTGAGAGGGGAGATACCCGCGGTGTTGGGAAGTATCGCCAACCTGAAAGTGCTGAACCTCAGGGACAATACCCTGTTGAGCGGGCAGATACCCTCCGAACTGGGAAATCTCTCCAATCTAGAGTATCTAGATTTCTCTGATCGGGGTGGGCAGTCCGATACTACTCACTCGTTGAGTGGGGAGATACCGCCTGAATTGGGCAATCTCGCTAACCTGAAAGTGCTGAACTTGGGATGGCACCAGTTGAGTGGAGAGATACCGCCCGAGCTGGGCAACCTATCCAACCTGGACCTCCTCAGGCTAAATGGTAACCGCTTGAATGGGAGGATTCCGCCGGAACTGGGCAACTTATCCAAGCTGACACTGCTGTGGCTCAACCACAACGATCTAAGTGGGGAGATACCGTCCGAGTTGGACGGGCTGGAGCTGCGCAGCCTCAACCTAGCGTTTAACGATTTGAGTGGGGAGATACCGCCGGAACTGGGGAACCTGTCGAAGCTCACAGTGCTGAATCTGGCCGGCAACGACTTGAGCGGTGAGATACCGTCAGTGTTAGGCAGCCTTTCCGCGCTAGAAACGCTAGACCTTAGCGACAACGGTTTGAGCGGTGAGATACCATCCGAGTTGGGTCGCCTATCCAAGCTGACAAGGCTGTATCTCAATGACAACCAGTTGACCGGGGTACCCCCGGAGTTGGGCGACCTATCCAATTTGACGAGGCTATATCTCGATGGCAACCAGTTGAAGGGCTGCATTCCGGACGAGCTGCGTTCTGTGGAGAAAAGCGACCTCGAAGATCTCGGCCTGCCCTTCTGCACGACGACCGCTGCCTGCGCCGCTGGATCAGCGGTGCCCGACGCGCCTAACAACCCTGGGCTTGTATCAGATTGCGAGGCGCTGCTGGCTGCACGGGACACTTTGTCGGGGACAAAGCTGCTGAATTGGTCTCCCAACACACCAATCAATAGCTGGGAAGGTGTCGAACTCGGTGGAAGTCCGACCCGGGTCAAACGGTTGGTCCTGTATCGGGAGGCCCCGTATAAGTTTGACGGCGAGATTCCACCCGAGTTGGGTGAACTTTCTGCTTTGTCAGAGCTAGTACTACACTGGCATTTCTTGAGCGGCGAGATACCGGCGGAACTGGGCAATCTATCCAATCTGTCAAGGCTAGAACTCGACAACAACCACCTGACTGGCGAGATACCGCCCGAATTGGGCAATCTATCCAATCTGTCAAGGCTGCATCTCGACGGCAATGATTTGAGCGGCGACATACCGCCCGAGCTCGGCAATCTGTCCAAGCTGACGGAGTTGGACCTCAAATTCAACGAGTTGAGGTCTATGCCGCCCGAGCTCGGCAACCTGTCCAAGCTGACGGAGTTGATTCTTCACTCGAACCAATTGACGGGAGAGATACCGTCGTGGTTGGGCAACCTTTCCAAGCTGACAAAGTTGGACCTCAGCTACAACCGGTTGGCAGGTGGGATACCTTCGGAGTTGGCCAACCTTTCCAGTCTGGATTTCCTACTCCTCAGCGGCAACGGGTTGACTGGCGAGATACCGCCCTGGTTGGGTGGCCTGACCGGCCTGACAATTCTTTGGCTCGACACCAACGGGTTGACGGGTCAGATCCCGCCCGAGTTGGGCAACCTCTCGAATCTGACAAATCTAACCCTCAAGAACAATCAGTTCACGGGCTGCATACCAGATGAACTGCGAGATGTGTCTAAGAACGACCTTGAAGATCTGAGCCTGCCTTACTGTGAAGCGAGTACGAGCGGATAACTGACGGAGGATTGAAGCAACCACCGTGTCTCGGCGGCTTCTGCCGCTTGGGTTGGCCGAGCATCCCGCAAAGGAACCTGCTCATTGGCGCCGCTCTATGGGCCTGCGCCATCCAGTTCCTTTCCAAGCGTTGGTTGGCTGATCGCGGGCACTTGACGGTGTGGTCACCGAATACGCTTGGTTCTTGCGAGAAGAACCGTTCGAACATTGGAGGTATGACATCATCAAGAAACGTGTGGTGGTCGCAATAATCGCGAGTTTCCCTGTTGCCGTTGTTGCCGGCTTAAGCTTAGGGCTTGCCATTGACTTAGGAGATGCCTTTTCTACGGCCTTCTTTTGGGTAGTTTGGGGTGCATCAATATACTTTTCGTTGCGAGAGTCGGAACCGGGGAGGGTATTCGGCCGAGCGGCGATTGCGTATGCCATAGCCGCTCTTTCCCTGCCGTTGACAGCTACTGTGTTTGCATTCACTGCCGTTAGTGCGGTAGAAGGTGCGATTGAAGGTTCAATGGCCGAGTCTGAAGGGCCACTTGAAGAGATCATTACGCTTATCTTGGGCGTCGCCTATACTGAGCTTTTTCTCGTTATGAGTGTGATCCTTGGTGTGTTTGGCGTTCTTACCGGGTTGGTTGCCGTGTTGTTGGCTCGCTCCTCGCTCAAGGGACAAGATGCTCAAGAACCGGGGGATGAGCAAACGGCCTAGTCGGATACGTTGCTCGTGTCCCTCGTTGTCTAAGGAACCCACATCCAGTTGTGGGCCGCGAACTTCCTATACGTGCCGCCGCAGGATCCGCCGGTATGTATAGAGGTGAAGTATGCGCTGCCGGTTAGATCGATCTACGAGCATGCGGATGGCGTGGACTGCCGTATCACTTGGCGGGGCGACGACATCGTAGGAATCGCATCCAATACGGACTTCCTTCCGTTCTATGCGACGGCATCCGACTAGCGCCGGACCGCTGCGCGATGCGTTGCCACCGTCTGCCGGGAAACAAAGAGGGGATGCTCGGTATTTTCGGGCAAGGGGAGGCGGGCGGCTGTATAACCTAGCCAGATCATCTAGAGGGAGATTGTCATGGCGGATTGGCCCCTGCAGGATGCGAAGAATAAGTTCAGCACGGTGGTGAACGCAGCGCTGGCCGGCGAGCCCCAGAGGGTTACTCGGCGGGGACAACCGGCGGTGGTGGTGCTGGCGACGGAGGAGTACGAGCGGCTTTGCCGGCTGGAGAAGGCCGGCGCTCCGACCCTGGATGAGTTGCTTCTTGGGATCCCGCAGGACGACGAGGAATTCGAGCGGCTGTCCCTGGCAACGTGCGGCAGTTCGAGCCGGCGGGGGTTCCTGTCGTAAACCCTCTCGGGTAAGCAATCTGTCGCTCTCATTTGAGCCAATTTCCCGCGAGCCATCCAACAACGAATGGCCAGATGTCATCTGCACACTTTCATGTGACGCGGGGCAGCTATTGCGAATCTCTCTACCAAGGCTCGACCAGACCGTTCACGGATATCCCGGCGGCCGTGGGTTTTCCGCATGAGAACGTTTGACATTATCCAATTGTAGCCGTACATTTTAGAAACAGTCAGCTCGTCCGATATTTTCTACGAACCCCGGAGTCCATCCAATGGCTACCAGCGCGAGGCCCAAGCAATCACTGGTCGGGATTGAGTTGGTCAGACTCCTCGCCTACGAGGGGAACCGCATCTTCACGACAGATAGGGCCAGGGAGCTGGCTCCTCGAATAGGTCTCAAGGATTCCTACCTCGGAGAGTCACTGTACCATCTTCGGAGGAATGATTGGATCATTTCGTTGCGCCGCGGACTCTACGCGCTGTCCTCCACGGTCCCTGGCATCACTTCCGCCCACGAGTTCGAGATTGCCATGGCCCTCGTCGATCCGGCCGCGATTTCGCACTGGTCGGCCCTGCACTACCACGAATTGACGGAACAAGTGCCGAGGACGGTGTTCGTCCTCACCAAAACAGAGACCTCGGTTCCTCGAATGAGGAACGCAGGGTCCAAGCGTTCTAACCGGGGCTACTTGGTCAGGGACACGACGTACCAGTTCATCCAAGTGAGGACCAAACGCTTCTTCGGTACTCAGAAGGTGTGGGTTGGTGATGCAAGAGTGTCGATGACTGACCGAGAGCGCACATTGCTGGACGGCCTCTCGATGCCTCAGTACTGCGGCGGCTACGCCGAGGTTCTCCACGCCTTTCAGGTGGGACTGGGTCGACTGGACATCGAGCGGATCACCGACTATGCCGTCCGACTGGACACGGCTACCGCGAAGCGCCTGGGATGGGTCCTCGAACGCCAGGGGCTCGATTCGTCCCAGGTGGAGACTCTTGCCGCGCTTCCCATCAAGGGCTACCGGAAGCTCGATCCCACCGGGCCGGGTAAGGGATCATGCAACGACCGCTGGATGGTTCAGGAGAATCTGCCGGGAATGGTCGATGCATGAGACCTCTTCGTACGCGGCTTCAGGAAGCACGCAGGCGTCTTGGCATCCCTTGGGTGGTGCTTGAGCGCGACTACCTGTTGTCCTGGATTCTGGCCGGCGTCGGCCAGGTGCCGTCGCTCAGCGACACGCTGGTCTTCAAAGGCGGCACAGCGCTCAAGAAGTGTTACTTCGGCGACTACCGTTTCTCCGAGGACCTGGACTTCTCCGGATTGGCCGGTGTTCCCAAAGGCGACGCGATGAATCGTCTCGTCATAGAGGCGTGCGACGCTGCTGTGCGCTTGCTGGACGAGTATGCTCCCGTGGAGATTGTCTGCGAGCCCTACACGGAGCGAGAGCCCCATCCGGGTGGTCAGGACGCCTTCACTATCCGAGCCCGCCTGCCGTGGCAGAATCACCCGCAAACCCGCGCCATGATCGAGGTCACGGTGGACGAGCGAGTCCTCCGCCCGGTCGAGAGGCGGAAGATCATCCACGAGTACGGCGAACGGCTGGATACAGAGATTCAAGTGTATTCGCTAGAGGAGGTGGTCGCCGAAAAGCTACGGGCGATTCTCCAGCAGGCAAATATGTTCGAAAGGCGCGGGTGGAGCCGCTCAAGGGCACGCGATTACTATGACCTCTGGCGAGTACTCGGCACCTACAAGGACCGGATGGACCTGACTAACTTCCGCTCCCTATTGCATGAGAAGTGCGCTGTACGGGGCGTCGCTTTTGGAGCGCCCGAGGACTTCTTCCATGACCGTATGCTCTCTTACGTAGGAGACACATGGGAACAGTCGCTTGGCCCGCTGGTCCCCGGGCTTCCCTCCTTCGAGACGGTAATCAATAGCCTTCGCCCCCAGGTAGCCGCTCTCGTCTCTTCAGGATGAGCCAAATTCACAGGTGGAACGACTCGATCTCCACCTGAAGCTCCTCCAGAGCTTCACGGCGTAACGCACCCTCCGAAGATTCTTCTCCCTCGATATGTCCTCCAAACAGATCTCATACATCCGGATAGAACCGCGACTGCCGTGACCTCTTGACGAGCAGCACCTTGCCGTCGCTTGTCAACGCTCCAGCCACACACCTTGCAACGGGAGCATGTCCTTCGAGGTGCTCGTCCGCCAGACGCTCAACGCGCCGGCGGACCACACGAGGTCATATGCCGTGGTCTCCCAGATCGTGGCCGAGGAGCCGGCATCGAGGATGTCAAAGGGCTGATGTCGCTCGATACCGAGCTATGCGCGGCGCTCGAGGTCTACGGCCTGGCAAACGACGCGGCGCTCTGCGCTGCGGAGGACGCAGACGAGACGAATACCCAGTTCCTGCGGAGCCTTTCGATCTCCCACATCGCGGAGCTCCGACAGATGTTCGGGAACGAGCCGGCGCCAGCGTCGGAGCCGGCAGCGCCTACGCACACGCTACGGATCCTCGCTCGGCTGGGTGAGGATGGACGAATCGAGCTTGGCGCGGAGCTGCCCGACAGCGAACAGATCCTGCCGACGGTGCGGCACGTGCCGGGCGACGTTGGCGTCGATGAGTGGTGGGTCAGCAGCGACGTCGAAGTGGTGGATAATCCGATCGGGAAGGTTCGGGCGCGGCGGTTGGCCGATGGCCGAGTCGAGCTAGGATTCCTGAGAGCCGATGGCGAGGAGGTCGTGCCGGACATCCAATATCTGCCGGCGGACCTCCCGGCCGGAGTGTGGCTCCGCAGCGGGGAGATCGAGGTCCCGGCGGCGGTGGAGTAAGGGGAATGCTCGCTTTGCACCAATGGATCAAAATTGATGCGCGGTTTCTTCACAACGTCGCTCGGACAAGGGAGCTGATCGGGTCGTAGTCCGCGGCCTGACGCTTCATCCCCTCGGGCGGCGAGGCACGCAGCGGGCGGGCCGGACTTGCAGACGTGCCATTGACGTTCTCCTTGTTCAAAAGTAGCGCGTATCCTTGAATACAGGTTCGCTTTGTTCAAGGTTAGGAATGGCTGTCTGGGGAAACGATCCACGAACTGGTCCGTGTCCACTACGAGAAGAACAGTTCCCATGAAGCCGTGAGGTACAATGCCCTGGTGCCAAGCTGGCCGGAGATTGCACGGCCGGCGAGGGATCAGCACCGGGCACAGCAGGAAGTACTGTTGGACGACTCCGAGGATTGAAGTGGCTGTCACCCACACTGATAATGAGATTGCCGCGCTGGTCCAGGAACGCAAACCACTTCCCCAGGACTGGCGCAAGAAGGTCCGACTCCGTCCCAAGCGAGGACACCAGGAAGGTGGCGTTAGTTGCGCCGGAGGGGATGGGAATGCGTTCCGCCTCATCCTCCGCCGGAATACGGTTAACCACCTCGATTTTTCGGTCGTCCTGACGGTACGGGTTCCGCTGTCCAATCAGTGGTTTCGCCTTCGACGCTGTAACGGCAAGAGTCACGAGCACACGAACCACATAGAGGGCGATACGTTTTACGACTTTCACATCCACATGGCAACCGAGCGGTATCAGGACATCGGGTCACGCGAGGATGCCTACGCCGAGGTCATTGATGAGTACGACGATTTTGCCGGCGCGATTGACTGCATGTTGAAGGACGCGGGCTTTGACGTTCCACCCAGCGACCAGTTGAGTTTATTCTGAAGGAAGCGCTGCAATGTACACCGACACGATCGAAAAGGACTTTCAGGCAAAGGTCTCGGCAAAGGTGCGGCTCGCGGCAGAAGGTGTTGGCCGCTACCGAGTACTCACGCCCTTTCGGTTCGATGATGGTGACCACCTTGCAATCGTCCTGAAGCAGCAAGGATCAGAGTGGGTACTGTCGGATGAGGCGCACACCTTCATGCACCTCACCTATGACATAGACGAGCAGGACTTGCATCGCGGCACACGTCAGAAGATCATCTCCAACACCCTTTCGACGTTTCGTGTAGATGACCGCGACGGAGAACTCGTGCTGCGTGTGCCGGGTGAGCAGTACGGAGACGCGCTCTATTCGTTCGTCCAGGCACTTCTCAAGATAACCGACCTGTCGTACCTGTCACGTGAACGCGCTCAATCCACTTTCCTCGATGACTTTCGGTCGCTGTTCACGGAGTCGGTTCCAGAGGATCGCAGAACCTTCGATTGGCACGATTCATGGCGCGATCCACAGGGCATGTACACGGTTGACTGTCGGATCAATGGTATGGCGAGGCCGCTTTTCGTCCATGCTTTGCCCAATGATGGGAAGACCCGGGACGCCACCATATCTCTACTCCAGTTCGAGAAGTGGGAAGTGCCGTTCCGTTCGCTGGCTATCTTCGAGGATCAAGAGTCCATCACTCGGAAGGTGCTGGCGCGCTTCAGCGATGTATGTGAAAAGCAGTTCTCGAGTCTCGCGAGTAACCGCGACAGGATCACGCATTTTCTCGACGAGATCATTTCAACCGGAGGTGCGGAATAGTGGCCGTTACCAACGCATGGTGGGTCGGCAAGGCGATGGAGTCGCTGAAGGCCGGCATCGCGCCATTTTCACCGCAGGAGTTCATAAGACATTACCAGGGACGGACGACACAAGAGATCAAGCGAATCCTGAGCGAGCCGCGCCAGGACGCGAGGAGACCCTTTCATCACATGGACGCAGCGGGTCTGCTGAGAGTAATGTGGGAGTCGTGGAACGAGGTCTATCGCAACACCCTTGGACATGCCGAGCGGAGCCTTGTGAGCGAATTACGGGACGTCCGCAACCGCGAAGTATCTCGATGCTGTACAAGGGCACATGATGTCTAGGAGAGGATGGGGGCACGCGATGACCTCTGAGGCGATCATTTCCACCATGGTGGACCGCATCGTCGGACGGTTCCAACCGTCTCGTGTGGTGCTCTTCGGTTCTCAGGCACGGGGCACCGCCAAAGAGTGGAGCGACGTGGACCTGCTTGTCGTGATGGACAACGTGCCAAACAAGCGCCGAGTTGCGGTCGAGATACGCCGGTCGCTGGGAGACCTTCGGGTCAGCAAGGACATCGTGGTATCCACGCCTGACGAGATTACGCGTCGAGGTCACGTGGCGGGGACCGTACTCCATGCCGCGCTTCGCGAAGGGACGATCGTATATGAACGACTCTGATCCTGTGGTACACGAAGCTCTCCGCTGGCTGCGGTTCTCGGAATAGGACCTTGATGTCGCCCTGCGACTGACCACGGGACCTCCGTCTGCCCCTCGTCACGCCTGCTGGCTCTCTTAACAAGCAGCAGAGAAGGCACTGAAGGCGGCCTGTGGACCCCTGACTCGGACTTTGGCTGAATCATCTGACGGGGCCAACAAGATCACGGCGAAGGCTTGGTGGCCTTTCCTGTCCTCCCACAACCTGCGCAACGCGGTCTCGGACAAAGGGCCGGCTGCACACGTCAGGTGATATGCCGCGGTCTCCCAGATCTTTGCCGGGGAGCCGGATGGGGATGTCCAAGCGCGTTCCGATCCGAAGGCTGCTTCGAGCTCTGCCGTTAAGGTGTTGCGGGCTGTCGATACTTTGAAGCTAGTATATCAAGGCGATTTTATGCGATTGTTGTGGGCCGGGATGCTCACCCACACGGCCGGCGATGCACGCGTGTCGCCCTGGGGAGTGCCGACTAGGTGCGGCTGGTGAGCGCCGGCCGGCCAACGCACCTCTAAGCCGGGCTGCCCTGTCGCGATTGAGGAATGGCACGGATGGGCTCTATGGGATCCAGTGTAATCCCTGATATGCGTGGCTGACCGACCGGCGATATCGAGAAGTCGTTCACGTGCGGGCGCACCAGGACGAAGTCCTTTACGTGGAATATCGGAATGATTCCGGCGTCGTCCATCAGCAGTTGTTCGGCCTCACGGAACAGTTCCAAGCGCGCCTCGCGGTCCAGCTCGACTCGGGCGGCCTCGACCAGGCTATCGAATTTGGGATTGACGTACCTGGAATCGTGAGCCTCGGAGTGAAGCAACAGGTCGAGGAAGTTCTCCGGGTCGGGGTAGTCGGCCACCCAGCCGTAGGTGTACAGGTGTTGCCCAATCTCCTCCAACTGGTAGTAGTAGTCCTCGCTGTCATGCAAAGCGGCCTGGACCTCGATACCCAATTCCGCTTTCCACGCATCTATCATGAACTGCACGCTCCCGGGCGGCTCTCCATCCAGGTCCAACGTGGTGTAGAAAACCTCCGGGAAGTCGTCTGCGTACTTGGAGTCGGCGAGTAGCTGGCGCGCCATGTCGGGATCAAAGGAGATGCCGCGCAGGGATTCCGAGTAGCCGGGGATGCCGGGCGGCAGCAAGCCGTTGGCGAGCTGCACGGTCCCTTCGTAGACCTCCTCGATGAGTTTCTCGCGGTCGAGCGCCATGGCGAAGGCGCGCCGCACCTTGGGATCGTCGAATGGAGGCTGCGTTCCATCGAGGACGATGAAGTGACTGGTCAATTGGTTGTACTCACGCAGTTCCGAGCTCAGCACCGGGTCAGCCCGAACCACATCGAGCGAGCGAAGGCTGACGTACAAGCCGTCCCAGGCATTGGTAAGGTACATGTCCAGCCCACCGGCGCCTGGCAACACTACCCTCGGCGAGATTAGATACTCCAACTCCACCGGCGTGTGGTAGTCGTCGAATCGTTGGAGGATGATCACCTCATCGGGGTCCCACCGGAGCAGCTTGTAGGGACCGGAGCCGTTGATTTCCTCGCTCTTCCACCACTCGGCACCCAGCGCCTCCACCTGGCGCCGGTCGACGACCGCGGCGGTCGGATAGGACAGCTTTGCCAGGAAGTACTCCTTCGGGTTGTCAATAGTGATGCGGACGGTGCGCCCGTCGAGAACTTCGAAGCCGGAGACCTCGGTGGCTTCGCCGGCCAGCTTCTCACGCACACCGACAATGTCGCCCAGGTAGAGTGGTGCGGTGGCACTGTGCAGCTCCGGCTCGGTGACACGCTCTATCGAGTACTTGAAGTCTTCGGCTGTGATGGGCTGGCCGTCGTGGAACGTTATGCCATCGCGAAGTGTGAAAGTGTAGACGACTCCGGCCGCGTCGACTTCCCAACGCTCGGCGAGATCAGGGCCGACGGAAAGGTCGGGGGCGAAGCGGACAAGGCCGCTGAACAGGCTACTCACGTAAAGGTGGGTCGTCGTATCCCTGACTATGGCGGGATCGAGGGTGGCCGGCTCGCCGAGAGGCATGGTGAAGGCGCGGTCGCGCGCGATGCCGTAGGGCGCCGGCGGGAAGCTGGTGAAACTCGTCAGCATCGTCTCAAAGGTGCGCCACTGGTCTGTTAACTCTCTAGCCGGCGTGGAGAGGACAAGGATGAACGTGAGCCCGCCGCGATTCATGACCTGCACGCGGCGCACGGCGTCGCCTCGGTTGTCCCGGTAGGCGATGTCGGAGCGCACGGCCGTGGAGCCGTCGGCGAGTGTGACCGGGCGAGTGCGCTGAACTGTTGCGTCTACGTTTGTCGGCGTCACCCGTGCGAGGGCGTTCTGCAGGCGGTCGGTCAACGTGGCACCCAAGGCCTCGAACTCGATGAGCAGCGTAAGGCTCGTGAGGCCCTCGTCGCCGACAAGCAGCAACCACTCGTCCGGGGCGCTGGACGGGGTGAGGTTCCACTGGTGCGGGTAATGGAACGAGACGCCAAGGCGCTGATTCTCGTAGAGGTCGAAGCTGTCCGGATCGGGCGTTGGGGCCTGGACCGGGCCTCCGTAATCTACGAACCGTGCACCGGACAGCGCCAGGGTCAGCAAAATCAATACGAGCGTGAGGGTGCGTCTCATAGCGGGTCTCTCCCTGTGCGTAAGTGTGGGAAACGTTCCTCCGCAGGCCGGAGCCCCGCGGGCAGGAAACGAAAACAGCCATCCCAGCGACGCGGCATTCTGTGATCGAGGATCGAGCCGAAACATGCGGCCGGCGGTACCTGTGCGGTCTGCCGCTCCCCTAGGCCAGGATTTGCTCCCGCGGACTGCGTGTGGTGCCAAGATGAAATGCAGTGAACCCTTGAATGAGGCGGGGCATGGGCAACAGTAACAAACTGGCCGGGTCTGCGTCAATTTAAGTTGGCACAACGGCCAATTGCCAGTCTACCCCCGCAGGCAAGGGATGACTGCCGAGCGGGGGAGCCTCTGTTTTACCGTTGCCGCCGGCAGCCGGGCGGGTGTAATCTCTACTGGGATCAAAAGCTCCGGTTGCCACTCCCTTCAAAGGACACGATGACCAATGGACTATGCCGTTCAAACGCGGGAACTAGCTCGCAGCTTTGGCGAGGTGAGGGCGCTCGATGGAATCGACCTGGACATCACCAAGGGCGAGATCTACGGCTTCTTGGGCCCGAACGGGGCTGGGAAGACGACGCTGGTCCGCATACTGATCACGCTGCTCCTGCCTTCGAGCGGGAGCGCGACGGTCGCCGGCTTCGACGTGCTGACCCAACCGAACGATATCCGTCTCCGAATCGGAGCGGCACTCCAAGAAGCGGCCCTCGATCCAAAGCAAACTGGACGCGAGATACTCCGGCTGCAGGGCCGGCTCTATGGGCTATCGGAGAGGGAGATCGACACGCGGATAGACGAGCTTGCCGGCCTGATGGACATCGGTGATGCGATAGATCGCTTCGTCGGGACCTACTCTGGCGGTATGAAGCGCCGGCTCGACCTGGCGGCGTCTTTGATCCACAACCCGCAGATACTGTTCCTAGACGAACCGACGACCGGCTTGGATCCGATCAGCCGGCCCCGGGTGTGGGAGGAGGTCCGGCGCATCAGCCAGGAGCTGGGGGTTACGATCTTTCTGACGACGCAATATCTGGAAGAGGCCGACGAGCTCGCCGACCGCATAGGCATCATCAATCACGGCCGGCTGATGGCGGAAGGGACGCCAACTGAACTCAAACGTTCGTTGGGTAGCGACGTGATCATCGCCCGGGTGGATGGCGGTGCGGAGCGGGCCAGGAATGCGGTGGAGAATCTCGGTGGCGTCGCCGGCGTGGACGTCAAGGGCGGCGAAGTGATCATTCAGGTATCCAATGGCGCGGCAGCCATAAGCAGCGTCGCGCTCGCCCTCAACCGACAGCAAGTGGACGTCACTGAAATCACTCTCAGAACCCCGACGCTCGACGACGTCTTTCTCAGCGTCGCCGGCGCGCGAATGGAAGAGGAGGCCGAGCCGGTTACCCAGTCGTCGACAGGGAGTTAGCGCTCGTTAGCTGTGAACGGATATCGGCGATATTCCATACCATTAAACGCCCCACACTCACCACGGTATGGGAGTGATACCCAACATGCCAAAGAAGAGACGCTATACCTAATTCCGAAGGAGACAACGCAGAATTGAGCCAGCTAGCAACATCGCACGCCCGGATACAGGCTCGGCACGCCGGTTTCTTCAAAGACGTCGTCTCCATTGCGATCAGGGCATTGAGATCGGTCCCACGCGACCCTGAGGCCGTCTATCCGGCGCTGGTCATCCCGATCTTCTTCTTCGCCATCAACGTTGGCGCATTGCAGGACATCGCTGAACGCATCCCGGGGATAGATTACAAGGCGTTCCAGCTTCCCGTCGCGATCCTATTCGCGGTGACCGGCGTTTCGCGGGCGGTCACGTTGGTCACCGACATCCAGACCGGCTACTTCGACCGGCTGTCGATGACGCCGGTCAACCGATTCGCTCTGCTGCTCGGACTAACGGTCGCCGACTTCAGCTTGGTAGTGGCGCTAACAATCCAGTCATCGTCCTCGGATTCGTGGTCGGAGTCACCTTCGCCGCCGGCCCCCTGGGATTGCTGCTCTTCATACTGTTGTCCGGCCTGTGGGGCCTCGTTTACGCCGGATTCCCCTACGCAATTGCGCTGAAGACTGGCAGCCCGGCAGCGGTGAACTCCAGCTTTCTACTATTCTTTCCCTTCGTCTTCCTGACGACAGTGTTCGTCCCGCAGGAGGCCATGACCGGCTGGATGTCGACCGTCACGAGCTTCAACCCAGTCACCTACCTTCTGGACGCGCTGCGTTCGCTGATCACGGTGGGCTGGGACGCCGAGGCGCTCATCAAGGGAATCGCCTCGACAGCCGCCGTAGGGCTAGTAAGCGGGACCTTAGCGCTGGCCGCGCTCCGGGGCCGGACCCGCCGGGCGTGACTCCTTAACAGCCACGCTCGATGGACAGCTTGGAGAGATTGGCTGAGTACTTCCACCGCTTCGCTTTGATGGAAGTAAAGGCTAGCTCGCCACTGTACCGCCGGCTCGCGTCAGCCATCGCCGGCGACCCTGATCTAATCGCCCTTGCCGGCCATGCTCCGCCCGGCCCGACGCCAAATCTCTTCCTGGCAGCGGTTCATTACTTGCTATTGAAGGGCGCTCCTCATCCCCTAGCCGCGTTTTACCCGACCGTTTCTGAATCGCCACCGGCCGGCGGCGACCCATTCCCTGACTTCCGAGCGTTCTGCTTGGAATATGCCGACCAAATCCGCGATCTCTTGACCACAGGTAAGGTCCAGACCAACGAGGTCAGGCGCTGCGGGATTCTGCTTCCGGCGTTCAATTACATCGCGCTTCGTGAACCGGGCAGACCGCTAGCACTCGTCGAGGCGGGTGCTAGCGCCGGCTTGCTGCTGTTGTGGGACCAGTACGAGTACGACTATCACGGTGACCTGAATCGCTACGGCGTCTTTGGCAGTCCTGTCCTGGTCAGCTGTGTCGTGAGAGGCCCGCGCCGGCCCCCGTTTCCTACGATCTTGCCGAGGGTATCCCGTCGGATAGGAATCGATCTCAACCCGATCGACGTTGAGGACCCGGATCAGGGGCTGTGGCTGCAGGCCTTCATATGGGGAGACCAGCCGGAGCGAGCTGAGCGTCTACGGCAGGCTGTCGCGGTGGCAGCCCATCAGCCACTTGAACTCCTCGCAGGCGACGCGCTTGAAGTGCTGCCGGGAGTGCTAGCCGGTGTCTCGCGGGAGGAAACGCCGGTGGTCTTTCACAGTCACGCACTGAATCAGTTTAGTCCGGAGGCCCGCCGGCGGTTCGAAGAATTGCTGTCGAGGCTATCGTATGGACGTACCCTCTATAGGCTATCGCTGGAAGGGATAGCACGGGACGCTAGCATACAGTCGCAGATGAATCTCACTGTATTCAGCGACGGACACGCATCCAGGCAACGACCGCTTGCCTACTACGAGCCTCACGGTGAGTGGATCGAATGGTTAGCGGAGAGCACATAGGTCGGCCTGCATCGCTGCCGGCCGTGCCCTTGGCGGGGACAAGCCCCAGCCCTACATTTTTCTGTGTCTACTATCGGCTGTCCATGTTGGGCAGGTAGTCGTTGGCATTGCGTGCACGTACCGAAATCTATCCCGGATGGGAGTCCGGGACATGCTTTCGTACCAATCGCTCATGCCGGCGGGCGCCGGCACACCAAGGTATGAAAAGCCGGAATTGTGGTTTGGTACAGCGAATTGGCACGGCGGATTCTGCCACGCCCCGACCCGACCCCTGCGGGGGACAAGCCCCTCGCCTCGCGAAGTCTTCGACCGCGCTACATTTTCTCATTCCGCCATCGGCCATCGGTCTGCAATTCGGCACGTTTCGCCGGTGGAGAGCCGGCATCGAGTTTGATTGGAGGGCACATTGTCGTACGAATGACGAATTCGGGGGCGATTCTACGGGAGCCACCTATCTTCGTACGAATGACGGGATTCACCTGAAGCGGTGCAGTTTGCGGACTATGGTAAGGCCGTGCAATCGATTAGGCCCGGCTCGATCGCGAGGTCACGTGCCGTCGCATGGTACAATTGGGCCCACGTCTAGGATCGCGGCTTCAAGGTGCTTGGCGCCCAAGCCCCAGCCCCACCATCTTAAAGAATGTCCAAACCTAGGAGATTGGGTATGAGGCTGATTCATCGACTATCGCGGCGCACCCAGGCACTGTCATTGCTGTGTTGCCTCGCGCTGTCGGCCAGCGTGCTGGGTTGCGCCCGCACCGCCAGCGAGCCGAGTCTTCAACCTGACGCAACTTCAGCCGGACCGGCAATCGAAGTGCGGTCGACATCCACGATACCCACAATTCCAACCACGACTCCGATCGTGATACCACTGACCCCGATTTTGACGCCATCCGCGACGTCCACGACCGTTCCGCCGAGTCCGACCAAGGGTATTCCTACGCCCACCCGAACCTCCACCACCCACACCGTTCAAGCCGGCGATACTCTGGCCAAAATCGCAGCAGAGTACGGTACGAGTATCGACGCCATCGTCGAAGCAAACAATATCGAGGATCGAAACCTGATCTGGGTGGGGCAAAAGCTGATCATTCCCTAGACAGCGGTCCGGCTTCAATCACGATGCTCGATACAGGCGATTAGACTCTATGTAGGCGATGACCTCATTAGGCGACTGGTATCGTATCGTCCTTCCCATAGCGACTCGCGCCCGTAGATCCGACGAGGCAATGTCCAGACCTGGCACCTCTAACATCGTCACCCGCCCTTTAGCGCCTGGGTACAGATTGTCTAGTTGAGACGAATCAACCGCCGGCGAGCCCGGCCGGCTCACGACCACTAATCTGCAACTGGCGATTAAGCCGGCCGGATCGTGCCAACTCGGTAGCTCCTTCAGCGAGTCAGCGCCCATTATGAAGAACACATCGGTACCATCCCGCTGATTCTGTCTCAGCTGACGCAGTGTATCGACGCTATAGCTGGGACCAGGCCGGCCGAGCTCTATGGGGGAGGCCTCGAATCGTGGATTGGAGGCGATGGCAAGCCGCACCATAGCCATTCGGTGGTGAGGAGAGGTCAAAGTCCTTTCCTGTTTGTGCGGCGGCAGCCTCGCCGGCACGAACAGGACACGATCGATATTCAAGCGCTCGCGGCACTCCTCGGCTACAACAAGGTGGCCATTGTGGATGGGATCGAAAGTTCCACCGAAGACACCAATCCTCATTGCCACTCCAACTCGATGCCGGCAATATTGACCGTTGAGCCGGACCTGGCGCCGGCGTCGGCGAGCGCCTTCGTCACTCCCATTCGATTGAGCGTCCGTTGGAACAAGGCGATAGATTCCGGGTTATCGAACTCTGTTTGCTGCGCAACGCGTTCAACTGCCCTTCCCGTCACCTCGAACAATCCTTCACTCACCCTCACCTCGAACACGCCGTCGACCGGCTTGGGCCGAAGTACTACCCTACGCCTAGGCCTGGCTGGCTCGTTTGCCTTAGCCTGGGTCACACACCTATCGAGAATCTCAACCAAGCCGTCGATTCCTTGGCCACTCCAAGCGGAAACCTCCACCAACGGTCGCCCCAAGCCGGCGAGCTCAGACCTAAATATCGATTGAAACTCGATAGCGGCGGGAGTATCCATCTTGTTCACGGCGATCACCTGGGGCCTATCCACAAGGGCGGGATCGAATAGCCTCAACTCTTCGTCTATCGTCTCGATTCTCTTGCGAGGCGCGCCAACGCTTCCGTCCACGACGTGTAGAAGCACTCTCGTCCGTTGAATGTGTCTAAGAAACTCATGGCCCAATCCGTGTCCCTCATGAGCTCCCTCTATAAGCCCGGGAATGTCGGCCATCTTGATAACGTGATCTTCGAACTCCATTACTCCGAGGTTAGGTGACAATGTAGTGAATGGATAGTCGCCAATCTTCGGATGTGCCGCGGTCACCGCCATCAGGAGAGTGCTCTTTCCAGCATTAGGCAACCCGATGATTCCAACGTCGGCTATCAGGCGAAGCTCCAGCGAAACACTACGTTCCTCACCCGGCTCCCCTCGTAGAGCCACTCGCGGCGCCTGTCGCGTAGACGTAGCGAACTGTGCGTTACCGAGGCCTCCTCTACCCCCTTTGGCAACGATCACCTCGTCGCCATCCTCCAATAGCTCAGCGAAAATTTCTCTATCTTCGGTTGCTACGTCAGTTCCCAAAGGCACATCTAGGCGCAGGTCCTCTCCTTCAGGTCCACGCTTACGAGAATTGCCTCCGCTTCCGCCGGCATCAGCTCGATACACTCGACCTCCGCGAAACGCGCGTAGGTCCACGACCGACGTACGCGCGACGATCACTACATCGCCACCATTTCCACCATCGCCACCATCCGGTCCGCCTTGCGGAACGTACTTCTCTCGTCGAAACGAGATTATGCCGGAACCACCACGTCCTCCAAACACATTAACCGTAACCGAGTCTACAAACCCACTCGACCTCACAACGTGCACTACTCCAACTAGTACTAAGGTTTCATGAATTCTATACATAGAATAGTCGTCGTCGTAGGGTCGTGATTAGTGTTGATGCTGTCAGGTTGGGACGCCGCTGCACCGACGAAGGTTGGATAAACGTGTGGTAGCAGGTACCTGCGTTCAAGTGTTGATAATTCATCGCCGCGGTGGGGTCCGCTTCGCAGCGCCACCTTAGGAGGGAATAGTGTGGATCAGCAGGCCAGAAACTGTAAGAATCGTCTACTAATGCCAATAAATAAACGCAATCACCACTAAATTATTCTGTCAAGTAGCTATTTGAGCTCTGTTAGCGAATGTTATGTCGAGAAAACGCCTCATTTGGAGGGAGTGAAGCGGAGGGATGAGCAAATTTCAGTGAGGGCAGAGACGAGTGGATCAAGCATATTACGACGCGGTCGGTACATCGAGGGGCAGGCTGCCCGCCGTGCCCTTGGCTGGGGACAAGCCCCAGCGCTACACTTTTCTGTCTCGAATTACGGCTGTCCATGTTGGACAGGTAATCGTTGGCGTATTGCGCCCGTACCGAAAGCAAGTCCCGGACTCCGATCCGGGACTTGCTTTCGTACCAATCGCCCATGCCGGCTGGCGCCGGCACACCAAGGTATGAAAATTGCGGGGGCTCGTTAGTGGACGTGTTTGAGCGTCATTGTTGCCTCGAGTCCCTATTCCCGCTTTGACCCTCACCCCAGCCCTCTCCCAACGGGAGAGGGAGATGGCCGGTACAGACCGGGCACATGGGTAGCAGATGGTAGAAGATCGGATCAACCGGTCGCAGGAGGCCAGATGTTGCCTTGCAAAGATTCGAGTCGTGAGCAAGAGCAAATCCGTTTCATACAACTATGGAAGAGGGGGAAAGGAACGTTCACCGAGCTGTGCCGCCAACTTGGTAGGAGTCGTAAGACGGGATTGAAGCGAGCAGAGCGCTACAAGCTGTGGGGCTGGGAGTGACTGGCCCCGTCGGAACGACCGGGACTCATGAGTTTGACTGGTGCCACGTATTGGTACCAATTGCTCATGCCGGCCGCCGCCGGCACACGAAGTTATGAAGGGCCGGAGTTGTGGCTTGGTACAGCGAATTGGCGCGGCGGTTTCTGCCACGCCCCACCCCGACCCCAGCGGGGGACAAGCCCCTCGCCTCGCGAAGTCTTCGACCGCGCTACATTTTCTCATTCCGCCATGGACCATCGGACTACAATTCGGCAGGATTCGCCGGTGGAGAGCGGGCATCGAGGTTGACTGGCGGGCACATCCCGGATCGTAGTCCGGGACATGCTTTCGTACCAATCGCCCATGCCGGCTGGCGCCGGCACACCGAGGTATAAAAATGGGAATTATGTAGCAAAGTGCCGGAGCCGGCCTAAGGCTTCGGCTTCGGAATGTAGCGAATCTTCGCCGGTTGTAGGACAGCATCGACCGCTTCGTCGAAGCTGAGTGGTCGTCGGCGACACGCCAAAGCGCAGTCCAACCGACAGGAGGAGCAAAAAAAGCTCGGCAGCGTCATTACCGAGGCTTCGCGGTCTCAAGCAGCCCGGGGCCGACTGCTCCACTTGACGTTCCAAGATGAGGCCCGCTCTGGCCGCAGTCATAGTCCAAGACGCTGCTGGACGGCTAGGTGGAAGCATCCAGTGGTGAAGGCTCAGTTTGTGCGGGATTACATATATGCCTTCGGCGTACTCAGCCCTCATGATGGAACTCACGATACACTGGTGCTGCCGGTGGTGCGCTCGGATGTGTTGCCACTCTTCTTGGCCGAGGTGGCACAAAGACATCCGGACGAGTTCATTGTCATGCTATGTAACGGGGCCGGCTGGCATCTGGCCAGTGATCTGGTCGTCTCCACGAACATGGCCCTCACCCAACTGCCACCCCAAATCCCAGAGTTGAACCCGGCCGAACACATCTGGGACGAGATCCGGGAGGATTGGTTTGCGAACCGGGTCTTTGAGAGCCTGCATGCAGTCGAAGACCAGTTGGTCGAGGCGCTAGTGAACTTGAAAGGCAACTGACCACGTGTAGCCAGTACCGCCGGCTTCGACTGCATTGGGTATGTTGATTTGAACGCAACTTAGTTTGAAAGCACCACAATGACGCGACCTCTTGATATCCACTGCCCCACATTGAAGATTGGGTGCGACTGGTAGGAGCGGCAAGTAGCTCCAGGATAAGGATTACGTTTGACGTTTCCCGCGCTCAAGTCGAGGAAGGCAATGTCGTTCAAGCGTTACGAGACTAATATGATTTCATAGGTCGCATCCACGGTGTCGAAGTCCCGGGTCGCCACGAGCCGAAGAAAGGGAGATCAACCATCCAATGGGTCCGTCGACGTTGAAAGAGTTGAGACACGATTGCTTTGTTGGACTCGAAGCTTCCCCCTTGGCTGGCGATCTGGAGGCGATGGCTCGCTTCTGAGAAGCGTTGGATTGATGGCCGCTCGTCCAAACCGTTCGATTGCGATGTCGAGCTGTCAGGATTCAAACAGACCTGATGGCGCCAGACTAGCAACCGGCGGTACCGGCGACCGGCCCGCTTATCTCTTGAGCCTCGGTCCGCCGGCTGGCGTTACAGAGCGACCAAGGCTCCAAGAACCTATGCAGTCGACTGAACAGAGAATTTGGGGGGATCTGAGAGATGTCTGATAATTCGCTGACCAATTGGGGACGCTGGGGGCCCGACGACGAGCGTGGTACTCTGAATCTGATCGACGAGATGGCAATCCACCACGCGGCAAGTCTCGTCCGGTGCGGCAAAGTTTACAGCCTTGCGGTGACGCTTGACAGGAGTTGGCCCAGGGGAGCCGGCAGACCGGCCCTCTGGCACCTGACGACGCGAAATAAGCGTCTACCGCCTCAGCACAGCTCGGCTGAGGACCTGATTCTCCTCAATACCCACGCCACCACCCATATCGACGCGCTGGCCCACATCCAGGCCGAAGGCGCTATGTACAACGGGTACGATGCGGATTCCGTTATCAGCCCCACAGATGGCAGCGAGCGCAACGGCATTCATAACGTCGTCGCGATTGTCGGTCGAGGTGTGTTGCTCGACTTAGCCGGTTATCGTGGAGTCGACCACCTGCCGGCCGGCGCGTCCATCGGCCCGGAAGAGCTGGATGCTGTCGCCAACCATCAGCGAGTCGATATCCGTCCTGGTGACATTGCTCTGATTCGGACCGGCTGGATGCGCCTTTACGGCCAGCCGGAGTTTGACCAGCGATCGCCCGGCCCGAACGGGGAGGTGGGCGACTGGTTTAGGGAGCGTGGCTTGGTCGCTATTGGAGCCGACAACGTTTCGCTTGAGTGCCCCGCTACCGAAGGCGTCATCCTGCCACTGCATATCGACATAGTACGCAACCAGGGAGGATATCTGCTTGAGCTACTCAATTTGGAGGACCTGGCAAAGGACAATGTTCACGAGTTCCTATTCATCGCCGCGCCGCTACGACTGCGCAACGGCCTAGGAAGCCCGGTCAACCCCGTTGCTATCTGTTAGGCGCTCAAGGGGTGTTGCGACGGGCGGGCCGGCTGCCGAAGATGTCTTCGGGTTCATGTTTGTAGCGGCGCCTTTGATGCTTATCGATGGAATTGGCAGCCCGACAAACCCGCCGACCATATGTTGAGCAGGCCGCGAACTGCCCACTTTCTCCGAGATCGCATAGAGGGACTCCACGACCCGTCGAAATTGCGGCTGTAGTAACGACACGACAAAATGAGACCAGCGGGGTGTTCAACAATGTGCCCACGTAGCTCAGTAGGCAGAGCACATTCTTGGTAAGAATGAGGTCCCCGGTTCAATCCCGGGCGTGGGCTCCAATGCCAATAAATTCTGGCCAAATCCTCCGTCCCTGACCCAAAGCCTCTCTGAAAGAGCGCTCCAAGACCCTATCAAAGGGCAACGCCAACGAGCCCGTTTGTCCGGTCGCGAAACAGCTTCGGCACTTGAGCGCTACTCTAAGCAGAGGTTTCATACCTTGCGGATCGACTTATACGTACGTCCTATCCAATTATCCAGTCCAATACGGCTGCGAACCCGATGATACCCGCAAACACGATCAATACAAATGCCGTGATCACAATGATTGGTATTAGCCACTCCTGACGAATCTTGCTGCCCAGATCGACTTCGCCGGGTCGGGCTGGTAGAGCCACTCATACAACAAAGAGAATCAAGAATACGATGGCTGGAAGTGCGGCTTCTATGATTACCTACACTCTAACTATTGTGACAGGCCCTGAGATCTTTGAACGGGACTCCTCGCTCGCTAGCCTATGCTTGGAATCTGACATTGACAACAAACATGGGCCCGCTGTCCCCGACATTGTGAGCCCAAGCGGGTCCGGGCGGCGTAAAGAGATTGGCGAGTGTTAGCGCAACTGCGTCCAATGCTGAGCGTACTTCCCTTAGCACCGCGCCAATCGGTTGATAGGGCTGCCCATCCCGTTGAGCAGATCCGCCGGCGTGACCACGTCCGTCGTTCCAAGATAGGCGACGCCCCGGTGGACGGCGATGGCTAACCATACGCCACGGCCGACTATCCTCACAAGGTGAAGTGGTCAGACCGCATTTCACCAACGGTCCCCCGTTCAGACTGCTTCTGTTACTGTAATCTTGCGATCGACGACCAGGTTCGTAAGCGTTTGTACGACGCCACTGGGCCAGCGAATCTGTAGCTCGTCAGCACGATCGAGTCGACCGAGGCCAAAGTGAGCCACCAGGCTATGCTGAGACAGAAAGCTGGTGCCGCTATGGATCTCCCGGACCTGCCGCCGTCCGCCGGCGGTTAACGCTAGCCGGGCGCCGACACCATCACGGTTGCTGCGCTTGCCAACTAGCTGAACCGCTAGCCAATGGTTATCATTGCCAGAGTTTCGCAACAATACTGGTGGTTGATCAATGTTGGCCACCAGCAGGTCCAGGAATCCGTCGCCGTCATAGTCAGCCACCGCCAATCCCCTGGCTACTCCAGTGTGGTCAGTGCCGGTGATAGCTGACACATCGCGGAACTTGCCGGCGCCTCGATTGTGAAATAGCGCGTTTGGCTGGTCAGGACGATAATCTCCCTTGACATTCGTTTCAGGATAGATGTTGCCCGCGACGAAGTAGAGATCGAGCAAGCCATCATTGTCGAAGTCCAAAAAGGCATTGCCCCATCCGACTGAGTATTCACCGCCAACCTCTCCACGGCCAACCCCTGCACTACCTGTTGATTCCTCGAAAGTTCCGTCACCACGGTTGCGATATAGCAAGTTGCTGCCCCTGTTCGTCAGGTACATGTCCAGCCGGCCATCTCCATCGTAGTCCCCGACCGCCAAACCCATTCCGTCCATTTCAGCGCGAGCGCCGGCCTGCCTAGAGACGTCAGTGAACGCCCAACCGCCTCCCACAGGACCAGCATTGTGATAGAGGGTGTTAGGCCCCCTATATTGGCCGAAGTCATTCACAACGTAGAGATCTGGGCGGCCATCGTCATCATAGTCGAAGAATCCGACGGCAAGGCCAAGACCGTGCCTGGGCCGCGGGTCAAGGTACTCTGTCACATCCGTGAAAGTGCCATCGCCATTGTTCTTGAACAAAACGTGGGAGCGATGCTCGGGTCTCTTACTATCCCTGAAAGCCGCCAGCGATGGATCGTGGATCGGCTTTGGAAACAAGTTGAACCAATAAGCGACGTAGAGATCCAAATAGCCGTCACCGTCGAAATCAGTCCAGGCCACTGAAGTCGGGTGTCCGTGATACCCATGGAGGCGAGCCGGTTTGGTGACATCGGTGAATGTACCATCGCCGTTGTTGCGGAAAAGCTTAGGTCCTTCCAGTGTTGTTACAAGTAGATCGCAGTTACCATCGTTGTTGTAATCTGCGCAGGCTACACCGATTGCGACTTCATCAGGATCGGCAAGGTCAGCTTTGGCGGTTACGTCAGCAAACGTGCCATCACCGTTGTTGCGATAGAGGGCGTTAGGTCCGCTGCCGTTGGTCAGGAAGATGTCAGGACGTCCATCACCGTCATAGTCGAAGAAGGCGGCGCCAGCCTGAATTGGCTCCGGGAGAAAGTGCTGACGGTGCCGGAAATCGATCCCAGCCGACCTGGTTGCATCAGCGAAAGTTGGCATTTCGATCGGAGGACGCCAGGCGCGAATGCCGACCCGGGCCGCCGCAAGCGCCGCCGCAATGCCAACCGCTCCTATGAAAAGCCCCCGGCGGGAAAGGGTCGGCAACCCAGGAGCAGTCCGCCCGACAGATGTGCTGCCGACAATCTCGGCCCATAGTGCTGCCAGGTCAGCCTTCAGATGCCGGTAGTAGCCACCCAGCCAAAAGGCCGCCACAACCGCCAAATAGGATGTTGTGTTGAGTGCGAAATGTAGCCAGGTCAGGTTCAAGGAGTCGCCTAGAATGCCGGGCATTCCTTCGCGTCGGGTGTCGATGAATTGCCAGATCTTAAAGAGGTGCTCAACAAGGTGGTAACCCTCGATCGCGAGCGCCATGGTGAGCAACCACCAGGCTGGCATTCCGCGGGTCCATCGCCCAGGATAATGAGCATTACTTGACCTGTACACCAAAAGGAGTAGCAAGAAGAAAGCGAGGTTGTAGGCCAGATCAAGGGGTTCGAGATCCAAGAACTGACCAAGCAGTCCGTTTGCGGTTGGGTTGTTGAATACGTCGCGCTGCAATAAACGGATGACGTACTCGGCCTGGTGGGCACTTTGGACCACTAGCAGACCGAGAAAGGCAACGGCAAGGACCAGTTCGCGCACTCGCTGAGTGTCATCGAGACGGCTGAGCCGGTCACCGTGATCGGCTGTCCGACGATTGACGCTGGTCCGCTCGTCCTCGACCAAGTACCTTTTCCTACCCAACGAGAGAGGTCATCTACATTTGGATCGGCTCAATCCGGATCGGCCACAACTGTGTACTCGATTTGATACAACCCTGAGCTTGGAAACTGCGGCTGAAACTCTCCAAGGGGCATAATGCCTGAATCATCGATAGTTACTCTCACCTCCTTGGAGTCTACAACCGAACCGTCCAACTTCTTGGCCTGCACTAGCACCGTCGCCGGCCTGCTAACTCGCTGCGGCGCATCATTCACCAGGACTAGGTGCAAAGAGTCGTCCCGGGAAAAGACAAAGTCGCCGTCCATTCCGGTTACGAGGGTGGGCTGATAAGTCATAGTCACAGCAAAGTATCCCAACTTAGCGCGGCGATGCAGGTCCAAAAAACCCTTGTGGTACTGGCCCTCGGATAACCCGTCGGCCAAGATAGGGCTGATCATGCCGTCGCAACCAGTGGCGCGCATGTAGACGGCGGAATGATAGATAGAAAGCCCGTGATAGGCCTGTGACAGATGCGCCTCCGAGTCCCGCAGCACGCGTAGCGGCCGACCCAGGCGCGCCTGCTCGATTTCACCGGTGGGGCGTCCATTGTTCAGCCAGGTGCTTCGCCAGCGCAGCCCTCGGTAGCGATTCCAGTCGGGCATAGCCTCTGCCGAATATTCGCCACAAATGACCGCTCGGGCCCGGTCATCCGGCCAAAAACGCTCTTTCCGCGCATACATATCCTTGATGTCCGTATACCAGCCAGGGTAATGGTGGAAGTCCCAATAGACGTTCTCCGCCATAGTAAACACGGACTCGTCATCGAATTGGACCGCGTCCGACCTCTCGGCAAAGCTTTGGTAACCAGGCCCCCATTGGGAGTCTGGGCAGATTACTCGCGAATCGTCAACCGAGTTGACCAACCGGATGTAACTGGCACAGAAATCTCTGTACAGACGCACATGGAATTCGGTCAGCGTCTCAACTTCTTGCGGAAGCAAATGGCTAGTCCACTCCGGTTCGGCACCTTCCCGACCCAAGATTACGCGTGGTCCCAGGCCCACTCCCACCTCATTCAGTCCTTCGTAGGAAATGATGCTGGGATGATTTCGCACCTGCTTCAGTGATGGCACCAGAAGCGTTTCCATCTCGTCCTTATTGTAGTGTTCGCGGAACCCATCGGCCCACAGCGTCCAATGGCGCGTTACCCAGACGAGACAGATACCAATCTGATCAGCGATCTCGGCTACGCGGCCGTAGTTGGTGCCATCGGTAGGCAAGCCCCAGACTGGCCAGCCCCGGTCGTCGTATTGCCCCGGCTTACCGCTGAAACCCCAGGGGTGTATTCGAACGGTGTTGGCGTTGGCACGCTTCGCTAGGATGAGATCCCTGGCGATCCAGGCGTCTGGTGGGCAGGTCGCGCCGTGGGAGTCTGGAGCCGGCGCAAATCCGAGGTTGTCGCAGAAACCGCGCATCACGAATCGCCGGCCGTTCAGGTAGAACCGGCCTCCACGCTGCTCTATAGTACGAATGCCAACAGTATCCGCATAGTCGTCCATGCGCTCGTCATCATCTGAGCTCAGCGTGGCCTCCAGCCTGTAAATGCGAGGTCGCTCCGGCCACCACAGCTCCGCACCGGACCAGTTGCATTCCTGGTCTAGTTCCACCGCTTGGCCTGGCCCAACCTGCACCTCCATTGACGGCATCTCATAAGCCGCGGTTGAATCTTCCTCCGGGAACCACCGGTAGAAACGGGCCGCCAGTCGGCCAGTGAATGCCTGATCTCCGGCGTTCCGAACGGTCGTGATGATCTGCACTCGGGCCGGCCGATCTTCCATCGCCTCGACCGGCTTCACAAACACATCCTCTATGTAGGCCGAGCGGGTGCCCACCAACTGGATCGAGCCGGCGATGCCGATCTGGTAGCCTTTCTTCTCGGCAACCTTGATTGCAAACGTATTCTCCTGGCCCGCCCGTATGACCGATGTGATGTCGACGGAGTGCGGCTCATACCCTTTGTGGTGAACTACTGACTGGCCATTGACCCATAGATCGTACTCGTCGTGGATAGATTCGATATCTAGCACAACTCGTTCTGAAGGTTCGATATGAGCTGTGGATCTCAGAAGCATGGCTCTGCCCATATCGAGGACGGTAGGAACTTCCAGCTCGTTCCAGACGCTGTCATCGAAGTCGGGCGCAGCCCACTCGTCGTTCTCAGCGCCCTGCAGCTTCCAGCGCCAGAAGCAGAGGGGGACGGTATTCCGCTGATTCGACATCGGCCTGTTCTTGATCTGAGAGGCCAGCCGCTCTGACTCCTCATCGCTCACCACCTCAGTCGACAGGTAGCGCTCTCCCAGGTCGTTTTCCCGGCGCAGCAGATCGGTGTATGCCTCGACGTAAGCAATTCGCTGCTCGGTGGTCAGGGCGTCGTTCTCGGGGTCTCGGAAGTGTGTGCGGCCCTGGAAATCAGGTGAAGGATCGTAATAGACCAACTCGAAAGAGCGAGACCAAAGCGAATTCTCCTGCATCGTCATGGAATATCCTCCGTTAGCAAATTTCGTGTTGCGGCGCCCGGCCATCAACCCTAGGCTGGCACGACTGTGTACTCGATTTGATAAAGACCAGCGGTCGGGAAACGCGGTCTATAATCTCCCAATTGGACAATACCCGATCCATCGAGGGAAGCATCTAAATCGGTAGAATCCACCAGGCCGCCCTCCGGATGCTTGACCCTAACCTGCACCTTAACGCGTTCTCCTATACGCTCCACCGCATCATTAAGCAGGACTAGATGGAGGGCGTCATCCTCTGAGAAGACAAAGTCTCCATCCATCCCGGTCACCAACGTGGGTTGATACGCCATGCGTGCGGCAAAGTATCCCAGCTTGGCGCGTCGGTAGAGGTCGCACACCCCCTTGTGATACATACCCTGCGACAAGCCGTCGGTTATGAGCTGAAAGTTCATCCCATCGCAGCCGACCATCCGGCCAAATGTGCTTACTTGCTGGAAGAACAGGCCCTGGTAAGCTTGCGAGAGGTGGGCCTCGGAGTCGCGCAGGGCCCGCAACGGCCGCCCAAGCCTTTCCTTTTCAATTGCAGCCGAAGGACGGTCGTGGTTTATCCACATATTTCGCCAGGGAAGTCCTCGGTAGCGCTCCCAATCGGGCATAGCCTCGGCGGCAAACTCAGTCCATATCACCGGTCGCGCTCTATCGTGCGGAATGATACGGTCTTTCCTGGCATACATTTCCTGGAAATCCCTGTACCAGCCAGTGTACTCGTGGAGGGCCCAGTAGACGTTCTCTGTCAGGGTAAACGCTGACTCGTCCTCCACATCCGTCTCCCATAACGCAAACGTCGTGACCTGATGGGGTTCTCCCTGATATGCTGGGCTCCAATGTGAGTCTGGACAGACCAGCCGTGAGTCGTCAGCCGAGTTGACCAATTGGATGAACTTTGCACAGAATTCCTCGTACCGACGCTCGTGAAGACGGTTCAGCGTCTTCACTTCCTGTGGAGACAGATTCCTCAACCAAGTCTCCTCGGCACTTCCCATCAGCACTCCGAGGGCCCCCCTCGTCATAGTCGCCCCAACTCCGTTGAGCCCCTCGTGGGAGATTATGCTTGGATGATTCCGCACCTGTTTGATGCACGGCGGCAGCAATCGCTCCATCTCTTGTTCGTCGTAGTGTTTGCGAAATTCCGAGGCTCCCAGCGTCCATAGTCGAGTCACCCAGATCAGGCAGAGGCCGATCTGGTCCGCGATCTCGGCAATCCGAACGTAGCTGGTGCCGTCTGTGTGATCGGCCCACTCCGGGAATCCGAGTTCGTTGTACTCTCCAGGTCTTTCACTGTAACCCCAAGGATGTATCCGCACGCCGTTAGCGTTGGCCCGCTTGGCCAGCAGGAAGTCCCTGACAATCCAGCCATCAGGCGGACACACCGAGCTATGAGAGTCGGCGCTCGGCGCAAATCCCAGGTTATCGCCGAAACTGCGCAATACGAACCGCTTGCCGTTCAGGTAAATCCTACCCCCTCGTTGCTGTATAGTACGGATGCCCACAGTGTCTACATAGTCGTCGACTTGCTCGCCATGTTCTGAGTTCACGACCGCTTCCACCTTGTACAAGTGGGGCCGCTCCGGCCACCACAGCTCCGCTCCCGCCCAGACACAGTCCTGGCTCAGTTCCACCGCTTGGCCCGGCCCAACCTTTACCTCCATCGATGGCGCCTCATAGGCGACTGCCGCATCTTCCTCCGGGAACCACCGGTAGAAACGGGCCGCCAGTCGACCACTGAAAGCCTGACCGCCGGCATTCCGTACGGTCGTGATGATCTGAACTCGGGCTGGACGGCCTTCCTCAGCTGCTAGGGACTTGACAAATACACCTTCGATGAAGGTCGAGCGGGTGCCGACCACCTGGATGGAGCCGGCGATACCGATCTGATAGCCGGGCTTCTTGGCGACACAGATTGCAAAAGTATTCTCCTGTCCTGGCCGGATTACGTCGGTGATGTCGACCTGGTGCGGCTCGTAGCCTTCGTGGTGGGCCACCGCCTCGCCATTTACCCACAGCTCGTACCCGTCGTGGATCGATTCGATGTCTAGTACCACTCGTTCCGACGCTCTGATATGGGCTGTGCATCTTAGAAGCATCGCTCTTCCCATATCCAGGACCGTCGGCACTTCTAGCTCGTTCCAGAGGCTGTCGTCGAAGTCGGACGCCACCCACTCGTCCTTCTCTGCTCCCTCAAGCTTCCACCGCCAGAAGCGAAGCGGAACTATCTCCCTGTTGCGGGGCAGAGGCCTTGCCTTGATCTGCGAGGCCAGCTGGCGCCCTTCCTCTTCGCTGACCACCTCGGAGGAGAGCCAGTCGTCGCCCAGATCGTTCTCTTGCCGCAGCAGATCGGCGTAGGCATCCAGGTAGGCTATTCGCTGTTCGGTGGTTAGCGGATCGTTCTCGGGGTCGCGGAAGGGTGTACGCCCCCGAAATTTCGGCGAAGGATTGTAGTAGACGAGCTCAAACGAACGCGACCACAGCGAGTCGTCCGGAGCAGTCACAGTCTGTCTTCTCCTAATAACTTCCGCATTGAGCGCCCCCGTTAGTTCTCGACCGGCGTCACCACGTACTCAATCTGATACAGGCCAGCGGCCGGAAACTGTGGCCGATAGTTTCCTACCGGCGCGACGCCCGACGCATCGATGGTGGCATCAAGCTCCTTGGTATCCACCTGGCCGCCATCTGGGCGCTTGACCTGAATCCTCACCTTCACTGGCTGACCTGTGCGCTCGACTGCATCGTTGATCAGGACCAGATGGAGGGCGTCATCTCCTGAGAGGACAAAATCGCCGTCCATCCCGGTCACCAACGTGGGTTGGTAGGTCATACGTGCTGCGAAGTATCCCAGCTTGGCGCGTCGGTAGAGGTCGCATACACCCTTGTGGTACATTCCCTGGGAAAGCCCGTCGGTGAGCAGCTGGCAGTTCATCCCCTCGGCCGCTCTCGCGCGTATGAAGCTAGCGACTTGTTGGAAGAAGAGGCCCTGGTAGGCCTGCGATATATGGACCTCCGGATCGCGCAGTCTCCGCAGATGCCGGCCCAGCCGCGCCTTCTCGATTCCGGCGGTAGGTCTATCATGGTTAATCCACATGTTTCGCCAAGGCAGCCCACGGTAGCGATGCCAATCGGGCATCGCCTCGGCCGAGAACTCGCTCCAAATCACCGCTCGGGTCCGATCATCCGGCAAGAGTCGGTCCTTCTGCGCGTACATGTCTCCAAAGTCACCGTACCATCCCGGGGCCTCGTGGAGGTCCCAGTACACATTCTCAGTCAGTGTGAATACAGACTCGTTCTTGTGTCGGACGGCATTCCAGCGCGTCTTACCCTGATAAGCGGGCCCCCAATGCGAATCCGGACAGACAAGGCGTGAATCATCCACCGAGTCGATCAGCCGTATGTATCTCGCACAATACTCTATGTAACGACGTTCTTGCAGCCGAGTTAAAGATTCTACTTCCTGCGGATTCAGGTGACCCAGCCACGGCTGCGGATCGTCACTGAATAGCACCCACAAAGCTCGCCGCAAAACGTTCACCCCGACGCCATTCATACCTTCATAGGAGATGATGCTCGGATGATTCCGCACCCGCTTGATCGACGGTACTAACAACCTTTCAAGGTCTTCCTCGCGATAGTGACTTCGAAATTCCGAGGCCCCTAGCGTCCAGTGACGAGTCACCCAGATCAGGCAAAGACCGATCTGGTCGGCGATTTCGGCGATCCGAACGTAGTTGGTACCATCCGAGTGCTCGCTGAACTCAGGGAATCCATATTCGTTGCGTTCTCCGAGTCTCTCCCCGTAACCCCAGGGATGGACACGCACGCCGTTAGCGTTGGCGCGCTTCGCTAGCAGGAAGTCCCTTACGATCCAGGCGTCGGGAGGGCAGGTCGCGCTGTGGGAGTCAGCACCCGGCGCAAATCCGAGGTTGTCGCCGAAGCTGCGCCACACAAACCGCCGGCCGTTCAGGTACAACCTGCCTCCACGTTGCTGTATAGTGCGGATTCCTACCGTGTCTACGTAATCGTCGATTTGCTCGCTACCTTCTGAACTCAGTACCGCCTCCACCCTGTACAACCGTGGTCGCTCCGGCCACCACAGCTCCGCTCCCGTCCAGACGCACCCCTCGCTTAGCTCCACCGCCTCGCCTGGCCCTACCTCTACCTCCATCGCCCCCATCTCGTAGGCCACTGCCCCGTCTTCCTCCGGGTACCACCGGTTGAACCTAGCCTCCAACCGCCCGGAGAAGGCCTGATCTCCGACATTCCTTACCGTCACGATGATCTGAACTCGAGCCGGCCGACCTTCCATCGCCTCGACCGGCTTCACGAACAGATCCTCTATGTAGACCGAGCGAGTGCCCACCACCTGGATGGAGCCGGCGATACCGATCTGATAGCCGGGCTTCTTGGCGACACAGATTGCAAAAGTATTCTCCTGTCCTGGCCGGATTACGTCGGTGATGTCGACCTGGTGCGGCTCGTAGCCTTCGTGGTGGGCCACCGCCTCGCCATTTACCCACAGCTCGTACCCGTCGTGGATCGATTCGATATCTAGTACCACTCGTTCCGACGCTCTGATATGGGCTGTGCATCTTAGAAGCATCGCTCTTCCCATATCCAGGACCGTCGGCACTTCTAGCTCGTTCCAGAGGCTGTCGTCGAAGTCGGACGCCACCCACTCGTCCTTCTCTGCTCCCTCAAGCTTCCAGCGCCAGAAGCGAAGCGGAACTATCTCCCTGTTGCGGGGCAGAGGCCTTGCCTTGATCTGCGAGGCCAGCTGGCGCCCTTCCTCTTCGCTGACCACCTCGGAGGAGAGCCAGTCGTCGCCCAGATCGTTCTCTCGCCGCAGCAGATCGGCGTAGGCATCCAGGTAGGCTATTCGCTGTTCGGTGGTTAGCGGATCGTTCTCGGGGTCACGGAAGTGCGTGCGTCCGCGAAACTTAGTTGAAGGATTGTAGTAGACGAGCTCAAACGAACGCGACCACAGCGAGTCGTCCGGAGCAGTCACAGTCTGTCTTCTCCTAATAACTTCCGCATTGAGCGCCCCCGTTAGTTCTCGACCGGCGTCACCACGTACTCAATCTGATACAGGCCAGCGGCCGGAAACTGTGGCCGATAGTTTCCTACCGGCGTGACGCCCGACGCATCGATGGTGGCATCAAGCTCCTTGGTATCCACCTGGCCGCCATCTGGGCGCTTGACCTGAATCCTCACCTTCACTGGCTGACCTGTGCGCTCGACCGCATCGTTGATCAGGACCAGACGCAGGGCATCATCCTCCGAGAGGACAAAGTCGCCGTCCATCCCCGTCACCAACGTGGGTTGGTAGGTCATACGTGCGGCGAAGTACCCCAGCTTGGCGCGCCGGTAGAGGTCGCATACACCCTTATGGTACATACCCTGCGACAAGCCATCGATTATGATCGCATATTGCATACCGTCGCCGCCGTTGGCGCGCACGAAGTAAGCCACCTGCTGGAAGTGGAGGCCCTGATAAGCCTGCGATATGTGGGCTTCAGAGTCGCGCAAGGCCCGCAACGGCCGCCCAAGCCTCGCCTTCTCGTGCACTCCGACCGGTATGTTGTTGTTCAGCCAGGTACTTCGCCACGGCAGGCCTCGATAGCGCTCCCAATCAGGCATCGCTTCCGCCGAAAACTCATCCCAAATTACCGCTCGCGCTCGATCATCCGGCAATACGCGATCTTTCCTAGCGTAAATATCGTGGAACTCCATATACCAGCCGGGCTTATCGTGAGTAGCCCAGTATACACTCTCAGTCAGGGTGAAAACTGAAGTGTCCTGGTGCTGGAGGGCGTCAGGAAACTTCGGGTCCTCCTGGTAAGAGGGTCCCCACTTCGAGTCCGGGCACATTAGGCGTGAGTCGTCTACCGACTCAACTAATCGCATAAAGCGGGTGCAAAAATCCTTGTAGATTTGCTCATAGCGGCGGTTCAGCGTCTCGATTTCCTGTGGGGTCAAGTTGCTCGCCCAGGGTTGCTCGGCTTGACTCAACTCTACCCCTAAGACGCCTCTCCCCATACCGGATCCTACCTCGTTGAGGCCTTCGTAAGAGATGATGCTCGGGTGATTCCGCACCCGCTTGATGGAAGGCGCCAGCAACCTTTCCATATCGTCTTCGCGGTATTGCTTGCGGAACTCAGATGGCCACAGCGTCCAGTGGCGGGTCACCCAAGTCAGGCAAATGCCGATCTGGTCGGCGATTTCGGCGATCCGAACGTAGTTAGTGCTATCGGTGTGGGTGTGCCATTCTGGGAATCCATATTCGTTGTACTGCCCAGGTCGCTCGGCGAAACCCCATGGATGTATCCGGATGCCGTTCGCGTTGGCGCGCTTCGCTAGCAGGAAGTCCCTTACGATCCAGGCGTCCGGCGGACACACCGAACCGTGGGAGTCTGTCCCTGGCGCGAAACCTAGATTGTGGCAGAAACCGCGCACCACGAACCGCCGGCCGTTCAGGTACAACCTGCCTCCACGTTGCTGTATAGTGCGGATTCCTACCGTGTCTACGTAATCGTCGATTTGCTCGCTACCTTCTGAACTCAGTACCGCCTCCACCCTGTACAACCGTGGTCGCTCCGGCCACCACAGCTCCGCTCCCGTCCAGACACACTCCTCGCTTAGCTCCACCGCCTCGCCTGGCCCTACCTCTACCTCCATCGCCCCCATCTCGTAGGCCACTGCCCCGTCTTCCTCCGGGTACCACCGGTTGAACCTAGCCTCCAGCCAACCACTGAAAGCATGTACCCCAGCATTCCTTACGGTCACGTTGATCTGTATTCGAGCCGGCCGACCTTCCATCGCCTCGACCGGCTTCACGAACAGATCCTCTATGTAGACCGAGCGAGTGCCCACCACCTGGATGGAGCCGGCGATACCGATCTGATAGCCGGGCTTCTTGGCGACACAGATTGCAAAAGTATTCTCCTGTCCTGGCCGGATTACGTCGGTGATGTCGACCTGGTGCGGCTCGTAGCCTTCGTGGTGGGCCACCGCCTCGCCATTTACCCACAGCTCGTACCCGTCGTGGATCGATTCGATGTCTAGTACCACTCGTTCCGACGCTCTGATATGGGCTGTGCATCTTAGAAGCATCGCTCTTCCCATATCCAGGACCGTCGGCACTTCTAGCTCGTTCCAGAGGCTGTCGTCGAAGTCGGACGCCACCCACTCGTCCTTCTCTGCTCCCTCAAGCTTCCACCGCCAGAAGCGAAGCGGAACTATCTCCCTGTTGCGGGGCAGAGGCCTTGCCTTGATCTGCGAGGCCAGCTGGCGCCCTTCCTCTTCGCTGACCACCTCGGATGAGAGCCAGTCGTCGCCCAGATCGTTCTCTCGCCGCAGCAGATCGGCGTAGGCATCTAGGTAGGCTATTCGCTGTTCGGTGGTTAGCGGATCGTTCTCGGGGTCGCGGAAGGGTGTACGCCCCCGAAATTTCGGCGAAGGATTGTAGTAGACGAGCTCAAACGAACGCGACCACAGCGAGTCCGGCGGCGATCCCATCTACCGCTGCCTTCCGCTGAAAGAGTAGAGCTCGAACGGATTGCGGCAGGGAGGTCCGTCCGACAGCCACAACTCGCGACTGCGCGGGGCCATCATGACCGTCCAGGTAGTCTCCATAACGCCGTGCTGACAGGCGCCACCGGGCCCGTGTGAGGTCATCACCTTCTGCAGTGAATCTTTCACTCCGGGCCCATCCACCTCGTCGCGGGTCAAATGATCAAGCCGGCCGAACCTCTGTCGCGAGTTGGCCTCGTAGGCAAGATCGCGCTCGAAATCCGGCTCAGCGCCGGTGATTATATGCTCCACTGCTCGCATTTGAGGATCAACCGGATGGTTGGTAGCCCAGATCGCGCCATTCGCCGGCTGACGGATTGCGCACCGCGAAGGGGAGCGCTCGATGACCATCATCTCGCCCTTTGCATCCACCATCAGAAAGTTCATACCCCTGATGCCGCCGGTCGCAGTCTCAATAAGCTCTGAGGCCTCAGATACCGTGGCGCAGCGTTCAAGCGCCAAGCGCAGCATCGTCAACCTGGGCACTCCATCCGCCTCGTCAAAGACGCGAAGGGAGGATTGGCCGATACAAAGGCCGGCCTCGTTGATCCCACCGCCGGAGCTGACTACCCAGTTGATCGCACCGACGTGAATCTGAGCGAAGCCTTGATCGGGATGGAGTTCGGTAACCACGTACGTTCGCGAGAATCCGGCGTCTTCCGCCTTGCCCATCATCACGTCGCCATCGCGATTGACGAGTCCAACCTGGGAACAACCGATGGGTACTCCGATCTCCTCCGAGAAGTTGAGGCGCGCGACGTCCTGGTAGCTCATTCCGGCACCTTGGGCGATGCCTTGCATCTCCTCAATCAGCTCCGGAGCGAAACCGCTCAGCGATGACCCGAACCTTCTGACTAGAGAGTCGACTCGATCCTGGGTTTCAGGCGACCAGGAATCGATGGTATGGCTGCGTTGTTGCAACAGGTCTCGAAAGGCCTTGCCGTGCTGAATCCCCATACTCAAGTGCGAACCCGAAAAGCGTTCGAAACGCATACTACTCTACCTCCGACTAACTTTAGTGCCTTGGCGATTGCGAACTGTTGAATAGGCTGGATCCAGCTTCAGTAGTCATCATCATAATCTCCGCCGGAGCTGCGGAGGACGGTATCGTATTCCCTCCCCGCGAAGGGGAGATCAGGACGTTTCTCCTAGGTTCAGATTGCTCGGACCCCGGCCGGCACTCGGACCAAGTCACAGCCGACCAGTTCAATTCGATGGAAGTCGAAGCCCAGGAGAACTCAGACCCTCCCAACGATTACCTTCAGTTTGCGAGGCTGAAGCGTTCCCAGGCTGTCGCGCAAGGATACCCATCCGCCAGCAGTAGCTCCCTGTTGCGAGCGTCCATCAATACCGACCAGGTAGTCTGCATTAGCCCGTGCTGACACATGCCACCCGGCCCGTGGGACTGGATCACGCTCTCCACCGACCGGCGGGCCTCATCGTGCCCCGGCGGGTCAGCGTGATCACGCGCGAGAGCGCTAAGTCTGCCGAAGCGTTGCCGCGTATTCGCATCCATTGCAAGCGTTCGCTCTAGGTCCGTCTCGGTACCTACGATTATCCTCTCCACCGCCCGCATCTTGGGATCGACAGGATGGTTCGCTGCCCAGATTGCGCAATCCTCGGCCTGGCGCACGGCGCACAGTGACGGGGAACTCTCTACCACGGCCATATCTCCGTTCGCGTCCACCATCAAAAAGTTCAGCCCTCGTATCCCACCGGTCTTCGTCTTGAGAAGCTCGCCGGCCTCCGATACTGTCTCGCAGCGCTCCAAGACTAGTCGCAGCATCGTCAACCGGGGCACGCCATCGGCTTCACTTGTGACGTTAAGCGAGGATTGGCCAACACACAGTCCCGCGTCGTTGATCCCACTTCCGGAGCTAACTACCCAGTTCACGGCGCCAACGTGCACCTGAGCGTACCCGTTGTCAGGATGCAGCTCGGTTACAACGTATGTGCGGAGACCGAATCCGTGGTCCTCGGTCTTACCCATCACCGCGCTGCCGTCGGCCGCGACCATGCCAAATTGGGAGCATCCGAGGTTGCCTCCGCCTACTTCCTCAGCAAAGTTCAGCCGTACCACGTCCTCGTAAGAAAGTGCGGAGCCCTCGGCTATGCCCCGCATCTCCTCGATCAGCTCCGGAGCGGTCCTACTCAATGCCGATTCAAACTTGGTGAACAGCAAGTCCTGCTGTTGAAGAACCTCCGGCGAGACCGTGTGCAACGCATCCCGGTTCTGACTCAACAGGCTAGCAAAGGCCTGGCCGTGTTGTCGTCCCATCTCGAAATGGGTTCCCGAAAACTTTCCGTAAAGCATCTGTTTCCCCTCCTTGATCGCATGGTAACATCGAACTCCACCGTCGTCTCTATCGATTGCGCTCGTCTGAAATCAAGGGGCAAGCCTCGAACGCACTGAGGCCAACGTGAGCTGCCGGCCAGCCGAAACCGTCGACCGTTAGCATCATGATCAAGCCTGCCGCATTGGACCTGACGATAGGACGAATCATCGTGATCTCGAGCGCCCGTGGCAACGCTTGTACTTCTCTCCACTACCGCAAGGGCAAGGGTCGTTGCGACCGATGCTACGTCGAGCAGCCGGACTTCCGGCAGCACTTCCGGCGATGCCCTTTCGCTCGGTCCGGCGCCGGCCAGACATCTTCGAAGTAATGATGCCCCCGTCGTAGAGTTTCTTGGTGAGCCCGACCAGATAGTGTCGTCTCACTTCTCCGAAGAATCGATCCCCGCCGGCACCGTTTCCGCCCATTAGCTCGTCCACGATCTGCCGGACCGTGCGAGTCCCATCGATCTTCTGCAGCAGACCCAACGACTCAACCGAAAGGACACGTTTTCGCCAGGTTACGCCCTCCGCCTCTTGCTCGACCTGGACTAGCGGAGCTAGCGTCGTATCGGTCGACTTACGGGCACCCAACGTTGTCCGATAACTGACGCCTTCTTGGAAACGTGGACGGCTTTCTTCAAGCTCTCCTCGTCGCTTGAACAGCACCTTGCCCGACCCGTCGTTTATCGGTACAGCGACCGGTTCTTCGACACTCTTCGGCAACGCGCTATCGAAGTTCGAGTACATTGTCTTCAGCTGGTCAGTGGGATATCCAGCGAACGGCAACAGGTCGGACTTGTAGCCGCCGGCCACGTGAACAAATGCCTGTCTGATGGACAAATTAGAGGTTGGATCCACCAGGTTCCTGGCGGCGGAAAACCACCCTGTCTGACTCCGATGACCGAGGTACCAGTGCTCAGCCATCTGTAGATAATTGGACGCGTTAGACCTGTATCCTTCCTCGTACCATTGCATAGCCTGGCCCGTCAGATCGGCATCGCTAAGGGACGTGTTGATAGCGAGCGCTGCCTGACGGCCACCATCCATCGCTAAATGGACCCCAGTCGAAAGAATCGGGTCTATGAAGGCGGCGGCATCACCTGCCAACAGATATCCCGGCCCGTAAAACTTTCGACAGATGTATGACCAGTCGCTCAACGTATAAAGTGATTCAGACTCAATCTGGGCGTCTTCCAGCAGGAACGCAATCTCACGAGTACTATCCAAACTGTCCCGATAGAACTTGTAGCGACCTACGCGATTTATCTCCCCAGAAGATGAGCCGTCGGTGACCAGTCCCACGCTGTACCGGCCGCCGCCAAGTGGGATGTACCAGATCCAGCCGGCTTCAGTTGCGGCGATGAAGATGTTTCCGTTGCTCTTGGGATCCGGGTTCGGGACCAGGTCACTCAACGGACGTCCGCCCTGGAAGTAGCCGTACAGCGCGATATTTCTAAGCGATTCGTTGAATTCCCGAAGCTCCAGGCTATTCCCGAGCAAACTACTTTGGCCAGAAGCGTCTACACAGAATTGACAGCTGGCTACTCGTGGGACGTCCGACTGGTCCACATAACCGACCTGGGTGACGCGTTGCTCGTCTCGACCAACGCTGGTGGCACGGCACCCTTCTAGGACCTTTACGCCAGATTCCCGACTGTGGTCCAGGAGAATCTTGTCGAACTTGGATCGATCTACCTGGAAGGACTGGTCAGGCTTGTCGCTGTCAAGGCCCGACTTATTAGTGACCTCACGGAACTGGACCGACCAAGGTTGTCGTGATTTTCCCCAAACGTAAGTAGCACCGTACTTGGGTACGAAGCCGGCTTGATTGACTGTCTCAAGCACTCCAAGCTGCTTCATGACCTCGATGGTGCCTGGAAGGAGAGACTCGCCAACGTGGTGGCGCGGGAAGCTCTCTTTTTCGAGAAGCAGGACCCGGCGTCCCCGCTGTGAAAGCAACGAGGCCGCGGTAGAGCCGGCGGGCCCACCGCCTATCACTACTACGTCGTACTCATTCGACCTGGCTGCGGCTACTTCAGGCGCCATCGAATTCCGGTTGGCAACTTCGAAAATCCGGTGACGAATTCCAGCGCCGATTCCAACCTGGAGACCTGAGAGTCAGCCCGCCAGGTGTCTCCGGCGACCAGGCGCCGAACGCCTGTAAACGTCGAAGCAAGAGGCTCGCAAAGGCATGGCCGCACTGTCGCCGCATCTCTATATGTGTGCTGGCGAACCGTCCAAAGACCATATCTTGCTCTCTCCGCGCAAGTCCTATTGAACAGACCGAGGATTTCTACTTGAAGCCGGTCATGGCGATGCCTCTGATGAAGTATCGCTGGAAGAATAGGAAGAAGATCGCCAGGGGTATCAGCGAAATCAAGCCACCGGCATTCACGGCATCCCAGCGGACGAACAACCTATCCGTCGGTCCCGAGATTAACTGGAGTTGCTGGAGTACGATCTGGACGACGGCCATACTCGGCTTATTAGTCATGACTAGCGGCCAGATGAAGCTGTTCCAGTTGTTCTGGAACGCGATGATGGATAGGGCGGCCATCGCTGGTTTGCTGAGAGGCACCATGATCTGAAACAGAATTCTCAGCTCCCCGGCCCCATCGACACGCGCCGCATCCTCCAACTCCGCCGGCAGCGCCTTGAAGAACTCACGCATGAGGTAGGTCCCGTACGCGAAACCCAGACTTGGCAGGATTAGGCCCTCGTAGGTATCCACTAGCCCTCGGCCGCCCGAGCCGAAGATGTCGTTGCCGCCGGCCAGCGGGAACTTCACCATCATGATGAACAAGGGAAGCAGCGTCACCGGCCAGGGAATCATCATCGTCGCCAAGACGATCATGAAGATCACCCGGTTGAAGGGGAAACGCAATCTGGCGAAGGCGTACCCAGCCAGCACTGCGCTCAGAACCATCAGAACGGTGCTGATTCCGGCGACGATGAAGGAGTTCTTGAGGCCGGTTAGCAAACCGCCCCGGATGAGGGCAAGCTCGTACCCATCGAGCGTCCACTGTTGGGGAAGCCAGGTTGGCGGGATACTGAGATATTCAACAGAGGGTTTGAACGACGTGAGGGCGCCCCAGATAAACGGCACCATCATGATCACCGCGCCGAGCGAGGCCGCTGTCATGGCGAGGGCATATCCCGCACTGACCTTTCGCCACCAAGGGAGCCGTACTGTCAGGTAGCCGCTCGCTTCGGTTCGTGCTGTCGACCGTGCCATATCAGCCTGCTCTCGTCACCTCTCGCGTGGATTCAGTACTCAATGTCGCGCACCAACAGGCGCATGTTGATTATGGTTATCACCAACAGCGCCAGCAGCAGGAGAGTCGCCTGAGACGACGCGTAACCCATCATCAGGTAACTGAAAGCCCGGGCGTAGATCTGATGGACGATCGTCGTCGTTGCCTCGGCCGGACCACCCCTAGTCAGCACGAAGACCTGCTCGAAGACCTGGAACGCTCCCAGAGTAGAGGTTATGAACAGAAAGGCCGTGGTTGGACGCAGGAGCGGCCAGGTGACGTGGATGAAACGCTGCCAGCGGTTCGCGCCATCAATCTCAGAGGACTCATAGAGATGCTGGGGGATGGTCTGCAGGCCGGCCAAGAAGATAATCATCGCAAACCCGGCGCCCTTCCACACCGATAGGATGATTATTGATGGCATCGCCGATTCAGGGGTCAAGAGCCAGCGGACTGGCTTGAAACCGAACACACCTATGAAGGCATTGAGTAGCCCGTAGTCTGGGTTAAATATCCACAACCAGAACAGAGACACGGCTACCATCGAGGCCAGGGTGGGAGTGTAGTAGGTGATCCGGAAGAAGGCCATTCCCCGGATCTGGCGGTTGAAGGCCAGCGCCGCGATCAAACCCAGACCGAGGGTAAGGGGCACCGCGAAGACGTAGTAGTAGATGGTATTGCCGACCGCCTTGTTGAAGTGGCTGTCGTCCAGCAGGCGCACGTAGTTGTCCAGGCCGGTCCAGTACGGCCGGGAGTCTCTCAGGGGATTGAAGTCGGTAAAGCCCAGGTAGATGGACGCCAGGACCGGGATCACCGAGAAGAATAATATGCCTACAAACGTGATGGACAAGCAGAACAGCGCGACCCGCACCTCGGCGGGACGGTAACTCCAGTGGCGCCGACGCCACTGCGACAGCGCGCTTCTATACCCTGCCGCCGATATCGCCATTCCGACACCTCTTAAGGACGCGCCGCCAGAATGTATGAACCAGGCGTTCGTCCAGACATGAATCGATTGCGACAGGAAAAGGGGTGGTCCGATTAAGACATCCCTTATCCCTATGCGGTTGACGCACTTCCCCCGGCGGTACGCCCACCGGATTTCAGGGCCAGCGAAGCTCGCCCGAACTCCAACACGAGAGCTGTACCACTGTGTCGCGCTTGTTGACCCGATCCTCAGTCTCGTCGAAGCGACGTCAGCATCGCCCCAGGCGATCCTCTGGTGACTCTTGGCAACCTCGCCGGCGCGGAAACGGGAGGGAAATACGATCCTGCCGCCTGTTCTAGGCCCAACTTTCAGCGCGAAGCGTCATAACCCAAAACTGGTTTGATCTGAAGCAGACCCTCTTAGCGTGAGCTGAGAGGGCCTGCTTCTATTCTACCGGGGCCGCGACGTTTACCGTTTCTTCTCTATGTCTCGATCCCAGACTTTGAGCTCGCTCTCGATCAACTCCCTCGCCTCGTTGGCGGCCCCGGTCATCGCTTCCTCCGCCGACATTTGGCCGAAGAATGCCTTCGTCATCGCCGGCTCTATTATATGGTCGCGGATCGGAATCGAGAAGCGGCTCTTGCCCTCGTTCTCGCCGTAGACGCCGGCGGCCTCCAGGGCAATTTGCCAGCGGGGGTCCTTGGTAAACTCAGCCTTCTCGGTGGCTGAAATGCGGGGCATAGGAGCCCTACCAACTTGGTTAAATCTGATCATGTTGTCAGTGTTGGTTATGAACTGTGTGAATTTGGTCGCCTCCTCCCACACCTTGCTTCGCGAGTGCGGCATGAAGTTGTTGTGGTAAGAGAAGGCCGCCCGCTTCACGTCGCCCGGGGGAATGTGCCAGGCGCCGACCGTGTCGTCGTTGCCGAGCTTTTCGACGACCTTGCGGACGACTTGAACGGCTGTGTGAACAATCGCCAATTTACCGTCGGCGAAGTTCGAGCCCCAGACGTCCTCGTGGTGGCCGCCTGCAGGGCCCAGTTCTTCCTTCAGCAACCAATCGCTGAACATCTGGATTGTTTTTATGGTTCCGGGGTGATCGATAAGGACCGAATCATCATCCTCGACCCAGCCTCCGCCGTTGCCGTAGACGTAGCCCTGGCTCATGTGGACCTTGCCAGGATCCGAGTTTATCCAGTAGCCGATGACGTCCCACGTATCGCCCGACTTCTTCTGCACCTGCTTGGCTATTTGAAGAATGTCCTCGTAGGTCTCCGGCGCTTGCGTCCAGTCAACCCCCGCGTCCTCGAGGATGTCCTTGCGGAACATCAACGGCTGACCGTGCGAGCTGAAGGGGAAAGCGTACATTCTATCGTTCCAGCTGACGCAGTCTCTTGCAACCTTGTAGAAGTCCTGATAGTCACCCTTCGGCATGAACGGCTCGACCCAGACGGCCCAGCCAGCGGCCGCGTAACGCTTCGTTGCACCGCCGGTAAAGGCGATATCAGGACCGGCGCCCGCCGTCCATCCAGTCTCGATCCTGATGTACAGTTCTGATGCTGGAAGATCTAACACCTCAAACGTGATGTGCTCGTTCCCCATCCCCTGCCATTCTTTGATCATAGCTGCGGGCGTGTCGCCCCCGCCGCCTAGCCAGAAAATCGTGATCGGAGCCTTTGAGGCTGGGACCTCGACGATCTTCTGCCTCTCGACCTCTACGATTACCTCCTTCTCGACGATTACTTCCTTCTCGACTTCGACGATCTCCTGAACGACCACCTCTTTTTCGACGACCCTCTCGACGACTTGGGTGACCACCACCTCCACGGGCTTCTCGACGACCTTTTCAACAACCTGCGGCTCACAGGCCGCCACTATGGGCAAGGCAGCCGCCGCCGCTAGGCCGGCAAGAAACGAACGGCGGGTAAACTTATCCGACAACATTTTTTTTGCCTCCATCCAGAACCTCTCCTACCTATCGCTTGAAAAGCGCTAATTACTGCACGACCACACACGAATGACCAACCAGAACTTCTCTGGTCCGAATGGCATCGCCCCTTTCTTCGTCGATCAACCTCTCTACGTGCAACATGTGGTTTACGCTACCAATTTTTCGCGATTCTGTCAACAGGCTGACCGGGTGATTCCTTGGATCAACTATCGAATGGTGCAACCCCTGGCGTGTCGAGGACGCCTATCTCTGCCATGCGCCGGATTCCCCGCTGGTGGCGAGGGTCATCGATCGATCGCCAATACTTCGTGTACATGTGCCGGCCGTGCTCGGTCGAAGAGCTATGGTTAAAAGCCATCTGTTTGCGCCAGGCTTCCACAGCCTCCGGCGTGTCCGGATCGGCGTAGTAGTTCACCTCTATCATGCGGCGTTTGGAGCCACCACCGAATGACGAATGCCAGAGAGGGTGCAGGAAGACTAGCGCATCGCCCGGCTGGGAATCGAAGGCATAGGCCGGCATTTCATTCGGCTGGACGCCAAAGACTGGTACCGTATCCATCGTCATTTTACTTTGGCTCCACAATGGTTCCTGATGCGAGCCCGGTATCACCCGCAGTGCGCCACTGGTCGCGCCTAACGGGTCCAGATAGATAGTGAACTTTACGCCCGAGTAGTCCAGGCTACGACTGTCGGAGTGCCAGCGCGTGTCGCCAACATAGTAGTTGCCGGCGATGCCGATGCTGATAGCTTCCTTGCCCAACAACTGCTCGGCGACGTCTGCAAATCGCGGATCGTCGCCCAAGGCAGCTAGCGAAGGCGTGTCCTCATCCATGAACTGGCGGCCAATCCTGGCTTTGCCATCGAATTCAGTGCCGGGCGGCAGCAAGGAATCTAAAGCGGTGTTGTATTCGGGGTTGATGCGCTTCAGCTCCTCGGCTGAAAGGAATTGCCGGAAGGTCAAGAATCCGAAGGTATTGAAATGGTTGATCTGTTGCTCGGTCAGTCGCATTCTGCTACATCCTCGCTATTTTGGTTAATCGAAATTTCCCATCATCTCAATTCGCGTCGAGGCAAGTCTCATGACCTATCGGTCTTGACGATAACAATACTCTCTCTGCTTGCGTCATTCAAGTTGCATGAGTCAAGGGATGCAACAAAAAGCAGGTTGGCTGTCGAGAGCCGGGATGGAAATTCTCCTGAAAACCGGAGTTGACCAGCTCTTATCCCTTTGTGGTGCGTACCAAAGTACGAATGAGTGATCGCTTCGTCGCTAGGTTCCCCGCAACGACGCTTTGGCCGGTCATTGCGAGCGCAGCGCAGCAATCTGGCAACGGATATGCGCCCATTCCGGAGTTGGACACTCGTTGGCGACCCCATTCTTACCAGATCCTAAGCCAACTAGCAATTCTTTCTGACGTTATTCAACTAGCCCGATTAGACAAATGATATTGGGCACCTGGCGTAACGATGACTACGGAGTTCCGAGGTTGCGCCCCGATCTACCCGTCACCGAAATTTTCGATGCTAGGCGGCAGCTTACCGCCCGGCAGGTAGAATTCCTCAACCACGTTCAACGACACGGGTCGGCCGCTGCGCATCGACTCGACGGCCTTCTCGAAAATCAGCGTCGGGATGCAGGACTCCCATGCGTCCATCGGATTGGTGCCTCCTTCCAGGCACAAATGGGCGAACATGCTCATCTCTTCGTCGAAGCCGTTATGGTAGCGGTTCCCTTCGATGCCGGGCTCGTCGGTGCCCTCGAACGCGAGGTTGCCGAACCGGAGCGTTGCCGCACTCACTGGTCCGGCGTGCACCTCAGCGTATTGCTTGGGGAGAATGCCACCGGTCCCCAGGACACTGTATATCGAATCACCAATGCCGCCGTTCTCGAATCGGATCGAGATCGTGCTAGTGTTAGTAGGCCGGCCCTCGAAGCCCATAGCATATACCTCTACTGGCTGCGAGCGCATAACGTGCCAGATCCAGTGCAGATTGTATCCCGCCGCGTCCAATATGCCGTCGCGGCCGTAGGGGCCCTCGTCATCGTCGGGATGCCGATGTGCAGGCGAGCTGAGCCGACAGGTGAAAAGGACGAAATACGGCCGCTGTATTACCTCCCGCAATCGCTTGGTAACGGGGGAGTGCTTGAACCACCAGCCGCTCATTAGCTTGACGCCGGACTCGTGCACCGCCCGCTGAACGCGCCGCGCCTCCTCGAGGGTCATTGATAATGGCTTTTCACAGAAGACGTGTTTGCCGGCGGTGCACGCGTTTACGGCAAGGTCAGCTTTGGCGGTTACGTCAGCGAACGTGCCATCACCGTTGTTGCGATAGAGGGCGTTAGGTCCGCTGCCGTTGGTCAGGAAGATGTCAGGACGTCCATCACCTTCATAGTCGAAGAAGGCGGCGCCAGCCTGAGCTGGCTCCAGGAGAAAGTGCTGACGGTGCCGGAAATCGATCCCAGCCGACCTGGTTGCATCAGCGAAAGTTGGCATTTCGATCGGAGGACGCCAGGCGCGAATGCCAACCCGGGCCGCCCCAAGCGCCTCCGCCAGCAGCATGCGCCCAATGCCCTGGCGTCGCAGCGTAGTGTCAACCAGCATCATGCCGACCCAGGCAAGTCGCGATTCATAGGTCGTCGTCGTCACGGTCGCTACCACTTCGCCAGCCTGCTCAGCCACAAAGCAGCCCAACGGTTCCCAGGCGATCAGGCGGGCCCAATCAGCAGCCGTTTGATTCCAGCCGACCTGGTTTGAGAGCCGCTTGCAGGTCGGAATGTCGGCCTGCTTCATGCCTCGTAAACTTACGCTCAAAACTATCCTCTAGGTGGCAAGCCTATGATGATGACTAGTCGTTATGGTCATTCGGCGTCTATAATACAGCCTAGTTTGTCTGGACAACTGTCGGTTTTTGAGGTGGAGACATAAGGCCGTGTTTGAGCAATTGGACGTGCCAATAACTGAATTACCTCGTCCAGATTCGGAAGCGACTCTCGACGAGTACCTGAGCCGGCCAACGCAGGCTACTATCGAAGCGATGACAAAGCTGGACGATGATTTGCTAGTTCTTGGCGCCGGCGGCAAAATGGGCTTCGATCTATGCCATCTAGCTAGTCGAAGCCTGGTCGCAGCCGGCAACCGCCGACGGGTAATCGCCGTCTCCCGCTTCCGAGACCCAGTGGTGACGAAGAAATTCGCCGACAATGGCGTCGAGACGATCGCCAGTGACCTGCTGGACGAAGGCGACATTGAGGCCCTACCTGAGTCGCGTAATGTTATTTACATGGTGGGAATGAAATTTGGCGCCACCGGTTCGCCTGGGCAGACCTGGGCGCTGAATACATTCTTGCCGGGTCTAGTCGCCCGGCGTTTCAAGCGCTCGCGCATCGTGGTATTGTCTACCGGCAACGTTTACGCCTTCGCTGATATTCTGAAAGGCGGTTCGGTCGAGACTGATCCGCCTAGTCCGGTCGGTGAGTATGCCCAATCGTGCCTCGGGCGCGAGCGGATGTTCCAGTTTTACTCTGACCGCTATGAAATGCCGATAGCGATTATTCGCCTGTACTACGCCAACGCCTTACGCTATGGTGTGCTTTTGGACATCGCCCAGAAGGTGGCGTTGGGTCAACCGATTGATGTAACGATGGGTTGTGTGAATGTCATCTGGCAGGGTGACGCCAACGCGGCGATACTTCGGTCGCTGGCTATATGCGACCACCCACCGATAATCCTGAACGTGGTTGGCCCAGAGATGCTTTCGGTGCGCTGGCTAGCGACTGAGCTGGCCAGTTTACTAGGTGCGCCAAGGCCGACTTTCTTAGGCGAAGAGGCATCCACCGCTCTGGTGTGCAACGCCAGTCGGTTCCATATGCTGTTTGGTTATCCCAGCATGCCGATTGGTCAGCTCCTTGCTTGGACCGCGCATTGGGTCCGCCGGGGCGGCTATACCTTGAACAAGCCAACACATTTCGAAACTAGAGACGGCCAATATTAGCTGCGGAGATCGGAAATAGCACCGCCGTTACTATCGCCAGTTCACCGCCACTTATTGCAACGTGGCGCCGTGATTCCAGCCCATCCATTGGCCCTGACCGTCGATCGGTCGTTGGATGAGAAAAGACAACGGGCACTCACCCGCTATTATCTAGAAGCCGGCGCCGGCGGAGTGGGAATCGCGGTCCACACCACTCAGTTCGCCATTCGCGATCCGAAAGTCGGGCTACTTCGACCAGTCCTGGAATTAGAGGCCGAAACGGTTAGCGCCGAAGCGGCGAAAATGGGACAGCCAATTGTGAAGGTGGCTGGCATTTGCGGGAACACCGAGCAGGCGTTAAATGAGGCTCAGATGGCGGCAGACCTGGGTTATGAATTAGGTATGCCGAATTTGGGTGCCCTCAATGATGCGAGCGAAGATGAATTGGTTGCCCATTGTCGGCGACTATCCGAGGTAATACCCATCTTTGGATTCTACTTGCAACCCCTAGCCGGCGGCCGTCTTTTGAGCTACGACTTTTGGCGGCGGTTTGCCGAGATCGAGAACGTTTACGCAATCAAGATCGCGCCCTTCAATCGCTACCAGACGCTCGACGTGGTGCGCGCGGTAGCCGACGCCGGCCGGGCGGACGAAATTGCGCTGTACACCGGCAACGACGATAATATCGTGCTGGACTTACTGACCCCTTATCGGCTCGTTGCGCAAGGAGAGCCGATAGCGCTCCGCATCGTTGGTGGACTTCTGGGGCACTGGGCAGTCTGGACGCGTTCGGCAGTTTGCTTGCTGGACGAAATCCATGCGCTGACTAAACACGGCTCGCCAGCGCCGGCCGAACTGCTGGTCCGAGCAGTTGAGGTCACCGACGCCAATGCCGCGTTCTTCGACGCCAGCCATAACTTTGCCGGCTGCATCGCCGGGCTGCATGAGGTCTTGCGACGCCAGGGCTTGCTGGCCGGCCGCTGGTGCTTGGACCCCGATGAAGACCTATCACCCGGGCAGATGGAAGAGATCAATCGTGTATATGCCAGCTACCCTCACTTGAACGACGACCAATTCGTGGCCGAGAATCTGGATCGCTGGCTAGCTTGATGTGCGGGAAAGCCTCTATGAAGACGGGTAGAGCAATCCACGAGCCAACTCGGCCGGGCTGACCCGGGGAAAGAACGTCTCAAGCATGAGGCGCGCCGGGCCGAGGGGGTCATGGGCGTAGCGTCGCCGGTACTCTTCGTGAAAGCGAGTCTCAGTCTCGGTGACCTTTACCAAAGGCAGGTTCACCCAGGCGCCGTCCTGTAGCGCCGACTCCCGGATGGCAATGAGCACTTCTTGGTCTGCCCGCGCGTTTGCTCCATCATATTGCACTTCCCCTCTCTCCAGAATTGCCCGACGCATATTGCAGAAAATATCGGCGCGGGCAACCTCGTCGTCGGTATCGCCTATCGGATACTCCTGCCAGGGATTCTCCCAGACAATAGGCGGGTCCGTTTCTACCAAGACCTTCTCCAGTACCGGCCCCGTAATTGAATCATGTACTCTCCGGCGGATGGGGAATACTATTCGCTCGCCGTTGTTCATCAGGACCAAGTCGTTGCCGATAATCGCTCCATCACTGCCAACAATATCCCAGTAATTGCCGCGGTAATGGAAGAGAGGGTATTGGTAGATGCAAACAGCCCCATTGGTAAACTCTACCAGTCCGAGTTCGTAAGGGCCGGTTGTGACCGGCTTGCCTACCCGGTCCACGTGAGGTGGCACCGGCGTTTCATGGACAAATGCACGCGCCCGCGCTGGCGGGCCCGCGATCAGCTTACGCACGATGCTCATACCGTGATGCGAGCCGGACTGGTACCAAAGGTGGACTTGCGTCACCCGTCCAATCAAGCCGGCCTGGACAATCATAAACTTCAGCCGCTCGGTAGGGAATCGCCAGAGATTCTCCGCCACTTCCAGCTTAACTCGGTGTCTTTGGGCGGCGGCGATCATCGCGTCTGCTAACGACAAGGTTGGCGCTATGGGTGTCTCAAGGACGATGTCCACGCCATACTCGGCCACCATCTCGACGGCTGCCCGATGTCCATCCGGCGGTACAACCACATACACAAGCTGTGGTTTTGCCTCCACCAGCATCTGCTCGAGATGATTGAAAGTAGGAACGTTGTACCGAGCGGCGGCCTGGGAGAGCCTATCGGGGTTGATGTCACATAGACCTACCAGTTGGCATAGGTCACCGAACCGATTGAAGGTCTGTAAGTGATCGGTCGCTCGATTACCGGCGCCAAGTACCGCCACTCTCATATGGGCCATAGTAACTTGGTCTCTAGGTCAATTTGATCGAGTTTATCTCAGCGACTATACGTTCGAGGTAAGACCGCCCACGAGCCAACTCACGGTCAACATCGTCAGGCGACGCAAGACCATCTATGCGCTCAATGAGGCATGCCCCGGAGAAGCCGGCATCGCGCAGAACACTGAGGATGGCTGCGTGGTCAATGTCGCCATCGCCGGGCGTCGGAAAGTCGAGCGCCTCGCGCCCACCGCGGTGGTCCTTGATACAGACGGCGCGCACCAGGCCGGCGACCGCGCCGACATCTACCTCCGGCCGGACGCCTTCGTAATAGGCGACGTTTCCCGGATCGTAGCAGACGCGCAAAGCAGGTGATCCGATCCGTTCGACGATCAGCGCGAGGTCCTGGCCGGTTCCGACGATGCCGCCATGTGGCTTCAGGACAATCGTTACCCCACGCCGCTCGGCGCGGCGCACTGCCGACGCCAATATCCGCAACCACTCCTCGACCTGGTTGAACCACCGCATATGACCTAGCTTGTCCGCCGAGAACTTCACATGCGTGTCCGGAAAGTGCAACAGTAGCGGGATACCGAGTTCAGCGATGATGTCCACATCACGGCAAAGGCTCTCGGCTGGATCGCCTGAGGAAACTCGCTGGGCGAACATCAGTACTGGCGTCAGGCCGTAGCTCTCTATGCGCCGGCGTAATGATGGGTAGTCAGTCTCGGCTGGACGATCCGGCAGCAGTGGGCCATCAGCATGGCCCGGCCTGATACCAAGGTAGCGAAAGCCGGCCCGCGCAATTCCTTCTAGTGCGCGGTCGAAAGACCAGCGCAGGTAAGGCAGCGTCATTGCGCCCAGTAGAAACTTGGGTGAGCTTTGATTAACAACCACGGGGCACGTCTCCATTACGTTAGTGACGGTAGCCAGTCCTCTGAGATGGGGCGATGACAGCGACTAACCTAGCTCAAAACACGCCCCAACGGGGCAAATGACCACCAATATTCGGTCGACGGAAAAGCGCAAGGATGATTCCCAGTCTCTGCATCGTACTGTCGAGCAAAGTGTCGTGACTCGGCCGGTATAGAGAGGCTCTGATGAATGGTCCCTAACGCCCCCGGCGACTGCTTGTCAAAGTGCTTGCAGATGAAATCGGTGGGGTGATGGTCGGTCATAACGTTCCACATGTGCTCCACCGTGAGTGGCCCATCCGCCACCAATGCGTCGATGCGCCGATAGGGGGCCAGATTCCACTGGTAGCTCGGCCCTTCAACCTCCATAAATCGCCTCGTCGCCGGCTCCACCGCAACCCCACTCGTGCAGAAGACAACGCCACGCTTGTCCATCCAGCGCACCGCGCACTGGCTCTTCCCCTTCTCGACGGCCGCGGCGTTTCCTTGCGCGTCAACGACGACCAGATTGGTGGAGCCGCCAAAACCAGCATAGCGACCGATCAAGTCAACCGCCTCGGCGACGTTGGCGCAGTGACGTATCACTAGGTCATGGAGCGCAATCGGAAAACGTTCGGCAGCATCAGCCTCCAATGGATAAGAGATGCTGCTGCCATGAATGGAAAGCCCTTGCTCATTCCTCATCTCGTCCACCGCGTATATATAGCTGTAGCCACGTTCGGCGGGCATTAGATTCAACGTCGGTTCGCCAAAACGAGGAAACCTATCGCCCCAGTTTATGTCGTCATCAGTGTTGCGACCAATGATAGGGCCTCGCTCGGTGTTGGCGAAGACCACCGTGGTGCAACCTGCCGCCACGCCGGATAGGATCGGCTCCGGCTGCGCCAGCGTCTGGACAAAATGGTACACGTCCCGGTAGTGTTGGGACCAGACGGCTTCCTCGTAAGAAAATCCGGATTCGTCGGCCAGGCCTTTAACATAATCGGCAAAGTATTGGTCCATACCTGGCAGCTCTGGATAGCGGGCCGACGATGGGAAGCCCCTGCCGATGGAGATGAACTGCAAGTTGATAGAAATCGCGGCGGCTCCAGCGGAGGGCCCAAGGGGCTAGACCGGCGTTACGGCCGGCCTTCGCCGATTCCTGCCAGCGAACTGGATCAACGAACTTCATTATGTCGCCGATACGAAACGGGAATCCGATTCGACTGGCAATGCGACCATTTTCGTAGCCTGAGTTTGTCCAGCGGATGATACGCATGGTTGCCGCCTCCTTGCTATGGTCGATCCCAAGCCCAGGTCAAAGTCCGGGCAGAGGCAATTCGGTCTATTGACACCCCCCCCCAAGCGAGTTATATAATGACTATAGTATTACTGACACGTCATATGGTCAAGATCGGGCGATTCTCGCTTGAAGTAGGAGGGATCAAGGAGGCGTTTGAGTAGAGAATCAAGGGCGCGGAATACGACGATTGATTGGAGCAATCGCTTCTCAAGCAGTATCGGGCACGAAGTTCTTCGCAAGGGGGGTGGTGCATGCGAGTGACCCGGCGAATAGTCCTTGGGCGTGCATTTAGATCTACGCGATTTGATCGGGCTTATTGAAGCGAGGAGAAAAGCAAATGTCAGGGGATATCCGAATGCGAAAGTTCAGCCGCCGATCGTTCTTGGGTGCCCTTGGGGCGACGGCCGCGCTACCAATTTTGGCTGCCTGCCAACCGCAGATCGTCGAAAAGGTGGTGGAGAGACCGGTAGTTGTCAAAGAGACCGTGATCGTCGAACAGGCAGTCGAAGTAGAAAAGGTCATCGAGAAGCCGGTTGAGGTGGAAAAGGAGGTCACCCGGGTAGTCCAGGAGGTCGTCGAGGTCGAGAAGGAAAAGATCGTTGTTCTTGAGGTTGAGAAGCCGGTCGAGGTCATAGTCGAGAGGGAGAAGATCGTCGAGGTCGAGGTCGAGGTCGAGAAGGAAAAGCCTTCTAAGTATGTCATCGCAGGCCAGAAGGCGACTCCAGTCCCCGCCCCTGTCACGATCGAAGTCATCCACTGGGGCGGCGAGACCTCACAAAGCTACAAGAACTTCGAGGAGTTTGCCAGGCGCTTCGAGGAAGAACATCCAAACGTCACGGTGGAGAACACACCGGTCGGTAGCCAAGCGATCTGGGAACAGGTCGCCATGATCCGCTTCAAGGAGGGCGATGCGCCTGAGGTCATGCACAGTGGCGGCAAGGGCATTGACGTCGGCTACGTAGGTGAGTATTGGGAGGCCGGCTACTACTGGGATCTAACCGACGCGATGAACGAGCCGTCTTACGACACTCCAGGTAAGACCTGGAGGGAGACCATCCACCCAAATGCCCTACCTTACATCACCTACACTAATCGCTTTATGGCCTTCCCTCGCGAGCTTACGTTGCTCATCATCAGATACAACAAGACCATGTTCGAGGAGTTCGACCTTCAACCGCCGAAGAACTGGGACGAACTGACGAACGTTTCCGAGACGTTCCTTCAGAACGACATCGCTCCATTTACTCACGCCGGCATCTGGTATCCGGAGTGGTTGATTGACTACCCCGCGCAACGTTTGTTTGGAACGGAGGGAGCCCTCGACGCGATGCTCGGTGACATCACATTCAAGGATGCTGGCTGGGTCGAAGTCGCCGAACTGGTTCAGGATCTTATAGACAAGGAGTACCTCATCAAGGGCTTTATGGGCATGCAGGTAGAGGCCCAGCAGGTTATGTATCAGAACAAAGCCGCAATGATGTTAGAGGGAAGCTGGTCGGTTGGGCCGAACGACAATCCGGACGGCTGGGACGAAGGCGTGATGTACTACCCGATGGTGCCAAATGGCAAAGGCGAGCCAACTATGCTCTTCGGCACCTGTAACACGATGAACGTCTCGCGAAAATCTAAGAACCCGGAGCTAGGTGTCGAGTGGGCGCGGCTGTTCACCTCGCGCTGGGCGCAGGGCATAAATGTGCAAACGCTGGGCAGGACGACGGCGACGCTTGGTGTCCCACCGCCCGAATACGGGCCGGCGGCAGAGATCGTCAATCTGTTCCTTAACTCGAAAGAGGTCTACCAGACCTACTTCAACATGTGGGGCGCCTCGCCGGAAGGACAGCCGATTTTTAGGAAACAGGTTGACCGCTTCTTGGGCGGAGAGCTCAATCCCGAACAGTTTGTCGATGCGCTTGACACAGAGCTTGGTTTGAAGGGAGGCCTGTACGAAAAGAAGGGTAAGCCAAAGAGGGCGCGCCCTTGGGAGCTTTAAATCCAACTCGCTGAATGTGTGGCCGCCGGTTGACTTGACAATCGGCGGCCACAACCCAGGTAGGCTAACCAAAGAAGTTATTTCATGCTAGACCGAGAGCGACGCAAGCTGATCCTCCCTTTCCTGGCTCCCTTCTTGATCTTGCATACGTTTCTTTTTGCTATTCCCACGATCCAGGCGTTGCCCATATCTTTGATGGACTTCTCTGGCATCGGCGAGAACATGCGCTTCATCGGCCTGGCAAACTTTGAAGAGTTGCTCACCGACAAAGACTTTCGCGAAGTCCTCGGGGTAACTTTCCGGTTTGCCATCTTTGGCGGTTTGCTTACCCTCCCGGCCGGGCTCTACTTCGCGGTCATCCTCAACCAAGGAGGATTGCCGTTCAGAGGGCTGCTAAAGCTCATCGTCTTTGCGCCTGCCCTTTTCTCGGTTATCGCCACGTCTCTACTCTGGATGCAGATCTATAACCCCGCCATCGGTCTCCTTAACGAGGTGCTCGGCCTGGTGGGGCTGGGAAACCTGCAGCATATATGGTTGGGCGACCGTCATTCAGCATTCTGGGCCGTCATCGTGGTGATCCTTTGGCACTCAGTCGGCACTTACATGATCCTATTTCTCGCCGGTTTACAGAAAGTACCGCGTGAGTTCTACGAGGCTGCCCGGATTGACGGTGCCGGTAACTGGAGTTGCTTCGTCCACGTGACTTTCCCTTTGATCTGGGATGTGACCCGCGTGCTCATTATTCTCTATATTATTGGCGCTCTACAATCATTCATCTGGCAGTTCGTTATCACGCGCGGCGGTCCCGCCGGCTCGACGGAGACAATTGGGATGTACTTGTATGCTTGGGCCTTCGAGTTCAACCTACCCCGCTGGGGCTACGCGACGGCGGTTGGCGTTGCCATCCTAATCCTGGTGATGACGATAACTATAGTCGTCAACAAAGTTCTCACGCGTGAGACAGTAGAGTATTAACTTCTGAGGAGAACCGATGGCGGTGGATCTCAGGCCGGTCGGCCAAACGCTGGCACAGTTAAGCAGACCTGACGCACTCCGGGCGATTGGCGGACGCGGTCTCACCTGGCTTGGCTGGGCAGTAATGGCCTTTTACTGCGCTACATCGGTCGTGTCCCTCGTCTGGCTGATCTACGGCGCCCTCAAGGGGCACCAAGAGTGGCTGGTAAGCGGCCTGGCGCTGCCGAAACGAATCGCCTGGGAGAATTTCGAAACTCTCTGGCAGGTGGTGCGAATTGACACGTTTGCTTTCAATAGTTTCTACATCACCGCAATCTCGGTGGCAGGCACGGTCTTTCTATCCGCGCTGGCTGCCTATGTTATCGCCCGGATTGAATTCTGGCGGGGCCTCGGCAACAAGATAGTGCTCTTTTATGCCATTAGCTCTATGATGGTGCCTTTCTTTCTGTACCTGGTGCCACTTTACTTTCTGATGAGGGATTTTGGCCTGGTGAACTCCCACGTCGGCCTGATCCTGCTTTATACGCACGCCGGGATGGCCTTCGACATCTTCGTGCTCACCGGCTTCTTCAAGACGCTGCCGTCAGAGTTGGAAGAGGCGGCTACGATTGACGGTGCCTCTCCGATGGCAATCTACTGGAAAATCATGCTTCCACTGGCTCAACCAGGGCTAATCACCGTGGCGATCTTCAATACAATCTGGTATTGGAACGAGTTTTTCCTGGCGCTGGTCTTCCTGCGTGAACGCGAGTTGCACACTATTCCCATCGGCATGTGGTCGCTGTTGGGCGGCTGGGTATTCGACTACGGCGTGCTGTTCGCCGGCACCGCGGCAATGATTCTGCCGATGCTGATCATCTTCGCTATCTTCCAAAGCCGGATTACCGAGGGTCTTACCGTCGGCGCACTGAAAGGGTAGACGTCTGCGACTTATAGCCGGTCCGAAGGCGAAAATCGGGTTGCACACGGTCACGGTCTCGAACATAAAAGTTAGGCGAGGGTAGAGGACGATCCAAGCAGTCATACTTGACCAGACACGGTTTAACCCTCCTTCGGCCGGCTGGAGCTTGCCACCTTCAGGCCATCCCGATTATCAGGTGACGCCGGAGGGCATTATCCTCTCGGCTACCGACAAGAGAAGCGCCTCTCTTAACGGACCTGGTGTCCATGCGCGCAACGGTGACTCCATCGAATTACACTTCCGCCCACTTGAATGCGATAAAGGGGCCCTGAGATTTGGCTTCAGCGGGGGGTTTGAGTCGGCGATCGTCACCCTGGACTTCACGAAAAAGCTGCTCTCACTATCTACGACCGATTGGACGCGCCCTCAGCCTGCCAGGGCGGTTCCTCTGGAAATGGCGAGACAAGACAGTCACGCGCTGGTCATCGAAAAAACCGAAGGGAACGGGAGACTTGTTAAGAACGCAAACATAATCGTCTTCTTGGATGGAGAAAAGGTCCTCTTTGAACCAGATTTGAATCTCCTCCCGGAGATGGCGGTGACGCTCGAAGCTAGCCGCACGCATCTTCTCGTAGAACGATTTACCCACCGAGGCATATCATCAGGGATGCCGGAGTACCTCCACGTCGGCGGATGGCAGATGCCGAATAAGGACTCGATTGAGGACAACTTGAAGTCTATCTTCCGTGGGCTTGAAGAATCTGCTGAGAAAGGTGTTCAACTCCTGGTAACACCTGAAACGTCTTTAACGGGTCTGTTTCCCGCCAGCCGGGTCAGGCCGGTTGCAAAAAATCACGCTGAGGTGACAGAAGCTGAAGGTAGGCTTCAAAACTTTGTTCGCAAACTCAAAAATGCTCCTTATCTAGTTGTTGGACTTCCCGTCTGGACGAACGTACCTGGCCATCGTCGCCAACAAACTCGCTATAACGCGTCCCGTGTTTATGATCCAGATGGAAATATTGTTTCCAGCCACGCGAAGATCCATTCTTGTGAGTCTGAGTTCTGGCATGGTTACCGGCTTCAGGAATTTGATGTTTATGGCGTTCCGGTGGGTATGCACATCTGCCATGATTCCCGCTATCCAGCGGTGTGGACATTGCCGGTGATGTTTGGCGCTCGCCTCATCTTACATCCTTCTAACGGGATAGGAGCCAAAGAAAGTATTGACGCCTTTGAGGCCAGAGCCAAAACTGCGACCACAACCTCACACGCATTTTATGTTTACGCGAATGGAGAAGGTCGCAGCTACATTGCCGGCCCCCAGAGAAACAACAACCTTATAGCTGTCAGTTCAGAATGTAGGAGGGATATCCCGTCATTTCCCATGATTGGCGATCACGGAGAGTGCCTCGTCCATGCGAATATTCGTATCCACGATGCCTTTGGCTACTGGCCGGTCCGCTCATTCCGAACGTCGGAAGCGACAGCCGCAGCTTATGTAGCTTTGTACAAGTCAATGGGAGGGCAAAGGCTTGAATAATTGTTTGCCTCGGTCCAGTAACCGCTCGGACACAGGTTTATTGGGCGATTAATCGGCTTAGACAGGAGGAAATTGAAATGCGTATTACTCGTTGGACTAACTCAGGCTATGAGAACGGTCGCATCGCCGCTCGTATCGGCTTCCCATTCAAAGTCCCTGACCTGGTGAGAATCGTTGATCCAATCGACTGGCAGGAGGCGGCTAAAGCAGGCCGCAACGCGGATCTGGCCCCTTGGGCTCTGCGCTGGAGCCGCCGCGATTTCTATCAGCTCGCCCTCTACCTTCACCAGCGGAGTCTTGAGAGTATCCCGCCGCTGGATCGCTATCCGGAGCTGAAGGGCATGGACCAATATCTGGCAGACTATGTCAGGGGGCTAGCCGACGAATCAGGATGTTCGTATGAAGAGGCCGTCTGGTCGCAGCAGTATCGGCCCGTTTCCCATTATGTCCAGACCCTAGCGCAACCCGAACCCATCTTACCAGGCGTGCCGGCCGGCTGTACCACGGTGGTCTTCGCTCGCACCGACAGGGGGCCGATCATCGGCCGCAACACCGATGACGGAATTCAATGGGGGGATAAAGTCCCACGCTGTGGAGAACCACACCTGAACGTGATGCCTCCGGAGCGCGGTTACAGCTACATCGAGGGGATAGACGACCGGCGCAACGAGAAGGGGCTATCCATCCACGGGAGTAGTATCGCCTACCCATTGGAACCAGATTCGACCGAGTATTTCCCAGTTGATATTCAGGAAATGGTAGTGCAACATTGCGCCACCGTCGCTGAAGCGGTTGACTTGGTTCGCCGATACTCCACCTTTGGCGGCGCCACCAATGTAGTCGTGGTTGACGCGCAAGGAAACGCCGCCGCCATCGAGAAGGGGAAGGCCCAATGCGCGGTGCGCTGGATGGACAAGCGCAGCGTTGTCTTCTGCACGAGTGGGGTTGCGGTGGAGCCGGCGACGAAGCGGTTTATGGACATCGAAGGGTCGAGCTACCAGTGGAATCTGGCCCGCTATCGGCGCATCGACGCATTGGTGGCGGATGGGCCACTCACGGTGGAGCACATGTGGAACGTTATGACCGACCATCACCCCACCGATTTCATTTGCAAGCACTTTGACAAGCAGGCGCCAGGGGCGCTGGGGACCCTCCGGCAGTTTCTCACCTTACCAGCCGAGTCTCGTCACTTCGCCCGCCAGTACGATCCAGCGACCGGCCGGCATCCCTGCGCCTTCTCACCTGATGAGCACTTGTGGTCTTTCACTCCGTTACAGCGCGAACTAGCTGACGTTTGGTCATGAATCGTACACTCTCAACAGATCAAACCACGCCAGCTTTCTGGCCGGCGCGGCGGCCGCGTAACATTTCGTTGTCACTCAATACGGAGGCAATTGAATGTTTACTCCTATGTGCTCAAGGGTAGGAAACAGCGGGGTATCCCACCGGCGGATATCCGTAAGTCCTGGTTGACCACCGACTACCATCCCGGTGATGCCCTGGTCTTCACAACCAGACTATCCACTGGGCGCTGCCAAACCGGTCGGACAGGCTCCGGCTGTCTATTGACACTCGCTGTCAGCCGGAGTCGGCGCCGAGGACATGGCAGAGCCAGAAGACTTTCTTCGAGTTAAGACAGTATCGAAACGAAGTGCAGCGAATAGCCAGGGAGGAGGGGATGAGTGAAGAGCTGTTTGCAACGCTGATAATCGAGATGATGAGGCTTGGGGTGGAGCCGGAGCGCGAGCGGATCACGGTTCTGATGGAATTATCAACTGAAAGGAAATAGACGTGGCTGACACTCTAGGGACGACGGCAGAACAGGGTGGAGACCTGCTCACCCAAGTCATCACTGGTGATGCGACTATAGCCGATATTCTGGCCCGGCCTGGTGTGGTGGTGATCCCCGCGCGTAGCTGCAACATCGATGGTTTCACCGATGATGTCTTGACTGAGTACGCCAATCCTTCTATCTTCCGGCCGCCGTCGGTGCGAAGGGCCCGCCTCCAGAGCGTCATCTCAGGCCAGGGCCGGCTATATCATCAGCATGGCCAATACTACATCGGTCTCACTATGTACGATACAGCCGGCGAAGAAGAGGAGTTCGCGGTCTGGCTGGGCGAACAGCGTATAGGCACCATCCGTGCAGACCGGAACGATAATCGGCTGCACCTGTATGTTTTGCCGCAACGCTTTGAATTTCACGGTAATGACCTGGTCCGGTTCATCACCGCGCCTACAAACGGCACCTACCGTGTTGAGAACTTTGTCTTACTGCCCAGCCTGCCGAAGGCAACACCGGCCACCCTGACCATCCGTGATGCCTACTTGTCCGTGCGGCATGAGTCTGATGGCACTCGGAGTGCCATCGTGACTTGGCTCACCAATCGCCCCGCCACCGGCGAGATGATGTTGTTCATAGATGACACAGCCACTCAGCAGGCGGTCAACACAACCTCGCTCGTCAACCACGAGCTAGTAACAGGTGGTCTGCCGGCCCACGGTGAACTGCGCGCTCAGATCATCTCCCGGAGTGTGGCTGGTACTGGTATCCCGGAAGGTACTCAGGTCGAGGTGGAAGTTAGGGCGCAGGATGCTTCGCCACGCCCTGTCGCAGTCGCTGAGGCGGCGAAGCGATTACCGCTTGCATTAGTGGCCGCTGCTGATACACCGACAGCTCTCGAGGGCCGCGTTCGCTCTTGGCCGGTCACTTGCGGGATACCGTTTGCGCCGGGGACCCTTTCTGACCTGGAAAACCTGCGCTTGTTGCAACGTACGGCGGATGGGAAGGAAATGGAGACGCCCTGCCAGGCAAGAACACAGGCGAAATGGCCTGACGGAAGCGTCCGCTGGGCGCTGCTCGACTTCCAGGCAAATTTGAATCGCCATCTATCCGCCGACGCGCCTTGGGCGACCTATGAGATTGAGTACGGACTGGCCGTGCGCCGTCGCCCAGCTATCGCCGAAGAAGGACCGCTGCGAGTTGAAGATACGCCCGCCGCGGTGCGAGTGATGACCGGCCCGCTACTGGTCGAAGTCCCGCGCGACACCCTTGTTGTGCCTGGTCGTCTGTTTCTCCGCGATGAGACTACTGGTAAGTATGATCCGGTCATCGTAAGCGATGATGACGCCGTCGTCATTCTGGAGGACCTAGATGGTACGCGCTATCAAGGCGAGGTGGACACTGTTGGCGTCGAGGAAGCGGGGCCGGAACGCGCGGTGGTGCGGGTCGAGGCCCGCCACCTAGCGCCGGACGGTCGCCAGCTATTTCGCTCCGTCTTTCGAGTGTATGCCTACCGTGGGCAACCCTTCGTGCGACTGTTACACACCTTCGAAAACGACAATATCGCCGAGACCTTCACCACTATTCGTTCGCTGACCCTGCGCACCGGGCATGCGCTTTCTCAACCGCAGGTAGCTGAGTTCATGGGCGAGCGAGTACCGCTCGCTGACTCCTCAACTCGGCTCAGTGTGTTGCAAGAACTTGATTCTAATTACCTATATAAGACCAATAACTCAGATGCTCCTGTCGCCCATGAAGGCCGTTGCAGCGGCTCTATCGCGGTCGAAGATGAGACCGGTCTTGGAGTAGCCATTCGCCTGCGCAATTTCTGGCAAAACTATCCTAAAGGACTGGCGGCGGAGCCGGGCGCTTTGGAGATCGGTATCTGTCCGCCGCTGCGCCCCGAAACATTCCGACCGGGCCACCCTGATGAGGATAGGTTGTACTACTATCTGGTGGGAGGCGTATATCGCCTGAAACATGGGGTCGCACGCACCCACGAAATGCTGTTCGCGTGCTATCGAGGGAAGGACGGGCGGGCCGCGACACAGGCGCTAGTGGGACTCTTTGAATCGCCGCCGGTGGTGCGAATGCCGCCGGAGGTCTATATCCAAAGCCAGGCGATCAACGAGGTGGCTGCCAAAGATTCGCAACGGTTTCCGAGCTACGAAGGCTGGGTGGAAGATGCCCTGGAGTCCGTCCTCGCCGAGCGAGAGTACTGGCGCGATTACGGCATGCTTAACTTTGGCGACTGGTACGGAGAGCGGCGCTACAACTGGGGCAACATGGAGTATGACACACCGCTTGGCTTTCTAACGGAGTACCTTCGTGGTGGTGACACACGGTTCTTCCGGTTGGCGGAGCAGGCTGCGCGTCACCTCTCCGATGTAGATACCTGTCATTACGCAGCAGACAGTTCCATTATCTGGGGACAGTACCATCACTGCATTGGCCACGTTGGCGACTATTACCCGCGGGCATACCGCACTCCGGCTATGGGTTTTCCTCGAATCGAGCACGACCATACTTGGGTGGAAGGATTATTCCTTTTTTCGCTTCTCACCGGCGACCAGCGGATCTGGGAATCGGCCATTGGAACCGCCCGGCGCATCGGCGGAGCTGGCGTCAACGATTTCGACTATCTGAATGGGCGGGACGCCGGATGGCCACTGATTCATCTAATGGCGGGTTACCACGCCACCGGTGGTCGCTTCTTTCTCAATGGCGCCAAGGTTATCGTGGAGCGGGCCCTGGAGCGCCAACGTCCTTCCGGCGGGTGGGAGCGACTTATGTTACCAGGCCATTGTTTTTGTGAACCTCCACGCCACATGGGTGAAGCCGGCTTTATGGTGAGCATCCTGTTAGAAGGCTTGAAGCGGTATCATCAGGCCACGGGAGACGCGCGGGTCGCCCAGTCTATAGTGCGCGGGGCCGCAAATATAATCCGCGATACCTGGTCGCCAAAGCCGAGCGCCTTCCGGTACACGTCCTGCCCTTACTCGGAGCTCGTTTCAACCATAACGTATACCGAGGGGTTATGCTATGCCTACAGACTGAGTGGTGATGAAGGACTCCGAGCCATCATAGAGGCAGCTCTGCGCGCAGCGCTCAAGAATGCACCGCCTAAGTTTTCTATAGAGCAGAGAATGCGCATCCCCGGCGATACTGCTTCAGCGCCGCTTGAGCAAGACCCAGGCGTCGGCAAACCTATCAGCACTTGGTTGCGATGGGCGCCGCGCACGCTTTACGACCTGGCTGGTATAACTGAGGAACCTTTGTAGCATAACTGGTAAGATACATGAGGCTGACAATCTCATTGTTGCCAGCTTGATGTCGAAGCGTGCGGCACGACCCCCGATGGCATAAATCTTGCCGTTGGTGCCCGCTGCGACGGCCATCTCGCAGGGAGAGGTAGCGACGGAGGCCCTGGTCTTCCAGGTAAGATCGAAAACCGGTGTTGAGAGAACGGTTGGAGTCGGAGTCATCGTGGCCGTCGGGGTCGGCGTTGGTTCGGGAGCCGCCAACTTGGCTGTTAATGCGTCAGCTTGGTGTCAGATCGCAGCGGGGGGAGCCGACAACTGCGAGGAGAGCGCCGGGCCTAAGCGCAACGATTGGGGGGAAACGGGGAGCCCACGCCCGGGATTGAACCGGGGACCTCATTCTTACCAAGAATCAAGCTGTGTCCGCTGTGGCATTCCCCCTAAATCACGGGAAAAACGGCGGATCCGCTTGAGCGTTTCTTGTCCAGTTATGGTGTCGCCAATCCGACGAAAAAAAGCAGTTCGGCCTCGACCCTGAATACCTCCCCTAGCAAGCCTGATTCGACCGCTTCGAAGGCGAACTGGAAGGCCGGGTTGAAACGGAACATATAGCCCATGTTGACGTGCATCCTACGCAGCCGCGCCAGGTCAAATTCTTCCTGCAGCTGGTTCAACGAGCGGCTCGGAGCCAACTCGATCGAGATGTGCTTGCCGGCCTCCAACGCTCGGCGCGCCCAGCCTAGGTTGTCGGCCGGGCGGGTCTCGACGAATACTGCTTGCACCGATCGATCACCAGGTAGCTCGTCTTCGCTCAGCCAACGGACACCTCCATAAGCCGGGTCCTGTGAGCGCACGGCGATCGTTTCGGGATCGGGCTCGAAGATGCCTGCGAACTCGACTTCCAATGACTCTCTGAGAGCATTCGTCCAGCCCACCGCGTGCGCGTGACCAATACCTATTTTACCTATCCTGACGGCCATCTCGCCATCGCACCACCTATCAGCTGGTAATCGCAGCCTTCGGGCCCTGCCCTGCCTTAATATGCTCAACTAAGCCCCGAAAGAGCGTTTACCCTTGATCACGCTACCTCTTGATCGACTTTATTCATTTGCCGGATTTTGCCTTCTTGCTCGCGTCGGAGCTGGGTAAGCGGCGACCGCTCATCGATCTCGACCATGTCGTAGGTGATCGGCTGACCAGCATCGGCCGGCTTTGTCATCCTGGCGCCGGTCGACATGGATAGCGGTAGAAGTCCCTCTTTCATTGAGACTTCGTGGCGGTCGATCATTCCACGCACGGTAGCGCCCCCAGAACCATCCAATACATCGCCCGGTTCCAGCCGGTGTTTTGCGATTGTGACGACATCAGCGACTGGCGGCCAGGCCGGACTGCCAGTTGGGGTCCTTAGCAACACCGCCTCCAGGATCGACATCGGAGTCTCTATTCCGCACAGGTGGTAATTGCGGTAATAGGCAGCGTACTTGCCATTGATGGAGACCGGCAGATGGTAGAAACCTAAGTCCTCCTGCAGCAATGGGCGTTCAGTGCTGATAATGACCCAAACTCCGGTCGCAATGTTGTCAGGCAAGAGCGTCTTGCCGTCGGGACTGACGGCATTGGCTAGGTCTACCACGCCAGCCTGACTCAACAGGCCTCCGTCCTCTTCCAGGGTGAACAAGCGGGCTAGGTCGTCGATGCGGGCCGAAGGTTCGTGCATTCCACGTCTGTCGGGCACCAGCCCGGTCATGTTAGCCAACGCTGTCATCTCGATCTGCGCCTTTGATCCATCGCGGAACGAGTTATACATCTGGGCGTTCAGACGCCGACGCTCCACCATGCCATCGTCGTAGCCGTAACGCGCGAATGCGTCCTCCGGGCGGCCGTCCCAATCGGTCGGATGGTACACCGTGCCGCGGCCGGCTGCGACTATCCGATAGCCAAGACATCGAGCCCAGTCGACCAGGCGTTTAGTAGAGATCGGCTGATCTCCATCGGCCAATGTGTAGACGACGCCTGCTTCCTGCGCCTTCCTGTTGAGCAACGAACCCACAGTTACGTCCGCCTCGACTGTGACCATCACTATGTGCTTTCTGTTTTCGATTGCGGCCAGAGCAGTGCGAACAGCAACGGATGCATTTCCGGTGGCCTCGACCACGACCTCGAGAGGCGACTGCGCCAGAGCGTCGATCTGGGTGGTCCAGACTGGACGACCGTCCTCTACAGCCTGAGCTACCGTCGCCGGGTGGTCACTGACGAGGACTGCTTGATCAGCGCCGGTCGCCTCCAGTGCAGCGCGAGCGTTTATCTCTCGGAGATCACAGATTGCCGCGAGGCGAATACCGGTCATTTGGCCCAGCTGGGCGGCAACGGTAGTTCCGAATCGGCCCGCGCCGACCAGTCCAACCAGAACTGGTCGTTTCGATGCCGCTCGCTCGGAAAGCAGTTTGTTGAGGTACATCTCTTCTAACCTCCGACTGAACCGCGGTGCCTGAAACGACTTCATTTAGCGAGATGAATTATACTACCTCAGGTCAGACAGTAAGCAGTTGGTCAGGGACAACCGCTGAGGTTGGGCGCATCGAGGCTGATATTTTGAGGGCCTATCAAGAAGATAGAAAACTAATCTTGATTACTGGCGCAGCCGGCAAGATCGGTCGGGGCATGGCTGCATCGTTGCGTGACCGCTACCGGCTGCGCTTGATGTATCACAACACGGTTTTACCGGCCGAGGACGATGAACAGGTCGTGATCGGCGACATCGGAGACTTGGGTTTGATGCGCCAGGCGGTCGATGGTGTGGATGCGGTCTTGCACCTGGCCGCCAATGCGGAGCTTGAGACTCCGTGGGACCTGGCGCTCCGCAACAACATCGTCGGCTGCTACAATTGCTACGAGGCTTGCAGGCAGGTCGGCGTCCCTAAGGTTGTCTTCGCGAGCACCAACCATGTCACGGGCTACTATGAGGTCGTGGGAGAGTTGCCTGTTACGCCCGATATGATGGTTCGACCGGATTGTCATTACGGGGCTAGCAAGGCGTTCGGCGAAGCATTGGGCAGGTATTACTCCGATGCGTTTGGCTTATCGGTTATCTGTCTGCGCATTGGGCACTACGCGCCCAGGCCCGAAGTGCCCCGCGACCTAGCGGCGTGGCTCAGTCCCCGGGATATGGCCCAGGCCGCTTGGCGCGCCATAGAGACTGAAGTCAGATTCGGCATATACTTCACTATATCGAACAACAAGCGCCGCTTTTGGGACATTTCGAACGCTGAACGAGAGCTTGGCTTCTTCCCCCAAGACGACGCAGAGGAATACGCCTCCGAGACGGCCCTAGCCTGAATTAATCACGACGGTTCGTTGACGTTGCTCAAATCGAGAATCGGGAGGATGATGATGGCCGATAGTCCGATTTTAGCCGGAGAACCGTTCAGCCCTCAGAAGACCAGGGAGATCGTGGAGCAATTCTTCCGAGATGGCTATGTCCATATTCCTGGCGTGCTTACTCCGGGAGAGATCTCGGCCCTTCGGGACAAGACCGACGAGTTGATGGATGACCCAGAGATGCAAGCCCGCTTCAATCCGAACCTAGGGGACCCGCGATACGTCCAGGTAAGGGAGCATAAGACGACGAGGGAAGAGCTCCCGTTGATACTGAGAAACACCATCGAGTTGGCCCAGGTTTTCCGGGATATGCTGGTGCGCGAGCCTATATTCAGCCTGGCCGAATCCATAGTGGGCAAAGACAGCAAATTCTGCGGTCAGAACGTCATACGTAACTTACCTGGACTCTCAATCGACGAGTGGCACTGCGATACGAAGGTATACTTCCCGCTCCCAGACGACATCAAGCGGCACGACCCCCGGGTCCGTATGCCGGTGATGTGGATCACGGTCCAGGTGGCGTTGACTGACATCGAGTCTATCGAGCACGGTCCGACTCAATACGTCCCTGGCAGCCACTACTCGGGCCGAACGCCGAATGATCAGGAAAACCCGGTGTTCGACGGGATCGGACCGGTCTCGGCATTCTCCAAGGCGGGCGATATCTATTTGCAAGACCCGATGTGCTGGCATCGCGGAGCGCCGAATACTTCAGACCGCACGCGTTATCTGTTCCAATCGCAGTACGCGGCCAGTTGGGCCTACGAGCGGTTCAACCTGTACAACCGCGTGCCAGTAGCCGATGATGCGCTGCGGCCGGCCAGTGATCAGCTCTTGAATCTCCTTGGCCGACCTCGGCCCAACGGGGCTTAGGCTCCGGAGATCGACCTGGAAACACGATTGCTGGCCAGCCCCATGTACAGGCCGGTCAACGGCCTCTAGGTGATCGAGCGACCTTGAGCCAGTTCAGGTCGGCAACCACCGGCCGTCATCGGCGGGCCACACCACAGGGGAGCCCGGAGACTTTCAAACTGGGTCTAACGTCCTTCTTTGACGAAGTCTGCGATCCTCTCGCCTATCGCCATAACCGTCGCATTCGTATTCCCCCGGATGCAATCGGGCATTATCGAGGCATCGGCCACCCTCAGCCCGTTGGTCCCATACACTCTCCCGTACTGGTCAACGACCGCAGTGGGATCCGTTAAGGGACCCATTTTGCAGGTACCTGAGGAGTGATGGCTGGTTACAACCTCGTTCAGCATCCATTCTTCCAGAGCCTGATCAGAACCCAGGTCTTCGTCCGATGGTGAGACTCGCGCTTCGATCAGCGAATGGAATGCTGCCTGATCGCCAAGGGCCGCGGAAATGCGGACGGCTTCTCCCAGCCGTTGTCGATCGGTCTCGGTTTCCAGGTATCTGTAATTCAGACTTGGCTGGATGTTAGGATCGTTGGACTGAAGAGATAGAGTTCCCGATCCAAGGGCAAGGTTCAAACATACAGTCGTCTTGACGAATCCACCTGAGGTATACGTCGCAGGGGCTAGCATAGGGCCGACCAACGCGCAGACCGTGACGCCATCTCCAACCCAACCGCCGCCGTAACAATTCGCCGCGTAGCCTGGGCGCACATTCCGGTGGGATGTGTAACTTCGCCGGCGGTTGGTAGCAGCCTGACCAGGGTCTTTTCATTATCGCCGAATTGTGAGAAAGTAGGTGCTATGGAACTGGAGGAGCTTAGGCGAAGTCTTGTGGAAGCCTTCGCCTAAGTTCCCGACGCCAAGAGGATTATTCAGCCGCATCTAATCGACAGGAGATATGAGATGCGTTTCGGCCGGTTCTCGGGCACGCACCCAACAATGGGCGTACAACACGGTGAGGCTTCTCGGGACCTCCTGCAACAGTGCCGGCAAGGTCTTGATGATCTGTCTCCGGACAAACGCCTGTCAGCCGGCCTGGGCTTACGGAGGCCAAGGACGCGCTAGAGAGCGTGATTCGGTCCCATGGACCGGGCGGCATGTGCCAACACGGCGTCATGCAGACGACCTGGTCGGTGATGATGGTCCCCCGCAGCCGAGAGCTGTGGCTGGCCGATGGACCTCCTTGCCAGAACCCGTTCCAACGGTTCACCTTCAGCGGTAAAGGAGTGTAGATGGAATCGCACGAGAACTGCTCCTGGTCGCGGTCATTCGAGTTGGTCTATCACGACCCGTCGCCGAAGTACCGGGGACGCACCTACTTCCGCGACCCTGAGAACGATCTACTGACCACTGAGCAGCGCATAGCCTACGTTCAAGCCTACGCCGATCTGCTCCGCCAGGAGAACGACCTGGGCGACGACTGGCTCTCATCCGAGGTGGTCAGCGAAACAGAGGCACGTCAAATTGTCTCCCAGATCAAGGACCGGCCCCTACCCCGCCTAAGGCAGGTGGTTCCTCTCCGGTTCTGGCGCTGGAAGCTGCAAGGGGAGGAGAAGGACGATTGGGTTGAGCCGGGCTTCGACGACAGCCTCTGGAATGAGATGGAAGTCCCAACCGTGCTGGACATGGGACGAGCGATGCTTCTGCGTTCGCAGGAGCGGATCGAATCGTCTGAGCGAGTGATGATTGACATTGAGTCGATCCACGACGAGTACGAGCTGTGGGTAAATGGCCAGGCGGTCGCACACCACGAAGGCTATGAGCCACACACCGTCGACATAACCTCGTTCGTACGGGCAGGTCAGGAGAATACATTTGCAATCCGCGTCGCCAAGAAACGCGGCTATCAGACCGGAATCGCCGGCTCTATCCAGGTTGTGGGCACTCGCTCCTGCTTCATTGAAGACGTGTTCGTTAAACCACTAGAGGCCGAGGAAGGGCGGCCGGCCCGGCTGCAGATCAACGCGACCGTTAGGAACGCCAGCTGCGAGGGATTTGCCGGAGAATTGTCCGTGCTCTTCAATCGCTGGTTCCCGGAAGAAGATTCAGCCGTGGCTTATGAGATGCCACCGGTGGACCTAGAGATTGGACCTGGCCAGGAAATGCAGTTGAGCCGGGAGTGCGCCTGGTCCGGAGCTGAGCTTTGGCGGCCGGATCGACCCCGGTTGTACCGGTTTGAGGCCGTCCTCAACTCAGGAAGCGGGGAGCAAATCGACGACTATGTCGACACCGTTGGCATCCGAACGATCGAGCAACGCGCCGCCAAGTTTTACCTGAACGGCCGGCGGTTCGTGCTGCGCAGTTTTGGCGACAACCTGGGCTTCGCCCCGGGCGCCGACTCCCATAGCTCGGTGTGCCCTCCCGACGACTGGATAGTCAGGGATTTTCTGCTGGCCAGGGGGGCCAACGCCAACTGCATCCGACTACATCCCTGGGGTTACGCCGAGAGACTCGGAGAGCACAACGAACTCGGTTTTCCAGAATGGGATGTACCAACTGATGGTACGAACTACGCTCGATTCGCGGAGATCGCTGATCAGTTGGGCATATGCCTGATCTGGGTTACACGCCACTGGACCTTGTGGGGTCAAGGATTCCGGGAACACTACCGCGAAGACGATATGGAAAGGCTGCTGGCACCATCCATTAAGCGGGTGCGGAACCACCCAAGCATTATCTCCTACGAAGGCTTTAACAGCATCGGCATCACTGTATCGACAGGGGTCTTACAGGCGCATTTGGGCAGTGCAAGTACAGAAGATAGGTGGGTGGATAACCTGTCTCCACAGGAAGTGGAAACGCTGGCCCAGCTTCATGTTCGTCTGTACATCGATTTTTGCTCCAAGTTCATCCGCTTGGTCGACGAAGTAGACAACTCACGCCTGGTCTGCCCTGACTCGAAGTGGGGCCCTCCACTTATGCATGATCCACAGTTTCCGAGCACTGTTCAACACGAGGATATGTCTGTGTTTACCTTGACGGAGAACGTCTATTGGGAACTCCACGAGTACCCTGGATGGTACGCAGAGTTCTCAGACATGTACGATCAGAGAGATCGCCTATTGCCGGATGATCGGGCCAGAGCTGTGTTTTGGAGTGAGTTTTCGGCGGAAGCGATGCCGGATTGGCAGCGCTATCAAGGGTTGCCCTGGCGAAACATTTGGATAAACCACGATAGGCCTAACGCGGCAATCGAGACCGCCAGGCTCGGACGTCCGTTGCGAGCCCTGCGCGACTCCGAGGCCCACCTGTCGCAAGCCTACCAGGGTCTCTTTTTCCAGCAAGTCAGCGCCTTTGGGCGTGCCTCCGGTTGTGAGGGCATGAACTACCAACTCATCACTGACGGCTTGTCGCGAGGCATGTACCACAAGGGCGTGTGCGACCTTTATCGACACGCCAAGCTGGGTTACTTCGCGGCTCGCATGGCTTATCAGCCCACGGTGGTGACCGGAATGGATGGAGACTTTGTGCTCGCGGAGGATGACGCTCTCCATCCCGTCCTGATCAACGATGATGTCGAACGCATCGGTCTGCAGGTCCAAGTACACGTCGAAGTCAAGCGGCTGGACGGTACCCAGGTTGATTCTACCGACATAAATGCCGCCATCGACGATTCCGGGATAGTGAAGTTGGCTGACTATCGACCGCGATTCCCTGCGGCAGGGTTATATCAAATAACCTATGAGGTTAGCCCCAAGGACTGAACGGCTTGCTTGCCTGGAAGAATCGTCCAGAAACGGACCAATCTGTCCGTTGACTGTCGGCTCAAGTAGAAAGATCTTGATCCGCCCGTTACCGGCACGAGTCGCGCCGTCGTTGAGACATCTCCATCCGATTCGGTGAGGATCACAGGTGGATCTGCGATCCCCGGCGGAATCCACAGAGTGTAACTCAATGATCACGCTGATTACCTCAAAGGAATGAGCAATTCTGGACCTGAATGGAGCAGGGTGACACCGCCAGCCGTCGGAATGCATCGCAAGGCGTCGCCACTTCGGTCCTGTTCGGTGCAGCCTCGGCTGATTGATATCGAACAGATCTAACAGTATGGTTCTTGCGAGCTACCTATTGCCTGTGGGACGGATAGGAGGTGTGCGATGGCATCAAGGAAACATAATGGCCCGACCATGTCACGCCTACAGATGGGTGCGCCTTAGGTAAGAATCCTCAACAGAATTTGCAGACGCGAAGGCCACTCCGGAGCGGGTGGCCTTGTTAATTTGGACCAATAGCGCAATTCCGAATATTTGTGCCCCTGTTGTTTCCATAGCGAGGAGATGTTGTACTGGTTTCGCCAGGCCAGGAAGTAGTGGGGCAGAATCAGCTGGGCATCAACACGATGAGCATGATCGCCAGCCTGAAGCCAGCTCGTTCCGCAAGATCTGAGTCCCGAGCTGACCTGACATTTTGCCGTTCAGACTCAAGAGTTATCGATTCCCGACCGTACCCTCCAAACACTGCGTCTGTCTTCTCATTTGAGGATCAAAACTGTAATCAAATTTTAACTTTAATTGTGGAAACCTCGGCTCGATTCGTGTTACATTCGGGACATCCAACATTCTCTTCTCCTTTAGACCACCGCTCTCGACGACCTGGGCGGTGGTCTGCCTGCCAGAATGCCTCGGACCTCCGCGAAACAGACGCCCTGCTCGAGGCGGCGGACAAGGCCGGCACCCGCTTGGCCGTGGCAGAGAATCACCAGTTAATGGCCGAAACAGCGGAGGCTCGCCGGCTGATCGAGGCCGGTTTCATAGACTCGGACCGGCAGTCGGCAGAGTAATGCCGGTATCCAACCACAACCCTAGATCCTGCGAACTTCTGGCCGCAAGATCAGCATCGTGACCGCAAGAGCGCTGGCTACATAATTCCCATAAAAATTGGATGCATTGGTTGGTGGGAGAGTTCTAGTGTCATTGCCACAACCCACACCTCCCCTCTGGATTCCCGCTTTCGCGGGAATGACGAGTGCGAGGGGATTCCAACGGACGCCGGCATGACGAGACCAACGGTCGTGACGGGAAACATCCATTGTCGTACCAATGACTGTGACAGATTGACAATGCGAAAACGTTAACGTTATATCTTAAAAACGGCGAGGAATTGCCAATTGTTGGTCGAAGCGCGGTGCTATCGACGAGCGACGTCGAGGCCGGCGTGCCATCCCTGGTCATCAATAAACTGGAGGTGGCCGGTTGCCAGCTGGTACAGGTAGATGCCGCGCAAGCCCTGGAAGACGAGGCCGGAGGAATCCGGCAGCCAAGCCGGGGTGGGCATGTCTTCACCGACGCTGGTGAGTCGACGGAGCGCTGTACCATCGGCGTCGATGAGCCAGAGGTCCGCCGGCAGGCCGTGAGCGAACGCGGACGACAGGCCAATCGGAGCGAGTGGGGGTAGAGAATGGGCAACCGGCGTAGCGCCTGGGAGGTCAGGGCCGCCGGAGGCCGTGAATACGATGTGCCGCCCGTCGGGCGAATAGCGCGGGGCATGGTACTCGCCGAAGTCTGGATGATGGAATATCAAACGTGGATTGGAACCGGAGATGTCCGCTACCCATATGCCGGTGGGGTTTGGTGCATTGAAAGAGGGAACGTAAGTGATGTGGCGGCCATCCGGCGATACGTCGGCGTTTAGGGCGTGGTTGAGGACCAGCGTCGTGGAAAGCGTAGACAGGTCGAGCCGACGGAGGGCAATTTTGACGCCGGCTGGTTTGTTGTCTTTGACAATGGCGGTGAACTCGGTGTACAGGAGGCCGGATTCGTCGGGCAACCAGGCGGGCGTGCGCAACTGGACTCCGGGATTGCCGTGGGCTAAGACCATTCGCGGCCTGGACCCGTCGGCGTTGGCGATCATGATGTCGGATGGCGGGAAGGCGGTCAGAATGTCGTCGGGATCGAAGGCGGCGGCCGGCGAATGGACGTAGGCGATTCTCTTGCCATCGGGAGACCAGCGTGGATCGTCGATGAGTGCGCCGGAATCAACCGAGGTGATACGTTGGGGCTCATCTCCGAGCCGGTCCGCAATCCAGAGGTCGTTGTGCCGGACGAATGCGAGGCGGCCGGCCGGGAGGTCCGTAGCCGGTTGACATGCCGCAAGGATCAGTGGCAGCAAGAGCGGTATCAGCAACGAAGGTAGGGTGAGCGCACGCAGTGTCCGTTCAGGCAAAGGTGCCGAGCTCCATGGTGTAGGTCCTCATGATGGGTGTCGCAATGCAGGGGTCCGCTGCCGGTCGTATGCGAATAGCTGTAGGGTAGCAGGTTCGCCGGCTGATGCCTGAATCGGCGCCGGCCGGCGGGGTTCTTGATTGGCTTCGGTAAACCGGCAGGTGTTGTTGTAGACTCGGCAAAGGGTTGGCAGAGAATGGGGGCGGCATGTCAGAGCTGGTCCGATTGTCCGCTCCTAAAGGGACGTTGACTGGGGACAAGCCCCAGCGCTACAAGTCCTCTTCGTACTAACGTTTGGGAGATAGAGCAAGCGCCAAGATGAGGGCACATCCGCTGTACGCCGCGAGCTACGATTTCCTCACTGGGCCTACTGAGAGGAGAATACTGGGACCGATCAGGTCGACTCTTATCGGTGAAGCCACCGGCCGGGTGTTGGAAGTGGGTGCCGGAACCGGCGCGAATTTCCCCCATTATCGAGAGGCGGACAAGATTGTGGCGACGGAACCAGACCCTTTCATGCTCGCACGGGCTCGCAAACGGGCGGCCGATCTGAAAATCGACGTCGAGTTCCGCGACTCGCCGGTCGAAGAATTGCCGTTCGCCGACTCGACCTTCGATACGGTCGTAGCGACGTTGGTGCTGTGCACGGTAAGGGGACAGGAGAGGTCGTTTGGCGAGATCCGGCGAGTGCTGAGGCCCGGCGGGGAGTTCAGGTTTATCGAGCACGTGCGGGCCGAAGGCGGCATTCACGCGCTGGCTCAAGACGTGCTCGCGCCGGTGTGGAGCCTGGCGGCAGCCAACTGCCGCCCGAATCGACGAACCGACAAGGCGCTCGCGGCGGCCGGCTTCGATATCAGATGGCTGGATCGGCAGTGGAAGCCGATAACGCCGTTTGTATTTGGGGTAGCGGTGCCGGCCGGCTCGGATTCCAGCGTGGGTGAGCGATGACTATGTTGTTAGATTGTGTTGACATCTCCTCTCATGCCCGCTCGCTGCGTTTGCACGAGAACCTGCCCCCACTTCGATTGCGGGGCATGCTTCGGCGGCAGGGCGAAGTGGGGTATTCACCCTCACCCCATATCGGGGGTACGGGGCATGCCTTTGACCGCCGGAATGACGGGATTCGGGGGAAGACCGCCACTACATGCCGGGACATGCGCGAAGTCGAACGGCTGGCTGGGTGATTATTGAAGATGTCGACACAACCCAGCCAACTGCTTTTCAGGCGAGAGATCAGATGGATCGCCTTGTCCGCGGCGATAGTGCTGGGAGCGGTCGCCTACCTGGTCTGGGCACGCCCACAGGCGCCGGAGGACATACAGGCATATCGCGGGACGCAACTTAACACGCCCTCGCCTGACTTCCGCCTGCACGATCACTCCGGCGAACCACTGGCGCTGTCGGAGCTTCAGGGCAAGGTTGTAGTGTTGACCTTTTTCGACAGTAAGTGCGTGGACGTATGTCCGATGGTCTCAGTCTATTTGCGCGAGGTGGACCGGATGCTGGGCAGGGATGCAGAACGCGTGGTATTCCTTGCGGTTAACGTTAACGCCCGGGCCAACTCTGTGCCCGACGTTGCGGCAGCGACCGAGCAGTGGTTACTTGGCGATTTGACCAACTGGCATTTCCTCACCGGCACGCTGGAGGAGCTGGAGCCGGTATGGGCGGATTACTATATCTTCGCCGACCCCACGCCAGGACGGCAACTCGTGCATACGGACGGGCTGTTTCTAATCGACCAAGAAGGCCGCCAGCGGTGGTATATTTCCACTCCGTTCGTCCCTTACGGCCAGGGCGAATTGCCTCCCGGTACAGGTAATATCACCGAGTTGCTGGTCAGCCGGATCCGGGAATTGTTGTAGGGCAGCAATCGCCTATGCCGGCTGGTGCCGGCACACCAAGGTATGAAAAGCCGGAGATGTGGCTTGGGACAGCGAATTGGCGCGGTGGATTCTCCCACGCCCCACGCCGACCCCAGCGGGGGACAAGCCCCCGCGCTACATTTTCTCATTCCGCCATCGGCCATCGGTCTACAAGTCGGCACGTTTCGCCGGTGGAGAGCCGGCATCGAGGTTGATTGGAGGGCACATCCCGGATCGGAGTCCGGGACATGCTTTCGCACCAATCGCTCATGCCGACTGGTGCCGGGACACCAAGGTATGAAAATCGGGGCGCTGGTTGGTGGTAGAGTTCGCGTGTCGTTGACACCGCCCCGGCCCCCTGGATTCCCGCTTTCGCGGGAATGACGAGTGCGGGGCGGTGGTATTCAGGCACTTTTGAGGCTGCGTAGCATCATTGTCGTACCAATCGTTCATGCCGGCTGGCGCCGGCACACCAAGGTATGACAATCGAGGTGCATTGGTTGATGGAAGGGTCAGGTGTCGTCTGTGCCACGCACCCCACCCCTAGCTGGGGACAAGCCCCCGCGCTACATTTTTCTCTTCCGGCCGGAAACGAGCCCCAGTTATAGGAAGTTAGCTGGCCGGCCATTTCCGCACTAATGACGAGACGGTTGGCGACATCCATCTATTCTCGTACCGACCGGGAGTAGACGGCGGTGTCGCGAGAATTGGGTCCAGGATTGCGAGCGACTCGATGAGGCAGGCCATACTCGTACCGGCAATTACGCTGATGGTGTCCTGGCTGTCGCTTGCGACGCCGCTCAGTTGCCACCACGGTGCGACAGCCCTGTTTCGGGTCATCCAGCACGCCGATCACGACCATCAACACGGACACCAACTAGCGGAGAGGGAGCAGATTCTCCTTCTGCCGGCGCGCATGGCCGTCTATGTTCATGGCTTGGGCGTGAACAGTGCCACCTTGTCTCCTGGGAGCGAGGCCGAGCGCAAAACGCGTTCGAGAGTAACCTCGCCGGAGGCGAGCGACGACTTGGTCACGGTCCGCCAGATTCCCGACAGCGCATTAGTCTTTCCCATCCTCTCTCCGGCGCTGGGCATCGGCCCCGGTTGGCACGTCTACGACCTAGAACCGGAGCCCACTACGTGGTTGGGACCCGGTCTCGATCCACCTCCTCGTTACATGGTTTGATCTCCAGGGCAGCCAGGCGCGTCTCTCGATGACGCCCTCCTGTCCATAGGACTGTCAATCCAATTCATGTAATGAGGGAGTTCATTCATATGAAAAGAATCGCAATTGTAATTGCCGCTGCGCTGTTGTTGCCGGCAGCGGCGTTGGCCCACGAGGGCCGCGAGGTTGGCGAATACCATTTGGTGGTCGGCTTTAGGGTGGAGCCGGCGCTGATCGACGAACCAAACAGTGTTTATTTGCTTGTTACGAAAGACGCTCAACTTGGGGAGGCGCGCCAAGACGACGAGGCGGCCGGACATTCTCACGAGGGCGAGTCTGAGCCGGAGCCAGTCGAGGGACTCGCCGATACTCTCACCGTGAAAGTGTCATATGGCTCGGCTAGCAAGGAGTTCAGCCTTAGCCCCTTATTTGGCGAGCCGGGTGCGTACGTAGCCCATTTCATTCCCACGGCGGCCGGCACATACGTGTTCCAGTTCAGAGGGACTATCGAGGGGATGACTATCAACGAGACGTTCGAGTCCGGCCCTGGCCGCTTCAATGACGTGGAGGAGAAGGGGAAGCTGGCGTTTCCGGAGCCGCGCTTGTCGGCGGCGGAGCTTCAGGTCCAGTTGGAAGAAGCAGGTCAGTCCACAACCCAGGCTACGGTCTTCGGTCTGATCGGTATTGCGCTTGGCGCGATCGGCGCGCTATCGGGCCTGGGTGCGATGTTCCTACGTCGGTCCTGAGCGAGGGACGCTTCGATTCTCATTCTGCATAAGCCTCAAGGCTCGGTCCTCACTCGGCTGTTGCCGGCATTGCTTGTGGGCCTCTCAATGGCACTTGCAGCCGGCCGGCCGGTAGGAGCTCACGCGGTAATCGATTACAGCGATCCCCCAGCCGGCTCGGTGATAGAAACACCGCCGGAGCGGGTGACCCTATACCTTACCGAGGCTCTCGAAGCCGGCTTCTCGAGAATCCAGGTACTTGACGCCGCCGGTAGCGAAGTTCATTTGGGGGATAGCCAAGTGGATCCGGTCGATCCGACAATGATATCGATCGAGTTGGAAGACCTGCCGGAGGGGACATATACGATAATCTGGCGCGCATTGTCGCGCGTGGACGGCCACATCACCAGTGGCGCACTGCCGTTCGTAGTTGGCGACCCGGCATTGGTCGAGGCGGTGCCGGCAGCCGCCCAATCGGTAGAAGCCAAGGAGTACGTAGGCTCCCCCATCGAAGTCGTGCTGCGCTGGGCGGTATTCCTGACCCTGTCGGTGACGGTCGGTTACTTCGCCTTTTTCCGGCTGATAGCTCGACCCATTTTCGCCGGCCGGATGTGGGCCGCTCGTTTAGAGAGACCTATGAGAGGACTGACCCTATCGGCGAGGTGGATGGCGGTTGCCATGGTGATCGCGTTGATCTTGGCGTATCTGTTGCAGGCTTCAAGCGTGAGCGAGGCGACCGACCTGCCGGCACTTCTCGAGTCGGTCGCCGCACTCGCTGGGATCCGCTACGGTTCGCTTTCAGTTGCGCGGCTGGTTTTGGGACTCGCTCTGCTGGGCTTGGCATGGGAGACTAGTCTGCGGAGTCCGGCCGTGCTCGCTGGGTGGCGAGGAATAGCCGGCGCGACACTTGGCGCGGGCGCTCTGCTTGCGACAACGCTAAACAGCCACAGCGCGGCGACCGGTCCCGCGGTCAGCTTGCCGGTGCTGATGGACTGGCTGCATCTGCTCGCGGTGTCGGCTTGGGCGGGCGGGTTGCCGATTCTAGCCGGCACCTTGGCCGTATTGGGGCGTCAGCCCGCCGGCCGGGAGCTTTCGCGGGCAACTGCCACTCTCGTCAACCGTTTCTCCAACGCGGCGTTGGCTTCGGTTGCGGTCCTGGTGGTTACCGGCGCATTTAGCGCCGTGATACACGTGGGCAACGTCCAGGGCTTGGTCGCCACCGACCATGGTCGGGCCCTGATGCTGAAGATTGCACTGGTCGTAATAGCGTTGGCCCTGGGGGCAATAAATCTTCTACGCGTAAAGCCGGCCTTGGTGAGGACGGTCTCATCTCGACGGGCAAATGCAGCCCCTTTCCGTTGGCTTCGGCGGACGACCGGGGCTGAGAGTGTAGTGGTAGTGGCGATTTTCTTGGTGGCTGGGTTTCTTACCGCGAGCGTGCCGGCCGCGGTTCTGAATAGCGTTAGCGAGGAGGCCGGCGCGCGTCATACCGAGTGGTTCGACGAGGGCGAGGCTCGATTGACGATCAGACCCGGTCAGATCGGCCGCAACCTCATGGAGGTGGCGGTTAGGGATGCCTGGGGCAATCCACTCGATCAGGTCGACCGAGTGCGTCTGCTGATCGGCTACCTCGACCAAAATCTTGGAGAGACTGAGGTCGTTCTGGAGCCGATCGGAAATGGATCGTTCCGGGTCGACGGTAGTCAGCTTAGCTTGGCCGGCGGTTGGGAGATTGTTGCCGCGATTCGGTTTCAGAGCGGCGACGAGCGACGGGTGGCCTATCCCTTGCTAACAATGGGGGCGGGGCCGGCCACATTTTTCAGCCAACCTACACTATTCGACCGGCTCAAAGAAAACTCGACCGCGTTGTTGGGTCTCGAAGTCTTCATCGTGGGCGCTCTGCTGGCCCTACTATGGATGCGGCTATCCCGCATCGGAGCTTCCCGGCTGGCCCGGGTGATACCAGCGTTGGGCAGCCAAATGGCGCTGATAGTCGGCATGTATCTGATCTATACGACGACGGCCGCCGAGCTTAGCCGGCCGTCGCCGCTGGAGAATCCATTCCGGAACCAAGCCAGCTCTATAGCCGCCGGCAGCGTCATCTATGAGCAGAACTGTGTAATTTGCCACGGTGAAGAAGGTCGCGGCGATGGGCCTCTGGCCGCGAGCTTGAGCCCAAAGCCAGTTGACTTGCGCGAGCATACTGCCGCCCACACGGAGAGTGTGTTGTACCAGTTCATCAGTCGGGGAGTACAGGGCACGGCGATGCCGGCTTTCGAAGAGTCGTTGAGCGATGAAGAGCGCTGGCACGTGTTAAACTTCATCGTCGATGCGTTTCCACCCGTTGCAGGCGCTGAAACGGGCGGCCGGCGACCGTAATCAATCCAAAGGTATGCTCGCAGCAAAATGGCAAAGAAGTCCCGCAGACAAAAGAGAGCCGATAGCCCATCCCCATCCCAGGAGGCGCGTCGCCAGGCGAGCCGGCAACGCCCTCGCGCCTCTGGAGGTCGGCGTCAGCAACGGCAGGGCCTTGTGGCCGGGCTGGATACCCTGACAGTTGTAATAATCGCGCTGGTAGCCGTCGGTATAGCCGCTATTGTTGGCCTTCTGATCTATCAGCAAGCGAGTGAGGGGGAGCTTGGACGTGAGGTGCCGAGCGAAGGGGCCCTCCACGTCGAGCAAGGCACGGTCATCGACTACGAGAACTATCCGCCCAGCTCGGGTCCGCACTATCCGGCTCCCTATAATTGGGGCGTGTACACCGAGGAAGTTCCGGAGGGCAACTTCGTTCACAACCTCGAGCACGGCGGCATTGTGATTCTCTACAAGTGCGACGAGCCATGCCCGGATCTAGAGCGGTCGTTGGTCGACCTGTATCAGACTGTCCCACCGAGCAGATTCGGCAACGTCAAGCTGCTGATCTCACCTTACTCGAAGCTGCAAAACCCGATAACAGCCTTGGCTTGGGGATGGATCCTCGAGATGGATGAGTTCGACCAAGACCGAGTGTTGCGTTTCTACAAGGCCCGCCTCGACATGGGGCCGGAGCAGGTGCCATAGGTTGTGTCGACACTTGCCGGGGCTTCCGATCGGCGTTTTTGAATCCCCTGGGGTTCCGGCCTTCGCCTGTCCCGTCAAGGTAGAGGAGGAGGAACGGTACAAACCGTTCTCTCTCGATGGGTTGTTCCAGGGCTTGGGCGTCGGGCTGGCAGATAAGGAGGAGTTGTTGAAATGAAAAAGGTGCTAATAACCGGCATGAGCGGCCTGATCGGCGGCGTTTTGAAGGATCATCTTGAGGCGCTAGGCGGCTATGAGCTGAGCGCGCTGAACCGCCGGCCGGTCGAAGGGGTGGAGTGTTTCCAAGCGGATATATCGGATCTGGCTGCGATCAAGCCGGCGTTTGCCGGAAAAGACGTAGTCGTCCACTTGGCGGCGTACCTGGGAGGGGTCTCGTGGGAGGATCACCTGGCGAGCAACGTCGTGGGAACATACAACGTTTACGAGGCCGCCCGGCAGGCCGGCTTGAAGCGAGTCGTGTTTGCCAGCAGTGGCGCGGTGGTCAGCGGACTCGAGAGGGTTCCGCCATATGAAGCGATAGTGTCTCGTCGATACGAGGAAGCGCCTCAGGAATGGGCAAAGGTCACCCACGAGACAGTGGATCCGATCGGGATATACGGGGCTGCGAAAATCTGGGGGGAGTCGCTCGGGCGTCACTTTTCAGACGAGCACGGTTTGTCGTCGCTCTGCGTCAGGATCGGCCGCGTGACAGCGGAAGATCGCCCGATGGAGGGGCGAGAGTTCTCCGTCTATTTGAGTCAGAGGGACATAGCCCAGATGCTCCAGAAGTGTATCGACGCACCCGACGATCTGAAGTATGGCATTTTCTTCGCTACGTCCAACAATAAGTGGGGATACCGCGACATCGAACATCCGCGCAGAGTTCTTGGGTACGAACCACAGGATTCAGCCGACGGCTACTTGTAGTCGAGCCGGATTCACGAGAGCGCGGACGGCGAGGTTCGTTGGTTGGCGTCGCGCCGGCCTATGCTGGGATGACGGCCCCACCCTGAGCGACTCGTGAGTCGCCCCTACTAGTTGCTAGTTGCGCAAACCGTGAAGAGGTAGGAAAATTGCCTGATCATGGCTCATCAAGCAGTGGGACTCGCTGAGAAAGATGCTTAGTACTGCCGTCAATAAGAGGCGGTTTGTAGGATTACTCCTATTCGGGATAATCCTGATCCTGTTCGTGGCATTCAACCGCTTTCCCAAGCTGGACGCTGTCGGGACGGACCTGGAGGCTGTTACATCCCCTGGAATGCAGTGTTTCCAGGGATTGTGCGTCGAGAAGGAAGCTGGAACTTCGTTCGTAGCCACTTGGTGGGGCTTCAGCATGACCTATCTGCAGATCGTCGCCATAGGTATGACCTTCGCGTTTCTAGTAGCGGGATTGATGGAAGTCTTCCTATTTCCGTCGGGCCTCGGCAAGTGGTTCCAGTCTGGGGGATTATTCTCGCGTACGGTCAAGGGCGCCGCTACGGGTCCGGCGATGAATTTGTGCTCCGCGTGCATAGTTCCCGTGTCGTCGGCTTTTCACAAGAGGGCGGGGCTGGCCGGGGCTATCGCCATGGTGCAGGGCTCGGCGACTATGAATTTCCCGGCCTTGATCATGGTGTTCTTCGTGTTCACTCCACTCTTAGGCATCAGCCGCGTCGTGTTGGCCGTATTGGGCGCTCTGACCATCGGCCCCCTAGTGGTATTCACGGCGCGCAGGGAACAAAACGCGGCTGCCGACGTGCCGGTCACCATCGCGGACGGTGACGAGGAGGAAGCAGCCGGCTGGAAAGCGGTACTTAGCGAGGGCATCCGCGATTGGGCGAAGACGAGCATCGGCTACCTTGCCCGCATGGGTCCAATAATGGTAGTCGCAGGATTCGCCAGCGGCCTCGCGATCCAGTGGCTGAGCCCATCCGTGGTCACGCACTACCTCGGCAATCACCTGACGGGAGTGGCGATTGCGGCGACATTTGGCGTCCTGATTAATGTGCCGCTATTGTTCGAAATCCCGCTGGTGGCGCTTCTATTGCTACTGGGCATGGGAACGGCACCAGCGGCAGCGCTCCTTTTTACCGCAGCGGCCGGCGGGCCCATCACGTTTTGGGGACTGGCCAAGCTTATGCCGAGAAGATCATTGGCTACGTTCGTCGTGGCCACCTGGGCGCTGGGAGCTTTCGGCGGCTTGGCCATCCTGGGTGTTGGCTCATTCATCTGGGAGGGCGCCGACCCATTGAAGATCAGCGAAATCGATCCTCTGTCGATTGTCAACTCGATCTTGCCATTCGGCATAGTCTCGCCGGACCTGACCCGCGCAGATGGCGCCCTGGCTGGAGGTTGAGATTTCCTCGCGGCGAGCAGGGGAGATTGAATCCAAAGAGATGTGCGCAATTGCGCGATTCTTCATCCCCTTTCTAGACGATTGTTCGCAGGTGGTCGGAATAGAAATCACGGTCAGAGATCGCCGGGGATTACCCGGGTAGTGCGTGTCTAGTTGGCCATAGAATTCTTAATTCCAGCAGTCGTTTTCTCGGTTCTCTTCGTCCTGTGGGTGGCTCTACCAGCCCGTCCGGGTGAGGTCGATCTGGCTAGCAAGATTCGCGGGGAGTGGTTGAAGCCGATAATTGTCGTCGCGGTGTTTGTAACTCTAGTTTTTGCCGGCATGCTGGCTTTTGTAATCGTGCTGGATTGGATCATCGGATGAAGCGTGTCCAAATAAAGCCGGCGGGCAAGTATGCCTGGGACTCAATCCAAGAATGGACCACTCTCGTGAATAGCTCAGGCTGGCGATAAGCGAACTGGCGCGGACCTCCTAGCCTGCTGACTGGGATGAGACTCACGCCGGCCCATTTCTAGGTGTCATTTGAACATCGGTTATCTCTTCCTGGCACTGAACGTGCTGGCATCAGTGGGCTTTGGCCACATTATCAAATGGTCCCAGCGCGGTGGGGCCAATCTGGTAATGATAGGGGCCGTGAACTATGGTGTCGGCGCACTTCTGACCGGGGCTATCGCGATAGTCTTCGGGTCTGGGGGATTGACGCCGCCCACGGTCGGTTTCGCCACGGTAGCCGGCCTCTCCTATGGGATCTCGTACCTGGTGTATCTGCGGGCCCTTCGCCTGTTTGGCGTCGGCGTCACAACCACGGCGGCCAGGTTGACGGTGATGCCGGCGGTTGCGGCATCGATCCTATACTGGGGGGAACAACCTTCCGTGGCTCGACTGGCCGGCATAGTCATCGCATCTTTGGCGCTGCCCTTGCTGACCTTGCGAGTTCGGCCGACTGACATAGGCCGGGCCGGCTCCGGCTGGCTGTGGCTGACGAGCATGTTTCTGATCATCAGCGTTACGCCCCTAGTCGCGAAGGCGTTCCAAGAGAGCGGCCTGTCTGGGGCCCAGCCGGTCTTTGTCGCGGTCTGGTTCACCATTGCCTGCCTCGTTGGGATCGTCGTCGGTCTGTACCAACGCCTGCGGCCGACGCGGGACGATCTGGTGATTGGCTCAATCCTAGGGCTGGCGAATGGCGGCGGCACCTTGGCGATGATGTTTGCGCTAAGCTGGCTGCCAGCCAGCGTCCTGTTTCCGATCGCCACTGCCGGTGCGGTTGTCGTGGCGGTCGTTTCAGGCGCGTGGGTCTGGGGCGAAAAGCTGAGCCGGCCGGCCTGGGCCGGTGTGTTCCTGGCGACGGTTTCCCTGCTGTTGGTCAATTTGTAAGGGTATTATCGGTCGGTAGATTGGCGTGAGTACAATCCTTTTGTAGCGATCGAAGACCCATAGGACGGCGTTGCGTGGGGAGTGGTGCCGCATTCCAGCGAGGAGCCGGAGGTTCGTCTATTCGATGTGTTCGGTACCGATTTGGTTCCCCCCTTATCTCGAAGGGACTCCCACGACAAAGATGGCACTTGAGGCCGGGATGCCGAGCCTGGACGTACGTGTTCAGGTAGTGGACAACATGACGGTAGATCAAATGTGAGAAGTCTGGCCGGAGCGTTCGCGAATGGTTTCAGAGGCATTGGGGCGTTACTCTCCACACAGCGAAACAGCAGAGTTCATCTGGGCGCGACAATTGCCGTGGTGGCGCTGGGGTTGTGGGTGGGGATCGGTCCGAGTGACTGGGCCTTACTGTCCATAGCAATAGCTGCCGTCTGGATCGCAGAGGCATTCAATACGGCACTGGAGTTTCTGTCAGACGCGGCCTGTCCAGGTAGGAATCCGCTCGTCGGCAGGGCGAAGGACGTAGCAGCCGGCGCGGTTATTTTTGCTTCCATCGGGGCGGTGGTCGTTGGGCTATTCGTCTTTGTCCCGGCACTCTTTCGCTGACTAACGTCTATGGATCCGTAGGTTGATCTGCGAACGCGTGTTGCTGGCGATGCATTTCCTTTAGCGCGATTTGCGACGACGTGGAAACGCGGTCTTAGGCTTTACACTATTGGTAGGCAGTGGAATTACTAATCTGGAAAGATCGAGGGACAGGAATGCACGAAGATTACTATTTCGAAGGTGAGCGAAGGGCGCTGAGCCTGGGCAACCGCGGGCCCATGGCATTCGACGCGAATGGCGCCCTCGCAGCAGGCGTCGCCGAGGCGTACTGGGAATCGGGGTTCTATGTGTTTGAGGGCGCGGTACGTGGCGATGAGCTAAACGAGCTGGTGGCGGATTTCGAGGAGGTATTGGCCCGGGCGCCGGCTTCCAGCACGTCGCGCACCGATGCGACCGGTCGGCCGGCGATCGGGAGCGAATTCGAGCGACCGAGCTTCCGCTTTGCCAGACCGTTAAGCGATCCCTATGGGGGCACATCGGTCTCTGGCGGCAGGTACCAGGCGAAGATGGTCGAGCCAGAGGCTCCGGTCGATGCACCGGATGAAGTGTTGTTGAACATATCGAGCCCGTTGCAGTTGATGGATGCGGCTTTGCAGCTGTACGGCCATCCGGACCTACTGCGGATCGCGGAGCAGATCAACGGGCCGGACTTCACACCGTTCTCCGAGAGCATCTGGGTAAAGCAGCCGGGTTGGGGGCCGTCGGTGGCCTGGCACCAGGATGGCACGACGCACTGGGACAATCCCGATCTGGACGAGGGTACCCACGGCTTCAACTTCATGGTACAGCTGTACGGGAGCACGCCGGCCAATGGGCTTTGGGTAGTACCGGGAACACACAAGCTCGGCAAGATCGACATCAAAGGGCTGGTATCGGCGAATGGCGGTTCGGACCGACTGCCAGACGCGGTGCCGATGATTTGCCAGCCGGGGGACGTGGCGATATGCAACCGCCAGGTCTTGCACGGCTCCTTTGCGAACACGTCATCGGCCATGCGGGCGACATACGTATTCGGGTTTCACCGACGGGTCTCCGTCTTGGGGGACCTGGGATGGTCGCCGGAGCGCTACGATGAGGCACGTGTTCATGAGCGTTCGCGCTTGATTGCGCTAGCAGTCGATGCGCGCCGGCAGCGTTTTCCGGAGGAGCATGGCTATATCTACCAGCCGCTGGCGAACGAGCTAGATGACAACCGCTGGAGTGACGTCACGCGAGAGAGTGTGTTGAAGGATTACAACCTGAACGATCTGGGGTTGTGAACTTCGAGGGAGTGACTGGTAACAGGCGCCGCCAGTGGATGTTGTCGGATTGCCTAGCTACTAGCTATGCAGGGTAGGATTTTCTCGGTTTCGTTGAGGATGTCCTTATTACATGCAGTCAACCGAGACATCCTGCAGTCAGGGGCCCTCGTCGCCGGGGTGGCGGATAGAGCGCAGGGCCGGCTGGTTGTAGGGATGGCGGGCAAGGGCGTCTTCATCGAGCTCGATGCCGAGGCCGGGCCCCGTGGGCAGCCGGATGTAGCCGTTATCGACCTCGATTGGGTTGGTCGACAGCTCTGTGCCGATGTCGGCGAGGTTGACGAAGTACTCGGTGATTAAGAAGTTGGGGATTGTCGCGCAAAGATGTAACGTCGCGGCCAGGCCGACCGTGGTGCTGTTGAAGTTATGGGGTGAGACCACGACGTAGTAGGTCTCGGCCATCGCGGCGATCTCCTTGAGCTCCAAAAGGCCGCCGGTGTTGCAGATGTCAGGATTAATGATGTCGGCGGCGCGTAGCTCGAAGACTTCGCGGAACTCGGTCTTCGTGTATAGCTCCTCGCCGGTGACGACCGGGATGTTGATCTCGCGCTTGGCGGCGGCCAGTGCCGGCAGATTGCGGGCCGAGACCGGCTCCTCGTACCAGAACGGATTGAACTCCTCGATTCGGCGGGCGACGCGGACCGCGTGCATCGGCGCGAGCCGGCGGTGGGCCTCGACCAATAGGTCGACATCCGGCCCGACCGCTGCGCGGACAGCCGCTACGCCCTCGACGGTGAGGTCCTCCTCGTACTTGCTGATGTAGGCTCGCCAGGGATCGGGGAAGGGATCCCACTTGAGGGCATCGAACCCCATCTTGGTGGTCTCGACTGCGCGCGCGGCGACCGCATCCGGATCTTGGGGGTTGCCGGCCCAGCCGTTGGCATAGACGCGGATCTTGTCGCGGCAGGCGCCGCCGAGCAGGTTGTAGACCGGGGCGCCGAGCTTCTTGCCGACGATGTCCCAGAGCGCGATCTCGATGCCGCTGAGGGCGCAATAGGGTTCCATGGAGCCGCGTTTGACGAGAACGTCGTGGTACATCACGTGGGTAAAGTGCTTGACGTTGAATGGATCGCGGCCGACGAGGTACTGGCCCATCCGATCGACGTAGGTCGCTATGGCCGGCTCGCGGTCGGTTTGGGTGTAGGCTTCGCCCCAGCCGGAGATGCCCTCGTCGGTATCGACCCGGACGAAGATGAAATTCTTTGCCTGGCCGGAGGAGACGAGGAACTGGGTGACGCCGGTGACCTTCATCGTGCGTTAACCTCGGTGAGAACGGATGCCGGCGATTGTAGCACGGGGGGTTTCTGGTGCTAGTGGCAATCTGAGAGGAGCCGGTTTCGGCTAATCAGCCGGCGGACGGGTCTTCTTGGTGGACTCCGAAGATGTTGCCTTCAGTGTCCTTCGCGTAGACTAGCCAACCAACGCCGGATATGGGCATCTTGGGGACTACTATGGTGCCGCCGTTGGCGACGATATTGTCGGCGTACTCATCGACGGATGGGACGTCGATGGTGCACACGTAGGCTATTACAGAGTCGCCGGCGACTTCAGATGTACGTTTGACTAGCCCGCCGTTGATTCCCGGCGTTCCCTCGGCCCCGGTGATGATCATCCAGTACTCCAACGGGCCTTCCCACTTTTGAAACTGCCAGCCGAACACGCTCTGGTAAAAGCTGATCGCTCGCTCGGGTTCGCCGGCATGGATTTCGAAATGTACGACTCTCGGCATACTGAGTCAGGACCTCCTGTGGTTGCTCTTGCTTTGTATCTGTAGCTAAGTTAGATCGCAAGCGCCGTCAGCGGTCGATCTTCACTTCGCCGAATAGGGCCAACGCGTCGACTTTCAGGGTCGGCGCATCCTCCGACGGGGAACCGTCCGCGATTGCTTGGTTGTTGATTGACCCGAAGATTGGCGCACCGTTGACTTCCACTCTCCATTCTTTGGGCACGCGAATGGAGAGTGCGCCAAATAGCGCCGTTGCGTCGAGGGTTGCGCCCTCTGAGGTGGGTTGAGCTTCGCGTAGATCCAGCTTGATCTCGCCAAACATTGACACTGCTGAACCACCGCGAAAGCGTTGAGATCGACTGCGAGTCTCGATACTGCCGAATATCACAAAGGAATCCAAAGAGTCCAAGTCATCGCCGATCCGCTGCCGCGTCGATACCCGATTAAGCAGGATCCAAGCGCCGACAGCGATCAACACTAGCGGCCAAATGTAGGCGAGTGCGGAGCCGGGAACGAAACCGAGGGTGGTTGCGAGCAGGACCAGCCCAATGACGACGACGATCGCCGGCACAACTACGCGCGCCGGCGAAGCCAGCCAGAGGAGACCGCCGTAGAGGATTATCGGCAGGGGCCAGGTTCGCTGTAGTACATAGTCGGCATCGACAAGGCCGACTTGACCGAGCATAAACAGCGCGCCAAGCGCGACCAGCAAGATTCCAGCGAACGTTTTCAAGGGGCTCGATCTCAATTACATTTTCTCCATGATCATTGGCTTTCCTGCCGGGCTTCGATCTGAACCTTTGTTTTGCAAAAACACGTTTTTCGAATCGTCCGTGGTTGGCGGGTCAGGGGCCGGTAGCGCATAGGGTGAACATATGTTTGATTATACCACTGTTTGTGTGGTTCCGCACGGGTTGACAGAGGATGTCCGGGGTATGCCGCTTCCCTGCCGTGGGCGATTCGCGAATCGCCTCTACAGTGATGCCGGTTTTTGGCGGGACGCCGGGTCCTGAGGGGTGATTTGTTCGCCCTCACCCTAACCCTCTCCAAGGGGAGAGGGAACAGATCCTGTGACGTGGCTGCCGGCGGGTGGTTGGTTGGGGACGACCCCCAGCGCAAGATGTCCCTGCTTTCACTATATGGCCGCGATGTACGGTTCCGCAAGGTGAAGGTATCCGGGTGTGATTGGCGCCGCCGCCGGCTGTGGAGTCGGGCGCCGGATCGGGTAGGGGCATGACGTCGCCGGAATAGCCGATTGGGAAGCCGGATTCTGGGGTATCCGTGTGGTCGTAGTTGGTGGTATCGCGATTGACGTGGTCGTAGTTGGTGGTATCGCGCTTGGCGTTCTTAGGCGGAGGAAAGGTGCGTGGATTCCCGCCGGCGCGGGAATGACGAATGGGGGTCGTGAAGGATGGATTGGCCGGCCGGTGATGGTTTGCCGGGTCCCCGCCCAGGGCGCCCACAAGGGGCGCCGCTACAGAGATGGCTGGCCATGTGTGGGCCGGCCGGAATGAGGGAGAGAAGTCATTGGGGCTAGTTGGGGCAAGTTTCCAACATGGTTTCCAGTGCGGCGATCTCCGCCGCTGTTGCCGTCAGCTCCCACTTGGCTTTGACGGAGATCCAATTCCTCGCATACTCACACCAGTTAGCTTGATTGGGTGGCTTCCACTGTTCAGGCCCCTGGCTTCCCTTCTCCCTATTGACTGTGCGCTCCACCACTGCCAGATGACCGGAGTTATCGAGCTCGTTGTAATACTCTCGCTTGCGTTCGCGATCCCACGCCCACGCGCCGGAGCGGTGAGCGTTGGCGAGCGGGACAACATGATCCACGTCCAGACTGCCGGGGTCGATGAAGGTCTGCCCGGTGTATGGACCGACCCACCGTCCGGAGGCTACGCGGCATTGTCTATCGGACCTATAGTTTACTGGTTCAGTGGATTCCTCAGCTAAGACTTCGTGCCGGGTATTCCGGCAGTCGTTATTAGCATCGATCCAGTCTCCCCACTCGGAGCGGTCATAGGCGGGGATATCGGCCGGCGCTTCGGCCTGTCGAGGCATGCCGGGAGAAGCACCGCCGAGTATGCGGGTGAGGACAAATATGCCGAGAATGAGAAGTACAACCAGTGACAGCAAGATGTATAAACAGCAACGTCCCCTCACTTGCGTTCCTCCGAGTGCTCCGGCGAGCCGGCGTGGTTGGTAAGACCGGCCCTATAGTGCTGTTGCCTGCGTGGGAGAGATCGCACGACCTGAGAATTGCCATTGTACAGGCCAAGTTCGATTTGGGAATTGCGGCTGCGAGGGGTTGGCGTTTGGGTCGGGACAGGCGCCGGCGGCGATGGGCCGGCGAGGGCCCGTCCCCCACAGGGCGATTCGCGAATCGCCACTACGGTGACGCCGGTTATTGTTGGGACGCCTGATCCTGAGGGGTGACTTGTTCACCCTCACCCTAGCCCTCTCCCAAGGGGAGAGGGAACAGAACCGGTGAGGTGGCTGCCGGCGGGCGGTGCGACTTGCGCGAACGAGCGGTCCGCCCTGAGCTGGGGACAAGCCCCAGCGCTACAACCCCCTCTCCCCACCCCTCTGGATTCCGGCCTTCGCCGGAATGACGAATGTGGGGCCGGATTGACGAAGGGATGCCGCGAATGGCCAATGAGTGGCTGCCGGAGCGGTCTATCCCGGATCGTAGTCCGGGACATGCTTTCATAGCAATCGCTCATGCCGGCTGGGGCCGGCACACCAAGGTGTGAAAACCCGGAGTTGTGATTTGGTATGGCGAGTTGGCACGGTGGATTCTGCCACGCCCCACTCCGACCCCAGCGGGGGACAAGCCCCTCGCCTCGCGAAGTCTTCGACCGCGCTACATTTTCTCGTTCCGCCATCGATCATCGGTCTACAATTCGGCACGTTTCGCCCGGGGAGAGCCGGCATTGAGGTTGATTGAGGTGCAAGTTTTCGTACGAACGACGAAACGGGAGATTGGTGGGATTCCGAGGCACTGTCGAAGCCGCGCAACATCATTTTCGTACCAATGACGAATGGGGGACCGGATTGGCGAAGGGATGCCGCGAATGGCGAATGAGAGGCTGCCGGAGCGGTCTATCCCGGATCGTAGTCCGGGACATGCTTTCATAGCAATTGCTCATGCCGGCTGGCGCCGGCACACCAAGGTATGGGGAGCCGGAGTTGTGGTTTGGTACAGCGAATTAGCACGGCGGATTCTGCCACGCCCTACCCCGACCCCAGCGGGGGACAAGCCCCCGCGCTACATTTTCTCATTCTGCCATCGGCCATTAGTCTACAATTCGGCACGTTTCGACCGTGGAGAGCCGGCATCAAGGTTGATTGGAGGGCACATTTCCTTACGAATGACGAATGTGGGGCCGGATTGGCGAAGGGATGCCGCGAATGGCGAATGAGAGGCTGCCGGAGCGGTCTATCCCGGATCGGAGTCCGGGACATGCTTTCATAAGCGATCGCTCATGGCGGATGGGGCCGGCACACCAAGGTATGAAAGGCCGGAGTTGTGATTTGGTATGGCGAGTTGGCACGGTGGATTCTGCCACGCCCCACCCCGACCCCAGCGGGGGACAAGCCCCTCGCCTCGCGAAGTCTTCGACCGCGCTACATTTCCCCCCTCCCATCCTCCGTGGACTCCGGCCCGGTGTCGGGGTAGGTGGCCGGTGATGGTGGGCGGCGTCCCGACCCCCAGGGTGCCCACGAGGGGCACCCCTACAGAGATTTCTGGATGAGCGTGGGGAGCGGTCAGTGTTAACGGGACGAGCCACTGGGGCAAGGACGGGGTGCCGCCCGGCTTGGTGAGTCGAGAGGCCGGCGATCAGTGGTCTGGCGACAGGCGGAATCGCCAGAGGGCGACGGCTACAAATGCTATGGCGAAGGCGATCAGTGCTGCCATCTCCAGTAACACGTCGCCAAACTCTGCGCCGAAGAGCATGAGCTTGTTGAAGCCGGTGTTGGCCCAGCCGTGGGGCGTTAGCTTTGCCAGGGACTGCATCCAGGCTGGGGTGATGAAGAGGGGCCACCAGCAGCCACCGATGGGCGCCATCACCAGAGATGCGAGCACGCCGGCGGAGTCGCCGCTGCGCTCGGTCTGGACGAGCGAGGCGAGCATTACGCCAAAGCCGGCGGAGACCAAGACTATTAACAGCGAGACCAGTATTACGGCTCCGGGCGCCAAGCCCAGGTCTATCTGGAACACAAGTATGCCGAATGCCCATAGGACCACCAGTTGCAATAGGCCCTTGTAGATGGCCGCGAAGTATTTGCCGAGTATCACCGCCTCGCGCCGGACGCCGTTGGAGAGCAGCCTTTCGAGGGTATGGTTCTGGCGCTCGCGGACGATCGCGCCGGCGCCCATGGCGGCGGAGAAGAATACGAACATGGTTACGTAGCCGGTCAGGACGAAGCTGCTGGGATTGAACGGGATGGAGTCTCCTAACCGGGAAGTCTGAAAGCTGACGAGCGGCGCCTGATCGAAAAGGGTGGGTCGGTCCGGTGGCGGCCAGGAGCGACCGGCCGACGCTCGAAGCTCGATCACGGCCTGCAAGGTCGTCTGGACGTTGGTGAGCCGGCCGGCGATGGAGTGGGCGATGCCCTCCAACGCCGCCTGGGTAGCGGGCGCATCCGCGTTTGCGACGACCTCAAGCTCGGTCGGCTGGCCGGCCATCACGTTGCTGGTGAAATCGCCGGGGAAGGCGAGAAATCCGCCGAGCTCGCCGGCCTCCACGGCTCGAAGCGCGTCTTCGTATGGCAGGGTCTGGAAACCCGACTCTGGGGCCGCGGTCAGGGCGCCTATGATCTGATGGCTTATCCCAGCGTCTTCTTCGAGGGTGACGATTGTAAACTCGACCCTGTCATTGCTAGGGCCAACGCCGGCGAGACCGAACGAGAACCCTATCACGAAGATGATCGGGAAGAGGAGGGCAAACCCCAGGGCGAAGCGGTCGCGGATGAATATCCTGATGTCCTTGACCGAGATCAGCAGACTCTGGCGCAGTATCGTCGACATGGGCGCTAACCGGCCTGAGTCGCGCGAAACGCGAATCGGGCGACGACTAAGCCTACGATTGTTACGCCTATCAGTACTGCCGCCTCGAAGCCCTGTTGGCCGAGTCCGCCGCCGGCGACGATGTCCGCCAGTCCGTCGATCGAGTACTTGTTGAGGGTGAACCTGCTGATGAGGGCGAGCGGTCCGGAATCCCCTACGTCGAAGAAGGTGCCGGCAAATACGGTCATCGACATCGTGAAGAAAACAGCAATCCAGGATGCCTGGTCGGGAGTACGAGCGAGAGATCCGATCACCAAGCCGGCGGCGCTGACGGCAGCCGCTATGAGCAGCGCGAAGACCAAGGTCTCGAGAAACACGAGCGGGCCGGCGATCTGAAGCACGATGAAGGCGAGCGCCAGCAGGATCAGGGCCTGGAGGGCGGCAATCGAAGCGCCGGCGAGGAACTTGCCAAGGAATAGCTGATCGATGGACAGACGGGTCGTCAACAGGCGCTCGAGGGTGCCTATACGCCGCTCCTCGACCAGCGTGGTGGCGCCCAGCGTGACCGAGAACAGGAGGAACATCGTCATGATGCCGGGCAGGAGCCGGGACAGTGGGTCGGACTGGCCGCCGATGACGCGGCTATTGACCGTGATCGGGGGATTGGCTCGCGCCTGATCGAGCAGCGACCCGACGGTTTGGTCGATCTTGGCGTCGGTGACCGAGGATTCCTTGAGCGCGTCGCGGACCTGGGCACGGACCTGGGCCTCGCCGGCCAACTCTTGGGCCGCGCTTTGGATGATGGTGGCGGCTATCTGCCCGGCTTGACCGCCGGAGCCGAGCTGCTTGAAGGTGATCGATACGGGACTGCCGGCCAACAGGCCCTCCGAGAATCCATCCGGGATAACGGCGACCGAGAGGACGTTGGCGCGGTCGAGGGCTTGGTCCGCGTCGGCGCTGGTGTGAAGCCTGACCTGGAGTCCGTCGACTCGCTCCAAGCGGGCGATCAACTCACGTGCCATGGCGCCCTTGTCGAGGTCGACGAGATGGGCGGTGCCGTTGAACTGGCCGGCCTCGCTGAACGCCCCGTACATCAGGGCGAACAGAACGATCGGCAGGGCCAGGCTGAAGGCGAGCCGGCCCGGGTCAACAACGAAACGCTTGACCTCCAAGACAGCTATGTGCCACGGGCGGAGCATGGATCAGTCCCGCAGGCTGCGGCCGGTGAGGTTCAGGAAAACTTCCTCCAGGGTGACCTCGTCCGGCGGACCGATCCGCGATTTTAGCTCGGTCGGCGAGCCCTCGGCTATGAGCCGGCCGTTATCGATGATGCCGAGGCGGTCGCAGAGCCGGTCGGCTTCCTCCATGTAGTGGGTCGTGTACAGGATGGTCTGGCCCTCGGCACGCAGGCCGAGGATGGTCTCGAAGATGTGGTTCCTGGACTGGGGGTCTATTCCGACGGTGGGCTCGTCGAGGAAGAGGAGCGCCGGCCGGCTCATGAGGGCGATGGCGAGATTGACCCTGCGCTTCATGCCGCCGGAGAACTTGTCGACTCTGTCTTTGGCCCTGTCGCTGAGACCGACGAGCTCCAGATTGACGCGGGATTGCTCGTCGGCTTCGCGGCCGCTGAGGCCGGCCATCTTGCCGAAGAACACGAGGTTGTCCGTTGCGGAGAGCTCCGGATAGAGGGCCAAGTCCTGGGGACAAACGCCGATGATCTTGCGGACCTGGTCTCCTTCTCGCTGGATGGAGTGGCCGCCGATGGATATCTCGCCGGCGTCCGGGGACACGACGGTGGAGAGCATGCGGATGGTGGTGGTTTTGCCGGCGCCGTTGGGGCCGAGGAGTCCGTAGATCTCCTGGCGCCGGATGGTGAAGGAGACGCCGTCGACGGCTTGGATGTCGTCGAAGCTCTTGCGGAGGTCCGTAGCTACGAGGAAGTCTTCTGCCAAGGGTCGGTCCTGATTGCGTTGGTTGCGGGTGGGTATGAGACGCCGGAGGGATTGTACTAGGAATTGGGGCCGGGTGGGGGAGGAGGCCGGGCCGGCTAACCTTGCTCGGGGCGTGTGAGTAGCCGGGCGATGTTGGCCGGCAGTTTGACGTTGTGCTTCCGCTCGAAGGCCGGAACGCTTCCGAATTCTTTGGAGAACTCGGAGACGATGTCGACGCCGAGGCTTCGCGCGATGGATAGGTCCGACTCGGCCTTTTCCCAATCTGCGATGCATAGCCGGCTCTCCGCTCGATTGTAGTAAGTGCTGGCAAACTTTGGATCCAACTCAATTGCCCTGTCGTAGTCTCGGATTGCAAGATCGTAATCACCCTTGCGCGCGAGGACAATGCCGCGATTCAGGTGGGCAATCGGTTCGCGCGGGTTTAGCGCTATCGCCATATCGTAGTCTTGGATCGCACGATCTTGATTTCCTTTGTTCGAATATGCAGCGCCGCGATCGGCGTAGGCAAATGGGGCGTGTGGGTCCAACTCAATTGCCGCGTCATAATCTTGGATGGCGCGGTCATAATCGCCTTTGCGCGCGTAAGTAGCGCCCCGGTCGCTGTGGGCGCCCGGTAGGTCAGGGTTCAGGAGAATTGCTCTGTCGTAGTCTTGGATCGCACGGTCTACCTCACCTTTACCGCTGTAAGCACGGCCACGATTGTGGTAGGCAATAGCAAGGTTAGGATTTAGGGCAATAGCCCTGTCGTAGTCTTGGATCGCACGGTCTACCTCACCTTTACCGCTGTAAGCATGGCCACGATTGTGGTAGGCAACAGCAAGGTTAGGATTTAGGGCAATAGCCCTGTCGTAGTCTTGGATCGCTCTATCATGCTCACCCTTGGCCGAGTACGCGGCGCCCCGATTGGCATAAGCTCCAAAAGAATCTGGCTGCAGTTCAAGTGCGCGGTTGTGGTCACGAATCGCGCGATCGTTGTCGCTCTTGCGGCTGTATGCTGCGCCCCGTTGGGTATAGGCGTCCGCTAAGTGCGGGTTCAACTCGATGGCCCTGTCGCAGTCCTCAATGGCGCGGTCATAATCGCCCTTGCTGCCATAGGCAGCTGCGCGAACGACTAGAGCCTCGTCAGAGTTTGGGTTCATCCTTAACGCTTCGTCGCAGTCTTTGATGGCGCGATCATAATTACCCTTCTCCCTGTAAGCGACGCTCCGGTTCCTATAAGCGAGCTCGAGGTGAGGACTCAACTCAATTGCCCTATCGTGGTCTTTAATAGCACGATCGTGCTCACCCTTCTTGCTGTAATTGTCACCGCGATTGGTGTAGGCGTCTGCGGAGTGTGGGTTCAACTCGATTGCCCTATCGTAGTCTTGGATTGCGCTATCGTAATCACCCTTGCTGCTGTAAGCGGCGGCGCGAATGATGTATGACTCCGGGGATCGTGGACTCAACTCAATTGCATTGTTGTAGTCTTGGATTGCAAGATCATGCTCACCCTTGGCCGAGTACGCGGCACCCCGACCGAGAAGGGGCGCGGGGTGTCGCCTATTGAGCTCGATGGAATCGCTGAAACGATCGATGGCCGCGTCGTAGTTCCCTTCGTTCAACCGAATTAACGCCTCGTAGAATGCGGCGTAGGCGCTCTCGTGGGTGCCGGTGTACCTGATGAATCCGTGGAGGTCGTTATAGATGGTTGCTGCAGAAATGCCGTGGGCTTGGTCTAGGTATTTCAAGATACGGTTTTTTAACACCTGCGGTATGATGACAACGTGGCTGGGCTCGACGAACCCCAAAGTAGGTTGCACGAACACACTCTTCTGGGCAATGACGCGATTGTCTGGCACCCTTGGTTTCCTCGATGGGTGGTTCGCTTTGTCGAGGAGAATTACTCGTCCATTCTCTCCCGGTTCTCCGTCACAGGCAAAGAAGAGCGCGATATGATAATCGGTGGTGAAGTCGATTAGGTTCGTTCTGTAGCCGAAGTGCTGGAGTTGATCCAGAATTTCATTATCATCCTCTCCAGTTTCTCGTACGAATTCCTTGGCGGCTTGGAGCATCTCGTCTTGTACGATACCGATGTCAAAGTCGTCGGCAGCAATCTTTTCGTACTTGCGATAAAGGCCGGAGGACACTTTGGGGTAACACTCAGGCTCTCCGCGATAGAGGTAGTCCCCGCCGGCCGACTTCTTTGCGAGTTCGTTGATTATGGCCAAGACGTCCTGAAGGAGGTCGTCGTCCGAAGGCTGGTCGGGCACGGCAACTGACATTATTCTCTCTCCCGCCAGGTCAGGTCTTTGAGACTTATCGATATCTTATGGCAACGCCGGCTTCTTGGAGCCGTGGATGGAGGGGTCGGTGGCTAGGAGGGTGCGGAGCCGGCCGACGGTGGCGACGGCGGCTTCATCCAGGCCTAGCACGTCGCGGACGAGGCGCTCGTCGAGCTCGATGCGGGCGGGGTCGACGGCGCAGCGGTGGAAGGACTGGAACTTTCGGTCGCTGAAGTCGCGCCAGATTGCCTGGGCCTCTTCGAGTTGCCAGGTTTCCAGCTTGCGGACATCTAGGGTGCTAAGGGTCTTCATCATTGCCTTGTTGCCAATGCCTCTACCCTTTTGCGCCCTATTGGAATGGTTCGCGTGCAGAAGCATACTTAGGGATGAGTTGAACCACAGAGCGAGAGCGATCTCCCGTCGCGAACTACGTACAGGGTCTGGCTCGTGCACCTGCAGAGTGAACCACGCACGTACACCCAAGGTGCGCGTACCTGTTCGCGTCGTCATTATCCTTTGCGAGTCGTATTGAACATCACAAGTGACCTGAAGGGTGCCGGCTTGGGACCAGATAGGCCGGTGGTCATAGGATGGCTTGGGGACAAGCCAGGCATTCGGTTCAGCGCTCATACTCTGATGCACCGACGCCCCGTGTCTCCAAATGGCAGGGAACTGGGCTAGATCGTTCCATCCGTGGTAGGCATCGAATGCCCCGTGTGAGCCACGGATGCTGCGGTGCTCCGGCCCTATCGAACAGACTTCACTCATACGACCTACGGGTATATGGCCGGCAACCTGGGCACCGTCCTCGGTCCACAGCTCGCCTCGTTCAAGAGCCGCAGCAAACTGACCTGTCAGGGCACTCCTCCATCGGGCGGTCGTCCAAGGCGCTTGGCCAACCGGGCCATCGACGATCTCGCCCCACTGCTCTCCGCCGACGATCAATGGGCTTCCGCCAACCGGCGGGCCATCGGCCCGAAGCACTGGGGTCGATGCCGTCGCGTTCACCGCCCTGACTAGGGCGAGGGCATCAGTTTCCTGGTAAGTTGCCCGCCAGAGATTGACGAATCTGCCACGTCCAGAGGGCAGTTCCCCTTCATGCAGCCGGCGAGCGACTAGAAGCGCCTCGGCGATGCCGGTGTCGAAGGACATGGACCGGAGATTTGGGTCGTGGGACGATACGACGAACTCGATCTCGTACCGGGAGGACAACATTTCCCGGATGCCGCGCCAAGACTCGCCGGCCAGCGCGGTCACCGGCAGGACGAGAGCGATACGCCCGCCCCATTCGACAAGCCGGTCGGCCAGAACAGTGAATGAGGAAGCGTGTCCAGCGACTTTGTTTGCCGGTGTACCTCGGAGCAGACGAGATATGTGGGCTACCATAGACTGCAGCGAATTCGCGTCGTCTTGAGGCAGAGAGAACACACTAGCCAGCGCTGACTTATCTTTGCCACCGTCGTTTCCACTTCTGGTGTACGGGGGATTGCTGATTACGAGGTCGGCTCTAGGACGATCGACCACACCTCCTGATCCACTTGTCGCTGTTATCTGCTCATGTGTCGCGGAGAAGAACGATTGGGTCTCTGGAGCCTGGAGCCAGTCCAAAGAACCAAAATTGACGCTGCCTGATGAGTCCATACCGTACTTAAGGGTGTGTAACTGCATTTGCTCGAATCTCATCGTGGGGGACATCGCCGCAAGCGTCGCCGCGGTCAGATGGATGGCGGATTGGACGACGTCGGCGCCGTTGATGACCTGCTCGACGAGGACTTGATGGAGAAGCGGGTTGTCGGAGCCGGCGGGGGCGGCGGCGGAGTGATTCTGGACGATCTGACGGTAGGCGGCCATTAACAGGGTGCCAGTGCCACAGGCCGGATCGACCACCCGCAGCTCGGAGATTTCTTCGGTGGAGTCCCACTGGACTTGCGGCCACCGGTCGGGAGACAGCGCCAAGCCGGCGAGGAGAGTGGAGGCGGGGATGCTGGTGTAGAACGCGGCGAGCAACTTTCTCTCGGAGATCAGCCGGTTGAAGATCCTGCCGGCCAGGTCGTGGCGTCCGACGGCGCCCATACCGAGCAGAGTTGCGGCGGTCTTGGCACACTCGGCCAATACCTCCGCGGCCTCGACCTCGGAGAGCTCCTGGACCACGTCCCGAGCCATGCTGAATATGGGGTAGTAGTCGATGCCGAGAATGTGGTCCCACATCTGCAGCAGCTTGATACGGGAGAACATGCCGTTTACCCGGGCGGCGCTGGTGGACTGGTAGGCGGCCTCGCCGCTGGCGAGTCTTTCCTGGAAGACCATCGCGTTGATTATGACAAGCGCGGCCATGTTGGCGACTTCATCGCCGGGCTCTGCGCCGAAGATCCTGGAGACCCTGGCGACGGTGCCGGGGGATGAATAGAGTCGGGAGCCGGCCCATCTGACGCCTTCGTCGAGGGCATCGACCGCTTCGTCGAGGTTGCCGGCCGGCGGCGTTGAACGGGCCACGGCGTTGCCGAGCTCTACCGCGGAGCCGGTGAGCCTGGGGCCGGAGGTGCCGTCGATCCGCCACTCCTGCCAGGCTAGGGTCGCGGTCGCCAGGCGCTGGAAGAGGTGACGTTGGTTGGTCGAGCGTAGCCTGGCCGGAACGGTGACGGCGAAGACGTTCTGGACTCTCTGTCCGTCAATGTTCATTCCAAGGCGGGAGAGCGCGTCGGCCTCAACGGTGCGGGCCGGCTCGAACTCGGTTTCGAGGATCACTGGGCCTTCGGATAGCCGGACGATGATGTCCGGGCGTTTTCCGTCGTGGAGCGTTTCGGCGGCGGTTGATAGGCCGGAGCGTTCTCGGAGGAGCCGGGCGAGGGTGTCGTTGATGATGCTCTCGTGGCTGCGGTCCTTGGTGGGGGCGGTTGGCATGGTGGGAGGGAGTCACCTCGGTCGAATCGGCGCGAGTTCGAGCCTATGATATTAGACGATGGCTGTGGATACGAGGGACCGGGGCCTGGGGTTCTTTGTGGGCGTGGATTCCGGTTTCTCGAGTGCCGTGCGTGTGCGACGCCAGGGTGCGTGGATTCCCGCCTCCGCGGGAATGACGAATTGAGGGGCCGGAGTGACGAAGGGATGTCGCGAATGACCAAGGAGAGGCTGTTGGAACGGTCTATCCCGGATCGGAGTCCGGGACATGCTTTCGTACCAATCGCTCATCCCGGCTGGCGCCGGCACACCAAGGTATGAAGAGCCGGAGTTGTGGGTTGGTACAGCGAATTGGGACGGTGGATTCTGCCACGCCGCACCCCGACCCCAGCGGGGGACAAGCCCCCGCGCTACATTTCCACCTCCCCACCCCCAGGCGGGTTTGAAACCCGCCGCTACGGGGACGTTGGCCTTTGGCCGGCGGACGGCTGCTTGCGCCCGTAGAAGACTCCTATGAAGTAGTGCTTGAATATGCAATCGACGTCGGCGAAGCCGGCGTCCGCCAGCCAGCGAAGTTGGTCGGAGAGTGTGGCGTCGTTGTCCAGTTGGCGGCGGCGCCGGATGCTCTCCTGGACCTGCGCTTCATCGGCGCCGGCCGATCTGACTTTCTCCAGCCAACCGTACCAGTACAGGTCCATCAGGCCCGGTGTTGGGGCCTGTATCTGGTCGATATTGATGAAGGCGCCGGAGGTCTTCAGGGCGCGATAGGCGAGGGAGAACAGCCGTTGCTTGTCGGCGTGGGCCAGGTGGTGGATCGAGAAGCTGGAGATGATCGCATCGTAAGTATCGATGGCGTCGAGGCGAAGGTAGTCGGTCTCGACTATCGAAACTCGTTCTTTCACTTCGGCGAACCGCTCGCGGGCGACGTCGAGCATTTGGGACGAGATATCGTAGAGAACGAATCTGGCTTGGGGGAATCGTTGCATCACGTGCCCTGAAAACAGGCCGGTGCCGGCGCCGAGGTCCAGCACCCTGATCTCGTCCTTTGGATCGAAAGGTATCAGCTCGACGGCGGTGGCGAAGACCTGGTCATAGTAAAGAACGGCCTTTCTAAGCCAGCCGTCATAGTAGTCGGCAGATCGGTTGAAGAACTCTTCCATAGTCATCGACGCACCCTGCTTTCAGGAGGGTAGACTTCTATCGGGTGGGTACATCATACTAAAGCGAAAGCGCCTTCTACATTTCAGTGACATACTCAAAGAGGACCAGATCTAGTGCAAGACGAACAGCTGTTTCGGGCGGCGTTTCCATTTCTCGAAGGGGTTCTGGGACTGCCGGTCGAAGACATCGATCAAGCTGCTAAGTGGTACGGGAATGCTTTCGGGCTGACGGAGGTCGAAAGACGCGCCGATCCGGTGCCGGCGGTCATTATGGAGCGCGACGGGGTTCAAGTAGGGTTTGCGGTGAACGGCGGTGTTGCCGAAAACGACGGGGTGGCGATTCTGGTGACGGATATTCACCGCGCGCGGGAGGAGTTGGAAGCTAACGGCGTCAAGACGGTGAATTGGGGCGTCGAGGAGCGCGACGGGCAGAAACTGCAAGTCTTCTTCGTGGCAGCGCCGGACGGGCTGTGCTTTCATTTCCATCAACCGATTGAGGGTTAGGTTTTTTTGACATCTATATAGGCGAGACGTTCTCATCGTCACTCCGCCGAAAACCGGATTCTGGCTGCCACGGGCATTCCGAGGTATGACAACTAGACGGGCAGGTTGGTGGAAACGTTTGGATGCCGTGCGTGCCACCCCGCCACCCCTCTGGATTCCGGCCTTCGCCGGAATGACGATTGGGGGGCCGGATTGACGAAGGGATGCCGCGAATGGCGAATGAGAGGCTGCCGGAGCGGTCTATCCCGGATCGGAGTCCGGGACATGCTTTCATAGCAATTGCTCATGCCGGCTGTTGCCGGCGCACCAAGTTATCAAAAGCCGGAGTTGTGGTTTGGTACAGCGAATTGGCGCGGCGGATTCTGCCACGCCCCAGCCCGACCCCAGCGGGGGACAAGCCCCCGCGCTACATTTTCTCATTGCGCCATCGGTCATCGGTCTACAAGTCGGCAGGTTTCGCCGGTGGAGAGCCGGCATTGAGGTTGATTGGAGGGCACATCCCGGATCGGAGTCCGGGACATGCTTTCGTACCAATGAAGAAATGGCGTGGGGAGCGACGAATTCGGCGGTGGGATTGCCTGCTTCGGCCTCGGATTTACGGTAATCTGTGGATCAATTGCACGCGGATACAGGCCATTTGGCGCTTCGAAGAGGCTCGATTGACGGCCGGAGTCGCAGAAAATTGATGGACGGAAAGAGTTGGCCGCGAGGCCGGCGACCGCGCCATCCAATGCCGGCGTTCGTCCGCGAGGCGCTGGTCGAAAGCGACCTGATGGGGCTGTTTCGCCAGCGTCCGCCCTATCAGCAGAATGACTACGTTGGGTGGATTGCCGGGGCGAAGCGCGAGGAGACCAAGCGGAAACGGCTGGCGCAGATGTTGGAAGAGCTAAGGCAGGGCGACGTGTACATGAAGATGGAGTACCGTCCGGCACGCTTGAAGGAGCGGCGCTCGCAATCGGCCGGCGTCAACGAATAAGGCTGGCCGGCGTCCCGACTCGGGGATAAGATATCGGCTGCGATTGGATGGTGGGAGGCAGTTGCTCCGCCGGGTGCCGCTGAGGATCCCCTCCATTAGACTCATTTTCTCGATGAAGTCACAATAAGAGCTCGGAGTCATGCTATTGGGAAAGGTGCTCGTGGGACGAATTCTTGGCAAGGGGTCTTGAGCGCGCATATGCGAATACTGGCGACAAACGACGACGGCGTTGGCGCGGCCGGCCTTTGGGAATCGGTGCGGATGCTGCGAGGGCTTGGCGAGGTGATGGTGGTGGCGCCGTCCGGCGACCACAGCGGCGCCGGCGCGGGCATCCTCTGGCACCAGCGCATGGCCTACCGCCGAATCCGGCCTCGGCGCAAGGGTTGCGAGGACGTGCCGACCTACATCGTCTACAACACGCCGGCGGCGGCGGTAACGATCGGCGTCGAATGGCTGGCAAAGCGCAAGGTGGACCTGGTGGTGTCCGGCATCAACGACGGTAGCAACGTCGGACGGGACAGTCTGCTCTCCGGCACCGTTGGCGCGGCCGCGGCTGCCGCGATGATGGGAATCCCATCGATCGCGATGTCGCAGGCGCGAAAAAATCGGCCGACCCGGTTCGGTCCCAGTAAGATGGTTCTGCCGGCAATCGCAAGGTTGGCTGTGGAGGAGCCATCAGTACGGGGCCTGATCCTGAGCGTCAACGCGCCGTACTGCCGGCCGGACGAGATCAGAGGCGTGGTCCGGGTTCAGCCGGCGGATATGCACGTGTTCAGGCGAACAACTTTCGACGGCGAGGAGCCGGGGGCGAACGGGATAACGAAGGTGAACGCGGGATACCGGCCGATGGACTGGAACGGCAAGGAGGGCACCGACATCTGGGCCCTGAGCCGGAAGTACGTGACGGTCGAACTGCTTAGGCCGGAGTTGGTCCGCGAGCCCGAGTCTGCGTCCGGCCGGCCGCTGATCGAGCGGCTGAACGAGGCGATACTGGGGGCGGATTCGCCGCCGGCGTAGCCGCGCCGATCCGCCGGCCGGCCCTAGGGCACTGCGAGGTCTAAGACGCGGCGCTCTTCCATGGCTCGGTCGGCGGCAAAGCCGGCGATGTAGGCGCTGATGGAGTCTTCCAGGGTGGTGCAGGAAATGGAGGGAGGGTCGCCCTGTAGGAAGCTGACGAAGTCTTCGACGAGCCGGAGGTCTCCGCCGCCGTGGGCATCGTAGCCGCCCTCCATGTCGCCCTGCACGTCGACGCTGACGACCTCCTCGACGTGGTCGTGGCCGGGTTGGGGGTCGATCCGGCGAATCACGAAGCGGCTGTCTTCGAAGACTCCCTGGATTTCGCCGGCCGTGCCCAATAGGTGGATTGAGCGCACGGGCCTAGCGGTGCCTCCTATCATGTTATGGGTCGCGGTGCTGCCGTCCTCGAAATCGAGGATTAACGACTGATGGTCGACGACGTCGTTGTCGGACCGCCAAACGCAGCGCCCGTATCGATCGTCCTGTTTGAGCTGCTCCAGTCGCTGCTCCGGGGTTGGATCGGGAATGTCCTCAAGCGCGGTCCAGACGTAGGGCTTCCATCGATCCGGATTGTCGAGGTAGTGCTTGCGGGCGGAGTAGAGACAATCGGGCTCGATGGGGCAGTCGACGAGGCACCGGGTTCCGGCGCCCGCTGGCGCCTTCTCCGGCCGGAACTGGAGGTTGCTGCCAAAGCTGGCGACCGATACCGGAGTAATACCGCTCTTGAACCACATGATCAGATCGAGGTCGTGGCAGCACTTCGACATCAGCATCGAGGAGCCGGATTCGGCCTTGTTCCTCCACTTGCCCCTGACGAACGCTACGGCCATATGGTGATAACTGACGTGCTCATTCGTCTGGATGTTGACTATGTCTCCGATGACGCCTTCGGCCACCTTCTCCTTGATCGCTCGGTAGAAGGGAGCGTAGCGAAGGACATGGCAGACCATGAGCCGTCTATCGCTGCGTCTGCGCGCGGCGAGGAGCCGCCACATCTCGTCCTCGTCGATGGCGAAGGGCTTTTCCAGGAGGATGTCGTAGCCGGCCTCCAGCAAGGGGATGGAAGTCGGCACGTGGAAGCGGTCCATGGTCCCGTTGATGGCGGCATCGGCCATCTTTGGTTGGGCGGCCAGCTCTTCCGCAGAGGAGAACTGACGGGCCGGCGGGACTCCGAATCTCTTGCCGGCGGCCGTGCGTCGAGAGGCTGAGGGGTCCGCAACTCCTACGATCTTCAGCCGGTCGGGGCGCTGCTCGGCGTAGGAGGCGTACTTCAGGCCCCGGTTGCCGGCGCCTACGACCACTGCGGTGATGGTCTGGTCTGCCATCAGCTCAACTCCGAACTAGGATGGAGTCCGGGACTTGGTAATTGAACCTGCATCCGTGTTGCCTCAGAGCTAGAGATTACCGAACCGGTAGGGTTCTCTCAATAGAATACGTCACTCGAGTGATGCGCCGGAATTACCTATGGCCTTGGAGCGGCCGCGTAAAGGGGTGAAAATGTGATGGCGCCGGGTGGTGCGACGCGGGCGAACTAGCGGCGCGCCCTAGGGGGGACAAGCCCCCGCGCTACATTTTTCTGCCTGCGCCACCGTTTGGAGCGTCTATTCTCATAGTAATCGCTCGTTCCGACTGGCGCCGGCACACCAGGGTATGCAAGGTGGGGGTGCTGGTTGGTGGAAGGGTTCGAGGGTCATTGGTGCCTCGAGCTCGTGCCGATGCGGTCTCACCCTCACCCCAACCCTCTCCCAAAAGGAGAGGGCGATTTGGATCCTTTCGTTGCCGGTTCCGTTCGGGGCGGTTGGGCATTTCGCCGCTACAAGAGATTCTTGCGGGTGTGGCGGGAGCCGGCCATCCTTGGTCAGAGAGCGGGACATGCTTCCGGACCAATCGTCCATGCCGGTTGCCGCCCGCACACCAAGGTATGAAAACTGGCGGCACCCACTCCTCCCCCTGGATTCCGGCGGAAGCCGGAATCACCATGGAGCTAAGAGGTCCGCATAAGAGGATGAAAATGGGGTGACGGGCGGGTTTTTTCCATCGCCTGGTGGTCTTACCCATCCCCACCCCTTCTGGATTCCAGCTTTCGCTGGAATGACGAAATGAGTGGCGGGAGTCTATCCCGGATCGGAGTCCGGGACATGCTGTCGTACCAATCGCTAATGCCGGCTGGCGCCGGCACACCAAGGTATGAAAACTGGCGGCACCCACTCCTCCCCCTGGATTCCGGCCGAAGCCGGAATCACCATGGAGCTAAGAGGTCCGCATAAGAGGATGAAAATGGGGTGACGGGCGGGTTTTTTCCATCGCCTGGTGATCTTACCCCTCCCCACCCCCTCTGGATTCCAGCTTTCGCTGGAATGACGAAATGGGTGGCGGGGGTCTATCCCGGATCGGGGTCCGGGACATGCTTTCGTAGCAATCACTCATGCCGGCTGGCGCCGGCACACCAAGGTGTGAAAATCGGGTGCATTGGTTGGTGGGAGAGTTCTAGCGTCATTGCCACAACCCGCACCTCCCCTCTGGATTCCCGCCTTCGCGGGAATGACGAATTGAGGGGCCGGGATGACGAGATCGGGGAATAATGGGCGAGCGCCAGAGCGTGCGTGTCGGGATTCGCGGGCCGGCTGGACGGGTATCCTTAGCTGGGGACAAGCCCCCGCGCTACATTTTCTTCTTCCGCTATCGGCTGTAAATTCATGGTTCGGCAAGATTAGGGTTTTGGGAGGCGCCCATCCCGGATCGGAGTCCGGGACATGCTTTCGTACGGATGCCGAGGATGATACATTCTCTATTGATTGTGACGGTGGGCAAGAGCGTCTGGGCGAGGCTTCTGGTTTCGCCTCCGCAAGGAAGCCTTGTAGCATCCATTTGTATCGACGCGCTGAAATATCGTCGGCTGGAGGCCGGCCGCAAGGGGTGACAGGGGATTATGCAGTACGACTACATAGTAGTGGGGGCCGGCTCAGCCGGCGCCATCGTCGCCAGCCGGCTGTCCGAGGACCCGAAGCGGTCGGTACTACTACTGGAGGCGGGGCCGGACTACCCGGATCCAGACGAGATGCCGGAGGAAATCAAGTATGGACTGGGCGGCTCGTCAAACCTATTAATCAGGGCAATCGGCCCCGAGAGCAAGCACAATTGGAACTTCGCGGCAAAGTCGACTGACAGAGCCGACGTTATGCGGGTTCCCAGAGGCAGGATCGTTGGCGGATCCAGCGCGATCAACGCGATGGTCTGGCTGCGGGGCGTGCCGGAGGATTATGACCGGTGGGCTTCTTGGGGCAACGATCGATGGAGCTTTCAAGACCTGCTGCCCTATTTTCGCAGGATCGAGACCGTGTCCGATTTGTGCGATGAGTTTCACGGCGACGCGGGGCCCATAAAAACCAGCCTTGCCCGGCGGGATGAGTGGCTGCGCGACCAGGCGGCGTTCTACCGGGCGTGCCGTGACATTGGCCACCCTGATTGCCCGGACCACAACAACCCATACTCTACCGGTGTGGGGGCGGTCGCCTTGAGCCATTTCGAAAACATCCGCTGGAGTACAGCCTTTGGATATCTCGCTCAGGCGAGGCATCGCATCAACCTCACCATCCGGCCGGACTGCCTTGTCCATCGGGTATTGTTCGAAGGTAAGCGCGCCACCGGCCTGTTGGTAGAGAGTGGTGGCGAGCTCTTCGTCGTTCGGGGCAAGGAAATCATCCTCTCCGCCGGCGCTATCGGATCTCCACACATATTGTTGCTTTCGGGCATCGGGCCGGCCGAGCAGCTGGACGCAGCCGGCATAGGACAGGTCCGCGATCTACCGGGAGTAGGACAGAATATGCGCGACCATCCTCAAGTCGCGATGCTCTGGCGAACGCGGGCCGATTTTCGACAGGATCCATCCGGCCCGCAGGTCCAGGTGATTGTTCGATACACCGCCGGCGGTTCGGAGCTTCGAAATGACATGGCCGTCTTCTTTGTCTCGGTGATGTATGAGGGCCACCCACACAGGTGGGATTCGGAGCATCTCTGCGTAGGCATGGTCGTGGTTCTTAACCTGGCGATCGGCGCCGGCGAACTCAGGTTGCAATCCGGCGATCCACACGTTCAGCCAGCGTTGGACTACAACTATCTGGCAACCCCGATTGACCGCCGGCGAATGCGGGAGGCGGTGCGCAAGTGCGCTGCGCTGGGCCGGCACGAACAATTCGGCAAGATAATCGAGAAACGAGTTGACCCAACCGATGAAGATCTAGCCTCGGACCGGAGCCTGGACGATTGGTTGATGAGACGAGCGACCACCAGCCACCATAGCTCCGGCACATGCAAGATGGGGCCCGCGTCGGACTCGATGGCGGTGGTAGACCAGTACGGCAGGGTACACGGCATCGATGGGTTGAGGGTGGCTGACGCGTCGATAATGCCGGATTGCATACGGGCGAATACGAACGCAACCACGATGGTCATCGGCGAGAGGATCGCGGACCTGATCGGACAGGGATTCTAGGCCGGCGGATTCGTGCGCTCCATTTCGTTCAGTTGACGGGATGCCGGCGCCCCTCCGCCGTGGATTCCGGTATTCGCTGGAATCACCATGGCCTTGCGAAGGCCACATAAGGGGATGAAAATGGTGGGAGGCCGGGCGGTGCAACTTGCGCGAACGAGCGGTCCGTCCTAAGCGTGGGACAAGCCCCTCGCCTCGCGAAGTCTTCGACCGCGCTACAATCCCCTCTCCCCACCCCTCTGGATTCCGGCCTTCGCCGGAATGACGAATGGGGGGCCGGATCGGCGAAGGGATGCCGCGAATGGCGAATGAGAGGCCGCCGGAGCGGTCTATCCCGGATCGTAGTACGGGACATGCTTTCGTACCAATCGCTCATTTCGGCTGGGGCCGGCACACCAAGTTATGAAAAGCCGGAGATGTGGTTTGGTACAGCGAATTGGCACGGCGGATTCTGCCACGCCCCACCTCGACCCCAGCGGGGGACAAGCCCCTCGCCTCGCGGAGTCTTCGACCGCGCTACATTTTCTCATTCCGCCATCGACCATCGGTCTACAACTCGGCAAGTTTCGCCGGTGGAGAGCCGGCATCGAGGTTGATTGGAGGGCACATCCCGGATCGGAGTCCGGGATGTGCTTTCGTACGAATGACGATACGGGGTTGCTGGCGATTTGTTAGGGTTGGATGTATTTGAGAGAATTGCCCACACGGGATTCGACGAAAGGAGACGCGGTTTTGTCCAACCAGCAAATGCGACAGGATCTTCTATTTCTGCAGACGCCGACGACGTGGTTGGAGGACAAAGTCATCGGCATGTCGATGGTCGAGGATGGAGAGTTGCTCGACGGGCCGGAAGACCCGGCCGATTGGCCATACAAGACGGTGTTGGAGGCGATCAGGGACGGTTGGCGCATCATTCGGTTTCCAGTCCTGCCGCCGTCCGGAGGCTCGATGGACAGTCACGTGTTTTGCGAGTTCATCCTCGAGAAGGTGAGGTAGAGAGGCATCGCCGGGCCCAACGCGCACGCCTGTCGGCGTCGAGCCATAGCAGTACGCCTTCGCCCCAGCCGGCGGGAAGGGCATAGAGCCTAATGTTCACCGGGATCGTTCAAGGGGTCCGCAGGGTCGTATCGGTCGAGCAGGAGACCAACCTTGTCTCGTTCGTCGTCGACCTTGGCCGCGAGCTTTCAGAGGGCCTGAAAACCGGTGCCAGCATATCCGTGGACGGCGTTTGTCTCTCAGCAACTCAGATCACTGGGCACTGTGCCGCGTTTGACGCCATCCGGGAAACTTTGGACCGTACCACTTTGGCGGCCCTTGAACCGGGGCGCCAGGTCAACATTGAGCGGTCAGCTTCGGCGACGGATGAGGTTGGCGGGCACCGCGTGTCCGGCCACATTCATGGGACAGCCTGCATCCGCGACACTCGTCAGAGGGAGAATGAGCGAGTCCTGGCGCTTCAAGCTCCGCCGGAATGGATGAAATACATCTTTCCCAAGGGATTCATAGCGCTTGACGGCGCAAGTCTTACGGTGGTTGACGTAGACCGCGAAGACTCGCTGTTCACGGTCCACCTGATCCCCGAAACGCTACGAGCTACGACCTTCGCATCCAAACGTAAGGGACATCGGGTCAACCTCGAAATTGACTCCCAGACACAAGCGATCGTTGACACCGTCGAGAGAATTATGATGGAACGGTACGGCTCCGCTTCCGATCGGTAGTTTGCCTCATCCTAGGTTTCAATCGTCCAGATTTCGGTGTAATTCTCTCCTGCATGCCGGTGAACTGAAAAGCCGAGTCCGCAATTCGGGACCTCGGTCGGCGGTCGAGGGGTGATTTCCAACCTATCGAAGTCAAATCCACGAGGTGTTCGACCTCATCCCCCACATCCCCCGTCAAGGGCTTTGCCCTTGCAACCCTTTACTGGCTTTGGTCGATGAGAGGTCCTAGCCGGTGGTAGACGCTCACTGGTGGGATATTACGTTCATACGGAATAAGTACCCCTAAGTCTGAACACCGGCCCTACTTCAGTCGGCGGTGCAGAGGGGGTTCCCAACCTATAGAAGTCAAGTCCACGAGGTTTTCGACCTCATCCCCCACATCCCCCGTCAAGGGCTTTGCCCTTGCAACCCGTCCCTGGCTTCCGCCGATGAGACGTCCTCGGCTGTGGCAGGGTTTCATTGGTGCGGTACTAGGTGCTTACGGAGTAGGTACCGCTAGACTTGAACACTATCCCTGCATTGGCTGCCATGCCGGCTCAGGGTGCTTCAAGGATCGCCAGGTAATAGTCTTCCTCATCCTCGAATCGGTCGACCCGCAGGTCGTTCAAACTCGCATAGCGTTCGAGCTCGCCACGCACGGGAAGAAGATTCGGTACGACGTCCGGCTGGCCGGCATGTAGTGCTGCGACAAAGCCGGAACCCAGAGGATGGCTGATAACTATACGTCCCATTGGTGCTAACAATCGCGCAGCTTGAGCGATGGCTGCCTGCGAATCGAAGAGATTCGCGAAGCAGGCATTGAAAAAGATTGCCGTAAAGGAAAAGCAACCCGTGAGGTTGTTCTCGTCCGAGCCTCTTGGCGGCCAGTCCAAGAAATCACCTTGCCAAAAACGCACCGACGGGAATCGCGACTCGGCGACTGCCAGCATGGAGCGGCTTAGATCGCAGCCAACGATATTCTCGGCAAGGACTCCTTGCTCAAGAAGATATGGAATCAAGACCCCCAACCCCGTCCCCACGTCAAGCACTGTCGCGTTTCTGTCGAGCCGTGCGGCCCGAACGATGCTTCTTGTTCGGGCTTGGATTGAATCAGGAATGGGTTGTTGGAAAAGATCTACCCGAGTATCAAAGTAACGTGCCTGTTCCGCGTTGTGCTTCAGCCGGCTACGCTCGTCCATACCAGCGCGTCCCTTTCCCCTCGCGAATAGGCTTCCCCGCGTATGGTCGCCGCTCTCGTGGTGTAAAAGCTAACACATTGTGGATCGACGGGAGTATTCGCTGCTCCGGTGCCGGCGCTTGTCGCCGGCCGGTGCCGGAATCCATCCCGGATCGGAGTCCGGGACATGCTTTCGTGCCATTCGCTCGTGCCGGCTGGTGCCGGCACACCAAGGTACGAAAATTGGGTGCATTGGTTGGTGGGAGAGTTCTAGTGTCATTGCCACAACCCGGACCTCCCCTCTGGATTCCCGCCTTCGCGGGAATGACGAATTGGGGGACCGGGATGACGAGATCGCGGAATGGAGGGGTTCAACGGCGCGCTCGAAAGTGGCGTAGGCGCATCCCGGATCGGAGTCCGGGACATGCTTTCGTACGAATGACGAGTGCGAGGGGATTCCAACGGACGCCGGCATGACGAGACCAACGGTCGTGACGGGAACCATCCATCCCGGATCGGAGTCCGGGACATGCTTCCGTACCAACGTCCGTGAGATATGGAGGGGAAGAATCGGCTGCTCGCTCGGAGCCTAGCGCATTGCCAAAAGGCGTGCTATACTTGAATAAGAACAAGCGTTCTTATAGGAGGCGGCAACATGAATTCACTCTCAACCGCGACGATGGAAAGGGAAGCAGGGAAAATTCCACAAATCACCGATGTGCACAACGGTCAGACGATTTCGCTGGACTGGACGCCTCATACGTTCAAGCAGACAGAGTCTGACTTATGGACATTGTTGATAGCACTGGCGTCGAATGATGGTGAAGATGGGACGGTGGGACTGGCCCCCACGCTGCGGCGTCTGCGTGAGCTAGGTGCACGGTTGGTTGCTACGCCAGACATCGAGGGGCCGCCAACGCCGAAGATCCGTCTGACAGCCGGCGGGATGCCGGAGCGAGACTACCAGGTAGTGCGTGGACGGCACCTGATGCCCCACGCCGCGAGGGTCGCCGACTTGCTAAAGACGGTGGCGTTCGCCGCGGCGGATCCGCTGACCAGGGCAGCGATTGAGTCGGGAGCGCGAGTCGAGGTGGTGGGCATCTAGCAAGCCGGATTGAGCCTGATGCCCCATGCTAGACTCTGTCCCGCTGATGCGTCGATCTAAGAGCCTGCGAAAACCGATGCGGACCGTCGAGGTCTCTGCCCGGCTTCCGGCCGGCGTTTCAAGGTAAACCGCCATCCGAAAGATAGAGTGGCTGCGCAGCGGCAGATCTTGGCCGGCGGTTCTGCGACCCCTGACCCCCTGGCTGATGCTAACCCACGCTTTCGCCGCGGCGGTCGTAGTGATTGCGACGGGGCTGTTGCTGGCGATAATGCCCGGCCCTCCGATCCCCCTGGGCCGGTTCGTCATACTATTGGCGATCATGGCGTTAGCCCAAGTGTCGATCGGCGCGGTAAACGAGTGGGCGGACCGTCACGACGATGCCGTCGGCAAACCCTGGCGTCCTCTGCCGAGCGGCGCAATTTCCCCCGGTGTCGCGTTGGCGGTGGGGGTCGCCAGCCTGATTGCGGCTTTGGCGCTTTCGGCGATGATCGGCGAGGCCCTACTGGCTCTGACGGCGCTTGGACTCGGGGCCGGACACAGCTACAACCTGGCGTTGAGACGAACGGCCCTGAGCTTCTTGGCTTACACGATTGCGTTGCCTCTGGTGCCGATATGGGCTTCCGTTGGCGCCGGCCAGCTCGATGGGCGATTGGTATGGCTTTACCTAGTGGGATTGCCGGCGACGATTCAGGTGCACCTGGCGAACGCGTTGCCGGACCTGGATGCCGACAAACAGGCTGATCATCTAGCGCTTGCCCAGCTCCTCGGACCGAACCGGGCCATCTGGCTTTGCTGGGCGTGCGCGACGATGACGCCGGTCGTAGTCTTGGGGTCGGCTTTAGGATTGGGCTCGGCCACGATTGAGATGTGGATAGGACTGGCCGTCTACTTGTTGCTGGGCTCGATTGCCGCAATCATCTGGCGTCGAAACAGCCGGCTGGGGATGTACTGGACCTTCCGGCTGCTGGCGCCGGCTACGGCTGCAGCCGGCATCGGTTGGGTGGCCGGATTGACCTTGTCACACTAGTTTGTGCTGGGGTTACGCGTCTTGGCGGAGGGCAAGCGCCGGCGTTGCTGGGCCCACACCACCCCCTGGATTCCGGCCCCGTATCGGGGCACGGGGCAGGCTTTCGACCGCCGGAATCACCACGGACCTGAGAGGTCCGCATAAGAGGATGAAAATGATGGTACGCCGGGCGGTGCAACGTGGGGGAATGAGCGGCCCGCCCTAAGCTGGGGACAAGCCCCAGCGCTACATTCTTGTGCCAGCACTACGGGGTGGTCAATTCACGGTTCGGCACAGCTAAAATGGGTGGAGATGTCGTCGAAGTAGATTGGGGCATCCATCCCGAATCGCAGTCCGGGACATGTCTTCATAGCAATCGCTCGTTCTGGCTGTCGCCGGCAGACCAAGGTATGAAAATGAGACCTGGTCGTTGGAAGTGTTTGGGTGTGGTTGGTGCCACCCTTCCCCTCTGGATTCCGGCCTTCGCCGGAACACCTATGGCCTTGCGCAGGCCACATAAGGGGATGAAAATGGGACGGCGCCGGGCGGTACAACTAGGGCGGTAGTCATTGGTGCCGCGAGCCCGTGCCGGAAACTGCCTGGGTGGCTGGCAGGTACATAAGATTGTCGCCCCGCTGCGGCGGTGAGCACGCATAGTAAAGTCGTCAGAATAGCAGCCACCCACCGACCGGTAGCTAGTCTTAGGAGGAGGAGTATGCAAGTCGTACGTGAACGGTGCTGTGGCTTGGACGTTCACAAGAAGTCGGTGGTGGCTTGTGTGTTAACGCCTGAGTCTCAGGAGACGAGGACGTTTGGCACAATGACGCGGCAGCTAGTGAAGTTGTCGGAGTGGCTTCGGGAGCACGAAGTCACCCACGTGGCTATGGAGAGCACCGGTGTCTACTGGAAGCCTATCTTCAACCTGATGGAGGACGAGTTCACCGTCTGGGTGGTGAATGCGCGCCACATCAAGATGGTGCCTGGTCGCAAGACCGACGTAAAGGATGCGGAGTGGATAGCCGAGCTTCTGAAGCACGGGCTGCTCAAGCCCAGCTTTATCCCCGAGCGTCCCCAGCGAGAGCTTCGCGAGTTGGTGCGTTACCGCAAGAGCCTGGTCCAGGAACGGTCGCGAGAGGCGAACCGTATACAGAAGGTACTTGAGGGAGCCAACATAAAGTTGGGGTCGGTGGCCACCGACGTGCTGGGAGCATCAGGCAGGAAGATGCTGAGAGCCCTTGCTGATGGAGAAGATGACCCCAAGGTCCTAGCCGATATGGCGAAGGGTCGGCTTCGGGAGAAGCTTGAGGCGCTGGAAGAGGCGCTGCTCGGCGTCGTGGGGTCTCACCAGCGCTTCATGTTGGCCACCCAGTTGCGACGCCTCAGCACCTTGGATGCCGACGTTGAGAGGCTCGACGCAGAGGTGGCCCGACGGGTTCGCCAGCACAGGGATGTGCTGCAGGTGATCGATACGATCCCCGGCGTGGGCCGTCGCACTGCCGAGACGATCGTGGCCGAGATGGGCACCGACATGGACAGGTTTGCCACCCCGGGACACCTCGCTTCTTGGGCCGGGGTCAGTCCTGGCAACAACCGCAGTGCCGACAAGTCCAAGCGAAGCCCGGTCAAGAAGGGCAACGCCTCCCTTCAGTCGGCTTTGGTGGAAGCAGCCAGGGCCGCCGCCCGAACCAAGACCTACTTGGGAGCCCAATACCACCGCCTCGCACGCCGCATCGGCGCCAACAGGGCCGCCATGGCCGTTGCCCACTCCATTGCTGTCATGCTCCACTCCATCATCAAGAACAAGGTGCCTTTCGTGGACATGGGACACAAATACTTTGAGGTGCGCGACAAGACCGCCGTCACCCGCAGGGCTGTCCGCCAACTCGAACGGCTGGGCCACAAAGTCATCCTTCAGGCTGCCTGAACCGCGTATTTTCATAGTAATGACGAATGGGGGGCCGGTATTACGAAGTGGGGCCGCGAATGGCGAATGAGAGGCTGCCGGAGCGGTCTATCCCGGATCGGCGTCCCGGGACATGCTTTCATAGCAACGACGACACGCACGGCTCGGCACAGCTAGAATGGGCAGAGACGCCCTCGATGTTGATGGACCCGTCTATCCCGGTTCGGAGTCCGGGACAAGCTTTCATAGGAATACGGACTCTTAACTTGCTGCGATCGATCCGCTCCGGCTCACTGAGGGAAATCGCCCGGCTCTTTCTCCGTCTGGGAGTTGTCGGGTTTGGTGGGCCGGCCGCGCACATAGCTCTTATGGAGGATGCGGTCGTCCATCGGCGGAAGTGGGTTAAGCGCCAACACTTCCTCGACGCGCTATCGGTCACAAACATGGTCCCTGGGCCAAACTCGACCGAGTTGGCGATCCACGTGGGCTACCTTCGGGCCGGAGTGCTCGGCGGACTGGTTTCCGGCATCTGCTTTATCCTTCCGGCCTTCTTGCTGATGTTGGCGCTCTCCTGGGCGTACTTCGAGTTCGGCTCGGTGCCTCAAGTCGTATGGCTGTTTTACGGGGTAAAACCGGCGATTATCGCGATCATCGCCGCGACCGCGTACCGCCTTTCCGGATCGGCGATAATCGACTGGCGTCAGCGCGTTCTGGCGTCGGCGGCGCTGGTTGTGACGGTGGTAGTGCCGGGCCTGACGGTGGCCGCCTTGATAGTGGCGGGACTGCTTGGAATCGCCCTCTATTCGGAGCGCTCTTTTCGCTTCCCTGGCGCCGGACTGCTCGCGGGTGCGTACGCGGCGACACCGATGATTTCGATAGCGGGCCTGTCCACTCTGCTTGCTCTGGCCTGGGTTTTTCTCAAAGCCAGCGCCCTGCTATTTGGCGGCGGCTTCGTCATCATCCCGCTGATAGAGCATGAGGTGGTGAGCGTATACGGATGGCTGTCAGCTCAACAGTTCATCGATGGCGTAGCCATAGGACAGGCCACGCCCGGCCCAATCGTGATCACGGCGGCATTTGTGGGCTACGCGGCGGCCGGGTTGGCCGGGGCGGCAGTTGCGACGGCGGCCATATTCTTGCCGGCTTTTGTGATCGTGCTGGCCGGCACCGGGCCCTACTTGGAACGCATCCGCGGATCGGAGACGGCCCGGGCGTTCCTCAAAGGCACGAATGCGGCGGTGATAGGAACGATCGTCGGCGCCGGTGTCTTGCTGACGCGGTCGGCGGTAGTCGATCTGCCGACTGGATTGATCCTGGTGGGTGCGGCGATAGCGCTTGTGCGCTTTGGCTGGGGCGCGATTTCTTTGATTGCCTCAGCCGCGGCGATTGGCATAGCGCTCGCATTGGCCGGCATAGCCGCGGTCTGAGCCTTAATTGGCGGCCTATCGCCGGCTGAAGTACTCAATCGTGCGGCGCAGACCCTCTTGAAGGTCGACCCGCGGCTGCCAGCCGACGACGCGGTTGATCTTGCGGTAGGAGGCGTAGTTCGCCGGGACGTCGCCGGCGCGCTCGCCCAGGTCCTCTATTTGCAGATTTCTGCCCAGGATCCGCTCGATCGCTGTGACCACGTCGATGATCTTGACCCCGCTCTCGGTGCCAACGTTGAACACCTGGAGGCCGGATAGTCCCAGCACCTGGGTATGGGCGGCGGCGAGATCGTCAATGTAGATGAAGTCCCGCACCTGCTCGCCTTTCCAGTAGAGGGGGATTGGCCGGCCTTCGAGGGCGGCTCGGATGAAGTTGGGAATCGCGTGGGTCTCCGGCTGATGGCGCTCGCCCGGGCCATAGGGATTGAAGTAGCGGAGCAATATGACATCGAATCCGAAGCTGTAGTGATAGGCGGACAGGCAGGCCTCCATCGCCAGCTTGGTCGCGCCGTATGGATTGAACGCGATCGTGGGATCATCCTCCAGGATCGGCAGCCGCTTCGGCACGCCGTAGACCGTCGCCGAGGAGGAGAAGACGATCTTCTTCACACCAGCCGACCTCATCGCCTCGGCCAGCCGGACGCTATTGACGATATTGTTCTGGGCGAACAGCAGCGGGTCGGAGACCGATTCGCTGACCTCGATAAGCGCGGCCATGTGTATTACGCCGTCGTGGCCGGCGAGGGCCTCGGTCAGGGCGTCGACGTCGGCCAAGTCAGCCTGTACGAAGTGGGCGCGGGAATCGACCGCGTCGACGTGCCCGCGCAGGAGGTTGTCTACGATGGTGACCTGGTGGCCGGCGTCGAGCAGCTGCCGGCCCACGTGGGAGCCGATGAAGCCGGCGCCACCGGTGATGAGCACCTTCATAGGCGGCGGTGGCTGTCGTTGCCAGCCAAATGTAGCTGTCTCAGGGGCACTACCTCTCGCTCATCGGCTCTGCGACAATGTTTGCCTTATTTCGTCGACGACCCTGGGCACGCCGGTCTTGGCGTCCTCGTCTCCTTCTAGCTCGATGTTGATGTAGCCGCGATAGCCGGCATCTTTCAGCACCGCGACGACCTTTTTGAAGTCGACGATGTGGGGGCCTTCCGGCGTGCTCATGAAGACCTTGTGGTGGGCGGAGACCGCCAGTCTTGTGACTCGCCTCATGGCTTCATATGGGTCGACGTCGGGGTCGAAGCCGTAGTTGCCGATGTCCAGATTGACTCGGAGCCACTCGGAGTCAACGGCCTCGATCAGCTGGATCACCTGGGCTGAAGTACTCGTTATTCCGCCGTGGTTTTCCAATGCCATCACCACGCCGCTCTCTTCGGCAACCGGGACGCACTCCTTGAACGCCGCAACGGCCCAGTCGAAGGCCTCATCGTCGGTGTGGCCCTCGGGAGTCGCGCCGGCGAATACCCTCATCTGTGGCGCGCCCAGGGTTACGGCGTGACCGAGCCACTCCTTGACCATCGCCACTTCCTCCGCCCGCTCGTCGTCGTGCGCCAGGGTCATTTTGCATCCAACGGCGGCGCCGGATACGTCGAGTCCTCTTATCAGGCAGCGTCGCTTGAGTGAGTTCAGATAATTCTTGTCGGTAGTCGGGAAATAATAAGACGTCAGCTCGACGCCTTCGATGCCGAGGTCGGCGGCTATGTCGATGAACTGCTCGAGGCTCATCTCGCCGGACTGCAGGTACTCGCGGTAGGAATATGAGCAACATCCGATCTTCACGGCTCTACCTCGTCAACTTTCGCAAAAGGCATCCTAATCACTCGGTTGGAACGTCAACTCGCTTACCGGTGGCCGCTGATAGGTACGCGCCATAGCACACCGCGACGACGTCGCGGCCGAGAAAGCTCCCGGATATGGGCTCCCTTCCTGTGACGGCGGCCTCGCAGAAGTCCTGGACCTCGTGAGGGAAACCGTTCATCCAGTCCTCGTCGGGGTTGGTGAACTGCCAGCCGGCTTTCGTCTCGACCTTCTCCCTGATGTACTCGTTGGCAAAGGCGTCCCCGTCGGGGGCGTACGCCAGCACAGCGTTGTTGGGGTTGGTGCCCACGTTTATCATCGCCCGGCCGGCGTAGATGGTAAGGAGATTCTGGATACCGCCAATGACGATATCGGCGGCGCTGATCTGGGCCACCGTGCCGTCGTCGAATCCGAGCACCAGCGAACCCCAGTCCTCGCAATCGGACCAGCCGGTGCGAATGGCCGGCGGGGCCTCGCTGAGGAATGCCTCGCTGTGAGTGATGTTGGCTACGGTTCCCACCACCCAACTGGGCCGGATCCTCCTTCCAAGGCGCCGCAGACCCTCTTCGTACTTGAGGTAGAGTGCTGCCCCAACTGAGTGACAACCCTTGTTGTAGAGGCTGCCGCCGCCGCTGGTGGTCCAATCCATGGCGTAGGGTGAGTGGGTGCCGCTGTGGGACTCCTCGCCCACCATCCGCAGAATCGACGTGTCGGCGGACTCGAGGAGCCGTTTCGCCTTCTGGATACCGGGCGCATAGACCAAGTTCTCGGCGTACATGATCCGCTTACCCGATGCCTGCTCGGCCGCGATCATGCGGTCGGCGCTGGCCATAGCCTCATCAAGGCATCTCTGCCAATCTTCGGGGTATTTTCCGGGCGCAAAGGAGCCGGCGAAGGGCTTCTCGACGACGACGTGTTTTCCCGCCTGGAGCGTCTCGACCGCCATCTCTTCGTGGAAGCGATTCGGGACGCAGGTATCCACCATGTCGACTTCCGGGTCGCTGAGCAGCTCTTCCAAGCTGTCATAGGTCTTGTCGAAACCGTACTCCTTGGCGAACTCGGCGGTCGCGTCCGGGCGCCGGCTGTACACGCCGACGAGGCGCACGTCGATTCCGTGCACGCGCCGGTAGTTCTCGGTATGAAAGCGGGCGGCGAAGCCGCTGCCGACGATTCCCAACCCTACGGTGGGGGCCATAGTCATTTCCCTAATTGAAAGGTGTGGATGGTTTAGATGGTATCAGCCTAGGCGGATGGTGTACATGACCGATCAACGACCGGCCGGCGCCTCCGGCATCGTGTCCGGGGTAAGGGGCAGGCTGTTCGCCGGGATAACGATGGCCTTGCGAAGGCCGCATGAGAGGACGAAAATGGCACGGCGCCGGGTGGCGCAAACACGGGCGAACTTGCGGTGCACCGTGAGCGGGGGACAAGATCCAGCGCTACAATCCCCGCTCCCCACCCCTCTGGATTCCGGCTTCCGCCGGAGTGACGAGTCGGGAGTCTGTTTTCATAGCAATCGCTCGTGCCGGCTGGCGCCGGCACACCAAGGTATGAAAAGCCGGAGATGCGGTTTGGTACAGCGAATTGTCACGGCGGGTTCTGCCACGCCCCACCCCGACCCCAGCGGGGGACAAGCCCCCGCGCTACATTCCCCTCTCCCCGCCCCTCTGGATTCCGGCGAAAGCCGGAATCACCATGGCCTTGCGAAGGCCGCGTAAGAAGATGAAAATGGTGGGACGCCGGGCGGTGTTTTCCATCGTCAGGTGGTCTCACCCCTCCCCACCCCTTCTGGATTCCAGCCTTCGCTGGAATGACGAGATGAGTGGCGGGAGTCTGACCCGGACTCTGATCCGGGACATGTTTTCATAGCAATCGCTAACCCCGGCTGGCGCCGGCACGGCGGATTCTTCCATGCCGCACCCCGACCCCAGCGGGGGACGAGCCCCCGCGCTACATTCCCCCCGCCCACGCCACACAATGGTGCCCCGTTTGTGAGGTATTCACGACATTAAATTCGGGGCACAGGACATGCTTGCTTTTCGGTCGCGTACAAAGGTGGTCCGGTCAAGTCTGAACAGTTACGGCAGGTAGGCAAGGTTGAGGCCGGCCCTTCGATTTACTACCATATTGGACAGCGGCGCCGGCATCGAACGCCAATTGCGGCGCGGCTCCCAACTCAGCCCTCAGTTGTTAAGGAGAGTCAAACGTGAACTTCTGCTTCGCGGGCTACGGAAGTATCGCCGACGTTCATGCCCAAACCCTGAAGGACGAGGGAGATGTAGTCTTCCACACAGTCGTCGGCCGGCTGGCCGACTCCGCCGCCGAGTTCGCCGAGAAGTATGGCTTTATTCGTCACATGACCGACTACGACGCGGCTATCGCCAATCCCGACATCGACGTGGTAGTGATCACAACTCCCAGCGAGATGCACTACGAACAAACAACGAAGGCGCTCAAGGCCGGCAAGCACGTTCTATGTGAGATACCTCTAGCGATGAACTTCGCCGAATGCCAGGAGCTGACTCAAATGGCCTATCAGGCCGGCAAGTCACTGATGGTGGCCCACACCATGCGCTTCTACCGGCCGTTCGTGATCGTCAAGCAGATGGTAGAACGCGGCGAGCTGCACATCCATCACATTGTCTCCCGCTGGTTCTTTTGGCGGCGCGAGAATGTGAACTGGCGCGGCCGCACGCGGAGCTGGATTGACAATCTGCTCTGGCACCACGCTTGCCACTTCACCGACTTGTCCATGTGGATACTCGACTCGCCGGTGGTCAATGCCAAGGGGATCGTCGCTTATCCCAGTCCGGGGCTTGGAATTCCGATGGACCTGAACTTGTCGTTCCGTACTCAACAGGACCAGATTGCGGACATCGGCATGTCATATAACTGCCATCAGGCGCTTTTCGACACGATGTTCATCGGCGAGGAGGACAGCTTGCTGGTCGACTACTGGGCGTGCCGGCTGACGGGCAAGGACGGCGTGTTATATGACCGCGAGGAAACCGACGATTGGCTATGGCAGGCGAACCGCGACCAGAACCTCGAGTTCCTGGCGGCTTTGCGGGAAGGGCGCCCGCCGGCGAGCAGCGCGTTGGATATCCTGCCGGCGATGGCGGTCCTGCAGGTGGTCCAAGAGCAGTTCGAGGCGGAACGGCCGGCCGGCCGGATGCATTCGCTGTAGGGGAGCGCGGACATACACCAGATGCCCAGCGATGAGACGATCCTGGGAGGTTGGCTTATTAGAAACCGATTGTCAACCAGGATCACGCGGCGTGGTCCGCGCACTGAACCCATTCGTTGCCGGCGCGGCCCCGTGTGCCGATACTCGCTAGGCGGCCATGCTTGAGGCCACGGCCACTCGGGCGCGCGGAGGATGCTCTGTCCCAGTAGGCCGTGTTCCTTGGGCGGAACTATCCTATTGCTAGTGCCACGCGCCTTCCTTGGAAGAAGGGAACCATCTATAATCGCCTCCAGGGAGTAAGGGATGGACAGTTTTGAACGAGCCTTCTGCGATACCGAAAGGGCTGCTGACTCAACGCTGAAGTCGGCTACGGACGTAGCAAAGCTGGCCAAACAGCTACAGAAGGCCGCCAAAGGCGGGAACATTACCGCAATCAAGAAGACGCAGGGCAAACTTGATGCCGCGCTGAGGGACCTGGACCAGGTAGTGACCAACGCCGTCAGATCCTGGCCGTTCCAAGACGAAGAAGAGGAACAGTACCTCGAGGGTGGCTACACTGCGGAGTTGCGCCGTGCCGCCTCGGAACGGGGTTTGGAAATCCACGAGCGGGACGGACGGCTAATCTCTCATCCTTCCATCGTGCGAATTCTCCCAGGTGACCGGGCGGTTAGAATCGACAGGAAGAAGATTGCTACCATCAGGCCTTCCCACTTGGCCGGTATCCTGATCGAGAACCAGATGAAACCCAGTCGATACCGGGCCGAACCTTTTCTTCAGGCCCTTCATGGCGTGTACTTGGAACTTGTGAGGGAAGAATCTCCTGACCGTCTGATGAAGAGCGGCCCCGGGCGCGTCGTGACCCTGAACAGAATCTACAAGCTATTTACTTCGCTGCCCGGCAGCAGTCGGGGTTATACACCGACGGACTTCGCTCGGGATCTCTACTTGTTGGACACAAGCGGTTTGACGACGTTGAAGTCCGGCGTGACTGTGTCCTTCCCCGCGTCCACAGGCACTCGTAGTGCCAAGGGACTATTCACCTTTATTGGGCCGGACGGTCGGGACGTCCAGTACTACGGAGTTCGGTTTACTGACGGGGACTAATGCCGAACAAAATCTCACTCGATGAATGGCTGCAGGTTATCAACACAGAGTATCTGTCGACGTTCGTGCGCGACGGCGGCGCGTCCATCAAGTTGGCAGTGGCGCGGGAGGAGTTGAGGGCAGATCTTTGCAAGAGAATGAAGGCCTGCTGCCGGGACTTGGACTATCTCTTTGTCCAGTTGGACGCGAAGACGTTGCGAGCCCATATGCCTCAGGACTTCTTCTTCAGATTCGCCAGCCAAGTCGATTGGCGGCTCCTGGCCCGCCGCATGATTCTGCGGCTAGCCGCCGAGCAGGTCTACCAGATTAGTGGAATAGACCCTGGACGGGACGACAACATCTTCGACGCCATCGCCAAAGCCAACGGTCTCGAATCGCAGTTCGTGCTCGGAGACATGAGGCTGAGAATACAGAACAACGTCTTCAGGAACACGAAGATGGCCAAGGATTTCCGGGTGTGCATGTCCTGGCTTTGCCGGCTTGAAGACACTCGCGGGGAGTACACCGGTAGGCCACTCTTGGACTGGCTGACCGGTGTGAACACACGGATTAGCGGCGTGCGAGATTTCTCCATCTACACCGGCATCAACCGCGCCACGGCCAGATATTTCATCGAATCAGCCCTCTATTGGATCCGGCACGTGGGATACGCCGGAACGGTGATACTGTTCGACAATTCCCGCGTCACCGTGGCTCGCAACCCTAAAGACGGCCTCCGATACTACACCAGAGCGATGGCGATGGAGCACTATGAGCTGCTGCGGGAGTTCATAGACGGCTTGGACCGGCTGACCGGCACGCTGCTGGTAGTCGTAACCAGCCACGATTTCCTCGACGACAGCAGCGACAGGAGGTCTCGTGGCTACGGAATCTATCAGGCCCTGCGCACCAGGGTAATGGACGATGTCCGCGACCGGAATTTGGTCAATCCCGTCGCATCTCTGGTGCGGCTATCGTAAGGAGAGGTCGAGCCGTGGCAGCTCACGCTGAGGAAAATCACACACTCACCTACCGACGGGCGCTAGAGGCCCTCCGCAACGGCGTGCCTAACAGTGAGGCCGTGAAGATACTGGGCTGCAACCAGCCGAAGGCCGAAAGTAAGTTCGAAGAAATGCTGACCAAGGCCACTGACAAGGACAACTCGCCGCCCAGCGCTCTGGGAATGCTGGTCTCCGGCGATTTCGGCTCCGGCAAGTCTCACCTGCTTACCCATCTGGAACACCAGGCACTCTCCCGAGGTTTCGTTTGCAGCAAGGTGGCCATCAGCAAGGAAACGCCCCTTTACGACTTGGGCAAGGTGTTTAAATCTGCGGTCGACAATGGCCGGATGCCTGACCGTAGCGGGCGATTGATCGAAGAACTGGGACAGGCGCTGAAGCCGGATTCAGAGGAGTATGCCGCCTTCTTCCGTTGGGCAAACGATACCGAATCGAGCCGGCTCAGCCAGATGTTGCCGGCCAGCCTGCTTGTCCACGAACGCTCGAACGACCTCGAGTTGAACAGCGAGATCGAGTACTTCTGGTCGGGAGACAGAATCAGGGTTTCCCGAATCAAGGATGGGCTCCGTCTGATAGGGCGGAAACAAGACACCTCCTTCCGCGCACCCAAGGCCGCCGAATTGCCGCGGCAACGGCTGCGTTTCGTCATAGAGCTGATCAAAGCCGCAGGCTACAAGGGCTGGGTAGTGTTGCTGGACGAGATAGAATTGGTGGGTTCGTATTCTCTCCTGCAGCGGGGCAGGTCTTACGCCGAGTTGGCCCGCTGGCTCGGACATGCCTCCGGCGAATCGTATCCCGGGCTGGTGGTCGTCGGCACTGTCACCGAGGACTTCGCTTCTGCCATCATCAGCCCGGATGGCGAAAAGAAGGATCGCGACTATGTGGCCCCAAAGTTGGCGGCTCGCTATGGAGACCGTGTGGGCCGCGCCGAAACCGGCATGCGCCTGCTCGAACGAGAATGCACGCCGTTGAATCTACCAACCGACATCGAAGTTCGGGAGACGGTGGATAAGTTGCGAGAAATCTACAGCAAAGCTTATGGCTGGAATGCTCCGCCGCTGCAGCGGGAGACTCGCGGCGCCGGATATCAGAACCGAATGCGCTACAAAGTCCGCGCTTCCATCAACGAATGGGACTTGCTGCGACTCTATCCGGACTCTCGCCCGGAAACGGAGGGCGACGAGTTCCACCACTCGTATGAAGAGAACGTTGATCTGGAACGGGAATCCAAAGACGATGCCTGATGGCAGTCGGATATTCCTTCTACATGAGGGTATACTGAATTGCCGGTCCCTTTCGACGACCTGAGCGCGGAGAGTACCCACTCCGGCGCGATAGCTTGGTTGCGGTTCCTCGACGAGGAAGACGGCGAAGGCGTCCGTGCGGCGCTGTTTCAGACGTCGGACCAAGGTGAGCCCCTGGATTTCTGCGTCAGCCGTATAGACAGGCGCCAGTCCCTCGGGCAAACGGGGACCGCCAGGCCAGGTGCCCTGTCGTCTCTCGCCAAATCGCTGTTTCAGGCCGCCACTTCATCTCCGATACTGATACTCGGACTGGCCGATGAAGTACCGCCAAGTGCGTTCACCGATGACATACGGTTACGGATACCCTTCTGCCGCATCAAAACAGCCGGGGCGCTGACTCATGCAGGATTTGAATACGGCGGCCCGTATAACGAACACTTCGAATTACTTTGGGCCACGCAACATCCCCATGTAGGATTCGGCGCATGTCGGCTTCTTGACGAGATTCTCGAACGGAACGATCCATTCGAGCCTTTCGAGCGGGCCGCTGAGGGCCTGGCTGAAGCGTTCGGCGACGGGCGGGTCCAGGCCATGGCCGCCATTCCAGGGCTGGTGACCGTGGTCAGTCTATCTTCACTGCCTGAGCGCCCAGAATATGCAGTCAACCGATCTTCGGCGACCCACGAACCCGTCCGCGAGCCCAATCCAGTTCCGCAGTCCAGCTTGACATTGGCCGAGCGGCTGTGGGCGATACTCGCTTCTCCTCGGGAAAACGCTCAGGTTACCCAACTGGAATGGCCTGGGGAGCTGATGCCCTTCCAGCAAGATGGTGTCCGGGCGTTGCTGAACAACCATCAACTGCTGCTGGCCGACGACATGGGTCTAGGCAAGACTCTCCAAGCCATCGCCGCATTGCGGATTCTCCGGGCGCGTCGGGAGATCAAGTCGTGCTTGGTGGCCGCGCCGGCCAGTCTGTTAGACCAGTGGCGGCGTGAAATCAACAAATGGGCCCCGGAACTCTCTGCCATCATCATACGGGGCTCGGCAACTGACCGAATGTGGCAATGGGAAGCCCAGACGGACATGACCCTAGTCAGTTACGATACTCTGCGCTCAGACTTCGGCGACAACGTCCACAGCGCTGTGCGTCGGAAAACGTGGGATGTGGTAGTGGCCGACGAGGCTCAACGGATCAAGAACCGCAACGATACTAGCGACGCGCTGAAGGGGGTGCAAAGAACGCGTTCGTGGGCGCTGACAGGCACACCCATCGAAAACCATGAAGAAGAGTTAGCCTCAATACTTGAGTTCGTCGACTACGACGGCTCCGAAGTGCCGAAGCGCTATCGGCCGGGCGTCGAATTGCTAGCGCGACACCGCGAGTTGCAGCTCAGGCGCAAAAAGAGTGAAGTATTGGACGACCTTCCGCCGAAGCAGGTAACCAAGGTGACAATAGACCTAAACTCCAAGCAGCGCAACAGCTACGATAAGGCCGAGCGGGAGGGAGTCGTCTACCTAAAGTCTCTTGGCGCCGAAGTTGGTGTCCAGCACGTGCTCGAACTCATAACTCGCCTGAAGCAGATCTGCAACGCCGATCCGAAGACAGGCGAGTCCAGCAAACTGGATGACATCAAGGATCGGTTGACGCAGTTGGGTGCCCAGGGGCACAAGGCGCTGGTGTTCTCTCAGTACACCACCGACACGGCCGGTGTAGCCGCTGCGGCAACACATCTGCAGGATTTCAATCCACTCACGATCACTGGCGATATACCCCCGCAGGAGCGGACCGAGATCATCGAACGTTTCAAGACCCAAACCCAGAACCAAGTATTGATAATATCTCTGCGGGCCGGCGGATTGGGCTTGAATTTGCAAGAGGCGTCCTACGTGTTCCACCTCGACCGTTGGTGGAACCCGGCCGTGGAACGCCAGGCTGAAGACCGAAGCCACCGCATCGGCCAGTTGGTCAAAGTCAACGTCATCAAGTATTCCTGTGCCGGAACCATTGAGGAACGCATCGACCAGATTCTGGCGCGAAAACAAGACCTGTTCGATCAGCTCATCGACGATGTGTCGCTCGACCTGTCCACCGAAATGAGCCGTGAAGAACTGTTCGGCCTATTTGGCCTGGGGCTGGTACGGGAATCGTGAAGGGGAGCCGGCCGGATGCATTCGCTCAAGGGGTTCGAAGGCGCAGAGATTGCATTGCGTGCTAGAATCCGGCTGTTTGGTCGCCTCTCGATGACAGGCAACGTCCCCCAATAGTGATAGGAAGGAAGGTCGTATGGCCAACAAGATGAGCATAGTCGCCGGTGGGGTTTCGGCCTTCGCCAGCATGAACGACAGCGCCACGGCGAACGCGATCTGGGAAGCTCTGCCGATTGAGGCTCGGGGCAACACCTGGGGCGAGGAGATCTATTTCTCAATTCCGGTCCGGCTGTCCGAGGAGAACGGCAAAGAGGTCGTGGAGCTGGGTGATATCGCTTATTGGCCGCCGGGTACGGCGTTTTGTATATTCTTTGGGCCCACCCCGGCCAGTCACGGCGACGAGATCCGGCCGGCTAGCGCGGTAAACGTTGTAGGCAAGATTGACGGCGATCCTAAAATCTTCCGCAACGTGGCCTCCGGCACTAAGGTTATACTCGAACAGGTCAAAGACTGAAGACGGCGCCAGAATTCTCTTAGGATAGGGTGATAGCAAGTGGACAACGTTCGCTTTGAACGCCAGTACCGGACCCAAAGTTCGGATGGCTTTAGGATTTACGATGGCGAGGAGAAGGTAGGTCGGCTCGATCTGCACTACACCGCGACGATAGTATGCGGTACTTTGGTGGTCGATCAGGGGCTAGCTGAGGACGACATCCTGGACCTGACCGAACAGATCGACGATGAGCTAGTGATGTCGGCAAACGTACAGCGCGACGACTTCGTGGTGTCGGTGTTTCGGGGGCAGGAGGTAGGCACCTACAGCGACGAGTTTTTTGGCGACACCGATGGGGAAGAGGAAGCTCCTTAGGCTCCTTCTGGCACAATCTGCATAGCAGTCCTGTACCGACCGGTCAGTGCGGGCAATCGCCGGCGGTGACGAATAAAGTCGGGCGGCAGTATCGTGAGATGCGCGACTGCCTCATCGCTCGCGTTGCGATGCTCCTCTAGAAGCTCGTCTTGCAGGAGCAGGTACCCCGCGTAGACCAATAGCTGATCGTCATCGATCTGAGGCGCCTCAAGTGCGGCTTGGGCCATCGCTCGCACAACCCTGAGGTCTGATTGACTGAGCGTATCGGCGATGAAGGCCTCCTGCCCGCATAGGATCGCTACCACGTCGCCCCGGTAGAAGATTGGTCTGCCCAAGTGCAGTGTAGGCGCAATAGAGTGGTAGCTGGTTCTATTCGATAATTCTTGACTCTCGATCATCGTTGTTGCCATTTCTATCTCCGTGAACGTTAGTTCTTAGAACTATTGTACGATTTCAGTTAGGCATTGCAACTCTAGGTGAGTTAAAGTCGCGTTAGAGATCTGCCTAGGTCGTGGCGAAGAAAGCCGGCCAATGCCCATCCGTATCCCATAGGGCTAGAATCTGATTGGGCAAGCATATTTCGTGAAGGAGTGTATTGATGGACGTGATCGATACCGCGGACAAAGCGAAGTTCTCTGCCGAGAAAATGCAGAAGATCAGTCTGTTCTCGACCGATGACGCGTTGGTAGATCTTTATTGCATCCGCCCCGACCAGCAGCAGAAGGTCCACAGCCACATGGACTTCGACAAGTTCTACTATGTGATAGACGGTGAGGCGACTGTACAGATCGGTGGCGAGGTGCGCCGAGTGGGTCCGGGCCACGTAGCGCTGGCCCGGCGGGGCGTCGATCACGGCGTCCGCAACGATGGCGCCGGCGACCTGACCCTGCTAGTAATGATGGCGCCGAAGCCGGACTTTGGCTAGGGCCGGATTCCTCATCTTCGATTTGTTGATACGGCCCCCAACCTCTGGCTATTCGTCCTCGGGGATCAGATTTGGCTGTCGCCAATCCGAGGATTCTGGGGGCGGTTCGGAGTTGTTTGGAATCAGGCTCTTGGACAGTCTGTAAACCCGAGAACGGGTCTTTCCCTCAGCGACAAGCAGCTTGCCACGTGCGAGTCGGGCCAAGTCTCGGGTGGCCGTGATGGGAGAGACGCCCGCGATCTCTATGTAATCGGCGCGGGTGATTTGTCCCGTATGTAATGCGAATATGAGGCCATCAATCTGGCGATCGCTTATGTCAGTGTCCCGTAAATCCTCGTGGATCTTGGTTATCGAGCGATGCCAGTCTGTCAACCTATGCACCAAGCGTGTGACACTGCTCAACAATGTGGAGGTGAAGTACTCCAACCAAGGAGTGGCGTCATAATCGAGCAAAAATCGGCTGCCCAGGGTCCTTTCGATGGCGTTGAAATACCGATCTCGATCTTGGGACATATCCCAATCTAATGAGAGAAGCTTCCTGAAGTTGAATTGAGACCGTTGGAGAATCAGTGTTGACAGTCCGCGGGCTGTCCGGCCATTTCCATCCCAGAATGGGTGTATTGCTACCATGTGGATATGCGCGATTCCCGCCTTCAAAATTGGATTCAGATCGTCATCCGATTGGAGCCAATTGCAGAAGGCACGCACTAAGATCGGCACGTCTCCCTGATCGGGCGGAGTGAAATTGCCTACGCGATTCTGTCCCTTCCGATACACGCCGGGCGTCAACTGGGAAGATGCGCCACGTATGAAGATTCGGTCGAGCTCTCGGATAGCAAGCTCGTCGATCGGAACATCCAACTGATCACTAAGGTAGTCTATGAACTCATAGGCGTTGAGGGCGTTGATGTTAGCTAGCTCATGCCCAGTCGGAGTGCCTTGGACACCATCTCTGGCCAGCTTACTGACCTCGGACTCGTCCATATCCGCCCCTTCGATACGGGTAGTTCCGGCTGCGCGCTGTACGCTAATTTCGCGCCGGATCCAGACTTGGTACTTGGGCATCAAGAGCATGTTGTCGATCAGCCATTTGTCCCGGTCAATTACGTCGAGAACAGCGCTTATTTTGAGTGTAATGTTGAAATTAGGCGCGAAGATATTATCATTCATATCAATATGACTCTAAATATATATACTTTATTGTCGCTAATGATATTATCATAGATGAAAATTGCTATCAACGGCTCGTTAATCGAGCCTAGGCAGGTTTCCATAGGAATCACCCATGCCGGCTGCGGCCGGCACACGAAAGTATGAAAAATGGCGCCGGCCGCCCATCCCTCCCCTGGATTCCGGCCTTCGCCGGAATGACGAAGTGGGGGCCGTAGTGACAGTGGCCGGCCGGCCGCCGCTACCCGCCGGCAGGGGGCCAGCCCCAGCGCTACATTTCTCTTGCGACCCTGGGCTGTGGTTGTTCGGGCGATGGTGTTTGGTGTCGCCGGCCGGTGCCGGAATCCGTCCCGGGTCGGAGTCCGGGACATGCTTTCGTACCAATCGCCGTCAGGTGCCGCTAAGACCGGCTGTACTGGCTGTGTGGCTAGCCCTAATGCTTGCGCTGGGGGTTTTGCTCGGCTGCGTCGCCGTTCAGCCGCCGGCCGGCAGGACCGCCTCTCCGACCGCGGCGTCGGCGGCGGCAACGAATCCGCCGGCGACCATCACGCCGAGCCCCACTACGTTAGTGCTTCCCACTCTCACGGCGACTCCAAGTCCGACTGGTACTCCTACGGCGGTACCCACCGATACGGTTCTCCCGACGAGGACCCGCACGGCTACTGCCACCACAACATCGACGCGCACCTTCACATCCACCGCGACGAAGACCGGCACGGCTACAGCGACAGCAACACGGACGCGGACCTTGACTCCCACCACGACGAAGACCGGGACTGCTACGGCGACAGCAACACGGACGCGGACCTTGACCCCAACCGCGACGAAGACCAGGACTGCTACGGCGACAGCAACCATGACGCGGACTTTGACCCCAACTGCGACGAAGACCGGGACTGCTACGGCGACAGCAACCGTGACGCGGACCGTGACCCTCACCGCGACAGCGACCGGCACGGCGATGGCGACAGCCATTCGCTCCGCTACTCCGACCGCAACGCCCAGCGCGACGCGCGTCGCTACTCCAACTCCTACCGCGCGCCCGTCGCCGACACACACCCCCAGCGCAACCCTCACGCCTCCCGCTAGCCCGACGTCGATCCCCGTACGCACATCGTGGCGCGTACCTATCCTGATGTACCACTACATCCGGGTGAATCCTGATCCGAGCGACCGTCTAGGTTTCAGCTTGAGCATCCCACCGGCGGAGTTCGACCGGCAGATGCGTTACTTGGCGGAAGACGGCTACGGAACGGTCTCATTCGACCAGATCTACGACTCGAGTCAGCCACTGCCGGAGAAGCCGGTCCTATTGACTTTCGACGATGGCTACGCCGATGCCTACACGGCGGCCTTTCCGGTTCTCCAGCGCTACGGCTTCCAGGCCACTTTCTACGTAGTTACCGATTTCGTGGGCAGGCCGGGCTACCTTACAGTCGAACAGATCCGCGAAATGGCCGCCGCCGGCATGAGTTTCGGGTCCCATTCGGTGAGTCATCTGAGCCTGACAACCCTCTCGGCCGAGCGGCTGGAGCGCGAGTTGAGCCAAAGCAGGACTCAGTTGGAGAGTTTGTTGGAGCGGCCAGTGCTGGACTTATGCTACCCATTGGGGAGGTTCAACCAGGGGGTTAGACAGGCGGTCGAGCGGGCCGGCTATCGCTCGGCAACTACAACCGAGTATGGCTTCGCATCCTCCGCCGGCGACCAATTGCTCCTGCCGCGGATCCGAATCTGGGGCGGCCTGATACTGAGAAACTTCGCCAGCCTGATCGCCGGCGAGGAGTCCTAAGTATTACTGTCTCGGCTCCAGGCCGGTCTGCACAGATGCCACTTCTCGATCAACTTACACCGACGACAGTCTCTCCCGGTAGGCCGAAAAAGCTTTGTCGCTCCGTGTGGGTTATCTTAAACCCGGCTTCCGTTAGAGATTGCTCCAGGTAAATCGGCCGGCAGTCAATGTACTGTGGAAACGCGCTGTGGAGCTTTTCGTACAGGGTTAGCAGAAGCGAGTCTCCATTCTCCTTGGACATGCTTACAACTCCCAGCCTTCCGCCGGGCTTCAGGACTCTCTTGATCTCGGCCAGCACCCTAGGGATATGTGGAGTGTCGAATAGCTCAAGGGTGAAGCTCATGAAGGAGGCGTCGAATCGATTGTCTTCGAATGGAAGCTCGGTCGCGTCCCCGCGTCTAAGCTCAACTCTTTCCGACAGGCCGGCCCTTGCCAGTCGTTTCTCGGCCACTCTCATCATTCCAGACGAGATGTCGATGCCGCATGCTTTGCCGGTAGAGCCCACGATTTCGGCAATCTGCCTCAGGCAATCGCCGGTGCCAAAGCCGACCTCCAACACCTCTTCGCCCTCTCCGATATTCAGCAGCTTCAGCGCATGATCTCGGAACTTCTTTTCGAAGGGGCCGGCCAGTACGTCGTAGACTCCGCTGAGTTTGTCGTAGGCCTTTTCGGCTTGCTCTTTGGTTCGGTTAATCCTCAGGATTTCTTGCCGAGGCATCTTGTCCTCTTTAGTCATCAGCTGTTCTGGCTGTAACTATAAAGCGGAGGACGAGCCTTCGGGCTACATTTCCCCGTCCCTACCCTTGGACTCCGGCCCCCTATCAGAGTTGGGGGGCATGCATTCGCCCGAGTGACGAGACTGGCAGGTTTAACGGGTGCCGCCGATCCCGTATCGGGGTACGGGACATGCTTTCGTGCCAATCGCCCATGCCGGCTGTTGCCGGGGCACCAAGGTGTGAAAAGCCGGAATTGTGGCGTGGTACAGCGAATTGGCACGGCGGATTCTGCCACGCCCCACCCCGACCCCTGCGGGGGACAAGCCCCTCGCCTCGCGAAGTCTTCGACCGCGCTACATTTTCTCATTCCGCCATCGACCATCGGTCTACAATTTGGCACGTTTCGCCGGTGGGGAGCCGGCATCGAGGTTGATTGGAAGGCACATCCCGTATCGGGTTACGGGACATGCTTTCGTACCAATCGCTCGTGCCGGCTGGTGCCGGCACACCAAGGCATGAAAATGAGACCTGGTCGTTGGAGGTGTTTGGGTGTGGTTGGTGCCACCCTTCCCCTCTGGATTCCCGCTTCCGCGAGAATGACGAATTCGGTGGCAGGGGATAACTATTTTCGTGCCAAGATCATTGAACTCCTGAAGTGGGCATCCTGGGCTGCCTGTATGTATGAGGCGGAGGACGAGCCTCCGCGTTATGTTGGGCGTGAGCTTTGAATGGCCACTGTTCGAGCGGGCGAACGTGGGACAGAACGCGCCCCAGGCTCAGATTGCGGCTAACCCTCTGGGCGGTTGACCTTGTCGGCTACGACCTCGGCGGTGATCCTGATCGTCTCGCTAATCGCGTACTCGGTCGCCAGAAACTCCATCTGGTCTGCGATCCGGACCGGCGGGTAGCCCTTTTGGTACAGGGAAATGATCTTTGGCAACGACTCGCGGCAGTGGTGGAAGTTCCGATAGCGGTTCGCCAGCGATTGATCGTAGCGAAGGGCGACTGGCAGCCACCCGACGGCTCGGCGCAACGGCTCCGGCTCTTCGACCTCGGCACCGGCCAGGAAGCGGCGCACGTCCTCGGTGGAGTATTGCCGGTTCGCTGGATCACTACCGCCGGCGAGCAATCCCAACCGGCGCGCCAGCCCGATCATGGTCTGAATGGTGATCACCCTGTACAACCCCTATCGTCGGCTATTGAAGAAAAATAAGAGCACGGTCGGACCAGCCGGTCGAGCTCCTTCAGACGCCTGCGAGGTTAGCTGTCGGGTTCGGGTTGAAGAAGGTACCCTTCCCGCCATAGGCGGGTTCACCCCAGGGTAGTTGATGTCCCCCGTCTCGCCAATGGCGAGTTCGGCGCGTCAGGAATCTTTCCTGACCTACATGCCAGCGACGGATCAATCGTATCGGTCGTCGGCCGGCGTTGTCAAGGCCGTGTTTGGCTTGGGCAGGGTTTGCATCCAGTTGGCACTGGGCGGCACGGAGCGCTAATGCTCCGGGCTGCTTTCAGTACAATTAAGCCAGACTAGGAACATAGGCTTGGGAGCATGGTGATGTCTGTGAACGACCGAGAACGCGAAGCGCTCAGCCGGCTGGCCGCGGCCGGTGCGCCTCAGGATCTGGCGCGAGAGCTTGCACCCGACCTTGCCGAGTTGTCCCGTTCGCTGCGTCAGGCGCGGGAGCGGCTCTCATCGGAGTGGGAGCCGGCGACTATCTATAGAGTGGACGGTCGATAGCGATGTCCGGGGACGACCTCTGCTATCTGACAATTGCTGACCTCGCTGGCCTGATATCGGCTGGAAAGGTCTCGCCGGTTGAGGTGACCGAGGCTCATCTTCGTCGGATCGAGCGGATCGATGGGAAGCTGAACACGTTCCTCACGGTCACCGCCGAAGTAGCGCGAGAGGAAGCTCGCCAAGCCGAACGAGAGATAGCCGCCGGCAACTACCGCGGCCACCTGCATGGCGTGCCCTACTCTTTGAAGGACCTCTATGCGACGGCGGGTATCCGCACCACCGGGGGAACGAAGATCATGGCCGACTGGGTCCCGGACTACGATTCGGCGGTGGCTCGAAGATTGAAGTCGGCCGGCGCGGTGCTCTTGGGGAAGACCAACATGCACGAGTTCGCAATGGGCGCCACGAGCATCAACCCGCACTACGGCGCCGCTGCTAACGCGTGGAACCTGGACTATGTAGCTGGTGGATCGAGCGGCGGCGCGGCGTCGGGGATTGCCGCCGGGCTCGGCCATTTTGGGATGGGAAGCGAGACCGGCAACTCGATACGGCGGCCGGCTGCCTTCTGCGGAGTGACTGGCCTGAAGCCTACCTACGGTCGAGTGAGTCGCTACGGAATGCTCCCAGCCGCCTGGTCGTTGGACCACGCCGGCCCTTTGACCCGATCGGCCGAAGATGCCGCCTTGGTGCTTCAGGCGCTGGCCGGCTCCGACCGGCGTGATCCCGCTACCGTCCATGCATCCGTCCCCGACTACTCCGCCGGTTTGGGCGAACCAGTCTCCGGGATCAAAGCCGGCGTACCCAGGGGGTTCCTGAACGATCTTACCGCCGAAGCCCATGCCTGTTTCGAGGAAGTCTTAGCGGCGCTCGGCCGGGCCGGCGTATCGGTTGTCGATCTTGCGCTCCCGAGCGGTGTCTATGCCGCGAGCGTATCCTCCACAATTATGTTGAGTGAAGCGGCCTCATATCACGCCGACTGGGTACGCGGTAGGCCGTCCGATTATGGTACGGACGTCTTGACAAGGCTGTGGGTGGGGCTGGCTATAACTGCGCAGGAATACGCCGATGCCCAGCGGTTCCGCCGGCTGATTGCCGATGAGATGCTCGCCGAGATGAGGTCGAAGGGAGTGGGCTTGGTCATTGCTCCAACCATACCGGCAACCGCTACCCCGATCGCCGGAGGTGCCGAGGCACTGGGAGACCGACCTTATTCGGTCGGCAATGGTTTCTTCAACCTCCATCGGATTTTCAGCCTTGTAGGCTGGCCGGTTATTTCAATACCCTGTGGTTTCGGAGCGAACGGACTGCCGCTGGCGGTTCAGATAGCCGGCCGGCCCCACGATGAGCCGCAGATTCTCCGGCTCGCCTATGCCTACCAGCAGTTGACCGACTGGCACCTGCGACGACCTTCTCTGGAGTAAATGTACACATCCAACGTAGTGCCGAATCGGCGTAAGGAGATTCAGCTATGGCAAACAGCGCTTCAGTGATTCTAGATCTGGGCGAGGGTATGAGGTTCAGCGGCATCAGCCCGGCCGGCAGCGAGATCACTCTGGATGCCCCTCCGGACTTCGGCGGCGCGAACGCCGGCCCGACGCCCATGGAGCTAATGTTGATGGCCCTTGGCGGCTGTACCGGAATGGACGTTATCGGCCTCCTGAGGACGATGCGCGTGGGCGTGACGGGCTACCAGGTGCGCGTGGAAGGCGACCGGGCCGACCAGCATCCGAAGGTCTATACCAACATCAGAGTCGAGCATATAGTTGTTGGCGAAGACCTCGATCCCGACAAGGTTCATCGAGCGGTGGAGAAATCTGCGACGAGGTATTGCCCAGCTTCGGCAATGTTAAAGAAGGCAGCTCGGATCGAAGAATTCGTGCGGATAATCGATGATTCTAACGACTATGAGGTTGTGGAGCCTTTGCGAATGAGCGAACGAGGTTGAACAGCCTGTAGTCAAACGCCCGCTATTTCACGATAATGGGGATAGCACATTGAAGTATCTTCGAGATAGATGATGACGAGATTCTTGCGCCTAGCAACCCTATCTTTGCTGTTTGTCTATTTACCCGTGTTCGGCTTGATTCTCTTTTACTTTCTCGAAGCCCCACCCTTCCACAAAGTTGCCCCAATTGATCCTAATTTGACCTCCGAGGACGTGCTGGAACCACTGGACGAAGGCCGGGCAATCTTGCGTTCCTTCCCATTGCGAGCGGGGTTCTATGGCGAGATGGTCAACGGGTATCGTCGCGAATACGTGAAGGGGCCTTCAAAAGCGGAGATGGCGCGACGACGCGCACTTTTCCGCAGCACCTCTTACAGCGGTGACATCGTTTTCTCCGCAGTAACGATCAGAAAGTATCCCGACCCTATCGCCTCGCGAGTGGCAATGATTAATTTGATCCAGTTTTATACAGACACGGGTGCGCGGATCAATCCTGTCCAAGGTTACATGCATTTGAAAACCGGCCAACTCGAGATCTTCACCTGGGTTGACTCGGTGTGGTTGATCTCAGTATTTGCCAGAGACACTGCGGGCATAGTTAGCGTCGCGGAAGACTTTCCTTATTTGCAGCAGAGAAGCGGTAACCTCGTTCCGTTAAGTCTGGATGGGGAAAGACTCGACACTCGGCTGATTCTCCCGGCTATTGGACTGCTTGCCGGCCTGCTAAGCTGGCCGGTAGTGGCATCGCGGGTTGTTGCGCTACGACCGCAGGGCGGGCGTCAACCGTTGCCTGCCCGCGCGCTAGAGGATCGTCTGTTGTCACTAAACGGTCCCGGTCGCCGTTGGAAAATCAGACGGTTGGGAGGGGACGAGTTTGTGGCGGAGTGGAATCTAGATGATCGCACTTGGCAGGGGTTATTTGGCCGGTGGGGACTGGTGCGCACAAAGGCGGTGCGATTACGGCTGGACCGGCTTCGCGCGGTGGTTAAGGCGGTGGAAGATAGATACAAAGTCAGAGTCATCGCCAAGAATAAATGGCGGCCTAATGCCGACGTCTCTATCCGGCGCCGGCCGACTGTAGGACTAGACCTGTCCGACTTGCACGTGCCATCCAAGAACGGCGGCAGCCCCAATCCCAATCCCAATCCTAAGATGGATCCGATCTTGACGGCCGGTCGGGGATACGACGTGGCTGCGATCAAACGCGAGATTGTCGACGCGGTGTTGAATGCCGGATGGGTATACCAGCCCGTCCTCTTTATGCGCTGGAGCTAAACCTACCCCTAACCGGGCCGCGGCGGCGTTTCCAGCCAACACCCATAACTAATGGCGTAGGGGCCGGCCTGATGGCTCTACCGACTGGGATTGGCGCCACGCTCATTCCTCGCAAAACTCCATAACAGAGTCACGGTTGATGCTGAAGCCCCAGGTATCGCAACTACATATTGACAATTCAATCGCGGTTTCTTCAATGCAGAAGGCGAGAGCCAGGGCGGGAAGTTGGAGTCTCGGTTCCATAGAGTGCTCGGCAGCGAAATCAGCGGTAATTCCTGTCACAGGTGGGGAAGCGCGGTTCATTGAAAAGTTGTTGTACGTGTGACGAGTCTCGGTCCAGCCTGCCGGCGGTCGCTGCGCCAGCGCTTAGCCACCGGCCACAAACGTCTCGGCGCCCTGTGATCTCAACTACAACGTACTCGAGCCTCCAATCGGCTCAATATTGAGAGTATGAGAGCTGGACTGAATAGTATGTCCGAGAGGACTTATATGGAGGTCGATATTGTCGATCGGGGGACGAGTTTGTCTCTACGGGCCAGGGGGAACCGTTGGCGGATGGTTGCGTCGCGGGAGCGGAGATTGCGCTTTGGTAGAGAGTGTCTCTCTTGCCGTTGACGAACGACAGATGGTGCGTTCAACCGATGCGCACGTTAACCTGAGCGCCTTTGTCCTTCAAGCGAATATCCCCAAGTTGCCGGCGCTGTTCCGATCCAATTGACGATGCGCCATCCTTTTACGGACAAAACCTCCCTATAAACAGAACTTATTCCAAACTGTAATTAACTAGTTGCGGGTTTTGTCGGCGATTTAACATCCTGAATTCCCTGCGATTGGCGATCGAAAAGACCCATCCAGTTGATATCGGCTGCATTGAGCCGGTCGCCCGTGGTGTGCAGGTTCGTGATTATCAGGATTGGCCGAGCTAAGCTGCGATGGACCTGCAAGTGCGGATCGATATGGGATTGCCCTCCTGTGATGGGTGAAATTTCCCGCCGGCGGCCGGACCCTGTACCGGGTCGGGGCACCGGTGTTTTGGGGGAACATTGCCGCATTGTCCCTAGCTCTGAAGAGTTCTGGTATTCTGACCTTCTTGGAGCACATAGTCGAAGTTCGGACGTGGTTGACGCGGTGATAGGTCATTATTCCGGCGAAGGCTAGAGTCTGCTAATCTCAAATCATTATATTTGCGTACGGTTAGGGTAGTTCTTGAAACTATCTTTTGTATTCAGAAGGGCGGTCTAATTATACGGTGTGCAACATTAATCATATAAGTAAGTTTCTTGAACAATACGTGGACCAGATTGAGCCAATCGGGCGGGAAGCGGCGTTGGCCTACTGGGTTGCGGCGACGACTGGGAGCGACGAGGCTGAAAAACAAGCGACCGAGCTTGAGGCTCGATTGATGCGGATCCACGCGGATAAGGAAGCCCATCGCCGGCTGGGCGAGTGGGTGAAGTCACCGCCGGGGGATCCACTGTTGGCTCGACAAGTCTATGTGACGTACTTGTCCTTTGCCCGCGGACAACAGGACGACTCGACGATTGACGCCATTACTCAACGCGAGCAGATGATCCGCAGCCGTTTTAGCAACTACCGTGGCGTCTATCGGAGCCGGCCCCTATCCGACAACGACTTAGTGCAGATCATGAATGGCGAGACTGATCCTTCCGCGGTGAAAGAGGCTTGGCAGGCCGGCAAGCAGATCGGCCGGCAAGTGGCGGCCACTGTGTTGGAGACTATCGAGCTGCGCAATGACGCGGCTCGCCGGATGGGTTCCCGCGACCACTACAAGTTGAATCTGGAGCTGAACGAAATCAACGAGGATCGACTGTTCGCGATTCTAGACGACCTGGACGGGTTGACGGTTGAGCCGTTCCGTGAAGCCAAGGCCGGTTTGGATAGGAGACTGGCTGCTCGATTTGGCGTCGCGGTCGAGGACCTTCGGTCCTGGCACTACGGCGATCCGTTCTTCCAGCGTCCCCCGCAATCGGCGAATCCGGCGATTGACGAGCTGTTCGCGGGAAGAGACGTGGAGGACCTTGCGGTCCGCACCTATGATGGGCTTGGATTGGACATCCGCGACATATTGGAGCGCAGCGATATGTACGCCCGCGAGAAGAAGAACCAGCATGCATTCTGCATGGACGTCGACCGCAAGGGTGACGTGCGGGTGCTGTGTAATCTGGAGTCGAACGTACGCTGGGCGGAAACGATCCTCCATGAGTTCGGCCACGGTGTTTTTGACAAATATAACGATCCTGACCTTCCTTATCTGTTGCGCCAACCGGCTCACACTCTCTCGACCGAAGCGATCGCGATGCTGATGGGCCGGCTAGCTCTGGATGAGGAGTGGCTGACGAACGTGGCGGGAGTCGAGCCGGCGACAGTCGGCCGGCTGGCGCCGGAGCTGCGGGACCAGGGGCGCCTGGGCATGTTGATATTCGTCCGCTGGATGCTGGTTATGTGCCACTTCGAGCGGCAGCTATACCTGGATCCAAAACAGGACTTGAACACTCTCTGGTGGGACATGGTCGAGAAATACCAGCTTCTACATAGGCCGGAGGGCCGGGACGAGCCGGACTGGGCCGCGAAGATCCACCTGGCCCTCCATCCGGTCTATTACCAGAACTACATTCTGGGCGAGTTGAGCGCCTCGCAGTTGAAGCGGAATCTGCTAGCTAACTTCGGCGGACTGGTGGACAATCCGCGAGCCGGCCGGTTCCTGATCGAACGAGTCTTCCGGCCGGGCGCGGTACGTGAGTGGGATAGCGCCTTGGAGTACGCCACCGGCGAGAAGCTGAATCCGCGCTATTTCGTCGAGGAGTTCGTGGAGCCGGTTTGAGCAGGCGTCTGGCCGCATCGTTCGGAGTTTATCGCCGGCGATAGCTTAAAATGTACTTGTCTTGCGCGAATTAGCTTGGAGTTGTTAAGTGGACGGTTTGGTTTCTGCTGTGCAGGTCAGAAAGCGGCTTGCCGAGGTCATCGACCGCGCTGCCTTTGGCAAGGAGCGCGTTATCCTGGCACGTCGCGGCAAGGCGGTGGCTGCGATAGTTTCGCTTGAAGATGTGGAACTCTTGGAAGCGTTGGAGGACAAAATGGACCTGGAGAACGCTCGTGCTGCCCTCATGGAAGGTGAAAAAGAAGGGGAATTATATACTTGACTTCGCAGAAGGAGATACTAGGCGGGCCTACTGGCGACGGGATTCGAACCCGCAATGCTTAAAGCCAGCAGCTTGACAAACTACCGCGTATTCCAGTTCCGCCACACCAGCAGGCCCTATCAGTATAGCTGCACTTAGGAGATACAATCACCTAGACCGGCGGTGGCTCGGCTTCGTCAGCCACCAAGAGATAGTCCTGCTGATATCCTTCATGGAAAGGCGGGTGCGCTATATCCAAGCGACTCATGAATTGTTCCCAAGTGCTCGAACTACGCATCAAGGCGATCACCGCTGCCAAGTGTTGCAGGAGTTTCGGATGCCCAACGTCAGGCGTGAGCCATTGATGATGCTTGTCACGCCGGTAGTCACCATTAACAGTAGGATTGCGATTCTTCAATTCTTCCAATACGCCTGGGGCCAGTCTCGCGTACACTGTGTTATTCGTGATGTGCCCGATGACCGCAGGACGGTTTGATCCTTCAGGGCCATCCCATCCGTGCAGCCGGTAAATCTGATCGTAGAACTCCGCCGGAAATGTGCGAACCCACTCCCGAAACTCCTTAGCGATGAACTGCTCCAGGATTTTTGCGAGGGCGCGACTGCTCCGACGTTCCTGATATCCGGTGGCCTCGTCGATGAGCCCAATGATGCCGACTTCGGCCAGCCCTCGGATCAGGATTTCGGCACGTGCGGCTATGTGTTCCTGCGATGGTAATAGAGCTCCGGCTTCCCTGGCGCGAAGGTAAGTTTCACAGACCATAGGTAGTAATCTTGCGTCATAGCCAATTGCCTGCGCCCCACCTCTTGGAATGCTGAATTTGACAGGAGTTGTCGAATTGGGAAATTCCCTAGGAATAAAGGGCTGGAGACGCCTCGACTGTAAAAAAGTGGGCAGTTTGTCGAATTGGGAATCTGATTGCGCAGGGGGTCTTGGCGAACGACCCAAGGCGGTCAGAAAACTGGCCTGTGTCAGGACTCGTTTCCCGCCTTCGAGCACGTAGCAATCGACTGCAATGCCGTTGATAATCAACGGCTGATCCGGCGCTCCTGCGATTACTCTGAGAGACTTGTCCGCCATTTCATGAGTTTACGCCGGACAGATGGCCTAGTCAACAAGGTTATGTAGTGTCTCAGTTTGAATCTGGCGTTGGCGTTGGCGTTGGCGTTGGCGTTGGGGTCTCGCTACGCAACTCCTCGAAGGCTTCAAAGCGGTCTTGAAGCAAGCCCAATTGATCACGCAAGGCCATGAGTGATGCTTGCTCCGACCCTGCCGCATCCCGGCGGCCGGTTTCACAGCCATTTCCCCAAACCATCTCTAGGAGTATCATGGTAGTCAACTCGGTATCGTCAATGGGTTCAGGGACAGGTGTAGGCCCGCGACCGAAGTGAAGCCGGTTAGCATCGTACTGCTTATAGGCTGCCATAAATAGATCATTCGCCAAATGAACGGTCTTTGTGGGATGTCTATTGTGTCGACAACGGTATTACCTTCCTCATCAATCCGGGCTTGTACTGTCTGGCTAGACGGGCGGAGGGTAGTAATCTGCGGCAATCGGTTGATTATGTAAAGACCAAGGGGTAGGGTGATGATCAGAATAGTCAGTATGTTTCGGATAACGTCGGAGCACTGTGCCAGGCGGGATTCCTTAAGGAAGAGGTCGAGACTTTTCCTGAATCAATAGGCGGCTTCGGGGAAGTGAAGCGGTATAGTTGTTCCTCTACCGAAGATACTGACGCGCTTATAGACGATAGACGGGTACAGGTTGAGCCCTACGTTAAGAATGTCAAGATGATTAACTCTGATCAGATAACCGATGACGTCACTCTTCTTTCCGTTGCAGCCAAGGTCCATTTCATAGTTTCAGGACAGGGAAGGGCGACAAGGCAAGAGATTATGGACTTAGCCAAACGCCTGGGCTGGAAGATTTCTGAAAAGCAAATACGGCAGGTTGTTGGCTACTTGGAGGCGCTTGAGCTTGTCGCCGTGGAAACCAGTTAGGTACAGTTAGCTTACAGCCCGTCTCAAACCCTGTTTGAGCCGGCATAAAGGGCTAAACGCTTAAGCCCAGCTGCTCCACGAGATAACGCTGGCTCATCGCGACGCTCTCCATAGGTGTCCGGCGGGTGTAGTCGAGCTCGATAGTCACCCAGCCGGCGTAGCCGCTGTCTCTCAACGCCTCGACGCAGCCGGCCAGGTCGACGACGCCTTCGCCCAGCTCGACGAAGTCGCGCAATACCGCGGTACCCCCTTCGCCCTCCAGCTCTGGCGGGATGGACGGGTCCCAGTCCTTCAAGTGCACGTAGCGGATGCGTTCCGCGTAGGTGCGGAACAGGTCGACCTCGGCCGTCGGCCAGTCGGGATTGCCCTTGCGGAAGTGGGCGGTGTCGGCCGCCATCGCGACGTAGCGCGGATCGGTGCGCTCCATCAAAAGGTCGATCTCCTCCTTGCGCTCGATGACCGTGTTGACGTGAGGGTGGGCGCAGGCCAGTACGCCGTACTCGGCGATCCGCCGGCCGATCTCGTTGGCGCAGTCGGCGAAGTTCAGCAGGTCGTCGCGGCTGGGACCGCCGGCCGGCCGCCGGCCCGGGCCCAGCACCAGCCGGTCGGCACCGTTGGCCTCGAGGAAGCGGGCGATATGTACATTGAATGCGACCATCTCGTCGAAGCGATCCGCTATGTGCAAATCGCCGCCGCCGTACAGAGCAACGAGCTTCAGTTGGCGCTCGTAAAGCGCCTGTTTGAACGCGTCCAACCGCTCGAAACCGAAGTCGTCCACCACGAAGGCGAACGCTTCGAAGCCGGTGAATCCGAGCGCGCTGATCTCTTGAATCGCGGTGGCGAATCCGTAGCGTCCCCAGGTGATGCCGTGACAGGCGATCCGTATGCTCATCGCTCGCTCCAATCTGGTGGATGATGGCCTCATTCTAACGTCAACGATGCGCTGGGTTGTACCGGCGTTCGGCTAAAATCGTGCGATCGAGGTGATTCCACGTGGACATGAAACTGGTCGAGGTGCAAGCGATTGAGATACGCGAGACGCTGCGGACGATGGCCGACCCGGCGAGAGAGCCCGGAGTCCAGCGCTTCTTCAAGGACAGGGTCAAGTCGCTAGGGATTGGTACGCCGGCACTGAGGAAGCTATCCCAGGAGTACGCGAAGGCTCACCGCAAGAGTCTTGGCTTGGACGGAACGTTGGCGATCGGCGATAGGCTGATCCGGTGCGAGCTGCTGGAGGAAAAGACAATGGCTGTCCTCCTGGCCGAACGATTCGCCGGCCGGCTGCAGCCTGCACACTTCGCCGTGTTCGACCGCTGGATAGATTACGCTGATAACTGGGCGACGATCGATGGCATCTGCTGCACGACGATCGGCAAGATCATCCTCAGGAACGGCCCGCCGATGGATGATCTGCTGTCCTGGGCCGGCGATGGCAATCTCTGGTGCCGGCGAGCGGCGGCGGTGTCGCTGGTGGTGTCGGCCAGGCGAGGAATGTACCTGGGCGAGAGCTTCCGGGTGGCCGATAGGCTAATGGCCGATAGGGAAGATATGGTGCAAAAGGGCGTCGGCTGGCTCTTGAAGGAGCAGAGCGCTCACTATCCGGACGAGGTCGTGGATTACCTCAAGAGCTGGACGGCGAGTACCAGCCGGCTGGTGCTGCGCTACGCCTCGGAGAAGCTTCCGCCGGAGCGCCGAAAGCGGAGCCGCAAGCTGAAGTAAGAGCACCAGTCGACGCGGCGTTCCAGGGCGCACACTTTCGCGGAAGCGCCGTGCTTAAGTTTGCGATAATGTGTTGCTTGGCGAACATCTAGGCATGACCCGGGCCACGCGAAGGGAGAAGGTATGGCAGACGTGGTGTTCCAGATCAAGTCATCGCAGGGGGTGGGCGTACGCGGTGCCGCCGTGCTGGCGGCCTATCCTGACGGGAGATACCTTACGGGCCAGACCGACGTCCACGGTGAATGCCGGCTGGATCTATACCGCACCGATCAAAACATGAAGGTCCTCGTAGCTGCGGAGGGTCACCTACCTTTTCACGACGGCGTCGTACCGGGAAAATCAGAAACCATCCCCTTGAAGTTGATTCCGTCCACGAAAGAGCGGAAGGCAGTTCTTTTCACCCGGAGCACGGGATATATCCCAGGTATTGCGGGGCGGCTTGATCCGCATCAAGATGGATACGTTTACGGTGAAAATATCGCCATCAACGGGCAACTTGCAGAGCCTGCGGCTCATTTCGAGATTGGGGAAGCCCTTCACCTGATCGACGTTTACGGCGTCGAGACCACTATCCGGTTTCTGGTGGTAGAGGGCCAGTTCTCGCTTATCGAGTACACGGATCCCACGCCTTACGGAGGGGAATGAGGTTGGTCACGGCGGAGCACCATAGAGAGTTCAGCGCCCAGTTCCTGGATCACCCCGAGGACGAATTCCGCAAAGGCGATTTGCTCCAAGCATCGGAAAAAGCTTGGGGCGCGGTTTCCCACTGTGTGAACGCCGTTGCCCGCCAGCGGAGTTGGCCGTTGGGCTCTCACAGGCGACTAATCGAAAACGCCAACGAGCTGATCAGCAGGGACCCTGTCCATGCTGGCCACAGGCGAAGGTTGCTCCGATCAGTCGAGGCGCTTCACGCCAACTTTTATCAGGCGTTCTTGGACGAGGATTCGGTGCGGGAGGGCATTGAGGACGCCAAGGAGCTAATCAGCACGCTGGAAGACCTTAACGCGGACACATAAAGGGCTGGGTCAAGCCATCCGAGATTCGGACACCATCTGTGACGAGGTCGCGGGCTAGCTCGAGAGTTGGAAGGCGAGTACCAGCCGGTTGGTGCTGCGCTACGCCTCGGAGAAGTTTCCGCCGGAGCGCCGGAGGGAGGTCCTGAGCTATCGGCCGGAGATAGCGCGGTAGTCCGGGGCACATGCCCCGATGGTCACAGGAGGCGAGCCGGCGCCTGTCGCCACTCTGGTTTCAGCCTGGATTTTTCTCCAGATCCAACTCGAAAGTGAGTCACATCGCCGGAAGCTAGCTCGGTTGCAATTCTTCGAAGAAATTTCGTGATAACCCAGTGCTGCTGCATTGTGCTCCAACCCTGCTTGGGCCGGTGATACCAAACTACGGAAATCCCGCGCAGCTTCGTTTGTTGCCCGTGTCTTCTCTTGGCGGCAATATCAGCAGTGAGCCAGACAGCGCTGTTATCGGCACACCATTTAATGATTTCAGGATCTTTCACACCGCCTGGTCGATCGCCAAAAACTTCTCCGACACTGCAAACGTTGTATCCGACAAGTCGCAAAGCCTCCGCAACTGCGGGGTTGAACATATTATCGAGAAGGAACAGCGGGATATTAGGCTGCTGCACCAGCTTTTTCTAGCCTTTCCTCCCATTCAATCGCGTGTAATAGCTTTGTCTGGTCTACACGATAAGATTCGGACAAGAACCCTATGCTGTCCCCGCCTTTTACCATGGCCCAGACAGCACTTGTGGGGATTCTTGTGCCAATGATGCATGGCTCTCCGAACTGAATTGTGGGTCTTAAGGCGATATCCAACGACGGTTTCCAGGCTACTGCGATCTTTCGGTCGTCGAATTCCAAGCCAGCAACTGGCCACAGGTGGCTTTCGAACAGCTCTTTCATCGCATATTGGCCGCCCAAGCTTGCAGCAATTAGCTCCGCCCCTGTTAGTTGAAATATTTCACTGGAATTGGTCCAAATTACTTCGGTGGCGAACGGCCGTCGCGCGCCTGTCTCTTTCCTTAGCCATCGCTCGGCCTCGTATATTTTTGGAAAACTGATCCCGCTAGCCCTCAGCAGGGCGATGACTCGCAAAGAGATGAGATCCTCGAAGGATACGATCAGCTTAGTGCCATGCACATTTGACAGCGCGGGCAGTGTCAGCCCGTGCCTTATCCAGCGAATTAGTCGCCGATTTGTGATGGTGTAGGGACTTGGCATACTCATGGTCGCCTTGATATATAAGGCGGCATCCCTAATCTCGTAGATTCCTTCAAACCCACTGGTTTCCGGCGCTGAAGAAATGGTCTGCACGTCCTGACCTACCTCGCCCTCTAATCTGCTACCCTGAAAGAAGATACGGCTCCTACCACCGATTCCTCATGGCGATTGTAACTAAAATGAGCGACCGGCTATACTGCCGGCACCATCTGACCAAGGACAATCACCAGCATGGCTAAGATCACCGGCGGCGCTATACTCGTTCGTTCGCTGCTCGAACAGGGTGCGAGCCATATGTTCACCCTGTCCGGCAACCAGATATTGCCGATCTACGACGCCACCATCGGCACCTCGCTCCGGCTCATAGATGTCCGGCACGAGGGTGCCGCCGCCAGCATGGCGGATGCTTGGGCCAGAGTTACCGGCCAACCGGGCGTCTGTCTGGTCGCTGGAGGCCCGGGCCATACGAACGCGATCACCGGCATTGCGACTGCCCAAGCGGCCGACAGCCCGATCATCTGGCTCAGCGGTGCGAGCGAGGCGTCCTTGCGCGGTATGGGAGCTATGCAGGAGCTGGCGCAGGTGCGGTTGGCCCGGCCGGTCACCAAGTGGGCGGCCGAGGTCAGCGATATTCGCAAGGTGCCGGCGATGGTCGAGGAGGCTTACCGAGTCGCTACTACCGGCCGACCTGGGCCGGTCCATCTGAGTTTGCCAAGCGACCTGATGGAGTCGTCGGTAGATGAGGACGAGGTCCACTTTCCGGCTCGGTCAGAGTGGCGTGAGGCCGCACGCCACTCGTTCGATCGTAGTCTCGTCCGGGACGCCGAGACCCTGCTCGTGTCCGCCCGGCGGCCGGCTGTAATCGCTGGAAGCGGCGCATTCTGGTACCGCGCCGGGCCGGCTGTCCGGCAGTTGATCGAAAAAATGCGGCTTCCACTGTTCACGATAGAGAGCGCGCGCGGGTTGGTATCGGATGATCACCCGTGCTGCTTCGGCTACGCGGATCCTCTGCTGAATCCAGTTGCCGACAAGCTCGCCGAGGCCGACGTCGTCCTGATCGTCGGTAAGAAACTCGACTTCCGGGTGCGGTACGGCCAGATGTTTGCCGACGACGCAAAGCTGATTCAGGTAGACGCCGATCCGGCCAGTATTGGCGGCAACCGACAGCCTGCCGTGGCGATAGCCGGCCATCCGGCGGCTGTAGTAGAGCAGCTACTGAAGCGGCCGGCGGCGCCTACCTCGGCGGACTCGGGCTGGCTGGCGGAGCTAGAGGCGACTCAACGTGGGCACGCCCAGGACCTCGCTGATGGTCTGGGGTCGAACGACACGCCGATCCATCCGTTGCGGCTGGCCGGAGCGGTCTGCGAGGTGATGCCAAGGGATACGGTGTTGACGTTCGACGCCGGCGACTTTGTCCAGTGGTCGCGGACGTTGCTGCCGGCTAGGCGTCCGGGCGCCTGGCTCAGGCTGGGTCCGATGGCGACTCTGGGGTGCTCGATTCCATACGCTATCGCAGCCCGACTTGCCCGACCTCAGTATCAGGCCATCGCCTTGGCCGGCGACGGCGGGGCAGGTTTCCATCTGATGGAGTTCGACACCGCCGTGAGACACAACATACCGTTTCTGCTGGTGGTTGCTAACGATGCCGGGTGGGGAACAGAGAAGCAGCTGCAAATAGGCATCTACGGTGAGGACCGGACACCGGCCAGCGATTTATTGCCGACCAGGTACGATCGTATCGTCGAGGCAATAGGTGGACATGGCGAGTACGTGGAACGGCCTGAGGAGCTGAAGCCGGCGCTCGAGCGCGCCATAAGTTCCGGCAAGCCGGCCTGCGTGAATGTGCGCACCCGCTGCGTACCGAGCCCGCAAACCCTCAGAGCGGTAGCCCGACGGAGACCGTCCTAGCCTCAAAACGGCCAGCGGCCGCGTTTACTGAGCGCCAAATCTTCGAGAGCGATGACCCTGGTCTTGAGCTCGCGCGCTTCACGAGTTAATGCCTCGACGGTATCGTTCAATCCGGCGATGTGGATTGACTGTCCACGAGTGGCGGCGGTGACTGCTGCCGCGACAAGTTCTTCCAAGGATGGCGTATTTTCGGTCTGCGTGGGCAGATCCGGCGCAATGCTTCGCACCGGTGCCGGCTTGACCGGCTCCGGCGCGCGGGGCAATGCCTTTGTGGTGTCGACACGCTCAGGCTCGGGCTCATCCGGTGGTTGTGGAAGTGGACTTGGGCCGACGAACTCTTCGAGAAGCGTAGTCTTTACTTGGGCGTAGGTTGCACCTGTTTGACCCAGCAGTTCGGCCGCCCGGTCCAACACCTGCATATCGTGGCCGTCGAACCGCCGGACTGCGTTATGTCCGCCCCTGGCTGGGGCGTGAAGTGCTTCGGCAAACTCGGAGGACCATCGCCGGACCGTCGTGGGCGTAGTACGCAATTGCCGAGCTACATCGGCTACTAATATTGCCATGGCATGCTCACTATACCCTGTTAGAGTTTTGTTTTGTTCGATTGAATCATCTATTGCTAACTGTAAATACTAAGACCAAGAGAGTCAATAGCATGGCGGGTTAATTTCGGCGATCGGAGAGAGTTATCAGTTGCAGGAAGACTATTAGTGGTCGGCGGGCCTTTGATGGAGTGTCCTATGCTGAGACAAGGCAGCACGGACTGCGTCGCGGGCGTACGTGGAATGACGGAGCTGTGCCTGTTCTGGGGTGGCGCCAGGCCCGATAATGCCGAGACCGATTGGCTTGTCGTACTTTAAGGAGAGGTCCATCAAACTCTGGTGAACGACGCGGCCCATTACATCGCCGTGCAGGGTCTCCCCTTTATGGATGAACCCCAGTACGACGACTACGTCTATGAAATCTTGCTTGAGGAGATGTTTGGCTACTAGAGGCGCTTCGTATGAGCCCGGGACCCATGCGGTGTCGGCTAGGATAGCGCCGGATTCGTGGATCTGATCTTTGGCGGCTTGCAACATACCGCTGGCGATTTCGCGATGAAATTGACCTACCACGATGCCAACGCGGACTGGTGTGTCGTTCAACTAGCGTGCTCGGCGTGGATTCGGGTGATATTCTGCCAAAGGTCAGCCAATCCTGCCGTGGTGGGCAAGTAGCTCGGCGAGTAGGACGGCGCCCTTGGCGGCGCCCATCTTGGTATTGTGCGAAACGAGCACGTATTTGATCCCGTTGTTCAGGGCTGGGTCCTGACGCAATCTCCCTACGACTGTGGCCATGCCATCGTCGGCGTTGCGATCCAAGCGGGGTTGCGGCCGATCCGGCTCGTTCCGAACGAGTATGGAGTGAGCCGGAGCCGACGGGAGGTTGGCTGATTTGAGGCCGCCGTCGTACCCGGCGAGAGCGCTGCGCGCGGACTCGAGGCTGGCGGGTTGGTCTGTGGATGCGAATACCGCCTCGGTGTGACCGTCCATCACGTTTACCCGCGTGCACGTACAGCTGACCGGGAAATGTGCCGGCTCGATTCCATTGGCTTGGATGCTTCCCAGGATCTTTTGCGTCTCGCGCTGTACCTTCTCTTCCTCGTTTGGGATGAAGGGTATGACGTTGTCCAGAGCGTCCATGCCACTGACTCCGGGGCTGCGTCCGGCGCCGGACAGGGCCTGCATAGATGTCATTATGACGAGTTGTAGCCCGAATTGCTCGTACAGCGGTTTTAGTGTAGTTGCCAGACCGATCGTGGTGCAGTTCGGCTGGGGTACGATGAATCCGTCCCAGCCTCGGTTTTTCCTCTGGTGGTCGATAAGCTGAATGTGGTCGTTGTTTACGCCGGGAATGATCATTGGAACATCGGGTTCCATGCGGAAGGCCGACGCGGTGCTGACTACCGGCACAGTCCGGGCGAACTCCGGCTCCAGCTGGAGTGCATCGTCTGATTCAACGGCTGAGAAGATGACGTCGACCCGGCCGAGTAACGCCTTTGGCAGCTCGACCGGCAGCGAAAGTATTTCCTCGTTTGGCTCCTGGTCGGCGTACCACCGGCGGGCGCCGGTCTTGGCGTCTCTGATCGCATCGCCATAGGGCCGGCCGGCGGAGCGCTCCGAAGCGGCCAAGGCAGTGATCTCAAACCACGGATGGTCCCGCAAGGCGACTATGAATTGTTGGCCAACGATGCCTGTCGCGCCCACTATGCCGGCCCGCAGCATTGCAGATTCTCCCGTCTTTCTGGTGTCTGAGTTCGAATTCCCCGGACTATACCACGAAGTATAGGGCCGGCGGTAATTGTGGATCCGTTCGTTGAAAACCGATCCACGAAAGAGACAATGCCTAGCGTTCGGGCTTGGCTCCGGCGCTGAGCACTCTTCATCACAGCAGGACGGATGTTGGGTCGCCGCTCGAACGCCTGTCAGTTTGCAAAGGGTGTCCTGAATAGTTAGTCCGCATTCTTGCTATGATTCGGTAGACAGGGCGTTTGTCGAAATAGAAAAACTAACCGATTGAGGAAGACGAAGAACGGTGAAGCTATCAGGAAGAGTTGCGCTGATTACCGGCGCCGCCTCGGGCATCGGCCGGGCGACGGCTCTGCTATTCGCCAAGGAGGGAGCGGCGGTCACCGTCGCTGACATCTCAGATGATGGCGGCCGCGAGACCGTGGCGCGGATCGAACAGATTGGCGGCCGTGGCCTGTTTGTCCACACCGACGTATCACTAGCCAGCCAGGTGGAGGCGGCGATCGAGGCCACCGTCCGGGAGTTTGGCCGGCTCGATATCCTGCATAACAATGCGTTCTCGACGGTGCCCCGCGCCGTCCTCGAGACGACCGAAGAGGAGTGGGACCGTACTTTGGCGGTGTGTTTGAAGGGCCCGTTTCTCGGCGCCAAGTATGCGATTCCGCATATGCTGAAAAACGGTGGTGGTGCAATCATCAATACAGCCTCGGTCCATGGCATCAGAGGCGTGCGGGGATGGACGGCTTACCAAGCGGCGAAAGGCGGCCTGCTCTCTCTTACTCGGTCGCTGGCGGCGGATTGCGCGCCAAACATTCGAGTGAACGCGATATTGCCGGGGGGCGTGAATACGCCGGCCCAAGGGATTGCCGATCCGGCCGCGGTCCGGGCGTCGGCGGAGAAGACCCCGATGGCGCGTTTCGCGGAGCCGGAGGAGATCGCCCAGGTGGCCCTGTTCCTGGCCAGCGACGCTTCCTCATTTGTCACGGGCGCGGCAATAGTCGCGGACGGAGGACTGTCCTCGATACTGACATAGGCTATTGACCTAGGCCGGGGGCCAACTTTACCGCGATAACACAACGAGTTGTTGGACAACGCGGCGGCTGACGGATGCCGAGGCGGGGAGGGCCCTACGACCGTTCCCCATCTCTCCCAGCTTCTAGCGTATCACCCGACGGTCAGCTTCTGCCTCACGCCTTTGGTGGGGGTGCGTCGTGTTCCTGAGTATGGCGAATCACATTCATTGCGGTTGCGATCATCGAACTTACGTCACTGATGGGGGCCGGCACTATCAGGGTGTTCCCCTCTTGCGCCAAGTTGCCGAACTGAGCTATATATTGCTCCGCGACACGAAGTTGCAGGGCTTCGTGTCCACCTTGGGCTTGGGTGGCTTCGGCCACCATCCTCAGGCCCTTTGCGGTCGCGTTCGCGATAGCGAGAGTTGCGGCCGCTTGTCCTTCGGCTTCGTTTATCTGTTGCTGTCTCGTTGCTTCGGACGCCTTTATAACTTGTTGCTTTTCACCTTCTGCAACGTTGATCTGGGCATCTCTGTCGCCTTCAGAATTAAGTATCACTGCCCGCTTTTCACGCTCCGCCCGCATTTGCTTCTCCATAGCCTCTAGTACATCCTTCGGCGGCGAAATGTTCTTAATCTCGTACCGCAGCACTTTGATTCCCCATGGATCGGACGCCTTGTCCAACTCACTTACGACTGCAACGTTAAGGTTAGTCCGCTCCTCGAACGTTCGGTCCAGTTCGATCTTGCCAAACTCACTGCGGAGAGTAGTTTGCGCCAGTTGCGTAATGGCAAACTCGAAGTTCGCGATCCCATATGCGGCACGCTCAGCATCGAATACTTTCATGTACAAGATCCCGTCAACACGCACCTGTACGTTGTCGCGCGTGATACATAGTTGCTCCGGAATGTCGATCGCTTTCTCCTTCAACGAGAACTTGTAGCGAACTGCGTCCAGGTATGGGAATAGGATATGAATCCCCGCACCCAAGGTAATGTGGTATCGGCCAAATCGTTCGACCACGTACGCCATCTGCTGCGGAACGATTATGGCTGTTCTGATCACGGTGATGATTACAAAGATTGCAACTACGATTATCGTGGCGGGCAAAATTATGTCTTCGAACATGTCTCCTCCATTGTCTTTCAGTGTGGCTTATATCGGGGTTACTGGTCCTTATTCTCCTCGAATCAGGAGGGTTATACCCTTGACCTCGCGTACTTGGCACCGTTGGCCTTTCCTAACAACGGTGGGTCCTATGTTGACGGCCTTCCAGGTTGTGCCTCGCATTTCAGCTTTGCCAACGGCATCTTCCGACAAGTCTTCAAGGGCGATTGCCGTCTTCCCAACTAACCCGTCTAAGTCCGTGGTAGTGCGTGTCATAATCAACCGCCGCAAGACGAAGACACCGGCGAAAGAGAGCAAACAGAATAACAACGCTTGTGTCCACAGAGGGCCGGATAACCCTGGCACCGTGAGTGCAGCAACGACGGTGCAGGATGCGCCGAAGAACATCAGGTAGAAGTCCGAGCCAACGACGTACTCGGCTATGAACAAGAGTAATCCGAGGAGGAGCCAGACCCACCATTCCATCGTACAAGTCCTCTGGTTCGACACGTTTAGGATGGGGCGGAATGCATGAACATTATAAACGTGGTGAGTGTGGGGTCGGCCGGCGTGGTCGTAGAAAGACTCTTAACTAGTCAGTATGTTCGCTATGCACCGAACGCCAACCTAATTCATGCGTCCGGCACGACCTTAAGGAAATAGGAAAACACCTCTCAACTTCCACGACATGGCCTTGAGGCGAAGGAAGTTCGAAGCGGGAATCAGGTAGCCATCGATGACGTGCCGGCTGAGTCGCCTGCCCGCTCCGAGTCGAATGGAATCAGCCGGGAACCCGGTCCACGATTGCTTGCATCTCGTCGGGGGAGAAGGCTTTCAGTGTTTCGGAGCGGACGTTGCCCCGGCCGGCTACTTCGAGTAGAAATGCCACGGCCGTCTCGTCATCCGGCGCTTCGGCAACGACGACCATGTCGTAACGGCCCATCGTATAGTTGACTGAGAGAAACTTGCCGCCGACCCTTTGAACTGCTTCGTCAGACGCGTGCAGCCGCTCGATAATCTGCTTTGCGTTGCGGACGCCCTGTTCGGTCCAATTGACTAGAACAACGTATCTCGGCATCGATAGCCTCCTGAAGTGATTGGTGGATCAGAACCCAGCGTGCCACCGGCTGCCAGTATAGCAGCCAATCGTTTGGATGGCCGGATACGGGTGGTTGCGCCGTCAGTAGAGCCTGGGTTCTTAAGTTCGGCCGGCCGAAATGACGGGGAATCGTATCGTTTCGCTACGTGATCAAGTCTAATACTCGTCCCAACTGGGTGTGCAAGACGTAGTATAATTCGTATGCAACACATGTCATACCAGAGGTGCAGATGTCAAGCACGAAAGTAACCATCACGGTACCTGCCGACGTACTCTCCGCGGTTGACAGCTTTGTTCGCGATCATCCGGGTCTGAGCAGAAGCGCCGTGTGCGCGAAGGCGATTACAGCATGGTTGCAGGCCGAGCAGGATGCCTTGATAGCAAGGTACTATAACGATCAGTCACCGGCCGAGCGGCGAGAAGACGACCAGTGGCGCCGGCTGGCGTCTCAGAGTGCCGCCACCGCTTGGGATTGATCGCGACGCAAGGTTGGGCCTACCCAAGACGTGGGGAGGTCTGGACCGTGGCATTGCCAAATCAGCCCATGGACCCCCATACTCCGAGACCTGCTGTCATCATTTCTACTGATGTCCGCAACCGGCTCGCCGGCGATGTCCTAGTTGTTCCGTTGAGTTCGACGTTGAGGCAGTTGCCGACCCATGTGTTTTTGCCTGCCGGCATCGGAGGACAACTTTCTGATTCGATGGCAAAGTGCGAGCACATAACGGCCCTGGACAAACGCTTTCTAGCTCGCGGTCCGTTGGGTGACCCTCTACCAGAGAATCTGATGCACGAGATAGTTCTGGCTGTGCGACGAGCTGTCGGCGAGATCATCCCTTGGCCCTAGGGCCTTTGTGCGCCAGATTGGTCGTCTGCCGTCCGTTTTGCCACCGGCCGGACAAACGCTTACACTGAGGCCCATTGGATCTGTCAAGAAAGCACTATCGTTAACCGGGAGGGATATTAGATGCGACCAAACAGGCTGCGAGAGCTATGGAGCGAGGGCGAGCCGGCGGCTATTGGCTGGATGAGCACCGCCGATGGCCTGATCGCCGAGACTATGGCCCATGCCGGCTTCGACGTGATCGTGGTCGATATGCAGCACGGGATGGGCATAGGGCCGGACCGGGCGGTAGCGACGCTCCAGGTGCTAAGCACCACCGATGTTATGCCGATGGTGCGAGTGCCGTGGAATGATCCGATCCCCATTCAGTACGTGCTCGACTCCGGCGCTTACGGCGTCGTGGTGCCAATGATAAGTAACCGCGAGGACGCGGTGAAGGCGGCCGGCGCCTGCCGTTACGCGCCGATGGGCTACCGTAGTAATGGTCCTACCAGGTCACGTTTGTATTTTGGCGAAGACTACTTCGAGCATGCGAATGACGAGATCATTTGCCTGGCGATGATCGAGACGGAAGAGGGCGTTAACAACCTGGACGAGATTGCCGAGGTGCCGGGCATCGACGGATTCCACATCGGTCCGACGGACTTGGCGATCAGCCTGGGCCTGCCGCCGGGCTACGACCTGAAAGAGCCGAGATGGGTCGACGCGGTTCAGAAGATCGTCGACGCGGCCAAGCGTCACGGTTTGCAAGCCGGCATTCAGTGCAGCGGGCCGGAGGAAGCGGTTCGTCGCTTCAAGCAGGGGTTCAACTTCAACCCGTTGGGCTCCGATTTCAGGCTCGTCCAAGCCGGCGCCCAGGCGTTGGTCCGGGACTTCAAGGCCGGCTTTGTGACAGCCGGCGTCGGGTAGCCGGCGCTCTCGCGACGGTTGGCCGGACTGTCAAGCAACCTCCGCGTAGAGTGCATGCAACTCTGGGGAGAGGCGTCTTGCCGCTTCACCGATGATCTAGAGCTGTCGGATAAAGCCATCTTGGAGGAGCTTACTCTCAAGAAAAGTCGGCTCATCGACATCGACTAAGTAATCCTCGGTTTGCGCAATGGCATCCCGAATATGTTGCAGATACAGAGCATCATTCGATTCTTTCATAGAGCGATTCGACTTCCGCTTTAACGCGCTCCCGGAGGTAGGGACTCAGAGAAGCCTCGGTCACCAGATCGACTGGCCGACCGAGGCGTTCGGCAAATTGCCGTTCAATCCGCACAAGCGCGAGCAAGCTTTTCCTACGGGCAAAGCGAACCAGTAAGTCCACATCGCTCTCTGGAGTTGCCTCCCCTCGAGCGTGTGATCCAAATACGCCTAAGAACGCGATGTCATTTTGCTCGCATATATCTATGACAGCGTCCAAGTCTATAGGGGTTGCAGTTTGTTCAGCCATCTGTTCTCTCTCAACGGTAACGCCAGCATACCACTCCTCAGATAGCACCGGCAATTGCTCTGTGGCAGTCTTGAGTCGCGGCTGCCAAGCCTGAGCCGGTTTCCTGATGTCCGCCGGGACTTGGCTGCGTCAATCGACGTGCCGGCAGGCAACTCGTATCCTGTCTTCGCTTTCGCGGACTGCGATGGCCCGCGTCTCCACCAACAGTCTTTCCATCTCTGCTGCCATCATCCAGGCGACTTCCGATCGTCCTAATGAGTTAAGAGTTCGAGTAACCCGCCCATCGGCGTTCAACCCAAGGCCCTCTTCGGCTGCGCGCTGACGCGATTCTTGCGCAGCTTGTCCCTGATTTCCGCCGCTAGGTCGGCCGCTCCGCCTGTCCCAACCGGCTCACTCACAGTAGCGGCCGCCTCGATAACTTTAGGCTCGACCATGATCGGACTGCCGGCTATCAAAGACAGGTTGATAGCGTCGCTCGGTCTGGCATCTATCTCCGCAGTTCCCTCTGGGCCCTCGATGACGGCGACGGCGTAGAATACGCCCTCGGATACTCTGTTAATCCGTACCTCTTTCAGCCACCATCCAGTTGCCTGGAGCAGACTAGCGGTAAAGTGGTAAGTCATCGGCCGAGGAAGCTGGATATTTTCCAGAATGACGGCGATGGCTTCGACCTCGGTCCGGCCCATCCAGATTTGTAGGGTACGCGGGCCGTTCACCTCTTGGAGAACCACCGACGTATGACTCGGATTATCCTTGGGTGGGTTGGGTATGAGGTGGACCCCGAAGCCCCATCGTACGTTTGTTACTCGCATCTCTACCAGTTGGCTGTCCGCTTTTGTAGCCATGTACTCCTCTTTCCATGTCTTCCAGAGCTGGTGTTGCAATGTTCTTCGGGCTTTGTGCAGGCGCGTCTTCACGGCGCCTGTCTTGATGCCGAGAGTGGCGGCTGTTTCGGCGTAGGTCATGCCGGCCAGGTAAAAGAGCAGGATCGCGGACCGCTGGCCGGCCGGCAGATCATCCACCGCACGGCGCACTCGCTTGGCCAGATCGGCGGCCTCGACAATCTCCTCCGGACCCGGCTCCAGAGCGGTTGGCTCCGGCATCCAGCGTCCACCGTACAGTGCGTCCAACGACCACTCGTCGTCGGGCCGCCTACGGAGCCACAGCCGGCAGACGTTCAGGCCTATGCCGGCGAGCCATGACCCAAATCGTTCAGGTCTCCGCAGCCGATCTATGCTGAGCAGCGCCTGAATAGCCGCTTCTTGGGCCGCGTCCTCGGCCTGAATGCGGTCCCCACACATTCGCCGGCAAAGCGCGAGCAATGTGGGCCGGTGTCGCTCGAAAAGGATGGCGAACGCGCGCTTGTCGCCGGCCGTGGCCGCTGAGACTAGCGTGGAGTCGGAATCGTCAGTGTGCATTTCCTCCGCCAAGGAAAGTACTTACCCTCTACTAGATAGTTGCATTTAGGGGGGTCGCGGTTACCCGCCGGCCTCCAACGCTACAAGGCGACGTAGCCTTACTAACGCGGCGGCGGTTACTTTACGATACTGGCAATGTTACCCGATCAAATTCCCCGAATGTCGTGAAGCTGGGGTACTCTTAGGGTGAGGCGGACCGATGAAATCTCGACAAATGTCGGGAGGAATCGCCGCCACCCAACCTCTTGTCGCGCTCGAACCGATTCGGGCGGGGCAATCTGAAAGGACAGATGTGAATAAAGAGGAAAAGACCATCCTGGTGACGGGCGCGACCGGCCAGCAAGGGGGATCGGTCGCACGGCACCTGCTGGCGGCCGGCTGGCCGGTGCGAGCACTCACCCGCGACTCCGACGGGCCGGCTGCGCGGGCCCTGGCCGATCAAGGGGCGAGCGTCGTCCAAGGGGATTTGGCTGACCGTTCTTCCCTGGAAAGAGCATTGGAAGGCGCCTACGGTGTTTATAGCGTTCAGGTATTTTGGCCGCCTAGTGTCGGCGTAGAGGGCGAGGTACTGCATGGTAGCAACCTTGCGGATGCGGCCAAGGCCGCCGGAGTGAAGCACTTTGTCTACAGCTCGGTTGGCGGCGCCGAACGCAACACCGGCGTCGCACATTTCGAGAGTAAATGGCAGATCGAGCAACACATACGCGCGCTGGGACTGCCAGCGACGATCTTGCGCCCTGTTTTCTTCATGGAAAACTTCAATTTTCCCAATTTTCGTCAGCCGATCCTGGAAGGAACGTTGAATTGGGAGCTACGACCCGACACGAGATTGGCGTTGATCGCGGTGGACGACATAGGCGCCTTCGCTGCCCTGGCGCTCGAGAAGCCGGAAGAGTTCATAGGCCAGGCAATCGAGATCGGCGGCGATGAGTTGACGCCTCCAGAGGTGGCCGAGCATTTCAGTGAGGTGATTGGCCGGCCGGTTCGATTCGTGAAACAGTCGCTGGACCAGGTCCGTAGCTTCGATTCGGATATGGCCTCGATGCTGCAATGGTTCAATGACGAGGGCTACCAGGTCGACATTCCGGCCCTGCGGGCAATGCACCCCAAGCTACTCACGTTCGAAGCGTGGTTGACAAAGGCCGGCTGGGGCCGCTCTCCGGCAACTGTACGGTAGAGATGCCTTGCTCAGCCGAGATGACTTGACGCTGTACGTGCCTTTGATCACAAATGATTCCGACCACTACGTGTTCCCCGGCCTGACGGTGGTCTCCGGCCGGTGATCGACTACTGCCGGTTCGACGAGTTGCTTACCGACGATGAGAGAGCGGCCGGCGAGCGCGCGCGGGAGTTCGTCGACCGGACGTGCGGCCGATCATAGCCGGCTATTACGAGCAAGGCGAGTTCCCCAAGCATCTCATACCACAACTGATCGAGATAGGCGTCCATCCGCGCTATCGAGGTCTGAGCCAATCGCCGGTCGCACGAGGGCTCGTCTGCCAGGAGCTGGAGCGGGGCGATTCCGCGTTGCGCAGCTTCGCGTCGGTGCAGTCCTCGCTTGCTATGTTCGCAGTAGACAGCTACGGCTCGGCGGAACAGAGGGAACGATTTCTGCCGGCCATGGCGCGAGGCGAAATCATCGGGTGCTTCGCTTTGACGGAGCCGGACCACGGATCGGATCCGGCCGGTATGGAGACGACCGCCGAGCGCGAAGCGGACGGTTACGTGCTGCGCGGTCGCAAGCGCTGGGTTACGAACGGGACGATCGCCGGCGTGGCTGTTATCTGGGCAAGGTGCGACGGAGCTGTGCGCGGATTCCTGGTCGAGGCCGGCACACCGGGCTTCGAGGTGAGGCCGATCCATCGAAAGATGTCGCTGAGGGCGTCGATGTCTTCCGAGATCACCCTGAACGACTGTCGAATTCCGGCCGCGAACGCTCTGCCCGGCGCGAGTGGGTTGGTCGCCGCGCTGAAGTGCTTGAGCGAGGCGCGTTTCGACATCATCTGGGGCTCGCTGGGCGCCGGCATGGACTGCTTCGAGTCGGCGCTTGCTTACGCCGGGCGTCGGGAGCAGTTTGGCCGACCAATCGCCGGCTTCCAGCTGACGCAGAATAAGCTGGTCGATATGTACTCCGAACTGACCAAGGCCCGCCTCCTTGCGCTGCGGTTGGGCCATTTGAAGAAACAGGGCCGGCTGCACCACTCCGAGATTTCTCTGGGCAAGCGAAATAGCGTTCGCACCGCCCTGGACGTATGTCGCACCGCCCGGACGATTTTCGGCGCGGCCGGCGTTACCGATGACTGCCCGGCGATGCGCCACGCCGCCAATCTGGAGAGCGTCCTTACCTATGAAGGGACCGAGGAGATCCATACGTTGATCGTTGGCCAGGAGATTACCGGCCTGAGCGCATTTAGTTAGCTGAGACGCTTCGTAGAGTTATCCGAAATCAGCGTATGGGAGCTGCGGTCGTCCCATTGTTAGACTTCCGGCTCTAGATTGGGTCGGGCTGCTGCCCGATATGTCAAGGGCGCGGCGAGAATCTGAAGAGGGCACTCGACTATAGCAATGGAACCTGTAAGGCTTGCGGTCATAGGGGCTGGGCTTGTTGGGAAGACGCATGCCAAACTCATCGCCGCGCACAGCGATTGCGAGCTGGTGGGAATATGCGACGTCAATCCGGACTGCAGGTCGGTCGCCCAAGGGCTCGGCGTCCCGTTCTACTCGGAGGTCGGAGAGCTTCTAGAGCATGAGCAGCCGGACGGAGCGATTGTTTCGACCCCGAATGACGATCACGCGTCCGTGGTCGAAACCTGCGGACGAAGATCCGTTCACGTACTGATCGAGAAGCCAATCGCCGGCACATTGGAAGATGCAAGTCGCATCATAAGAACCGCGGACGAAACTGGAATCGAGGCGCTGGTAGGCCACCACCGGCGGCATAGCCCATACATACGGAAAGCCCGTTCGATTGTGAAGAGTGGTAGCTTGGGCAAGCTGGTCGCCGTTTCCATGCTCTGGGCGCTCCTAAAGCCGGCTGACTACTTTGACGTGGAATGGCGGTGCCGGCGCCCCGGCGGCGGTCCGGCGCTAATCAACCTCATTCACGAGTTGGACACGCTACGCTTCGTTTGTGGAGAGATCCGGCAGGTGTATGCGCAAGCGAGCTCGGAAGCTAGGAACCTCGACGTGGAGGACTCACTGGCGATCTCGATTTTGTTTGAGAGCGGGGCCATAGGCTCGATCCTAGGGTCGGACGCTACGCCCGGGCCGTGGTCGTATGAGGCGGCGGTTCACGAGAATCCGATGTATTTCCCGACGGCCGAGAATTGCTACTTCTTTCTCGGCACGCTGGGATCGCTCGCATTCCCGCGCATGGAGATTTGGCGTTACGCGGATACACAAAGATCAGGGTGGCAGCATCCGATGGAGCAGTCGCGCGCCGAGGTGGAACGTACTGACCCGCTGGTCTCGCAGCTCGAGCACTTCTGCCGGGTCATCAAAGGCGAGGAGAGTCCGTTGATCGATGGCCGGGACGCCGCCAAGTCGCTGTCGGTAGTGCTCGCGGTGCTCGAATCGATCGAGCGCGGAGCGCCGGTGGGGGTGCCGGAGTCCTAGGGCAAGACGAGGGACCTAGGCAAACCGTTTGGTGATTTCCTGTGCCTCATGGTCGAGCTCATCAGCGCGAAGAAAGTCAGCGACTTCCTCTCCTGTGTACTCCCGCAAGGTAATGTCTTGCCTCGTTCGGGTGGTCCAGAGCAAGAGGTCGAGAGTTCGTTTAGGGATTCGGTATGCACGCCCGAGCTTAGAAGCCACCAACTTTCCCTGCCTTATGTAGCGGTAGATTGTCTCGCGATCTAGCTGAAGGTAGTCGGCTGCCACGGGCGCACCAACAGGCCTTTGTCTTGCAAAGAGTAGGGTGTTTAGCACGGGCTCGGCGTGATCGCTGGCCGCCGGCAGTTTGTTTTGCAAGTCTTCATTTCTCGCAGATGTGCTCTGGTGGACTCCCATGTGGTCCGTACATTTGTACTATGATTATAGCTGTTCTCCGACAGAGGCTCAAGGTGAATATTGTTGACGAGAACGTCTTGGCGCAGCTTGGGGAAACGGAACGCAGAAACTGATTTGCCTGCCCTGGATTGCGGCCCGCCCGGCGGATAAGGGACATGCCTCGGTGCCAAGCAAGGTCTTTAGGTTCTCCACCCAGCGCGGCGGGTTGGCCTAAAGTTTGGGAATTATATACCTAACCACACAGGAAATAGGCAATGATTTGCGTTCTTCGCCCTTTCGATCCAAGTCACAAGTCCGCATGATTGAGGGTAAGCAATATGGCGATCCGACTTCGATTTATCGCTTGCATAACAACGCCATGCCGTGATATGTTGTCGATAGTCCAAAGGTCCCGAGGGTTCTGTTCCTGAGGGAGGAGGACGAGCCGAGAGAGGACGCGCTTGCTAGCAAAAACCTCTCTCAGCGGCCAGTCGGCGGTGCCCTGATCAGGTGCCACCGGCTGGTGTTGGCGGGCTACTCTTGATCAAGGTCGCTCGCCAACTCAATCCGCTTGATTCTATAGGAGTCATTTATGGCTGTACAGCCTACGAGCGTAGAGATTACGTTAAGAGAGCGCATTCGAGATTTGGAGCAAGAACGAGACGCAATGCGCATCGTGATAACGAAGGCACGGGACGCTTTGGACGCATTTTCTGTAGACGATCCCGCCAATGGATTACCCGAAGAAAGTCAGCGCCAAAGAATCATCCAGACTATGGAGACCGTCTTACGCGAGGAGGGCAGGCCAATGCACCGGGAGCGAATCAGAGCAGCCGTGGAAAGCCGCGGGGTGCCTGTTCGTTCAATACAAACAGTCGCTAATTACCTCAGCAAGGCGGGTAGGTTTGCCAATAAAGGTAATGGCGTTTGGAATTTGGATAATGACTCCTAGCGCTCCAGTTTCCTAAACGGTCTGGGCAGGGCCCCCGGTTGCAACCGGGGCCTTTAATGTGGAAGAGCGGTGGAGCGACTCAGTTAATTCTAGAGCTCAATCTCCAGGTTATTGAAGAGCGGAATTGCCTAGCTAAGGACATCACCCCGGCCGGCAGGGATTCCAACAGGGGCTCGGTGGAGGTGGGAACAGCTATCTCGACAGGTGAGGCGAGAATCCGCCTCAAGAGCTGCCGATCCTCCCGAAGCTGCCGGCGGTTAGCGTAGGCGAACATGGCCCGCTGCTCGGCCCGGAGGGCGCGGATTAGGGCCGGGTCGAGGTAAGGTGGAGTCTTGGACATCAGAAAAAATGATTAATCCGAGTAGATGTTGAGCAAAATGTATGTCGTCCTTTCTTCTCCCGTAACCTCATTGAGTTGATGGCTGGGTTCTAAGACAACCCGGCACTTCGAATTCAGCGTTACTTGCTCAAACTTGGGGATACACTCCTTATGAATTGAGCCCTCAATCTTCTCTTGTGTATCCGCGGCAGTGACTTCGAAGCGCCTAGTACGCACATTTGCGCCGACAAGAGTCCCATTTACTTCTTGATTCTCTTGTATGGAATCGGACGCGGCCTCAATTTGTGCGATTACATTTCGGGCTGCAATGTTATCAATGCAATATTGACGGTAAACAGGTTTGCTTGGCTGATTCCAAGTCAGTGAGGTTTCCTTTAACGAAGTCTCAATAGTGGAAAGGAAATCTTTGTAATAGTTGGCAACCCGTCCTTTTAACTCAGTCAGTTGGGAAGTCAAATCCGAAGCTTCGTGGCCGACATCGAACAGGTCGAATAGCCTGTCGAGGCTACGCTTAACGAGGGAATAGCCAAACAGGTCATCAGGCTGGCACGTTTCGAATCTAATTCCAAACGAGCCGCCGTACATGCCGACAGGGTCTAAACGTGTCTGATTTAGGATATTGTCCGGTATGCTGCCACGTTGTGTTGGGTTACCCCGTGTTGCTTGTCCAACTGCATCTAGTAGTCTTTGCAGATTGCCTGTGAATTGGCTTGCAGTTTTCGCACTTACCATTTTCGTGACATCGGTTGATTTGGCTTGCAGTTTCACGTTTAACAAGTGCGTTCCTTCCCTGCTCGGGAAATCGCTAATTTCCTCAGGTATGGGTATGTTTAGTGTTGCTCCCGGGCGAGGCAGGGTATCTTCCGGTAGGTCACTGGCGACAGTCGGGACGGCGCGAACAATAGAGTCAGTTGCTGAGTCCTTGTCAACTACAAGGATATATCCGTCCTCAGGGGAAGTGAGTCCATCCAATGAAGGAATCATGCCGGACAGGATTTCGTGAAGGCGAATATTGCTGAGTGGAAGATATATCCATCGTTCAGCCTCGTCGTCTGAATCGCTCCACCAAGCTAGATATAACTGTCCCGCACTGCTCTCTCGCAACAGCAGACGGGGGCCATCATAGTATTGAAGCACTCTGTCAATAGAGAATGTGCTCCAATCAAGGTTGTCTAGGGTTGCACCTCGCAATTTGGGCAGCATCTCGATAATCCACTTAGCATCTACAAGCTACGAATCACTTGAGACTGTTTAACTGGATTGAATTCAACCGCTTTCCACCATGTATGATGGGACTCAGAATTGCCGCTTGTCTTTTGTGTTTTGCCTGCCGAGCGATTCAATGTTACGCTCGCTATCTTGTTTCCAATTTGCGGAAATTGATTTGCGCATCCAATTGCGTCGGCTTCGTCTGCATAAACGGAAAGGCCCATTATTTCGCAAAGGGATCGTCGTCCCTGTGTCACCTGCTCTTCTGCTCGTTTCCGGTTTTGACAATACATAGAAATATAGTCGGTCTGGGTGGGCGGATCGGACTTGACAATCCGATAAAAAATGCCATCCGCAGAGTCAGCCCGCTCAGGAGGGCAATCTTTGCAGAAATGTGAAGGCCAAATCCAAGAGATCACTCTCACCATCCGTTTGAATTATGAATTAGATGTTCTGTTCCGTACCAAAACGTTGACATATTCTACCATTGTGTAGTATACTTCCAATACTCAAGAAAGGGAGTAAGGCAATGGGAAACGGAAACGGCGGACCGGGCAAGGCACACCGCAAGGGCATATCGCTAGTACAGGTTATCCAGAGATTCAGCGATGAGAAGAAGGCCGAGGACTGGTTCATAGAGCGGCGCTGGCCGAACGGGATTGCCTGCCCACACTGCGGTAGCGTCAAGGTACGGGAGAGAGTCAACCGCAAGCCGATGCCCTTCCACTGCTCCGATTGCCGCAAGTATTTCTCCGTCAAGACTGGCACACTACTCCAAAAGTCCAAACTCTCCCTCAGCACTTGGGCCATCGCCTTCTACCTCTACTCCACCAACTTGAAGGGTGTTAGCTCGATGAAGTTGCACCGCGACCTAGGGATCACCCAAAAGAGCGCGTGGCATCTAGCGCACAGAATCCGAGAAGCGTGGAATGTTACGGCTGACAAGTTCGCCGGGCCGGTCGAAGTTGATGAGACCTACATGGGCGGCAAAGAGTCCAACAAGCATGAGTCCAAGAAACTGAATGCCGGTCGCGGTACAGTCGGTAAGGTAGCCGTAGCCGGTATGAAGGATCGAGAGACAAACCAAGTCAACGCCTCAGTGGTCAACAAGATTGACTGGGCAACATTGCAAGGTTTCGTCAATGACCGCAGAGAGTCAAACGCGATGGTTTATACCGACGATGCCCGCGCATACAATGGCCTGCCAAACCACGTAACGGTAAAGCACTCGGTCAAAGAGTACGTGAAGGGACAGGCTCACACCAACGGAATCGAGAGCTTCTGGGCGATGCTGAAGCGCGGTCATCACGGTACATACCACTAAATGAGCGAGAAGCACCTACACTGCTACATTAACGAGTTCTCAGGTCGCCACAACAGTCGGCGTCGGGACACTGAGGATCAAATGACCGCGCTGGCTAAGGGAACGGCCGGCAAGCACCTGAGCTACCAGGGCTTGGCTGCCAAAGCCTGACACCACAACGAGGAGCAACCAATGGCACAACATTCGGAGAAACGACCACGAGGCCGCCCGGCCCGGCCCATTCCTGACAGAATAGACGCCTCACCTGAAGCCATTGCCGAAGCGTTTCTAAGCGTACCTGCCGACCACAAATGGCAATACCCGAAGCAACAAGCCAAGAACAAACAACACCGGAGCGATGGCAAAGCCAAATAGCTGCCGACGATAGCGCTAAGACGGTCATCACATTCTGGTTTACAATTCTCCTCGGTCTCGCCACAGATCAACCACAAGTGAGTCTTGTAGTGCGGATGGGGCTTCGTGCCCCCTTTAGGCTCACTGCGATTGTGGTGACTTGTGGCGAGTAACCAACGTCCTATCCGAAAGGGGGCTTCCTCATGGGCAAATTGGTTACTGTCGTATTCTTATTCATCATGGGTTGTGAGACCATCGGTGATCCGAGTCTGACCCTTGAGGAGTATCTGGATACTGCGTGTAGTATTCAGCCAGTCGATCCGTCCGATATAAGCACCTGGGAAGATCTGAATACAATTGCGAGCGCACGCCATGCGGCCCTCACTGGGATAGATCCCCCAAACGAACTACAGGACTATCACGACGCAAGGATAGTCCAGTTGCAATTGATCCTTGATTTCGTAGAGGAACAGGAGCAAGGTGAAGCTGCTAATCTAATCTCACTCATCATCATCACCGCTAACCCACTATCCAAACTACAGGAGACGGAATTCCAGAAGCTATCATCTGGCTTGCAAAAGCAGCTTATAGACGCCGGCTGCCAATCGGAGGATGACTCCAATTCACTTACTCCAGAAACATCCCAAGACACCAACCCCGCATCACTCAGGTCAACGCCAACCGTTGAACCACCCCTCTCGGAAGGCAACCTTGGAGATACTCTTGCCATAAATGCTGAACGGCTAACTTCGCTGTATGGTGAACCAGAGTTACGCGGTGAAATCATACTGACATTCGAATCTGCGGTTGAGTACACGAACTATGAAGACAACGTGTGCGGTTCCGGAGAGATGACTGCACAGGGTGTCTACCTAGCAGTCTATTATTCGGTGGAAAATGAGGCCAATACTCGAATACAGCCGGCCACTCAGATTAACAATAGTTTCGTGTTGATGGACGACCGCGCTCGGCAATGGAAGGAAGGTGGTAGTGGCGATGAGTGCTTCTTAGAGGCCAACCTCGCCGACCTTGTTGGTGCAGTAGGGCCGGAACATTGGATAGGCCCAGGATTTACCGGGAAGACGGTAATCGTTTTTGACATACCGCAGGCTGCTACTGGTTTGCACTTAGTAAGTAAGAAGCTCGGCGTGATTATCGCTTGGGAGAAGTAGCTAACTGATTCATCGACGGGAATAGCAATACCTGCAGCTAGGCAATTTCGTAGATATATAATTCCCTAAAGTTTGCACTCGCCTTGACAATCAAAAGGCTCTGGGGCCCGGCGCGGTCTCTCGAACTTCCCACTGTGGCAGACCCCCGACCTGCCCTCACGCCCGGCTAAGGTCGCTCGCCCGGCGCCGCGTCGAGTTCAGCTGCGTCGCCGGCCGGCAGCTCCCAATCCGCCGCCCTGGCGTTAGCTTCTATCTGCCGCGTGCTCGTCGCGCCGGTCAACACGGAGGACACTTCCGGCCGCGAAAGCAGCCAGGCCACCGCAAGCTCGGCGAGCGTGTGGCCGCGTTCGGTTGCAAAAGCGGTCCAGCGCTCGATCAGGTCGAAGGTGGAGCGGTCATTCAATCGCGGCTCGAAAGTGACGTTATCGCGGCCGCGGGTGTCAACCGGCGGTGGCGTACCAAATTGGTACTTGCCGGTTAGCAGCCCACCCTCCAACGGAGCGTAGGGTACGATCCCGACGCCCAATTCCCCGCAGCACGGCAACACTTCGGCCTCTAGTCCTCGGTCCAGCAGGTTGTAGCGGGACTGTACGACCGCGAAGCCGGCGTAGCCACGCTTATCCGAAATTCCGAGTGAATGGGCGATCTGCCACGCCGCAAAGTTGGAGCAGCCAATGTAACGAACCTTGCCCTGACGGATGAGGTCGTCCAACGCTCGCAAGGTTTCCTCAATTGGAGTATTCGGGTCGGGTCGATGGATGTAGTACAGGTCTATGTAGTCGGTTTGCAGCCGCCGCAAGCTCTGCTCCGCGCAGTGCATTATCCGGCCGCGCGACGCTCCTACGTCGTTTGGCAGATCGCCCATAGAGAGTCCCACCTTGGACGCTACGATGACGTCGTGGCGCCGGCCGGCGATCGCCTTGCCGACGTAAGTTTCCGAAACTCCCGTGGAATAGATATCGGCCGTGTCTATGTGGTTGATGCCCAGGTCCATCGCTCGTCGGGCGATCGATACAGAGTCCGCTTCGTCAATATGGTGGCTGAGCATGGGCCCGAAGGTGTTTGTGCCTAGCCCTATGACCGACACCCTTAGACCTGTAGTTCCAAGTTGGCGATATCGCAATTGGGACCTCCCGACTATTGTCTTTGCAGCGGAGTCGGTTGAGGTCGAAGAGATGAAGGCATCGTATTCGCTCATCCAGCCGCGCTAGCACGCATTTCGAGAAGGCTCGGAGCCTTCGGATCGAGTATAGCAGTCGCCCAGTCGGTGCCGATGGGCCGGTGGACTGCCGGCACACCAACGTATGAAAAGCCGGAGTTAAGGCTCGGTACAGCGAAATGGCACGGCGGATTGTGCGACGCCCCACCCCGACCCCAGCGGGGGACAAGCCCCCGCGCTACATTTTCCGATTCCGCCATCGACCAACGGTCTACAATTCGGCAGGTTTCGCTGATGAAGAGACGGCATCGAGGTTGATTGGAGGGCACATCCCGGATCGGAGTCCGGGACATGCTTTCGTACCAATGTAAGCGAGAGCACAGTAGGAATGCACGGGATGTTATATTTACCTGTGCCGCTCATCCGCCAAGGGAGCCTATGCGTAAATCAGATTGCGGATCGAGCGTTTGAGTGAGGGACTGGCAATTGACTGACGTGCAATCCCACAGCAGCGCCGGCGTAGTCTGGGACCTGGCCGATCTGTTCGCCGGCCCGGACGATCCCAGCATCGAGAGAACTCTGGTCGACTGTCTGGGCGAAGCCGAGGCGTTCGAAACGAAGTATCGCGGCACAGTATCGCGGGCCGATGGGCCTGACGCCGGCACCTTCGCCGCCGCGCTGACTGAAGTCGAATCGATCGAGGAGCGGGTAACCCGGGTCGGGGCCTACGCCGAGCTGTTGTATGCCGCCGATACGGCCTTGCAGTCGGCCCGTGACCTGCGCCAGCGCGTCCACCAGCGCGCCGTCGAGATAGAGAACTCGCTGCTGTTCTTTTTGCTGGAGTGGCAGGGAACAACCGACGCCGACTCAGAGCGAATATTGTCCATGTCCGAGATCAGCCCTTATCGCCACCACCTATGGCATCAGCGCCGGCAGGCTGCCCACGTCCTGACCGAGTCAGAAGAGCAGGTTTTGAACGAGAAAGACATGACCGGCGCGCTCGCCTGGAAGACCCTATTTACCGAGACGATCTCCGAAGTCAAGGTGACAATCGAGATCGAAGGCCAGCGCCGGGAGTTGACGCTGATGGAGGCGCTATCGCTGGCCCACAGGCCGGAGCGGGAGATGCGCGAAACCAGCCATTTCGCCTTCTACGATGCGCTGACTCCGCACGCAAACGTGTTGACCTTCGTCTATGACACGCTGGTCATGGACAAGCTGACGATGGACCGCCTGCGAAAATTTCCAAATCCAATGTCTTCGCGGCATTTGCACAACCAGGTGGAGCCGGAAGTCGTGGCGACAATGCTCGACGCGGTCGAATCGCGCTATGACCTGGCTCACCGCTATTTCCGGCTGAAGGCGCGATTGCTCGACATGCCCAAGCTGATGATCTACGACCAGTATGCCCCGCTGGGTCTTGAAATGGAGCGCCAGACCTACGACCAAGCAAAGGGCCAAATACTAGCCGCGTTCGGAGCATTTTCCCCTGACATTGCCGATATCGCCAGCCAGTTCTACGATGGCAACTGGATTGATGCCGAGGCCCGGCCGGGCAAACGCGGCGGCGCGTTTTGCGCTTCAGTCAGCCCACAGCTGCATCCCTACGTCCTCTGCAACTACCTGGACACCGCCCGCGACGTGATGACAGTCGCGCACGAGTTGGGCCACGGGTTGCACGGGATGTTGGCCCGAGATCAATCTCTCTACGAGTACCATCCCTCTCTGGCGCTAGCGGAGACCGCGTCGGTGTTCGCCGAGATGCTGGTCTTCGACCGGCTGGTGAGCCAGGCCGGCGATGCAAAGGCAGGTCTCGCGCTTCTTGCCCACAAGATCGAAGATAGCTTTGCGACGATCTTCCGGCAGACTGTCTTGACCCGCTACGAGGAGAAGGCATTCGAGCTGAGGGGCAAGGGCAGGTTCAGGCCGGAGGCGCTCTGCGAAATCTGGATCGAGGCAAACGCGCCTTACTACGGCGAGGCGGTAGAGCTGACCGAAGCGTACCGCTGGGGGTGGTCGTACATTCCCCATTTCATCCAGACGCCCTTTTACTGCTATGCCTATGTGTTCGGTCACCTCTTGGTATTGGCGCTCTACCGGCGGTATCGTGAGCAGGGCCGGTCCTTCGTTCCGCAGTATCTGGATCTGCTGGCCGCCGGCGGCAGCGGTTTGCCGGTCGATCTCCTGGCGCCGATGGGCATCGATCTGAACGATCCTTCATTCTGGAGTGAAGGCCTGTCCGAGTTGGAGCGGCTCATCGAGCAGGCCGAGCAGTTGGCCGGCGCGGCAAACTAGGCGCTCCTGCGAGGGGGATTCGACGGTTCCCCGTAAACGTGCCGTACTCTGAGTTTGCGGCGTATAGTCTATGGACAGTACCAACAAGGAGACGTGAAATTGCGACTTAGCGAACAACAGTTGAATCACTTCAATGCCTTCGGTTTCCTGGTTTTCAGGCAGCTATTTTCGCCGGACGAAGTCGACCTGTACCGCCGCGAGCTTGACGCCGGATTGGACGCCCGGATCGAAGGCGGAAGGCACGACGGCACAGAGCGGTTTTGGGCGTCCTTGAATGACTCGGACACTCCGTTCATCTCGTCTCTGTCGGACGACCCGCGCTTCGCGGACGCGGCCGAACAGCTTCTGGGAAAAGACGTAATCGGGATTTGCGCCGACAGCAACTACTACGTCGGGGATACTCGTTGGCATTCGGATATCTCTCCCTCCACGTTCGAGGCGGTCAAGTTCACGATCTACCTCGAGCCACTGGACGGAAATACCGGGGCCTTGAGGGTTATTCCCGGCTCCCACAGAGAGCCATATCACAGCGAGATCCGCCGCGACATGGAGGCGGCTTACGGGGTCCGGCCCGAAGAGATTCCGGCCTACGCTTTCGACTCAACCCCTGGCGACGTGCTGGTCTTCAACGTCGCGACCTGGCATTCTGCATTTGGCGGCAGCACGCGTCGCCGTATGAGCACGCTTCAGTTCTATGAAGACCCGCAGACGCCGGAGACGACCGAAGAGGTGCGCGAGGTTATTGGCGGAAGCGTAAAGTCCTACTTCAGCCGGTTTAACCACTCAATGTACTCTCAATACTGGCGCTCGATCGACAATCCCCGCCATCAGCGGTGGATCCGCCGGATGGTCGAGCTAGGCGTGCTCGACGAGGCGTCCAGCCGCTAGAGGCTGCGCGCCGGCGGCACGGTCGCTCAGGCTAGAGTTGCAAATCCGGCCGCATGGTTTCGCCAGTGATTGGCGACAGGCCGGCATCGTCGAGCTTATCGGTCAATGAGAAATGGTCCCGTTCGCAGGTGGTCAGTGTCGCGGCCCTCATGTTCGATCATCATGCGCTGACCATTGTCCAGGCGATAGAAGCCGGTCAACAGATAGTATTTACCGCTGGGCAGGTCGGCCGGTACCGGCAGCAAGTAATGGTTTAGGATAGCGTCCCCGTCCCGCCATTGAGTCGGCAAGATTCGAGCGCACGTTCGCGCCTAACCTTGTAAAGTAGGCGGGAGTCTGCCCGATATAATCAGTCAAGAGCCAGCGAAGCGAGTGTAGAGTCCGCTTTCGAGGTCGCCCGAAAAAGATGTTGGGCGTGAGGAGGTAAGGTGTCGAGTGAGTCATTCTCCCGGAGGTCAACGTTGACACGGCGCGGCTCTTCAGCGTTGGGCGTTGGACTTATATTCCTGATCCTAACAGCGTGTCAACCTCAGATTATCGAGGTGGAGAGGCCTGTGACCAGAGTGGTCGAGAAGGTGGTCGAACGGGTCGTTACCCGAATTGTGGTTGAAACGATCGACGCGGTCGAGGAACAGACTCCTGACGTGACTCCGTCGGACTCGGCAACTCCGGTATCGACTAGTCGCAACCTCGCGCCCTCTGGATCTGCCTTCGTTTCAAGCGGCGAGGATTCGGCTCGACAGGCCATCGACGACGATATCGAATCAGCGTGGAACTCTCAGCTCTTTCCAATTCAGTGGTTCATGGTCACTCTTGACGACCTCTACCTTGTTGATAGGGTGGAGATGGTCATCACGCAGTCTCCGGCCGGACAAACCATGCATGAAATCTGGCTAGGCGATGCGTCCGGTGTTCGGACACTTTACAAGCAGCTGATCGATGTCCACACAGAAGATGGCCAAACCCTGGAAGTTGCTATCGAACCACCGAGAGTCATAAACGAAGTGCTCATCCGGACAACGAACAGTCCTAGCCACGTCGCCTGGCGAGAAGTGAGAGTATTTGGCCAATTACCTATTTCATCGGAGGTGGCAGGAGCTGCTCCTGATGCAATCAGTAGGCAATGGATTAATTGGCCGGAAATCAAAATGACCGCTAGTTTAGCGCTTCCGGTGCAGGTTACCAATGCCGGTGACAGCAGTGGGCGGATATTCGTGGTCGAGCAGGAAGGACGCATTATGATAATCAAGAACGGCGTGATCCTGAAGACGCCGTTCCTGGATATCTCGGACCGTGTAGGTTGTTGTGGAGAACGGGGTCTTCTCAACGTAGCCTTCCCGCCGGCCTATGCCACCAAGCAACACTTCTACGTGAACTACACGAATACTGCTGGTAATACAATTGTCGCCCGGTACCGTGTTACGGACGATGTCGACCTGGCCGATCCCGAAAGCGAAGAGATTGTGCTGACAATCGAACAGCCGGATCAAATCCACAACGGCGGCCAAATGGCCTTCGGGCCTAATGATGGGTACCTGTACATCGGCACCGGTGACGGCGGTCCACTCCGCGATCCCGACAACCGCGGGCAAGACCCCAACACATTGTTGGGCAAGATTCTGCGGATCGACGTTGAGTCGGACGCCACCCCTTACAGCATCCCAGCAAGCAATCCCTATGCACAGAACTCCGGCTACCGGGGCGAGATCTGGGCCCTCGGTCTCCGCAACCCGTGGGGGTTCACCTTCGACCGGCAGAATGGCGATCTCTATATCGCTGATGTGGGTGAGGGTGGACGCGAGGAGATCAATTATCAACCCGCATCCAGCACTGGCGGCGAAAACTACGGCTGGAGCATTATGGAAGGCACTCGGTGTTTGAGGTCTACAACCTGTGACCAGGTCGGCTTGACCCAACCAGTGGCCGAATACGACCACTCGAAAGGGTGCGCCATCATAGGCGGTCCTATCTATCGTGGGTTTAGCTATGTCCGCATGCAAGGCATATACTTTTACGCGGATTTCTGTAGCGGACGGATTTGGGGATTGAGGCGTGACGGCGGTGTCTGGGAAAACGTCCTGCTAGTGGATGTTCCCTTCCTAATCAGTAGCATTGGCGAAGACGAGAGTGGCAACATATACGTCACGGACTACAATCGCGGCTCTATTTGGATGATAACGGACCAATCTGTTGTTGTTCCGGACGCTTCCGGCGGCACGCCGACCCCGAAGCCCAAGGATGCCGCGAGCGATCAGCCCTGATTCGTGAGCGTGAAGGGGTTGACGTTGACTTGCCTTCGGTTCCCGGAGCGATAGAAGCGCGCCCTCAGTCGAAGAAGCCGCTCCGTTGGCAAAGGCCGGCCAGACTAACCGCAAAACGATGAAAGATATTCTGCGCGCACTTGAAAGATGCCGTCCCCGGACGGGGATGCGTCGGGGTCTCTTGGCCGTAGACGCACTGACCGCCGGCATCTTTTGGCAAGTCTTGCTGCAAGGCTATCACCTACCCAGCGGCGAGGGCGATATGGCAGTGTTCATCAATGTTCGCAATAGCTTTTCCTGCCGACCGGATTCCCGTCGGTTCGTCACCGCTCTGGCTGCCGCATCTATACGCTGGCGAGCCCTGTCTTGCACGAAGAGATCACTGCCCAAGGATTCAAGGCGAACCGGAGATAGCCGGCCAAAGCCACAACGGACGCAGGCAGTGCGACATTGAGGAGCGTGGCTGCTGGACAGAGTCTAGCAACCCATCTGTTGCGTTGGGGTAGTGCTTTGTGGAAGCATTAGGCGCGTCCTTGGGTCGAAATACCTGAATGCGGAGGAGCGGCCAGGGGCCTGCGCGACTAAGAGAGACGTGACCAGCGAAGCAACCGCATATATGGGATTACCCACAAAGGCGCAGAACGGGGAAAATGCCAGGTGTCGAACGTAATACCGCCCCTTGGAAAAGTGTCGCGCGGGTTTTCTGCCTCAGTCGCGGGCCTTGCACTACTGGCTCTAGTCGCGTGTCAGCAGGTTGTCGAAGTGGAGAGACCTGTTACTCGTGTTGTCACGCAAGTAGTGGAGAAGCCGGTCGAGAAGGTGATTACGCGAGTAGTCGAGAAGCCGGTCGAGAGGGTGGTCACGCGAGTGGTGGAGAAGCCGGTCGAGAGGGTGGTCACGCGTGTGGTGGAGAAGCCGGTCGAGAAGATAGTCACGCGTGTGGTGGAAAAACCTGTGGAACGGGTGGTTACGCGTTTGGTGGAGAGGCCGGTAGAGAAGGCCGTTACCCTGACTGCGGTTGAGAGCACCAACACCGTCGAGGCGCGGGCAGCGGACGCCACCCCGACAGGCGCGGCAACTCCGGTATCGACTCGACGCAACGTTGCGCCCTTAGCCTCTGCCATGGCCGAAAATGGACAGGAATCGGCTCAACAGGCCATAGACGACGACCTGGAATCGCTCTGGAACTCTCATCTCTTTCCGATTCAATCGATAGTGGTCAAGCTCGATGAACCGTACTTGGTTGATACGGTTGAAATGGTCGTCGCGCAGACTCCGCCCGGCCAAACCACTCACGAGGTTTGGCTGGGCGATGCGTCCGGCGCACGGACACTTTACAAACGGCTAATAAACGTCCAAACGGAGGACATGCAAACCCTGACAGTGGGCATAGAACCGCCGAGAGTCCTAAACGAAGTGATGATCCGTACTGTCCGCAGTCCTAGCCACGTGGCGTGGCGCGAGGTTAGAGTGTTTGGTCAGTCGCCTCCTCAGATGGAGACCTCGGCACCTACCCCGGCGTCAATAAATAGACAATGGCTTGATTGGCCGCAAATCAAAATTACAGCGGGGTTGTCGCTTCCGATTCTGATTACACACGCCGGCGACGGCAGCGGGCGGATATTCGTAGTCGAGCAACAGGGACGCATAAGGATAGTCAAGAACGGCGTGATCGTGAATAGACCCTTCTTGGATGTCTCGCATCGTGTGAGCTGTTGCTGGGAGCGGGGCTTCCTGAGTGTGGCCTTCCCGCCGGATTATGCGACCAAGCAACATTTTTATGTGAACTACACGGACACCGCTGGTAACACTGTGGTTGCCCGCTACAGAGTCACGGACGACGCCGACTTGGCCGATCCCAATAGTGAAGAGATTCTGCTGGCCATCGAGCAGCCGGCTCCTATACACAACGGCGGTCATATGGCCTTCGGTCCGAATGATGGATACTTGTATATAGGTACCGGTGACGGCGGTCTAGTCGCCGATGCGGAAAACCGGGGGCAAGATCCCGGTTCATTGTTGGGCAAGATTCTGCGAATCGACGTTGAGTCGGGAGTTACGCCTTATGCTATTCCACCAAGCAACCCTTACGCCGAAGCCGAAGGATATCGAGCCGAGATCTGGGCCCTCGGGCTACGCAACCCGTGGGGGTTCACCTTCGATGGCCAGACCGGCGACCTATATATCGCGGACGTCGGTGAAGGCGCACGTGAAGAGATCAACTTCCAACCCGCATCGAGCGCCGGCGGCGAGAACTACGGCTGGAGCATTATGGAAGGCACCGACTGCTTCAAGTCTAACCCTTGTAGCTCGGAAGGCTTGAGCCACCCCGTAGCCGAATATGACCACTCGCAGGGGTGTGCCATCGTAGGCGGTCCCATCTATCGTGGAGTTAGCTACGTCCGCATGCAAGGCATATACTTCTACGCCGATTTCTGTAGCGGTCGGATCTGGGGACTGAGGCGCAGCGGTGATATCTGGGAAAACGTCCTTCTAATGGATGTTCCCTTCCTGATCAGTGGCATCGGCGAAGACGAGAGCGGCAACATATACGTCACGGACTACAATCGTGGCTCCATTTGGATGATCACTGACCCATCTGCTGTTGATCCACAAGCGTCTGAGGACACTCCGGCCCCCGAGCCCGAGGATGCCGACGGCGGCTAGCTCTGAGTTTATGAATAGGAAGAGGCTGTTATACATTTGCCTTCGTTTCTCAGACCGACCGGACAGCGGCTTCGGTTGATAAGACTGCTCCGTTGTCGAGGGCCATCTCGACCAATCGGACGACGATGAAGAATATTCGGCGCGCACTCGAAACGCACCGTCCCCGGCCAGGGATTCGTGCGGACCTCTTGGCCGTGGGAGCATTGGTCGCCCTGACCGCCGGCTTCTTTTGGCAGGTCTTGCTGCAGGGTTATCATTTACCCAACGGCGAGGGTGACATGGCCGTGTTTATCTATCCTCGCTACAGCTTCGCTGCGAGCCACATAGCCGCGGGTTCGCCGCCGCTCTGGCTGCCGCATCTATACGCCGGCCAACCATACCTCGCCGACATTCAAAGCGGCCTATTGTACCCTCTGAACCTGCTTGCCTTCTTGCTAGTCCGCCCATTTACCTACGCTGCCTTGGAGTACTCGGCGATCCTGCATTATCTGATCGCAGGCATATCAATGTACCTTCTGGCCCGCCGGCTGGGACTGCGACCGCTGGCCGCGTTGGCCGGAGCGATCACCTGGGAGTTCTGTGGGTTCCTGGTAGCCCACTTGGGCCACTACAACATGTTGGCGGTGGCGGTCTGGATGCCGTTGGTGTTTTGGGCGCTGCATCCGGCGATGGCGCGGCGTAGCATTCGCTGGGCGCTGGTCGCCGCCGGCATATTTGCGGTGTCCACTTTCGCCGGCCATACCCAGATAACCCTGCTCATGCTCACCGGCTGCTTGGTTTACGGTCTGTTCGAGGCGACCTCCGGCGGTTGGGCGCGCGCGTTGCAAACCGGCGGCATTTTCGCCATTTTCTTGGTCGCGGCAGGCCTATTCGCCATGGTGCAGCTGTGGCCGAGCTGGGAACTGACCAATCTGTCGGTTCGTTCGGACATCGGCTACCAACAGGCGGTTGAGTTCGACTTGGCGCCACACCGGCTGATCACATTCGTGATACCGCACTTCTACGGAAATGACCCGGGGAACTACTGGGGGCCGCCGAGCCTGACCGAGAACTTTGGCTACGTGGGTGTGGCCGGCCTAGCGCTGGCGTTGGTCGGACTGCTTATCTGGCGACGCGAAAAGATCGTCCGCTTCGCCGCGGTTCTCGCGGCGGCCGGCATATTGCTCAGCCTCGGTGATTGGACTCCATTCCACGGATGGTTCTATGAACTGGTCCCCGGCTACGACAAGGTCAGGGCGCCAGGCCGATTTCTCTTTCTGGTTGACTTTGGCCTGGCGATCCTGGCTGCATATGGCGTCCAGACCCTCAGCCGTCCTTTTGGCTGGCGGCTGCGGCCGGCCTTGACTCTGATATTGGCGCTCACGGCACTGACAACGGTCGGTCTGGCCTTCATCGCGCTGCCGATCGCCTACGTCAACCTGTTCACACTGCGCACGTTGGACCCGGACGTGGCAAGCTATCTAGGAGTGGCGGCGGGCAGCGCCGCATTGGCCGGCGTTTTCGCACTGATCGTACTTGCTATCTTCCTGGCCTACCGTTTGCGGCTTTCCGCACCTCGCACTCTGGCCGGCGCGATAACGATCCTGTTGGCGATCGATCTACTCGTAGCCGGAGCCGGCTTCAACCCATCACCCGATGATCCAAGTTACAGGACCCAGTACCCGCCGGCGCTGGAGTTTCTTAAGGTTCAGCCGGGGCTCTTTCGCATAGACACCGTGACAGGTATCGACGACGTCTGGAAGCCGGACAGTGCGGCGCTGCATGGGCTCGACAGCATCTGGGGAGTGTTCAATCCTTTTACGATCGACGACTATTACTGGTACTGGAAAACCCACATTCCAAACAGGTCGTCCCACCTGTACGACATGCTGAACGTCAGGTACCTGCTCGCTCCTCCCGACGTTGACTTGGACCGGGACAAATTTGTGCGAGTCTTCGATCAGGATTCGACAATTCACGTGTTCGAAAACAACCGGGCGATGCCACGAGCCTGGTTGGTTGGCGAGGAGATCGTTGTCGACTCGCGTGACGGCGTTCTCGCTGCGATAAAGACGGAGGGATTCGATCCCCGTCGGCAGGTAGTGCTCGAAAGGCCATCGGGCCTGGCTTTGGCCGGCCCCGGTTCCGGCCAAACGGTAACGATCAGCAACCACTCGCCGAACAGGATCAGCCTGGTTAGTGAGTCGGACCGGCCGAGCGTTCTGGTTCTCAGTGAGGTGTACTATCCCGGTTGGCAAGCCATAGTTGATGGACAGCCCAGCCCAATACTGCGCGCGAATTGGGCCTTCCGGGCCGTGGCGCTCGAAGCGGGCCGGCACGAAATCGACCTCAGATTTCGGCCGACTTCGCTTTTGGCCGGCGCTGCGATATCGGGCATCGCTTGGATGCTTGCCTTCGCATTTCTCATCGCCGGCCCGGCAATCGCTTTACGCCGGGCTAAACTTGATCGTTCCAAGATAGAGGCGAGGTGACTCTGTAGGGCCTTGCCTGAGGGGGCGGCCCGCGCCCTCTTGAGCGCCACGCGAACAGCGCTCAGGATAATGTACTGCCAGGCCTGCCGGCGGCGGTGCCTTGGCGATTCGTATCGCTCAGCGTCCCAACCGATCGATAAAGCTGCTCATGGCGTCCCAATACGCCTTGCCTCCGACCAGGTAGGTATCGTTATGCCCTGCATCAACGATGGTGTGGAACTCCTTGGGATCTTTGGCGGCATCGAAGAGTCGCCTGCCCGCCTGGATTGGTACCAGGTCGTCCTTGTCTCCGTGCAGCATCAGCAACGGCGCGTTCACCCCGCCTATCTTCGCCTCGGAGTCGTACCGCGCTTTCAGAAATAGATACAGGGGCAGAACCGGAAATGACAGTCGGGCCATGTACGGAATAGACGGGAAGGTAGACTCCAAGATCAGTCCGTAGGGACTGCGCAGCATCGCCAACTCGACGGCCACTCCGCCTCCCAGGGAGCTGCCGAAGTAGATGATCCTATCGGGCAGGATGTCTTTCCTGGAGTCCAAATAGCTTAGGGCGGCTTCGGCATCCAGGTAGGTGCCCTGCTCCGACGGCTTCCCATCGCTGCGTCCGTAGCCCCGGTAATCGAAAAGGAAGACGTTCAGGCCGAGTTCGTTATGGACGAGGAGCAAATTCTCCAAGCGATGGCTGATGTTGCCACCGTTGCCATGACACCAGAGAAGCGTCAGGTCGCTCCGGCCCGGCACGAACCAGCCGTGGAGCGAGACGCCGTCGCCGGCTACGAAGTTAACCTCCTCATAGGCGAGGCCTATCGCAGCCGGATCGGCGAATAGCTCTCGTACCGGAAAGTAGATGAAGTGCCGGTCAATCATTGGTATAGGTCTTGGTTCCATTAAAGTAGGACTCACGACTCGTCGGCTTGAACAGCGCTGTTTTTTGTACGTGCGAACGTTCCATTCTTTGCCTTCCCCCGCAAGCCCGCCTCTTATCCGCCGGCTAAGGCTGTATTATTTATTCGGTGGGCATTGCGTGCGGTTGGACCGACGCCGACTAGTACTGAGTCGTAACCTTCAAGTAGCTCAGTTCAAATATGGGCGCGTGATCATTGTCCCAATCATAATAGCGCAGTCGGCGGCACCAACCTGCCGCGAAGCTACAAAGAAATCAAGTCAATCAAATGAAAAAGCGCCCTAGCGTTCGGGTCGCGACAGGGCATGGAGATGTAGCTATGGATCTTGCCGGCGTACGACAGATCAATGAAGAGGTTGAGAAAGAGACCCTCTTCCTCCACGATCTCTTGGCCGAGGTCAGGAAAACCATCGTCGGTCAGGGCGTGCTGATTGAGAGGGTGCTGGTCGGGTTGTTGGCCGACGGGCATATCCTGTTGGAAGGTGTCCCAGGATTGGCCAAGACTCTACTGGTCAAGACGATATCCCAGGCGATTAACGCCCGATTCTCCAGACTACAGTTCACGCCCGATCTATTGCCGGCGGACTTGCTTGGAACTCAGATTTACAATCCGAGAACGAGCGAGTTCAGTGTTCACAAAGGTCCGGTTTTCGCAAATCTGATACTGGCGGATGAGGTGAACCGCGCGCCGGCGAAGGTGCAAAGCGCCCTCCTCGAAGCCATGCAAGAGCGCCAAGTCACGATCGGCGGCAATACTTTTCCCTTGGAGCCGTTGTTCCTAGTACTGGCCACTCAGAACCCGATAGAGCAAGAAGGGACATATCCACTGCCTGAAGCCCAGGTGGACCGATTCATGTTGAAGGTCTTGGTCGATTACCCGTCGCGCGAGGAGGAGCGTTCGATTATTGATCGGATGACCGGCGAGGCGTTGCCTCCTGCCCGGCCCGTAATCGAGCAGGAGCGCCTACTACATGCCCGAAAGGTCATCCGGCGAATCTATGTAGACGACAAGATCAAGGAATACGTCCTGGACCTCGTAGGTGCGACTCGCGGCGCGAACGGGCATGATCTCAGCGATCTGCGCCATCTGATCGCCTTTGGCGCCTCACCCCGGGCGAGCATATATCTGATTGCCGCCGCCCGCGCCCACGCTTTCCTCCGTGGCCGCGGCTACGTTACTCCAGAGGATATTAAGAGTATGGCTCCTGATATCCTCCGGCATCGCGTCATCACGACTTACGAGGCGGAGGCGGAGGAGATCACGAGCGCCGAGATAGTGCAGCGAATTCTCAACCACGTTGACGTTCCTTGAGATGCTGACCGCCGAACTGATCCGAAAGATTCGCCACATTGAGATCAGCACTCGCCATCTGGTCGCGGAGAGTTTCGCCGGCGAGTACCACTCTGTTTTCAAGGGTCAAGGCATCGAGTTCGAAGACGTACGCGAGTACTATGCCGGCGATGACATCCGCGCAATCGACTGGAACGTTACCGCCAGAATGGGAAGTCCTTACGTAAGACGATACCTTGAGGAGCGTGAGGCGACGGTTTTGCTCGCCATGGATGCCAGCGCGTCGGGCGACTTCGGCTCAGTAGGTCGGTTCAAGCGTGAGTTGGCAGCCGAGTTGGCGGCGGTTCTCTCGTTTGCCGCGACCACCAATAACGACAAGGTCGGATTGTTCATCTTCACCGATAGGGCCGAGCTGTTCATACCGCCGCGCAAGGGCCGCCGGCACGTTTTGCGCCTGATCCGGGATGTTCTGGTCTTCAAGCCGGAAGGGCGAGGCACCGACATTGGGCAATCGCTGGATACCGTCAATCTTCTCCTGAAACGACCGAGCGTCGTCTTCCTAATCTCCGACTTTCTGGCCGATCCCGAGAGCTTTCGCCGGCCACTGTCGCTGACCAACCGGCGGCACGACGTCATAGCGATAGACTTACATGATCCATTGGAGCGTGAGGTTCCCGACGTGGGACTGCTGTTGCTCGAGGATGCGGAGACGGGTTCGCTTACCTGGGTGGACACCAGCAGCAATGCGTGGCGAGACTCATTCAGGCGAGAGGTCGCCCAACTCGAGGCCGCCAAGAATCAGGTGTTCGTCGATTCTAACGTCGATCGAATCCGGGTGACCACAGATCGCGATTATGTTGCCGAGCTTAACGCCTTCTTCAAGAAGCGCTCCCGGCGCCTGGCGCGGTGAGAAGACTCTTGGCCCCCATCACAGCGGTCTTGCTGCTAACAGGCGCATGGTCGTCGCCGGCGGGTGCGGCTTCCGATGTTGAGGTTCGCTTCACCGCGGACGAGCAGGAGATAACGCTGGGAGAGCCGGCGCGATTGAGCCTGGAAGTCGTTCACCCGGCCGGCTACCAGGTAATTTTCCCCAAGTTACCCAGAGTCTGGGGAGATTTCGAGGTCCGCAGCCAGTCTCAAACCCAGACATACTCAAGCGGACAAGGCGAGGAGACCACCGGCCAAATAGTCGAGGTAACCCTTTTTGCGCTTGGCACATTCGAGACGCCGGAGCTAATGGTCACATATCGTGATTCCGCCGGTCTGGTCGGCGATAGGCTCGCCCCAACCGTGTCACTCACAGTGGTCTCCGTATTGAGCGAGGGAGATACCGAGCTACGCGACATCCGGGCACAGGCCGAGCTGCCCATTCTGCCGGCTTGGATCACGGGCGTGATGGTTGCTCTCGGCGCGCTCCTGGCGGCCGGCGTCATCTACTCAATCCTGCGCAGGCGGTCCTCCCAAACGCCCGTCCCGGTACCAATTGGCCAGGTTCGTTCTCCTTTTGAAATCGCGATGGACGAGTTGGAACGAATCGAGCGGCTGGATCTTCCCGGACGCCAGATCTACAAAGAGCATTCCTCGTTGATATCAGACTGCCTCCGGCGCTATCTCGAGGCGGCCTATGAGGCTCCGTTGCTCGAGCGGACGACCGACGAAATACGTTTGGCATTGAGGAAGATTGCCATCACCCCAAGCCTGTCGAGCGCGACGATAGAGCTATTGCGCGAGTGCGACCTGGTCAAATTCGCCAAGTTCGGACCCGGCACCGAGGCTGCCCGCGAGTACACCACGAGGGCGCGCAAGTTGGTGCAACTCGCCCGGCCGGCGCCGGCGTTTCAACCCGAAAGCGGCGCAACCGCCGCCGGTCCCATCGATCCATGACGCTCGAATTTGCAACGCCCTGGGCGCTTGCCTTTCTATTGCTGATCCCGGCGCTGGCTCTGCTGCCGCGATGGGCCAATCAACAGTTCAGGCCGGCCGGACTGACATTTGCGAGCGACAAACTGATATCTTCGACCACCTCCCGCCGGCTCAGGATTGCCCCGTTTATACCGGCGGTACGGCTGTTCGCCTTGGCTCTATTGATCGTAGCTATAGCGCGGCCTCAAGCTGTCGAAGGTCAAGAGGTCGTAACAGGCGAGGGAGTAGATATCGCAATCGCCCTGGATATCTCCGGAAGCATGGAGTCGCTCGACTTCCAGCCGCGGAACCGATTGGAGGCCGCGAAGCGAGTAATCGACGAGTTTGTCGCGGAGCGCAGGCACGACCGTATCGGCCTGGTGGTCTTCGCCCGCCAGGCGTTTATCCAAAGCCCTCCGACCGTCGACCACGACGTACTGTCACTGCTGCTCTCGGAGGTTCGGCTAGCCACCGACCTGGGCATTCAGGATGGCACTGCCATCGGCTTGGGGTTGGCCAGCGCGGCGAACTTGCTGAAGGACTCTGCGGCGAAAGGCAAGGTGGTTGTCCTGCTAACGGACGGGATCAACAACTCCGGCGCAATTGATCCCACGACCGCGGCGATGGCGGCCAAGACACTCGGGATGAAGGTGCACACGATTGGCATGGGCCGGCCCGGTCTGGTGCCCGTAACGGTACGAACACGGTTCGGCGAGCAGACCATCTTGCAGGAGAGCGAGCTGGACGAGGAGACCTTGCGCCGGATAGCTGCAACGACCGACGGCCGGTACTTCCGGGCAACCGATACAGAGGCGCTGCGAGAGATTTATCATGAAATTAACAGGTTGGAGAAATCGAATTTCGAAACCCGTGTCTATAGTCGATATCAGGAGTTGGCCGGCTGGCTGTTGGTGCCGGCGCTGATGCTTCTATGTTTGGATCTGGTGCTCCGCCACACGCTGTTCCGCAGGTTGCCCTAGTGGAATCTCTTAGTATCGGGACGACCTCAGTGTCCCAACGTTTCTTGAGACGTCAACGATGAGTTTCGCAGAGCCGCACTTCCTTCTGGGATTGATCTTGATACCCGTTATGGGGCTCTTTCTCGCCTGGGCGGAACGCCAGCGGCGTGTGGCGGTCGCAGCGCTGGGCGATAGCGCGTTGATCCGCCGGCTTAGCGCGTCGGTTAACCGTCCGGGACGACGAGCGCGAAACTGGCTGTGGTTTGTGGTGATTGCCTTGGCGGTGATCGCGCTCGCGCGTCCTCAGTGGGGCAGCGAGGTCCGAATCCTCGAGCAGGAGGGCGTTCAGATAATGGTAGCGCTCGACATCTCGAACAGTATGTTGGCTCAAGACTCGAGGCCCGACCGCCTCGGTCGAGCGAAGTTGGAAGTCATGGACCTCATGAATCATCTTGGAGGAGATGAGGTTGGACTGGTGCTCTTCTCAGGGGCTAGCTTCATTCAGTTTCCTCTGACGTTTGACTATTCGACCGCACGTTCCTTCTTGGATCGGGCAAATCCCAGCCTGATATCAAGGCCAGGCACGGCTATCGGCTCGGCGATCGATACCGCCTTGGCCGGCTTCGATCCGCAGAGGGCCAGCCAAAAGGTGATCATAATAATGACCGATGGAGAGGACCACGAAGGTGAAGCCCTGGTGGCCGCTAGCAGGGCAACGGAGCAGGGTGTGATCATTTATACCGTCGGATTTGGCTCCCCCGAGGGAGAGCCCATCCCAGAATATGATGCTGGCGGCCAGGTAGTCGGATTCAAGAGGGACGACCAAGGGCAAGTAGTCTTGTCCATCCTGAACGCAGACATGCTCCAGAAGGTCGCGCTAGCAGCGAATGGAACGTACTATCCGGTCGGCGTGGGCGGGACCCCAATCGCCGACTTGGTCGATGACTTGGATTCGCTTCAAAAGGCGAAGATTCAGAGCGAGCTCGAGACGCGGCGGGTGGAACGATTCCAGTTGTTTTTGGTGGTGGCGCTGTTGGCCCTCGTGGCGGGAGAGCTGATACCGGATCGCCCTGTCCCCTGGTTGGCGAGGCGCAAAGATGTTGCTGGCTAAGCATAGTTCGGTGAGTGTACGGCAACCAGGTATCGCGTCCCTGATTCTGCTTGTCTTCGTCGCGGCCGGCTGCGACCGCAGCGCCGCCTCGTTGAATAACGAGGGCAACGAAGCCTTCCATAACCAGGAGTATGGGGCAGCCCTGCAAGCGTACGAACAGGCGCAACAGGAGTCGCCGGACCTAGCTCAGCCGGCCTACAACGCCGGGAACACACACTATCGTCAGCAAAGGTATGGGGCTGCCCAACAGAGCTACGAGAAGGCGCTTTCCATAGCCGATGTGGATCTGGCGCAGAGTGCGACGTTCAACCTGGGCAATGTCCTCTTCAACGCGGCCAACCTTGAGGAAGCGATAGAGGCGTACAAGCAGGCGCTTCGCATAAACTCCGACGACGCGGATGCCAAGCACAACCTCGAGCTGGCATTACGAGAACTGCAACAGCAGCAGCACGAGGAAGACGAGGAGGGGCAGTCGCAGGCGCAGGACCAGCCGGCAGAGCAGCCGGACGCGGGTCAGCAGAAACAACCCTCGGCGTTGCCTGACCAATCCGCTGGCGGCCGGCAGAACCAGGAAGAACAGGACGACGGCCAGCGAGGACAGCCTCAGATCCAAGAGTTGACCGAGGAGCAAGCCAGACGCCTACTCGACGCCGTTGGTCGGAACGCCGAGACTTTGCAGGGACAGTCGCTTCGCAACGAGCCGCTCTCAGGTCGCCCGCCGGCTAGAGATTGGTAGGCGAGTAACGGACCCGTGAAGTCTGGACTTGTTGCAATTGCGATAGGCTTGATAGCGTTGGGGCTTGTCGCATCGCTTTCGCGGGCCGGCCAGGCACAGTCCCCGCCGATCACCGCCACAGTCGACCGCACCAGGCTGTCTACGGACGAGACCTTAACTCTCACCGTTGTAATCCATGGTTCCGGGGAGATTCCTTCTCATTCTCTACCGCATTTAAGCGATTTCGACGTGGTCGACCAGAGAGAGTCGTCATGGACGAGCACGCGCAATCAGCAGACGAGCACGGAGGTAGTTTATCGGTACACTCTGCGGCCGATCCGTCCGGGAAGAGCGACCATAGGAGCATTTAGCGTCACGGTGAATGGCCGGACGTTCGCGACCGACCCAATAGAAATAGAGGTGTCACAGGGATCTGCCAGACCGATGCCACGCCTGGATTCCAGCCTTCGTGCACCCTCTCCCGGATTTCTGGCCGGCCAGGACTACTTCGTCGAAGCGGAGGTGGATAACTCGAATCCTTACCTTGGTCAGCAGGTAGTCTATTTCTTCCGGTTGTATCACGCCGAGCCTGTCTCGCCCCGGACAAGCTACGTTCCGCCCGGCCTTGCAGGCTTTTGGAGCCGGCAAGAGATGGAGCCGATGCGATTTGAGGCCAACGTCGCAAACCGTCGCTACCGGGTGCTGGAGCTGCGAACGGTGTTGTTTCCCACAGTAGCGGGTTCAATTACGATCGATCCGGCTTCCGTAGTGATACCTGCAGGGTTGATTCGATCATCAGAGGAGCTCGCGACCGAGCCGGTGGGCTTGGAGGTAAAGCCTCTGCCGGACGGCGCGCCAAAGGATTTCGACGGCGCCGTCGGGCAATTCGCCATTCGCGCCGAACTTGATACCATCGCCGGGAATGTCGATGAGCCCGTGACCCTGCGAGTCGTCCTCAGCGGCCGGGGCAACATCGAAGCTCTGCCGGAGCCGCGATGGCCGGATATGCCCGGCTGGCGCGCATTCGACAGCAGCGCGACTTCCAACGCAGACGTCACCGGCAGCGTCTTGACGGGAAGCCGAGTTTACGAGCGTGCGCTGATTCCAACGACGGCAGGCGACTTCGTCATTCCGCCAGTTACTTACGTATATTTCGACCCCGAGAGTTCCACCTATCAGAACTTAGCCACCGATCCTATCCCGATCACGATCGCCCCCGGCGCACGGCCGGCGCCAGACGACAGGTCTCCGGCAGGCGATGGAGCAGGGTCAAGGGCAGCTGGTATTCGTCCCATAAAGCCAGTTCCTGAGACGCTGGGCTTGGCCAACACTCCTCTGACCGGCCAGGTTTGGTACTGGGTTGCGTGGGTCATCCCATTAGCGCTGTTGATCGCGGCCGGCGTCCGGCACCGCAGGACACGGGCGTACGAGAGAGACCCCGTCCGCGCTCGGCGTCTGGAAGCGTTTAAGAACGCGGCGAATCTTCTGGCCCAAGCGGAACAGGGTGAGCTCGATCCCTACGATACCGCCGGCAGAGCGCTTGCCGGTTACATAGGAGATAAGCTCAACGAACCGGTGACGGGCATGACCCGCGAAGCGTTGGCCGATCTCTTGGCGATGCGCGGCGTCGATTCTCGGTTGATCCAACGTGTTAGCGATTGCTTGATCATAAGCGACGGTGGACGATTCGCGCCGAGCGGTGGGCGCGCCGACGCCGACCGGCCGGTGCTCAGCGACACTGAGACCCTGCTCTCCGATCTCGAGAAGGAGCTTGGCGCGTGAAACGCGGTCTGCTGTCGCTTGGAGTGGTACTGGTCGTGTTCTTGCTCGTAATCCTGTCTCGTCAGTTCGCCGAGGCGCCGGATGGCTCCGCGGCAATGAAGTTGGCCAACGATCTATACGAGCGGGGTAGCTTTGTCGAGGCCACTCAGATATATCAGCAGTTGGCGGACGAAGGGTACGGCGATAGCATCGTTTTCTACAACTTGGGGAATGCCTACTACAAGTCTGGAGACCTTGGTCGCGCCATCCTTAACTACCTTCGCGCCGAGCGTCTGGCGCCACGAGATCCTGACATCCAGGACAATTTGCAGATTGCTAGGGATGGGATTGTCGACCCGTTCGAACGCAGCGAACCGTCGGCGCTCGCCGGCTCCATAACGGTGCCGCAATTGAAGCTGTCCTTGGATGAGTTGGCGCTCATTGCGCTGGGACTGTGGATATTACTCGCTCTGATGCTTCTGGTCTTGCTGTTGGCCCGGCGATTCAGCTTCCGGCGTTGGATCGGGTATGCCTCAGTGGTAGTGGCTCTTCTTTTGCTCGCGGGGATTGTTTCTCTTGGTAGCGGGTTGTCATCGGAGGCGGAGGACCGGAAGGTCGTCGTCGTTGCTGAATCGGTCGACGTCGTGGGCGGCCCGGGCCTGCAATACGAGGCTAAATTCACGCTGCACGGCGGCAACGAGGCCAGCCTAGTCGAAACGCGCGGCGCGTGGACCAGATTGCAACTGGCGGGCGGCCAATTGCAGGGATGGGTGCCGGCTGACGCGGTCGAGTTGGTGGTGTTTTAGTCTGAGTGAATCTACGGATGCGCCGGCGAAACATAGGCGCGGCATTCGTGCGACGGGCCGGCCGCCCGGTTCGCGGTCTCCAGACTTTGCGCTACCGTGCTCCACGCCGCCCAGACAGAAGATTCGTCCGGCGTCCCGGTGATTCCGCGACGCGAGTCAGTGTCGAACTCGGCCCCCAGTCCCGGAGCGGGTGATCCCCAGGGCGATATCCCGTCTAGGCCAACGTCATCGAAAAGCTTTGCTGCGTCCAACTGTCGTTGATGCCACTGTCCATCGATGTCTCGCCATGCTTGTTCGAAGCCGCTGATTGTCGCGGTAGCTCGATTCCCACCGAACAACCTCCGCATTTCAGCCGGAGCGTCAAGCGTGAACCCGTACTCCGCCGCTACTACCGCCACGCCGGCTCGATTGAATACTACCGCGTCATCTAGCGGGTACAGGTTGAAGTCGTAGTACGTTAGACTCCACACGTTCCAACAATGTTGGCCGCAATTTTCCACCATGCGCTGAACCAGACGGTGATACTCTGGGACGCGGTCAGGGTCCAATTCATCTTGAGGTCGATACTCCCAGTCGACAAGTTCAGCGATGTATTGGGCGCCCATAAAGACCAGGTGATTGCGGTCCAGCGATCTGATGGTATCTACCATGTCTCGGGTGAAGTCGAGGTACCAGCCATACGCCCGGGCGGAGCTGATTCCATTTCGTGGACTGCCACGGGCCTTCAGCTCGTTTCCCAGTTGCCACCCAAGAATCACTCGGTTGTCCGACAGGCTCGCTACCACGTGGCGGACCCACGGTTTGTAGTAGACCTCATAGTTTGGCATTCTCGATGACAGACCTTGGTGGTGCTCCTGGTCGAAGTCGAATTCCCGTACGCCGGCCCGGTACCACGGCGCTGGTAATATCGGCGTAAGATCGAAGGTGGGATGATCGTACGCGAACCGGTCGCCCGGCACGCCGGGCGGGTAGTAGTCGGTCAGACTCACCAGCACGTAGATTGCTTCCGATGGATCATGGGCCGCGTTGAAGGCAATGACGCGCGCAAGAAATCCCCGCAGTGCGTCCACGGCCGTCGCCGCATCACGTGGTCCCCGCTCCGATCCGATAGCGTGGCCGGTGGCGAACACGCGGACCCATCTAATCTGGTGCTTATGCATCCATTTCAATGTTTCTTCTTGCCCCGGCCGATACAGCAAGTTTGGCGCGTTGATACCGACGGACCGTATAGGCACACATCCGGGATCGAAGATCTGCCCACCGACGACGGCGGTGAAATTGGGTGACCGCCAATCGTGGGTGCTATTGCGAGATGGGCCCGGGGGTGGCTGAGGCGCGGGCGCCGGCGTTGCAGACGGCCGTAGAGGTGTGACGGCTTCAACCGCGAACAGGCCGGCTTCTTTCGCCAGGTCGCCTGAGTTTGCCAGTGTAACTTCTCCCTTCTTCGCCCAAGGCACGTCTTCCTTCCAATATTGGAAGACAGCCCTTTGCGCCCTTACTACGAAGCTGTTTCCCATATCCCGGTAGCTCATCGGCAGCCCGAAGTGGTCCAAGGGCGCCGGGTCGCTCCAGTAGAGTGCCTTAATTGCCTCGTTCGTGTCCAGGAACGCCCAATGGCGCTCCAACACCTCGTCCCAGGATAAATTGGCATCGGGCGAGGTATCGAATGGCTCCGGCGTTTGTCGAAACACGAGGAGCCAATCGTCGTGGCCGAGGTCGTGCATGCGGTCCAGAACGTTTACGAAAGCGACGGTCCCCGTTTCCGGTTGCCACTGGAAAACGACTTTCTGCATTGCCTGGACGATGAAGCCCTCCCAGACGAACCGATGACTAACCGGATAGCCCAGCGTTTGGACCCCACCGAGTCGGCGAAACTCGTCCCAGAACGGGATGCCGTCGTCGTTGGTGATCGCGTAGCCGGTATCGCCGGCGCCGCCTTGGCCGTTTGCCTGGCGGTAGAAATGGCCGGCGCCATCCGGCAGATCGAAGTCAATTGGATCCGCAGCCCAGGTTGATCCAGGGATCAACGCCATCAACAACAAGAGAATTGCCGGCAAAGGGAGAGCGCGACTGATTGGCCGGCTCGATGGCGCCGTGGATTTCGGAGTTTCGAATTCTTTACCACCCGGTGTAGATCCGGTTCCCGCTACCATTGATTCAAATATACACTCTTCGAAACGGGTCAGAGGTATTGGCTCAGGATTGGATCGCAGTCATTGGAGGTATCTACGATGAACGTAGTCTTGATCGTGGTGGACACGCTACGCCGTGACCGGCTCAGCTTTTATCGCGATGATGAGGTCAGGCAACTAAACCAATCGCGCAAGTCTTACGAGGTGCCCTGGGAAGACCAACTTGCCTACACGCCAAGCCTGGACGCGTTGGCACGGCGCGCCACCATTTTCGACAACTACTATGCTGCGAGCTTCCCGACTATGCCGGCCCGCGGTGACTACTCGACCGGCAAAATGTGCTTCTCTTACATGACGTGGGAGCCGCTCAATCGCCGGGAGCTAACGATGGCGGACGCCCTGGCGGGAGCCGGCTACGTAACAGCCGGCGTGGTCGATACGCCCTTCTACCAGAAGAATGGCTACGGCTACGACCGCGGGTTCAAGTACTTCAAAGACATGGGTAGCCAGGCGTCCTACCTAGATCTGAGTCTGCCGAACAACTCCAGGCACTCGGAATCCGAGTTCTGCGCGCCGGAGACCTTCACCGAGGCGGAGAAGGTGCTTGAAAGGATCTACACGGAGAAGTTTTTCCTTCTGATCGATTCTTGGGATCCACACGAGCCTTGGGACCCGCCGGAGTGGTACGGCCGGCGCTACAAGCGAGATTACGAGGGGCCCGCGGTCCTGCCGCCCTACAGCTACTATCAAAAGGCCGGCTTGACCGAGCATGACCTCGAAGTGGCACGGGCCGGCTTTCAGGGCGAGACCACTATGGTCGACCGCTTTATCGGCCGCATTGTCGAGCGGCTCGAAACCCTCGGCGTAGCCGAAGACACCGCCATCGTCATTGTGTCCGACCACGGCTTCCATTTCGGCGAGCACGGCGGTCTGTTCGGCAAGATGATCCGAGAGCAGATCCGGTCGTTCGCCGGCGACCCAATGGAAGACTGGCTTAGGTCTCCGCTGTACGAGGAGCTAGTACACGTACCAATGATGATCGCGCTTCCGGATCAGCGCCAGCAACAAAGGGTCAGCGACCTTGTCTCCGCCGCCGATTTGATGCCTACGATCCTGGACCTGGCCGGTGTCGAACTTCCTGAGGGCTTGCGGATCCACGGCAAGTCGATGGCCGGATTCGCCCGCGACGAGCCGGCCAAGGGACGAGAATTGGTCGTGTCGGCGGTGCCGCTGATGAACCCCGGCCAAGACCTGGCGATCGTCGACAGCTACTACCGGGTTGTGCGGGAGTTCCAGCCGGCGACTATAACCGTGCCGGACTGGAGCATGCTGTACAGCGCGCGCGATGAACCGATCGAGCTCTACCACCTGCCTTCCGATCCGCGACAGGAGAAAAATGTCGCCGGGGAGAACCCTGCCAAAGCTCGGGAGATTCACGGCCGCTACGTAGAATTGTTGAAAGAACTCGAGGTTGCGCCGCACCTGCTCGAGCCACGGTCCGAGCTGTAGCATTGACTCCGGCGGCTAGTTGGGCTTCAGGATGATCTTGATGGCCTTATCCGGCTCTTGCATCTCGGCGAAGGACTCCTCCGCCCTTTCGACCGGGCGCACGTCAGTCGTCAACGCCTCGACGTCGATCACGCCCCGGTTAAGGAGGTCGATCGCCATATCGAACTCTTCCATGTAAATGAAGCTGCCCCGAATGTCGATCTCCTTGAAGAGTAGGTGTTCCGCTTTGAAGCTTGGTGGCTCCGGGCAGATACCCACGACAGTCAACCGGCCGCGCGGTCTCAGAATATCCAACGCCGCGCCTACGGCCGAGGGATGGCCGGAGCATTCGAGGGCGTGGGCCGGCGCTTTCGACGAATCGGGGAAGTGTGACTTCAAGTCCTCTTTCAACGGATCGATTACCTCGTCGGCGCCCATTCGACCGGCTAACTCACCGCGGAAGCTAGACGGCTCGATGGCCGTGATACGCCCGGCGCCGGCCGCGCGAAGCGCCTGTATGGCCAGCAAGCCTATCGGGCCGGCACCAAATACCAGTGCGTCCTCGCCCAGCTTGATCTCGGACCGGCGAACCGTACGCACCGAAACCGCCAGCGGCTCAACCCAAGCGCCATGTTGGAGACTGACACCGTCCGGAAGACGGTGGAGGGTCTCCGGCTTGACCCCCACGTAGGGCCCCATGCCTCCAGGCTCGACAATACCGATTGCCGTGTTCCAGATGCCGGGACAGAACTGGGTTTGGCCGGACTTGCACCAATGGCATTCACGGCAGACGGCGCCGTTTGGATTGACCGAGACGCGGTCGCCGTCCTTGAATCCTTCGACGCCCTCACCGACCTCGACGACCTCGCCGGAGAATTCATGGCCCATGACAACCGGCGGATGAAAGATGTCTAGCAGCGGTGCGTGCAAGTCGGTGCCGCAGATCCCGCAGTATCCCACCTTGAGAAGAATGTGGCCCGGCTCGCAGACTGGTTGGTCAATATCCTGGACCTTGACGTCGCGTTGCTCGTTTAAGACGACAGCCTTCATTGCCAATCCTCCGTCTTTGGATCCCCTGAAATCGCGCGTTTAGTGAGTTCTTGGCACTTGGTCGTTCTTCATCCCCGCGACGGCTCGGCCATCTCGGCTCGGCGCTTGCGGGATAGCTCGGCCAGATGCCCGTCATTGGCCCATGCTTGCTCCAAGTGGCGCATCCGATCGGGCCCGGCCGTACGGATCATTTTTTCGTCGAAGATTCGGTCGATCCAGAACCTTGATTGGGAGCCTATCAGTTCGCGGAACTCGTTCACGTCCTCGTCGCGATAGCGCTGGGTGAAGTTCAGCGTGAACATCCGACGGCGACCGCCGCCGCCAAATGACGCGTGTTTGGTGTTGTGGTTGAACACAAGAAGGTCGCCGGGTTCGCTTTCCGCAGCCAAGTCCGGCACCTCGCTGCCAGGCACTCCCCAAAGCTCCTCGCTCTGCCGTATCTGGGCCTGCAGAGCCTCACCATACCTGTCGCCGTGCCGATGGCTACCGGGAATCACTCGCAGAGCGCCAGTGTCGCGGGTCAGGGCGTCCAGATAGAACGCCAACTTCACGCTCAGATAGCCTCGACCGCGCCATCCGTCCGAGTGCCATTGGGTATCGCCGGCGTAGTAGTTGCCATCGCTGGCTACGTAGTTGAAATCGTCGCCCATCAGCGAGGTTGCTATGCCAACTATCCGGCGATCGTCGAGCAGCTTGCACAGGTCTTCGTCCTGGTCGATGAAACGGACTATGCAAGACCTCTTGTCCCGTTCGTGAGGCTTGCCGTCGTGGCCGCCGCCATGGTCGGCCCAGACCTGCTCGAAGTGGTTGATGATGGAATCGACGTCATCGGCGAACAGGCCGGGGATCTTCAGGAATCCGAAAGTGTCGAAGAACTGAAGCTGCTGTTTATCGAGTCTCAGTCTATCGCCTCCTCACGCTGCTAGCTCATCCACGAGCGCGCTCGGTCATTTCCGCTCGCCGCTTACGGGAGAGCTCGGCCAAATGCCCGTCGTTTGCCAAGAGCTGCTCGAGGTGACGCATACGCTCCGGCCCAGCCGTCTTGACCATTCGTTCGTCGTAAATGCGGTCTACCCAGAACCTCGACTCTCCCGCGATCATTTGCCGGAGCTCGTCGAAGTCCTCCTCCCGGTAGCGCTGGGTGAAGTTCATCGTGAACATCCGCCGGCGCGTGCTACCGCCGAACGATGCGTGCTTCGTGCCGTGGGCAAACAGAATTAGGTCGCCGGGCTCGGTCTCCAGGGGCATGGCCGGCACGTCACGTCCGTGAATGCCCAAAATCTCCTCGCTCGTCGGCACTTGGGCCTGTAGGGCTTCGGCGTATTTGTCGCCGGTTCGATGGCTTCCCGGTATGACTCGTAAGCATCCTGTATCACGAGCCACCGGGTCCAGATAGAAGGCCATCTTGATGCTGACGTAGCCCTTGCTCCGCCAGCCGTCCGAATGCCAGTCAGTGTCGCCAACGTAATAGTTGCCGTCGCTGCCGAAGTAGTTGTAGTCGTCGCCCATCAGCGAGGTGGCGATCCCCATGATGCGGGGGTCGTCGACCAGCCGGCAGAGATATTCGCTCTGGTCGATGAAGCGAATCATGGCCGATCTGCGTTGATGGTCGTGAGGTTTGCCGTCGTGGCCGCCACCGTGTTCAGTCCAGATCTGCTCGAAACCCTCGATTATGGCTTCGACGTCATCGGCGAACAGACCGGGAAAACCCAAGAATCCGAACGTATCGAAGAATTTGAGTTGCTGCGCGGTAAGTCGCATTGCGTCCCTCCCCTGTACCCTTCGACTCTTTATGGGTTGATCGATATTATCACACGCTCATGTCTCTTCCCGGACCCGATCCTTCGGTGCAGGCAAGAGATAGCCGGCCCGGAAGAAACGGTTACTTTGAGTTTATTGAGCGGATTGGCGATGAGTTTGAGTGAATGCGGCGCGGTCGCGCAGACAGCCCGGCCGCGGCTAGGACGGTTCCAGAGAGCAACTGACGGAAAGGAATACCCGCGCTTGGTGGACTAGATCAGGAGGCTGGAGTCTCTTTTGTGTCGGCAGACCCCGGTTCTTTCTCGGCGCTCGGTTCCTTCGGGGGCTCATCTTCGCTCTCCAACTCTTCCTGGAACGCGCGCTTGGTGTCCTTGACCGCTTTCCCCAGCTTGCGCCCGGCTCCCGTCGATCGCAGAAAGGAAAAGCCCTTGCCCAGCGTCCAGCCGATCTGCTCTTCTACACTTTTGTTGGATCTGTCTTCAGATTCGCCGGCCATTACCTCTACCCTTAGCAATATGTACTGTTATTGTCCTGGAATCGCGCGCAAATTGGTGTCCTTGACTCGCTTTCCCCAGCTTGCGCCCGGCTCCCGTCGATCGCAGAAAGGAAAAGCCCTCTTGCCCAGCGTCCAGCCGATCTGGCTCTCCTACACTTTCGTTGGATCTGTCTTCAGATTCGCGGGCCATTACCTCTACCCTTAGCAATATGTACTGTTGATTTGTCGCCGGCCGGACCTCGGATATCAAGCCGGCGGAAACATCAAATCCAGGGGTTCTTGATTCTCGAATATCCGTTCCCACCCAAAGGTTGACGGTGGTCTTGCCTTTCCCAACTCCCCTCTGGATTCCGGCCTTCGCCGGAATGACGACATGCGGTTTGCGGGCTATCGAAATGGCCTAGGCGGGTTGATTGTTTCGACCAACTGCTTGTCGGCGTAGGAAAATACTCTAGAAGTCCTAAACATTAAAGAATAGAAAAGCCCTGGTAAATCTCCTCAACTTGTACGGTCAGCCGGATGGTCTAAGTCGTCCGGCTCTGTGTCCGGCTGCTCCAACCCCTTGGCGATGAGGAAGCCACGGGCCCGCTCGGTCCTGGGAAACCGGTTCACAAGTCGCCAAAACTTCTTGGAGTGATTGGCCTCGATCAGGTGCGCCAACTCGTGCACGATCACGTAGTCCAATACCCAAGTGGGCATCTCGGCCAAGCGATGGGACAGACGAATCGTCCGGGTGGAAGGGGTGCAACTGCCGAAACGGTGGTTCTGGTTCGTGACGTAGCGGATGGAGAAATCGCCGAGCCGTTCGTCGAAGTATCGCTCGGCCAGTTGTCGGGCTCGCCGTTCCAACTCCTCGTCGGAGGCGGTCCGCCTTCGGTTGCGGGACCTCGATAGACGATCTTTCATCCGTTCTACCCAGGCCTGCTCTTCGTCGGCAGTCATGCCGGCTGGCACCATTACCTTGAGCGTGTTGCCCACTATCCGGGCGCTAACCGTCTTCTGGCGGCGTCTCGATCTCACCACTCGGACGTCTAGCTCATCGATCACGGCGGCCCCTTCAAATTAGCATTGCGTGGGTGCTTCGCAAGTTAGTGAAAGCTCAGTTAACCCAAGGTCGACTTCATTCTGCATTACGCAAAGGGATGACGGCAAGCGACTTCGAAAGATACCGTTCCGAGAGACTTGCACCGTAGCGAGGGCAGCGTATCCCATCGACGCTGCTGAAGAGGAACAGAGGTGGTCTGAGTGAGACTTACCTCAGTTGCTTTAGCAAGTGTGTGGAGTCAAGATAGGGCCGGCCTTGCCTCCACGTGGTTCTCGGAAGATTCCTCCGAATCTTCATCGGATGATTCGGCTTCTTCGGTGAGCAAGACCGACCTGGACTTGCCACTATCCGGAGGGCCGATAACCCCCTCGGCCTCCAGTTCGTCCAACAGGCGGGCTGCTCGCGAGTAGCCTATCCTGAACCGGCGTTGTAGCTGTGAAGCCGATATTCGACCCTGTTGACGAGTCATTGCGAGGACCTGCTCGTATATGTCGTCCTTCTCGCTAAGGTCGTTCGGGGAATAGCTTTTGACGTTGACGAGCTGATCAGCGTAGTCAGATGGCCCCTGTTGTCGCCAGAAATCTGTGATCGTCTTGACCTCTTCGTCGACGAAGGCCCCTTGTACACGGACCGGCTTTGCTGCATTGGTCGGCAAAAAGAGCATATCGCCGCTGCCGAGCAGCTTCTCCGCTCCTACCGAGTCGAGTATCGTGCGCGAATCGACCTGGGACGTGACGGCAAAACTGATCCTAGTGGGGAAATTGGCTTTGATTAAGCCGGTTATCACGTCTACCGACGGGCGCTGGGTGGCTACGATCAGGTGGATGCCGGTCGCTCTAGCGAGTTGAGCCAGCCGGCAGATCAATCGCTCGGTCTCTTCGGGGGCCTGCATCATCATGTCCGCCAACTCGTCGATCACCACCACGATGTAGGGGAGCTTCTCTAGGCTGGGCCGCGAGACGTTTAGGTTGTTGTAGCTGTCAATGTTGCGGACGCCGGCGATCTCGAACTTCTTGTAGCGGTCCTCCATCTCCTTGACCACCCATTTGAGGACCGGTACGACTTTGTCGGTTTCTACTACAACCGGCCTCAACAAATGGGGCACGCCGTTATAGTCGATTAGCTCCACTCGCTTGGGATCGACCAGGATCAGTCGTAGCTCATTTGGGGTCTTCTGTAGCAGTAAGCAGGTGATTATCGAGTTCATGCAGACCGATTTGCCGCTTCCGGTAGCACCGGCGACTAGCAGGTGCGGCATGCGGGCCAGATCGGTAACTACTGGCATGCCGGACACATCCTCGCCCAATGCGATCGGCAGTTTGCCTTTGGACCGCAGCTTTTGAAAGGCGGTTGACTGGACCAACTGCCTTATCGAAACCACCGAAGTGGTGGTGTTTGGTATCTCGATTCCGATGATATGTCGACCGGGCACCGGAGCTTCGATCCGAATGCTGGGAGCTGCCAGCGACAAGGCGAGATCGTTCGTAAGTGAAGTGACCTCGCTAACTTTCACTTTGTCACGCTTGACCACCTTTCCATTGCGATCACGGCGTTCGCGAAATCCAGGCTCTAGTCCGAATTGAGTGACCGTTGGCCCAGGATTTACCTCTACAACGCGAGCGATGACGTGGAAGTCCGCAAGTGATTCTTCCAGCCGCTTCACTTTTTGTTCGATTTCATCTTGACTCAGTTCGCCGGCTGCGGACTCGGCCAGCATAGTTAGCGGCGGTAATTGCCACCCTTCTTGAGGACGATTCGTCGTTTCTGTACCCGCCGACTTCACGGCTGCGACTGGAGGTTCTTCGTTACGTCCAATCGTGTAAGGAAGCCCTTCGGTTGCCGGCTTCTTTGCTCCGGCCCGCTGAGCGGTCTTCCGGCCATTGTGGCGGCCCGCTCCATTTACGGCGAACTTTGGGATATCGGGGCCGGTGGGGCGTCGGAGCTCAGCCAGCAGCTGTCGCCATGCCTCGACTGCAAACCTTGATAGGTGGCCCCGAGTCACCCCACTGCCGAGGTAAAGACCGATGGCCGCCAACACTCCTGTAATGGCGAGAGCGCCGACGTCGCCGACGGCGAGGTACAAACCCTCTACCAACAGCCAGCCAAGGTAGCCGCCGCCTATTATGTCTCCCCAAGCCGGTTGCCTACCGCCTACGCTCGCATCCAGTAAGCACTCGACGGCGACGAATACTATGAGCCATCCAAGGGTAACGCGCCGGCTGATCGGGCCGGTCCCCCGCAGATGATTGGATATTACCGCCGCGGCGAGCGCTGCCAAGCCAAGCGGGGTGAGATAAGCGCCCCAGCCGAAGATCAAGTGTAGAGTCTGGCTCCAGGGAATGCCCAGGGCGCCGCCTGGCCAGAACAGAGCAATGACATTGAATCCGGCGAGTAAGGTCAGTGCTGGACCAAGGACTTCAGGCCGGCTTGCCGTCTCACCTAGCTTGGAGGCGATGTTGCCTCGTCCAGATGCAGCCCCGCGCTTTCCGCGGGCCACCCCCAGCGCCTGCCGGCTTATGGTAAATAATCTACTTTTCATATTGCATCTCCCATCTATCATCTGGCCTCTCCGGCGCGCCCTCCGAGGACTTCTTTCGACGGATGTAGCCACTCGCCGAAACTGAGTCTTCTACAAACCACTTGTGGAGACCGTAGTGCAGTGGGCCATATCCAATGTAGCGCGGCCATATGGCCCACGCCATTATTGAAGCGATTAAAAATTCCTCTTTGCCATTTAGATGGCCTTTAAAGAAGGGTCCCTCGCCACGGTACGGGAACGATCTGCACGGAAGAACGCTGGAGGAGCTGCGCCACTCAAACGGTAGGCGGGTGTCGTGGGCGCAGTTAACGGAATGACTCGGTCAGAGCCGGTGGATCAGGGCTGGCATCAACGGCCGCGCCGTGTTCGTCGGCCGGCGTGATTTGCGGCCCTGACCCGTCGGAATCGCCTTTCAGTTGATCCCCGAAGTTGATCAGTAATGTGTAGACGACCGTGACATGTCGAAGCTTGCCGGCGCCGGCGACTGCGAGGCCATCCACGTGAATAGCAGCGGAGAGTCCTACTTTCCACCGCCTTGTAAAAGACTCCCATGGCTTGCGCAGGTTCACCGGCTGTATAATTCCGGCCAGTTCTTGTCGTTTAATGCTTAACTACTTATGGTGCGTGACGCCCGATGAAGAATGTAATTGTCTATTCGACCAATACCTGTCCCTGGTGCGTTCGAGTGAAGCAGTATCTCGGCAGCAAGCATGTGCCGTTCGTAGAGAAGAAGGTTGACGAAGACAATGGCGCTATGCTGGAGATGACCCGTCGAACCGGTCAGCAGGGCGTCCCGGTGATCCTGGTAGACGACGAAGTAGTGGTAGGCTTCGATCGTCCCCGGCTGGATCTGCTATTGAGTGATGGTCAAGCCAATGGTGTTACGCTGGGAGCAGCCGTGGCCGACGCCAGCAAATTCATGTCAAAGCGCGGCCTGGTACCGATCTTTGGTGCTTACGTTGGCAAGGTGACTCCAGGGTCTGCGGCGGTCCGGCTGGGGCTGATTCCCGGCGACGTGATTACCGAGATTAACATGCGCCCGATAAGCAACGCCGACGACGTTCAGCGGGCGATGACCGGCTTGACGCGTGGCTCTAGCCTATCGGTCACCTACTTAAGAGGCGATAGCAGCATGGCTGGTTCGGCCATCCTGTAGCCGGCTCCAGACCCTCCCACCGGGGCAGCGGGGATGCAAGCATTACGGGAGTTAGGTTGACGCCGTGTTCTTCAGACTGAGCCTTGCGGACACCCCCGGCCGTCCTAATTCACAATCGTACAGAAGAGGCGCTACCATGTGCTTCCATCATTGCTTAGATAGAGATCATCCATCGATATATAGGAGCCAACATGCTCACAGAAGAACAGAAGACTCATTTCCATAGCTTGGGATTTGTAAAAGTGCCGGGGGCCCTGACGCCGCAAGAAGTGGACGAGTTCGCCAGGCGTTTTGACGCTGCTATCAATAGTGTCCAGGAGGACCCTTCAGCGGCTGGGACGCGTATCTTTCCGGATGGCCATAGGGTAATCGTCCCGCTGTTGGAAGCGGACCCTTATTTCTATAGCGTGCTCGACCATCCAGTCCTTGCCGCAATAGGGGAAGATCTGCTCGGCGAGGACTGCATATTTCCCGGCGTATCCGATGGACAGATTCACAGCGGCAATACTAACTGGCATCAGGACGGCTCTTGGCCTATGCCTGGAATCAGGGCCAAGTTCACGTTCTATATGGATGACGTAGGGCCGGGCAGAGGGTGCCTGAGTTTCATTCCCGGCAGTCACCTCTGGCCGGAGCACTACAACGAACTTGAGAGACGTGTCGATGAGCGCGTGTTGGGCTATGCCATGCCCGATTTTCCCGGCCGCTACGATCTGCCGGCCGATAAGGGCGACGTGATTGCCTTTCACACGCGGATTTGGCATTCATCATGGGGTGGCGGCGCGAACCGCCGGCAAATGGCTTGGATGTTGCAGACCCGGCCACGTATGTCGTGGGAGATCGAGCGCATAGTCGAAGGCTACAAGGGCTATGCTCAGCAGTGGTCGCCCCAGACTGGCCGGCTCGTCAGTGACCGTTTCTACGAGACGGCCGGCCCGCGCCGGATGAAAAAGATCAAGCTATTGCAGGAACATAGCCTGTGAGTGTTCTGCTCCTGTTGTAGGGGTCGGTCCGGATGGACATCCATGCTTCCCCATGCATTGTGTTAGGTCACGACCCTCTCACAAACCGAGATGATCTTGCACCGCCGATCGTTTCGGGCGCACAGAACGCTGCTGTTATCCCGCCGAACTGTCCAGGCCAGAGGTTTAGTCTATGCGAATTGTTTCTATAGAGAATAAATCGCTGTCGTCTACCCGCAAGCGCTCCAAAGTCGGCAGGTAATACACCCCGCCGATCAGCTTGTACTCGCCGGCGGGCGTGTCCATTGGCAGTGTTATCGTCAGGTCGAAAACATACCTTTCACCTTCGCGCCAGACGCCTGTAGGACACACCTCGCCAAATGGTTGGCGGTCATCCTGGGCAATGATCTTGTCACCTTGGACCAAGTGGACAAAGAAAGTGTAGTCGAGTTCGGGTGTTTGCAGGACCAAGACTTCAAGGCTGACTACGATTTGCGCCGGCTTCTGCGTCCGGTCGATCTGATAGCGATCGAGTCGGAATAGATCGCCGACAATCATTTCGGCGGGTTGCCCAGTACCTAGGCGACTCGGCTCGCATGCCAGGACGCGGATATCAGATAGCGTGACGAACTCGAGGCCGACATGATCATCCACCTGCAAGGGTTTCATCAATTTCAGGTCGAACAGGCCGGCCACTAGTGTGAGAGCGTTCGGATTCTCATGCCGATCTGGGATTGATATCCAGTGACGGTCGATGAATATATCGCCCTTTCGCCAGAGCGAGGTCGCGTAGTTGCCGCCTCCGGGGAACGTGTCTCGACTGGCTGTCTGCCCGTCCCTTCCAAACAACTTGATGAAGACGAGGTGGTTCTGCTCGGTCTGGTCGAGCGCTTCCCAAAGCAGATCAACTTCTAGCATGTCTCCTGGTCGACCTGAGTCAGAGCTGATTGAGTAGCCACGCAATCCGGCGAAGCCGCCGATCGATTGATTGACGACCGGCTGGCCGGCGAAAGACGCGGTGCTATCGAGCAGGACGGGTTTGGAGTAGGCCGGCAATAGTGTCGTAGGAACCACTGAGATAGAAGCAGCCAACGGCAGAGCCAGGAGGCCGGCGACCGCGAGTCCGGCTCGGCGCTCCGGCAGCAGGCCATACAGCCCTGCTGCCAGCAAGAGTGAGTTGGAGCTTATTGCGCCGAAAAGGAGCCGGCCCTGGAAGATGAGGTAGCTGATACGGTAGCGCATCAGACCTCCCAAGAACAGCGCGCTCCAGCCGGCGATTGCCAACCACGGGCCGGTGGGTCGGCGAATTCCGCGCCTTATTGCGCCGACCACCAATCCTACCGCTGCCAGGGCCATGTACAAGTTGAACAGTCGATGCACATAGTCGGGGGCCTGGAGGTTGAACCACCCGAAAACGCCCCAATAGGAGAATAGCAACCCTTCGAGATCAGAGATAATCTCGGCGGCCGTGGCGCTTTGACCGATTGCCCCTAGCCTGAGGAGTGCGCTTGGCGCTAAGTCGCTGTAGACGATCAGGCTGCGAATCCACCACCAGCCGGAGATCGCGATGGCGGCCGTTACGACGATAGCTGAGTGAGTCAGGAAAAGCCGCCAATCGCGCCGGCGCCAGGCTATTGCGGTGAGCACCAACCCGACGAGGGGTATTGCCACGGAGCTAGAAAACTTGGTCAAGAAGGCGACTCCGACACTGATCCCCAAGGCCAGGGCCCAACGTCGAGAGGTGGGATATTTCCAGAGCGCAACTATGCAAAACAGGAGCAGGCTACCGGCGAAGGCGACCGAGGAGTCGTTTGTGACCGTAGCGCCGGTGAAGATGAATTGGGGGTTGAAAGCGACGAGGCCGGCGGCGAGGGAGGCGAAGGCGAGGTTGGTCGGCCTAAGCTTCAGGGCGATGAGTCCGGTGAACCAGACAGTGAGGGAGCCGAACATAGCGGAGACGAGGCGGGCGACACGCTGAGCGAGAGGATTGTCGGCAAATAGATAGTCCTCTGAAGCGGGATGAACGAACCTATTCTTGTTGTCTATTGTCGAGGGATTTCCGATGGAGGCCTGAGGGTTCTCCACAAAGGCAGATACTGGATCGGTGGTGCGGATCCAGCTGGTGAGTAGACCGGACACCAGGTAGTAGAGGGGCGCTTGTGAGGCCTCGTGTTGGGAGATCGTCTCGCCATAGCCTCTTGGGTCCTGTATTGGAAGGCCCTTGCCCTCGGCGATGTGTCTGACGTACAGGTAGTGCCAAATCTCGTCCGGCCCCTCGTTCAGTGGGGTGGCCAGGCTGTATGCGATGGACAGGGCGAAGTAGGTGATGGCGATGGCTAACAGGGGCAGACGTCTAGGCAAAGACTTGTAGCTCCGTCGGGCGTTTGGGCGGAGAAACACCGCCGGCGCCGGCCTTTAGGTGGTCGGGTACTCTAAACTAGCTTTTCATGCGTATCATCAACTGAGGTCAATTTACAGGGCTGGATACTGGCCTGTATCGGCAGGAACTCGGTGCGAAGCAAGTCCGACCGCCCATGCAGGCAAAGCTGCGCTATCGAATTCGATCGCTAGTCTATTCGAATTGTTTCCATAGAGAATGAATCACCATCGTCTATCGGCAAGCGCTCCAAAGTCGGCAGATAATACACCCCGCCGATCAGCTCGTACTCGCCGGCAGGTGTGTTTGGTGGCAGGGGTATTGTAAATTCAACGACATACCTTTCACCTTCTCGCCAAACATGTGTGGGACATACGTCGCCGAATGGTTGATGGTCGACTTGGGAAACGATCTTGCCATTTCGAGTCAAGTGTATAAAGAAGGTGTAATCGAGTTCGGGTTGTTGCCTGACAAGGACCTCAAGGCTGACTGCGATTTGCGCGTGCTCCTCTGTCTGTTCGACCAGGTAACGATCAAGTCGAAACAGATCGTCGATTACAATTTCAGTTGACTTCCCTACATCCAGACGACCTTGGTCGCATGGCAGGATGTGAATGTCGGGCAGTCTGACGAGATCAAGGTCGGCACGTTCATCCACTGGTAGGGACCTCATCGTTGTCAGATCGAACAGGCCGGCAGCTAGAATGAGAGCGTTTGGAGTCTCAATCTGATCTGGGATCGATATCCAATGACGGTCGATGAATAGATCGCCCTTACGCCAGAGTGATGTTGCGTAGTTGCCCCGACCGGGGAACGTGTCTCGACTGGCTATGAGGCCGTCCTTTGCAAACAACTTTACGAATACCAAGTAGTTCTGATCGGTCTCCTCAAGCGCTTCCCAGAGTAGATCAACCGCTATTGTGTCTCCAGGGTGAACTATGTCGGAACTGATCGAGTAGCCGCGCAACTTGGCGAAGCCGCCGATCGCATGATCGACTATGTGCTGAGCGGGGAAAGAATCGGTGCTATCGAGCAGGACGGGCTTGGCGAACGCCGGCAAAAGAGTTGTTGGCACTACTGAGATGGAAGCCGCCAACGGTAGAGCCAGGAGGCCGGTGACCACAAGTCCGGCTCGGCGCTCCGGCAGGAGGCCGTACAGTCCCGCTGCCAACAGAAGCGAGTTGGAGCTAATTGCGCCGAATAGGAGCCGGCCCTGGAAGACAGCGTAACTAATACGATAGCGTATTAGACCTCCGAGGAACAGCGCGCTCCAGCCGGCGATTGCTAACCAGGGGCCGGCCGGTCGACGGATGCCATGCCTTATCGCAGCGACCGCAAATCCCACTGCTGCCAGGACCATGTATAGATTGAATAGCCTATGGACATAGTCTGGAGCGCTCAAGTTGAACCATCCGAAAATGCCCCAGTAGGAAAGGAGCAACCCTTCGAAGCCAGAGACGATCTCGCCGATCGAGGCTGAATGCCTAAATGCTGAGTGTTCGAGAACTCCAATTGGGGCTAAGTCGCTGTACAAGACCAGGCTGCGAATCCACCACCAGCCGGAGATTGCGAGGACTGCTAGCGTGATAATCGCCGATTGAGTCAGGAAAAGCCGCCAATCGCGCCGGCGCCAGGCTATTGCAGCTAGCACCAGCCCGACAAGAGGTATTGCCGCGGAACTGGAGAACTTGGTCAAGAAAGCTACCCCTACGCTGGCTCCCAAGGCCAGGGTCCAGCGCCGGGAGGTGGGATCGTTCCAAAGTCCAACTATGCAAAACAGGAGCAAGCTACCGGCGAAGGCGACCGAGGAGTCGTTCGTGACGGTAGCGCCGGTGAAGATGAATTGGGGGTTGAAAGCGACGAGGCCGGCGGCGAGAGAGGCGAAGGCGAGGTTGGTCGGCCTAAGCTTCAGGGCGATGAGTCCGGTGAACCAGACAGTGAGGGAGCCGAACATAGCGGAGACGAGGCGGGCGATTCGCTGAGCGAGAGGATTGTCGGCAAATAGATAGTCCTCTGAAGCGGGGTGAACGAACCTATTTTTGTTGTCTACTGTCGAGCGGTGTCCGATGGAGGCCTGGGGGTTCTCCACAAATGCCAATGCTGGATTGGTGGTGCGGATCCAGCTGGTGAGTAGACCGGACACCAGGTAGTAGAGGGGCGCTTGTGAAGCCTCGTGTTGGGACATCATCACGCCATAGCCTCGTGGATCCTGTATTGGAAGACCCTTGCCCTCGGCTATATGCCTGACGTAGAGGTAGTGCCAAATCTCGTCCGGCCCCTCGTTCAGAGGGGTGGCCAGACTGTACGCGATGGACAGGGCGAAGTAAGCGATGGCGATTGCTAACAGAGGCAGGCGTTTACGCAAAGATTGGCGGCTCCATAAGAACACCAGCGGCGAAATACCGCTGCCGGCGACCTCTACCTGGTCGGGCACTCTACACTAACTGATTTCCAGTATTCCTAACAAGCCCTTGTTGGTGTGCGTATTGCGGTCACCGGCCGGACGGCAGCATCGAGTGTTTTGTAGGATGCTGGAGACAATACTCGCCGACTGATTGGTCAGTTTCTAAAGTGAAAGGAGGTCTAGGGCCGCCAAGAACGCGGCCTCGCCACTCCTTGATGCGCCTCGAGAACCCCGCAAAGGATCACCGCCGAGTTGTTGAAGGCTCAGCTTTCGCGGCAAGCCGTGAGAGTTGAGTTCGAGGCCGCCCGCACCTGCTCCTCTCCGATATAGCCGGCTGCTCCGGTTACGGGCTTTTGGACAGGTGGAGTTGCCTCCCTTGTCGGTCCTGCATATGTGCAGACAGCTCAGGATGCGGCCCTTGCTGTCGCACGTTGATTGTGTTATCAGTAGGCGGCATGATCGGTGAAGGGTTGGCATAGGCCGGAACGATCCGGGGTTGGTTCTAGCGGACCTAGCCGCGGCCGTGGGAGGTCAATGTGAATAGACGTTCGCCTCGGGTTTTATGTATAATCGTGCATCTGTGAACATTTACACGGTTCGGTCAATGCACGGAACGAATTTGGGATCTCAATCGATCACTTCTTTGGTCTCAGCGACGACCCTGCGCCAGCGGGAATGCTGCGAGCCCGACTGGGCGGAATCGGGGTCCCAAGCCTTTTTTGAAGGACCAACAAACTGATTTCAACCTACGACGAATAATGGACGTGCCATGTCGCCAACTTTGTGTTTGAGGTGGGTAAAACAAGTTGGTTTCTGATATGTATCCTTTCAAGGAGGAGAGCATCGGATCGAAGCCTATAAGGGGTACCACAGTTCGGTATTGAGCGTAGTTTCGCCCGGAGTTCGCCGCTCATCTCGCGGGAACACGGCAGGATGCCAAAAACAAAATAAAATGGAGAAAGCAATGACCTCGGTTCCAAAGTTCTTATCCTTCGCGTTGATTTCCCTGCTGCTATTGGGCCTCATCGTTGCCTGCGAACAGGAAGCCCCTGAGCCGGAAGTTTCCATGGAAGACTACGAGGCTGTGAAGCAAGAGTTGGAAACGACCAAAATGGAGTTGGACAAGGCCATGTCCGATGCCATGATGGAGACTGGCGACCGACTGGCCAAGGTCAAGGATAGCGGCAAGGTGGTCTGCGCCAGCCGTAATGACGTGCCCGGTTATGGCTACATAGATGACGCCGGCAACAATGTTGGTTTTGACATAGACCTCTGCCGTGCCGTCGCAGCCGCTGTGCTTGGCGACCCCAACGCCATCGAGATCCGCCTGATTTCAGCTGCAGAGCGTGGCCCCTCCATTCAGTCCGGCGAAGTAGACTTGCTGGTCCGAACCGTCACTTGGACCACGTCCCGGGATTCCCAATGGGGCAATTACGTGCAGACGATGTTCTACGACGGCCAGGGGTTCATGGTGAACAAGGACCTGGGAATCGACAGCGCCTTGGACTTGAGCGGCGCGTCGGTCTGTGTGACCCAGGGGACCACCACCGAATTGAACCTCCAGGACTTCTCCGACCAGAACAACCTTAACATTGAGACGGTGACCTTCGAGGACACCGACGCAGTGGTGGCCGCATACGAGAGCGGGCAGTGCGACGCATTCACGAACGACCGCTCGCAGCTGGCGGCTCTGGGCACCGCCCTGGCCAACAGAGACGACCACGTGATTCTGCCGGAGACCATCTCCGAGGAGCCTCTGGGACCGGTGGTTCCACATGGCGACGACCAGTGGTTCGACGTCGTCAAGACCGTAATGGCCATCCTGATCTACGCCGAAGCCTACGGTGTGGACCAGGGTTCCGTGCCTTCCTCCGCGACCGGGGACACCAAGGTTGACCGACTCTTGGGCTTCGAAGGCTCTTTCGGCCAAGATAGCCTGGGATTGGGCAAGACCGTCGCTCAGGACGTAATCAAGGCCGTCGGCAACTATGGCGACATTTACGACCGCAACCTGGGACCGGGTGGAATCGACCTGCCGCGGGAGAACGGTCGCAACGCATTGTGGGCCAACGCTCCGTGCGGCGATTGCCCAAAGGGTGGACAAATCTACGCCGCCCCGTTGCGGTAACCACCAGCAATCGCAAATCACGCGCTTCGTCGCTTGACGTTGGGCGAAGTTGGGGGAGCCGGCCGGGAAACCGCTAGCCGCTCCCCCTCGCTAAATCTGCTCCCATGATTGTTGAGGCGAGTTGAACCGAATGGTCTCGTGGGTCTGATGTTGGCACGGCTGAGCTACCAAGGCATTCCGATTTGGCGCCACGTCCAGATCCTCCAATGGACTTATCAGATTGTGTCCGCCATCGCGGTGGTGACGCTTGTCTTCTGGTTCTTCATCAACATCGCCAATGCCATTCAGGATCGCGAAATCCCCTTTGGGTTCAGTTTCCTCGACCGGGCTTACCAGACCCCCATCGGGCAGCACTTCCTTCCCTACCAGTCCTCCGACACCTTCCTTTACGCCTTTGCCGTCGCCGTAACCAACACCCTGATCGTCTCCATTGCCGGCGTCATTCTGGCGACCGCCCTGGGCATCGTCATCGGTGTGGCCCGGCTGTCCGCCAATTGGATAGTCGCCCGGCTGGCGATGATCTACATCGGGTGGTTTCGCAACGTTCCGCTAGTGATTCAGCTGTTTTTCTGGTTCTACCTGGTGCTGACCTTGCCCCCCGTGCGGGAGGGGTACGTCATCGGTGGCGGGGTGTTCGTCAATAACGCCGGCCTTTCCCTGCCGTGGCCGGCGGTGGCCGATGGCGGGGCGGCGGCAATCTGGCTGGCCGCGGCCGTCGCGGCCATCTTCGCAGGGGTGGCGGTATTCCGTCGGCGGAACCGGCGCGAACTGGAAACCGGCGTCACTTCCTATCCGATGCTCTCCGCACTTGGGACCACCGTGGTCATCGGTGCCTTAGCCTGGATTATCGTTGGAGCCGCGTACGGAACCGCTCCGCTGGTAATCTCCCACCCGGCCCCCCAAGGGACATTTGGCCGTATTCAAGGGGGTATCACCTTCTCCGCCGGACTGGTTGCCTTGCTGACGGGATTGGTGATTTACACAGCATCGTTCATTGCCGAAATCGTGCGGGCGGGGATTCAATCTGTTGGGCGCGGACAAATCGAGGCTGCCCGGTCGTTGGGACTCCCCGGCTTAAACACGCTCCGGCACGTGACCTTTCCCCAGGCACTGCGGGTGATTATGCCGCCGTTGATCAGCCAATGGCTGAATCTGACCAAGAACAGCAGCCTGGCCGGCGCCATCGGTTATTCTGATCTGACCAACGTCGCCAAGACCATGACCCAAACTGCCCCGGCCGTGTCCATATTCATCCTGTTAATGCTAGCTTACTTGGCGATGAGCCTCACCTGGTCGCTAGTGGGCAACTTGTACAACCGGCGCATCAGCTTCAGCGGGGGTTAGTCAGTGGCCGTCCAGTATCACCGTTCGCCGGTCCTGCCTCCGCCACGTCCCGAATCCGGGCTGGTGGCGTGGGCTCGGGACAACCTGTTCAGCACCTGGTACAACGGCGCGATGACCATCGTCTTCGGGGCCGTCGGAATTCTGGGAATATGGTTCGGTCTGGGCTGGGTTTTCGGCGATGCGGATTGGCAGGTCATCCCCACATTGGGTGGCAGATTCCTCATTGGGCAATACAACACCGAGGGTTCCTGCCCTGGGCAGAGCTGTTTCTGGAGGCCGCAAGTCGCTCTGCTAATCGTGACAACCCTGTTAGGCATGGCCTGGGCCGTTGCCGGCGGGGGTGTGGCCAAACGCATCGCCATCCTGACCACGGCGGTCGCCACCCTCTCAGCGTTTCTACCCTACGGCATGGAAGATCTGGGGCTCGACGCGCGGGCTCTCCTGCTGGCCAACACTCCGGCAATGCTGGCCGGTTTCGCGCTCGGCCGCTACACCCGCCTGGGATCGCTACGTTGGATCGCGATTCTGGGAGTCGGTGGGTTCCTGGTGACGCTGGTGTTGCTACGGGGGTTGCCCGGAATCCCGGGCCTGCAGCCGGTGTCTGTGAACACCTGGGGCGGTTTGATGCTCAACCTGCTGCTGGCCGTGGCCGGCATAGTGGTGTGTTTTCCGCTCGGAATAGCCCTGGCACTGGGACGCCGGAGCCAGTTGCCGATCGTCAAGCTCCTATGCGTTTCGTTCATCGAGATATTCCGCGGCGTTCCCCTCATCACCCTGCTGTTCATGTCCCAGGTCCTGGTTCCGCTCGCGTTCCCTGAAAACTTCCAGCTGAACTCGCTCTTCCGGGCCACCGTAGTCATCATCCTGTTCAGCGCGGCCTACATGGCGGAGAACATCCGCGGCGGACTGGAAGCCCTGCACCCCGGCCAACAGGAGGCGGCCCGCGCGTTGGGACTGCCCGGCTGGCAGACCACGTTGTTGATTTCACTACCCCAGGCCATACGCAACGTCATTCCGGCCATCGTCGGCCAATTCGTGGCGTTGTTCAAGGACACTACCTTGGTGTATATCATTGGAATGCTGGATGCGGTTGAAATCAGCCGTGCCTTCATTCAAGGCAACCCGGAGTATCTGCCCAGCGCGCGGGAGGTGTTCATCTTCCTAGCCTTGGTTTTCTGGGTCTTCACTTACACAATATCTTACGTCGGGCAATCTATCGAAAAGCAGATGGGTGTCGGCCGACGATAATCACTTGATCGGCGCCGGCCGGCCGGGAGGTACTGATGGACGCAGTCAACAGACAAGACAATGACTTAGAAAACGGTGACGACATCATCATTTGCCGCGACGTGCACAAGTGGTTCGGCGATTTCCACGCCCTGCGCGGCGTCAGCACCACCGTCGAAAGGGGGGAAGTGCTGGTCATCATCGGCCCCTCCGGGTCGGGCAAGTCCACCTTTATCCGCACCATTAACCGGCTGGAGCAGCATCAACGGGGACAGATTATCGTTGACGGGGTCGAGTTGACCGACGATGTTCGCAACATTGATGCCATCCGCCGGGAGGTGGGCATGGTGTTTCAGTCCTTCAACCTGTTTCCTCACCTGACCGTGATGCAAAATATCACGTTGGCTCCGACCAAAGTGAGAAAGTGGCCGCGCGACCGGGCAGAGGATGTAGCCAGAGGACTTCTAGATAGGGTGGGCATTTCGGAACAGGCGATGAAATATCCGGCTGAGCTTTCCGGCGGTCAGCAGCAACGTGTTGCCATCGCTAGAGCGCTTGCCATGCAACCCAAGATAATGCTCTTCGACGAACCGACCTCAGCCTTGGACCCAGAGATGATCAAAGAAGTGTTGGATGTCATGCGGGAGTTGGCTACCTCGGGGATGACGATGCTAATTGTCAGCCACGAGATAGGGTTCGCGAAGGAAGTAGCAGACCGCATGGTTATGGTCGATGATGGAACCATTATCGAAGAAGGCAGTACAGATGAGTTTTTTGGCAACACTCGACACGAGCGAACCAAGGCTTTCCTCTCGGAGATACTCATATAGAGGTGCTGCAGGCCGGCGCGCCAGCGCGCGCGGCCCGGCGGCAATGCCAATAGCTCGACCTCATACGTTGTGAAGGCGAAAACCACCTACTTCTGATCCGATTGCCTTCCTGAAAGGCACCTAGTCTCGGCGCCAAAATAACCCCCAAATGTTCCCGCGACCGTTTCACTTGCGGTTGAATTAACATGTGTTTGGTTGCGAGTTGGCTGAGAGTGCGCCAATTGGGTTCGCCGGACCGGAAGAGGCGATCACATTCGGCGCGATCCGCGGTCTTGAGCTGCTTCTCGGTTTCCCGAGCAGAGCCCAACGACGCACAAATATCGCAGAAGTGAAGAATCTTATCGCCGGTGACCCTTAGAAGGGCAATACGGGTGTTGGTTCTTTATGAATATTCGATGACTCAGAATCAAGGTAGACGAACGGAGAGATTCAGAGTGGAGATCCATTTGAGGGCGGGTAGAGCGCGACCGCACGGTCCAATTGCAGTTTCAGAGGGTCGAAGTTGATGGTGAAGTTTGCCTATGGCTGAGGGGGCGACAGGCGAGAGGGCGTGGCCAAGCCGGCGGTTGGCCAGTCGGCTGTCGGACAAGAGTTGGCTGCCACTCGGACTGTGTATATTGCTGGCCGCGCCGGCGACGTGGTGGCTGACGCAGGTCGACTTCTTCGCCAGCCACGATGGAGACCTGCACCGCTGGCGCATCTGGGAGTTCTGGCAGATCTGGCAGTCCGGCCAGGTGCCGGTGCGCTGGTCGTCGGATCTGGGCTACGGCTTCGGGTCACCCTTATTCACCTACTACAACCCGTTGGCCTACCTGCTCGGTGGGGCGATGCAGGGATGGGGGCTGAGCGCGGTGGATGCGGCGAAGCTGGTCTATGGAGCGTCGTTGGTCCTCGTGATGGTGGGGATGTACGTGCTGGCGGAGGAGTGGTATCGAGGGCAGCCGGCCGGGCGGTGGGCGGCGTTGGTCGCCGCAATGGCATGTCTCTATGCGCCCTATTTATTGGCGAACGTGTATCAGCGAGGAGCGATGGCGGAGGCGCTGGCGCTAGGGATTGCGCCGTGGGTGCTGTGGGCCGGGCTGCGGTCTCTGCGTCGGCGCGACCTTTCGAGTCATCTCGCATTGGCGTTGAGCGTAGGGATGCTGATACTGACACACAATCTTACCGCGCTGGCATTCGTTCCGGTCTTGGCGGCGCTCGCCTTGGTCTGGTTGGCGGCCAACAAGGTCGAATGGTCAGCGGGCATTCACGCCGTCGGGAAGCTACTACTTGCGGTGACATTGGGGCTGGCGATCTCCGGCTTCTACCTGATCCCCGCCATAGGTCAGTTAGGCTACGTTCAAATTCACCAGGCACAGCGCTCGGCTGCGGGCTCGAAATACCTTGAGCACTTCATCCCCGCCACTGAGGTGATGCAGACCCTGCCGATTCACGACTACGGCTTGGACTACACCAGCGCGATGCCGAGTGTGCCGCACTTGGGTCTTGTCCAGACCGTCGTCATCGTCACGGGTCTGGTCGTAGGCGGGCTGATGGGACACTGGCGTCGTCCCACGGAGTTACTTCTCACGGTGGGAATTGCAGGGGCCTTATTCATGGTATCTCCGGCGTCGCGGGTAGTTTGGGATGTTGCGCCGGGCCTTGCCACTTTTCAGTTTCCCTGGCGATTCTTGGGGATAGTCGCGATATTGGGCGGACTGATCGCCGGGCGGCTGGCGTTGTTCAGGACCTACGGCGCTCCAATTGCGTTGGCGTTGAGCATCGCGGTGATCGTAGCCGCCATGTGGGTTCAGGTAGTTCCTCGAGAGTGGCCCACCTATCGGGTGCCTCCGGCCGATGCCGGCGAGTTCGAGCGCAGGACGGGGAAATATGCCCTTACGAGTGACGACGAGTTCTTACCAACGTGGGTGAAGCGCGTGCGCTTTACATTGTTCGATTCGATACGGGCGGGCGGGACGAGCGGCGCGGCCATTGGTGAAGTGAAGCTGGTGGAAGCTCAGCAGTCGCATTGGCAGTTTGAGATCACGACGGCTGAGCCTACCACGATGACGTTAGACGTGTTCTATTTTCCCAGTTGGCAAGCGACGATCGACGGGAAGCCGGCTGAGACCCGTGCTATCTCTGAACTGGGGTTGCTTGGAATTGATGTGCCGGCGGGGACCCATAGTGTCGAGGTGTTCCAGGAAGCAACGGAGTTGGAACGAGTTGGGTTAGCCGTATCGGCGCTCGGCCTGTTGGTCTTGGGAGGGCTGTGGATATGGAAGAGTGGAGGTGCTAGGAAGGATTGGGTAACGATAGGGACGATCGTGGTTGTTGTAGTGGCACTGTTGCCTCTTTTTCTGGCGGTGGTACGTCCGCGACCGCAGCCTGAGTATCGAGCCGCGAGCCAGGGTATGGTGCGGGCAGGCGGGGTAGAGCTGTTGGGGGCGCGGCTGGACCAGGGGCGATTGGCGTCATCGGGGATAGTCGAGTTGGAGTTGTCGTTCATTAGCGCGGGCAATCCTCCAGACGAAATGCCGGTATTGCGGGCTCACTTGGTGGATGGCGACGGCCGAGTAGTGTCCGGGAGCAGCCACGTGCTTGGACGGGGAGTACGACCAGCCAAGATCTGGCAACCAAACATGGTGGTGACGGACCGATTCGAGCTAGAGCTACCCAGCGACGCGGCGGCGGGCGACTATGAGTTACAGGTAGGGTTCTCGGACAGTCCGTTGAGCACGGTGGGATCGTTCAGTTTGGCGGCATCTGGGGCGAAGCGAGTATTCGATCCAGCCCAGGCGACATCAGGCACGTGGAAACCAGTGCTTTGGGGGGAGCATCTGATGCTCGATCGAGTCGAGATCCGGCAGGAGGCTTCGGTCGAATCGGATCGCGAAGAAGGATCTAGACTACTGGGCAAGTTTTGGTGGAGATTGGTGGACGAGGGACCTGATTCGTACGAGGCCGTGGTCCGGCTACTCGACGGGCAGGGAGCGATACGTGAGGAAGGTAAGGACGGGATAACGTTTCCCCCCGGAGAAACTCTGGTGACTGGGGAAGCGACTATCCTGTTGCCGGCCGACCTGCCGCCGGGAATGTACAGACTGGAGTTGCTGGTGAGGAATAGCGCCGGCGGCGTGCTGCAGATCTTTTCGGAGGAAGATGTTGCAAGTCCGACCAAGTCCATATTGCTTTGGGTCTATTACGTTCCCGGTGGCGGGAGCGTAGTTGACCTGGACATGGACGACGGTCTTCGCGTCCTCGGCTACGAACGAGAGGTTGGTGCTGACACGGTGGATGTCACTGTTTACTGGCAGGCGCGCGAGAAGATCGAGAGGCGGTACACGTCTTTCATACACCTCTTGGAGCGTGACGGGCAGCCGGTAGATCAGCACGACGCAGTTGTTTATGCCGGAGGCTTGCCGACGTCCCGGTGGGAGGTGGGACAGGTGGTCCCGTTTATGGCGAAGCTGCGATTGCCGGAGAGTGGAGGACCGTTCCGGCTGCGGTCGGGAATGTACGAGTTTAACTCAAGGGTGAGGTTGGCTACGGCAGATGGGAGGGCGTACATTTCGCTGGGGTTGTTAGAAGGCCGCGAGCGGCCAGAGGGGCCGGCGGTCGAATTCGCCGGCGGGGTTCGCCTTCTTGGGTACCGATTGGAGCGGGAAAACGATCAGGGAGTAGTGACGCTCTACTGGCAGACGTCCCGTCGGGTAGGGCACAGCTATTCGGTGTTCGTGCATGTGCTCGACGGGGCAGACAACATAGTCGCTCAGGGGGATGGACCGCCGGAGATGGGGGAGAGAACCAGCGCGGAGTGGCCGCCGGGCGAGGTGATTGTGGACCCGCACTGGTTCGAGATGCCGGCCGAGCGCCCGTTGAGGGTGCGGATAGGACTGTATCGTTTGGATGACGGCAGTCGACTGGCTACGACGAGTGGAGATGACAAGGTCGATCTGGGAGAGATGGACTGATGCTGAACTACAGAGCGTCCGGCGATGGGCTAGTCGTGCACAGAGGGTTTTTGATCGGCGTGGAGGAGCCGGGGAATGCGCCGCTCTAGTCTTGACCTCGCCGGCAGAGGTTGGCGCGCAGTCGCGCTGGCGAGTTGTGTCTTGGCCTTCGCCCTCCGATCGGCAAATCTGGACAAGCAGAGTCTCTGGTGGGACGAGGCTTTCAGCGTAATCGTCGCTCGGAAATCGATCTCACAGATCCTCAACGCGCTTGAGACCTACCCCGATTTCAATCCCCCTTTACACTACCTGGTCCTCCATTTCTGGGTTCCACTAGCCGGCCAGTTCGAGTTCACGGCGAGATGGCCGTCGGTTGCCGCCGGAACATTGATGGTGGCTGCGGCAGCCATACTGGCTCGTCGGCTGTTTGGTCCGGGCGGCGCGATGTTTGCGGCGATTCTGTTTGCGGTTCATCCGTTTCTGGTCTATTACGGCCAGGAGGCTCGCACCTACGCGCTGACGGCTTTCCTTGTCCCGCTGGCCTTGTATTGGGCGCTGCGTGCCTGGAAGAATGCGTCGTGGCTGGCCTGGGGTGCGTTCGCCGTTGTTGCGACTGCGGCGCTCTACAACTACTACTATTCGATTCTATTGTTGCTCGCAATTCCGCCTGCATTGGTCCTCGCTGGTCCTGCCGCGATCCGGTCGCCAACTACCCGCGTGTCTAGTGCGCAAGGGAGAAGGTTGTTCCAGCTGGCCCTGGCCGGCTTGCTAGTCTTGGTCCTATATGTTCCCTGGCTACCTTCCCTGATCTCCGTGCAGGCGCGTTGGGATCCTCCCCCCTTGGCTGAGTTGGCGCCTTGGCAGATCGTCCCGATCAGTTGGCCGTTCGTCGTTATGGGACTGCCAGGTCGGGTCGCTGCCGATTCTGCTCTCTTGATCGCTCTACAGGTCGTAGTGGGGATCGGGGTCGTTGCCGGATGTGTGCTTGCTCTGGGCAGGAGTACGCTCAGCGTATCCTTGCGATACTGTGTCGTCGCATTTCTCCTGCCGATAATCGGGATCATGGCAATAGCTTACCTCAACCCAGGGTTTCACCCACGACACGTTGTTCCCGCCGCCGGACCACTGTATCTAATGTTCGCAGGCTTGGCTGCTTGGCGCACCGCTGGATCTCGTATGCCCACGGGACTGGTTTTGGCGCTGCCGGCGCTCGTCGCCGGCCTGTATGGCTTATCTCAGATATGGACTGAGCCAAGGTTAATTCGGGACGACTACCGGGCGGTGATAGCCTACGTTTCCGAGCACGAGCAGCCGGGCGATGTCATCTTAAGCAATACGTCTACATCGATCAGTGATCCATCGCTGGCGTACTACTATGGCGGCGACGCCTCGATCCATGGGTTGAAATTGCTGCCGTATCGAGAGTCCGAAATCGCCACCCAACTCGAACAGCTCACAGAGGGCTCTTCCAGAGCCTGGTACCTTCGCCATATTCAGCGACCGACCGATCCTGAAGAGCTTGTTCTAAAGCAGCTCACTGCTAACGGCCGGCTGATTGCGAATCCTCGCTGGAGTGATCTCGACCTGTTCCTGTTCGAGTTATTTCCCAGTCGGGATTTTTCCGTCACAAGCTTTTCGACCGCAAATGGGAGCTTTGGCGAAATTCTGGAAATTACCGGCATTTCTCTGCCGACTGATCCGGTTGCCGGTGGAGATAGCCTGATTTTCAGCACTAGGTGGAAGGTTCTACGTACTCCCGAAAGCAACTTGGGGGTCTGGTCCGAATTGGCCGACGACTCGGGCATTTCTTGGGGGCGAGAAGATGGCAGGCCGAGTAACGAGAGGGTCGAACTGAGCAGCAACTGGGTGGCGGGCCAAGAGGTCGTAGTTCGGCACCAGTTGCCGGTCCTGCCCGGGACGCCGCCAGGCGCCTATCGTCTGAAGGTGGCAGTCTACGATCTCGTCACCCTTGCCGGGTTGGAGGCACACGACGCGAACGGCAATCCTCTGGGCCGGGAGCTTGAGTTGGCAAAGGTGACGATAGCTCCGACGTTCGAGCCGGTCAACCTGGAGGGTTATGGCACGCAGCCGGTAGATGCAGGTGCTGGCGGGATTCAGCTCTTGGCTGCCGGCCTGAGACCGACAACGATTCGATCCGGCGAACGTCTCACTGTCGATACCCTCTGGCGATCAAACGCGGCTCATCCGACCGCGCCGGCGCCAAAGATCAGGATAATCCGGGAAGACGGCGGCGTAGAGTTCGAACGCGCTATCAGGCCAGTGTATCCTCCAAGCGAGTGGTTGGAGGGTCAATACGTACGCCTGAGAAGCGAGGTGTCGCTGGCAGCCGACGCACCTGCTGGTCGCTACCTGGCCGTAATTCCGTTGGTCGATGGTCGAGTTGTTGAGGTGGTCGAGGTCAGTTTGGAGGATGTTCAGCGTGTGTTTGAAGTGCCCAGTGTGGCGACGCCTGTCGCTGCGACACTCGGAGACGTGGCCCAACTGATCGGCTTCGAACTGGAGCCGGCTGAGCCACGAGCCGGCGGCCAAATTTCGCTGAGGCTGATCTGGAGGGCGCTTGAGCCGACCTCCGTCAGCTATCGGGTGTTCGTCCACGTCGCCGGCCCGGATCTGAGACCCCAAGCCCAGGCGGACGCCGAGCCGCAGCAGAGACAGCGGCCGACCAGTGGCTGGTGGCCCAATGAGTACATCGACGACCGCTACCTTATCAGCCTGCCGGCCGACCTGCCTGCCGGCCAATATCAGATTCTCGTTGGAATGTACGATCCGATTACGCAGCAGCGCATGCCGGCTCATGGTGTTGATGCTGCCGGCGATTTCGTCCGTGTCACGACAGTTCAAGTTAGGTGAGTTGACCTAGCTGAGGATATTCGATCCGGCGGCTCCACTTTTACGTTGCATCCTTCCAATTGCGCCGTCTCTGGTCTTGCGTAGCCAGATTTTAGGCTCCGCCCCGGCTACGAGAGAAGCATTCTCAGGAGGGCCATCCTAACGAGGAGGCCATTGCGCACCTGCTTGAAGTGGACGAATCTCTGGTCGCTATCGTACTCCGCCGGCAATTCCTCACCTCGTGGTAGTGGATGCATTACGATCGAGCTTTTCGGGAGTTCTGCGACGACCTCGGCGCTGACCTGATTGTGCGATTCGCTGCCACTACCGTAGCGAAGCGATAGGTCGAGCCGGGCGGTATGCGCCTTCGTTATGTAGATGACATCCACTTTGCTGGCGACCGTTCGCAGGTCAGTGATCTCGTCGAACTCGACCCCAGTTTCGTTCAAGAAGTCGCGTACGTGCTGCCGTACCCTGAGCATTTCCGGCGAAACCAGACTCAGTTTGATGCGATCGAACTTTGAGAGCATGAAAAGTAGCGAGTTGGTCGAGCGCTCGAAAGTCAGGTCACCGACCAGCGCGACGTGCAGATCGTCCAGCCTGCCCAACTCCTGTCTGATGGTGAAGAGGTCCAGCATTGCTTGGGTAGGGTGTTGGCCCTGGCCATCGCCGGCGTTGACAACCGGGATGCGAGATACTCGTGCCGCTCTCTGGGAGCCGCCTTCGTCGGAATAGCGCAGGACGATCAGGTCGTACTGAAGTTGGTTTAAGGTAAGTACGACGTCTTCGAGCGATTCGGTTGCCGGCGACTGTGGCTGGCGGAACGGTTCCAGGTCATCGGCGCGCCCCCCTTGGAGTTGCATTGCCGACTTGAAGGAGGCGATAGTGCGTAGGCTGGGTTCGTAGAAGAGGCAGAACATGCGCCGTCCGGCCAGCGCGCCTGCCCAATTGGCAGAGCCAAACTGGCCGAGTTGCTCAGCTAATGGGAATAGCTCATCTTCGAGCCAATGACGAGAAAAGTCACGTGCGTCGAGCACATGGGCCGATACCAAGCTCAAACCTCGGACTTGTGGGAAGTTCGGGCGAATTCGGACAGGGATTCTAACATAGGAGATCCGCTCTAGTGGTTGGTCGCCTCTCAGTGCTTTGTTGACAACGGACGTTAGAAATCAAGATGTCTTGCTTGGGTAAGTGGGGCGTGGATATGCCAAGGTGCACTCATCCATGCGTGTACCCGGCTCAGCCGGTGAGGCTAGCAATCTCCTCGTCAATCTTGAGAACGTCTTCGTATTTCTCGTCGTAAAGCTTGAAATAGCGGTCTATGTAAAGCTGGGCCAGCCTCGCGCTCTTTTCACCAGGTTGCTGAGCCACTTCAACGAAACGGCCCAAATCGTATTTGTCCGGCAGATGTTGATCGAGATGTCTGATCTCGTTGAGAACCTCGTTGCGTGCAACTTCATCCTGACCGTCAACTGCATAGCGCAGCCGGCCGGCGAGCTTGGTCAACTCCGCAAGGCGCTGTTGCTCGCTCATCAATCCGTACATTACTGCGTTTACATCGAGCTCGCTTTCGTCAACATCGACCGCTGAGGTCTCATCTGAATGGATTTGAGCAACTCGTTCGGCCCACATCTCGGCGTAGCGCTGAGCGATGTCGCTCACTATCGACATTGCTGCCTCGACGTCGCCCGTATTGAACGTGCCGCAATCGATCAGGTCGTCTTCGCGGGCTTCAGCCAGCGCATGCAAATGGGAGACGTTCTCAACTCGTTCCGGTATAGGTGGCAGAGGAACTGCCGATATCGTCTTTGCGTCCATTTGTGGTATCTTGCCGGCCATCATTGGTGGAACGTACTTTGACAGTTCTATGGGAATCGGGAGCACCACCAGGTAGGTCGCGTAGACTTCATCTGGGTTGACAGCATCGCGAAAATATAGCAATACGTGTCCTCGTGGCGACGAGGAACTACCTTTTTCAAAGATTAGCTGCATCGGTTAAACCTCAGCTTTTCGAGAAACAGACGCTCGCCTGTGTATTTCAGAATTATACTCCTAAATGACCATTCGGGCCCGGGACGCCTCATCGCGCTATTCCGACCGGATCCTGCGCGACTCACCCAGCAAACATCGGAGAGTGTCGATCAACCGTTGCGTACCGCTGGCGGGCCGAAGGGATCTTGTCCGGCAATTCCACAAACTTGGGCGCATAGGGTCGTGATATAATCTGCCCGGTCAAAAAACGGGTATGTTGCGGCCGATGCACCAAGGCGGCTGCAAAACAACCTTTCTGTTCCGGCGCAGTGGCTGTCGCGTTCAGTCGCAGGGACCGGGGCTACTCCATAGAAAGGAGCCACAGTGCGCGAATATGAGCTAATGTTCATCGTAAGTCCCCAGGTCGCCAGCGATGAAACGGAATCGGTTAGCGAGCGTGTGAGCCGGTGGATCGCAGATGGCGGCGGTGAAGTCACCAACACGGAAGTATTGGGCCGGCGACTTCTGGCCTACAAGATCGAGGACCACCGAGAAGGCGACTATCAGTTGATCTACTTCCAGGCAACGCCCAGTGTCCTACCTCCGCTGGAGCGAAGTATAAAGCTCGACGATAGCATCATCCGATACCAGATTATTGGGGACGCCCGTCGGTAAAATCTCCCAAGTATGCTCTCGGTAGTTCCGGGCTTTCATACTAAGCGGAAGGGCTTCATTCCCAGGGATTCCGGGTACATAGGATACAATGGTTAATGTGAGGTGGGTTTCTGACCCGACCTTTTTGTCCAATAAAGATCGTCTGAGACGATAACAGGGGGCTTGAAACGCTAATGGCCGGATCACTGAACAAAGTAATGATCATTGGTAACCTGGGGCGTGATCCGGAAATGCGCTACACGCCAAGTGGCGTACCTACCACTAGCTTTTCGGTAGCCGCAAGCCGATCCTGGACCACTCAAGAGGGCGATCGAAGGGAAGAGACCGAGTGGTTCAATGTTGTAACCTGGAGACGACTTGCTGAGATGTGCGGCCAGTACCTGCAAAAGGGCAGAAAAGTGTACGTCGAAGGTCGTTTGCAAACTCGCTCCTGGGAAAATCAGGAAGGTCAGAAGCGCTATCGCACCGAGGTACAGGCCTTTGAAGTGCAGTTCCTCGACCCCCGTGGCGCCGGGGCGTCCGATGGAGCGCCGCCCGATGATGGCGACGTTGGCCCCGACGATATACCATTTTGATCATTGACGCATCGAGGAAAGAGTTCCGGACAAGTAGAAGGATGAAGAACTTTGGAAACTACAGCCCCAATACCTACACCAACTGAAGCCCCGTCTACAACGCCGAGAGGAGTCTCACTGCCGGCCAGGCAGCCACCGTCGGGCACGGGTCCGCGCCCTCCCATGGGCCGCAGCCGGCCGCGCTCCGGATTTCGCTACACTCCCCGGCGAAAGGTATGCGAGCTTTGTGTCAACAAGATCGATTATATTGACTACAAAGACGTAAGCAGGCTTCGCCGCTTTGTTTCTGAACGAGGCAAGATCCAGGCGCGGCGTAAGACCGGCACATGTGCCCGTCACCAGCGAGCGCTGACCAAGGCAATAAAACGCGCCCGCCACGTTGCCCTGCTGCCGTATACCAGCCTTCACGCGCTGGATCAAGCATTTTATGTGGCGCCGCACAGAAATCCTCCAGGCTCGGGTTTCGGCCGGCGCCGCCCGTCATCGTACGAATCACGGGGTAATCAGGCAGGTTCTCCCGGTGCCGTCCCGTCGGCCCCGCCGCCGACCGCCAAGCAGCCCTACGCTGTCCAGCAGCCGACTTCCGCAACCGGCGAAAGCGAGGGCGCGAGGCAACCCGCTACTGCCCCACGGCCAGCGACCTCGGCTCCATCCGAATAGCGAGGCGGGGAGCAACCAGCTACCAACCTACGACAGCCGGAACGAAGTTTGCCTTTATCACCCGACGCCTCTTCGTGGGTTGCGTTTGAAGGGTGTGGTCGGTCTTGGAACGCCCATCGGCCGCTGAAGGAGGACGCTCCAGTTGCCGCCTAGGCCCAAGCGCAGCGTTCAACATTCGATTGCCAAGTCCGGGCGTGTAACTACCCACGCCTTACGGAGCCAGTCGCGCACGGCTCGTGAGCGCCGACGACGGTGGCTCATTTTTTTCGCGGTCGCCGCCGCGATACTGGCGATACTTTCGGTACCCGCCTTCGGCTATTGGCGCGAGGTGATTGCAAAAGGCGGCGAGCCGATAGCTGAGGTCAATGGCCAGTCTATATCTACCGAGACCTACGCCAAGACCCTGGGCTTAAATCAGCTTCTGATTCGAGGTCAGATTACCAGGGTACAGGACGGTTTGGCCGCGCTTACTGATGACGAGTCGGCCGGCGCCGAGGCGTACAAGCAGATCCTGCGCCAGCAGTTTGACAACCTTCGCAGAAGCGTGGCGCGGCTGGAACAGGACACGCTCGACGATCTTATCGAGGGACAATTGATACGCGACGAAGCGGCTCGTCGCGGACTCAGCGCAAGCTCGCCGGCTATGGACGACGCCCTTCGCCGGATGCTCGATCCCTCGTTCGGGTTTCCTCAGCCTTTGCCTGCAGTCGACGATGCTGAAGGTTCGTCAGATTCGTCCCAAAGGTCCTTGGAAGTGGCTCAGACCCTGCTCTCCGAGTTAGTAGGAGACTCCACTTTTCTCTCACCGGCCGAGTTCCGATCATTGGTCCAGGAGCCGACCGCTCTGCGCGAAATATTGCGCAGGACCTTCTATTCGGAAGCTCCCACGAGGTCCGAGCAAGTCCGGGCCCGCCATATCCTGGTCGATACCGAGGAGGAAGCCAATATTGTGATTGAACGGTTGACCGCTGGAGAAGATTTCGCCGACCTCGCGAGCGAATTGTCGAAAGACACTTCGAACAAGGAAAAGGGCGGCGAGCTAGGATGGTTTCCCCGAGGGATAATGGTTAAACAGTTTGAAGAGATCGCGTTCTCTTTACCGGCCGGCCAGACCTCTGACCCGGTGCGTACGCCCTTTGGCTTTCATGTGATAAAAGTTGAAGAGGGTCCCATCAAGCGCGCGCTCGATCCGGCGCTGCTGGAGCAGACCCGAGCAAGGCACTTTGACGATTGGCTCAACTCCCAGAAAGGGCCGGACTCGCTCAATGTGAAGCGTTTTTTCTCCGCCGACAAGCTGAGTTGGGCCCGAACATACGTAACGGAACGACTCCCGGATCTGTAGGCAGGCTGGGCAATGGAAGGTCAGATAGAAGCGATTGGCCGGATCGTCTCACGGGCGTCCCGTCTGCGCCAGGAGCTAGACGGTCTAAACAATGACTTGGCGCATCTCGGCGCAACGAGTCAGACGCCAAGCCGGCATCTCGACTGCCGCGGGTTTCTTTTGCCGCTGGGTAGACGCACCCTGATTATGGGAGTCCTCAACGTCACCCCCGACTCTTTTGCCGGCGACGGAACGGCCGGCGACTCCGATCGCGCAATCCAGGTCGGCCGGCGCTTGGTTGAAGAAGGGGCCGACATCCTCGATATTGGTGGCGAGAGCACTCGACCGGGCGCGAAGCCTGTAAGCGCCGATGAGGAGAAGCGGCGAGTCGTGCCTGTGATCGAAGGATTGATGACCGAGGTGATGGCGCCTATCTCGGTCGACACTACCAAGCCGGAGGTGGCTAGAGCGGCGCTGGAAGCCGGTGCCCAGATTGTCAATGACGTAAATGGTTTGCAAGTTCATCCTGAGTTGGCCCGTCTGGCCGCCGAATCTAGGGCCCCGATCATAGTAATGCACACGCGTGGCACTCCGGAGACGATGATGAAACTCGCCGACTACGATGATGTGGTCGCCGAGGTTATCGAGTCCCTGGCGAAAAGCGTCGAGATAGCTTGCGCTGCTGGCGTCCTGCGTGACCAGGTTATCGTAGATCCGGGAATCGGTTTCGCAAAGACTGTCGATCATAACCTCGAAATAATGCGCCGGCTCGGTGAGCTGAAGGCGCTCGGCCAACCGACTCTGGTCGGCACTTCGCGCAAGTCCTTCATTGGCCAGGTGTTGGACCTCGACGTTTCCCACCGGCTGGAGGGAACCGCCGCGACGGTAGCATTAGCTATAAGCCAGGGCGCAGATATCGTAAGGGTCCACGACGTGAAGGCTATGACAAGGGTGGCGCGAATGACAGATGCTATCCTAGGTCGAGAGTGGCGACAATTCAGCCGGGCTATGGACGTAGGCAGTTGACCACCGATGTGTATATCGGTGCCGGCGCGAATGTCGGCGACCGGTTGGACAACCTACGTCGTGGACTTGTAACGCTGGCCGCAACACCGGGAGCTTGGATTGTGAGAACCTCGCCGGTCTACGAGACCGAGCCGTGGGGTTACTCTGCCCAATCGCCGTTCCTCAACTGTGCCGCTCTGTTCGAGTGCGCTCTTGGTCCAAAACAGCTGCTGATACGACTGAAAGTAATCGAGGCCGAGATGGGCCGTGATATTACTGCGGCTCGTTGGCACCCACGGCCGATCGATCTTGACCTGCTCCTCTACGGCAAACTCGTGATGCACGACCGCGGGATATCGGTGCCGCACGAGCATTTAGCACGACGCTGGTTTATGATCAAGCCGGTACTCGATCTGACTCCCGAGATGTCCTTGCCTGGCGGAGGCGAGTTGGCGGAGTCGCTGAATAATATACCTGCCGGCGAGTCGGGACGGCTGGTCGCGCCGGCTCTGGACCTGACCGCAGGGCGCGGCGTGGTGTAGACCCCTGTCGAGCGTAGGTGTTTTGCGCAGATCAACGGAATTTGTCTATAGAACGCGTGGTATTTCATGACTGAAGCGCCTGGAACTTCAGCCCCTACCGTCGATGAAATACGTAGATTTGCACTACCGGCTGGAACCGAGCTCGTCGGTGGGGTGACAGGACTCGCTCGCCCGGTGTTCTGGGTGAGAGTAGCTCAACTCGAGCAGTCCTCGCTTGGGCGTATAGAATCCGGCGATCTGGTACTTTTGGCCGGCCCCGCTGCCGGACGGCCGGGCCGCCATTCCGCTCTTGCGAATCTCCTTAGCAGGCTCGCCGAGTTGGGCGCCGCCGGTGTGGTGACTATGACTGGCGTACCGCCCGGGGCAGGCGTAATAGCGAATGCCATAGGCATTCCTTTGCTGAAATTGCCGTCCGGCTCCAGGTTGCACGACATCGAAAAGCGGACCATAGCGCTCATTATCAATCGGCAAGCCGAGATCGAGCAACGCGGTGTTCAGATATATCGCGAGTTAGCTCAGCAGGCGATTGACAACCTGGGTATAGAGGCGATCGCCGAGAAGCTGGTGGAGTTGACTGGAAAGCTGGTCGCAGTGGAAGATTCTTCGCTGTCTTTGCAGCTTTTGGCAGTGCCGCCAAGCTCTACAGTTACCCGAGAGGAGCTTCAAGTTTCGCTGCGGGACTCTGCCGATCCAAGAGAGTGGTTTGCCGGCCAGTCGATGGTTATAACCTCTCCGCCGGTCACGTTGCGACACCTTAACGCTCCCGGCTGGGCACGCTACGTGGCGCCGGTCGTTGTCCGGGACAAGGTGGACAGCTATTTGTCACTAATCGGCCCGTTGCAGGAGCTCGATGAGATCGATCAGATAGCGACTGGCCGCGGGGCCGCCGTCTGCGCAATCGAAATGGCGAAGAGCTTGGCGATCAGTGAGGCCGAAAGCCGAATCAGTAGCGACTTTGTCGATGATCTAATCTCGGGTTCTATCACCAGCGACGCAGTCATCGTCGGTCGAGCTCAGCTGATGGGCTACGATCTCACAGAGCCCCACGTGGTCGCTGTGATCGAGTTGGATGCCTCCGAGAACGACCTTGATTCGTCGCCAACGGGCGACGGTGACGATATACAGACTCCGAGACAGGAGTTTGCCAGAAGGTTGAGCGGGGCCATGTCCCGCGAACAACCGCAGGCTATGCTCAGAGTCAACGGCAATACCGGCATCCTGATCTGGCCCGTCCCGGCCGGAGGTAGCATCTCCCACGTCAAACCGGCCCTTGATCGATTGCGTCTGGAGATTTCTCAGGCGATGTCGGCTGTGACGGTGTCGGCGGCGGTTGGGCGTATGTATCCTCGCCCCAACGAATTGAGACAATCCTTCCGTGAGGCCGAGCAGGCGTTGAGTATTGCCTTAAGGCTGTATGGCGGCAATCGGACGACCGATTTCGAAGAGCTCGGCATACATAGATTACTATTCCATCTCCAGGGCACTGCCGAGTTGGAGAGTTTCTACCAGGAAACCCTGGCTCAACTGACGGAATACGATCGCGAGCACGGTGGCGAGTTGGTAGATACGTTGCGCACTTTCTTCGCCAATCACGGTAACTTGAGTCGAACGGCCGACCAACTGATCCTGCACCGCAACACCGTCAGCTACCGGCTGGAGCGAATCGCCCAACTCACCGGCCTAGACTTGGATGATGAGGGGGACCGTTTTCGGCTGCATCTGGCTCTAAAGCTGATTGACCTAGTGAGACCCGGAAGGTCCGCGGACGCGAAGTCCCTCCGAGCTTTAGAGTTACCCTCAGACCGTGAAGGATGAGACATTAGTGGCCGGTAGTTGCCTGTCCTTGCCAATTTTAGGCTTGGATTTACGGACCGATATGTTTAGCCGCTACGGCCGAACTGAGTGCTTGACGCAACCGAGAACTATAATATAGTCATCTCCCCAAGACGCGCGAGTGGCGGAATCGGCAGACGCGCTAGCCTTAGGAGCTAGTCCCAGCAATGGGGTGGGAGTTCAAGTCTCCCCTCGCGCACCAGTTTGTCCTTGAAATAACGGGAAAAATAAGGCCGTTCGGATACGCTTTGATGGTTTGCCAATGTGAAATAGGTGTTGTTGCCCAATTCCTCTGACGTTGACATGATGGTCCCTAGACTTAAGTCTTGCCACGACGCCGGTTCATTTCAACCATCAACAGCTAATCCAAATATTGTTACGTGATCTCCTTCCGCTTTGCCGTTCTCTTCAATTTTCCCCAGTCGCTGGCCGGTCTCAGGATCGTATAGCCCTATCGCCAGACGGTATTCACCGGGCGGCAAGTTCGGCCTCAGTGAAATAGTGTGCAAGTCGGCGATTACCTCGCCGGCGTCCCACACCGACGTGGGATACGTTCCCGCGCTGGGAGGTGAATCGGCCTGCCCTTGGATCTGTCCTTCAGAGTCTAGGAGGTGGATGAAAACTGTATAGTCCCGCATTGGCCTTCCCCGGGGAGACCAAAACAGGGTCAAGTCGAGCGACTCGCCTGGTACCAGGCTAAGGTCGCTGAGGCTATATCCCAGAAGACCTATTTGGTCTGCAAAGCTCGCCGACAGGTGATGTTCTATTGCCGGTACTGTCGCCGGCGGCCGGCCGTGCACTTTGATCGGACCCAACATCAGTTGATTGCCGGCTTGACCCCCCTCCGCGTCGAAGATAGGCAGATTAGAGACATTTTGCATACCTTGGTCATAAATGGCGGCGTGCAGCCAGTATGCGCCAGTCGGCGCTTCGGGATCGATATGGATCACGAAGGTGGAGATTCCGGAAGTGCCAATCGGCCAGTAATCGGATGTGAAGGCGCGGCCATCGAGTTGGCCGCGACGCTGGCCGTCCACTCCAAATAGCTGGTTGGTAAACGCAAACTCCCGCTGATCGATAGAAAGGAGTCGCCAGTACCATCGTATGGTCATTGACCCTCCTGCTCGAACATCCTTGGGCATATCGAATCCATAGACGAAGACCTCCTCGCCAAAGCGTGCCGGCACTGCCCATTCCGGCTCGAATGGAGGTCGAGGTTCTAAGAGACTGTGCATCGTGATTGGCCGGCCTGAAGGTGCGGTCTCAATGATTCGAGTCGATCCCTCGTCGAAGTACTTTCTCATCATAGGCGCATGGGGTGGTGTCCAGGTCAGCAGGTAGTCGGCGCTGGCGTGGTCGGCTGGAAAGATGATCGACCTCTCAGCGTCAAACGTCCGAACAAATCGGGCTTCGGGTTGACCCGATAGGAAGAACGGTGCCCGGGGATCATAGTAGTCGCCACCAGCCACGAAAATCATCCTCGAGTCTGCATTTGCCATCCTGCGGGCAACCTGAAGAGTAGCCATCCGGTCCCCGCTGAAAACATCTGTGAGTTCGGCTCGTTTCGCCCACAGTCCGAAATAGCTCTGAAAGGTATGTAATGTTCCACCTAGAAATGCCAGCGTCACGAGCAAGACCGGTAGCGCCCTCAGTCTGTTCGGCGCGCGCGACTCCCAAGCTTCCCAGAGCCAGGCGCCGCCTAGTGCCGGCAATATGAAGATGGCCGGGATAATCGCGGTCGCCCTGAGGTGATTTGGAGTTCCTTGAACAGCAAGGAGGCTCGGTACGAACATCACCACCAGCCATATGACTATGAAGCCATATGCCGGTTGCCGGAACCGCCGCAGGACCAAAGCTATTCCTATCAGCATTAGCAGCGCTGACAAGGGATCGAATATTGGCCGTCCCGAGATGTTGTAGTACCAACCTCCATCGCCCCGTATCGCGAACATTCCCAGAGAGCGAATTGCTGAAGCCAGTAGTTCCCGTAAGGGATTGCCCTCATATAGCTCTGAATTGAATACCCAGATTTGTCCGGCCCTGCTCAGGAAGGATGCCCGATCATTTAGAAAGAAGAGTCCCTCCGGCAGGAAGACGATAGTCGCCACAGCCAAGGACAAGATCAACCCTGGCAGCGCCTGACGGAGAAGCCTGCGATGCAGGAACGCCAGGTACATTGCCAGCGCGATAATGACGAAGGGTGCAAATCGAGCGGTCGAATAGGTGTATTGGGAGAGCCCTATCACCATACCGCCGAGGGCGAACCACATGGCGGACCTCGGGCTCGGCAGGGGCGAGGTCCGCCTCGCCTCTGCCTGGGAGCTGATACCCTCAAGTCCGCGCCAGACGCAATAGAATCCAACCGCAAGGAACAGCGGTAGTGAAATCGAGCGCAACCCGATCCGACTGAAGATCACGTGCCACAGTGAGATGGTGAGCCAGCCGCAAGTCAGCAAGGCGACCCGCGCATTGAACATGCGTCGGGCCAGCAGGTATGCTGTGACGACTGTGAATATCCCCAAAATGGCCGAAACCACCCGCAAGGCCAGGCTCGTTTGGCCCAAGAGGGCAACGCTGATAGCCTGAAGGTATATGAACAGCGCCTCGCGCCCGGAGTTTACGGTGAAGAAGATGGGCCATTCGCCGGCGATGACCTTCAGAGTATCGCGACCGTTCCACGCCTCGTCGAACATAAGGCCGCCAGGCACCGTATCCAGCCTGAACAGTCGCAGAAAAATCGCAGCCAATAGCACGAAAATTGGCAGGATTCGCTCCGCTCGCTTTGCTGTCAGTTGCATGGCCCTAGAATGCTTAGGTCCTTCTCGTGAACAATCTTCAAGGTCGACAAGACACTCCGCCACGGAAGCCTGAAGTCAATCCCTTGCATACCCTTTCCTCATTCTGGTCAGCTTGGCATGACGGTCGCCGCGCCGCACCGGATTCTTCCTACGCCCTTCGCTTCAGCCAACTGCCAAGCGAAGACTCAGCTCCGGCCGGCGCCATCTCCACGATCCTCAGCAACCACCTGCACCAATTCCATCCTGAGGTGCGTCGACCGCCGGTGGCTAACGCATTCATTGACCCGTCTGATGGGGCTAACAGATAATGGCCTACGCAAGGGATTTCCGATCAGGCTACGTTCGCCAACGTCTCGCTTCCCATGCTTTGGCGCCATCGACATTCGTCCCCGGCGGGCGGGAACAATTCCCCAGCCACGTGAGTGAGCGCATTGCCGCGATGGATCATCTTGAACCGCAACCTGCTACTGGTACTGATAATGACCGCCCTGCTTTGCGCCGGTGCGGCGGCCGGCGGCCTGATCTTGCTGTATGCGGTAGAGTCGCCTCTCTATAAAGAGATCAGCGCAATCGACCCCAGTCTGAGGCCGGGTCAAGCCCTTCGCCCGATGATGAGGCAGCGTAAACTGCCTCCCTTGATGGGGCCGTCGGGAAAAGGTGAGCCTCTCAGGCCCGGATTCACCCAGCCTCGGATTTACCAGATCAGAGACGTGCAGCCCGGTTTGGGAGACACAGCCCGTGCTCAAGCCTACGTCTTTATCCCCGTTGCCAGTTCTCCGTTCATCGAGGGCTTGTCGACCGTCACTCTGCGAAAGTTCGCTAATCCCGTGTTAGCTTACATCGCCCTCTTTCGTCTGGCGAATCAGCTCGACGCCAAGATCGTAATCTTCAATCCCGTACAAGGCTATGTCTACTGGCGCGCGGATTCCAGGCAAACCTATGCTTGGGTGGATGGCGTCTGGCTCGGTGCCGCATATTCGATCGATGAGGAGTGGATGTCCACCATGCTCAGCTATCTTCCATATGTGGACAGACGCGACGGGCCGGCGACTCTCATCTCCCTGGAAGACGCTGGCCCGACGCAGATCCTGCTATGGCCGGTCGCCGGAATAGTCTTCGCCGGTCTATTCTGGCCAATTTTGGCATCCCGCTCGTTGGCGATACGGCCAGACCGTAATGCCGAGGGTCTGCCAATTGATGAGGTGGAACGCAGAATTCTGTCGTTGAATGGTGAGCGCCGGCGTTGGAAGGTCAGCCGTTCGAAACCCAACGAGTTTGTCGCGGAGTGGAAGGTAGATGACCGGACGTGGCAGGGGCTCTTCGGGCGCGATGGGCTGATGCGAGCGAGGGCGCTAAGATTGCGGTTGGACCGCCGGCGCAGAGCAGCAAGAGTGACGGAGCAACGCTATCGAGTGAAGGTTGATGGCCAATGGAGCCCTGACGGCGAAGTCATGATCCGGAGCCAACCGTTCGTCGGTTTGGATCTACTCTCATGGTATCGATCATCGAGTGATGAGGATGAGCCAAGTCCAGCACTTGGAGCTACTTCTAGTGCCGACCATGGTTACGATGTCGCGTTCATAAAACACGAGATTGCCAGGACGCTTCTCAAAGCCGGCTGGAGCTACCAGCCGGTCCTCTTTATGCGTTGGAGCTAGTCTCCGTACCAGACGAAAAGAGGCAGGCGTTTTTGCTTCACTCTTTCACGCCAAAACGCGAGTCACGCGGGTTCGGTCGCCGTGATTTCCTGATCGACCGGCAGATTCGCGAGAGTTTGGACCGCTCCGCTTGGCCACTTGATGGTTAGTTGGTCGACACTTGTGCTCTGGCCGAGGCCAAAGTGTCCGACCAGACTATTCTGGGACAGAAAACTGGTTCCGCTGTGGATCTCCCGAATCTGCTGCCGCCCACCGGCCCTGAGGACAAGCCGGGCGCCTATGCCGTCGCGGTTGCTGCGGGTACCAACTAGCCGTATCTTTATCCAATGGTTGCCATTCCCGGAATTGCGCAGAAGCGCTGGACGCTGGTCGATGTTGGCTACTAACAAATCCAAGAATCCATCACCGTCGAAGTCTGCTACGGCCAATCCCCGGGCGGTGCCGTCGTGGTCGGCGCCAGTGGTCTTGGAGACGTCCCGAAAAGTTCCATCGCCCAGGTTTTGGAAAAGCGCGTTGGGTTGGTCCGGTGGATACTCGCCTTCCGCGTTGGCCTCGGGGTAGAGTTTTCCGGCGACGAAGTAGAGATCTAGAAGCCCATCGTTGTTGAAATCTAGGAAAGCCGTTCCCCACCCAACCGACTCTTTGCCGCCGATTGACGCCCGGCCGACGCCGGCGTAGCTGGTCTTCTCTTCGAACGTCTCACCGCCGCGGTTTTGGTAGAGTATGTTCTTGCCTATGTTCGTCGCGTACAGGTCGAGCCGACTATCGCCGTCGTAGTCGCCAACTGCCAGGCCCATTCCGTCCATCGCGGCATCGGCTCTGGCCTGCTTGCTCACGTCTTTGAAGGCCCAACCCCCCTCCGCGGGACCGACGTTGCGGTACAGAATATTGGGCCGCACATAAAGGCCATAGTCGTTCACTACGTATAGATCCGGTAGGCCGTCGTCGTCGTAATCAAAGAATCCGACTGCAAGACCGGCGCCATGGACTGGGCCCTGTCTCAAGTATTCGGTCACATCTTCGAAAGTCCCGTCCCCGTTGTTTCGGAATAAGTGGTCCCTGCGTGCTAGCTCGGTGTACGCGGCACTGAGGCCTTCAACCGATTGATCTGGAATCAGAGGTGGGGGCTCATTTAGCCAATAGGTGACGTAGAGGTCCAGATGCCCGTCGCGGTCGAAATCCGCCCAGACGGCCGAGGTGGGATGGTCGCCTGAGACATTCAAGCCGGCCGTGTCGGTGACATCAGTGAATGTCCCATCCCCATTGTTATGTAATAGCTTGAGCCCTCCAATCTTGGTGATCAGTAGGTCGCAATTTCCATCGTTGTCGTAGTCAGCGCAGGCAACACCAATCGTGATCTCGTCTGGATTGGCTACGCCCGCCTTGGACGCGATGTCGGTGAAAGTCCTGTTGCCATTGTTTCGATAGAGCGCGTTGGGGCCGTCGGAATTGGTCAGGAAAATATCCTGCCGGCCGTTTCCATTGAAATCGAAAAACGCGGCGCCGGCTTGGATCACGTACGCGCGCTCGTGGCGTTGGTGCCGAAAGGTTATGCCGGCTTGCGACGTCACTTCCTCGAAGTTAGACATTTCGGTCGATGGACGCCGCACGGCAACTGCCAGGCGAACGCCGGCGATGGTTGCCGCCATTCCCGCGGCTCCGATAAGCAGTGCGCGGCGAGTCAGTGCCGGCGATCCGCCGCTTGGCGCGCGCTGTCGAAATCGAGCAATCAGCTCGGTCCAAACCAACTGCAAATCAGAGGCCGCGTGGCGGTGAAAACCGCCCAACCAGAACGCTGCTATGACCGGCAGATAGGTAAATGTACTCAACAAGAAATGCGACCAGATCAGATCGAATTCGTGACCCAGAATGCCCGGGGTGCCGAGGCGCCCGGTGTCGACGAACTGCCACATTTTGACGAAGTGTTCGAAGAGATGGAAGCTCTGAATTACGAAGGAAATGCTGAGCAACCACCAAGAAGCCATCCCGCGGCGCCAAAGGCGGGGGCGTTGAGCGCCGCTGAGCGTATAAACGAGCAGGAGTAACCAGAATAACAACAGGTTGTAAGCGAGGTGGAGTAGCTCTGGGTGAAAGAACTGGCCGAGAATCCCGCTAGCGACGGCGAAGTGAAGCACGAAACGTTGGAGTAGCTCAACAAGGTGCTCAGCTTCGTGCCCAGCTTGCACGGCAAGTAATGTGAGAAAGGCCAGCGCAAGGACAGGATTTGGGGCGTGCTCAGCCTGGTGGATTGAGCTCGACTGATTTGGTTGGCACACCTTCCGGCGCTCTGCAGCCGTTCGGTCGTCGCCGTCCATGGCTGAATACCTCTCCTCGCGTACGCGGTAGGAAGATGGTAGCCGAGTGGCCCAAGAAGACGAAGCGTAAGTGTCCCACAATGCCGCGCGGGCGAGCCAATCGTTTCCGCCGGGACACCCCATATGCACAGGGTCGTCTCTCAAACAGATCCAGAGACTCAAGTATACATTGGCCGCGTTCGGTATAATTTCGAAAACCTGCCGCGGCCTGGTGATTGAGTCGTACCGTTGTCACCGAGAATCTCAAGGTTCAGTTGTAAGGAGGAAGCAGACTTATGCAGGGCAATTCTCACTATTTAGGAAAAGCATTGTGATAACCGCGGATCAGTTGGCGCACTTCGAAACGTTTGGCTATCTGGCGTTGCGCCAAGCGTTCAGCCAGGAAGAGATGGAGGCGATCAGCGAAGAGTTCGACAGGCTGCTGGATGAGGAACGAAAAGGAAAACCCTTTCCCGCCGAGTCAAGGCAGTCGCTATACGGGATAGCCGAAAAAAGCGCCTTGCTGACCGGGCTGGTAGAGGACGACCGGATATACGAAACCATGGAAGGCTTGTTGGGACCGGCGTTTTCGTGGCTCTGTTCCGAAGGAAATCTCTACGTGGGTGACACGGCCTGGCATCCGGACGGCACCAATCTGGACTTCCGACCAATGAAAGTATCGTTGTATCTGGATTCGCTGACGAAGGATGCAGGATGCTTACGCGTGATACCCGGCTCGCACAGATTACCGTTCCATGAGGACCTCAAGCCGGGCCCAAATTTCCAGGGAACAACCAGGTTCGACAAGTTTGGGGTCGAGGGCTCTGAGGTACCGGCATATCCGCTGGAATCGCGACCTGGTGATGTCTTGTTTCTGGACATGAATCTCTGGCACGCTGCCTTTGGAGGAGTGCCTGGCCGGCGTCACCTCGCAGTAAATTTCGTGCCGGAGCCGAAGAACGACGAACACGAAACGATGATGCGGCGCAACTACGAGGGGAATATTGGGCTTATCGAGAGATTGCAGTACAGCCGGCCCGGCCGGCTGTTCAGTGACGCATTCCTCTACAGCGACCGGCCGCGAATTCGGCGCCTGGCCTCAAAATGGGTAGAGCTAGGGCTGAGTTAGATGCCGGCGACGCGCCCCATTGACGTGGTCTATCGATGGGGCGCTCTTGACCAGGCAGTATCGAAGCTGGATCCGCAAGTCGATTCGTGGTAAGTGTTCAGACTTAGTGGTACCTGCTCCGTATGGGCTTAATATCACACCAATCAGGGTCTACCACAGGCGAGGACGTCTGATCGGGGAAAGCCAGGAAAGGGTTGCAAGCGCGAAGCTCTTGCCGGGGGATGAGGTCGAGCAGCTCGTGGATTTCGCATCGATAGGTTGGAATCGCCCCTTGACTGCCTACTGAGGTCCCGAATGGCGACTCGGACTTTCCAGTTCACGGGCATAGAGGAGAGACATACATCCGAATCTGAACTATTATGATTCGTGCGGGATATTGACCGGTCGGGTAGCGACCTATAAGATTGCGATTGCCATAAGATGCCCTGTCTTGGCATCTAGTTCGATGATAGGAAATTGGCCTGAGAAAGGGGTGATGTCGCAAGGATAGGTCATTAGCAAATCGACATTGCAATTTGAAACGCCAGAAACGCAGCTTGGATTTACTGTGAACTCGAATTAGGAGGAATTGAGGATTGTTAAAGACAAACGTTAGTCGACGTGCATTCCTAGCCGGCTTGGGAGCGACAGCGGTCCTGCCGATTGTCGCCGCCTGCCAGCCAGAGGTGGTTGAGAGAGTCGTCGAGAAACCGGTAGTTATTAAAGAGACTGTTATCGTCGAGAGGGCGGTCGAGGTAGAAAAGGTAGTCGAGAGGGCGGTCGAGGTAGAGAAGGAAGTAATAGTAGAAAAGGAAGTAATAGTAGAAAAAGAAGTTATCGTAGTCGCCACGCCGATGATGGAGGAGAAGCCGACACTACGATTCTCGCACTGGTGGGGAGATACCTTCCAGAAGAAGGCGACGATTCTACCGCTGTATAAAGAGATGTTCGGCGTACAGATCGACGATGAGCCCACCGGATGGTCGCAGTATTCCGATAAACTCTTGACCCAGCTTGCCGGCGGCGTTGGCCCAGACATCGTGATGTCCAATGTCAACTTCAATGGCTTCTTCTTCCCCAGATTGCTGAATGCGCAGTTGGATGAAGCATTGAAGGCGCACAACGTGGACATGGCGAAGTTCACCGCCGACCCCCGCAGGGAAAACGGGTACAGGGGCAAGATCTTCGGCCTCAATATCTTCTACCGCAACCCGCTCATAATTAACGTTAATACGAAGCTGGCCGATGAGGTTGGCGTGAAGCTCCCGGAGTGGGGGTCCGACTACAGCAAGTCCGATCCCGAGTTTGACACCTGGAGCAGGGATACCTTCGTCGAATGGCTGAAAGCAGGGACCAAGCGCACTTCCGACGGTAGAGTCGAGCAGTACGGTATTGGTTCCACCTTCTCCAACTTCAGCACCGATTTCAACTACTGGGCTATCGACAATGGTGGCCAGATGTTCCCCAATCCGTGGGGCTACGAGGATAACGAGTGTCTGGTCAATTCGCCGGAGTTTGTGCAGACTGCCACCGAGTATACCGATATGGTGCTGAAGCATAAGGTCGCTCCCTCCATCGAGGCTGCCAAGGCAGTCGAGGGCGGAATGTACCGGGCTGGTAAGGCGATGGCCGTTATCGCTTGGGCCGGCGGGCATAACTACTCCGGTCAGAGTTTCGAACAGACAGCGATTCATCACCCCTGGAACAATGTGCGGTCGTCGAGCTTTGGCGCCGACTATTGGACGGCGAACAGCTCTTCCCCACATCGTGAAGAAGCGGTGGATTTCGTCGTTCGAGCCCCGACCGATTTCGATATAGCTCACGCTCTTACTTTCGTGGCCAGCGTACCGTCCTACGAGCCAAGAAAGCACATGGACGTCCTTACCTACGAGGACCAGGACAACCCGGTGCGATTCCTGACACAGGCGGAGATCTGGGCGTCACGATGTCTGTCGCCCGGGGTATCCCATTCTCCTCAGTCCCAAGAGAAGGTGGAGGTATTCCCCGATTGGCGCGGCAAGGCACCATTGTTCTACAACAGTGCGATGAGAACCGCGGCCGAGAGCATTCTCATAGGTGAGCAGACGCCGAAGGAAGCCTTGGATGTCGCCAAGGCAGATATCGACGCGCAGCTAAAGAAGGTAAAGTTCTAGAAGTGCCGCGCTGCTCTTAGCTCAAACGGTGCGTTGAGGGCCCGCTCTTGCCGGCGGCAAGGTCGGTAAGTGTGGGCCCTTTTTCGCCTTGCCGATGCGTGTACGGGCTCGCGAATGCGCCAGGTTCGGGCCGGCGTCCTGTCCGTGCGCTGTGATTAATGCAAAATGACGTGGGGTTAATCGTATGAGTTCGGCGTCAGTCACGATCCAACGCCGCAAAGGGATGACTCGGCGCGAGTGGCGAGATACCATCGATGGTTATCTGGGCCTGCTGCCGTGGATTATCGGATTCTTGGCCTTTACCCTCGGCCCGATGATATTCTCGATCTACGTTTCATTCAGCCGCTACGAGGTGTTGACTCCACCCGAGTACATCGGTATCGACAACTACGTGGAAATGGTCAACGACAAGCTGTTCTGGCAGTCGTTGAAAGTTACGGCCATCTACGTGCTCGGTGCGGTCCCGATCAACGTCATCGTCGGGTATAGCCTGGCCCTACTGTTGAACAAGAAGGCTTTCGGACTCTCCTTCTGGCGGACTGCATATTACATGCCGGCCGTCGTCCCCGGATTGGCCACCGCATACCTGTTTGCCTGGATGTTCAATAGTGAGCTCGGGCTCATAAATGGGGTGCTCTACTCCATTGGAATTCAGGGGCCTCTGTGGTTCGGATCCCGTGAATGGGTGATTCCGGCGTTCATGCTGATGCACATCTGGGTAGCCGGCGGAGGGCTCGTGCTCTACCTCGCGGCGCTCCAGGGAGTGCCCACCACGCTATACGACGCCGCGGTAGTTGATGGCGCCGGCGCATGGCAGAGGTTCTGGAATGTCACGCTGCCCTTAACGTCGCCGGTCGTCTTCTTCGTCTTCCTTACTGGCATGATTGGTTCATTCCAGGTATTCACCGGCGGATACGTAATCACTGGTGGTGGGCCGGCCAACGCGTCGCTATTCTATGTGCTCAATTTGTATCAACAGGGCTGGAAGTTTTTCCACATGGGATACGCAGCGGCCTTGGCGTGGGTGCTCTTCTTGATCGTGTTCTCTTTAACTCTCCTGACCCTCTTCGTGTCGAAGCGGCTCGTCTACTATGAGTACTCCAATTAGCTGCCGCCCGGCAGGCGCAATGCTGTCTGCCGCTCCCTAGAGTCCATCCAATGAAATCGGAGAGGTCTACCGCGAGCGGAGCCGGTATCGCTAGGGCGGGAGTTGTGCCGCGGAGGACTCGGCGCTTGGCCGAGAGGGCCGCCGGGAAAGTCTCGCTCTACGTGGCCCTTTTTGTCGGTCTCGTCATATTCACTGCGCCGCTCTATTGGTTGATCAGCAGCTCCCTGAAGCCGGAAGGGGATGTCTTCGAGTATCCACCAAATTTCATTCCCAGCCAGGTCCTGTGGGAGAACTATCCGTACGCTCTCTCCCAGTTTCCCGCCATTCGGGCGCTGAAGAATACATCCATCATAATCGTGACGGTGGAGTTTGGCCGGCTGCTCACCGCCAGCATGGCGGCATTCGTCTTCGCCCGAATACACTTTCCCTTCCGAAACAAGCTATTCCTCGTGGTGTTGAGCACGATGATGATCCCCTACCACGTCACATTGGTCCCCCAATACCTGATCTTCAAGGACTTGGGAATGATCGATTCTTTATATCCGCTGATCTTGCCCAATCTGTTTGGCGGCGGAGCTTTCTTCATCTTCTTGTTGCGCCAGTTCTTTCTGACGATTCCCCAGGACTATGACGACGCTGCTCGCATCGACGGTTGCGGGAACTTCGGAATCTACTGGCGTATTGTCTTGCCGATATCCCTTCCCGCCTTGGGTGCGGTCGCGATCTTCACGTTTATGGGGACTTGGGAGGACTTTCTCGGACCGATCATCTTCCTGAACTCGCCGGAGAATCACACGGTCGCGGTCGCATACACGCAGTGGCAAAGGTCGCCGCAGCATTTCGGCTTCAAGCATAACTGGAATCACATCATGGCCATCGGTACGTTGGTGACGTTACCGCCGGTACTGGTGTTCTTCTTCGCTCAGCGGTATTTCATTCAGGGTGTGGTCATCAGTGGAGTGAAGGGCTGAAAGACTCGAGGGTAACTGTCCCATAACAGTTGCAGGAGCATGCTGTGGAATCGCAAGCGACCGACCGGCGAAATGCCGTGCGCCATAGCGTAGAGCCCATCTTATGATGTTGGAAAGGCCAACTGCGAGCCCTGGTGGAATACTGAAAGTAGGGTATCTGTCGGAGAGGACCTGGCGGACGACCAAGAGAGCAACCGGGCGAGTCCTTCTATACTTGGCACTGGCAGCCGGGCTCGCGATCTTCGTCGCTCCGATGTATTGGTTGGCGGCTAGCTCCCTCAAGCCGGAAGGGGATGTCTTCGAGTATCCTCCTAACTTTATCCCCAGCCAGATCCTATGGAGCAACTATCCTGAGGCGATTGCCTCCTTCCCCCTGGTCAACTCGGTGAAGAACTCGGCGTTCATTATTGTCACAGTGGAAGCGGGCCGGCTGCTCACCGCAAGCTTGGCGGCATTCGTTTTCGCGCGAATACGCTTTCCCTTTAGAAACAAGCTGTTCCTCCTGGTTTTGAGCACGATGATGATTCCCTACCACGTGACTCTGGTTCCCCAGTACTTGATATTCCGCGATCTGAATTTGCTTGACACGCCTTATCCTCTGATCGTGCCCAATCTATTTGGAGGCGGCGCATTTTTCGTCTTCCTGCTCCGGCAGTTCTTCTTAACGATCCCCCAGGATTACGACGACGCCGCTCGAATCGACGGATGTGGGAATTTCGGGATCTACTGGCGCATCATTATGCCGATATCATTGCCGGCGCTGGGAGCGGTGGCTATCTTTACGTTCATGTGGACTTGGGAGGACTTTCTTGGTCCGGTAATCTACTTGAACTCGCCTGACAATCACACTGTGTCCGTCGCATACGTGAACTGGCAAAGGCAAAGTGGCATGACGTATGCTTTCTGGAAGAATTGGAACCATATAATGGCAATGGGTACCGTCATCACCTTGCCGCCGGTCCTGGTGTTTTTCTTCGCTCAGAGGTATTTCATCCAGGGCGTGGTCGTCAGTGGCGTAAAGGGCTGAATGACTTGAACGCGATAGTTTCATACCAGTTGTAGGAGCGTGCCGTGGAATCGCAATCGACCGGCGTAAGTGACGTCGTTTACCTGAAGCGCAAGAGTTCCGCTTGGATTGTTTCTAGGAGGATCGCCGGCCGAGCCTTCCTCTACTGGGCGTTGATTGCGGGGCTCGTGCTCTTCGCCGCGCCACTCTTTTGGTTGATCAGCACCTCTCTGAAACCAGAAGGGGATGTCTTCGAGTATCCGCCGAACTTTCTCCCCTCAGTGGTCCAGTGGCACAATTTCCCCGAAGCCATTAGCCGATTCCCCCTGCTCAACTCCGCGAAGAACTCTGCGTTCATAATCGTGACCGTGGAGTTGGGCCGGCTGGTTACCGCCAGTATCGCTGCCTTCGTGTTCGCCCGAATACGCTTTCCCTTCCGGGACAAGCTGTTCCTCTTGGTGTTGAGCACGATGATGATCCCTTACCACGTCACGCTGGTCCCGCAGTATTTGATCTTCCGCGACTTGGGCATCCTTGACACTCCTTATCCGTTGATCTTGCCAAATTTGTTCGGTGGAGGCGCTTTCTTCATCTTCCTATTGCGCCAGTTCTTCCTTACGATTCCCCAGGATTACGACGACGCGGCCCGCATTGATGGTTGTGGCAACTTCGGAATCTATTGGCGAATCATCCTGCCGATCTCCTATCCGGCGCTGGGAGCGGTGGCGATCTTCACGTTCATGTGGACTTGGGAGGACTTTCTCGGCCCCATCATCTACTTGAACAACCCCGAAAATCACACCGTCGCTGTCGCCTACGTGAACTGGCAGCGCGGGGGCCCCATACAGGGTGGCTTCTTGAAGATGAGTTGGAACCACATTATGGCGATGGGCACGGTCATCACGCTGCCCCCGATATTGGTGTTCTTCTTCGCCCAGCGGTATTTCATCCAGGGCGTGGTCATCAGCGGCATAAAGGGGTGACGATCGTATACGGCGATTTCGCGTGTTGGGACCGTAGTTCAAGGCAATAGACCTTAGTGTTTATGGGAGTGGGACTTTGGGATTCCAGGTAGACGCCCAGCAGTTCTTGGACGATGGCTACATCGTCCTGCGTGAGGTTATCCCACCGGGACAGCTGGATGAGCTGAGGGCCAGTTTTGAAATCTTGGTCGACCGGCAGAGGGCGATCTGGGCCCGTGAGCGCCGGCCGGGCGATCCCGCCGGCGGCGTCTGGGAGACTCACAAACAGCCGCGTCTGAAGTTCGACACCGTCGTCGACGAATCCACCGCCAACACCGTGGAGTTCTGCATGGGCGAGGATACGCTTGGCGTCAGCCGGCAGCTCATTCGCGGGTCGGAGGTTGGCTTCCACGAGTTGCTTCTGTTGTGCAACCCTGTCCGCGACCACGGTCCCGACAGGTGGCACCGTGATACCAGTCCCGCCGCGGACGCGCCCCTCCAGGGCCTGGCGATGGATATGATGGCAAATGGGCCCGGCTACGTTCAGTGGAATGTCCCTCTCTACGACGACGACGTGCTATGGGTCATCCCCGGCAGTCATCGTAGAGACAACACCGAAGAGGAAGAGCGTCAGTGGCTGGAGGACAACCGTGCGCCTTTGCCGGGTGCCATCCCAGTCGAACTCAAAGCCGGCGACGCGGTTGTGTATACCAACTTCATCCTGCACTGGCCCAGCAATTACAGTTCCAAGCTCCGCCGGACGATAATCTTTGCCCACCAATCCTTCCTCGGCCCCCTTTACCGTTACTTTCATCTCTGGTGGGATATCGGCTTCACCAAGAACCTGCCGGCCCACCTGAGAGCTCCGTTTGAGCATTGGGACCGATGCATCGCACGCGAGCACAACATGATCGAATCCATGTACCGCGCGATGCTCGACCGCGACGCCGCCGCCTTCCAGGCCGCTTTGATCGCGCTCCATTCCGGCGAAGTCGGTCGCATGGTCTGCGTTACCATACTGAGCAAAGTTGCCCAAAAGCTTTACCAGATGACCCGTCCCGGTTACGTTCAGTCAAATGGCGCCGACGCAAGCCTACACCTCTACCAGGATATGATTCGACGCTTTTCTCGAAATGAGATAGATTCTATTTGGCAGAGATTCGGCACCTTGGATGCCAAGCTGCAAACGGACGCGGAGCAAATATTCACCGGCGCTCAGGGTAGCCCAACGTGGTACCGAGGCTATGAGATGCCGGCCAATTTTGAGGTAGAAGACTTCATCGCTAGCTGGAACGCTAAGAGTTAGGAGTTTCAATGATCGACGCCGGCGCAGATCAGGGTCAATGTGGGGTATCCTAATTCAAACACCGAGCCAAGCGTAACATGTTGATGATCGGAGGGTAATCATGCAGCTTACGCAGCAACAGTTGAACCACTTTGAGGCGTTCGGGTTCTTGGTCTTTCGACAGCTCTTGTCGCCTGAAGAGATAAAGCGGTACAGTGACGAGTTCAATGCCGCGATCGAGAGGGTTCGCACGGATGCTGAGCACGGAGAGCCGGCCTATCACTTTGGGTTCTTCACCAATTCGAACACACCTTTCATAGTCTCGTTGATGTCGGATCCTCGCTTCGTCGATGCTGCGGAGCAGTTGCTTGGCAAGCCGGTGCTGGGTGTTGCGCCGGAGGGAAACTTCTTTGTTGGCGACACCCGCTGGCATGCCGACGGTCGCACGTTCGGTTACACCGGTGTCAAATTCTGCGTCTACCCTGATCCATTGAACGCCAGCAACGGGGCGTTGCGCGTGATACCGTCTTCGCATCGCGAACCGCTGCACCAGGAAATGGAAAGAGCGAAGGCGCTGGGTATCAGCGCATCGGACAGAGAACCTGGCGAAGAGACGCAGGCGGTCTTCGGCGTGACCCCAGCGGAGATGCCCGCGTATGTCTTCGAATCAGAACCAGGCGACGTGCTGGTGTTCAGGCTTCCTCTCTGGCACGGCGCATTCGGAGGCGAAGACCACCGGAGGCAGGGCGCCATTTGCTTCTATGAGGACCCAAACGATCCAGCGACCGTGTCGGCGATCCGGGAGCAAATGCTCGGCAACCACCGAATGTTGCGTCGGCGGATGATAGACGATCCACGAGTGACAGACCCGGCCGCAATTCAGTTCTACCCGCCCTACTGGCGTTCGTTCGACAATCCAAAGCACCAGCGGTGGGTGCGCCGGTGGGCCGAGCTGGGAGTGCTCGACGCGCCGGCCGATTGTTGAGGTTGGTAGAGACCTAAAGGGACGGCGGCAATGTCACCACGGTTGCGACACTATTCAAACGCCATACAGACCCGTGCCGCTGGCCAACCATGGTAACCCGTAGGATATTTATGCAGAGCTCTCCATGGGGGGAGTTGCATTGATGCCGGTGTCGGTGGTTATGCGGGCGCCGGGAGTACCGAGATAAGTTCATCGAGTGACCGGATTTGGTGCTTAGGTTCCTCCTGGCCATCCGGCCAGGCAAGGGCGCCTTTCAGCCAAACCGAGTTCATCCCCGCGGCCGAAGCCCCTAAAACGTCGTTCACAGGGTGATCGCCGACGAACCAAGTCTCCGCCGGCGCGGCGGCTAGCCTTCTCAATGCGAGTTGAAAAATGAGAGGGTCGGGTTTTTCCAATTCCACCGCTCGGGATACGACTATCGTTTCGAAGTAGGATCGAATACCGAGCGCGTCGATTTTGGCCTCCTGCCCACGCGAGTCGCCATTCGTGACAATTCCCAACTTGAGCTGCCGCGAGTGCAACTTGTCCAAGGTGGTGTACAGTCCTTCCATCGGTTGGTTGATCCTGGGAAACTCAACCCGCCAGTACGCTATCAGATCGTCCAAGTGCGGCCGGCGGCGCCAAGGAAGGACTTCCAGTAGCTCGGCCATCCACTCGTCTTTTGGCCGATAGCCGTGACGATCTGCGCGACGAATTTCGTCACTCAGGACCGCAACGCTGATCTCTCCAAGGCGGGACGCATAGTGCGTGGCAAACACCTCGGCGAATCTTGAGATCGAGAGTCTCCGGTCGTTGAGCGTGCCGTCGAGATCGAAGAGGACCGCCGATACTTTGGATTCGCTGGTCACTCGGCTCCTTTTGGGAATATACCCGGAATCGTCGCTACTTCCGCAACCCGTTTGATCGCCGGCATCGTCACCACTGGTCGGAAGTCCAAATGATTTCGCTCGCCGGCTTCCTCAATCTAAACCAAACGTGCCGGCTACCCGCCCAGCGCCCGCCGATAGTTCTGGTAGATGATGTGAGTGCCGAGCGGCGAGATTGATCCAGTCTGCTCATCCGGCCGGAGCCCCAACGGTTCACGGAGCCTGTTGAACACTTCTCCAGAGATTTCTAGGAACGGTTTATCGGGACCTGCATTAGTGACTTCGTAAGTTGTCTCCGCGTAGAGTCCTGCTACCTCCCGGCACTTGTGCAGATATTGCCGGCCGGCTGGCCGGTGCTTGATTGACTCGCGTGTCATCCCCGGCACAGTGTAGTGATGGCCCTGACACAGCAGGTTCAGATCCAGATCGAGCAGTCTCTTCAACGACGCGTCGTACACTGCCGGGTCCATCACGATTGGTACGGTGCCCTCGCTCGCGCTATTCCCCGGAGCCGAATCTCCCGTGATAACAATCCCCTCCCCCTCCCAGTACAAGCTGACGCAGCCGGGAGAGTGCCCAGGGGTATGAATCACCCTTAGTTCGATGCCCCGGCCTAGATCGATCACGTCACCGTCGCTTAACAGACCGGTGAACTCGGGAGGCTGGCCCATCAACAGACGCAACTCTCGCCTTCCGGCTTCAATGTCGTCGTGCAGCCCTAGTAGCTCGAGAACCGGTAGCTGCATTGAGTCGAAGAGCCAGTCCGGGTCCACGATCTTTTGCTCGGCCGGGTGGATCAGAATCTCGCATTCCGGCGCCTCCCGGCGCACCGCCTCATTGCCGCCGGCGTGGTCCCAATGCCCGTGCGTGTTGATGATCACGTCGATGTCGGCCAGTGAGCGGCCGATGTTCGCCAAGGCCGGCGCAATGTACTTTTGCGGATCGGGCGCCGTACAGGTGTCGACTAATGCCAATCGCTCGCCTTCCAGCAGATATACCTCGGTATGGTCGACTACACGATCGACTCCCCAATAGCAGCCGATCTGGGTAATCTGTGGATGAAACTTGAAATCAGTGTGGTTGTAGAGCGGGTCCATTGTCCCACCTCAGATTCAGGTTATTGAACTGGAACATTGTTGTTGACACCAGTTCCGTTCGAGATTGCGAAACGCTGGATTCCGTGACGTGTTGCCGGCTATTCTACCGGCTCGGTCACCGTGATCTTCTGGTTGATTGGCAGGTTCGTCAGCCTCTGGGCAACTCCGCTCGGCCACTTGATCATAAGCTGGTCTACGCTTCGGCTATCGGCAAGCCCGAAATGAGCCACTAGGCTATTCTGCCCAAGGAAGCTGGTCCCGCTCTGTATCTCGCGAATCTGTTTGCGTTCGCCGGCATCGAGCACCAGCCGGGCGCCAATTCCGTCCCGGTTGCTGCGGGTGCCGACCAGTTGCACTTGCAACCAGTGGCCGCCATTGCCCGAGTTGCGAAGAAGCACCGGCTTCTGATCCATATTTGCTACCAACAAGTCGAGAAAACCGTCGCCGTCGTAGTCGGCCACCGCCAGCCCACGACCACAGCCGGTGTGATCCGATTGCGTGATCTTGGAAACGTCACGAAAGGTGCCGTCTCCTCGGTTCATGAATAGTGCGTTGGGCTGGTCCGGCGGGTACCGGCCGTCCGCCATCTTGTCCGGGTACAGCGTTCCGGCGACAAAGTAGAGATCCAACAACCCATTGTTGTCGAAATCCAGGAACGCGGTGCCCCACCCTACCGACTTCTCGCCCCGGACCGTGCCGCGTCCCACCTCGGCCCGGTTGGTCATTTCCTCGAACGTGCCGTCGCCCCGGTTGTGGTAGAGAATACTGCTGCCGATGTTGGTCATGTACATGTCGAGTCTTCCATCTTCGTCGAAGTCCCCGACCGCGAGGCCCATCCCGTGAATGGCTGCCCCCACGTCGGCTTTCTTTGTTACGTCCGTAAACTTCCAACCATCGCCGTCCGGCCCTTCGTTGCGATAGAGAATATTTGGATGTACGTGTTTGCCGAAGTCATTTACCACGTACAAGTCGGGCCGATCGTCGTTGTCGTAGTCGAAGAACCCGACGGCCAAGCCCGCGCCGTGAATGTCGTCTGGCCTTAACGATGACGAAATGTTGCGAAAAGTCCCGTCCCCATTGTTACGGAACAGCTTATGGCGACGGGCAAGTGGCCTGTAGAATTCCTCGCTGCCGGTCGGAGAGGTGTCGATGTTTACTTGCTCCGGCATGTAGTCGAACCAATAGGCGATATAAAGGTCCAGTTGGCCGTCGCCATTAAAGTCACCCCAGGCCGCCGAGGTAGGATGACCCTCTTCTATGTTCAGGAACGCCAGCTTAGTGACGTCGGTGAATGTCCCATCACCATTATTTTGGTACAGCTTCAGCCCCGTCCTTGTGGTCACTAGTAGATCGCAGTTGCCGTTGTTGTTGTAATCTGCGCACGCTACGCCAACCGATATCGCGTCGGGATCGGCGACGCCGGCTTCTTCAGTAACGTCCGTGAACGTGCCGTCGCCGTTGTTGCGGTATAGGGCGTTGGCCCCGTTCGCATTAGTCATGAAAATGTCCGGTTTACCGTCGCCGTTGTAGTCGAAAAAGGCTACACCGGCCTGTATCGCGTCCAGTCGCCGATGAGACTCATGTTGGAAAGTGATCCCGGCCTGCTTGGTCACGTCCGAGAAAGTCGGCAGCACCTGTGTCGGACTGCGTTCGGTGATCGTGAATCGAGCTGCTCCGATCGCCGCGATAATCCCTGCAGAACCCAGCATTAGCGTCCTGCGAGACAACCTTGGTGAGCCGTCGGTTGGCACCCGCTCGGCCGGCCGAGCCATTAGCTCCCTCCAAGCAGACCTCAGATCAGCGGCCAGATGTCGGTGGAAACCGCCCAACCAAAAGGCTGCTACGACCGGCAAATAGGTAGATGTACTCAAGAGGAAATACAACCAGAAGCCCGAACTGCCGGAGGAGCCGGCGCGACCAATGTCGATTACCTGCCAGATTCTTACGACGTGCTCGACAAGGTGGTAGCCCTGGAGTGCCAAGGCAATGCTGAGCAACCACCAGGAAGTCATCCCCCGTGGCCATAGGTCGGGGCGTTGGGCGCCGCTGAGCTTGTAAACTAGGAGGAGCAGCCAGAAGAACAGCAGGTTGTAGGCGAAGTGAAGCAGGTCTAGGTTGAAGTAGTGGCCGAGAATGCCTTTGAGCTCGTAGGATTCGAGCACGAAACGTTCGAATAGTTGAACAAGATGCTCTGCTTCGTGGACGCCTTGCACGAGCAGCGCCGTGAGAAAGGCGATCGCAAGAGCAGGGTTTGCGATATGCTGAATCTTGCCGGTCTTAGCCGATTGAGTTGGCCGGCCGGCCTCCTGCCGCTGATCACCCTTGCCGTCGTCGCCGTCCATGGCCGAATACTTCTCCTCGCACACGCGATAGGAAGATAGTAGCCGAGCGACCCAAGAAGACTGAGCATCGGCGCCGGGTACGCCGCGCGGGCAAGCCAATCGTTTTCGCTAGCACGGTTGGTATGCATAGGGTCGTCTCTTTAGCAAATCCAGAGGCTCAAGTATACATTGGTCGTGTACAGCACAATACTGTAAACTTGGGGCATTCTGTCGATCGAGAAATGAGCTGTTGGAGGAGAGTGCGATTCGATGAAGCGTCCTTCCGGCCATATAGGAATGGCATTGTGATAACCGCGGAGCAGTTGGCGTACTTCGAGACTTTTGGCTATCTGGTGTTGCGCCAGGCGTTCAGTAAAGAAGAGATGAATGCGATCAGCGAAGAATTCGACAGGATGCTGTACGAAGAACGGCAGGGAGAGCCCTTTCCCGGGAAGACAAGGCAGTCGCTCTATGGGATAGCCGAGAAGAGCGCCTTGCTGACGGGGCTGGTAGTTGAGGACGACCGCATATACGAGACCGTAGAAGGCCTGTTCGGGCCGGGTTTCTTATGGCTCTGTTCCGAAGGTAATCTCTACGTGGGTGACACGGCATGGCATCCGGACGGAACTAATCTGGACTATACGTCGATGAAGGTATCGTTGTATCTGGAGCCCCTGAGCAAAGATACAGGATGCCTACGGGTGATTCCGGGCTCACACAGAGCGCCGTTCCATGAGGATCTCAAGCCGGGCCAGCAGTCCACAGGTACAACCAAGTTCGAGAAGTTTGGGATGGAGGGCGCCAAAATACCCGCGTGTGCGCTTGAGTCGCAGCCTGGCGATGTCTTGTTTATGGACTGTAATCTTTGGCACGCTGCCTTCGGAGGTGACGCCGGCCGGCGTCACCTAGCGGTAAACTTCGTACCTGAGCCGAAGTCCGAAGAAAACGTCGCCAAGATGCGTAGCAACTACGAAGGGGACCTGGAGCGCATCAAAAGATTGCAGTACAGCCAGCCTGGCCGGCTGTTCAGTGACGCATTCCTGCACAGCGACCGGCCGCGAATTAGACGCCTGGCGTCGAAGTGGGTAGAGCTAGGGTTGGATTAGATCGAGATATCCACCATTGACGTGATCTATCAATGAGGCGTACTTGATCGAGCAGTATTGAAGCGAGACTGGCAAATTGATTCGTACGGGAGCTTGACCGGCCGGGTGGGACTCGATAACATTCCATTTACCGTAAACGGCTTTGAGTTTGGCAATTGACGTATTGAAAAGCAATCGGCCTGCGAAAGGGGTGATGGCACAAGAGCAGGGAATCAGCCGGTCGATATGGCAGTGTGAATCACCAGAAACCCATTTACTATTAGCTTAAATAGGAGAATAGAGGGTTGTTAAATCGAAATTTGAGTCGACGTTCGTTCCTAGCGGGCCTGGGAGCAGCGGCGGCGCTACCGATTCTGGCCGCGTGTGAGCCGCAGATCGTCGAAGTCGAGAGAGTACAGGTAGTCGAGAAAGAGGTCCCGATAGAGAGAGTAGTTACTCAGGTCATCAGGGAACAGGTAGAGAAGGTAGTCACCGTCGAAGTCGAGAAGGCTGTCGAGGTGGAGAGGGTAGTGACCGTCGAGGTGGAGAAGGCGGTCGAGGTCGTAAAGAAAGAGATTGTAGAGGTAGAGAAGGAAGTAGTAGTAGAGAAGGAAGTAGTAGTAGAGAAGTTCGTGACCGCGATGCCGAAGGCAGACCCGCGGGGCGAGCTGGTCGCCACCCACTGGTGGGGAGACACATTCTCCAGCAAGACCAACACCTTCGGACTGTACGAACACAAGCATGGCGTGACGATGAAGGACCAGCCGGCCCCTTGGGGCGGGTATCTGGACAAGCTGTTGACACAGTTCGCCGGCGGAGTGGCACCGGACGTGATGTTGGTGGACGTGTATTGGAATGGATTCTTCTTCACTAAGGATCTGTTGGCGCCGCTGGACGACGTGATCAAGGCGCACAATGCCGATCCAGAGAAGTGGACGGTAGATCCGCGGAGGGAGAACGGCTACAAGGGCCAGATCATGGCGGTGTCGGTGTTCTTCCGCAACCCGCTGGTGATCAACATCAACAAGACGCTGGCGGACGAGGTGGGGATGGACCTTCCAGAGTGGGGCTCGGACTTGTCCACGTCTAGCGCTGAGTTCGATACCTGGAACTGGGACAATCTCGTCGAATTCGCCACGGCGGGAACAAAGAGAATGAACGATGGGACCGTAGAGAACTACGGCATCGGTACCACGTTCAACAATTTTTACACACTGACGATGGGTCGGGTAACCGACTACGGCGGCGCGCTCTTCGACGATCCTTGGAGCTACGAAGAGAACGAGTGCACGGTGAACTCACCCGAAGTGGTGCAGGCGGTGCAGGACCACGTCGATATGGTATTGACACACAAAGTTGCTCCGTCGATCGAGGCGAGCAAGGCTATCGAAGGAGGAATGTACCGTGCCGGCAAAGCCACGAGCGTGGTGGCCTGGGCCGGTGGACACAACCTGCACAGCATGAAGTTCCCTCAGGGCGTGATCCATATGCCTTGGGACAGGAAGCGGGCAGTGAGCTTGGGCGGCAACCACTGGGCGGCAAACAAGGCATCGAAGAATCGAGACCTGGCTGAGGAGTACGTGGCAAAGAGCGCACTGGACACGGATATGATGCGCGAGATCACGTTCGTGGCTAGCGTACCGTCCTACGATGCAAGATTCCATATGGACGCGCTGACCTACCGGGAGCAGGGAGCCGAGCGGGAGAGGTTCCTGGAGCAGGCGGAAGTATGGGCGTCCCGATGCCAGTCGCCGGGCGTGTCGCATTCGACGCAGTCACTGGAGAACATCGAAGTGTTCCCAGACTGGCGTGGAGGCAAGGCTCCAATCAAGACGGTCGAGTTCTTGAACGCTGCCGTGCAGAGCGTGTTGATTGGCGAGAACACGGTCCAAGCGGCGATGGACGACGCGAAGAAGAAGATCGACGCGGAGTTGGCGAAAGCCTCTTCCTAGGAAGAAACAACTCGCCGAACGCGTGGAAAAGGCCGGCAGTTGCCGGCCTTTTCCGCCAAGTCGGCCCATCCAAATACTCGGCCGGTGCTCAGGGACAGGCATTGAGTTGAAGTCAGGCGCTGTCTGGTCTGTTGCTGGCCTTCGGAGGTTGGCAGGATGAGTTCAATAACAGTCGCAGGTCAAGAGCGAAGGAGAATGTCTCCCCAGACCCTTCGCAATATTGTTGACGGCTATATCTGCATTCTGCCTTGGATCATAGGATTCCTGGGTTTCACCGCCGGGCCGATCGTGTTCTCCCTTTGGGTATCGTTCAACCATTACGACGTCCTCAGCCCGCCGAAGTTCGCAGGCATCGACAACTACATCAACATGGTCAATGACGAGCTGTTCTGGCAGTCGTTGAAAGTCACGACCATCTACGTATTGGGAGCGGTGCCGACGGGAGTCGTAGCCGGCTACGCGCTGGCGCTGCTGCTCAACCAAAAGGTTATCGGACTCTCGGTGTGGCGAACGGCGTTCTATATGCCGGCGGTAGTCCCGGGACTGGCCGCGGCGTACCTGTTCGCCTGGATGTTCAATAGCGATATCGGCCTGATCAACGGTGCGCTGCGGATGATCGGGATCCAGGGCCCGCAGTGGTTCGGGTCTCGCGAGTGGGTGCTGCCGGCGTTCATGTTGATGCACATCTGGGCGGCGGGTGGAGGGCTGATCCTCTACCTGGCGGCGTTGCAAGGGGTTCCCACGACGCTCTACGACGCCGCGGTGGTCGACGGCGCCAATGCCTGGCAGAAATTCTGGAACGTGACGTTGCCGTTGACCTCGCCGGTCGTGTTCTTCGTCTTCCTGACCGGGATGATCGGCTCATTCCAGGTGTTCACGGCGGGATACATAGTGACCGGAGGCGGGCCGGCAAACGCTTCGTTGTTCTACGTGCTGTATTTATACCGAAGCGGGTGGCAACACTTCGAGATGGGGTACGCGGCATCGCTGGCTTGGGTGTTGTTCCTGATCATCATGTTATTGACCCTATTGAGCCTGCGGGCATCACAGCGGATGGTCTACTACGAGTTCGCGAACTGATCCGAGGCGCCGAATGTGGCGAGGCTTCGGATCGCTGGAGAGTGAAGGCGTGCCAGGACGTTTCGAGTGATTCCATTTTCGACGATAGAGGGAACGACCGCGAAGCCGCGTTCGTCCTACCGATCTGAGCGTCTGGGCCGCCTGGCGAGACGGGCAGTTGGGCGCGCGTTTATCTATCTCGGTCTGTTGGTAGGTATCGCGATTTTCACCGGCCCACTGTATTGGATGGTCGCCAGTGGATTCAAACCGGAGGGAGATGTATTCGAGTATCCTCCGAACTTTTTCCCCAGCACGATTCACTGGTATAACTATCCCGAGGCTCTTGATAAATTCCCCTTCGTTCGCTCGCTGACCAACTCAGCCATCATAATAATAGGTGTGGAGCTTGGGCGGCTCATCACCTCCAGCCTCGCGGCCTTCGGGTTTTCGAGGGTGAGCTTTCCCCATAGAGACAAGATATTCGTGCTTGTATTGAGCACCCTGATGATCCCGTACCACGTAACTCTCATCCCCCAATACCTGATCTTTCGCGACCTCGGTTGGTTGGACTCCGTCTACCCTTTGATCGTGCCCAATCTGTTCGGCGGCGGAGCGTTTTTCATCTTCCTTCTGCGCCAGTTCTTCCTGACGATTCCCAAGGACTACGACGACGCCGCGCGAATCGATGGATGCGGCACTTTCGGCATCTTCTGGCGGATCATCATGCCCCAGTCCCTGCCGGCATTAGGCGCGGTCGCTATCTTCACCTTCATGTGGACGTGGGAAGACTTCCTCGCTCCCCTTATCTACCTGAACTCACCGGAAAAACACACCGTAGCCTTGGCCTACCAACAGTGGCAAAGGTCACCCCAGCACTTCGGATTCAAGCACGGTTGGAATCACATTATGGCGATTGGCTCGTTGATAACTCTGCCACCGGTGTTGGTTTTCTTCTTCACACAAAGGTACTTTATCCAAGGTGTGGTTATCAGCGGCGTAAAGGGCTGAAGGCGCCTGTATTCTGAGATCATAGATCTAACCAGGAGGCATTGGTTCTTTGATTCTGGTCACGCGAGAGGTCGACAAGTTTAGAGACGCCTACGACTCCGGGCGTTTTGGCCGTTTGATGAGAAGAGCCCTGGGTCGTGGGTCTATCTACCTGGGCCTCCTCGTAGGTATAGCGCTCTTCACTGGACCGTTGTATTGGATGATCGCCAGCGCAGTAAAAGCCGAGGGCGATGTCTTCCAATATCCCCCCAACTTCATCCCACAAGAAATCTATTTGAATAACTATCCCGATGCGATCAGCCGATTCCCCCTGATCAACTCTCTCAAGAACACTTTGTTTGTAGTCGTCATGATCGAGATCGGCCGGCTGCTTACCTCTAGCCTCGCGGCGTTTGGGTTCTCGAGGGTGAGCTTCCCTCATCGAGACAAGATCTTCATCTTGGTGCTCAGCACCATGATGATTCCTTACCACGTGACGCTGATTCCACAGTACCTCATCTTCCGCGACCTGAGATTGCTCGACTCGCTCCATCCTCTCTATATTCCCCACCTGTTCGGCGGGGGTGCGTTTTTCATCTTCCTGCTGCGACAGTTCTTCCTGACTATTCCTAAGGACTACGACGACGCGGCGCGAATAGATGGATGCGGTACTTTCGGCATTTTTTGGCGGATCATCATGCCACAGTCGCTGCCGGCGCTGGGAGCGGTAGCGATTTTCACGTTCATGTGGACATGGGAAGACTTCCTTGGGCCCCTGATCTACGTAAACTCCCCCGAGAAACATACCGTTGCCCTCGCTTACCAGCATTGGCAAAGGGGAGGTCCTATACAGGGCTCCTTCTTGAAGATGGGTTGGAATCACATCATGGCCATGGGGTCTGTCATAACGCTGCCGCCAATCATGGTGTTCTTCTTTGCCCAACGGTACTTCATTCAGGGCGTCGTGATCAGCGGCGTCAAGGGATGAGGGTGCCCCCGCGACAGAAGACGATTGATCGGACCGCCGGCCGTGAACTCTGAGACAGGAATCGTACGCGAGGCAACCAAGCTAAGATCCTTCTTTCTCAGAGAGAGATCCCTACTTCTTGCCAACAGGGTTGTTGGCCGGACGCTCATATACCTCGGTTTAATTATAGGCCTCGCACTATTCACCGGCCCGCTCTACTGGATGATCGCCAGTGGAATGAAGGCGGAGGGCGACGTCTTCGAATACCCGCCCAACTTCATTCCACAAGAGATACATCTGGAGAACTATCCCGAGGCCATCAACCAATTCCCGTTGATCAGCGCGCTCAGAAATACCATGTTCGTCATCGTGATGACGGAAATCGGCCGGCTGCTCACCTCCAGCCTCGCCGCCTATGGCTTTGCCCGGGTTCGATTTCCCCATCGAGACAAGATATTCATCTTGGTGTTGAGCACTCTGATGATCCCCTACCATGTGACGTTGATTCCACAGTTCCTTATCTTCAGAGACTTGGGACTGCTGGACTCGCTCCATCCTCTGTACATCCCGAACCTATTCGGCGGCGGCGCGTTCTTCATCTTCCTGCTGCGTCAGTTCTTCATGACGATCCCGCAGGACTATGACGATGCGGCGCGAATAGATGGATGCGGCACGTTTGGGATATATTGGAAGATCATCATGCCCCAATCACTGCCGGCGTTAGGAGCGGTAGCGATCTTCACCTTCATGTGGACCTGGGAAGACTTCCTTGGTCCCCTGATCTACCTGAATTCGCCCGAGAAACATACCGTCTCCCTTGCCTTCCAGCAATGGGAAAGATCGCCCCGGTTCACCACGGCCCAGCAGGGTTGGAATCACATCATGGCCATGGGCACCGTGATAACCTTGCCGCCAATATTGGTGTTCTTCTTCGCCCAACGATACTTCATTCAGGGCGTGGTGATCAGCGGGGTAAAAGGGTGAGCATCTCTTAATGACGAATCAAAGTCGAGTCGACGCACAAGGGGGTTGAGTAATGGCTATCCAGGTCGATCCCAATGAAATTCAGGAGCAAGGCTATATCGTCCTGCGCAATGTCATCCCGCCGGCCCAATTGGACAGTCTCAGGACCAGCTACGAGACATTGGTAGACCGGCAGCGAGAGATTTGGGCTCGCGACCGTGGGCCGGATGACCCGCCCGGCGGCGCCTGGGAGACCCATCACCAACCCCGCTTGGTCTTCAACGAGCTGGTTGACGAGTCCACCGCCGACACTCTCGACTTCCTTCTTGCCGAGCCCTGGAGTGCAAGCCGCCAGCTCCTTCGAGGACGCGACATCGGCCTGCACGCAATGTTCTTGATGTGCAGTCCCGTTAGCGACCGCGGTCCCGCTAGCTGGCACCGGGACACAAGTGCGACTTTCGATGCGCCGTTGCAGGGGCTGGAGCTCGACATGGAGGCTAACGGGCCGGGCTACGTCCAATGGAACGTCCCACTCTACGATGACAACGTGCTCTGGGTTGTCCCGGGGAGTCATCGCCGGCCGAACACCGAAGAGGAAAATCGCCAGTTGGCGGAGGACCCGCGACAGCCTCTACCCGGCGGCATACCGGTGGAGCTGAACGCCGGCGATGCAGTCGTCTATACCAACTTCATCTTGCACTGGGGCAGCGACTATAGCTCCAATCTGCGCCGAACGATCCATTTCGGATACCAATCGTTCGGTGGACCGCTCTACCGCTACTACCATCTCTGGTGGGATGTTGAGTTTGCCAAGAGCCTGCCGGCCCACATCCGGAAGCGTTTCGAACATTGGGACAGGCTGATCATCGAAGAGCACGACAAGATCGAATCCATCTTTCGCGCGATCCTCGACAGGGACGCCGACGCCTTTTTGACCAGGCTCGCCGCCCTCCATCCCGGCGAGACCGGCCGGATGGTTACCGCGATCCTGCTATGCAAGTTGGCCTCCAGCGTGTTGTACCTCAAGAGGACGGAGGTCGCCGGCGCGCCCAAGAAAGAGGGCGGCGATTTCACTGATCTGCGCCCTCCCGTCCTCCATCTCTATCAGGATATGAGCCGCCGCTTCTCATTGGACGATATCGAGCTGCTTTGGAAGCGTTTCTCGGTGCTCGACCAGAGACTGCGATCTGATGGACCACAGTTAATCGCCGGCACCCAGGCCAAGTCTGCTGAGTACCGTGTCTACGAGATGCCAGAGAACTTTTCGCTCGAGAGCTTTATTGCTAGTTGGTGAGGAGTCGTAAGCCTATTAGTCAGCAGGGAACCGATTCCCAGCGTCCAGCCCGCCGGCAAGGCAGATCAAACCGCCACCAGGAGGCTTGGCCGCCAACTGAATCGCACACGGATAGGCAAGTTTGCCGTCCGTACAGGCCCGATTAATTTATTGCTCGAAGTGAAGGAGAAGGCACATGGCTAAGATAGCTCACATAGGTGGTGGCAGCGCCGGCTTTGGCAAGCGCTTTCTGACCGACGTCCTCACCCGGCCGGCGTTGCAGGACTCGACCCTGACGCTCATGGACATCAATCCCGACAATCTGGACATCATGGCTACCGTGGGCAAGCGTCTGGCTGCACAGTTGAAGTCAACCGTCAACATCGAGGCGACGACCGACCGACGGCGCGCATTGGATGGCGCCGATTACGTCATTGATACGATCGTCTCCGACGGATTCGCCCCCCGCATAATTGAGGTGGGCATCCCTCAAGAGTTCGGCGTTTACCACTCGGTCGGTTGTACCTCCGGTCCGTCCGGCGTCTTCCGGGGACTCCGCTACATCGCCGTGCTCCTCGACATGGCCAAAGAAGTCGAGGAGCTATGTCCGAATGCCCTGGTGCTGGACTACCAGAATCCTACCTCGATTGTCCCTTGGGCCATGAGCATGGCCACCAACATGCGCTTTATCGGCCTCTGTCACAGCGTCCAGCATACCGCGATGACCCTCGCCGAGTACATTGGTGCACCCTACGAGGAGACCGGCCATTGGGTCGCCGGCATCAACCATCAGGCCTGGTTCCTTCGTTTCGAATGGAACGGCGAGGACGCGTTGCCGCTACTCCACGAAAAAATGCAGGAACCCGAGATTTACAATCAGGATGTGGTGCGATTCGAGATGATGAAGTACTTCGGATACTTCCTGACCGAGTCGAGCCTTCATAACTCTGAGTACGTGCCCTGGTTCCGCAAGAATCTCGAACTGGTCGAAAGATGGGCGCCCGGAGCAATGGGCCCAGATTTCATGAACGAGCATCTGGAACGCGCGAAGGTAAAGCGCGAGCAGTTGCGCGAGGAGGCCTACGGCAATGCGCCGGTAGAGGCCGATCCCGGCGTCGAGTATTGCATCGACATCATCAATTCGATCGAGAGCAATATCCCTGCCCGTATCAACGCCAACGTTCCCAACACCGGCCTGATCACGAATCTACCCGAAGGCTCATGCGTCGAAGTTCCCTGCTTGGTCGATAATATGGGTGTGCATCCCTGCTACGTTGGCGACCTTCCAGAGCAGTGCGCCGCAATCAACCGCATGCGCCAGAACCAGGACGGGTTGGCCGCAAAGGGTGCCATCGAGGGCGACCGGCGGGCGATCGAGCAGGCCATCTCCCTCGATCCTATGACCTCTTCCGTACTGACTCTGGACCAGATTCATAGCATGGTCGAGAAGATGTTCGAAGCTGAAGCTCGATACCTGCCCCAGTTTAGTAGTGTGTGATCTCGAAGGCTGAAGAGGCGCTGTAATGTGGTGAACAAACCCTGGTTGCTTTAGGCTCGAATGCTAGTGATTTAGTAGAGAGGTGTTCGCATGGCACAGTTGATACAGGAACAAGCCGAAAGTCGCAGCGGGAGGACCGGTGGCGGGCCGAAAATCGCCGTGATTGGCGCCGGCAGTAGCGGGTTTGGCAAACGATTTGTCCACGATGTCATCACCCGGCCGGCCCTTGCCGATGGCACCCTCACTCTCATGGACATCAATGCCGTAAATCTCGACATTATGTCGAATATCGCCCGCAAGATGGTCACGGAACTGGGTGCGCCCACCAAGATAGAATCTACTACCGACCGCCGGGAGGCCCTGGACGGCGCCGACTACGTCATTTCCACCGTCCAACTCTACGGCATCGACGTTTGGCACCAGCCCATGCGTATCGCGCGGACCTACGGCGTCGACCAGGTGGTGGGTTGCACCACCGGGCCGGGCGGCACCTTCGCGACCCTGCGCTACGCCCCATTCATGTTGGGGCTCTGTCACGATATGGAAGAGTTGTGCCCGGATGCGCTGCTTCTGCACTATGCCAACCCTACGGCTGTCGTCTCGTGGGTGCTTTACAACGCCGTTCCCAACATAAAGAGTATCGGCCTTTGCCACAGCGTCCTCGGCACAGCCCGGGAGTTGGCCGGCTACATTGGCGCTCCCTTCGAGGAGACCGGCCACTGGGTCGCCGGCCTCAACCACCAGGCCTGGTACCTACGCTACGAGTGGAACAAGCGGGACGCCTATCCGCTGATCTGGGAGAAGCTCGACGATCCCGAGATCTATGGAGCCGATCCGGTCCGCTTCGAGATTCTGAAGTACTTCGACTACTTCACCACCGAGTCGAGCGTCCACCATACTGACTACTACCCGTACTTCCGGCGAACGCCCGAGATGATGGCGCGTTATGCCCCCACCCGCGGCGCCATGGCCGGCATGGGCAAGGATTACACAAACGACGAGAACTGGAAGAAACTCCTAGTAACGCGCCGCGAGACTCTTAGGCGAGAGGCCTACGGTCCAGATCCGGTACCTGTAAAGGCGATCAGCGACGAGTATTGCGTCGGAATCATCAACGCGATCGAGACCAACGTTCCCTACCGGTTCAACGGCAATGTGATGAACACTGGCCTGATCACCAATCTGCCCAACTGCTGCGTCGAGGTCCCCTGCTTGGTCGACAATATGGGTATCCATCCCTGCTACGTAGGAGACCTGCCGGAACAGTGCGCCTCGTTGAATCGCAGCCGCAGCGCCGGCGACGCCCTTATGGTCAAGGGTGCGCTGGAAGGAGACCGCAAGGCCGTCGAACAGGCTATCGCGTTAGATCCGCTGACCGCGTCGGTCCTGACCCTCGATCAGATCCGCAAGATGGTCGAAGAGATCTTCAAGGTCCAAGAGCCGTACATCGCCGGCTTCAACTGACGGGCTGCCACCTCGTGGGCCATAGTCAAGGCGTAGCTTGGACTGACAGGTCGACGGTCGTCCCTGCATAGGCTCTGCGTAAATGGGATCATTGGCGTTAGCGCGATGATCGAGAATCCCGAGCCCCCGCGCTAACGCACTCCAGGCCAATCCGGCACGCTACCGAGAAGTCGCCATCCGGCCGTGGCAACGCTTGTACTTCCTTCCACTTCCGCAAGGGCAAGGGTCGTTGCGACTGATATTCTGTGTCGCCGCCGGCTGTGTTGCGGCTGCCCTTTGCGGCCGGCGTTGGCGACGCCCCGTGGCCCTACGCCGCTGACCTGGCAACGTTATATTCTTGTCATACAGTTCCTGAAACAACTCCGCCATCATCTTTTGCCGTTCGCCGAGCGTCCCGTGTTGCATGTATCCGGGCAAATAAGCCAGTTCGTCGACAATGTCTCGCACCGAGCGCTTGCCATCGATCCTTTCTAGAAGAGGCCAATATGCCGGAAATAAGCCGTGTCGTTTCCACGGTATTCCATCGACCTCTTGAACGATCTTGATGACTGGAACCAACTCATTGTCGCGCGGCTGCATATCGCGGCTATAGACGACGCCCGGCGCGAAACGAGGGTAAGTTTCTCCAATACTCTCTCCTGCAACCTCTTTAGAACCCGGCTCGGCAGGTTCGTGATCGAGGCTCTTGGCTACTGATTTCCGGGCCTTCTCCGGCAGGCTGGCGTCGAGGTTTTCATAGATAGTATTGAGTTGGTGCGGTGGAAAGCCGCCAACAGACAGCAGATTCGGAAGATTCCGGTCGGCGAGTCCGGTGGTGAAGCCGCCGGATAGGTAGACGAATGCCTGGCGGAGGGACAGGTTCTTTTCCGGAGGCACCAACCGTTTCGCCGCCGAAAACCACTCCTTCTGGCTTCGGTTACCGTGGTACCAGTGTGTGGCCATATGCAGATAGTCCGATGCGTCAGTTTGGTACTCGTTCTCGTACCACGGCATTGCTTGGTCGGCCCACTTACGAGTACTCAGTCGCGTATTAATTGCCAATGCGGCCTTGAGTGCACCTTCCATGGCTAGGTCTATGCCGCTGGCCAGGATCGGGTCGATGAAGGCGGCGGCATCGCCAACTAGAAGGTACCCTGGCCCTTGGACCCTACTGCACACATATGACCAGTCGCTCTGAGTGTCTACCGAGTCGGTCTCCATGCGAGCATCTTTCAGAAGGTATTTGATCTCAGGAGTCGCGTCTATGAGATCCAGATAGAATTTGGTGCGGCCCACCCTGTTGATCTCGCTGGAGTGCGCCGCATCGGTCACCAACCCAACACCGTATCGATCGCCGCCCTGAGGCAAGTACCAGAACCAGCCCACCTCATTGGTCGCAACGTAGACGTTTCCCCGATCCTCGGGATTGAGGTCCGGCACCAGGTCAAGGATAGACTTACCGCCCTCGAAGTAGGTGAACAGCGCGATGTTACGTAGTGCCGGATTGAGTTTCCGCAACCCCAAATCCCGACCCAGGAACGAGTTCTGCCCTGAAGCATCCACGCATATTCGACAGGCCGCCGTCCGCGGGCTTTGATTCTGGTCTAGGTAATCGACGAGCATCACGTCCGTATCGCTTCGCCTGACACCAGTTGCCCGGCATCCTTGCAGTACCGTGACGCCACTTTCCTGGCTATGATCTAACAGAATCTTGTCAAACTTAGCCCTGTTGACTTGGAAGGTATGTATTGGCTTTTCCGTGACCTCGGAGAAGTGAATCGTCCATGGGTCTCGCGATTTGCCCCAAACATAAGTAGCGCCGTACTTGTGCACGAAGCCGGCGTCGTCAACCTTTTCATACACACCCATTCGCTTCATTACTGCGACTGTGCCCGGCAAAAGGGACTCGCCTATATGCTCACGCGGAAAGTGGTCCTTCTCCAGAAGCAAAACCCGGCGTCCCCACTGCGCCAGCAATGTCGCGATAGTTGAACCCGCCGGGCCCCCTCCAATCACGACTATCTCGTAATCGACTGACTTGCCAGAACGTGGTTCAAATAGCAGCGTGTTCACGATTTGTCCCAGATTAAGGAAAAACGAGACGTGCCTTTTTGGCAGCCTCGATGTCGGCTATCGCTTCTTCGAATAGGGTGCCGGCCGCGAGCCAACCACTGGCCTCACAGGCTTTCAGGACTCGCCGGCGCGGGTCTCGGATCTTGCGTGGATACCCCAACTTGCGGAGGAACAGAGAGCCATCCTCGTCGATTCGCCGGCGTGGCTCGCCGGTATCGCCGAGGGCGTCGTTCAATACTTTGAGTTCTGTTACTCGTGCGGCCATGCGCCTCTCCTCTTGAGTACGCACCACGACGAACCGTGTCAGGGCGAAGCCCCTACCCGCACGTTAGTCTATCACCCTAAAACCTCTCGCCGTTGAATTCCTCCTCTTGCGGTAACCGTTAAGACTTGGGGAGCCCAGTCCTGCGAGCTACCGTTAGCTGGGAAGATGTATTCCGGCACGAACACGCGATGCCAACGACAACCTGCCTAACATTGACTTCCGATAGTCGACAAAAAACATGTGGCGCTGGAGCTAGTCCCCAACCAGGCGCACGGACGCGGTCATCCCGCCATCCCTCGTCGCCCCCGCCGCCCACTTCGTCATTCGTAAGGAAATGTGCCCTCCAATCAACCTCGATGCCGGCTCTCCACCGGCGAAACGTGCCGAATTGTAGACCAATGGCCGATGGCAGAATGGGAAAATGTAGCGCGGTCGAAGACTTCGCGAGGCGAGGGGCTTGTCCCCCGCTGGGGTCGGGGTAGGGCGTGGCAGAATCCGCCGTGCCAAACCACAACTCCCGCTTTTTATACCTTGGCGTGCCGGCAGCGGCCGGCATCAGCGATTGCTATGAAAGCATGTCCCGGACTACGATCCGGGATAGACTCCCGCCACTCAATTCGTCATTCCAGCGAAAGCTGGAATCCAGACGGGGTGGGGTGGGGTAAGACCACCAGACGATGGACAAAACCGACCCCTCACCCCGTTTTCATCTTCCTAATGCGGCCTCCGCAAGGCCATGGTGATTCCCGCGAAGAGCCTGCCCCGAACCCCGATACGGGGCAGGAATCCAGGGGAGGCATGGGTGGCGCCAATGACACGCGAACTCTCCCACCAACCAGCGCACCTAATCCTGATACCTTGGATACCGACGCTAGCTCCAGATCATGAAGGTGACCGGCTGGTAGCTCCAACCGGCTTTCAGCACTGTCTCGACGATCTCGCCCTTGATCAGAGAAACGTCGTAACCCCAGTCAGCCGGCGATGCATTGCGGCCCCCTGGGTCGGCACCGTTGCTACGCTTCGAGGATGGACGCCAATCGGCCAGGTCCAGTCCGAATATCGGCCGGCGTCGAATCTCCACTTTGCCATCGGGTGCCCACCCGCCTTCGGTCCTGACCCGATATCCGTCATCCATCGCCCTGACCGCCCTGCGCCGGCCATCCAACCGCATCCGCAGTGCTCGCGCGCGCATCAATCCACGGCGGCCGAATAGCCCTTGCCAGCTCCTATCATCGAGCTTCCACTCAGCTACAAACTCGTTTTCGCTTAGGCGGCAGACCTTCCAGCGTCGATCGTCGCCGTTTAGTGCCAAGAGCCGGCGTTGCAGCTCGTCAACAGGTTGCCTGGGCACCTTGGCTTGCGGTCGCAGCGCTATCGATCGCGATGCGACCACCGGCCAGATCAGTATCCCAATGAATAACCCGGCAACGGGTAGCGCCAAATACTCTCTCGGCTCAGCAGCTTCGAGCGACAGGGGCGGGGCCGGCCCATCGCGCCTCGCTACATTCGGAAAGTAGCTGAGCAAAGTCGACATCCATCTTTCGTTGATCGAATAAATCATCCCCAGCCATACGCCATCCACCCAGACATACAGGTCCATTGAACCGCTCCGGGAGAACATATATCCCTGTATCGGATTGTAGATTGTTCCAGGAACGTCATAGCTACTCGCTATCTCCAACAAGGCCAGCCGAGACTGAAACGGGTCGGCAAATTTTCGCAGAGTGACCTCCGACAAGTCGGCGCGTCCCACGGCCAGACCCATCGGGTTAGAAAACGCTTCGGCGCGTGCAATGTCCCCGTACCTGGGCGGTATGTCTCTGATACGGTAAATCTGAGACCAAATGAATGTAGAGCGAATTGATGCGCTCAGACTCAGTCTGGAGGATTCCAAGAAGCGAAGCGATCTCTGTTTCTCACCTAGCGAACGAAGAAGCTCGGCCGGAGTCAGGCGCGTCTCGATGGAGCTAGTCCTGTGGTACGGAGGCGATTCGATCAAGTAGAACGCTAGCAGTCCAACCGCCGCTGTGCCCACTAGAAGCAGTAAAGTCGCCGACGATAAACGCAACAGATTTCTGCCCAAGGTGACCTCACGCGGGGATCGTCAGTAAAGCTCGCTTCGTTTTCAATCGTACGCGGCGCTAGCGTTGGGGGCCGTCACTACAGAGCCGGCGTAGTCCGTCGTGAGCAACGCCAGCGGCCAATCACTGCCCCACATCAGCCGACCAACGTAGAGAATCGATCGCTAGCGTTATGGGCGAAACTTCACCCCACAAGGTTATTCGCCATTATGCAGTATGCGTAACAATGCTCTGATGTCCTCGAATGGTGTGCACCCCGGCTTGTTGTGGTAGTTTGCGAATTCCTCTGGAATCTCACCGCCGGCATCGTCGATAGCCAGGCGCAGCAGATCTTCGCAAACGTCCGGACGCTCGCCGGCCAGATTGCGCTCCAGGGCGGGATCATCGCGAACGGCATACAAGAGCTTGCCCTCGCCCCAGACACTTGCGTTGAACCACCACTCGTCGGTGATGACAGTCACAAGCGGGCCCCACGCAATCGTCACGTAGTCTCGGAAGGTCGGCGCGGCAGGCCCCAGAGCCGGCCAAAAGTCCTTGCCGTCGATAGGGTTGGGCGGCGCCTGCCCTGCCATAGACAACACCGTAGCAACTACGTCGTGGTTGTACACTAGCTGGTCGCATTTGCTGCCGGCGCCCTCGCCCGAGGGATGGCGCATCATTAGTACCAAATCGGCAACCGCATGGGTCATCGGGTGTCCCTGCTTGCTGACCATCCCTTTGTCCCCCGGATCGAATCCAAGGTTGTGGCCGTGATCGCTCATCGCCACGACCATCGTATCCTCCATTCGGCCGGTGAGCTTGAGTGTTTCCATGAACTGGCCAAACCAGCGGTCGACCAGCGTCACCTCGCCGGCGTAGTTGGCCTGTACCCGTTTCAGCTCGCGAGGCGTCAGCGTCTCCTGCCACGGGCAGTAGGGCGATTGGATGATGTCTGCCACGTCGTCGTCGGGATCATACAGCTTGCGGTACCAGACCGGCGGATCCCACGGCTCGTGAGGATCGAAGGAGTCTACCACCAGGAAGAAGCGCTCCGCATCCTGGTTGTCCCAGAGCCAACGCGACGCCTCGCTGAAAACCTGGGCCGGATAGTAGTCCGACTCGTGGAGCCGCTCGTTGTTGTTACGCAGATACCCTCCCAGGAATTTTGCGAGTCCCGAATGATCGCCTATGGGTACGTTCATATGGCTCTGGACCCGCTCCGACGACACAGCCGGCCCGCTCCGGTACCGATCGAGCTCCTGGCCCCGCACCCATATCCATTCGTGGAATCCACGGTGGAAGTTCTTGGAAGGCTTGAATTGATGATAGGTGTCGGTGATCAAAGCGCAACGATAGCCTCTTGGTCCGAGAATCTCGGCCACGGTGTCTTGCTCTTCAGGGATCGGCCCCCATCCCGGCGCCACGCCCGGAAACTCGCCCTTGTATTCGCGATGGCCATGGAACGGGTAAGTCCGCAGTCCGGTGTGGAGCGCTCGACGGAAGAGCAACGTAGGCAAAGACTCAGGATAGGCTCTGGTGAACAGCACTGAATCCTGGGCGAATGCGTCTAGATGCGGGGTCACTATCCAGGGGTTGCCGTAGGCGCCTACGTGATCCTGGCGGAGTGTATCAAAAACGACGACGACGATATTCATCAGTCCAACTCCTCTTCTAGCTCACTGAATCAGTCCCGAACCGCGCTCCAAGTCCTACCGACTCTCAAACGGCCTCGATCAGAGCTCGTAGAATCGAACCGCGTTTGAGTGGAACAATTTCGACTCGTCCTCGGAGCCTATTCGGCCAATTACTTCTCTCATCGCTCCATATATGCCGGCGTAATCCGTAGTCAGCAGCGCTATCGGCCAGTCGCTGCCCCACATCAGCCGGCTGGTCCCAAACTCTTCCAGTAGGAACTGCACGTACGGCCTGACAGCCTCCACCGGCCATCCCTGGTCGGGGTTCGCCAGCAACTGGTCCATTAGCTCTGCCCGGGGAGACAGCGACAGCTTCGCGGCGAGGTTCGTGTTCCTCGCCAACGCTCTCATCTGCTTCTCCCACTCCGCTCGCTCCGTGCCTTCTACCATGTCCGGCTTTGCCATGTGCTCGATGATCGCTTTCAGCTCTGGGATGCGAGCGCAGACCTCTAGGACATGCGCCAAGTGCTGAGTGCGGACTAGGAACTCGAATATGATTCCCCTGCCGGCCACCTTGCGCAGCCCGTCGACTATGCTGGGCCGGGCCAGTATGTCGTCATCGGGGTCACCCTCGAATCTCATCCGCACGCCGCAGAACTTGGGATCCCCTTGCCAGCGGTCCAGCTCGTCCTCTAGCTGCGGACTCTCTAGGTCCACCCAGGGGGCAAATCCCGCGATCGCGTCGGACTCCGCCGCCATCTTTGAGATCGACGAGTTCTCCTCCGGCGTCGTGCCGGCCTCTATCACCACGAACTTCCCGACTCCCACTTCCGCCGACGCCCGCGATATATCCGCCGGACGAAACGAGTTGAAGAGTTGATTCAACTCCGGCGTGATCCACGTTCGTCGCGCCACCTCGAGGTCCCACAGGTGGCAATGGGTGTCGACTATTCCCAGCTCTGAAAGACTCATTCTGCCTCCTCTGATGCTGCCAGTTCAGCAGCACCCTTCTTCAATTCCTCGATACTAGCACCCTCCTGACGAGTATCGATGCGCCAGCCTTGACCGAAAGGGTCTCTCGAGCGTCTGGGGCGGTACCGACCCGGCCGAGTGGGACAGCGAAACTCCTTGGCACATCTGCGTAAGAGTAGCTTATAACGGGACGCCGCCCTGCTCAAATGGACTCGGTTTTATCCCCAGGGGTTTTCAATTCTTTAGTGTTTAGGACTTCTAGAGTATTTTCCTAGGCCGACAAGCAGTTGGTCGAAACAGTCAACCCACCAAGGCCATTTCGATAGTCCGCAAACCACGTGTCGTCATTGGTACGAAAGCATGTCCCGGACTCCGATCCGGGATCATTTCCGGCACCGGCCGGCGACACCAACCACCGTCGCCCGAACAACGACAGCCCAGGGTCCCAAGAGAAATGTAGGGCTGGGGCTTGTCCCCAGCCAGGGATGGGGTGGGGCGTGGCAGAATCTGCCGGGCCAGTTCGCTGTACCAAGCCACAATTCCGGTTTTTCATACCTTGGTGTGCCGGCGGCAGCCGGCATGAGCGATTGCTATGAAAATAGACTCCCGACTCGTCACTCCGGCGAAAGCCGGAGTCCAGGGGTGGGGAGGGGTAAGGCGACCAGACGATGAAAAAATCGCCCGGTGTACCACCATTCTTGTCCTCTTATGCGGCCTACCCAAGGCCATGGTGGTTCCGGCGAAGGCCGGAATCAAGAAGGGGCGGGGAGAGGGGATAGTAGCGTTGGGGCTTGTTGCCCGCCTAGTGCGCGCCGCCAGTCCGCCCGCGTGGCACCGCCCGGCGTCCCATGATTTTCATTCTCTGCCGGCATCCATGGGTGGTGGGGAGAGGGGAATGTAGCGCGGGGGCTTGACCCCCCCGGGGTCGAGGTGGGGCGTGGCAGAATCCGCTCTGCAAGTTCTTTGTACCAAGACACAACTCCGGCACATCATACCCTGGTGTGCCGACGCCAGCCGGCGTGAGCGATTGGTACGAAAGCATGCCCTGTACCCCGATAAAGAGCCGGAATCCAGGTAGATTCTCCCTCAAACCTGAACAATTACCCACCATCCCTTTAGAATCGAGTCACTGCAACTCAACGCATTCGTCGCGCATTGGACGCATTGGCAGTGAACCCCGAAAGGCTGAATCCGGATGTCGCTACTCTAAAGGGCCGGCCTGGATTTCGACTACGCGTAGGCGATATTCGAATTATTTTCGAGCGAGACGATGAGGCTCGCGTAATTGACGTGTTGTGTATTGTTCCACGTGGTCAGGCGTACAAGCAATAGGAGGAAATCGTGGACAAATTGCAAGTAATTCTCGACGATGCCGGGCATCCAGCTTTCGCTGTGCTCCCGTGGCATGAGTTTGAGCGCCTGATCAAAGGGGACGCCGAAGCACTCTTGAGCGATGAAGAGATCTTCGATCGTGCCAAATCAGAAGAGAACGAGTCCTTCCCTATAGAAGTGGCAGACCATCTCCTGGCAGGGAAAAACGCGATTCAAGTCTTTCGCAAGCACCGAGGTATGACCCAAAAGGAGTTGGCCGCGGCAACCAACGTCAATCCGGTTTATCTGTCTCAAATCGAGACCGGAAGACGCACTGGTTCGACCAAAACACTTGCCTCAATCGCCAAGGCATTAAACATTAGCTTGGACGACCTCACGTAGGTACGCCGGTATCTGCGAGCTCAAACCGAACAGACCCGCATTGCCGTACCGATGATTGACAATGGTATCAGTGGTTACTAGGATCAGATTGTCTACAGATCCAAAACAGGAAGGGAGAACACAGGTGGCGCAGTTGGCCACTACGCAGCCGGCCGGATATGTCACGCTCGTTATGAAGTTCTTCAAGGAAGAGGATCAATGGGTTGGCGAATGTGAAGAACTGGGAGTCGCTACGTGCGGTGACAGCATTGAAGAAGCGCGCAAAGGTTTAGAAGATCTAATGATCCTTGCCCTCAACACTATGGAGAGCATTGGTGAGCGCGAGCGGTTCTTTGCTGATAACGACATTACCATACATTCCCTCGATCAGCCAACGCCTCAGAAGTCCTATGATCTATTACCAAATGTTTACTTGGCAAAATCTGAGCCTATTCCGGTCGGAGTCTAAGTGGGGCAGCGCCAAGAGCTGCCGGCAATCACCGGCTTGGAATTGATAAAGCTACTGCGTCGTAACGGCTGGGTGGAAGAGCGTTCTTCGCGCCACGGGGCGGCCCTCAAGAAGTATGATGTAGCGTCAAATAGGACGCGTTGGGCAATCATACCGCGACGCAAAAAGTCTTTACCGCCAACTGTACTGGGTCGCATCTTGAGCAAAAAGCAGTCGGGGATTGGTAGAGACGGTTTCTTGAACATGTATTACTCTTCAAAGTGAGATAATCGACGGACGCCGTTTCCTGGCCAACCTGCTCACGAGAGTAAATCACCCGCTAGGCTAAACTCGAATATGATTGGTTTCCGCCAAGTGTCCAGGCTACGGCACGTCCATCCGGCGCAGCCGCGCCACCGCCATCAAGTAGAACACCACCGAAACCGCGACGACTCCCACGATGGCGGCAGGTAGCTCGATCGACGTATCCTTCAACACGCCCAGCCGTGACTCGTCGATGCCCGCCATCAGCGTCGTGGCATACGCGCGTATGCTCAAGTACCTGACGCCTTCGAGAAGCGAGCTCAGCACCCCCTCCCACAGGAACACGTACAATAGCGCGAATCCGATAGCATGACTCGTCATCAGGCCGGCCCAGACGAATATCGCCGAGTAGGCCACGATGCCGGCTAACAGCCCGGCGGCCACCGCCAGCGCGGTCATGACGTCCCCGTCCAACCCAATAAATGCCACGACAACGCCGCTGAGGATCAGTGCCGGCCCCGCGATCGCCACCGGCGCGAGTACCTTCGACAGGACTATCTTCCACCGCGGTACCGGGTTCAGGACAATATATCCCAGCGTGCGGTCCTCCAGCTCGTTGCCGAAACAGGCCGTCGCCAGCGCCATCGTGACGATGGGCAAAATGGCGGCAACGATCAAAACACCCAGAAGTGCGGTCGTCCAATTGTCGATGTCTTCCTGGGATATCGTGCCGCCGGAGTCCGTGGTTTCCTCCTCGCCAGGGTCTGACGCCGCGTCACCCGAGTCAACCGTCATCGATACGTTCATTTCCGCGTTCGGCGCCAGAGATACCACCGCCACGGATATGAGGATGGGCACGGCCGCCAGCAGCAGGATTATGCCGAGGCGCCACTTCCCGGAGAGCTGGCGCAGCGAAAGCAGAAAGACCGGTCCCATGCTAACCCTCCACCACGTAGCTGAAGACGCTTTCAAGCGATTCGTCCATCGGCTCGACCCGGGTGAGCCTCACACCCAACTCTCTGGCGGTTGCCGGCACCGCCCTCTGCAGCGCGGCCACGTTGCGGCTCAGCACCAACAGGGCGCCCTCGTCCAACGAGACCGACTCCACCGACTCCAGTTGCATAAGCGCCGATCCCATCACCCGAGGCCTTTCGCAGTGAATCCGAATCTTGTACGGTTGCTCGTCGAGCTTTTCCCGAATAGCGCGGAAGTCGCCCGACGCCGCCAGCTTGCCGCTCACCATCAGCAGATGACGGTCGGCTACCGTCTCCACTTCCTCCAGGATGTGGGACGAGATGATTATCGTTCTACCCTCCGACGCCAGCCGCCTCATCAGGTCGTGAAACTCGATTCGCTGCAGCGGATCCGTACCGTTCAGCGGCTCGTCCAGCAGCAGGACCTCAGGATCGTGGACCAGCGACGCCGCCAGTCTCATGCGCTGTCGCATCCCCCGCGAGTAGGTTCCTAGTGACCGTCCCTGTACGTCGGCGAGGCCAACGTACTCGATTGCCCGGTCTACCGCGGATCCGACGTCGCCGAGCCCGTGGAGCCGCGCCGCCAACTCGACGAAGTTCCGGCCGCTGTAGAACGGGTAGACTGCTTCGTGTTCTGACATCATCCCCAGCTTGCGGTAGACCTCCGGGTTGTCACGCACCGGCTGACCCAGCACTTCGATCTCGCCCTCCGAGGGACCGGCGAGGCCGGCCATCATGTGCAGCACCGTCGTCTTGCCGGCGCCGTTCGGACCCAACAGTCCCGTCACGCCAGGATGCACGTCTAGCGTGACGTCGTTTACCGCAACCACGTTCCCGTACCATTTCGACACGGAACGCAATGTCATTACCGGGTTGCCTGATTCCATTTCTAAGCAATCCTTTGATAGCGCCGCAATAGCAGCAGGGCCGGCCCTACCGTCAGCACCACGTACCATGCGATCGGGACCGCCGCGGGGAACTCCGCCATCTGCAGCGACAGGTCCGAGGGCTCAACCCATCCAAGTATCTTGCCGTTCACGTGCCCCGGCACGCTGCCGAGGTCGAGCAGCCCGATCCATTTTGCATATTCGCCAGTAATCGGCTCGCAGCGGTCCAGGACCACGACGTTGCCCTCCATGTGCGTCTGACGCTCGGTGCACGCCACGAGCGGGTTCGCGACGGCCGACGAGATGAATATCAGCCCAATCACGAAAGCCGCCGCGTATGCTCTCCGCGACGCGAAGCCGGCCACCGCCAGCGGAATCGTCGTCGCGAAGACCGACGCTATCGCCCCCGCGGCCAGGAAGCGCGGCACGTCGAGCCAGTTCTCCCGAATGTAGGTGAGCGGTTCCTCGGCGTTGAGCGTCAACCCGATGAACAATACGGATTGCCCGAAATACACCAACGCCAGCAAGATCGTAAAGAACGCCAGCCAGCGTCCGGCCAGGTAGTCGGCCGGACTCAGCGGCCGCACCAGGTATAGCTGGAGGACTTGGCTACGCCGGTCGGCGCACAGCAGCTCGGGTGCGATGATCGCGGAAAAGAGCAGGACCAGCATCAATACGATGCCGTCATAAGTGGCGTGGTTTGACGCCGCGCCGGGCACAAGCGGCCCGCTGCTCATGGATGCGACGATTACCAAGATCGCCGCCGGCAATATGGCCGAAGCGAAAAGGAGCAGCGGCAGGATTTTCGCCTTCGTTCCTCGGCCCAGGCCCAGCGCCGTGCGCATGCCGTCGGTCCACAACGCGATGAGGGCCCGGCTGCGCCCCTCGCGCGGCCCTTCGTAGCGCTGATACCCGATGTCGTGGATTTCGCCCCGGGGCTCTGATGACAAGCGTTATCTCCTGAAGATCTCGGTCAGCCTGTGCCTGCGCGGCGCCATCCGTCGCAGCCGCGCGCCCGACTCCGCTAGTGAGTCGCGAACAACGTCATAGCTTTCGCCGGCCACGCGCTCAATGACGATCGATATTCCGTCCAACTCGGCTTCGAGTCCTTTCCCCCGTAGCGAGGTCAGAAGCTCGTCCCGGTGGTCGTCCACCTCGACGTATAAGGTCTCAGTCTCGCGGGTTAGCTGCGAAACCGCGCCGTCCTCCACCACTCGGCCGCCGTCCAGCACCACGATTCTTTCGCACGTGCTCTCGACGTCGCCCATCAGGTGCGAGGACAATAGGATGCTGATCCCGAACTCGCTGCCCGTGCGCCGCACCAGCGCGAGCATCTCCTCGCGCCCCAGTGGGTCCAGGCCGGCCGTCGGCTCGTCCAGGAAGACCATCGTCGGATCATGCACCAGCGCCTGCGCCAGCTTGACCCGTTGCTTCATGCCGGTCGAGTACTCTCCTATGGCCCGGTACCTTTCCTCGGCCAGACCTACGTGCCGCAGAGTGTCGGCTGCCCGCACCCGGGCATAGGCCGGAGGCAACCCGCTAACTTGCGCCATGTGGGTGAGAAACTCGGAGGCCGCCAGCAACGACGGCAGGCAATCGTGCTCCGGCATGTAGCCCAGCCGGGCGCGAATCTCGACCGACTCGTACGGCCGCGCTCCCAGCACCTGCGCCGAGCCGGCGGTAGGCTTGATCAAGCCCAAGAACAGCTTGATCGCTGTGCTCTTGCCGGCCCCGTTCGGCCCAAGCAGGCCGGTGATGCCTTTTCCGATGTTGAGATTGATTCCGTCCAACGCGATCACCGAACCGTAGTGCTTGGTCAATCCGTTGGCTTCAAGTATGGTGGGCATCGCGTAATAGTACACTCCGTCTTTCTATCAACGCAAAAAGGTTCTCTCGCACGTTACACATTGGAGGATGGTGTCGCTGCATCCCCCTTCCCAACCTTCCTCCTCGGGGATAGGGGATTCTTTCATCTCTATCCTCGTTCATAACCTCATTGGGCACGATTGGTTCCCTTCTCCCGACACTCTACGCGCGGACCTGGCGCATGTCATCGGCCGGCCGACCGATTTTGCCCTGGACAACGGGCTGATAACCTCCTCATTCTTTCCGCCGATGCCAGTATCCCCCATGCGTACTATACCCACCAGTATGAGAATCGATGGAGGTGCAAGGGCGGCAACTGGGATGGGCGATTGGTACGAAAGCATACCCTGGACTCTGATCCGGGATGGCCGGCTTCGGTCGAGAGTCGACAGAGAGAAACGTAGCGCTGGGGCTTGTCCCCAGCCAGGGGAGGGGGGCCAGACGACACCTGAACCCTTCGATCAACCAATGCACCCAATTTTCATACCTTGTTGTGCCGGCACCAGCCGGCATGAGCGATTGCCACGAAAGCATGTCCTGTACACTGATACGGAGTGGATGGCTTCTGTCACGTCCGCGGGCCCGGCCAAACCTGCAGCGCGTGGGCTTGTCCCACGCTTGGTTCCCGCCCCGCCCGTGCGTCTCCGTCATTCCCCGTGCACGCGTGAATCCCGTGTCGGGCCGGTACGATGTTATGGAAACTCCATTGACTTCGCCATCTACGGGTTCTCCGCCCTGGGACCCCTATAGATCGCCATCGTAAAGTGCCAAGAATGGGTTGCCGCCGCGTTCCCTCGCCGTCGCTCGCAGGGATCGCATCAGATAGTTTCTACGACCAGGTCATATGACTCGAGCACTTCGCGCGGAATCGCTCCCGGAATGGTATAATAGGGAACAATTGTTCTTTTTAGAGGCGGCATGGTTCCCATTTTCGCCCTCCGGGGAAAGGATCGGAGAACCAATCCAGCCACTATCGACCCATGAAGGAACGCCACGAAAAAGGCAAGAAATGCAAAACAAGATCGCCGGCAAACCCTCCGCCGGTCGCAGGGCCGGCTCTCGCGGCCGCCCGGGACGGGGCGAATCTCAGGCCCCTCCCTTGTACATCACGCGATCCTACACCTCCGGCCTGATGGTCGCCTTCACTACCTTCATAGCGTTTGCATCGGCCACCGCCTGCGCCACGCCGGCCTCCGTCAGCGGAAACTCTTCCTGCATGAGATCCCAGGGATACTTGTCGACCGCTCGATGAAGCATGTCTATCGCTAGAGGAATATCGTTGCCGGTGAACGCCCAGCTTCCCACTATCGTCAGGTCCTTGGTACAGATCCGGTGCCAGTTGGTCTCGATAGCGCCGGCGTCGGTAAACTGTCCCATCTCCACGTAGGTGCCCCCGTCGCGAAGCATCTCTATGCCCTCCGGCCCCGAGGATGGGTGGCCGCTGCACTCCATTACTACGTCGGCGCCAAAACCGCCGACCACGTCGCGCACCGCCCCGGTCCGCTCCTCGGACGTCCTGTACTTCTCGATTGAAATCGTCTCGACTGCCCCGAACGATCGGCAGATCTCAAGTCGAGGCTTCTCCGGCGCCCCAATCACGACTACCCGGCCGGCGCCCATCTCCTGCGCAGCCACAAGCGCCAGCAGTCCAATCGGGCCTGAGCCCTGCACCACCACGGTATCGCCCACTCGAAACCCGTCCGCCGCGCCGGGGCTGCGGATCGCACGGTTGAGCCCGCGTACGCACGATGTCAGCGGCTCGGCCAAAGATGCGAGCTTCAACGACATATCGTCCGGCAGTTTGTAAACCTTGGTCCCTGGAAGCATGTCGAGGTCTACGTACACCATTTCGGCCCAGCCTCCCCACAGGTGGGGCGGCTTCGAAAAGGGGATGTAGCGGCCATAGTAGGTCGGATTTAGGCACTTGTTCGCCCGGGCTGGATAGTGGACGCAGTAGTAGCACTCGCCACAGGGCATTAGCGGCGGCAGCATTACCTTTGAACCGACACTCAGGGGTTGGCCCATGAAGTCGACTGTCAACTCCGGCCCGATCTGTTCGATCACGCCCGTCAACTCGTGACCGAGAGTGATCGGCCAGGGCAGCGGCTTGGGCCAGTGGCCTTTCAGGATGTGGAGGTCCGTTCCGCATACTCCGCACGAGTCGATGCGGATCAAAGCGGCTTTCTCCGGCACCGAGGGGCGCGGCACTCGATTCATGACCGGCGGCCGGCCGGGTCCTTCGAAGCTGACTACGGCTATGTCACCGGCTGATTCTTTCACTCACTGCTGCCCCTCTATGTGTCTTGGATTGAGCTGATTGGCGGCTCAATGCGCTCTTTGAGCTTACCGCAAGCCACCAAACCACTCGCTCTCGCGCCGGCAGAACAAGTCGTGAAAGATTATCGGGTACCAATGGTCCGGTTCGCTCGTGCGCGTCAGCTCTGCCATCTCGTCCTCCGAGAGTCGGACGTCGAGAACTCCCATATTGTTGTGATAGTGCACCATACTAGAAGCGCCCAGATGCACTACGTCGCACTTGCCCGATTGGAGAAGCCAACGCATCGCGACGCTGGCCACGTTCGATCCGCGCTCGGCTGCGATCTTCGAAAGCAGGTCCAACGTTGCCCAGTTCCTCTCGATAGCTAGGCTCTTCCATGAGAACATCTCGTTGTCTTTCGCTTGCTCCAACCGTGCCCCCGGCGTCGGCTTCTCGTCGCCCCGGTTGTATTTCCCCGTCAAAAAACCCGTGGCCAGTGCGCCCCAAGAAATTACGGATACGTTCTGATCCTGGCAGGCCGGAATGATGGAGTTCTCGGCGCCCCGGTCGGCCAGGTTGTACCAGATTTGGTTCGATAGAATCGGTGTCAGGTTACTGAAGGTGGCGCGCATGTTTGCCCTGATAACCTGCCATCCGTCCCAGTTGCTGACCCCTACGTACCGTATCTTGCCCGCTCGAACAAAGTCGTCTACCACTCGCAGCGTCTCTTCGATCGGCGTATAGTAATCCCAGACGTGAAACTGATATAGATCGATGTAATCAGTTTCTAGTCGCTGTAAACTTCCCTCGATGTTCGCCGAAAGATAGGATCTAGACAGTCCGACGTTATTGGGCCGAACCTCGTCCTCCATGAGGCAAAAGCCCTTGGTCGCGATCACTAGCTGATCGCGCTTGCCCTTGATGATTTTGGCCACTGTCCTCTCAGAGGTTCCGGCGGTGATGGCGTTGCTGCCTCTCAGTCCCCCACCGTAAAAATTTGCGGTATCGACCAGGTTCCCGCCAACGTCGAAGTAGTGGTCGAACATTCGCTGACTGGCCTCCTCGTCCAGCTTGGAGCCGAATAACGCGGCGCCCAGTCCGATCCGCGAGACCTGAAGCCCGGAATTCCCAAGATTGCAATATTCCATTGCGTCCCTCCCAATTTCGTTGATCTAGCCTACGGCCGGCGAAACGCCGACGACCTTTGTCTCGCAGAGGCAGCGCCTGTCTCGAGTTGCTGGGCTAACTAAACGGCATGCTATTCGAAGCCGGATCTCGAGTCTTGCTGCGACCTCACCACCTGAACGGGTGAGGCCCGAAATCAGCCTCATAATACGGAGCGACGACACGACCGGGAGGGGAGACCTCGTCCAGCGCGGCTTGATCTTCGCCGGTCACTGTGACGTCTAAAGCTGCCACGTTGTCCTCTAGCTGCTCCATGGTGCGGGGCCCGATGATAGGGCTGGTGATTCCCGGCTGTTGGGCGCACCAGGCAAGACCTAACTGGCTGGGCGTGCACTGTTTCTGGCCCGCTAGCTCTACCAGCTTTTCGACAACGGTAAAGCCGGCATCCGAGAACTTCTGCTCGAGCGCCCTAGCCTGGGTATCCGAGACACGTCCCGTTGCCGGCCTATCCTGGCCGCGGCGGTATCTTCCGGCAAGAAATCCGGCCGCCAGCGGTGACCACGGCAATACTGCCAATCCGTACGTTTGCGCCATCGGAATCAACTCTCGCTCGATCCGGCGGTCCAGCAAATTGTAAGGTGGTTGCTCGCTGACGAATCGGTTTAATCCTAGCTCCTTAGCGGCCCATAGAGACTCTACAACCTGCCACGCCGCGAACGTACTTGTGCCTATGTAGCGGACCTTGCCGGCACGTATGAGGTCGTCCAAGGCTCGGAGGGTTTCGTCGATGGGAATGTCGGACTGAGGACGGTGAATCTGATAGAGGTCGATCCACTCCGTCTGCAGCCGCTTCAGCGAACCCTCGCACTGTTCGATGACGTGGCGACGGTGATTGCCCCAAGCGTTCGGGTCATTGTCGGACATTGGGGCATACACCTTTGTGGCCAGCACGATGCGGTCTCGTTGGCCGCTGCGGTTCAATGCCTTTCCCACTAAGATCTCGCTCGAGCCTCTACCATAGGAGTTGGCAGTGTCTAGGAAGTTGACTCCCAACTCTATCGCCCGGTTTATGATCTCAACGGATTCCTCTTCGCCGGTTCTGTTCCCAAAGTTGAAGCAGCCTAGACATAGCTTGCTGACTTTTACGCCCGTACGGCCAAGATTACGGTACTCCATGGCTTGCTCCTTAAGGACGGTCAAGCGGCGCGGTCCAATGGTCGCTGGGACCGCCGAGTGCCGCCTTGCGCTATTCTTCTATCTCCACGCATATTCGGTGGAGCGAGTTATTCTTGTAACCTAGTTTATTCCAGGATGCCTCCGCCGGCTGAACGTTGCCCTTTGCGTCTGTCGCGCGGACGACAACCTGGTACGAACCGCTGCTCGTTGGATCCCAAACGTACTCCCAACCCCGCCACGCGTACCGATGGTTCGAGCCCGCCAGTCGGGTTAGTTCCCAGCTCGTACCTCCATCCAGAGATAGCTCGACCCTCTCTATGGGGGCTGAACCCGACCAGGCGAATCCTGATATTGTTACCGGTCTGTGCTCCAACCGGGAGCCATCGACCGGCGACGTGATCAATGCCCGCGGTTCCATCCGGGTTACCGGTGTTGTCCGCGGCCCCCCGGATCCTGGGGCCCTGCCCTCCTGACCTATCACGTAACGTTCCCGTTGATAGAAGCCGTCGAATGGTTCAGCTAACACGCTGATCCGAGCAAGCGACTTGACCGAGGCCATCCCGTACCAACCCGGCACTATCAGCCTGAGCGGGTAGCCGTGAGCCGCTGTCAACGGCCGGCCGTTCATGGCCCATGCGACAAATGTGTCAGGGTGCATGGCAGTCTCTACCGGTAGGCTCCTCTCGAATGCCGCCCGCCGTTTGCCATCAGGCAGGAGGCCGCAGTCCGCACCCACGCCAAGCACCTCGACAGCCGACGGTTTGATCCCGGCCATCTCCAGGATCGTCCTCAACGGAGTACCGGTCCACACAGCGGTGCCTACAGCGCCGTAGCTCCATTGCTCGCCCTCGGCATTCGGACTGAAATAGGATCTGCCGTTACCCGCGCACTCGATTGTTACTGTGAGGTCTTGCTCCGGCAGCGAAACCAATTCCGAGTAGCTCAAGGTAAGGGGGCGCTCTACCTCGCCATCAACGACGAGGTGCCATGAATCCGCCCGAGTGTCTGGTACCGGAAAGTGGTTTCTGAGATAGAAAAGGGGTGTTGGGGTGATGAAGTCTTCTAGGAAGTCAAGTGGAGTCTCCGCGTTAAGCGGAGACTCGCGCACGACCACCAAGCGCGGGTCATTTCCTTCGTTCGAAGTCAATCTTGGGGTTCCTCCGGCGATTCCTCAATACCATCGAATCAATGTAGTGAGCTGACGGCAAGACTTTGCTCGGTTGCGAAGACACTTCTTACGACGGAAATGGTAGCCGAGCGAAGCCCGTTGTTTCAACATCCGGCCTACCCCGGCGCTCCGTAAATTGTCTTGTGTCGTGGGTCAATTGGTCTGTCCCGCCGAAAGCCGGGCTAACCGCGTAGCTCGAAATCGAGAACCCGTTTGAGAAGGATTGGGTTGCTTCGTACACCGACACTTCGCGGTCATTACAGCTTGCTCTCACTGATAGGTGATGCAAGATTAGTATCTGAATATAGGGCGCATTCAGCCCGTATTGACTCCGCACTCCTGCTTGCCGTTGAAGTTTTATCAATGTAGAATCTTCGCGAATTTAACCGCGTTGGTGTCGAGGCAGCTATGGTTAACAGGCCTGTTTTGGTATTGAATCAAAACTTTGAGCCCCTGAATGTCTGCAATCCCATGCGCGCGATTGTTCTGGTTCTCAGTGGTAAAGCCGAGGTCTTGGAACACAGCGACGGTTCACTGCGCTCGCCATCCGTTAGTTTCCAACTCCCTTCCGTGATCCGTCTGATCTATCTGATCCGGCGCCCACGACCAAAGGCCCGCCTGACCCGCAAGGAAATATTTCAGCGTGATCGACACACGTGCCAATACTGCGGAACTAGTGGAAAAGAGCTCACAATTGATCACGTATTACCCCGTCATAGGGGTGGCAAGCACGTTTGGGAGAACGTCGTTAGCGCGTGCCGCCGGTGTAATCATCGCAAGGGCGGTAAGACCCTGGAGATGGCGAGGATGCGTCTGCTCAGTCGGCCCTTCCAGCCAAGAGTGTCGCCATACTACGTAGTGCACCAGTATCTCAACACGTGCATCGAATGGCGGCAGTTCATTCCCGAGTGGGAGCTGGTGGCTGTCGTCTAGGGTCTAGGCTCTGATACAGATCCGATATTGAAGCGCCTAAAATCAGGCCTCAGTCAAGAAGTAGCTGCCGCAGTTCCGATTCCAGTTCAATCTTAGTTACGGCCATCACCGAATCGAGCGCTTCGATCTCCGTTGAACCGGTAGGCACGATCGCGTCCTTCCCTCTCATCATCAATATTATCTTGGTGTTCCCAGGCAGTTCGACGTCCTTGAGCGGCCTGCCTACCACTGGCGAATTGCTCGAGACCACGCCCTCGACTAACTCCAATCCCACGTTCTGCAGCAGGAAGTGATGAATCAATGCCTGTGACGGTAACTCTTGCTCGATCTGAGCCTGGATGAGATTAGTACTGCTGACAGTGGCGTCTATTCCCAGAAGCTTGAAAATTGTTTCATTCTTAGGATTGTTGATTCGCGCGATCGTGCGGTCGACTTTGAACTTGTGTTTTGCCACCTGGCAAATGACCAAGTTGTCCTCGTCGTCGCCTGTCACCGCCACCACAACGTCTGCGCGATTGGCGCCGGCCTCCTCTAAGGTTCTCGCCTCGTCAGCATTGCCTAGCATCACGACGCTGCCCAGTTCTTCTGAGATAGAGGCCGATTTTCTTTTGTTCTTTTCGACGACCAGCACCTCGTGGCCTTCATTCAATAGTGCTCTAGCGAGATAGAATCCGACTTTCCCGCCGCCGGCAACGATCACATACATTTAGCCTGCGCCTCGCGATGCTGTTGCCGCCGGTGAGAGTGGCCGAGCGACTTTTCCGCGTAGTAACCTTGCCGCCACCCGTGTCGGACACACAGTTGTGTATCCGAGATCGTGAAAAATCTCTTCGCGATCAGGGTCATAGATGCGTGTGACTACCTTGTTCACCCTATAAATCAGCTTTGCGATCTGAGAGGCCATTATGTTGGTGCAGTCGTTCTCCGTTACTGCTACGAATAGTTCCGCATCATTGATGCCTGCCGATTCCAAGATCTCTTGATCTATACCAGTTCCTAGAATCGGCTCGCCGCCGAATTCCTCACCAAGCCGGCGAAATGCATCTTGGGAATTATCGATGATCGTTACCTGGTGGCCACGAGCGTCTAATTTGCTGGCAAGCGACGCGCCCACACGCCCGCAACCGAGGATTACTGCCCGCAAGTTAGCTCCTAGAAGACGATTGGCGACTCAGTTCGAGCTGCCAAAATGTGCCTGTTGGCGCTGCGGCATCATGCCTTGGTACTCGTACATTAGGCTTCTGCCGCCACATTCGATTGAACGCTGCGTGTGTGGCGCTGTCGTTCTTGTCTCATCAATGCCTAAGCAATACACACTCGGCAAAGCCACACCTCGCAGGGAGCGTTCTTCAGGACGTAGCTGGCCGCATCTCCTACTCTGAACTCTCCGTATTTACGCTCATACGGGAGCCCGAATATGATGGTGTCTACGGAGCGTCCAACCGCCTCATCTACGATCGCCGGCCCCTCTTGGCGAGCCTGCAACAGTTCGCTCCTGATTGAGACCCTGGCCAGCCTACCTATCTCCAATGCTTCTTCCAAGATCTGTTCGCCTCGCTCGGCCTGAGAGCTTATCTCGGCGTCGATGGGCAATGACCGCTTTACTTCCATTACATGTAGGACGAAGATCTGCGACTTATTTGAGCGAGCGGTTGCGCACGCCAATCTAAGGGCGACTTTGTCGGCCTCGACGCCGGCAAGCGGTACTAGGATTCGTCCAATTCTCTTTGCGTTAGCCAACCGTACCCAATTCCGCAGTTGGACGGGTCTTTCGTCGACCCTTGGAGCGAGGCCAGTATACACCCACGTCCGCCACCCCTTCAATGAGGTGTAGGAGTTCATTACATGCCGGAAACATGCCTACTCTCGCAGTTGCACCAAGTTCACTAGTTGTTTCGACACATCGTGCGCGTGTTTCTCGATTGCATATGGACTTGGAGACCGAGCCCAAGAGGCTATCCTACTTCCAAATACGCTGTTTGAGCATATACATGAAGAGGGTATATGTGGAGTTACCAATTAACGTCGGGGCATCCGGCATTTGTCTATAATAGTTGGCGCTATCCAACTTACATAGGATGAACTAGGTAGACGTGTCCGGCGAACTTCACCTGTCCGACTCTCCAATTCGCGAGTACTTGGCCAAGTTGGCGTCTTCATCGCCAACTCCAGGTGGTGGCAGCTGTGCCGCATTGTCTGCGGCTTTGGGTGCCGGCCTGATAAACATGGTTTGCGCGCTCACGGTCGGACGCAAGCGCTTTGCTCAGTATGAGGCCCTTGTGGCCGACACGATTCAGGATCTACATAGTCTGTCGGCCCGGTTAATCGAACTCGTTGATGAAGATGCCCACGCTTATGACCGCGTTATGGCGGCATTCAGATTGCCGCGGTCCAATGAGGACGAGAAGAATAATCGTCGGCGCAGTATCCAAGAGGCGCTAGTTCCCGCCACGGAGACGCCGCTCGAGATCGTAGAGTGCTGCCAGGACGCGCTGCGTCTAGCGGTGCCGTTACTCGGCAAGTTGAACCCCAATGTCCTGAGTGATCTGGCCGCCGGCGTTGACTTGGTCGCCGCCGCCGCTCATGCCGCTTCTCACAATGCCGATGTCAATATCACGATGATGTCCGACGACGAGACGATAGCACGATACACGGAACGGACTAAGTCGGCGCTTGCCGAGGTAGATGAACTAGCGGCGCGGCTCAGGGAAGGTCTGTCACGTGATCGGAATTAGAACAGGGCTGTTTCGCCGCGTTCTGGTCCGCTCGCGTCCGCACAGCTAAGAGCCACCATTTTCCGTAGAGACAACCCTGTGTGTCCGTCCATCGACGGGGCGTAACCTAGTGGTTCAGGTTGCTCGATTCCTACGTCAAACACTGGCCTAGGACAAAACAGTGAGACCTAGAATTGAACGGGAGGGCCAAGGTTATGCCGGCCAATCGTATCGACGGGCGAAAGTTGGCGTCCGCTCATTTGGCGAGACTGCAAGCTGAGATAACGGAGTTTACCGGCAAGTTCGGCGCTGGCCCCAAATTGGCAGTTGTGGGGGTGGGTGCCGACCAAGCGGCCACCAGCTACGCCCGGCAGATCCGGCGGACATTCGAGAGGCGAGGCGCCTCGTCAGTCCAGATTGAGCTGCCATCTGACGTTCACACGGAGCAGATTTTGGCCGAAATCGATCGGCTGAATGCCGATCCCGACGTGCACGGGATCATGTTGCAAGCTCCACTTCCGCCTAGCATATCTTGGCGCGAAGTAGCGGATGCCGTTGCCCCCCCCAAAGATGTGGACGGCGCTACATCTACGAATCTTGGCCTCTTGGCCGCCGGCGATAGTTCAGCGATCCCGCCGGCAACCCCCGCTGGCGGGATGGAGATCTTGCGTGCTAGCGGCGCGGCGATTGTTGGTTCGCTGGCGACCGTGGTCGGGCGCTCCAACGTGGTAGGACTTCCGATGGCGCTCATGCTCGTTCGTGCACATAGCACGGTGACTGTCTGCCATACCCGAACACCGGACATGGCTGCCGCCTGCCAATCCGCCGATATCCTCTGCGTTGCTGCTGGTCGAGCTGACTTAATCACAGCCGATATGGTGAAGCCGGGCGCGGTCGTACTGGATTTTGGGGTGAACTTTGTCGATGGGAAGATGGTCGGGGACATCGCATTTGAGGAAGTAGCTCGCGTCGCTGGTGCAATCACGCCAGTCCCAGGAGGTACCGGGCCGATGACAAATGTATGTCTTTTGGCCAATACTCTGAGGGCGGCTCAAGTTGCGATGGAGAAGGCTTCGATTCACTCCCGGTGATAGAGGGAATTCGTTACTCGAGATAAATCGGCCTAGGCTAGTGTGCCGGCCCGCCGATCGTATCGGCGGAGAGCTAGTACCGTAACGCCTGCGATGAAGATCAGGGCCACCGTACCGAAGATCAGACCATCCATGTGCCACCTGTCGGCAAGAGGTCCTCCCACTCCCGCGCCAACTAGCTGACCGACACCCAGCAGCATTGAATAGGCGCCCATGACTGGGCCTCGGTGAATGGGATTCTCGTCCGATATGTCGGCAAGGTAGGCTAGCGCCGCAGGGGTAAATCCCGCCAGTACAAAGACGGACGCCCCTACGACCGTAGCTAGAGCGATGATCTGCAACGCAGCGTGTCCTGGGCTGTGGTTCAGCGCAAAAAGGAACACGCCTTCGATCACGCCGGCGCCGGTCGCTATCAGCATTATCGTCGTTTTCTTGATCCGCTCGAGCTGCAGGCTCCAGAAAAGCATTCCCGCTCCGAACACGAGACCGAACAGCGCCATTCCATTACCAATTTGCCCGCCGGTGAATCCGCCGGCCAGAAGTTGTCCCGTCGCATCGTCCTCGGCTGCCTGCAACACGGCGTGGGTGAGCCATAGGCCGAGCACCGCGTTTACCGCCAACCAGGCCGGCGCGAACCGAAGTAGGTGGACGTTTTTCAATATGGACAAGGATTCGGCAATCCCGTGCCCACTCCCGGAGCGATTGGAGACTTCACGAACCATCGAGAAGGCCACAGCTGCCAGAAGATATGAGGCCAGGCTGGCAAAGAGAGCGTCGGGTCCAAAGCGATCCCAAAGTTTTGCTCCGAGTACCGCACCTCCTAGTAACCCCCCTGCTGTGGCGATCTCGTACACACCCACGATACGACCACGCAACCCGACGTCCTCTATGCTGGTTTCGGCTATGTAACCGAGGGTAGCCGGTGCGGAGCTGGCGGTTGAGAACCCCTTGAGGAAGAATATTGCAAGGAGGATCAGAATAGTGACGGCGGCCGGCACTTTCACGGTTGACTCTAGAGAGACGCCCACGATGAGCAGAGTAATCGCCACCGCACCGCAGGCGACGCCGATCTCCATAAAGCGCCGCCGGCCCGATCGATCGGATAGCACTCCGAAAATCGGTGCTGTGCTCAGTTCCGCCAGATAGAAAGCGCCAGTGAACAGACTCAGCAGTGAAGCACTGCCCAACGTGATCAGGCCTGCTAAGTTGACGTCACCCGAAACACTCGGCAGATGTGGGCCCGCGAGGATCAGCGCAGTCAGCGACGCTGACGCCGCCGAAGCGATTCTCAGCAGCAATGAACCGATCAGGCTTCCCCATACTGGCAGTGGAATCGAGAAGCGCCCTGTCATGAGCGGATTTGGCAGCTCATGTAGGGACTTCTGCCCAGATCAAGGGACGAGCAAAGCCGACAGGGATTGTTCTCACAGAATTTGGAACGATTCTAAGCCGTAGGTAAACGCAACTATCCAATTTTGTCTAGATCAGCGACGACCTCAGCCGAGTGGCCCGCAGGCGCAACCTGTGGGTAGGCTTTCCTTATCATGCCATCCTCGCCAATGACGAACGTACTGCGTAGCAGTCCTGTAACCTTCTTGCCATCGCGCTCCTGCTCGCCCCATGCACCGTAAGCTTCGATCACCTCGCGGTTGGGGTCTGCAAGAAGCGGAAATTGTAGCGAGAATTTCTTCGCAAATGCCAGGTGTGACTCCAGATCGTCCGGGCTGACGCCGAGAACCTCGGCGTTACGTTCCGTGTACTTGTCGTAGTCGTCACGAAACGCTGTCGACTCGACCGTTCAACCAGATGTGTCATCCTTTGCATAGAAGTAAAGAACTACCGTCTTTCTACCGGCAAAGTCGTCCAGCGAAATATTCCCGCCGGTCGATGAGGGTAGAGTGAACTTGGGTGCCGGTTGGCCTGCCTGGGGCATTGTGTTTCGAGTCAATCGTTACCTCACTTTCGCATTATTTGGCGCAGGTGGACTCAGTTGGAGGGCTTCCACTTGATGGTGCAACCGATCGGCTTGGTTTCTGCTACTGGAACCTCGCGGCCGGACAAGATTGATTCTACCGCATCTCGGAAGAAGCTCACTTTCACGTCCTCAGGGCGCTCGTAGTTGTCGTCCAGAGCGCCGTGATACCGCATGCGTCTATCTTGGTCGAAAAGGAAGAGTTCCGGCGTCCGCTCCGCGCCGTACGCCCGAGCAACGCCCTGGGATTCGTCATACAAATACGGGAACGGATATCCTTTCGCCTCGGCTCGCTTCTTCATCCGATCGAAGCCATCAGCAGGGAGGGCGTTTGCATCGTTCGAGCTGATAATGACCATTGCCAGACCTTGATCCGCGTAGTCGTGCTGCGTGCTGATCAATCGACCTTCCCAAGCTTGCGCGTAGGGACAGTGGTTGCAGTTGAACACTACGGCCACCGCCTTACTATCGGCTAGGCCGCTTAGATCGTGTTGATTGCCGTCTACGCCGGGTAGATCGAAGCTGATTGCCTTGTCACCTAAATTCAAGTTCGCCAATTCGTCTCAAACCTCCGTTCGGATCATTGTCTGTTCTTCGTGGCGAGTAGCGCACGTCGGATCGTCTCCTTCGAGGGCAAGGGGGAGATGCGACCGTCTTCGTGACGATAAGTACGGCAGGTTAGTCCGTAGTAGACTTCGCCGGCCGGATGCGGATCGATGTCGCGTCCATCGATCAAGATGGTTGGTGATCCGGGAAACTCTAACTCTCGGGCTGTCTCGTCGGTTGTGACCTCAATTCGAACAATCGGGGCTTTGATCCCTTCCTCCCGCATCGCGTCCTCCAACCTTTCATAGCACTGATGGTGTGAAGGGCATTCTTCCCAGAAGAAAAACTCGATCTTCTCCGGACCGTGCATCGGATAGTTCCTCGATCGATTAGTTGTCGATGGTTTGGGATGATTATAGGTTAGCAGGAAACGGTCGTACAATATCCAGGTACCTGCCTACCAGCCCGTTAACTCGCTTATGCAAACAACTGGTATGAGACAGCTCCGGTTTACCCTCGCATCAGTGTATGTGTATATTTAAGCTCACACTGCCAGGTCCCGGGGGGTTAATCTCGATCTGGTGGTATCCGCTTGAACGGATCGTCTATTACCCAATTGACGATGATTTGGTGAAACTCGTGTCGCATGTTTGCCACCTTTACTTTGGAGATAAAGCCGATACGGAGCCGGGCGATCTGAAATGTCCATAAGGACTACCTCGGAACAGGGCACAAGCACGAATCTCCAAGTAACCGGTATGGATTGCGCCGATTGCGCGGCGACCATTGGCCGAAACGTGGGCATGGTGGAAGGTGTCATGTCGGCCGACGTGAGCTTCGCATCTTCCCGAATGGTCGTCGTTCACGACGAAAGCCTACCGATCTCCGAGATCATTGCAACAGTAGAACGAACCGGGTATGGCGCAACGGTCGCAGTGGATGGTCCAGTCGCGGAGAAAGAGCCGGGGGGGTTTTGGATACGCGATAGGCGAGCCGTGGAGACCGCTGCCGCTGGACTGGCGACGGCGGCGGGATTCGTCGCTATCGCGCTGGATGTGGAGGTCGCCGCACAAGGATTGTTTGGCGCCGCGATCGTGATCGGCGGTTACCGCTTTGCCCGTCGCGGCGCTTATTCATTGGTTCACTCGCGCGTGCTGGACATCAACGTGTTGATGTCGATCGCCGTAATTGGCGCCATTGTTATCGGACAATGGGAAGAAGCGGCCGTAGTTGCCTTTCTCTTCGCACTCGGCAACTTTCTCGAGTCTCTTACCATTGATCGCGCACGTAGCGCGATCACTACTCTGATGAAACTCGCCCCGGCCGAGGCGCGGGTCATACGCGGTGACCAACGAGTTTTGCTGCCGACTCGCGAAGTGAATGTGGGTGACGTGATCGTCGTGTTGGAGGGTGAGCGCATACCTCTCGATGGACAGGTAATCGCCGGCGGCTCGTCGGTAAATCAGGCACCGATCACCGGTGAATCGATGCCGGTCGATAAGAACATCGGCGACGAGGTCTTCGCGGGTTCGGTCAACGGTGAAGGATATCTTGAGGTTATGGTCAGTCGACCTTATCAAGAGAACACGATCAATCGCATTGTCAAGTTGGTGGAGGAGGCTCAGGCGAAGAAAGCACCAATTGAACGCTTTGTGGACAGCTTCGCCCGGCGCTACACCCCGACCGTTGTGGCCATCGCGGGGCTAATAGTGCTCGTGCCGTGGTTGGGTTTCGGCCAGACTTTTGAGTCAGGATTCTACCGAGCCTTGGTCTTGTTGGTTATCGCCTGTCCGTGTGCACTGGTGATATCGACGCCAGTGGCGACGGTGGCTGGTATCGCCCGGGCTGCGCGGGCCGGCCTTCTCATAAAGGGAGGCGCATATCTTGAAGCGGCCGGCTCGATTCGGGCGCTTGCCTTCGACAAGACCGGAACCCTGACCCATGGACGGCCAGAGGTGGTGGATATAGTACCCGCCGACGGCAACACCGCCGACGAAGTCATGCGGTTCGCCGCTGCGATTGAGTCCCGGTCGAGTCATCCTTTTGCTCTCGCGATTCTTCGGTATCAGCGCCATTCCGGCCAACCGGTCACGTCCGCATCGGACTTCGTATCGTTGACCGGACTGGGAGCGCGAGCGAGGGTTGAGGGGCAGGTTGGTTACATTGGTAGCCACCGGCTCTTCGATGATCTGCACATAGACTACAACGAACTAACCGAAGCGATGATTCCTCACGAGTCCGCGGGCCGGACTACGCTTTTGGTGGCTAAAGATAGCAGGTGCGTAGGACTAATCGCCGTCGAGGACACTATTAGGCCGGAGGCACGCGATGCGGTCGATGCTTTGCACCGTGCTGGCATACGCCCCGTAATAGTGCTGTCCGGCGATCGTGAACGGACGGCCCGCTTCGTAGCTGACTATGTAGGTGCCGACGAGGTGAGAGCCGGTTTACTGCCAGGGCAGAAAGCCGATGCGATTACCGAACTGACTGCTCGGTACGGGCCGGTAGCGATGGTCGGAGACGGTATCAATGACGGGCCGGCGCTGGCAACTGCCTCTGTGGGCGTAGCGATGGGCGTAGTCGGGTCGGATGTCGCGCTTGAAACCGCGGACATAGCACTGATGTCAGACAACTTGAACAAGATCCCGACCGCCATCCGGTTGAGTAGCGCGACTCTTGCGACAATCCGTCAGAATGTATCGATTTCATTGGCTACGAAAGTGCTGTTCGTGGCCCTTGGCGCTTTGGGTCTTGTCGGACTATGGGTAGCCGTCTTCGCCGACATGGGCATCTCCCTACTGGTCACCGCCAATGCGATGCGGTTGTTGCGGCTGCGAGAGAGCTAGCATTGGCGCTCGATTAGGACGGCGCTACCGTCCTTATAGATCAACGAATTCTTCTGAACCGGCGCTATCGATAGCCGGGCGTCAGAGTCAAACGCCGCCGTCGGTGGCAAATCACCGGCGATTGAGTATTATTAGGCTTGCGTCGCTCGGCGTTAGTCCCCTAAATAGGAAGAGGTCGAATGATAGTCGAAAGATATGGAAGCACGTCACTGCAAGTATCGAAAATTTGCTATGGCACGGGATTGACCGGCCGGCTCCGGTTCAAGCGGACCCCCGCGGAGGGCGGCCGGCTCTTCCGCTACGCCCACGAACGGGGTATCACTTTTTGGGATACGGCCGATGGTTACGGGACGCACCCGCATGTCGCTGAGGGTCTGCAAGGTTTGGAACGTGGCTCGGTAGTGATCAATACGAAGACGGGCTCTAAAGACTACACCTCGGCTCACTCCGACGTCGAACGGTTTCTACGGGAGCTCCGGACCGAATACATCGACAGCGTCCTGTTGCATGGAGTCGAAACGCTGGAGGACTTCAAGTCTCGCCGTGGAGCGCTCGATGCGCTCCTGGAAGCGAAGTCGCGCGGATGGGTGCGCGCGGTGGGCCTGTCCAGTCACCTTGCTACCGGTCGAATCATCGAAGAAGTGGCTAGATCGACTGAGATCGAGGTCCTACTGACTCTCTACAACCAGAGCGGTCTAATGCTGCACAGCGGAACTATTGCCGAGCATAGCCGGCTTCTCGAATCGGTATACAAGGCCGGCAAGGGAATATGCTTGATGAAAGTGCTCGCTGACGGCGTTCTCGCCGGCTCGGCCGAGGAAGCAATCCGGCAGGCGGTGACATATCCCTACGCCCACTCCGCCACAATCGGGTTCCGCGACGAGCATCAGATCGACATGGCTGTTCGAATCGCCGAAGGTAAGTCGTTGGCGCCCGATTTGGTCGCGCAGGCGGTCGGCTGATCCTTCCTCACACCCTGTTTCCTAGAGGGCCAAATCGTTTAAGAACCCGGCGACCGTTTAACGACTGGGGGCACGATCAACTTAGGGAGGATCAATAAGATGGGCGAGGTCAGAGTAAGAGACCGTCAGGATGTGACGATATATCGAGATGAGTTTGCCTATGTATCGCATCCGACCGTGGCAAAGCTGCATAGCGGCGACTACCTGGTAGCCTTCAACGAGAGCCTAGTCCGTCAGCCGTTCACTCATCCACCATCGGATCCGCGCTATGTGAACCTGATCTCCCGAAGCCGGGACGGTGGGTTTACCTGGGAGACTCCGCGTGTTGCTCCGGGCTACGAGTGGACTGGCGTCGAGTGTCCGGGCATTACCCAGATATCCACCGGCGAGGTCTTGCTCAATCAGTGGCAGTTCAAATGGTATCCGCTGGAAACGGGACGCAAGCTCGCGGCCAAGGCGACGGACCCGGAAGAGTTCCTCGTGTTCGACCCAGCCGGACGGCAGTGGATCCCGTTCTCTGAGGATGTCGATTGGGAGCGATCGCCATTCCCCTGGACGCGGGGCGATTCGGGCTGCTACGTCAGCATCAGCCGGGATGACGGGGCGACATGGGACGCTACCGCTAAGGTCGATATTTCGCCTCATAGACGCGGCTATAGCCCACGTCCTCCCACCGAGCTAGAAGACGGCACGCTGCTGCTGTCGCTCGGAGGCCACGATTCGTACAGAGTGATCTACGTGGTTAGATCGACTGATCGCGGAAAGAGTTGGGGCCGGCAGGTTGCGGTCGCTGCCAGCAGTCCCGGATTCAGCTTCTCCGAGCCATCGATTCTGGCCTTGACCGACGGCAAGGTCATTGTGGTCTGGAGGGAGAACAACCAGGGTCGGCTGTGCCAGTCCGATTCTTACGACGGCGGTCGCACCTGGACAGCGATCCGGCGGACCGAAATGTGGGGATATCCCTGTCACTTGGTGCGTCTGACAGACGGCAGAATTCTGTGCATCTATGGTTACCGCCGGCCACCCTACGGAATCAGAGCTTGCCTTAGCGTCGACCAGGGCGAGACCTGGGACCATGCGCACGAGCTAATCATCCGCGATGACATGAAGAACTCCAATCTGGGCTATCCCACCGCCATCGAAGAAGATGACGGCGCCATCTTTGCAGCTTATTACGGCGAAAATGCAGAGGGTGTGACGTACGTGATGGGGTCTCACTTTCGGCTTCCAGACTGACAGGCCGAGCTACTGTTTCTCTAGTGCAGGGCGCGAATCATGCCCGATTATCGGGGGCAAGGATTTGGGCCGGCACTGAAGTCACCGGCGCCTGGCGCCGTGAGTCCTCTGGCCATGTTTCCCGACCGGGCATTCGAGCCCGTAGCTGCTGCCGGGAACGATAAACAGATCTCTAGTGGTGCATCAAGAAGTCGGCGAACTCGTCTATCTCGGACGGAGACAAACTGAAGTTTGGCATCGCCGTTCCCGGCTTCATGCTGGGTGGGTTCGCCAGCCATCTTTTCAAGTTCTCGGCATTGAAGTCTATGCTGCCGGCGAACTGGGTACGTACCGATAGCCCTTCGAGCTGAGGTCCTGGGCCGATCTGGCTGCCCTCATCGCCAAATGCGTGGCACACCAGGCACCCCCGCGACCTTAGCCTTTCTATGCCTTCAGCTCGTGACATGGTGCCGTTCCCGCTAGCCTCCGCGCCGTGTCCTTCGCTGGCTTCCGGCGTGGGCGAGGCCAATAAATGCTCAGCTACGACAGTGGCCTCGGCCCGAGAGACGGAGTAAAGGTCAAACGGCTGGACCAGGGCGATCACGCCAAGCACCAAGATCATACCGCCGGCGGCAGCGACGCCGGTTGGCAGCAGATAGGCGGATGCCACCTCCTCTGGCGGTTTGTAGGTGCCGCCAGTGAGGTGATGCCACATACGCTTCGGATAGTCGATTACCAGAGCTACGACGACCAGCGCCGCAAACGAAGCGATAATGGCGACAATAGAAACCAGAATGTTTTCGGTAGTCATGCAGTATTACCTCAGTTCGGCCACCAACAGCCGAAAGCCCACCGCCAGATTGAGTGACAGTGGGCATTGATTACAATCGCGGGCACGTTCTCTTGGGATGCTATTTACCAATTTCGACAACTCGTTCGATAAAAGTGCCGCGCCCGCCTAAAGTTTATCCTTGAACCGGCCGGTTTTGTCAAATGAGCCGCTTTTTAACTGAGGATAATTCGATTCTCCACCTAGAAAAGCCCTGGGAGCCGGCCCCACAAGTTTGTTTCGCATTTTTACCTTTTTAGAAGCGAACCCGTGTGAACTGATGGAGGCCGGCGCGGGTTTTTCGACTCTGCAACCAAGGCGGTTCTCGAACTGCCCCGGCGACTGCCGGCGAACTGGCCTAGGCATTTGTTTTGCATTTCTACCTTTTTAGAACCGATCCTGTGTGAACTGATAGAGGCCGGCCGGGGTATTCTGGCTCTCCGTGAAGGGCGGGCCCAAGAGCCAGCCCCACATTTGTTTTGCATTTTTCATATTTAGTTGGCGATCCTCCGCAGCCCGACATGGCCCGGCGGTCCGAGTTGGAGTTGCCAACTTGCTGGGCACGGGATTGTAGGAACATGTGTTTCATAATTATACCATCGCAGGAACTTTGCTGCATGGGCTGATAGAGGCCGGCCATGGTCTTTCTATTCTCGACCCAAGACGACCCTGAGAGTCGGCCTTGCAGCCGGTGGCGCGTTGCCGAAGCCTCTGCATTGAACTAGCGGACATCGCCCTCGATGGTGACGTCAGCGAGTTTCTCCAAGACCTGGATCTGGGCTTGCGTACTTAGCCGGCCGAGGCCGATGTCGCGGGCCTCTTGGAGACCTTGGGCCGCTAGCGACGTGCTCAGCAGCCGCACCCCGACGCTGTGTCCTAGCTCCACGGCTAGCCTCACGTCTTTCAGCATCAGATCGATCATGAATCCGGGGGCGAAATCGCGCTCAAGTATCGACGGTCCCTGCCCCAATAGAGCACGGCTGGAGCCGGAGCTGTTTGCAACTACCTCGTAGAGGATGGCGGGATCGACGCCGGCCTTGGCGCCCAATACCAATCCCTCATAAACACCTTGGGCGTTGATTGCGACCATCAGGTTATTCGCCAGCTTGACCACCGCTCCAGCACCGAGAGGACCGCAATGATAGATGTTTTCGCCCATCGCCTCCAATACCGGCCGCACTCGCTCCAAGACTTGCGACTCGCCTCCGATCATTATCGAGAGTGTTCCTGACTCCGCGCCGGCAGTTCCTCCACTGATCGGAGCGTCGAGATAGTCGACGCCTCGTTCGCCGGCTGCTGCTGCTATCTCTTTGTGAGTTTCGACGTCGATCGTACTCATCTCGATAAGGACTGAGCCCGGCTTGGACTCTTCCAGCACCCCACCTTCGTCCATAAGCACCGACCGCACGTCGGCCGGCCCGGGCAGACAAGTAATGATCACGTCAGAGGCTCGGGCGACTTCCGCCGGCCCGCTTGCCGGCGTTGCGCCGGCGCCTGCTAGCTCGTCAACTTTGGCCCGGCTGCGATTGTGCACCGTGATAGGGAAGCCGGCCCTCAGAATATTGAGCGCCATAGGCTTGCCCATAAGACCGAGCCCGATGAATCCTACCTGCTGGGGTGTTGCCATAGAGTGGCGCCTCCGTTCGAAGAGTTACGATAATTATATCAATGTAGATGGTGCGGCACTTGCGGTCTGCTGCCGGACACGCCGGTACTGTCTAGGCGCCGTAACCATTCAGTTTGTGGGTGGATGTTTTTCATGCTGTGAGCGCCCGCAGATTCCAGGTATTGGGTCGATACGCCGTCCGGTCGCCCCGGCGTGCCTCGTCAATGTCACGCATGGGTGTTGGTATCAAGGCTACTTGGTAGAAGATTCGGCTGAGATTTCAGCCAGCCTTCGGGTGACCTTGATATTGCGCGTGGTAGCTTTCACACTCAGTTGTCTTTCTATGAAGTTGTTGGAAAACAGAACCTTTCCCTTGAATGCTCTATTAACTGATATGAACGCCTGACCGCCAGTTACTACAAAAGACTCGTGTTGATTGGACTGAGAGGTCAGTGCGACGATGTTTCGGTCATCCGGCAGTTTCGCAAGAAATGCAACATATATCTTGTACGAGTTCTCATCGAGGTGTTTGAACGGGTTTTGCTCGACTATCCGGGACAATTCCTCAGGGATTCTTACCATCACCGTTACGTCAAATCCAAAGTCGTCTCGTATAGCCTGCTCGACAGTCTCTTCCAGTTTCTGTGTATCAGACACATCACAGGTGAAAAACACGTTACCTGATTGAATATGGGTCACCACGTCGCCGAATCCCAGAGAGCCGATGGTGTTCTTGAGGTCGGCCATTCTAATAATTCTATGACCGCCAACGTTGATTGCTCTCAGCAATGCCAAGTATCTATGCAAAGACGCGATCCATCTATTCTGTGTTCCATCATCAGTCGAACTTGGCGTAACTCGCCTGGAGACAACGTGTCTCCATAGACCAGTTCGTTATGATCAAGCCGAAAATCAATCATAGCCCATTGTCGATAGCAGTCTTTCAATCCGCATTCCCGAGTTCGCGTGAATTCAGAAACCACTCGCGCTTACATGGCGGTAACATGGCCACTTTGGCATTTCTTCGACAAGACAGTGCTTGGACTACCATTGTCGTAACATTATTTGATCCATTTGCGACCACAAATATTCGAAGGTAACAGACAAGTCCTGTCGAATAGGAGAATACCGATGACAAATACAGGCCTATCGCTGGTTCACAAGGCACTAGAATCCAAGGTCCAAGCGGGCGGCCGGCAGCCGGCCCTAATCATGCTTCACGGTCGCGGTGCGGATGAACAAGACTTGCTTGCATTGGCCGCGAACTTCGACAGGCGGTTCCTGACAATCAGCGCGCGGGCGCCTTACGTACTGAATCCTGGCTATCACTGGTACGAATTGCATCAGATCGCCGAACCAGCGCCTCAAAGTTTCTTGCAAAGCCTCAAAATACTTCTTAGATTTATCGACGAGGTGCCGAGCGCATATGGAGTAGATTCCGATCAGATATATCTGCTTGGATTCAGCCAGGGCGCTACAATGGCGGGCGCTGTTGCCCTGACCGCGGCAGACCGCATAGCCGGCGCGATTATGCTTAGTGGCTATCTCCCCTTGGATTCGGGGCTTGAAGTAGACCGATCCGCGCTGGCCGGCCGGTCGTTTTTCATCGGCCACGGAACTATGGACGAGATCATACCGGTAGTGTTGGGCCGTGTGGCGAACGACTATCTCAACAGTGTCGAGGCCGATCTGACCTACAATGAATACGCTATGGGGCATCAGATCGCCTGGCCGGAGATCGAGCAGATCGGCACGTGGCTGACGGAGCGTTTGGACAGAGCGGAGCGGGAGTGAGAAGGTACGAGGAGGCGCCGAATCGCAGGTTTCCGATCGCAAGGTCGAGGCCGGTTAGACCCTCGACTCGCAAAGACGGTAAGATTTGTCGGGGTCCCAGAGTCCGAACGCCCATCGGCTGCTTCCCTTGCCGGCGTACGGTGACAGACCCTCTAGACAGTATTTCCATTTCAAGGATTTGTTATGACGACATCGGATGAAGAACCGAAAGCAGCGGAAGAAGCTGTAAACGAAGAACAGGCGAATGAGGACAGCGCCGAACCAGAATTGAAGCCGGACCCGGCTGATGAGTTGGTTCAAGCCAAGGCGGAGGCCGCCGACCTACTGCAGCGTCTCCAGAGGTCGCAAGCCGATCTCATCAACTATCGGCGACGGGTCGAGCGCGAGAGCAAAGAGCTTCTGATACGCGTCAGAGCGAACGCAGTAGAGCAAATTCTGCCCACCCTCGACGATTTCTCCCTGGCCTTAAAGGCGGTCCCGCCGGAGCATACCGACGATGAATGGATTCAAGGAATCCTCCTTATCGAAAGGAAGCTGCGCGGCACGCTGGAGAATTTGGGGTTGGAGAAGATCGAAGCTCTGGGCAAAGACTTCGATCCGTGGGAGCACGAGGTTGTCCTGCAAGAGGAAGCGGATGGATTCAGCTCTGGGCAGGTGATCGAGGTCTTTCGCGACGGCTACAAGATCGAGGGAAGGGTCATCAGGACCGCCCAAGTCAAGGTGGCTACTTAGATCAGTCTGAGGGCGGCTATCGCTCGTGCCGGCCGCCGCCGGCGCACCATGGTATGAGAATTGGCGCCGCCCACACCTCCCCATGGATTTCGGCCCCGTATCGCGGTACAGGGCATGCTTTCGATCGCCGGAATGACCGGACCCGCTGGCGCTACGGGAAGCATCCACGTACGTACCAGGGCATAGTTAGCGATTCGTAGTGATTCGGTCCAAATTTGCCTGGGGTTGGCAAACGCCGGCTGATCTAGCGGTACTTACCCGAAATCGTGTACCGGCAGCAGCTTGCGCCGTCGGTCATGGTCACTTCGCGGGTGACCTCGGTCTGAAGCAATTCCCGAAAGAGATCGTGCTCGCAACTGCAAGTCTGAGGAAGCCGGGCGGCCATCTCATAGATCGGGCAGTTGTGCTCGGTGAGGACGAGCTGATCGCCCTCCACTTCAAACGTGGCCATGTATCCATCTTCGTCCCGGGCATTGGCCAACTCGCGCACCTTTTCGACAAGCGGTTTGCCAGCAATTCGCCGGCCATAACGTTCCAGCAGTCGCTTGTTACGTTGGTCGAGAAGCAACTTCACTTTCTCGTCGCCATCGAGGTCACGCAGGTCTTCTAAAATGTCGATCAGGACCTGGTTGTAAGTCTGGGGAAAGAGATCTCTGGCCCGGGCGGTAAGCTCGTAAGTAGATGCTGGCCGGCCACGAGGAATCTTGACTTGGCGGCCGCGCACCAAACCTTCTTGCTCTAGGATAGCAAGCTGCTTACGCACGGCCACAGTGGTAATGCCTAGATTCGACGCTAACTGGCGAACAGTTAGGCCACCCGTCTTTTTGATCTCGCTCAGAACCAGGTGACGCGCCTTCGGCTGCATGGCTGCAGTCGGCATAGCTTTCCTCCGCCTACTACCAGCAATTATAGGTAAGTGTCCACGCAAGCGTCAACTTTTGATAACTCCATGGTTTAGTAAGTGTTTCGTTCGCTGCTAGTCTCCCACATCGATTAAAGAAACTAATTGGTTGACGAAAATGCCCGGCGCCGGTTATTCTTAACTTGAGAATTGACTCGAAATCTCGAAATAACGAGGGGCGTCCGGGCTGTGCCCGCCGGTGTGCCATTGGGTGCCGGCGGTTCATCAGTCGACAGTCTCTAGATATCGCGTGCGCAAGGCGGGTTTCATAATAGATGTCTAATCAGGCGGACCTAATCGTCAAGGACTTACACGTAGTCGTTGACAAAAACGAAATCCTCAAGGGATTGAATCTGACTGTTCCACAGGGCGAGGTTCACGCGTTGATGGGGCCGAATGGCTCTGGAAAGAGCACTCTCGCCTACACTCTAATGGGCCATCCAAACTACACGGTGACCGGTGGCGAGGTGATCTTCAAAGGCCAGAACATTCTTGATCTGGAGTCGGAAGAAAGGGCCCGATTGGGACTTTTTCTGGCTTTTCAGTATCCTACTGCCATTACCGGCGTGACGATGTTCAACTTCTTGCGGACAGCGGTTAAGGCTATTCACGGTGACTCCATCACACCCACTCAGTTCCGCAAGCAGATACGCGAGAAGATGGCGCTATTGAAGATGGATGACTCGTTCATGAGGCGCTACCTGAATGACGGATTCTCGGGAGGCGAAAAGAAGCGGGCCGAGATACTGCAACTCGCCCTGCTCCGGCCGGAATTTGCGATCATGGATGAAACCGATTCTGGTCTAGACATCGACGCCCTCAGAACGGTGGCTCAAGGGGTCAGCTCATTGGCCGATGGGAAAATGGGGGTACTAATCATTACCCACTATCAGCGTATCCTCAATTACATAAAGCCGGAGCACGTGCACATCATGGTCGATGGGGCGATAGTAGAGTCCGGCGGAGGCGAGCTAGTGGATCAACTCGAGCAACGCGGCTACGAAAAGTGGGTAGGCGACACAGCATTAGCTGCCAAAGGAGTATGAAATGACTGATATTATGACCAACAAAGTGGAAAACCCGGAAGTGGCTGCAGTAGTTGACGTCGGCCCTGGCGAGTACAAGTACGGTTTCCGCGACGACGACGCGACCTATGTAAACGTGCCCAAGAAAGGGCTGAGTCGCGAGATAGTGGAAGAGATCTCGTGGATGAAAGAAGAGCCGGAATGGATGAGGAAGTTTCGGCTAAAGGCTCTGGATCACTTCGAGCGCCGGCAGATGCCCAAATGGGGCGGCGGAGGCGCGTTGGACAATATCGACTTCCAGAACATTTACTATTATATCAAGCCGTCCGAAGAATCGAGCAAGTCTTGGGACGACGTACCAGAGTACATAAAGAACACTTTCGACCGGCTGGGGATTCCGGAGGCGGAGCGCAAGTTCCTCGCCGGCGTCGGTGCACAGTACGAGTCCGAGGTGGTCTACCACAGTATCCGCGAGGACCTGGAGAAACAGGGTGTCTTGTTTCTAAGTATGGACCAGGCTCTTCGCGAGCACCCCGAGTTGGTCAAGGAGTACTTTGGCAGAATCATTCCGTCAAATGACAACAAATTCTCCGCGTTGAACAGCTCCGTGTGGAGCGGCGGGAGCTTCGTGTGGGTCCCGCCAGGCGTCAAGGTAGACGTGCCACTGCAGGCATATTTTCGGATCAATTCGGAAAATATGGGGCAGTTCGAGCGGACGTTGATCATAGCGGAGCCGGGCAGCGAAGTGCACTACGTCGAGGGCTGCACCGCTCCCACCTACACGACCGACTCTCTGCACAGCGCGGTGGTAGAGATCATCGCCAAAGAGGGCTCCCGTGTCCGCTACACGACTATCCAGAACTGGTCGTCCAACGTCTATAACCTCGTGACCAAGCGGGCTACCGCCTACCGCGACGCCACGGTGGAGTGGATTGACTGCAACCTGGGCAGCCGACTTACTATGAAATACCCCTCCGTCTACATGTTGGAGCCGGGCGCTCATGGCGAGGTGCTTTCGATAGCGTACGCTGGTAAGGGACAGCACCAGGACGCCGGCGCCAAGATGGTTCATGCCGCGCCCGATACCTCATCGGTCATAACATCAAAGTCGATCAGCAAGAATGGCGGCCGCGCTACCTATAGAGGGTTGCTCAAGGCCTATAAGGGATCGGAGAACGTCAAGGCAAACGTTCGCTGCGACGCGCTCCTTCTCGATGAGCATTCCCGTACCGATACGTATCCGTATATCGAGATCGAAGAGGACAAGGCAAGCATAGCCCACGAAGCAACCGTGAGTAAGGTCTCGGAAGAGCAGATATTCTATCTGCGAAGCCGGGGTCTCGATGAAAACGAAGCCACTACGATGATCGTGAATGGCTTCATCGAGCCAATCGTCAAAGAGTTGCCGATGGAATACGCAGTCGAGTTGAACCGGCTGATTCAACTCGAGATGGAAGACTCCGTCGGATAAAGCGCTCAAAGATCGCTATTAAATAAAATAGGCTGATATTCGATAGGGCGGGCCCGGCCGCATCGATGGTGGGCGGCATACGGGTACCGCCATTGTTTTGGTTTTGGGGTTGACATTGAATCAAGCATCACGCGCAGCTACTGGAATTGCCCCTATTGCCCGCGACAACTCGGCGGACACAGTCATTGAGCTTTCGCGGTTCAGGAGCGAGCCGGAATGGCTGCGACAGCGCCGGCTTGAGTCCTGGGAGCTATACCAGCAAATCCCCATGCCGACGCTCAAGGACGAGGAATGGCGCCGGACCGACATCCGCCGTCTGAAGATCGATGAGTTCATCCCGTTTTCGCCGGATGGACAAACTGTAAGCTCCCCCAATCGGATGCCGGAAGGGCTATCGAGTATGATCGCGGAATGCGACCGATACGGTGGAATGCTCGGACACCACGATAACGGGAGCGTGTTTCGAGAGCTTTCGGCAGACCTAGCTTCTCAGGGTGTGATATTCACAGACTTGGATTCGGCAGTGCGTGAGTATCCTGAGCTGATCGAGCGCTATTTCATGACTGAGGCGGTGAAGCCGGATTTCAACAAATTCTCGGCTCTGCATGGGGCGCTATTCGGCGCGGGAACTGTGCTATATGTTCCAGAGGGCGTTCAAGCGACAGTGCCTTTGTGGGCTTGTCACTGGACGGACAGCGTGGATCTGGGCGTATATCCTCACACTCTAGTCATTGCCGACAGAGATAGTGAGGTCGTATTCGTCGAGGAACATAGGACGCCGGCGCTACTCGAACGGTCGTTCAGGAACAGTGTCGTTGAGCTGGTGGTCAAAGATGGCGCTCGATTAAAGTATGTTTCGATACAGGAAACAAGCCAACAGCAGGGCACCTGGAATTTCGTGGTAAATCGCGCAGTCGTTGGTCGTGACGCAACAGTGACTTCGTTGATCGTGGCTCTCGGCGGCGGGTTCAACAAGGCTAACATCGAGAGTGCGATGGTTCAGCCGGGCGCGAGATCCGAGATGTACGGGTTGCTGTATGGCAATGAGAAACAGTTTTTCGATCACCATACATTGCAAGATCATTTGGCACCAAATACCACCAGCGATCTGCTTTACAAGGATGCGTTGGCCGGTGGCGCACGTTCCGTATACTCCGGCTTGATAAGAGCGCACGACACAGCGCAAAGAACAAATGCGGTTCAGACTAACCGCAATCTGCTTCTCAGCGACCACAGTCGCGCCGACTCCATCCCGAACCTTGAGATCGAGACTAACGATCTGAGATGCACCCATGCGTCGACGGTTTCACCGGTAGACGAGGACCAGATCTTCTACTTGGTGTCTCGCGGACTGGATCGACAGACAGCTACTCAACTGATCTTGGAGGGGTTCTTCGAACCGGTGCTCGACGTTGCGCCTTCGGGATCGCTCCACGGCCGTCTCCTTCGTACCATCGCAGGCAAGATCGGGCTGGGCCATCTGCCCGGCGTGGATCTGGCGGAAAGCTGGGAAGAGGTGGTCGGAGAAGTATGAGCCGGATGGTCTCCGTGGCCCGCGCCGGCGAGATCGGCGCCGGCGCCGTCAAACAGGTTTGGGTTGACGACGAGCCAATCGCAATCTTCAACGTGGGTGACGAGTATTTTGCTATTTCTGATAACTGCACCCACGAAGATACCCCTTTGTCCGAAGGCTTCCTCGACGAAGACGAATGCGACGTGGAATGCCCCTTGCATGGATCCCGTTTCGACCTCCGTACCGGCAAGGCATTGACTCTGCCAGCGATCTTCCCGGTCCGGGTATTCGAAGTTGCGGTCGAAGGGGATGAGATCAAGATAGAGATAGAAGATTGAGCCGGTTCGCGGGGCCGCGGAGGAACCGTTGATGTACGACATCGACCGCATTAGGGAAGATTTCCCAATCCTGAGCCGGAAAGTGCATTGCGACAAACCATTGGTCTACTTGGACAATGCAGCCACGTCGCAAAAGCCGCGCAGTGTGATCGATGCACTATCTCACTACTATGAACACTACAATGCGAATATTCACCGCGGCATCCACGCACTCAGCGAACAGGCTTCCGACGAATTCGAAGACGCACGCGAGAGAGTTGCGAGCTTCATTGGTTCCGGCGACCCGAACGAGGTAATCTTCGTACGTAATACGACTGAGGCTCTAAACTTGGTGGCCCAAGCCTGGGGCCGAGCTAACATCCGGCCGGGCGATGAGATCGTCCTCAGCGAAATGGAGCATCACAGTAATCTGGTGCCTTGGCAGCTTCTTGCCCAGGAGAAGGGGGCTAACCTCAAGTTCTTTCGCATAGACGACAACGGCGAAATCGACCCCGGCCAGATAGAGGACTTGATAGGTGAGAGGGTGAAAGTCGTGTCGCTCACCCATATGTCCAACGTACTGGGCACTATCAATCCGGTCGAACTTGCCGCCAAGCAAGCACACGAAGTCGGCGCGCTGATGGTTGTCGATGGCGCTCAGAGTGTTCCCCATTTGCCGGTCGACGTAGCCGAGATGGGTTGCGACTTTCTGGCTTTCTCCGGCCACAAGATGCTGGGTCCTATGGGTGTAGGCGTACTTTGGGGCCGGGCCGAGCTACTCGAAGCGATGGGCCCATTCCTCGGCGGCGGGAGCATGATTCGCGAGGTATTCCTTGATCGCTCAACTTGGAACGATTTGCCCTGGAAGTTTGAGGCCGGCACTCCCGACGTAGCCGACGTAATCGCTCTTACCGCTGCCGTAGATTACCTTGAATCGGTGGGGATGGATGCGATCCGGCGGCACGAGATGGAGATTGCGTCGTATGCGATCAGGGCTTTGACGGACTTGGATGGGGTGAGGATATACGGCCCACAGGATCCTTCTCGCCGCGGCGGTGTCGTCGCATTCAACTATCTTGATATTCATCCCCACGATATCGGCACGATCGTCGATAGAGAAGGGGTGGCGATCAGGGCCGGCCATCATTGCTGTCAGCCGCTGATGCGCCGGCTGGGCGTTGCAGCGACCTGTCGGGCCAGCTTCTATCTTTACAATACCGAGAGCGAAACGGACGTGCTGGTAGATGCTTTGAAGCAGGCGAGGGAGCTTTTTGGCAGTGTCGCAGTTTGACGATCTTTATCGCGAGATAATCCTCGACCACTATAAAGAGCCGCGCAATAAGGGACACATCGAGAAACCAGATATAGCGGCGCGTGGTCACAATCCTCTCTGTGGCGATGAAGTGGACATCACGATGAGTGTAGACGATGGACGAGTGGCTGATATTCGCTTCGATGGCACGGGATGTGCGATCAGCCAGGCTTCCGCCTCCATGCTGACCGAGTTGATCGAAGGTAAATCGTTATCTGAGGTTGAGCGCATCGCTGGGCTGTTCAAAGAAATGATGCTCGAAGATGGCGATTCAGTCGAAGAACTTGGCGACCTCGAGGCGCTTCAGGGCGTCAAGAAGTATCCAGTCCGGATCAAGTGCGCGATCCTGTCTTGGAACACGATGCTGGAAGGCATGGAGATTTTCCAGAAGAGCAGACTGGGCTCTGGCTGAGTAGCACCGTCTTTTGGGTGCCCACGCCTCCTAGGGGCTTGCGTCCTGAAACGCCGTCTGATCCCTGCGGACGGCAACATAAACCGTCGTCCCTGGAGAAACGGCCGTGTCACCCGCCGGCATCTGGCTGAGGACGTGACCCACCGGAACGGATTTCAGGACGGAATCCGGGATGTCGCCGGGGCCCTGATAGTTAACATACGTAGTCATCAGGCCGACCTCGGTGATCAGCCGCTGGGCATTGTCCTCCGGCAGGCCGACCAGATTCGGAATCCTGATCCGGCCGTCAGGTTGCCGATAGTCGTCCGGCCGTGGAGATGGCGTGGCCGTTGGCGGTAGCGGAGTCGGCGTGGCTGTCGGCAGTAGTGGAGTCGGCGTAGCTGTTGGCGTCGCCCCTTTCGTCCCGACCAACCACACGTTTCGCGACGGCAGGTACCGGTTCACGAATTTGTACGTCGCCAAGACATTCCCGTGCTTGTCGATTACCTGACGGGTGGCGGTCATCTCGAATCCATCCTCGGCGTGCTCGATAAGCAGAGTCTTCCCCGCCGGCATCTCCGGGTCCTCTCGTATGACCTCTTCGTGGCTCGCCTTGATCACCTCTGTGATTTCGGGTTCGCTGGAGACTACATTCCAACCTGGGTCGATTCCGTGGATTGTGAAGGTGATCGTATCGTCGTCATACTTCGATTCGATCCAAATCCAGTTGCCGGTGGTATTGCGAAACTTGAAATCAACCCACGGATCATCGACGGTCGCATCCAATCCGGTGAACCCCGACGGAGATTGGCCATAGCGTTGGATCCAGTAATAGTGGTACCAGCGCTCGACCACTTCAAGGCCGGACCAATAGACGGCCTGGAATAGCGTGGTAGCTACCTGACAAATACCACCGGCCACAGACTCGACGGTCTCGGCCTGTCCACCGCTCAAGATGATCCCAAATCCTTTCTGAAACCCAGCGTTCAGGGTGGTAGGGCCGACAAACTCGTTGAAGGAAAAGATCTCTCCTGGAGCAACCAACGCCCCATTGAGCCTGGACGTGCCCAGGCGCACGTTGTGGGCTCGGGGAGGTACGGATCCGGCGTAGGATGTTGTGGCGGACCCGAGGACATCTTTCAACTCCGAAAGGTCAGCGGGCATAACGGGCGTCGCCGCGACCGTAGGGCTTCCACTGGATGCGATCTCGTCAATTGCGACGGGCGTGCCTACGGCGACTTGCCCAACGCCGGCGCCCGCGATCGTGACACCGGCAAAGGAATAGGGCGGGTAGACATCTGTGGGGAGGTTTTTCGCCACAGATGGGGTCACCGCCACCACGGCCGGACCGGTGGACGTCACCTTTGCTGGCCCAGGATGTTTTTGCGAGTCCGATTGTGGCGCAGGTGTCGGCGTGAGGTTTGCGCCGGCCGACGACGTGTCTTGCCGATCGAAGGGAGTAAGTAGCATGAGTTGGTACGGTGTATCAGCGTCATCGCAGCCCGCGACTACGACTAGAAAAGCGACTATTGTCGCCAATAGTGCAGTTTGGATCCGACTGATAAAAAGACTACTGGACGATAGCGCCAAACCCTGGCTATTTGCGTTCGGAGAGATCGTAGTCATCGACGATGCGACAGTTGTCCATGCGCGAGCAGCCTTCGAGTCGCGAGAATCGCACCCAAGTTGAAAACAGGTCGGTAACGGCGCCGGATCCCGCGGTCTCGCGGATCAGTCTCCGTTGAGCAGCGCTTACTCGCCATCTGCGTTGGCAGAATCACCATCTATGACTTCTGAGATCATCTTATAGGTTTGCTGAAAAGCGGCTGACAGAGCAAGGTGCTTCTCACTCGGATTGCCGTCTATCCCGGGCTCGATATCATCCCGGCTCCACTCGATAATCCTGAGCGTTGCCTGTATCTTCGCTTGTCGTATGCCTTGATCGCGAGTTTCTTCAGTTTTTTCCATGATAGGAGGTTCCTCTTTGGTAAGATCAGGCTCTGAGGGCCAAGGACCTCTGCGAGCCAAGGGGGGCCGCCCGGTGGAGGGATGCTGGTACGGTGCGGGGGCGTAGACTATTATATGCCAGATTTGCTCCCTCCGTAATTAAAATGTTCGTGAAGAAGCGACATTCCCTTCGTTGTAGGGTTCAAATGACAGGAATGAGCGATAAACGATACGACCGAGTCCCTGAATCAGTGGTCAGTAAACTAGCACAGGTAAGCTGCGCCACGTTGACAACGGTACTCGGTAAGTTGGGTTACCGGCGTATATTCGCCGGCGGAGTCAGGCCGCTGACGGCCGGCGCGCGGTTGGTGGGCCAGGCTCTAACGCTGAGCTACCTACCGATCCGCGAGGACTTCTGGCCTGTTCCGCCGGCACAGATGCCGAACTATCCCCAAAGGGTCGCCATCGAGTCGGTACAGCCGGGAGATGTCCTCGTGATCGACGCTCGCGGCAATCTCGGCGCTGGAGTTCTGGGAGATATCCTGGCGGCCCGGGTCAAGGCGCGCGGAGGCGCAGGCATCGTGGTTGACGGCGCTGTGCGCGACTCGCCGGCGATAAAGGAGATCGGCTTGCCTTGTTACTCGCGCGGGGTGCATGCTTCGGCCAGCATGAGCGAGTTGCTGGCCATGGACGTGAATCGACCGGTTCAATGCGGGGGCGTTCTGGTGATGCCGGGCGATGTGGTAGTTGGTGACGACGAAGGCGCCGCTTTTATCCCGCTGGCTGTGGCGGAGCAAGTCGCCAAGCAAGCGTTGGAACAAGAACAGCTAGAAAGCTGGGTCCGGCAGAGAATCGAAGCCGGAGGGTCTACGTCGGACTATTATCCACCAACAGAAGCCGCCTTGGCGGAATATCGTCGTTGGCAAGAAGACTGCGAACAACGGCCATGAAGCTAGCGCCGATACGCACCGGTGGGATTGGCGTTAGCCGCGCACAAGCTCCGGCAGGAGCACATGCGACGGATACTGGCTATTGTGAAATATGCGTTGCAAGGCCGGCTCCAAGCGCGCGTCGGAGCCTGGCTGTGCGCCGGTATTAGGGTTGCGGTCGAAGCGCGGGAAATTGCTGCTGGATATCTCCACGCGGATGCGATGGCCTGCCTTGAACAGGTTGCTGGTAGCCCAGAGATCGATAGTGTATTCGTACACACGTCCCGGCTCGATCAGTTCGGGATCGCTCCGCGAGTTCCGATAGCGGGCGCGAATAATTCCATCGGTCAGGTTACGGGCAAACCCGTCCGGCTCGACGTCGACCAGCTTGGCGGTAAAATCGGTGTCCGGAGCGCTTGAAGCTGCCCACAGGTTGACTACTACCGGGCCGGTGACTTCGATGTCGCGGTCCAGAGGCGGAGTGCTGTAAACCAACACATCCGGCCGAGCTTCGACCTCGCGCTGGTCGAACGTGCCGGGCGGCAAGCCTGTCGGATAGCAGCACAGTCCGCCTCCTCTCGTCGGCACTGGATCCCGCGGGTCGTACAGATAGGCGTCGAACGGCTCATCCCCGCCGGGTTTTTCCGGCGATAACCGTCCTTCCTGGTGCAGGTAGTACGGCACATAGGTGATACCAGCCGGCGGCCATCGATCCTCGTCACGCCAGCGGTTCAGCCCCATCACGAATATCTTGACTGGCGGCTCTTCGTCCGAACTATTCGGCTCATCTTTTAGCCAGTGGTCGAGCCACCGCAATCTGAGTCCGTCTACGTCGACGTTGGGCCATTCGGAGCGAATTCCGAAGTGGTACTCGCCCGTACTGTTGCCCATGGAGGAGCCGTGCACCCATGGGCCAACTATGAGCCTGGTGCCGCTTCGAACCCTCTCGCTGCCACCGAGCCGGCGCGATTCGGTGTAGTTGCGCAGTGTTCCGCCCAGGAAGATGTCATACCAGCCGCCGATGTTGAAGGACGGCGCTTCGATGTTCGAGTAGTGATCCTCGATGCACCACTGGTGCCAGTACTCGTCGTCGTTCGGATGCTTCAACCAGTCGAAGTAATATTGGATCAGGTTCGGCCGGGTGAGGCCCGGCACCTCGTGGAGCGGAAGATGAGCGAGCTGTTCGTCAAGGCCGTCTATCGCGTTGAAGTTTGCCTCCCACAATGATCCGAAGTAGGGCAGTCTACTCCGATTTCGGGCAAGGGCTTCCGTCTGGAGTTGGTTCAAGGTCCAACTCAGGTTGAAACCAAGATTGAATGCGCCGCCCTGGTAGGTCCAGTTTTCGTGATAGTTCGAGCCGGTAACCGTGGGCATGATGACCGAGAGGTGAGGCGGCCTGGCGATTGCCGCAAGCCACTGTGTTGCGCCTACGTAAGATGCTCCGAACATGCCCACCCGTCCACTGCACCACGCCTGTGCGGCTACCCATTCCACGGTGTCATAGCCATCGTTGATCTCGTTGGCGAACGTATAGAATTCGCCCTCCGAGTCCCACCTACCGCGCACGTCCTGGATGACGACCGCATAGCCTGCTTTCGCTGCTCGACTTATGTCCAACTGGCCGACCGCGACAGTCGGATTCTGGCGATTATAGGGCGTGCGCGCTAGAAGGGCAGGATAGCGCCCCGGCTCGGCCGGCCGATAGACGTCGGCCCACAGTGTTACGCCGTCCCGCATCCGGACCGGGACCGAATAGTCGATCACTATCTGTCGTTGGGTCATTGACCTGTCCTCCGTTCGTGCTGAAAACTCGAGCCGTATAAAACCGAAACGCACCAGCAGGTTTGAGCCGATGATTCAGCCGCTCGGCGAGTTTCCGCCTGATTACTCGCTGAATAGCGTATGATTCAGCATGACTCGCGTTTATTGCCGCGCCCATAACAACGGCCGGCTGGTTAACCTCCAACTTTCCAGGAACTGTGAAATGCAAATGCACGGTCGTGGCTGGTGGTCTTACATTCGCCACGACGAAAAACAAGACCAACCAGAGGTGAGTTGGGCCTTAGTTCGGCGTGTCGCCGAGTACGGCCGGCCGCACCTCTGGCGCATCGCCGCCGTCTTGGCCACGATTCTGGTCATCACTTTGCTGTCCTTGATTCCGCCCCTGCTCTACCGCGACTTGATCGACAACGCGTTGGCCAACAATGACGCCGGCCGGCTGAATCTGCTCGCCCTCGGCATGATCGGAGTGCCATTGGCCAACGGATTGCTTGGCGTCCTCCAACGCTATCTTAGCACCACCGTCGGCGAGGGGATCATCTTCAATCTGCGTACCGAGCTCTTCTCGCACCTGCAGTCGATGTCTCTGCGCTTCTTCACAAACTCGAAGACCGGCGAGATCATGTCGCGCCTTAACAACGACGTCGTCGGCGCCCAACGGGCGGTCACCGGCACGATCGTCAGCCTGGTATCGAACGTGGTCGCGCTGGTGGCGGTGCTTACGATAATGCTGTCGTTGGAGTGGCGGCTGACTCTTGTAAGCATCGCCATTGTGCCGCTGTTCATCTACCCGGCCCGGCACGTCGGCAATCTTCTCCGCCGGCTGGTGAGGGAGCAGATGAATCTCAATGCCCAGATGAACTCCCTGATGAACGAGACGTTGAACGTGAGCGGGGCACTGCTGGTAAAGCTGTTCGGCCGGACGGCGACCGAGGATAGGCGTTTCGCCGAGCGGGCGGACAAGGTGCGCGACATCGGGGTGAGGCAATCGCTGGTCGGCACGTGGTTTTTCATGGCCTTGAGCCTCGTGAGCGCAATTGGGACCGCCGTGATCTTCTGGTTGGGCGGACACATGGTGCTCAGCGGAGAGTTTACGATCGGCACCATCGTCGCGTTTGGCGCTTACCTGACCCAGCTTTATGGGCCACTTTCGTCGCTGACGAATACGCGAGTCGATTTTGCGACCTCTCTCGTCAGCTTCGAGAGGGTGTTCGAGGTCTTGGATCTGCCGGTCGACATCTACGAGCGGCCGGATGCGAAAAAACCGGCGGAACTCCGAGGCCGGGTGCGTTTCGACGACGTGTGGTTCAGCTATAGGGAGAAGGAGGGCGCGAACGGAGCGGGCGCGTTTGGATTGCGCGACGTGGAGCGCTTCAGCTGGGGCGGCAGGGGCCGCTACGTCAGCCTGGCCGAGGGCGAGGTTGGGACGCCACGAAGACCGAAGCGCGCGGAGAAGGAGCAAGCGGAAGAGCCGGATCGTCCGCGCTGGGCGTTGAAGGAAGTGAGCTTTGAGGTCCAGCCGGGGCAGTTGGCCGCGGTAGTCGGGCCCAGCGGCGCCGGCAAGACCACAACGACATATCTGCTGCCCCGCCTCTACGACCCGACGCGAGGGCGGGTTCTGATCGATGACCACGACCTTCGTGATCTAGCGCTGAAATCGCTTTCCGACGCCATTGGCATGGTCACACAGGAGACGTACCTCTTCCACGACACAATCAGGTCCAACCTGCTTTACGCCAAGTCTGACGCGAGCGAGCAGGAACTCGATGCCGCGTGCAGGGCGGCGAACATTCATGACTTCATCCAGACTTTGCCGGAACGCTACGACACCGTTGTCGGAGAGCGTGGATATCGACTTTCGGGCGGCGAAAAGCAGCGGGTCGCGATCGCCCGGGTGATTCTGAAAGATCCGCGCATACTTGTCCTCGACGAGGCAACGTCGCACCTGGACTCGGAGTCGGAGGCTCTGATCCAAGAAGCGTTGAAACGGGTAATGGAGGGCCGGACCAGCGTCGTAATAGCTCATCGTCTCAGCACTATCCTGGCTGCCGACGTGATCTTGGTGTTAGACCGAGGCAGATTGGTAGAGCAGGGCAGCCACGCGGAGCTTGTCGAGCAGGGCGGTCTCTATTCGAGGCTATATAAGACCCAATTCCGAAGCATTGTGGGGGATTCGGCCGGGGCCGAAGCGGTCGCAAGCGGCGAAGCAGTCGAGTCCAACTGAACGAGGGTTCCTCGGGCAGCGTCGATTCCTTCCACCGTGAGCCTGGAGCAGAGCGATGGTACGGATCAGGCTAACGTTCCGCACGATCGTCTTCATTTGGCTCATCTTGCTGACGATCGCCTGGGGCGCCGCGGCCTATCTTGGCTACGGTCAGTTGATAGGAAGGCTCGATCAGCGTATCTCCCGGCTGGAGCGCGTGACGCCGTTGAGCATTCGAATCAACCAGGGCCAACCCACCGCCGCACCAGTCTACGAAGATCGAAGGGTGCTCTTCGTCAAAGGCCGGAACGACGAGAATGCGCATCTTCTCCAGCAGCTTCAGATCCAAGGATGGGACCTCGTAGACGCCGAACCCGGTGAGAAGGGAGTCTGGGTTTACTTCCGCCGGCAGCGATGACTTGGCGGGGCTGTGCTACCAAGTTATGTAGGGATAGTCCCTAAAAAATCGGCGCTGATAGACGGCTTCACGAATTATGATGGTTGCAAGTGCGTTCAACTTAGGGCGTGGGATGAGCACGGACGGCCTTCGATTGCGATGAACTCGACGAACACGGCGCGTCACCCGAGCGCGATGCACGCGGCTAAGCTGGGTCTTTCCGGCCTCACGATCATTAGCTGGATCGCGGGGGTCACCTACCTTAGGCAGCTAACAGGCGACGCATCGCTGCCGTACTCACCGCCACTGGTGCTGTTCGTCGTGTTGACCTTCATAGCCGGCTTCTACTACGGTGAACGGCGCGCGCCGGCCAGCTTCTACTACGCCGGCCGACGACGCGGTTCAGCCCCGGCTTGGCAGGTCTGGCTCGCCGGCCTGACGATTCCCGTCGGACTGCACTGGTTTGTTCATCAACTCTTTATCGACGGAAGTGTCGATACGGCCGGCATCTTCAGCCTTTCCCTCCTCCTGAACTCGATTCTCCTCATCACAACCTGGTGGTGGTCAGTCTCCACAAGCACCGAACTGCGTGGTTTGGAAGTTCATCCGGAAGAACACCCCGATAGCCGAGGATTCCGGTACGAGCATCCGGCGGCATCTTCCCATAGGCGGACGTGTTTTCGCCGGCTGCATGATCGGTGGATTGCCGGTGCAGCTCTATTGGCGGGGGTCATCGCCATATTAGGCTCGTCGAGCAGAGAACTTCATCTCCCGGTGCCGGAAGTTGGTCTGTTCTTGGTGGCAGGGTTTGGTCTTTTGGCACTCTCTCACCTGGTCCGAAGCCGCGCGATATGGGAGATTGAACCCATAGGACTACCCAACGCACTGGCGAGACGTTGGATGAGCAGCGCGTTAACATTTGTGGCCGTCGGCGCGGTAGTGGCGATGTTACTTCCAACCGGCTACGCCGGCATTATTCCTGGAGTGTTCGCACGATTAGCTGGGACGCTGAATAGTGTGTCAATCAGTCTTCCCTCGCCTCCCTCGGAGCCCAATCGAGATTCAGGGGTAGTATTGCCGTCGCCGGACATGAGGTTGGCTAACCCGATGCCGCCGGTTAAACCACAGACGCCGGCGCAAGACCCGCCACCCGCGTCTAGCGCGACAAGCCCGCCATCTGAGTTGACCCTGACAGAGCCGATTCTGACAATCGGACTACTGATAGTAACGACAATTCTTATCTACACTTTGGCTCGCTTTTTTTGGAGACGTCGAGCTACGCTGTCTGTCTTGAGGGTGCTCGATTATCTAGCCAGGCTCTCGTGGCTAGTGGTGTTGGCGGTCATCAGCGTAGTACGTGACCTGATTTACGTCGGCAGCCAAGTTGCTCAGTCTAGCGTCGCCACAGCGTCGACTCGCCGGTCCGCGTTTAACGTCCGGATGCCGGCCTTCCGGCTTCGTAGTTTGGACGAGCGCGGATGGCTCGAATATATGGTCCTGAGCCTATTTCGCCGGGCCGAAAGGCTGGGCCGGCATCGCCCGCCTAATATGACCGCCGGCGAGTACGCGTCTCACCTCCGAAGCGATCTGGCGATCGCCGAACCTGAGTTGTCGCTACTCATTGACCGCTTTCATCAGACTCGCTACGGCGAACATTCTCCCTCAACCGACGAAGTCGATGAGGCAAAACGCTGGTGGATTCGACTGAAGGCCGTGTTCCAACGCGTCCGAGTTCCCATATCGAGAGGAAGAGCCAGGCTACAGGCAAATCGCACGGTGGGTACGCCCAATCTGGCGAGGACTGAATCACCGCTCAAACCAAACTCGGGCGAATCGACTGGCTGGTTCAGAGTCGTGGACATGATTCTACGAATCGCCCGGGCAGTATTCTTCGTGGCGCTCTTTCTCGTCGGACTGGTAGCGATCATAGCTATCCCGGCCGCGTTGGCCGGAGTCGTGGACCCTGGCGCATTCGTCCGATAACGGACTGATTGTGGACGCATCGCACCGCCCACGCCATTGCACAGAGGCGGCGTGTGGCCGCTACGTTCCGTCCTAGTTATCAAGCGGGGCGATGCAAGCCGGCAGGTCGTTCCTCGGTGAGTTGACCAGTGTGGATACCTGGTAGGCTGCCATCTCCTCCGACGGGTATGGCGCAAGCAGGCCGGCCAGCAGATCGGCATCTTCTATGCCCCGGTCCAGCCAGGCCGACTCCGCGTCCAGGGACAATGTGATTGCAAAAGGTCTGATGATATTGCTGAACCGTCAATATTCATCCATCAACAATCAAAGCTTCGTTTGGTGTAGAGTATTGAAGAAAGAAAACGATAGCACGCAAAATGTGTGGTGACGGCAAGAGTTATGCTGAATATTGAGGAAATGACCGCAAAGGAACATGCCGATCAGGCACTTGTCTTGCTGAGGCATTCAGAGGGAGAGTATTCACGAGGAGATAGCTTCCAAGCCTCAGAGAAGCTATGGGGCGCGGCCACTCAGGCCGTACTGGCAACGATGGACGGCAAAGCCCCGCTCACGCAGCGCGAGATGAAGCGCAGAGTTCGCGCGCTTGCCGAGCGGCACAATGACCCCGGATTGAGATCGGGATTCGCCATCGCAGAGTCATTTCACTCCAATTTCTCTCACGGCTGGATGGAAGATTTTCAGATGGAAGAGAATTCTCCTCTGGTGCATGAGTTTGTCCATCGTCTTCTAGCCATCTATCGCAATGCAGGAAGCTAACAATAGCGGTGAATCCTCAGGAACGATGCAGTCCCCGCTGACCTTCGGCCCCCGCGCCGGAGTGAATCCCTGACACCCGTCGGAATGTAGCGCCTTCCCCGCTACCGCCGGTCCCAGGTGCCGTTGACATGTAGCAATATCTCAGATCGCCAACGCGCAATAACGCTGTTCTCTCTTGCGATTGGGGTTTCCTTTGGCTCGCCCGCCTCGGGTGTTTTCCGACAAAGCTGCCGTTCTCGGCACTTACTCGCCGGGGGATTCCAGGGCACCGGCGTGGGTCAACGGGTATCGCATGTGGCCCTTGTGCTCCGGCCTATTGATCAAGTGGGGCGATGCAGTCCGGCAGGTCGTTCCTCGGAGAGTTGACCAGTGTGGATACCTGGTAGGCTGCCATCTCCTCCGACGGGTATGGCGCAAGCAGGCCGGCCAGCAGATCGGCATCTTCTATGCCCCGGTCCAGCCAGGCCGACTCCGCATCTCGGGACAGTATGACCGGCATTCGATTGTGGATCGGCTCCATGAAAGAGTTCGGCTCGGTCGTGATGATCGTGCAAGATCGAATGGCCTCGCCACCGCGGGGCCGCCAAGTCTCCCAGAGTCCGGCGAAGGCGAACGGTTCTCCTGATTTCAGGACGACCCGAACCGGAGTCTTCTTGCCGCCGTGTTTCCGCCATTCGAAAAAGCCATCGGACAGTACTAGGCAGCGCCGGCGCGCCAACGCCCGCCGAAAGCTGGGCTTCTCGGCCACCGTTTCGGCACGGGCATTGATCATCCGGTTGCCGATCTTAGGGTCCTTCGCCCAAGGAGGAATCAGTCCCCAGCGCAGAAACGCCGGCTGGACTCCGCCCTCATTGATCAGGACGAGGACCTGTTGTGTTGGCGCGACGTTGTAGCGCGGGATATAGGGCAGTTCTTCAGCCACGAAGGAGAACCGTTGCTGTAGCTGAGTCAAGTCCACGGTTAGCGTGTATCGTGCGCACATTCCCTGTTCTACCTCTGTGACTCTGAATTGTACCGCTCTTCCTTGAAAGGGGGATTGGTATAGAATGACGCTGGAAGGAAATGAGAGAGTGCCAATAGGAGGATAGATGTGGCTGTAGCAGAGGGAGAATTCGTCACAAGACGCGAGTTCGAGGGCACAACAAAGTACATCAATGAGAAACTTGCTCGCATTGAGAGCAAGGCAGATAGCATACATGATGAATTGCTCGACGAGATCAAGGGAACACGTGAGGAATTAAAGAACGAACTTAATAAGCGATTCGACGTCCTGGAGGGCCGATTCGACGTCTTGGAGGGCCGATTCGATGCCCTAGAGGGCCGATTCGACAAAGTAGAAGGTGCGTTACAGCAACTGTTGGAACGCGATGGGCGATAAACAGAACCAAGCACGCCCGGCCAAGTACAACAAGAGAGAACCTATCCCGGCAGCACCGGAAGAGATAGCGCGGGCCATTTTGGGACACCCGGATAAGCAGCGAGTAGTATGCTTAGGCGGTGAAGTGCGAGCGACCTAGACCGCGCTGTCAAGCTGAGCGCATGATTACCTTCCGAAACGCTGCTGGTATGTTGTTCTAAACTTGAGTTTGTGTCCTGATCTTCTAATTTAGGCCCAATTCGATATTGACGGCGCCGCTGTTTTCCTCGCCCAAGCCTATTTCGACTTGTTCGACGAGCTTCAAGCGGAGTGTCCGAACGCACTCGTAGGGAATCGAAAAAGCCCAGTTGAGGATAACCCACGTATTGTCGCCCTCTTCGGTAGAATTTCTAGCAGGAAATACCGTGGGTGTGGCACTAGTAATATAGAGAGATGAACAATGCGCCTTAACGATGCACAGGTAAACCACTTCAAGGTCTTTGGTTTCGTCGTTCTACGGCAGTTCTTCTCCCAGGACGAACTCGGTGGCCTTGATAGCGAATTCGAAGAGGTCCTAGCCAGTGATCGGCAGGGAGAGTCGTTCGATGGGGCAAAGCGTCATACCGTACAGGGATTTGTAGAAAAGCGCCCTCTATTGACTGAGTACCTCGAACAGCGGATTTGCGAGCCTATCCAACAGCTCCTCGGAGGCGACTGCGTCTGGATGGGTTCCGATGCGAATCTCTACGTCGGAGACACCGGTTGGCATCCCGATGCGTGGTGGCCGGATCTTCATGTGGATGGATCGCAAATGGAGCTAGCGCGAATCAAGATCTCGTTCTACCTGGACTCACTGGATAAGGACAACGGCTGTCTGAGGGTGATCCCCGGCTCGCACAGATCTCCTTTGTACGATGCGGTCAAGCTGTTGCGAGCGCAAAAGAATGACACGGCGGTTGACCCGTTTGGCGCACTGCCACAGGATGTGCCGGCCTTTCCGATAGAGACACGTCCCGGCGATGCCTTGGTGATGGACCAGAACATATGGCACTCCTCGTTCGGCGGGCGTGCCGGCCGGCGGTCCTTTACGATCAATTTTGCCGAAAATCCAACTCGCCCTGAGCAGATGGCATATTTCGAAGCCATCCATCAGTTCAACCTCGACTATATCAGGCAGGCGCAGCACACCCAGACGGCCCATGTGTATGACGATTCCTTCCTGGATATCAGGACACCGCGAATTGGTCCAATGGTGTCCAGGTTGGTCGAGATGGGCCTCAGGTAGCGACGGGCCTTCAGTCGTTTTCTGAGATAGCCATTTAAGCCGCGTTGTCTATTCGCGCCGGGCCGGCGGCCGGCGGCCGGCGCGTCCTCTGTATTGACGCATGGGGTGGTCCGCCAACGGCCGGTCGATTGTGGAATACTTCCAAGAACCGATAGATTCCCCCACGTCGCTTTTATTTGTCGTCCCGAAAGGTACGATAAATGGCGCAATGAACGGAAAGTAACTCATAAGACGAGCTAGGAGATACGCCAGAAAGACCAAGCAAGAGTTTCGGCTCGACTCCAGGCACGGAGAGGGGAGCCACCAAACCATAAGAATCGGCAGCCGGCGGACTTTGGGTCAGTAGGGCGGGATTAGCGCTGGAGTCCTAGCCTCAATGCTCAGGGACTTAGACATCAACTGGAGGGAATTTTGACTAGATATATGTACCCATGCCAAATCGTCCGCGATGAGGAAGAGGAGAGAGCGACGGGAAGGGAAGCATATGTCGTCACCTTTCCCGATGTTTGTGGAGCTACAACCGGGGGATGGTCTTGGAACGAAGCCGTAAGAAATGCTGAGGATGCACTTGTCGCGGCGCTGGGCGCGTATTACTCAGAGGGTGAGGATATTCCACTTCCCGGTCCCATCGCGAAAGGTCAGGTGCCCATTCCCCTCCGGCCGGTTGTTGCCGCCAAGGTTGCCTTGAATAGGACCATGCGTGAGCAAGGAATTACCAAGGTAGCGCTCGGTAGGAAGTTGAGTATCACTGAATCCGCGGTGCGTAAGCTCTGCAATCCCGATCATCATTCACATATGAGCACGGTTGAACGGGCGCTGCGAGCGGTTGGATTGTGCCTTGTAGTCGAGACTGCGCCATTGATGAGGGAATCAGTCGTTGGCTAGATACGTGTGGACGATTCCTGGCGCGGTTGTAGTCATCTATCCTTGCGCGAATTGTTAAACTGTCAGCTTCGGCCGGTATTGCAGCGCCTCGGCCAGATGGGCGACCTCGATGCGTTCGGAGGCAGACAGGTCGGCGATCGTGCGCGCCAGCTTCAGAACTCTATGAAAACCTCGCGCTGAAAGTTTCAGCTGTTGCATCGCCGACTTCATCAGCCCCTCCGAGGCGGAGTCCAGCGCGCAATGCTCCTTGACATCTGCCGGCCCCATTTCGGCGTTGTTCTTGATCTTAGGCGACCCGGCGAAGCGATCGCGCTGTCGCTCGCGCGCCGCTTCGATCCGCCGGCGGATCGACTTCGAAGGCTCAGCCTTCTGACTTCCGGAGAGCTTATCGTATTCAACCCGCGGCACTTCGACGTGGATGTCGATCCTGTCCAGTAGGGGGCCGGATAGACGATTTCTGTACCTGACTATCGAGCTTGATGAACAGCTACAAGATTGAAGGTTGTCTCCGTAGAATCCGCATGGACAAGGATTCATCGCACCCACCAGCATGACTTTGGCGGGAAAAGTCAGCGAGCCGTTCGCCCTGGAAATGGTGAGCAACCCGTCCTCCAGCGGCTGCCTCAACGTCTCCAGCAGATGGGTGCCGAACTCCGGCAGTTCGTCGAGGAAAAGCACTCCGCGGTGGGCCAACGTGATCTCGCCGGGACGCGGGTATTTGCCGCCACCGATCAATCCGGCGTGGGAAGTCGTGTGGTGTGGAGCGCGAAACGGCCGCTCGAGCATCATCGGTTGCTCGGTTGGCAAAATGCCGGCGACACTATAGATCTTTGTGACGTCTAAAGCCTCGTCGACCGACATACGGGGCATTATCGTCGGAACTGCTCGCGCCAACAGTGTTTTGCCGGCGCCTGGAGGTCCGACCATCAACACGTTATGTGAACCCGCCGCTGCGACCTCCACCGCTCGCTTCGCGTGCTGTTGACCGGCGATGTCCGACCAATCCACTATACCGTCAGATTCATCACCTTCTTCGTCCAAGCTAGTCGGCGAGACAGGGGTCAGCTGCTCGGTCCCCCGCAAATGCTGGACCAGTTCGGCCAATGACTCCACCGGATAGACCGTGACGCCTTCTACCAGCCCGGCCTCTCGGGTGTCTTCAGCCGGCACGTAGGCCGTGCTTAGCTCGTGCTCGCGCGCCACGCTCAGCAGCGGAAAAACGCCCTGCGTATGCCGGACGTTCCCGTCCAAAGATAGCTCGCCCAGGAAGAACGAATCCGAATCCGGCGGCGGGATTTGGCCGGAGGCACCTAGAATTGCGACCGCAATCGGCAGGTCATAGCCAGGGCCCTCTTTGCGCAGGTCTGCCGGCGCGAGATTCACTGTGAGACGTCGTAGAGGAAACTCGCAACCGGAGTTTCGAATCGCCGATCGGACTCGTTCGCGGGCTTCCTGCACAGCCGCATCCGGCAGCCCTACTACGTGGAAAGCCGGCAATCCAGCGCCAACGTCGGCTTCTACCTCAATGATCTCGCCTTCCAATCCCAAGATCGCGCCGGTCAGGACTTTTGCTGTCATCAACTACCTCACTTAGCCTAATCTAGCACAGATGATAGAGATAAGACGGGCCGGCTGTCAACGAGCCCTTGCCACGAGTCGAACACCCGTCGTTGCCTTGACAAACCGATCACGGCTTGCAATATGGGTTATGGTAAACTGTGGACAGTTTGGACGGTGCGTTCAAGCGAAACGGTCTCTCAAACGGATTTGTGGGAACCGCGACGAATCGCATGTTTGTAAACACGATCAGGTTGACGACTGCGTAGACGACCTGAGGCGAGGTGAATGGACACAGATGAAGACGCACAATTGCGAACCGACTCTGACGGATAGCCAGGTACTGGAGTTCTGCAAAGCGGGTATCTTGAGGCTTGAGAGGGTTGTGCCGGACGAGATCAATCGACGTGTATACGAGTACCTTGACGAGCATCCGATAAGAGAGCCGAGCGAGCTGCTGACCGACGAACCCTGGTTTGTCGAGAACGTCATCCTCAATCCAGAGGCGGCCGGCGCGATTCGTTCACTCTTGGGCAAGGATTTCGGCCTGCCGATACTGATGAGCAATCACCGGCACACTGAGCCGTCGCCATCCATGAAATGGCACACGGACGGCTATCACGAACGTAGTCCTCTGCTTAACTATTTGCAAGTCTTCTACTATCCGCAGGATGTTACCCGCGCGATGGGGCCAACCGAGCTGCTGCCGTCCTCACATTTTCTCTACTCGATATCTGCCTTCATGGGACACTACGAAAATCTCCGGAACGTCTACTCAACGGCGGCGCCGGCCGGCAGCATTTTCATCACCAATTATTCGGTATGGCATCGCAAATCTGCCAGCACGATCGGTGGAAAAGCGCGGAATTTGATGAAGTACAATTATTACCGTACGGTGCCGCCAAAGCGAGATTGGATCGTCGAGCCAGAGTTCGATTTCGCAACCGCAAAGTATGGCAACGGCCCGTCCCACCCGCTCAGGCGGCAAACGCGTGACACTGTTTTTGGTTCCGAGATGATGTTTTGGTTGAGCGGTCTGTCTGACAGCTACTACGCGATGGGCGGCCAGAATTGGCCACACACCAACAAAGATGCCAAGTTCGTGGATACGCCTTACGGCTATCCGCTGACGCCGGAGAGGGAACGGTTCCCGCGGCCGGACTGGGCTGAGGACGGCGCTGGTATTCCAGACAGCTCGCGATCGCGATAAGCGTGTAGGCAGTCCCTTCCGTTTGGGCTAGGTCAGACCATGCAGCGTCAGATCCTCGTCTGCCGTCAGCGTCGCTCACCATAGACGAGCGTGTCGGGGTAGTTGTCCTTCCACCCGAACCAGAACGCCGGGGTGAACGGCAGCTTATCGAGGGATTTATTGAGTAATGGTCCCTCGATGGCTCGGCCGGTCACCGCATTCCATAGAGTGCCGGTCTCCTTATCTTTGATCTCGTAGCCGCCACCGCCGACTGGTGCGAAGGTCAGGGTCTGGTCGTCCACCGTCCGATCAAATACCGCGACGCTGTACGAATCCATGTTGATAACTACCAACAGTTGCTTGTCATTGACTCTGTCATTTATGGTCTTCTCTTGCAGCAAGGATTCGTATGAATAGGCGATTGGTGTTCGGTCGATGATCATGCCGATTACTAGCGCCTTTGTGGGAAGCCGGTCGTCTTTTACTGTCTCGCCGAACACGCCGGCACGATCCGAATTGTAGTAGACCACGTAGGGATCGAGCACTCTGCGCGCCGGCTTCTTCAGGGCCAGAGTATTGGGGTACTGTTCGCGCCATTCTTGCCAGGTCATAAGGCTCGTTGCCATATGCCGCAGCCGTGTTCCCGTCAGCGGACCAGTCAGAGCTTCGCCTAGCAGTTGGCTCCATTCGCTGTTGGTCTGATGGTCGAACATGACCAGGTTGTTGCGGAGCAGCTTGCCGGTCACTCCGAAGGTGTAGACTTTGCCGTCGATCTCTCTGGCATACACGATGCCTGTGTAGCAGAGCGGTCACCAAGTGACGGCGATCTTGCGGCCGGCCACCTCGTCATTTACGATCTCGTGTCCGCTGAGAAACCCGACCGAGTAGGCGCGAGCCTCGCCGGCCAATTCAACGCCTATGACTACCTCTTGGTCTTGATAAATCCCCTCGGCCTCGCTGACGGTGAGGAACTCCGGCTCCAGTATTGCTTTAATCGCGTCACGTCGCAACATTGTCTTGATATCGTCAGCGCCGGGTCGAGAGTACTCCTTCGTTGAAGATCGAGTTGCCGGCGCTTCTGAGGTCTCGGTAGTTGGAGGGAGCCGCGTGGGTGCGATGGCGAACGTGTCGGCGGCGGTAGTTGCCAGTTGGATCGTTTCGCCGGCCGGTCGCTCGCCGGATGTACATGCCGCGATAATCAGGCTGATTATCGTCAGCAATGGCAAGTATCGTGGCCAATTCAATGCAATACGTACATGCTCATTCGTCGTTGCAGTATCCCCCAATCTTTGCATCGGCAATCAGTTGGCGCTGGGATACCGCGGCGAGGGACCAGCCGTTCAACGGTCCTAGCTCCGAAGTTCAGCATAACATAACCTGTGGTCGCCCTTGCCGGCATGAAAGAATCGAGTCGGCAGGTGAGGAGAGTAGGACACAATGCAGAGTACGCAGCTTTCGAGCGAGCACATAGATGCGGTGAACCGCGAGCGGCGGTTGATAAATCATTACGATGCCGCCCTGTACCGTTATGGGGCCGCCCCGCTTGAGGCCACGACCGAGGCGGTAATGGAGTTTGCGGACTGGCCGGACCACCAGATAGACAGCGTTTGGTGGGACGTATATGGCGACTGGGGATGTCACCCAAGCGAGTTCGTGGAACCCTTCCCGAGCGTGCGTGAATTCCTCGCGGCCGGCAATGATCCGGTGGAATCCGTCATACGGGAATCCCGGCGGCGAGGTTTCGAAGTTTTCGTCTCGCATCGAATGAACCAGCCGCCGGACCTCAACGTCCTGGACGGCCCTCCTCGATTGCAAGAGACACATCCTGACTGGCTCATAAACTTCAATCCGGACCCGGCCGGCGATCCGATCTACACGGTTCCTTGGCAAAGGACGGGTTGCATGTGGAACTTTGCGGTGCCCGAGGTGCACAAACACAGGAAGAAAGTCGTATGCGAGCTGGCCGAACGGTACGACATCGATGGCATCCTGCTCGATTGGTCGAGGGGGTGCCCTCATCTGCCGGTCGGCCAACAGTGGGTGTTGCGAGACCGCCTGACCCGGTGCATGCGGCTGCTCAGACGATCTCTTCAAGAGGTAGCGCGGAAGCGGAGCCGTCCGCTGATCGTGGCGGCCAGAGTTCCCGAGACAGTCCAAGGCTGCCATTTTGACGGAATGGATGTCGAGACCTGGATTGACGAACGCTTAATCGACATATTGGTCCTGGGGGACCGTTCGCTGGAGGTGGATATCGCGGCCTTTCGCCGGCTCACCGCCGGCAGTCATATCAAGCTATATCCCAGTTACGACGACCATCATTCATCCGACGGATACAAGACCGCGCCGATCGAGGTTTTGCGCGGAGTTGCCTCCAATTGGCAACGGCAGGGCGCCGATGGAATCCACCTGATGAACTTTGAGTGTTCGACGCCCGAGGCATTGAAGCGAGTGGGCTTCTGGACAGCGGGCCACGAATCAAGCCAGAGTCTCCTGAAGTGGCGGCGTAATGCCGAGGTGTTTCGCCAGATCGGAGGTGCGGACTCGCTACGTCACCGTGACAAGACATTCGTGGTCCAGAGACGAGCCGGCGGGATACCGTTCATGATTGGGTTTCCTGAAGAGGGTCATACCCAGCGATTGTTTTACCACCTGGCGAATATGGAGTCGGACCTGCCGGCTCGTCTGGGCCAGCACGGCCGGGGGCTGACGCTGCTTCACCTATACGTAGGTGACGACTTGGACGCCGAGGCCGAGAACGTGCAGTCCGTTGCGCTTCGCATTCTGCTTTCCGATCCGAATTCGTCGGAGCTTCACAGAGATCAGCTAATCCAACCTGGCATCGTCAGAAGGTCCACGTACGGTGAATCGGACTACAGCACGATCCCGGTCTCCAAGGAGTTGCTACCCAGAATCGAAGTTCGACTGAACAACGTGGCGCTGGGCCCGGTCGAGGTAGAGGAGGGATGGCAAGTGTTTCCTGTTCATCCCAGCCAGATGGCTAAGGGGGTGAATCTGGTAGCGGTTCGTGTCGCCAACGAGCCGGTCGATCAGGTCTGCTTCGACCTCGCGACATGCGCCGGATCGACACCGCCCCCGATGCTGACGGAGCCGGCCGTGGACGATATTCGAATAGAGAAGATGGAGTTGGACGTCAAGTATCGAGACGATATTACGCATCAGTCTCCGAAATGAGCTTTCTTGTATGGGCAGGATCGTAGGCCGGCAGGGAAGAGATAAAGGCCAGATGGGATGATCAGATCGGGTCTGGTCTGGCGGTTGTTGTTGGTGCTGATAGCCTTGGCCCTTGCCGGTCGATTCGGACCAGCCGGCGCCAACGAAGCCGTTCCCTATTACTCTTACACCGTCGATGAACAGGGAGTCCGCCTGCGCGTACCTCAGCCCTATGTGGTGGATAGGGAGATATTTGGCCCGGCAGTTGACAAGACTGCGGCTAGGTTCCGAGGCGATCTTTTTGTCGACGACGAAGGAAACCTCTACGTCGTGGAGACGAGCTTCAACCGCGTTCTCAAGTTTGACCGCGAGGCGAAGTTGGTCCGAGTCTTTGGCGAAGACTTGGATCTTAGCAGGCCTCAAGGTCTGTTCGTCGCACCCAACGGTGATCTGTTCATCGCCGATACCGGCAACTCGCGCATTCTTCATACGGACCAAGATGGGCATGTCATCCGGGAGTTCCACAAGCCGGAGACCGCACTCCTGGATACCGAGTTCCAACCCATAAAGGTAGTAGTTGACCGTCGCGGTTATCTATACGTGTTGGAAGAGGCCGCAACATCGGGCATCATTCTGATAGACACCGCCGGAAACTTCCGTGGTTTCTTTGGCCCTACCCGAATAGGGTTTGATTTGCGCAGGATCTTCATCTCTCTATTCGCCACCGAGGAGCAGAAGCAATACATCACTCTTCCGGAACCATCGCCCCACGTGGACCTGTTCTTGGCATCCGACGGGTTCCTGTATACGGCGATTCGCGGAGAGTCGGGGGAGCAAATTCAAAAGCTGAATGCGGTAGGGGTGAATACGTTCACAGACTTCTCGTTCGACGATCCGCTGATCGATCCTCCCAGATTTGAAAGCCTTTGGGTTGATCGATACGGCGTAGTATCAGCCCTCGATGCCTCCACCGGCCAGATTTACCAGTACGACCAATCGGGGCGATTACTCATGGTATTTGGCGGACACGGATCTGGTGAGGCTAAGTTCGACCGGCCCGTTAGTGTCGCGACAGACCCAGATGGCCGGCTGTACGTGCTAGACGGCACCCGAAGTATCATCTACCGCCTCCGGCCCACTAACTTCGCCCGGCAGGTCCACAGGGCCGGTCAACTACATTTCGAGGGCGATTACGAAGGGGCGGCGCAGGTTTGGCGGGAAGTGCTCAGCATCCACAGCCAGTACGAGCTCGCCCACGGTGGAATCGCCAAGGCTTTCCTGCGCCAGGGGAACTATGACGAGGCGATGGCCGAATATCGACTCGCCTTTGACCGCGAGGGGTATTCCGATGCCTTTAGAGAGTTCCGGTTCCATTGGCTTCAGAGAAACTTCGGTCTGCTCTTGCTTGCTCTGGGGCTACTGCTCTCCGGCATAATCCTATTGACCGGCCGGATTGTAGGACGGCTCAAGGTTCTGGACGTGGGATGGTTCGATCCCGACCGGAGGCCGGCAATGGCGGCGGTGATCGGCGTACTGCGTTCGCCGGGACAAACTCTGTGGGAACTGCGTGACAGCGGCAGTCTTTGGGCGGTTCCGGTGCTGCTGCTGCTCGCATACTTCGTGCGTGTTGCCAGTCTCTGGCTGATGGCCTTCCACATGCTTTATACGCCTACGTTCGAATCCATTGTGGATTGGCTGTCCCCATTCAACGTGTTCACTTACTATCATTTGACCGAACGCGACTGGGATCAGATCAATATCCCCCTTGAAAGCCTCAGAATAGGGGGGCCTTTTCTGGCCTGGGTGGTAGTGAGCTACGGTGTTGGCGTCATCTATAGGGGCGAAGGCACGTTCCGCGCGATCCTCAGGAGCAGCGCCTACTGCCTAGTTCCCTATATCCTGTTTACCCTGCCGGTAGTCAGCGTGACCCACGTGCTCGTGGGGACGGAGCGAGGTCTGGTGAACTTCGCTATGAGCATCATCTACCTATGGTGCGCGTTACTCTTCTTCCTGCAACTCAGAGTCGTCCACGATTTCGACTTGGGCACCTCGGTGCGTACGCTGGCCATCACATTTTTTGGGATGGCGATTCTGTTCGGTTTCGGAGCACTCCTATATCTGATTAGCAGTCAAATGCTGCGATTTGGTTGGGAGGTCGTCTATGAGCTCAGCACCGGCTGATTGGGTCGGGCCGGTCGCGCTTGCGCCGGCTATGAGATGGGCTGTGCCGCGCGCCTGCAATGTCCTCCTTGGTGCCGCATTGGGCATGTTGATTGCACTATTCGCGCAGCCAGCGGCTGCCGGCGCCGACATACCCGGCGAATTTCGCTTGACGGCGGAAAGCAAGTTCCTTCGACTGTATCTTGACCCGATCAGTACACAGTTGGTGGTTGAGGACAAGCGCAACGGTACGCTCTGGCCCAGCAACCCGATGTCTGACGCCAATGGGTCACCGCGAGCGCCGGCGTCCAGATTGAATGCCGTGTTTAGCGTTTTCTACACAAATTTGCAAGGGCGTTTGTACACGCGCGAGAAAGACTCGGTCGACGAAGGGTGGGCGCATGATGTGGTCAATGTGCCACGGGGCGTCGCCGTCAACTACAGTCTTGACGAGTTGGGCATGCGATTCCAGATTGTATATCGGTTGGGCGATGACTATCTAGAAGTGGATCTGCCCAACGGTCAGATCACAGAGACTTCTGACCGCCTCTTCGCTAGGATTGAACCACTTCCATTCTTTGGCGCTGTCCCCGCCGGCACACACGGGTATTTCCTGATCCCTGACGGATCGGGTGCACTGGTCCGGTTCGTAGTAGAAAAACCACGGCATTCGTGGCCAACAGCCTACACCTCGGACTTCTATGGACCTACAAGGGTTCAATTTGGCCTCACGGAGTGGACCGCGCAACACAGGTGGGTTCACGCGCGGAATGTCGGCCACTTGGGCATGCCGGTTTTCGGCATGGTCGCCGGCGACTCGGCCTTTCTCGCGATTGTCGACCAGGGATCGGCCGACGCGCGGCTTGTTGCCAGTCTTGCCCGTAAACCGAGCGGCCTGAATCATATCCGGGCTAGCTTCATTCTGCGCCGCCAGGCGGAGAGCCCGGTCCAGCGGGGGATTTACGCCACCAGATTCTTGGAAGACACGGTCGATAGCGACCGCCGGCTGCGCTACTATTTCTTGTATGGCTCTGATGCCTCCTACGTGGGCATGGCCCAGAGGTATCGGCAATACCTCCAAGAAGAGCGGGGGGTGCCCCGGTTACGCGGCCCGGTGTATCCGTTACACCTTCGTTTCTTTATGGGCGTAGAGCGACCATCGTTCATTTTTCCAGAGTTTATCCGGCTGACCACTTACGATCAGGTAATCGCCATCCTGGAGGACCTCAAGCAGCGTGGAGTCGAAGGCAGCGTCGTAACGCTGGTCGGCTGGGAGCAGGGAGGCTATGCAGGCCGGTGGCCGTTCCGGCTGCCGCCTGATGGTCGACTCGGCGGAGCTGATGGGCTCCGCCGGCTGGCGGACTACTGTGCGGCCAACGGTTGTCGCCTGGTTCTTCAGGATCAGTACGTCCTCGCGTTTGACCGCAATGGGGGGTTTTCGGCCAATAGCGACGTGGTGAGGGCGCCTAATCAACTGCCGATAACGACTCCGGCCGGCCAGCATCGCATTTACCTGTTGAATCCGATTTTCTCCCGTGACCATTACTTGGTGCCCGATGTATCCGAGCTGGGCAGTATGGGTGTCGAGGGCTTGATCATCTCCGACGTAGGCAGGATCGCTTTGGCTGACTACAATCACGACAATCCCTTGAGTCCCCAGCAGTTCACGGAGGTCTGGCGCGAAAACCTGAGATACATCCGGCAAGCTATGGGATGGGTGGGCGTGGCCGGCCCGAATGACGCCCTGCTGGGGGCGGTAGACCACTTCGATCAGTTTCCCCTTGGCCGGTATGATCTCGAGCTTTTGGATGAAAGTATTCCCTTCTTGCCGATAGCGATACACGGTCTGGCCACCTATGCCGGCACGCCGGGTAATCTCCGGCTAGATACGCCGCGCGATTTTCTACGCCAACTGGAATATGGCGCGCTCCCCACGTTCGAGCTTACCTACGAGCAGCCGGTAGGATTGAACCGGACTGTGTACGATCATCTCTTCAGCTCACAGTATCGTCAATGGCTGGAACAAGCCGTGACTGAGTACACTTTGGCTCGCGACCACCTCGGCTCCACCTGGCGGGAGTTCATCGTGAACCACGAGCGGCTGGCCCCGGGCGTATTCTCCACTACATACGAAGGCGGTACCCGCGTAATAGTGAACTATGGGGAACGCACCTATCGAGAGGGATCGCTGGCAGTCCCAGGTGGGGGATACGCTGTCATTAAAGGGAAAGCGGCGTCGACCACCGGGGTAGGCCGGTAGAGGGTCTATCCCTGTGAGGAAGAGACATATGAAACTATCTTTGCGCACCCAACGCGCGTTACAGGGCTACTTATTTGTCAGTCCTTGGATTGTCGGCTTCCTGATCTTCATACTCTGGCCGCTTGTGTTCTCTTTGTGGTTGAGTTTGCACCAAATCAAGGTGTTCTCAGGATTGGCCGAAGTCGAGTTCATCGGGATTGGCTTTTACCAGGAAGCCTTTGTCGAGGACACCGTGTTCCTGCCGGCCTTCGCCGAGACGATGGGCAATCTGCTATTGGACCTGCCGATCGTCTTGGTCTTCTCGCTGATGGCGGCGCTTCTGGTGAGCCGGCCAATTCCGGGAGTCATGTTCTTTAGATCGCTATTCTTCTTGCCGGTCATTCTTTCGTCCTACTGGCTGATAACCCTGCTGTTCGACCAAGGCGCCGGCCGGCTGGCCATCACCCGCGATATTGTCGAGCTACGCAATCTCGTCGGCCTCTATCTCGGCGAGGGCGCGTTGCAGGCTCTATTTGACGTGCTTGGCCGGATCACGTTCGTCGTTTGGGGGACCGGCGTGCAGATTCTGGTATTCATCGCCGCTATATACAGCATCCCCGGAACGCTGTATGAAGCGGCTAGGGTGGACGGCGCTTCAAACTGGGAGATATTCTGGGAGATCACGTTGCCGCTGCTCTCGCCGTTCATCCTGGTGAACTTGGTATATACGATCGTCAAATCGTCCACCGACCCGTTCAACCTGGTTCTACCCTACATCCAGAGAGTGGCGCTTAGTGGGACGGTCCGGCTGGACTACGCTAGCGCGCTAGGCTGGATCTACTTCGTGGGAGTTTGCCTGGTCTTGGCTGTGGCGCTGGCTTGGGCGGCCAGGTACGTTTTCTACGCCGGCGAGAGATGAGTCCGATGCCGCGCAATCGTATGCCGTCCTTCGACCGATCCTGGACTGATCCGCAAGTTATGCAACGGCGCAGCTTGCGCCTCATGCAAACGGTGCTGACCTACGTTGTGCTGGGGAACTTGGCTTTCGTGTTTCTGTTCCCAATCATCTATATGCTGTTGACGTCGTTCAAAACCCGGCAGGACCTCAATGACGTCACCATCATCTGGCTGCCCAGAACGCTCCATTGGGACAACTATGCGATTGCGTTTGAACTCCTGGATTATTTTGAAGTGCTGAAAAACAGCTTAGTGCTGATTGTTCCAACCACAATCGGACAGGTTCTGACCTGCTCTCTCGTTGGCTACGGTTTTGCCAGGGTCCGTTTTCCTGGGCGCGAAGTGCTGTTTCTCCTCGTCATGTTCTCGTTCATCATTCCACCACAGACGATCATCGTGCCGCATTTCATTATGTATCGGGAGCTTGATTGGTTCGATACCTACTATCCATTGGTCCTGCCGGCGTTTCTTGGAGTCGGTCCGAATGCTCCGCTGTTCATACTGGTATTCCGACAGTTCTTCCGGACGCTACCCTGGGAGCTAGAGGACGCTGGGATGATCGACGGCGCCGGCTTGTTGCGCGTCTATTGGCAGATCATGTTGCCATTGGCCAGGCCGGCCGTACTGGTTGTTCTGCTCTTTGCGCTGGTATGGCAGTGGAACGACGTCTACACGCCCGGCCTCGTCTTCCGGTCGGAGGAGTTTTGGACGCTGCCGATGCAGCTATTTAGAGTGAAGAGCTTGAGTCAAAGAGATCCCATGGCACTCGCATCTCGCGAAGGGGCCACAGTCTACAACGAGGCGATCGGGATGGCGGCGACGTTCCTGGAGGTGTTGCCTCTGCTGATCATGTATCTTTTCGTGCAACGCTACTTCGTGGAGAGCATCGATCGGACCGGCCTGGTCGAGTAAGCTCGGCGCCGGCGCGATTTTGCCGGCAGAGGAGCGTCCCCGGCTTGAGTTCGTTGCAGGTAAGGGTTGCCGTTTCGAGCGGCGAAGCGCGGTTACTCCACGCCGGTTCGACTAGACTTACCCTGGTGAGGACAGAAGCTTGACAGAGATTATCTTGGCGGTATTGGCAGGGGCGCTGATTGGGTTGGTCATCGCGTTGGCCGTCGCGTCCCGGCGAAGTCCGGATAACCAAGGTCTTGTCGGCGATCAGGTCAAGGCGGAGTTCCAGGCCCTTTCGCAAGATGCCCTGGCGAAGGCATCGGAGCAGTTCCTGTCCTTGGCAGAGCAGCGCTTCGCCCGCCAAACCGAGGCCGGTAGTAGCGAGTTGGATACGAAGAAGCAGCTCATCGATCAGCAGTTGGCCGCCATGAACAGCAGATTGGAGCAGGTTTCAAAGTTGGTGAACGACACCGAAACCAAGCGACAGGCCAGCTTCAGCCAACTGGCCACCCACTTGCAGGGTATCGGGCAGCAGACCTCGAACTTGACGGACTCAACGAACAACCTGCGCGAGGCGCTGAGCAGCACCCGCGCCCGGGGCCAGTGGGGCGAGCGCATGGCCGACGATATCCTCCGAATGCTGGGCTTCATCGAGGGGATCAACTATCGCCGGCAGGAAGTGATCCAAGGCGCCGGCTCTCGCCCCGACTTCGTTTTCCTTCTCACCGATGGCCTGCAAATGAATATGGACGTCAAGTTTCCGTTCGAGAACTACCTCAGGTTTCTGGGAGAGGAGTCGGAAGCGGAGCGCAACCGTTACAAGGTCGCCTTCCTCAAGGATGTCCGCGCCCGGATCAAGGAAGTTACCTCTCGGGAGTACATCAATCCCGAGGGCGGAACGGTGGACTACGTTCTACTGTTCATCCCCAATGAGAGCGTGTACTCGTTCATTCACGAAAGCGACCCTGGAGTCATAGACACCGCTCTTGAGAACAAGGTCATCTGTTGCTCCCCATTCACGCTGTTTGCCGTGTTGGCGGTTGTAAGACAGGCGGCCAGCAACTTCGCGCTTCAGCGGGCCTCGGAGGAGATCATCTCGTTGTTCGGCCGTTTCAACAACGAGTGGGGCAAGTTCCAGGAAGCGCTGGAGACCCACGGAAGGCGGCTTAAGTCTGCCCAGACCTCGTACGATCAGCTGACCGGCACGCGAAAGCGCACTCTCGAGCGACCCCTGCAGCAGATTGAGAGCTTGCGCCAGCAGAAGGGACTGCCAGTGGCGCCGGCCGCTGATGTCATCGAGCCCTCAGACGAGGGCACGTCCAGAAACGACCGCTCTGCCGATTAACCAAGATCGAGAGATTCTGGGTAGGGTTCCAGGCGCCTCTCGGACACTAGACAACCGTAGTATGGGTGCGCCGCGAACGGTGTCGACCCAAGGGGCTCTGGGTGTTTCGCGCTCCCGTTCGCGCCGGCGTTATCGTAGGGTTACCAGACGATGCCCGGCTCACCAGTCGATCTGCTGGGCCGAGACGAAACGCTCCACTTTGCGCCAGCGAGGCTCGGCGCTGCGATAGTGGCGGCGTCGGTAGAACGGATAGTATCTGCCGCGTGGATAGATATCCACCACGTCGTTGCCCCGCCGCACCAGTGTGTACTTTCTCTTTTCAACGTACACCACGTCTGTCCGCTCATCTATCGGGAACACGAGGGCGACTGAGTCTCCCGGTCGGACTTCACCGACCTTGGCATATCTTCCATCCCACCCAACGGTTCGCTCGGCCCCGTTCACATGAACACGGACGTCTCGCGGTTTCACCCATTCCGGAATGCGTACGGAAAGGTCCAAAGGCTGCTTTACCTTGATCTCGACCCGCCCCTGATAGGGAATGTAGCTATCTACGTCCGCCCATGGCGACGCCCGGTTGAGAAGGAGGTTGACCCTGAGCTTGCCATCTCGGTAGCCGAGTATTCGATTCCACACCCAGAAGATGGCCCGTCCCCCGCCGATAGTATCGCCGTGGAGGAACCCTCGTGTACCTTCGCCTTCGTGGTACCAGGCCGGCGTGCCGGCTTCGTACCAGTCATTGAAGGCAGCGCCCGTCGGCCAACCTCCCATGCATCGCTCCGGCACGTTCTCGGTTGTATCGCCTGGAGCAGTTTCGATTGACACGTTCGACGAACCGGGTAGGTGATAGACCCAGTCGGACTGAAGCAACTGGGCCTCGGCCAACATATTGCGGGCCCATCGGTCGGCATCGTCCCAGAAGTCGGCAATGCCGGCTTCGCTCAGCACAAGCGCGACGGCCAGCATGTCGGCCAATCCCATGATTTCGCATCCATTGAACTCGCCGGCGGCGGACGTGAACGAAGGGTGGGTGCCCTGATGCAAGTCGCCGGGAATCGTGGGGCCCCGCCATTCGGGGCCATCGAGGAGATTCGGTGTAAATCCGGTGAGCGTCTCTATCTGGCGCTTCGCCCAGTCATAGGACCTGATGACGAACTGCAGCAGGTCGGCGTCGCCATCCAAGACTCCGTACTCCGCCATTGCCAGCAGACCCCGCGCGTGAGCGTGGACGTGTCCTTTCACGGAGTTCTCCTGGGTGGTCAGGAACTCGCCTTCGGAGGTGAAAAAGGTCGCCCTGGAATATGCGATCAGCTTGCCGGCAAGCTGACGGGCCGGTTCGTAGCCGGTCCATCTGTAGGCGGACACCAGTCCCCAGTAGACCAGGCTCTCTTCGACATCGTGGAAATGGTACCAGGGACCGGTGTTGGTTGGACGCTCCTTGGCCGCGTACAGGGGACCCGGCCAGTAGTAGGCAAATTTGCCGGTGTCGACGGCGAACGCGGCGAGCCCGTCGACAACACCGCGAATTGTCTCGATCCAAGACGGGTGGTCATCCTGCGCTACGATCAGTGACAAGTTGCGAAGGATCTGGCCGTTGACGAACGGCGAGATAATCTGGTCAGTATTGGAGTAGCTCGAGCTCAAGCCGGCGATGTGGCGCGGCTCCTCGCTGGCCACCCAGGGCCGTCCCTTTGAAGGAACGTGTATGAGACCGTCTAGGCCCTGCTGTTTCAACGTCGCCTCCATCCATCGCCGATCGACGTGGAGGTTTTGCTGGCTGCCACTCATCAGCCGGCACAGGCAGACGGCCTCTTGGGACTTGTTAGGACTGGTGAATCCGCCTGCCGCCATCCTCGGGACTGGCGTCCAAGACACAGTCCAGTAAGGCTCGTAGTCCGCCTGGGGGTTGGTGCTCTCGGTCAGAGCGTGAACGACGAGGCCGGCTCGTTCGGCTAGGTCCAAGGTGTCCGGCGCCATCGCTTCGTAACGCTCGCCTCGGTAGTCCGGCATCTCAAAATCGGGAATCTCCGGCCGGATGTAGCCAATCGGATCGCCGGGTTTCCAGTCAGTTGCCATCGTTCTCCTCCAATACACTTGCGGCGTTATGCCATTCATTCCAGCTGCGGGGAACACCGTGTCGTGGCTACCATAAGAATAGTTTATAGAGATGACGCGGTCATTAAAATAGGGTCTCGCGCCGGAAGGCCGAGGACAACCGAGGGCGGCGTGGTTAGGCGCCAAGGTGGATGGTTTCCGCCCGGAAGGCGACCTTTGGCGTCGTGGCCACGTGGACCCCTAGCCTCGATCCCCGGTCGTAGCCGAGGAATTGTTTGATCTATAATCGAACTCGATTAGGGGGTGATGGGGCAGTTGTATTCGGCGTTGGCGCTGTCTGGATTTGGGTGGTTGCCGGAGGAGACATCCTCGTGAAATTGGGTGAGGTTCGCGCCCAGGTGCCGGGATTGCCCAAGCGATTCGTTCACTACCTGGAGTCTCAGGGCTACATACAGCCGATCAAGGTAAAGAAGGAGCGGATCTCCCGGCGCGACTATACCGACGAAGACCTCCAGACGATCAAGGGCGCCTGGGAGTATTACGAGCGGGGCTTCTCCGTGCAAAGCGCCGTCGAGTTGCTCCGGCGAGCCCATCGAGACCAAGTGTATCTGCTCTCGAAGGTCCCGGCCGGCAAGTTGGGCCATGCTCAAGAGGTACTGCGCAACTATGATCGCGTGGTCGAGGTGACGGCTGTCTACGGCGAGGACGTAGACTTGATCGCGCGGATGCACGCCCCGGATGAGGGCGACATATACATGGTCTTGGCCGGCGCGGTGCGCCAGGAGGTTGTCGAGGCGCCGCCCCAGGTCATGCGCATCAAACAGATGGAGCTCGGCCAGGATGCCCGGCCGGTCAAGAATAGAGGACGGAGGGTGGGATTGCGCGCTTACATACTGATAAAAGTTCCGGCCAAGAAGATCGACGGAATCGTCGAGCAGCTCAAGCAGTTCGCCGGCATCATCGAGACAAGCGTCATCTACGGCGAGACCGACATCGTCGCCCATGCTCTCGTGGAGCATCAGGACGAGCTGGACGATTTGATAATGAACAAGATCCAGACGCTGCCGGCGGTGGAATCGACGCGCACGTTCATTGCAGTCGGCGGCACTCACTGGCGGCGCGAAGAGAGCCCTTCAACGAAAATCGACTAGCTTCAAGAAAAGTTCAAAACAGTACTTGACAGGGATTATGTGACGGTCTACACTAAGTCTAAGTTGGTACTTAGACTTAAGAGATCAGAAACAGGGGAAGGAAAGGATGAGAAACTACACGGCCTACAAAGACGAAATCACACGGCTAAAGACTCACCGCAACGAGCTGATAGAACGCTACAAGACAGCATTGTTGCGGCACAACCGGCGCGAATCACGCCGGCTGTGGGAGCTTCGCCAACGGGTCGAGCAGGCCCTGACGCTGAAGCAGATTCAGCAGGGCAAGATCGATTACCCGTCCATCGCCGCCTGATCCTAGGAGCACGCCCACATCCGGCAGACGCATCCAATCCGACCAACACCGCCGGAAGCTTGAGGGACAGCGGCGACATTACAAAAGGGGCGCTCTTCAGCAGAGCGCCCCTTTTTGGTGCGAGGTTGCAGGCCGGCTGATATGTCCGAAGAAGCCGGATTGGATGCCGGCTGTGGGAGCTTCGCCAGCGGGTCGAGCAGGCCCTGATGCTCAAGCAGATTGAGCTGGGCAGGGGCGACTACCCGTCTATCGCCGCCTGATCCCAAGAGCGCGCCCACATCCGGCAGACGCATCCAAACTGACCAACATTGTCGGAAGCTCGAGGGATCGCGGCGACCCTTTGGGAGTGGGCAGAGGCTGGTAGCGAATTCGCCAGCGAGCGCGAATGGTTGTACTTAGCTGTTCGCCAACTGCAGAAGTAGATGTCGCGCCCGAAGCATCTCTCTCATCGGATCATGCCGACTGGTAGATGGCCGGGCGATACCGGGGTCTAGGTATCGTCTTGCCCTCTTTACGCGCAGCATCGATCCAAGTTGTCATTGCTTTTCTGACCTCTGCAAGCGCTTCCTCGGGGCTGTCGCCAAATGCAGAGCAGTATTGAAGATCGGGGATGTCCGCCACGTAACACTCGTCTTCTTCGCTGTAGAAAACGTTGATGTGGTAGTCCTTCATCACCTAGTCCTCTAGCTGCAGGTTGTAGCGCTCTACCAGACGAAGAACCTGACGGATCTGATAAGGCTTGACTTCGCGCCTTACAGGCTGGATATTGATCATCTCGGGAACGCCCGGCCGCGAGAAAATGTGGTGCCGGCCAGTTGTTCGGACGATTCTGAATCCGAGCCCTTCCAGCAATCCTATCAGGTCGTCAAACGCGACGTTGTGGACCGCGCCTTGACTCAATCGCCGGAGCAACTGCCTGCTATTCATTGGCTATTTCTTGAGTCTTGGAGCGCCCGGTTCTACATCCAAGTATTCTATGCCCGCGTAGTTGAGCAGGCAAGTTGTCGTGCTATTGGGGGATCTTCACGGAGAGTGTTGTAGTTGATGGAATGCTGGAAGCAGGGGCGATTTCCTCGGAGAAGCACTTAGGCGGGTTGTTGTATACGTAGCTATACCTGTTCAACGACTGGGGATTCCCCGGCGCCGGCACGATGGGATCCGGCGACACAAACCGGCCAATGGTCGGGTCATACGCCCGCGAAGCGTACCAGTAAAGCCCGGCGGCCTCGTCCTCGGTCTGGCCGGTGAACTTCCTATCGGTCACCAAGCCACTGCCAGTATCTCTATCCTCGCCGTAGGGCTTGTAGCGCATCCCGTCTACAGCGGCGAAGCTGCTGTCCATAACCCTGATGGTGCCGCCGAGGTGGTCTGAGCCCACCCAGTGCAAGGTACCGCCCCGGCGGAAGGCCACCGGCCGGCTCATCGCCCCTAACGAGGCGCTGTAGTACTTGGTCACAGTGTCGGAGGAGTTAACGCCACTGCCCAGCTTGCGCTCGTAGCCGCCCAGGTAGTGGACGGTCCCATTGCTGTCATCTCGCTTCCGGCGGACGCCGTCGCCGTCGTAGGCCGCCCGGGAGTAGTTGCTGCCATCCTGGACCAGGATGGGCCGTTGCTCCGGATCGTACTTGATAGTCTGGGTTCCACGGGCAGTCATGCTGCCGTTAGCGTCGTAGGTGTAGGTGGTGGTCCCATGGGACTTGACCGCGTGCTTGGGCGAGGTAGTCCCATAGTCCAGGGCGGCGCCGGCCTTGCTCGTCATGTTGCCGATGGTGTCGTAGGCGAAGCTCTCGCCGGTTGGGACCGACGCGGTCAGCAGCCGGTCCAGGTCGTCGTAGGTGTAGTCTACAGTCTCTGAGTTGACGCCATCGACAATCTTCGTGACGTTTCCGGCGGCGTCGTACTGCATCTCGCGGTCGACGAGGTCGGTCAAGTCCTTGGAGAGCTTGATGCGCTTGACAGCGGCGAACGGAGAGCTGCTGTCATCGTCGATCTTCCAGTAATCGAACGACTGGGATGCGGTCGTTGTGCCGCCGCCGAGAGTGTAGCTATCCGGCAGGCCGATGTCCTCGTAGACGACGTCGGAGACGAGGACAAAGCCTGCCCAAGATCATTGATGTCTGAGCCTCAGGAACCAAGCCCTTATTGCAAGAATTGACAGGAACACAACGTACAGCGGTGTCAGTAAGAACGCTGTCGCAAAGAGTTCGATTTGCATCAAATCCTTTAAGAAGTAATTCCCAGTTTTGTATATCCATTGCAACCATTCAGCGAAGAATAGCAAGACGAGCGCAGTCAATACTGCAACCGCATAAGACAGCGCTGCGATTGCCCACAGTATCCTCTCGACAACTGTCTTTGCGCGAAGGATATCGAGCGCTACCAGAGCTACGCCGGTAACGAGCCAAGTGAGCGTCACACCCCAGAAGGCAGCGACCAACCAAAGCGCGTATCCGTATCTACTCTGATGCCAGAGCATATAGGCAAGAGGAAGTAGTGTTCCGATCCAGCCAATAAGCGCCAGAGACGTAACAAACCAAGGCCGCTCCCTTGCCCCAGAGTTTGAATTCCTCACAATGAATCTAACGTGCGCGCCAATCTATTTCTCCGGACTGAATCCAATCATCTGGAAGTCCTGCCTTTCGGTTAGCATCGACCTCCATAGGGTGGATCTTCTGCGCCTCTAAGTCGTTGCCCCTTGTTATTCTCAAGGCCTCGTTCTTCTGGTGCCAGAACGTAGCCAAATACTCCACCTGACCCATATCACTCATTTGTTCTACGTGACCACGCTCGTGCCAGAATCCCTTGCTTCCATATTCTATTGGACCTGATGACCATATTTCATCTGGCGAAAATACCACTGCTCGAGGACCACCAAATGGTGCAGCAAGCTTCAGGCTGGCAACGTTCTCTCTTACGATGAACTCGTAACCATCCGGATCTTGAACAATGTAATAGCTTTCCGGTGTTGAAAGACTCTCATATGTATCTACTATTGTCTCGCCGATATTAGTTGCTTTTTCGACAAGCGGTTTTGCCGCATTTTCTATGGAGGTCTTGGTCTGTTCGACGGTATTGTGTATCGAGGTTTTGGCCTGTTCAATCGTGTGTCCTACCGAGTCGGCAACATTGCTTGCGGCGCGTTCTAGGAGGCCTGCCCAGTATTCGACGGAGAAATCCTGGCCTCGCAAAGCGGCCTCCATAGAAGCCTGTCGATACGCATTATCGCTAGCGGTAGGATAGTCACTGTACTGCTCGAAGAACTCTCGACGCCATTGCGTGTCGTTCTCGACGTTGTAATGCCCCGTGGGATCGACATACTTCAGCGGGTTGTTGTAAACGTAGCTATACCTGTTCAGCGACTGGGGATTCCCCGGCTCCGGCACGATGGGATCCGGCGAGACAAACCGGCCAATCTCGGGGTCGTACGCCCGGGAGGCGTACCAGTACAACCCGGCGGTCTCATCCTCGGTCTGGCCGGTGAACTTCCTATCAGTCACCAGAGCACTGCCGGTGTCCCGGTCCTCGCCGTAGGGCTTGTAGCGCATCCCATCGACCGCCGCGAAGCTGCTGTTCAACACTCTAATCGTGCCGCCCAGGTGGTCTGAGCCCACCCAGTGCAAAGTACCGCCCCGGCGCAATGCGACCGGCCGGCTCATGGCCCCTAGGTTAGCGCTGTAGTACTTGGTGATGGCTTCGGAGTTGTAGGTATCGGCCAGCTTGCGCTCGTAGGCGCCCAGGTAGTGGACGATGCCGTTGCTGTCGTCGCGCTTCCGGCGGACGCCGTCCCCATCGTAGGCTGCCCGGGAGTAGTTGCTGCCATCCTGGACCAGTATGGGCCGCCGTTCCGGGTCGTACTTGATCGTCTGAGTTCCCCTCGCGGTCATGCTGCCGTTGGCATCGTAGGTGTAGGTGGTGGTACCGTGGGACTTGACCGCGCGCTTGGGCGCAGTGGTCCCGTAGTCGAGGGCGGCGCCGGCCTCTGCCGGAGCGGACAGAGGCCGGAATGCCGGCTAGCCATCCTTGCGGGCAACTAAGCCGGCACTAGAAACTACAGGCTTGGCCTAGAGATACGCCGCGCCCATTTTCACTGCTTGCCTTCGTTCTTCTCCCTTTGAAAGTGCTTTTCGCGGTACTCGTGATACCAGGGAGGCAAGAGCCAACGGGGCCGGCGAACGATCGATGCCCATACTCCGATGGCGGGGCCCAGCAATAAAGGGGCAAGTACGAGCGTCACTTTGCCCGGGAATGGTAAACCCGGAATTGGTATACTCGGTATGGGTACACCGAGTTGTGCCAAGAAGAGCACGACTCTCATAATCACGAAACCTAGGGTCATCCAGGGTATTGCGGGAGCGTAGACGTCGCCCTGTCTCTCCCTGACTGCCCATTTCCGAAATACGCCCAGCCATATCAATACACTGAAGCCAATGAAGACCAGCAGTATGACGTCAAAACCTGGGACTATCAAAATTCCAAGCCACCTGTGTCAGAGACCCAAAAACTCCTCTACACGATCAGCCACAAACTCACCCGGCTCGAGCTCCTTGACGACTACGCTGGCCCCGTAGCTCGCGGCTATGCCTCCTACGGGCCCGCCCGCACCACTGCCTAACACACCGGCACCGGCCACAAGACCCACGTCAACTACCGTGACGACTAGTGCACGCCACTCTGGGGTTCCGCTCTCTCGCTTCTGTACATACGAGGTCACGCCCTCAATTGTCGCCCCGACAGCAGGGCTGCCAAACTTCGCCGCTTTAGACACGATTATAAGAGTATGCCTGTGGCGCGGAAAGCGTTCGGCCAAGAGTGCGCTGTGGCGTTCTACTGCTGTGAAGCTCAAAGATCTGTTGGTGCCCTGGACCTGGTCGCTAGTTATCTGGAAGCTATCCGGCAGCACCCGTTCGGGAGCCTCGAAGCTCTCGACGAGTTGTGCGTGACTCTGTTGGAATTCCCCAATCCAGGGCTTCTCCGCCTGATGGCGGTTTATCGCCTGTTGGTCGGCGGGGGTCACGCCGCCCGAAGGAGGATCCCCGTAATAATTCGCAGGACTTTGCGGCGCCTGGGGCTCGCCGTATCTGATTCTCACCCATTCTTTGACGGACCAGTCCTTGCCTCGCGAAGCGGCGTCCATAGAGTAGTATCGAAAAGCGTAGTCTTCAGCCTCAGGAGCGTCGCCGTGCAGACTTTCGAACTCGTCTCTCCATGCTTTGTTGACCCACTCGTCCGAATGCCCTGAGGGGTCAATTAACTTGAGCGGGTTATTGCGCACGTAGCCGTAGCGGTTCAACGATTGGGGATTGGAGGGATCCGGCACCATTACATCCGGCGACACAAACCGGCCAATGGCCGGGTCATACGCCCGCGAAGCGTACCAGTACAACCCGGCGGTCTCGTCCTCGGTCTGGCCGGTGAACTTGCGGTCCGTATTCAGGCTGCTGCCAGTGTCCCGGTCCTCGCCGTAGGGCTTGTAGCGCATCCCTTCGAGAGCAGTGAAGCTGCTGTTCAACACCCGGATCGTGCCGCCCAGGTGGTCTGAGCCCACCCAGTGCAACGTCCCGCCCCGGCGGAAGGCCACCGGCCGGCTGAGACATGGAGTATTAGGAAAGAACCAATCGAAGACTAGCGACGCCTAAGTATGAGGAGCCAAGCCCTTATCGCAAGAAATGACAGACGCATGACATGCAGTGGCAATAGTAAGACCAATACTATGAAGAAGTCGAGCACCACTAAATCACCCACAAAGTCCACTATCATCAAATCGATGAAGCCGGGCTCGGTTCTGTATAGCCATTCTGACCATTGGCTGACGTTCCGTACGAGCGCGGTGAATATCGCAACTGTCCATAGTAATAGCCCGATGCTCCAGATGATCCACTCAACTACCGTCTTTGCGCGAAAATAATCGAGCACAACCAGAGTTGCGCCGGTGACGACCCATATGAGCATCAATCGCCAGAATTCAGGGAGATAAAACAGAGCATATAGGAGCGCATTTCCGTATATGCTCTGATACGATCGCATATAGGCAAAAGGAAGTAACATTCCGATCCAGCCAATGAGTGCAAGATACGTAACAAACCGAGGGTTAACGACTGTTACAGTGCGCTTATCTCTCATTTCACAACTCAGCGTGAATCTATGGTGCGAGCCAATCTTCAAGGCCGGATTGGATCCAATCATCTGGCAGTCCTGCCAGTCGGTTAGCTAGGACCTCGAAAAGATGGATCTTCTGCGCCTCTAAGAGGCTGCCCCCTGTTTTATCTAGGGCCATCCGGAGACGCTGTTCGTATAGTCTCCAATACTCCAACCGACCCAATTCTCTGATCTGCATTAGGTGCTCACGCTCGTGCAAGAACCCTTTACTGCCATATTCTGCTGGCCCCGCTGACCATACCTCGTTTTGGACAAGAACCACCGCTCTGATCCCTTCACCTAGTCCAACGGCTTTCACACCAACATTAACAGCTTTCAAGGTACGCATGTTCTCTCTAACGGCAAATTCGTAGCCATCCGGCTCTTGAACGATGTAGTGGGTTCCCGGTGTGGAAATACTTTCATAGGTATCTACGATTGTCTGGCCGACATTTGTTGCTGTTGTGATAACCGGTGTTATCGTATTTTCTATTGAGGCCTTGGCCTGCTCGAATGCGTTTCCTATTGAGGACTTGGCTTGTTCAAATGTGTTTTCTATCGAGTTCTTGGCGCTATTGAGACGTGCAGTCCAATCTTTGACTGACCAATCGAGGCCTAGCGATGCGGCCGTCATCGAGTAAATTCGAAAAGCGTAGTCGGAATCGTCAGGCGCCTGGCGGTGCACCTCCCGAAAATCACTGATCCAGGCGTCGCTCAACCACTCGTCCGAATGCCCTGACGGATCAACGAACTTTAGAGGGTTGTTGCGTACGTAGGCGTAGCGGTTCAACGACTGCGGGTTGGAGGGATCCGGCACAATCGAATCCGGCGAGACAAACCGGCCAATCGCCGGGTCATACGCCCTCGAGGCGTACCAGTACAGGCCGGCGGTCTCGTCCTCGGTCTGGCCGGTGAACTTGCGGTCGGTATTCAGACCCGACCCAGTGTCCCGGTCCTCGCCATAAGGCTTGTATCTCATCCCGTCCAGAGCGGTGAAGCTGCTGTTCAGCACCCTGATGGTGCCGCCCAGGTGGTCTGAGCCCACCCAGTGTAGAGTACCGCCCCGGCGGAAGGCGACCGGCCGGCTCATAGCCCCTAGTGAAGCGCTGTAGTACTTGGTGATCGTTTCGGGGGAGTTGGAGCCGCCGGCCAGCTTGCGCTCGTAGGCGCCCAGGTAGTGGACGATGCCGTTGTCGTCGTCGCGCTTCCGGCGGACGCCGTCGCCATCGTAGGCCGCCCGGTGGAACGAGGTGCCATCCTGGACCAGTATGGGCCGCTGCTCCGGATCGTACTTGATTGTCTGAGTGCCTTTGGCGGTCAGACTACCGTTCGCGTCGTAGGAGTAGGTGGTGGTGCCGTGGGACTTGACCGCGTGCTTGGGAGACGTCGTCCCGTAGCTCAGGGCGGTGCCGGCCTTGCTCGTCATGTTGCCGATAGTGTCGTAGGCGAAGCTCTCGCCGGTTGGGACCGACGCGGTCAGCAGCCGGTCCAAGTCGTCGTAAGTATAGTCTACAGTCTCGGAGTTGACGCCATCCACAATCTTGGTGACGTTGCCTACAGAGTCGTACTGCATCTCGCGGTTGACCAGGTCGGTCGAGTCCTTGGAGAGCTTGATGCGCTTTAGAGCGGCGAAGGGAGAGCGGGAAGCGTCGTCGATCTTCCAGTACTCGAAGGACTGGGAAGCGGTCGTGGCGCCGCCGCCGAGGGTGTAGCTATCCGGCAGGCCGATATCCTCGTATACGACGTCGGAGACGATATCGAGGCTGTCGATCGAGGACTGAATCCCGTCCAACAGCAAGTTAGCCTGGTAGGAGTAGGTCAGGGCCTCGTCGTCGGGATAGGTCATCTCGCGGACCCGATCCAGCGCATCGAAGGTGTAGTCGGATGCATAGGACCGGCCGTCGACGACGCGGGTCGCCGTGGTCGTCCGGCCATACTCATCGTAGGACCAGGAGGAGTTGCCGGAGGAGTCCCACATCGCGGTGCGCCGGCCCTTGCCGGAGGACGTTCCGTCATACTCGTAAAATGCTCGGGCTCTTCGAGTCTCAGCCCAGGAGCTGGTCTCGTAGCTGGTGTTGTCCGAGTCGGGGTCGTAAAGCCAGGAACGGAAGAGATCGATGAAGTAATCGAAATTGCCGCTGGTGAGGCGGGGAACGGAGCCGAGGGAGGCTGCGGTCCACAGGTCCTGGATGGCGCTGATCAGATCTTTGATGTAGCTGCCCCGGAAGCTGGAGGGCTCGGGGTCGGTCCAGCCGGCGGCACTGAGGCCGGCGGCGGCCCGGTCGGCGTCGACGGCCGCCCTGAGCTCGATCAGATCGAAGACAGTGGACCTGCTCGCGCCGGAGGAGCCGGGCTCGGCGTTCCAGGCCGGCGGATACCACTTGCGAACCAGCCGATTCAGCTTGTCGTAGGTGAAGTCGATGACCTGGCTCTTGGCGTCGGTCTGCTCGATGAGGTTGCCGACGGCGTCGTAGGAGTAGCTCCATGAGCCCATGTCGGGATCCGACATAGAGGTCTTGCGGCCCAGCTCGTCGTAGGAGATCGTGGTCAGGTTGTTGGCGGCGTCGGTGACCTTGGTGAGCTCGTCGGCGACACCATATTCATAGTTTGTCTCCGCATAGAGAGCTACAGTCGGATCTGATCCGGTGTACTCGGAGACCTTGATCATCCGGCCGAGGCCGTCGCTGTCCCAGCGCTTGAGGTGGTCGTTCTGATCGACCAGGGAGCGGGACCAGCCGGCGTAGCGGTGCTCGGTGGTCTCGCCGTCCGGCAGGGTGACCAGGACCGGTCGGCGGAGAGTGTCGTAGGTGCGGGAGGACTTGAAGTCTCGGTCCTTGCGCCAGACCCTCTCGGCGAAACTGCCGGCGAGGCAGGACTCCTTGCGGGGGGCCGACTCGCTTACGAGCAGACCTCTCCCGTCGAAGCGGCGGTTGACGACAAGCTGGCCCCTCTCGGTATCTGAGTACTCCTGGACGATCCGGCCGCGTCCGTCGTAGATGCGGCAGTGCTTGTGCCAGGACTTGGCGGTATCGTCGTCGTCGGTACGCATCTCCACAGCCAGGGAGGTGGTCGTCTTTCCGATCGTGGTCTGGGGAGTGCCGTAGGTGTACTTGGACTCCTTGAGATAGCTGGGCGAGCCGGCGGAGGGTCCCACGGAAGACGTGAGCCGGCCGAAGCCATCGTAGATCAGGGTAGTGAGGTGGCCGTTGGCATCGGTGACGGTCAGAGGCTTGCCGAATGCGACCGGCCTAGCCCCCGATCCAGAGGGGCCAAGCCGACTTCTGTGGCTTCAGGGCTGGGGTTGAGAGACGCCGCCGGCGGGTCCGGCGGCCTCGTCCTCGGTCTGGCCGGTGAACTTGCGGTCCGTGTTCAGACTCGACCCAGTATCCCGGTCCTCGCCGTAGGGCTTGTATCTCATCCCGTCTAGAGCGATGAAGCCGCTGTCCATAACCCTGATGGTGCAGCCCGAAGAAGCCCTAATCCTCTCATCAACCTAAGAACTGTGCGAGAACGCGGTCCTACCATTGCGGTTCCTGCTCGTCGTCCTCTAATTCGCGATACCAGGGAGGCAGAATCCAATTGGGCCATTGAACCGCCCACGCCCAAATGCCTATAATGAAGCAAGCGAAGAGGACACCGGCCACAAGGAGACCGGGTACGGGAATGCCGAACTGCCGTAATAAGATCCCAATTCGAAAGATCAAAAGACCAAGGCCAGCCCAAGGAAGAGCAAGTCCACAACCCTCCCACGTGGTACCTTTGCCTTCCCAATTCCGCCATATGCCGAACCATATTGTGCCACCAAAGACAAGGAAGAATGCTACAATCAGGTCCAACGTTGGAATCAGCATTCCCAAAAACACCAATGTTACAGGCCAATAAGATCAGCGGCTGTGTGACCCACACCCGACTCCGTGACAATTTTGTTGCCCACGTAGCTAAATGCTACTGCTCCCACCGGACCAAACACAAGGCCCCCAGCCGCCCCGAATAGCAAAGTAAGACCAGTTTCAGTCCCCGCGACGACCAGGGCGCGTTCCGCTGAGCCTCCGGCTGTTCGCACCTCTGAATACGTGTCGACGAACCCAATTGCCACGCCGATGGGCCTTAATCCCCACTTAACTCCCGACTTTAATACTGACACTGATTCCTTGGGAAGTCTGTAGTGCTTTCCCATGGTACCTAAATAGTTTTCCGCAGCGTTCTCGCTCACCGAGAAGACAAAAGACTTTGCCTGGCCGGTAGTCATCTCGAAAAGTGACGGCGTCGATGCCACGGGTAAGGGGTCGCGCGGATGGATGGTGGTGTTGACATTCTCAGCAAGGTAATCTTCACGAGCCTGATCCCCCAGCACGATGGTGGGATTGTAGTTCTCTGCAAGGTGTGCTTTGTGATCCTGAATATTCGGTGCCGGTGCCGGTGCCGGCGGTGGCGGCGCGCTGTAGTTGCTGCTGACCCAGTATTTGTCGGACCAATACTGGCCTCTCGAAGCGGCCTCCATGGATGCGCGTCGATAAGCGATATCGCTTTCGTCAGGGTCTTGTTTGTGCACTTCCCGGAACTCGTCTCTCCACGCTTGATTGAACCATTCAGCCGAATTACCCGAAGGATCAACATACCCCAGCGGGTTGTTGTAGACGTAGCTATACCTGTTCAGTGATTGGGGATTCCCCGGCTCCGGCACAATCGAGTCCGGCGAGCAGAAGCGGCCGATAGTAGGATCGTACGCGCGGGAGGCGTACCAGTACAGGCCGGCGGTCTCGTCCTCGGTCTGGCCGGTGAACTTGCGGTCCGTGTTCAGACTCGACCCAGTATCCCGGTCCTCGCCGTAGGGCTTGTAGCGCATGCCGTCGAGAGCGGTGAAGCTGCTGTCCAGCACCCTGATGGTGCCGCCCAGGTGGTCGGCGCCCACCCAGTGCAAGGTCCCGCCCCGGCGGAAGGCCACCGGCCGGCTCATAGCTCCTAAGGAAGCGCTGTAGTATTTGGTGACGGATTCGGGAGAGCTGGAGCCGCCGGCCAGCTTGCGCTCGTAGCCGCCCAGGTAGTGGAGATTTCCGCCGGCCCTTGCCGGAGCCGGCGGACGTGCCGGCCAGTTCCCCGTGCGGGAAACCAAGCCGGCACTTGCGGCTTCAGGGCTGAGTTCGAGAGGCGCCAATGACCGGTTCGGCAACAGACGCACGGCGTAGAATGAGCCGGCGGCCAAGCAGCGCAAGCGGCGCCAACATTAAAGCCACGAGGCCGGTCGCGAAACCTATCAATATTCCTAATCCAGCGAGAGCAAAGAGGATGGAGAGCAATACCAATACTAAACGCTCAACAGTGGATGTGGAATTGGAGAATAATGGAACATGCTGCGCCGCCGCCCACAAGGTTCCCAACACTAAGAGCATCAGCCAGAAGATTACAACCCCTACGGCGCTCGACGCGAAGGCGGTGATCACCCAATTGACAATCCATCTTCTGGCTGCTAGATCGCGTTTCAGCAAAGCGCTGCCGAATAGGGTAGCAATCGGACAAGTGCCTAGCATCATTATGATCGTCACCAGAATTAGTATGCCGATAACCGTGGGTCCAAATTGGGGAGGCGGGCCATCGGTAATGTGGACGAAAAGGTAGGTATGAAACCCGCCCCCAACCACGCCCCAAAGCAATCCCAGCGGAAGGAAACGCAGCCTACGGCGTAGCTTCGCGAAAGACAAACCTCACCGTCCTCTCTGCATAGCGGTATAGAAAGCATAGCCTAACTTGATCATGGCCACGTCACGCGGCTGATCGCCCAAAAAGGGTTGATCCGCGGGCAGAGGGTTGTCCCAACCGATTTTGCTAAGCGCCCATTGCTTAGCGTTCTTGAATGTTTGATCTGCATGGGCACCCCCCAATAACTCCTCCAAAGAATGGCCTCTGGCAGCGCCAGTCAGCCCAAAGTTGAAGTTGCCGAAATCCTGATACACGTCGTGGTCATCCAGTCGCCTCTTGTAATCCCATTCGCCATAGTCGCGTACGCGATTGAGCCACGCGACCTCTTGGGCAGCGGCGTCGGCGCCAACATGCATGGCTCCACCGACGGGTCCAGAAACTAACGTGCCACGAATGTATGTAGAAGCGATGCTTGAAGGGCCCCCAGCTTTTGAAATTCGAATATTCTCAGCCAAGTCTACCCCTTCCGGGATGTTGAACTGAATTGCAGCCTGGTCAGCGGCGCTGAGGTCGTGGAACCAACCGCCCTGCTTCGCCATGGTGAAAAATTCATTTGCAAGGTGATTGTGCCTGGGCTCGCCGCCTGTGTTGTAGTTGGTGTCCACCCAGGTTTGGTCGGACCAATCGTCTCCTCGGGAAACAGTCTCCATGGAATCGCGGCGATAGACATAATCGGCAAAATTAGGATCCTTGCCGTGCACGTCATAGAATTCTTGTCTCCATGCGTCGTTGAACCACTCGTCCGAATGCCCTGACGGATCAACGAACTTGAGCGGGTTGTTGCGCACGTAGCCGTAGCGGTTCAGCGATTGCGGGTTGGAGGGATCCGGCACGAGCACGTCCGGCGAGACAAACCGACCTATCTGAGGGTCATACGCCCGGGAGGCGTACCAGTACAGGCCGGCGGCCTCGTCCTCGGTCTGGCCGGTGAACTTGCGGTCCGTGTTCAGACTCGACCCAGAGTCCCGGTCCTCGCCGTAGGGCTTGTATCTCATCCCGTCTACAGCGGTGAAGCTGCTGTTCAACACCCGGATGGTGCCGCCCAGGTGGTCTGCGCCTACCCAGCGCAGGGTCCCGCCCCGGCGGAAGGCGACCGGCCGGCTGAGAGCCCCAAGTGAAGCGCTGTAGTACTTGGTCACAGTGTCGGAGGAGTTGGCGCCACCGGCCAGCTTGCGCTCGTAGGCGCCCAGGTAGTGGACGATGCCGTTGTCGTCGTCGCGCTTCCGGCGGACGCCGTCGCCATCGTAGGCCGCCCGGTGGAACGAGGTGCCATCCTGGACCAGTATGGGCCGCTGCTCCGGATCGTACTTGATTGTCTGAGTGCCTTTGGCGGTCAGACTACCGTTCGCGTCGTAGGAGTAGGTGGTGGTGCCGTGGGACTTGACCGCGTGCTTGGGAGACGTCGTCCCGTAGCTCAGGGCGGTGCCGGCCTTGCTCGTCATGTTGCCGATAGTGTCGTAGGCGAAGCTCTCGCCGGTTGGGACCGACGCGGTCAGCAGCCGGTCCAAGTCGTCGTAAGTATAGTCTACAGTCTCGGAGTTGACGCCATCCACAATCTTGGTGACGTTGCCTACAGAGTCGTACTGCATCTCGCGGTTGACCAGGTCGGTCGAGTCCTTGGAGAGCTTGATGCGCTTTAGAGCGGCGAAGGGAGAGCGGGAAGCGTCGTCGATCTTCCAGTACTCGAAGGACTGGGAAGCGGTCGTGGCGCCGCCGCCGAGAGTGTAGCTATCCGGCAGGCCGATGTCCTCGTAGACGACGTCGGAGACGATATCGAGGCTGTCGATCGAGGACTGAATCCCGTCCAACAGCAAGTTAGCCTGGTAGGAGTAGGTCAGGGCCTCGTCGTCGGGATAGGTCATCTCGCGGACCCGATCCAGCGCATCGAAGGTGTAGTCGGATGCATAGGACCGGCCGTCGACGACGCGGGTCGCCGTGGTCGTCCGGCCATACTCATCGTAGGACCAGGAGGAGTTGCCGGAGGAGTCCCACATCGCGGTGCGCCGGCCCTTGCCGGAGGACGTTCCGTCATACTCGTAAAATGCTCGGGCTCTTCGAGTCTCAGCCCAGGAGCTGGTCTCGTAGCTGGTGTTGTCCGAGTCGGGGTCGTAAAGCCAGGAACGGAAGAGATCGATGAAGTAATCGAAATTGCCGCTGGTGAGGCGGGGAACGGAGCCGAGGGAGGCTGCGGTCCACAGGTCCTGGATGGCGCTGATCAGATCTTTGATGTAGCTGCCCCGGAATCTGGTGGGCTCCGGGTCGGTCCATACGGCTGCGCTGAGGCCGGCTGCGACGCGGTCGGCGTCGATCGCCGCCCTGAGCTCGATCAGGTCGAAGAGGGTGGACCTGCTCGCGCCGGAGGAGCCGGGCTCCGCGTTCCAGGCCGGCGGGTACCACTTGCGGACCAGCCGATTCAGCTTGTCGTAGGTGAAGTCGAGGACCTGGCTCTTGGCGTCGGTCTGCTTGATGAGGTTGCCCACGGCGTCGTAGGAGTAGATCCATGAGCCCATGTCGGGGTCCGCCATAGAGGTCTTGCGGCCCAGCTCGTCGTAGGAGATCGTCGTTATGTTGTCGGCCGCGTCGGTGACCTTGGTCAGCTCGTCGGCGACACTGTATTCATAGTTTGTCTCCGCATAGAGAGCTACAGTCGGATCTGATCCGGTGTACTCGGAGACCTTGATCATCCGGCCGAGGCCGTCGCTGTCCCAGCGCTTCAGGTGGTCGTTCTGATCGACCAGCGAGCGGGACCAGCCCTCGTAGCGGTGCTCGGTCGTCTCGCCGTCCGGCAGGGTGACCAGGACCGGCCGGCGGAGCGTGTCGTAGGTATTAGTGGACTTGAAGCCCCGGTTGTTCCGCCAGAGCCGCTCGGAGAAGTTACCGAGGAGGCAGGTCCCTTTGCGGGGAGCCGACTCGCTGACGAGCAGACCTCTCCCGTCGTAGTGGCGGTTGACGACAAGCTGGCCTCTCTCAGTATCTGAGTACTCCTGGACGATCCGGCCGCGTCCGTCGTAGATGCGGCAGTGCTTGTGCCAGGCCGTGGCGGAATCGTCGGCGTCGGTGCGCTTTTCGACGGCGACGGAAGTGGTCGTTTTTCTGATCGTGGTCTTGGGAGTGCCGTAGGTGTACCTGGCCTCCTCGCGGTAGGCCGGCGAGCCGGTGGATGGCCCCTCGACCGTCTTCAGCCGGCCGAAGCCGTCGTAGGTCATGGTCGAGACGTGGCCGTTGATACCGGTGACGGTCAGGGGCACGCCGAAGTCGGGGTCGAAGGTGCGCGACTCCACGTGACCCTCCGCGTTCGTCGTCGTGATCGGGAAAGTGTGGTAGGTGGCGTCGTAGGCTATCGTGGCAGAGCGAGGATCGCTCGATGCCGCGGTGGTACCGGCATACTCGTTGTAGATTGTCTCTTTCGTCCGGTTGCCGTATGTGTCGTACTCGTAGGCGGCGTCCACGTACTTGGTCGAGCCGGAGCGGGTGACGCCCCGGCGCATCCGGGTGAGCCGGCCGGGAGAGGTGACCGTCTGGTCCCAGGCGGTATTCGAGTCATATATGTACTGCGTATTTCGTTGGGAAATCCCGTCGGTGGAGGGATTGTCCGAGTCGAAGCGGTAGATGCTCTCCTGGGCGACCCGGTCGACGATGTACCCGGTCGCGTCGTCGAGGGGGTGGAACGCCCTCTTGGTGTGGCGGGTCCAGTTGGCGTCGGAGGCGCTCTCGAACTTCTTGGTATTGGTCAAGTTGCCGTAGGTCCCGTGGGTGAACTCGGTCTTGGAGGAGGCGGAACCGCGATGGGTCTCCTGCTTCTTCAGATAGACCTCGTAGACGTGCCAGTCGCGCCGGTCGCTGGAGGAGAGACCCGACGGCCTGTGATTCGAAGGATTGGCCTTGGTCTCGAACTCGCTCCATCGCCTCTCTATTGGGTCGGTGCCGGACTCGCCGGCCGCCTTCTTGAAGACGACCTCGAACTCGGTGCCCTTGTACTGCTCCTCGTCGAGCAGGGTGGTGAGGCCGTCGTAGCTCTGCACGTTGACGTCATTGCGCCCGTCGCCGTCGTCCAGACCTCGGAAGAAGCGGTGCTCGTGCTTGTGGCCGGTGGGTTCCACTACCTCGACAATGCCGAAACCCCTGAAGACGGGATAGTAGTTGTTGGTCAGCTTGGTCGCGAAGCCGGCGACGTAGTTGCGGGCTGGCGAGGGTGCGGTCCGGTTGTAGGTCGTGACGAATGAGTTGCCCATGCCGTCGCGGTTGGTCCTTGTATTGACGACCCACTGCCTGGTCCTCTTGCTGCTGCTGCCTCCGTTGCCGGCCCAGTTGTAGGCGCCGTAGGCGTACTCGACCGCGCCGCCGTAGCCATTGTCGACCCTGGCAAGCAGGGGAATGGGGCACCTCTGGCTGGTGCGATCGGTCCAACCCTCGTACTGGGAGACGCCGGATTGTGGCGTGTAGTCGAATGAGGTCGATGGCAGCGCGTTGCCGGCGCCGTCGTACTCGGTGACCCTCTTCAGCAACAGGAACTTCTTGTCGCTCTCGGAGGCGTAGGTGACGTACTCGTACTCGAAGACGTACTTGCGGACCAGGGACCAGACGCCGGCGGCGTCTGCGACGTAGGTCTCGATCCTCTCCAGCCGGCGGGTCTCGTGGTACCAGACGTTAGCCGGCGCGTCCTCCCTCGCGTCGGTCGTCGGGTCGGAGGTGACGAACACGACCTTGCGCTTGTAGCCGCCGGCGTCGTTGAGGGAGTAGTGGATCTCGTTGGGATAGACTGCCTTGTCGTAGCGGACCGTTGTGTCCGGGCAGTTTCTCGAGACGGTCCGGGTACCCTCGTCCGCCTTGTAGGTGATCTCGACAGTATTGCCGGAGGTATCCTCTATCTGGTCGAGGTTGTAGCGAAACTCGAGCGGCTTCCAGGTCTTGCCGCCCCGGCTGCAGTAACCGGAACTCGACTGGGAGTAGCCGTCCTGGCGGGAGCCGCTGTCGCGATGGAAGTTCGATGAGCTGCTGTAAGCGGGATTGGCCGTCTCATATCCGAATCGGAACTTAGTTCCGTCCTTGGCCTCTACCATGAAGTAGTCGCCGTGGGTTGTACCGCCATCCACCTTGTCGATCTTGAGAAAGCTCTCCTGCTGGGTTTTGAACTGGTCGTTCGAAGTGTGTATCAGCTGGCGCGAGCGGCCGTTGAGGACGAGGCCGCCGCGGACCTTGGAGCTGTCCGCGTCGGTCAGCTCGATGTGGCCCACGTCCAGACTCCAGCCCATGCCGACCCAGGAGCCCTGGGCCTTCTCGTAGGAGCTATGGTACTCGCTGATGATGCCGTTGGCGCCGGCGGAGGAGTAGCTCAGGGCGAGCTTGGGGGTCAGGCCGTTGGTGCCGGCGGGCAGCTTGATCGGGATCGAGACCGAGGACGCGCCGGACTGCAGATTGGACTGGTAGGCGTCGGAGGTCGGTACGATCGACTGGTCGGCGGCCACGTTGCCCAGGTACTCGCTGAAGTGCTCCAGGTCGGCCGTGACCACCTGGCGCTCACGGTCGTTGACGCAGGGGATCTCCTGCCAGGCGTCGCTGGCGCTGCGCCGGCCATGTATGGATACGTCTCGGCTGACGCTTCCTCGGAGGTCATCGTAGGTGTATTGGATGCTGAGCCTGGGCCTGCCGGCGAATCTGCCGGCGAACTCCTGTCCGTCGGGCCGCTTGGCCTCGAGCAGCACGCGTTGGATCACCGAGACCCGCTGATCGTCGATCACCATGTCTTCCTTGTCGTCGACTGTGGCGACCGAGACGTCGACGTCCTCGGGAAAGACGCCGGCCTGCACGTCGAGCGTGACGCGGTCATCGGCGGTGCCCACGCGACCGCCGAGTGCGCCCATGCGCCGGGCGGATGGCAGGGGGACGCTGGCGCCGGTGTCCGGCGCGCCGGTATCGCCCACGGCGCCGGTGCCGGAGGTTTGGCCGGGGATGGGGTCTTGGTTCGGATTCTGGTTGCCGTTGGGAAGGGTCATGCTTCAACTCCTTGTGTGCCAAATGGCGAAAATATGTTCTAGTCCATCTATATACAATATGCACTGAGCACCCCAAAATGGAAACCCCTTTTGAGAAATTGGTCGAATCTTTGTTCGCCAGACGTGGTGAGATGTCGCCGGGGGCTATACTTGAGGGTGTGCCGGGGCCTCAGGAGCCGGAGGATTGAAGGGACTGATTAATGTAGCGCGGGGGCGTGTCCTCCGCCCACCGGGTACGTGCGGTTTGGGCAACACATTTCAGTAGACCGATGGTCGATGGCGGAATGAGAAAATGTAGTGCGGGGGCTTGTCCCCCGCTGGGGCGGAGGAGGGGCGTGGCAGAATCCGCGGTGCCAATTCGCCGTGCCAAGCCACAACTCCAGCTTTTCATACCTTGGGCGTGCCGGTTCCAACCGGCATGAGCGATTAATACGAAAATGCGCTCAAACGGCTTTCGAGTGCGCCAGCGGCCCCCCAATTCGTCATTCCGGCGAAGGCCGGAATCCAGAGGGGAGGTGCGGGTTGTGGCAATGACGCTAGAACTCTCCCACCAACCAATGCACCCTATTTTCATACCTTCGTGTGCCGGCACCAGCCGGCATGCGCGATTGCTATGAAAGCATGTCCCGGACCCCGATCCGTGATAGACCGCTGCGGCAGCCTCTCATTCGCCATTCGCGGCATCCCTTCGCCATTCGCGGCATCCCTTCGCCATTCGCGACATCCCTTCGTCAATCCGGCCCCCCATTCGTCATTCCGGCGAAGGCCGGAATCCAGAGGGAAGGGTGGCACCAACCACGCCCAAACACCTCCAACGACCAGGCCTCATTTTCATACCTTCGTGTGCCGGCACCAGCCGGCATGGACGATCGGTACGAAAATAGTTATCCGCTGCCACCGAATTCGTCATTCCGGCGAAGGCCGGAATCCAGAGGGGAAGGGTGGCACCAACCACACCCAAACACCTCCAACGACCAGGTCTCATTTTCATACCTTGGTGTGCCGGCACCAGCCGGCATGCGCGATTGCCATGAAAGAATGTCCCGGACTCCGATCCGTGATAGACCGCTGCGGCATCCCTTCGCCATTCGCGGCATCCCTTCGCCATTCGCGACATCCCTTCGTCAATCCGGCCCCCCATTCGTCATTCCGGCGAAGGCCGGAATCCAGAGGGGAAGGGTGGCACCAACCACACCCAAACACTTCCAACGACCAGGCCTCATTTTCATACCTTCGTGTGCCGGCGCCAGCCGGCATGCGCGATTGCCATGAAAGAATGTCCCGGACCTCGATCCGGGATAGACCGCTGCGGCAGCCTCTCATTCGCCATTCGCGGCATCCCTTCGTCAATCCGACCCCCCAATCGTCATTCCGGCGAAGGCCGGAATCCAGAGGGGAAGGGTGGCACCAACCACACCCAAACACCTCCAACGACCAAGCCTCGATTTCATACCTTGGTGCGCCGGCGCCAGCCGGCATGGACGATCGGTACGAAAATAGACTCCCGCCACCCGTCTCGTCATTCCAGCGAAAGCTGGAATCCAGAAGGGGAGGTGTGGGTGACCGGGATGAGGATGTGGACGATGGCGCGGCGCCGGTTGGTAGGAACGCGGCGGCGTGTCTGCTGGGCCCTTGGCTGGGGACAAGCCCCAGCGCTACATTTCTCCCGCTCCATCGCGGCATGCAAATTCACGGTTCGGGGAATATAGGATGGCCGGCATGACCGGCCCACCTGCCGGCGGTCCCAACTCCGCCGGCCGACCCTCATCGCGAATCACCGGGCCGGCCATCATTCTGGTCCTGGCGTTCGTCAGCAGCCGGCTGACCGGCCTGCTGCGCGACATCGCCATCAGCTATCAGTTCGGCACCGGCCGGGAGCTGGACGCCTACCTCGCTGCCATACGCCTGCCGGACCTCGTTTTCCAGGTAGCCGCCGGCGGCGCCGTCGCGGCCGCGTTCATTCCCATCTACAGCGGCTACCTCGTCGACGACCGGCTGGCCGAGGCGCGCCGGCTGCTTTCCGCCATATTCAACCTGGTCGTCGCCGGCCTGATACCGGTCCTGGTCGTCGTCTGGATCGCGGCGCCGAATCTCATCGCCCTGATCGCGCCGGGATTCGAGCCTGAGACCCACGATCTATCTTGGCGGCTGGCGAGGATCCTGATAGTATCCCCGCTCCTTTTCACCCTCGGCTGCTTCGCCACCAGCGCGCTGAACGCCCATCGGCGCTTCGCGGCTGCGGCGGTGGCGCCGACCATGTACAACCTCGGGTTGATCTTTGGGGCTCTGGTCCTGTCCCGCTGGCTCGGCATCTACGGCCTGGCTTGGGGAGCGGTACTGGGCGCGGTCCTCTACTTGGCCGTCCAGGTACCGGGTGCCGCCCGGCTGGGCGCGCGAATCGACCTGGGCGTCGGCCTCGCTCACCAGGGTCTTGGCCGGCTACTCAAGCTGATGGTTCCCCGGACGCTTGCGCTGGGAGCCGCCCAGGTGAACTTCGTCGTCGTTCTGGCGCTCGCGTCACCGATTGCCGGCGCCGTCTCCGCGCTCAACTACGCCTGGCTGTTGACGATGATACCGCTGGGAGTCTTTGCCATGGCGATCTCCACCGCCGCGTTTCCACGATTGGCCAGCGAAACCGCGGCCGGCGACGAGGCGGCGTCCGAGCGCACGGCCGGCCAGGTGCTGGGCGTCATTCTCTACCTGGTCATTCCCTCGACGTTCGGGCTGATCGTCGTAGCCGAACCGCTAGTCGCCCTCCTATTCCAACGCGGCGCCTTCGATCAGGCTTCGGCGGCCGCCACCTCGGTCGCGTTGCAGGTCTACGCCGTTGGACTGCTTGGCATGGGAGCCACCGAGATACTTGCCCGGCTGTTCTATGCCAGGCAGCAGGCGCGCCGGCCGCTGATTGCGGCTGCCACCGGCATGATCGTCAACGCCGGCTTGGCTTTGGCCTTGGTGGGACCGTTCGGTTCGGCCGGCCTGGCCGGTGCCGTATCGGTCGCGTCGCTGGTCGAGGCGGCCTGTCTCGCGGCGATGATAAAGAGGCAGGGCTCCGCGTTGATCGGGGCCGGCCTGCTCTGGCGGATGATTCGGATGCTCGTCGCGTCGATTGCGATGGCCGCGCTGGTCTGGGTGGTTCTGGCACTGATGAGAGGTTTTCTCGGAACGAGCCTGCTCGAGCTGCTGATCCAGGTTGCGGTCGCCCTCCTCGTCGGAGTTGCGGGCTACCTGCTGTTCACCACCCTGGCCGGCCTGCGCGAGGCGCAACATCTGCGCCGCCTGGTGGCTGAGAGGATAGCGACGAAAGTAAGTGTTCAGATTTAGGGGTACCTGCTCCCTTTGGACATGATATGGCACCGATCAGGGACTACCGCAGCCGAGCACTTCTTATCCGCGGAAGCAAGGAACGGGTTGCAAGGGCGATCCGCCTCAGGCGGATGACGGGGGATGTGGGGGTGTCCCCCACAACAATATTCCCCCTTCTCTTGGCCAAGAGAAGGGGGCAAGGTCGAAGACTACGCAAGGCGAGGGGATGAGATCGAACGGTACTTTGATTTACGCATTGGCGGGCTGGAAATCACTCCTTCACCGATAAGTGAGGTCCGGAATGACGAACAGACCATTCGAGTTCGGGAGCATGGCAGATAGCGATAGAGCCAAGTGTGAACTGCAAGGGCGGTGTCAACACTTCGAAACACATCCCAGTCCTACAAGTCGCCCGCCCAATTCTGACCAGTTACCGACGAAGCTATGACTCGTGTCTTCGCCTCTCTTCCAAGTACTGCATCGAACGGTCGTACCACGTCACGTGGATCAGGCCGGTCTCATAGTAGTAGGTCAGCATCGTCCTCAGCTTGAGAATGGGGATGAGGTTGTAGCCGCGATGACTTAGCCGCTCGGCTGCGTCGGAGGAACGGTCGACGAGAACGACCGCGTCTCGCACCTCCATGTTGAACTCCTCGAGCATCGCCGCCGTCCGCAGAACGCTTCCACCCTGACTGATCAGGTCGTCGATGATCAGAACCACCTGACCGGGCCGATAGCTGCCCTCGATCTCATGCCCCTTGCTTCCCAATCCAGCCGGCCGGACGTAGACCATCGGCACCTCGGTCAGCAGCGAGAACGCCGTGGCCAGGTGCAATCCACCGAAGGGAACGCCGGCCACCAGGCTGAATGGAGATACCCTCGGCCTCCGGCGCGACTGGGCCGCCTTGACTTCCTGCTCGATCAGCCGGGCGATGCGTTGGAGGACCGCCGGCTCCGATATGAGCTTGCGGGGATTGACGTAGACCGGTGAGTTCTTCGTCGTCTCGGTCAGACTGAAATCGCCGAAGCTTATCGCTCCGACGTCGAACAGGGCGCGGGCCAGCCATAAGCTGGTTTCGTCGCGGTCGTCAAACAACTGGCAGCTCCGTTGGAGTGGTTCGGCCGGGGAGAAGGGGTTGGCTGATTCTAACATGCCGGCCACATATGGAAAGCTGGCGAGGGTTTGCGTAACTGTTCAGACCTAGGGGGACCAGTCTCGTGAGCGCCATTGGTACGAGAATAGATCCCCACTCTCGTCATTCGTACGAAAGCATGTCCCGGACTCCGATCCGGGATGTCCCCTCCAATCAACCTCGATGCCGGCTCTCCACCGGCGAATCCTGCCGAATTGTAGACCGATGGCCGAGGGCGGAATGAGAAAATGTAGCGCGGGGGCTTGTCCCCCGCAGGGGTCGGGGTGGGGCGTGGCAGAATCTGCCGTGCCGATTCGCTGTACAAAACCACAACCCGTGATTTTTCATACCTCCGTGTGCCGGCGCCAGCCGGCACGAGCGATTGCTATGAAAGCATGTCCCGGACCCCGATCCGGGATGTCCCCTCCAATCAACCTCGACGCCGGCTCTCCACCGGCGAAACGTGCCGAATTGTAGACCGGTGGCCGATGGCGGAATGAGAAAATGTAGCGCGGTCGAAGACTTCGCGAGGCGAGGGGCTTGTCCCCCGCTGGGGTCGGGGTGGGGCGTGGCAGAATCCGCCGTGCCGATTCGCTGTACCAAACCACAACCCGTGATTTTTCATACCTCCGTGTGCCGGCGCCAGCCGGGATGAGCGATTGGTACGAAAGCATGTCCCGGACTCCGATCCGGGATAGACTCCCGCCACTCATTTCGTCATTCCCGCGATCAAAAGCATGCCCCGTACCCCGATACGGGGCTGGAATCCAGACGGGGAGGGGCGGCCGGCGCACCCGTGCCACATTGAGTCGCTATAGGCTGTTCCGCCACAACCTACGGTCCTTGTTCGAACACAATTTGCAAACGCGCAGCACAAATTACGCTCAAATCTGAACAGTTACGGGTTTGGACATCAATCGACACCGCCTCAATGTGGCCGGGGCGCTTGCGGCCGAGTACTCCGCCGGGTCCGTCATTCTAGAATATTTCCGGTATATCCGAACAAATGTTTGCTAACCGTGAAACAGCGTGATATCATGAGCCGAACATCCGATCTATATGGGTGCTGAACTAAATACATCCCCATCCGCAGGTATACGTCGGTACGGCTTCACACGGTGATGCCGGGGAAGGAAGGAGTCGGATGGGATGGAAGACGCACGGTAGAGATTGGATGTGCACAAGGCTAAGTACTAGAGTAACAACCATTAGGAGAATTAGATATGACTGAATCAACTGGACAAACTGGAACAGAAGAGTCGACCGGTACCGCTCAGGCTGCACCACCGCCGTTTCACGTGCCGGATGGTTCCACCTGTGTCGCCGATTGCGACGATGCGCCGCTGGGATGGTCGACGCCAACAGTAGGCGCGACTAATCTGCCGACAGGGGCGCAGGGCGGCGGAGGAGACATGATCGGCTGCTGGCAAGTGGCGCAGACGTCAGACCCGCATGGCGATTCGGCGACCTCCGGCGACGAAGAGATAATGCAGCTCTACGTGTCCGCCGACGGCAGCGGAAGCAACGAGGGCCTCTGGTTCCGAGTCCGCGATGGATCGTTCACCAGCTGGACGAGCCTGAGCCGTACGGGCACACTTACAGGCGTGATCATCGACTTCGCCGGCTCCAGCGCGCCGGCTGGCTATCTTGTCTGCGATGGCTCTGCCGTCTCGCGCGACACATACGTGGCCTTGTTCGCTGCCATCGGAACCGCCTGGGGCCCCGGGGATGGGAGTGCCACGTTCAACCTGCCGAACCTGCAAGGCCGTTTCCGTTGGGGCGCCGGCGGCGTTCATAACGTTGGCAACGTCGGCGGCGAGGAAGAGGTCGCGCTGAATACCTCGCACATGCCCGTGCACTCGCATAGCGACGGATCATTGGCAACCACCTCCGGCGGCAGCCATAGCCACAGCGCCGGGAGCTACGCCGCGGCCAGCGCGGGTAGCCATGTCCACGGTAACAAGCAGTACGCCGGCGGCAACTCAGGCGGGGCGGAGTATGACATCGCAAAGCAAAGGAGGAACTCAACGTCATACGCGATTCAGAACACTGAGTCGGCCGGAAGCCATACGCACGCGATCACCGGCTACTCTTCGTCTGCCGGCAGCCACTCGCACGGTGTCACCGGCAGCACCGGCTCGCGCGGCAGCGGCCAACCTCACGACAACATCCCCCCATACGCGTCGGTCCTTGCGTGCATCAAAACGTAACGGAGTAGATATGCAAGAGACAATGGACTAACTGGAGACGACACTCTCCCAGGCGGTCCGAAGGCCGGCCAGGCACTGCTTCGCCGGCCTATGTTTTTGCAAAACAAATCAGGTCGCGACGGCTGGTTCTAGAATGCCCGCCATATCCGGAAACCTGGAAATGACTTCGACGCCCGGCGCTAGCTGGCCGGCGCGCCCGGCCGGCCGCGTCGGAACAGTCCCCGGCGCGACCCGTAGTACAGATACTCCTGGGCCCAGCCGGCCGTTTCGCCGAACCTTGCCTGGAAAAGCCTGACGACGCGCTCATAAGTCTTTGGCGTGAGGGTCTTTGTGGTGATCTCGCCGGGGAAGATCCGGCGGGCGAGGTTCCAGGTGTGGACGTCGATCGGCACCGCCCCATCTTGGCCGAGGCCGAACAGGCATATCCAATCGGCGGTCGCCGGCCCGACCGAAGGCAGCTTGATCAGCTCCGCTTTCGTTTGCCAATAGTCCAGACCCTCGAGCCCGCCGGCCAGCGCCTCCGGATGCCTTTGGAGATGGCGCGCAAGGCGAATCAGGTTGGCGGCCCGGTAGTCGAGCCGGCAATCCATCGCCAATGTCCGCTCATCGGCCTCGGCCAGGGCGTCGATCGTCGGGAAGTCGTGCATGGGCACCCCATCGATTACCGCAATTGGCGTGCCATACTCGCGGCACATCAGGTCCACCGACTCGACGATTGCGAGGAAGGTATTGCCGGCCGAGATGCAGAAGCTCAGGGCGACCTCGAGCGGATCCTGCTTCAACAGGCGCAGGCCCCGAAAGGCCGTGCGCGCCGAGTCGAGATAGGGATCGCGGCCGGCCATCGCCCGGTCCCAGGCCGGCAGATCGAATTCCAGCCGGAGGTAGTCTGCCAATGACGCCGCCGGCTGGGCCGGCCAGCTCTTGAACTGAATTTCTTCGCCCTGCTGCCGGATCGACCAGGCCGCGCCGCCAAAAATCCCCTGCCAGTCCCCCGACATGCTTTGGCTCCAGCGAAACGCCTGTCCACAGGTCAGGGTGTGCTCCAAATCCAGCTCGCCCTGTCTTAACGGCAGCGTCTCCGCCGGCAGGTCGTCCCCCAACAAAGCTGGTGCGGCAGTCAATCGCTCATCGACCTCGTTCGGGCCGCCAGGCGGTCGAGCCCAGTAGGCGCCTCGCTTCTGAGTCTATTCGCTGAGCCTCTTGAGCTCCTCTTCCAGCTCCTTCGGAATCTCGGTTGGGACCACTCCGAGCCTTACCTTGGCGCTCTGTACCTGCTTGCGTATGCCCTCGACGATCTCCGGGTTGGCAAGGGTGGTCGTATCTCCCACGTCGAGAAAGTTGGAGATCGAGGCGATTACCCGACGCATGATCTTTCCAGACCGCGTCTTGGGCAGATCTTCGGCCACCCACACGTGAGAGGGACGCGCAATCGGGCCGATTATTCGGGTTACGGCCGCTTTCGCCTGGTCCACTACGTCATCAGTAGATTCGAATCCGGGCTTGAGCGAGAGATAGATCTCCGGCACTCTGCCCTTCAAGTGATCGAAGGCCGGCACCGCGGCCGCCTCTCCTACGGCATCGACTGTCAGCACGGCGGATTCCAGCTCCTTCGTACCCAATCTATGGCCGGCGACATTTATTACGTCATCTACGCGACCCAGTATGCGGAAGTAGCCGTCGCCGGCTTCCATCGCGCCGTCACCGGTCACGTAGGGCCAATCGTGCCAGTCCTTGCTATCAGGATCCTTGCAATACTTGCTGAAGTAGGTGTCGATGAACCGTTCAGGGTCGCCCCATATGGTCTGCATGAACCCGGGCCACGGGTTTCTGATGCAGATATTTCCTCCTCTGCCACTGCCGGCCTCGACCTCGTTCCCTTCGTCATCGTAGATCTGTGGGAATATGCCCAGGGCGCCCGGCCCGCAGCTTCCCGGCTTCATCGGCTGGAGCGCCGGCAGGGTGGTCCCTATGACACCTCCCGTCTCGGTCTGCCACCACGTGTCGACGATCGCGGCCTCTCGCTTACCCACGGCCTCGTAATACCACTTCCACACCTCTGGCTCTATTGGCTCGCCGACCGTGGTCATGTGCTTGAAGTGGTAGTCGTACTTGGCCGGCTCATCCGGGCCGGAACGCCTGAGCATTCGTATCGTGGTGGGCGCCGTGTGAAAGATGTTGACCCCCAGCCGCTGGGCTATGCGCCACGGCCGGCCGGCATCCGGATACGTCGGCACGCCTTCGTACAACACGACGGTCGCGGCGTTCGCCAAGGGGCCGTACACGATGTATGAGTGGCCGGTTATCCAGCCGATGTCGGCGAAACACCAGTAGACGTCTTCGTGCTGAATGTCCTGGTAGTACTTTGCCGTGCCGGTAACATAGGACAGATACCCGCCCGTGCTATGTTGACATCCCTTGGGTTTCGCCGTCGTGCCGCTCGTATACATCAGGAACAGCGGCGCATCGGATGGCATCGATTCGGGTTCTACCGTCTTTCCCCGATATTCTTCCAACAACTCGTCGACGAAATAGTCGCGGCCTTCGACCATGGGCGCCGAGGAAGAGTATTGTCCCGGGTACCGTCGCCAAACCAAGACTTTGTCGACCTTGACTCCGTTCTTCTCCGCCTGCTCCACAGCCTCGTCGGCCTTGATCTTGTGGTCTAGAAGCTGCCCGTTTCGCCGGTAGGCGTCCATCGTGATCAGGATTGTGCTCTCGGAGTCGACTATGCGGTCCCCGCAGGCTGAGCCGCTGAACCCGCTGAATACTTGGGAGTGAACGGCGCCGAGCCGGGCGCAAGCCAGCATCGATACAGGAAGCTCCGGCAGCATTGGCATTTGGAACGTGATGCGATCGCCGGCTTCGACGCCGGCGAATTCCCTCAGCAACGCCGCGAACTCGTTGACCCTGACGTACAGGTCCTGATAGGTTACGACCCGATCCAGCTCGTCCTCTTCCTCCGACACCCAGATAAAGGCGGCCTTGTTCCGGTGTTGTGCCAGATGTCTGTCTACACAGTTGTAGGATGCGTTGAGTCGACCGCCAACCCACCAGTTCCAGAACGGTGGGTTGGACGTGTCCAATGTGGTATGCCAATACTTGTCCCACGAAAGCAGATCGGCATATTCTCGAAAACATTCCGGGAAGTGCTTCTCGCTGAACCTCTCCAGCGCGCTCTCTTCGGCCAAATTTGCTTGCGCGATAAAGCTAGGGCTGGGACGTATGAACTCTTCCTCTCGCCAGTGAGAGGCTATCTCAGCCTCGGTCAATCCTACCTGCTCGTCTACCTCTGACATCACTCATACCTCCAAATAACGGTAGCCACCATTCACGGGTATTTTACTCATAGGCGGGATTGAGCGTCGCCGGCCATCGAGAATCGTCCAAGAGAGGGCAAGGCAATGAATCTTGCGTTCTCCCGACTCTCGTCGAGCACTGCTGCTTGACGGTAAGTCGGATACCAAGAGATAGGCTATACTGCTCGACCCTACGTATGATTATGGGTTGTACGAGAGTTACGAAGACGACGCTTGACATACAGGACGAACTGCTCGCGCGGGCTAAACGACACGCCCGGAAGACGGGACGACCAGTTCGCGCGGTTGTCGAAGAGGGACTTGAACGAGTGCTCCTAACTGCATCGTCCCACCGCCGCTACCGGCTGCCGGATCTGAGTGTAGGGAATGCCAACAACCGCGACCCCATAGAGGCATATTCCTAGCAGGACCTGCGTGAGATGACATACGGGGCGCCGGATACCTCGTGATTGCTCTCCCCATCTAACGGACAAGCGCAATCTCAGCTAATTGGAATTCAACAACGATCCTGCCAAAACACCTTCTATCGTAAGTGTTCAGATTTAGGGGTACCTGCTCCGTATGGGCGTAATATCGCGCCAATGAGAGTCTACCACAGGCGAGGACGTCTGATCGGGGAAAGCTAGGAAAGGGTTGCAAGGGCGAAGTCCTTGCCGGGGGATGTGGGGGTGTCCCTCACAACAAAGATCCCCCTTCTCCTGGCCAGGAGAAGGGGCCAGGGGGATGAGGTCGACCAACTCGTGGATTTGGATCGATAGGTTGGAAATCATCCCTTGACTGCTTACTGAGGACCCGAACGGCGACTCGGCCTTTCCAGTTCACGGGCATGGAGGAGAGACATACACCCAAATCTGAACTATTATGTTCTATCTCATCGCGTTGACGCCCGCATTTTCAGCGTGTTAGCATCGCTAGCCGGTCCAAGCCGGCGTTAGATCTGTGCATTTTGCACAGTGCACAGACCAATGTATGGGAAGACCACCTATTTTGCTAATCTTGGGGCGGGAACCATCACCGAGGAAACACGAAGTATCTGCTCAGCGGCAACCAAGGAGCTGAATCGCAGACGATGAGCAAAATCTATAACCCCGAAATTGAGACAATGCCAGTCGAAAAGCTGAAGGAGCTCCAGCTGAGCCGACTGAAATCCACGGTGGAAAGAGCCTATCACACCAGCGACTTCTACCGCAGCCTCTACGATCAGGCCGGCGTCAAGCCGGCCGACATCGAGAGTCTTGAAGACATCCGAAAGCTCCCTTTTCTGGAAAAGGCTGCGGTACGCGGGGCTTATCCGTGGGGCACAGTGACCGCTCCGCGCGAGGATCTCAGAGAAATGCACAGTACCTCCGGGACCACCGGCACGGCCGTGTTGATGTTCGCCACCGGCAAGGACCTCTCCACTTGGGCCGAGCTGAACGCTCGAGAGCTCTGGATGGTCGGCGTTCGTCCGGGCGATAGGCTGCTCAACGCCTACGGTTACGGATTGCCAACCGGCGGATTTGGGTTCCATTACGGCGCTCAAGCCATGGGCGCTCTCGTCATACCGACAAGCTCCGGCCAGCCCGAGCGTCAGGTGTCTCTCCTCAACGACCTTGAGGTCGACGCGTTCTGTATGACGCCGTCCTTCGCTCTCTACTGTGGCCAAGTAGCCCAGGACCTTGGACTGAGGCTCCACGAAAAGAAGAGTCCCCGTATCGGCCTTTTCGGCGCAGAGCCGTGGCCACGGTCAACCCGCGAGAAGATCGAACAAATATTTGGCATTACCGCATACGACGAATTCGGAATGACCGAGTTCCTCGGTCCGGGAATGACCTGCGAATGCGAACTGCGCGACCGAGAGTTCGGCATGCATGCGTGGGCCGACGCGTTCCTCTGCGAATGCATCGACCCCGACACTGGAGAGACGGTTCAGGATGGGGAGCCCGGCGAGTTGGTCTGGACGAACCTTGTATTCGAAGGCACTAGCTTCATCCGCTACCGGAGTCGTGACCTATCCGCCTTGACCTGGACCGAATGCGGGTGCGGCCGAACCCACCAGCGCATCTCTGCGATCAAAGGCCGCAGCGACGATGCCGTTCCAATACGTGGACTGATCGTCTTCCCCAGCCAAGTAGAGGAGGCTCTGTCGCGCTTCCCGGAGGCCGGAGCGAACTTTCGCATGTACATTGGCACCAATAGCCGGGGCATGGACAGTTTCAGGCTTCGCGTCGAGGTAACGGAGGCGGACTTGCTGGGAAACGACCCCAGGATGGCCGAACTCAGCGAAGCGATGCGCCGGGCGGTGCGGACCGTGACGAGCGTCAATCCGGATGGCGTCGAGCTAGTGGCGCCGGATAGTCTTCCGAGAGTGACGGCCGGCGAAGGCAAAACCGCAACCGCACGAGTTGAAGACGAGCGGAAAAAGGAATAGCTTCGCGACCCATTCCAGGTTGAACAGCTCTCCCAATCGGAAGGCCGGCCGAGCCGGCCGCTTCTTTGCGCACCCCTGCGGACGCGTGGCCCAAGGACCTCGAACCTGCCCAATTCCGGAGCGGATAGTACGCATGGGGGATACCGGCATCAGTGAAAAGGATGACGAGATCATCGGCCCGTTGTTTACCGCAAAATCGGTCGGCCGGCCGATGACAGGCTCCAAGTCTCCGCTTAGAGTATCAGGCGAACGGAACGGGACATATCCGAGGAAGCAATGAAGGAGGATAGATTAAGTTGGGCTCCGTTCTCCCTGAGGAGAAGATCGGGATGGAGGCGGCGTGACGCCTCACTCTTGTGTCCAACGTGCGACAATATGTGGCAATTCGGGCTTGGGTTACTGTATCGTATGGGTGGCCTAAGCCCAATATCCTGACAATCAACTGAACTCAACCTGGTAACAGTTGGATCCCCCAGGCGCTGCCCGAAGACACCGTGGCCGGCTCTTTGGCTGACCTATTTCTTCTGCCGTTTCGCCGGCATAGTCGGGCGCTGCATGGCTGGGTCTACGCCAGGTTGTCCGTAGGAAAGGTGTACGTGCTTTGAAACTCCCCCGCTGGCTCATAATCGTACTTGCTGTGATCGTCGTTGCCGGCATAGGCTACGCGGTTTTCACCCTGACTCGCCCCTCGGAAGAACCCGAAGTCATGGGAGAGAAGGTCAAGGTGGAGCGTGACTCGATTGAGTCGATCGTGACTGTCAGCGGCACAACCGCGTTGAGCAGACAAGCGAAGATTATCTACGGAGCCGGCGGCGTGGTCCTAGAATCGCTAGTCGGCGTTGGCGAGGAGGTCGAGAAGGGGCAGGTGATTGTCCGATTGGACACCGCGCAGGCCGGGCTGGAGCTCGACCTCGAGCAGGCGGAGTCGGCATTGAGAGTCGCGGAGTTGAATTTCGAAAAGCTTACGGCGCGGGCGTCCGAGGATGAGATCGCAGCGGCCAAAGCCGCAATGGACAGCGCCCAGGCGCGCTACGATGACCTTTTGGCCGGGATCCCAAAAGAGGATATTGATGCGGCCACTGCTTCGGTCACCGCAGCCGAGGCGAATCTTCTCAGCGCTCAAGCTAGTTTGGAGTCGCTCAAAGCCGGCGCGACCAGCGACGAAATACAGGCTGCCGAAGCAGCTGTCACTGCAGCCGGAGCCAGTGTGAGGAGCGCCGAAGCTGCGCTGGAGTCGTTGAAGTCGGAGTCAACCGCGCTTGACTTGAGAGCGGCCATTAGTGTCGCCGAGGCAAACCTACGTAGCGCCGAGGCTGAATTGGCTTCGCTAACGGATGGTTCTACCAGGCAAAGCTTGGAGGCGGCAGCCGGCGCGGCTGAAGCAAGTCTACGTAGCGCCGAGGCTGAATTGGCTTCGCTGAAGGACGGCTCAACAAGACGGAGCCTGGAGGCGGCGACCGGCGCGGCCGAGGCAAGCCTACGCAGTGCTGAGGTTGAACTGACTTCCCTGAGAGGCGGCACAAATAGACAGAGCTTGGAGGCGGCGGCCGGCGCGGCCGAGGCAAGCCTACGCAGCGCTGAATCCAACCTTGCCACCCTTCTTGAAGGCGCTACCGACGCCGAACTGGCCACGGCTCGCCAGGCCGTCATATCCGCTCAGAACGGCTTGTCTAAGGCTCAGTCCGATCTCGATAGACTCATCGCCGGCCCTTCGGACTCTGACGTCAACATCCAGAAAACCAGCATTGACATAGCTAGAAACAGCCTCTGGTCGGTCCAGAACTCGCGCGACGCGACTTGTGGCCGGCTAGGTGGGAAAAGCAACGAATGTCGGGCCGCTGATATTGGCGTTGCCCAAGCTGAGGTCGCCGTCCGTCAAGCTGAGCAGCAGCTGACCGACCTGGAGGCTGACGCGGATCCGGCCGACGTACAAAACGCCGAGAGAGCGGTCGAGGGCGCCAAAGCTCAGTTAGAAAGCGCTCAGGCCAGTTTTGATCAGATCGCGGGTGGGGCGACGGAGTCCGAAATAAAGGTGGCCGAAGCTGCGGTCGAAACCGCCAGGGCCAATTACCAATCCGCGCTCAGCAATCTGGCTAGCTCTGAGGCCGGTACCGATATCAGGTCTGCAGAGGCTGCGGTAGAGACCGCCAGAGCCAATTACCAATCCGCGTTGAGGAACCTGGCAAGCTCCGAGGCCGGGACCGATATCAAGTCCGCCGAGGCTGCGGTGGAGACCGCTAGAGCCAATTACCAATCGGCGCTGAGCAACCTGGCAAAATCCGAGGCCGGGACCGATATCAAGTCCGCCGAGGCTGCGGTGGAGACTGCCAAAGCCAATTACCAATCCGCGTTGAGCAACCTGGCAAGTTTCGAGGCCGGGACCGATATCAAGTCGTCCGAAGCCACCCTTGCGTCGGCCCAGGCCAGCTACCAATCTTCGCTTAGCAATCTGGCCACCCTCAAAGCCGGCGCCAAGGCATCTGAGATTCGGACTGCCGAAGCCGCGATTGAGTCGGCCAGAGCCAGCTATCAAAGGGCGGTTACCGATCTTGCCGACCTCAAGGCAGGTGTCAAGCCTGCGGACATACAGGATGCTCTCAGTCAACTGGCGAACGCCAAATCCGTCTATAGTCAGAAGACCGGCACTGTCAGCGATCTCGAGTTGGAACTGTCCAGAGAGCAGCTCAGACAGGCGCAGATCGCGGTCAGTAGGTCGAAGCTCACCCTGAGTCAAAGCGTAGTGACTTCCCCATTTGACGGCGTGGTCGCCTCGGTAACCGCCAATGTCGGCGAGCAGGTCTCGGGAGGAAGCGAGGCCGCCGTAGTCGCCGATCCTAAGTCCATACGAATTCATGTGGATGTCGATGAAACCGACGTACCCAAGGTGGAAGTAGGCCAGAACGTCACCCTGTCCGTCGAGGCCCTGCCGGATGCGGAGCTTACCGGCATAGTCTCCTCGGTATCCCCGGTAGCCAACGTGGAGCAAGGCGTGGCAACCTACTCAGTGACTATCGAGCTAAACAATCTGGATCGCGTCATGCCGGCCGGTATGACCGTGATCGCTGATATAGTAGTGGTTCGTAAGGAAGGGGTCCTGGTGCTGCCTAATCGAGCGGTACGGCGCGATGGAGAAGACCTGTTTGTTGACGTGGTCACTGATGAAGGCACCGAAGAGCGTAAAGTTACGACTGGTCTTCGCAATGAACGCTTCACCGAGATCTTGAGCGGATTATCTGAAGGCGAAGAAGTACGTCTCAGACCTACCAGGATTCGGTCAACGGTTACATTCGGCGGTTAGAGAATAAGGCTAGGAAGTTCTCACATGATAAGAATCCAAGACGTGACCAAAGTGTACAAGATGGGTGACGTAGAGGTTCACGCGTTGCGCGGTTTGTCGATCGAGATCCAAGCCGGCGAGATGGTCGCCATAATGGGGCCATCTGGCTCGGGCAAGACAACCCTGATGAACATCATTGGCTGCCTAGACCAACCTACCAGCGGCAGCTACGACCTTGACGGTCAGGAAGTATCCACGCTGTCAGACAACCAGCTCGCCGGCGTCCGCGGAAAGAAGATCGGCTTCGTCTTCCAGAACTTCAACCTGCTGCCCAGAATGACGGCAATCGAACAGGTAGAGCTTCCGCTGATTTACACTGGCGCGCCTGATCGCCGGCAGCGCAGTATAGAAGCACTGGAGAGTGTCGGCCTCCTCGACCGGAAGGACCACAAACCAACCGAGCTTTCCGGCGGCCAACAACAGCGTGTAGCAATCGCCCGAGCGATCGTCGCTAAACCGGCCATAGTTCTCGCCGATGAGCCCACCGGCGCGTTGGATACGGTTACCAGCCGCGAAATCATGGCCATCTTCCAAAAGCTCAATGAGGAACGAAAATTGACTACGGTCTTCGTCACCCACGAGCAGGACATTGCTCGCCATACCAAGCGCGCGGTGTTTATCCGCGACGGAAAGGTTGTGTCGGACGACCAGGTTGGAGAGCGGCTGCTCGCTACTGCGACCGCCGGAACAAAGGGGATGACGCAATGACCTTGGCCCTCGCCCTTGGTGTCGCTTTACGTGCTATGAGCGCGAATGTATTGCGCACACTGTTGACCACGTTGGGAATCATTATCGGCATCGGCGCCGTGATCGGACTGATGTCGATCGGGCGGGGTCTAAATGAGGTCTTCACCGGCCAGGTCCAAGGACTCGGAACGAACTTGCTATACGTGACCCCAGGTAACTTTGAAGAAGGCGGCGTTTCGCGCGGGCAGAGACCGACGCTAACTTATAATGACGCACTTGCCTTGAATCAGAACTTCGCGGCGCCGTCTGTGGCAGCGGCGGTTCCCGAGGCTTTCAGGGGTGCCCAGCTTATCGTAGGCGGGGCAAACGTCTCGACTCAAATCCGTGGAACTAACCATCAATACGAGTCGGTTAGAAATAGTCCGGTCGAGTTCGGCCAGTTTATCTCGAGAGAGCAGGTTGAAGGGCGATCGAGGGTGATCGTGCTGGGAAGCTCTGTAGCTGACGACCTGTTCGAAGACGTCGACCCGATAGGCTTAACCGTCAGAGTCAGCACCTTTGGCCGGCGAGGCGTCCCATTCCGAGTAATCGGCGTATTAGAATCAAAGGGTGGCGGTGGCGGTTTTGGTCCCAATCAGGACGATGTCGCCATCATGCCAATTACGACCATGCAGTCCCGGCTGGACACGTTTCGCAACCCCGGGGGCCAGATCAATGTTAGCTCGATTGCGGTAGAGGTAATAAGCGAGGATGAACTCGAAAACGCCACCGAGCAGATAGGAGAAATCCTGCGCGAGCGACATCGCGTTGTCGAAGACGATTTCACGATCCAAAGCCAGCGCGACCTATTGGGATTCGTGAATACGTTCACTACCGGGCTTACCATATTCCTCGGCGGCATAGCTGCCATTTCGCTCGTCGTCGGCGGCATCGGAATTATGAACATAATGCTGGTATCGGTGACCGAACGTACCCGCGAAATTGGTATCCGAAAGGCGCTAGGAGCCAAGCGTCGCGACATTCTGCTCCAATTCCTGCTCGAGTCCGTCATAGTCAGCGTGATCGGAGCAGTGATTGGCATAGGCTTGGGCGGCCTGCTGTCGTTCATAGTCTCCCAGATCCCTCTCGGCGATGACACTTTTCTGCCAACCCTGGTCGCCGGCGATGCCATTCTCCTGGCGGTTGGCGTATCCATGGCCATAGGCCTCTTCTTCGGGATCTATCCGGCCGCGCGGGCCGCTTCATTGAATCCGATAGACGCTCTTAGGTACGAATAGGAGACCCGATACGCCCGTCACGACGACGCGAGTGCCGGTTGGTTCCGTCGCGCCGGACTTCAAGCTGCCGGCGGTGGACAGCGCGAACATCGCCTTAAGTGACTATCGCGGGGATCGAAGCGTCGTCCTCGTCTTCCTCCGAGGCTTCAATTGAGCTTTTTGCCGCAGGCACCTCCGGCAGTTGTCGGATCAGTACCAGGAGTTTAGATCGGCGGGCGCAGAAGTTCTCGCGGTAGCCAATGCTACTTTCGAGCAAGCCGGCCGCCGCGTTCGAGGACTCAAGCTGCCATTCCCTTGCATGGTTGATCCCGAGCACACCGTCTTCGATCTCTACCAGGTGGGGAGCGAGATCCTATCGATGGGCCAGCGACCCGGTCTCTACGTCATTGACCGAGAGGGTGTAGTCAAGTACGCCCAAGTAGGCTGGCAACAATGGGAGATTCCAGGCAATGCCGAGGTCCTTGGAATTTGCCGGCAGCTTGCGCTCACCTAGCAGGCCCGTATTCCGCCAACGCTCAGGAAGTTACCGCGCCCTCGGTCGCCGATCCAACGGTGCGGGCATACTTTGCCAGAACTCCCCGCGAGACTCTAAGCTCCGGCTTATGCCACTCTCTTTGCCGACGCGCTATCTCGTTGTCGTCGACCTCGAGTGTTAGCAGCTTGGCATCGGCGTCAATCGTGATCGGGTCGCCATCTTCAACAAGCGCGATAGGCCCTCCTACCCAGGCCTCCGGCGCAACGTGACCGACAACAAGCCCATGGCTGCCGCCGGAGAACCGGCCATCGGTGATCAGGCCTATAGATTCGCCAAGTCCTTGTCCTACCAATGCGGCGGTGACCGAGAGCATCTCCCGCATCCCCGGGCCGCCAACCGGCCCTTCACCGCGGATGACGACGACGTCGCCGGCCTTTATCTCCCGGTGATGTATCGCTTGGAAGCACGCTTCTTCTCCATCGAACACTCGGGCCGGCCCGGTGATGCTTCGTCGGCGCAAACCGGCAACTTTGGCGACGGCCCCTTCCGGCGCCAAGTTGCCGTGGAGAATTACTAGGTGGCCCGAGGGATGCATGGGGGCGTCCAACGGTCTGACCACCTTCTGCCGGCGTTGAAAGACACTTCTTACATCCGACAGGTTCTCCTCAACGGTTTGGCCGGTGCAGGTCATACAATCCGCGTGAAGGAACCCGGCCTCCAACAGTGCCTTCATCACCGCCGGTGTTCCGCCGGCCTCGTGTAAATCATTCATCACGTAGCGGCCTCCTGGCTTGAGATCGGCTAGATGGGGGACGTCACCCCCTATGCGGTCGAAGTCCGCTAGCGTCCAATCTACGTCCGCCTCCCTTGCTATGGCCATCAAATGGAGAATCGCATTAGTCGAGCCGCCGAGGGCCAGGACTACCACGTAGGCGTTTTCCAGTGACTTTCGAGTTATCAAATCGCGTGGCGAGATGTCTTGCTCGATTAGGTTGACTAACGCTCGCCCGGCGAGAAATGCCTCTCGCTCCTTGGCCGACGATACCGCAGGATTACTAGCGCTGTAAGGTAATGCCATGCCCATCGCTTCGATCGCGGAGCTCATAGTATTGGCCGTATACATACCTCCACAGGCGCCGGCGCCGGGACAGGCCTCGCACTCGACCCGGTACACACCCTCCTCGTCCAGCTTGCCGGCCTGATGCTGGCCGACTGCTTCGAAGATCGATACGATGTCGATATCTGCGCCGTCATCGCCGATTCCGGGCAGGATGCTTCCGCCATAGATGAAGATGCTGGGGATGTTCAGGCGTGCCATTGCCATCAAGCAGCCCGGCATATTCTTATCGCATCCCCCCAGCGCAATCAGCCCGTCGTGGTTCATCCCGCCGGCCACAATTTCAATGCTGTCGGCGATGACTTCGCGTGAGACTAGGCTGTAGCGCATTCCCTGATGACCCATCATAATGCCGTCCGCAGCCGTAGGAGCCCCGAATATCTGGGGTACCCCGCCGGCTTCCCGGAGACCCTCGTACGCGCTGCGAGCAAGCCGGTCCAAATGAGCATTGCAAGGGGTGATGTTGCTGTACAGGGAGGCAATTCCGACCATTGGTCGGGTGAAGTCATCGTCGTGAAACCCAACTGCGCGCAGCATCGCACGATTCGGTGCCCGGCCTATTCCCTCGGTTGTCAGGCGGCTTCGGCGATTGCCCGCTTGCGCCATTGTGGTCCCTCCAAAGTTTCGTTTCGGCCGCTCTACCCGGAGATCGAGCGGCCGTCTGGGTTCGCTTCCAAGACTCTATCATAGTGAGATATGGTGGTGGAAATCACAATCGACCCACAGTAACAGTGATGGTATTCGCAGCGTTCAGGTGACATCCTGTGATAAGCTGGCGGCGGCATCGGAGCGAGCGAAATGACCTACCAACCACTAAACGCTGTCCGACCGAACCGCTCGGCTCAGCGCAAGAGCCAGACACCGGTCCAGGACTGCCCCAGATGCGGAATGTCCATGAATGCCATCGCCGGTAGCAAGATGGCGATCTGCGGCAACTGCGGCTACAAGGAGCCCTGCTGTTAGGCATTTCGCGGCAGGAGGCGACATTTGGTCGCCCCTGACGCCGACTCTGAACTGGTCGAGCGCGGCCGGCCGCCTCCTGCGCCACCGTTCCTGACCCTGGCCGGCCTGGTTATTGGCAGCGGTTGGCTCGCAGGTGTTCTTTCGGCCAGTCTCGGATTCCAAATCCCTATCGAGCCAGTCCTAGTACTGACCATTCTTACCACAATCGCGGCTCTCTTGAGTCGCAGATCCCAACTCCTTTTGATCCCAGTGGCAATAGCTGTTCTGCATCTCGGCGCGAGTAGCTACGACGACTACATAAGTTGGCGGGTTGCACAGTCTTCGACTTTGATCGAGCACGTCGGCTCGGAGGTTATCGCCGCCGGCACCGTCAGTGAGGCGACGTTCGACCGCTACGACAAGGAACGTCTGCGCATCGAGGTTGATTCGATCGAGACCTCGACCGGTCGAGTACCCGCCGGCGGGTCGTTGATTGCCTGGATTTCCCGCGACGTAGACGTTGGAATCGGCGACCGTGTAGAGATTCGTGGTCGCCTCAATATCCCGGCGGCTAGCGACGGCTTTAATCCCGCTATCTACCTACGATCAGAAAACATAACCGGCCTGATGCAGCCGGCCACGGTGCGGTCCCATTCGCCGGCGGGGCCGAGTTTTCTTAGCTGGCTGGGACGGATTAGAGCATCAGCGAGCAGTATCCTAGACCAGTTTCTGCCACAACCGGCCGCCGGCCTCGCGCGAGGCGTCTTGTTGGGAGAGCGCGGTGGGCTCGATCGCGATTTGCGCGATTCGTTTGCCAGAACCGGCCTCATGCACTTGATAGCCATATCTGGACTCAATATGGTGTTGGTTAGCGGATTGATAGTCGGGCCCTGCCGACGGACATTCGGCGCCAACGTAGGGGTTGCGATTGCCATCGCGGCAATCGCGTTCTACGCTATGTTGGTGGTTCCGGCGCCATCAGTGTACCGAGCTGCCGTGATGAGTGTGGCTTTGCTGGTTGCGGACCGGTTGGGCCGGCCGGCCGACGGGTTGACTCTCCTTGCGCTATCCGGTGCCGGAATGGCCTTCCTTCGACCCACTTTGATCCATGACGCGGGCTTTCAACTGTCCTTCGCCGCGACGGCCGGGATAATCTTGATTGGGCCGTCGATCCACCGTCACCTTTCATTTTTGCCGCGGTTTTTCAGCCATCAACTGTCCACCGGGCTGTCTGCGAGCTGGCTGACAATTCCAATTCTCGTCGGTACGTTCGGCTCATTTAGCCCATGGGCCGTTCTAGCCGGAGTTGTCGCGGTGCCACTGCTGAGCTACGTGATAATTGGATCGGCAGCATTGGTAGTGGCCGGCTCGATCTGGAGTCTGGCCGGCACAGTTGTCGCGGCTTTCGCTTTGATACCCTTAACCTTGATGATACAGGTCGTCGAAATCGCCGATCTTCATACGGCGCCAGTCGGCCTGTTTGGGACCGCCGGAGACTCCACGGTCGCCTACTATTTGCTTATCGCCCCATTGACAGCTCTGCTAATTCCGGATCTGCGTAGCCGATGGCCCATGTTTCAGGTAGCTGCGCAGTTGCGCCGGCTACCCACCGTGCCAACACTGATTGGTTTGATCGTGGTTGTGGCCGCGATCTGGATAGCCGCCCTCCAGAATGAAGCCCAGCGTAGCACGGTCACTCTGCTCTCTGATCGCGGTGAGCCGGCGGCAATAATCAATAGCTCCAACGGACGTGTCGCTGTCTTTGGCCGGGCAAATCGAGAGCTGGTTGGCGCTATTTCCAGGCGGTTGCCGATATGGCGCCGTACTATCGACCTGTTGATAGTAGACCAATGGGATCCGATCGCTTTGTCGCACTATCGGCTGGCGAGCCAGCGATACGACATAGAGAGCGTGTTGATACCTATTGAACCCCCGCCGGCAAGCGAAGCCGCAGAATGGCTTGACACCTTACGAAGCAATCAAACGAAGATCATCGAGGCTGAGACCGGTTTAGGTATCGAGCTTGCGGATGGTGAGGTTGTGACCGTTTTGGCCGGCCCGGTCGAGGATCGGCCGGTTATCGGCGCGATCCAATTCAATCATGGGGCAATCCGGACATCCATGCTCTACGATCCAGCGGCAATTGGCCAGCTCCTTAGAACTGCGCCATATTTGAAGACGCATATCTTGCACGTAGCTGAGTTGCCAAGAAATGAGGAGGCAAAGCTCCTAGTCGAAATGTCATCGCGGTTCATTGTCTCAATGGGTGAAGGCAGCGCTCGGCTGGATCGAAGAGACGGAACAGAGTTAGTTGACCAAGCCACCTCGGGACCTGTCGTTATCTTGCTTCAAGAGGACCGCTTTTTCCTGCACCGTACTTACTAGAGAAGTTGGCCGGCTAACCAGGTGCCGCGAACTGGACCCAATCAGGTCCGAATTGCTAGAGGTCCGATGAAATGTCCTCAACTCCCAAAATATATTGCTTTTTTGTGTAGCTATCAGATTTGAGGGCAAATCGTCCTGCACCGGTGCAATTCGTGATCGAGCAACGCCTATAAATTGTGGTGGAGTCCCCCATAACCACTAGATATGGAGTTTGGATCGTGGCCGGGAATGACGGTCACAAGACTGGTTCTCAAACTCTGACCAGTTACCTTGTTGCCGCTGGGTTGCAAGTTTGTATTCTGTCCAATAGACTCTCCTCTACCCCCAGCCACTGCGGTAGGCTTCCGCCAAATTCCGTTCCGTCCCGGCTTGCCTTCGTCGTTCTCCGTGTTTGTGCCGTGAATCGAGCGGGAAACCCGTTTTCCGGCCGCGATTAGCACGGCTGTTCGCAATCGCAACCCGCCGTGATTAAGAGCTTTTCGAAGACCATCTCTTGATCACAGGTGATGAGTTTGTAATGCACTTGAAGTTGTGGAGAGATACTTGTCGAATCAGACGACGTTCGTTGGCATTGACGTAGGCTCGTCTAAAATCAGTACTCTAATCGCCGAAGTCGACGAAAATTACACCACCCACGTAATCGGTGTTGGGGTCGCGTCGGGGACCGGCGTGCGCAACGGCGTGGTAGTCAACATCGATGAAGCCGTAAAGACTGTCCAAGACTCAGTCGAGAAGGCCGAACGAGTATCGGGATTCAAGATAATGAGCGCCTATCTCACTGTTTCCGGCTCCCAAGTCAAATCGCTAAACAATCGCGGTGTAGTTGCAATCGCCAATGATGACAAGACGATAGATGCCGAAGACGTGGCTCGCGCAATCGAGTCTGCTCGGATAATAAACTTGACTCCCAATAGGGAGATTATTCATGCTCTCCCGCGCCACTTCATAATCGACGGTCAGGACGGCGTGCGCAATCCGCTACGCATGATCGGTTATCGTTTGGACGTTGAAACCCACATCATTACCACTGCGTTAACTTCGATACAAAATTTGACCAAGTGCATCCACCAGCTCGGAATCCAGGTCGATGAACTGGTGATCAGTTCGCTCGCGGCCGGCGAGGCCGTGTTGACGCCGGAGGAAAAGGAGCTTGGCGTGGTGGTGGCTGATATTGGCGGTGGAACTACGGATTTGGCGATATACAATGAGGGCAGCGTGTGGCAAACTATGGTCCTTCCGATTGGTGGGGAGCAGGTCAGCAAAGAGATTGCCGTTCAGTTGCGCACGCCAATGGCTGAAGCCGAAGCCCTAAAGGTGCGCCACGGACATTGCCGACCATCGGATATAGATTCAGAAGAAGAGATAGACGCGGAGATATTCGGCCAGGGTAGTTCGGCCAAGATAGGACGCCGCCGGCTCTGCGAAATCATTGAGGCGCGTTCACGACAGTTGATTCAGCAAATCGACGGCGAGATAAAACGACTCGGCACCGACGCCGTACTGCCGGCTGGATTGGTCTTGTCAGGTGGCGTTGCACAGACGCCCGGTCTGGCCGAGCTTGCGTCCGATACCCTTGGCTTGCCGGTTAGAGTGGGGGCGCCGAGTAATCTCAGCGGGCTGACCGACAACATCACCAGTCCGGACTATGCGTCCAGCGTCGGACTTCTTCTTTGGGCGGCAAAGCAAGCCACCAGCGGGTTGCCGGCCCACGAGCAGGGGACCGCCAGTTGGCAAGATCGAGCCATACGGGACAACAACGATACCGACGTCGCGGGAAAGTTCAGAACGTGGCTCAAAGCGTTTCTTCCATGATGTCTCTTATCAAAGAGGAGATTGGTAAACCTCCCATGTGGGGCACAAGCTATCCAAATAACAATGCGGGGTTGGTAGGTACGATATGAATAGTGACATTGTATCGATGTCCGAGGTCATCACTCTGGCGAATATCAAGGTTGTGGGCGTAGGCGGTGGCGGTTGCAATGCAATCAACCGGATGATGCAGGCTGAGATCAGAGGAATCGAGTTCATCAGCGTCAATACGGATGCGCAGGCTTTGGGCAGAATAGACGCCGACCAGACAATTCACATCGGCGACAAATTGACCAAGGGACTTGGCGCGGGTGGCAACCCTACCATCGGTCAGCGCGCCGCTGAGGAAACTAGCGATCAGATATATGAGGCTCTAAAAGACTCGGATATGGTGTTTATTACCTGCGGTATGGGAGGAGGCACCGGCACCGGCGCGGCACCAATCATAGCCCAGATCGCGAAGGAGATCGGTGCTCTTACCGTATCAGTGGTGACCAAGCCATTCTCCTTTGAGGGCCCCCGTAGGCGCGTCAACGCCGAAGAAGGTATCGCCAATTTACACGATAACGTCGATGCCCTGATCGTTATTCCCAACGACCGCCTCTTGCAAGTAGTTGAAAAGAAAACCTCCATGGACCAGGCATTCCGGGTGGTCGACGACATTTTGCATCAGGGCATCCAGGGCATTGCCGAGCTAATTACCGTGCCCGGCCTGATAAATCTGGATTTTGCTGATGTACGCACGATCATGTCCGGCGCCGGCTCCGCGCTTATGTCGATCGGAAGAGGGGACGGCGACGAGCGATCGATCGACGCCGCGGGAGCGGCCGTCGCAAGCCCACTGCTCGAGGTCTCCATAGCCGGTGCAAAGGGAATATTGATCAACGTGACCGGTGGGCCCGACCTTACACTCCTTGAGGTCACCCAAGCCGCCGATGTGATTGTCGAAGCCGCCGACCCGGAGGCAACAGTCATCTTCGGCGCCGTGATCGATCCCCGGATGCAAGGTGAAGTTAAGATCACCGTTATAGCCACCGGCTTCGACGGCCAGGCCAGCACTCCGCAGAGCTTCTTGAAGCAGGGCGTCGAGACTCGTGCGAGCGTGAGCACGGCTCTACCTGCGCCGAGCGTGCCGGCCGACGACCTGGACATTCCAGCTTTCCTCCGCCGGCGCTGACCGCGGGTACCGTTGCTCCCTGTCACCCCGGTGAGGCATTTCACTCTTGGTCATCCCTCCTTGCCGCGGCATGCGTGCAGTGTGGTATTCGCCCCGAGTAGATAAGGCAATCGGCATTGATCTCGCTTTCAACTCTTGCACGGAGTGCGGCTAGACGCCCCTCCACGAGGTATTCAGATTCCTCCACGGATGCCATTTTGATCCAGCAAGCCTCCTCCGTTTCATACTGGACCTCAAACGCAGTATGCAATCAATCTCGCGCCGGTGGCGTAACGAGTCAGATCGACAGATAGTACAACGTCAGGGTATGGAGGAGACTGGAATATCAGGCCCCAAGATTACCTTCCAGTCACGAGAATCCGCCGGAGGCGGTCGCGAACCCCGGACCGTCGGTTACAGTATCCTCGCCAAAGTAGATGATTGAAAATGCCTAAAGTGCGGGATGCAATCCGTTTGGTTGAGCGGGATGGCTGGCAGTGGGTGCGAACTCGGGGCAGCCATCGTCACTACAAGCACTCTCAGAAGGTAGGGATTGTCACCATAGCCGGCAGATTGAGCAAGGACCTGTCGCCTGGCACCTGGAACAGTATTTTGAAACAGGCTGGACTTGATAAAGGGGATTTGCAATGAAGTACACTGTTGTAATCGAGAAAACCGACAACGGATACTCGGCATATTTGCCGGACTTGCCCGGTTGCATTGCCGCCGGAGACACCCCTGCCGAAACGGAGGAGTTGATTCGGCAAGGCGTCATCTATCACTTGGAAATGCTTCGTGAGAACGGAGACCCGATACCCGAACCCCAAGCCATGACTATCCTAGTGGAGGTGTAGGGTCGTGGCGGTTGAGCACTACGAGTTCTTGGACGATGGAGCGGTGCTCTTGGGATTGGCTGGAGAGCCGGGATGGTGCGTTTAGCCGGCGAAGGAAGACTTCTCGACTACCAAATTCGTGGACGGCAACAAGCGAACTGCATTCAGGACCACCGACGTCTTCGGAGCATAACCTGCGAGCAACTCCTGAACTTAGCGCTTGCTGAATGCTGTCGTTGATGGCATAATGCTGTCATGCCTGTACAAATTACTATAAGGGGCGTACCCGAGGAAGTGCGCGACCAGCTTGCCTCGCGTGCCGCGCTCCAGCGCCAATCGATGCAGGAGTTCCTCCGCTGTGAGTTGGAACGCATCGCGTCGAAACCCTCCATCAACGCCTGGCTTCAGGGGGTTCGTCAGCGGAAAGAAGCGGCGGGAACTCGCATCCCACCTTCCAGCATCTTGAGGGCTCGTAACGCGGACCTGAAGTGACCGTAGTCGTAGATTCCTCCGTTCTAGTCGCGGCGCTGATCGACTCAGGCGACGAGGGTCAGTGGGCGGAATCCGTACTTGCCGACGGCCCCTTGGCCGGCCCGGAATTGGCCTTGGCCGAGTCCAGCAACATCCTCCGCCGGCTGGAACAGGCCGGCCAGATCTCGCGGCTGGAGGCCACCAGCGCACACCGCGATCTGCTCCGGCTTGACATTGACCTCTACCGGTTCGGGCCCTTTGCCGAGCGGGTATGGGCATTGCGTGGAAATCTCACGAGCTACGATGGATGGTACGTCGCGGTGGCCGAGGCGCTGGAATGCCCGTTTGTGACGCTCGACCGTAAGCTGAGCCGCGCCGCCGGTCCCACCTGCGAGGTAATCTCTCCGCCGGCTGGCCGGTGACTCCCAAGGGATACTGGTTAATCGTAATGCAAGTGCGGGCCGGCAGCGCCGGCGAACGTGGTTGTACCCAGGAAGGCGCGCGGATGCGATTTGGAGGTTGACAGGCCGGCGCATACCACGGGACGGGATACCCACCGGTCCGTTGAGAAATCGTCGGCCTCGCAAGTCCCGCGACCTGTGCCAACCGGGTGCCCACGGATGCGGGCCCCTCATTCAACCCTCTCTTCAACGCCCGTCTCGCCGGCCCATAACCGTCGCATCTCCTCCGAAGTTTCCAGCAGGAAGCCCAGCTTCCCCTGGGACTCCACCTGCCCGCCCTTCAGCACGATGATGTGGTCGGCTCGTTCCAGGGCCATCCGTCGGTGTGACGCCACCAGCACCGTCCTATCATTTCGCTCCGACAACCTCTCCCAAAGGATCCGCTCGGTCTCCGCGTCCAGACCATTCGAAACGTCGTCCAGCACCAACAGCTCCGGCTCGCGGACGAACATCCTTGCCGCGCCCGAACGTCGCTGTTGCCCTCCTGAGAGCTTCACTCCCCGCGGCCCGACAAACGTGTCCAAGCCGGCCTCCAACTCATTTATGTCCCGCTCCAATACCGCGGACATTATGGCGCCTGGAAGATCGACTCGGTCCTCGGGAAGGCCCATCAGGATATTCGCGCGCAAACGCTCGCTGAAAAGCCTCGGGACCTGCGACAGGTAGGCGCAGCGAGGTGGCACCAGTACACGGTCCGCGTCACCTATCTGAGAGCCATTCCAGCTCACTCTTCCCCGTTGCGCCGGCAGCCAACCGACCAGGGTTCTCAGCAGCGTAGTCTTGCCGGCCCCAACCCGGCCAGTTACGACGGTGAATTCGCCCCGCTCCAGCCTGAAGCTTACGTCGTGTACCCCCGCTCCCACTTCGGGATAGACGTAGGTCAGTCCATCTACTTCGAGTACTTCGAGCCGATCTTGCGCCGCTTTACTCGGGACCGCTATCTCAGGCAGGCGGCCCCACAGATAGCTCGGAGTCGGTTCGACCAGCGCCTCCGGCGTCGAGCCGGGCATGATTTCCAAGAGTCGGTCGACCGAAACCTCGACGCGTTTGTACCCTGTCAACAGCTTGCCGAGTTCGCGGCTGAAGGCTTGAACCTGCGTCAGGTAAAAGACTAGAAGAGACAGGTCTCCGACAGTCAGGGCACCCTCGCTCATCGCCCTCGCCAGCAGCGCGAGTAGGATGCCGGTACCAACGTGGTGGGCGTTAGAAGAGAGCGCATTCATCATCTCTCCCAACACCTCGTCCCTGAGAGACGTCGATCCCCTCTCCTTGTTGATCCGGTTGAACTCATCGATAACCCGGCTCTCCGCGTTCGAAACCTTGATCGTCTCGACCATTCCGAACATCTCGCCGATAAAACCGGTTACGCCTCCAGCCGCCTCGCGGGCTGCTTCACGGTACCGTCGTATCCGGCTACGCATCATATGGACGATCACTGTGACCGCAAACAGCGGTAGGAACACCGCGATAACTGTCACCGCGCTGATCTGGACCATGATCACTATGGCCACGACGAAGAACAGAACGTGGGCAACCAACAGATCGAAGTCCAGAATGTACATGACTGCCTGGTCGGCGTCGCCCCGAAATCGACTCACAGCCTCTCCCGGGGACGCAGGAAGGGAGCGGTTGCCCCTGAGTTCGAGAACGTGGTCAAACGCATTCCTCCGCAGCAAGGAGGCCAGGGTGAACCGGTTGAACCGATACAGCAACTCGTCGCCCAGAAATGTCACCGAATATCCCAGGGCGAGGGCTACGAGGATCGCGCAGAGCGCCCAGACTCCAAGAGAAGTGCCGGCGTCATCGGTCAGCGTGTTGAACACCTCCCGTTGCGCCAACGCCACCGCGTGTTCGATTGCGACAATTGAGACGATCGCGGTCCCTACCTGAAGCGTGAGTGTCCACTTGTTGAAGAGGAAAAGCCGCAAGATGAACCGCCAGATGGTCATGCCGTCTGTTCCTCCAACCCAGTCTGAAGAAGGTGGTGGAAGTGGCTGGTGGAGTCCGCCGCGAGGCTCTCGCGTTCTCCCTGCTCGACGACGCGGCCGTCTTCCAGAACCAAGATGTCGTCGCACCGCTCCACCGTTACCAGGTGGTGGGCGATGATCACGACCGTACGTCCGGCCACGAGCTGGTCCAATGCCCGCTCGATCAGTGCCTCGGTCGCGCGGTCAAGTCTGGAGGTCGGCTCGTCGAGGACAACCACCTGCGGGTCCTTGAGGAAGAGCCGGCTCAATGCCAACAGCTGGGCCTGGCCGGAAGACAAACCGGTCCCGCCGGACTGCAACTGCGTGTCGAGACCGTCACGCTGCGTCTGGTACCAGGGCATGATCCCGAGCCGGTCGAATGCGTACAACAGCTGCTCGTCCTTGATCCCTCGGTCATAGAACGTTAGGTTGTCCCGTATCGTGCCGTGGACGAACCGGACATCCTGGGTCACCATCGCGATGCGTTCGCGCAGCTTGGTTACGCCATAGTCGCGAAGGTCCCTGCCATCCAGCAATATCTTGCCTTCGACGGGGTCGTATAGACGCACCAGGAGCCGCGCGAGGGTCGTCTTGCCGCTGCCGGTCCGGCCTATCACCCCCAGCACCCGACCGGGACGGAGATCGAACGACACGTCACGCAGCACGGCTTCGCCCGTCCCGTAGCTGAACGACACGCGTTCGAAACGCACGAACGGCTCGTTTGCAGACAGCGATGCCGTCCCATCTAGCACCGTCTTCTGGTATTGGAACAGCTCGTAGATTCTGATCAAACTGGCAGTCGCCCTCTGTAGCTCGTTTAGCTGTCGCGTCATGTTCTGGACCGGCCCTCCGAGCAAGCTTGTGTAGTGGAAGATCAGATAGACGGTGCCGATGGTGGCCAGACCGCTCAGGAACAGGTAGGCGCCCACGGCTAGTGCGACGGCACTTCCTACCCTGAACATGAACGCATTCGTGTTGTAAACGATGCCGGTCATCAGTCCGGCCTTGAGCTCCGCCCGGAACCATTTGCGCATCAGTTCGCGAAAACGCCGGTCCACGTAAAGCTTCGCATTGTTGGCCCACGTCTCCTCCCTGCCGGAAAGCCGCTCCTCGACGAAGCTGAACGCGTCGGTGCTAGCGTCCCGCTCCGCCTTTGAATGGGCTACGGATATGTGGCGCATGCTCACCAGGACCGTCAGCGTTACGGCGGTGAATACGGTCAAGGCCAGCCCCGCTCTCCAGTCCTCGCGGAACAGGAGAGCCAGTATCCCAACCAGCAGCAACACGTTGGCCAGAAGATTGACGACGAAAACGGAAAAGAATCCGCCCAGCTCGTTGGCGTCGCCGTCGATTCGCTCGATCATCTCCCCCGGCGTACGGTCGTTGTGGAACGACATGTCTAGCGACAGGCAGTGCTTTGCCAAATCGGCCCTGAGCGCGTTAGTGGCAGTCCAACCGACGCGGCCGCCGGTGTAGGTGGTAAGTACGTCGACGACCTGCTGCATGAGCGCGATGACGGTGAAGAGCGCGGCGGCGCCGATCAGCCGGCTGACGGGACTGCCGGCGAGTGCCTCGTCGATGAAGAACCGGATTATCTGGGGATTGACGAGCTGTAGGCCGATGCTCGTGAACAGCAACACCGCCACGATGGCGACCAGGCCTGTCTGAGGGCGAAGGTAGTCGACCAACAGGTCGACATACTGCCGGAAGCGTATGCTCAATCGCGGCGCGGATAGAGACTTGAGACTTTGGGCGACCATGGTTTATCGTCTGATCCTCGGGCGAACTTAAGAGGGTACGCTTGATAGTACAATTTCCTGGCGTGAGGAGGCCGGAATGTCAGACCCCGAAATCACGTTCCAGGTGCGGGAATTCCCCGAGGCCGGCTACGAGGCCCGGGCCATCGGTTACAGCATCTGCACCGAAGCCGATGACTGGGAGCATCTGAAGAATATGATGCGGGACGCCGCACTCTGCCACTTCGAAAATGGAGAGGCCCCCGCTCGATTCGAGCCCATCTGGTCCAGGATGAGGTCATCCCGGTGTGAGGCTACCCCACGGCCTGTCGTGAAGAGAGTTCGCTGCCTTGCCCGCGTTCTACAGGTTGTCCTGTCTCGGCGAAGAGAAAAACTAACCATCCCTGGGCATAAGACCCATCTAAACCCCCTCTCCCTCAGGGAGAGGGCTGGGGTGAGGGCGAAAGCGAACTCCCTCTCCCACTGGGAGAGGGCTGGGGTGAGGGTCCACCGCCGGCGAAAGAAAGCCAATTACCCCCTAAAGACTCGGGTTACCCAACTGAACACCCGCTACCTGCCTATAACGCCGGCAAACCGTTATCATACCCGTTAGGTTTAAACGGCTGGCCGAGTGCCAAACACGCGCGTTTCAGAGATATGACTCCCGAAGAGCAAGCCCGCGAAATCATAGACCGGCTGCTGGAGCAGGCGGGATGGGTTGTCCAGAATCCCAACTCCATCAACCTGTATGCCGGCAGCGGAATAGCGGTGCGCGAATTTCCGCTGAAGCCCGGCCACGGCAGGGCCGATTATCTTCTTTACGTCAACCAAAAGGCAGTAGGAGTAGTCGAGGCCAAGCCCGAGGGGTTCGCCCTGGCCGGCGTGGAACTCCAATCGGAGAAGTACGGCGCCGGCTTGCCCGATACCCTGCCGGCCTCCGTGCGGCCCCTGCCCTTCCTCTACGAGAGCACCGGCGTGGAGACCCAGTTTGCCAACGGACTGGATCCCGAACCCCGCAGCCGCTCGATCTTCTCATTCCATACGCCCGATACGTTGGCCGCGTGGGGCGAAGCGCCAGCCAACGACGCCGGCGTCGGCCAACGACAGGTAGCCGAACCGACGCGTAGCTACCTCGCATCGCGCAGCCTTTGCCAGAGACTGAAGAACATGCCGGCCCTGGACGCCTCGGGGCTCTGGCCGGTCCAGGAGCGCGCTATCCGCAACCTGGAAGAGTCCCTCGCCGCCGGCCGTCCGCGCGCATTGGTGCAAATGGCCACCGGCAGCGGCAAGACCTTCATGGCCTGTAACCAGATATACCGGCTGATCAAGTACGCCGGGGCGAGCCGCGTGCTCTTCTTGGTTGACCGCAGCAACCTGGGGCGCCAGACCCTACGCGAGTTTCAAGGATTCACGACCCCCGACGACGGCCGCAAGTTCACCGAGCTATACAACGTCCAGCTTCTCAGGTCCAGCAGCATAGACTCCGTGAGCCGGGTCTGCATCTCCACCATACAGCGGGTCTACTCGATGTTGCGAGGCCAGGAGTTGGATCCCGATTTGGAGGAGATTTCCGGTTTTGACTTGGCCTCGTCTTGCCAGGACCCCGCTCCAGTGGAGTACAACCCGGACATTCCAATCGAGACCTTCGACTTCATCGTCACCGACGAGTGCCACCGCTCCATCTACAACCTGTGGAGGCAGGTGCTAGAGTACTTCGACGCCTTCCTGATAGGTTTGACCGCCACCCCCTCCACGCAGACCTTCGGCTTCTTCCAGCAGAACCTTGTCATGGAGTACAACCACCGGCAGGCGGTGGCCGACGGGATCAACGTCGACTTCGACGTCTACCGCATCCGCACCGAGATCACCGAGCGAGGGTCCACCATCGATGCCGGCTATTGGGTTGACCGGCGTGACCGCGAGACCCGGCAAGTCCGCTGGGATCGGTTGGAAGAAGACCTGCAATACGCCCCTAATCAACTTGACCGCGATGTCGTCGCGGAAGACCAGATTCGTACAGTCGTCCAGACGTTCCGAGACCGGCTTTTCACCGAGATATTCCCCAGCCGGCGCGATGTGCCAAAGACAATCATCTTCGCCAAGGATGACAGTCACGCCGATGACATCGTGCGCATCGTCCGGCAGGAGTTCGGCAAAGGCAACGACTTCTGCCGGAAGATCACCTACAAGACGACAGGCCAAAGATCCGAAGACCTGATTGCCTCGTTCCGCAACAGCTACAATCCCCGCATTGTCGTGACTGTCGACATGATCGCCACCGGCACAGACATCAAGCCGGTCGAGGTGGTTTTCTTCATGCGCAACGTACGCAGCCGGAACTTCTTCGAGCAGATGAAGGGGCGCGGCGTGCGGACTATTTCCTCGACCGATTTCAATGCGGTGACCCCGGACGCCAGCAACAAAGATCGCTTCGTCATTGTCGATGCGGTCGGCGTCACCGAGGCCGAGCTGTCCGACTCCTACTCACTGGAGCGCAAGCCGACGGAGTCCTTCGACAAGCTCTTGGATTTGGTCGGCATGGGGAGCCGCGATCCCGAGGTGCTCTCGTCGTTGGCGAGTCGTTTATCCCGCCTGGACCGCCGGCTGACTTCCCAAGACCGCGAGGCGATAGAGTCCGCCGCCCAGGGAACCTCGCTCCACGACCTTGTATCCGGCTTGGTCGAGGCCACCGACCCGGACAAGGCGTTGGACGCCGCGCGTAAGGCAACCGGCCAAGACGACCCGCCGGAAGCGGCGGTCGACAAAGCCAAACAACAGCTGCTGGAAGATGCCGCCCGGCCCCTCGCCGAGAATCCTCGGCTTCGACAGGTGCTCTCCGATACCCGGCGCTCGTACGAGCAGACCATAGACACCGTCAGCGTCGACCATGTGATCGAAGCCGGCTTCTCCGACGCCCAGGCCGGCGCCCTAGTTCAATCCTTCCAGGAGTTCATTCGCGAGAACCGCGACGAGATTATCGCCTTACAAGTGTTGTATGACCGTCCATACCGCCGTCGATTGAGCTACCCTGACATCAGGGCCCTGGCCGATGCACTGAGAACGCCGCCCCTGAGTTTGACCGAAGACCGGCTATGGCAGGCCTACCGACAGCTGGACAAGTCCAGGGTGCGCGGCTCCGGCCAGAGGGTGCTCGCCGACATTGTGTCACTGGTGCGGTACGCCATCGGCGAGGCAGACGAGCTCATCCCATTCGGCAATCGGGTACACGAACGCTTCCGAAGCTGGCTGGCGACGCAGCCGACCGCCGGCCGGACCTTCACCGCCGAGCAGCTCGGCTGGCTCCAAGACATCCGCGACCACATCGCCGGCAGCGTCAGCATAGTGCCGCAGGATTTCGATTTGGCTCCATTTAGCCAACGGGGCGGCTTGCCACGGGCCTACGCGCTGTTCGGCGACGACTTGAGCGGCCTGCTGGAGGAGTTGAATCTGGAGCTGGTGGCGTAGTTGAACAGAAGCAGTTGGCGCCCGGCACCTAGCACACTATCTAGAAGCAGGTTGGACTCGAAAACAGGGGCTTTAGAATGAAATACACTGTCGTAATCGAGAAGACCAATAATGGCTATTCGGCCTACCTGCCGGACTTGCCAGGCTGTATTGCCGCCGGAGACAGCCTGGCCGAAACGGAGGACCTTATTCGGCAGGGCGTGATCCATCACCTGGAAACGCTCCGGGAGAGTGGCGACCCGATACCCGAGCCCCAAGCGATGACCATCCTGGTCGAATTGCGCGATTGCCATAGGTCGTTATCGTAGGTGCCACGACCAAAGTCACAGTAGACTGATTCGATGGACTTTTCCCAGGTTTTCGGCGTGTTCTCAAGACGAGACAAATCGCCAGGCACCGCAAGCAAGCCACTAACTGCACAGTTCAGGTATCGTGTCGTGCAACTCTGCGTCGACAAGCTCATGTATTATGGCTTTTGGCCCGAAATCCATAGTAATCTTCAATATCTCCACGGAATGCCCGTGCTGTCCGAGCAGCAGAGACGTGCAAAGATTGATCGACAGAGTGATGTCCTCGAATTCCTGAATTCTTGCAGCGACGAACATTTTATTGATTTCGTGGAAATGATCTTCCAATCGAAGGCCTTTCGCCAGTCCGACATGCGTGAGCGCCAGTCTGTCAAAGACGTAAACCACTTTCTGCGTATAGATGACCTACCCTATGCCCTGACGGAGTTTGTTCGAGAAGACGTGAGAGACGATTACTACGGTAGTGAACCTCTCGTCTCCAAGATAGTGAGTCATCCTAAAATAATTCGGCGCGAAAACGAGGTCTTGCACGAGGCCGCAATCGAACCTGCTCTGACGCTTCTGACCAATCCGGCTTTCGCCTCGGCAAATGATGAATTTCTAGATGCGCTTAAAGACTATCGGAAGGGCGATTACCGGGACTGCGTCACGAAATGCGGAAGCTCCTTGGAAAGTGTCATGAAGGTCATTTGCGATCGCAAGCGTTGGTCTCATCGCGGAAACGCGGATGCCACAGTGCTACTAAAGACCATTCTTACGGAAACTGGTTTGCCGAAGTTCTTCTTGAGCCACATCCAAATAATCCCCATTATCAGGAATGAACTTAGCAGTGCTCACGGGGCCGGCACGAAACAGCGAGATATATCCAAGCAAGTAGCGCTCTTTGTGATCAACTCTACCGCATCAACCATTCTGCTGCTCGTGGACGAGACTAATCTCTGAGCGTACCAGGGAGGCACCCGCGCCGAGGCCAGAGTTTACCTAAGCTGGTGAGGGTGGCGTGATCGAGATCAACATTGGAAAGGATGATCACCATTAATCATGGCTGAGACTATAGCTGAGTTGCATGCGTTGACCGACGGCGCCTTAATCAGGAAACATGACGAAAAGGCAGGGTCAACCTATGTACATACCAAACATTACTTGGACGAACTCAACCGCAGATACCAACGTCGGCAGACCGACTCGATGCTAGGATTAACGCGCTGCATCACCGCCCTGACGTTTGTGGTCACATTCGCAACCATAGTCAACGTCTTGATTGCCACGGGAGTCTTGTGTTGACGACGTGTTGGACCTCCCTAATCTACGAAGTGACTTGAATCGAACGCGACGAAATCAAGCGCTGCCTCAAGGCTGGCGGTGGACTATCCTGGAGGACATTTGTCTTCCGGTGAGCAAGGTCAAGCCCCGGGATGCTCCCGACCAGTCGTTCACATATTTGGACATAACCTCAATTGATAATTCGCTGTTTCGAGTAGTTTCACCCAAGGTATATTGGGGCAAGGACGCACCATCCCGTGCTAGGCAAAGAGTGCGGACCGGAAACACCCTGTTTTCAACGGTACGCACCTATCTCAAGAACATTGCCTTGGTATCACCTGAATTCGATGGCGACGTTGCTTCTACAGGATTCTGTGTCTTGAATACTTCTGAAGAGACAGACCATAGGTTCGTATTCTATTTCGTTCAAGCCGACGAGTTCGTCTCTCGGCTCAACCCGTTGCAACGTGGTACGAGCTACCCGGCAGTACGCGACGATGACATTCGGGCTCAAACTATTCCCCTACCGCCCCTCGCCGAGCAGCACCGCATCGTCGCCGAAATCGAGACGCACTTCAGCCGGCTCGACGCCGCCGTTGCCGCGCTGAAACGGGCCCAGGCCAACCTGAAACGCTACCGGGCCGGCGTGCTCAAGGCCGCCTGCGAGGGCAAGCTGGTCCCCACCCAGGCCGAGCTTGCTCGTGCCGAGGGCCGGGATTACGAACCAGCCGGCCGGCTCCTCGAACGTATCCTGGCCGAACGCCGCGCCCGCTGGCAGTCCCAAGACAATCGCCGGCGCAAGTACAAAGAGCCCGCCGCGCCGGACACCTCCGAGCTGCCTGATCTGCCGGAAGGGTGGGTCTGGGCGAAACTACCGCAACTCGGGGAGCTAAACAGAGGCAAGTCTAAACATCGCCCCCGTAATGAGCCGCGATTACTGGGTGGGCCCTACCCTTTCGTTCAGACAGGAGACATCAGACAGTCTCGAGGATTAGTCACTCATCATTCTCAAACCTATACTGACTTCGGCCTGCTCCAGAGTCGTCTTTGGCCGACGGGTACTCTGTGTATTACGATAGCAGCGAATATCGCGGACACAGGGATTCTGACCTACCCGGCTTGCTTTCCCGATAGTGTCGTTGGGTTTATCAGCGATGACGATCCCGTAACGACCAAATTCCTTGAAATGTTCATGAGAACTGTAAGAGCAGAGTTAGAGAGATTTGCGCCATCTACCGCCCAAAAAAACATAAACCTTAAGGTCTTATCCGATTTGGCCATCCCTGTCCCACCGTTGGCAGAGCAACACCGCATCGTCGCCGACGTGGAGCGCCGGCTGTCCCTGATCCAGCAAGCCGAAACCGCCGTCGATGCCAGCCTGAAGAGGGCCGGCCGTCTGCGCCAGAGCATCCTCAAGCTGGCCTTCTCCGGCCGGCTGGTGCCCCAGGACCCCAACGACGAGCCGGCCTCGGTATTGCTCGAGCGAATCCGGGCCCAGCGCGCAGCGGCCCCAGCAGCCGCCAAGCGCCGGCAGCGCCGGCAGCGCCGGCGCGTACCTGCTCCCTCTCCCTCTGGAAGTGAGCCGATGCGAGGGCGAAAACCAACTCCCTCTCCCTCTGGAAGTGAGCCGATGCGAGGGCGAAAACCAACTCCCTCTCCCTCTGGGAGAGGGCTGGGGTGAGGGCCAAACCCACCCCATGCCAAAGCCCAATAATCCAAGGTACGTCGTAGGACTGGCGCGCCAACTCCGCCAAAGACAGACACCCACCGAGGAGATACTCTGGACCCGACTCAGAAGCCGGAAACTGGGCGGCGCCAAATTTCGCCGGCAGCATCCGTTGGGTCGTTACGTACCCGACTTCTATTGCCACGAGGCGAGCCTCGCGGTCGAGCTTGAGGGAAGAATCCACGACCAAGCGTACCAACGAGAGTACGATGCCGTCCGGCGGGAAGCGATAGAGCAGCTAGGAGTACGCATACTGGTATTCAAGAACGAACAAGTAACGGAAGACCTGGAAGGTGTACTTGCTCAAATACTCCGCGCTATCATGTCTCAGCAGAAAGAAACAAAATCCTAACCATAAATTGGCGAATGCCTACGATCTCCATCTCCCTCAGCGAGAAGGCCGGGGCAAAGGCGAAAGCCAACTCCCTCTCCCCCAGGGAGAGGGCTGGCGTGAGGGCGTAAACGAACCCTCTCCCTTTGGAAGAAGGCCGGCGCAAGGGCGAAAACCAACTCCCTCTCCCCCAGGGAGAGGGCTGGGGTGAGGGCGTAAACGAACCCTCTCCCTCAGGGAGAAGGCCGGGGCAAGGGCAAAAAACCAACTCCCTCTCCCTCAGGGAGAGGGCTGGGGTGAGGGTATACAGAAACAACCACATGACCACATCCACCAACATAGGCCAGAAGCTATGGAACTACTGCAACGTCCTCCGCGACGCCGGCCTCTCCTACGGCGACTACCTAGAGCAGCTAACCTACCTCATCTTCCTCAAGATGATGCACGAGCGCAGCCGGCCTCCCTACACCCTGTTGCCCGACTACCAACCCCCGCCGATACCGCGGGGCCACGACTGGCCCAGCCTGCTGGCGCGGGACGGCGACGAGCTGGAGACTCATTACCGCCGGACCCTGGAAGCCCTCGCACGCCAGCCCGGTACCATCGGAGTCATCTTCGCGAAGGCCCAGAACAAGATCCAAGAGCCGGCGATGCTGACCCGGCTCATCAAAGAGCTGATCGACAGCGAGAACTGGCTTGCCCTCAGCGCAGACGTGAAGGGCGACGCCTACGAGTCGCTGCTCGAACGCAACGCACAGGACGTGAAGACCGGCGCCGGCCAGTACTTCACGCCCCGTCCCCTCATCCAGGCAATCGTCGATGCCATGCGGCCCCGGCCGGATATGACCATCTGCGACCCGGCCTGCGGCACTGGCGGATTCCTCTTGGCGGCCCACGACTATATCGTCCGCCATCATCCAAGCATGGATCAGGGCCATCTGCAGCACCTGAGAGACCACGCCCTTCACGCATGGGAGATCGTAGATAGCGCCGCCCGACTTGGCGTCATGAACCTTTATCTGCACGGCATCGGTGGCGATAAGACCAACATCATCGTCGATGACAGCCTGCGAACGCATCCGGGCGTCAACTTCGACCTCGTTCTGACCAATCCACCGTTCGGAAGAAAGTCGAGCCTTACGTTCGTAAACACCGAGGGCGAATCGGAACGCGAAACCCTGTTGGTCGAGCGCCCCGATTTCTGGGCCACCACCAGCAACAAGCAGCTTAACTTCCTACAGCACGTCCGGACCTTGCTGAAGACCCACGGCAGGGCGGCCATCGTCGTGCCGGACAACGTCCTCTTCGAGGGCGGCGCCGGCGAGACCGTCAGGCGCCGGCTGCTCCAGGAGTGCGACGTGCACACCCTGTTGAGGCTGCCGACCGGCGTCTTCTACGCCCAGGGAGTCAAGGCCAACGTCTTGTTCTTCGACCGCAAGCCGGCCAGCGAGACCCCGTGGACCCAAAACCTGTGGATCTACGACCTGCGCACCAATCAGCACTTCACCCTCAAAACCAACCCGCTGTCCCGCTCTCACCTGGACGACTTCGTGTCCTGTTACAACCCGGAAAACCGTCACCAGCGTCAGGAGGCTGAGCGCTTCCACCGCTTCAGCTACGAAGACCTCATGAAGCGGGACAAGGCAAACCTGGATATCTTCTGGCTGCGGGACGAGAGTATGGAGGACTCGGCCAACCTACCGCCGCCGGACCTGATCGCCGAGGAAATCGTCGAAGACCTCCGCACCGCGCTGGAGCAGTTGGAGGAGATCGCCGCCGACCTTACCTCGAATTCCGGCGAGCGCGTGTCGCCGTCATAGCCCTAGCTCCGCGAGGGACTCTCCCCGATTTCGGTTGCACGGCTCCACTTGGGCCAGCATGCCGGCCAAGTCATAGGGCCTCTTACGCAGCAAGACCTCGTCGCCATGCGCGGCTAGCACTTCATCCTGTGCGGAAAACCTCTCGTGCATTTCATGCCGCAAGTCATTCATCATATCTCTGCGCAGTTGTTCTAGGTCGCCTTTAGTTGCAGGCTGGTTGTCAGACGCTTGACTCTCTCCTTATCGAGTGTTCTTTGCTCTCCTCTCATTCCACCAATTCGCGCCGAGGAAGACGACTAATGTGATGACAGCCGTATAACCATAGATGCTTGCGATTGAGTAGATTTCATACTCGGTATCTTCACGGCGGTAATGATAGCCAGCTACAATCGCGAATGAAACGCTGGCAAGCAAGAGCGGCAGAACGACACACCCTATTCCGGCAGACCACAGTAAAATCGCCAAGGCGAGGACTGCACTTACAAAGCGTAGCTCATTTCGGATGGCGATAAGCGCCTCATAGTAGTCATGAGCCCAAATGCAGATCATGTCGATTGCCGTAGAAGAGATGACCCAGCCGCAGACAATGGCTAGTACCACCTTCCATAGCAGTACCAGCCAGTCGATTTTCTGTACTAGCGCAATCGCCTGATTACTCATCCGGCTACTTTATCGCCTCTCAGATCACTATATATCAGTGCTAGATTGAACCTAATACATGGGTAGAGTAGCGGGCCGGCCATTTACTATTACTCTGAAGAATTGAATAATGCCAGTACTAGTGCGCGCCAGACTCTCCCCAACATCCGGCAGCAGCATTTGAAGGACTATTCGGCGTAGGCGTCAGCGACGCAATCGTCTTTGAACTGGCCGGCGTATTCCGGCCCGAGATGCTTGGGCTTTGGAATGGTCAATGCTAGTCCTCCCGCCACGGGAGGCGCCACAAGCCGAGAGACATCGTCACGACGGAGAAACCAGCCAGCACGGCGAGCTCGAACCACACATCGCTCTGCCCTGACAGCGACTTCGTGATCCCATCGGCCGCATACCGCAGAGGAGACACGTACCCCAGCAGCTTTAGGAGCAGAGGCGCCTGTTCCATCGTGAAGTAGACCGGCGACAATGCCGCCAGGACAAGGGCCACCAGCCCAGTAGCCAGATTGCCAGCCTGCGCGGACGGGGCGAAACTGACTACGAACAGGGTCAGGCCGGCTATCACCAGCACCGAGAGGACCAAGGAAGGCACCAATCCCCATGCAGGATCGATGTCCACTCCGGCCAACAGCCCGAAGCCTATCAGGGCAAGGACGCTGAGCGTTCCGGATATGGATGAAAAGGCCAGCGACCCCAGCACATATGCGCCCTTGGACACGGGCATGGAGATCAGAAGCTTCAGATTTCCCGTGAAGCGCTGACCTACGGCGTTCTGCCCGACCAGCATCCCTATGGAGAATGTGACGCCGAACACGAGCGTAGCGGCCAGCAGTCTTCGCACGACCTGCGGATCATCGGGCGCAATGGCACTGGTGACGTAGAACCATGGGATGGGAAATGCGGCTGACAGCAGGATGATCAGATACCAGTGCCTGAGCGATGGCAGGAAATTGATCTCGAAGACACTGACCGCGTCCGATAGGAACTTCCTGATACCCCCGGTTGGGTAGAGTCTGGCGGCGACCTGGCTTGTCCGATCCGCTTCTTGGCTCATCATCCGTTGGCACGTTCGTCGAGTCTTGCTCTTTCGCCTGTCAGTCCAAGGTAGGCATCCTCGAGCGTCGTCGGCGAGACAGCGTATTGGTGGATGCCCCTGTCCAGCGCCTGCTGGGCAAGCATCCTGGGGTCGCTCCCGTAGATCGTCTCGGTGCGATCACCTGACTCCATCGCGATCTTGAACTTGTACCCGTGTGCCGCCTTGAGGTTGTCCACCGTGTCCAACGCAACCAGGGTGCCGTCATGGATGATTCCGACCCTATCGCTGAGCATCTCGGCCTCTTCCATGTAGTGCGTGGTCAGCAACACGGTGGAGCCCCTTCGCTTGTAGCTGCGAAGGAGGTCCCAGAGATTGTGGCGCGATTCGGGGTCGAGACCGACGCTGGGTTCGTCCAGGATTAGCAGCGGTGGCTTAGATACCGAGGCTATGCCGACCAGTAGGCGGCGCCGAAGCCCACCGGACAATTCCTGGGACGCTTTATCTCTGTGTACAACGAGTCCGAGTTCCGAGATCAACTCTTCCGCTCGGCGGGAGGCCATTTTCGGTGGCAGTCCCCGTAGCTTCCCGAAGATGCGCAGGTGGTGCCAGGCCGACAGACCCCAAAAGAGGTTGGCCTCCTGGGGCATGACTCCCATGTAGCCCTTGGCCTCGTTGGGATGTGAAACCCCGTCCACTCCGAAGATTCGGACCTCACCCGAGGTGGGAACCAGTTCAGTTGTGACTTGCCGGACCAGGGTCGTCTTGCCTGCGCCGTTGGGACCGAGGATGCTCAATAGCTCCCCGTGCTCGACGGTGAGCGAGAGGTCGCGGTTCCCCCAAGTACCGTTCTTGTATCTCTTGTTGAGGTCTCGAACCTCTATGGGCGGCGCGTTCATCTCATGCACTTGCTCCGCCAGAGATGCCACCTGATTCGCCGGGCGCCAAGTCTGCGTCGCCATCCTAGCATAGCCTCCGAGGCATTGACGACCTGAAGACTCGCCACCGACGATCGGGGTTCATGCCAAAATCGTCGCCCAACCTTCGTTCATGGTTCTCTTGCCGTACCTAAGTGTCCGGCTGAGCGAGCCAGACTATTGGAACAGTCCTGACTTCCATCGAATTGACTGGTTCCAAAGGATCGTTTAATCGAAGGCATACGGGAGGCGCCTCAGAATGGCAGTGGTCAGAATTACGGAGAGCAGGCTGTCGGTAATCCAGCCGGCCGGCCCCCTCAACTCCTCCGGCCCAAGGACCGAAGTATCCAGACAATGTTCAGCACCGCGATGACTGCCGCAACCACCCAGAGAACCGTACCAATGATTGGGTTGAGCGCCAACCCGATGCCCAGGCCGAGGTAGAACACCAAGACGGCCGCCGCAAACACGAAAATGTGGACGACGATTTTTAACGGGCCTCGCATAAGGGTTACTCCTGATTCAGTCAAGGACACCGGAGACCGGTCTCGGAACTTCGATCATTCGGACATTGCGGTCAATTCGCAAATCTGGCCACTCATCCGGTACCGGTGTGAAAGAGTTGGTACCCCTGGAGGGACTCGAACCCCCGACGCAAGGCTTAGGACGCCCTCGCTCTATCCAACTGAGCTACAGGGGCAGAACGGCACGAGTTTAATCCGTGCCGGTTCGAATTATACTCCCTCGCAATGTGGCGGATGGGCCGGCGTCGATCAATCGTTTGAGCCGTAAGGTTCGTTCGAGACCCGCTCTTCTCCTGACTTGAGCTTGACGACCTTGACCTTCCGTATACGCTGGCCCGTTGTGGACGTCACCATAACCGTCGCGTTGTCCACTGCGGCGGTATCGCCCACCTTCGGGACCTTGCCCAGCTGCTCGTAAACCAGACCTCCGATCGTGTCTACGTCCGTGCTTTCGAGTTTAGTCCCAAGCGCCTCATTCACGTCGTGCAGGCTGACGGTGGCGTCGAAGGTCGCCTCGCCGTCGGCTCCGTGAACTATCTTCGCTTCCTCCGCGTCGTACTCGTCCTGAATTTCGCCGACAATCTCTTCCAGCATGTCTTCGATCGTGACCAGTCCGGCCGTCCCGCCGTATTCGTCCACTACGATCGCGATGTGGACCTTGCTCGACTGCAGCTCTTGCAGAAGCTTAACGAGCGGCTTCGACTCCGGTACGATTGAGGGCTCGCGCACGTAGTTGTCCACCGAATCGCCCGACCTGCCGGCCGCCAGCACGCCCAGAAGGTCTTTGGCATATGTGATGCCGAGGATATTGTCTATCGTCCCTTCGTAGACCGGTAGGCGTGAGTAGCCGCTCTCTTTGATCTTGTCCACAGCGTCGTGCACGGTGGATCCCGATTCGACGGCAACTATGTCCATCCTCGGAACCATAATCTCACCGGCGTCTCTAGCCTCTAGGTTCAGTATGCTATCGATCATCTCGCGCTCTTCTTCGACGATGAGTCCCTCGTCTCCGCCGGCCGCGACCAATTCGCGCAGGTCTTCAGCAGTCAGCGCGGCAGGTGTTGGCGATTCGCTCAGACTGGAGTTCCTTGTGATAGCCGCGAATGCCCACTCGAAGACTCTGCCGACCGGCCAGAGCACGAATCGGCTGATGCGAATAGGCAGAATCAGACTGCTCAACGTCGCTTCCGGCGACCCCGGTCCCAGAACCACCGACAATTGACCGACGGCGACGATTAGCAGAAAGACCACCAGCGCGGTCAGGAAGGGACTGACTACCGGAAACGCGGCCTGGTTCAATAGCGTCGCGGCGAGCGTGGTGAGCACTATGGAAAGCCATCTCAGAATACGGATGGCCTTCAGATGGCTGCCGCCGGCGTCCATCAGGGACTCTAGATCTCGCCCCAAGTAGCTGTCTTCCTCGCCCAGCCTGTGGATGCGCCCCAGGCTCGTCGCCGACAACGCTGCTTCAGCCAGCGTCGCAAAGACCGATATGGCCAAGCCGACGATCACCAGCCCCGCGTAGGCGAGAGTATCGCCGCTCATGACTTCGACGCCCAGCTGCTACTTGGGGGATCCTCTAAACCTTCAGCGCTAATTAGGTCCATTCGAATCCTTGCGACGCTTCCGGACTACCCGGGCGGGCACACCATGTGCCACTTCATCCGGGGCCAGGTCGTGAGTAACTACCGCACCTGCTCCTGTCAGCGCACCTCGACCTATAGTCCTGGGGGCCACCAGCATAGTGTCGCTGCCGATCGAAGCTTTGTCTCCAATAATGGTCGCAGATTTGCGGCCAGATTCGCCATCGTAGTTGCAGGTGATCGTTCCGGCGCCTATGTTGACCTCGGCGCCTATCTCGGCGTCTCCCAAGTAGCTGAAATGGGGCACCTTCGTCATCGGCCCGAGGCGGGAGTTCTTTAGCTCGGCAAAGCTCCCTATGTGCACGTCGTCGGCTACTAAGCTACCGGGGCGCAGGTGGGAAAATGGCCCGACCGTGACGTTATTCCCTACCGTGGACTCTGTGACGATCGACCAGCGAATCATAGATTGCGAGCCGATGCGGCTATCCACGATCTCGGAGCCGGGACCTATCACTGTTCCACTCTCTACCGCTGTGTTTCCCCTCAGGTAGACATTCGGTAACAGCGTCACGTCGGCGGCAAGCTCGACCGAAGGCTCGATCCACGTCGTTGCTGGATCGGCGATTGTCACTCCGGCTAGCATGACCTCCCTGTTGATCCGCGTCCGCAGATGGCTCGCGGCCTCGCTCAACTGAGCTCGATCGTTCACGCCGGCCAGTTCGGTGGCTTCGGCGGTTACCTCGGCGATTCCGGCTCCCTCCCGGTAGGCTATCTCAAGCAGGTCGGTCAGGTAATACTCGCCGACCGGCGATGGCGTAAGTTGCTGGAGCCAGCGCCAAAGATGGCGGCCGGAGAAACAGTACAGGCCGCTGTTGACTTCGTTGTTCAGGAGTTGGTCCTCGGTCGCCGCCGCTTCTTCCACGATTGCGCTGGGTTTTCCCTCCCGGTCGCGCTCGATGCGTCCGTATCCGGACGGGTCAGTGGGCCGGCTGATTGCTAGCGTCACTGCGGCTGCTGCCTCTTGGTGGGCCTCCACCAAAGCCGAGATGGTATCCGGCCGAATTGATGGGCCGTCCCCACAAGCGACTATTATGGGCCCACTCCAACTCTCGAGCTTGTCGCCGGCGCAGGCGACCGCGTGCCCTGTTCCAAGAGCTTCTATCTGCAGCGCGATCTCGATGTCGGATGAACCAAGTGAGGAGGGAGCCTGCTCGGAGGAGGATGGCGAGAGAACCACGACTATTTTGGTTGCGCCCGCACGCCGGATCGCTTCCACGACCCATTCGACCATCGGACGCCCCAAGATCGGGTGCAGGACTTTGGGCGTAACCGAGCGCATCCGTTTGCCCTCGCCGGCGGCGACCACTATCGCCATCCAACTATCGGTCATTATCGGACCGTGGTGGCGTCGTCGCCGGCCTCGGACGCGCCCAAGCGGTCGAGCGGGCCGGGCCGGTCCGCCGTGCCTTCCGCGCCGGATCTGCGGCAACTATCGGTTGATTCGCTAGGTTGTGGATCTGAGGTACTCAAACTGAGTCGGACAATACCTCGACGGGCGATAGCCCCTTGGGCCGCAAACGGGGTAACGTGAATCGAGTAACGTGCTGGCTATGGTAGTGCCAGACCGTGCGCTGGTCAACCCGTTCCACAAGCTGATTCTCAAATGGTCGCACTCAGAATCGCCTCAATTCCTCGCGACCGCAGAGCGCCGGCTGCTTCACGGGCCTCGGCTCTGCGGTCGAATAGGCAAAATAGGGTCGGCCCAGCACCCGCTAAATGGACCGGCCGGCCGGTGATCTCCCTGAGCGTCGCGGCACGCTCCCGCAATCCGGGAATCGCCTCGGTCGCCACCCGCCAGAAGCCATTATGCATTAGGCCCTCATCGAAATCACCGCTGTCCTCCAGCGACTTGGCTACGTCGGCAACAATCGAACCATTTGTAAGGTCCGCCGGACTTAGCTGCTTGTACATCCGCTCCGTCTTTCTAGCCAAGGAGTGCCGGATTGGCGTCAGCACCAGCCAGCGCCGTCTCGGTGATGGAAGTGGCCGGACGATCTCACCCAGGCCGGCCACCAGAACCGTAGGACCGGTAAGCAGCGCCGGCACGTCCGCGCCCGTTTGGAATCCCACGCGGCACAGCTCCGCATGGGTAAGTCCGGTTCCCCACAGCTGGTTCAGCAGATGCAACGTGGCGGCGGCATCGCTGGACCCGCCACCCAGTCCGGCTGCGATCGGAATCCTCTTGCGGATCCGAATGTCGGCTCCGACTGTCCCATTGCTGCGCTCCGATAGGAGGAGTCCGGCCCGATAAGCGAGGTTCTCCTCGCCCGGTATTTCCCGGCGCAATGTCCGGACACTTAATGAATTTGCGGTTTCGACGGAGATCGAATCGTGCAAACGAATCTTTTGGATTACAGTCGCAATATCATGGTAGCCGTCAGGGCGGCGCCCTACGATCTCAAGTCCGAGGTTTACTTTCGCCGGGGCCTCCGATTCCAGTGACTCTCTATTCAATCTCGATCCACCTCACTCCTCTTCGGAGAGTGATGGCGCGGAGTCCAACCATCGGCACTTGACCGCGTGCTGGTGCACGGTCGGACGCCAGATTGATTGCGATTCACAGGAGGCCGCAAGCCAGGAACGCGTTGCGCAGCCGGATCCAGTCATCGATTGTCAGGTTTTGGGCCCTTAGTTGAGGGTCGATCTTTGCTTCGAGCAGCACATCGTCAATCACGTTCTCCGCACTCCACAGTACACGCGGGATCGAGTTATGAATCTGCTTGCGCGAGTGAGCAAAGCCGGCGCTCACTATGCGGAAGAACTCGTCTCTATGATCCGGCACCAGCGGAGACGCTCGCACGTTCAGACGCACCACCGCGGATGAGACCTCCGGCGATGGGAAGAATGCAGTCGCCGGCACTTCGAAGCAGAGCTCCGGCTCGGCATATATCAGCACCGAGATTCCCAGGAGGTTGTAGCGTCCGGGAGGCGCGACTAAGCGGAGCGCAACCTCTCGCTGCAACATGGCCAGTATCTGCGTCGGCGGGTGACTACTCTCCAGCAGAGTTCGGAGGATTGGAGAAGCGACGGAGTAGGGTAGATTCCCGATGACACGATAGGGCTCGCCGCCGGTGAGATCAGCCATATCCACAGTTGTCGCGTCTTGTTGGATGATCTCGACATTGTCCCGATCCGTAAATCGATCGCCCAAGAGCTGTACCAACTTCGGATCTATCTCTATAGCCAGAACCCGTTGTGCACGCTCTGCCAGCTGTTCCGTCAGCTCGCCTGTGCCGGCTCCGATCTCCACCACTAGGTCATCGGAGTTCGGCTTGGCGGTGGAAACGATGCGGTCCAGAACGGTCTGGTCTATCAAGAAGTTTTGGCCGAGCGAGCGGCGAGTGTATATGCGGTAGCGCCGGAGCAAGCGCAGCAACCAAATTGGTGGACCGTTTCCCGGCCGGCGCCGTCCAGGACTGCGATTGCGCCTGCGTTCGTAAGTGTTCCGCACTAGGTATCCAGCGAGCTACTAATCTTTTTGCCTCTATTGGGTACGAAACCATATATCCCGGACTCCGATCCGGGATGAATGGTTCCCGCCACCGAATTCGTCATTCCGGCGAAGGCCGGAATCCAGAGGGGAGGGGTGGCACCCATGACACCCAAAGACCTCCAACGACCAGGTCTCATTTTCATACCTTGGTGTGCCGGCACCAGCCGGCACCAGCCGGCATGGGCGATTGGTACGAAAGCATGTCCCGGACTCCGGTCCGGGACGAATGTTCGCCGTCACGTTCGCGGATCTCGGTCGCCCCGGCGAGGCCCGTCATCCCCGCCACCCACCTCGTCATTCCCGCGATCGAAAGCATGCCCCGTACCCCGATACGGGGCGGGAATCTAGGGGAGGTGTGGGTTGCGGCAATGACACTGGAACTCTCCCACCAAACCAACGCCCCCGATTCTCATACCTTCGTGCGCCGGCGGCAGCCGGCATGGGCGATTCCGGCGAATGAGGGACGATCTTCTCGGAATTGATCCTTCGCCCCACAAAGAAAAAAGGCTCGAACGCCGAACGTCGAGCATCGCCGAAAGCCGCGTCAAGAAAAGGCCGTGCCTCACCCTCGGTTGCGCCAGCTGACCACGTGTTAGCGGGCCGACTCAGACCGGGTTGCCTCGTAACACCCGCGGTTCCTGCTTACCGTTGCTTCCTTCCGGACCTGGCGGGGTTCACAGACCTACGCCGTACGAGACCCGGTCCTCAATGCAGGTCAACTAAGACAGAATCCAGCGGGCGACGACCTCAAATGAGCGTTCAGCCCCGCTGTAGCGGATTGCGGGTTATAGGGCACCGCTAGCTCCCCGCCTAGCACGGCCGAATAGATACTACGCTGACAGGTATGGAAGGTCAAGCAGACGCCGGCGATGCCCGGATTTCTGCCGTTCTGTCGATTTATATCCGCATGACAGTACGGCGTAATCCCCCTCATTCAGGACTGAAAGTTGATGGAGTTCCCCCTTCAATATCCCCAGTTCTCCCAACCTCAAGTTCCGCCGGCCGTCTGGTGCGCGATTGGATGCTGCGCCAGTTCCTTCGTTCGACGTGCCGTATGCCCTCCGGCGCCTCGGCGGCAACGTGCCGGCCTCTGGCATTGCACTAAAATATTTGAGGTGTTATGGTAGAGTCGGTCGATTTCGACAGCATCGATGAGCCGTCTTTCGCTGCTTGACTCGAGGCGTTTACGCCTTGTTTTTTGCAGTGTTTCTGCTACGCTTGCCGCCGGATTTTGTTGGCCTTGACAACGTGGCAATTCGTGTCACCGCGCAGCGAATTTCATTCTCTTGCCGATCGAGAGATTTTCTATCACTCGCGTCTACGGCGTGAATGAGTACTCGGTGCCAACTCGGAGTTGGAGGATTAACCTAGAACTTTGACTAGGTTGTCGAAAAAAGGAGGGATGACTGAGAATTGATTGAACACGGCCAATTGCTAGGCCGCCGTGATATCTGGATTTAATAGGCTATAGGTTCAAATATAGAGGAGTTAGGAATTGTTTGACAAAGCGTTGAACGGGATGTTTTCTCGCCGATCATTCTTGGCCGGCTTGGGCGCGGCGGCCGCACTGCCCGTACTGGCTGCCTGTGAGCCTCAAATTATAGAGGTTGAGAAGGTCCAAATTGTCGAAAAAGAGGTGCCTATAGAGAGGGTAGTAACTCAAGTTATCGATAGGCCGGTCGAGAAAATAATCACGGTCGAAGTGGAAAAGGCGGTCGAGGTAGAGAAGGTCATCACCGTCGAAGTCGAGAAGCCGGTCGAAATGGAGAGGATCGTCACCGTCGAGGTGGAGAGGGCGGTCGAAGTCGTCAGGGAAGTCGAGAGGGTAGTTACGGTCGAGGTAGAGAAGGAGACCATAAGGGAAATCGAGGTCGAGGTAGAGAAGGAGACGATCGTAGAAGTCCCGGCCGAGCGAGGCGAAGTGGGCGAGCTGAGCATGAGATACTGGTTCCACGAACGAATCGGCTGGTATGCTCCAATCATCTCGGCCGAAACCGGCATCGTCATGCGAGCGGATTCCTACGCGGGTGACTTCTGGGGCAAACTCACGGCTGAATTGGCGGCCGGCACCGCTCCCGACGTCCTGTACTTGAATAATGCTAACTGGGGCGATTTCTTCGCTTTGGGCGTTGTCAGACCTTACGACGATTACTTCAAGTCATACGGTCTCAACAAAAATGATTGGGCTGCCGATCCTTGGCTGGAGTGCGGCTTCCGTGGCAAGCTCCTAGGCCTGTCGGTACACAATCAGGCTGCCCTAGGAATCTGGTTCGACGGCGACGCTCTCGACAAGTATGGCATCGGTGAAGACCTGCCGGTGTGGGGAAGCTCGAATTTCGATAGTTGGGTCATGGACGACATGGTCGAGTGGGCCAGGAATGCCACCATCAAGGATGGCGACGAGACCGAGGTCTACGGTTGGGAGTCCGGCCTTGAGTGGTTCTGGTGGGATCCGGCCAAGAACGCCGTCCTGTCAAACGGAGGCGCGTGGTCTGAAGATATGTGGGGCTACGACCCAGACAAGTGTCTTCTAAACTCTCCTGAGGTGGTTGAAGCGCTGCAGCCCTTTGCCGATCTGATGCACGAAGGCGTAATGGTCGACCGTCCGACGTATGCGGCCGGTGCTTCGGCAGGCGGCGACTGGGCATATCTGTCCAAGAAGTCCTTCAACTGGAACTTCCAGCTTACTTCGAGAGCCTTCATCGAAGCGTACAAGGACAAGAACCAGGAATACATCATGTATCCGCCGTGGCAGGCCAACATGAAGCCTCAACTCATCGGCTGGGAGATGATGGCCGTCAATGGAGGCGGTCCGCAACAGGACCTCGCGGCCGAGTGGATCAAGGAATTCACGACCAACCCGCGAGTCTGTCAAGAGAAGGCCAATACCTGGCGGCTGCCCACCTTCCAGACCCGACGATGGGTCGAGGCTCAGGAAGAGGGCGAGATCAAGATGCTCAACTTGATGTCGCTGGTTCGACTCCCGGCAGTGAGTTCCAAGCCGGAATATGCCGAGGATACAGTCGTGTGGCCAGGGCATATGGGTCTCAAGGGTTGGAAGGTTCGGGAAGTGGAAAGCAGGATCTTCGGGGAAGACGTCTGGGTCAAAGACGGGACCAAGACAGTCCAGCAGGGCATGAACGAGCTGGTCGACGAGGTCAACGCCGAGTGGGGCAAGGGGTACGACGTTAAGGAGTACAAAGGCTAGCCCCTTCAGCGAAAGTACTCAGCGCTGAATGCAGTGGTCGACGCCGTGGGTTTCCGCGGCGTCGATTTGCATTCTTAGTGAGTCTGCTTGATGAAGAATGATATCTTGGTCGGTATGGTCAGCGCTTCGCGTTTAACGGTCAGCCAGAAGCTTAAGTTGCGGTGGTGGCGGCGGGCTTTGGTGGTTGGTTTGCTGCTGCTCGTATCGTTGGGCCCCTTCACCGGTGCCGGCGCGCAGCTATCGCCGATCGACTCCTACACCATCGACTCCCGGGGCTATAGGGTGCCGATCCCCAAACCCTATGTTCTCGACATGGTCCTCAACGGGATCGAATCCGAAAGCGGTCCGTTCAAGTCGCCGAGCGACCTGTTCGTGGACAGCGATGACAGTCTCTACGTCGTAGATACCGACAACGACCGCGTCCTCAAGTTCGACCGCGAAATGCGGCTGATGTTGATTATCGGCGAGGACTTGGATCTTAAGCGTCCCCAGGGAATCTTCGTCTCTCCAGATGGCAATATTTTCATCGCCGATACCGGCAACCAGCGCATAGTTCACGCCGATAATCGTGGCCGCTTCCTCCGTGAGTATCTCCAGCCGGATACGCCACTGCTAGAGCAAAGGCGCACTGGCTTCCGGCCAACCAAGCTGACCGTAGACCAGAGAGGCTATATGTATATCTTGGAGGAAGGGCTGACCTCCGGGATCATTCTCCTGGACGTGGAGGCTACTTTCCGCGGCTTCTTCGGAAGCACTAGGGTTGGGTTCGATCCTCGACGAATCCTTATATCCTTAGTAGCCACGGAAGAACAGAAACAGCAAATCTTCTTGCCCGAACCTACCCCGCACAGCAATCTGTACCTCACGCCGGATGGCTTTCTCTACACCGTCGTCACCGGCGCAACTAGCAAACAGATCCAGAAACTCAATCCGGTCGGTGTCAACGTCTATGGCGCCGGCCTGTTGGCAAGAGATGCGCCCTTCGGCGAGCTGGAAAAGCCCGGCCAAAGGGCTGTCGCCGGCGCCAGTCCGGTGTCATTGGAGCTCGATGAGTCCAGCTTCGTTGACGTTACCGTAGACGAGTTCGGCATCGTCACCGTCATCGATAGCGGCAATGGTCGTGTTTATCAATACGACCAGTCGCGAAGATTGCTGGCCGTTTTTGGCGGGCTCGGCGATGGCGCCGAGCAATTCCAGTTGCCGGAGAGTATCGCAGTCGATAGCGAAGGCAGAATGTACGTAGCGGATAAGGCCCGTAACACCGTATCGCGCTTGATACCTACTCGCTTCACCCAGTTGGTACACGAGGCAAGCGAGCTCTATTTCGATGGTCAGTACCAGGAGGCAGTCGCTCTCTGGCAGTCAGTCCTCAAGCTGGATGCCCGCTATGAAGTCGCCCATGTCGGGCTCGGTAAAGCCCACCTCCGCCAGGAGGAATACGAATCAGCGATGACCGAATTCCGACTGGCATCCGACCGCTTGGGCTACTCGAAGGCGTTTAGCGAGCATCGCCACGGATGGCTTACTCGAAACTTTGGTCTGCTAACTCTCGGACTTGCGTTCCTATTGACGGCCGTAATCACGCTGACCAGCGCCACCCAACGGTTGGTCAAGAGAGCTCGTTGGGGCACTTCGGCAAGCTGGCTGCGGCCAGCCGTAGGCATCCTGAACGACCCTATAGAGACATTTTGGGACCTGCGTGAGCGTGGAAGCCTTTGGGCGGTGCCGATCTTATTGCTGCTCGCTTGTTTGGCGCGATTGCTCAGTCCCACTCTGATGGCATTCCATATGGTAACGGTCCCCAAAGTTGACGAAATATGGAATCTGCTCACACCGTATAACCTGATCACCTACTATCACCTCCGCGAGCTAGATCCCGACCAGGTCAACATTCTCTTGGAAATTGCGAGGGTCGTAGGACCCTGGGCGCTCTGGGTCGTGGTCAGTTACGGCATCGGTATCATCTTCGAAGGCGAGGGTTCATTCCGGGCGTTGTTGATCACCAGCGCCTACTGCCTAGTTCCATATATCCTCTTCATGCCGCCCGCCTTGCTGGCGACCCACGTGCTGACCCAAGACAATAGGGGCCTGCTGGACTTTGTCTTTAACGCCATATACCTCTGGTGTGCGGTACTTTTCTTCATTCAAACCAGGACTATCCACGACTTCGAATTTGGCAGGTCCGTCCGGATGGTCGCGACAATGGCATTCGGTATGGCTGTCCTGTTCGGCTTCGTCGGTTTGCTCTATCTGATAGGGAGCCAAATGGTGCATTTTGCCTGGGAGGTCCTCTATGAGACCCGCGTTCTCTAGGAACCGACCAGTCACCGTTCCTAGCCGGCGAGGCTTGATTCGCTGGACGTTCCGTACACGAAACATTCGAGACGGTTACCTGTTCATCAGCCCGTGGCTGGTTGGATTTGCGCTCTTCGTAGCTTATCCAGTGCTGTTCTCTCTCTGGCTTAGCTTTCAAGAGATAACTGATATCCGTGGGTTGCAGGCCGAGTTTGTGGGGATTGACAACTACAAGGAAGCCTTCATTGTAGATGTGGATTTCGGACCGCTAATCCTGGGGACTTTCTTCAACTTGGTGTTGGACCTGCCAATAATCATGGTGTTCTCTCTAGGAGTCGCCTTGCTGGTCAGCGGTCCGCTGCTTGGTCGTGCCTTCTTCCGGGCGATTCTCTTTATGCCAGTTGTGATCGGCTCGGCTTTTGTGATCCACGAGCTCGCCGGCCAGGGGGTGGGCGGCCAGGCGATCGTCCGCGAATCCCAGGATTTGGAAGGCTTCCTCGGCACCTACGTCGGAGAGGGCAGCTTGGCTCCTCTATTGACCTTGATCAACCGCATCGTGTTTGTCTTGTGGCGTTCCGGCGTGCAAATCTTGATCTTCGTCGCCGGCCTACATAGTATCCCGCAGACACTCTACGAGTCGGCCAGGGTGGATGGCGGTTCCAATTGGGGCATCTTCTGGAAGATTACCTTGCCGCTACTTTCGCCATTCATCTTGGTCAACATCATCTACACGATTGTGGACTCATTCACCGAGCCATTCAACTCTACTCTCAATTACATACACACCACTGCATTGAGTCGAGAGTTCCGGCTCGACTACGGTGCGGCCATGGGGTTGATTTATTTCGCGATGATATTCGCGATCCTCCTCTTAGTGGTTCTCTGGTCGCGGAAGTTCGTGTTCTACATGGGCGAAAGGCAATGAGGACGCCAACTGACATAATGAATAGCAGTTCTGAACCTTGGAACATACGAGGGGATCTAGAATCGACAGCAATCAGGTGTGCGACGAGTGTCGGTGCCGTCGTACGGGTACGGCGCAAATGACTAGATCGGAGCAAGTGCTCGCGCGGCTTCGACTGTGGATAGATCCCCTCGTCTTGCAAAGGCACGCGTTGCGCCTAATTGGTAGAGTGCTCACTTACGTGATCCTCCTGGAAGTCACCTACGTATTCTTATATCCGGTGCTCTATATGGTGTCCACCTCGCTAAAGTCTGCGTCGGATATCGCAGACATCACCGTCTATTGGGTTCCGACCGAGTTGTACTTCGACAATTTCGACTTGGCTTTTGAAGCCCTGACCTACTTTCACGCTATGAAGAATAGCCTGATCACCAGCGCTCCGGCTGCTGCCGGCCAAGTTCTCGTCTGTGCTTTCGTCGCCTACGGATTCGCCCGTATCAGCTTTCCCGGTCGCGACTTATTATTCCTGATGGTCATTCTAACGTTCGTCATCCCCCCGCAGACAATCCTTGTCCCGCTTTTTTTCCTATATCTGAAACTCGGCTGGCTCAACACGTATTTGCCGTGGATCGTGCCGGCTTGGCTGGGCCACGGCGTAAAGGGCGCTCTCTTCGTGTTGATCTTCCGGCAATATCTCCGTGGACTGCCCTGGGAGCTGGAGGACGCCGCCTTCGTCGACGGCGCAAGCCGATTGAGAGTTTTCTGGCAGATAATACTTCCGATGGCCACGCCGGCTATTCTGGTTGTCCTGCTTTTCTCGATGGTTTGGCATTGGAACGACTCTTTCCTTCCGCTGATGTTCCTTTCGGACATGGAGGAAATGCCACTTCCGGCCCGTTTGGTGCAGGTCGTGAGCTACTTCTGGCGTAGAACCGAAAACTATGGCTTGCAGTACAGCGAGGGGCTGTTGATGGCATCGACGGTCCTGGTCGTCCTGCCGCAGCTCGTCCTCTACATATTTGTTCAGCGCTACTTCGTAGAAAGCATCAATCGAACAGGCTTGGTCGAGTAATCTGATTGAAACTCTAGCCCCAGCTCGAGGATGATCGGCCGGTCGTGAGTTCCCAGTCCGTCGGGCGACTCGCACGAAAACAGAAGGCTCCCGACACACCTGCGACAATCTCTTGTAGCCTTGGGCGGGGTAGTCATCACGGAGCAGGCCGGCGACATCAACCACCGTCGCCCGAACAACGACAGCCGAGGGTCGAAGGAGAAATGTAGCGCTGGGGCTTGTCCCCAGCTAGGGGAGGGGTAGGGGGCCCGGACGACACCTGAACCCTTCCATCAGCCAATGCACCCAATTTTCATACCTTGGTGTGCCGGCACCAGCGATTGGTACGAAAATGATGTTACGTGGCCTCGAAAGTGCCTGAATGCCACCGCCCCCGCGTTCTCGTCATTCCGGCCCCCGCTTCGTCATTCCGGCGAAGGCCGGAATCCAGAGGGGAGGGGTGGCACCCACGACACCCAAAGACCTCCAACGACCAGGCCTCATTTTCATACCTTGGTGTGCCGGCAGAAGCCGGCATGAGCGATTGCGTTGAAACCATGTCCCGGAATACGATCCGGGATAGACTCCCAACTCGTCACTCCGGCGGTCGAAAGCATGCCCCGTACCCCGATACGGGGCCGGAGTCCAGGGGTGGGGAACCCCGTAGCGCCGGAGCTTCTTTCCACCCAAGGATCCCCGACGCGCCGCGATTTTCATCCTCTTATGCGGCCTTCGCAAGGCCATGGCGATTCCGGCGAAGGTGGCGCCAGATTTCATGCCTTGGTGTGCCACCGGCAGCCCGCATGGGCGATTGCTAGGACTTTTCTGCGAACTCTTCTAACCTAATGCCGCTTTCCCTTGGCACCCAACACCACTGCGGCTCCATCGCATCGAGACACTGTCTATCAGTGAGACTGCTATCTTGCAGGTGGATAAACTGCCGAGACTCCATCGGGACCCGTTCGACCGAATCATCGTCGCCCAAGCTATCATCGACGAGTTCACGATCGTGACCTCAGACCGGTTGATCGAGGTGTATCCCGTGCCGGCTTTGTCGTGATGTTTGTTGGCATGTTCCGGCGATGACTGTGATACCGGTCATCGTCTTCTTCTTCGCTCAGCGATACTTCATTCAGGGCATGGTAATTAGTGGCATTAAGGGATAGTTGAGTAGAGACGAAGACCCCGATAATCTCCGCTGAGACCAGCACCAAGCGCCAATTGGTATGATTTGGCTGCGGCCGGCGGTTTTCTCGCAATCGAACGGCAAAGGAATGGATGATGCAAACTACCCAACCCAAGTATGACCTCGACCTGAAACTTGCCGAGTTGAAGATCAATGGCTACGTGATGTTCGAGGACTTCATCCCAGGCGAGAAGGTAGACCGGATCCGTGAGGCTTTCATGCCGTTGCTCGAAGAGGTGAGGCGGCGCAGCGATGCAGCCGAGTCCGGCGACCGCCGCAAGGGAGAGGGCCGGCTCCAGAATGTGAATCGCTACACCGTCGAAGTTCCTTGGGAGCCACCATTCTCCGATCCAGAGATCTATGCGAATCCGGTCCTCCTCGAGTTTCTCGACCGTTATTGGGGCGACAGCGACTACCTGATCACGTTGTACTCCTCCAACAATCCATATCCCGGTAGCGATTACCAGCGCTGGCACCGTGACATGCCCCTTATAGCCCCGCACGAAGGTTTGGAGGTCTGTCCTCATTTCGGCGTCAAGTTTCCGCTGGTCGATACCTACGAGGAAAACGGTAGCTTCGAAGTAATCCCCTGCACCCAGTATCTGGCAGATCCGGCGCTCGAAGGACGTTACGATGGAATCGTCGAAAAAGGCTCCTTCCCCAAGCATCGGCTGAATATGGACAAAGGCACTCTTTGGATTCAAGACCCGCGCCCGCTCCATCGCGGCACGCCCAACCGCTCGGACCATCCACGACCCGAGTTGGTCATTGCCTACTCCCGACCTTGGTTCGCAAACTCCCGGTTCATCGAAATGACCCAGGCGGAGTCCGACAAGCTCTCCGAGCGTGGCAAGAAGATGCTGCAGCAAGCTCGAATTGCTCAATGAGATACGCGGCTCGCAACATACACTAGGACCGCTTCCACAAATATTGGCAGAATAAGGAACTAACAATACTCTTTCATCGCTATGAAGACAGATTCCCGCCACTCACCCCTTCAATGCCACCATCCACAACGCCATTGGTACGAAAGCATGTCCCGGACTCCGATCCGGGATGAATGGTTCCCGCCACCGAATTCGTCGTTCCGGCCCCCCACCTCGTCATTCCGGCGATGCAAGCATGCCCCGTACCCGGATACGGGGCCGGAATCCAGAAGGGGAGGGGAAGGGCAAGACCGCCATACAATAGGCAGGAGCCCAGCACCCCACCATTTCATCTTCTTACGGGGCCTTTGCAAGGCCATGGTGACTTCCACGGCGCGACGCATCTATTACCCATCAAGGGAGAGGGTTTTTCTTCTTCCCCCTCGGTCGGAGAGGATTGAAGCCTGCCCCGTACCCCGATACGGAGGTGAGGCTGAAACATAGATTGCCCCTTGGTCTCGCAGATTATCCGCATGTCGAGTCACGTCAATCCAATAGTATTCCTTAAATTATGTTCGGAGGATGAGGATGGCTATAGCGACCCAATATGATATCGACCAACTGATGCAGGAGTGGCGGATCAACGGATTCGTAGTCTTCGAAGACTTGATCCCCTTGGAAACGATCGATCGCATCCGCGAAGCTTGGATACCCTACCGCGATCGTCAGATACGTGAACGAGACCCCAACATGGAAGAGCTTCGCTACAACGTTCGAGTCCCGTTTGAGCGACCATTCATCGACGAAGATATCTTCGAGCACCCTGCACTCGTCGAGTTCCTCGGACGAGCGCTTGGACCCGATTACGTGTGGACGCACTTCGATTCAAACATGCCGTTCCCAGGATGCGACTACCAGGGCTGGCACCGAGACGGACAAACCGCACTTTTCCCCGGCGTCATGACGCCGGCTTTCTACGTGGGAGTGAAATTCCCGCTCGTTGATACGTTCGAAGCTAATGGCAGCTTTGAGATGATTCCCGGCACCCAGTACGTCACTGACCCGGACCTGTTACATGACTTGAACTCGGTTTTCGGCGAGGGCGCAGACAGGATAGGTAGTTACTACCCAATACGGCTCAATCTCAAGAAGGGGTCTCTGTGGGTTCAGGATGGGCGCGCTTTCCACCGCGGGACCCCGAATCGTTCAGATCACGTCAGGGACGAGATTTGCATGGCATTGAGCTCCGCCTGGCTCCACTCCGATTGGTCGCACCAGAATACCAGTGAGAAGATCCCGCGCGATATCTGGAACGACCTTTCGGATCACGCGCGACAGGTGTTGCGCTGGCAGCGCGTGCAAGACTGAGGTCCGCCATTGGTACGAAAATGATGTTACGCGGCCTCGAGTGTGCCTGAACGCCACCGACCCAATTCGTCATTGGTACGAAAGCATGTCCCGGACTACGATCCGGGATAGGCTCCCGCCACTCATTTCGTCATTCCAGCGAAAGCTGGAATCCAGAGGGGCGGGGACAGGGGAATGTAGCGCGGGGGCTTGTCCCCCGCTGGGGTCGGGGTGGGGCGTGGCAGAACCCGCCGTGCCGATTAGCTGTACCAAACCACAACTCGTGATTTTTCATGCCTCCGTGTGCCGGCGCCAACCGGCATGAGCGATTGTTATGAAAGCATGTCCCGGACTCCGATCCGGGATAGACTGCTCCCGCAGCCTCTCATTGGTCATTCGCGGCATCCCTTCGTCAATCCGGCCCCCCACTTCGTCAACCCGGCCCCCCACTTCGTCGTTCCGGCGAAGGCCGGAATCCAGAGGGGTGGTGAGGAGTGAGGCAGGCCCCCCGGTGCATCGGCCGCCAACCAACCTTCCCAGAAAGCGCCCAGGGCCCCACCGTCGTGAATCCGGCCCCCCACTCGTCATTCCGGCAATCGAAGGCCTGCCCCGTACCCCGATACGGGACCGGAATCCAGAAGGGTGGTAGAGAGGCGACTTCCTCTCCCCCTGGGAGAGGATTGAGGTGAGGGCGAACCTCACAGCGCCGGAGCTACTTCCCACCCAAGGATCCCCGACACACCGCGATTTGCATCCTCTTATGCATCCTTCGCAAGGCGAACCAACGGGACGTGAGAAATTACACCGAATCTTAAGCCTGGAACCATCTGGCCGGCGCCGACGGAAGAGGCCGCGATCAATGCCGGCATCGCAGCCGACCCCGACACGTTCGAGTTGAGCGAAGAATGGTTCGCGCACGCCCGTCCCGCAAGTGAAGTCATTCCCGGAATAGTGGAGCGTGCTCGACGGACGCGTGGCAATCAAAAATCTCCGACGAAAGAGCGCATCACGATTCGACTCGATGCCGATATCGTGGCGCGTTTTCGCGACAGCGGCCCGGGATGGCAGACACGGCTCAACAACACACTACGCCAGGCAGTCTTCGACTCATGAGCTACAATGCATGTTCTTGGAACTGATTCCTCATATGCTCCCTATTTTCAGCATGGTAGATGTCAAATAAGGGAGGGATTAGGCGACCAAACTCAGCGAGTATCATCTTGACCTGAAACCGGCCCAGCGAGATATACTAGAGCCGTTATGTTCGGTAAAACCAAGATGGTTGGCTGATATAACGAAATTTGCAAAACAAACGGAGGTAGATAAAGTGGTCAAAACGGGTGCACACTATATCGCGGACTATATAGTCAAAGCCGGCACCCCCTACGTCGTTGGTATTCCCGGACACGGGAGTTTTCAGTTAACTGACGCTCTCTTCGACCAACAGGACAAGACCAAGATAATCCCGGTAATGCACGAGCAGAGCGCAGTGCACGTGGCTGATGCCCATTTTCGCGCGAGCGGCGTTCCGCTGGCAGCCTTTACCTCGATTGGCCCCGGCGCTACCAATACTATTATCGCAATGGCCACCGCCTTCGTAGATTCGAGCTCCGTCTTGCTGTTAACCGGCGCTCCTCACACCTATATGAGGGGCCACTCGATCATGCAGGAGCTCGATCGAAACCACTGGGCCGATTTCCCCCGCGTGGCGGAAGGCGTATCCAAAAAGCACTGGGAAATAACCAATGTGGAACAGATACCGTTCGTAATGCACCGTGCCTACAATGCCATGCTGTCCGGCCGCCCAGGCCCAGTCCACGTGGAAATTGCGCTCGATGCCTACGCGAACCCAATAGGGAACCAGCTGCCGGCCGACGATTGCGGCAGGTGGGCTACCGGCCGCAGCCACCCCGATCCCTCGGACGTGGAGAAGGCGGCGGAGCTTCTCGTCAATGCTCAGCGACCCGCTATCGTAGCCGGCGGTGGCGCCATATCCGCATGCGCTAGCGGCAGTCTGGTCGCTCTCGCCGAGTACATCGGTGCCCCGATTGTCACTACATTCAATGGCAAGGGCACCATACCCGAGGACCATGAGCTGAACGGTTGGTACGTCGGATCGATGGGAAGTACCTGCGGCAATGCCCTGACGGCCAACGCGGACGTGCTGCTCAGCGTGGGCTGCCGATTCGTTGACTGGACCTCCGGCTCCTACAAGAAGGGCGTATCTTACAGTATTCCGCCTACCAAGCTGATCCAAGTGGACATAGACCCCACCGAGATTGGCAAGAACTATCCAGTTGAAGTGGCCCTGTTGGGTGATGCGCAAGCGTCGGTCCAAGGTCTGTTGCAGGCAGTCCATGACAGGATGCCCGCGCGAGACTACCGCGAGACCGCATACTTTGCCGAATTGGGCAAGCTACAGGACGAATGGAATAATGACGTACAAGGTCCGCTGCGCACCTCCAACTCTCACCCGATGACCCAGCAACGGGCGATGACAGAGCTGCGCAATGCGGTTGACCGCCGGACTATCATCACCGCCGGAGCCGGCATGACCCAGATGATCGTCCACCAGGACTTCCCGGTCTACGAGCCGCGCACCCATCTTTCCAGTGGCGGCTTCTCCGCCATGGGGTTCACGGTGCCGGCGGCCATAGGCGCAAAGCTGGCCCAACCCGACCGTACAGTTGTTGGCGTAGCCGGCGATGGCGATTTTATGCAGACGATGCAGGAGTTGGCCGTGCCGGCGATGCTGGATCTGCCGGTACTCTTCGTCGTGATGAACAATTGCGGTTGGCTCTCGATCAGGAACGGACAGGATGCGCTGTTCGACCGGAACGTCCTCAGCGAGTTCCGTCGCTCAGACGGAAGCTGGTATACGCCTCACTTCGCGAATATAGCCGGCGAGTTCGGCCTCCACGGAGAGCGAGTCGATCGGCCCGAGGAAATAGGGCCTGCCGTCAAGAGAGCGCTTGCCACCGGCGGGCCGGCCCTTGTCGAGATAATGATTGTTAGCGAGGGGCCGGAGGCGACCTACACGATTCCAGGTTGGTGGGATCTGCCGGTGCCGGCCGATCGAACCGAGCTTCGCGAGGATTACCTGCGACAGCGTCAGGGAATTCAGTTCATCTAAGGATATGGATCCCTCATCTTGCCCGGACAAGACCGACTCATAAACCAAAATGGGGGTGCATCGGTGGCAAAGTGGCACATAGCAGCCGGCGGCGTAACTTGGGGCAGCGAGGCCGCCTACTATTGGCTTGAGCCGCCTGAGTTCGAACCCATGCTCGATCAGATCGTCGAGGCAGGCTACACCGCGATAGAACGGTCGTCGAATTTCCCCGAGGATCCGGTACTAGTACGCCGCCTGTTGGAGCAGCGGGGACTTGACTTCGTCGGGGCCTGGCGTTGGATAGACGTATTAGATCCCGCTAATCACGAATCCGAGTTGTCGCTCACAACCGAGTTTGGTCGACAAGTCAAAGAGATTGGCGGAGGAGTGATCATACTCTCCGAGAAAATCCGGCCCCACAGAAACGAGGTCGCCGGCCGAGTGACCGAGGCGGACTCACTGTCAGAGAACGAGTTCCAGGCATTGACCGGTTGGCTCAACCGGGCCGGCGAGGCCCTACTCAAACTCGAGCTCCGTACTGTGTACCATCCACACGCCGGGACTTCTATTGAGAGGCGATTTGAGTTCGAGCGCCTTCTGGCGGCAACCGATCCTTCGTTGGTCGGTTTGTGCCTTGATACGGGACACGTCGCCTACGCCGGAGATGATCCGGTCGCCGCTCTCGTGGACCACTCCGACCGCATAGCGCACGTGCACTTCAAAGATGTCGACGTGCCGGCGCTAGCCCAGGCGAAGGCCGAGGGCGTCGACTTCTTGGAGATGATCAGGCGAGGTGTATTCGCAGCCCTGGGCAAAGGAACGGTTGACCTCGCACAGGTACTTGGCGCTCTCGAAAGCGTCAGCTACGATGGATGGATCGTCATCGAACAGGACGCGGCAGGCAACCCTCTGGAGGATGCGATAACCAGTCGCCGGTTCTTGGAGTCGTTCGCGTCCGGCAACTGAACCCATCTCCTACAAAGTCGGAAGGCCAGATAGCGGGGAGCTATGACACGAGTCCAATTTGAAGAGCTACTTCCTCACGAGATCGTAGAAGCTCGCACCAAGAAGCCAGTCGCGTTTCTACCCGTCGGCACCCTCGAATGGCACGGTGAGCATGACTGCATGGGACTCGACGCGGTCAAGGCACATGCGCTGGCCGTACATTTCGCCGAGCAGGGCGGCGGCATTGCCTTCCCGGCCCAATTCTGGGGGGACAATCGTGAGTACATAATGGAATCTCGCGGCGACCCAGACGGCAAGATCGCTGCCAGATTTGGGTTGCCCAAGTCGACCTTCGCACCAGGTTACATGGATAAAACGTGTACCGAGCAAGAGCTGTTCCACATCCAGCTTCTGCTCCATATGATGCGGACGGTCGAAAGCTATGGATTCAAAGTCATAATCGTTCTGGCCGGACACTATGGATTAAGGCCCCACGCGGATTCTGCCGTCCATCTGTTCGCCGCCGGCCATCAACAAGTAAGGAGCGCCGTGGCCTGGGCCTGCACCGGTTTCGAGTTGGTCGGGGACGTGCTGCCGGACGCCGGCGACCACGCCGGCAAATGGGAGACTTCGCTGATGCTGGCCCTGAGGCCGGATTGCGTAGACATGAGCCGGCTGCCCGCCGATCCGGATCAGGAGTTGCTCGGAGTTGGCGGCAATCGACCTCCCCAGGAGGCTTCGGCTGAGTATGGCCGGCGAGCGGTCGATCTGATTACAGAGCGCGTATTTGCAAAGGTTGACGAGCTACTGGCGACCTTTCCGTGAGCTATGAGAGCATAGACTAGTGTGAGCGGGACGCATCGCAGTCAGAGGAGGCGGCGTATGAGGAGCTCCCACGAATGAAGCTTAGACAGTCCCAGATCGATGAATTCAACGATCAGGGCTACCTTCATTTGGACGGTGTTCTCGACCCTGACGATTTGAACCCGGTCCGGTGGGAGTTAGAAGGGATCGTCGATCGGAATGCGCGCCGGCTGTTCGCCGAGGGCAAGATCTCTTCTCTGCACGAGCGTGAGCCCTTCGAGTATCGCGTAGCCCGGATTGCCGAAGAGTCGCTAGAAATCCTCGGCGAGGTCAGTCCCCACCAGTCGCTAGGACCCGCCATTTTTCACCTTATGTGCAACCCCAAGCTGCTTGCTATCGTGGAATCTCTCGTAGGCGCGGAAATACTCTGTCATCCTATCCACGTGCTACGAGCGCGCATCCCGGACAGTATTGGTCCCTGGGCCGGCAACCGTTCCGGCTATCACCAGGATGTCGCTGTGGTTCAACCTGATGGTGAGAACACCCTGATGGTGACTCTGTGGATACCACTCGTTGACGCTACGGAGGAGAATGGCTGCGTCGAAGTCATTCCCGGCAGTCACATGCATGGTGTTCGCCGGCACCAATGGTTTCACACCTACCTCGTCACCCAAGAGGATCTTCCACCCGGCGAACCCAAACCCCTGGCGACGGACGCTGGCGGGATTGCCGTCTTTCACCCGTATCTATGCCACGTTAGTGGTGAAAACCGGTCGCAAGGAGTGCGCTGGACAACGGACTTGCGCTACCAGGATCCGTCCCAACCGACTGGCCACCCCTACCTCTCCGGCTTCATAGCTCAGAGCCGCTCGAATCCGGCCAGCGAGCTAACCTACCCTGAATGGGTTACCATGTGGGAAAGGGCCCTGGCCGACGACAGTCCGAAACCTCAAGTCGAACGCTTTCCCAGGCCCGTCGAAAACGCTTAGGTATGCGGAGAGTACAGATGATGAACTCGAACCTCCTAGCGTGGACTAGGCTTCCTCGCCTTGGCAGCATGTTGGCGGTTCTGCTGCTGATGGGTGCCTTAGCGGTGTCGAGCGAGCCGAGGCCGGTTAATGCTTCGCCAGTCCTTCCCCAACCTCCGGCCGGGCCGGGCCTACAGCAAGTAGTTGATCTCGAGCCACGCTACGCCGAGGCTCGGGCTCAGTACCTGGAAGCCGGCATGCGGCCAATTGACGGAATCCGCATTTCGATTCCTGCTCCCGACTTCACCTCCAGATCGTCCGAAGGTGACTTGGACGTGGTCGACAACTTCGAAGGGCGTTCAGGACCCACTCTGATTTGGCCCGACACCGTGGACTGGATTGAGTGGACCTTCGATATCGACACGCCTGGACTGTATAGCATCGTGGTGGAATATTTCCCAATCGCTGGCAACCGGTCATCCATTCATAGAGCACTCAAGATAGATGGGGAACACCCGTTCTTGGAAGCTAAGCGGACTATCTTCTATCGGGTCTGGCGCGATGCCGGACCGCCGGAGCGCGACCGGGATGGCAATGACCTACGCCCGCCGCAGCGAGAGGCGCCGCGATGGATAGTCGAGCCTCTAAAGGATGGCGAAGGTTGGTATTCGGAGCCATTCGAGTTTGCCTTCCACAAAGGCACGCACAAGCTCCGCTTGGTGACAGTACGTGAACCGATCGCGATTGGCGCTATTCATATTGTCTCTCCGAGAGTTACTCCTTCTTATGCGGTCATGAGGGAGCGCTACCAACAGAGCGGTCTTTCGGCCGTGGCTGAGACTGTAGAAATCAAGATGCAGGCGGAGAGTCCCAGCAGCAAGACCGATCCGACCATGAGAGGCGAAGTAGATTACGGTCCATTGACGGAACCACAGGCGCAAGGACTTTACCGCCTCAACCAGTTTGGCGGCTGGCGCTGGCGGTTGGGAGGTCGCTGGGTCGAGTGGGCTTTCGATGTGCCTTCCGAGGGCCTTTATCAGCTCTTCTTCCGCATGTGGCAGGGTTATGAGAGCGGACTGCCTGTGCCCCGAACCATCGAAATCGATGGCCAGGTCCCGTTTGAGGAGTTCAAGGAGGTCTTCTTCCCCCGAGACCGGCAGTGGCAGGGCTTCCGCCCCGAGACTCCCGACGGCGATCCGTACCTGGTGCATCTGACGAGGGGTCAACACGTAATCCGGCTGACGCCAGTGGTCGGCCCAATGCGACATACGCTCTGGGCTATAGAAGACGTGACGCTGGAGATGTCGCTTATGGCCCGCGAGGTCACAATGGTTGCCGGCGCACAACCGGATCCGAACCGTATTATGTGGAAGCTGGCCGACCGGATACCTAATCTCGTCGAACGGCTCGGCGTGATGGCAGAGTTGCTTGAGATCGAGTCAGATCGCCTGGAGGAGATCAGCGGATACAGACCAAACGCCGCCAATAGCCTGTTGGCGGTGGCGGGCCAACTGCGCTCGTTGGCCGACCAGCCGGATACACTGCCGGGACGAATTGAAGAGTTCCGAGGCAGCCAGTCGATCCTTGCGGCCTGGCAGTTGAGACTGCGCGACCAGCCTCTTAACCTGGATTATTTGCTATTCTCCTCGCCGAACGCGGCGTTGCCTCGGGCTACGCCCAACATCTTCGAGCAGGCTTGGTCAACGGTTGTCAACTTCACTGCGTCTTTCCAGAGAGACTACATAGGAGTCGGCTCCAGGTACGAGGCTGGTGAGTTCGATGCCCCACTGATCACGGTCTGGGTGGCCCGTGGCCGCGAGTGGGGCATGATCATGAAAGACATGATCGAGGACGACTTCACCCCCAATACCGGGATCCGCGTAAACGTCGAGGTCTTCCCGGCGGACCAGGTCGTCGCCGGCGGTCTTAACGTTATCTTGCTAGCGGCCGCTACCGGCAAGGCTCCCGATGTAGCAACCGGCGTCGATCCGAACCTTCCGGTCGAGTTCGCAATTCGCAACGCGATCGTCGATTTGTCGCAATTTTCCGATTATCCCGAGGTCGAGCAACGGTTCCGGCCCGGGGCGATCACGCCCTACCGCTATCAGGAAGGCGTCTACGCCATACCCGAGTCCCAGGACTTCAACATGCTCTTCTATCGGACCGATATCCTGGCAGAGTTGGGTCTCGAGCCGCCGGAAACATGGGAGGAAACTTACAATGTCATCTGGCAACTGCACCAGCACGGGTTGAACTTCTACTATCCGCAGGTGGGAGGAGGCACTATCGCTACTGGTACGATCGGTCAAACCCCGGGGTTCAATCCCTTCCTATTCCAGAATGGCGGGCAGTTTTACAGCGACGACAAACGTCGTTCAGGCTTGGACACGCCCGAAGCGCTGGCGGCAATAAAGGAGTGGACCGGGCTGTATCGGAACTACAAGATTCCTCTCCAGGCCAACTTCTTCAACCGTATGCGAACCGGCGAGATACCGATCGGCATATCCCACTACTGGGACTACATCTTGTTTTCGACCGCCGCGCCGGAGCTGATCGGCCGCTGGAAGATGGTTCCATTGCCTGGTACGCCTCTTCCCGACGGAACAATCGATCGTTCGTCAGGTGGTGAAGGAAGAGCAGTGGTCATGCTTAAATCCTCCAAGTTGAAAGACGAGTCGTGGGAGTTTATGAAGTGGTGGATGTCCACGGAGGTTCAGTCTCGCTACGCCCAGGAGCTACAGGCGTTGATTGGCGTCGAAGCCCGTTGGAACACCGCGAACGTGGAGGCGCTAGAGAACCTGCCTTGGCCCAAAGAGGACATTGCGGCTATCCAGGAACAGTGGAAGTGGTTCAAGGAACGCCCCGTGGTTCTTGGCGGTTACTTCACAGATCGGCACATAGTAAATGCCTGGAACCGCATCGTTCTGTTGGGATGGAGTGAGCGGGAGGCGGTAGAAGAAGCAGTTCGGGACATCAACCGAGAACTTGCCAAAAAACGAGAAGAGTTTGGCCTGGACGCCAATAGATAGGTAGCTGAATCGCAGAGCGTGGAGAGATTAGCTTGAGCCGGCTTGTCGGTCGCACACAACCAGTGGGGGCAGCCTCCTCGTCAGGGTTTGCAGTCGCGCAGACGCGGACTCGGTTAGGTATCACCCGAACAACGCACCGGCACATAGTCTCTTACCTTTTTGTTGCTCCTTTTCTAGCGCTGTTCTTGGTGTTCGTAGTGGCTCCGGTGATCGCCGCCGTTTATCTCAGCGGAACCTACTTCAACCTCTTGGAGGCGCCGGTTTGGCTCGGTCTGTCTAACTATCGCCTGCTCTTCTTGAGCGACGATATTTTCCTCATAGCCGTAGGTAATACACTGACGTTCGCGATCATCACTGGCCCGTTGGGCTTCGTTCTGTCGTTTGTGTTGGCCTGGTTCATCAATCGTGTGCCCATCCGGACACCCTACACGCTGGCCTTTTACACCCCTTCTATCACCAGCGCGATCGCAATGGCTATAGTGTGGAAGTTTATCTTCTCGAACGACCGCTATGGTCTTGTAAACAACATTGGCATGCAACTCGGAGCCCTTTATGAGCCCTTTCCTTGGCTATCTCATCAAGACACGATCTTGCCGGTGATCATGTTCGTGGCACTCTGGATGAGCATGGGAACCAACTTTCTGGTCTTCCTGGCCGGACTGCAAAACGTGCCCACCGAGTTGTACGAAGCCGGTCGCATGGATGGCATCTCCAGCCCCGTCGTCGAAGTCTGGCACATAACCTTGCCGATGATGCGGCCACAGCTTCTGTTTGGAGCCGTGATGTCTATCGTGATATCGTTCACCGTTTTCCAGATCGCACTTCAGCTAGTCGGCCTGCCCAGTCCGCTATACGCCGGCCACACCATTGTGGCCCATCTTTACGACTATGCCTTCATTCGATTCGAAATGGGCTACGCATCGGCAATTGCGGTAATCTTGTTCTTGTTTACTTTCCTGCTCGGGCGTGCCGCTATGCGAATGTTTAGCAGCGAGGACTAGAGATCATGGCTCAATCTCAGCTGGTACGTCGTTGGGGCGGCGTCGGCGCCGGCGAAATCATCATCATGATTCTCCTGACCTCACTGGGGCTTTTCATGGCGTTGCCATTGGTCTACATGATATCCACCGCGTTCAAGCCTCTCGAGGAGCTATTTCTCTGGCCCCCACGCTTTGTCGTTCTGCGGCCGGTGATGGACAATTTCGAGACTCTTCTAATATCCACCTCGGCGCTCGCCGTGCCCTTTTCACGGTACATATTCAACAGCATGTTGGTGGCGGTCTTGGTTGTAGCTGGTGTTATCGTGTTGGCTAGCCTCGCTGCCTACCCCCTGGCGAAGCACCGAGATATGCCCGGGCGCAATTTCATCTTTCTATCCGTAATCGCTGGATTGATGTTTGCGCCGGAAGTGACCCAGATACCTCGCTACATAGTCATCGACTCGTTAGGCATGATCAATACGTATTGGGCGCTAATATTGCCGCTCCTACCCAGCACCTATGGGTTGTTCCTCATGAAGCAGTTTACCGAACAGGTGCCCGATGAGATGCTTGAGTCCGCCCGTTTAGATGGGGCTAGCGAGTTACGAATATTCTGGCAAATCGTCATGCCTCTGGTCCGGCCGGCCTGGGCTACCCTCACCATTATCACCTTCATATTCGCCTGGAATGAGTTCTTCGGCCCGCTCGTATTTACCCGGACCGAAGCCATGCGTACGCTGCCACTGGCGCTGGCGACGATCGGCACGGAATCGATCGCGCGGCAGGGAGCGGTCGCGGCGGCTACAATGATTACAACCGCCGTGCCCATCATTGTCTTCGTTATCTTCCACAAGAAGGTGATGGAGACTATGGCATATTCAGGACTCAAGGGCTAGTTAGAGCTCAGGGAGACGCCTTGATTTTCAGTGATGCCAGCTACATGGTCGTATCGAAAAACGTCTTTCCGTCGGCGTGGGACGAGCATCTCTATCCTGAGTGGGCAAAGATCCGGCTGCTCCGCCATACGCCCGACCAACGACAGGGAAACGGCGTTGAGCCCCACTATCACGACTGCGACGAGTATTGGCATTTCATCACTGGTTACGGTGAAGCCTGGGTGGATGGGCAACTCTATGAGATAACCCCCAATACCACCGTGTATACCCCCATGGGAGTCGTGCACCGATTTCAGATGTTCACTGACTTTGATACAGTCGATGCGCCGACTCTTCACGAAGGCCGGAAAAGACGGAGGGGTCACCTCATCGTAAAGGACGACGGCATTCCCACTCCTACAGCCTCCGGTTTTGTCGTCGCCGGCGCCAGCAACGACGGCTCTTTTCCCGATCGCGGACCTCGTAGCCCGTTGAGCGAGCTGCGAACGATCACCATTCCTAGCGGTGAAACCGAGGAAGGGCAGCTTTCTACCAATGAGCATTGGGTTGTTCTGGAGGGCGCGGCCCACCTGACCCTCGAAGAAATGGAGTTCGAGCTGTCGGAGGGCGACGTGGCGTTACTGAAATCGGGTTTGAATCGACGGATGCGCTTCACAGCCGGCACTCGCGCGGTTGTAGCGCGAGAGTAGATCGGCCGGACTCGAGCATATCGTTGCGCATTCTCATCACCGGAAGCCACAGCCTGCTTGGCAGAACGCTCGCCAATTCCTTCGCCCGCGAGCACAGCGTCGAGACCCTGGATCTTGCCGCGAAAGGAGACGGTCCTGAGCCCACTCACGTCGGAGACCCAAGAGACCGTGATTTCGCGTCGCGGGCCACCGCCGGCTGCGACGCAGTCATTCACTCTTTGTCGATGGTCCATCCCGACGATCCCCCGCACGAGGTCCTCGACGCCGCTGCCAGGCAGACCTACAATCTGCTTTCAACCGCTGCTTCGGCGACCCGATTCATACTCCTCAGCTCACTTCGGATGTTCGAGCGCTATCCGACAGAGTGGCTGGTATCCGAGTGGTGGGCGCCCAGACCCACCACCGACGTCGCCGATCTGGCCCCCTATGTCGCCGAGCTGACCGTTCGCGAGTCGGCGCGCGTCATGCCGATCAGGGCCATTGGGTTGCGTTTAGGTGAAGTAGTCGATAGCGAACATATTGCCGGCCGGCCGGCCGATCCTCGATGGCTCCACGTTGAAGACGCGGTGCGAGGCGTCCGGCGCGCCCTTGAGTTCGAGCCGCCTCCAGACGAGCAACGGAGCGGCTGGTGGGTCTTCCACATCGTCGGCGCCGGCCGGCGAACCCGCTTCCCACTCGGCCTGGCCGGACAGCCGCCCTTTAGCTATTCGCCCAAGCACGATCTCGCGGCTGGCCTGCCGCCGCCGGCTTCATCTACGACCGCTATCGAATCCCCACCGCCAAAGCCGACCCGAAATATTCCGACCAGTGCCGCGATTCGCAGGGTGGTGATCTTTGGAGCTGGCGGCCCCTTGGCGTCAGCCACGACGGAAGCGCTCGCTCGCGACCACGCCCTGCGCCTGACCGATGTTCGCTCGTTGGACAGCATCATAGCCGAGAACAAGCCCCAGTCGACCGGCGCGCCGCTCCCCAGAATCTTGGAATCTCCCCACGAGGAGCGCGTCGTCGACGTCTCTGATCCCGCACAGGTGATGGAGGCCACTCGCGGCATGGACGCGATGATCAACTGCACGGTGACGCGTCGCCACCCGGTAACTGACTTCCGGGTCAACATGATTGGTGCATACAACGTGATGCGGGCGGCAGTGCGCCACGGCATACGTCGCGTCGTCCACACCGGCCCTGCTCAAGTCACCCACAACTACCCGGCTGGCTACTGGTACGAGTTTGGCGTCCCAGCGGACGTGCCGGCCCGTCCCTGCGGCGACCTTTACGGCTTGACCAAGTTCCTCGGCCAGGAGATCTGTCGAATATTTGCGGAGGAGCACGGTTTGGAGGTGCCGGCACTGCTGTTCGGCAACTTCAACAACCCATCGAACCCGCATCCACCACCGCCGCCCGGAGCATGGGTGATGCTGGTATCTTGGCAGGACGCTGCCGAGGCGGTGCGGTTGGCTCTCAGGGCGCCGTCCTTTCCCAGTCCCTTCGAAGTGATGCACATCACCGGAGACATGCCGCATGGCAAGTATCCGAACGACAAAGCCAAGAAGCTGCTCGGATGGCAGCCCCGCGACCGCTTCGAGGATCAATGGCTGCGCGAGCCGTAAACTGCGCATAGAGGATCAGTAACACCGCACTGGCCAAAATAGGTCACCCTGGGTGCGAAAGCCGGCCCCTCAATTCTCCATTGGTACGAAAGCATGTCCCGGACCACGATCCGGGATAGACCGCTCCGGCAGCCTCTCATTCGCCACTCCGGCCCCCCACTTCGTCAATCCGGCCCCCCATTCGTCATTCCGGCGAAGGCCGGAATCCAGAGGGGTGGGGAGGGGTAAGACCCCGAGACGATGGAAGAACCGCCCGGCGTCCCACCACTTGCCAAGACGACCGTAGGGGGTCCCTTGTGGGCACCCTGGGCAGGGTGCGGCAAACCCCCGCCGGCCGACCACCACCGCACCTCGTCAATCCCGCGAAGGTGGGAATCCAGGGAAGGTGGAGGGGTGGCACCAATGACACCCAAACGCTTCCAGGCGACGGTCAACCATTTTGATACCTTGGTGTCCCGGCCCCAGCCGGCATGAGCGATTCCTATGAAAGCATGTCCCGGACTCCGATCCGGGATCGCCTCCGGTACCGACTCGCGACACCAATATCTTGCGCCCGGCGCTCCCCACCATCCACCGCAACCGTCACTCCGGCTTTAGCCGGAGTCCGGAGGGGAGGGGCAGGACCGCCATACAATGGGCAGAATCCCGCCCTCATTCAACCAAACCTGTCCGGTCGATGCTCTCGACGAAATAGCGTTGAAGGAAGATGTAGATCAATATCTGCGGCAAGACCACCAGAACCGTCGCCGCCATCATCAGGCCGTCGTTCACGTGAGCGCCGTGCGCCACTCCGTCGCCTTTCCCCGCCGCCTGGGAGAAGAAATAGGTCACGATCATCAGAAGACGCGACGGCAGTGTCGCATTGTCCAGGCCGCCATGTAGAAATACGGTTGGCATGAATACGTCGTTCCAGTGCCAGACCAGCGAGAACAGAAACACGACCAGGATGGCCGGCGAGGCCAGTGGCAAGATGATCTGCCAGAATACACGCAGCCGGCCGGCTCCATCGACAAATGCCGCATCCTCTAGCTCCACCGGCAACCCCCGGAAGAATTGCCTGAAAATCAAGACGAAGATCGCCCCCTTTACACCGTGGGCCAACCAGGCCGGCGCAATCCACGGCCAGTACGTGTTGAGCCAACCAAGCTCTAGGTAGAGGAAGAAAAGCGGTACGACGACAGTCTGTGGTGGGATGACGAAGGTGAATATTACTAGCAGAAACATCAGATCGCGGCCTGGGAAAGGGATCCGGGCAAACCCGTAGGCGACGAACGAGCAAATGAGGACTTGCCCAATCGCGGCCGGCAAGCTGGTAATGACACTGTTACGGAGCGAATGAAAGTAGTTTGTCGCCTCAAGGGCGATGTCGTAGTGCTCGACGTACAGCTCGGTTGGGATCCAATACACCGTCAGATCGTACAGATCCGCCGGCGATTTGAACGAGGTTGAAGCCATATAGACCACGGGGTACAAGAATACGTAGGTGACTTCGGCGAGCACCAAGTAGGTCAGCGCGCGACCGAGCCAACTCAGTCCCAGCCTCTGAAGCGACAGGGGATCGAACGACCGACGAAACCGCGCCGGCATGCGCATCCTTGTGGCCAAGATCGCTACCTTTCGACTATGTTGATGCTCGCGTCTCCAATCCTGGATCGAATGCCCTCCCGGCATCTCCATCCCTGCGAGACCCAGCCCTGCCAACTCGGTTGATAGGGTCGGTGCGTAACCCAGTCCAAGCCAAGGGCCCTTGCGGCGATACCGACAGCATACCAACGACACTGGCCGGCTAGATACTATATTATGGTGGGCAGTTACTCCGGGCTTCCGTTTGGAGAATGGGAGATCGTGCGTTGCCTATTAAGAGACTTGTTCGCGGCGCTGAAGTTGAGCTGAGGTTCGACCTCGATCCGCCGGTGACGGAATGGCGGCTGGTCTCACAGAGCGAAAGTCGGACCAGCGCTACCTATCAGGCCGACGGATACAGCCTCGTTATTGAAGAGGCTCGCGAAGAAGCCTACACGTTGGGCGAGTTCAGCTTGCGGCGCGATTCCGGCCAGGCGTTCACGCTGCATCGTTACGTTCTGGAAGTCCTGAGTAGCAGTGCGGATCTTCACCAGGTCTGGACGCCTTGGCAGCTCGATATGCACGTAGAGTTTGTCGGCCTGGCGCGCCGTCCAGCCTATGCGGCCTGGGCTGGCGATCACCGAGGTGCCGGCCAGGCACATCGAACGATGGCCGACCGATGTATTCCAATCATCATCGGAAAGAACCGAAAGGGCACGACTACGCTAGCGGCTGCATTCCTCGACCAGCGGATTGAGACGGAGATCAACCACCAGGTGACCACTCACGTCCCATCGGGTAGCCAGCCTCGCGGTACATCCAATTTCAGCTTGCATCGGCCAACAGATGGCCACTCCATCGGTCCCATCAGCGAGCATCGCGATGGATACTTCCTGTCCAATGGCTTGTCATGGTTCGATACTCTCCGGCTATTCCGTTCAGTCTATGATGAGAGGTCCGGCCGGCGATTTCGTCCCAGCCCGGATCCCGCCTGGGAGCCGGTGTGGGCTCCTTGGGGAGCCCCGAAAGGCGAGTGGGATTTCAGGCGGCCAGAAAGCATCGGCCCCGACGAGATCTGGGATATGGCGCCGGTCTTGAGAGAGCTCGGCTTCCGGGGTCTGATCAATTGGCTTAGCTGGTTCGGCGACGTCGAGGAGAAGTTCAAGGGTAAAGAGATGACCTGGGGATTTCCCGAGTACATCGGCGACTTCGAAGCCAGCTCCAAGTTTCCCGACCTGCCAGGTTTGATAGCGAGGCTCAAGAGCCTCGATCAGATGAGTATGCTCTGGATTTCGCCGTGGATGGCCGGCCGGCGGACCAGGGTGCGTCAGCAGCTAAAGGAGGCCCTGGTAGAGCTCGACATGAGCCACGAGGATGAACATTACAAGGTGTACTCGTCTTATCTTTGTCCTCGCAACCCAATCACCCAGCGGCACGTTCCAGAGCTGATGGCCAGGGTGCTGAGAGATACAGGGGCGGACGGCTACACTGTCGATATGATCGACTCCACGACTTTCGAGCCTTGCGTTGCCGACCACGAGCACAACTACTCGTCAATTGGGCTTGCGGTTGCTGATACGTTCGCTCGCATCCGCGAGGCGTGCGACGAGGTCAACCCCAATGCCGTGATCGAGTTCAGGGCGCGCTACTCGAACATCAGCAACATCTACAACGCCACGGCGCACCGTTCGCCGGATTCCGGCGAGGGCGGCAGCTACGATATGAATCGAAGGCAATGCCTCGTTCTCCGCTCCTACATCCCCCCTGGCGTCGCCGTCCACAACGACCCAGTATGGTGGCACATTCACGAGAACGATCAGACGGTGGCAAAGATGCTGTCAACGATGGTCGTCTCCGGCGTGCCTCAGGTAGGTGCCGACATCATGAACATGACCGACGAACATCGTCGGCTGCTCAAGGCGTGGTTGTCCTTCTACCACACCCACAAGGAAGACTTTCGCTACGGCCAGATGAGGCCAATCCAGGACGATCCGATGTCATCGACCATCCTGATCGAGCGCGATCGGAAGGCATTCGTCAGCTACGCTAGTTTCCCTGCGCTAAAGGTGCCGCTGAGCGCCGGCGCCGAGGAGATCTACCTCCTCAATTGCACCGACGAAGACTCTCTCTACACCATCCTGTTGAACACTGACGGAGAGTTCCGGGCGACAGTGCATAGCTACGATCTGTCGCCGCTCTCGGAGTCGAAACTGACAGCGGTCGATGGAACAATGCTGGTTGATCTCCAGGTGCCGCAGGGTGGTTACGTATCTCTGCTTAAGTAGAGTATCCTATTGTCGCCGCCGGCCTGGGCCTGCGCGCCATAGGCGAGCCCACGGGACATTCTCGCCGGCCGCAAGCCGCATTCGAGTCGATGGTCTGAGCCTTGACGGGGCTGAAAAAACGCCTTAAGGGGGCATCCTACATGGAAAGCGAAAGAAATGACGTCGACCACCTTCTCCAGCACTTCAGAATTTGCGGCTACGCTGTCATCGAGGGACTCGCTCCGGCGGAGAAGATAGACAACATTTGGACCGCCTACCGGCCGCTCTTGGAGCAAGAGATAGCCCGTGACAACCCCGAATCTCGGGAACGCATCGACCGGATTGGCAGGTATGGGGTCCAGTTTCCCTGGAGGCCACCGTTCGACGATCCCGCCATCGTCGAACATCCCACTCTGATGGCGTTCCTGGAGGAGCTATGGGGACGCGACGATTTCCTATTTACTTGGGCAAGGTGTGACGCCCCAATACTTGGCAGCGGGTATCAACGCTGGCATCGCGATATCGGGTTGGAGGTAAAAGCCCCCTACCCCGATAGGTACATTCCCCCGCCAGTTATCGGTGCCAAGCTTGCCTTGGTCGACGTTGTCGAGGATAACGGCAGTCCGGAGTTGATCGCCTCCAGCCAATTTTTGCCCCATCCAGAATCAAACACGCAATATTTCGGCGCCGAAATGCTCGAAGCCGCCGGCGTTCCAAGCCGTCGGGTCAGCCTCAAGAAAGGCTCGCTCTGGATCCTGGACCCAAGGGTAATCCATAGAGGAACTCCCAATCGAACCAGCAATCCCAGGCCATTGGCGACTCTGGTATTTCACCCGCCAGAATTTTCCCACAATCACAACGTGGAGATGGAACGATCTGTCTACGATAGGCTCTCGCAACGTGGCAAACGGCTGTTACGCAATTGCCAAATATTGGAATCTGTTTGATCGTCGTGTAAACACCAGTTCGGGAGCCAGGAGGGATTGCAATCCATGCCAATTCAATACGATATCGACAAGATGCTCATATATTTCAAAATGAATGGCTACGTGGTATTCGAGAACTTCACAACCCCGCAAAAGGCGGATCGAATACGTGAGGCCCACGAGAAGCTGCTGCAAAAATGGCTCGAACATGAACATCTCGAGTCCCTCCCCGGTGGTCATATCGATCGGTTGTATCGCTACGGCATCCAGTGGCCGTGGAGGATGCCCTTCAATGATCCTGAGATAGTCGAGCATCCGGCGTTGATGGAGTTCTTGGATCGACTCTGGGGTACCGACGACTACCTCCTCTCCGGCATCGCCTGCGACACTTCCATGCCCGGCAGCGGGTACCAGAACTGGCATCGGGATACCGGCCTGACCTTCGATCCTCCATATCCCTCGCAGTATTCACCGCCAAGAGTCGTCGGCGCCAGGCTGGCTCTGCTCGATATCGATGAGGTAAACGGAAGCACCGAAGTGGCGCCATGCACCGAGTTTCTGCCCCATCCGACCACGTCGTCGTCGCACTTCGACGCGAAGATGTTGGAAGAAGCCGGCGTGCCGACGCGAAGGGTAGACCTCAGGAAGGGCTCTATGTTCGTGAAGGGGCCGCGGACACTTCATCGAGGGACGCCCAACCGCTCCACCAAGCCTAGGCCCTATCCAACAAACACCTATCACACCCGTGAGTTCGTCCATAATCGACACGTGGAACTGACGCAGCCGGAATACAATTGCCTGTCAGAAAGAGGGAAAAGGCTGTTAGGTAATTGCCGCATAGTCGACTCCGTCGGATCCAGCCCGAGGCCGTTCAGCGATACCGACCCGGCAATGGGGCGCTAGTGAAAGTGCCGATGGAGCTTCGTTGCGAATGCACACCGGTTCGCCGTTGGTACGAGAATGGTGTTACGCGGCCTCAGGTGTGCCCGCAATCCACGGCTCCCCCACTCGTCATTCCGGCCCCCCATTCGTCATTCCGGCGGAGGCCGGAATCCAGAGGGGAGGGGATTGGGAAATGTAGTGCGGGGGCTTGTCCCCCGCTGGGGCGGAGGAGGGGCGTGGCAGAATCCCCCGTGCGAATTCACCGTACAAAGCCACAACTCCGTCTTTTCATACCTTGGCGTGCCGGCGACAGCCGGGATGACCGATTGCTGTGAAAGCACGTCGCGGACTCCGAGCCGGGATAGACTCCCGCCGCCGGTCTCGTCATTGGTACGAAAGCATGTCCCGGACCCCGATCCGGGATGACGTTACGTGGCCCCGAGCCTGCCCGAATGCCACCACCCTCCAATCAACTTCGATGCCGACTCTCCACCGGCGAATCCTGCCGAGTCGTAGACCGATGGTCGATGGCGGAATGAGAAAATGTAGTGCGGGGGCTTGTCCCCCGCTGGGGCGGAGGAGGGGCGTGGCAGAATCCGCGGTGCCAATTCGCCGTACCAAGCCACAACTCCAGCTTTTCATACCTTGGTGTGCCGGCGCCAGCCGGCATGAGCGATTGCTATGAAAGCATGTCCCGGACTCCGATCCGGGATAGACCGCTGCGGCAGCCTCTCATTCGCCATTCGCGGCATCCCTTCGTCAATTCGGCCCCTCATTCGTCATTCCAGCGATCGAAGGCTTGCCCCGTACCCCGATACGGGGCTGGAATCCAGAAGGGGTGGGGTGGCAAGGACACCATACATATGCAAGAATCCAAGCGTCCCGAGATTTTCATTCACCCATTTGGCCTTCGCAAGCCCATATGCGAATCCAACGTAACTGTCGAATCCGCCTGGACAAGTCCGCAGATCACGTGAATGACACCGAGAGCCTTTGAGGAAATAACCTTGGCCAAAAACGACATCCGGCAGAAGCTCGCCGAGTTCAAGATTAACGGCTATGTGATCTTCGAAGACCTCTTGCCGGCGGAGAAAGTAGACAAGCTTCAAGCGGCCTTTATGCCGCTGCTTGAAAATGTCAGAGCCATGACTTTGGGACACGAAACGCCGGGGCCGCAATTCGAGCCTCGCGTGGTCGGCGACCGTCGCACCGGCCAGGGCCGGCTGCTAAACGTCAATCGCTACAACGTAGAGGTGCCCTGGCTGCCTCCTTTTTCCGACCCCGAGGTCTACGAAAATCCGTTCCTACTAGAGTTCTTGGACCGCTACTGGGACACCGACGACTACTTGATTACGCTCTATTCTTCGAACACTCCCTATCCAGGCAGCGAGTACCAGCCATGGCACCGTGACATTCCCTTGGTCTCCCCCCATGTAGGGCTGGAAGTCTGCCCGCACTTTGGCATGAAGATCCCCCTCGTAGACACTGTCGAAGACAACGGCAGCTTTGAAGTCATCCCCGGCACCCAGTACCTCGCCGATCCGGCGATGGAGGATCACTATAACGAGATCGTCGACAATGGCGATTTTTGCACGCGTAGGCTGAACATGAAGAAAGGATCCTTGTGGATCCAGGATCCACGTCCGATACATCGAGGGACGCCCAACCGCTCTGATCAACCGAGGCCGGAGTTGGTCATCGCCTACTCCCTGCCCTGGTTTAATCCCGCCCAGTACATCGAAATGACTCAACCGCAGTTTGATCGGCTGTCGGAGCGTGGCAAGGGATTGCTGCGCTATTGCCGAATTATCGCTTAGACGACTGCTTGTTAGCGTCGTAGAGCTTGGGGGCCGGCATGGATACACGCGAATACTTGGAAGGCCTGCTCTACCATCCGGCCGAGATCGACAAGTGGCTCGCCGGCCAGGCGTTCCCGTTCTCCAAGTACGACCCAGAGCTCGGCTTCCTTCACCGCACCCGGCGCCGGCACGATGGAGTCGACGATTCCACGCCGGTCTACACCTATGACGCCATTGACGCCCGGCGCACCATCAGGTACGCGGAACTCCCCTGCCGGATCAATACCTACGGCAATAGCTTCACCAGCTGTGACCAGGTAAGCGACGGTGAGACCTGGCAGGAAGTCTTGGCAGCCCATTTTTGCGAACCAGTGCGAAATTTCGGTATTGGCGGCTACTCGGTCTACCAGACGTATCTGCGGATGAAGCGTGAGGAAGCGCGCACGCCGGCCGAATGCATCGTGTTTGGCGTCTTCGAGGATGACCACTTCCGCAGTTTCACCAGTTGGCAAAGTGTCTTCGCCGGGAAAAACACCCAGCACATCGCACCAACTTTGCCTCATATTGAGGTGGACCTGAAGACGCGCGGAATTGTGGAGCGCGAAAACTCCTGTCCGACTCCCGAATCGCTCTACAATCTGTGCGATCTGGAATGGGTTTACGATACGTTCAAGGACGATTTCGATCTACGAGTACGGTTGGACTACCTTGATCACCTCAAGGAAAACCCTGGGGATTCCCTGCTCGATTTTGGAGAACGCACCGAATACACCAAGGCCGCGCTCTTCGGCAGCATGCGCATTGTCGATAAAGTGGCCGAGTTCGCCGAATCTCGCAAGGCGAAGCTACTCATCGTCCTGTCATACGGCACGAGGGCGATAACCAAGGCATTTAGGGATGGCCGCCGGTTCGATCACGAGTTTGTGGACCATCTACAGGACCTGGGAGTTCCCTACATCGACCTGCTGGAAGCCCACAAGGCCGACTTCGCCAAGTTCAGCGTTGGACTCGAAGATTACCTATCAACCTACTTCATCGGTCACTACAATCCGCTGGGCAATTTCTTCACCGCTTTCGCAACAAAGGACAAGTTGGCGGATATGCTAGAGCCTAGACCCATCAGCTACCAGGACCCGTAGTGAGGCAACCCGCCAGAATCACGTAGCGCTGGGGCTTGTCCCCAGCCCATTTGCCTCAAAGACGAAACGAGCGTGCAGGCGCGCCCATGCGCGACAGGCATTTTATATTCTTTAACGTTTAGGATTTCTAGAGTGTTTTCCTTAGGCCGACAAGCAGTTGGTCGAGACAATCAACCCGCCAAGGCCATTTCGATAGTCCGCAAACCGCATGTTCGTCATTGGTACGAAAATGATGGGACGCGGCTTCGATAGTGCCTCGGGATCCCACGAATCTCCCGGATCGTCATTCCGGCGAAGGCCGGAATCCAGAGGGGTGGGGAGAGGGGAATGTAGTGCGGTCGAAGACTTCGCGAGGCGAGGGGCTTGTCCCCCGCTGGGGCGGAGGAGGGGCGTGGCAGAATCCGCGGTGCCAATTCGCCGTACCAAGCCACAACTCCAGCGCTTCATACCTTGGTGTGCCGACGCCAACCGGCATGAGCGATTGCTATGAAAGCATGTCCCGGACCCCGATCCGGGATAGGTTCCCGCCCCCCATTCGTCATTCCGGCGAAGGCCGGAATCCAGAGGGGAGGGGGAAGGCAAGACCACCGCCAACCTTTGGTGACAACGAAAGTTAGAGAATCAAAAACTCCTGCATACGCGATACGTAGGAGATGGATTGGCCACGCGTTTGTTAGTTGTCTAGGAACACTCGGTAGCAAGCTAAGGATCACCCGCGATGAACCATGAAAAAATCATGCTGACAACAGAGTCAAACCGGCGTTACCCTTAGGGGTAGTCTGGCCGGTTCGGTGGATGGCACACGTTGCCGCGAGAGGAACGGAGAAATGCGATGGAATACTGTAATCTAGGCAATTCTGGTCTAGAGGTAGCTCGATTGGGCCTCGGTACGATTCCGTTTGGCACTATCCTTGACGACAATGCCTGCCAACGGTTCGTGGACACCTACGAAGACGCCGGCGGCAATCTCGTCGACACCTCGAACCTGTACGGAGGCGGAACCGTAGGAACCAACACGGAAATGGCCGGCACCGCCGAACGAGCGGTCGGCAGGGCATTGAAAGGCAAGCGGCACCGCTTCGCGGTCGCGACCAAGGGTTACTGGCTCATGCAGGACGAGGTTCGCCCAAACAGCGTTGGCCTCTCCCGGACTTATCTCTCAACACAAATCGAGGCGAGTTTGCGCCGGCTGGGCACCGACTACATCGATCTATACCAGTGCCACAACTGGGACCTTTACACCCCGGTTGAAGAAACTATGCGGGTGCTCGACGACTTCGTCCGAGCCGGCAAGATCCGCTACGTCGGCGTGAGCAACTGGGATGGATGGCACGTCGTCAAGGCGAATTGTCACGCCAGGTCCGCAAACCTTACGCCAATACTCTCGAACCAGATTTGGTACAACCTCGCCGATCGGGGCGCCGAGAACTCCATCATTCCGGCATGCCAGGACCAGTCAGTCTCGATAATCGTCTGGGGCGCCCTGGGCATTGGATTCTTAACCGGAAAATATCGACGCGGAGACGAAGCCCCGGTTGAAGGCGCAAGATTGTGGGCGGCGAAGGACGATGAGATGTTCTCTTGGCAGCGGCTCGCCAACGATCGCAGCTGGGCTACGCTGGACGAGCTGTCCCGCATCGCGAACCAACACGATCAGACTATTGCCAATGTGGCCATGCGCTGGTTGCTTCAGTCGGGCACGAGCGATGTCGTTCTACTGGGAGCTACCAAACTCGAGCAGTTCAACAGCAATATGGACGTGGTCAACTTCCACCTGACCGACCAGGATATGCAGGACCTGACGACCGTGAGCGAGCATTCTCATCCCTATCCGATTAACTTCTACGACATCTTTTGCCGGCGCGAAAGCGACTTGTACGGGGGATTGCGCTAGGTGGATGCCCGCGGTTTCCTGAAAGGCATGCTTTTCGCCCGGGCCGAGGTCGACGAGTGGTTCGCCGGCAATGCTTTTCCCATGTCCAAGTATGACAGCGAGCTAGGGTACGTGCATCGGGATCGCCGGCGCAAGTTCGGCGTGGATGAGTCCGTAGCCGTCTACAGCTATGATCTGCATGGCGCTCGCCGCACAGTCACTCACGCCGACCGTAAGTGCCGCATTAACACCTATGGCGATAGCTTCACTGACTGCGATCAGGTCAACGATTGCGAGTCCTGGCAGGAGGTGCTGGCGGCGCATATCTGTGAGCCGGTGCGCAATTTCGGAGTCGGTGGTTACTCCGTCTATCAATCCTACCTGCGCCTGAAACGGGAAGAGGTGCGCAACCCTGCCAAGTACATCATTTTCAACATCTTTGAGGACGATCACTTCCGCAACTTGAGCAGCTGGCAGAACATAAACTCCGGCAAGAATGCCCACAACATTACTCCAACCCGTCCTTTCGTGAATGTGAACCTGGACACCGGCGCGCTCATCGAACGCGAGAATCCATGCCCAACCCGCGACTCGGTCTACAACCTGTGCGACCCTGAGTGGGTGTACGCTACTTTCGAGCACGATTTCGGCCTGGGGATGAGGATGGCTTACCTTCAATATCAGGACGAAAAACCAGGCTCCAGCTTCTTGGACTTTGTATCAGTGCACGACCGATACCTCAGTGCAGCTCTCACCGCGAGTATGCGAATCGTCGAAAAGGTCGAGCAGTTCGCCGTTGCTCAAAACAGGAGTGTCATCTACGTACTCTCTTACGGCGAGGGGGCGATCACCAAGGCCATTGACGACGGATGGCGCTTCGACCAACAATTTGTCGATTTCATGAGGAGCAAGGGCCTACCTGTAGTCGACTTGATGCAAGCTCACGAAGCTGATTTTGCCCGGTTCAATATAGGCTTGGCCGAATACCTTAGACGCTTCTTCATAGGCCACTACAATCCACTCGGCAATTTTTTCACGGCTCTCGCATTGAAGGACAAACTTGTGGAAGTCCTGGAGCCGAAACCGCTTCCTTACCAGTGAGCCTCCTCTCTGCTTGCGATTTCAGTCCGCCGGCGAGATATCCGCGAACCGGTGCCGGCGAAAGCTGATGCGCGTGATGGCGACTGAGTTTATGGACAAATCGTAAATACGACTGAGGGAGATTTGAAGTGAACGTCATCACCCTGATTTGCGACACCTTGCGATGGGATCATCTGGGCTGCTATGGCAATAGCTGGATCCACACGCCCAACTTCGACAAGCTCGCCAGCATGAGCACAGTCTTCGATCGCGCCTACCTGCACAATTTCCCGACGGTGCCGGCTCGCTGCGACATGTGGACCGGCCGCTACACCGCCGCCTACTTCGACTGGGGTCCACTCCCCCGCGAGGAGACGATTCTCTCGCAGACGCTTAGCGATGCCGGCGTCACGACCATGTTGATCGGCGATACTGGCAATCTCTTTCGCGACGATTACTTCTTCAGCCGTGGATTCAATGCATTCCACTGGATACGTGGTCAGGTCGCCGACCGCTACCAGACCGCGCCCATTGACATCGACGTGAGCGACGTCGCTGATGTTTCGTTCGATATGACCGCTGACTTGGTTGGCTACCTCCGCTCGGCTAACGATCGACGCTACGAGGAGGAGTTCCTGCCGGCCGAAACCTTTCGGGACGCGATTCGCTGGTTGGAGATGAATCGTAAATGGGACAGCTTCTATCTCCACCTCGATATCTTCGACCCCCACGAGCCCTGGGACCCGCCTCAATGGTACGTTGACCGTTATGACCCCGGCTACGAGGGCCGCGAGATAATATTTCCCCTTTACGCGGCTGCGGACTACCTGACGCCGGCTGAGCTGAATCACTGTCGGGCCCTATACGCTGCCGAAGTGAGCCTGGTGGATACTTGGCTCGGCCGGTTCATGGTCTCGTTGGAGAACATGGGGCTTCTTGAAAACACCGCCATCATTCTCGTCTCCGATCACGGATTCTACTTGGGTGAGCACAATTGGATGGGCAAGACTTCCATTCAGAAAGGGCTTCATCGCTTCGTACCGCTCTACGAGGAGGTCGCCCACGTCCCACAAATTGTGTACCTGCCCGGAGCCAAGCCGGGTCGGTCCAATGCCTTGGTTCAACCAGTAGATATTGCCCCAACGGTCCTCGATCTGATGGGAATGCCGACTCCCGAAACGATGCAAGGAAGCTCATGGATGCCTTTGCTACGGGGCGAGGTCAGCTCCGTACGGGACTTCGCATGGTCCGGCCCCCCGGTGCACAACCGGGGCAAATACCGTCCCAGCACGATTACCACGAACGAAGGATGGAGCATGATCCACAACGGAATGGTGGAGCCGCCGGCTGGCGGTCGGCCGCTCTACGCGGTCGATGGCAAAGTACGCGAGGAGATATTGCCGGCCTCGCTGCCCGATACCGAGCTCTACTATCTGCCGGATGATCCTCACCAGCAGCGGAACCTATTCCACGAGCGTAGGGAAGTCGCCGAAGACATTCACCGTCGGTTCATCAAGTTCCTGGAGGAGTTGAATGTGCCGGAAGCCGCCTTAGAGCTTCGCCGGCAACTCTGATCTACCAGATGCGGCCAAGGATACGCGCTCCAACGGTAGTGCAGGCAGAAAATGTAGCGCGGGGGCTTGTCCCCCGCTGGGGTCGGGGCGTGGCGTAGCAGAACCCACCGTGCCAATTCGCCGTACCAAACCACAACTCCCGCTTTTCATACCTTGGCGTGCCGGCCCCAGCCGGCGTGAGCGATTGCTACGCAAGTATGTCCCGTACGCCGATAAGGGATACACGCTCCAACGGTAGTGCAGCCAGAAAAATGTAGCGCGGGGGCTTGTCTCCAGCCATGGGCAAGCCCTCCGGCGTCCCACCAAGGGCCGAAGTCTCCGTAGGGGCCGGTTTCAAACCGGCCTGGGGGGCGGTCTGGCGCACCAGGCCGTCTCACCAACCATGCGCGTGCCGCCACCGTCACCGTAGCGGAGCCCCTTGCATCATTGGTACGAAAATGCGACTACGCGGCTTTCGAGCGCGCCGTTTAACCCATCCAATCCGCGTTCTCGTCAATCCGGCCCCCCAATCGTCATTCCGGCGAAGGCCGGAATCCAGAGGGGTGGGGAGAGGGGATTGTAGCGCGGGGGCTTGTCCCCCGCCTAGGGCGCCGCTAGTTCGCCTGCGTTGCACCACCCGGCACCGCCACATCCGCGGGCCCCCGCCGAACCTGTAGCGCGTGGGCTTGTCCCACGGCTGGTTCCCGCCACACCGGCGAACCCGACAATTCCGGCGTTCGCCGCAATCCAAGAAAGGCACGGACGGCGAAACAGTCCCGGAAATTCGAATCCCGCTCAGGACTCCATCAACTCGCGCAGGATCATGGCTTCTGGCTGATTATGTAAAACTAACGTTTCGGCCTACCAACATCTGGCTGGAAGGTAACTCCAATTCGTGCCGCTTGATCCGATCAGACCACCAAGGGCTAGTGCGCAAAAACCTAAAATTGCAAAACAAAAGGTCTCGAGAAGCCTGTGTTAGGCGAAGGGCAACAGGACCTGTTCCGCGGGCGTCGCGGGCCGGCTGAGATCGCGCGCCGGCGCTGCATCCAGACTCCAGGAGAAATGAATGTGCGAAATGCCGCCTCGGACCCTCGCAGGCAGTTGCGATCTGGTAGATTCCCCCTGTACTACGTACAATGATTTAAACGGCCGGCGCGGATGACCTCTCGACAGATCGAAGGCGTAACCGCGCAAGCAAACGTATTTGGCACGGCAAAAAAGGAGAGGCCTGATGCAATATGGAGCTAGTGCCCTGGTTTGGGTGGCGCCCTTTCTCACTAAAGATATTCCATTGATAGGGCACGTTAGATCAATGGGATTCGACATCTTGGAAATTCCCGTTTGGGATGAGCCCTTTGACATTGACAAAGTGGCCGACGAGTTGCGCAAGAATGAGGTTGAGGCCTCGGTAGCCGCCTTTCAGACGCCCGATCGGGACATGACCGATCCAGACCAATCGGTCCGGAGCCGGGCAGTTCAGCACCTGAAGTATTGCGTTGACGTAGCAAGTCAGATGGGCGCCACCAGGATTGTCGGCCCCCTCGGCGCGCCGGCCCACGCCGCCTACAAGCTCCGCACCCCCGACGAGTTGAAGCGCGACATCGACACCTGCGCCTCCGGCTTGCGTGAGGCCGCGGCCCACGCGGAGGACCACGGCGTCCTGCTAGTTTACGAGCCGCTCAATCGCTACGAAACCAGCTTCTGCAGCCGAGTTCAAGATGTGGCCAGGTTGGTCGACGCCGTCGATAGTACCTCGTTTCGCATGTTGATCGACGTGTTCCACGCCAATATTGAGGAAGTATCGCTAGCCGATGCGGTCGAGACCGCCGGCCATAGACTGGCCTACGTGCACGCGATCGATAGCCACCGGGGAACTCCGGGCACCGGCCATCTTGAATGGAACGAGCTGAAATCTGCGCTGGAGGGTATTGGTTACGACGGGCCGATTGTGATGGAAGCCATGCCCTATCAAGTTGAGTGGCTTGCCGTCGCCGGCCGCATCTGGCATCCGCCGGCGCCAACCCCCGACGCGCTCGCGTCCGAGGGACTGAAATTCTTGAGAGGCCTGTTCGAGCCATCTGAAGCGACCTAGTATCGTCGTTCCTGGGACATCCCGCCGCCCACTATCGTCATTGGTAGGAGAATGGATGGTCCTTGCAAGGTCAGTGGTTCCCGGTGATCTCGTCTCCCCAGTTTCGTCATTGGTACGAAAGCATGTCCCGGACTCCGATCCGGCATGGACGGCTCCGGCAGCCTCTCATTCGCCATTCGCGGCATCCCTTCGTCAAACCGGCCTCCCAATCGTCATTCCGGCGAAGGCCGGAATCCAGGAGGGGAGGGTTGTGGCAATGACACTAGAACTCTCCCACTAACCAATGCATCCAATTTGCATACCTTGGTGTGCCGGCGCCCGCCGGCATGAGCGATTGCTATGAAAGCATGTCCCGGACTCCGATCCGGGATAGACCGCTCCGGCAGACTCTCATTCGCCGTTCGCGGCATCCCTTCGTCAATCCGGCCCCCCAATCGTCATTCCGGCGAAGGCCGGAATCCAGGAGGGGAGGGTTGTGGCAATGACACTAGAATTCTCCCACTAACCAATGCACCCAATTTTCATACCTTGGTGTGCCGGCGCCAGCCGGCACGAGCGATTGGTACGAAAGCATGTCCCGGACTCCGATCCGGGATAGACCGCTCCGGCAGCCTCTCATTCGCCATTCGCGGCATCCCTTCGTCAATCCGGCCCCCCAATCGTCATTCCGGCGAAGGCCGGAATCCAGGAGGGGAGGGTTGTGGCAATGACACTAGAACTCTCCCACCAACCAACGCATCCAATTTGCATACCTTGGTGTGCCGGCGCCAACCGGCATGAGCGATTGCTATGAAAGCATGTCCCGGACTACGATCCGGGATAGCCTCCCGGCTCGTCACTCCGGCGGTCGAAAGCATGCCCCGTGCGCTGATGCGAAGCCGGAATCCACCGGAGACATGGACGTCCCAACCGACCAATAATAGAAACGGTCTTTCCGGCCCCTGTCAACCTTCGCAGGATCACAGCCAATGCGGTAGAATAAAACAAATGTTCGTACGTGTGCGCGCTCGTCGAGGCGACGCGACCAATTCCGGGCGGGGGGCGGAATGTGATCACAAATGAATGAGGCGCAAAAACCTGTTTTTGCAAAACAAACGGCCCCGTCGAACCTGGCTAAGCTGAATCGTGGCCAGGGCTGTTCCAAGAACGCCCGCAATACCTCTTCCCCTAAACAGCCGGGTGCTATCCTTTAGAATCAGCCGAGGTGGTTATGGCATCGAACAGCACCTGTCCTCGGTGTCGGGATCCCGCTTGGCTGAGACTCCAGAGCTACAGAGGGAGGGTCAGGAACCATGTCGGACGAAGTCGGATTCGTGACGATGGCCGGGCAGACGGCGGCCGGCGAGGCGCCCGAAATAGGCATTGGAATGCTCGGCTACGCCTTCATGGGCAAGGCCCATTCCAACGCCTTCAAGAAGCTGCCGTACATGGTCTATCCCCCGCCGGCTGTCCCGAAGCTCATCGCTATCGCCGGGCGCAACGAGAGTGCCGTGAAAGACGCGGCGCAGCGCTACGGCTACGAGACTTACTACACCGATTGGAAGCAAATGCTTCGGGACGACCGGATTCAGCTATTCGATAACGGCGCTCCTACCGGCGTCCACGCCGAGCCATGCATCGCCGCCGCCCAGAGCGGAAGGCACGTCTTGTGTGAGAAGCCGCTGGCACGAAACGCGAGGGAGGCCGCCACGATGCTCGAGGCCGTGACCAAGGCCGGCGTGAAGCACATGGCCGGGTATAATTACCGCTTCGTGCCGGCCATCCGCCAGGCGAAGCACCTCATCGAATCGGGCAAGCTTGGCAGGATTTATCACTATCGCGCCACCTATCTCCAGGAGTGGATCACCGACCCCAACTTCCCGCTGATCTGGCGGCACGACAAGGAGTTGGCCGGCAGCGGTGCCTTGGGGGACTTGGGATCGCACATTGTCGACCTTGCCAGGTTCCTGGTAGGTGAGCCGCGAAACGTGATGGCCCTCGCCGAAACGTTCATCAAGAAGCGACCGCTCCCGGACGGTGAAGGTATGGGCGATGTGACGGTGGACGACGCCTTCGCCGCATTGATCGAGTTTGAGAACGGCGCGATGGGCACCATGGAGGCCTCTCGATTCTGCTTGGGCCGCAAGAACCGTCAGATTATCGAGATAAACGGCTCAAAGGGTTCGATTTGCTTCAACTTGGAGCGATTAAACGAGCTCGAAGTCTATTGGGAAGGTGAGTCACCCAAAGAGACCCGGGGGTTCCATCAGGTCATCGTCAGCGAGGCCTACCATCCATTCTGGTCTAGCTGGTGGCCCCACGGGCACCTCCTGGGCTGGGAACACACCTTCGTCCACGAGGTCGCCCACATGCTCGACGCGATCGCGAACGACAATGACGTTGCTCCATACGGCGCGACGTTCGAAGACGGCTACAAAGCCGCGGTCGTATGCGATGCATTCCTCGAATCGGCAGAAAAGGGCCGGCGAGTCCAGATCAGGTATTAGCCGCCGGCTCCGCCGCTGCCATTACACGATGGTGGATCTTATCGACCATCGTCGCGTTGGCCTGATCGCCATTCGCCTGGTATATCTTGGTCAACTCGTTTATCAGCGCGACCATCGGCAGAGGATGACCGATCTCATCGGCCATTTCTAGCGCCCAGCTCTCTTGATACGAGCCTCCCCGAGCTTTCCCAAGGTTGTCCAGGTCACTCCGCCAACCTTCCGCCGGCGGTTCGAGTACGGCTTGCACCGCGTTATCCATGATGAAGCTGCGGGCCGCACCCGTAGACATCGCCTTCATCAGCGCCGGCATGTCCAAACCCTGCCTCTCCGCAAATGCGAGCGCTTCGCCGATCAGGAACCAGCTTCCATGTACCACCAGGTTATTCACTACCTTGGCGAGGTGGCCGGATCCGGGTCCGCCCATGTACACGACGGATTTGCCCATCGCCTGGAATATCGCGATGGCCCTATCAAATGCTCGTCTTTCCCCGCCAACCATTATCGCCAGTGTGCCCGCCATTGCGCCGGACCGGCCGCCGCTAACTCCCGCATCGAGAAACTGTAGCCCTCGATCCCTGCAAGTCTCGAACCTCTTACGGCTTAACCTAGGATCCCCGTTTCCGCTGTCCACGAGGATGGTCCCCGACCCCAGCGCCGGCACCACGCCCTCCTCACCCATCATCACTTCGTCCACGACCGGATTGTGCAGCATCATCATTGCAACGTCAGCGCCGGCGCTGGCATCAGCCGGCGATTCTGCCCGCCGCGCGCCTAGCTCGACAAGTGGCGGCAACGTCTCGGGATTCTTGTCGTAGACCGCTAGCTCGAAGCCGGCTTTGAGCAGATTCGCTGCCATACCGCCGCCCATTCTGCCGCAGCCGACGAAACCAATCTTCTGAACGGACATTGCGTTCCTCCTCATTTACTGGTACGAAAGCATGTCCCGGACTCCGATCCGGGATGTGCCCCCCAATCACCCTCGATGCCGGCTCTCCACCGGCGAAACGTGCCGAATTGTAGGCCGATGGCCGAGGGCGGAATGAGAAAATGTAGCGCGGGGGCTTGTCCCCCGCAGGGGTCGGGGTGGGGCGCGGCAGAATCCACCATGCCGATTCGCTGTACCAAACCACAACTCCGGCTTTTCATACCTTGGTGTACCGGCTCGGGCCGGGATGGGCGATTGCTACGTTTCTCGAAATGCGTTCGCCGTCTCCATCATTAATTTGTCCTTCGCCCGCTAGGATCTATCCGGCAAAGCGGTCTCTACCAGTGGCCCTTGCGTGGATTGTAGGTAGGCCGGCAGATGACCGGGAAAATCCTCCACTTTGTGGCCCAATCTAGCCCGGATAGTGGTTATGTCCGCGATGTGGTAGTAGGTATGGGCGACGAGCCGTCCCAACCTGTAATTCCCGGTAATATGTTTGCCCCGAATGCCGGCCTGCGACCCTTCGTACAACGAGCCCTGGGCCAACTCCTGCTCATCCATGTTGGAGAGCACGCCCCGCGCCCTATCGAATACGTCCGACGATGCGGCTCGAACGTCTTGCCAGCGGGGAGCCATCTTCTGCCAGTTCGGGTGCCAGACGCAGGCCAGATAATGATTCCGATCGAGACTTCCCATCGACGCGTTCACCCATGAATCAACCCAATGAGCGATATGAGCGACGGTTTGGCTGATGGACGTAGCGTTAGGTAGCTGCTTTTCGGCACCTTCCGAGCTAAGCCCGTCCAGCGAGCGCTCAAGGTCGTCCAGGCTGTCCATAAAGAGGCTTGCTACCATCGGGTTCTTCGCGGACATCAGGCGTCTCTCCGCGCCTTGAGGCACATCATAAAAATCAGACTTCCATCCGAACCTGGCTTCTCGCCAGCCTATCCTCGGTCAAAAACCTTACGCTGGCTTCCGGCAGACAAAGTACATCGATCCAGCCTCACCGCTCTCGTCAATCTCCCCTCGCATGTCATACGAGCGAATCTCGGCAAAGCCGGCCGCACCTAAAGCGGACTTCACCTCCTCTTCAGAGTAGCACCTCTGCAGCAGTGTCACGTCCGAGCGTCGCCATTGCTCTTCAAACCGAAACACAGTGGCGTCGAATCGCCCCACTCTTTCCTCTTTCGAGTAGCTAGACCGGACGATACAGGCGTGGTCCTCTTCAACAATGCCGAACGATCCTCGCCAGCGTCTCTCGTACCCTGGCTCCATATTCAGGTCGAACAGGAAGATCCCACCTCCGACCAAAGCCGCATATACGTTTCGGAAGGTCAAGGTCAGTTCATCGAGGTTCATGACGTGGTTCAAGCTATCGAACAGTGAGATGATCCCATCGTATATCGGCGGCGACTTGAACGTGCGAACGTCGTCGATGATGAAGTTTCCCTCCGGCGCTTTCTCCCGTGCGAAGCGAATCATCTCTTCGGACCCGTCCAATCCGTCAACTCGGTATCCACGCTCCAACAATAGTTTGGTCCCGTGCCCCGTACCGCAGCACAGATCTAGAATGCGAGCGTCGCTCGCGAGATGCTGGAGCATCAGGTGCTCTAGCGCCGGCAGGCGCCTCTCGCCGGATCCCCAGTGCCTGTCGTACACCCAAGCGAAGCGGTCGTAGTCCGAGTAGCGGGTGAATCCAGCCATCGCTCGCTCCTCTTGGCCAAATCACGTAAAGAGGTTCACCGGTGACATGTCCGGCCGCCGGATGACTTGACCCAGCGGGTTTACGCACCCGGTGCCATCACCGCGGCAGCTGTGAGAAATGCGGTCCTGGACCTCTCGCCGGTGGCGCTCCCTCGTAGAGCGCTATTCCAGACTACCGTGCACGGTACGAAAACGAATCGTTCCCGTCACCCTGGTGGTTCCCGGTCAAACTTGTAGTGCGTGGGCTTGTCCCACGCTTGGTCCCCGTCACGCCGGAGGGTCGCGGCCAACCCACCGAGCCCGGCCATTCCGGCCATCAAAAGCTTGCCCCGTACGCCGATACGCAGGTGAGGGTATATTCCACTACATTCTTGTTAGAAATGACGCGGGGTAGGAGTTGGCGTCTAGAAGGTCGTCGCGATGTCTTGCGTCCGGCCACGCTCCGCGGCCAGGTAAGTCTTCTCAATTACCTCGACGACGTGGCGAGCCTGCTCGATGCTGACGTCAGGCGGGTTGTCCTCCAACAGGCATTGCGCAAAATGGGTGAGTCCAGTCGGTATTCGCCACAGGCCCTCGGTCAGGGGAAAATCCTCCCATTTGGCGGTCTTGTTATGGTAAAGGTGCACCACAGGCTCTTGCTCGTTCGCATCGGTTCCACGGACGCTGGTAACCGCTATGCTACCCTCAGAGCCAATAATCTCGAGGGCTGGTGTCTTGCTTGCTTTCCCGAACCAGGACGCATTGATATACCCGTACCGCGAATCGCCGAAGTCCAGCAAGAGCAAAGTAGTATCGTCCTGAGCGGTTGGGATAACACTCTCTTCACTGGCGATCAGTAGGATTTCGCGGTGGTCCGCGCTTGTCCCCGAAAACGCGGTCACGCGCCGTGCCGGTCCGATCAGGCCGGTCATCCGAGTGATCGCGTCCACCGCGGAGTCGAAGACAGGACCGCTGCCGCTCTTGAAATACCAGGGGAGGTCCGGCTCTTCCTGGGTCTCGTTCCCTAGCGAGATCCCCTCCTGCGTTAGATGCTGCGAGAATCTGCTGGAGTGTCCGGAGGAAACTTCGCCGGCTTGTGCCGCTGACACGGATGCAAACGCTAGTCGGCCTATCGAGCCATTGCTTATCAGGCTCCGGATCAGGGCATTGGAGGGATCGAGCATCAGAGTCGGGGCGGCCATTACTTGAAGGCCCGAAGCTCCGGCCGTTTGCAGAAGATGATCGGCGCCCGCAAGCGTACGAGCGAACGGCTTCTCGACATATACATGCTTGCCGGCTTCGATCCCGGCGAGTGCCACGGCGTAGTGCGAATCTGTCGAGGTCAGGACAGCAACCAGGTCGGCGCTGCCGTGGGCGAGCAGTTCAGTGTAGTCACTGAACCATTCAGATGCCCCAACAAACCTGGCGAGAGTCTCTGCTCTCTCGGGATCCTCATCGCAAATCCCGACGATGTCAAACAGGTCCGGATTCTCGCTCGCCTCCGGCAGATAGTAATTGACCATCAAATCGCCGGTGCCGACGAATGCCAGCTTGATCTTGCTCAGACTGCACCTGCAACTTCAGCCGGCATGGTAGGTCACACTACCCACGAACAGAGGCGACGCCATTCGACGGTTAGGCCGAGAATTGACTACGAGCGATGAGCGCCTCTAAGGTGTGGTACAGATGCGGTTTGTTGTCTCCACCCATAACCAAACCAACGTGCCAGCGGATTTAACTTGGCGTTCAGTTTGCTTGAATGACCTGTTTGGATGGGTTTGGACTTATCTTCGTAGTGATTAGTCTCTTACATCCACGGTTTCGCATTGGACTACTTAACAGGAATTATTGTGCCATTCAAGTGGCCGAATCGTCAAGCCGTTGTACAGCTTCGACAGGCGATGTACATCAGGAACACACCGGTTTCTAGATGCCGTCCTTTCAGGGGCAATCCCTAACGTTACAAGAAAACGAATTCGATGCGGCACGCCGGCTTGTCCGCCACCAAAACGCTCCAGCGATAGTGGCGTCCGTGGGTCTGTTACCACTGGATCCGGCGCAGTCTGAGTCACGGCTCGATCCTCTCCGCGAGCACCATTCGGCCCAGGAGTCCAACAACGATCCCCTTCGTGGCTCTCAGATTTAGCTCTCCCGCGCCTAGAGTTACTCCATTATCTGTTCCAGGTTGCCGCGACGCCTAGCCTCTCTCTCAATTACTCGAAACAGTGCGAATCCGACAATGGCGTAGCTGGCTCCAATCGCTAGTTCAAACAACAGCTGATTGCCAATTTCAGCCGCGCCGGCACCGGCGAATGACCCACGAAGCGCAACAATGCCGTGAGTGAAAGGTATGAACTGGCTGACTACTCTCAGGACATCCGGCAGCCTGTCAGTGGGAATAATCGCACCGGTGAGCAACGCGGACACGCCATAAACGAACTGAAACACATAGCTCCATTCGTAAAAGAGAATAGAAAAATTCGCGATCAGTAAAGCAAACGTCGTGGAGGAAATAATCATCGCCGCAACGGTAATAACGAGTGAGACCCAATCAACGCCAGACAGGTCCAATCCCAAAATCAACCACGCACCAACCAACCCCGTCGTGAACGTCACTACCCCGTTTAGCCACTGAATTCCCGCTCTCGCGTAGTAGACGGTGAGACGTCTTGCACGGGACTGAATCAATAGCGACAGCGTTCCGTAGGCGCGTTCGTTGTAAAACGACTCTAGAATTCCGTGGGAAACAACCCAAGCTATCAGGAAGGCCAGCATTCCAATGACGTAGCGTTCAGCGATCTGCGGATTGGCAGCGAACTTGCCGGCCAAGGTAACCGTCAACACCGTCAGCAACGGCTCCAAGAACGCTCGGGTGAGGTATCCGCTCCCTTGCCAGGAAACGAATGAGCCCTTGTAGGTCAGTAAAACCAACCTTGCGAAGTTGTTCATTGCATATGCTCAGCCCTAGTAGGTTGCTAAGATGCCGGTGGCTCTGACGCGCTTTTCGACTACCATTAATAGAAGAAATGTCAGCATCAGGTATGTCGCGGACGTCGCTAGCGCAAGGCCCCAATGCTCGATCGTACTTCCGTAGAACCGCCCACCTTCAACCGAACTGAGTAGGCCGCCCATTGCCCACGACGTTGGCAGAAGCCAAGCCACCGGCTTAAGCACTGGCGCGAACGAAGCAACCGGATAGACGAAACCGCTGAAAACCATCACGAAAGGACGCACAGCCTCAAAATAGTTATTTCGGCCGCCGCTGATGATGGACCACGGCGCCGACAGGAACCCTACGGACGTTGTGGCCACAATCGCGACGCCTAGTGAACCAAGCAGTAATAGAGGGTTTAGCACTTGGACAGTGTGGGCGGAGAGCGCCATGAATAACACTGTGCTTCCGAGTCCTATAAGAGAAGCGAAGAGCGCGATCGATAGTATTTTCCCAACCAGGATGAACATGATGGGTGTCCGGGACAAGAGCATCAGCTCGAGCGTAGCTTGGACGATCTCCCCGCGGAGCGACCATCCCATGCGGAAAACACTAAAGTTCCACACGACCATCATAAAGGCGCCTAAGGCAAGGTAAGTCATAATCGCCGAATCTCCGCTTTCGTGCGCAAACCATGCCAAAGCCACGACCCAAATTGTCGTCCCAAGGAAGGACAGAAATCTGCCTCCAGTGGTGGTTAGGCACCATTGATGTATGAACGCAGCTCGCATCGCATATAGATAGCCCATCTACCTGTCCCTCCCCTAACTCGAGTGGAACCTAGGAAATAACAAGGCCACGAACGGTCGAAAACGCGTTCGTGGCGTCGTACTTGGGAAGCATACCAAAGAGCTATCCGCTAAGGCGCAGCCATCCCGAAGCAGGAGCCCGCAGTAAGTCGATACTTTCTAGTCGCCATCGCACATCCTGTGAGGCCGGCAAAGACGATTCTCCAATCCGGTCGAAGACTCGCCTTAGGAGAGTAGAATTGCTTCCTATGCAAGAACTGCATGGCCACCATGATCTCCTTTCATCGATGTGTCTGGTGTACAGCACGTATCTAAATCAATTCAATAGGGTTGCTACCGCCATGAATCGAGCATTTGCACTGTTCGCGGTACAGTTCGAGAAATGAGGATCGCGACGCGTCTTGCAGTCGCCGGCGGCCGGCTGACCCGCATCGCCAGTCGCCGGCTCGGATTTGGCGGGGGCACCTCGGCGCCGGGATTGGCAGCATTGCGTCTGGCGCCTCGACTGATCTCCGACCTTGCAATGGGATTGAGCCATGGCTCGATCCTAATCGCCGGCACCAACGGAAAGACCACGACCGCTCGACTGGTCGCCGCCATGCTGTCGGATGCTGGGTACCGGGTGGTCCAGAATCGGGCCGGAGCCAATCTCAATAGCGGCGTCGCGTCGGCGATGATCGCGGCAACAGACTTGGTCAACGGCCTCTCGGCGGAATGGGGCCTTTTCGAGGTGGACGAAGCGGCGCTGCCCGGCATGGCCCACGAGCTCCGGCCAAAGATCATCGCCCTGCTGAACCTGTTCCGCGACCAGTTGGATCGCTACGGCGAGGTAGACCATATCGAGCGCCTGTGGCGCAAGTGCCTGGAGCGCCAGCCGGCTGACGTTACCATAGTCTACAATGGTGACGATCCGGCTTTAGTCCACTTGGTCACCGGCCTCAAAGCACGTTCGATGCCATTCTCGGTAGATTCGGCCGGAGCGGCGATTCCCGAGCATGCTGCGGATTCGTTGACCTGCCCTCGGTGCGATCGCACCCTGCGGTACGAGGCTATAACCTACTCACATTTAGGCCGATTTCGTTGCCAGTCCTGTGGTTTCGCCAATCCCCCCGACTCAGCCATCGCCGTTGCGCCGGCCGGCGTTGACCAGGAGGCAAACCTCATCGCCGGATCAATCGAACGGCGTATCAGCTATCCTCTGGCCGGCGTCTACAATCTCTACAATCTTGCCGCGGCCGCAACCGTCGCCACAGCCGCCTCAGCACCCTTAGATAGCATCGCCCGCGCCGGCGAACGCGTCGACCGCGCCTTCGGACGCATGGAGGCGGTAAGCTCCGAAGGCAGACTGCTGCGAATCGCGCTAATCAAGAACCCGGTCGGATGTAACCAGGTGCTCGATGCAGTCACTCAAATCGGACCGGGCTCCATCGCCGTTATCGCAATCAACGACAATCTGGCCGACGGCACCGACGTGTCTTGGCTCTGGGATGCCGACTTCGAAAGGGTCGCGGCCTGGCCCTGCGGATTTGTCGTGGCCGGCAGCAGAGCCGGTGACATGGCCGTCCGCCTGCGCTATGCTGGCGTGGATACCCAGCGCATCCGGGTCGGCACTGCGGATGTCGCTGGTGAGGTAATGGAGGCGCTTGGTACCGTTGGGCATGGCCAGACCGTAACCGCGTTGCCTACCTATACGGCGCTGCTATCCCTGCACACCCATCTAGCGCGCAAGGGTATGGTCGAACAGTTCTGGGCGGAGTGAAAGAGAACCACCTGTGAGATTGCGGATCGCGCACCTGTACCCGCTGTCGATGAATATCTACGGCGATCGAGGTAACCTAATGACGCTCACCCGACGGTGTGAGTGGCGTGGTATCGATTGCGAGATCATTCAGGTCGGCATAGGCCAGCCGGTCGAATTCGCAAAATGCGACATAGTGTTCGTCGGGGGCGGACAGGACCGGCAGCAGCTTGCAGTGTCCGATGACCTTGTGAAGACCACCAAGGGCGCTGATCTAAAGCAAGCGGTTGCGGATGGCCTCGTTTTGTTGTCGATTTGCGGCGGTTACCAGCTGCTCGGCCACCATTTCTTGGCCGGCGGCGGACGAAAGATCGCCGGCACTGGACTTTTCGATGCCTGGACCGAGGCCGGCTCCAAACGGCTCATCGGCAACATCGTCGTCGATTGCAGCCTCGCGGAAGCGGCAACGACACTAGTAGGGTTCGAGAACCACAGCGGCCGGACATTTCTCGGGGCCGGCGTCAAGCCACTCGGAACGGTCGTCAGCGGATTCGGCAATAACGACTGGGACCGAACCGAAGGCGCGATTCATCACAATGCCTTCGGATCATACATGCACGGATCGCTGCTGCCCAAGAATCCGGCCTTCGCTGACCACCTGATACGGTTGGCCCTCGGCCGGCGCGGTCGCACTGGACCTCTGCCGCCTCTAGACGATCGTCTCGAAGAGACTGCCCGCACCTCCGTCATTAGCCGGACTGTGTCCGGCAGGAAGCGGCTCCGATTCTTCTAGACTGGTCGATTCCACGCCCACCAAACCGGCGATGCCCCGGATGCCGCCAATGCGAAACTGCGTCTTGGCACGTGGCTCAAGGCGCCACCGTACCGGGCGTCCGACGCGGTTCCTGGACTGTCGCGACCAGCAGAATTGATGCGGCCAGCGACAAGATCGCCGCCACCCAAAACATCGAGTGATAGCCGGCCGAGTCGGCGATGAACCCGCCGATGATCGGCGCGGCAAAGACCAGCGGCGCTTGGACAAGCACGCCAACCGCGAGGTAAGTTGGCCGCTGGTCGGCCGGAGCGAACTCTAACAGAATATTGAAACCAGACACTGACGTGACAGAGCCGATCGCGCCGACCGCGACGAATACCAGGTAGATGAGCCACCCCTGCTCGGCAGCCAATACCGCTCCCACATTCGCCAGTACTAAGAAAGCGGTGCCGGCCGCGACTACCAACTTGTGGCCGAAACGGTCCGCCAGATATCCGACAACGGGGAATACGACTACCTGGGCCGCCAGCATCGCGAAAGTGAACGCTCCAACCTGCCACTCAGCCATATCCAACTCGCCCAGGGCATACACGGTGAAGAATCCGGTCGACATTGCCCCGAAACTGGCCACCGACCGTGCGACCAGGTACCGAGTGAAGTTGCGGTTGACTCTAAGTATCGACGGTAGCCGGCCCAGGTAGTCGCCCAGGTCAACGCGGGGGCGATCGGGTACAACGTTCGCCTCACGCACGTAGGCCAGGACGATGACCCCGGCCCCCATCACTAGCGAAGCGGATGCCAGACAGACCACGTACCCCAGCGGATAGGGAAACGTGTCCAATACGTATCCTATGGCTCCCGAAGCGCCGAGACCCATTACGGCTCCCAGGAACCCGACCAGAGCGAAGAATCTTCCCCGGACATTGACCGGAAATATCTTGGCCATCAAGCCCATCCAGGCTGGCAGCATCGCCCCGCCCGCGACGTACATTACCGTCAGAGCCATGAGCGTGAGTGCAAGGGTAAGCTTAGGATTACTCTGGGCGAGGAAGTAGGCAGCTATGGCTACTACGAGCAGGGGGAGCCGCTCCAAGGCGGTGTAGCGCATCAGGAACGGCAACAGCCGGCCCGACTGCTCGATGTAGTTCGCGAAGAAGATTCCCGGCAGGCTCATGCACGTCATTTGGATCGCCGGAATCAAGCCGATGACGGTATTGGACGCGCCGAGGCGAGCCGCGAACGCCGGAATCACGGTCACGATCGAGGCGAACGACTGCCCGCCGTGCCACAGACCCAGGTCTGCGGTCCTGACGATCAGGTTCCAGCGCAGGTTCCTGTAAACGTACCTCTCTGGGTCTTGTGTCATCGAAGGCTGTATCAGATTGGATTATGCGGCCGGTCAGTTTCCATCGTGCGCGCTCCTCTGGACTCTTCCAATGACCTTTTGATTCGTGGATGTTGTCCTCGCCAAAGATCATCAGCAAACGGATCGCCGGAACATCGGAGGCGCGGGATCCCGAATGAGCAGCCTCGACTTCGCCTTGAAGCGCCTACGGCTTGCAACGAGACGGAAGAAAACGGATAGCCCTCAGCCGGCCGCGAACGCCAAGCACCTCACCGGCGGAAGCCCCTCGGCTACGAGTTGCCAGCTATTCCCTTGGTCGTCCGACGCGAAGACCGAGCCGTCATGAGTTCCGAATGCTACCTCTGATCCCGATGCCGCGAGACAGGCGGTGTCGACGTTATTGACTATCCACTCCGGCAGACCGTCAGTGCACCGCTCAAAAGGGCCATTGTCTCCAACAGACTTGCGATAGACGGCAGCTTGCCTCGTCCGCGGACCCGTGGATGCGCTTACGAGGATCTTGTCGCCGGCTACCGTTACGGCCCGCGCGTAGGTTGCGTGCAGACCACTCCTGTGGAATTGCCAAGAGACTCCATCATCATCGCTGACACCCAGACCCCAGCTCGATGCCGCGAACAGAAGCTTCGAGGCTGGGTCGAAATATACTTGGTGTACGTCCGACCCGATGTCAATCGTGGGCTCCCACGACTCTCCACCGTCGGCCGACCGAAGGACTCCTCCTACGTGGACGTTTACGTATAGGTTGCCATTAGGATCGGTCGACATGGACCGCACGTCCGGAGGACCGCCCCAGGGCGTATACCACCCGTCGCGTCCCGGCGCCTCATCGAAGGAATCCACCGGCTCCAAGACGTTTCCGCTCAGTCTATGCAAATGTGATTTCGACGTGCCCACCAGGACCCCGCCATCATAGGGCAAGATGCAGTTGCCTCGCAGAGAGTCAAGGGAAGCGATCTTTGTCCATGCGTCCCGGCCTTCCGAACGCCACAGTTCGCGGCTGCCGAGGATGGCCCACCAGCTCGAACCGTCCTCGGCAAGCCAAGTTATCTCGTGTGTTTCGAGCCATACGTCCCGCTGAGGTCCAAGTTGGTGGAGACCGTCTGCCGTTCCCACCATAATCTTAATTTCCATAATCTGCGCTCCTCTATACTTCAGCTGATCGAAGCTACTGCTGTTTCGGACCGGTGCCTCGCCGGCCAATCTGGTCGATGTCTATTGGCAGGAACCCAATCTTGAATGCGGGAGAGTCCGGCGCCAGCCGGTAATTGTCGCGCTCGGGGTCCTCGAACAGTGGATCGGCAGTGATTGAATGCGTATCAAACCCCCTTTTCTGCCATTCAGCAAGCGCGACCGCCCTGGGGCCGGCATCGAACTCCGGGTAATCCTGTTGCTCGTCGCCGGCTTGCTCCGGCCGGACGATTTCGCGTCTCTTGCCGAAATCACCGAGGTTCTCCTCCACCGTATATTCCCCACCATCGTGGTTGAAGAACAGGTTGTGGTCGGACTGCTCGATCATTCTCTCGGCCGGCAATTCACCTCTTGAATCGACCAGGCGGTACAGGGGGCCGCCGGCGCTCGACCGGCGAACGATGTTTCGACAAAACCGGTTGCCGGTCGTAAAACCATACATGTGCGGCGCATAGCTGTGGAATGCCATGTATCGGACTGCACATTCTGAATCCACAATCACGTTGTTCTCGATGATGTTGTTCTTGCCCAGGTTGACTAGAAATCCGTACCCGCTCCTCGCTATGATGTTTCCGTAGACGAAGCAGTTGCTGGCAAAGCCGTCCAAGTAGATGCCGCCTACCCCCGATGGACTAGGCACTAGGTCTAAAGTTTCGTCGACCGCGCAGCCGCGCACGTCAGCTATTAAGTTGTGACGGATAATGTGGCCGGACCGCTCGGCTTCCTTTTCGCTGTGACTGTCCGGGTCCTCCATCCACATATTGATTGCGGCGCTATCTTGTATCTCGAGACTCGTATGGCGGATCTTGTTGAACTCGACGATGTTGCGGCCAAAGCCGCTGCCTCCCAGGTTAATAGCATGATGAGGTACGTACTCGATGAGGTTGTGAGCCAAGACGTTTCCTTGGCTCAGTCCGAGGAAGATGCCGGCACAGTAGTTGTCAAAGACACCGCAGTGGTGAATGTAGTTGTCCTCAACTTGGTTGAAGATTGGGTGATGTGGGACTGGATGAAAGTACTTGCTTCCCAGCATGCAGATGCCATTCTTTCCGGCATAGCTGATCTCGTTGTTTCGGATGACGTTGCGGCTGTTGTAATCTTCAAGATAGATTGCGTTGCCGCCCACTTCACGGAAATGATTGTTCTCGATCCGGCAGTGCTCCGCGCCTCTCATATGCAGAGCCTCGCCGCAGTACTCACGGCCCGGCATCGGGAACATGGCGCCATAGCCCTCCTGGCCATCGCGGTGCATGTTGTCCCCGGTCGTCGTTTCAGTAAACGTGAAACCAGAGATGTTGATCCAGCGGGCGTCGCGTAGATCAATGAGACAATTGAGTACCGGTACGACGACTTCCCCGTCCTGGAATGACTCGTCCGGTGGCCAGAAGTAGAGCGTACCCTCCTCCCCATCCAAACACCACTCACCAGGCTGATCCAACTCTTCCAAGACGTTCTCGACCACGAAGCGGTCGTCCGGGAAAAACGGAATGGGCCGGAACCACGGGTAGCGATCGAAGTTGCGCCCGCTGTGGGTGACAGTGATGATCCGATTCTCCCAGTCGATCGATCGAATCGGCAGTGCATAGCTGCCGTACTTCCCGGTGCACACGTAGACCTCGCCTTCGGCCGGCTTGTCCCAGCGTCGGTCGAAAGTCCCCGGCCTGAACCTAAAGGCAGTCGAGCTACCGTCCTCAGCCGGCCCTTCCATGAAAGCCCAACCTCCGTAGAGAGGATTCTCAGGCTGGAAGTTTGGGCGACGCGCTCTAACCTGCCGGCGGCCCCTGAAGAAGAGCTGCCTGTACTTCCACAGGTCTCGTTTAGCCTCCGAAAACCGACATTTCAGGATCCGCCCTTTATGCGGCTGCCACCCGTCCAGCTTTGCGCCGCCGCTGAGGACCGGTGACTCTCCGGCATAGGCCGAATAGCTGATTGGGTGGTCGCGGCTTCCGCTATCCTGTGATCCAAGGACCAGCGTTTTGTCCAGATAGTACTTCCCCCCTCGCACCAGCACCGTAACCGGACTATCCAGGCCGCCCTCCGCAATTAGCTCTCGTATAGCATCACGCGCTCTCGCCAGCGTGGCAAACGGGCCGTCCGTCTTTCCAGGATTTGGTCCGGCCAGCTTTCCCGACCATCCATCATCGCCGTCGGTTGCCACGTAAAGTTTTAGGGAGTCCATTTGGCTTACGAGCTCGTCGCTTCTCGCCTGACAAACGTCAGTATGTCAAAACCCCCGCATCGACAGCTGCGGTCTGGGCGGTAACAGAATCGTTGCGCACGAAATACAAAGCTGCGTCAGCCACGTCGTCCACCGCGGGCATCTTTTTCAATAGTGCGCCGTCCATGTAGTTCTTCCACCATTCCTCGCCCAAGAGGCGGCCGGCCGGCGTATCCATCAACCCAGGCGCAATATTGTTGACCTGTATCTCCGGCGATAGAGCGACCGCCAGGCACCTCCCCAGCATCTCCTCGCCGGCTTTCGATACCGAGTACGCCAATGAGCTTCCTCCGGGCCTGATCCCACCTATCGATGTGACGTTGATGATCTTTCCGGCTCCGCGCAGTTTCATCGCCGGTGCAACCGCCTTGGCGCACAGGAACGGGCCCCGCAAGTTCACCGCGATGATTCGATCCCAGTCCTCCTCCTTCAATGCGTCAAGGTCGCTAAAAGGAACAATCACCCTCGTTGCCGCATTGTTCACCAGGATGTCGATGCGCCCAAACTGCTCGACTACAGAATCAACCATACTCCGAACATCGTCGGAAGAGGAAACGTCAGCGTGGACCGCCATTGCCTGGCCGCCTATTGCTTCGATCTTGGCAACCGTCTCATTGGCGTTTTTCGGGGAGCTTAGGTAAGCGACCGCTATCTTGGATCCAGCGGCCGCCAGCTTCAAACTGATCGCCTTGCCCAGCCCAATACCTCCGCCAGTTACCAACGCCACCTTGTTCCGCGGATCCATCGCCACCTCATTATTTCCGGCTATCTAGACGGACGCCTGACGATGCAATTCTGGTACCTCGTCGATGGTGGCGCCTGACGCTACGCCCGCTCCGTCCGGCGTTCAATCTATCCCGGTGTTTCTCGCCCGTTGTGTGCTCTCTCGCCCCTATTCTTGAAATGAGGGATTGGGGCTTGAATTAGATCCAGTCTACCTGGTCTTCCGAGACGAAACGCTGCACCTTGCGCCAGCGGGGTTCTCCGCTACGATAATGCTGTCGCTGGTAGAATGGATAGTACCTGCCCCGTGGATAGATCTCCACCACGTCGTTGCCCCGGCGCACGATCGTATACTTCCTTTTTTCGATGTAGATCACGTCTTTGCGTTCGGCTATCGGAAACGTAACTGTTGCAATATCTCCCGGCTCGACTTGGCCCACTTGGGCGTATCTCCCGTTCCATCCTACGTCCCGCCCGGCCCCGTCTACTTGCACTCGAACGTCCGCGGTCGATACCCACTCCGGCACTCGCACATCCAGGTCCACCGGCTGCTTTATCTTGATTTCCACCCGACCTTGATAGGGAACGTAGCTATCGACGTCCGCCCAGCGTGAGGCCCGGTTCAGGAGCAGGTTCACCCTTAGTTTGCCGTCTCGATGGGTCAGGATCCGGTGCCATATCCAATAGACCGTGCGCGCGGCACAGGCCGTGTCGCCGTGGACGAGCCCCCGCGCGCCTGAGCCATCCTCATACCAATCGTTGGGAGCGGCGCTCGTAGGCCAAGAGCCCAAGTTGCGTTCCGGAACACGATCGATGCTTTGAGCCGGAGTGACGCGGATGGCGTGTTCATACCTTGCCGGATCCCCGCTCGTAATTGCCACCGACCCCGGCAAATGGGATACCCAATCGGTCCGCAGTATCTGAGATTCGGCCAACATGTTCCGCGTCCAACGGTCCACGTCATCCCAGTAGTCAGCGACGCCCGCTTCACTAAGCTGCAAGGCGAGCCCGATCATATCGGCTCCTCCGGCAAACTCGCACGGGTTGAGCTCGTTCCTGACAAACTCTTCCGACGTGCCTTCATCCCATTCGCCGGCGATCTTGGGCTCTCTCCATCCCGGACTGCTTACGTGGTTGGGGAAGAAACCAATCAGATTCTCTATCCGGGTCTTCGTCCACTCGTAGCTCTTGACCACGAATTCGAGCAGATCTTCATCATTCGTCAGCAGCGCATAGTCTGCGAATGACTGCAGGGCCCTGGCGTGGGCGTGTAGGTGTGACTTGACCGACCCTTTCTGGGTGGTGACGAATTCGCCATCCGGCGTGAAGAAAATTGCCTTCTGAAATGCGATCAGCTTTCGGGCCAGGGTCAGAGCCGGCTCGTAGCCCGTCCGTCGGTAGGCACAAGACAGACCGAAGGAGATGATCGACATCTCGCCCAAGTGGAACTGGTAGCGGGGCGTGGCGTCCGGCGGCGGATTCTTTTCCGCATAGAAGGGGCCCGGCCAGTAGTAGGCGTAGTCGCCGGCGTACACTGCCAAGCTCGCCAATCCATCCACAAGCCGGCGGATCCGCTCCTGCCAAAACGAGCCGTCATCCCTCGCGTCGTACAGTGACATTGCCCGCAGGATCTGGCCGCTGATGAATGGGCCGATCAGTTGCTCCATACTTTGGTCTATGGTGCCGCCATAATGGCTTGGGTCGAACTGGAAGAACGCCCACGGGCGACCCCTGGTCGGTGTGTAGATCAAACCGTCAGGTCCCTGCTGCTGCAAAGTTATTTCCATCCAGCGTCTGTCTACGTGCATGTTCTGTTCGCTGCCGCTCATGATGCGGTCCAAGCAAACTGACTCTTGAAACTTCGGTGTGATCGAAGGGCTCGCAAAATCTGCTGTCATGATCGGGCCGGGCGTCCAACTGACCCTCCAGTAAGGCTCGTAATCTGCCTGTGGATTCGGGTTCTCAGTCATCACGTGAATCGCCAGCCGAGCGCGCTCCGCGAGGTCCAACGTGTCCGGCACCATCGCCTCGTACCGTTCGCCCCGGTAGGATGGCATTTCGAACTCCGGAATCTCCGGCTGGATGTAGCCGATAGGATCTCCAGGATTCCAACTATCCGATGGGCCCATGATCTCTCCTCCTTTAGTCTTCGATCGACTTTGCAGGGCCTGGTACATCCGGCGTCACGGCGACCCGCGGATTTCGCCAAATCGAGAGGTGGGTTCTAAAGCAATTCAATTCTGGGCGTGTCGCCTCTCCGCCTTCCGGCAGTATAGCAGCCCGACTCTGAGTATCCATGAGCTCGTGTCGGGCCTGCAAGCCGAACAGGTTGATACTGAGAATACCGAAGAAAGTTCTCCCCGGTTCGCCCCTGGTGTCCGATATACTCGTAAGATGAAACCGGGCGATAACGAGCTGGTTCCGGGAACTATATGATGAGAAGATAATTGTGCGAGTTCAACGCCGTCCGCGAACGGGCCCACGCCGACGAGGAGGCTAGAGATGTCAGCAGGAATGACGCCGGCACAACGTCAGGATTTTGATGAAAATGGCTTCATTATCCTGGAGAATTTCCTGACGCCGGAAGAGCTGAGTGAGTTGCTGAACGCGGTCGACCGAGTGGGCGCGCGGGCCCGATCTGATCGGGGGCTTGCCCCAGATAGCGGGTTTACCGTCCAAAATGCCCTGGCCCACGACGAGGCCTTCCTTAGCTTGATTGACCACCCACGCATGCTGCCGCTCGTGGTCGACGTTATGGGTTGGAACATCCAGATCCGGGTCACCCACCTGAACTATCGGGTGCCCTATCCCGAGGGATTAAGGATCGGTGAGCTGGGACGCGGCGATGGAGACGACCTCAAAGCCGGCTACGATAACGTGCAGTGGCACGCGGATCTGATGGACTCTTTCGAGGCAACGTCGATGGACGGGGTACTGCCATTCCTGGAGGTCAAGGCCGGCTATTACCTGACCGACTTGACCGAGCACAACTCCGGCGCCATGGCCGTGGTGCCAGGTAGCCACCGCCGCAGGGTCCAGGAGCTCCGCGATTTGGAGTTCCGGGTCGATCCAAAGGAAGTGTTCGAGGTGAACGTGCCGGCCGGCAGCGCAATCCTCTTCCGTACCTCTATCTGGCACTGCGTTACGCCAAACCTATCGGACCACGTCCGAAAGGTCTTGTACGTCGGTTACAACCATCGCTGGATTCGCCCCGTCGATTACGTCGAGCAGGATCCCGAGTTGGTCGCCCGCAGCTCGCCGATCCGGCGACAGCTATTGGGGACGCTGGCCACGGGTAACCACTCATTGGGTGAAGACCCATGGCACCCCGCATCACGGTTCTACCACGTAAAGAACTGGGATGATGTTCCCCTCAAGGAGTGGATGCAGCGGCGTGCGGTTCAGAAGTCCTAGGTCCCTACACAAGGTGGTGTTGAGATACAAGTGGCAGTGAAGGGCGCCTGAGTGCCTGCTGAATACGACGTGGTTGCGATAGGCGGAGGTCCGGCCGACTCCACCGCAGTTTGAGCTAACTCAGCCGACGATCCAGCAGTTCGCCAATAGCTTCCTGCCTCGCTCGGACAGCGCATCGAAGTCTTTCTGGGTAAGCTCCACGTGCCGGCGGTCCTTGTACCAGGGCAGGCTGTAGCAGATCACCAGTTCCGGCCTCGCGTGATCCGAGCGGTTGGGGGTACCGCGGTGAAACGGTCGCACATCCTGAAACCAGAATGTTCCCCTCTTCATGTTCAGGCGGTGCTTGGGGAATTCTCCCGATCTTATTATATCGTCGTAACGACCCTCGTACTCTGGATAGTTGAGCAACTGGGTACCTGGCAGCACCTCGAAGCTGCCATTCTCTTCGTTCGTGTCCACCAAGGGGAACTTGACGCCGAAGATCGGACACTTTTGCAGACCGCCTATCAGGGGCATATCCCGATGCCAATGCTGATATTCGCTGCCTGGGTACGGATTGTTCGACGAGTACAGGACCATTACGAAGTCGCTCGTGCCCCAATAGCGTTCGAGGATCTCCAGGATAACCGGGTTTTCGTAGATCTCCGGATCGGAGAACGGAGATTGCCACGGCACCTCTACCGTGAAACGATTCACGTTCTGCAGCCGGCCTTCGCCTTCTCGCCGATCTCCGGATTCGATGGGATCGCTGCGATCCTTTACCGCATCCAGAAGCGGCATGAACGCGTCGTGCAGCCGGTCGATCTTCTCGGCCGAGACCAAGTCCTCGAACATCGTGTAGCCGTTGATCTTCAGCTCGGCAAGTTTGAGATCGAGGTCATACTTGGCTAGTGTTGAGGCCATCGCTTCCTCCTTGCACGTTGCTCGTGTTCTGGCTAGTTGAACATGATAAATCATGGTAACATTGTCGCCGACGCTTATGATCGCGCAAATCGCGTGAAGAGAGAGGATTTCTTCAAGGAAGGGGGTGCTTCCCCAAGAACGATCGAACCCGCATAGATTCGGCAAGCATTTGTATTCGAGCTAGTTTCGTACGAGGAGAAAATCTGGGATGGAACATATACGTAACCTGATGACACGCGGATTGACGCGCCGCACGTTTCTAGCCGGCCTCGGCGCGACGGCCGCGTTGCCACTTCTGGCGGCGTGCCAGCCGGAGGTAGTCGAAGTCGAAAAGGAGGTCGTTGTAACGCAGATCGTCGAGAAGGTGGTCGAGGTCGAGAAGATGATGGAGGCCGGCGTCGTGGACCTCCCCAACTTCGGTGGCGATCCAACGATCAGGTACGTAACCTGGTCCGTCGACGGAGACAAGGCTTACAACGACATCATCTACGAAAAGACCGGTGTGGTTTGCAAGGTCGAGCCGATGGAGGGTGGAGCGGAGAAGCTCTTGACCCAGGTGGCCGGCGGCGTGGGCCCGGATGTCCTGTTCGTGGACGCCTACTGGCAGGGCGACTTCTTCCGTAAGGGCCTGAGCCAGGACTTTGAACCGTACTTTAGGGCTCACAACCTCAGCCGGGAGGGGTTCTCCTACGATCCATGGGTCGAAAACGGCTATAAAGGCAAGCTGATGGGGCTCAACCGGCTTGTTGGAAATACCTTGGGCGTGCTCATCAACGTCACGATGGCTGAGGAAGAGGGGATGGCCAAGGACATCCCGTGGTGGGGCACCGATAACCTCGACCAGTGGACGTGGAACGACTTCATTCCGTGGATGAAGGGAATGTCGAAGGAAACTTCGGACGGCAAGGTCGAGCGTTATGGCAGCGACATGCGGTTGGGACATTTCTGGGATCTGCATTCACAGACCCTCTACTCCTATGGGGCGAGGCTGTTCCCAGATGGCTGGAGCTACGAGAATGACAAGATTTTCCTGGACTCCCCCGATGTAATCGAGTCGCTGGAGCCGCTGTTTGATCTGGTCACGAAGGACAAGGTCGTACCGGACAACGATGTCATGGCCGCCGAAGGGGGTCACATCAAGATGTTCCTCGGCCAGCGCGTGGCTTCCCACCCCTACCACATGCACCCGCTATGGGTCGGTCAGTTCAAAGACCACCCAGACGACGTGCGGATGATTCCAATGCCCTATTGGAAACGGCCCACCTTCAACTTGGTCGGGAACACCATGACGGTCGGTTCCTACAGCAAGCTCAAGGACGAGACCGCGGCATACATCACGGCTTGGGTCTGCGATGACGATGTCAACCACGCCAAGATGGCAAAGCCCTTCTTGCTTACCACCTGGCAGCCGCAGAAATACGTCGATCCGCTGCCTGAAGGGTTGGTAAAAGAGACTTGCATGCTGTCGCTGGTGCGGTCGCAGCAGACGAGTATCCCTCGGCTGGCGGAGGATGTCTTGGAGACTCCAAGGCACTTCGGCTCCAAGGGCCTGTTCGTCATGAACACTGCGAAGGCCGCGGCAGAGCGAGCGATGGCGAAGAAACAGACGCTGACGGAGGCTTACACAGACGCTGCTGCTGAGATCAACAAGGAACTGGCGAGAGGCTACAACTAGTCTTCAGTCAACCAGCCGGGGCGTGCGGGCAAATGCTCGCCGATCCCGGCTGGCATCAGATAGGGGAGCCGCACCGTGGCAGCTTCTGAAATAGCTCGGTCGTCTGTCGCCACCGTGAGACCCGCGCACTGGTGGCAGTCGAACCTCAAGCGCCGACGGATCATCGCGTTCTACCTTTTCCTCCTGCCGTGGATGATCGGTTTCGTCGTCTTCACTGGGGGGCCGATGCTGGCCTCCGCCGGGCTTGCGTTCACCCAGTACGACATCCTCAGTCCACCAAGGTGGGTGGGCCTCTCGAACTTCGAGCGAATGTTCTTTGACGACCCGCTATTCTGGGTCTCTCTGCGGGTCACCGCGGTGTACACGTTCGTAGTGGTACCGTTGAATACGACGATAGCGTACTGCCTCTCGCTACTCCTCAACCGGAACGTCTTCGCGCTGTCGGGCTGGCGGACTGCCTACTACGTGCCCTACATCGTACCGACCGTGGCGGCGAGCTACCTCTTCTGGTGGCTGTTCAATACGGATTTTGGCGCGATCAACGGGGTGCTCTGGGAATTCTTCCGGATTGATGGGCCGAGTTGGCTGGGCAGCGAAGAATGGGTTCTGCCGGCCTTCATCATTATGTCCGCTTGGGGAGCCGGAGGCGGAATCATTCTCTTTCTGGCTGCGATGCAGCAGGTGCCGACAGATCTGTATGACAGTTCCAAGGTCGACGGTGCGAATGCATTCCAGCGCTTGCGACACGTCACCATTCCGATGACCTCGTTCGTGATCTTTTTCACCCTTGTGACCGGGCTGATATACACCTTTCAGATCTTCAGCGCTGGCTACATCTTGACGCAAGGAGGCCCCAACAACGCCTCGCTGTTCTACGTGCTCTACCTCTACCGGATCGGCTGGTCCTACCTTGAGATGGGGCGTGCCGCAGTCCTGGCCTGGTTCCTCTTCCTGCTGATTCTCGGGTTGACAGTGCTAGTCGTGCGCTCGGCCGACCGCTTGGTATATTACGCGGGTGATGATAGCAGATGACGGAAATGGTTGGTTCTCGTGCGTCCGGCTTCGACTGGTTGCGGCTGCGACGAATTCTCCTTCGAGTGGCGCTGTACGCGATTCTGGCGTTAGGAACGTACGTGTTCATCTGGCCGCTACTCTGGCTGGTGAGTTCGTCCGTGAAATCGAGCGACGAGATTTACCGCTTCCCGCCGAGTCTCATTCCCGACGTGTGGCGCTGGGAATACATACCCGACGCCATGTCGAAGTTCAGCTTTATGCGCAGCTTCCTCGTAACGATGACGATTGTGGTTGGGGTGACGATCGGGCGACTGATCAGTTGCAGCCTGACGGCTTTCGCGTTCGCCCGCATCAGAGTGCCAGGGCGGGACGTGCTTTTCATTGTCGTCCTGGCGACGATGATGCTGCCATATCACGTTACGCTGATCCCGCAGTATTTGCTGTTCAAAGAGCTGGGGTGGCTCAACACTGTCAACCCCCTTATCGTGCCGAGCTTCTTCGCAACGACTGCCTACCTGGTGTTTCTCCTGCGGCAGTTCTTCATGACCATTCCACCCGACTACGACGAGGCCGCGCAGATCGATGGTTGCAGCCTCTTTGGCATCTTTTTCCGGATCGTCCTGCCGCTGTCGATGCCAGCGCTCGGCGTGGTGATGATTCTCACCTTCATGGGCGAATGGAATGACTTCCTGGCGCCGCTGATCTACCTCAACGACCTGGAGAAGATGACGCTGGCAGTGGCCTTGCGGTCGTGGCACGTCCAGCAGAACCAGCCGGGCGGGATCAAGCACCCAGAGGCGTACATAATGGTCGTGGCCACGGTGATAACGCTCATCCCAATGCTAGTTTTCTTCGTAGCCCAGCGCTACTTCATACAAGGCGTGGTGATCAGCGGGGTCAAGGGCTGACCGCCAGCGACAATCGGCAGTCCCAGGCACAGGGGATTCCGCGCCCTATTCGATCGCGCGTAGGCTGTGTCTATGTGGTAGGCGAACGGCATTCTAATAACCGGTGCACGAATAGCTAATCCGAGCCAGGCTGTTTGATTCATACTCCGCACAGTCGTCACCCGACGCGACCGCTTGTTGGACGCACCACCCATCCGGCTTGGCTGAGGAGAAGCCTCCAGGCTACACATACCTGTCTTGGCGATGGGTCGCCAATAAGGGGTTCCATTAACAGGGAGGGCAGTATGGGCATCGAATGGACGATTCACGGAGCCGAGGTGACCTTGGACTTCGATCTGGATCCGGCTGCTGGACAGTGGAGTCGAGTCGCGGACGGTCCGACCTACACTTCCAACGGTTATGCCGTGACATTCGAGGAACGAAGGGAAGCTGACCATACGTTGGTCGAGTTCCGGCTGCGCCGGGATTCCGGCGAGCAATTCATCGTGAACCAGTACACGCTGGAGGCGAGGACGACGGCGGTCGACTTGGAGAAGATCTGGACGCCGTTTGGAATCGGCTTCGTGATCGAATTTGTCGGGTTGAGTCGCAACCCAATGCCCAGGCCGGTGGGTTGGACGAACCCGAGAGCTTCGTACGAGGTCGGTGCCGATAGGGGCATACCGTTGGCGTTGGCCACCAGCAGAAATGCCAAGTGCAGGCTGGCGCTTGGGTTCCTGGACCAGCACCTTGAGACGGACATTCGGCACTTCGTGACGACGCAACGCCATACATCGGTGATGGAGAAGGGTGTCACGCGCGTCTGGCTGGAGAGACCGACGCCCGGCTATAGCCTTGGTCCGCTGACCGAGCACAGCGACGGATTCTTCGTTTCATCGGGCGCGCACTGGTTCGATACATTGCGAGCATTTCAGGAGTCATACGACGAGGTCAAGAATCGGGAGTTTCGTCCGAGTCCAGACACGTCTTGGGAGCCGTTGTGGGCGCCGTGGGGAGGACCGAAGGGCAAGTGGACAGGAGTGCATCCGGAGGAGCTCGAGGCCGACGAATTGTTCGAGATGGGACAGGTGGCCTCGGAACTCGGTATTCGGGGCTTCGTCAATTGGCTCTGGTACATCAACACGACGGACGATCGTTGGAGGGGGCCGGACTGGTATTGGGGATACCCAGATCATATGGGCGACTATATGCCGAGTGAGAAACTGAGTGATCTGCGTGGGCTGACGAGAAGGCTTAAGAGCGTCGGCGTGATGAGCATATTTTGGATCTCTCCTTGGATGGCTGGTCGGAAGACGAGGATTCGCGAAGATTTGAAAGAGGCGCTGGTCCAGTTGGACATGGATCCGTCGGACCCCAGGTACGAGAGGTACAGCTCTTACCTGTGTGCGCGCAACCCGATAACGCAGAAACGGGTGCCGGAGCTGGTGGCAAGGGTGCTGCGGGACTATGAGGCGGACGGTTTCACGGTGGACATGATCGAGGCGGCGCCGACGTTGCCCTGCATTGCCGATCACGAGCACAACTTCGATACATATGGCCAAGCTATGGCGCATACTTTCCCACGTATGAGGGAAGCGATAGAGAAGGTGAACCCGAACGCGGTGATCGAGTTCCGGCCCCTTTACGGGAACGTAGCTAACGTGTACAACGCGACCGCGTTTCGGTCGCCGGATTCGGGAGAGTGGGGCTCTGTCGACATGAATCGGCGCCAGTGCGTGCTCTTGAGGTCCTATATACCTGCCGGTGTCGCGGTGCACACCGACCCCATATGGTGGCACATCGAGGAGAGCAACCATATGGTGGCGAAGATGCTGTCGACGGCGGTCGTGACCGGTGTCCCCCAGATCTGCGCCGACCTACTGAACATGACCGATGATCATCGCCGGCTGCTGAAAGGATGGCTGTCCTTCTACCATGAGCACAAGGAGGACTTCCGCTACGGCCAGTTGAGACCGGTCCAGAATGACGCGCTGTACTCGACGGTCAAGGTCGAGCGAGGCGGCAAGGCGTTCGTCACCTACGGCAGCTATCCGGCTTTGCGAGTGCCGCTGAGCAAGGGAGCAGAGGAAATCTACCTGTTCAATTGCAGCGATGACGACGCACTGTATACGATACTGGAGGACGTAGCCGGCGACTTCACCGCAACGGTGCACGACTACGACTTGGCTGTGCTGTCACAAGAGAAGCTCAGTGCGACCAGTGGATCGCTGTTGGTTGACCTCAATGTTCCGCAAGGCGGCTACATTGCCCTCACAAGAACGGGTCCTTAGCTATGTCCTCACCATAAGGAGCAACAAAGATGACTGAATGGAAACCCGGCCAGCCGATCGGCTACGTTCGGTCGGAGATTCCTGAGTTCGACATGCCGGCGTACCAAGGCCAGCATTATGAAAGTATGGCGCCTGATACGCTTGATCTAGCCGATCGTGCTAGCCTGGTCATCCACGCAATGACCGAAGCTGCCGATCCCGAAGCCGACTACGAGCCCTATATGGAGGTCTGGTTCGACCGCAGACCGCCCCAAATGTGGCACGACTGGTGCGGGCCCGGGATGATGGCGAAATTCCTAGAGGCGACGCCGCTAATGCGGATCGTCAGCGGCAGCGATCTGAATGGCCACGTCGAGCGAAAGTGGGCCGAGGTGGCATTGCGCGGGTTGGGATCGGACGGGCTCTTCTACTCGCCTCTAGAAGGCCGGCCCTGGGCGGACGAGGATTCGCCTAGCCCTGTGCATACGGCGACTGGCCAGGTTGTGGCCCCTTTGACCTTTGGCAAGCTGCTCTCGGCTATGGCCGTATTGGCCTACCGAGATGGCGGTTCGGTTTGGCGGGACGCCAGTCGTCGCTTGGTGGATGGAATCATCGGATTGGCGGTGGACGCCGGCGATATCGCCTACTTCTGGCCGGATTGCATGGATGCGCGAAAAGAACGCCCGGCTAGTGTAGAGGCGCCGACTAAAGGAGTGAACCAGGAGAGCTCTCGCACCCCACACGGATTGGTGCACGCTTACCGGCTCCTGGGCTACGAGCCGGCTCTGACGCTAGCCGGCAAGATCATCAACTACATGCGCCGGTATTTCTACGGCGCCGATGGCAGCTTTATGCGCGTCCCCGGCGATTCGACCTATGCCCACTTCCATGCCCACGCTCACGGGCTATTGGCAATGCAGGACTACGCCGAGACCGCAGATGACCAGGAAGTGATGGAGTTTGTCGTACGCAGCTTCGAGTTCGCCAAGGGTGTGGGAACCCAGCTGGAACGGCAGGTAGCCTATGACTTTGCCGTGGCGCCAGGATCTGGATTGCTCGGTTTCTTCCCATGTCATATCAGTAGCCCCGAGTGGGAGGGCTCTGAGCTGTGTCAAGTCGCTGATATGATCGCGCTGGCGTTGAAGCTGTCGGAGGCCGGTGTCGGCGATTACTGGGACGACGCTGATAGATGGATTCGCAACATGTTTGCCGAAGGCCAGTTGCTATCCACCGATTGGATCTCCCGAGTACCCGAGAACATGTTCGCGAGCTTGCCTTCGTGGGCAGAGCCCCATACCCTGAAACCATCGCCGGTTAAGCCCTACGACACCACCGATCGGGTAGCGGAGCGCTGTTTGGGGACGTTTGCCGGCTGGCCGGCGGCCAATGATTGGTACGTGGGATCCGGCGTCGGCATTGCCTACTGTTGCACGGCAAACTCGGCACACACGATCTACCGAACTTGGGAGCGCATCCTGCGGCATCAGGATGGCAAGCTGCGAGTGAACTTGCTGCTGAACCGGGCCTCGCCCTGGGCTGACGTGGAAAGCTATATACCTTATCAGGGTAGGGTCGACGTGAAGGTGAAGCAGCCGGTTGACCTCGCTATACGAATTCCCGAGTGGGTTGCACCCGGTGACACCCGCTGTCGAGTGAACGATAGAGAGCGCAACCTCAGTTGGGACGGAAGATACGCCCAGGTAGGCTCGGTCCTACCTCAAGATCTGGTCAGCTTGAGCTTTCCGATCTTTGAACGCACGAACAAAATTCGCGTCGAAAAGCAGCGCTTCACCATAGTGCGCAAAGGAAACGACGTGGTTTCAATTGATCCGCCTGGCCGTTACAATCCCTTGTACCAAAGGCAACACTACCGTGATGACGAACCACGTTGGCGTAGGTTCAACCGCTTCGTCTCCACGGAACGTATTGACTGGTAAGACAGAGCGGCAATGGCATTCGGCTATGACCGGCGAAGAGCCAAGCAGCATCCAAGAGCAGATCGCAAACAAGCTGACGGCCTGGGCTAAGCCAAAGAGCCGGCCAAATGACCGATCTCAGACAGATAGCTCACCCAGGCTATCCCGTCGCGCGTTGCTAATTGGCGCCGCCGGCCTAGCCGTCGCATCTGGGGCGGCCCGAGTTGTCGCCAGCGTCACGCATCCGCCGGCCGCGCTGCCGACCTTTGAACAGATAACGTCGCAGGCCGGTATAGCCTTTCGACACCGGCGGCACCAGAGTGCTCATGCTATTCAGGCCGGCGCCGCGTTTTTCGATTTCAATGGAAACGGCCGACAGGACCTGTTCCTGACAAATGCCCACGGCCCCAACGCGCTCTATCGCAATAATGGCGACGCGACATTCACCGACATAGCTGACAAATCGGGTCTGGCAGGGTCACACGAGATCACGATTGGAGTAGCCTGTGCGGACTACGATAACGACGGCAACTGCGACTTGCTCGCCACCCGGATCGGCGGACTTAACCTGTTCCACAACAATGGCGACGGTACCTTTTCCGACGTCACCCAAGACGCGGGGCTGGAGGTTGAAGGACACCATCCCGCCTCGGCCGTCTGGGCGGACTTCGACGGCAATGGATACCTCGATCTTTACGTCACCTACTGGATCGACGGCTCGCCGCCCGCGATCCGAGGCAAATCGCTCGCTGAACTGAGAGAGGAGTTCACACCGTTAGCGCGTCAGCATCGTCTGTTCCAAAACAACGGCAATGGGACTTTCCGCGACGTTACTCATTTGCTTGGGCAATCCTCCCTACATGGTGCCGGGCTGGCCGCCGGCTTCCTCGATTACGACGACGATGGCCGCCCAGATCTATTCGTGGTGAACGACTTCGGGCAGTTCATCGAACCTAATGTCCTGTACCAAAACGCCGGCCCCGCGCGCGGCGATTGGTCATTCAAAGATGTTAGCGACCAGGCAAGGGTCGATGCTGCGATTGACGGCATGGGCTTGGCTGTCGGCGACTACGATGGAGATAGCCGGCTCGACATCTTTGTCACGAACATGGGTGACAACGTGCTTTATCGCAACCATGGCGGAGAAATATTCGAAGACACGACCGGCGTCGCCGGCGTAGGTCGCGGCGAGATCCCCGGCGAACATTCAGTTGGCTGGGGCACCGCGTTCCTTGACTTCGACAACGATGGATTGCTCGATATCTACTTCGTAGCCGGCCGATTGCACCCCGCTATGAATGCCGCCGGCCAGTACTTGCCCGATCAGCCTAACGCGTTATTCCATAATCGTGGTGATGGAACATTCCGCGACGTGTCAAAGCAGACCGTCTCCGACCACAATGGTTGCGCCCGCGGACTGGCAGTAGCTGACATCGATGGCGATGGATTCTTGGACCTGCTGGTCGCCAACCTTGATCAGCCACCTGTCTTGCTGAAAAACTCCGGCAACGATAACCGATGGCTTGAAGTTCAACTTGTGGGATTGCAGAGCAATCGAGACGGCATCGGCGCACGCCTAACCCTGACCGCCGGCGGCTCGCGCCAAATCCGTGAGATTCAGAGCGGCACCAGCTTTCTCTCTCAACACAGTCTAGTCGCCCACTTCGGCTTAGGCCGGCACCAACGGGTCGACGAGTTGCAGATCCGCTGGCCGAGCGGAATCGTTCAAACGTTGACCGACCTGCCGGTTAACCGGATGATTACGGTTACTGAGGCGGTTTGAAGGAGTAACGGACAATGCAATTTGGATTGAGCGGGTTTATCTGGGTTGGTTCGTTTGAGATGGAGCACCTGCACTTGGTCGACAAGACGGCAGCACTCGGTTTTGACTTATTTGAAGTGCCGGTATTCGAGCCGGCCGATTTGGACGGCGCCGAGTTGGGCAGTGCGCTGCGCCAGTCTGGCCTGGCATCCAGCGTCTGCACCGCGTTTCCGCCGGACCGCTCGTTTATTAGTGACGATCCAGCTGCCAGGCTGCGTGCCCGCGACCACATGTTCGCGGCTATCGATCTCGCCGCCGCAATGGGGGCCAGCCACTTGATCGGTCCCCACGGGTCCGAATGGGGCTACAAACAGCTGGTCTCCCCGGACGAGCGTCGTCGTCAGATCGACCTTTGCGCGACGGGACTGCGCGAAGTCGCCGATCACGCGATGGCTGCGGGCGTGGTGTTGGCATACGAGTGCCTCAACCGCTACGAGATAGGATTCAACAACACCATAGAGGAAGGCTTGGAGCTAGTTCGGTCGGTGGATCGTCCTTCTCAAGGAATCATGCTCGACACGTTTCACGCCAATATCGAAGAGAGATCGTTGTCCGGCGCGGTCGAGCTGGCCGGCTCCCATCTTAACTATGTCCATACCGCCGATACCTACCGAGGCGTGCCGGGAACCGGCCATCTCGACTGGGACGAGCTGGTGGCCGCCCTCCGCCGAATCGACTACGAGGGTCCCGTCGTTATCGAGACCTTCAACCACAAAGTAGAGGAGATCGCGGTAGCCGCGGGCTTCTGGCGGCCGATCGTCCCCGATCCAGAGCAGAGCGCAACAGAGGGACTGCGGTTCCTGAAAGAGAAGTTCGGTCAGAGTTGAGCCGTTACCGATCGCCGCGCCGGCGCATATAGGCTCTTTCCCCTGTGCGCGCCCAGAACGATGATGACCGGACAAGCACAACCACGAGAGGTTGCAACTGCGCCGGAGATTAATTCCCTCTCTCCTTGGGAGAGGGCTAGGGTGAGGGTTTATGCCTCGTCATTGGTACGAAGGCATTTCCCGGACTCCGACCCGGGATGGATGTTTGCCGTCATCCCCGCCACCCACCTCGTCATTCCCGCGAAAGCGGGAATCCAGAGGGGAAGGGTGGCACCAACCACACCCAAACACTTCCAACGACCAGGTCTCATTTTCAAACCTTAGTGTGCCGCCGGCAGCCGGAATCCAGCGCCGGCGCACGTCCCTGAATTGACGCTCTAAATCATCGCCACTAGAATTCGACCAATGAGGTAAGGGCATTGCCCGCCTGATTCTGAGGATCCAGACCAAACACCTCGAAGTCAGAGAATCTCCGAGAACCACCTAACGAGGGAGAAACTATGCGAATCGCCGATGTGAAAGCCTACCCAATGTCGCACAAATTGGCGCCCGAAGATATCGTTGATTTGGGGCTCGGCCGTACCGTGAAACGCGACACCGTCATCGTGAAGGTCACTACGGACGATGGTATCGTCGGCTTCGGCGAGTCTCACCACGGACGCTCCCCCGGCGCTGTTGCCCATTTGGCCAACACCACGCTTCGCCAGTTGGTCCTTGGCATGGATGCATCGGACGTCGTGGGCGTCTGGGCACGAATCTACAAGATGCAGCTTGGCAGTCACGGCATGGGCGCCGCCACCTCCATCGCGATGAGCGGAATCGATATGGCCCTATGGGACATACGGGGCAAGGCGGCAGGTTGGCCTGTCTACAAGCTGCTCGGCGGATCATGCCGGCCGATTCCCGCTTACGCCGGCGGCGTGGCGCTCGGTTTTCAGGAACCCCCTGCGCTCGTCGACGAGATCCGGCCGCTTGTAGAGTCCGGCTACAAAGCAGTGAAGCTGCGGCTAGGCGACACGCCGGCCCGCGATCTCGAACGCGTTGCCGCGGTGCGCAAGGCGTTCGGCGACGATTTGACGATTCTCGTCGATGCCAACACTGGATATAACGTCGCCGACGTGCGGCAGGTCATGCCTGGATTGGAGGCGAACAACGTGGGCTGGCTCGAAGAGCCGTTCCCCGCCCACGACCATCGAAGCTACTCTATTGCCGCCACCTTCGGCAGCGTGCCCTTGGCCGCCGGCGAGAATCACTACACCCGCTTCGAGTTCACTCGCGTCATCGAGGACCGGATCATTCAGATTTTGCAGCCGGACCTCTCCAAGAGCGGCGGCATCACCGAGCTCCTGCGCATCGCCGCAATGGCCTCGGCCTGGAAGCTGCCCATCCACCCACATACCGCGACGTCGGCGTTGAACATGGCTGCGTCGATTCACTTCTTGGCGTCAATCGAAAACGCCGGCTACTTCGAGGGCGATGTATCCACGAGCAACCCGTTTCGGGAGCAGCTCGGCAGTAATCCTTACACCATGGACGCAGAAGGCAACGTACGTCCGTTAGAAAAGCCGGGCATTGGCATCGAAGTCGACGAGGATTTCCTGCTCAAGCATCCGGTGATCGAAGGACCGGGATTCGTCTAATAGGTGAGGTTCCTTCGCCGGCAGCTTGGCGGACAAGCCGGCGATCGTTCGGGTCCCTGCCAAACCGACGATTGGTAATCGCCGGCGTGACCCACAACTCAGAGCTTTCTATGAGTGGCTATCTGTCAGAGCTTAACTAGTAGGACCGTGCAAAGTGGCAGGATGCTTGGTGCGCCTCGTGATGTGGGGCTTGTTGACTCAGTTGCTAATAGCCATATATGGCGAATGGATATTCGACCAGTTCCCACTGCAATCTGTGCCGCTGTGGGTAATGCTGCCGCTGACTCTCGGAGGCTGGCTGGTCGGCTTCTTCCTGTACACCGACTACCTGGTGTTTCTCTCGATCTGGGCCATTGGGGTGCTCGCGTCTGCGTTCATTTGGAGGAACGCACGGATGTTGTGGGTGGAGCGTCTACTTGCATTGCCGTTTCTACTTGCTTTGATGGCAGGTCCTTATCAGATCCCCCTCATCTATGGGTCTTACGAGAAGTTAGAACACGAGGAATATTTCGAGGCGTATTTGGGGAAAACCTCGGACAAACAATTGAATTGGCTAACGGCGCCCCAGGGTTCATTAGGCGGAGCTATCAGGCGAGCCCAATACCAGCTCGACATCTACGGCTGCATCTACAGGCTGCGCGGGTGGAGCGAGGACAACAAGCTCTACTACGACACAGGAGGATCTAACATTGTTGGTCTAAGAACTTGCGCGGCTCAAGTGTGGGAGTACGACCCCGAGTCCGGCGGCGGGCCGCGGCCCACTTGGTGGCTGACCGGCGATTTCGTGCCCGCGTCGGAAATCGTCGCGGGGCCGCCGTTTGAGGAGAAAGAGAAGCCCGCGGCTGGCGGGATGACAATCGCATGGCCGAAACGTATAGTTGAAGAGTCAACGTCGCCGGATGGCACGATGAGGGCCGCAGTGATTCAGGACTGAACCTCCCTGCAATATGACGTTGTCGTGATGGAGCCTCGCAAGTAAGGGCGTGGAGTTACGCACGCCTGTTGCGAACTCCCACATCCAGGTCGAACTGGTTCCAATAGTAGCGCCCATCCTTCGGCTCCCAGGCAGCGTCAACATTTGTCCATCTCATCTGGTTGTAGGTTGGCAACTGCTCCTTATCGCCTAACGGTAATCGCTGGCGCGACTCACATTTCCAAGCGCAGGCAGAAAGATGTAGCGCTGCGGCTGGTCCCCAGCCTAGAGCACCGCTAGCTCGCCCCCGTTGTACCGCGCCCCGCGCAACCCGATTCCCATCCCCTTACGTGGCCTTCGCAAGGCCAAGTTTGACTCCCATTGAAACTGGCCGGAACATTAGGCGGCTTTCCTGGTCACGAAGATCGCAAGCACCAGGAACACGAATGCGAGTGGGTAGCCGGCGCCACGCGCCAGCATCCCGACGTGGCCGAAGTAGAGCCCGTAGACAACGGTCGGGGCGTGTGTCAACTCACTCTATAAAGATGCCTAGAGCCGAGGCGGCGCCGACCACGATGGTCAGAATGATCTGCCACGATACGCCGATTCCGAGGAGAATTACGAGCCGGACGAGCGCCTTGTTGGTTGTGGGTGCGTGGATAGCGACGGCGATAGAGGTAAGCCAGATTAGCCAGAACATGTTCTGGCTAAGGTAAACGTGGGGGAGCGGTGGTGGTGTCCCTGTCCAGCCTAGGATAGCCCAGACCAATTCGCGCGAGAATCGGGCGATTGCGAAGCCCAAGATGATACCGGCACCGGCTCGCTTCGCGATATTCCAGAGAGACTGACGCCGATTTGAGGGTTGCATCGGTGATGCCCACTACTCTAGGCAGCCTCAGCCGGCGCTAGGCACTCCCAGATTTCGTCGCCTGTGCATCCAGCGCTTGTAGAGCTTCCTCCGCCGCCCGTCGCTTCTCCGCGTCGGGGTGGCGAGAAATGATCCGTTGAAAGGCATTTCGCCCCATATCGTCCCCTCGTTGCGCGGCCTCGAACGCCTCCGCGTGTACAGTCTCTTCGTGCCTCCAGTCGAACCGGACCACATCCAGGTCGAACTCTTTCCAATAGTATTGCCCGTCGTTGGATTCCCAGCCGGCGTAAACGTCTTCCCAGCTTATTTGGTTATACGTCGGCACCAGCTCCTTCTCGACTATCGGCTGGCTCGCCGGCGAGAAGCGATAGTCGACCGATAGGCGAAATCGGTCCGGCGATTGGTTCGGCAGCGCCTTGTGCACGGTCAAGCTGTGAAATATCAGTGCGTCCCCCAACTTATAGTCCACCGTTACCCACTCGCCCGGCACCTTATCTATGTCCATCGCCATGCCCCCAAGGCCCCGCGTGAGGTGCAACTCGTAAACTCCGCTCTCGTGCGAGCCGGCCCTCACGGTCAAGCCTCCGTGCTCCCGCGGACAGTCGGCCAACGGGATCCAGCAGGTGTAGGTCTCGGTGGTACCCTGAATCGGAACGAAGTCCTGGTGGGGTGGTGTGCTGAATGCAGTGTTCTGAGGGAATATTATTCTGCCAATCTTCATCGGGTGCACCAGTATCTTGTCGCCGATCAGAATATCCATTAGCCGGAGTATCTCGGGTTGGTGCGCGAGTCTGTTGAACGCCTCCAGCTTCAGTACGTGGTTATAGACCGCCAAATACGCCGGTTCCGGCTCCACGCAGATCTTCGAGAGGTCCGCAATCCCGTCGACCAAGTCCGTCCCTGCTTCCACCCAGCCGGCCTCCCGGAGGACCTCTAGGGTGTCTAACCGGAGATTCCGAACAGGTTCGGGGTCCAACAAACCCCTGAAGAACAGATAACCGTTCTGGGCGATTCGCCGGCGCAGCTCTTCTGAATCGTTCAGAGCGTCGTTGGAAACCTGCATCTCGGTGACCGTTTCCATCACTTATCCTCCCTCACTGTTGTGCCGATTGACTTAGCCGGCCGGAGCGACTGATTGCCCGGCTCTCTCCCTCCGCTGGCGTTGGGAATAACCTCGAGAGGCGGGCTAGTTGTCTGTCTTACCCTTGGCCGGCTGAAGACTCAAGCCGCGCGAGCAGCGCCTTGGCTTCCGCGCCCCATTTGGCGTCGTTGGAAAGGCCGCGCAGATACGCAACCACCCTCTGGTCGCCGGCCCGGCCGCGGCTAATCGCATCGACGTGCGCCTCTCTATTGTATCGGTGGTCATACTCGACCCTCTTGATATCGAGTTTTTTCCAGAAGTACTGGAGCTCTTTTGACTTCCAGTTCTTGTATGCATTCTCAATTTTAGGCATTAACGGAAAGACGAATTCCGAGCTGAACGGTTCCGACAGTCCCTGGTATCGGCAGTCAGTAGATATGCGTATGCGATCTCCCATGTTTGGTGGGGCGCGATGAACAACCAGGGTATGGAAGAATAGTGCGTCACCCATCTCGTATTCGGTAGTCAACCACTCGCCGGCCAGGGAGGAGTCGTCAACGCCGATTCCGCCGTCGGCGTGCGCGCAGACCGGATAGACGCCGCTCTTGTGGGAACCTCGTAGTAATTCCAATACACCCATGTTCTTTGATATATCGACCAGCGGCACCCAGCAGGTGTAGTTCCTTTCCAACGATCCCTGGACGAAGATGTAGTCCTGGTGAGCGGTGGAAATATATGGTATCTCGTCCGTGACCGCGTCCTCCGGCGCCCGCAGCCGGATCGCCTTGTGGATGAACGGCGTCACTATTTCTCCGGCCAAGTTCTCCGCGACCGAGGTAATCTCCGGCCGATGCATCAGGTTATGGAGCGACTCGAGTCCCCAGCAATCGCCGTCTTGTACTGCCATGAAGTCCCTGTGCGACCGTCCCGAGCGGACCCGGCCCTCTTCGAGTGGATACTGCCCGTCGAGCAATCCGGCATCCCGACAAGCCTCCATTATCTCCAAGCGCACGTTCTGGACTGCATCCCGATCGAGTAATCCACGGATTAGTAGACAACCGTCCCTGTCCATCCGTTCTTTCAGAGCATCCACATCGCTCAAGAGTCCGTTCGAGGCTTCGAGTTCGCTGAGTTGTTGCACCCGTCTCCTCCGTGAATTGCCGTTTACAGCCGGCGATTGTCTCGAATCGCCGGCTACTTGCTCCACAATGCCACTATCTCGTCCGTGTTGAATTGGTCGCCGAACCCGCTGAGCTGTGGCAAGAGCTCTTCGTCCGCTCCGTATGGCGCGACCGCGTCGCGTACCACGACCGGATAGTAGCCGGCCTGATGCGCGTCGTAATGCGTCTGCACCAGACACCCTTGTACAGAGGTTCCGGCGAGCACTATGCTTCTGATCCCTCGCGCCCGAAGGCTGCTATCCAGCGTGGTTCCGACTAATGCACTAGCCCTCACTTTCGAGAACACGAGGTCTTCGCCCTGAGGAGTCAACTCGTCCACAGTCTTCGCCGCCAACGTTCCCTCTTGCACGCACGGCGCCCATTCCGCCTCTGAGTACGAGTAGTAGTCGACGCCGTCGGCGAGAATCGCCCCGACATAGCTGCGATGGACCTGTTCCGCATATGCGACCGATACGCCGGCCATCCGCGCCGCCGATAGCAACGCTTGGATGTTAGGTATGATCGCCCTTGCCCGTGAAACGTCGAACCCGTGCCTGGCAAATCCTCCCGCGGGTGACACGAATTCGTTTTGCATATTCGCAACTAGAATGGCCGTACACTCTGGATTCACCAGCTCTTCGAGTGTCGTAAGCACCTCGTTCCCGTGAATAACTCGCAACCGCTTACACTCTCGATGCCTGGGCAGTCGACTTGCGCCCAGTTTCCTGCCAACACTCCATCAGCTGTTCTGCGGTACAGGATGGTCCCATCGACTGCATCCACTTAGTCCACGATTGCTGATTATCCGGCGAAATAGCATCGGTCACTAGCAGGGGGTAATACCCGTGGGCCATCGCGCCAATATGCGTCGACATCACGCAGCCTCCCGTCGCGCAACCGGTCAGAATCAACGTGCGAATACCGCGCGTGCGCAATACGTCGTCCATGCCCGTGCCATTGAAGGAGCTCCCGCGCGACTTGGTGAACACGAACTCACCCTCTTGAGGGGCAAGCTCTTCGATTGTCTGGGCCTCCCAAGTTCCTTCCGTCACGCAGGACACCCAGTCGGAATGTCGGTGCGTAGCGTAGTTTGGACCGTCCATCAGGTTCGCCCCCAGCCGGCTGCGGTGGACATACTCCGCGTAGACGACCAACGTGCCAGACTTTCGCGCGGATTTGAGCAAACGCTGAATTTCGCGAATGGCCGGCGTTTCTTCGGTCGACTGCGAACTCGTGTTGTGGGCATACCCTCCTTTGGGAGACCAAATCTCATTCTGCATGTCGACGACCATAAGCGCGGCATGCGCCGGGTCCGTCCAGTCGGCTAGCGTTGTCGGCACTTTGATCCCGTGGATTGTTTTCATCGATCTGCAATCCTTCCCTCGAAGTGTTACTTTCGAGCCTACTACTATTCGTAAGAAAAGTCATCCAGGCCCGGCCGGCCGAGGTTGTACAGGTCGGCCGGGTTTTCGTAGAACATCAAACGGGCAAGGTCCATGGCTTGCTCCTCCTTCAACAGTCCGTCATTGATGCGTCGGGCTAGCACCGATGCCACGTTCTCCCTCGCTTGAACCAAGTCTCCGACCGACCATTCGACCCATAGATGCGTGTCTCCGCCATAGGCGATGATCTTGTTCACCGCCACCAGGTCAAGCCATTCGTCCAACCCCGACCGGGTCATCCGGCCCGACAGAGAATGACTCCAACACAGATTCAGCCAAACGTTCGGGCACGCTTTCGCCACCATCCCAGTCTCGCGAACCCAGGGGTGGCCGGCATGATATATCTCGAATTTGACCTCCGGATACTGTGCGAAGACTGGAATCAGATTAGTGGGATTCGTAACCCGCCAATCGCCCCAAGTGCCGCAATAGCCGCTGTGTTGTATAGCGGTCATCCCTACGTCGCCGGCTATGCGAATAATCTCGTGGGCTACATTGTCGGTCAGCGCCGTTTGCTCGGCCGCATTCAGCGGGAAGTGATCGGCTTTACCGGTACTTCGGGAATCGACTATCCGGTCGAATAGCGGCTCCACTTCATCGTCAGGTGGTTGAGATTGAATTGTTGGAAACAGCAGCTTTATGCCAAGGACCCCTTTGGATCGGAACAGCTGGAGCAAGTCGGCCAGAGCCACCTTGTAGGCGGACAGTGAGGAAACCGATCGTTTCAGGTCTCTCTCGATAAGCTCGAACGGATGAAGATGATGGTGCGGTGCGCAGCCAACATTGAGATCGTGCTCCCATACCTGAGGTCTCAAAAAGTTGTCGGGAGATGGATGTATCCTGAAAAAGCACTGGTTCAAGACAGCGGCCGCCCGGCAGTAGTCGCGAAAAACTCGCCGATATATGCCCGGTTTGTTGGCGGCCGTCATGGCTTCGCTCAGCTCCAGGTAGTTGGAGTCGTTGATGTCGTCGAACCCGTACAGCTCTCTTACCGAAAGATACGTTGTCCGTGCCGCGGAGGTCTGCCGGATTAGCGGCAGGAAATCCCTTAGGATGTGCCAGCGCTCGTCCACCGGCAATTCCCGATCTATCATCGCGGCGTACTGGGCATCGGTCATCCCAGCCCCAATCAGCTCGAACCGCGGATAGTTCTCGAACAGAGAAACTGCATCTACCTCTAGAGCGAGCCTTTCGCTCTCCGGCGGTAGGTGCTCGTGGGCGTCGATGATCACGAGCTCGCTAATGCCCTGGTACAACTCATCGGCTAGCTGACGAGTGTTCACGTTCTCCTCCATCCCCATATCCTTGCCCGGAGTATGGGCGTTGGCAATCTTCCGAGCTTTGCCTCACTGCCGGCCCCTTACCAGTCGATCACGTCGTCGCTGACGAACCGGATAATTTTGCGCCAGCGCGGCGTATCTTGTCGATAGTGTTGGCGTTGATAGAGCGGGCAGAAACGACCCGGCGGACTTATGTCGACCACGTCGTTGCCCTTGCGCACCAGCGTGAAGCGCTCCTTCTCAATGTAAACCGTATCGGTTCGCTCGAATATCGGAAAGCTCAACGTCGCTACGTCGCCCGGAATTACACTTCCGATCCGAGCGTATCTCCCATGCCAGGAGAGAAATCGTTCCTTCCCATTGACCTCACAACTCGCTTCGCTCGGACTCACCCACTCAGGAATCCTGACCGAGAGATCGAGCGGCTTCTTCACCTTCACGTCCACTCTACCGAGATAAGGGACGTAGCTGTCGATATCCGCCCAGGTCGAGGCGCGGTTCAAGAGCAGGTTTACTCGCAACTCGCCATCCCTGTAGCGGAGGATGCGTTCCCAGATTCGGTAGATCGCGTGGGAGCCGTTGGCCGTGCAGCAGTGCATTATGCCGGTGCCATTCCCAGGGAACCAGTCGTTCGCCGACGAAAAGCCGCCAAAGGCGCCCAGGTTACGCTCCGGCACCATGTCGGTGGTGGCGTACGGATCGACCTCCGCCGGCAGAATATGTTGCACGTCTGGTTTCTCCAAGCCTAGCTCCTGGACCCGGTAGATCCAGTCGGTGGAGGTCAGTTGGCCTTCCGCAAACATATTTCGGATCCAGCGATCGGCGTCATCCCAGTAGTCACCCGCGCCGGCCTCCGATAGGTTCAGGGCGAGCGTGATCATGTCGGCGACCTCGCAAATCTCCGAGCTCTCCCACATGAACCCGTTCGTGACCTCGGGAAAATAGCCGAGGATTCCGTAGCCTTTTACCCATTCCGCGTTCCGGCTCGGATTTACACTGGCATTTACCCCGAGCTCTCTCCCCCACTCGTAGCCCCGTACCACGAAGTCCATCAACTCACGGTCGGCTGTGATCTTTGCATAGTCCAGCATCGTCATAAGCCAGGCTGTATGGGTGTGGAAGTGAGCGTGAATCAGGTCACCGGGACCGGAGAGGAACGCGCCGTCTTCAGCGAAATAGTTTCGTCGGTAGTGAGTGATCATCTTGCGCACCAATGGCAACGCCGGCTCGTATTCCAAGAGCCGGTAGGCGTGCAGCAAGCCGTAAGGCACCGGAAATCCGGTACCAGCGTGGTGCTCGCCAGTAGGCCGCTCGTCATCCGCCGGCCGGCTCTTGTACGCATCCATGATCGAGGGCCAGAAGTAGGCCACGTCGCCGGCGTCGACCGCGAGTTGATTCAGTCCATCTACCAGCCGGCGCACCGCGTTGCGCCACACTTCTGCGCGGTCGCGAAGCGCGTACACAGTCATCGCCGACAGCATCTTGCCGCAGGTGAAGGGCACCAAGAGCTGCCCATTTGTCGGCGGATTTATGCCCGAGTAACGCCGGTGGGTCCAGGGCCGGCCCTCCACCGGCGTGTGGATCAACCCGTCGTCACCCTGGCTCTTGAGCGCTACTTCCATCCACTTGCGCTCGACTTCCAGGTTCTTCTCGCTGCCGCAGATGATGCGCATCAACGGCACGCCTTGCATGAACTTCACTTGAACGGTCGGACCGCCCCAGTCCATTTGCATCTGGGGCGGATTGCACAGGAAGAAGACGATCCCATAGATCTCGTGGTCGGCCGCTGAGTTCGTGATCTCGGTCATGCAGTGGAGCGCCAACTCCGCACGCACCTGCAGGTCCAACGTATCGGGCGCCATGACCTCGTACCGCTCGCCGCTATAGGCCGGCAGTTCGAACGCCGGAATGTCGGAGCGGATGTATCCGACGGGGTCGCCTGAATTCCAGTTCACTACCATTCGATTCTGTCTTCGCTCACGAACCGGGTTACCTTGCGCCAGCGTGGCTCGGTTTCCTTGTAGTGCTGGCGTTGGTACAGAGGGCAGTTACGTCCAGGTGGGGAGATTGAGATCACGTCGTTACCTTTTCTCTGCAACGTGAACCGCTCCTTCTCGATATGTACCACGTCGGTTCGCGTCGGTATCGGAAAGCTGAGGGACGCCACTTGTCCCGGCTTCAACGAACCGACTCCGGCGTATCGCCCATCCCAGCTGAGAGAACGGGCCTCGCCATCGACCTCGCAACGTGTCCCTTCGGGGGTTGCCCATTCGGGAATCCTTACCGACAGATCGACCGGCTGCTTGATCTTGACGTCAACCCGGCCAGTGTATGGAATGTAGCTATCTATGTCCGCCCATGGCGACGCGTGGTTGAGAAGCAAATTCACGCGCAGCTTGCCGGCTTCATAGCGCTGTATGCGCTCCCAGACACGATACATGGTCTGGGACGCGGTTGCAGTACAACAGTGCATTATCCCGGTGCCGTTACCCGGGAACCAGTCATTCGCCGACGAAAAGCCGCCAAAGGCGCCCAAATTGCGCTCCGGAACCCTGTCAGTCGTGTCGAATTGACCTACCGTAGCCGGCAGGATGTGCTGCACGTCGGGGTTCACAAGATCTGTCTCCTGGATCCGGTAGATCCAGTCGGTAGAGGTAAGCTGGCCCTCCGCGTACATGTTCCGGACCCAGCGATCGGCGTCGTCCCAGTAGTCGCCGGCGCCGGCCTCCGATAGCTTCAGAGCCAACGTAATCATGTCGGCGACCTCGCAGATCTCGGAGCTCTCCCATTCGAGATCGAACAGCGTTTCCGGAAAGTAGCCAAGCATGGTCGCGCCGGCCGCGTGCCCGATGGCCGAGCCGGTCCGCTTACCGGCGTTGGTTCCCCAGCTCCTCGCCCATTCGTAGCTGCGGACCACGAAGTCGATCATTTCCGGATCGTCGACGGCTGTGGCGTACTCCAGCATCGTTTGAAGGGCGTGCGAGTGGCTGTGGAAGTGACCTCTGATCGGGTTATTCGGCTCGGACCAGAACGTGCCGTCTTCGGCGAAGAAGTAGTTGCGCAGGTAGTTGATGATCTTGCGGGCCAATGGCAATGCCGGCTCGTAACCCAGCAGCCTGTATGCGTTCACCAGGCCTTGGGGCACCCGCGAGCTTTCGCCGCCGCCCCAACCGCTGGTTGACGGTGTACTGCTCGACGGCTTCTCCTTGGTCGCGTCCATGGTCGAGGGCCAGAAATAGGCGATGTCGTCCTGGTAGACCGCCAGGTCGAGCAGTCCATCTACCGTGCGCCGGACCGCGTCGCGCCACAGTGATCCACCGTCCCTATACGCGTATACGCTCATGGTAGACAGCATCCTGCCGCAGGTGAACGGTACCAAAAGTTGGCCCTCGTTCGGGCCCTCCGCCCGAGGTCCCCGGCGATATGTCCAGGGCCGGCCGCGGATCGGCGTATAGATGAGCCCATCGTCGCCAATGCTCTGGAGCGTGGTCTCCATCCAGCGGCGCTCGACGTGCAGGTTTTGGTCGCTTCCGCATATCATCCGTACCAGCGGTACGCCCTCTTGAAACTTCACCTGTACCGTCGGGCCGCCCCAGTCCATTTGCATCTGGGGCGGACGGCCCAGGAATTGGACTATTCCATAAATCTCGTAATCGGCCGAGGGGTTTGTGGCTTCAGTCATGCAATGCAGCACCAACCGAGCCCTTTCCTGCAGGTCCAGGGTGTCGGGCACCAGGGCCTCGTACCGCTCGCCCCTGTAGCTGGGCAGCTCGAACTCTGGAAAATCCGGCCGGATGTATCCAACGGGGTCCCCTGGCTTCCAGTCGCCTACCATTCGATTCTCTCCTCGCTCACGAATCGGGTTACTTTGCGCCAGCGTGGCTCGGTTTCCTTGTAGTGCTGTCGCTGGTACAGAGGACACCAGCGTCCGGGTGGGGCGATTTCGATCACGTCGTTGCCTTTCCTCAGCAAAGTGAAACGCTCCTTCTCGATGTGTACCACGTCGGTTCGCGTCGGTATTGGAAAGCTGACGGACGCCACTTGGCCCGGCTTCACCGAACCGACCACGGCGTATCGCCCATCCCAGCTTGGTGATCTGGTCTCACCATCCACCTCGCAACGTGTCCCTTCGGGCGTTGCCCATTCGGGAATCCTTACCGACAGATCGACCGGCTGCTTGATCTTGACGTCTACACGGCCAGTGTAGGGAATGTAGCTATCTATATCGGCCCACTGCGAGGCGTGGTTGAGAAGCAGGTTGACCCGCAGCTTGCCGGCCGAATAGCGCTGTATGCGCTCCCAGATACGATAGATGGTGTGGGAGGCAGTCGCCGTACAACAGTGGGTTATACCGGCGCCGTGGCCCGGGAACAAGTCGTTCGCCGATGAGTAGCCGCCAAAGGCGCCCAGGTTGCGCTCAGCAACCCTGTCGCCAGTGGCGTATGCATCCACCGGGGCCGGCAAGATGTGCTGCACGTCCGGGTTCACAAGTCCAATCTCCTGGATCCGGTAGACCCAGTCGGTAGAGGTAATTTGGCCTTCCGCGAACATGTTCCGGATCCAGCGGTCGGCGTCGTCCCAGTAGTCGCCGGCGCCAGCCTCCGATAGCTTCATGGCCAACGAAATCATGTCGGCGACCTCGCAGATCTCGGAGGCCTCCCATTCGAGATCGAAGAGCGTTTCCGGAAAGTAGCCCAGGAGGGTCGCGCCCGCCGCGTGTCCGATCGCCGATCCGGTGCGCTTGCCGGCGTTGGTTCCCCAGCTCCTCGCCCATTCGTAGCTGCGGACAACGAAGTCGATCATTTCCGGATCGTCGACGACCGTAGCGTACTCCAGCATCGTTTGAAGGGCGTGCGAGTGGCTGTGGAAGTGACTTCTGATCGGGTTATTCGGCTCGGACCAGAACGTGCCGTCTTCGGCGAAGAAGTAGCTGCGCAGGTAGTTCAGGATCTTGCGGGCCAATGGCAAGGCCGGCTCGTAACCCAGCAGCCTGTATGCGTTCACCAGACCCTGGGGCACGCGTGAGCTCTCGCCGCCGCCCCAGCCGCTGGTTGACGGGCTACTGCCCGACGGCTTTTCCTTTGTCGCTTCCATGGTGGAGGGCCAGAAATAAGCGATGTCGTCCTCGTAGATCGCCAGGTCGAGCAGTCCGTCCACCAGCCGCCGAACCGCGTCGCGCCACAGTGAGCCACCGTCCCGATACGCGTATACGCTCATCGTGGACAGCATCCTGCCGCAGATGAACGGCACCAGGAGCTGTCCCTCGTTCGGGCCCTCCGCGCGAGGTCCCCGCCGGTAGGTCCAGGGCCGGCCTCGGATCGGCGTATAGATGAGGCCATCGTCCGCCAGGCTCTTGAGCGTAATCTCCATCCACCGGCGCTCGACGTGCAGATTCTGATCGCTTCCGCAGATCATCCGCGCCAGCGGTACGCCCTCTTGGAATTTAACCACCGCCGTCGGACCGCCCCAGTCCATTTGCATTTGGGGCGGATTGCACAGGAAGAAGACTATTCCATAGGTCTCGTAGTCGGCCAGGGGGTTTGTGGCTTCAGTCATGCAGTTCAGGACCAGTCGAGCCCTATCCTGCAGGTCCAAGGTGTCGGGCACCAGGGCATCGTACCGCTTGCCCCTGTAGCTCGGCAGCTCGAACGCCGGAGCGTCGGAGCGGATGTATCCGATAGGGTCGCCTGGTTTCCAGTCTGAGGGGGGAGCTTGCATCCAGATTCCTCCTCGTTATACCGAGTGTATTGGAGAATCGCTGGCTGTGCCGGCTCGTTTTCTCCACCACGATCTGTAGCTAGGCGAATCAGAAATGCAATGCATTACTATGAGAATAGACGCCCGCCACCAGTCTCGTCATTGGTACCAAATCATGTCCCGGACTCCGATCCGGGATGCCCTTAAACGGCTTTCGAGTGCGCCGGTAAACCCCTCCATTCGTCATTCCCGCGAAAGCGGGAATCCAGAGGGGAGGGGTGGGTTGTGGCAATGACACTAGAACTCTCCCACCAACCAATGCACCCAATTTTCATACCTTACGTGTGCCGGCACCAGCCGGCATGCGCGATTGCTATGAAAGCATGTCCCGGACTCCGATCCGGGATAGACCGCTCCGGCAGCCTCTCATTCGCCATTCGCGGCCCCACTTCGTAATACCGGCCCCCCATTCGTCATTCCGGCGAAGGCCGGAATCCAGAGGGGTGGGGAGGGGGTAATGGCGCTGTGTCCTGTTCCCAGCTCGGGGAGCGGCTCCTTCGCGCGCATTGCTCGCCCGACTCAACGCCTCACGTGGTCCTCGCGAGAACATAAGTAAATCAGGCAGACGTGACTCTGGATTTCGTCGACGGGGCGGTACTCTCGATCGGAGGTAATTCCCCACTAGTGAGCGAGCCGTAAAGGTCGTGGCGCCTAACGCGGTACACGTTAGCCTGCGGTGTCACGCCCTTGGTCCTGAAAGCGGTCTGAGCGGCGAGATCCACGTCCGCGAACAAGAACGCTTCCGCGGTGCCGGCTTTGTCCAAGGGCCGGCCGTGAACGTCCGCGAAGACGCTGCCCCCGCCCTGTCGAGTCCCGTCGTCATAGCTTCCGATCGGATTGCAGGTGAAGACCGGTACCGCGTTCCATCTCGCGTGCAGCATCGCCCAGCTACTAAAGTCACCGGCGGACATCGGCCAGAATATCGCCTCCGCCCCCTCCAGGACCATCGCTCTCCAGGGCTCAGGAAACTCTCCGTCGTGACAAATCAGAACGCCGATCCTGCCGAACCGGGTGTCGAACACGCCGAGCCTCTTCCCGGGTATGAATATCTCTTGTTCGCTGTAGAGTTCTTTGTATCCGGGTCGATTGTCCATCACCAGGTGTGTCTTGTCGTATATCCCGATAACCTCGCCTTGGTCGATGATCATTATGCTGTTGTATATTCCCTCGCCGGACGGGGCCGACCGAATCAAGCCGAACAGGATCATCACGTTGAACCGGCGGGAGTACTCGCAGAATCGATCGGTGGCCGGGCCAGGTACGGGCTCGGCGAATTCTCGGTGGGGTATTTCCGTCCGGAAGCCGGCAAATCCCTCCGGCAGCATGATTACGTCCGGCTGATAAAGCTCCACGCCGTACTCTAACATCGTGAACGCCCGTCGGTAGTTGGCCGGCGGGTCGTTCGGCGCGCTATGCAACTGGATCGATAGAACCTTCATCCTACTCCTCCTTCTCCCAGTGGCTCGCGATTTGATTGGTCGTGAGTCCGGGCCCTATGTGGGCTAGGACTTGCTGCTCGATTCGGTCGTTGATCACCGCAACGGCGTCTGTCGCGACCGGCGTGTAGTATCCGCGCATGCGCCCGTCGCGATACGTATGGTAAAGGCACCCGCTGATCGCTGTGCCGGCCAGTACCACGCTACGAATCCCTTGCCCTTTCAGCGTATTGTCCAAGCCATTGCCGCTGAATATACTGCCACGGGACCTGACGAAGACGAGGTCTCGTGGGTCGGCCGGCAACTCGTCACAGGTTTGGGCCTCCCAGGTACCTTCCTTGATGCACGGCACCCATCCATAGTCCTTGTTCCTGTAGTAGTTCGCCCCATCGACCATGTTTGCCCCAAAACGGTTGCGGTGGATGAACTCGGCGAATACGACGACAACTCCCGCCCGGCGCGCCGCGTCAAGCAGCCTCTGGATGCTCGGAACGATTGCTCTGATTGGCGACGTGTCGATGCCCTGCCGTGCGTATCCTCCCTGTTCGCAGACGATTTCGTTCTGCATGTCGATCACGACTAATGCGGTTCGTTTGGGGTCGATCCACTCGTCGACCGTGGTCAGAACTTCGGTGCCGTGTACTACCTTCATGCCTCTGATTCCTCGGATCGGCGGTTCCAAGTCTCCAATAGCTCTTCGGTAGTGCATTCCGGCCCCAGACTGGCCATCCAGGCCATGGCGAGATCACCTGGCCCGGCGTTGAATACGGCATCGGTAACGGTTACGGTATAGAACCCGTGCATCAGCGCGTCAGAGCAGGTGAAGGCAACGCATCCACCGCTGCCCGTGCCGGTGAGGACCAAGGTCCGAATCCCCCTCGATCTGAGAGTCATTGCCAGGTCTGTGCCGCTGAAGGAGCTGCCGCGGGACTTTGTAAAAACGACGTCGCCGGGTTGCGGAGCAAGCTCGTCGACCGTCTGGGCGTCCCAGGTGCCGTCCTGCGCGCACGAAATCCACGATTGGTCCTGGTGCCCAAAGTAGTTGGGCCCATCCATCAGGTTTCCGCCGAGGCGATTTCGATGCGTGTACTCGGCATAGGTCACCAGGATGCCCCGCCGGCGCGCGGCATCGAGCAGCACCTGCATATTGGGGATAAGCGCCTGGTGACCCTTGGCGAACGTCTGGCCCTCTTCTGTTCTCGTCGCGTAGCCGCCCTGATCGCTCACGATCTCATTCTGCATGTCTATTACTATGATCGCCGTATGGGCCGGATCGGTCACCTCCGCCAGGGTCGTCAGCACCTCGACGCCGTTTATCGTTTTCGTTTCAGGCCTCCTTACTTCTTAGAGTCTCCCACTAACAACTACCCACTATTGGTACGAAAATGAATGGTTCCCGCCACCGAATTCGTCATTGCTATGAAAGCATGTCCCGGACTCCGATCCGGGATAGACTGTTCCGGCAGCCTCTCATTCGCCATTCCCGGCATCCCTTCGCCAATCGGGCCCCCCATTCGTCATTCCGGCGAAGGCCGGAATCCAGAAGGGGTGGGGAGGGGTAAGGCCACCAGACGATGGAAAAAACCCGGCGTCCCACCATTTTCATCCTCTTGTGCGGTCCTCGGAGGGCCATGGTGATTCCCGCCACCCACGTTGTCAATCCCGCCACCCACCTCGTCACTCCGGTCCCCGCCCTCGTCATTCCGGTCCCCCACCGCGACATTCCCGCCTCCCAATTCGTCATTCCCGCGAAAGCGGGAATGACGAATTGGGAGGGGTATGCGCGGTGAAAATGACCCGCAAACACCTCCGCCAACCAGCGCTCCCAACTTCATACCGTGGTGTGCCGGCGGCAGCCCGCATGGACGATTGCTATCGAACCTCGACCGGTGGCCAAGGAATCCAACAGCCATCTCTATTCCACCAGCCCGGTCCGGTCCACGCTGTGGATGAAGTGGCGCTGAACGAATATGTAGAACACAACCTGTGGCGCGATCACCAGTACCGTCGATGCCATTAGCACCGCCTCGCTCCACTCGACGGCGCCATAGTGGCTGAAGCTGGCCCATATCCCGTACAAGACATACAGTAGGCGCGCTGGCAGCGTCAGAGCTTCAAGGTTTGACAAGAACATCGTGCTTAGGAACGAATCGTTCCAATACCATACAAGCGAGAACAGGAACACAACGAGCATTGCCGGCGCCGACAGCGGCAGAATTATTTGCCAGTAGACACGGAACCTACTCGCGCCGTCCACAAACGCGGCATCCTCGAGCTCCCAAGGCAAACCGCGGAAGAACTGCCGGAAGATCAGGATGAATAGGGCTCCTCTCACACCGTGACCGAAGATGGGAGGTATCCAGAAAGGCATATAGGTGTCTATCCAATCGAGGTTGAGGTAGAGGAAATACAGCGGTACGACAACAGTCTGAGGCGGTACGATGAATGTGAAGATAACCAATAAGAATAGGATGTTGCGCCCCGCGAACTGGATGCGAGCGAATCCGTAGGCTATCAACGAGCACGACACGACTTGGACCATCGAAGTCGGAACACTGGTGATAACGCTGTTTCCGGCCGCCCTTACGTAGTCGAGGAATTGAAAGGCGATTGCGTAATGCGCTAGATGGATCTGCGTTGGAATCCAATAGACTGTGATGTCAGCTAGGTCTTGCGGGCTCTTGAACGAAGTCGAGACCATGAAAATCACCGGGAACAGGAAAACGTATGAGACCTCGATCAGGATGAGATAGGTCAGTCCCCGCGCAAGCCATGTCAGTCCGCGCCGCTGCCAGACCAAGGGGTCGCGCAACGAGGTCACCATTGGCGATAGACCGGTTCTACCCAAGATGCTCAAAGCGACTTCGTCCTGTAGGTTTCCGCCGGCGATCTAGGTCCGCGGAAAGCTCACTAACCGACGCATATTCGATATCGAACGGTCCACCGATGCGGCGGGCATGAGAGGAATAGACGACCCGCCGGACCACGGTCCGGCGGGTCGTTGGCTCCCTCTACGAACTGGCTGGCGCCGGCAGCGCTCTACTCGTAGCCTTTGGCGAGTTCGGCGTTGATCTCGTCCGCTGCCGCGTCCAAGGCCTGCTTCATCACCATCTCTTTGGAATGCACCATATTGAGGAATTTCCCCATGGTCCCGTGGAAGAAGCCGCTCTTGATACCCGCGTGGGCGGGGAATCTTATGACATCTTCAGCCAACTCGGGTTTGGGAGACATTCCCGGGCTCGAGCTCCGCGTTAAGTTAATCAGGTTGATCGTCTTGCCGGTGCCTTCCGGCTGCGCGTCAACGTACTTGCGCGTGTCATATGCTGGAGGCGCCCAGATATCCAGCTTGAGCCGGTTGAGCTCATCGTCAGTAGTAAATTCGGCTACCCACTCGGCGACTTCATCCTGGATCGGGCTGTTCTTGTTGATGCCCCACGCACTGCCGCCAACCTGGTGGGTGCGCTTCTCGAAATAGGGGAAGCTGATGAAGCCAAGGTTCATCCTCTGGTAGATCTCGCGTGACAGCATGCTCGTGTTCATCACGAACGACCAGCAGACCGCCTTATCGGCCACGAACAGCCAGTCTCCTCCTCCGCTCACACCTGACAACCAGGTCTCGCGGTCGGGAGTGATCTTCCGGTCTACCAGGTCAAACATCGTCTCCAGCGCGTCCACGGACTCGGGCGAGTTGATCAGCGTTTTGGGCGGCTTGTAGTCCCAGGGGTCTTCGTACCACTTGCCCTCGTTCGATGCCACCCAGTGCTTGTTGCTGTCCCACCAGCCGAAGTTGGTGCCAGCTTGCCATCCGTAGATCTCGACGTCGCCGTCACTGTTCAACTGGGTAGCTTCGTCGGCCCATTCGATCATATCGTCCGCGGTCCACTGGTCGAAGTTGTCTTTGCCGTAGGTCGGTAGGTCCGCCCCAAGATCAAATCTCTCGACCATGTCCATGTCGAGCCAGATCCCCATGTCGGTGCCGGCGAACATCGATACACCCATGAGCTGACCGTCGAACCCCATTTCCTCCCACGGATCGTCTGCGAACCGCAGGCGGTTCAGGTCGTGCTTCTTGAAGTAATCGTCGTAGGGAGTGATGAAGCCCTTGGTCCAGAAGTCTGCCCAGTTGGAATAGTGCAGGACGATAACGTCTGGTCCTTGGCCGGCAACCAATTCAGCCAGAAGCTTGCCCCAGAAGTCGCCGGAGTAGGTGCCGTTGTCCATCGTGATGCCCGTCTTGGCGGTAACATACGGCGCGAACCTATTCAGGTGATCGACAAACCAGGTATTGGTCTTTATCACCGCTCCGGTACGGAATACCGGCTTCTCGACTTCGACTTCGACTTCGACTATCTTCTCTCTCTCGACTATCGTCTCCTTCTCCACCTCGACGGTAATTACCTTCTCGACTACCTTGACGATCTCTACCGGCTTCTCCACTTCGACCCTGACAATCCTCTCCATCTCAACCGGTTTCTCGACCTCTACAGTGATTACCCTTTCGACCTCTACCGGCCTCTCGACCTCGACGGTGACTATCCGATCGACTGACTCCCTGATGACTTGGGTGACAACTCTTTCTACCGGTACCTCCTTCTCGACTATCTGGATCTTCTCTACCTCAATAATCTGCGGCTCGCAGGCCGCCAGAACCGGCAGCGCGCTTGCGGCCCCCAATCCCGCCAGGAACGAGCGGCGCGTCAGTCTGCGTGGGAAGATGTTGTCAAACATTGCCGAATCCTCTCCTAACCTAAATAAAGTGCCAATACGCCTATCAATGAAGTCCTGCGTTGGTCTTTGTTGACAGCCTTTCTTGAAGGCTCTGCGCGTTAGCTGCGTTGTACCGGTTTCTTCACCTCCAGTCCCCAAGCAGCGCCTTTATTTATCCAGCTACTTCGCCCGTCAGTGTATCAGAACCAGCGTCGCGCAATCAACAAGAGGAATATCGCGTAAAGCCCGAGGTTAGGGAAGAAAAAGGCAAGTTTCCCATCCATCGATGGCCAACCCGGGCGTATAGGCGACTCGCGAATCGCCCCCCACTCGTCATTCCCGCGAAAGCGGGAATCCAGAGGGGTGGGGGGAAGGCAAGACCGCCGCCAGTCTTGGTACGAAAACGAATGGTTCCAGCCACCGAATTCGTCATTCCGGCGAAGGCCGGAATCCAGAGGGGAAGGGTGGCACCAACCACACCCAAACACTTCCAACGACCAGGCCTCATTTTCACACCTTGGTGTGCCGGCGCCCGCCGGCATGAGCGATTGGTACGAAAGCATGTCCCGGACTCCGAACCGGGATGAATGGTTCCCGCCACCGAATTCGTCAAGCCGGCGTCCGTTGGAATCGCCTCCCACTCGTCATTCCGGCGAAGGCCGGAATCCAGAGGGGAGGGGCGGCACCCACATGACACCCAAAGACCTCCAACGACCAGGCCTCATTTTCACACCTTGGTCTGCCGGCACCCGCCGGCATGAGCGATTGGTACGAACGCATGTCCCGGACTCCGATCCGGGATGAATGGTTCCAGCCACCGAATTCGTCATGCCGGCGTCCGTTGGAATCCCCTCGCACTCGTCATTCGTACGAAAATGACGTTACGCGGCTTCTATAGTGACCCGATATCCTAGACCCTCGAGGCGTTTGACGCTCCTGCGCACGATGTAGCGCTTGTCCCTCTGATCGAAGTAGTCGGCACCCAGGTCGTGGTATTCGGTGTCATCTCGCAACAAATGGTAGATGATCTTGAGCACTGTGTGGGCGATGGCGGTGATGGCGCGCTTGCGTCCCCTGCGAGCGGCGATTCTGCGATATCGAGCTGAGAGGTAAGTGTCCTTGGTTCGTGCAGCAGCCTGTGCGACTTCAGTGAGGATGGAACTGAGCCAGGGACTGCCCCGGCCAGTGAATCCACTCCTGCGCTTGCCGGCGGACTGGTAGTTGCCAGGACAGAGCTTGGCCCAAGATGCAAGGTGCTTGGCCGAAGGGAATCTAGACATATCAGTACCTATCTCGGCGATGATGTCCTCGGCGGCACGGCGAGCGACACCGGGGATAGAATCAAGGCGATTGATCGTCTCTTCTAAAGGGGCGAACCTACGTGCGACCTCCTTGTCGAGATGTGCAATCTGAGTCTCGAACATCTCCAGAGATTGCAGCAGGACTCCAAGCATGAATCGCTGGTGGTGACCCACAGTTCCACGCAGTGCCCAACGCAACTGGTCCAGCTTCTTCCTTAACAAACCTCTGGCCAACTCGGCAAGGACGTTGGGTTCGTTCTCACCAGCAATCAGGGCTCTGAGCATGTCACGGCCAGAGACGCCGAGAATGTCTGTAGCTACCGAGGCCAGCTTGATGTTGCCACCTTCAAGCACCTTGTGCATCTGGTTGGCGATCTGAGCTTTATTCTGGACCACTCTGCGTCGGTAGCGAACCAACTCTCGTAGGTCACGCTGTGGTCGATCGGGGATGAAGCTTGGCTTCAGCAGGCCGTGCCTGAGTAGCTCCGCAATCCATTCAGAGTCCTTGACGTCCGTCTTACGACCAGGGACCGCCTTGATGTGGCGAGCGTTTGCCACCACCAACTCGAACTCGTGCTCCAAGACGTTGTAGACTGGCTTCCAGAACACACCGGTGCTCTCCATCGCCACAGTGGTGACCCGCATCTCAGTCAACCAATCGGCAAGAGCCAGTAGCTCGCCGTAGGTAGTCCCGAAGGTCCGAATCTGTCGATCGTCCGGGGTTAACACACAGGCAGTGACCGACTTCTTGTGGACGTCCAGACCGCAGCAGCGTTCACGAACTTCTCCAATTACTGTCCTCATTCCTCTCTCCTCGTAAATAGTCTACTGGCTGGGGGCGACCCCAAAACGAGTAAAGTTCGTACGCGTGCTCACTCTTGGCAGAGTGGCGACAGCTAGGTGTACTAGACGGGTCGCCAGAGTCAGATTGCTATACGGGCTCGAAGTGCCAATGACCCTCGAACTCTTCCACCAACCAGCGCCCTAAATTTTCATACCTTGGTGTGCCGGTGGCAACCGGCATGAGCGATTGCTATGAAAATAGACCGCTGCGGCAGCCTCTCATTCGCCATTCGCGACATCCCTTCGTCAATCCGGCCCCCCATTCGTCATTCCCGCGAAAGCGGGAATCCAGAGGGGTGAGGGGAAGGCAAGACCGCCGCCAGTCTTGGTACGAAAACGAATGATTCCAGCCACCGAGTTCGTCATTCCGGCGAAGGCCGGAATCCAGAGGGGAAGGGTGGCACCAACCACACCCAAACACTTCCACCAACCAGCGCCTCAATTTTCAAACCTTGGTGTGCCGGCACCAGCCGGCATGGGCGATTGGTACGAAAGCATGTCCCGGACTCCGATCCGGGATGGATTCCGGCACCGGCCGGCGACACCAACCACCATCGCCCTGTCAACGCGGCCGGCCTCTATCAACTCACGCGGGATCGCTCCTACAATGGTAGAATAATAAAACAATTGTTCGTATTAAGCCGCGCCCACCCGGACGACCGCGCAAATCCGGTACTCTCGTCCACGTCGGACCGCATAGGATCGCCATCTGAATACGAAAAATGCAAAACAAAAATCCAGGCAATCCGGCGCCGGCCTCTACGAACTCGTGCAGGATCGCTTCTAAAAAGGTAAAAATGCAAAACAAATGCTCGCAAAAAACCTGTGCTAAGCCGGATGACGCAACAAGACCGGCCGGCCGTTGCACTTCAGGCGGTCTTGAACCACTCGAAAATATCCTCGATCCGGATTGCCTCCACGAATTGCATATGTCAATATGGTTATAATTAAGGCAAGTTCCGAGCCCAAACTGCCGAGTCGGCGGTGTCAGTATACGCAGCGATAAAATTGGAGCGGGCGGCCTCTTGATCCTCGTGGGACACGCTACAGGCGCTCCGAGCGGCATCTTCGCTGCTTCGGAAAACGTATGTGCATCAGGCGACCGTTTGTGCCCCCATCCATTGTTTGACGGGAAGCGGGTTCACGATTCAGCCTTACTATCGCTATGAAATCACTTCCATCTAGCGCTCGCGCAGACCCACCATCCAGACGCAAGGGCCTGATGCGTTTGTCGATGCGTGCCAAAAGCAACTTGGACGGGTATCTGTTCATCAGTCCCTGGCTGATCGGATTCCTACTGCTGGTGACCTACCCCCTGCTGTTCTCGCTATGGCTCAGCTTCCGGGATATTACCAACCTCAGATTGCTGGAAACTACGTTCGTCGGCATCGACAACTACAAGGATGCTTTTGTGGTGGATGTCGATTTTGGTCCGTTGATCCTGGAGAATCTGGGCAATCTACTCATGGACTTACCGATAATAATGGTCTTCTCCTTGGGAATGGCGCTGTTGGTAAGCCAGCCACTGTTTGGCCGAACCTTCTTCCGAGCGATACTTTTCATGCCGGTCGTAATCGGTTCTGCGTTCGTCATCCAACAGTTGGCCGGCCAGGGCGTGGGAGCCCAGACCATCGTTCGCGATTCTAGTGACTTGGAGAATGCGCTCGCCGTTTACGTTGGCGAAGGCGGGCTGGCGCCGTTGACGATTCTCGTTAACCGAATAGTCTTCGTTTTGTGGAGATCGGGAGTGCAGATCCTGATCTTCGTCGCCGGCCTCCACAGCATACCCCAGCATTTCTACGAAGCGGCCCGCGTGGATGGCGCCTCCAACTGGGGTATTTTCTGGAAGATCACCCTGCCGTTACTGTCGCCATTCATTCTCGTCAACATCATCTACACGATTGTCGACTCGTTCACAGAGCCGTTTAACACAACGTTGGATTATATCCAGGAGAAGTCGCTGACCGGCGAGTTCGAGCTTCACTACGGTGCGGCGTTGGGCATGATCTATTTCCTGATTATCTTCGCTATCTTGGGGATTGTGCTTCTCTGGTCGCGAAGGCTTGTTCACTACATAGGTGAGAGATAGCCGGATAGCGGACCGTGTCCAAAAGGCCGTGGGACATGCCACTCCGTTATGGACGGTGCCTCCCGTAACGAGTGATCAAGACCATCAACTTGCCGACCTCCCGTGGCACCGCTTGTACTTCCGGCCGCTGCCGCAAGGGCACGGATCATTGCGTCCGACCGTTGTCGGCGCGGCCGGCCTGCTCGCTCTCCTGGCCGATCGTGCGGCGGCAACTCGTTGAGTCCTGCCCCGTGCCGGCACCATCAGCTTGCGGTCATACAGATCCCTGAACACCCCGTTAACGAACTCCTGGCGTTCATCGACGTCGACGTCTGTTCTGACTCCGGCCTCCGACTCCAGTCGCCCAAATATGTCTTGGACCGTGCTTCTGCCATCGACCTGATCCAGTATCAGCGAGATTCCCGGATGCATGTAGTGCCGGCTCGCGACCAACCCATCTGACTCACTGACAATCTGAAACACCGGCGTCAGCGCGTTGTCTTGTTCCAGCATGTATGGCCCGTAGCGAACCCCTGACTCGAAGCTGGGAATGGTTGTCTCAACATTCTTGGTCGGAGTTTGATCGGAAGGCTCGGAAGCAGGTTTAGACCGCACCCGCCGGCCGGCCTGCTGGCGTTTGCCTCTTGGAGCGACTTCGGCAAAATGGTCGTACATCGTGGTTAGCTCTACCGACGACCAACCCCCGAACGGTTGCATACTCGGACCGTTCTGGTGGGGCGCCTCCGTGGCATAGCCGGCGGACAGGTAGATGAACGCCTGGCGGATCGATAGATTCCTATTGGGATTTATCAGTCGTTGCGCGGTTGCGAACCATGCGGTCTGACTCTGATGTCCGACGTACCAGTGTTCTGCCATCTGCAGGAAGTTCGACGCATTGTCCTGGTACTCTTCCTCGTACCATTGCATCGCCGGGTCGGCGAGTTCAGGGTCGCCGAGAAAAGTGTTGATGGCTAGGGCGGCCTTGACCGCGCCGTCCATCGCCAAATGGACGCCGGACGAGAGGATAGGATCGATGAAACAGGCCGCGTCGCCGACTAGGAGGTATCCAGGACCCTGGAACCTACGGCATATATACGACCAATCGCTCTGGGTACGCAAGGGTCCCGGCTCCATCTGAGCATCTTTGACAAGCAGAGCGATCTCGCGGGTGTTGGCTATACTGTCGAGGTAGAACTCTTCGCGTCCGATCCTATTGATTTCGGCGGAGTGCGCCGCGTCTGTTACCAGGCCAACGCTGACCCGATTATCCGCCAATGGTATGTACCATATCCAGCCCACGTCGTTGGCCGCGATTAAGATGTTTCCGGCATTCTTGCTGCCAAGCTCAGGATTTAGGTCCCGGACCGTCTTTCCTCCCCTGAAGTAACCGTATACTGCGATATTTCTCAGTTGAGGATTGGCCCTGCGAAGCTCCAAGTTCCTTCCTAGGAGCGAGTTCTGTCCCGACGCGTCAACGCAAATCCGGCAACTAGCCACTTTTTGATTACCCGCCGGGTCCAGGTAGCTGACGTACGTGACGCCGTTGCGCTCTTGCACTACGCCAGTCGCGCGGCATCCTTCATATACCGTGGCGCCGCACTCTCTCGTGTGGTCCAGCAGGATTTTGTCGAACTTGGATCGGTCAACCTGGAATGAGTGGTCCGGTTTATTAACGAAATCTAATCGCTCGTCGTGTACTTCCGCGAACTCGATCGTCCAAGGTTCCCGTGACTTTCCCCAAATGTAGGTGGCTCCGTGCTTGGGAACGAAGCCGGCTCGATCTACCTTTTCGAATACGCCAATCCGCTTCATGAGATCGACGGTGCTGGGTAGCAGAGATTCTCCAACGTGGTGACGCGGAAAAACATCTCTCTCCAGAAGGAGAACGCGACGTCCCCATCGAGACAGTAGCGACGCGACGCTGGAGCCGGCTGGTCCGCCCCCAATGACTACTGCGTCGTAATCGTGCGGCCTTGAAACTAAGTTGGAAGACACAATTTACAGTCCGTTGATGCGAGGGGAGTGAACTTGCCGATTTGAGCGGCCTGGAGTCCTTATCTGCTCTCTTGTCATATGTGCACCAAGATGCGGCTCTTGCTAGGCCAAGCCAGGTTCCGCCGTAGGGATTCAGAGTCGACTCCGAATCCTTACGGCGTTGGCTTACGTCGGTGAGACGATGATACACTATCCCCTAGGCGTGGCGTATCACCGCCGGAAATCGGAGCCCAAGGTGACGCATTCACTCAAGCGGTAATTCTGCTCGAATGGTTGAGGCGGTTTTCATGAGTTGCCCTTGCCTCAAAATGGGGCATCACGCTCTTCAGTCGTCTTGGCAACGTTGCACGTTGATGTTGCCGAGGCTAGCGCTGGCAGTCGCTTGCGTCTTGCTGCTATTTCTGGTTGACGGCTCTTTAGCAGGCGCCGAGGAAGTGGTTCCCCCTGAGTTTCAGTTGGCCGCCGAGAACGATGCGCTGCGATTCTACGTACACCCGCGTTCGACTCAAGTAATAGTCGAGGACAAGCGAAACGGAAGGTTCTGGTCGAGTAATCCCGTCGCCGGCCTCAACGGCGGATCAGGCCCATCCAGCGATCGTGAACAGGCCGTGTTCTTCCTCCTGTATACCGATGCGCGCCGGGGAGATCCGAGTTTCAAGCACACACTCTCCGCTGAACCAGAAATCGGCTACGCGGCAATTGACCGCGGAATCTGGGTCGAGTACCGAATCCCGTCACTGGATTTGCAGTTCGACATCGTTTACCAGTTGGGCCCCGATTATCTAGAGGTCAGGGTGCCCCAGTCGAGCATGGCTGAAATGGGCGAGAACGTATTCGCCGGCATCGACTTGTTGCCCTACTTTGGAGCGATCACCGGCGACACCGAAGGTTACTTCATGGTTCCCGATGGTCCCGGCGCGCTCATTCGCACTCGCCCGGAACAACCCAAGTACCGACGCCGTTTTGAAGGAGAGGTCTATGGACCGGCGCTGCTCTCCTTTGAGTCTGATCGTCCGGCCAGTGGTTCGAATCGTCGGCTGAAGCCGGGCATTACTATGCCCGTGTTCGGAGAGATAGCCGATGGTGCTGGCTTTCTGGCTATCCTAACTCAGGGCGCGACGGACACCGAAATCTTGATCGAAATGTCTACTCGGCCAGATGGACTGAATCGGGTCTCGCCCCGGTTCATCTATCGCCGACAGGCCGAGTTTCCAATTTCTCGTGCTGTACTAGCCACCAAGGTGGAGGATGATCGAATCCCCGGTGATCATACTGTGCGGTTCGTGTTTCTCCCTGGTCCCGATGCCTCCTACGTTGACATGGCCAAGATATACCGTGAGTATCTGTTGAGCAATCGCGGTGTGGACCGCCTGACGGGGCCAACGTCGCCACTGCATCTCCGGTTGTTCATGGGTGTAGAAAAATGGGCGTTCCCGTTCTCCGAGTTTATTTCCATGACGACGTTTGACCAGGCGATCTCGATTCTGGAGGCCTTGGAGCGACGAGGAGTTGAGCAGATAGTAGTCACTCTTGTCGGCTGGGAAGACGGAGGTTACGGAGGACGTTGGCCCGATCGATTGCCGCCCGACGGCCGGCTCGGCGGCTGGGACGGTCTCCGCAGGTTGGCTGAATACAGCGCCTCCAAAGGCCATTTGTTGGTCTTGGAGGACCAGTATCTCTGGGCCCAGGACCATACCGGCGGACTGCTGGTGAGAAACGACGCCATTAGAGCCTTGAATCGCCTCCCGATGATCAGTGAGTTCGAACCTATCTTCCTACTTAACTCCGTGCTCGCTCGCCTCCGCCATATCGAGCCCGTGGTTCCACAATTGGCCGAGGTTGGAGTGGCCGGCGTGCTTGTGCAAGGCGTCGGCACCACGGCAATGGCCGACTACAATCGCCAGAATCCGCAGAGCCGGCTTGAGTTTGTCGACTTTTGGCGCGACACGCTTGGTTACATCAAGGAGCAGACCGGTTGGGTCGGTGTGGTCGGTTCGAACGATTACACCTTGGGTTCGGTTGATCACCTCGCCCAGGTACCGTTGGATCGATTGGACTATGAGTTTTTTGAAGAGACTGTGCCATTCTTGCCAATAGTCATCCATGGGTTGGTCACTTACAGCGGAACGCCGCAAAATCTAATGGCTAATACTCCGCCGGATGTTCTTCGCCAGTTGGAATATGGCGCCCTTCCAACCTTCGAGTTGACTTATGAGTCGCCTTGGCAATTGGGGCCGACGATCTACAATGATCTCTCCAGCTCCGAGTATGACGTTTGGCTGGATGACGTTGTTGCCGCGTACCTATTGGCGCGAGACCGGCTGGGTCACACTTGGGGACAGTTCATAATCGATCATCAACAGTTGGCTCCGCGAGTCTTCTCGACTACCTACGAAGATGGCACCAGGGTGATCGTTAACTACGGCGGAAGCGAATACCGTGAGGGTACTTTGACCGTCCCAGCCGGCGGATATGAGGTCCAGACGAACAAACAGTAACTTCCCCACTTCTTGGACCTGCTTTACATACTCCTTAGTCCGTCTACCAGTTACCGCGGGTGGTGGTCTGTCCAAACGGCAGGGTGGCTCCAACAGAACTCCCCAAACAGGCGAACTGGGCACTTGGAGGCGGAAAAACGGGCATGGCTGATGAGAGCGAGCGAGTGGCTCGAGTATGGAAATGATTGCAAATTAATGGCGTGGTGGTTGGCTCGACCGACGGAACGGTGCATTCAAACGGCTATTCCTCTGTGACGATCCCAGTCCGGCGAATGACAATCGTTTCTTCGGACGCTTTCACGCGGGATGAGCTTGCTCGCCGCCATGTCAGGCGCGGCACCAAACTCTTCAACGACGTGCCGATCACCCCTGATACTAATGATCGTCCAGTCGCGCTTCGAGCCAGCGCTCCAATAAGAGCGCCAATCGCCACGACCGCGATACCTCGGCGAAGTTGGATCTGGCCAGTTGCCCAAAAATGTTGGACCGTATTTTGAGGCGCGACCGTCAGTGAAGTGCGATCTGTCCGCCGAAGTGAATGTCCACAGTAGCGACAGAAGTTGTCGCCTTCGTCCACGTTTAGGTTGCACACTTCACATCGAACATCGCCAGAAACCGATAAGGTACTGTGTTCCATAGTGCCGTCACCACCAATCGTCAGTGTCTGCGTGCTAAAATTTCCCCGTGTCGATCTTGATGCAGCATTGCCAGACCAACGTCCAAAGCCAGCGGTCTCGCAACGCGGGGTTAGAAGATGTTCGCGCCTCCCATGGCATACCTTCGCCGGTTAGGCAAGTCGGCTGCTTCCCAAACCACTGCGCCTCCCCGCGCTCCTGGACCGATCGCACGGGACTGATCTCCACATGATCGGCGGTCAATCTACACAAGACCGGGATCTGTTGAACCGGCTACATGCGTATTTTGACGCAATTGAGTCGCACGTCCGCCAGGGCGAGGGATGGCTGATACTGAACGCCAGCCGTCAGCGAACTCAACGCCTGTCTCAGTTCATGAACGCGAGACTCCGCGAGTACAGTCCGCTGATATCGTACTATATTTTACCTTGGCGCGACTTTGCGCTCCACGCCTATGTAACTCAGGTCGAATTGGCGTCAGTCTCCGAGTTGGGAGAGATCGCCCGCCAGGGCGACGAAGGGTATCGCATCGCCAACCGGGTCAGCCAAGACATGTACTACCATATGTTGTACTCTGAGTTCCTGGTGCTTAGTGGAGTTTCCCCATCATACGCCTACGAGACCAGCTATCTGGACAATGTCTTGGAGAAAAGGCAGGACCGTAGCCTGCCAACCACGCTCATTACGCCCCACTCTATGCAAAAGTTGGAGCAAGACATCCGCTCAACGTCGGTCGATAGAGATTGCTGGGATAGATTCTTCGACCGCATATATAAAGGCAGTTTGATCGCGCTCTAAGCAGGGTTCTTGGCCGGCGGGCCCTTGCGTTCGGTTCGGCAGTTTTCCCAAACCTGTGGAGACGCTAGTTTGACTCCACAGAGCCTTCAACCGGCACTATCTGAATCCATGTCTGGCCGGCATTCAGTTTAATCCTCTCGCCCGCCTCGTCGAGAAACGCGGTGGACCGCGTCGCACCCGTTTTTCGCCAGCTACCGTCGATACGGATACCATCCTGAAAGACAATGGCATCCCCCGTGCCGATCAAGTCCATGTCTATCCTGCCGGCGTCGTCGCCCGGTATCGGCCGAGTCGCCATGAACTGCACGATCACGTTCTTGGCGTGATACTGCTCACCGCTAACCAGATCTTCATGGGCTGCCCCGGACATGACGCGAGCGTACTCGTTCGAGGTGTCGTCGTAGTGGTACTCAACCTTGTATCCATCGGGATAGGTGACCACTATCGTCGCGACGATTTCAGCGGAATCGGCCGGCATATCCGGCTTGTACTTGAACTCACTCAATTGACCGGGCTCGTTCGGCCCGTGCCATTCGCGGAGGCCCGGATCGCTGGTGTATAGATTGTGTGGCGCCGGGCGTTCCGTCACCCGCCAAAAAACACCTTCACCATAGGTAAGGTCAATGTTCGTGATACCAGTCTTTTCGAGCTCGTCGTGTCCTTGCGGGCTGGCGCCAGCGATGGCGAAGATGCTGTCATATTCGCTAGCCCAGTCGACAAAGTAGTGCCGGGCTGACCGGACGGGGCCAATTACCTCCGGATGCTTGTTCGCGAAGATCGCCATGAATCTAGTAATGCCAAATTCGACTGTCGCCTCATAGATGATGTCTGCATCACTCATGCCGGACTGTGGTTGCGCGTCGGGATGGTTATCTATCATCACCGCCAATGGTTGGAAATCGAACGACGATTCGAGGGCCAGAACTACCGGGGTACTGGTTGGAACTTGGGTGGGCGTGGCCGTCGGCACTAGAGTTTGTGTGGGCGGCGGCGTAAGCGTGTGAGTGGGAGTAGGCGGCACGACGACGGTCTCAGTCGGAGAAACAGACTGCTCCTCAGGAGCGTTCGAACAGGCGGTCACTATCAAGAATGAAATGGCAACGATGATCGCCCCTATGATCCGGACTTGCACGCTATTGCTCAGCCGGCCGATCAAAGGAAGGCGGGGCTTTGGTTTTGAGAACACTGACTGTTGTATGGACACGAGGCTGGATTATATCAAGGGATCGGCCGGTCACGGTGCCGAATGTCCGAGGTCACTTGGTGATCGCTAGTTTCCGGTGCATTTCAGAGGATTGACCGAGATTTTTGCTAAGTTTGGCATAGCGTCGCATCCCTTCTACAATAATATTGGCGCGCAGAGTATTTCGTGCCAAGATTGCCTCGTATGATTTTGAATAGCACATGCGAGAACGAGTAGCAAAAGGGAGAAAGCAGTGAGTGAGCCAGTACACGTGACCGATGGCACGTTCGAGCAGGAAGTGGTCAATTCTGAAAGCCCGGTGTTAGTAGATTTTTGGGCTGAATGGTGCGCGCCTTGCAAGATGATCGCACCGGTTCTAGAGGAAATCGCATCTGAGCAGGGTGATAATCTCAAGATAGCGAAGATGGACGTTGACGTGAATCAGGTCGTCGCCCAGCAGTTTGGCGTGATGAGCATTCCCACGCTCATCTTGTTCAAGGGTGGGCAGCCAGTCGAACGGCTGGTGGGATATATGCCCAAGGAGAACCTCGAGCGGAAGTTGCTGGCCCACATCAGCTAGCGCGCTTCAGGCGCTCGACCAAATGCTCGCCGGGCGATCGCCCGGCGATTTTTCATTCCGGAGGGAATCTTTGATTCGATGGCTCGATGCGCGCAAGGACAGCCTGTTCCTGTTGTTGCTCCTCATCGCGGCCCTGGCCTTCTTCTACTATCTCGCTAAGCGACCGCCGGCGGGCGAACTCGTCATTATCGAACCGGATGAGGCTACCAGCTATGCTCGTCAATTCCGGGTTCATGTAGCCGGAGAAGTTCCAAAGCCCGGCGTGTACGTCTTGCCCGTCGGCGCCCGCGTTTCCGATGCCATCGAGAGGGCCGGCGGGATGACTGCCAAAACCGACCTCAGCCGGCTCGATCTGGCGCGCAGGGTGGTAGATGAAGAGTCAATTATTGTTCCGGCTAGGCGCGACTCAGCGGTTCAGCTGTCCGGCCGACTCAACCTGAACCTTGCTAGCCGAGCAGAGTTAGAGGATCTGCCTTCGATTGGGCCTGTCACCGCGAAGCTAATTCTCCAACATCGCGAGTCGCGGGGCGAATTCGTTAACTTACAGCAGTTGTCAGATCTGAAGATCATCAACCGGGGTCAGTTCGACGCCATACGCGACTTGGTGACGGTGGAGTAGTCAGCTACACCTCGTCGCCAATGGCCTCCATCATCAACTCGCTGCCCAACGTAGTAGGACAGAACGTGTCGATCCCCAAAGTATCGTAGGTGTCCTTGCGCAACGGATCCTTGATCTGGCTGATGACGACCGGAACTTTGAAGATGTGCTTGGCGATCTGGCTGGCCATAACATTGGTGTTATCGCCGCCGGCCCGGTCGTCGCCGCTCAGGGCGAGGAAAGCGCCAGCTTCTTGCAATCCGGCCCGACGTAAGAAGTCTTCATTGATTCCGATGCCCGTCAACTTGCGCCCGCCGAACGATTGGCGTAGGCGCTCGAACTTCTCGGCGTCGGGATCGAGCACCGTGACTTCGTGCCCCTCATCGTCGAGCATATGGGCAAGGGTTGATCCAAGTCGCCCGCAGCCGAATATCACGACCTTCATTTACGTGTCCGTGACCTTCCCTTCTTCCAGCGCATCCTGCGTTTCTTGGGTTTCGATTCGACCGTCGCTGATCCGATAGGTCACGTCCGCGACCTCTGTAATTGTGGCATCGTGTGTTGCTACCACCAAGGCGATGCTCTCTTGGGTTGCGATGTAGCGAAACAACCGCAGAATCCGTAGGCCGGTGATACTGTCGAGCTCGCCGGTTGGTTCGTCGGCCAAAACTAGGGGAGGGCGGTTTGCCAGCGCGCGGGCGATGCCGACTCGTTGCTGTTCGCCACCTGACAGCTCAAAGGGCCTGTGATTCATCCGTTTGCCGAGTCCGACCAATGAAAGCAGCTGTTCTGATCTCTTCAGACGCTCCGACCGGCGCATGCCGGCGATATGCATCGGGAGCTCCACATTCTCCCTCGCGGACAGGATCGGCAGAAGGGCAAACGACTGAAACACGAAGCCGATCTGATGCCGCCTGGTTAGAGTTAGATCGCGTTCACTTTTCTCGGTCAGCTTTTCCCCCGCGAGCCATACTCCTCCGGCGTCGGGCTTATCCAGACCGCCAACGATGTTCAACAACGTAGTCTTGCCCGATCCGGAACGTCCCATCAGACCGACCAACTGGCCGGCATACACGTCTAAGTCGATACTTTCGAGAGCCTGGATCCGCCCGCCACCAGTCTGGTACGAATGGGCGACACTCCGAACCCGTAATATGGGGAGGCTCTCGCTCACAGACAGCTGTCTCCGCTCATTTATCTATTCGTTCGGGGCCGCCCTGATGATGATCTCGTCGTCACGACGCTCGAGCTCGACCTTGTTGGATATGCCCAGTTCTTCCATTGCTTGCCTCGGCAGTTGCATCCGGCCGGCAGAGTCGAGTACGACGTACTCGTCGTGGGTTTCGCCAGTCACGATCTGTGAGTCTGTATACTCGTCCAAATCTGTTGCGACTCTGCGCACGATCTCCGAGCTGGTCTTGCCGTCCCGAATAGCCATCACCCGGTCCACTTGAAACATCACCTTTGGGTCGTGTGTCACGATCAGCACCGTGGTTCCGTAGTTCCGACAAAGCTCGCGGAAGATCTCGAATATCTTCACTGCCGTTTCAGTGTCGACTGAGCCGGTCGGTTCGTCGGCCAAGAGCAGAGGCGGGCGGTTGGCCAGCGCGATAGCAATCGAGACGCGTTGCTGCTCACCGCCCGAAAGCTGACTCAGCTTGTGGGTCCTCCTCTCGTCAAGCCCAACTGCTACCATCAATTCGCGCGCCCAAGCCCGCTCGTTCTTGCCAAAGCGGCCCGCAATAATCATTGGCAGTTCGACGTTCTCTATCGCTGTCAGATAGGGGATCAAGTTGCGGGCCGTCTGCTGCCAAACGAACCCCACCACGTTACGTTTGTACCCAACGAGCTGTTGGTCGCTCAACTTCAACAGGTCTACTCCACTGACTAAGACTCTTCCGGCCGATGGCCGATCCAGCCCGCCTAGGATGTTTAGCAATGTCGTTTTGCCCGAACCGCTGTTGCCGATTATCCCGATCATCTCACTTGGATAGATCGTCAAGTCCAAGCCCTGTAGCGCTACGACCTCAAGATCCGCGACTTTGTAGATCTTTACTAAGTTCTCGCATAGGATCAGCGGTCGACGTCTGGACATCTCCTCCGAGCCGTCCATCCGAGTAGGCGTGGTGACTGCCGTGCTTTGACCGTAGATGACCGACAGATCCGCCGGCTCTTCAGGGGTATCTGTTCTATTTTCCGAAGCGTTCGACTGACGGTAGAACGCCTTACTCATCAAGTTTGAGAACGGCCAGGAAAGCTTCTTGAGGTATCTCGACATTGCCAACCCGCTTTAACCTCTTTTTCCCCTCCGCCTGTCTCTCGAGCAGCTTACGTTTGCGCGTAACGTCGCCGCCATAGCATTTTGCCAGCACATTCTTGCGTGTGGCCGGCACGGTCTCCCGTGCTATTACCCGGCTGCCAATCGCGGCTTGAACGGCAACGTCAAATAGCTGCCGAGGGATAAGCCGGCGTAGCTTTTGAACTAGCTCCTTGCCTCGTATGTACGACCTATCCCTATGGAGAATCATCGATAGTGCGTCGATAGATTGTCCCTGAACCAATATCTCTAGCTGGACCAAATCAGAGACCCTGTGGTCGTCGAAAGTATAGTCCATCGAAGCATAGCCGTGCGTATTGGATTTCAGTTGATCGTAGAACTCTACCAGAATCTCGCTAAGCGGCACCGAGAATTTCATCAGCACCCGAGAGTCGTCGATGTACTCTATGTCGCCGCTTTGCCCGCGCCGCGATATCACCATTTCCATCATCACGCCGATATACTTGCTCGGAGCAATGATGCTAAGTTCCATCCAAGGTTCGGCGATCTCTACTCGATCGCCCGCTGGAGGAAGTTGGGAAGGATTGTCCACTGAGAGCACTTGTCCCGACTTGAGCGTCACTCGATATTCCACGCTTGGTGCGGTTATTAGTAGATTGAGCCCGAACTCGCGCTCCAGCCGCTCTCTCACGATCTCCATGTGCAGCAAGCCAAGAAATCCGCAGCGGAATCCGAATCCAAGGGCGTTAGACGATTCCGGCTCGAATTGGAGCGAAGCGTCATTCAAACCCAGCTTTCCGAGCGCTTCCCGCAGCGCCTGATAGTCGTTGCTCTCGATCGGGTAGAGGCCGGCGAACACCATCGGCTTGGCCGGCTGATAGCCCACCAATGGACTTTCTGCCGGCGTGCCTTTGTCGGTAATCGTATCCCCCACTTGGCTGTCGGCCACGTTCTTTAGACCTGTCGCTACGTAACCTACTTCGCCGGTTCGAAGAGTTTCCACCGGGGTCATGATGGGAGTAAAACAGCCAATCTCAAGCGCCTCCGTCGTCTTGCCCGTTGCCATGATCATCAGATTGGCACGTCGATGGGCGCTCCCGTCTACGACTCGCACGTAGGTAACTACTCCCTTATACGAGTCATAATGGGAATCGAAGACCAGCGCGCGCAACGGCTGCTCCACCTGACCCATTGGCGCTGGAACGCGTTGGACAATCGCCTCGAGTAGCTCGACGACGCCGGTGCCCTCCTTGGCTGAGATCTGTAGAGTCTCAGATTGAGGAATGCCGATGACCTCCTCGATGTGCTTGGCAACGGCCGCAGTCTGAGCGTTGGGCAGGTCGATCTTGTTGATGACTGGGATTATGACTAGATCGTGTTCGAGCGCCAAGTAGACATTCGCCAACGTCTGTGCCTGAATTCCCTGGGTGGCATCCACCACCAGTATCGCCCCCTCGCAAGCTGCCAGGCTGCGGCTCACCTCGTAGGCGAAGTCCACGTGTCCTGGAGTGTCGATCAGATTGAGTTGGTAGGTATTTCCATCCAGGGCCGGGTACTGGAGGCGGACCGCCCGCGCCTTGATGGTTATTCCCTTCTCTCTCTCCAGCTCCATCGAGTCAAGCACGAGCTCGGTCATCTGCCGGCGGGCAATAGTGTTGGTCAGCTCGAGAAGGCGGTCGCTAAGAGTCGTTTTTCCGTGGTCTATGTGCGCGATTATGGAAAAATTGCGGATGAACAACTGTTCAGTGAGGAGAGATTGAGGTTGGCCTTTTGCTATGCTCATAGACTGTGACAATTCGAGTATAGAGCGAGACGGCGAGGCCGGTCAAAAATGATTTGGCGTAAAAGCCCGAAACCGACAGGAGAACCTAAGTGAGCAGCAATCCTTACAAGATCAAGCCTGAGATCGACGCTATCATTAGAGAGGCCGGAAACCGGGCGGACGCGGCCGGCGCGGTCGAGCTCGCGCTCGTGGCAAATCGAGCCGTGTCCGAGCTTCACAAAGTCGCCCGCAAGATCGCCAACGAAAATAGGGGAACCCCCAATTGGGGGCGCTGGGCAAGTCTTGTCAACTCCGCGCGCGACGCGGTCCTGCGGACTGCGACCTGCCGCAAGACCGCCAGCCAGCTCGCACAACAAGAGGCGCAGCCCGAGGATGAGAACTAATTCCAAAATATCGTCCGGCGTCTCGTAAGGCGATAGATCCCCGATTCATTGGAATTACCCCTGCTCTCATATGGTAACGACCACTTGTATAGATTATGGGAGCAATCTATAATGAGTGTAATAGGGATCATCGTAAACTAATCGTGCGGATAATCGCAAAGCGCGCCCTCAGGGAGTTCTGGGAGCGTCACCCGGACGCTAAGCAGCCGCTTGAAAGCTGGCACGAGCGAGTCCGAAAAGACGATTGGGATACACCGATGAGAATAAAGGAGCAATTCCCGAAGGTCAGCCTCGTCGGCAACAACCGCGCAGTATTCAGAGTGAAGGGCAATGATTATCGACTGGTGGTGGAGATCAATTACGAACGTGGGATCGTTTACATCCGCTTCGTAGGCACGCACGCGGGGTATGACCGCATAGATGTTCAGGAGGTGTAGAAATGGTGAACGTGAGACCCATCCGCACGGAGGATGACTACGAGCTTGCGCTTGCCAGGATTCATGAAATATTCCATGCAGAGATCGGCACTCCCGAGGGTGACGAACTCGATATCCTCACTAGTTTGGTCGAACTCTACGAGGCCAAACACCACCCTATCGAGGTTCCCAGCGCCTTAGCGGCGATCGAGTTCCACATGGACCAGCATGGGCTGAAACAGCGAGACCTTATACCCTACATCGGAGGCCGCGCCAAGGTATCGGAAGTTCTCTCCGGCAAGCGTCCTATCACGATGTCGATGGCCCGGGCGCTCCATCGGCATTTGGGGATACCGGCCGATATCCTCCTCCAGGAGCCCGGCGCAGCCTTCGACTCCACGTTCGACGACATCGATTCACGCAAGTTTCCCCTCAAGACCATGGCGAAGCGTGGGTGGATTCCCGATGCCCCGGATCTGGCAGATCGAGCGGAGGAGTTGATCCGAGGCCTGATCAAGCGGGCGGGATGTCGGGAACTTGCTGCTGCTCCTGTATATCGCAAAAACGATCACCGTCGAATCAATGCTAATACCGATCCTTATGCACTGAAAGCTTGGTGCTGGCAATTGATGGCCGAAGCCAGAGCCGCCCAGTCTCAGACCGACTACCAACCGGGTGTGGTCACGCCTGATTTTCTTCATCAGGTTGCCCGGCTGAGCCGCGGCGAAGATGGGCCAAGGAAAGCTCAGGAGTTCTTGTCCGAATGCGGTATCGCCCTCCAGGTTCTAAGCCACCTGCCCAGGACCCACTTGGATGGGGCAGCCCTTTTGTTGGGCGATGGCCGGCCCGTAATCGGCCTGACGCTGCGATACGACCGAATCGATAACTTCTGGTTCACTCTACTTCACGAGTTGGCACATGTCGGCCGGCACCTCGGCAAAGAAAGCAAAGAGTGGTTTGCAGACGACTTTACCTTGCGCAACCGATCGGGAGCACAAGAAGACATCAGGGAGACAGAAGCCGATGAATGGGCCGAGAACGCCCTGGTACCCCTGGATGCCTGGGAGGCAAGCCCGGCCAGGCAGAATCCGACACCAATGGCCGTGATTAATTTCGCATCAACTCTGGGCGTACATCCGGCAATCGTCGCCGGCAGGGTCCGCTACGAGCGGGGGAACTACCGGCTCCTGAGCCAGTTCGTCGGCTCCGGCCAAGTCCGCCGGCAGTTCGATCGCCCGCCGGCACGATGATTTTTGGCCGCCGGCTGTGCAGCCGGCGCGCGGCGTTGATGCTCACCGGCCCGACGCCGGCGCTTCCTCCTTGAGTTTTGCATGTCGAATTGAGTAATTTTGCTCAATTCGTTGAGTGAAATGAGCCAAGTAAAGACTCCGGAGTTAACCCGTCCCCTTGCCGTGGAAGTTCTCCGGCGCCTCCAAGAGCCCCGCCGCTCTGCGACCAAATATCGCTGACCCAAACCTTTCAATTGAGTGCCGATCACCCTGGTGATCAGACGCCACCCGACCCTCTCCGAGTGCCGCCAAAGCGTACGCCGCGCCGGCGATGACCGGAATTTCTCTTATAATGACAGAAGCTCGCGACAACTGGGCCAGAGCTCATTTCAGAAACCAGTTGAGTAACTAGGAGGGGTTGTACGGTGGAGTACGTGGGCGTCGGCCGGCGTCTTGTGGCCACAATAGTGGATGTGATCATTATCGGGATTCTGTTTGGAGTGATTTCGGGGATATTTTTCATCCAGCAAGACCCTATGCCGGAATCGGTCGAACTTCTTGGAACGCGTAATATTGCCTCCTTCTTGATCTCCATCGTTTACTATGCCGCCTTGGAGGCTACGACCGGTGCCACCATCGGCAAGCGGCTGCTCGGCTTGCGAGTGGTCATGGTCGATGGCACACTTGTTGATTGGACCTCGTCGATCATCCGAAACGTCCTGCGAATTATTGACTTTCTGCCCGTGTTCTATCTTTTGGGGGCGATATTTGTCTGGTCGACTGAAAAAAACCAGCGAATTGGCGACTTGGGCGCGAACACAGTCGTGATCCGAGCGTAGCACTACCCACGTCCGGCGGCTCGGTTGCGGACTCCCTATGTAGGGACTCATTTTCAAGGACCGCGGCCGGCCCTCGCACTGAAGACGCCGATTGGTCTATAACGTTCACCTGTACGGACACGGGTGTTAAAATCAAGGTCTTGCCGTCCCTATTGCCTAGAGTTGTTGGCCCGTAGTAAGCGCCCATGCCCTCCGTCTATGGAATCGAACCCTAAACAGTTGAAGACGCTTCTTTCAGACTTGCCGCGCAACCGCTCCTCACTCCTGCCGGCGTTGGAGCGGACTCAGGCCGAGCTTCGCTATCTGCCTCTTTCGGCGCTGGAGATCGTCTCGGCGCACACCCGTACGCCCAAGAGCGAAGTCTATGGCGTCGCCAGCCACTACCCCGAGTTCCGACTCGATGAGCCGGGCCGTCGGGTCGTCCGCGTTTGCACGGGGATGGCCTGCGTTGCCCGAGGCGCCGCCGGCCTTCTGGCTGACGCCGAGCGCGAGTTTGGAATCATTGCTGGGCAGACGACGCCAGACCGCGGCATCACGTTGGAGGAGGCCACCTGCCTCTTTAACTGCCCAATTGGGCCTTCGGTCGAGATCGACCATCAACCATACGGCCGTGCCAATCTCGAGCTCGTCGGCCGGCTCGTGTCGACGCCTGCGCAGTACCACCCGCCGGCACCCCAGCCGGACGGGACACACGAAATGCGGCTTCAATCGACCGGCCGGCCCCGGGAACAGTTGGCCGGCCTCGTAAAGGCGGCCGATTCGCGTCGTCAGTCCGCCGGTGCCGATTTGCGGCTGCTCGTCGGTGCAGGGAGTTGCGCAATTTCGGTCGGCGCTAGCGAGGTCGTCGAAGCGCTGAGGCAGTCCGTCGATGGCGCCGAGATTTCCGCGGAAGTTGTTGAGGCCGGCTGCAACGGAATGTGCTACGGCGCGACTCTCGTGACTGTAGTACGAGCCGGCCGCCCTGCAGTTACGATCGTCGGGGTGAAACCCGACGGGGCCAGGGCTCTGGTGGATGCCGTGCAAAAGGACGAGTTTGCCGGCTATGAGGCCGTTGTATGGTCGGACGAGATTGTAGCTGACGCGGTTAGCTACGAATCCCATCCTTTCTTTAGTCGTCAGCGCCGGGTCCTCTCCGCGAATTTCGGGATGCTCGATCCGTCCGATATCGATGAATATCTGGTCGGTGGAGGTTATGCGGCGCTTGCCCGCGCGGTCGACGAGCTCAGCCCGGACGAGGTAATCGAAGAAGTGAAGCAAGCCGGCCTGCTCGGTCGCGGTGGAGCCTACTTCCCCGCCGGCATCAAGTGGACTGGCGCTCGTGGCTCGACCGGCCGGCCTAAATACTTGGTCGTGAATGCAGAGGAGGGCGAGCCGGGTATATACAAAGACCGTCACTTGATGGAGGGTGACCCGCACCGTCTTATCGAAGGAGCCGTCATAGCCGCCTACGCGATTGGTGCAAGCCGGGTGATATTCTACGTGAATGGCGAAGCTCGGCTGGCGCAGCAGCGCCTCGAGCTGGCTCTCCGGCAAGCCGACTCGCGTGGTCTGATCGGCAAGAACGTGCTTGGTTCAGGCGTAGACGTGGAATACGAGGTGCGTCACGGCGCCGGTGGGTATGTTCTGGGTGAAGAAACCGCCCTTCTCGAAAGCATCGAGGGGTACCGGGCGATGCCAAGGGTCCGCCCGCCATTCCCGACCGAATCCGGCCTGTGGGGCAAGCCGACCGTAATTAACAATGCGGAGACTCTGGCCAACATTGTCGGGATTCTCCGCCACGGCGCTGAATGGTACAGTAGTTTGGGCGTGAAGGAAGCGCGCGGAACCAAGCTGATCGGTCTCTCCGGCAACGTGGAACGCCCCGGACTCGTCGAGATCGAGATCGGTACGCAAGTGAGCGTCGTCGTGAATGAGATCGGCGGAGGGGTGCCGGAACGGCGGCAGTTAGGAGCCGTGCTTGCCGGTGGTCCTTCCGGATATATAATGTCGGCCGATGCGCTGGACCTACCAATGGTTCCGAGAGGTGAATACCTGCTCGGTTCCGGAGGTCTGATTGTACTAGACGACCGTCACAGCATAAATGACGCTGTTCGCAGGCTGACCCAATTTAACAAGATTGAGAGTTGCGGCAAATGCACGCCGTGCCGAGAAGGAACCGTGCGCATGATGGAGAAGCTCGAACGCTCGAACGGTGGTCGAGGCGCCGATGTTGTACTCGAGCTAGACACTCTGAATGAGATAGTTGCCGAAGCCTCGCTGTGCGCGCTAGGTCAAATGGCGCCGAATCCGATCAAGAGTGCAATTCGTTACTTTGGCGATGGAGCAGTTTCCCCATCTGCCCGTTCGGTTGAGTAGCAGTGGAGTTGGATGGCCATGGACGTAACCCTAACGATTGACGGCAAACAGGTTACGGTACCGCCGAAGTCGACGGTTCTCGACGCTATCCGGCGGCTCGGCATATATATTCCTCAGCTCTGCAAAGATCCGGACCGGCCGGCGCTGGGCGCGTGCAGAACATGCCTGGTGCAGGTAGATGGGATGCGCGGCACGCCGGCGTCTTGCTCGACGCCGGTCCAGCAGGACATGATTGTCCGCACCGATAGCGAAGAGGTCACCACGGTTCGCCGCGGCGTACTTGATCTCACACTTGGCATGCTCACCCCTGACGCCGATGGGCAAACCAACTTCGCTGAGCTGAGTGAGGCCGCTCAAAGGCATGGTTTAGAGGTCTCGAATTACCGGCCCCATCTTCGCTTCACTGTTGACGACAGTAAGTCGTTCTTCGTCCTCGACCGCAATAGTTGCATAATGTGTGGACGATGCACCGACGGATGTGGCGAGTTACAGCACATTGGCGCGATTGCGCAGCTGGGAAGGGGTCACGAAACGAAAATCGGGGTATTCGGCGACGCGCCCATGGATACCTCGATCTGTACTTCATGCGGTCAATGTGTGGCGGCCTGCCCTACTCAGGCCTTGCGCGTCAAAGAAGCTCCAGCACCGGTTGTCAAAGAGGTGGCCACGACCTGTCCATACTGCGGAGTTGGATGTGGAATAGATCTCAAAGTCCGAAACGACGGCAGAATCTCCGTCATGGCCGACGACGCGCCGAAGAACCTCTCCAGCAAAGGCATGCTCTGTGTAAAAGGTCGCTTCGGTACGGGCTATATACACCACAAAGATCGCATCACCACACCGCTTGTCAAGCGCAACGGCGATTGGGAAGAGGCCGGCTGGGACGAGGCGCTTGATCTCGTAGCGGAGAAGTTCGCCGAGCACCGCGGCCGATTCGCGGCGCTGGCTTCAGCCAAGGGCACCAACGAAGAGGGTTACGTCATTCAGAAATTTATCCGAGCGGTGATGGGGTCGAATAACGTCGATCACTGCACCCGTTTGTGCCATGCTCCTTCGGTCGAGGCCATGCTCAATCAGCTCGGCAGCGGTGCAACAAGCAACTCGTATATCGACTACGAGGAAGCCGGCTGCCTCATGGTAGTCGGGTCCGATACCACGTCGAATCACCCGGTTGTGGCTGCCCGTCTCCGCGGCGCCGTGGTAAAAAACGGTGCCAAGCTGATAGTCGTCAATCCCAGGCGAATCGATCTATGTGATTACGCTGATATCTGGCTCCGGCAACTGCCCGGTACCGACGTCGCGCTCTTCAACGGACTGGCAAATATTATCCTTACTCAAGGTCTGTGGGACCGCGAGTTCGTGGAAACCCGGACCGAGGGTTATGAAGAATGGAGAGGGTCCGTCGCGACTTATACACCCGATCGCGTCAGCCAGATCACTGGCGTCCCGGTCGAGGACCTGCAGGCGGCTGCCCGAATTTATGCCCTGCCACCGCACGGTGGATCCTGCTTGATCTGGGGCATGGGTGTCACACAGCATACCAATGGCACCGCAAACGCGACGTCGATCCTGAATCTCGCGCTGCTAGCCGGCCAGATGGGCAAACCGGCCAGTGGTGTGTCTCCCCTGCGAGGTCAAAATAACGTACAGGGCTGCGGCGACGCCGGTTGCGTTCCGAACAGCTTCCCCGGTTATCAGTCGACCGAAAGCGACCAAGTCCGCGGCAAGTTTGCGCTAGCTTGGGGGGTGTCGATGCCGGAGGAACCGGGTCTGGTCGTCACCGAGATGATGGGTGCCGTCGACAAGGGCGACATCACCGCCATGTACGTCGTTGGAGAGAATCCTCTTCTGAGTGAGCCCGATCTGCATCACGCCGAGAAGACGTTCGAAAAACTCGAATTCCTGGTAGTCCAAGATCTGTTTATGAACGAGACGGCAGCCGTAGCCGACGTGTTTCTGCCGGCGGCCAGCTTCGCCGAGAAGGACGGTACATTCACGAATAGTGAGCGCAGGGTGCAGCGAGTAAGGGCGGGAATCCCCCCGGCCGGAATCTCGCGTCCCGATTGGCAGATAACCTGCGAAATAGCGCGCCGCACTTTGCGGAAGCTTGGCCGCGACCCGATCGGGTTCGGCTTCTCCAGTCCGTCCCAGATCTTCGATGAGATGGCATCGATGTGGCCGAACATTGCCGGTATACGCTACGAACGGTTGGACAAAGGTGGCGGGATTCAATGGCCCTGCACCGCGCCAGACCACCCCGGCACTCGATTCATGTACGAGAACGACTTCCCTCGAGGGAAGGGCTTGTTTGTTTCAGTCGAACAGGGACCACGCGCGGACGAGTTGCCGGATAAGCGTTACTCGCTGATTTTGAACACCGGAAGGATTCTCTATCATTGGCACGGTGGCACCATAACCACCCACGTCGACGGCCTGTTGCAATTGGCGCCGGAACTCGAAGTATCGATGAACCCGGCCGACGCCGGCCGATTTGGCATAGAAGATGGCGAAACGGTGCGGGTTCGTTCCCGCCGAGGCGAGTTGACAGCCGTCGCCCGTCTCACCGATAACATGAGTCTGGGAGAGGTATTCGTACCCTTTGTCAAGCTGCAGAAATCGGCGGCAAACTTCCTCACCAACAGCGCCTACGATCCCGACTCGAAGATTCCTGAATATAAGGTATGCGCTGTCCGCGTAGAGAAGCTCGGTGAGGTAAGCGGACGCGAGAAAATGGCCGCCAGGGCCCGTGCCAGACCGGGAATCCGATAGCCTTACCCGGCTGGGATATTGGGTTACGAACTACTAGGTGGGCCGTGCGGCTAGATTCCGACTGTCACTGCCCGATGATGTCCGGCTCGTCTGTCTGTTCCAGAAACTCGGCCAGCCGGCGGAGCTTCCGTTGCCGGCTTTCCTCATCGGCTATTGGTTCCTCAGCTATCGCCAAAGATTCCGTGATCGTAGCGTTGCAGATCGATAGCAGTGCATCGAAACTCTTAAGCAGAAGCTCCTTGCCTACCGGTCGGCCATCGGTGTCGCGCAGATTGCGTCGTACGTGGTAGTCGATAGCCCAGCACTCGTCTTCGTTCAAGGCAATCGGCAACGACGCAGGGGGATGGGGTCTTAGCGACCGCTCCTCAAACTCTCGGATCAAGGCGATGACTTTCAGTAGAAGTCCCTTGCCGACGGGCCTAGACTCGTCGTTCCAAGTGTGCCTGATCATGTCGTCGAGCAACCATGACTCTAGGTGAGTGAGATGTATGGTCGCCTCTCGTGACAATTTACAGATGCCTCGCGTATCTTCGATGGTTTGCATCAAGCGCCCCTCGGTGACGCCCTATCAATCACTACTAAGTCATTGTACAACAATCGAACGCCCATGGGCGATTTCAAGCCGCCAAACTACGAATAAATAGCTGCCGCTGGCGTTCAGTAGCGCCGGCCCGCTTGCTTTCGGATGTCGAACTTCGCGGTATCTGCTATAGCCATCACCGCCATGACGCCTGCCTGTACAGGGTCGCTGACCACTAAGTCGGCCGCCGCCGGTACTGTGCCGGCCATGCTCAGGGAGATGACGATGATGTCTTTTTCACGCACGTAACGCACCGCCTTTGTGACCTCGCCACCCATAATGGCGCCGGCCAGTACGACCGCTCGTGCCCGGGCAAGCCTGCTCACTGCTTTTACCGCTGCCGCCAACGCATCCTCACCGACCAGAGGTATAGTGTCAACCGAGATTCGCTCTCCGCGGATGTTGTGACGATCCGCTTCGCTGATTGCGCCAACGGCGACCTGGCCAACTTGTGCGCCACCACCGATCACTATCAGCCGCTTGCCAAAGATCTTGGAAAAGGGCTCTGGCAGGCTCAGGGAATTCACTACGTCGAGCTTAAGGATGTCTTCGATCAGCGACTCGTCGTCGGGCACGTCTTGGAGCTCCAAGTAGTTCACGATGTGTCCCTCTCGACGCTCGATGATATCGATGTGGCCGATGTTTACTTGGTGATCTAAGATGACCTTGGTCAGGGCGTGAAGTGTGCCCGGCCTGTCGACCACCTCTATCGAGAGCGCCAGCTCTGGTGGCAGCGGTGCGTCAGCTTTCATTACCAGTTGCCTCAGGGCTAGAGAACAGTAGACCATCGCTGGTCGATCGAATGAGTTGGAATCGACTCGTTGCTCTCATCAAATGCCTTGCTCCCATCTCGCAAGTCTATCTTCGATGTCTTCTAGTTCTGGACGACCTGTAAGTACCCGTTGAGCTTGGGTTGCCAGCGACTTCGCTTCGGCCAGCCGGCCCCGTTCCCCGAAGTAGTTGACTATTCTCATAACCGCTGAAATATATTCGGCCCGGTAGCGGTCTCGCTTAGATTCGATATCGTCAGTGGCCGGCAGGTCGGCAAGGAAGTCACCTCTGTACAAGTTGACAGCTCCGAGCAGGTCATCCGGCGAGCCGGACCATCGGCATCGCACCAACTGTTCTCCGAAGACGTCGACATCCACTTTCAGTCCATCATCCATTATCAGCTCGTAGCCCGCCGGCCCGCGGCGCAGAAATCTAGACTCGGCCCGATTCGTCAACCCTGGTTCGAGGAGGCGCTTTAGGATCGACCAACAGAATTTTAGGTTGTTCAAACCAGACTCTCGCTGAGTACCGGGCCAAATCGTATTGATAAGCTCGTCGCGTGGTATACCTCTGCCCCGGCGCAGCAGCAGAAGCGCCAGAATCTGCTTAGTCTTCGCACTTCGCCAATCTGATGGTTTCAGCGCCACGCCATTCACCTCCAGCGAGAATGAGCCGAATGTACGTATGTAGACCGGTGCAGATTCCTCTCCTGGTGTCGGTCGACCTTTATCTTCAGCGCCACTCTGATCTGCGATCAGTGCGTCCAGTCTCTGACTCTCGTCCGACGTGGAAAGCGAGCGCACCCTCCGAAATTGCCGTGCCAGTGCCGGTTGACGCCTGAGTAATCGGCGGATGTCCTTGGCTGCAAGGTCGCTTTTCACCGCCCGGCCAAGCGATACGACTGTCATGGGTCCGAGAGACCACAAAAGGCCCGACAGCGAATTAACCGTCGTTGCGACCGCGCCAGGTGCCGGCTCCGGCCCTCCGACCGACATGTGCAACGTGTCCGTCGCTGCTGCGAGCGCTCGACAATCTGTGCCCTTTATGTCTGACGATGCATCTCTTATCGAACTCCGCGCTTCCTCCTGCTCATTCTCGACAAGATGGTGCGCTGCCATCGACAGCTGGCATAGGGCTTTTACTAAAGGAATATCGATCAGTTTGATCAGCCTGTTCAAGTGATTTACCGACGGTCGCATGTTCAGTTGTCCGCGCGCTCGGGCCCGGAAGATTGCTGCCCAAGTCAAGGCCGCCGTGACAAGATCGCCGGCGTTTTCCAGACGCTGAGCGTTTCGTCGAGCCTCGTGTCCGTCTATCGCGTGCCCCGCCCGCCCGCTCTGCTCGTACTTGAGCCATAGAGCCGACCGTTCGAGGCCCGGTTCGATCGTCGCTGTTGGCAATCGGGCGGCCTCGAACGCGCGCCAGTTGCCGCCCAACCAGTCAACCAATGGGGCCAGCCAAGGAGATCGGCGTTGTACCGAATCGGGCGTGCCCGTCACACTCCTGTCGGCCGGGTGACCGCCCAATATCGAGCCCAGAATGCGCCATTCGGAGGCGCGACCCGATTCGCTGACCTCGAGCCGGGCTTTGCCCGTCGATAGTGCCTCGTCGATCCCCTTTGACGCTTCATCAAGTTTGCCTTGCAGCAGATTGATGCGCGCCTGGGAGAGTGTCAGCCGAGCACGAATGTATGGATGACTGGACGCTCGTACCAACAAGCGGCTGATGGCCTCGTCCGCCGGCTGAATCTGGCCGGCCGCCGTCAAGTAGTCAGCCCAGCGGGGAACCAAGACCGAGATATCCTCAGCCTGGCCCGCTTCGTTAATCAGTTTGCTCGCTCGTTCGTAGTGAGCTGCGGTGTCTTGCTGCGGCATCAAGTTCGCGCCGGACGCGATTGCCCTGTACACACCTAGAATTGGCTCCCGGGCAATGAGCCCGTCGTTTAGCCGTGCAGCGACCGCGGCCAGCGTGTCGGGACGACGCTTGGATAGCGCTTCACGGGCTACACTAGCCAGTGCCTCCGCAGCCTGCAGCGTTTCGTCAGCCGCTAACCAAGAGTCGGCCGCGTCGATCAACCGACCTCTGCCTCTATAGATTCTTGCCATCTCTGCAAGAGCCTCGCGCCACCGTCGACCGTGTCTCCGCACGTCGAGACTCTTCACCAGCGCGTCTCTCACGATCGGAGGAAAGCTCCAACTCTGTGTCCCCACTTTGTAGATAATTGGCAGATCAGAAAACAGCAATCTATCGAGTGTTTGCGCCGCACGCCGTGACAGCGTAACGCGGGCTAATATTTCCTCGTCGAACTCGTCGATAATCAATAGCGAGCGTATCGTCGAGACCGTGTGAGCTGACAGACTTGTTAAATGTTCTTCCAACCATTCGGTGAGTTGTCGCCGTACTTGCTGGCGCACTCTGGACAGCCGTGACACTCCGGCCCGCGCCAAGTTGTCTGCGATCAGTGTGACCGCCATCGGCCAACCGAGAGTGTTTTCGTAGACATTTGCAACCAATTCCTCGTCCACTAGCAGCGAATCGAATCGAGCCAAATAGTCTCTGACCTCGCCTGCCGAATAGAGTAAGTCTGCGACAGGCACGATCAAGGCGTCGCCTGCCGTTGCGCGCACCTGCAATTGGGCTGACTTCCAAGCGGGGCGGCCCGCGATGTAAATGGGGGAATCGGCAGTGGCCAAAGCTAATAGGCGGTCCAAGACCCTATTGCTTTCACCATCCAAACTGCACCCGGCAAGATCTAGGCACAGACCGCATTTTTGATCGAGTAGGATGTTGGCAACGATCGTTGTCCAGGTGTTCCCTATGTGGTCGCCATTCTCCGTGTATTTACTAAAGAGGCGTTCGTTTAGCGTACCGAGAGCGGTTTGTAGATACGCGAACAGCACATCGGATGAAATCGATTGGTCGGGTAGAGTCACCCAGAGGCACCGCGATTCATCCGTCCGGCGAGTGTACAGTTGGCGCAGTAATGTCGTCTTTCCAAATCCAGTCCCGGCCTTCATCGCGATTACTGCGGGGGCTGGATCACGGTTATCGAGCGAGAGGACGGCGTTTCGGGTTAGATTTGCAGTCGGTTGTTGTGGAGGGAGGACCAAAGACTTCGCCACTATTGCGCCGTCAGCGATTTCAAGTTGCACCACTATATACCTATTACGGTGAAATATGGGCTAGGGAGTGTATTTGATTGCTAACGTTCATTTACTTTGCGGCGTGACTGCCCCACCAATTTACCGAGTGCACAGATTCTCGCCCTATGATGGGTTGTCACGCAAGTGATTTGTCTAGCATAAACTATTCACTGATGCGGTGGGGCATATCGCCGCTCCGAAAACCCTTGTTCAGGTGGTAGATGCAGATTAACGAAGGACGTGAATCGCTGCGGAAGCGGGATCCGTTTGCCTTGGGCTGCGTCTCGGTGGCCGGCTGCCTTGGGATAGGAACGGTCATGGTGATCTGCGGCTTGATAGCACAGGTCACGGTCGCAATGGCGTTTCTTCAGGTCCGCGGTGTGGCGCAATCAGTATTAGGATTCGTCGGCGACATTGGCGATCTCGGTGGCGAGTCCGGCGAATCGCGATCGGGCGGTGCGGGGCCTGGCGCGGGCCCTACGGTCGTGCTCCGCCTGGATGCGGTTGGGGACGCGATAGAACCTTCCGCCGACGAAACGCCCGGACCCACCCCAACGCGAACCGTACATACTGTGGAATCGGGCGAGGCCCTGAGTTTGATCGCGGAACGCTATGGCGTTTCGGTTCGCGAAATCCTCCAAGCCAATGATCTTGAGAATCCGGACAACATATTTGCCGGCCAGCAACTCTTAATCCCATCCCGCCGTTGATTTAGCGGCAGGGAGTCCGTGATCCGTCTACTAGTCCTGGGCCTCTGGTTCCGGCCTGGAATTTGCGATCTGTTCCCAAGTTGCGAGCAGCTCGTCGACCGGCTTGTCCTCTCCCGTCCGCGCGCCCTCGGCTACCGCCGCCTCGTAGGCGGCAACGAGTTCGGCCAAATCTCCCGCGTCGAACCGGCTCAGCCACGGTATGTCTCTCAGCCTCTTTAGCTCAGCTAGCCGGCTTTCGAGCGATTCATCGGCAAACATTCGGGGCTCAGGTCCGCACACTGTGCCGCGGAATCTGTCTGATAGCCTCTTGCTCTGAAGAGAAGGATCCAACTGGCATTCGCAGCACTGCGGACACAATGTCGCTCGGAGTATTGCCTCGCCGCACGGCGTCTACCAGATCGGCCTTGGTACAAGGGTATTCGATCCCAACTAAGAAATCGCGTATGCGTACCCCAAATGTGACGTCGTATAGTCTTGTGTCAAGCTCCATTGATTTTCTCGCGGCTCCAGAAAGCGGTTGTAGGATTTATGACTTCAAGCGGGATTTCCCCAGATCTGTAAAGGAGCACCTGGCTATGTCCCAAATCTGCGAGCTCGAATTCGCGCTCAAAGAAACGCGAAAGGGCCGTCTCCCGCCTATCCCATTCTATAGAATATGGCGATTGTCATGTTAGTAAGTGTTCAGATTTAGGGATACCTGCTCCGTATGGGCGTAATATCGCGCCAATGAGGGCCTACCACCGGCCAGGACCTCTCATCGGCGAAAGCCGGCAAAGGGTTGCAAGGGCGAAGCCCTTGACGGGGGATGTGGGGGTGTCCCCCACAACTAAGTTCCCCCTTCTCCTGGCCAGAGCCTGTCTCAGAAGTCTGAAGCCCCCAAGGTCGTCAAGTTCTGGATGCTGGTTTTCGCTCGCGTGACGGTGTTATCTGCCGTATTTCCACCTTTTTCGCTTCACAAAACGCTAGAATCAGTCTGCCCTGCCTCGCGCGAACCCAGTCAAGGGACTTTTGAGACGACCTCTGGCCAGGAGAAGGGGGCCAGGTCGAAGACTACGCAAGGCGAGGGGATGAGGTCGAGCGGCTCGTGGATTTGGGGCATCGATAGGTTGGAAATCATCCCTTGACCGCCGGCTGAGGACCCGAATGGCGACTCGGCCTTTCCAGTTCACGGGCATGGAGGAGAGAAACACACCCAAATCTGAACTGTTACTCATGTTACAATCCGGCTCGCTAATATTTCATTTGGAGAGTGTGACTATGGGAGTGATCCGGCATTCAGACGTGGAAGGCATACAGCGCGCTCCCGGCGCGTTATCTCGACCAATGGTAACCGAGGCAGCCGGCTCATCCATTCTGTTCACCGGCGTCAGCGCGTTCGAGCCCGGCGCGGGAATCAAGCTTCACTACCATGACTGCGACGAGAGCATCACGATCATTGAGGGCGAGGCTGTATGTGAGATAGCCGGCGAGTACTTCGATCTGCGGCCATACGATGTCGTCTTCGTGCCGCAGGGTCAGCATCATCGCTTTTTGAACCGCGGACCTGGCGTGATGAAATTCGTCTGGGCCTATCCCCAACCGGTTGTCGATCGTGTTTACGTCGAATAGTGAGGCGTGATCCGAGTCTTCTCAATATCCTCTGGCCTTCAAATAGATGACGCGCATTATTCGTCGCCACCAAGGTAGGCGATAGTACGCGAGCCTATTCAGGCTTGAGCTGATCGCTCCTGGTGACTGTCCCCGTTTCAGCATCTGGCGGCATAGCTCGGCTAGATGCGATGGCTCCAATCGAGTGCCTATAGCGTGCCCCCAAACCGCTCGTTGAAGTTCGGCGGGCAGATCCTCCGCTCCCTTCATCTTGTCCTAAGTGTCCTCCTCCCCACGGATGCTAGTCGAACATACTCATCTGGTGCCGGCCTAGGTGTTCTGCCTCGATTCCTCGCCGCCTTAGCTGACGTGCAAACTCGCTAGTACCATGCATGGTCAAGACCCTGCTGGGCTTTGCCAGCTCGACGTATTCCATTAGCTGGTCGAAGTCCGCATGGTCGCTGAACGGAATCGCTTCGTCGGCCCCCATTCGATACTTGAAGCTCTGATCGATTGCCCAGCCGGACGCCCAAATTATGAAGTCCCTTCGGTGGCCGCTGCGCCGGCGGCCTCTCATGAACGATGGAGAGACCACCAGTACTTCGAAGCCCTCATCTCCTTCATCCACCGAGGCGACCGCGCCTACGTCCACCCCTAGCTCCCGATATGTGTCGCAGAATGTCTTTACTGACGGCTCCGCACCGACGCGAAATCCTGAGCGGATCAGTATCGCCGCCAGCTCCTGGGATTTGCCCAGCGCGTAACCCACTACTACCGGCCGCCGGCCGCTCTTGATCGCCTGCTGCACCGCCCCAACCAACATCCCGACTGACGTGTCATCAGAAGGCCATCGATATCTTGGATGACCGAATGTGCTCTCTATCACTAGCGTGTCGCACTCCACTATTTCAGCCGCTGGGGTGGTGATTCGCTTGCGTAGATTCAGATCGCCTGTATAGGTCAGCCGGCCTCCATCGACTGGCTCGACTACTAGCTGTGCCGCGCCCAAAATATGTCCGGCCGGCGTCAGACGAATACGATACCCGTCGATCTCTATGGACTCACCCCAGGGGATGGCTTGAAAATGTCCCTTGCGTTGGCGTTGACGAGCCAGAACCTCGGTCTCCACCGAGCAATATGCGAAATGGTGTGACGCCAAATGATCGGTATGCGCATGCGAAACGAACGCCCGCTGAGACCGCCGTCGTGGATCGACGTCGAGGCCCAACTGATTCAGCCGCAGGTGGCGGTCGAAGCTGATAGCGGTCGAGCTTCTATCGTCGATGTTCAATGTCAAAACATGTGATCGGGAGCAGCGTACAGTCCGTTCAACCGTGACTCGCCGCTATTGCAAGTGTCACTCCGATGAATCTCCAGCCCCGTGGAAACGGCGGCCGCATCATCAGAATCCCGATCTAGCCGAACGCGATGACCTGTCGCGCCACTTCGCCCCGGGTCAGCGATTCAAATGCCTCGTTGACTTCGCTAATATCGATTCGGCGCGAAATAAGCTCGTCCAACTTTAGCTTGCCGGCCATGTACAGGTTGAGAATTCGCGGTACGTCGAGGTGCGGCTGGCAAGTCCCGTACATGGTCGAGGTCAGCTTTTTTTCCTCCAGCACCATGTTGCTCGCCGGTATCGACAGTTGAGTGCCGGTCGGAGCCAGCCCTACCAGCATCGCCTCACCGCCCCGGCGGACTGATTCGTAGCAGATGAGTTGCGTGACGGGATTGCCGATAACCTCGAAGGCATAGTCGGCGCCTCGTCCTTCTGTCAACTCCTTGACCGCCTCCGGCGTCGATGCGACTTCTTTGGCGTCAAGCGTATGGGTTGCCCCGAACTCTCTCGCCATCTCCAGTTTGCTCGGAACGACGTCGGAAGCGATAATCCTCTCCGCACCGGCCAGTGCCGCCCCCTGTATGACGTTTAGTCCGACTCCGCCACAGCCCACGACGAGTACGCTGGCGCCCGGCTCCACTTTCGCTCCGTTTATCACCGCGCCCACACCGGTCATGACTCCGCATCCTACTAGGGCGGCCACGTCCAGGGGTATGTCTTTTCGGATTGTTACCAGACCCTGCTGCGGCACTACCGAATACTCTCCATAGGTCGAAACACAGCCGAAATGGTGTATCACTTTGTCGCCAATGCTCAGCCGGCTGGTTCCATCTGCGAGTGTGCCGCGCCAGCGCATCTTCGTGCCAAACTCACACAGACCCGGCCGGCCTCTCTGGCAGAAGTAGCACGTGCCGCACGCCGGCCGCCACACCAGTATCACGTGGTCTCCGACCTGCGCCGTCGTCACACCTCCGCCGACCTCCTCTACTATGCCCGCCCCTTCGTGTCCCATTACTACTGGAAAAGGCGCCGGCACATACCCATCAACCACGTGTAGGTCGCTATGACAGATGCCGGCAGCCGCCATCCGGACCAGCACTTCGCCGTCCTTAGGCTTCTGAATATCGACGTTCTCAACCGAGATTCTGGTTTTCGGTTCGTAAAGTACGGCCGCTCTCACAGCTACCCTCCATTCTCTGATTTCCCGTCCAGTCCGATCCACTTTCGGTGCAGAACACACCCGTCGCGACGGACTTGAAGATTATCCTGCTTCGAGTATCGAAACGCAACCGCCCAGCGTCCCACCACTTCCCGACCCTGCCATCCACGAGGAGCCGGATTCCCGTCACGCACACGGATCCCGTCATTCCCGGCGCAGACGGGCAACACCAACCACCATCGCCCCAGCAACGACAGCCGAGAGTCGACAGAGAGAAATGTAGGGCTGCGGGCTTGTCCCCAGCCAGAACCGCGTGGACAGCCGGCCGGCGAATCCCGCCATCCACGCTCTCGTAATTCCCCATTATTCCCCGATCTCGTCATCCCGGCGATCAAAGGCATACCCCGGTAACTGTTCAGACTTAGGGGGACCGGTCTCGTGAGTGTCATTGGTACGATAATAGATCCCCACTCTCGTCATTAGTTCGAAAATGTGCCCTCCAATCAACTTCGATGCCGGCTCTCCACCGGCGAATCCTGCCGAATTGTAGACCGATGGTCGACGGCGGAATGAGAAAATGTAGCGCGGGGGCTTGTCCCCCGCTGGGGTCGGGGTGGGGCGGGTACAGACTGGGCACATAGGTAACAGAAAAACCGAGCACATGGGTAACAAAGTGGTACAAGATCGGAACAACCGATCATTGGAGGCCAGATGTTGCCCTGGAAAGATACGAGTCGAGAGCAAGAGCAAATCCGTTTCATACTACGATGGAAAGGGGGAGAAGACACTTTCACAGAGCTGTGTCGTCAATTCAGTATTAGTCGCAAGACAGGGTATAAGCGGGTGGAGCGCTTCAAGCTGTGGGGATTGGGGGGATTGGGAGATCGAAGTCGAGCACCGCACACTCATCCCAACTCCACGCCACAGCCAGTGATAGAGAGGCTGATCAGGGCCAAAGGAGAGCACCCAACCTGGGGTCCTAAGAAGCTGGTTGCCTGGCTGGGTCGTGTGGAGCCTTGGATGAATTGGCCGGCGTCGAGCACGGCAGGACAGATACTGGACCGTGCCGGGCTGGTGGGTCGACGCAAGCGCCGTAGGCACACTGCGCCTTGGAGTGAGCCGTTCGCAGCAGCTGAGAGGCCGAACGACGTATGGTCGATCGATTTCAAGGGTTGGTTTCGGACGGAAGATGGGGTCAGGATAGACCCATTGACTATCCAGGACGGCTTTAGCCGTTGTTTGCTGGTATGCCAAGGGCTGAAGAGACCTAGAGGCTCTGAGGTGCGTGCAGTGTGTGAGCGCGCATTCAGGGAGTACGGACTGCCCAGGGTGATGCGCTCTGACAACGGTGTGCCCTTTGCCAGTGTGGCAGTCGGTGGGTTGAGTTCGCTGTCGGTGTGGTGGATCAAGCTGGGCATATTACCTGAGCGTATAGAGCCGGCACATCCTGAGCAGAACGGCCGGCTGGAGCGATTGCACCGCACTCTCAAGGCTGAGACGGCAACTCCACCCAGAAGTAGCATACGCACTCAGCAGAGAGCGTTCGACGAGTTCCGGCGGGTCTATAATGAGCACAGACCACACGAGGCTCTGGGACAACGCCCACCGGCACTGCTCTACGCACCGTCTCTGCGTTCTTATCCGGCGGAGGTGAGATCACCTGAGTACGAGGCTGATGTGACGATACGGAGGGTACGCGGCAATGGAGGGATCAAGTGGAGAGGCGAGACCATCTATCTGAGTGAAGCGCTGAGGGGTGAACCAGTAGGGCTGAGGCCCAGCGATGATCGGCATTGGAGCATCCAGTTCGGTCCACTCATCATCGGGCTCTTGGACGATCACGCCAAACGAGTTGTGTATACCCCTACAAAAGTGTTACCTATGTGCTCGGTCTAAGTGTCACCCATGTGCCCAGTCGTACAGCGTGGCAGAATCCGCCGTGCCGATTCGCTGTACCAAACCACAACTCCGGCTTTTCACACCTTGGTGTGCCGGCGCCAGCCGGCATGAGCGATTGCTATGAAAGCATGTCCCGGACTACGATCCGGGATAGACCGCTGCGGCAGCCTCTCATTCGCCATTCGCGACATCCCTTCGTCAATCCGGCCCCCCGACTCGTCATTCGTACGAAAATGCGCCTACGCCGCTTTCGAGCGCGCCGTTGAACCCCTCCATTCCGCGATCTCGTCATTCCGGCCCCTCAATTCGTCATTCCCGCGAAGGCGGGAATCCAGAGGGGAGGTGCGGGTTGTGGCAATGACGCTGGAAGTCTCCCATCAACCAATGCACCCAATTTTCACACCTTGGTGTGCCGGCACCAGCCGGCATGAGCGATTGCTATGAAAGCATGTCCCGGACTCCGATCCGGGATAGACCGCTGCGGCAGCCTCTCATTCGCCATTCGCGACATCCCTTCGTCAATCCGGCCCCCCATTCGTCATTCCGGCGAAGGCCGGAATCCAGAAGGGGTGGGGAGGGGTGAGACCACCAGACGATGGACAAAACCACCCGGCGCCGTCCCATTTTCATCCTCTTATGCGGCCTTCGCAAGGCCATGGTGATTCCGGCGAAAGCGGGAATCCAGGGGAGCGGCGGCCGGCACACCCGTGCCACATTGAGTCGCTATGGGCAGTTCCGCCACAACCTACGGTCCTTGTTCGATCACAATTTACAAACGCGCAGGACAGATTACGCTCAAATCTGAACAGTTACATAGCCCGTACCCCGATATGGGGCCGGAATCCAAGAGAGGCCTGCAGTGGCGCAAATTGTCATACATTGATGCGCCGGCACCAACGTAAGTGTTCAGATTTAGGGGTACCTGCTCCGTATGTGCGTAATAGCGCACCAATGAGGGTCTACCACAGGCGAGGACGTCTGATCGGGGAAAGCCAGGAAAGGGTTGCAAGGGCGATCCGCCTCAGGCGGATGCCGGGGGATGTGGGGGTGTCCCCCACAACAAAGATCCCCCTTCTCCTGGCCAGGAGAAGGGGGCCAGGTCGAAGACTACGCAAGGCGAGGGGATGAGGTCGAGCAGCGCGTGGATTTCGCATCGACAGGTTGGAAATCACCGCTTGACTGCCTACTGAGGACCCGAATGGCGACTCGACCTATCCAGTTCACGGGCAGGGAGGAGAGACATACACCCAAATCTGAACTGTTACGCACCAACGCGTGGATAGACCGCCGGTCGCCTATCTGCTAAGATCGAAACGCTATGAGTTCGAAGCGGCAGAGAGCCCTTTACCGTACAGCGCTGATCGTGTTCAGTATCGCGATAGTGGTGGCCTTGGTTCTGCCTTCGCTTTTGCCGCCGCAAGGCGCGCCGTAACCGGCCATTTAGCTGCTGATTCACAATCTATGCCTTTACCTGCCAACTCCTCGGCCGACAATCTTGGATTCCAGGGATGAGCAAGGCGTCTCAAGCGTTTCTTCCAATGCCGGCGTCGGGCAAGACACCTCAACCTTCCATCCTTGAGAGTGTGTCAGTGACCCATCGCAGCGATCCAGCGCCTTAAATCTTGACCGAGCGGCTTTACTACACCGACTCGTTTCTAACCGATTTTACGAGCCGGATCGTGGACCTCAGGCACGTGCGGAACGGCACGATCATCGAGCTGTCGGCCACCGCCTTCTACCCGACTTCCGGGGGCCAGCCGCACGACGTTGGATATCTTGGGCACGATGCAGTCACCGACGTGTTTCAAGAGAATGATCGTATCCTGCATCTGGTGAAGGGCGCTTCCAATCTTGAGGTGAGCCAGCAGGTACAGTGCTCCATAGATTGGGCTCGTCGTTTCGACCACATGCAGCAGCACTCCGGACAACATATTCTCTCGCAAGCGGCGTTGAAGCTACTGGATGCGCCGACAGAGGGTTTCCATCTGAGCGACCGGTCATTGACCATTGATCTGGCCATCGACTCGATGGGATACGATCGGGCCACCAAACTCGAACTATGCGCCAATCAGATTGTCTGGGAGGATCGGCCGGTATCGGTAACGTTCACTGAAGACGGAATCGACGCCGGCACCCGGTCCCGAACCTCGTTTGAAGATATTCGAAGCGTGCGAGTGGTCGAAATTTCAGGTTTTGATCGTTCGGCCTGCGGAGGAACACACGTCAGCCGCACCGGCCAGGTAGGAGTGATAAAGATTCTGGCCTGGGAGAAGGTTCGTCGTCATACGCGGCTCCACTTCGCCTGCGGACGACGCGCCCTCCTCGACTACCAGGATCGACACCGGGTCACTCGCGAGCTCGTCGGCACTTTGGGGGTACAGGAGTCCGATTTAGGTCCGGCCGTAAACCGCGTCCTCCAGACGAGCCGCGCCGGCCAAGAGGAGGCGCAGAAGCTCCGCGCCGAGCTACTTCGTTTCCAGGCCCAAGACTGGCTCAAACAAGCGCGGGCGGTCGACGTTTGCGGCAAGCCATCTAGACTTGCGGTAGCCGAACTTAAGTTGCCGGAAGGTATGAAGCCGAAGCAGGTTGCCGGCGCTGTGATCGAAGCAGGAGCCGACATCGCAGTCATTGGCTGCCGGGGCGCGGCCATGACCGCCGTGCTGATGTGCGAGTCCGACGCATCAATTGACTGCGGACAAGCGGTTAGAAACGTGTGCTCTATGTTACGTCTGAGGGGTGGAGGCTCGAAGACTTACGCCCAGATAGGTGGCTTCGATGCCGAGCGCATGTCCGAGGTGATCTCCGCGTTGACCGACGCGCTTAACTTGTAGAGACCGGTAACGCGGACAGCTCATTGGCTCTCCTCAGCGGCCGGTCTTTTCTGCTCGCATTCCGAGCAGGGGCACAATGTACGGAGATACTCCCACGGGTATATGCCGGTCTCGTGTCCATCTGCCCACCGAAGATTCATTGCATAGTCGCCAACCGGCAACATATCGACCATTTCCGTCTGTTGAGCGCGAAGGTTTGTCGCTGTGTGGAGCATGCCGGGCTGCCCACCTTCGCCACGGCAGATAGCGCAAGGGCAGGCCCATCGCAACGCTTCCCAGTCGAAGCTGCTCTGGTGACCGTCCAGCCATACGATGTCGATAGTGCGGTTTTCGACCGAGCCGGAGATCACGTCGGGCCGGCGCTGCTCCAAGCTCAACCGGAAAAGGCGATCAGATGGACGCATATTCCTTTCACCTCCTGGGCACGCGCGCCAGTTTCAGTCTAATATACTGATTGGCCGGCCGTCCTGAATAGGATATCGCGTGGTTGATGCCGGATACGAATCGTAAGCCGGAAGTCGCATCTCTTTGTTCTGGGACGCACCGGGCCATTCCCTGTACGTTGTTTGTCAGCCCTATTACGAGCCGGCAGGCAGCGCGCTCGCCGGTGGCCGGGACGCCGCTATTCGTTCAATCTAATCTGAGGAGTTGATATTGATGGCCGAAGACAGCTTTAGAGTCGTCGAGGCTTCCAAGCTGCGCAACTGTGTCTCAGGAATATTCCGATGGAAGGGCATGCCCGACGCCGACGCTAACATCACGGCTGACACGGCCGTGGATGCCGATCTGAGGGGCGTCCATTCGCATGGAGTTCTCCGTGTCGATCCCTACCTAGCCCTGATCGACAAAGGAGAGTTCGTCGCCAAGCCAAACATCCGAATCGTAAGGGATTTGGGGCCCCGCGCCGTGGTTGACGGCGACGGCGGCATGGGCCAGGTCTCCGGTTATCGCGCGATGGAGTTGGCGATACAGCGCACTCGAGAGCACGGTATCGCGAGCGTATCGTTGCGGAACGGACGTCACATCGGAGCGGCCGCATACTACTCGATGATGGCATCCGCGCAGGGCATGATCGGCGTTACCGTAACGAACGCGGGTATCAACATGGTGCCTACCGGCGGAACGACGAAGCTGGTGGGCAACAATCCATTGGCTATCGCGGTGCCAACGAATCGAGAGTTCCCGATGGTTCTAGACGTGGCGACCAGCGTTGCGGCCGGCGGTAAACTGGATGTTGCAATCAGCAAGGGTGAGAAGATTCCGCTTGGTTGGGCGTTGGACCCCGATGGCGTTCCGACGGACGATCCGGTTATCGCGCGTGAAGGGTCTCTTCTACCGGTTGGCGGCCACAAGGGATACGGTTTGGCAGTGATGCTCGACGTACTCGCCGGAGTGTTGTCCGGCGGAAGATTCGGTTCCTTTCTCGGCGCGGACGGCTCAAGCCAGCTGTTCATCGCAATCGAAATCGAAGGTCTCATGCCGCTGAGCGAGTTCAAGTCGCGGATGGACGAGCTCATCGATCAGTTGCACTCCGATGAGCCGGCAGAGCTTGGTGGCAGAATCTACGTGCCTGGCGAGATCGAGTGGGAACTATCCCGGGACCGGCTGAAGAATGGCATTCCACTGCCGGTTAGCGTTGTAGAGATGATCGAGGAGTATGCCAGCGCGGCCGGCCTCGATAGCCGGCCCTCTACGTGGTAGATGCCGGGCCGTCAACCAAAGTGCCTCGCTAATCTTTGACCAATGGCCTGTGTCGGCCGCCGGCACACCATGGTTTGAAAATCGGCGCACCACACATATCTGGTCTGGATTCCCGTACCCCGTGTTGCTAGGAGGACAGGCTTCGCCGGGATGGTGAGGTCAGTTGTAGGAACTACGGGGCTCGCCGGGGCAACAGGAACCGCGGGTGGGATGAGAGCCGTTTGTTTTCGTTCTTAGGCCTGGGATGGCTGCCGTCAGCCCCCCGCCGGCCCACTGCCCAAGCCGGGCTCCGTCATCTTCGCCGGATCGAGAAGATCGTCCAACTCGGAGTCGCTCAGCGAGGTCAATTCGCGGGCAACCTCACGGACCGTCCGGCCCGACTTGAATGCCTCCTTGGAAATCTCCGCCGCGGCATCGTAGCCGATTTTCGGCGTCAAGGCGGTCGACATCGCGAGGCCATTTTCCACGCTGTCGGGGCCGCGCGAAGTCGCCTCCAGACCTACGACACATTGGCCGGCAAAGTTCCGGCTAGCTGAGGCAAGCAGATCAAGCGACTGGAGCAGATTGTGGGCCACGACCGGCATCATAGTGTTGAGCTCGAAATAGCCGTGTTGGCCCCCGAACGATATAGCGGAATCGTTGCCAACAACCTGCGCCACTACCTGGATAACGGACTCGGGAATTACTGGATTCACCTTGCCGGGCATGATCGAGCTGCCGGGCTGTACTTCGGGCAGCGCAAGTTCCCCAAGCCCGGCCCGGGGCCCAGATCCAAGCAACCGAATGTCATTGGCGATCTTCAGCAGACTGATCGCCAATGATCTAACTGCTCCAGAAGCGGCGACGACATTGTCCAAGGTACTTTGGGCCTGAAAATGGTTGTCTGTTTCCGAGATTGTCAGACCCAAGGTCTTGCCGAGGCGCCGGCAAACCTTGCCGGCGAACTCCGGATGAGTGTTTACCCCGGTGCCAACGGCGGTGCCGCCTAGCGCCACCTCGCCCAGTTCCTCTTGAACCCTGTTCAAGCGCGCGATCCCGCGCTCGATTTGGCCGGCGAAGCCGGCAAACTCCTGCCCGAGTCGTATCGGCGTTGCGTCCTGGAGGTGAGTCCGGCCCATCTTGATAACTTCCATGAACTCGTTGGACTTATCCGCCAATCCCTGTTGGAGTTCCTCTAGCGCCGGGATGAGCGACTCCGAGATGATCACCATAGCGGCTATGTGTATTGAAGTGGGAATGACGTCGTTAGAGGACTGACCCGTGTTCACATGATCATTTGGGTGGACAGACCAGGGCCCGGAACTTCGTGAACCCCGTTTTCCACCGAGCAACTCAACGGCTCGGTTGGCGATGACTTCGTTCGCGTTCATATTTGTAGAGGTGCCAGAGCCGGTCTGAAATATATCGACGACGAATTGATCGTCGAATTTCCCGTCCATACCTTCGCCGGCAGCTCGCCCAATCGCCTCAGCTAACCGAGGATCTAGAAGGCCAAGCTCGGCATTGGTCTCGGCAGCAGCCTGCTTGATCGCGCACAGCACTCTGATGAATACACGCGGAAATCTCAAATCGGAAATAGGAAAGTTCAGGACGGCACGTTGCGTCTGGGCGCCGTAGTACGCGTCGGCCGGCACGGGCATCTCGCCCATCGAGTCCCGCTCTATTCGGGTAGGCACATCGGAAGACATCATCACTCCCTGGTTTTTAGACGCGGTCCCGGTTGACGGTTCAACCGCTTGAAAGCTTCTAGATCGGCGATCGATATTAGCCGGTTGTGACCGGATTTTATAGAACGCAACCGACCGCTTTTCGCCAACTGATGGACTCGTTGCCGCGAAATTCCCAGTTCGCGTGCCACCTGACTGGCGAGCAGATAGTCGCCGGGGTTGGATTGGGCATCTGCCTTCATGATGTGCCTACCTGGTTTGATTTTAGATTTTGCTGGAAAGAGCGCGCAGTTCGCGACTGGACTAAGTCTGCTGGAGGACTGGCGGCGCAACTGGGTACAGAGCAAAGACTGGGTTGATAAATTCGCCGGCGGGCAAAGCCACACTATTCCAGATCTACACTAGGACTCTTCAACTGGCTTGGTTCGATCAGTCGCCGGCATTCGCCCCATCTATTTCGCTCTACTACTCCCCCAACCCAAACGCACCTGAGAAGTATTCAGCGTCGCTTTTGCGGACTGGTAATCAACCATCTGTTCAGCAAGGTTGTATTATAGCCGTCGTAATGCAACAAGGCTCATCTCCCACTCTCTCCAAGAACGAACTTGGGATCCATAGTCAGCGACGACGGGTCCTATTCTCGCTCACGGTGTGCCACACGTTGAACGACATCCTCAACATCGTGATTTCGCCGCTGATCCCACTACTGCGGCAGACGTTCGGATTGACTTTCTCGCAGGCGGGCGTATTGCCTTTCCTGAGTCTGGCTCTTTCGAGCGTGTTGCAGCCTACCCTCGGCTACCTTGCCGATCGACGTCGCGCGCGGACAAATCTGATGGGCATCGGATTCATATTCATGTCGCTCGGCATGGTCTTGATGGGAAGCGCCAACGGTTACGTGGTCCTGCTTCTGGCAATGATCGTTATCGGTATAGGCGCGAGTACGTATCATCCGCAGAGCGCCACGTTCATCGCATACTACTTCAAGGGCGAGAGGGGGAAAGCCCAAGGAATCCACGGGATCGGCAATGGAGTGGCGTTCATTTTGGCGCCGTTAATCGTCACAAGGCTAGGCCAGGATCTTGGGTTTAGGCCTGTAGTATTTCTTATGGCGTTCCTCGGCATAGTCGGTGCTCTCATCATCTGGACCCAGCTTAAGGAGCCGGCGACGATCGGGAGCCGGGGACTATGGGCCGGAGTGAATCAGAGCCTGATAGTTCTCATGATCGTCAACGGCTTGTCTATAGGAGTCCACACCGGCGTATTAACCTGGCTGCCCTCATTCTACTTCGATCGAGTCGGCAATCTTTTCACCGCCGGATCGTTGACTGCGGCGATGTCGGTCTCGACGCTCATTGCTCAGCCGGTTGGCGGGCGGGTCTCCGACCTCATAGGGAGGCGAAATGTTCTGTTCATCTCGGTGATTGGGACAAGCGCTTCGTTAGCCCTGTTCGTCGCCGTTCCCACACTGGCAAACGCCCTCGGCGTAGCTAGTGTCAGTGTTGACACGTCTGTTTTTGGTGATCTGCCCCTGGTGGTGCTGATGATGGTGCCGTTCACCATATTGTTCGGATTCTGGGGTTCATTGATGCCACCGGTGACCATGGTATACGCATCTGAACTGGCGTCGGGCGAACGAAGCGGGATGGCGGTAGGAATAGTGTGGGGAATGGGAACCGCGCTTGCTTCGGTGTTTCCCTTGATAACCGGCGTCATGATCGAAAACTGGGGATTCGAGCTGACGTTCCTTATGTTGGTTTTCGTAGGCCCGGTAATCGCTCTAATCGCAGCATTACTGCCCCGATCCTGATAGCGCCTGCCCGGTTAGAGGATCCTCGAGCGACGATCAGACTATCGGCGCCTGGCAATCTTATAGATTCGCTCGAACTCCTTTAGGTATTGGATGGCCACGTTCGCGTCGTGGATTACAAGTACATTCTCATCGTTGGTGCTCTCCGCGCTGGCCGAAAGATTGAATGATCCTGTTACGACGGTCTCGCCGTCGATGATGATTACCTTGTGATGCATACTGTTTGAGTTACCGTCCAGGTAGACCGACAGCCCTGCTTGGCGCAATAGGCCGTACTCTGAGGCAGATGTTCCGGAGCCGGACCGCTCGAACACGCCGGTGACCTCGGGTCCGCGGCCGGCGGCTCGCCGAAGGGCGGCACCGATTCGGTCATGGGTGAGGGCGAAGGCCATGAAGTTAATGCCTTGCTTGGAGCTATCTATGAGCTCGGCGAGCCGGCCAATGATTGTCCGATCCGCCGGCGCGAAGTATACCTCCACGCTCGCATCGCCGACACGGATCGGATTTTTGACCGCTATTGGTTCTTTCTCGGGGCCGAACTTGCGCCCGGCGAACATTTGCTCGAACTCACTCTCAAACGCCGCTGCCAATTCGCGCGATTGAACGATAACCGCGTTGTTGTCGTTACGGTAGGTGCCGATCTCGGTCATGTTCCACGACCCGGTCCACACCGCGTCGCCGTCGCGAATCACAAACTTATGGTGCATAATTCCAGAGCGATTGTCGGCGACCACCGGAATTCCGGCGCCTCTTAGAACGTCGAACGCTCGCATCGCTTCGACATCTCGGCGATCCTCAACAGCGTCTTTATCGGTGACCAGCCGAACCCGGAGACCTCGACCCTTCGCCCGGGCAAGAGCATCGGCAATCTCAGCTAGGTCGAACTTGTAGATCGCAACATCCACGCTCCTGTCCGCCCCGTCTATGAACGCTATCAACTCCGCGTTAAGCGTCCGGCGCCGGCTCTCTATCCGGTCGGAATCGATGGGCTCAGTGAACATAACCTTGAGCGACCCGTCGGTGGGCCGGTCCTCCGCCGGAGTCAAAGGAGCGTCTATAAGCGGAAGTAAGGCCTCAGGGACGAATCTGGGCGCGGCGATAGCTATGGCGACCGCCAGCGCAACCAAGCCGGCGCGCAGTACGCGGCTCACGATTCTCGGATACCTGACGGGGAATTACCCACGTTCAAGAGGCTCCTCTAGTGCGATAGTGTGCAATGACCGCGGGCGTTCGCCGTTGCGTATTTCGACGATCACGAAGTCGGCGCGTGGGCAATGGCAAGGTAGGTGAGTCTACTCATTGCGCGCCGGAGCGATCATCCACAGGGGCCGCCAACCTCTGTAGTTTGAGCCGATCGGCTTTGCGCAGTCCCCCGACCACGAGGTCGTAGGAGTCGTCGATCATATCGAGAAGGAGGTCGTCCGGGACGCTGCCGTCGAGGACCACCGTATTCCAGTGGCGCTTGTTCATGTGGTAGCCGGGGATGATGCCTGTAAAGCGTTGACGCAGGACTTGGGCAAAATCGGGATCACATTTAAGATTGATTCGCAGGGGATCGTCATCCACGCCGATTAGCGCGAACATCTTGCCCATTACCTTGAAAACAAGTGCAGAAGGGCCAAAGGGCATTTCTTCGGCGGCGCCTTTCCTGCGGATCAAATGGGTGCGGAGAGTGTCGAAGTCCATATCAGGAAACTTTGTCCCGCCGGAGTCGTCGCGTCAAGTAGCAATCGCCCGTGCCGGAATCCGTTCATCCTCGACCGCACATCGGGGTAGGGGCCGGATTAGTTGGTTGGCCGCGCGGCCCTGGATGGGGACAAGCCCTAGCGCTACACGTGTCTGAGTTGCAGTTGTTAAGCGGGATCGTGGTTGGAGTTGGCGGTTCTTGTCGCGATGACGACCACCGAGGGCGTTTTGCCTGGAGCTACTCTCCAGGATCTTGGTCCGAGCCTAGGACACGTTGTACGTGTGATTGGGTCGAGCATCCTATCCTGGTTCTGTGGGATCATTGACCAACTGGAATGTGGACAAATTGACAATCACCGTTGCATTTCATATGTTTGGCGCGGGCCAAAGGCCCCAATTGTTAACAATCGCTAGCAGAAGGGAAGCACTAGTGGGAATCAAGGTACTCGTACAGACAAGTTTGGTTACCGGCGACGTCGAGGAGCTACGGAGGAATTTCCCAGAAGTTGAGATCGTGGCGTCACGGTCGGACGAAGAAGTCCCATTGCTGATCGGCGACGCAGACATTTTCTTCGGAATTCTGTCGCCGGAAATATACGCCGCGGCCAAGAAGCTGAAGTGGCTCCAGGCGCTGAGCGCCGGTGTCGAGTGGTTGGCCGACATTCCCGGTGTCGTAGACACGGATCTGATCGTCACTAACACCAGGGGCGCCCACGCCCAGACGATCGCGGAACATACCTTTGCTCTGATCCTGACGCTTACCCGCAGAATGAAAACACACCTGCATGACCAGGAAACTCGCGCTTGGAACGTCAAGAAATATATACGGGAGTTGGAAGGGCTCGCCGGAAAGACAATGGGCATCGTTGGACTGGGCCAGATCGGGTCGGCGATCGTGCGACGAGCGCATGGTTTCGAGATGGACATCTACGCGGTCGACGCAGTGCCCTTTCCCCATGAGCCGCATCTCCGAGGCCGATGGGGACTGGACAGAACCGATGAGTTGTGCAGCATCGCCGATTTTCTGGTGATATCGGCGCCTCTGACTCCCGACAGCCGGGGTCTGATCGACGCCCGCCGGCTCGGGCTGATGAAGCAGTCCGCATACGTCATTGCTGTTTCGAGAGGCAATATCGTTGACGAGCAAGCGCTGATAGCGGCGCTTCAAGAGGGCAGGCTTGCGGGAGCCGGCTTGGATGTGACCGCGGTCGAACCTCTACCGGACGACAGTCCGCTCTGGAACATGGAAAACGTCGTGATCACTCCGCACAACTCGCCGGCCTCGGATAGAACGTTCGATTGGGTTTGGAGGATATTTGTGGAAAACCTGTCTCGATACGTAAACGGGACGCCCCTGTTCAATATTGTGAATAAGAGAGCCGGCTACTAGGCATTCTCCGACCGTCGCTGTATGGAGAGAGGAGGCGCAGCTTGTTCAACGTCGTGATCGGCCAGTCATTCGACAAAGACGCACTGGACTTCATGAGGCGACGGCTTGGCAATGAGTTTGAGTTCCAGGACTTGGGGGAGTCGTCGGACGACGACAGAATCGCGGCATACAAGAACGCCGATGCGATAGTAAGCCAGCTAATCACAACTGAGATGGCGCGACAGGCCAGACGAGTCAAACTTCTTCAGGCGCAGGGCGCCGGCGTCGATGATATCGCCGTCGACTATCTGCCGGTCGATTGCGCTCTTGCCAATGTGTTCGAGCATGGGGTCGCGATATCGGAATACGTCATCATGGTGATGCTGGCATTGTCGAGCGACCTACTCACCCTCGATCACAACCTGCGACACAAAGGCGACATGAGTCCGGCCGGGCACTATGGCGGCAGGCCGCGTGAAGGGCTTTTTGGCAAGACGATTGGAATCGTGGGGTTTGGCCGGATAGGTCAACAGGTGGCCAAGCGAGCTCAGGCGTTTGGGATGCGAGTGATCGCTACTAAGCGGTCGCCGGACCAGAGGCTCGCAGCCGAGCACGGCCTCGATTTTCTAGGCGGGCATGCGGACTTGGATCGCGTGCTCGAGGAGTCCGATTACGTGCTCCTTGCGACACCGCTTACTGAAGATACTAATGGACTAATCGGCGATGCTGAATTTGCCCGAATGAAGCCAACCGCCTACATCATCAACGTTGGGCGGGGTCCCATAATCCAGGAACAACCGCTGTACAATGCGCTTAAGGACCGGCGCATCGCCGGAGCCGGCCTCGACGTCTGGTTTCAGTATCCACCCCCGGGAACTTTCGGGCCGGTCTCGCGCTACCCTCTTCACGAGTTGCCAAACATTGTGATGACTCCTCACATGGCCGGATGGACCCAGACGACCGTCTATGGGCGTATGGCATTCATCGCTGACAACGTGAAGCGCGTCGCCGGCGGGGAAAAACCGTTGAATTACCTGAGAATGGGCGGAGGCGAGGGGTGATGCTCGCGATATCGATGCCGCCGGTCCAAGGTATCGAGATTCTTCGACCTGGATATGCGAGCGCCGGCAACTCGAACGGCGTATTATTGCCCGCCGGCGGGACAACTTGCCACCTCTAGCCGACGTATCGCAAGCGATAGGCGGCACACCCATCGTGTGGCTCGACCGGTTGACTGAAGGGTTGCCCGGCCGAGTCGCGCTCAAGCTGGAGTACTTCTCACCCGGATTCAGCATCAAGGACCGTATCGCCCGCCAGATCGTGGAGGACGCCGAATCAGACGGAACGTTGAGGCCCGGCATCCCGGTCGTTGAGCTGACGAGCGGCAACACCGGCACCGGGTTAGCGGTAGTATGCGCAATCAAGGGCTATAGATTCATCGCCGTGATGTCTGAAGGAAATACGATGGAACGGCGCCGAATGCTGACGGCGCTCGGCGCGGAGTTGGTGCTGGTGCCACAGGCCGGCGGGTCCCATCCGGGACAGGTATCGAAAGAAGACATCGAGCTGCTAGAGGAAAAAACAGTCGAACTTACAGAGCAGCTTGGGGCGTTTTGCGCCGATCAGTTCAATAACGTGAGCAACGTGCGCGCTCACGAGATGGGCACCGGTAGAGAGATTTGGGAACAGACGGACGGCAGCGTAGCCAAGTTTTGCGCGATGGTCGGCACCGGCGGGACGTTCATGGGGTGCGCCCGCGCGCTGAAGAAACGTAATCCCAAAGTCGAGACGTTTGCAATCGAGCCGGAGGAAGCCGCTGCGCTGGCCGGCCGCACCGTTACGAATACGAGGCACAGGATTCAGGGAGCCGGATACGCCCTGGTGCCGCCGCTTTGGGAACCAAGGTATTGCGACGGGTTCTTGGCAGTCAGCGACGATGAAGCGATCGATGCATCGCGGAAACTGGCACGGCGGGAAGGGATATTCGTCGGATTCAGCGCCGGGGCGAACGTGGCGGCGGCGCTCCGGCTTGCTCGCGTATGTCGGGAGAGCGAGATTGTCGCCACTACCGCTAACGACTCAGGCCTCAAGTACCTCAGTACGGACTTATTCCCGTGAAATCGCCCCGTGACCCGAGACCCTGCGAATGACTATGACGGGCAGACACTTCGTCGCGGAGTGGTGATCCCGTCCCACGCCAACGCCGAGCTGTCAACGGATATCAAAGAGCTGGCGGCCGGCTATGGTATCGAGCTCGGCCGGACTCAGCGGGACGCCTTCGTTCATTACTATCGCCGCCTCGTCGAATGGAATTCACGTGTGCGATTGGTGGGCAATACCAACCTCGAAGAGATCAGAGACAAGTTCTTTCTCGATTCTCTGGTGATGGGCCACACGATAGGGTTGGGCAACGGCACGGCGAGTCTGGTGGACGTGGGTTCCGGCGCCGGCTTTCCGGGCGTTCCCGTCGCGATCGCCTGGCCGGAGGTGGCGGTCACGCTGGTTGAGAGCGTCGGCAAGAAGTCGCGATTCCTGACGACGTTGGCGCAAGAGCTAAATCTGCCGAATGTCGAACTTCTGTGCGAGCGCGCGGAGACCCTGGCGAGGTTGCCGGAATACCGGGAGCAGTACGACTTCGCACTGGCAAGGGCGGTTGGCAACCTTGGAGTGACGGCTGAGATATGCCTTCCATTCGTTAAGGTAGGCGGCATTGCGGCGACGACGAAACGGACCGACCAAGAGGCGGAGGTCGAATCCAGCCGCCAGCTAGTCGAGTTACTGGGGGGAGAGTTCAAGGAGCCGGTGGAGATGGACCTTCCGGGATTCGCCGGCCGGCGGCGCTACCTGCTAATCGAGAAACTCCGGCCGACGCCGAGCAGATTCCCCCGGAGAGCTTCTCGGCTGGGTAAGACGGTGAACTGAACGCTTGAACTCGTTGATACGCTGGCACGGTGTTCCTTGTGCTAAATTTGGAGCACCTGTCCGGATCGCCGGCGAAGCCCGAGCGCGCGCGTGCAAGGATCGGTGATGGGCCAGTCTGAGGAAAACGAACTCCGAGAGCTTTGGGACCGCCTTGATCCTATCCAGTTCGAGGTGATTCGAAACGCGCTCGTCGCCTCGACAGAAGAGATGGCGACGGCCCTTCGCCGCAGCGCGTTCTCTACCAACATCAAGACACGCGGCGACTTTTCATGCGCATTTTTCGACCGTCATCTTCGTGTTTCCGCCCAGGCGTTCACCCAACCGGTGCATCTTGGCTCGTTGGTCGAGCTTGTGCCTCGCACGGTTCGATCATACGGCCAAGAGAACCTTAAACCTGGCGATATGCTGGTTACCAATGACCCCTATAACGGCGGGGTTCACCTGAACGACGTGACTGTGATTGCGCCGGTGTTTCAGGGAGTCGAGCCGATTGGTTACCTGGCCAACCTCGCCCACCACGTGGACGTGGGCGGGGGCGCGCCGGCCAGCATCGGAATATTTCGAGAAGTCTTCCAGGAAGGCATCATCATTCCGCCGGTCAAACTCGTGGCGTCCGGCACGATAGTGGACGACATATTCAGGTTGATACTCTCGCAAATTCGCAGCAAACGAGAGACCGCCGGCGATTTTCGAGCCCAAATCGCGGCTAACGTGACCGGCCAGCGCAGGCTGCTCGAACTGGTTCGCCGAGTCGGCCGGCGGCGATTCGACCTGTACCTGGACGCGATCATCGACTATACGCGTAGGCGCACTGAGGTCGATCTGCGCAAGCTGCCCCGAGGCGCATTCTGGGCCGAAGGATACCTTGACACCGATGGCTTCACCGACGAACCGGTGCGCCTATGCGCGAAGGTAGCAATTGAAGACGCCGGCGTAATCTTCGACCTGACCGGCTCCGACCCTCAACGTCGTGCTCCGGTGAACTCCACTTTTGCCCAGACTTTTTCCGCCTGCGCCTATGCATTGAAATGCCTGGTCGACCAGGACATTCCGGTGAACCAGGGGTTCTACGACCTGGTGAGAGTCAACGCGCCACCCGGGACCGTCACCAACAGCAACCCGCCGGCGCCGGTCGTCGGCGGTTGGGAGACACAGACACGTCTGGTCGACGTGATATTCAAGGCGCTTTCGGAGCCGATGCCGACCCGGGTGCCAGCAGGCACCAAGGCGATGCAGTGTCAGGCCGGCTTCGGCGGTCAGGACCCGGCCAGAGACGAATATTATTGCTACTATGAGGCGCTGGCGGGAGGCTATGGCGGGCGATTCGGCAAGGACGGGCCTGATGCGGTCCAGGCACACGGACAGAACACCGAGAATGCACCGATCGAAGAGATTGAAGCCAACTATCCAGTCCGCATCACCCGCTACGAGCTCATTGAAGACTCGGGTGGGGCCGGCCAGTGGCGGGGCGGGTTAGGTCTCCGGCGGGACTACCGATTCCCATACAACGAAACGACGTTTACGATCCTCGCCGATCGGGACCGGGCCGGCCCGTGGGGCCTATTCGGGGGGCAAGCTGGACTTCGGGCAAAATACGTCCTCAATCCCGATGACGATGCCCGCAGACTTAGCTCAAAGACAACCGTCGAACTTCAGTTGGGCGACACGATCAGCTACCAGACATGCGGCGGCGGCGGTTACGGGCCGCCGGAGAAACGTGAGCCGCAACAAGTCCTGCAAGACGTGCGGGAAGGTAAGGTGGGCTTGAAGCAGGCCGAGAAAGTCTATCGCGTTGCCCTCGACACGGATGAATGGACAGTCAAGGCCAAAGAGACCGCCCGGCTCCGCGAGAGACCAGTTGTCAGAGACGAATAGGCCATCGACGTACCGCGAAGCAGCGCGAGCCAGCCGGACTGAGAGGGAGCCTCTTAGACCCCAGTACCGGTTGGGCGTGGATATAGGCGGTACTTTCACGGACGCGACCCTGATCGACGAAGCGACCGGCGCGGTGTTCGTCTCCAAGTCGGCCACGACCCCACGAGACCTCACTCTCGGGTTCAAGAACGCAGCGAATGCGGTAATGCGTCGGGCGTCAGCAATGCCTGGCGATATCCGCTACCTGGTTCACGCAACGACGGTGGCAACCAACTCCATTATCGAGGGCAGGGTGGCGGCCACTGCTTTCATCACCACCTCGGGGTTCCGCGACCTGCTCGAAATTGCACGCCAGGTGCGCCCGACTCTATACGACCTGATGTTCGAGAAGCCGCGGCCCCTCGTGCCCCGTCATATGTGCTACGAAGCGACGGAACGACTCGACGCTTCGGGAGAAGTCCTGGTTCCCCTGGATGAGGAAGAGATACGTCGAGTCGCGGCGCAAATCAAAGAGCAAGGCGTGGAAGCCGTCGCCGTATGCTTTCTTCATTCGTATTTGAACCCCGTTCACGAAGCCCGGGCCGGCGAGATTCTGGCGGCAGAGCTGCCTGAAGTGCGGGTGTCGCTATCTTCCCACGTTGCTCCGGAGATTCGCGAATACGTACGCGCCAGCACGACCGTCATCAATGCAATCATCCAGCCCACGGTCTCCAAGTATCTGCGGGAGCTAGAAGGAGAGTTGCGCGCAACGGGAATACCTGGAGAGTTGCTCGTTATGCAGAGCAGCGGGGGCGTGTTCACGTTCCCGGCGGCGAGCGAAAAGCCGGTGTTCATGGTTGAGTCAGGTCCGGCGGCAGGTGTTATCGCCGCCAACTACGTGGGAAATAATCTCGGCTATCGAGACATAATATCCTTCGACATGGGAGGCACCACCGCCAAAGCCGGCCTGATCCAGAACGGCAGACCCCGAGTAACCAAGGACTACGAAGTTGGTTCCGTCGCCAGGTCCGCCATCGGAGGGTCCCGGGCCGCCGGCTATCCCATCCGCACTCCAGTGATAGACCTGGTCGAGGTCGGCGCCGGCGGCGGCTCGGTCGCATGGATAGACTCCGGCGGAATCCTTCGAGTCGGTCCGCGCAGCGCCGGCGCCGATCCGGGCCCGGTCTGCTATGGAAAGGGCGGCGAGGAGCCAACGGTTACTGATGCCAATCTCGTGTTGGGCCGCTTGAACCCAGCATACTTTTTGGGTGGTGAGATTCACCTCGACATCGACGGCGCACGCCTGGCGATAGAGGAAAAGTGCGCCGAGCCGATGGGAATGGACGCAGTCGAGGCGGCGCAAGGGATAATCGAGATCGCGAATGCGGCGATGGTGAATGCGCTCCGTCTGGTTTCGGTTCAGCGGGGACTCGATCCGCGCGACTTCGCTCTCGTCGCTTTCGGCGGGGCCGGACCGCTCCACGCCAATCGGCTAGCCGAGGAGATCGAGGCGCCGGTCACTGTGATACCGATTAGCCCCGGAGCCACCTCGGCGATCGGTCTGCTCGTCACCGATCTTACCCACGACTATGCCACCTCCTTTATCCAGCGGACGGACCAAGCAGACCTCGACGCTATCGAAAACGCGTTCAGGCCGCTGGAGGAACAGGGCAAGAACGCGCTTGAACGCGAGGGTGTGGATCCGCAGCAGATGTCGCTGCGACGGCAATTGGAGATGCGCTACGTAGGCCAGAGCTTTGAGCTCGTGATCCCTCTCTCGGAGAGTGGGCAACGAATGTTCGAAGTAGACGAAGTGGTGAAACGGTTCCACGAGAATCATCAGGCCACCTATGGCACATCCACAACAGACGCGCCGGTCGAGATCGTCAACCTGCGAGTCACCGCGATAGGCCGGATCGCCAAGCCCAAACTACGCGAGATCAGTCGGACCGCCGGAGCTGTAAGTTTGGCGCAGAAGGCAACTCGACCGGTGTTTTTCCCGGAGGAGACGGGCATGATCGAGTGTGCAATCTACGATAGGTACGCGCTGGACGCGGACATGGTTGTCAAGGGGCCGGCTGTAGTAGAGGAGGCTGACTCGACTACGGTAATACATCCGGGCTATGAGGCGTTGGTCGACCGTTTCGGAAATCTCTTGCTCAGAAAGGCCGCGCGACCGTAGGCGAACGGTTTTGGTACGAAGGCATGTCCCGGACTCCGATCCGGGATGAATTCCGGCACCGGCCCGCGACACTAACCATCGTCGCCCGAACAACGACAGCCGAGGGTCGCAAGAGAAATGTAGCGCTGGGGCTTGTCCCCATCCAGGTGAGGGGCGGGGGCACAGACGACACCTGAACCCTTCGATCGATCTATGCACGCAATTTTGATACCTTGGTGTGCCGGCGCCAGCCGGCATGAGCGATTGGTACGAAGGCATGTCCCGGACTCCGATCCGGGATCAATTCCGGCACCGGCCGGCGACACCAACCATCGTCGCCCGAACAACGACAGCCCAGGGTCGCAAGAGAGAAATGTAGGGCTGGGGCTTGTCCCCCGCCAGGGGGCGGGGTGGGGGGCACAGACGACACCTGAACCCTTCGATCGATCTATGCACGCAATTTTGATACCTTGGTGTGCCGGCGACAGCCGGCATGAGCGATTGGTACGAAGGCATGTCCCGGACTCCGATCCGGGATGGATTCCGGCGCCGGCCGGCGACACCAACCACCGTCGCCCGAACAACAGACAACCCAGGGTCGCAAGAGAGAAATGTAGGGCTGGGGCTTGTCCCCAGCCAGGGGTGGGGTGGGGGGCACAGACGACACCTGAACCCTTCGATCGATCTATGCACCCAATTTTCATACCTTGGTGTGTCGGCGACAGCCGGCATGGGCGATTGGTACGAGAATACGTGGCACCAGTCAAGTCGTATCTTTACAAGGCAACATCTGGCCTCCTGCGACCGGTTGATCCGATCTTCTACCATCTGTTACCCATGTGCCCGGTCTGTACCGGCGATCTCCCTCTCCCCTTGGGAGAGGGCTGGGGTGAGGGTCAAAGCGGGAATAGGGGCTCGAGGCAACAATGACGCTCAAACACGTCCACTAACGAGCGCCCGCGTTTGAGATTGACGCACGTTGCGCTAACGCCCGCGAGAGGCGCACCACTCCTCATACGACGGCACATCTTCGCCTACGACGTAAAGAAAATGGTAGCAGCCCATCTCCCCGAGAAACTTGAAATCCTTTCTCATGGCCTTCACCGTCGCATCAAACCCGGCGTGGGAACGCAGGTAGTTTTGAAACGATCCGTGCTCGCGTTCGAGTTGGACCATCCGGTTGGCGTTGCCAACTATCGCCTCCAGCTTGCGCCGGTTGCGGATTACGCGAGTGTCCTGTACCAGCGCGTCCACGTCCTCATCCCTCATGTCAGCGACATCATAGGCATCAAAATCTCGTAGAGCCGACCGTATCCCGGGCCACTTGGATTCGACTACCCGCCACGAAAGACCAGTTTGAAAGACCGACTTGCTCATCACTTCGAGGTAGTCGCCGAGCCCGTTAGGTTCAATTTTCTTCGGCTCTTCATATGCTGGCATACTTACCCTCCATATCCGAACGAAGTTGGGGACGGTTGTCATCAACCGTGGCGAAGTATACATTGACGCCGCCGACCGGAGCCGGTGCAGGGTCGGTTGAATCTCGCTAATAGCGTCGTGACCAACCGCTCTGCCTAACGGTCTTCAGTGATCCTCGCATCTCACAAGGGCGATTAGGTACCCAACCACTCGACGATTGTGCCAGGACTCGCCTCGTCGTCTCGGATCACAAGTGCGTCTTGTTCGCCGAGCATCCGGTACAGGTCCCGGTATCCGGCAGCGTGGAAGACTCCGCCGGCATTGTGGATCAAAGTCGGCGAGGGCGCGGCCAACGCGAGTGCCGACCGAAAGTCGCCGGCCTTGCGCAGGCCAGGGATGAAAAGGCGATCAACGTAACTTGCGTCTTCCGCTATTGGGAACTGTGCCGCATCGGCAACGACCCGGATCGAGACTGGCGCGACGGCTCGCGCCAGCAGGCACCACAAGCCGGCCTCGCCGATTCCGATAAGATCGATGTCGCCTCCATCACTCGTGTGCGTCAAGTAAGCTAGCGAGGTAAGTATGTCTTGGACCCGCAGGGCGGCGTCAGTCCGATTGTACGTCGTGAAATGGCGAATATTCTGGACGCGTCCTCCTTGGCCCCAAGCGGTGTGGTACTCGCCGGTGAGAAAGACATCTACCGCCAGCACCGTGTAATCGGCTTCCAACAGGCGTCGGAGCAAAGGGTTGGGCCGGCGATTGGCCGGATCCACCAGCCCTATCTTGCCTTGCGGATGGATCACGAGAGCGGTTCGGCTTCCCGGTGATCGAGTTGGAGTGATGCGCACCGCCGGCAACTCGTCGCCGGCATCCGGACGGCTTAGCTTGATCCGCTCAATAGATAATTCGGGCCATTCCGTCGATCCGAAACTGTCGGCCGCGACTTGGGCCGGCCACTCGGTCGAAAGGGTGTGACGCAGGGCCGGGCCGAAAACGTCGCGGAAACGCGCGCGGTCCGATTCGACCCTTGGCCACAGGTCCTCAAGTTCGTCGCCGGCGCGGCGAACCAGATGTCTGCTCAGGTCTTCGGCGGTGAGCGGGCTCGGAAGCCGGTTGCCGCCGGCCAGCACAAGCAGATCTTCCGTCGTTTCTACCTTGACAGGCTGCTCGACAAGATCGGCGGCGCCTTTGGTTCCGAGAAGATTCCGGCCAAGAAACTTGTAAACCGCTTCTCGGCTCTCGCGGTTGTAGTTGTGGCCGGCGTCGACTTGGGCCCATTCAAGTCGGTCTTCCGCGCCGAACAGACGGTAGATTTCTTTGATCGCGGGATACTCAACGTTCGGGGTATTTACCGTCCAGTCACCGGTGGCACTGACAAGCAGCATTGGCCTGGGTGCGGTGAGCGCGGCGATTTCCAGATTGGAGGCACCTAAGCGCAGGTTCGGAGGGTCTTCGCAAACGCACCCACCCTGGAAATGAGCCGAGATCATATTTACAGGCGCGGCTACTTTTACCCGGTCGTCGACGGCCGTCAACAGGAAGGTTTGGGTGCCACCGCCGGATGCGCCGGTGCAACCTATACGCGCCGGATCGACATCAGGCAGCGACTCGAGGAAGTCAATCGAGCGTATGCTGTTCCAAAGTTGAAGTCCGCACAGGCTGATTCCCCAGAGCTGATCGCGGAGATCGGACCTCGCAGATTCCTCGGAGGACCGATCATCCAAGAAGGGATACTCCGCGACCTGCTCCGGCAGCGGGTAATGCGGCACCTGTGTACTGTCGAGGAAACCAATCATATCGTACGAAAAGGCCACGTAACCCTGCCGGGCGAAGCTGATGCACCTGGCGGGGACGGAGCAGGCATCGTCATTCTGCAGCCGTCCGTGGGGCCAATGACCGTGAGGGTTAATGATTGCGGGATGGCGATAGGTTCGATCGAGGGGCCTGTATAGATTGCCCGTAACAAAGAAGCCGGGGAAGCTCTCGAAATAGACTTTCTCGACGCTGTATTCGTCCCGTTCAATTCGCCCGAACACAGCTGGGTTGAGGGGAGTGCGTTCCGGGATTGGCCAAAGGCCATTGCTCACCAGTACGTGGCGTCGGAGCCAATCCGCACAGGCCCGCCACTCATCCAACGACCGATAGTTGGGCATCTCGACTAACGTGTCCTGATGGCGGACCTCGTGCAGCCGGCGGTCGTTGGGAGGTATTCGCTCAGGCAGACCACGGAAACGCTTGGGATATCGTCGCGACATCTCTACAAGCTTGTTTATGGTTTCTTCAGAAAGGATTGTCATGTGCCTCTCACGAGGTAATTGGCAAAGTTTTGCGCCTCAGTCGTCATATTCGACGATTATCTGGCCGTCCTCAACTCTTACCGGATAGGTCTTGACCCGGAACTTGGGATCGACCAAGCAGCGGCCGGTCGCAATCTCGAACTCCCAGAGGTGCCAGGGACAGCGAATTATCTCTCCATCACGCTCGTAGCGAACCGAGCCGGCTTGGGCCGACGGAGGAAGGTCAGCGATGGTTCTGCCGCTGACACGGCCGGCGCAGAGGGGGCCAATTTTGTGGGGACAGATATTGCGCAACGCGTGGAAAGTGCCGTTTACGTTGAACACGCCGATTCCGGCGCGCCCTCGAAACGGGACTACTATCTTGCGATCTCCGGGCGGTATCTCTTCTACGCCGGCGACTGTCACTCGCTTCACGTATGGCTTCCTATGCGCCGACTCATTTGGTCTATAGACCAAGCAACTCTCGCGCATTTTCCGAGAAAATACGCTTGTGTAGATGCTCGGGTAACTTGGGGAAAGTCGTCGCCGGATCATCCCAATCCCAATGGGGCCAATCGGAGCAGTAGATCAGCGTCTCCTCGGCGTGCATCGCTTCGAGCATGTGTAGTAGCTGTTCGGGGCGCTCCGGCTCCTCCAATGGCTGCGATCCGATTCGGATGTGCCGGCGGAAGTACTCGCTCGGCAGGAGCTTTACCCATGGGGTCTGTTCTCTCAGCGACTTCCAGTCGGCGTCCATGTGCCACATGAATCCCGGCACCCAAAACTGATCGACCTCGATGAAGGCGAACTTGAGATCGGAGAACTTCTCGAATACTCCTTCGCATATCAGGGAAGCGCAGTGGGCCATCGCCATCTGGGGACGGGCAAGCCGGGTCTCCAAGTAGTAGGTTGGATAGCCGGCGCCAGTGGGAGGGCCGGCCATGCCGGCGCCTTCGAGGCCGGGATGGACGAATACGGGAAGCCGGTGTCGGTTGCAGGCCTCCCAGATCGGGTGGAAATACCTGTTACCGTAGGGAGTATGCGATCCGGTAGGCAGAATCAGTGCGACGATTTCGGGCAGCTCGGCGAGTCGATCGATCTCCTGTACCGCCAACTGAGGATCTGCCGTTGAAACGGTCATCGCCATTTTGAATCTTTGGTCGCGGGAGACCCAAGTTTCGAGGGTCCAATCGTTGTTCGCTCGGCAGAAAGCGGCGGCGTAATCGGCGTCGGGGATAGCCGAGCCGACGTACCTGCTCCCAGTCAACAGAGCGTAGTCGATGTTCCAAAGGTCCAGATGATTTTCTCGCAGGTTGTCGTAGTCATAACCCTGATGCCGGCCGTTGTAATCGGCCCGCGGATTCGGGTCTTCGGCTAGATCGGTCCGGGCAGCGCGTTTTGGAGCATTGAAGTAGCCCGAAGCTGGCACCAAAACACCTTGGTTGGAGACTATTTCTCGATAGACTCCTGGTAGAAACGGTATCAGCTCATCCGGACTGCTGTAGGTCTGATGAACATCGCAGTCTATGATTATCTGGTCTTGCTTCCGTTGCGCCCCCTCTTGAGGAGCCGTGATCGGGCGAGAGCCGGCCAGCGTCATTTCGCGTCCTCCTGTAAGTTATGACGACTGCACGATTCTACCACTAGTCGGCAACCGAGTTCAGCGGTGTTACTCTACATCAGTCGATCTTTCTTATAGAGCTAGCCATTCTTGTTCCGATGCCGATTACCAAGATCAAGCTCAGGGCGCTCGCCGCGGCGACCGCCGCTTGCACCCCGAACGTTTCCGCAGCCTGTCCGATCAGTAGGGCCCCCAAGGGCATGAATCCCCACATAAGCATGAAGAGACCCATCATCCGGCCACGCAGCCGATCGGGCACGATCAGTTGAATCAAGGTGGTTGTCAGAATAATCTGTGTAATGCTCGCGATCCCGAAGAGCGCCATGAGCGCTATAGACAACGGGTAAGAGCTTGAGAGCGCAAAGGCGGCGATGCTTGCTCCACCGATAAAGGTAGCGACAAGCAGTAGGAAACCGCGATTGGCCAAAGTGCTGCCCCATACGGCCAAGAATATCGCTGACCCGGATGCCCCGATCCCCACCGACGTGTTGAGGACCCCCAATCCCTGTACGCCGGCATTCAGCACATCGCGGGCAAATGCGGGGACAAAGGCGGCGAAAGGCAGGACCAGCAACGAAGAGCAACCGCCTAACGCGAGTAGGGCCAGTACCCGCCCATCCTCTTTCGCGTACCTCAACCCTTCCGTCAGATTTTCGGCGAAAGAGAGGCCTCCGGAGACCGAGGGTGTGCCACGATAGTGCAAGAACCAGGTCGCAACCGCCGCACCGAGGTAGCTGATACCGATCACGAGTATCGAAACGCCGGTGCCAACGGTCGCGACCAGTCCGGCCGCCACCGCGGGACCAACTATGCGCGTCGCGTTAAACGATGCGGACGACATCGCTACGGCGTTTGCTAGGGACTCCCGCCCAACGATCTCCACAACTATTGCCTGTTGAGCCGGTATCCGGAGCGTGAGAAACAACCCGGTTAGAACAGATGCAAGGTAGATCACCCAAACATGGCCCTGTCCAATGGCTATCATTAATGCCAAAGCGGCGTAGATGACAAACGTCGATACCTGCGTAATGAGCATCAAAACACGCTTGTCCATTCGGTCGGCGAGCACGCCGCCCGGTATCGACAAGACGAGAGTAGGAAACATGTTGAAGAACAGGACTAAGCCGAGTTGAAAAGCGGAGTTCGTGGTCTCTAATACGTACCAGCCTAGGACGACCTGCTGCATCATCCAGCCGTTCATTGAGAGGAACACACCGCCGAGCAGCAGTCGGTAGTCGCGCACCGCGAGTGCGGGAAAAGCTCGCAATAGGCGATTGCTCGGCCGCCGGCCGGTCTCGTCAGCCGGTCTCGCGAGGCCGGTCGAGATTTCGGTCATGGGTCTGGTTCTCTTTGGCGGAGCGCCGTCAGCTTTGAGCAGGCTGACAATTGACTTAAGCACTTGTAACTATTCAGACTTGGGGTGCCAGTCTCGTGAGTGTCATTGGTACTAGAATAGATCCCCACTCTCGTCATTCCTACGAAAGCATGTCCCGGACTCCGATCCGGGATGTGCCCTCCAATCAACCTCGATGCCGGCTCTCCCCGGGCGAAACGTGCCGAATTGTAGACCGATGATCGATGGCGGAACGAGAAAATGTAGCGCGGTCGAAGACTTCGCGAGGCGAGGGGCTTGTCCCCCGCTGGGGTCGGAGTGGGGCGTGGCAGAATCCACCGTGCCAACTCGCCATACCAAATCACAACTCCGGGTTTTCACACCTTGGTGCGCCGGCAACAGCCGGCATGGGCGATTGGTACGAAAATAGTTATCCCCTGCCACCGAATTCGTCATTCTCGCGGAAGCGGGAATCCAGAGGGGAGGTGTGGGTTGTGGCAATGACACTAGAACTCTCCCATCAACCAATGCGCCCAATTTTCATACCTTGGTGTGCCGGCACCAGCCGGCATCAGCGATTGGTACGAAAATGTGCCCTCCAATCAACCTCGATGCCGGCTCTCCCCGGGCGGCACAACCTGGTAGGGCTGCCCACAGCAACTCAGTTCTGCGACGGTGTTCTCTTTCAGTCGAACTTACTTATGAAGCTAGCCATCCTTGTTCCGATGCCGATTGCTAAGATCAAGCTCAGTAAGCTGGCCGCGGCAACCGCCACCTGCACACCGTAAGTTTCGGCGGCCTGTCCGATCAATAGGGTCCCCAAGGGCATGAATCCCCACATAAGCATGAAGAGACCCATCATCCGGCCGCGCAGCCGATCGGGCACCATCAGTTGCATCACGGTAGCTGTCAGAGTCATCTGTGTCATGCTTATGAGCCCGAAAAGCATCATCAGAGCTATAGACAAATGGTAAGAGCTCGAAAGCGCAAACGCAGCGATGGTTGCTCCACCGGCACAGGTGGTGACAAGGAGTAGAACACCGCGATTGGGCAATCTGTTACCCTGCAAGGCCAAGAATAGCGCTGACCCGAATGCCCCTACTCCCACGGATGCGTTGAGGACCCCCAATCCCTCTACTCCGGCATTCAGTACATCGCGGGCAAACGCGGGGATAAAGGCGGCGAAGGGCATTACCAACAACGAAGAGCAACCTCCTAACGCGAGTAGGGCCAACACCCGCCCGTCCTCTTTCGCGTACCTCAACCCTTCCGTCAGATTTTCGGCGAAAGAGGGGCCTCCGGAGACCGAGGGTGTGCCACGATAGTGCAAGAACCAGGTCGCAACCGCCGTAGCGAGATAGCTGAGGCCGATCACGAATATCGATACGCCGGTGCCAACGGTCGCGAGCAGGCCGGCTGCCACGGCAGGACCAACTATGCGCGTCGCGTTGAACGAGGCCGACGAAATCGCTATGGCGTTCGCAAGGTCCTCCCGACCCACGATCTCCACAACTATTGCCTGTTGAGCCGGTAGCCGGAGCGTGAGAAACAAACCAGTAAAGAAAGATGCAGCGTAGACGACCCACACGTGACCTTGTCCTATGGCGATCAATAGTGCCAAAACAGCGTAGATGACGAATGTCGATACCTGTGTAATTAGCATCAAAATGCGCTTGTCCATCCGGTCGGCCAGTACGCCTCCCGGTATTGACAAAAAGAGAGTAGGAATAATGGTGAAGAACATGACCAAGCCCAGCTGGAACGCCGAGTCGGTGGTCTCTAAGACGTACCAGCCTAGAACGACCTGCTGCATCATCCAGCCGTTCATCGCGAGGAACACGCCGCCGAGCAGCAGTCGGTAGTCGCGCACCGCGAGTGCCGGAAAGGCTCGCAGCAGCCGATTGGTCGGCCGTTTGCGGGTCTCGTCAGCCGGTCTCGCGAGACCGGCCGATACGTCGGTCATGAGTCTGTTTCTCTTTGGCGCCGGAGCGCCACCACCTTTGAGCAAGTTGGAAATCGACTTGAGCAGTTCGACCCAAATTGTAGCCTTGATCGACCGTAGGATGGGTTAGCTTCTCGCCGACACACCGGAATTGGTCCCATTCGTGCCCCATCATTTGGAATGGCCGCGAAATCTCAAAGACAGCGCATATAGAGCGCGATAATCTCGTCCTCGGTCGGGACGCGCGGATTGTTCCCTGGGCTGCCGCTGGCAATCGCGTCGCGGGCCATTCGCGGGGCGAGTTCGCGGAGCCGGCCGGGATCGACTCCACCCTGGCTGAGTCGCGGTATCCCCAATGTATCGCTCAACTGCTCGACGAACGAGATTGTGTCCAGGTGGCCGGCATCCGGCCGGCCGGTCAATCTTCTTCCGATTTCTGCATACCGCGACTCCGCCGCGCCGGCGCTGTATCGCGTCACCTCTGCCAATAACATCGCGTTTGCGATACCGTGGGTGACGTGAAAGTAGGCGCCGATCGGACGCGACATCCCATGCACAAGCGCAACTGACGAGTTGGAAAAAGCAATGCCGGCGTAAAGCGCTCCCCGCATCATCGCATCGTGGGCCGGCAGGTCCCCGCTACTCCCCCACGCCGCTTGGAGGTTTCCCGCGATCAACGTCAGAGCCTCCAACGCGAATATATCCGTGGTGGGCGTCGCCTTCCGGCTGACGTAGGCCTCGATTGCGTGAGTCAGAGCATCCAACCCTGTAGCCGCAGCTACGGAAGGCGGGCAGCTCAACGTCAGCAAGGGATCCGCCACCGCGACGTCGGGAGTGAGACAACGATCTCCTATCAGCATCTTCACGTTTGCGACCGGATCTGTCATCGCGATGTAGCTCGTTACTTCACTGCCGGTTCCGGCAGTCGTGGCAACAGCAATCAGGGGAAGACGACCACCGCGCAGCCTGCCGAAACCGGCGTAATCACGCAGGTGGCCTGGATTTAGAGCCATAGCCGCTACCGACTTGGCGGTGTCGATGCAGCTGCCTCCGCCAATCGCAACTACGACGTCCGCGCCGGCTTCACGCAACTTCTCCAAACCAGCATCGACTTGCACGGTGGTAGGTTCGCCGGGAATATCGTCGAACACTGTGACGGCCAGCCCGAGTTTGTTCATCATTGATACGATATCTCGAGTCTCCGGCAGCGCGCCGACGGCAAGGTCCGTTACTACGAGGGCGCGAGAACCTAGCTGCTTCGCTTCAGTCGCTACCTGCCGGTAGGTTCCCTCGCCTAGGTACGTCGTCGACGGCACGCGCAAAAGGTGTGCGCCGCGAGAGTCCGCATTCATCGTCTGGCCTCCATAATCCCTTGCGTTCTCTGAGGAAACAGCAGAATAATGCCCATCGTACTTAGCCCAGAGTGCCTGTTCACAGAATCGATGCTCTCATTCTACAGCGGGTCAAAACCTCCCGCCGGCCGGCGACACCTGTAAGATAGACGGCCGAGGTTACGCGCATTGCCGGCAATAATAAAATCGGTGTCATCGCCAAGGGACCTGGCTATGTGCCTGGAGCACGTTGCCCGGGTTCACGGCTCTAGCCTGGCGACCGAGGTTGGAAGCTGGTACAAGGACCTGCCTGGTTTTTCGCCAGACAGAGTCTTCTTCATCGAGGCGGATGGCGTCGCGATCAGCCACGCCTGTGTGATAGACAGGCCGATTCTGATCGGCGGCACACCTATCACGGCCGGAGAGATCGCCCTAGTCGGTACGGTCCAAGAGAGGCGGGAACGAGGGTTTGCACGGGTGCTGCTAGAGCACCTCCTTGGCTACATGCGCCGGCAGCGTTATCCAATGGCCTTTCTCTTCGGGATTCCAGAGTTTTATGAGCGCTTTGGCTTCAGGTATGGTCTCCGCACGTTCATCTCGCGCCGAGACACGACCATTAGAGTCAGAGACCTGCTTGCACTCCGGCTTCCCCCCGGCTACTCGGTTCGGGCGATAGAAGAAAGTGACATTCCCGCCTTGTCACTACTTTATCAACGTGACACCGAGGAAGCTACCGGCGCCGCGGCGCGTGACGCACCTTACTGGCGTTGGCTCTTGAGTCACACAGTAGAGGCTGGATTGATGCCCGCCGGTAATCGGCTAGTCGTCGAGCGAAACGCAAGATTAGTCGGTTACGCGCTGATCGCCGATAGACCGCTAAACTCGATGATCGGGCAATGTGCGCCGTGGTATTCACTTGCTGAAGGAGTTGCGTCGAATCGCGAGTCCTCGGACGCGCTCTTGCGGGCTGCGGCAGAAAAGGCCGGCTCGGCCAATGCGAGTGAGATGTCGGTATACCTTCGGCCGGACTCACTTCTTGGAAAGCGCGTCGCCGAGTTGGGTGTGACGCTCCACCGGCCGACCAAATGCGACTACGTCAAAGTCATCGACCTTGAAAGCCTCCTGCGCCAACTCAAAGGAGTCCTCGAAACTCGCCTGAAGAGAAGTCGCTTTAGCGGCGAAGAGGTCTCTCTACGAATCGAGACCGAAGAGCAGCAGTCCACGGTGACCGTCGGTCGAGGCCGGCCGCGTATCTTGCACGCGACGATACCGCAGGCTGATCTGGGGCCACTTGTAACCGGCTTCAAGCCAGTTCCAGAACAAGGATCTCTGCTCTGTTCGGTGGAGTCTCTGCCGGTGCTCGAGGTGCTCTTTCCGCCGCAAGAGCCGCTGTTTTCAATACTCGACCTGCTATGAGTTGGGCCCACCCTCGGGTGGCTGCCCGGCGTCGTGACGCGGAACCGACCGGTCCTTGGTAGTTTCTGTGGATTTTCGATATTTGCGAGCCTCTCGTACTCGATCGGCGATCTCGAGTTCAGCGCCGGCAAGACCCGGCGTATAAAATTCGGCGTCAATATTGGTCGGCAGATAGCGTTGTTCGAAGCGCCGGGGGTCATCGGAAGCGTAATCGTGGGAGTATTGGTATTCCCGACCGTAGCCAAGCCCCGCCATCAAGCCGGTGGCGGCGTTCCTCAGATGCAACGGTACTGGGTCGTTCCGAGTCCTGTCGACAATCTCGCGCGCTGACATATAAGCTTTTAGGGAGGAATTGCTTTTCTCAGCCACAGCTAGGTAGATAGTCGCTTCAGACAGGGGTAAGGATGCTTCTGGCATTCCAAGAAAATGGGTAGCCTGGTATGCAGCGACTGCCAGCGGCAAGGCGTGCGGATCGGCGAGACCGATGTCTTCCGCCGCGAGAATCGTTAGCCTTCGTGCTACGAATAGCGGATCCTCTCCCGCTTCCAGCATACGCGCTAACCAATATACTGCCGCATCTGGATCAGAGCCGCGAACCGACTTGATAAATGCCGATATCGTGTCATAGTGATACTCGCCGGCTCGGTCATACAGCAGTGCGCGGCGCTGCATCACGTCGCTAATCGCTTCCAGCGTTATGGCCCTCCGGCCTGTCTCGTCCGCGGTCGCGGCTTCCGTGGCCAGTTCAAGGGCGTTCAACGCTACACGTGCGTCGCCGTTGGCCATCCCACACAACGCCGTCATCGCCTCTTTCGCAAGGTCCACGTTTAGATTTGCGACGCCTCGATCTTGGTCGGTCAATGCTCGGCGTACAACCACTTCGACTTCCGAGTCCGATAGTTGCCGCAGCGTGAAGACTCGACAGCGCGACAAGAGAGCCGCGTTTACCTCAAACGAAGGATTCTCGGTGGTTGCGCCCACCAGCGTGATTGTCCCCTGTTCTACGGCCTGCAGTACGGCGTCTTGCTGGCTCTTGGAAAAGCGGTGAATTTCATCGATCAAGAGAATCGTCCGCCGGCGATGCAACGCCAGGTTTCTCCGCGCTTCGTCGATTACCTTCCTAACGTCGGCGACCCCCGATGCTACGGCGCTTAGGTGGTGGAATTGAGCGCCCGTCGCCCCGGCGATGATCGTAGCCAATGTCGTCTTGCCGGAGCCGGGAGGTCCCCACAGGATAATAGAGCTCAGCCTATCCCTCTCGATTGCCATTCGCAGCGGCAACCCAGGTCCGACTATCTCTTCTTGACCCACCAATTCATCGAAAGTTCGCGGTCGCATTCGGGCTGCGAGCGGCACCACGCGGGGATCGGTAACATCGGGGCGCTCAGGTTCGAAGAATGATCTTTGGTTCAACGCTGAGCTCGATCAAGATTCGGACGTGTCGGGCGCGCGGGCCGGCTGCCCAGTATGAGACATCCATCGGCGCCAGGCTGGTGCGTGCGTTGTCTAAGCTCTGTGGCAGTTGCCGGCTGCGGCAATTCGATCGGCAATCGCGTCTGATGCATCGGGGCTCCCTAGCTTCTTCGCCTTGCTGGAAAGGTCTTGCAGCAATTGAGAATCGGCAGCCAGTTGAGACAATCGACTGACAAGTTGCTCGGTCGAGTGGATCGCGTAGCCGGCTCCGTTCTCCTCCACGTAGCTCTCATTGCCTTCTTCCTGTCCCGGCAGAACGCTGGTCACGAGCGCAGGCCGGCCACAAGCCAATGCCTCGCTCAACGTTTGAGGTCCACCCTTAGTCACGACGACGTCGCTGGCCAACATTAGGTCGGGAACATTGTCGACGTATCCGTAGACCCTGTGGGAGTTCGAGTCGAGCCTGCCAGCCAGCGATGAGCGGAGGCGCTCGTTGCGGCCGCAGACAATCAACATGTGGACGAAGCCTAGCTCGGCCACGGCACGCGCCAGCCGTTCGAGTTGGCCGGCGCCTTCGGCTCCGCCGATCATCAGAACGCAGAAATCCTTCGGCCTCAACCCCAATTCCGAGCGTGTTTCTTGGCGACGGGACTCGTCGGGCAGACAGCGCTTGTCTACCGGCAAGCCGAGACGTTCTACGCGATCCACTCCGACGCCGGCCCGGATCAGGCCACTAGTTGCCGGAACGGTGGCGGTAAAGTATCTGTCGATCGCATCGACGTTCCAGCAACGATGTACGGTGACCAACTCTGTCACGATAGCAAAATATGGGGCTTTGGATCCGACAAGGCGACGCGCGCGCGCTAGCGGCGACGTGAGTAACGCGTGTGCCGAGACAATTACGGATGGACGGGCCTGGGCCAAGAACTGTGCGATCTTTACGGCGGTGGTAGTGTCCAGGCTGTATCGGAGGGCGGCATCGAATGGCGGTTGGTTGGTCGCGTGGAAGAACCCGCCGTAGAGCTTCGGTGCCAGCCGGATCATGTCGCCGTATCTGGATGCCAACGCGTCCACCCAAGATAGCCGGCCCAGTCGAAAGCAATCGACGATTGCTATTCGGTCTCGGGGAACGCCTCGAACAGCGAGGCTGTCAGCTACGGCGTTGCAAAGAGATCGATGGCCTCCGCCGGTATCCGACATGGCCAGCAAGACTTCATACTCGGACATGAATGGGTGTTCACGCCACTAGATCAGCGAGCATTGCTTGCCCACTTTAGCAAAGATCTCCAGAGCCCGGTCCAAGTGTTTATCTTCGTGGGTTGCCATGTAGCTAGTCCGGATTAGGGCGCGGTCCGGCTCGACCGCCGGCGTCACCGCCGCATTGGTGTAAACGCCGGCGTCTAGGAGCCTGCGCCAAAACGTCGCTAGTCGTATTTCTTCGCCAACGATTATCGGAATGACCGGACTCTTGCTGTCACCCGTATTGAAACCCAGCCCGGCCAATTCCTTTTTCATCCGTCTTGCATTAGCCCAGAGACGTTCACGCCGATCCGGCTCGGTTTCGATAATGTCCAACGCCGCGAGCGCGGCGGCGGTACTTGCCGGCGGTAGGCTGGCGCTGAACAGAAATGCTCGACCATTGTGCTTTATGAAGTAGATTACGTCCGCGTCGGCGGCGATAAAGCCTCCGATCGAAGCGAAGGATTTGCTGAAAGTCGTCATTATGAGGTCAATTTCATCGCGAACGCCGAAGTGATCGGCGGTACCGCGACCCTGGTCACCGAAGACGCCGGCGCTGTGGGCTTCATCCACCAAGATTCGGGCCCCGTACTTCTTAGCCAACTCCACTATGCCCGGCAATTCGGCCAGATCTCCCTCCATGCTGTAGACGCCGTCGACGACTATGAGTATCCCACCGCCAGGCTCGATCTTTTGCAGTACGCGCTCAAGGTCCTCCAAGTCGTTGTGTTTGAAGCGGACGGAGTCGCCCAAAGCCAACCGGCATCCGTCAACGATCGAGGCGTGGTCGGCGCGGTCGATCACGACCGTGTCGTGCCGGCCGACGAGTGCGGAGATGGTGCCCAGATTCGCCTGGAAACCGGTGGTAAATACCAGGGCCGCGTCGCGCTGCATCCAGTTGGCCAAACGTCTTTCGAGCTCGACGTGCAGATCAAGGGTCCCGTTCATCAATCGGGAGCCGGTGCAGCCACTTCCGTAACGCTCGACCGCCGCGCGGGCCGCCTCCTTGACCTTCGGATGTTGGGTCAACCCCAGGTAGTTGTTGGATCCAAGCATTACCTTGGTTTCGCCGTTAATGACTACCTCTGGGCCGGCCTCGGATTCGATCGGGACGAAATAGGGGTAAATTCCGAACGCTTCCGCCATCTTCGGCTTGCTATAGGTCTTAGTTTTATCGAAAAGGTCCAATTTCCTTTGCCCTTTCGTGGACGCGTCTGGCTAACACTCCGACGGTGATTGTCTGATTGTCAATAATGTTCCCGATACACTGTAGACGTCAGGTAGTCTAAACTGTGAGAACGAATCAATAGTTGCCCGGCTCGCGCGGCTAATTGGTGCCGATTGGCTGGGTGTCCGCGCAGCCTAAAGCAGATTCAATAGTATGACCCAGCGTTGCAACCAGTCAAGCCGGGGTCAACGACGTAACTGTTCAGACTTCGGGGGACCAGTCTCGTGAGTGTCATTGGTACGAAAATAGTGTTACTCGGCTTCGATGGTGCCTCGGAATCTCACTAATCTCCCGTATCGTCATTCGTACGAAAATGTGCCCTTCAATCAACCTCGATGCCGGCTCTCCACCGGCGAAACGTGCCGAATTGTAGACCGATGGCCGATGGCGGAATGAGAAAATGTAGCGCGGGGGCTTGTCCCCCGCAGGGGTCGGGTGGGGCGTGGCAGAATCCGCCGTGCCAATTCGCTGTACCAAGCCACAATTCCGGCTTTTCACACCTTGGTGTGCCGGCGCCAGCCGGCATGAGCGATTGCTATGAAAGCATGTCCCGGACTACGATCCGGGATGTGCCCTTCAATCAACCTCGATGCCGGCTCTCCACCGGCGAAACGTGCCGAATTGTAGACCGATGGTCGATGGCGGAATGAGAAAATGTAGCGCGGTCGAAGACTTCGCGAGGCGAGGGGCTTGTCCCCCGCTGGGGTCGGGGTGGGGCGTGGCAGAATCCGCCGTGCCAATTCGCTGTACCAAGCCACAATTCCGGCTTTTCACACCTTGGTGTGCCGGCGCCAGCCGGCATCAGCGATTGCTATGAAAGCATGTCCTGGACTACGATCCGGGATAGATCGCTCCGGCAGCCTCTCATTCGCCATTCGCGGCATCCCTTCGTCAATCCGGCCCCCCAATCGTCATTCCGGCGATCGAAGGCATGCCCCGTACCCTGATACGGGGCCGGAATCCAGAAGGGGTGGGGAGGGGTAAGACCACCAGACGATGGAAAAAACCGACCCGTCACCCCATTTTCATCCTCTTATGCGGCCTTCGCAGGGCCATGGTGATTCCGGCGGTCAAAAGCATGCCCCGTACCCCGATACGGGGCGGGAATCCAAGGGAGGGCCGGCCGGCGCACCCGTGCCACATTGAGTCGCTATGGGCAGTTCAACCACAACCTACAGTCCTTGTTCGATCACAATTTGCAAACGCGCAGGACAAATTACGCTCAAATCTGAACAGTTATTCAACGACCATCCCTCCCAGCGGCGCTTGCCTATTTGATTCTACGTGTCTAGGCTACGGTAACGGCTGGCCGGTCGTCGTTTCAACTTCCAGAGCGCGATTGAGCGCCTCCGATCGGTATGCCGATTCGATCAGTGCGAGGTTTAAACGCGCCTCGGAGGCACCGACTGGCGGAGGCTTTCGATCGATCAGGCTCCGGAAACACGATTCGAAATAGGACGCGAACCCATCACCCGCCGAAACATCGATGGACTCCCATCTTCCGCTCGAGTCTCTATGAATGCTGAGGGGAACTCCATCTCTGCCGAACGCCAGCGATCCCCTGGTGCCGTGGATTTCCCCAACGCCCTGGCCTCCTCCACTCGTCGACCAGGAGGCTTGAACGGAGGATATTGCTCCGCCCTGGTGGGTCATCAAGACTAACGCCGTATCGTCCACCTCTATCGGACGAACGAACGTCGCAACTCGTGCGAAGACCCTCTCCACCGGCACTCCAACGAGCTGGCGGCTGCAGTAAATCGAATGATAAGCGTTATCCAACAGGGCGCCCCCGCCGGCTTGCTCGGAGCGAGTGCGCCAATCGGGATCGTACCCCTCCGCTCCCAGATAATGACCCTCGCCCATATATTCGAAACGGGCCAGAAACGGCTTGCCGATCGCGTCCTGCCGGATCAGACGCAGGGCCTCGGCCTCGGGCGCCCTGTAAATGTAGTTGTGAATGACGGCAAGCTCGACGCCGGCCTGATTCACAGCCTGGATGATGCGGTCCGCCTCGTCCAGCGTAGGCGCCAGCGGTTTCTCTATAATGACGTTGACGCCGGCTCGCGCGGAATCGATGGCCGCTCGTTCGTGGAGGAAGTGTGGCAGGGCAATGTCCACGGCGTCGAGCCGTTCATTGGCCAGCATGTTCCGGTAGTCAGCGTAGAGTTTGCCGGCCGGCAGGCCGGTCAACCGGCGAGCCGCCATTCGGCGCATGACGCTGGAGTCGGCTACCGCGACTATTTCGACCAGATCGGACAGTTCGATGAGCGCGGGCAAGTGGGAGGTTTCCGCGATCCGGCCAAAACCGATGATGCCGATTCTTTGGAGTTGTGCCACTGCGACATCCTCCCCAATAGCAGGAAGTAAGACGAGTACAATACTTGCTGGACGCCTGCTCTGTGCGACGGAGCCCAGCCATGTTTCGCCAGGATGGATTATTGCAGACTGTTTGCTTAGACTTGACTAGGCTCGCCGGATAAATGGTAGGGCTTGCGCGATGCGAACGTCAATTGGTAATCCAGGACCGCTAGTCGATTATGAGCCTAGGCCAACGCCGACGAGTGCGGGCAATAATCTCCGGCTGGGTTCAAGGCGTATTCTTTCGCCAATCAGCCCGGCGGATCGCGGTCTCACTCGCTCTCAGTGGCTGGGTGCGCAACCGGCCGGACGGCAAGGTGGAGCTTGCGGTTGAGGGCGACAGCGCTTCGGTGGAGCGTATTATGGCTTGGTGCCGTATTGGACCCGATATGGCGGAAGTAGAGTCTGTTGATACGATCGAGGAGTCGCCGCTAGGGCAGTCCGGCGAGTTCTTGATCCTTCACTAAATTGATCGGTGAGCGGCTTTGAATATGCAGAATGATCCAAAATGGACCTACATCGAGGACCTGAGCGAGCATGACGACCAGCTCGTAACCATCAAAGGATGGGTCTATAACCGGCGCTCCAGCGGCAAGATCAGGTTCCTTCTTGTTCGGGATGGCACCGGCGTAGTTCAATGTGTCGCCACTCAGTCCGACCTGCCATCAGAGTCATTTGCAAGCATCGACCATCTTGCCCAAGAGTCGTCGGTCGTAGTGGAAGGGACCGTCAGGGCGGACAAACGTGCCCCGGGCGGCTACGAGCTGCAGCTGAGAGATATCACCTTGGTCCACCAGTCGGTCGACTATCCGATCACCCCCAAGGAGCATGGCGTCGATTTTTTGCTGAGCAAGCGTCACCTTTGGTTGAGGTCGCAGCGCCAGCAGGCGCTGATGCGGGTCCGCGCCGTCATTCTCAAATCGATACGAGACTTCCTCGACGGACAAGGCTTCTTGGCGATCGACGCGCCGATTCTGACTCCGAACTCGGTCGAGGGGACGACCAGTCTGTTTGAGATCGACTACTTTGGCGATACCGCATATCTGAGCCAAAGCGGCCAGCTCTACGTCGAGGCGGCCGCGTTGGCTTTCGGCCGGGTCTACTGCTTCGGGCCAGTCTTTCGCGCTGAGAAATCGAAGACCCGCCGCCACCTGATGGAGTTCTGGATGGTCGAGCCGGAGATGGCCTACTTCGAACACGAAGACAGTCTGGGTTTGCAGGAGCGATTCGTGTCGGCCGTCGTTGGAGACGTGTTGAGCGAGTGCCAGGACGAACTGGCATCATTGAAGCGCGACACGACATTGCTTGAGAAGACGACGCCGCCCTTTCCGCGCATCACCTACGACGAGGCGCTGGCGATACTGGCCCGGAACGGCATCGACAAGGAGTGGGGCGAAGATTTCGGTGCGCCGGATGAGACCTTGTTGGCCAGTCAGTTCGACCGGCCGGTGTTCGTCGAGCGCTTCCCCTCTAGCTGCAAGCCATTTTATGCCCAGCCGGCGCCGGATCGGCCCGAGGTCGCACTGTGCGATGACCTCCTTGCGCCGGAGGGATATGGCGAGATTATCGGCGGCAGCCAGAGGGTCCACGATTTCGACCTCCTCCGCCGGCGATTGCGGGAGAGCGAACTGCCGGAGAACGACTATCAATGGTATCTCGATCTTCGTAGGTACGGCAGCGTCCCGCACAGTGGGTTTGGACTGGGCATCGAACGTACGGTCGCCTGGATATGCGGCTTACAACACGTACGCGAAACGATCCCGTTCCCCCGAATGCTAGACCGCATCTACCCTTAGAAGAAGAGTTCAGTTCAGGAGAATTTGCCAATGCCCATCTCCCGGGAAGACATCTTGCGAATAGCCACGTTGGCCAGGTTAGATCTCACAGAAGATGAGCTATCCAGATTGGAAAACGACCTCGCCAGGATTCTGGAAAACATCGATGTACTCTCCGAGTTAAGTCTCGACTCGATCCCGCCAACCGCCCAGGTTGTTCCGGTAGTCAACGTCCTGCGAGACGACGAGACGGCTGAACCCCTACCAATAGACCAGTTGGAGCGGATGGCGCCGGAGTGGGAAGACGGCACCTATCGAGTGTCGCCGGTTTTCGAGGAATAGTACCTATGGAGCTATGGTCGTTGTCAATCGCGGAGGCCGGTCAACGCCTCCGCCGACGCGAAATCAGTAGCGTCGAACTCACCGAAGCGGTGCTGCATAGGATTCGCGATGTCGAAAATAGCGTAAATGCCTACGTTAGCGTAGGTGAAGAGTCCGCCCTGGTCGCCGCCGCGGAAGCGGATAAGAAGCTAGCCGAGCGGCAGGAGAGTCCGCTGCTTGGGGTCCCGATCGCTGTCAAGGACAACATATGTACCCACGACGCCCGGACAACCTGCGCTTCGCGCATCCTGGCTGATTTTCGGCCGGCCTATGATGCGACGGTTGTGAGCCGGCTGCGGAAGTCCGGCGCCGTAATCGTCGGCAAAGCGAACTTGGATGAGTTTGCGATGGGCTCGTCGACCGAGTTCTCGGCATCGGGACCCACACACAACCCGTTCGATCTCAGCAGAGTGCCGGGCGGCAGCAGCGGAGGGCCGGCCGCGGCGGTAGCGGCAGGCGAGGCACTGGGCGGTTTGGGGTCCGACACAGGCGGGTCGATCCGCCTGCCGGCAAGCTTTTGCGGCGTGGTCGGGTTGAAACCGACTTACGGCCGGGTCTCCCGATACGGACTCGTCGCCTATGCCTCCTCGCTGGACCAGATCGGCCCATTTGCACGCGACGTGCGCGGATGCGCCGAAATCCTATCGGTGATTGCCGGTCACGACAAGATGGATGCTACCTCCCTGAAATGGCCTATCGATGCGTATGCGGATCGCCTATCGGATGACATCAAGGGACTGCGCATAGGAATTCCGGACGAGTATTTCGGGGCCGGCCTCGATGCCGAAGTGGAATCAGTCGTGAAATCCGCCATCGACCAGCTGGAGACGGCAGGCGCTCTGGTAGTACCGGTGTCGCTGCCGCATACAAAATACGCGCTGGCGGCCTACTACATCATCGCGCCGGCCGAGGCCAGCGCCAACTTGTCACGCTTCGATGGCGTGAAATACGGCCTATCGGTCGAAGGCTCCGATATCTGGGAGTCGTTCTCGGCGACCCGGGGCAGGGGATTTGGAGCAGAGGTCAAGCGAAGGATAATGATCGGAACTTACGCGCTCTCGGCCGGCTACTACGACGCCTACTATCTGCGGGCGCAGCGGGCTCGGACACTCATCAAACGTGATTTCGACGACGCGCTCGAAAGAGTAGACGTCATCGCCGGGCCGACCGCCCCAACGGTGGCATTCAAGATCGGTGAGAAGGTGGACGATCCCGTGTCCATGTATCTCACGGACGTGTTTACCGTTCCGGTCAACGTCGCCGGCCTTCCGGCCTTGGTGGTTCCCTGTGGAATCGCCCAATCTATGCCGGTCGGACTGCAGTTTATCGGGCCGGCCGGAGCCGAAAGCCGGCTTCTGAATCTCGGATCCGCCTTCGAGCAGATCACATCCTCGGCGCCGTGGCGGCCGAAGCTGGGAATACCGGAGATTCCCGCCGGATAGCGGTTCTGCATCCCATCCGGGTTCCCAACTCAGCAGCAGCCATCAGCCTGTCGCCGGCGTAAGCTCCTGGATCCGGCTATCGTTGACGGCTTTGACCAGCGCCACGAAGCTGTCCAGCGCCTGGGCTCCTAGGTTCTCGCCTGTTCTCAGTCTGACCGATACGGTGCCGGCTTGCGCCTCCCGGTCGCCGACGATGAGCATATAGGGCACTTTCTGCAACTGCGCCTCTCTGATCTTGTAGTTGACTTTCTCCCGCCGGCTATCGATTTCTGCTCGCAGACCGGCTGATTTTAGAGCCGCAGCCACCGTTTCGGCGTACTCGAGATGCCGGTCGGCTATCGGCAGGACCTGTACCTGGGTTGGAGCGATCCATACCGGGAACGCGCCGGCGAAATTCTCGACCAGCACCCCAAAGAACCGCTCCATGGATCCGAGGAGGGCCCTATGCACCATATACGGCCGGTGCTGTTTACCATCGGCGCCGACAAAACTCAGATCAAAGCGCTCAGGGAGATTGAAATCGAACTGAACCGTCGTGCACTGCCAGGCTCGTCCAACCGCGTCTTTGATATTCAGGTCGATCTTGGGACCATAGAATGCCCCCCCACCCTCATCAACCTCATATTCCACTCCACGGTCGTCGAGCACTTTGCGTAACGCATCCGTGGCCCGATCCCATTGCTCGTTGTCGCCAACCGCCTTTTCTGGGCGCGTCGAAACGAACGTCTCAAACTCGGTGAACCCGAACGCGCCGAGGATGAACATCGTCAGATCGAGAACGCCGGCGAGCTCCGACACAACCTGGTCCGGCCGACAGAAGATATGAGAGTCGTCCTGAGTGAATCCCCTAACCCTCATCAGGCCATGCAGTACGCCGGCGCGTTCGTAGCGGTAGACCGTACCCAACTCTCCCAACCGCATGGGCAGGTCGCGGTAGCTCCGCAGTGCGTTCTTGTAGATCATGATGTGGAATGGGCAATTCATGGGTTTGAGGTAATACTCTTGTTCATCTACGGCTATCCCAGAGAACATATTCTCTTTGAAAAAATCGAGGTGTCCGCTCGACTGCCACAGATTGGAGCGGCCTATGTGCGGCGTATACACGAGGTCATAGCCGGCGTCGTAGTGCGCGTCTCGCCAAAAGTTTTCGATCTCGTTGCGAACCCGTCCCCCCTTTGGGTGCCAAAGAATAAGTCCAGCACCGGTTTGGTCGTGGTGGATGCTGAACAGATCGAGCTCGCGTCCCAAGCGGCGATGATCGCGCCGCTGCGCCTCTTCCATTCTGTGTATGTGATCGGCTAACTCGGCGGAAGTCGGCCAAGCAGTGCCGTAGATGCGCTGGAGCATGGGCCGGTGTTCGTCCCCGCGCCAGTAGGCGCCGGCGATGTTGAGCAGCTTGAAAGGACCCACCTTCGAGGTGGTGCCGACGTGTGGGCCGCGGCAGAGGTCCGTGAATGCGTTCTGTGTGTAGAAGCTGACGCTCTCCTCGCCGGCGGCGGCCAAATCTTCTATCAACTCGACTTTGTAAGGCTGATCGCGGTCGCGGTAGTATTCAAGCGCGTCTTCGACGGACATCTCGCTGAACTCGAACGACGCATTGGACGACACGATCTTCTTCATCTTTTTCTCGATGGTCTTTAGGTCGTCCGGCGTCAAAGCCCTGGGCAACTCGAAATCGTAGTAGAAGCCGTCCTCGATTGGCGGCCCTATCGCAAGCCGCGCGGTCGGGAATATGGCCGTCACCGCCTCGGCCATCACGTGCGAAGCGGAATGGCGCATTCGTTCAAGATCGTTCATTTATTGCCTCCTTGGCTATTGGTTAGATAGGCGCTTGTCGGACTCAGCTTTTTGGCTCTCTTTGATTCCACTGGGCGCGCGTCGGCCATAAAAAAATCCCTCCGCCCCGCCAGGGACGAAAGGAATTCAATCGCGGTTCCACCCCGCTTCGCCGGCCCATGAGTCAAGGTCGACGCGCTCGATTAGCTATGTAACGGTGGCAATCCGGAGACCTCTATCCTGCCAGCTTCTCAGCCGGCGCGGCTTCAAGGCTCGACTCACGGGTGGTCTTCATCGTCAGTTTCCCGGAAAGGCTCTCAGCCGGTGGCCCTTCCTCTCTGAGGGTTTCCCGAACGACTACTCGTCCCGATCAACGCCATGTCTGATATTGATATGTACGCCGATTATACAGTGTCTGGGCACCATTTCCAACCCGTGTGTGTCGCGACCGCCGTTTGCTTCCCTCACTGGTACGAAATTAGACGGTTCCCGCCACGCCGGCGATCGAAAGAAAAATGTAGGGCTGGGGCTTGTCCCCAGCCGAGGACGTTCGGCAGGCCGGCCGGCGAATCCCGCCACGCACGCTCTCGCAATACTCCATCGTTCTCCGATCTCGTCATTACTGCGATCAAAGGCATGCCCCGTACCCTGATACAGGGCCGGAATCCGGGTGGAGGCGTGAACGTTGCCAGCGAAACTCGAACAATTGCCCCAACCAACACGCCCAATCTCATACTTTCGTGTGCCGGTTGCGACCGGCATGGGCGATTGGGAAGCACCGCGCCGCTCTCCGTAAGTCCCGCCATTCACTCTTCGATTGGCGATCCATCTCGCTTACGAACATTGGCGCGCATTGACAAACTTTAGGTAATCGTTATATTAGTTGAGCAATGCAATCTTGTTTCTAGGTTATCGCCTCCGGCGCAGGGTTCGAGCGAGATCGCTATCACTAAGGTAAAAATGCAAAACAAGCGTCTAGACCGGCCAACTGTTCCAGGCGGAGAATTGAGGGATCCAGATCAGCGCAAGAATGCGTTCGAAAACATGCGAATCGCCCGGTAGTAAACGAAAACGCGCGCCGATGCGCGAAGGAAAGGACCAATGAATACAACGCTGAAAGTCGATCAGACCATAGACTGCGTAGGCACGTTCTGTCCGGTGCCAATAATTCGGGCGCGGGACGCGATTAGGAGAATGTCTCCGGGCCAGATCTTGGAGGTCGTCGCCACCGATCCAGGTTCGTTGGGTGATTTCCCGGCGTTCTCGAGGAACACCGGACACGAGCTAATCCGAACTGACAATAGCGAGAAAACGTACAGATATTACATCCGAGTAGCAGGCTAGAGGAGGCTCGAAATGGCTGCCGAACTCACCGCATTAGATCCCGCTATCGAGACCAAGATAAACGAGCTGGTAAATGCGAGGGTGAACGAAGCTCTGAAGGAGCAGTTCGCCTCGCTAACCGCCAATCGGGCGAGCGGAGAGCCGGGGGAAACTAAGAGCCGGAAACGGCTGGCTCTGGTGGCGTCCAAGGGATCGCTCGATATGGCGTACCCACCGCTTATCCTCGCAACATCCGCGGCTGCAATGGATTGGGAAGTTGGCGTGTTCTTCACTTTCTACGGCCTAGACATTCTCAACCGAAACAAGGTCGGCAGCCTGAAGGTCGCGCCCCTGGCCAATCCGGCGATGCCGGCTCCAATTGGCAATATCGCGGTGCCGAATCTGATCGGGGCTATTCCTGGAATGACCTCGATAGCCACCTATATGATGCGGGGCTGGATGAATCGCGCCAAGGTACCGGCCGTTACGGAGTTGCTCGACGTAGCGAAAGAGAGCGGAGTGAATCTCTTCGCTTGCACCACGACGATGGGCGTCATGCGCGTCAAGGAAGAAGAAATCGTCGAGGGAGTCCAATTCGCCGGCGCGGCCGCGTTCCTGGATTACGCATCTGATGCGAACGTCTCGCTATTCATATAGCGGCGCTTCTGTTCGATCATAGATCCGGACTTGGCTGGAGACCGAGGGAGGTTACCGGGGCGAGGCGGTTCGCCCGGCTTGGCTGGCTGCTAAACGAGCTCCGTCGGTGCGGGCGGTCTTGCCGTCCGCGCTCAGACTTGCCTCTTTCCAGTTTTTCCCGTTGCTCGCGCGTGATACCGAATGCTGTTTTATGATCCTGACCGTCGCGTCACGGCCTTCAGTGGATACAACCGGCGGATGCGGCGCCACTTTCCAAAACTTCGGAAGATGTGTGGGCCAGTCGTCAAGTATCAATTTGGCTTGCTGGCTTCCGGTTGCCTCGAAATGCGCTGTAATCATCTCTAGCAGCAACTCATCCTCTCCGGGCGACACACTCTCCAGAGAAATTAGCTCTGGGTTGTAACGTCCCTCGAAGAGGTTGTTCTCGTCCAGTACGTATGCGAGCCCGGCGGACATGCCGGCGCCGAAGTTGCGCCCAGTCGGTCCTAGGACCACCACCACGCCGGCTGTCATATACTCGCAGGCGTGATCACCCACACCTTCGACCACCGCTCGGGCCCCACTATTGCGCACCCCGAACCGCTCACCGGCCCGGCCGGCGACAAAGAGTCTGCCTCCTGTCGCGCCATAAAGTACCGTATTTCCAACGATCGTGTTTTGGCCCCATGAGAATCGGGCACTCGCCGGAGGATGGACGACGATCTCACCACCGGACATACCCTTGCCCACGTAGTCATTGGCTTCGCCGACCAACTTCAAACGCATTCCTTCGGTGCACCACGCGCCAAAGCTCTGTCCGGCGCTGCCGGTGAAACTCAAATCGATCAACCCATCCGGCAAGCCTCTCGATCCGTAGCGGCGGGCGACCTCGCCGGCGAGCCGACCGCCGACCGTCCGATTGTTACTTCGGATCGCGTAGCTTCTGCTTACCGGCAATTTCTCGTCGAGCGCCAACTGGACGTCGTCTATGATTTTCAGATCCAACGGGTCGTCGGGCTGATCGTTTCTAGGCTGCTGACACCGGTGCGGCCGGTCCTTACTTGGATCGACGTCCGCCAACACTTGCTTGAGGTCGAGTTGATTTGACCGCGTGTGGTCTCGTGGGATCTGCCGGAGGAGATCCACTTGGCCGATGACTTCCTCCAGCGAGCGATAGCCTAGCTCTGCTAGTAATTCGCGAACTTCGCGGGCGACCAATGTCAGATAATTGATCAGCATCTCCGGCTTGCCGTCGAACTTGGCCCTCAGGTCTTCGCGTTGGGTCGCTATTCCGGTGGGGCAGGTGTTCAGATGACATTGGCGCGCCATGTCGCAGCCAATCGCTACCACAGACGCGGTGCCAAACCCGAACTCCTCCGCGCCCAACATCGCGGCGATCACGACGTCTCGCCCGGTCTTCATCCCGCCGTCGGTACGCAGTATCACTCGGCCTCGGAGGTCGTTTAAGACCAGCACCTGCTGTGTCTCGGAGAGCCCGATCTCCCAGGGACAGCCCGCACCCTTGATCGAGCTCAGAGGCGACGCGCCGGTGCCACCGTCCTGGCCGCTGATCAGAATGTAATCGGCATGCGCCTTGGCTACGCCGGCGGCGATTGTTCCCACCCCAGACTCAGCGACCAACTTGACGCCAACCTTGGCGCGGGGATTGGCTTGTTTCAGATCGTATATCAGCTGGGCGAGGTCCTCGATGCTATATATGTCGTGATGGGGCGGCGGAGAGATCAAGGGGATGCCGGGGATAGCGTGCCGGAACCTGGCTATCATCCTCGAGACCTTGTGGGCCGGCAGCTGTCCTCCTTCGCCCGGCTTGGAGCCCTGGGCCATCTTGATCTCTAGCTCGGCGGCATGTACGAGATAGTCGGTGGTCACCCCAAAACGGGCCGATGCTACCTGCTTCGTCTTGTTGTTCCGCGAGTCGCCGCTGTCGAGAGTCTGGTACCAGGATGGATCTTCGCCGCCCTCACCGGTGTTACTGCGCGCGCCAATGCGATTCATCGCTACGGAAATCGTTTGATGCGCCTCTGGGCTCAGTGCGCCCAGCGACATCGCTTGGGCGGTGAAACGCCGGCGTATCGACTCTATCGATTCGACCTCTTCTACCGGAATTGGCTCCTGCGCTACAAACTCGAGTAGGTCTCGCAGGTTGGCCGGCTCCCGCCCGTTGATCGTCTCGGAGTATTGTTTGTAAATCTCGTAGTCGCCGGTTTGAGCCGCCTTCTGCAGCGTGCGGACGTTCCTCGGATTAAAGCCGTGGTACTCGCCCTGCCGCCGGAATCGATAAAAGCCGTAGTCCGGCAAACGACCCGCCAGATTGGCCCTAAACGCCTCCTCGTGCCGAGCCAGTACATCTTCGGCGATCTCGCCCAATCCGATTCCCCTTACCCGCGAGGGCGTATCGGTGAAATATCGATCTATCACATCTTGATCGATACCTATCGCCTCGAATATTTGGGCTCCTCGGTAACCGGACAGGGTCGAAATACCCATCTTCGAGATGATCTTGAGCAGCCCTTCCGTGGTCGCCTTGCGGAAGTTGTAAATGGCATCGCCCAGAGTGATCTTGTCGTCATCGCGCTGCCGCTCGACCAAGGCTCTTATCGTTTCAAGAGCCAGGTAAGGATTGACCGCACTGACGCCAAATCCAATCAGTACCGCGATGTGGTGCACGTCCCAGACCTGGCCCGTCTCGGCGATTATGTCCGCGCGCATGCGCTTGCCGGCCCGGATCAAGTGGTGATGGACTGCGCCGGCCGCCAGAATCATCGGTATCGCCGCCAGTTCGGAATCGACGCCTCGGTCGCTGAGAATCAGAATCGTGCTGCCGGCGCTTATCGACTCCTCGGCCCGTTGGCACAACGACTCGAGCGCCGTTTCCAATCCCTCGGTCCCATCTTTGCTGTCCATTAACGTGTAAAGAGTCACTGGCCTGAAGTCGTCGCCGAGCCCTCTTATCTCCTCAAGTTCGCCGTCGAGCAGGATCGGGTTCTCGATGTGTAATATGCGCGCGTGTTTTTCGGTCTCCGTCAAGAGATTGCCGCGCCGGCCCAAGTAAGAATCTAAGGACATCACCAACTGCTCGCGCAACGGGTCTATCGGAGGATTGGTCACCTGGGCGAACCGCTGCTTGAAGAAATGATGAAGCGACCGTGGCTGGCTCGATAGGATTGGCAGCGGAGTATCGTCACCCATCGACCAGATGGGCTCCTTGCCCTCGAGATCCATTGGCTCCAAGACGAATTTGAGCTCTTCATTGGTAAGCGAGTTAGTGCGCTGTAAACGCCCCAATTCGGCCGGATCGATCCGACCATTCGACAACGCCTCGCTGCCGAGCTTTAGGGTCTGATCGAGGCGCACAACCTGTCTATCTAGCCAATCTGCATAAGGGCGCCGCTTGGAGTAGCGAGACTTGATCTCGTCATTTTTGAGTAGTTTTGCCTCGACCGTGTCGACCGCGATCATGCTTCCAGGGCCCAGACGACCCTTCTCCACAATCTCTTCGTCTGGCAGGTCGACGATCCCGACTTCCGATCCCATCACCACAAGTCCATCCGCAGTGATCTTGTAACGAGCCGGGCGGAGACCATTCCGGTCGAGCACCGCACCGACCGTCAAACCGTCGGTGAACGCAAGGGCCGCCGGACCATCCCACGGCTCCATCAAACACGCGTGGTACTCGTAGAATGCCCTTCTCGCGGGTTCCATATCCGGCATGTTCTCCCACGCCTCCGGCACCAGCATCAGCATCGTGTGCAGGACGTCGCGGCCGGAGAGACTGATCGTTTCTAGCACATTGTCTAGATTCGCCGAATCGCTGCCGCCCGGCTGAATGATTGGCCTAATCTTTCCCGTTTGATCTCCCCAGACGGCCGAGGCCATCTCCGGTTCGCGGGCGCGAGTCCAGTTGAAGTTACCCTGAAGCGTGTTGATCTCGCCATTGTGACCTAGCATTCGGAAGGGCTGTGCTAAATGCCAGGTCGGAAACGTGTTTGTGCTATAGCGCTGGTGGAACAACGCAAGCGAGCTCTCAAATTCCGGGTCGGTCAGGTCAAGATAGAAGGCCGGCAGCTGTGGCGCGACAAAGAGGCCCTTGTAGACAATCGTTCGGTGGGACATCGATGGCACGTAGAAGTCCGTTATGCCGGCAGCCTTGGCGCGGGCCTCGGCCTCTTTGCGGGCCAGAAAAAGTCGCCGCTCGTATTGCTCGCCGGACATCGGCTCGATAGGGACCAACATCAGCTGCTGGATATCTGGCCTGGTGTCCAGGGCCTTATCGCCCAGCGCGTCTAAGTCGACCGGTACCGATCGCCATCCAAGAACCTTCAATTCTTGTCTGCTAGCCGCCTGCTCCAACCAACCACGGCATGCCGCGTTAGATTCGTAGTCTTCTCGGGGCAAGAACACCATACCGACCGCCAAATCACGGATATTTGGCAGGGAAATGCCCAGCGTAGCTAGCTCACGCCCAAATAGCTTCCTAGGGATCTGGGTGATAACTCCGGCCCCATCGCCGGTCTTGGCGTCGCCGCCGATCGCACCCCTGTGAGTAACGTTGATTACTGACTGCACGGCCTTGCGAACAACGTCATGGCTTGCCTTGCCGTTGATGTTGGCGACAAAACCAACCCCGCACGAATCGTGCTCAAGCTTCGGGTCGTAGAGCGTATCGCGATAGTCGGGGACTATTTGTCCATCATTCATGACAATGTTCTCAGAGTAGTCGGCTCTTCAATACGTTCCCTCACTATTACGTATACGAATACGTATACGTAAAATCCACCGCTTGCCACGCGTACAAAGCGGTGGAGTGCACTATCGGGGTCAACGAGCCCCCATCAATAGTGACCGTTCATAAAGGCCTAGCGCGATCGAAACGGTCACTCTGTCGCCCCTACGCTATACCCAAACTCGCCACGGGCGTCCTGTACACAGGCACAACACGCCATTCAAGCAATATAAAGGTGCTTAACTATACAAACCGACTAATCGTCAGTCAACGGAAATATGACGGACCCCATTGATGTAGCGTTGTGCAATGTGCACAATTCTATTCAAAATTGCCGTAGATGGCCTGCCAGCGGGGCGTCAGGGGCTCGTACAAGCCAAGAATCGCTCAACTTCTTCGACGAATCTGTCTGGATGCTCTATCTGGGGCACATGACCGCAGTCGTCGATGACGGTTAGCTTGGAGCCGGCTATCAATTGGTGCGCGATCTTGCCGTGCTCCAAGGGCATTACACCATCCTCACGCCCCCAAATCAACAACGTCGGCACCCTTATCTTGTCTAGCTGATCGCGGAAGTTTATCGAATCGCGTTGGCCGCTGAGGGACACTCCAATCCTGATCGCGTGGAGGAAGTTCGACCTGATACTCCGGCGCTTGTAATTGTCAGCAGATACATCGACCATACGGTTTGGCAGCCGGCTAGGATCGGAGAACAGGCGCCTGAGACTGTAGTGCACGAGTGGCCGAAGCGCCATGAAGGGAAGGATGGCTTCTCCTAGGCAAGGCAACCAGGCTACGCGGAGCGGCCAGCCTAGGTCACGTCCCAACCCGGCGCTGCCGGCTAGGATCAAACGGCTTACGCGACCCTCCAGATTGAGGGCCATGCTGATGGCCAGCAACCCTCCCATCGAGTTCCCAATCACCGTAGCCGATTGCCAACCCATTGCGTCAATGAATCCGCCAAGTAGGCTGACCATATGATCCAAGTCGAATTGGTCCCTTGGTGGAGATTGAGACCGTCCAAATCCGGGCAGATCGAGCGCGACGACCTCATGACGGCTGCTCAGTCCAGGCTGCGACCATTCCCATTGCTCGAGACTTGCGCCCAGTCCGTGCAAGAGTAGTATCGGCTCGCCTTTTCCAGCCGGGCGATATCTGAGCTTCACTCCCCGCACCGTCAGATAGCGGTCTTGAAGACTAACGCCGTTGGATACACTGGGCGATCCCACGATAGTTGCGCTCCTTACGTCAGCAGACCGTTGGGCCCCGGTCGCGTAATGTTAACGCCGGCAACTGCCACCCGACAGGTTGAATATACCCGATGTCTACTAATCTGGATGTAAGCCTTGGGTGCCGCACCTTACGAGGGGCCCACCATGGCGCGTGTTAAAATACACCTGTCGTTTCGATGTCGGAGGTATTGATGGCGTTGCGAGCTGAGACGCCGCCGACGGACGGAGGCGGTGCCTCTCAGTATGCAGAAATTCCCACCTCTGGACTAGGGACTCGACTGACACTCCTTCTATCCCGAAGCTTCCACCTTGTAATTCTCTTAATATTGCTCATCGCGGCGCTGGCGCTGCGCATATACGGGCAACAGTGGGACAATAACACCTTCTCCCATCCGGACGAACGATACATCTACATGCAGATGAATCGGATCGATCTCCCATCTCCGGTCGATATCGGTCTGCTGCTCAGTTCGGAAAGCCCCCTGAATCCAAGATCGTTCAACTACGGCTCGCTGACTTACTATCTCTTGCGCGTTGCCTCAGTCTTACTGAGCGAATTGGGGGGGCTGGTCGGAGTCGAAGAGCTTATCAGCCTGACGAGCTTCGATGGGATAAGCAGCGTCGGCCGCTCCCTTGCGACGCTATTCGATCTGGGCACTATCGTCCTGGTCTATTTGATTGGTCGGCGCCTTTACAGCCGCGAGACAGGTTTGCTGGCGGCGGCGTTCACTACATTTGCCGTGATCCATATCCAACTTTCCCATTTTTACGCCGCCGATACACTGATGACCTTCTTCGTAACTCTGACGATGTTGAGCTGCGTTCTAATCATGCGCGGCGACAGCTATCGCTACCCGGTATTGGCCGGAGTTGCCTTGAGCTTAGCCCTGGCTTCGAAAGTCTCGGCGTTGCCCGTCTTAGTGCCGGTAGGAGTAGCGCTGCTCCTGCGGGCGTTCTCGTCGGAGGATCACGGGGGCGAAACTAGATTCCGCCGGCCGGCGATCGAACAGATCAATCGCGGCTTTGTCCGAATCGCGATTGTCGCCGCAGTCTCAGCCGCTACCTTTGTGATAGTCCAACCATACGCCCTGATCGACGCCCAAAACTTCTTTGGTGACGTCGTCCAACAAAGCGAGATGGCTCGAGGCATATCCGATCTTCCCTACACTCGCCAGTACGCGGATAGGACAGACTACCTGTATTTCCTACAGAACTTGGCGTTGTTTGGGTTGGGATTGCCATTGGGGTTGGTCGTGATAGGTGGATGGATATACGGGGTCTCCCGGCTCCTGCGCCGGCCCAATCTTCCTGAGACTGTGGCCCTAGTCTGCCTGGCGATCTTATCGATCGGCGCGGTCCTGGCCTCAATTGAACCATTCGTCCTGTTAGCCATCGCGGCTTGGGTGATCCTCTTGATTCATTTGAGGGGGTCCCCCCGGCGGGCAGAGATATTGCTGCTCTCTTTCCTGCTGCCCTACTTCCTGATAACCGGCGGCTTCCACGCGAAGTTCTTGCGTTACCTCCTGCCCATCACGCCTCTGCTCATGGTGATAGCCGCGGAGGCGCTATGGAGGCTGCGTAGCTGGGCCAAGAACCACCTGGAAATAGGGCCACTTAGTGTTGCCGGCGCGGCGTCCACAGACTTGGGAACCGAAAGTGCCGTCGGTGCCGGAGCGATCCTGTCTGAATCGGAAGTTAGGGAGCCTCCACCGCCGGCGACAGCGTTTCGATACTCTTGGTTGGAACGCGCCAAGCGGACCGGACTGCTGGCGCGGTTGGTCACCGCTTTCATCGCGTTGGTGTTGTTAACAACCGCGCTCTACGCAATCGCGTTTGTGAATATCTATTCCGAGAAACACTCATCCATAACCGCCTCGGAATGGATCTACAAGAATGTGCCGGCCGGCTCGACGTACGCAACTGAGCATTGGGAAGAGGGAATGCCCAAGTATGTCACCATCGATGGTCGGCAGTTTACTCGTCAGACGTTGGGCTATCGTGAGCTCAAGCTGAACCTGTACGAGCCGGACACGCCGACAAAACTTGGGAGCATCGTCAGCGTACTGCGGGAAGCGGACTACATAATATTCTTTAGCAATCGCCTTTACGGCACGATTCCCAGACTGCCCGAACGCTACCCACTTACCTCTAAGTATTACAACCTGCTTTTTGGCGAGCAATTGGGTTTTGAACTTGAGGCGGCGTTCGCAAAATACCCAAACCTATTTGGAATCTATCTGACCGATGACACACTATCCGATCCTGGATTGCCTACGCCCCGACTTCTGTCAAGACCACTGTACCCTGGATTCCAGATTAATCTTGGAAGAGCCGATGAGAGTTTCACCGTTTACGATCACCCCAAGGTGCTCGTTTTCAAGAAGACCAGACAGCTGTCCAACGGAGAGTACCGCGACCTCCTAAACGTCGATCTAAGCGCCCGACCGTACCAGCCGGCCAGGACGGTCACCGACACCCAATACAAATCGCTTACACTCGATCCTGTCCAACAAGAGCAGGTTGAGTCGGGCGGAACCTTCGCAGATATGTTCGATCGCGATGGATTTACTAACCGGATACCGCTGATTGTCTGGCTGGTATTGGTCTGGTTGACCGGAATTGCGGCGTTGCCCCTGACATTCCAAGTGTTCCAAAACCTTCCCGACCGCGGGATCCTGTTTTCACGGGCGCTGGGCCTACTGATTCTCGCATGGTTGGTTTGGTGGTTAGTGAACTTGGGCCTCACGAACACGCGTCTAACCGTGGCAGGCGTCTTCATAGCAATGCTTGCCGCCGGCCTATCCGCGATTTACTTCCAGCGGGACGCCCTGTTGAAACACTGGCGTGATAACCGCCGGCTGATTCTCATAGGTGAGGGCGTCTTCTTGGCGGCATTTCTAATCTACCTTGGGATCAGGGCTCTCAATCCAGACCTGTGGCACCCGTCGCGTGGCGGCGAGAAGCCTATGGATATCGCCTATCTGATGGCGGCAATCAAGACACCTCTGTTTCCGCCTTACGATCCGTGGTTCGCCGGCGGCTATTTGAACTACTACTATTTCGGACAGGTCGTCGTAGGAACTCTGATCAAACTCTCCGGCATCTTGCCAACAACCGCCTACAACTTGGTAGTGCCGCTACTCTATGCGCTCGTTGCATCGGGCGTGTTCTCAGTCGTCTACAACCTTGTGCGGAGAGTGGGACAGGTCTCACCGATGAGGCCGGTCGCGGCTGGTTTACTGGGCGCAGTCCTGGCTACCACCCTGGGGAACCTGGGCGGTTTCGGACAGATTGTCGGTCAACTGGCCCGGAGCGGCGGCGCCTCGATACAGAGCGATATTCCAGGCTTGGGTTCAGTGGCTGCGACGTTGGCGGGAACTTGGAACGTCACGTTAGGCGGCAAAGAGTTCCCCATCGAAACCAATTGGTACTGGGCGAGCACTCGCGTGCTGGAAGGGACTATCAACGAGTTCCCTTTCTTTACATTCTTGTACGCTGACCTGCACGCACACATGATTGCCCTACCGTTCACGGTCATGGCCCTTGCCCTTGCGCTCAACTTCGTCAAGTCCGATGCTTTGAAGTTGAGAGCGCCTTCGTCATCTCTTCCGCCTGGGGCTCTCCAATTCGCGGCTACTACCGAACTCCCACGGTTCAGCGTATTGCCCATCGCAAGTGCAACCCTCAGCAGACTGGCAACGTTCATATCATTTAGAGAGTTGATCTTGCTCGGCACGGCCGGACTCGTGGTGGGCTCACTGTACCCGATGAATTCCTGGGACTACCCCACCTACTTGGGGCTGGTATCTCTAGCGATTCTAGCGCCGTGGTATTTCGCGTCCGACCGAAGCACATTCGCACTTGGAGCCAGCATTCTACGAATCTTGGTAGTCTTCATTACCAGTTGGTTCCTCTTTTTCCTTCCGTTCAGCCTGAGTTTCCAGTCCTTCTACTCCGGCATCCGATGGATACCTGACAAGTCGAATGTAGGTGGCTATCTGGTGATTCATGGTCTGTTTCTAGTCATCATGACCAGCTACCTGCTCCTCGACTTAGCTCGACGATATCGCCGGTCCGGTTCGTTGCGGATGTTGGGCATGCTCATTAGATGGTGGGACCGAATGCCCCGTGCTATGAGACTTTCTAGCCAGCTAAGTGTCAGCCAAGGCGATATGCGTGGATTGCCGGACATTTATATCGTGCTGTCACTGCTGGCGGTCGTGGTTTTGTCGATCGTTCTCAAAGCCGCGCTTGCCGGGATCGCCTTTGCCTTGCTTGTCTGGGTCGGGTTCGCTGCGTTGCAAAGGGACCGAATAATCGAAGAATCATGGGCGCTGGCATTGTTTGGTACCGGCCTTGCCCTCACGGTCTTTACGGAAATATTCGCCATCGATGGCGACATCGGCAGAATGAACACAGTCTTCAAGTTCTATATGCAGATCTGGATGCTCTGGAGCGTTGCCACCATTGTCGCTCTGGTAGGTGTGAGGCGATGGCTAGCCGATACTCCATCTTTCATCCGCCGTCTTTGGCTCGGGGTGCTTGTGGCGCTGTTCCTGTGCGCTTCCGTCTACCCGGTCGTCTCGACTTACGCCCGTGTACGCGACCGTTTCAACGAAATGCCGCCATCGTTCAGTGGGAGCCTGGATGGAAGCGAATACATGCAAACGGCAGTTTACGTGGATCGGGACCGCCGGCTGGAGTTTAGGCAAGACCTACTGGCGATCGAATGGATTCAGGACAACATCCAGGGCACTCCGACAATCCTGGAGGCCACCACTCCGCTCTATCGGTGGGGTTCTCGAATCTCCATATACACCGGATTACCCACGGTCATAGGCTGGCACTGGCATCAAACTCAGCAGCGACTTGTCCACGAGCACCTCATTGATCAGCGGTTGCTAGATGTCCGGGCGATGTTCGATCATGGGTCACTCGAACGCACCTGGGCTCTATTGGACCAGTACGGTGTGGATCTGATTTACCTTGGAGATTTGGAAAGAGCATATTATCCAGCGGCCGAAGTCAAGCTCGACCGACTGGCCGAGATGGGCCTGCTGCAGGTCGAGTACGAACACTTGGGCGTAAAAATATACCGGGTCATCGATTAGATCCGATTGTGAGTGGCATGAAGTGACTTCCTCCCACGATGCTGACAAGAACAGGTACTCCTGGGACCGGTGGAGTGATGACTATCAGGCTCAACACGGCCCACAACTGAACACCGCAGGATGCGCCTGGGGTGTATGGGCCCTGCCGGAGGAAGACGTGCGGGCGCTCGGAGAGATATCAGGAAGGAAGGTCTTGGAGCTTGGATGCGGTGCGGCACAATGGTCGATTGCGCTTGCGGAACAAGGAGCGTTCCCTATCGGACTTGACAACTCTTCACGCCAACTCGATCACGCTCGCCGGCTCATAGCTGGATCAGATGTCAATCTTCCCCTGGTGCAAGGGACCGCCGAGGACGTGCCATTCGAGGACGAGTCCTTTGATGTAGTAATGTGCGATCACGGCGCGATGTCGTTCTCCGATCCATACCAAACAATTCCCGAGGTTGCGTGTATTCTCCGACCGCTCGGACTATTCGTTTTCAACATGTCTAGCCCATTGAGAGACACCTGCTATTCCAAAGACTCTGATCGCGTGGATCAAGAGCTACATTCCAGCTATTTCGGTATGCATCGCTTCGACGCCGACGACTGTGTTGAGTTCCAACTTCCTTACGGAGAGTGGATTCGACTGTTTCGCCGAAATGGCCTCAACGTCGAAGACCTGATCGAGCTGCGTCCGCCGGAGAGCGCTCGCACAACTTACGAAGATTACCTGCCGCTCGACTGGGCTAGGAGATGGCCCGGCGAGAATATATGGAAGGTCAGGAAGTTGCCGAGGGTTAGCCTAGTTGTTTGAAGCGTTGCGCTGGTACGTAGTGCTCCAGGTGTTCGGTATCGCCGTCTTGCCGTTGGCTCTACACTTCTTCCGATTCTTGCCGGACCGCGGGTACGCATTTGCCCGGCCGCTCGGTCTATTGCTAGTTGGCTACCTGCTTTGGATAGGCGGCGTCTTCGGATTGTTGGAGAACTCACCATCCACTATTTTGGTGCTCCTCATCTTTGCCGCCGGCGCGAGTTGGACGGCGTTTCGTTCGCAGGCTAATCACCTGTGGGATCTCTGGCGAAACAATCGAGGCCACATACTAGCTATCGAAGGCATTTTCTTAGTTTCATTTGGCCTTTGGGTCGTTATTCGCGCATACAATCCGGAGATCCAGGCAACCGAGAAGCCCATGGAGTTTGCGTTCTTGAACGCGACTCTGCGCAGTACCCATCTGCCCCCTCTGGATCCGTGGTTGTCCGGGTACACCATCAGCTACTACTACTTCGGGTACCTATTCATAGCAATGATTACGTCACTGACTCAGGTGCCTTCTGCGATAGCCTTCAACTTGGCTATTCCTACAATCTTCGCTCTTACTGCGACAGGAGCCTACTCCATCGGGTACAACCTGGCCGAGGGCACTATTAGAGGATCGAACGATTCAGTGGACGGCCATACGCGGCCGAAGAAAATTATCGGACCGTGGTTCGCCGGAGCCTGTACCGTCTTCACTATGTTGATCTTGAGCAATTGGGAGGTGTTTCTGGAGTTGCTCCACTCAAGTGGAGTCGGCGCCGCATCGTTTTGGCAGTCTGTAGGCATCCACAACCTGTCACGACCGTACGACAGCGGCCAACTCTTTCCCCTCGATTCGCAAGACCACTGGTGGTGGTTTCGAGCCTCCCGAGTGATCGGAGACTACAATAGCCAGGATGGCCGAGCGCTCGACTACACGATCAACGAGTTCCCATTCTTCAGCTTCATCCTCGGCGACGTTCATCCCCATGTTCTCGCCTTGCCGTTTGTCCTCCTGACCGTCGGATACTCGTTGAATCTGCTTCGCTCGAACGCGCCTTTGACAGCCGGCGGGCTCCGGCGCAATCCCCTTGATCTTGCCTTCGTGGCCATTCTCTTCGGCGGGCTATGGGTTCTGAACGCGTGGGATATGCCTACACAGCTCTTCGTGCTTGCAGTCGCGGTTGCCGTTGGCCACAGCATACGCTCCTCCGCTACCAGGGCAAATTGGGTTCATGAAGCTCTGTTAGTCATTTCGTTTCCGTTCTTCGCGATCGCCTGGGCGATTGTTCTTTTTACAAAGCTCATCAGACTACTGTTGAGTCGCCCGGCGAAGATTGTCGGACTATTGTTGAGCCGCCTCAAATCATTGTCGAATAGGCCGACGAATCGCCTGGCAAAGATTGTCGGACCATTATCTAGTCGCCTCAAATCATCGTCGAATAGGCTGAGTATTTCTCTGTCATGGGACAGTTTCGAGAAGTGGCTGAACGCCAGAGTCGTGACAACGTTCCTGATAGTCCTTGTCGCCTGCGTGGTCGCCTATGCGCCCTTCATTCTGGCCTTTCGCTCACAGGCTTCAGGCACCGGGTTGGTATCCTTATCCACCCAGTGGCACCATTTCCTGATCTTCTGGGGACCGCTCTTCTTTTTTGGCGGATCGCTGCTGGTGACTCAAATGGCAACCGGCCTGGGGGGTGCGCCGATGCTTCATCGGCCGGCGGGCATCGCGCTGCGCGATATCGCCGCGTCGGATTGGAAGCGTCAATGGTGGATCTGGCCGGCTATAGCGGGTTTGGGTCTGCTGTTGGCCGCCGTACTCGAGGCTGCGACCGCGCTGGGCCCATTGCTGGGGCGTGACGTTCCCATCACCTTGCCCGGGGATGCGCTCGAACGGGTCATGCGGCGCGCCTTGCTACTCTCGTTCTTGTTGTTGGCTCTGACTGCGATAATTACCCGCATCTGGAGATTGACAGTATCCCAGGTCCCTGCTGATCCTCGACGCGACAGGCCGGCCGCCGTACCGCAAACTCGAGCCATTTCGCATCAAGAGCTACCTTCTAATCCAACCGACGTACCAAATACCCCTGAGATTGCTGGTGGAACCCCTCTCGCGTCTCTGGCCCGCGAGCACACATTCGTCCTCATACTTCTATTCACCGGCATCCTGTTAATATTCGGCACCGAAATTGCGTTCGTACGGGACTTCTTCAACAATCGCATGAACACCGTGTTCAAGCTCTACTATCAGGCCTGGACGCTGATGGCGATAGTGGCCGGATACACTATCTACTACTTCGCAGGATTTGCTAGGGCGCGACAGATCAGCATGAAACCCATTGTCACGCATTCTTGGCTGGCGCTTGCCATAATTGTCGTAGCTGGCGGTCTCGTTTATCCCGTCGGTGCCACGCTGTCGAAGACCGGCTACTTCAAACGAGCGGCGACGTTGAACGGTTTTGCCTGGTACGAGCAGTTGCGGCCAGGAGATTACCACGCGATCAAGTGGTTGAACGAAAACATCGAAGGAAGCCCGGTCATACTTGAGGCGAGCGGCGGGTCGTATTCCGCATTCGGACGAGTCTCAGCCTATACCGGACTGCCAACGTTATTGGGTTGGGAGTTTCACGAGATGCAGTGGCGAGGCAGCGTCGCCGAGCAGGCAGAAAGGAAGGGTGATATTGATATCCTCTTTCGGACCGTAAGTCCACAGGTGACGGCCGATCTCGTGAGCAAATACGATATCGAATACGTCTATGTGGGCCCTCTGGAGCGTGGATTGTACGGTGACGACCGAGGCGCCGGGCTTGAGAAGTTTGCCTGGTTCATGGACATCGTCTACGACCGAGACGGGGTAACGATCTATCGCGTTCGGAGACCAGCTACTTAAGATGGATCAGTCCAGAAACCGGGCGAAATCCGCGCCAGAGGGTCGAACTCAACAATTAGAGTTCACCGTTGAGGCAACTACCGAGGTCGCCAACGAGCAATCCGCTCCCGCGGGCCGGCGCTCGGCAACGGTGCGGCTCGACCTATGGCAACTAAGCGTCCTCGCGGTGGCTCTTATGGGCATCTTTCTACGCTGGTGGGACCTGGGCTGGCGACCGCTTCAGCCGGCTGAAGCGATGCTGGCGCTCGAGTCACTCTCCATCGTGATGGGTGAAGCTGCGGAGATCGATGTCAGTTCGCTCCTGTTGAACGGGAACGCCCTCATGATGCTTATGTTTGGCGCGAGTGATGGCGTGGTTCGAGCTCTGCCGGCGCTTGCCGGTAGCCTTCTCGTCCTCTTGCCTCTGTGGCTGAAGCCCCAACTGGGCAAGTCCGGCACGTTGATGACGATGGTTTTTCTGGCCATCTCACCTACCCTCATCTTTGCAACCCGCCATAACACGCCGGAAGTGCTCACCGCTGCAGCCGGCCTGACCGTTATTGTATGCGCAACCCGGTATATGGATCGCCGCAATTCCTCCGCTATCTACGTCGGCGCGGTGGCGTTCGCGCTGTTGATGGCTTCCGGCTATCCCGCGTATACCTATCTCATCGCGTTTGCGCCGTTCGTGGCGACCAGATACCTCGCCCGGAGCTTGACTCGGCCGGCAACGGACGCTTCTGCCGCCGAGGAAGAGTCGCCGGCAAATCCCGAAACCTTCGGACCGAGGGAAATAGTCTCGGATCGGCGAATCCTAGCGCGGGCCGGTCTGTTGGCCGGCGCGGTGTTCGCAATTGTGTCAACCGCTGCCCTCACAAATTTGCGAGTGATTCAGGCCGGCCTTGCGGGGCCACTCGCCGAATGGTTGTCAGGATTCGGTTCGACCAACCTCACAAGCATAGGAACACAGTTGGCGACGCTGGTCTCCTACGAGGGTGTTCTGCTGGTCGCCGCTCTGATGGGCGCCGTATTGTTTTTGAGGGACGGTAACAGGTTCGGTAGATTGTTGGTCTGGTGGCTCGTCGCCGGCACACTCATCGGAGTGATTGGAGGAGCCGAACAAAGTTTGGCATTGGTGGCTGGTCTGGTTCCGGCCGCGCTCTTGGCAGGCTCAGCTGCCGGGCGATTGTTGGATCGCTTGCAGGGGGACCGCCAGCTAAACAACCTGATTGCCGTAGCGCTGGGCCTAATAATACTGTCCGTCCCCGGCTATGTATCCATCACCTTTACTTCCTATGTCGCCAACAATGCCGGACAGCGTACGTTGGCACTTGGCTTTCTGATCTCCATCGTGATCGCGATAATTATCGGCTTCACGTTGTCCGTGTTCCTCCACGGTTTTGACGTCACGTCGAGATCATTCGCCGGTGCCGGTCTGGTCGCCGGTTTGAAAATCACGTTGAGATCCTTCGCCGTCGCCGGTCTGGTCGCCGGCCTGCTCTTCACTTTCCGGGTTGCGACGAATCTCAATTTACACCCGAATGCAAACCCTAATGAGCTCTTGACGCCTGCTGTCACATCTCCCGATGTGCGGCGTCTGATGTACGACTTTGGCGTGTTGGTGGACGTCATTCATATTAATCGCGCGCCACGTTCGGTTCAGATTGAGACGGGCGTGGGCCCCGTGTTGAGATGGTATATGAGGGATCAAGAGAACGTGTCGTTCGTTAGCGGTTCATCGGGAAGCCCATCTATATACATTGGCGATCCGACCGTCGCGCCGCCTCTAGGTGGCGCGTACGTCAGTCAGCGCTATAGGATTGCATCGTCCGGGCAGCTCAGAATAACTAGACCCGATGAGTTGACGCGTTGGCTCATGTTTCGTGAATCATCGACCGCGCCAACCAACAAAGACGTGGTCGTATACGCCAAGACCCAATAGCGAAAATCGGACCTTATTTGACGTAAGTGTTCGTAAGTGTTCGGATTTAGCGGTACCTGCTCCGTGAGGGCGTCCGCCTAGGCGGATCGCACCAATGAGGGTCTACCACAGGCGAGGACGTCTGATCGGGGAAAGCCAGGAAAGGGTTGCAAGGGCGATCCGCCTTAGGCGGATGATGGGGGATGTGGGGGTGTCCCCCACAACAAAGATCCCCCTTCTCCTGGCCAGGAGAAGGGGGCCAGGTCGAAGACTACGCAAGGCGAGGGGATGAGGTCGAGCAGCTGGCGGATGTGGCATCGACAGGTTGGAAATCACCCTTGGACCGCCTACTGAGGACCCGAATGGCGACTCGACCTATCCAGTTCACGGGCATGGAGGAGAGACATACACCCAAATCTGAACTGGTACTATTTGACAGATTGTTAGCACAGTCGGGTCGCGAATATGGTAAAAAGTTCTAGATTTGCCGGACAGTTCGACGCGCCCTGCGTAGCAAGGCGGCCGGGATGATACAGGTCGATCTTGGTAGTCGGGGCCGGCCCACATCATCTGAACGTAAGTATCGATCGAAAAAGGAGTGACAATGGAGGCAGCGCAGCGTTCGCCGGGGCGCCAGTCTTTCTTTGATCGCCCCCTGGCATTGGCGTTGCCCATAGACCGCGAGTTGGCGCTCTACATCGTGCTCGTCGCGATTGGCGCGATCCTACGATTATGGGACCTGGGATCGCGCATGTTGCATCACGACGAGAGTCTTCACGCCGTGTACTCGTATCTGTTCTATATAGGCAGAGGCTATGAGCACGACCCTATGTTGCACGGTCCATTCCAATTCCACTGGTACGCTTTCTGGCAATTCCTGCTAGGAGCTACCGACGCGACGGTAAGAGTAGGCAACTCGGTCCTTGGCATTGCACTGATTTCGCTTCCTTACTTCTTTCGCCGGTACATGGGTAGGAATCCCGCCCTTGTCGCCGCCGCGTTAATAGCTTTCTCACCAACACTCCTCTATTTCTCTCGATTCGCGCGCGAAGACATGCCGACGCTCTGGTGGTCCGCGCTCGTCGTTCTGTTCGTAGTCAAGTACCTACACAAGCAAGAACCGCGATGGATGTACCTGACCGCCGGCGCGCTCGCACTGGCTTTCTCCACCAAAGAGAACGCCTACATTCTGTCGGCGATGGTCCTCAGCTTCTTGGCATTCCTCGAATGGTCGCGAACCCACCGCCAATGGTACTGGTATGCGCTGATGCTATCTCCCTTGCCGATCTGGTTTCTTATTAGCTTGCCGAGGGGTCCGATAGATATCGGATTGTTCATAATTGACCTGTGGCCCAAAGACTCAGAATCTACCCAACTTGCGATATTGAGCATATTGCCCGTCTGTGTATTGAGCGCAGTCGTCGTGGTACGGACCATCTACCGAGTGTTCTTTAAGCGGGAGAATCTCTCGCCGCCGGCCGCGCTTCTTTTCGTCGGCGGTCTTCTGATTACTCCACTGTTTACCGCATCAATCACTGCCTTGGAACAGTTCTCTCAGCTCTTCCCAAGCAAAGAGCGCGAACAGCCCGTTCTGTTCGGACTGTTCTTGATTGTGCTGGTCGTGACCCTTCTCGCTGGAACGCGCTGGAAGGTCAGACAGTGGCTCTTGTCGGCCCTGGTGTTTTGGGGCGTGTTCTTCGTTCTACACACGGTATTCTTCTCAGACCCGAACGGTGCGATCACCGGCTCCGTGGGAGCGCTTACATACTGGATAGACCAACAGGCGGTCGCGCGCGGGAGTCAGCCTTGGTTCTACTATCTACTGCTCCTGCCTCTCTACGAGTTCGTAGCCGTCTTGTTCGGGATCGGCGGGATGATATATATCGCGATCAAACGAAATAACCTGTTTGCGATGTTCCTAGCATATTGGATAGCCATCAATATGGCCTTGTACGGCTATGCATCCGAGAAGATGCCCTGGCTTGCCATTCATATGTCACTCCCAATAGTCCTCGCCGCTGGTTACGCGATCGGCCGGCTTCTGGACAATGTCGGTTGGCGCAACGTTGTCCGTCTAGGCGCCATCCAATACACAGTTGCTCTCGCGTTGGTTCTCGTGATGTTTTTTACCGTATTAGGACAGGGATTTCCGTCAAATCTGCGTCTCGATGAGGCTGGCGTGGCGCTCCGCGTGTTCTTCTTGGTAGCTTACTTATCGATATTCATAGGATTGGTCTACTGTGTCTATCGCTTTGGCGCCCGGCTTGGGTGGTCCAATAGCCTGCGCCTCGCGGCTGTCGGTGGGTTGGCTCTAATGATGCCGTTTTCCATACGCACCGCGTTTGAAGCAAGTTTTCGCAATGGCGACGTGCCGGTAGAGATGCTCGTCTATACCCAAACCTCTCCCGACGTCGGGATAGTGATGGATGAGATTGAGCGGCTCGCGTTTCGCACCGGCGAGGGCAAAGAGAGCTTCAGGGTAGCGTACGATGCCGGCGTTTCGTGGCCATTCGAGTGGTATCTGAGGGAGTACAAGAACAAGAACTATTTTGCCTGGGATACACCGGCCGCTGACGCGAAGGTCGTGTTGGTAGGATTTGACCGTAATCATGATGAGGATGTTGAGCAGATTCTCGGCGCCAGTTTCGTCGGACAACGCTTCCGGCTGCGCTGGTGGTTCCCAGAGGACTATCGGGAGTTCACCATAGAGAATATCGTGCAGGGGCTTGCTGATCCCGACGTACGTAACAAGTTATGGCGCTATTTCCTCTACCGCGAAACTGTCAATCCTCTGGGGTCGACAGACTTCATGGTGTTCGTCAGACGCGATTTGGCCACCGGCGCGTGGGCGGCGACGCAAGTTACCGCTCCGTCCGCCTCGATCATCGGTTCCGGATTGCGAGGGACTCAACCCGGTGAGTTCAACGAACCAAAGAATTTGGCGATAGGTCCAGACGATTCGATCTACGTGGCGGACACGTCCAACCATCGGATTCAGAAGCTGAACGCGGCCGGCGAAGTCCTCGAAGTGTGGGGCTCAGAAGGCGAGGCGCCAGGCCAGTTCAAGGAACCTTGGGGCATAGCGGTCGACCCTGATGGATTCGTCTACGTCGCGGACACGTGGAATCACCGGGTTCAACAGTTCGACCTCGATGGCAATTTTGTAGCTATTATCGGGCCAGAACGAGTTGCTGTCGGCTCCGGGCCGCGCGAGTTCTATGGCCCGCGTGCTGTAGCGGTCGATTCTCTTGGGAATATATACGTGACCGATACCGGCAACCACAGGATCCAAGTATTCGGATCGCACGGAGAGTTCATCGCACAATTCGGTGAGAAGGGCCCCGCGGAAGGATTCTTCCACGAACCGGTAGGCATCGCGATCGATACTCAAGGAAATCTCCTTATCGCCGATACGTGGAATCACAGAGTGCAAAAGCTTCGAGTCACCGGAGAGCATCTTGCTTCCTGGCCCATTTCTGGTTGGTCCGGCCAGTCGGTCCTAAACAAGCCTTACATCGCCGTGGACAGCGCAAATAACTTCTACGTTACTGATCCAGAGAATCATAGAGTCGCAAAATACGGTCCTGACGGCCAGTTGCAGACTGCGTGGGGCAGTCCCGGCACAGACGCGACTTCCATTCGATTCCCAACCGGAATTGCCATCGACGGGCAGGGATTCATTCTCGTGGCGGACAGCAGGAACAATCGTATAGTTCGACATCCTCCGATCGAGTGAGTTGTCTTCCAGTTCAGACCCAGACGGCCCAAAGCTAGTCAAACAGCAGTCTGAGATGCTCCGGGCTTTGGTGACCGTTTGGCTGTCTCGCATAGATCGAGCACTCGGAATTCGACATCCCCGGATCATTGCCATCGTTGTCATCAACATCGCCGTTGCTGCGGTGCTCACATACTCCTTCGGCGAGACTATGCGGATCAACATATCTGCCACACCAACCGGCGTGGTCGCGGTAGCTGACCAGACGAGGCTGACCCTCGAACGCCCATCGCCAAAGCTGGACCGGGTGGGACTCTACCTTACCGGGCCTAGACTATCCCAGACCGCCGGCTGGCCGACAAACGCTTCCTGGTATCCCTTTGACTTCATCCCGCTATTGCGCTGGGTGTTGCGACCGCAGGCGGAAACCGCTTTGAGTTCATTGACGATTGAGCCGGCTGGATCTGGGGAACCTCATGATTTGTTCGCGTCGGGAGTATTCCGAGCCACCGAAGGCGATTGGTTTCGTACTCCGGCGAATGAGTTGACCTCCAGCACCCCCGGAATCGCTTATTTCGAGGCGAATGGCGAGACCGACTACCAGTTGACGGCAAACCTGATGAGGGCGCGTCAGGGCGCGGGGATTCTTCTGTTGGATTCCGGTGGTGATGGTTTTGGTCTTTGGCTACAACCTTGGTTGAGAGGTCTTTCGTGGCGTCCGATCGTCGACGGTAGCTTGAAACCGCCGGTTGTGAGTGTTCCGTATCGCTCGTTCGTCAAGACATCGGCCAGCCACGTTCAGGACCTGCTGCGGTTACTGTTCGGCTCCTATCCGGCATTCATCGCAATTGTCGGGTTCAGTGGGTTGGCTACAGGTGTGGCCGTTTGGGCCGCACGATTCCTGGGGGCTCGCGATATACCAAGGGACGGACCATGTAATAGACCTGACAAGACGAAGTGGTTCGCTATCGGATTCGTCGTCTTGGCGCTCGTTGCCAACGCCTACGTTGCCTATTTTCTCTTGGAGCGCTTGCCACACGTCCAGGATTCGGTGGCATACTTGTTTCAGGCGAAACTATTCGCCTCAGGACGTTTGTGGGCTCCGCTGCCGGACAACGTCATTTTCTTCAGGCACGAGTTCGTCGTCGAGCATGCCGGCAAGTGGTTCAGCAAACACCCTCCGGGGCACTCGGCACTGCTGGCCATCGGACAGCTATTCAACGCGCCATGGATCGTCAATCCAATCGCCGGCGCGGTGTCCTTGGGCCTGATCTATCTGATCGGGCGTCGAGCTTATGATGGCTGGACGGGCCTGTTGGCCGTGGGTTTGGGTGCGCTTTCGCCATTCTTTCTATTCAACTCGGGATCCATGATGGCCCACCCGACCACGCTGATGTTCCTTCTCGCCGGCACTTGGTTCTTGCTCAAGGGATTGGAGGACGACCGCCTCGCGCTTATGCTTGCCTCTGGGGTTTGCTTTGGCGTCGCTTTCCTGATCCGGCCTTGGACCGCGATCGTGATTGCGGTGGGTTTGGGAATCGTATTCATCCTGAAGGCTCCGCGTTTGGGTCTCAGGAGAACCGCTGTCCTTGCAGCCGGCGCGGTAATTGGTTCTATACCGTTAGTCCTGATCTACTTGGCATACAATTGGGCCCTCACCGGCCATCCCCTCCAAACCACTCAACAGCTCTGGTGGGATTTCGATAGGCTTGGATTCGGGCCAGACAACGGTCCTTACGGCCACTCTCCGCTCGACGGCTTATGGAACACGAGTCGCAACATGTCGGAGCTGCTCATACACCTGTACGGTTGGCCGGCATCCTTCACGTTGTTGTTCGCTATGGTGCCGTTTGTAACATTGCGAGCCCGGGCATTCGATTTTGCTTTGCTCTCCGCTTGGCTGATGCTCGTGGCCGGCTACTCGTTGTGGTGGGCGGACGGTATCATGTATGGCCCCAGGTTCTACTTTGAGGGAACGGGGTTTCTGTTGATTCTCACGGCACGGGGTGTCCGAGAATTGGCCAACCTGTGGCCATCGATAATCGGCCGCTTTGGCGTTAGGCGCGTCCTGCCGCACCGCGCCGGCCCTATCGTCGTTTACGGGTTCCTCGGCGTAATGGTCCTGCATAATCTGGCTCTATACCTGCCGCAGCAATGGATCATCCACCATGGATACAACTACGTAAACCGCGGCTCGGTACGTACGGTTCAAGAGCACTCCTTGACTAACGCTATCGTATTTACCGAGGTCGGACAGTGGTTCGAGTGGTGGAACTATGGCAAGGTTTTCTCGAGCAATAGTCCGCTACTTGAGGGCGATGTCATATATGCTCGAGACCTCGGAGAATCGAATAGGATACTGATGGACGAATATCCAGATAGAAACTTTTATTCGCTTGCCGGCGGCGCACTTACCGAGATCCCGCGTGCGGACTAACGATCGGTTTCGTTCCGGCCTTACCTCTTCTGTGGCGAGGGCGTTACCCCACTTGATTCCTACCGAGGTTCCAGCCTTTTCGACTAATTTGCCCAAAATGTGAGACTTTCGACTGCCGCTGAACTGGCCAGGGTCTCCAAAGATGCTCAGATAAGCATCCGAGCGATAATGCGGGAAGTGAGTTTAGCCATTCAGTATCAGCCGACGGCCGACCCCTTGGCCGACCAATGGCGTGAGCTGTGGGGCGACAGCGGGCCTGACATCGCTCGCGAGCTATAGCTGCCCGCTCGCTCACCTTCTCTCGCAAGCAAATACAGTTTGCTGTTGCGTGTGCGCTATGATTTACCGAGGAGCGCATAGATGAAGAAAGAATTGCGAGGAAAACGCCCAAGAGGCCGGCCCACTGAAAAGCACCTACCACCACGGACCGACGCCAGCATGGACGAGCTTGCCGAGGCGATGTTCAGCCTGCCGGCGGATCACCACTGGCAGTATGACGCAAAGACGGACTACCATTGCCGAGCCTGCCGCCGGCCGGTCCGCTATCCCGACACACTTACACGCGCCGGCCTGTGCTCGACTTGCCAATGACATGGGCGCCGGCCCTGTGATACACTCCCAGACGTGGGACCTCGATGCGCTGATAAGTCAGCGTAGTCCCATGCAGAATGCCCCGGTTGCGCACTACACTGAGAAACAGCGTGACATTAGTGCGCATGAGAACCGACCAGGTCACGGCCGGCTCACCGGGGCATTGCTATTCTAGCTAACCGGCGGCTTGCGTAGCATTGTATGTAACTCCCCAAATTTGATCACTCTGTGCTGTCCGGCATCGGCTACGTAGACATTTCCATTCGTATCGACGGCTATCCCGACCGGTCTTACCAGTTGGCCACTTCCTCCCAGCCGTTCGATGGGTTGTCCGTCGATAGAGTAGCGCACCACCGCGCCGCTTGATGGATCGGTCACCCAGATTGTGCCATCTCCCGCCGGTGCGAGGTGAGCGCCACGCAAGCTGAACGCTTCCGATAGCGGCCAATCCATCAAATGATTCCAACTGTAATCCAAACGGCTCAGTCTACTATTCACCGCGTCGACAATGAAAATATTGCCTCTTTGGTCCACCAGAACGTCAACCGGCTCTCGAAATTGATCCGAAGCTTCGCCCTTTCGCTCGATTATCTGGATGATTTGCCCGCCCGGAGACAGCACGAGGACCCGACTCATGCCTGTATCAGCTACGTGGAAATTACCCTCGGAATCTATATCCAGACCTCGGGGCTTGTACATAGCCGCAGATGGTCCGGCCAGCTTATCGACCAGCTCTCCGGTTGGAGAATATCTCCTTATCCAGCCGGTTTCCGAGTCCAGGACCACCAACGCTCCGTCGTTGTCTATCGCGAGTTCAGTCGGTTCTCTTAGTTGATCCTCGGCACCGCCCTCCGCTCCCCATGAACCGACGAAATCGCCGGTAGGGTTGAACTTCTTGATCCGAGCGTTGCCGGTGTCTGCGACATATACGTTGCCGTCCGCGTCGACGGCAACGCCCCTAGGATCGAGGAGCTCTCCGTCCCCCTCGCCAGGGCTGCCGAAAGCCAGTATCGGACCAAGCGGTGATGGCCTGAGAGTAGTTCGCGAAGACTCCAAGCGCTCAGGCCGAGACGTTGTCTCGGTTGGGCCGGCGCGAACAGGGTAGCTGCCCCACTCGGGAAATAGCCGATCAGACGGGATCGGCTCCCGATCTCGGCCGGGCGGTACCCAGAACACTCTTATGAATGTGTGATCGGTCTCGTCTGTGTAGCGTACTCTAATATCGTGAAGGCCTTCAGTTAGCTCAATCCCGCCCTCCAGGTACTGATTCGTCGCGTGACCGTTATCGACGACAAGTTGGTTGTCGATGTACAGCCAGGATCTATCGATCGATTGAGTCCCGAATCGATAGGATCCGGCGCGCGGAATATCGACCTTGCCTTCCCATTCGACGCTATAAGGTGGCTGGAGTGGGCGCAGATGAAATCTGATGTTCAGGCTGGGATCGATTCGTTCGAGCTTCGGCGGGCCCTGCCAGCCAGGACCCTGGTAATAGCGGCCAAGAAGTCCCCTGACCTTTACTTGGGGCATGTATAGCGCACCGTGCCCCAGGACTTGCTTAGCCTGTCCTGGGGTTTGCCACGTCAACCTTACAGGAGTAGCGCGGTCGACCACTCCCCGGAGTGTGATCGGATGCCTGCCCAGGGCAAGCACCTTGGACCTTGTTTGGCCGCCAGTCAGTACCTCCGTCTCGTCGATGCTCAGCGTCAGCCCAGCCGGCCCAATGAGTTCCAATTCGTATCTGCCGTACGTTGGGACCACAAGTGTTCCACGCCATTCAGCATAGAAAGGAGGCGGTATCGGTGGACCGAGTGCCCAGTCGAAATCTAGCGCGGTGACGCGGCTTGTTATCGCCGGCTCCTCGGAAGGCTGTCCGTCTCGGTAGTATCGGGCGACCAAACCCTGAATACTCGATATCTGATCTTCGGGGATGAACACTGATCTAAGTACTACTGGCCCACCGAAACTCGCAGTCCGCAGTTCAGACTGCGCATTTGGGTAAAGCTCTCGAAGCAGGTTAAAGCCTTTGACGTTCTCACCATCAAGGAAGATCGCGGTATCTCTCTGGTCGCGGAGTGGAAGGGTGGATGCCAGATCGAACGGCTCCTGGGTTGCAAACTCCGGCACCATGAACTTAATAGTCGGCCGATTGAGGAAGGTGTCTTCCACTATTATCCGAGTGTCGGGTGAGGTCTCTTCGAGCTGGCGAGCGATCAAGGTCTCTTGGATCGAGTGTGCCGACCATACAGTGAAATCATTCTTGCCGCGAACGAAGTATGTCTCGTAGTTCCAGAAGCCGCTAAGAGCCAACAGGCCGACTATTGGCAACGCGGCGAATTTTTCGTTTCCACGACCGAGCACCATTTCAAGACCTCGCCAAGTCGATCCCAGGACCCACGCAGCCAACATGACGACGCCGGGAACCACGCCAATGCTGCGCCAAGACTGGGGCGCCTCGAAGTCCAACGAGAAAATTCCCGGCAAGATCATGATCAGGACCCATAGGATGAGTAAGAAATGCTGGTGACGTCGGATCAAGAGAATCGATGTCAGTAACCCCAACGCAAAGAGCGCTCCCGTGAGCGGGTCGAGCATAGGTTCTCCCGGCAGATTGTGGCGGCCGTTATTGTCGCCGCGATAGTTGAACATCAAGAGATGCTTCTCAATATTCGTCCGCAGGATCGAGACATGTTGCTCCGCCGGCTTGTCCTTGAATATCCAGACAGTTCCAACACGCTTCGTGAAGTCGCTTGGATTTTGGGCCGCGAAGATGCCAATCGGCAGGAACATCACGCCGGCTACTACTGTGGCAAGTATCAACCCTCTGTAATGAGCTCTAGCGAAATCGAGACGACCGCCCACCAATCTGTGCAGTAGCCAGAGCGCGATCACTACCGGCACAAGGTTGAACGCGAGATACGAATGCAACCCCAATCCCAACGATATGCCGGCGCAGGCGAAATCGAAGTGACTGCGGCGTCTCAGACCGCGAAGCAGGAAATATGCGCCGAGAGCGGCGAAAAACCCGGCCAGCACCCCGCTCATTCCTAGACGACTGGCGCTGAAGTGCCATCTGTCGATTGCCATTAGCGCGGATGCGGTCAGCCCGACGCGCCAACCGAAAAGCTCCTTGCCGAGCAAGTACATGGCCAGTATCGTCAGCGAGCCTATAATCCCCGCGACAATTCGCACCGAGAAGATATTGAACCCAAACAGCTTGATGGACGTCGCCATCAAATATAAGTAAAACGCAGGAAAGTGAGTGCTCCCCTCCGACACGTAGGTTGGCCGGAAGTTGGGTTCTTCCAAGATGCGTTGGGCGATTAACCCGTTCTGGGCCTCGTCGAACCAAACGCCTTCCGGCAAGGTCGCGGTATCGACGAATCTCAATGCGACTGCCGCGGAGAAGATGATCGGTAGTCCAACTAGTACCGTCAGTCGTCCGCGGTTGTCCGCTGGTTCGTCGGGGAGTCGACGAAGGGCGAAGAATAAGAGAAGTGCACCGGCGACGAATAGAATCCCGGCGTCCAATAGCAGATTGCGCTTTAGTGATGCCTGTTGCGCATACATCCCCATGACGACGGCCAAGATGGGGAGGAACAGAAGTTTAGCTTTTTCTTTGCGCTTGAGCATCGTTGCCATGCGATTCGATTACGCCGGCGGCGAGGTCGCGCAAGACGCGCCCAGCATTCGGGATTTCCAAGTGCTGGTCGCGGGATTGAGGCCGCGCGCTTCAACTAACCCGTATGACACGATTTCATGATGTCGGCATCGCATTAGGGATTCTATAAACTCGTGCATCTTGAAGCCAAGATTCGCGGCGGGTGGTGAGCCGGAATAGGGTCCATGTTCGATGGTATAATTTGCCCCGGAGGGGTGTCCGAGTGGTTTAAGGTGCCGCTCTCGAAAAGCGGTGCGGCTGTAACGGTCGCCGTGGGTTCGAATCCCACCTCCTCCGCCACACTAGGCCGTCGGATATTCGGATTCTGGTGGGTGTCTTCAGGGTCTCCAGAGTTTTCCGCTAGCGAGGATATCGTTTCCATACATACCCGCGCTCGCCGTCCCGACATGTCTTTTTGCCTTGTTGAAGTCGAAAGCAATATTTTGAACCTGCTCCCAAAAGGGAAACGCGAGGATGTCGGATTTCTTCTCGAGAATAGACTGCCTAACCGGGGAACGTAATATTCCTAGACGGTGATGTAGACCAACTAAAAACCCCTAACAAAGGAGTACACTCTCTTGCGTGTTATCGCTGTAGGTTGCGAATACTCAGGTGTCAGCACCCTGATCGAGGAACTCTCTCAATGGGGCATAGCCCGTGGCATCGATCACCATCTCGATGACCATTTCACCATCCCCGATGCTTTTCACTTAAGCAGTGAGGAGCAGCAGGCCATGCTCGAAATGCTGCCAGCAATCAAGGAACGCTTTCAGCGTTTCCAGATTGTTTATCATATCCGCCTGCTGCATCTTTTCAAGGACATCTTGCTGGGCGGTTTCCACATAGAGGAAAAGATCTACGGCCCCAAGTATTATTACCCCGGCGTCGACATAGAAGTCCGCGAGTACGAGACGGATATGCCCGATGACACTATGCTCGTCCACTTGCACGCGACACCGGAAGCGATCTGCGCCCGCATGGCTGAGGCTCCACATCCGCACCAGTTGGTGCCGTCATCCGACGTGCCTGAAGTAGTGGAGCGCTTCCAGCAAGAGGTAAGAAAATCCTGGATCCGGCGAAAATTCTCCATCGATACCACTGACCTAACTCCAGCGCGACTCCTCGACACTTTCCTAGAACGCTCCATCCCCCACCTAAACCCTGGAGACCCCGCGACGCGTCTATTGACCTCCTAATCCTGCCGACGATATGCGCAGGACGCTACCTGTGATCAAGAGCAGTATCATGAGTTCCGTAAGTGAAGGCCTCGACTCGCTGAGGATTGCGAATCAACGTGAAGATCACTCATCTGGAACTGGAAACAGTTCGGGCAAACGAGCGCGAGACATGGATATTCGTGCTGATGCATACCGACGCCGGACTCACCGGCCTGGGAGAGTTGAATCCCTCGGCGCCGCGGAGCCTGTGCGCCGAGGCTGTGCAAAGGCTGAGCCGGCACCTGGTGGGGCGCGACCCGCGCCGCATCACCTCGCTATACGCCGATTTGCGGGGCGAAGTGTCGGATTTGGTTGGCGTCCGGGCGCTGAGCGCGTTGGAACAGTGCCTGTGGGACCTTCTGGGCCAATCGCTCCAAGCGCCTATCCACGTACTGATGGGTGGGACATGCCATGACGCAATCCGCCTCTACGCAAATATCACCCGTGCCACGCCGTCCCGCACGCCGGAGGCTTTCGCGCGCAACGCAGTTGGCGCGGCAGCCGATGGCTTCACTGCGGTGAAACTCGCCCCGTTCGCCGGCGGCCGGCCTATCGACCGGATCGATCATCTGGAGGAATCGCTGGAATGCGTGCGGGCCGTGCGCCGCGCGGTGGGTCCCGATGTAGATATCATGTTGGACTGCTATGGCTTGTTTACCGTCACGGCCGCGCTCGATATTGTCGATGCGCTGGCCGGCGTCGACTTGTACTGGTTGGAAGAGCCAGTCGAACGCGACGACTTGGAGGGCTATCTGCAGGTCAAGGCGCACTGTCCGGCGCAGTTAGCCGGCGGCGAGGTCTACGAGTTTCTCGATGGATTCTGGCCGGCGCTGGACCGCCGGGCATTCGACATCGCGATGCCGGACGTGGGCGTGGTAGGCGGTATTTCCGAGCTGGACAGGGTCGCCTCGGCGGCGGAGAGCCGGGGGATTCGGATATCCCCGCATGGGCCCTTCGGCCCGGTGACACTGGCGGCCAGCGCCCAGGTGATGGCGACCCACCCAGGATTTCTCACGCTGGAGTACCCATGGGGAGTTAACGACTGGCGGGCCGGACTGGTGGAGCCGGCGGAGCGCATCGAAGGCTCGTACTACCATCTGCCGGACCGGCCGGGACTTGGCGCGGCCCTGAACCCGGAGGTGCTAGCGGCGCATCGGGCCGCCAGGTGTGTCGGCGCCAGCCCGGATGAGCGAATACTATGAGCACAGCCTCCCGAATCGTCACTTAGGCGCAAGCCGGAGTCCAGAGGGGAGAGGGTACGTCGTAGCCCCGGCCCTTGCCCCCGGACGAGCAGAATACGCAAACGAACGAAGATAAGATTGGCGCGGTCAATTCCCGCCTCGAACCAAGCCGACGACAAGACCCCGCGCTGGCGAGCGTGTTCAGTTACAATGCCGTTTGGAGTCAATCTTGATCATGCGATTTGATCGACGGAGTGGCGCAATGATGAAGGCAGGTCGTTGGTTGTTAATGGCTATTCTGTCGAGCCTTACTGCCATGTTGATAGTCTCGTCAGCATTTGGCCGGGGGCAGTCGGCCGTCATCTTCGACTATGAGGTGACGAACGACGACGGCATCCGATTCGCCGATGGGTATGAACGATTGGGTGGAGTGGATACTCTGGGCCACCCGGCCTCCTACCGCTTCACTCTGGGAGATGGATTCACCTACCAGGTGACGCAGAGAGCACTGCTCCAGTGGAGGCCAGAGGCAAATGCCGCGTACCTGGGCAACATATTCCAGATGCTGGAGCAGGCCGGCCTCGACGATTGGCTCCTGCGGGAGAAGGGAATCCCTCTGCCGATCAAGGATGATGGAGCAGGCGGCGATTGGAACAAGGCCAAAGAGGCCCGGCTCTCCTGGTTGACCAACGAGCAGATCAAAGCAAAGTATCTCGCCAATCCGAATCCGGACGCGATCTCGGGTTGGAACGTGAATCGCTCGATCGAGTTGTACGGACTTCCGATGTCGAGGCCGGAGAGGTACGGACCGTTCATCAGCCAGCGGTTCCAGCGAGTGGCGTTTCAGCTTTGGGTTGAAGAGGTTCCCGGCAGCCCGGCCCCAGGCACAGTGATCGGAGTGCTGGCCGGCGACCTGCTCAAGGAGGCCGGCCTGGTGCCACCGGAGGGTCTGAATGTGGCCGACCGGGCAGTGGTGGTGGCGCCGAAACCGGCGCCGGCCACCCGGCTCACCTATGACGAGGCATTCGATTCGTTCCCCGCTTGGTCGCCTGATGGCCGGCGCATCGCGTTCGACTCCGACCGCGACGGAAACTCTGAGGTCTACGTGATGAACGCCGACGGCTCCGGCGTCACCCGGCTCACCTACAACGACGCTTTTGATGTGTTCCCCGCTTGGTCGCCGGACGGCAGGCGCATAGCGTTCGACTCCGACCGCGACGGAAACCTTGAGATCTACGTGATGAACGCCGATGGCACCGGCGTCACCCGGCTCACCTACAACAACGCTGGCGATGGGTTCCCCGACTGGTCGCCGGACGGCCGGCGCATTGCGTTCGGCACCGGACGCGACGGAAACCCTGCGATCTACGTGATGGACGCCTCCGGCGTGACCCGCCTCACCCAAAACGACGCCCTCGATGTGGCCCCGGCCTGGTCGCCAGACGGTCGGCGCATCGCGTTCGCCTCCGAGCGCGACGGGAACCTTGAGATCTACGTGATGAACGCCGACGGCTCCGGCGTCATCCGCCTCACCTACAACGGCGCTCGCGATTTGGCCCCCGACTGGTCGCCGGACGGCCGGCGCATCGCATTCCACAGCAACCGCGAAGGGAACTGGGAGATCTACGCGATGAACGCCGACGGCTCCGGCCTAACCCGTCTCACCTATAACGTCGCTCGCGATTTCTCCCCCGCCTGGTCGCCAGACGGTCGGCGCATCGCGTTCGACTCCGACCGCGACGGGAACCAAGAGATATACGTGATGAACGCCGCCGGCGAGCCCCCGCGACCGTAGCCCGGCCCTTATCCTCAGCCGAGCGGAATACGCAACCGAATGACGATGAGATCGGCGCGGTCAATGCCCGCCTCGGACCAAGCGGAGGACAAGGCTCCGCGCTAGCCAGCGCATTCGGTTACACTGCTATTGGGAATGATTCTTGATCGTGGGATTTGATCGACAGAGCGGTGTGCTAATGAAGTCAGGTCGTTGGTTGTTGATGGCTATTCTGGCGAGCCTTACTGCCATGTCAATCATCTCGTCAGCATTAGGCCGGGGTCAACCAGCCGTCATCTTCGATTATGAGGTGACGAACGACGACGGGATCCGATTCGCCGATGAGTATGAGCGATTGGGCGGAGTCGAAACGCTGGGCCACCCAGCCTCCTACCGCTTCATGCTAGGAGATGGATTCACCTACCAGGTGACGCAGAGAGCTCTGCTCCAGTGGAGGCCAGAGGCAAATGCCGCGTACCTGGGCAACATATTCCAAATGCTGGAGCAGGCCGGCCTAGACGACTGGCTGCTGCGGGAGAAGGGAATCCCTCTGCCGATCAAGGATGATGGAGCAGGCGGGGACTGGAACAAGGCCAAAGAGGCCCGGCTGTCCTGGTTGACCAACGAGCAGATCAAAGCGAAGTATCTCGCCAACCCGAATCCAGGCGCGATTTCAAACTGGAGCGTTAATCGCTCGATCGAGCTGTACGGACTTCCGATGTCGAGGCCGGAGAGGTTCGGACCGTTCATCAGCCAGCGGTTCCAGCGGGTGGCGTTCCAGCTCTGGGTTGAGGATATTCCCGGCAGCCCGGCCCCAGGCACAGTGATAGGAGTGCTGGCCGGCGACCTGCTCAAGCAGGCCGGCCTGGTGCCGCCGGTAGGTCTAAACGTGGCCGACCGGCCCGTGGTGGTGGCGCCGACTCCGGCGCCGGCCACTCGCCTCACCCACAACGCCGCTTTCGATTCGGGCCCAGATTGGTCGCCCGATGGCGGGCGCATCGCGTTCAGCTCCGACCGCGACGGGAGGTCTGAGATCTACGTGATGAACGCCGACGGCTCCGGCGTCACGCGCCTCACCTACAACGACGCTGTCGACTCGTCTCCGGCCTGGTCGCCCGACGGCCGGCGCATCGCCTTCCACTCCACCCTAGGCGGGAACTGGGAGATCTACGTGATGAACGCCGACGGCTCCGGCGTCACCCGCCTTACCTACAACGACGCTTTCGATGGGTATCCTGCCTGGTCGCCCGATGGCCGGCGCATCGCGTTCGACTCCCAACGCGACGGGAACCGTGAAATCTACGTGATGGACGCCGACGGCTCCGGCGTCACCCGCCTCACAGACCACGGCGCCTCCGATCTGACGCCGGCCTGGTCGCCTGACGGTCGGCGCATCGCGTTCGCCTCCGGAGGCCGCGCGAGACTCGACATTTACGTCATGGACGCCTCCGGCATCACCCGCCTCACCGACCACGACGGTGGTACCCCGGCTTGGTCGCCCGACGGCCGGCGCATCGCATTCACCTCCGATCGCGACGGAAATCCTGAAATCTACGTGATGAACGCCGACGGCTCCGGTGTCACCCGCCTCACCTACAACGGCGCTCGCGACTCGTTCCTCAACGACTCATTTCCCACCTGGTCGCCCGACGGCCGGCGCATCGCGTTCCACTCCAATCGCGATGGCGGGAACATGGAGATCTACGTGATAAACGCCGCCGGCGAGCCCCCGCGACCGTAGCCGCGGCACTTATCCACAGGTGAGCAGAATACGCAAACGAATGAAGATGAGACCGGCACGGGCAATTCCCGCCTGGCATCAAGCCGACGACAAGACTCCGCGCTGGCGAGCGGGTTCAGTTACAATGGCGTTCGGTGTCAATCTAGATCATGCGATTTGATCGACGGAGTGGCGCAATCATGAAGGCAGGCCGTTGGTTGTTAATGGCGATTGTGCCGATTCTTACAGCCATGTTTATGGTCTCGTCAACATTCGGCGCTGGGCAGTCGGCCGTCATCTTCGATTATGAGGTGACGAACGACGGCGGAATCCTATTCGCCGATGAGTATGAGCGATTGGGCGGAGTGGATACGCTGGGCCACCCAGCCTCCTACCGCTTCAAGCTAGGAGATGGATTCACCTACCAGGTGACGCAGAGAGCTCTGCTCCAGTGGAGGCCAGAGGTAAATGCCGCCTACCTCGGCAACATATTCCAGATGCTGGAACAAGCCGGCCTGGACGACTGGCTGCTGCGGGAAAAGGGAATCCCTCTGCCGATCAAGGATGATGGAGCCGGCGGGGATTGGAACAAGGCGAAGGAGGCCAGACTCTCCTGGTTGACGAACGAGCAGATCAAAGCGAAGTATCTCGCCAATCCGAATCCAGACGCGATTTCGGCCTGGAGCGTGGAGCGCTCGATCGAGCTGTACGGACTTCCGATGTCGAGGCCGGAGAGGTACGGACCGTTCATCAGCCAGCGGTTCCAGCGGGTGGCATTCCAGCTCTGGGTTGAGGAAATTCCCGGCAGCCCGGCCCCGGGCACAGTGATAGGGGTGTTGGCGGGCGACCTGCTCAAACAAGCCGGCCTGGTGCCGCCGGAAGGTCTGAATGTGGCCGACGGGGGTGTAGTGGCAGTTGCGCCGACTCCGGCGCCGGCAACTCGCCTCACCTTCAACGACGCTTTTGATTCGGGCCCCGATTGGTCGCCCGATAGCCGGCGCATCGCGTTCGCCTCCGAACGCGACGGAAACTTTGAGGTCTACGCGATGAACGCCGACGGCTCCGGAGTCACCCGCCTCACCTACAACGACGCCTACGATTCGTGGCCCGCCTGGTCTCCCGACGGCCGGCACATCGCGTTCGACTCCGACCGCGACGGGAACCCTGAGGTCTACGTGATGAACGCCGACGGCTCGGGCGTCACCCGCCTCACCTACAACCTCGCTGCCGATGGGACCCCGGCCTGGTCGCCCGATGGACGGCGGATCGCGTTCGGCACCGGACGCGCCGGGAAGTGGGATATCTACTTGATGGACGCCTCCGGAGTCACCCGCCTCACCCACAGCGACACCTACGATGTGGCCCCGGTCTGGTCGCCGGACGGCCGGCGCATCGCGTTCTCCTCCGAGCGCGACGGGAACCCTGAGATCTACGTGATGAACGCCGACGGCTCCGGCGTCAACCGTCTCACCGACAACGGCGCTCGCGATTTGCCCCTTGCCTGGTCGCCGGACGGCCGGCGCATCGCGTTCCAATCCAACCGCGACGGCAACTGGGAGATATACGCGATGAACGCCGACGGCTCCGGCGTCAACCGTCTCACCTACAATGACGCACGCGATTTGTCCGCCTCCTGGTCGCCGGACGGCCGGCACATCGCGTTCCAATCCAACCGCGACGGGAACTACGAGATCTACCTGATGAACGCCGCCGGCGAGCCCCCGCGACCGTAACCCCGGCCCTTGCCCCCGGCCGAGCGGAATACGCAAATGAAAGAAGATAAGACCGGCACGGTCAATACCCGCCTCGCACCAAGCGGAGGACAAGGCTCCGCGCTAGCGAGCGGGTTCAGTTACCATACCGTTGGAAATGATTCTTGATCATGGGATTTGATCGACAAAGGGGTGCGCTGATGAAGGCAGGTCGTTGGTTGTTAATGGCTATTCTGCCGGGTTTGACAGCCATGTTGATGGTCTCGTCAGCATTCGGCCGGGGGCAGTCGGCCGTCATCTTCGATTATGAGGTGACGAACGACGACGGAATCCTATTCGCCGATGAGTATGAACGATTGGGCGGAGTGGATACGCTGGGCCATCCGGCCTCCTACCGCTTCACACTGGGAGATGGATTCACCTACCAGGTGACTCAGCGAGCTCTGCTCCAGTGGAGGCCAGAGAAGAACGCGGCTGACTTGGGCAACATATTCCAGATGTTGGAGCAGGCCGGCCTTGACGACTGGCTGCTGCGGGAAAAGGGAATTCCGCTGCCGATCAAGGATGATGGAGCCGGCGGGGATTGGGACAAGGCCAAGGAGGCCCGGCTCTCCTGGTTGACCAACGAACAGATCAAAGCGAAGTATCTCGCCAATCCGAATCCAGGCACGATTTCGGGCTGGAGCGTGGACCGCTCGATCGAGCTGTACGGACTTCCGATGTCGAGGCCGGAGAGGTACGGACCGTTCATCAGCCAACGATTCCAGCGAGTGGCGTTCCAGCTCTGGGTTGAGGACGTCGCCGGCAGCCCGGTCCCTGGCACAGTGATAGGCGTGCTCGCGGGCGACCTGCTCAAACAGGCCGGCCTGGTGCCGCCGGAGGGACTGAATGTGGCTGACCGGGCAGTGGTGGTGGCGCCGACTCCGGCGCCGGCCACCCGCCTCACCGTCCACGACGCCTTTGATTCCGTCCCCACATGGTCGCCTGATGGCCGGCGCATCGCGTTCGGCTCCGACCGCGACGGGAACCGGGAGATCTACGTGATGAACGCCGACGGTTCTGGCGTCATCCGCCTCACGGACAACGACGCCATCGATTCGGGTCCCGCCTGGTCCCCCGACGGCCGGCGCATCGCGTTCTCCTCCACCCGCGACGGCAGCTTTGAGGTCTATGTGATGAACGCCGACGGCTCCGGCGTCACCCGCCTCACGGACAACGACGCTTTCGATTGGCACCCCGCCTGGTCGCCCGACGGCCGGCACATCGCGTTCGACTCCGACCGCGACGGTAACTGGGAGATATACGTGATGAACGCCGACGGCTCCGGCGTCACCCGCCTTACCTACAACGGCGCTGCCGATGGGTCCCCCGCTTGGTCGCCCGACGGCCAGCGCATCGCGTTCGGCACCGGACGCCACGGGAAATATGAGATCTACGTGATGGACGCCTCCGGCGTCACCCGCCTTACCGACAACGACGCCTCCGATGTGGGCCCCGTCTGGTCGCCGGACGGCCGGCGCATCGCCTTCGCCTCCGAGCGCGACGGAAACCTTGAGATCTACGTGATGAACGCCGACGGCTCCGGCGCCACCCGTCTCACCTACAATGGCGCTCGCGACTTGTTCGCCGTCTGGTCGCCCGACGGTCGGCACATTGCGTTCCACTCTAATCGCGACGACGGGAACTGGGACATCTACGTGATGAACTCCGCCGGGGAGCCCGGCTAAGGCACGCCACCCACTCCCACCTCTTGGCCCCCCGACCCTTTCGCCCCCGAGTCCAGATGGGCGGATGTCGTAACGCCGGCCCTTGTCCCCAGCCGAGCAGAATACGCAAACGAATCAAGATAAGACCGGCACGGTCAATACCCGCCTCGGACCAGGCTCCGCACTGTCGAGCGGACTCAGTTACAATGCCGTCGGAAATAGTTTTTTGATCATCGGATTTTATCGACAGAGTGGTGCGCTAATGAAGGCACGTCGTTGGTTGTTAATGGCTATTCTGCCGAGTATTACAGCCATGTTGATGGTCTCGTCAGCATTTGGCCGGGGGCAGTCGGCCGTCATCTTCGATTATGAGGTGACGAACGACGGAGGAATCCTATTCGCCGATGAGTATGAGCGATTGGGCGGAGTGGATACGCTGGGCCACCCAGCCTCCTACCGCTTCACGCTGGGAGATGGATTCACCTACCAGGTGACTCAGCGAGCTCTGCTCCAGTGGAGGCCAGAGAAGAACGCGGCTGACTTGGGCAACATATTCCAGATGTTGGAGCAGGCCGGCCTGGACGACTGGCTGCTGCGGGAGAAGGGAATTCCTCTGCCGATCAAGGATGATGGAGCCGGCGGGGATTGGAACAAGGCCAAGGAGACCAGGCTCTCTTGGTTGACCAACGAGCGGATCAAAGCGAAGTATCTCGCCAACCCGAATCCAGGCGCGATTTCGGAATGGAGCGTGAATCGCTCGATCGAGCTATACGGACTACCGATGTCGAGGCCGGAGAGGTTCGGACCGTTCATCAGCCAGCGGTTCCAGCGGGTGGCGTTCCAGCTCTGGGTTGAAGAGGTGCCCGGCAGCCCGGCTCCGGGCACGGTGATAGGGGTTCTTGCGGGCGACCTGCTCAAGCAGGCCGGCCTGGTGCCACCGGAAGGTCTGAACGTGGCCGACGGAGGGGTAGCGGTCGCGCCGACTCAGGCCCCGGCCATCCGCCTCACCTACAACGACGCTTTCGATGCGGCCCCCGCCTGGTCGCCCGACGGCCGGCGCATCGCGTTCGACTCCGACCGCGATGGGAACTGGCAGATTTACGTGATGAACGCCGACGGCTCCGGCGTCACCAGCCTCACCGACAACGACGCTCCCGAGGGGTTCCCCGCCTGGTCGCCCGACGGCCGGCGCATCGCCTTCGAATCCACCCGCGACGGGAACCCTGAGTTATACGTGATGAACGCCGACGGCTCCGGCGTCACTCGCCTCACCTTCAACAACGCACGCGACTGGTCCCCCGCTTGGTCGCCGGATGGCCGGCGCATCGCGTTCGACTCCAACCACGACGGGAACCTTGAGATCTACGTGATGAACGCAGACGGCTCCGGCGTCACACGCCTCACTCACAACCAAACCCATGACGGGACTCCCGCCTGGTCCCCCGACGGCCGGCACATCGCGTTCGCCTCCGGGCGCGACGGGAACCTTGAGATCTACGTGATGAACGCCGACGGCTCCGGCGTCATGCGCCTCACCGACAACGACGCCCACGATGGGACCCCCGCGTGGTCGCCCGACGGCCGGCGCATCGCCTTCACATCCGAGCGCGACGGGAAGGATGAGATTTACATGATTAACGCCGACGGCTCCGGCGTCACCCGCTTCACCTACAACGGCGCTCGCGACTCGTTCCCCGCGTGGTCGCCCGACGGCCGGCGCATCGCGTTCCAGTCCGACCGCGACGGCGGAAACTGGGACATCTACGTAATGAACACCGCCGGCGAGCTCCCCTAAGGTGCGCCGCCCACCTCGCCTCTTCCCGACCCTTTCGCCCCCAAGTCGGGCCTCAAGGCTCTCGTCAATGATGATTCAGGGATGCTGGGGGTCCCCATGGGAGGCATCGTCAACTGCGGCTGCCTGCTCAGCAGCGGTCTCTCCATCAACAACGTCAGCACGAACTGGCACACTAGTTCCTAGAGACCCTGTTGCCCAGAATGCCTCTGCCAGTTCGCGCTCCGCAGGTTGACGGAGGTAGCGAGTTCTATGCTGAGTTCGAGGACGTCTGCGCCCAAAATGGCATCAAGCTCTTCGTCCTGCCACCCGGAAGCCCTAAACTGAACGGCCACGTAGAGAGAGCTAACCGTACCCACACCGAAGAGTTCTATCAGGTAGAGGAGGTAGCCTGGACTGTAAGTGGGCTGACACCTCAACTAAGAAACTGGGAGAGAGTTTATAACGAGGTCGGACCACACCAGGCCCTGGGCGACCTCACACCTGCTCAGTTCATCAGGAACTGGAGGGCTGAACATCCTCCAAATGAAGAAGAGGGAACAGTCAAGTCAACCCCAACCGTGCCGTCACCCCTTAAGCAAGCAAGTTCATCAATCAAAGATGCCCTCGGCTACGAGCTATGGATCGAGGAAAGGAGGCATGTGTCCGGCATGTACGGAGCCTACCCAAATTCACCACCTAACTTGTGGCGGGGGCTTTCGGGACATACAGCATGTGCACAGGGTCATCTCCTAGTCAGTCGGGCGTAATCGACAGGCCGCCAGTGCCTCAGGATGTTGCTGGAGGCGCCGTGTCCAGAGTCTCGGCCGGCGCCATCCAATACCCGACGCGCCGCTTGGTGAAGATATAAGTGGGGTTGTCCGCACGGTCTCCCAGCTTGCGGCGCAGCCTCTTCACGATGGTGCGCACCGGGCCGGAGCCTCCCGACTTGTCATGACCCCACACCTGTCGTAGCAGCTGTTCGTGGGTCAACACCCGCCCGGCGTTGGCCGAAAGCTCAGCCAGCATCCGGAATTCCGTGCCGGTCAACTCGACCGTGCGCCCACCTACGGTCACGTTGTGTTGGGCGTAGTCGATTGACAGATCGCCCAGGAGATAGGGGGAGGTCGGCGCGCCAAGGACGGGCCAGGCCTGCCTGCGCAGGGCGGCCTGTATTCTCGCTGCTAGCTCAGTCGGCGAGAATGGCTTCACTACGTAGTCCACAGCTCCCATCTCGAATGCTCTGGCTACAACCTGGTCCTGGCCGTAGGCGGACAGAAAGATGACGGGCACGTTGGCCATGTCGTGGATCGCCTTCATCAGCACGATCCCGTCGGTCCCCGGCAGCATCAGGTCCAACAAGACCAGATGTGGCTCTTCGTGCTCCATCAGCCGAGACACCTCCTCCGGGTCGGCGGTCACGGTCGGCGCGTAGCCCGCCTTGGAGAGGACGTCGCGTACGTACCTGAGCGTCTGGGGGTCGTCGTCAACCACGAGAATGCGAGGTCGCGCCGAACCTGCACGCAGGGAGTGAACGGGGGAAGTTGGGATCACCTCCGGGACGGCGTTCGCCACTTCTTCCGCCGCCGGAAGCGTGAACGTGAACCGCGCGCCCAGACCAGGCCCGTCGCTCTCCGCCCAGATTCGTCCCCCGTGGGCCTCCACTATCCCCTTGCAGATCCCTAGGCCCAGGCCATTGTCGCCTCCTTGGTCCTCCGCCTCTATCCGTGAAGACTTCCGAAACAGATGGGGCAGACGGTCGGGCGGGATGCCTGTGCCCTTGTCCACCACCGATATCGCGATGTGGACTCCCTCCCGCATGGCAATTATCTCGATAATGGATGACTCGGGCGAGTGCCTGGCCGCGTTGGATAGCAGGTTGCCGACTACCTGCACTATGCGCCGTCTGTCCGCCATCACACGAGGCAGGGCCGGGGGAAGCTCGACGCGGACGTTGTTCCTGCCACCTGAACTCAGGAAGGTGGTCCTAGCCTCATCGACGAGGACGGCCACTTCTGACGGTCCGGGGAAGACCGACAGGGTGCCCGTCTTGATGCGGGCGACGTCGAGCAGGTCGCTTATCAGCCCGCGCATGCGATCGGCTTGTTCGAAGATGATGCGGTGGAACTGGCGCATCTCAGCCGGGTCCAGGGCGGACTGATCCTCGAGCAGGGTACTTGCGGAGCCTCTGATGGAAGTCAAGGGCGTCATCAGTTCGTGGCTCACCATGCCCAGGAACTCGGCGCGCAGCCGCTCCAGCTCCTCCAGCGGCGTCATGTCCTGCAGGGTCACGACAAAGGACTCGATCTCGTCCTTCGCCGAGCGGATGGGCGTGGCATTCATCAGGGTGTTCACACTGCGGCCGTCCGGCACCCGTATGACGATCTCCTCTGCCCGCACTGTCTCACCGGCGCTCAGCGCCTGGGCTACCGAAAGCTCTTGCAGGGGAATCTCACGGCCGTCGGCACGTACGATGGTCAAGATCCCCAGAAGCTCCTCCACCGGGCGGTCCGGCTCGTGGAGGTCTTTGACGATCCTTGCAGCCTCGCGGTTGTACGACACAGGCGCTCCGGTCTTGGCGTTGAACACCATTACGCCGACAGGGGAAGTCTCGACGAGCGCCTCCACGTCTGCCCTGGCTCGCTGCTCTTCCCGGTACCTGCGAGCGTTGGCGATGACTAGCGCCGCTTGGGACGCGAACATCACCACGGTCTCTTCGTCTTCCAGGGTGAATTCCTGCCCCTCGTCCCCCCTAGTCAGATAGATCGTACCGACCCCGACCCCGCGGTTGCGAATCGGCGCCACAAGCAGAGAGGTCACGCATACCGGAGGTAGGGAATCGGGTATTTCCAGCGCTCTGACGTGGCTGCTCATGTCCGCCACCCTGAGCGGCCCATCAAGGCCGCAGAGGTATTCGAACAACCGCTGTCCCTGAGGCGTACCCCACAGGTCCTGGTGTTCGTCGGGGGTCATCCCAGAGACGACAAAGTTCTCCACTTCTCCTGCTTCGTCAAAGACGCTTATCGCCCCGTATCGTGAACCGGTCAGCGCTCGTGCGGCGTCCACCACCTCCTGAAGCACACTGTCGAACTCAAGGCTTTCGTTGATGCGCAGGCTTGCCTCGCTCAGCCGGGAAAGGCGGTCCCGCAGCGCTGCAGCTTCTCGATCGCGCTTGTCGAAGTTCTCCATCTTCTCCCCTGATTTGAACGGCCCACCCGTGGTTGCTTAAAGGTCGAGTATCGGCTTCCTAGTGTACCCACACCGGCCTAGGCCGGGGCAATTATACCAGCCGGATTTACCAATTACACTTAAAATGCCACGATAGCGCACTTTAATTACACGTTAAAGACACACAACCGCTCTAGAATTTAACGCTGGTCATAACCGGTGGCGGGGAGATTGTCGGTTGGTATTCGACGGCCACATAGCCCGTAGAGGGAGTTGGGCTTGGTGATAGAGGCGACGCCAGCTGCCGCGATGGTTCCGGCAAGGAAGATTGTGTCCGCGAGGTTTACCCACAACACCAGAAGGACCTGTGTCATCCCCGGTGTCTCCCTTCAACGTCTGGAGAGGTTCGGGGAGGCATCAGACCTGGCAAGTGCCGAGCTGGCGCGCCGGCCGGGAATCTCTCCCCTCACCGAAAGGCGGCGGAGAGCGCGGGCTATTTCTAACTCGCAGCACCTCACGGCGTTGTTGGACGTGGCCGATGCTCTGGGCCTCGGCCATCTGCTCACCGTGCAGAATGCCCAGAACGAAACGCGGCAAGGGATGCCCTCTCATGTAGATATCGACCTCGAGACACGCGCGATAGTCATCTTCTTGGCGACTGCATCGAATCTGTTGCAAGCTGCCTCGTATGGAAAAAGAGTTGCACTGGCAGAGACTGGTGATCGATTATCGGGCACACCGTCGATTTCCAATAGTCTGACCCCTTCGAATAGCGTCCGACCAGGCAGCGAAATCTTGAGCCCGAGAAATACTAACGCTAGTCGTAGATTCTCGCGTTCGCGGGCACAATCGGGTTTGAGTCCTTATGCGCACGTCGCCCTTGTTTCATTTGGTTCGCATTGACCTCCACTCCGCGTCACGGTGCGCATTCCATCGACCCAAACCTCTTGCCCCCGGAGCAAATACCTCGGTCACTCCCAATGCTGACAATGGGATTGGGTTTGCTGATCGTTGGCTGCCTATTACTTGCTTATGCGGTGTTCTGGCTATGGTTCGATTCTGGTCAAGTACTGAGGGATTTGGAAGAACAGGTAGCTCAGGCTGATCTCTTCGTACAGGGAACCATATCTGCAACGACCGATAGCATAGGAATGAAAAAGGCGGAAGAATTCAAACAAGATTACCTATTGCTGCAGCAGAAACAGATAAGTTGGGGGGAGGTGTTTCACACGATTCTCGACGTACCCCAAGGATTGGTGGTGGACTCCATCATCCAATCGGACTTCACCGTGATGGTGGATGGGCGCGCGAGTAACTTGGCGATTGCCAATGAGTATCTGACCAAATTGCAAGACAGCGGCCTATTCAAAGAGCCGCAGGTACAGCTTGAGCAGATTTCGCCTGTCCCCGTTGCATTGCCGCCGACTGACAGCCCAACACCATCGCCTTCGTCCGCCGATCCCACGCTTGGAGAACCCAGTAGCACGCCGCAGGTTGAAACACCAACGCCTCCCGCCCGGGCTCTATTGAGGCCAACCTCTATTCCCATACCTACCAACACGTTCACTATTACGCCGTCCAGTACCAGTACGGTTGCGCCGGCGCCCAAATTTGACTTTGCTTTAGTTGCCCGGACCTCCACTAGGATTGAGGATCAACGCACCAGCCACATTCGGGCCAGAATCTTAGACGAGAACGGCAATCCGATTCGCGGCGTCGCCTTCCGGATAGAGAGTGAGGGCGTTCCTGCTTGGAGCGCCGAAAAGTCCAACGAAACACAACAGGATGGAATGGTCGAATTCGCAGTCACCAAGGGCGTATTCACGGTCCGTCCGCTTGTAGAGGGGCGCGTTCAGGCTGCGCTTGGTCTGGTCACAGGTCGTAACGGCGTGCCCGGCAAACAAGAGTGGCAGCTAGTTTGGCGCAAGACGCAAGCAAGCAACTCATCATCGGGGTCGCCTACCGAAACGCCCACCATCACCCAAACGCCCTCGCCGACTACCCCGCCACGTTGGGCCGGCCGAAATATTGCCCGCCTCGGGTCGGCAACGGTTTCCCGAGGCCAGGATACTGCTCATCATGCAATCGATGGCGATACGGAAACCATCTGGCAATCGGGTGGATTCCCAATCCAAGAGATTGTGATTACGTTGAATGACCTCTATCGAAAGTCTGAGATCGACGGACTCGAGCTTGTCGTTGCCCAGTCATCCGTCGGGAGAACCACTCACCAGATCTGGGTCGAGGATGAGGCCGGCGATATTCACGCTCATACTGTGGAGCTAACTGCCATCACCCGCGATCGACAGACTCTCATCGTCAGGTGGGATCCTCGGAAGCTGGGTGACGGTGAGGCCATAAGAAGGGTGTTCGTTCGCACTGTTAGCGGCCCAAGTTGGGTGGGCTGGCGGGAAATCGGGATATTTGAAAAGTTGCCACCGCCTCGTTCAACGATGACCCCGACTCGCACCTCAACCGCTACAAGCACCGCTACGATGTGCCCGGTGACGGTGTGCACTGCGACGCCAACCCTTGCACTTACCACCGCCACAGCACCTACCGCCACCACAGTACCTACCACCACCAAAGCACCTACCGCCACCACGGCACCTACCGCCACCACGGCACCTACCGCCACGACAGCGCCTACCAACACCACGGCACCTACCGCTACGAGAGCACCCACCATTACCGCATCTCCCACGGTCACTCCTACGTTCACTGCGGTCGCGGTAGGCCAGAACATCGCAACAAGGGGGACAGCCTCCGCGTCAATTGGATCTGATTCCGCCCAAAACGCCATCGATGGCGACGTTGAAACCGCGTGGCAATCCGGCGCATCCGGCGTACAAGAGATCGTGATCGATCTTGATAACAGTTATCGGTTAGATGCTGTGGCGCTTGTTGCTTCTCAGGCGTCGCCAGGCCTTACTAGCCACGAGGTTTGGGCACAGCAAGCGGGTGGTTCCCTTACTCTAGTTGCCACGGTTACGAGCCAAACTGTCGACCGCCAAGTATTGGCCGTGCATTTCGATCCCGCTATCACGACAAATCGACTAGTCGTCCGGACAATCCGTTCATCCGGCAACGTGGCCTGGCGTGAAATCAGAGTCTTCGAGCAGTTGCCACCCCCGTTGTCGACTTCCACGCCCACGCGCACTCTCACGCCCGCACCTTCCCCAACACCTACTTACATCGCACCCGGACTGAACGTAGCGTCTTTGGGATCAGCCTCTGCTTCTAGCGGAATCGAGTCCGCGCCGCTCGCCATAGATAATGATCCTGAAACCGCCTGGCAGACGAACGTACCTCCGTCCCAAACTATCACGATCGACCTGGACGACTTCTATACAATCGAAGCGATTGCTCTGGTGGTAGCACAATCCGACGCTGCCTCCACCACCCATCAAGTGTTCATCTACCAAGAAGAGGCATCTGGGGTCGCCATCCACACGCTCGAAGGAGAAACAATGGATCGACAGACGCTGGCAATTCTGTTGGATCCCGCCGTTGATACAAACAGGATCACGGTCAAAACCATTGACGCGCCTGGACTTGTAGGGTGGCGAGAGATACGAATCTTCGAAAAACTACCGCCTACCTCTGTGCCTTCCGACAATTCCGGGAATTCGCCTCAATCCCAGCCTCTTTTGCAAGCGAAACGTAGAGTTGGTCAACATGAGTTTCCGGGGGTATCTGGAATAGTCGCCGACTTGCTCCGTCTCATTGCCGGCCATCCGTCCGAAGCACGGGCGGCTCCGGCCGCTCAAATTCCAGTGGATGCCTCTACCCCATTGGGGCTCCGGTTCAAATTGATTCTTGAGGTCGAACCAGGCGTGGGATACTTTTCCAAGTGATTCGCAGTTTGAGTACGTTGCAAAAAACACTCACCGCCGTCACCATCGCTTCACTCGCGATCATCATATGCGTTGGCTTGTTCTGGGTACGCAACCAAATGGCAATCTATGAGCTGCAAACTCGTCTTAAAACCTCAGAGATAGCGATGTTCAAAGGGGAGAAAGCAGTCGTCGGATCATCATTCCCTGCGGAGCCCCTTGGTCTTCGGCTATTGGACTTAACAGTGCGTTCAGCTCGCGATGCGGGCCTGGAAATTGCTTCGGTTCGTTCGTCGCCGGTAAACCCAGAACAGCTGGGAAGAAACGTGTACCAAACTACCCGAGTCTCGATTCACGTCTTCGGTGATGTCAATCAAATCGTTTCATTCATGGACCTGATGGAGTTGGCGGCCACATCGTCCATGGCCATCGACGATATCGATGTCAAGTGGGCTGACAATCATTGGGATGTGTCTCTGGACGTGTTGGCCTATACCGTGGCAAGTTAGCCATTGACCCGCGCCCACATATCCCATCGCTCCAGAAATGTCTGCGAACGCTCTTTTGCCGACGGCCACTTGTGTGAACTGAACTGCGCGCATATATTTCGGAATTTTTAATGTGCAGACCCTTGACCCTCATCCAGTCGAAATTCTACAATCAGACCTAATGTCCGTTCCTGGCGCCGCTAGGTTGATGGTTCTCGCTAGCGACTGGACGGACGTGGCACACGGCGCAGCCGGCTTTTGGTGGATGTAGGGGTGCTAATGCTCGACAGCGATTGGCAGGTGGTCCGGGCTGACCTGCGCTTGCAGTTGCGTAGAGTAAATGCGGAGCTTGAACGCCTCAAGCGGGAGCTTGAGCAATTTCAAAAGCTAGGATTCAGCAGTGACGTGCTGGATATGACGGCGAGGGCCAACCTGGACCGCAAACAGGACATCTTGGCCGAACTAAAGTCGATCGAGCGGTATAATCCACGATCGCGGATCCGGGGACAGTCGGGGCTCTTGGGATGGCTTTTGCTGCCGGCCGTGCTCTGTATGATGGGCTGGCGCAGCCTAGTAAGTAGATTCGCCTAAACCCTCCGGCGGGCACCGTTTGGCAAAGGATCGCCGGCGGCTATACTGTAGACGTGAACACCAAGGCAGCCGATGTTGGCCTCTACCTCCATATCGCATTTTGCAAAACAAAATGCCCTTACTGTGACTTCAATACTTACGCGGGTATCGCCGGGCTAATTCCCCGCTATTTGAGCTCGCTAGCAACCCAGTGCGCGTCGCTGTCACGGGCAATTCCCTCGGGCATCGATAACACCCGCAACGAGCGATTGGAGATCGCTACCATCTTCTTTGGCGGCGGCACACCGAGCCTTATACCCGCCGGCGACCTCGAACGCGTCCTCCAAGCCATCGGTAGGTCCGCCAAGATAGAACCCCAAGTAGAGGTTACGCTCGAGGCGAATCCGAACGACATTTCCGATGTTTACTTAAGGGGACTGCGCGAAATTGGCGTCAACCGACTGAGCATTGGCGTTCAAAGCTTCGACGACCGGATGCTCAAGATATTGGGCCGAAGGCACGACGCAAGCTCTGCCGAAGGCGCCTTTGAATCAGCGCGAATCGCCGGGTTTGACAACGTAAGTCTCGATCTGATGTTTGGCTTACCAGGCCAATCCGTCGAACGTTGGCGGCAATCGTTGAGCAGGGCGATAAGGCTTCAGCCCGAGCATCTCTCGCTCTACAACCTCACAATCGAGGAGAGCACCCCGTTTCACCAGTGGGCAGCGCAAGGAAAGATCATCCCACCGACTCAGGACGCGCAGGCCGATATGTATGAAGTTGCCATGGACGTCCTGGATGCTTGCGGATACTTCCAATATGAGATATCGAACTGGGCGCGCCGCGATCGGAAGGATTATCGAAGCCGGCACAACCTTCGGTATTGGCGCAACCAACCCTACATCGGATTGGGAGCTGGGGCGCATTCCTATTACTCGGGGTCGCGCTTTTCGAGCGTGAGTGACCCGCACCAATATGTTGAACTGGTGGAATCAGACAGATCTACAATCGATTGGATCGAAGCTATAGATCTCAACTTGGAGATGGCCGAGACGGCAATGCTCGGACTGAGGCTAAACGAGGGCCTGAGTCAGCTAGAGTTTCACCGGCGTTTCGGCCGGCCAATAGTGGACGTCTTCCCGCAAGTCGTGGAACAGTGTGTCGACCTGCGGCTTCTGACGGTCAACGATGATAGCGTTAGATTGACCAGGCGGGGCCGAATGCTTGGCAACGAGGTTTTCGCGTCCTTCCTTTCGCAAGGCGCGGCCAAGCCGGCCTAAATTGTACGTAGAATCAGAAACTCTGAGATCTGTCGCAGATGGCTTCCAGCCGGCTCCGCCGGTCGCAGTTCGTTCAGTATGGTCATGGCCTCGTCAAAGAATCTTCTTGCTTCATTGCTGCTGAATTCTTGGGCGTCGGTAGACTCTATAAGGCTACGGATCTGCGTCGCCTCAGCTTCTCCTAGATCGCCTCTCTGGTAAAGCAAACGAATGTGATTGACGTCATCCGCCGGAAGTACGTCCAATGCCCTTAGCAATGGCAGGGTCTTTTTGCCTTCCATCAGGTCATCGAAGGTGGACTTGCCCGTCACCCTCTCGTCGCCCCAAAGGCCGAGCATATCGTCACGAATCTGAAACGCCTTACCCAAATTCTCGCCGAGTCGACGATATGTGTCAGCTAGCCGATCGTCTGCGCCGCCGATCAACACTCCAATTTGCATAGCGCAACCGATCAACCCGGCGGATTTCCGACTTATCATCGCGTAGTAGTCAGACAGCCGTACATTGTCTATGCGGCTGAAGTCCAAGTCGAGATGTTGCCCTTCAGTTAGCCGAAGGCAACATTCCAACAATAGTCGGATCGACTTTGCAACCGCGTAGGTGGGTTGGGATTGTTTGTCGTCGAACAGAGCCAGATAGGCGAGGATGTGCATCGCATCGCCCGCATTTATCGCTACGGGTTCGCTTCGCAGCGTCCATAGCGTTGGTCGTGACCATCGCACTACGCTCCGATCTTCAATGTCATCATGGATTAGGGAGAAATTGTGTAGCAACTCGACCGCGGCGGCGGCCGGTAGAGCTAGTCGATAATCGCCGCCCATCGCCTCGCAACATATCAAAGTGAGGATCGGCCTTAACCGCTTGCCGCCCGATCCACTAGCGGGCTTCAAGTCCTGATCGTGCCAACCCATGTGGTAACGAAGCAGATCGTACAGCTCCGGCGTCGCGCTGTCTTCACGCAAGGATTGCCGAAGCTGGGTGTCCAGCGCGGATTGATAACGACTAATTATTGATTCTAGGGGCAAGGCGAACTTACTCCGATCTGCATCCCCTGAGTCGGGTCTTCAAACTGGTCGACGCTAGATTGTGTCTCTTTAAGCATACAGCCAGTGCATCTAACGCGATGCCGGCGTCCGCGGGCCATATCGATGCTCCATTCAGATTATCGTCCGATGAGTCGCGATTTGGGCTCGCCGCTCTTTCGTTGTCGGAGATACGCTGGTGAGGGAGTCATTCTCTAGTACAATGAGTACGGCGACAACTGTAGAACACCCTAGGCAATATCTGATTTATCTGTAGGACAGTCTTTAACAGATGCGGTTAGTACTGCAAAGTACCGTCCTGCTCGCTCATCCATGACAAATATGACGCAACCGGAGTCTTAATTGGCATAGTAGAAGCGGGCTACACTGATTGGCCTTGTCACGAAGTGGAAGGTGGCAATACCCAACGTCGCCATCGTCGGGCTAAGTGGCTTGTCGCAGCTCTCCCTACCTAAATCGAAACGGAGCGAAGTAATCGAAGTGGATCAAGCAGTAAAGGCTGGCGAACAACTCCAGGAGACCGTGCAATCGATCGAACGAGAAGTATCGAAACAGATCGTCGGACAGAAGGAGGTTGTGCGAGGGGTGTTGATCGCTCTACTCGCACGGGGCCATGTTTTACTCGAAGGAGTTCCTGGATTGGGCAAGACGCTACTGGTGCGGGTACTCGCTCAGGCACTCGAGCTCGAGTACAACCGAATCCAGTTCACGCCCGACTTGATGCCGGCCGATATCATCGGTACCAACGTTATCTCGGCGGATTCAGGCGGAGATCGGTTTTTCCGCTTTGAACCTGGTCCTATTTTCGCCAATATCCTATTGGCAGACGAGATCAATCGGGCAACACCCAAGACGCAGTCGGCTCTATTGGAAGCAATGCAGGAGCAGACGGTCACCGTGGGAAAGACTGAGCACGAAGTTCCACGGCCATTTTTCGTTCTGGCTACGCAGAACCCCATGGAGATGGAGGGTACTTACCCATTGCCCGAGGCGCAGCTCGATCGATTCTTCTTCAAGCTGCACGTGCGATTCCCTTCAAGCGATGAACTGAGTGAGATATTGTCTCTGACCACGTCTTCGGAGCCAGTTGAGATGAGCAGAGTGGCTGATGCCAAGAGCCTTCTCAGAATTGGGGAGTTGGCGCGCGATGTGCCGATCGCGTCCCACGTGATGGACTACGTCGTTCGACTGGTGTTGGCGACTCATCCTGATGATTCGAGCGCGCCAAAGATCACCAGGGACTACGTTCGCTACGGCAACAGTCCGCGAGGCGGTCAGGCGATGGTATTGGCGGGCAAGATACGGGCTCTGATGGAGGGTCGATTCAACGTCGCGTTTGAGGATATACGCGAGGTCGCCCACCCAGCACTGCGCCATCGCGTCATACTGAACTTCCAGGCCGAGATGGACGGGGTGACGACGGATCTGCTGATCCGAGAGTTGATCGACCGCGTTCCTGCGGAGTAGCCGAGGCGGCCGCGTTCTCTGAGCCGCCTCCCCTTTCCCCTCTGACTAGCCGGGCGATCGTCTGGCGTACGCGGTTCGAGATGTTCCCCTCGGGAGACCCGACGTCGACTTCGGCTGGGACATATCCACGGCGCCCAAGTAGATAGACCGCCGTGGTCCACATCACCGCGACTATTGGTATTCCGAAAATTGCTCCGACCAAGCCGGCTTCCTTGATCCCGACTAGCAGAGCCAACAGGACGAGAAGCGGGTGCAATCGCACGCTACGCCCCATTATGTTGGGCGACAAGATGTTCAGCACCGCGATCTGCAACAGAACTAACGCTAGCGCCAAGAATAACATTTCGACTAGAGGCAGAGGCGTAAACGCGCCTATCAGTATTGGCATGATCATCCCTATTGCGGGGCCGAAAAAAGGAATGATCATCAAACAGCCGGCCGTAATGCCGCCCAAGACGGCGAAATCCAGCCCGAACGCCCACATGATCAATCCCGTCCCTAGTCCAAAGATGGTTGCCTGGATCAGTGTTCCCCGCACGAAGCCGCCAAAGGTCCGGTTGATGATCTCGGCGAATTCTTGCCACTCTTCACGGAACCTGACTGGAATTAGACCCTCGACTTCTCGTTTGATGTGATCATGGTCGACTACGAAATAAAACGAAACTACGAGGGTCAATACGACTGCGAATACGGTCGAAGCGATTCCGCCTACTATAGCCAGAGAACCTTGTATCAGGCCGGAAACGAGCTGTTGTATCTGGTCGCCTACTCTCGAGACTAACCCAAACGTGTCCACCGAGTCCCTCAGTCCGAAGGCTTCCAACTGAAAGTTCAGTGCCTCCAAGGTGGTGGGACTTGTGCTCAAGTATGTTGTTACCAGGTTTCCGAATTGACGCATCTGATACAACAGTACCGGAACGACCAGGAACAACGATAACGCGATCAAAAATAGTAGCAGGACGTAGACCACGATTGCGGCCGGCACCTTTGGCAGGCCCAATCCAGCTTGCAGCAGACGGACAACCGGTAGCAGAACGAATGCCAAGAGCCAGGCGAGGAAAAAGAGCAGAATCAGGTCGCTGAAATGCCTTATTGCCGCCCAGGCTGCGCCAAGCAGGTAGATACCCGCAAAAATAACTGCCATGATGACCAGGACCGTCAGCCAGTTACTTCGTTCTATCATTTGCTGTGTGACCGCTCATATCTCTAAATCAATATTCAAAGGACCCGGACCTGGGCCGCTGTCCTCGCTGCTACAACGTACTAACTTCTGGGAATTTAGCATAGCATAAGGCCCCGTGAGCGGAGTTATTTAGGAATGCTACAATGTTTGTCTGCGTGCCTCGAGCCCAAGCTGACCGAGTTCGGATCATACAGTCCAAGGATAGAGTGAGTCGTATCAGGTGATTGTGTGACAGGATCAACTGGAACCGCGCTACGACCGAAGCGTTGGGCAGTACGTAAGCGGATGAGCCTAGACGATTTGAAGTCTCATCCCTACCTTCACCCCTTGGTAGTTCAACTACTCGGTAATCGTGGAATCAATGGGTCGGGTGAGATCGAACGCTTCTTAGCGCCTGTCAAGTTTGGCGAGCCTTCCCAAGACTTCGCAGATGCGGATTCGGCTGTTAAGCGGATCTTGAGGGCGCGCGATTGCGTCGAAAAGGTAGCAATCCATGGTGATTACGACGCCGATGGGGTTACCGCCTCCGTCATACTCTTCGAGGAATTCCGACGTATCGGCATCGATCCAATTGTGCACATTCCCTTACGAGGTCAAGGATATGGCCTAAGCCAAGCCACCGTGCTTGATCTTGCGCGACAGGGCGTCACGCTAATCGTTACTGTAGATTGCGGGGTGACTGCCCACTCCGAAGTGGAACTTGCCAATCGTATGGGAGTCGAAGTAATTGTCACTGATCATCATCAGGTACACGGGCGGTTGCCTCCGGCTTATGCGGTAATTCACCCCAATCGTCCCGACCAGGACTACCGATACGAGGATTTAGCAGGATCCGGCGTAGCGATGATTCTGGTCAGCGCGCTGCGAGCAGCGACCGGTGCACCGGCGCCGTGGGATGATCCATCGGTAATGGAGCTAGTAGCGCTCGGTACCGTGGCCGACGTAGTCCGGTTGACCGGTGACAACCGTAGCCTGGTGACACGTGGCCTTGAAGCATTGCGCCAGACGGGCAGACTGGGGCTGTTGGCCCTTTGTTACGCGGCAAGAGTTGCGCCGGCGGCGATAAACTCTAGCACTATCGGATATATACTCGCCCCACGACTCAACGCTGCCGGTAGATTGAGCGATGCACGGCTGAGCTTCGATCTGCTGGCAGCCGGCGAGGCGCCAAGATCGCGCCAAATCGCTCTCGAACTTGAGCAGCTCAACCGCCGGCGTCAAGAAATGATGAATCAAGCCGCTGAAAAGGCTCTGGAGGAGGTTGCTCGGGCGGAAAAGTTGCCAAGTGCTATCGTGGTGTCCGGTGGCGATTACGAGCCTGGAGTCGCCGGATTGGTAGCCGCAAACTTGGTGGAGCACTATTACCGGCCGGCTGTGGTGATTGCGATAGATGGTAGTACTGGGCGGGCGTCGGCACGGAGCATTGACGGCTTTGACATAGCACACGCAATTTCAGAGTGTGGAGAAATGCTCATTTCCCACGGCGGTCATTCTATGGCGGCGGGTTTTTCGATCGAATCTGAGCTGATAGAAGAGTTCGTCCACAAATTTCAATGCGTGGCGGAGTCACACCTAGCTGGCGACCCTCTCGAAGAATGCCTGGATGCCGAGGCCCAAATCCGACTTGATCTGTTCGAATTGGAAACATTCGACCAGATCGCCAAGCTCGAACCATTCGGAAACGGGAACCCCGTGCCCAACTTGGTTGCAGAGGACCTCGAGGTCCGATCAGTGAAACGTGTGGGTCGGGAAGGAGGCAGGCATTTGCGGCTCGATCTCCACGACGGTCGCCGGCCATGGAGGACGATGTGGTTTGGCCGCGGCAATTTGGAAAAGATGATACCCCCAAGAGTGGACCTCATGTTCACATTGCAACAGAGTACCTGGAATGGCCTGACTGAGCTTCAATTGAAGGTGGTTGATTTACAGTCGGCCGGATATCTAAACACGCATGGATCGGAGTTATTTGCAAACCGTAGACCCTGAAACTCCACTAGAGGTCTCCTGGAAAGATCGCCAGTGGAGTCAGACACCGTATCCGATCGTTGGAGAGTCGAGCTCGGACAGCGCCGAGCGTCTGATTCTCCATGTCAGCGCCTCTGGTCCGGATCCCGAGAACGTAGCCAAGAGTATTAGAGAATACGTCTCCGAGTGTCTGGCGATAAATCCTCGCCACACGAGAGCTGACGTTCTGGGTAGTGCTATCAAGGCGATCGGCACTGGGCTTTACGAAGAGAACCGGGTTTCGCCCGATTCAGAGAATCAACGTGCGTCGATTGCATGCCTGTTGTACCGAGGCAACGAGGCCTCCGTGGCTGTTGCCGGCGATACCAGCGCTCTTAGGTTGCATTCCGGTGGTCTCGAGATAATTACTGCCTCCGCAGCGGGCCGATTGGGTCGGGCCTCGGAGTTGGGCAGCGCGGAAAATCCACCGCTCCGAGTCGTGCGCTACCGACTTCGCCTAGGGGAAAGAGTAATCCTGACAGATAGCTCTTTCATCCAGATTGCGCCCAGGCGATTGCTCGCGGCGTTGGCTGCGGCGGTGGACCAACAGGCATTGGCCACAAGCATACGAAATATCTCGATGGGCAGTCCCTCGACCGAGGACTTTCGGGCCGTAGTGGTTACTACCATGTCTTCCCCCAAACCGTTCGCCAGCTCGCCTTGGCAGGTGCCGGCTCCCCAAGCCGGCATGGGTGGTGATCAACATCTCGATGATAAAGAAAAGGTTGACCAGTACCAACTGGATACGCCGGGAGGCTCTGATTTCGGAATAAGTGCCGCAATGCGGCGGCTGCCAGTTCTTTTCACGTCAATATCACCGCAATTCAGGTTGATTCTCATTAGCGTGATAGCCTTTGCTATTGGGTTCTTCCTGGTTTACACCCAGATTAGGGCTACCCAAGAGACCGACGTGCTCTCCGAGGTGGCGGCTATCCGCAGTCGACTGAGTGAGCTCGAAGATCAGGCAACTTCGATAGTTGATCCCGGTGAGCGGAGGGAGGTGCTGCTTCAGGCCGGTCAACTCGCCGACAGGTTGTCCCAATATGAGTCCGACGACAGCGAAATAGCGGAGTCTGCCCGTCGTATCCGAAACCGCTTGGATGACATCGCCGGCGTTGCACGCCCTAGCCAAGCGCCTATCGTGGTCACGGTGGACGGGCGTCCCGACGTGATGGTGCTGGCGGGAGCGGAGTTATTTCTTCTAGATCGTATCCAGGGAGTTATTCATAGATTCCAGTTGACGCCGGCTGGCAGTTCCGTTCAGGCCGGCTCCGACAATACGCTCTTGCGCGCCGGCGATAGCGTCGGCAATTACGCCATCGGTGACTTGTTAGACATTTTGTGGATGACGGCCGGCAGCATTCGCCGGGCCGGAGGGCTGTTGGTGTTCGATAGCAATGGCAAGGTGCTTGATTATCAGCCGGGCACTGGAATAACGACTCTTGACGGACAAAGCCCCGATGGTGGCATTCGCATTACGGCGATGGCGAGCTTTGGGGGTGCCATATATGCCTACGATAGCCAGAGTGGACAGGTTATTTGGATTGCGCCAACTCAATCCGGCTATTCACGGCGGCCCTATCGCTACTTCGAGCCCGGAATACAGATCGATCAATCCGACGTTGTCGATCTTGCCATGGATGGTGACCTCTTCCTGCTGCACGAATCCGGTGAGATCAGTCGGTACTACGCCGGAAAGCCGGTGCCCTTCCGCGCCACTGTCACGAACGGGCCGCTCATTAAGCCGGTCCAATTCGAGGTCACTAGGAGCTCAATTTACGTGCTCGACCCGGCGACGACGCGCGTCGTACAATTCAGCCGCGAAGGCGAACTCGTCCGTCAATTCCAGCTGGGCGAGGCAGATTCATCGTTAACGGCCGTCAGTCAAATTGCCGTCGATGAAAACGGTGGTCGACTATACTTGCTCAATGGATCTCACGTTCACGTGTTGCCTCTTAAGGGCGGCTAGGAATCGACGCCATCAAGACTCCCGGTCATATCACTCCGGGAATAAGTCTGCTGCTTCTTGCATTGTAATCATAGGGTAGGACCCGCAAAACCTGCCGAGTTATCGTTAGAGAATCAACCAGTTGTATTGATGGAAAGTGCTGACGATCTACTGATATGTGCGTCTTCGTTGATCAGCAGCCGGAGGATATTTGAATGAAGCATAAGGTCGTGATACTTGGATCCGGATCGGCCGGCCTCACGGCCGCCATATATACCGCACGAGCTGCCCTTGAACCAATCGTGATTGCCGGCCGCGAAGCGGGTGGGCAACTCATGTTGACTTCGGATGTCGAGAACTATCCGGGATTTCCCGAAGGTATTCTCGGCCCCGAGCTCATGGATAGGATGCGCCGTCAGGCCGAACGCTTTGGCGGCCAGTTTATCGATGAGGACGCGACCGGAGTGGACTTTTCAAGGCCGCCATTCAAGGTCATTACAGAGACCAGCGAGTTCGAAGCCGAGTCCGTCATAGCAGCCACCGGAGCCTCCGCGCGATGGCTCGGACTGCCCTCTGAGCAACAATTTATCGGTCGAGGAGTCTCAAGTTGCGCCACGTGCGACGGATTCTTTTTCCGAGGAAAAGAGCTCGCGGTCGTAGGTGGCGGAGATACAGCCATGGAGGAAGCGACGTTCCTGACGAAATTTGCGACCAAGGTTACTGTTATCCACCGGCGCGACCAGTTACGCGCCTCCAAGATCATGGAGAACCGGGCCTTCGCGAACGACAAGATTGACTTCGAATGGGATACCGTTGTGACCAATATCCTCGGCAATCACACAGTCGAGGGTCTTGCTTTGGAGAATGTCAAAACCCAGGCGGAGTCCGAGTTGGCGGTGTCGGGCTTGTTTATGGCGATAGGATACAATCCCAACACTCACATCTTCCGAGGGCAGTTGGACCTCAATCAAGCCGGCTACATAAACGCCCGCGATGAAGTGTTCACCAATGTTGAAGGTGTCTTCGTGGCTGGCGACGTGGAGGACTACCGATATCGGCAGGCCGTTACGGCGGCGGGTGCCGGCTGCAAGGCCGCCCTCGAAGTAGAGGCTTATCTGGCCGCGCATGAGTGAATCCGGCTGTCCCGCCAGGCTCCCGAGACAGGACGGCAGGTCTCCCTCTGACCTGCGCGGGTTCGAGATTCGAATCAACCCACTACCCCAGGCCGAAGGCTCGGCCCTGATCCGGCAAGGACTCACCGAGGTGATTTGCACGGCCTCGGTCGAGCAGAGAGTTCCTTCATTCCGGCGAGGCTCCGGCCAGGGATGGCTAACCGCAGAGTACAGGATGTTACCGCGCGCCACCGATAGACGGTCGGGCCGCGATGGCTCCCGGCCGGATGGCAGAGCTATCGAGATACAGCGTCTAATTGGTCGTTCCCTCAGATCGGCAGTCGATTTTGCCCGCCTCGGGGAGCACACCATTTTCGTCGATTGCGATGTGATCAGGGCTGACGGAGGTACCCGGACGGCGGCAATAACCGCCGGGATGGTCGCCGTTGCTCTTGCAGTCGAGGACTTGCGCCAGCGCCGAATGGTCGGGTCAGGAGTCCTCACCACGCTGATCACCGCGATCAGTGCCGGCTCAGTAGATGGCGCTCAGCTTCTGGACCTCGACTACAGCGAAGATTCCCGAGCCGAGGTAGACATGAATGTGGTGATGGACAGCTTGGGCCGGATAGTCGAGTCGCAGAGTTCAGCCGAACGCCGGGCTATCGGTCGCGAGGAGCATACGGCGATGCTTGACTTGGCCGAGTCGGGGATCCGCCGGCTGCTCGCAGCCCAACGACAGGTACTTGCCCCGCTTGAAATAGGCAGTCTCGTCTCGACATAGACTCGCCCTATCTTCTCGCGGTATGGACCGCCCTGGCGTCCGCCCGGACTCTGGAGAGTGATACGCTGGCCCGGTAACTGCCCGTATGTGAGTCGCAGGTGATGTCTGCTACAACCCTGGGATATTCAACCCGCCGGTTATGGCCCCTAGTCGCTTGGAAGCCACCTCTTGAGCCTTGTCTTGGGCATCATTGACTGCGGCGACGATCAGGTCCTCGAGCATCTCGACGTCATCGGGATCGACCACTTCCGGCGCAAGCTTCACCGAAAGTATCTTTTGCTGACAATTCGCGACTACTGTTATTGCGCCGCCGCCAATGCTTATTTCAACCGTTTCGTCGGCAAGTTTCTCCTGTGTCTTTACCAGTTTGTCCTGCATCTTCTTCAGCATCTTCGGATTCAACATGGTTGGTTACTCCTGGATTATGTAGTTGCGTCGGCGTCAGTCGTCTTCGCCGGCTCGTGTCACTCTCGCGCCCGATTCTATCGCCGCTTTGACCAAAGGGTCAGCCATTAGCTGGTCGTGTGGATTGTTGGCTCGCCTTCGCTCCGAGCCATCTATTTGTACGCATTGGATAGTGATTCTCCGGCCGATAATGTTGCTGATCGCTTCCTCGACGGCTCGTCGGTTTTTCTGCTCATCGATCTTGTTGCGATGGAAGTCATATTTGAAGCCAAGCGACATCCGGTCGCCATCGAATCCCTGAGGTGAAGCATCACGCAACAGAGCCTTTATCGAGCGATTGTTGGGGCTGTTGAAAGTGTTTATCACTTGAGTCCATTGTTCCTCGCTCAGACCTGCGGCGGCGGCCGCCGGATCCGGTTCAGATTCTTGCCGGTCCCCAACCGCCGGTGCTGGCTCCTGGTCCGTGATAGGTCCCGATGGTCGATCTCGCTGCTTGGAAGGCTGCCGCCTGTCGGATGGATCTCGTGTAGGAGGTCTCACAACGGCCTGCTTGGAGCGAGTCGAGCCGGCAATCACCTCCGCCGGTGGGCCTGAAGTCTCTTCCTTGCCCCCATCCAGCGATGTGCGGACGATGTCGGATGCTTCGGCCACGGAGAGTTCGATCCCTAGCGAGGGCCGCAAACCGGGCGAGAATTGCTGCCGGCTGGCAAGCAGCCTGATTATTCGCAGTAATTTGCCGGAAGTGACCTGTCCCGTTAATCGACGGACTAGCTCCGCCTCTTCCGGCAGGACGTCTAGCACGTTCGTCAGCTCCGGGTCGATCTGCAGCGCGTGTATTGCCCTTAGGTAAACTACCAGCTCGCGCTGAAGATTGATCGGGTCGAGGCCCTCTTCGATCAGGTGCGAAGTCCGTGCGGCCGAAGCTCGTAGGTCGCCGGCAAACACAGCTTCGATGACGCCGAGCAATGACTCGGGGTTGGCCGAGCCGGCCAGCGCCAGCGTCACGTCGGCAGTTATCTTGCCTTCGGTGGCTGATGCGAGCTGGTCGAGCAGGCTCTCAGCGTCGCGAAGACTTCCGCCGGCCGACCGCACTATCGCAGCCAGGCTCGCGTTGTCAATCGAAATGCCTTCGGTAGTACTTATGAGGCGTAGCTGTTCGAGAATGTCGGTTGACGACACCGGCCTAAAGTCGAAGCGTTGACAGCGGGACAGAATAGTCTCAGGCATTGCGGAGGGGTGGGTAGTTACCATCACGAAAATAGTGTTTGGTGGTGGCTCTTCGATTGTCTTGAGGAGCGCGTTGAAGGCCGGGGCCGTGATTTGGTGTGCCTCGTCAAGAATGTAGACTTTCTTCTTTGCGTGAGCAGGTGCGAATGCAACTCGTTCGCGCAACTCGCGAATATCCTCAATTCCACGGTTCGACGCGGCATCGATTTCTATTACGTCGATCGAGCGGCCTGTCCTGATCTCAATGCACAATTCGCACCGGTCGCAAGGCTCCCCATCTTGAGGATCGAGGCAATTGACCGCCTTGGCCAAGATGCGGGCGGTGGACGTCTTGCCGATGCCGCGCGGGCCGCAGAACAGATAGGCATGCGCCAGTCGATCCAGCCGGACTGCGTTTCTCAGGCTTCGCGTGATGTGACCTTGCCCTATCAACTCACCGAAATTGCGCGACCGCCAGCGACGATACATCGCATCGTTGCCTGTACGCCCCATCGATTCTCCGGCAGCGCCGGTGAGCCTAGACTCGTCTGCGATCAAATCCACACTGCTAGTCCTTCTCGTGTCGAGAGATCAGATCAGTGACCTCTTCGAGACGTGGCATCGAAGGCTGGGCGCCCGCTCGAGTAGTGGCAAGAGCGCCGGCCGCGCATGCGAATCGACATGCCTCTGCCAGATCCTGTCCGGCGGCTAGCGCGACCGCGAGCGCACCGGTGAACGCGTCTCCTGCTCCGGTAGCGTCTATAGCTCCCACCCGATAAGCGGGTATTGGGCCGGTAATGCTGTCGCATACAGCGTAGGCGCCCTTGTCACCTAGCGTGATAATGGCGTTTCCCGCGCCCATTGATACCAGCTTTTCGCCGGCAGCCCTCGCACTCTCGTTGCCATCGACCTCGATTCCTGTAATCCTGTGCGCCTCTGTTGCATTCGGATTGACAAAGTCGGCGAGTTGGATAAGCTCGCGGATCGCCGACTCTTCGGGCGCCGGCGCCGGATTCAGCAAGGTCAGCCGGCCGGCTCGATGTGCCACCTTCATCGATGCCAACACGGCGGTCACCGGCACCTCGAGCTGTACTATCAGAATATCGGCCGACGCGATCACGTCACTCGCCGCATCGATGTCTTGGACGGCTAGTGCATCATTTGCCCCGGGCGCCAACGCGATCATGTTCTCGCCGTCCGGGCCGACATATATTAGCGCGACCCCAGAAGCTTGCCCGCCGACTATCCGGCACGAGGTAGTGTCGATACCCTCACTCCCAAGGCTAGCAATGCTCCGCCGTCCAAACTCATCATCTCCCACGCAACCAAGAAAACTCACTTGTGCGCCAAGACGGGCGGCCGCTATAGCCTGGTTTGCGCCTTTGCCTCCGCCGGCTTGGAAATAGCGCCCGCCGCCGACTGTCTCGCCCTGCTGGGGTAATCGTCCTAATTGTACGACCATATCGACGTTTGAGCTGCCCACCACGACGACTTTGGCCCTTTTCAAAGTCCTATTGCATCCATGTGAATCTCCCGGGCGATTTCTAGGACCGGCTCGCGGCGCCAATGAGTGCCGCTTTAGCTTTGCCGTCCGCCGCCCCCCACCATTTTCGTCTCCCCAATGCGGCCTTCGCAAGGCGATGGGCGATTGGTACGAAAATCAATTCCGGCGCCGGCAGGCGACACCAACCACCGTCGCCCAAACAACGACAGCCCAGGGTCGCAAGAGAGAAATGTAGCGCTGGGGCTTGTCCCCAGCTAGGGGCGGGGTGCGTGGCACAGACGACACCTGACCCTTCCATCAACCAACGCACCCAATTTTCATACACTGGTGTGCCGGCGGAAGCCGGAATGAGCGATTGGTAGGAAAATGAATGGATCCCGGCACCGGCCGGCGACACCAACCACCGTCGCCCTGGCGCCGGCAGCCGGGAGTCGAAACAGAGACCCGTAGCGCTGGGGCTTGTCCCCAGCCAAGGACGTTCGGCCAGCCCGAATGGTCTTTCTCCTCGCCATTGATCGGAAAGGATTGGGGTGAGGGTGAACAAGCTCCGGCACGGACCGGCGGCGCCAATTACCGTCACCCCTGTTGTACCGGCCGGCATCCGGCCGAATCTAGCAGAGATATCGAAGGCACACGATGATGCTGATCTGAGATTGAGGATTGGTCGGGGAGAGAGGATTTGAACCTCCGACCACCTGTCCCCCAGACAGGTGCGCTACCAGACTGCGCCACTCCCCGTATTTCATTCGATTATAGGAGCGGCGAAAGTTCAGCGTCAAGACCGCTACTCCACCCCGGCCGCGGATTCGTCCGGAGCCGCCGCGAACCCGTATCGGAAATATCTACTTCATTCCCAGGATTTGGTTCGCTGACATCGCCGTTTCATATGATATCGTTAGAAAGCGCTGCCATTAGTTGGTCAAGCCGCGTAGTCTAGACGTGGATGCCGCATATGCCCGGCACCGCACGCGTATCGCTTGGATGCTTTTCGAGAGAGGAGCCGCACGGATGTCGGATAATTTACCCAGAGCCGTTCTTGGACGCACTAACCTCAACGTGACTCGCCTAGGTTGGGGAGCCGCCGACCGCCGTGTCTGGAATGAGGATCTGGCCGAGTCTATATGCAACTCGGTCTTGGACGCGGGGATCAACTATGTGGATACGGCCAACGACTACGGAAGGAGCGAGGAGTTCATAGGCAAGCTCATTTCGCATAGACGGGATGAATTCTACTTGGCCAGCAAGTGCGGCTGTGTGCCGGGTGGCGGTAGTCACGTTTGGACGGAAGAAAACGCATTCCGTGGTCTCCACGAAAGCCTCAGTCTCCTCAGGACTGATTATCTCGACCTGATGCAACTCCATAATCCAACGGTGAATGAATGTGAGCGTGGCCGGCTCGTCGAAGCCCTCAACGAGATGCGCGATCAAGGCAAGGTGAGGTGGATAGGCATTTCAACGACTCTCCCTCATTTGCCGACCTTCCTCGAATGGGGCGTGTTCGATACGTTTCAGATTCCCTATTCGGCCCTTGAACGCCAACACGAAGAATGGATAGCCCGGGTATCCGAGGCCGGCATCGGAACCGTTATCAGGGGTGGGGTTGCCCTCGGCGAGCCTGGCCAAGGCTTGGGAATCCCCGAGCGATGGAGAGGTTTCAGTGGGGCGAACCTCGAAGACCTTCAAGAAGCCGATGAGAGCCGCACCGCGTTCATGCTGCGCTTTACTCTCACCCATCCTGGCATCGACACGATTATCGTCGGTACACAGAATCCTGCGCACCTGAGGGAAAACGTAGTTGCGGTGAATCAAGGCCCTTTACCGGCAGACGTTTACGAGGAAGCGAAGCGCAGGCTCAGTGCCGCCGGACTCCTACCGGCCGCCGCACAATAGCCGGCCGGCTACGCTCCTGCGCTCCCCCCTGATTACGCCAACTGGTAGTTGTTGATTCGATGGGACCCGGCTTGCTTCGCCTAGCAACTATGACTGTAGCAATGGCGACTGCGGCAATCGCCTTGGGGTTGACAACCTACTATTTGTTGGAGCCTTCACCCTATCGAAGAGTTGCGTCGATTGACCCGGCTGTGTCGCCGGCTGATCTGCTCAGTCAGCTGAAAACGAATCGAATGGTCCCCGGCAGATACGGCCCCTTTAACATCGTAGGTTCGAATACCGTTCAGCGAGTTGATGTTGACAGCGGAGTCGTGGAGTCGATCGCCAAGAGCGAACTCGTAACTAGGTTATTCGTTCACTCACGAACCGCCTATAGCAGCTCGCCAGTCATCGTGCCTCTCGCTATCGAGCTTCGAAAGTTTCCTGATCCGATGCAGGCCCGGCTCGCACTCCTTGGGATGATGCTTGAAGGTGAGCGCCTCGGCAGCATTTCAAACCCGATCAGGGGACACATGTACACGTCCAACGGTCCCCCTGAGATCTATCGCTGGGTGGACGGTGTTTGGCTGGGCAAGCTTGAAGCCTATGACAGGGGCTTCATGTCTCTATTGTTGAGTTGGGTGCCGTACGTCGATATCGAGGGCGATCCCGCCAAACTCGAGTCCAATCCCACCTTGGGGCCTGGCCAGCTATTTTTGCTGCCGGCCCTATTCCTGGTAGCCGCCGCCGGCGTTTGGCCGCTCGCTGCCTCCCGCGCATCGAAGATCCGACCCCGCCAGAACCTACAAGCACTTTCTGTCGATGAGCTCATTGCGAACCTTGAGGCTCTCAATGGGCAGGACAGAAGTTGGAGAGTGACCCGGTCTGGAACCACAGATTTTCTCGCCGAATGGAAAGTCATCGATAAGAGCTGGCAGGGTCTGTTCGGGCGTGCCGGCCTATCCAGAGCGAAGTCGCTCCGGTTGCGACTGCAAACCTCGTCCGCAACCGTCAAAGTTGTTGAGCAGCGATACGTGGTCGCTATTGAGGGGAAATGGAGTGGCGACGCAGTCGTATCGATACATCGTCGTCGATCGTTCTCCTTGGACCTGGTTAAATGGCCGAGATTGCCGGCCGGCTCCGCCTCTCCATCGACCCAGATTGATTCGGAAGGACGTTCCGGCGGTTACGATGTTTCGATGATAAAACGCACCGTTGCCGATACCGTTCTGAGGGCCGGCTGGAGCTACCAACCCGCGATGCTGATGCGTTGGAGTTAGATAGCTCGTAACGCTGTCCTAGGCCGTGTTGACATAGGTACGCGAATAGGCGCACCAATCAACCTCGAAGGCCCCTCCCCACACCCTAACCCTGTCGACCCGTGAATTCACAATCGATAGCGAAGGGTTAAAATGTAGCGCCGGGGCTTGTCTCCAGCAAGGGGGGCGGTGGGCAGCAAGGCCTGGTTTTAGGGACCGGCGTCCGGCCGATTTCATCTTCCTTACAAATCGTTCGCGAGGCCATCGGTGATTCCCGCGATCGAAAGCATGCCACGTACCCCGGTACGGTGCCGGGCATCCGAGGGCATCGAGAGGCAATACTGCCACGCAACGAACGCCAACAGAACCTAGCCCGAGTCGCGCTCCAGGCCGGCTCTTCCCAACACCACGCGCCTAGATGATCCCCTCCAACTGCCGGATATTCTCGGTCGAGAAATCCCGCTGCCAAATCCAAAGGTAGTAGCCGTTGAAGCCATTCTCCTCGACGGCGTTCACCTTTTGGCGCAACGACTCCAGGTCGCGGTTGTGCAGCCAGATCCAGGGATACATATCTATCTTGCCCTTCAGCCGGCCGAGATGCTTCATCTGGCGATCGATGATCGTACGATCGAACGTGTTCGAGTAGCGAAGTGCGTCAGACGGAGGATCCAGCGCCTCGTACTCGGCCGGCCCCTCGCCTAAGTCGAGCAGCTCACGTCCGGCCGCTCTCAAATCGTCCACCGTCCCCAATCCGCCGGCCGCGGCCAGCTCGCCCGCGACCTCCGGCACGATTCCTCCAGGCACATAATCGGGAAACTTCGGAGCCGCCCAATCGAATAGCTGGTACAATTCGTTATAGTCCGTCCCCACAAGCTCCGACGCCGATGGCAGGAAGAACTCCAATCCTATCTTGAGATCGGGATTGAACTTACCAGCGCTCTCCCGGGCCGCGTCGACAACAGTCCAAACAAAGTCCGACATGGACTTCATCCGAAAGTTCAACCATTCGGCGACGCTCGGATGCTCGATGAGGAACTTGAGCACCGCATTCGCCTCGCTTTCGTGGCTCGCGCCGGCTCTTCCCCTTCGTCCCGACAGCACCGCGTCGTGGAAAACACCGACCTCATACTTCACCCGGCTGAAGGCGATTCCCTGTTCTTCGGCCTGATCCCGGCAATGGTCGCAAAAGCAGACGAATAGCTCCGATAAACTCGATCGAGGCCGGAAGGCGTACTCAACGTGATTTATCCCCAGCATGTCGGCGACGGTCCACGACTCGACCGCGCCCCGAGCGAAGGCGGTGCCGTACTGGATCGTTCGCGGGTTGTTTGGACAACTCCAGATCAGTCCATCGTTGCTCTCCGAGTCCGGCCTCGCATCCTTCACCGTCGTGCATCCCAGGCCGGCCAGGTCCAACGAGAACCCCAGGTTCGGACAGAGGTGGCACACGATCTTGAACCCATATGACTTCGCCAGCTCGGCAAAGCTGTTCATCAGGTCGAAGCCTTCCTGAGTATTCTCGACGCCGAGGCCCTCGAATCCCTTTAGTGATGGAAGTATCAGCGGCACGCCGGACCGCGCGCCGGTCCACTTCACCGCGAAACAGGTGAACAGCAGCAGGGTGTTCAAGCCAGTCCAGCGGGCGAGATCGTTCAAAACTCGTTCCGGCTCTTCCTGGGCAACCGGCCAATCCATGAACACTGCTTTTGTCTTCATTCGGGCCACCTCCTCGGATGCGCCGTCCGGCGCTTCATCGCCGGCATTGATTCACGTGATAGGATTTCTGCGATCAGTGGCATGTTACTAAACTAGGCAAACTATGCCAGGCAAACTGACGCCACCTGTAAATGCGCGAGAATACGGTATCCGAGCGATGAAGACACTTAGCTCAAGACTCAAACCGGCGACCGGGCGCCTCCTAGCGGCGCTGGTCGCCGCCATGCTCATAGCAGTTGCGTCCGGTTCCATTATCGGCTGCGGACTCGTCGAAATGGCCACCGGCGGCCCGACTGAGTCCGGCGCCAAGAAAGCCAAAGCAACCGCGCTCGCGGCCGACGCCGAGGCAACCATAACAGCAAGCAACAAGCTGATCGAGGAGGAGCCGGCCAACGTAGATGCCCTCCTCCGGCGGGGCAACGCGCGTCTGCGCTTGGATCGGCTCGAGGAAGCGCTCGCCGACTACGAACTGGCCATCGCCCAAGATCCCAGGTACGCGCCGGCTTATAACAATAGGGGCGTCGTCTACTCGCGCATGGGCCAGCCGGCCGAAGCCGCCTCCGACTACGAGCGAGCGGTCGATCTCGACCCCAACCTCGCGATACCCTTCTACAACCGGGCGGTTGACTTGGACAACGCCGTTAGCTTGAAGTTGGCGATTTCCGCTTACACCATCGCCATCAAGCGAGATCCCAGCCTGTTGTCGGCCTACAACAACCGGGGCGCGATGTACATAGACCAGGGACGCCTGAACCACGCGCTCGACGATCTGAACCGTGCGATCGAGTCCGACCCGAGCTTTGCCCGCGCCTATAACAATCGCGGCGCCATATACCTACGTCAGGGCAAGCTCGACCAGGCCGTCAACGCGTTCGAGCAAGCGATCGAGCTTGACTCCACTCTATCGATCGCCCACCGGAACCTCGGACTTGTCTACCGTGACATGGAAGACTTCCAAAAGGCCATCGACAGCCTGGACGTCGCCGTCGAAGTCGATCCCGAGCTTGCCGAAGCTTTCCTGGACAGGGGAATCGCATACGAGGAGCTCGGCAAGGACGATCTCGCGATCGCGGACTACAGCCGGGCTATCGAGCTAAACCCCAGATATTCGCGGGCATATTATCGTCGGGCGCTGCTCTACCGGCGTCACGATAACTGGGCCGGCGCGAACGCCGACTACGAGCGGGCATTCGACTTGAATCGCCGGCTTGGCGTCATCGGAGAGCCTATCGAGGCCGCAACCGTAGCTCGCGATTCATGGATCTTGATCGAAAGCGAGTGAGCATCCTGCCCCCGTAATTCCCGCCGCCCAACTCGTCATCGCTATGAAAATGCGCTTAAATGGCTTTCGAGCGCGCCGTTGAACCCCTCCATTCCGCGTTCTCGTCATTCCGGCCTCTCCATTCGTCATTCGTACGAAAGCATGTCCCGGACTCCGATCCGGGATGTGCCCTCCAATCAACCTCGATGCCGGCTCTCCACCGGCGAAACGTACCGAATTGTAGACTGATGGCCGTTGGCGGAATGAGAAAATGTAGCGCGGTCGAAGACTTCGCGAGGCGAGGGGCTTGTCCCCCGCTGGGGTCGGGGTGGGGCGTGGCAGAATCCGCCGTGCCAATTCGCTGTACCAAACCACAACTCCGGCTTTTCCTACTTTGGTGTGCCGGCGCCAGCCGGCATGAGCGATTGCTATGAAAGCACGTCCCGGACTCCGATCCGGGATGGATGGTTCCCGTCACGACCGTTGGTCTCGTCACGCCGGCGTCCGTTGGAATCCCCTCGCACTCGTCAGTCCGGCCCCCCACTTCGTCATTCCGGCGAAGGCCGGAATCCAGAGGGGCGGGGTGGCACCAATGACACCCAAAGACCTCCAACGACCAGGCGTCATTTTCCTACTTTGGTGTGCCGGCGCCAACCGGCATGAGCGATTGCTATGAAAGCACGTCCTGGACTCCGATCCGGGATAGACTGCTCCAGCAGCCTCTCGTTGGTAATTCCGGCCCCTCGATTCGTCATTCCGGCGATCGAAAGCATGCCCCGTACCCCGATACGGGGCCGGAATCCAGAGGGGTGGAGAGAGGGGAGTGTAGCGCGGGGGCTTGTCCCCCGCCTAGGGCGCGCCGCTAGTTCACCCGCGTTGCACCACCCGGCGCTGTCCCATTTTCATCCTCTTGTGCGGCCCTCGCAGGACCACGGTGATTCCCGCCACCCAACTCGTCATTCGTACGAAAATGACGTTACGCGGCTTCTATAGTGACCCGATATCCTAGACCCTCGAGGCGTTTGACGCTCCTGCGCACGATGTAGCGCTTGTCCCTCTGATCGAAGTAGTCGGCACCCAGGTCGTGGTATTCGGTGTCATCTCGCAACAAATGGTAGATGATCTTGAGCACTGTGTGGGCGATGGCGGTGATGGCGCGCTTGCGTCCCCTGCGAGCGGCGATTCTGCGATATCGAGCTGAGAGGTAAGTGTCCTTGGTTCGTGCAGCAGCCTGTGCGACTTCAGTGAGGATGGAACTGAGCCAGGGACTGCCCCGGCCAGTGAATCCACTCCTGCGCTTGCCGGCGGACTGGTAGTTGCCAGGACAGAGCTTGGCCCAAGATGCAAGGTGCTTGGCCGAAGGGAATCTAGACATATCAGTACCTATCTCGGCGATGATGTCCTCGGCGGCACGGCGAGCGACACCGGGGATAGAATCAAGGCGATTGATCGTCTCTTCTAAAGGGGCGAACCTACGTGCGACCTCCTTGTCGAGATGTGCAATCTGAGTCTCGAACATCTCCAGAGATTGCAGCAGGACTCCAAGCATGAATCGCTGGTGGTGACCCACAGTTCCACGCAGTGCCCAACGCAACTGGTCCAGCTTCTTCCTTAACAAACCTCTGGCCAACTCGGCAAGGACGTTGGGTTCGTTCTCACCAGCAATCAGGGCTCTGAGCATGTCACGGCCAGAGACGCCGAGAATGTCTGTAGCTACCGAGGCCAGCTTGATGTTGCCACCTTCAAGCACCTTGTGCATCTGGTTGGCGATCTGAGCTTTATTCTGGACCACTCTGCGTCGGTAGCGAACCAACTCTCGTAGGTCACGCTGTGGTCGATCGGGGATGAAGCTTGGCTTCAGCAGGCCGTGCCTGAGTAGCTCCGCAATCCATTCAGAGTCCTTGACGTCCGTCTTACGACCAGGGACCGCCTTGATGTGGCGAGCGTTTGCCACCACCAACTCGAACTCGTGCTCCAAGACGTTGTAGACTGGCTTCCAGAACACACCGGTGCTCTCCATCGCCACAGTGGTGACCCGCATCTCAGTCAACCAATCGGCAAGAGCCAGTAGCTCGCCGTAGGTAGTCCCGAAGGTCCGAATCTGTCGATCGTCCGGGGTTAACACACAGGCAGTGACCGACTTCTTGTGGACGTCCAGACCGCAGCAGCGTTCACGAACTTCTCCAATTACTGTCCTCATTCCTCTCTCCTCGTAAATAGTCTACTGGCTGGGGGCGACCCCAAAACGAGTAAAGTTCGTACGCGTGCTCACTCTTGGCAGAGTGGCGACAGCTAGGTGTACTAGACGGGTCGCCAGAGTCAGATTGCTATACGGGCTCGAAGTGCCAATGACCCTCGAACTCTTCCACCAACCAGCGCCCTAAATTTTCATACCTTGGTGTGCCGGTGGCAACCGGCATGAGCGATTGCTATGAAAATAGACCTCTCCGGCAGCCTCTCATTCGCCATTCGCGGCATCCCTTCGCCAATCCGGTACCCCATTCGTCATTCCGGCGAAGGCCGGAATCCAGAGGGGTGGGGAGAGGGGAATGTAGCACTGGGGCTTGTCTCCAGCTTAGGGCGGGCCGCTCATTCGCCCAGGGTGGACCGCCCGGCGTCCCACCATTTTCATCCTCTTATGCGGCCTTCGCAAGGCCATGGTGATTCCCGCGGAAGCGGGAATCTAGGAGAGGGGCGGTCGGCGCAAAGCCGAATCTCTTAGAACGGAACTGGCGACAAAGGGAGCGAAGTTCCATCTCCCTTTGGGAGAGGGCTAGGGTGAGGGTCAATCAACGCCCCCAATTTTGCATCGCGCATATGATATTGGATACAATTGTCGGCTATCTAGTTAGTGTCAAGACTAATATTTCTTGACACGCAAACTGTGATAATATTCATCGCAGCAAACCACCTGACGTGATTGGAGTCAGATGAGCACCACGACTGCCGCCATACCGAGGCGCAGGGGCATGACCCGGGCAGCTCGCATCGAAGAGCTTTGGGGCTACCTGTTCATCAGTCCCTGGCTCATCGGGTTCATCGTGTTGACCGCCGGCGCCATGCTTGGCGGGCTTGGGCTGAGTTTTTTCCGCTACGACATCATCACGCCCCCTAGGTTCATCGGACTAGACAATTACGAAAAGATGTTGTTCGACGATTGGCTCTTCTGGCACAGCCTCAGGCTGACTGGACAGTACGCGGTCTTCAGCGTTTTCCTCGGAGTCTTGAGTGGTTTGGGCGCGTCGCTGCTCCTTAACCTGAACGTGCGCGGTCTGATGATATATCGAACGATCTACTATCTGCCCTCGGTAGTATCGGCGGTAGCCGCGGCGATGATGTGGGCCATTGTCTTTCACGCCGACTTCGGCTTGGTGAACGGTATGCTGAAAGTATTTGGCATCGAGGGACCGCGTTGGCTCAGCAGCACGCAAATGCCGGTTTGGACTTTCATTATCATAGCCAACTGGAATGTTGGTGTCGGCATCGTGATCTATCTGGCCGCCCTACAGGGGGTTCCGACTACGTTATACGAGGCGGCGATCATCGACGGGGCCGGCCGCTGGCGCAAGTTCTGGCACATTACGCTGCCGATGATATCGCCGGTGATTTTCTTCAACGTCGTCATGGGCATCATTGGCTCGCTCCAGGTCTTCACCCTCGCTTTCGTCCTCTCTGAGGCCGGTGGTGGTGGGATCGGTGGGCCGGCGAACGCGAGCATGTTCTTCGTCCTGTACCTTTATATGAGTGCGTTTAGATTCCTCAAGATGGGATACGCATCGGCACTAGCGCTCGCTCTCTTCCTCGTCATCTTGGCCCTCACATTGATCGTGTTCAAAGTTTCGGGGCGCTGGGTATACTACGAGGGAGCGCTGAAGAGGTAAATGATCGATGAGCGATAGTGTGACGGTAGTTGCGCGGGGGACCGAGACCCGGTACAGGCACGGGCGATTTCGCCGCGAGATTTTCCCCAGCGTCAGAACACACGCTGTTTTGATCGCGTTCAGTTGTATTCTCATATTGCCTTTCCTCTTTATGCTCAGCACCTCGATGAAAGCGACGAGCGATCTGCTCGGCTTCCCTCCGTCTCTCATTCCCAGGGTGTGGGATTTTGACCACTACCACATCATCTTCGCGACCGGGTTTGACCGCGGCGACCACATAGAGCATTTCCACTGGTACTGGTTCAAGAACACGGCAATTCTCGTGATTCTCGGCCTGATAGGCACTCTGTTCACCGCATCTTTGTCCGCTTACGCGTTCGCCCGCCTCCGCTTCCGAGGACGGGGCATACTGTTCATCATCGTCTTGAGCACAATGATGATTCCAACCTACGTCACGCTTATCCCGACCTATATCATTTGGAAGGAGCTTCGTCTTCTCGGAGGCTACATTCCTCTGGTCGCGCCGGCCTTCCTCGGAGGGGGCCCTTTCTATATCTTTCTAATGCGTCAGTTCATTATGACTCTGCCCCACGAGATGGACGAGGCGGCGCGCATCGACGGCTGTGGCTGGTTCGGAGTCTACTGGCGTATCGTTCTGCCGCTCATGAAGCCGGCGATGATCGTGATAGCCATCTTTACATTCTTGAGCACTTACAATGACTTTCTGATGCCGGTCATATTTCTCAACGATCCCGAGCTCTATCCGGTTTCGATCGGTCTGAGACAGTTTGGAAGAATGGTGATGGGCCTGGCGCCGATTCAGGCGGTCATGGCAGCCTCGACAGTTGTGATGTTACCTACAGTCGTATTCTTCCTGTTTACCCAGCGGTACTTTATGCAAGGGATAGTGATATCCGGGGTAAAAGGCTAGAATACGATGCCAAGCGCGGGGGCGCGAGCGCTGCGTGGTTCAACCAATGGAGGTGATAGATAGGAAAACAATGGCTTAGAGCCCACGGGGTAGAACCCACGGGGTTTTGGAAGAAAAGATTCATTATGTTTCGCTCCATAAGGAGGAGGTACAGAGTTGCTTGACAAAATAGTTCGCCGCTCACTCTCGAGGCGGTCATTCCTAGCCGGTCTCGGCGCTGCGGCCGCTTTGCCCGTAATCGCCGCTTGCCAACCGCAGGTCGTCGAGAAGGTCGTCGAGAGGCCGGTCGAAGTTGTGGTTACGCGAGTCGTTCAAGAGGTCGTTGAGAAGGAAGTCGTCGTCGAGAAGGCGGTCGAGGTAGAGAAGGAAGTCACCCGAGTCGTCCAAGAGATCGTCGAGGTCGAGAAAGAGACGCTCGTCGAGGTCGAGAAAGAGACAATCGTCGAGGTAGAAAGGGTCGTCACCGTCGAGGTAGAGAAAGAGGTCTTCAAGGAGGTGGTCGTCGCCGCGGCCGGTGCTCCCTATATACCGCGTACAGACGCGATGCCGCCCGGCGAGATCAGGTTTGCCACCTGGGGTAACGCGATGGATGATGCCGTCAAAGTTTGGAACGAGATGTTCCCGGACTCGCCGGTCAAGCACGAAATCACCCCGTATGGTGAGCACACCAACAAGATCCTGATCGAAATGGCGGCAGGCACTGCTCCTGATTCGATTCTCATCTCCGGAGCGTTCTTCCACACGGTCGCCCGCAAGGGAGTTTTATGGGGCTTCAACGATGCGATCAGGGCCGACAAGCTCGACCTCGAGGGGTGGGCGGTGGACCAGCGACACTGGTCCAGCTGGCCGCGCGGCGGTGAGATCTACGGATTCCACCACCACGCTCCGGTTATCGATACCGTATACTACAACAAAGAGATCATGGCAGAAGCCGGTGTTGGGACCACCATCGACCACTTCTGGAATCTGAGCGACTACCAAGAGTTGGCCACCGCGCTGAACGGCAACGCGCCGGATGTGTGGGGCAGCAACGGCTTGGGCTCAACTCGTACTTTCCACGGCTTCCTTGCTGGTCTGGATGGGAAGTTCTTCGTTGACGAGGACGAGTCTGCCGTCAACATGACCTCGGACGAGTGTCGTGAGGCGTTGCGCATCATAACGGCGCCGTACCTGGAGTGGGGCGTCGCGCCAGACTCGGAAGCCGCGGCACTCTTGGGCGAGTCTCCGTTCGCCAATGGCAAGTTTGCGCTGTTCACCGGCGTAGGCACCGCCTACGTCATGGTCAGGGTGTACGGTCTTGTCGACGAGCCGTTCGACTGGTGGTGGGCAGATCCGCCGACACCGGACAATGGCAGCAAGGCCCACGGCGGTATTCCGCACCACTACACCGTCAACCCCGGCAGCAAGATAAGAGACGCCGCCTGGGAGTGGACCAAGTGGATTTCGATGGACACCGAAGCTCTGAAGGTGATGTCCAAGCAGATCCCGCCGGGCTACAATCCGCTCGGAATCTTCCAGTTCGAGACGGACCCCGACATCAAGCGCTACAACATCGAGTCGCTTGCTCGGACCGAGTACTTCGTCATGGAGTGGTGGGGCGCTAAGGCTGCACCGCAGATGACCCAGATATTCCACTCCGAGAGGGGCAATGTAATTCTGGGCGAGAAGACTATCGACGAAGCTGCCGCCGACATGAAGGACCAGATGGACAAAGCGCTGGCCGAGGCGGACTAGTACCGCAGCATATCGAAGAGGTCTAGTGCCTCTTCAGGATCGAGTGGCGTGGTCGGCTCCCGGCGAAAGCCGAGCCGGCCGCGCCATTCTAGTGTTCGGCGACCTTGCGATTAGGAGAACATACATTGAAGCTCACTGAGCAACAGATACATCACTTCAATACGTTCGGATTCTTGGTCTTCCGGCAGCTTCTCACCCCGAGTGAGATGGACCGATTCAGCCGGGAGTTCGACGCCGGCTTGGATTCCTGGCTGCCTGCGGGAATCAAGCACGACCGAAAGGCGCGCCATTATGCCTCATTGATGGAGGAGACTACGCCGTTCATCGCCTCGCTGCATGATGATCCAAGGTTTGCCGGCGTAGCGGAGCAGCTGCTCGGCAAAGAGGTCTTGGGCATAGCCGCCGACGGCAACTACTACGTTGGTACGACCGCGTGGCACCCTGACGGCCATCCGATAGGCCTAGATGGCAAGCCGGAAGACTATCTGGCGGTCAAGTTTACGACCTACCTGGAGCCTCAGGACGGGTCGAACGGGGCCCTGAGGGTCATACCGGGCTCCCACCGGCAACCCTATCACGGATGGTTGCAGGAGAAGTTCTACGCGCAGCCGATCGAAGATCGGGTCAAAAAGACGCCGGAGCAGGCTTTTGGCGTGCCTGGAGACGAGTTGCCTGCCTACGCATTCGAATCCGAGCCCGGAGACGTGTTGATCTTCAACGGACCGCTTTGGCACGCCGCATTTGGTGGCAGCGACCATCGTCGGATGTGCAGCATCGTCTACTACGACGACCCGGATACGCCGGAAGCCACGTCTGCGATCCAAGAGGTGATGAGCAGAAACCATCGAATGTACGCGTCCAAGGGCCGGCAGATGTACACGGACTACTACCGGAACAATCCTGATCCGCGGCACCAGCGTTGGGTCGGCCGGATGGACGAACTCGGCATCTTGGAGACGCCGCCAATAACTTCCTAGCGGGCCGGCGCGGGTGGCGGAACGGCGAAAACTGTAGTCTCTGTAGGGGCGCCCCTCGTGGGCGCCCTTGGCGGGGACGCCATCCCGGCTCACCCGGTAATCCTCTCGCACTCGCCATTGGCACGAATACATGTCCCGGACTCTGATCCGGGATGGCCGGATGGCGTCGAGAGTCGAATGAGAGAAATGTAGCGCTGGGGCTTGTCCCCAGCCAGGGCCACGCGCCCAACAGACGGGTAACGGCGGCCTGCCCCAGTCATTCACGCCACCCACTTCGTCATTCGTACGAAAGCATGTCCCGGACTCCGATCCGGGATGCGCCTACGCCGCTTTCGAGCGCGCCGTTGAACCCCTCCATTCCGCGATCTCGTCATTCCGGCCCCCCAATTCGTCATTCCCGCGAAGGCGGGAAACTGGATTCACATTTGAAGTGCAACACCTGGTTCCAGAATGTCTCAGCGGGAGTATTGTAGCCGGGGCATTTGCGCGGGGTATTGTTGTAAGCCTGCACCAACTGAGTAAACCGATCGTCCGGCAGGGTGGCCAGGTCGGTCTTGCGGGGCAGGGTGCGTCGCAAACGACCGATGGCGTTCTCGATGCCACCCTTCTGCCAAGGCGAGTGGGTATCGCAGAAGAAGGTCTGGAAGCCGAGGGCATGGAGTTGGTGATGTTGGGCGAACTCGGTGCCGTTGTCGAAAGTAACGGTCTGACGCCACTGAGGAGGGAGAGGGCCGAGAATGGAAGACATGTAGTTGGCAATAGGGTGAGCTTCTTTAGAAGGGGATTTGGCTGCTAAGAGGAGACGAGAGTGACGCTCGTGGAGGGTGAGTACGGCCTGACCGTAGGTGCTGAAGAGCATAAGGTCGGCTTCCCAATGGCCTGGGGTTCGACGATCCTCGGCGGAGTGAGGACGTTCCGCGAGGGGGCGTCTAAGGCTAATGAAAGAAGCGGGACTGGAGGCTTTAGGCTTCCTGTAGCCGCGTTTGGACTTGGCCCTGGGGAGGAAATGTCGCCAGGAGTAGTTCTTCTTGCGAGCGATCTGAGCGTAGATGAAACGGTAGATGGATTCGTAGGAGATGACGATGTGACCGGCGTCGCGGGCAAGCCGGCCGGCAACCTGCTGAGGAGACCAGCCTTGGGCGAGGCGCTCAAGGACGCGTACGCGCAGGCCGGCGTCACGATCCAGGCGTGAACCGGACCAACGACGGGCCCGGGTCTGCTGATGGGCATAGGAGGGCAAGTAGCCACTGGAGCGTGACGCATTTCTCTTCAGTTCTCGAGCAACTGACGATGGCGCGCGATCCAGATTTGCAGCGATTTGCCGGAGCGAGGATCCGGCTGCACGTAATCGGGCAATTTCACACCGTTCTTCAATGGAGATCTGATTGTATTGGAATCCCATGGCAACACCTCAATAAAGTGTTGCACTTCGTTTGTGAACTTAGGGAATCCAGAGGGGAGGTGCGGGTTGTGGCAATGACGCTAGAACTCTCCCACCAACCAATGCACCCAATTTTCACACCTTGGTGTGCCGGCACCAGCCGGCATGAGCGATTGCTATGAAAGCATGTCCCGGACTCCGATCCGGGATAGACTTCTCCGGCAGCCTCTCATTCGCCATTCGCGGCATCCCTTCGCCAATCCGGCACCCCATTCGTCATTCCGGCGATCGAAGGCATGCCCCGTACCCCGATACGGGGCCGGAATCCAGAGGGGTGGGGAGAGGGGAATATAGCGCTGGGGTTTGTCTCCAGCTTAGGGCGGGCCGCTCATTCGACCAGGGTGCACCGCCCGGCGTCCCACCATTTTCATCCTCTTATGCGGCCTTCGCAAGGCCATGGTGATTCCGGCGATCGAAGGCATGCCCCGTACCCCGATACGGGGCCGGAATCCAGAAGGGGAGAACCCCTCTCATACATCAAAGACCAACGTCTCTAGAGGGCCGTCCCTTGTGGGTGCCCAGAACGACTCCCAAACGAGGGCAATCCGAGGACCGCGGCGTCCAGAACTTTGTGAGGTTTCGCATCGGACAAGCCCGGCGCGCAAGGTATTATTCATCTACGAGCTATCCATGAAGGGGGAGGTCAGCAGTGTCAGCTAGTTTCAAGCCGGTTTCCACAAACGGCGAACGCTACGAGGCCATAGTTCCCGACACGCTAGACTTAGCTGAAAGAGCTGGTCTTGCCATCAATGGCCTGGGCGGGACTCTTGATCCAAAGAGCGATTACGACGTTTACTTCGCGGTGACCTATCGCGCCCAACCCCCGTATATGTATCATCTTGCCTTCGATCCAACCAACACGGCAAAGTTCGCCGAGTCATTTCCGTTCATGCGGGTTATGTCAGGATCGAATCAACATGTCGATACCGAAAACGCCCTGATGTCATCGCTAGTCAGCCGGCTCTCTTCCGACGACGGCCTGTACTACAACATCTGCAAGCCGGAGCGCCCGTGGCACTCCGCCGGCCACGTCGGTTACGGCAACGTCCGCGAGGACTATGCGAACGTCGCCGGCGTGGGCCGGATGCTGCGCGCGATGATCGCTTGGAGAGAGCGCGATGGCGACCCCGCCTGGGACGATCGAATTCGAGCGATGGTTCGAGGCCTGGAAAGGATCGCCGTACATAGCGAAGGCTACGCATATTTCCCAGACGGTGGTTTCGCCGAGGCGTTCAGCTATCCGAGGTCCGGCTGGCTGCATACTGACGAGCCAAGCGACAAGGCCGAAGGAGAAGAAAACCTAGTAGTAGCCTATCACGGTCATCAGCTCCTCGGCCTCGCCTGGTGGTATCAGTTGAGCGGGGACGAGCGAGTCTTGGACTTCGCCCGCAAGCTGGCCAGCTTCATAATGTTGCCGCGGTTCTGGGGCGCCGACGACGTATATACCTTGCCAATGGCCCAGGAACGGGGACATTACAATTTGCACGTCCACGCTCGGATGATCGGCCTGCGCGGTTTGTTACAGCTCGCAATCGCGACCGACGACCAGCGGATGAAGGACTTCGTGCGCAGCTCCTACGAATTCACCCGCACCCAGGGTATCCCAAGAATCGGCTGGTTCACTTGCGCGGAGTGGGCCGAAGGCTGCACCTTGGGCGACATGATCGCGACGGCGATCAAGCTAAGTGACGCCGGCGTCGGCGACTATTGGGACGATGTCGACTGCATAGCGCGCAATCTCCTGATTGAGCAGCAGCTAGTCCGCCCCGAACTGTTGGAGAGATTGTCGGAGAGCGGCCCCCCGCGCCATCTGGATCCCCGCCGGCCGGACGGCAAGATTCCGAGCGCTGCGATGTATCCCGGGCAGTGCGCTAGCGACCGCGTCATAGAGCGGAGTCTCGGTGTATTTGCCGGCGCGTCTACCCCCACCAACTTGCGCGATGCTGCTGTCTCCCAGTGCTGCACCGGCAACGCCACCCAGGGGCTCTATTACGCCTGGGAGGGAATTGTCCGCTACCGGGACGGCGCCGCCCAGGTGAACCTCCTGTTGAACCGGGCTTCACAGTGGCTCGACATAGACAGCTACCTGCCCTACGAAGGAAGAGTTGTGATACGAAACAAGAAAGCGACGAGAGTGTCCGTGCGAATACCATCGTGGGTCAACCGGCAGGAGATACAGTGTCGCGTCGGCGAACAGGGGCGTCGCCTCAAGTGGATCGGCAACTACATATCGGTTGATGGTCTGGCGCCAGGTGACGCCGTCACGCTGGTGTTCCCCATTGTGGAGGACACGATCTCGACCACCGCCGCCCTGGATCCCACCTGGCGCAAGGTTCAAACCTACAAATGTAGTTTCAAAGGCAATACTCTGATCGACATTTATCCTCGCGACGAGTCGAGGGTTAGCTATCCGATCTTCCAGAGGGACCACTACCGGCACCGCACGACGCCGATGAAGACGGCGACTCGCTACGTCTATCCCGGCGTGTTGGAGTGGTAGAGCGGGGCATAGACGGCGATGAGCATGCGCGTTGAGACGCACAGGATCCCTCGTCAGCGCCCGCAGTAGGTAGGCAGTGCCCATCGAAGGAGCAAGGTTCTTCAATGGAGATCTGATTGTATTGGAATCCCATGGCAACACCTCAGTAAAGTGTTGCACTTCGTTTGTGGACTTGGGGCATCCAGAGAGGTTGAGGGACATCCCTGCCATACAACAAAGAGCAACAAAGACCAACCTCTCTGCTTAAGGGGTGGGTCAATTTCATTCCGGCGTTAATGGGTCATTTTTACATCGGCGATGACACTGTAGGGGCTTCCCTTGTGGGAGCCCAGAACGACTGACGCCCGGGCAGGGAAGACCACGAACGTTCCCCCTAGCCGGCCCTCGAGTCCGGCGTAGGAACGTTACCCAGGCTTCTGCCGGAGCCGGAATCCAAACCTCTCACTCATCGCCATGACCGCCACCAAATCTGCTATACTTTAGACAGAACAAAGGTTCTTCTCCGAGCTGCCCAAGCGAGTGCACTCCCAACCGTTGCCATTGAAGGCGAAGCGTGGGAGACTCGACACCACTCCGGCTTGGCCGAGACCCAGCCGGCTTGCTACGGCCGGCCCAAGTCGAAAGCCGCAAACTCGCTTCCGGCAAACACGAATTTGCAAAACAAACGGTACCGCACGCGCGAAGGCCGAACCGCGGCTAGCGAAAAAGCTGAATTTGCGAAACAAATTGCCCGCCCAAGCGGGGCCGGACAGGTCGTCGACGAAAAACCGCTTTTTGCAAAACAAGTGCCCCGCACGCACGAGGTAGCACGGGTTCTGGAAAGATGAGTGGTGGAGTCTCTATCCCGCCTCTGCTTCTTGCCGGGTATCGACTCTGCCCAGAAATACGTCCTTCAGTATGTCGGTCTCCTGTATCGACTGGGGAGAGCCGTCGTGTACTACCCGACCCTTGTCCAAGACATACGCCCGATCCACGATATCCAGTACGCCCTTGATGTTGTGCTCGACGACGAAGATGGTCGTCTTGAACCTCTCATTGATCTCGGAGACCTTCTCAAACACCTCTTTAACCACTTTTGGCGCCAGGCCCAGCGTCGGCTCATCGAGCAGTAGCACCTCCGGGCCGGCCATGAGTCCTCGTCCTAGGGCCAACATCTGTTGCTGTCCCCCGGACATCTGGCTGGCCAAGTCCCGACGCTTCTCATAGAGTATCGGGAAGAGCTCCATTACCGAGTCCATTCGACGCTTCTTTTCGGCCCCGTCGTTCAGGTACAAACAACCCATCTCCAAGTTCTCTTCGATAGTCAGGTGGGTGAACACCCGTCTACCCTGAGGTACGAAGGAGATGCCCTTCTTAACTATCTCGTGAGTGGCCGCTACCAGCGGTTCTTGGCGCCAGTAGACTTCCCCCGCAACTACCGGTGCCAGCCCCATGATCGCTTTGAGGACGGTTGACTTGCCGGCTCCATTGGGGCCCATGACCGCCACGACCTCACCCTTTTGGATTCCCAGGGACACTCCGTCCAGGGCATTTACAGCACCGTAACGCACCGATATATCGACCAACTCTAGAAGTATCATTCTGTCGGTAGATTCCCCTTTCCCGTCAGAAACGCCGGGGCCTGTATTGGCGATCTGATCTAAGACCGTTTCCTCTCGCGCATCCATCCGTGCACTTCGGAATGATCGCCGAGAGCCTACAGATCCGACTTAGGCTTAGGTGCCGAGATAGGCTTCTATCACCTCTTCGCGACTCAGAACCTCCTCCACCTCTCCCTCCGTGAGGAGCTTACCGCTGTCTAGTACGATGATGTGATCGGTCAACTCTCGGACTATGTCCATGTTATGAGAGACAAATATCAGCGTATGGCCCCGATCCCGTACGCCTTTCATTATGTCCTTGACCCTCTCCAACATCTGGGGGAAGAGACCGGCAAAGGGCTCATCGAACAGGTAGGTGTGGACGTCCAACGCCATCGCGCGGCCGATCTCCAACAGCTTCCGCTGCCCATAGGACAAGTTCATCGCCAGAGAGTCTCGCTTCTCCCACATCCCTACATCCTTCAGGATCCGGGTAGCCTTGTCTTTCTGGCTGGGCTTCGTCCGTTCAATCAAGGCCGGAAAAAGGCGGCGGTCGGTCAAGACCACCATGATGTTGTCCCACACGCTGATCTGATCGAACAGTCTCACCTGTTGAAAGGTCCGGGTGATGCCATGGGCAACGATCTCGTGGGGCTTCACTAACTTGAGGCCGACGCCATCGATGATTACCATCCCTCCATCCAGGGGCAACGTCCCGCTCAGCAGGTTCACGAGCGTAGATTTCCCCGATCCATTGGGACCGACGATGCTGGTCATCCCCTTTCTGGGAATGGAAATTGTGAGTTGGTCCACCGCCCTTACGGCACCGAAGTGTTTCGAGATGTCTACCGTTTCTAGGGCGAAGGGGCCGCGAGATTCGACATTGGCGGCGCTCACAGCTTGTATCTCCCGACCAACCCCTGGGGCCGGAATAGCATCAGCAGCACTAGCAAGATACCCAGCACGATTTGTCGAATCTGGCCGATGTACTCGGTGGGAAGGAATGGCAGAAAGCGCATCCCTTCTTCAAGCAGTACGAAGACAATAGCGCCAAGGAGGGAACCCCAGATAGTGGCAAGTCCCCCAAGAATCACTATAGAAATTAAGAGCACCGATTCCAGCAGGATGAAGGAGTTGGGGTCGATGAAGCTGGTCCAACTCGCGAATAGGCCGCCGGCGAGACCCGCCATCATAGCCGATATAACCCATATGGCGAATTTGTAGTGGGTCACCCGGTATCCAAAGACCTCGGCGGCTTGCTCATCCTCTCGGATGGCGGTAAGCACCCGCCCGAATGACGAGGTCACTAAGAACCAGGATACCCATATGACGAGCGCTAGGAATGCTAGGGCCAGCGCAAGAAATTCCAACTCACCATCTAGCACCCACCCTCCTATCTCAGGCCTTGCGATTTCGTGGATGCCAAATGCGCCCCGGGTAAGGCTGCGCCAATTCAAGAAGACGTTGAAGGCTATGATGGCGAAGCCAAAGGAGACTAAGACGAAGATGTCGTCCCTGAACCGATTGAATACTACCCCCACCGCGATGGCTACCAAGCCGGCGAGGGCTATGCTGACTGGTAACGCCGCGAAAAAGGGCCAAGCGAAGGTGGGGATGGCTTCAGTGCGCAGTTGTTCGTACGATGCGTCTGACGTGAGAATGGCCATCGCGTACGCGCCAATGCCAAAAAAGCCGATATGTCCAACCGACAACAGGCCGGCAAATCCAACCACTAAGTTTAGACTGACCGCCAAGATCGCCCAGATAGCGAAGACAGTACAGACGGTTATAGCGAACCCGATGCCCTGCCACAGCATGAATGCCAACGCCCAAGCGATGATGAACAGATTCGCCCATAGCTCCACGCTTCCCTTGGCGAACCGCGGAAACCCGCTGGAATTGCGCGTCAGTCTTGCTAGACTTCTGGTTATCCTTGAACTCATCAGTCCTACTCTACTTCCTCGGCAACAGGCCCTTGGGCCAGAATGATAGGAATAGGATCAGAACGACGAAAGATATCACGTCCTTCCATTCGCCGGCCAGATCCCAGATTCCGAACTGTTCAATCATTCCCAAGGTAAATCCGCCGACGACCGCGCCATAGAGGTTTCCTATGCCTCCAACCACGGAGGCTATCCAGCCTTTTAAGAGGAGTAGGAGACCCATTCTGGGTTGTATGGCGGTATCGTGTCCGCTCAACACCCCGGCCAAGGCGGCAAAGAACGCACCTATGAAGAATACTATGGCGATGACTGCGGTGGTGTTTATTCCTACCACCCTCGACACCTCTTCGTCGTCACCGATGGCCCGGACTGCCTTCCCGAAGGAGGTCTTCTTGAGAAGCAGAAGCAGGCCTACGAACCCCACGAAGGCTACGCCAATGGTGAAGACGTTAAATCCCTTGATATTGGCTCCACCAATGGTCCAAGGATTGTTGCCGAAGGCCTCCGGCAGAGGGCGTGGGGCGCTCTGAAAAACGATGGATGTGAAGGCGGTTAAAGCAAGCAAGATGCCGAGCGACGCGACCAGCATGATTAGGGGAGATCTGGCTTGTTGGCGCATGTACATGTATAGGCCCCTGTAGAGTGCCAGCCCAACAGCGCCCGCCAGCAGGCACGAAACTCCCCAACTCAAATAAAGGCGAGACCCTGGGGCGTTGGCCACAAGAAGACCGCAGTATGCTCCCAAGGCCACTGCCGCGACCGTCGCAAGGGCGAAGAACGGCACAATCCCAGCCCTTTCAAATATGCGCCGATAGCCGCGATAAAGCACCCAAACCGCAGCTACCGCCACCATTGCGCCGATGGCCGGACTGAGCATGACGTTGAGTTCTTCCGGAAATGCTAGGACAAGTCCAGTGTAGATACCGGCGCCTGCGGACAACAGGCCGCCAATGAGGAACAGCGTGGTTGAATTGAAGCGCGGCAGGAGTCGTGTGTACAGGCCCACATGCAGCGCCCAGGCGACTACTCCAGCGACCACGGCTGCAAACAAGATATTGACGAAAGGATCGTTGACTTCAAAGCGCCCACCGACGACATCTCGAGACCTCAGGTAGAAGACGCCGTACGCGCCTAGAGCTGCGGCCGCCCCGTAGTACAGATCAAAGAACCAAACCGTGCTGTAGACGAGAGTGAACCCCATCGCAAGCAGGGCATACACGGCGCCCACGGACAGTCCGTTGAAGGCAAACTGCAGGGCTTGGCCGGGAGACTGACTGATTTTCCACCCGATATACGCGACAACGGCCGCCGCCAGAACGGTAGCCAAGAGCCTGCCTTGGCTGTCACCGTGCCTCAGTAGATGGATCCTCGAAGCGGAACTCATTTGGTCGGGCGTCGTAGGCGTATGCGGCCCCCGGATCGGTCGTCCGGCGGACAACCGAAAGTTTGCGGGAGACTCTCTGCCCGTGTTGACAATGCTATTCGCTTACTCCGCCGGCTTGCGGTTATGCGGCAATACCTATTCGGTCGGAGCACCACCCAAGACCTTGTAACCCTGGTTATCCTCGGTCCTATCGGCTGCCGGCAGAATCTCTACGACCACGTTGGACAGACCGACGACCTCGCCGTCTTCGTCGAAGCTGTAGTTGTCCCCGATAGCGCCGCTCCAAGTGACCTCGTACAAACAGTCTCTGAATCCGTCTGCATCTTGATCGTCGTTAGTCTTCTTCAAACACTCGGCGGCGATGTATACGTCGTCGTAGGCCGAACCTAGGTACCAGGGCAGCGTGACATATTCGTAACGCTCCTTGAAGTTAGCCAGAACTTCCTGAGCTCTGGAATTAGCCGGGTCGAGGTCCGCCAAGATCGCTTTCACGCCGGTAGCGGCATCGCCGGCGATTTCGAGGGCTGTAGTACCCACTGGCACTATGTCCGAGTATATGGGACCCTCGTACCCCAGTTCGCGGGCTTGCTTGAGGATAGTGCCGCCCGCGAATTCGGACTGGGAGGCGACGTGGAGCGCGTCCGGCTCCTCGTTGAACAGCTTCGTCAATTGGGTCCTGAAGTCGGTGGCGTCGGAGCCGTACCGCTCAGCGGCCACAACTTGCCCGCCCCGCTTCTCGAACTGTGCGACCGTAGCCCGCCTAACTCCCTCCGCGTAGTCAGTCGTCTCGGTGATCGTAGCCAGTTTGCGGATACCATCAGCCCACAGCACGTTGCCACCGTCGATGCCAACCTGGGCATCACTCATTGCCGTCCGGAAGATGTAGTCCCCGGCGTTAGCGATATCCGGGTTGGTTGCTAACCCGGAGAAGAGGACTACACCCTCCTCCTCGGCCAGTGGCGCGGCACCCAGCATTGCGCCACTACAGGAGGTTCCGAGGATGATTTTCACGCCGTCCACGTCGGTCAGTTTGTTGTAGGCGGTGATCGAGTCCTGCGCATTGCACTTCGAATCTTCGACGATGAGCTCCAGCATTCGCCCATTGATACCGCCGGCGGCGTTGATCTCATCCACAGCCATCTGCTTGGCTTGAACGGCCACGGTCCCATAAGTTTCGCCGGGGCCGGTGACCGATTCCATAACCCCGATCTTAAAGGGTGCCTGTTCTCCCACTCCAATAGCGTCACAGGCCGTCGTCGCCAGCAGTAAAACAGCCACCAATCCAAAAGATACTATCCGTTTCTTCGACAAAACTCGCATAACATCCTCCTCTTCGACGGATTCCCTGTGACCTGTACCCGGCCTCAATATTATCCTTATGTTCGGTCCGTTAGTAAAGGGTCGAACGAAGGAAACCTATAATCCCGGTATTGCTGGGCTGCGGGGTGAGTGGGGCGCGGCGCTCGACCTTGAGCGTAGTGGATCCGCTGAATGCTCCTTAAATCCGCCCGCGCAGCGGCGGTGCCTACATACAGCCGGGAAGACCGCGAAAGACGAATCCCCGAGCGGTCAACTCGGCGAGCACCATTTCCAACGCCGCAATTGTCTGCTGTCGATCACCGCCTCCGTCGTGCATGAGGAGAATCGCGCCGGGCCGCGCGTGCGACAATATGTGCTGAGCAATCTGATCTGCTCCTGGTCGGCGCCAATCCTGTGGGTCGACATCCCACATGACGATCTTCTTTCCCATCTCCGCCGCAATAGAGGACGTACGCTCATCGCGAGCGCCGTACGGAGGACGAAGGCAGCGAATGGGATCGACTCGATCACCGGCGGCCGCGTGGATCGCCTCGTCGGTACTCACCACTTCGGATATGAACTCGTCCCGGGAAACCTTGGTGAGCCAGACGTGACTGGCCGTGTGGTTTTCAATCTCGTTGCCCTGTTGAACGGCGGCGGCCACCACCTCGGGAAAGAGCATCACCTGACCACCAAGTACAAAGAACGTGGCGGTAGCATCGTAGCGCGAAAGTAATTCAAGGACCGAAAGCGTAAAGCTCGGATGAGGACCGTCGTCGAAAGTGAGGTAGGCGACCGGTTGTCCGGCCTCCGTGTGGGCCGGCCGTGGCTCAGCGACGGTTACCGGTGCCATGGCCGCTACCGGCGGCTCAGCGCTTGCCTCCTCGAGCGCGCTCCAGGTTTCAAGGTCAATCACGCCACTCGGCGAAAGCCCTCGCTCGTTCTGAAACCGCACTACCGCCTGCCGCGTCGCCTCGTGATAGGCGTCGAAATAGCGTCCCGGATCGCTGAATTCGAGCGCACGAATCCGCGCAAGCCGATGATGCACGGCCTTGACAAACCCCCCGCGGTCGCCGGTTCCGATCACCTGGCCATCTGTGAAGAACGTGTCGGGAGGCCCCGCCGGCGGCGTCTCAGCGTCCGGCGATTCCGGCGGTGTGCCAGGAGCTTCCTGAGCTTGGTCGAGAAATACGCGGCTCGTCGCATAGAACGAGTCGTCGGGCGCGAGCTCGGCAGCCAGCTGCATGGCGGATCGGGCTTCGGCAAGGTTGTCCGGTGACGCGAGGGTTAGGCCCAGCGCGCGAATCGCATGAATGCTGGCGCGTTCTGGATCGACAGCAAGGGCCCGCTCGGCGTAGTTCAACAGCTGGACCGCCATTGTCGATAGGCTCTGTTCAGCAGCCGTGCCCACGATGAGGGGACCGTCGAGCGCAAACGCATCGGTTGGATCCAGCGCCCGCATGAGATCGACAGCAGCCTCGTACTCGCCCGCGAAGACGCTTGTCAACAACGGTTGGCCAGGAGAGCCCGCGTAGGCGAGCCGCGCCGACGCCACTCGATTAATCAGAATCGACAGCCAGCGAATCTCGTCGTTCGACGGAGCTCGGGTGGAGGCCAAGGATGCCGCTTCGGCAGCTTGCCTCCAGAGGTCGGCTTGGGCCAGCGCCACGGCGCGATCTGCCTGTTCCCGAACGGTGTCGGGCAAAGCCAGCGCCGGCGCGCGCAATAGAACAGGGACGAGCCGCGAGCCGTCCCAGCGGTACACGGTTTCGCGCTTGAGTTCGGTGGCGCAGGCGTAGCAGAAGATGTACGGATTGGAGTCGTTGGCGACGACCTCCAACATGCCATCTCCATCCAGGTCGGCGAGCTCACCGGCGGTTGGGCGCGCGCTGATCAAGCTGAGTGTCGTGGTCAGCGCCTCGCCGTCGAAGCCAATGAGATCGAGGGTTCCAGCATGGGCGCCAGTGCCGCCCGTAACTGCAATCCAAGCTGTTGGTTTGCCGCTGGGCGGCCGCCAGCCGGTTTGCAGCAACTCAGGACGTGTTCTTTGTGGCGCCGACTCGATTTCAACGCGGTCGATCTCCAACCATTCGCCTACAGAGGGAAGGCGAAAAGCCACGACGATATGGAAAAAATTGATCACTTCATCCGAGGACGTGATATGCGCAGGCTGTGGGCCATTCGTGACCGCAACCCAGTACTCGCCCATCGAATCCGAGAGGTTCAAAGGAAATACGTGTACCGGCTGTGCATCGGCGGAGGGGAAGTCTAGCCGTATTCCGGCTTGAACGATCTGGCTAACCTGCTCCGCGAGCTCTTCCTCGGAAGGTTCAGGTACTGTCTCTTCGGTTGGAATCGCAGTTGGAGCCACTGGACTCGTCAGGGGAGTTGCAGTTGCAACCTCCGTAGGCGATGGGCTATGTGTGGCGGTCGCAGTTGCAACCTCCGTGGGCGAAGGGCTGGGCGTGGTGGTAATAGTCGCAGCCACTGTGGGCGAAGCGCTAGGCATGGGAGTTGCGGTCGCGGTCTCGGTCGGCGACGAGCTCGCTTCAGGTGTAAAATGAATGGTCTCAGTTGGAGAGGGGACGGACGTCGGGGTTGGGTACGTCGCCACTGGAATGGGTTCCAATTGATCTGTGCGTGGTCGCGCAGTCGCCGGGGATTCGGTCGCCACCACACTCGCTGCGGTCGAGTCACCCACACCCACCGGCGCCGGCGTAGTAGTAGCCACAACCTGCCGTGATTGAGTTGTCGCGGCGGGACCGATTGGGGAAAGGTCGCACGCCGCCAACATCGAAGGCAACAAAAGGAATACCAGCGCCGTCAACAGCCGATGACTCATCTTGAGCAATGGCAAAGTCGCACACCTGCGGTTGCCCGGGGTCACGGCCAATTCACCGAACGAAATCAGTCACGCATTCCGCAACGCCCATGACGGATGCGCTGTGCAACGGTGGATATGCGCCAACCCAGGCATTAGTTGGATCATAATGTGGAAGGGAGGTGCTCCGGCCTAATGGAGCAAGCGCGGTTCAACCGTCGTGGCTGAACCCGGCCACGTAGCGTTCAGTTCGTATATACGACCTTGCAACTATTAGGTCAATAGAAAACTCCAACACATTTGGCGCGGGCGACGGTTCGGGTCTTGTGTAAGCAGGGACTGTGGGGTGGGGCTCGATATCCGGCCTGTTGGCCCCGATTTCCTCAGTTCGTCCGAGAAAGCGTCTCGAACCAGCGCCAGGACAACAGCGAGATGACGATCGCTCCGATCAACGATCCGGCCAACGCACCGGCGTAAGCCTGGTCCAAGCCGCTCCCTATTAATCCGGGCACGATCATGGCCGCAGTGGCGAAGACCACGAGCGCTGGGCGGGACCGGAGGACCCAGGCATAGGCGACCAGCAGGAAGACCCCGCCGACCAGACCTGAAATCACCCACGAGATCACGTCTTCCGGCACCTTCCCCGGCGCCAGAAGCATCCCCACAAGCATCAGCAAGGCAGCGCCCATGACTCGCCGGCGGGACCACTGTTCGGTCAAGACATTGACCGACGTGATGACCAACAACGCCCCCAACGTCAGCATTAGATACTGCGCCACCCGATCGAGAGCGGCTCCCAACAACGGCACCACGGAACTGGCCGGACCATACGCGGACCAGTCAGGAAGCGAGCTTCCGAAAACGATCCCGACCAGCGCCACGCTCCCAAGAAATCCGAGGCCGAGCGCCAGTCCAGTGAAAATGGCGATCATCCGGCTGGACGGATGCCGACCCGCCGCGAGCGCGTGGGTAAGCCCGGCCAACAATCCTAGCACCGCTGCGGCGATACCTCCGCCAACGAGTCCGCCCACTAGGCTGATCCCAATTTGAAGCGGAAGTGGTTGCGCTGTGGATGTCGCGTTCATCAAAGTTGGCCAATCGTTGGCCAGCGACAGAACGGAGACGGTAAAGGCAAGAACGCCAATCTCCAATCCCGCCCTTACGTTGAATTGTCCACGGGTCCAGCGAATCACGGCTCCAGCGGTGCCGGCTAAGAGGACGAGTCCCAGCACGATGCTCGATAATGTGAAGGCTATAGATAACGTCTCGCGCCGCTGGTTCTCAGACCGGCGCCATTCCTCCGGCAGGTGAAAATAGCGACGCGTATCGACGATTTCGTCGCCGGCAAGCTCTACCGCCACTCTCGGCTCACCACCTTCAAGGTCCGCAATCTTCTCGTCACGGAAAGTGAACGTCCAGTCAGTTCGCTCCGGAAGACTCGAAGACTCGGCCGAAACCTCGCGCAGGCTCGCGGCGCGATCCGGCGGCCCAAGCGCCGTGCGGGCGAGCGAGCGAGCATTGTCTTCCGACAGCTCCGATCCAGCGGTTCCCTCGGCGAGACGATGCTCTCTCCGAGCAAGCTTTCCGTCTGCTCCGACCCAGACGATGTGCTCCTCGGCGCGTGCAGCCACGTCGCCCTCGAAGCGCGCGTAACGCACTCGCCACCGCGGTTCAGGCAGATACTCGCCGAGCAACGTGCGGTAACGTTCGGCTCCCGATTCGCTCCAAACGAATCGGTCGGCGGCGTCGAGACGGCCCACCACAACGCTCAATTCTGTCAAGTCATCGGTGTCCACGCCTTGCGCAGCCAGCGCACCGCGCGCGACCTCAAGGGCCCGGCTGCGTCCCACCTCGAGAGACGGTGATTCGCTCGGAGTGGCGGCCGCGTACGCCCACAGCCCAAACCCAACAGCCGCGATGCCGGCGACCACCGGAAGTCGGGGCAGATCGAGCCGCTCACGAGGCATCGCGATCGTTGGGGATTCACCTATCTCCGGGTCCGGCGGCCTCCAAGCACGGTTCAGCAGCGCTGTTGGGGCCTCGATCCATCGTCCACCGCGAAGCCGAGCGCTGAGCACTATCCACAATGGCGTGAGGAGAATCAGAACGAAGATGCCCTGGTCGACCCATACCCCCGGCGCCGACGACGCGAAAAGCGGCAGTGCAAACAGGACCGCGTCGAACGTAAAGTGCATGACAATTACCGGTAGCAGACCAAAGCGGAGATACAATAGGCCGAAAACCGTCGAGGGTACAATCAGCTCGATGAGTCGTGCGTAGGCTGGCTGCGTCGGGTAGGCTGCGTGGGCGGCTCCAAAGACGAGGATCTGCACTACGAATGCGCCTCCGATCCACACGCGGCGATTGCCGAATCGGTTGCCCAGCAGGGCGGCGCCAGCCAACGGAATGGCCCGGAAGAGACACTCTTCCCAGAAGCCGGCTTGGAGCGAAATCGCTAGTGGGCCGAGCCACGGCAGCACGGTTGCCAGTGAGTCTGGATCCAGCAAGGCATCCGATGGCGACCACCATCCCAGGTATTCCTTCGCAATCCAGTAGAAGGCCACGACAAATGCCAGATCCACGCCGACCATCAGATACCCTGCCACCGTCTGGCCCAATACCTGCCGTGACCGCGCGCCGTCGCGCGACCAGCAACTCCAGAACTGCACATGATGTGGAAATGCGCGTCTCGACAGGCTCTCGGCCGCCATAAACGACAGTGTGAAGACAGCGGTGAATGCAAAGAACCCGGCGACGAGCGCCGTCAACTGGCGAACGGTAAAACTGCTCTCAGAGAGGGCGGTATCGTACCCCATCCATATCAGCGGCCACTGATTGAGGCCCGCTAGCAACTGAATTAAGGAGGCACCCGCCCCCCAGACGAGGGGACTTCGCCACAAGACCCAGCGCTGCCGCAACAGTACGAAGAGACCCACTCCGATTCCGCCCACGCCGTAGAGCAGGATCATGGCGAAGGTGCCCCCGATGGCAATCCCCGTGTTTGCCGATCGCATCTGTTCGTGCCGGCGGTCGAAGGCCTCTGGAACTTGCAGCAGGTGCGTGATCTCTGTCGTGCGATCGCCGCTCACGACGATACGTAGGCGAAACCGACCTTCGCCGGCTCGCACGTCTTTGCGCTCATAGACAAACGTATGGTCGATCCGTCCGCCCGGCTGCTCCTTCTGTGACGACTCAACCGCATCGTAGCTGTCTAGCGCGACGTTCCAAGGGGCGCCCACGCTGTTCTCGGCGATGGTTCGGGCAGCGCCTGCAACGAGGGCGGCGCCGGGGGCGTCCTCGGACAGTCGCTCACGAAAGCCGTAGGGAGTTCCGTCGGGCCGAAACCAGACCGCCACCTCCCGCACCTCGTCGCTGCGGAAGTTGCGTACCACCCACTGATAGGGATAGTATGGGCCGTCCCGCATAAGACCCGCGAACGTCTCCGCACCACCCGCCTCCAGCTCCACGAAGCTCCGTACGCGATCGTCGACGCGGAAGCTTGCCGCCTGTCGATAGTCAGAAGGTCCCCAGCCGAATTGCTTCGCTAGGCGGCCGGCCTCGGACATTGCCGTCTCCCGATCCATCTGGAGATCGAGCTCGACGATCGAGAAGGCGCGCGGGACGTTTAGGACCGCAAACGTCGTGCACCCCAATGCGAACACGATGAACGCCGCCCAAAAAACAGGCCTTTGGAACACGGGCGCCTCCCTCTTTACTAACCGCGCCGTTCGTCACACCCTATCGGCATCACTCGTCTCCAGAACCTATCACACTTGAAGGAACCACTGGTGCCGTCCGTGATGTGGAAGAGAACTGTTCATCTGGTTCCACAACCCATAGAAAACCGGCAACCTCGAAAAGACAGAAACCGTGTCAATACCACTCTCCGTGTTCAAGGTCGAATCGGCCAATTCCTAGGTGTGGGCATCAGAGTATCCCGAATGCCGACGTGGCGGTCCGCTTTCGAAGTGCCGATTGAAATTGATAGAGCTGTATGAGATTAGCGCACGTATCATAGAATATCGCAGTGCTCAAGGGTCCTGTTGCTGTTGGCTCAATCGTAAAAACCACGCCCAACTGTTTCAATCGTTCGTACTCTTTTGGGATATCTTCGACGGCAAACGCCGCATGTGGCATCCTTTGCTCGAAGATCGCCGTTTGGTAAGTCTTGGCAACAGGGTCGTCGTTGGGTTCAAGAAGTAACTCGTTATCGTCTGGCTCTTCGGGCGACACAACAGTGAGGCATTTGAACTTCCCTACGGGGAAATCTTGTTTCTTCACAAACCCCAAATTCGTTTAACGAACTGTGATCTCTTCGCCACGGTCAGGCTAGCCAACCTCCTAGCGGCCGTGGCAGCGTTTGTACTTCCTTCCACTGCCACAGGGGCAAGGGTCGTTACGACCGGCGCGCCGCAGAGTGGCCAAACGTCCAGCGCGTTCTGCCTGCGGCTTGCGATGGGCCTGCAGGGGTCGAGACTGCACCGGCGTGATGATGCCGTCATCATATAGCTTCCTCACCTCACGGAAGATTTGAGCGCCACCGACGCCGTTTCCACCTGTCAGCTCTTTCGCTATTTCTCTGACGGTCCGATTACCATCAATCATTTTCAGCAGAGGCAGCGTTGCCATGGGCAGGCTATGTCTTTGCCAAGTGACACCCTCGGCTGGCGCTCGATCAATCTGAATTCGCGGGGTTAGTTTGTTGTCGGTCACGTAGTGCACGCCCACAAATTGCCGGTAGCTAACACCGCTTGCGAGGCGGGGGCGGCTTTCTCCCAGATTTTCATATGCCTCCCAAAGCGCCTGACTAGATCTGTCATCTCGCGGAGCCACAACTGATTTTCGGGCGTCCGTTGGCAATGCGCTGTCGAAGTTTTCGTACATGGTCTTCAGTTGAGAAGAGTGAAATCCGGCAAGGGGCATCAGGTCTGACTCATAGCCACCAGCCAAATAAATGAATGCCTGTCGAACGGACAAGTTTGAGGCCGGATCGACCAGCCCCTTGGCCGTGGAAAACCATTCTTTCTGGCTTCGATGGCCGAGATACCAATGCTCGGCCAATTGCAAGAACTTCGATGCTATAGCCTTGTATTCTTCTTCGTACCACTGCATCGCCTGGCCGGTCAGGACGGAGTCGCTTAGAGAGGTGTTGATGGCAACCGCCGCACCAAGCGCGCCATTCATCGCCAAATGAACACCGGTCGAAAGAATCGGGTCGATAAATGCCGCGGCGTCGCCAACCATAAGGTATCCCGGTCCGTGGAACTTGCGGCAGATGTAGGACCAGTCGCTCAGGGTATGAAGTGACTCAGACTCTATTTCGGCGCCTCTGAGCAGGAATGCGATCTCCTGCGTAGTATCCAGGCTGTGCCGGTAGAACCTGTACCTGCCTACCCTGTTGATCTCCCGCGAGGATGAACTATCGGTTACAAGACCAACGCTGTAACGGCCACCTCCAAGGGGTATGTACCAGATCCAGCCGGACTCAGTTGCTGCGACGAAGATATTGCCGTTGTGCTTGGGATCGGGGTTCGGTACAAGGTGATCAAGGGGCCTTCCGCCTTGGAAATATCCATAAAGAGCGATGTTTCTCAATGATTCATTGAATTCGCGGAGATCTAGACTGTTCCCCAGAAAACAATTCTGGCCAGTGGCATCTACGCAGAATTGACAACTGGCCACTTGTGGGATGCCTGCCTGATCCATATAGCTGACGTGCGTGGTCTGCTGCTCGTCTCGATCGATGCCCGTCGCGCGGCACCCTTCAAGGACTGTAGCGCCCGATTCCTTGCAATGGTCTAGGAGGATTTTGTCGAACTTGGCTCGGTCTACCTGGAAGGAATGATCAATCAGACCACCTCGAGCTCGCATGTCTTCACTGAGCTCAATGAAATTGACTGACCACGGCTTGCGCGATTTGCCCCAGACGTAGGTAGCGCCGAATTTGGGTACGAAGCCGGCATGCCTGACTTTCTCAAGCACTCCCAGTCGCTTCATGATTGCGAGCGTGCCAGGAAGGAGGGACTCACCAACATGGTGACGCGGGAAGCTTTCCTTCTCCAGAACCAAGACCCGTCGTCCCCATTGCGACAGGAACGACGCGACGGTCGAGCCAGCGGGCCCGCCCCCTATCACGACCACGTCGTATACCTTCGACCTGGCAGTTGGTCCCTGAGACATTATTTAATCCCCCTAATGGCGCATGCACCAAAAAGTAGGTTCGTAGCCAAAGGCCGGTCCGTATGGAGATTGCCTCGTCTCTCCTAACGGCGAGTCTTTGGAGAGAAGCAACTTCCTGGCAACCGCAATTACCATCCCGGCTCTTTCCACATTCACTATTGAATAGCATCCGTGCGACAACGTGTCGCTCAAGCGTACCTTCCGTCTCAACACGAATCGGCGTGCAGACAGCCAAACGTTTGGGGGCGGGCCGCCTGGTCCACGGTTACCACGATGCTCTCCCCAGCAAAAAGGGGCTTTAATCTACGGTGTTGCCGGCACCTGCCCGCTATCGCCTGACTTTTTCCGCCTATGTTGAGTCCATCACCAGAACATGCATACCGCCGTCATTCTACTGCACGCGACCAGCGTATACTTGGTCCGCCGGCGCTCCGCAGACGGATTGACATTCCGACTCAGCGCCATTAATGTACCGATCATTGGGCCGGATCGCCAGAAGGCGAGGCCAATAACCGATAGCGAAAAAAGGGGGTCTAATGACCGTCGCCGATAGTTGGGTCAATTTGGAACGTGAGCAGTTGATGTGGATGTACGATCGGATGACGCTTATTCGGGAGTTCGAGGAACGTTTGAAGGTGTTGGTCGATACTGGATTGCCTATCGGCGCCACACACTACTACAGCGGTGAGGAGGCCGTCGCCGTTGGGGTCTGCGCCGCGCTAAAGCGGACCGATTGGATCGCGTCTACCCACCGCGGTCACGGCCACTGCATCGCCAAAGGGGTGGACGTGCGTCCGATGATGGCAGAGCTTTTCGGCAAGGCGACCGGCACGAATCAGGGCAAAGGGGGATCGATGCATATCACCGACTTGCGGGTTGGTATGCTTGGCGTCAACCCGATCCTGGGGATGGGGACCCCTCATGCAGTTGGCGCGGCAATGTCGGCAAGAGTCAGAAAGACCGATCAGGTGGCGGCAACCTTTTTCGGCGATGGTGCGGCGAGTATTGGCGTTGTGCACGAGTCGATGAATATGGCCGCTATTTGGAAATTGCCAGTCGTCTTCGTCTGCGAGAACAACGGCTATGCTCAATCTACCCCGGTGGAGTACGCGGTTTCGGTCGAGGACATAGCCGACCGGGCGAGAAGCTATAATATGCCCGGTGTGGCGGTAGATGGACAGGACGTGTTTTCGGTATGGGAGGCGGCGGACGCCGCGGTGCGGCGGGCGCGAGCAGGGAACGGGCCGTCGCTGATCGAGTGCAAGACATACAGATACCACGGACACTCCTCAGGGGACGATCCTCATAGGTACCGCACCGTAGAGGAAGAGCAGACGGCGTTGGCGCGTGACTGCGTAGAGCGGTTTCGCGAGCAGGTACTTGCGCAGGGTATGTGCAGCACCGACGAGTTGGATGCCGTCGATGCGCGAAATAAAGCGCTGCTCGACGAGGCGATCAAGTTCGCCGAGGAGAGTCCGGTGCCCGATCCATCCGAGTTGTACACACACGTCTACGTGACCTAGAGCTGAGGAGGAATGGAATGGCGACCGCCGTTCGCGAGTTGAGCTACACTCAAGCGGTTAACGAAGCGATACGACAGGAGATGCGACGCGATCCTAATGTCATCGTCATCGGCGAAGACGTATCAGGTGGGGCAGGGCGCGAGAACGTGGGCTCTGGGGATGGCTGGATCTTCGTGGCCGCGACGGCAGGCCTGTTCGAGGAGTTTGGCCAAGACAGAGTGATCGATACGCCAATCGCCGAGATGGCGTTCGTAGGGGCCGGCGTGGGCGGTGCGATGACTGGTCTGCGACCAATCGTCACCCTCAGCTTCATCGACCTCATCGGCTGCTGCTACGATCAGATCGCCAATCAGGCGGCGAAGATGCACTACATGATGGGGGGCCAGGTGGATATGCCGCTCGTCATCCGCATGGGTTACGGATCGCGAGGCACCGGCGGCCAGACCTATGGTGGCGGGGCGGCTGCACAGCATTCCCAGACGCTCTATTCCGTATTGGCGCACATCTCGGGCCTGAAGGTTGTAGTGCCTACTAACGCTTACAACGCCAAGGGATTGCTCATCTCAGCCATTCGCGACGATGGCCCGGTTGTCGTACTCGACTCGAAGTATCTAGGTTCGGCCGCGAGAGTACCGGTGCCGGAAGAACCATACACCGTACCCATTGGCAAAGCCGAGGTTGTTCGCTCTGGAAGTGACATTACGCTCTGCGGCATCGGCCAAATGACGCACACGTGCCTGGAAGCAGCGGACTATCTCGCCAGCGAGGGAACGAGCGCCGAGGTTGTTGACGTCCTGACCCTGGCGCCGCTCGACGAAAGTACCATCCTGGAATCGGTTGCGCGCACCCGGCGCCTGATCGTCGTCGACGAGGATACGCCAACTGCGTCGATGGCTCGCGATATCGCCGCGCGGGTTGCCGACAAGGGCTTCGACTACTTGGATGCGCCGATAAAGACCATCACTGCGCCCGAGGCGCCGGTCCCCTTTGCGGCGGCGTTGGAAGCCTATTACGCGCCCCAGGTAGGCGACATCGTGTCGACGGCTCATGAGTTGTTTGGCTCATACTAGATGATCAATGATGCTCGCGAGGTAATTGATCTGAGTTTCTCCTCAAAGCTGACGCTCACGACCTGAAAATGGCACGCGAAATCTTGATGCCAACCCTTGGCATGTACACGACTGAAGGAACCGTCACCGACTGGCTGCGTTCACCCGGGGACCACGTCGAAGCTGGCGAGCAAATCATAGAGATTACGACCGAAAAGGCGACTTACCAGATCGAGGCGCCAGGAGCTGGGGTTCTGCACGCCGTCGTTGAGATCGGAACCAGCCTGCCGGTCCAGTCGCTGATTGGCTACATCCTGGCTCCCGGCGAGGCCCCACCAGTGGCCCCTGCCAGGCCCGCCCCGGGCCCGCCGGCTTCTCAGCGGAGCGAGGCGCCGCCCCTTACCAGAAGACCAGCAGCGCGTCCGCCGGCGCCATCGAGTTCGGCGCCGCTGCCGGCGAGGCCGGCCGGAGTGCGCGCGAGTCCGGTCGCCCGCCGTCTCGCAACCCGGCACGGCATCGACGTGGCGCGCCTGACCGGCACCGGCCCAGGTGGGCGTATCATCGAGGCAGACGTGCAAGCAGCGATCGATGCCGCGGCCACTACGGAGAAGGTGGATATCGCGCCGCGCGGACCGCGAGTTCGGCAGCGAGTGCCGCTAGTAGGAATGCGGCGGACCATCGCCGAGCGTCTGAGGCACAGTCTGTCGACCGCCGCGCCGGTCACGCTTACCCGTGAGGTCGATGCTGAGACACTGGTTACCGCGCGCCCGAGCTTGGCCGAGCAGATTGGGGGCGCTTTACCGTTCGATGCATTGTTCATCAAACTATTCGCTATAGCGTTAAGTGAGCGACCTGAGCTCAACGCGGTGATCGAGAACGATGCAATTCTTCTACTCGACGAAGTGAACGTGGGATTCGCCGTCGCAGTCCCTGGGGGTCTCGTCGTACCGGTCGTGCACGATGCAGATAGGCGGAAACTCGCCGAGGTCGCCGTGGCAGTGCGCGATTTGAGCGAGCGGGCGCGAGACGGCCAGTTGCAGCCGGCTGACGTGACCGGCGGGACGGCGACGATAACCAACCTCGGTGGGTACGGGGTCGACGGCTTCACCCCGATCCTCAACCCCCCGCAATCGGCAATTCTCGGTATTGGCCGAATCCTGCCGCGGCCGGTCGTTCGCGATGGACAGCTCGTTGCTGGTCAGACATGCGTCTTAAGTCTGACCTTCGATCATAGGGTCACTGATGGCGTGCCCGCTGCGCAGCTGCTCGATTTGGTGGCGCGTCTGATCGCCGACGGAGAGCGTCTCGCCGCCCTAGTCTAGCGACCCGGTTCCACCGCTGGCGTACGACGCTCTGGCCAAAATTCAGCAATTGGCATCATGTTGTTGCTAATTCGAATTACGATCGGGGCAAGCAACCCAGTCGAAGCTAGTGGCGCCGGCAAAACAGATTGCGATAATTCGGGACTCGCGGGTGCATCGAGTCGGTGCTAGGTGAAGCAGAGCGCTGGGGATGGGAGAGAATTCCAGCCCTCTTAGCTGCGCCAATTGCTGTGTCCCTCGGCGCAGCTAGGTTCAGATCGATCTTTCGCCCTTGGATACGGTCTTCATTCCAGGTCGCATCTTGTTGCGTTAAAACAGCGAATACCCCGGCCTCGGAGCCTACAAAGTAGATCGGAGGGACAAGCGCTGCATCGCCCGCAGGAGCGTCAAACGGATCCAGCGCTCTAGGATATCGCGGCACTATCGAGGATCCGCATCATTCTTCCTGCCAAATCAACAACACGGTGAGTCTTGCTAAGCTGGGGAAGTTCTCTCGTCCAACCGCATCTCGTTAGGCGTGCCGGCGTCCGTCAAGTAGCTTGAGCCTTCTAGTTTGGCAACCGGCCCTTCTTCAGACTAAGACCGGCGTCGACCACGGTGCGTTGACGTGACGGTGCCAGTAGGCGTCCTTTATCAGTCGGCTCATAGGTCCAACCTGGCCATCGCCAACCTGCCGGCCGTCCAACTGTACGATCGGCATGGTTCCGCCTGCGGTGGAAGCGAAGAAAGCCTCGTCCGCAGTGTAGAAATCATAGGGTGTCATGGGGCTAGCGACGGCTTCGATGCCTTTATCTTGGGCAATCTCCAGGACAGCCAGCCGGGTTATTCCGTGCAATATCCCCTCGCCTGGCGTATAGAGAATTCCGCCCTTTACGGCGAACACATTTGCGCCGCGGGCCTCGGTCACGTGACCGTCCATGTCGAGCATGATGCTCTCGTCAACGCCGGCGTCCTGAGCTTCCAGGAGAGCCATATAACTATGGAGACGGTTGGAATTCTTGATCTTCGGATCGATGCACTGGAAAGGTATGTTTCGCGTACGCGAGAAGATCGCACTAACGCCGGTCTCGATCTTGGCTGGCGATACCATCGATCGATAAGGAATAGCGAAGATGATCACCGTCTGGTGAGATGTGAATGGCGGTGTGGCCGAAGATGCGCCTCGGGTCACGAGACACTCCAAGAAGGAGTCCTTCAGACCGCTCCGTCGGTACGTTTCGACAAAAATTTCGCGAAACTCCTCTTTCGAGTGCGGGATCTCGATGCGAACCGCGTGCGCCGAACGGTAGAACCGATCGATGTGAGTGTCCAACTTGAAGATCCATCCCTGCCAGGCCGACAACGCATCGAAAACCATGTGTCCGCTAATGAGTCCCGCGTCAAACACCGATATCTTCGCCTCGCTGGCGGGCACAAATTCTCCGTTCAGGTAGACGCAACCAGGTTGATCTGTCATTCTCTAGCTTCCCTCCAGACCGACATTTTCAATTTCAATGAGCGGTTGTCCAGATGACGCCCGTTCCTTGAGGGCGCTAATAGTATAGACGCTGTCGAACTCCGTCAATCGCCCGTCCGTGCCCCACAGGGTTGAAATTTGCGACCCGTCGATTGGGAACGCCACTTCCGAGACGCTCCGGCTGCCTTACGCTCTCCCGGGCGATTGGTCTGCTATTCGAACCTCGCGAGCCTGGCCATCAGAATCGGCATTCCATCGAAGCCATCTGGGGCGCGTTTCGAATGGTCGTAGGTAGTCTTGACCTTTAGATCGACTAGCACCGGCCCTTCACTAGCAACGATGCCGGCGGCGGCTCGCTCAAATTCGCCGGCGTCGTCGAAGGTGTAGGCCGCGCGATAACCGGCGGCCCTAGCCATCGCGGCAAAGTCCACAAGGCCGGCGCCGGGGATCGGTTGACCGCCGGTGACCTCGTATACGCCGTTTTCAAATACAAAGTGCACGAAATTGGCTGGGCCGGCCGACGCAATAGTGACCAACGCGCCCAGGCTCATCAGCAGGCTGCCGTCGCCATCCAGCACCCAGACCCGGTGGTCCGGTCTGGCGAGGGCGATGCCGAGTCCGATCGACATGGCCTTGCCCATCGAATCGTCGCCACACAGGTGCAATTCCTGATCGATGGCTACCACGGGCCACTCTCGCGATGTCGACATGTTGTGAACGACTATCACGTCTTCTTGATATCTACCGAGGATCTCGATGGCCTGAAACGAGGTAAACGTCACTCGTATTCCGTCCCGATCAGAACCGCCGAGCGGTCAACGACGCTTTCGTGGTTGCCATCTGCGCCTCCGAAATGGGTCTTTGGGGCCGGACGTCGGTCCGTCCCATCCGAGATTGCGGTCAATATAATCCGGCGCGCCGCCTTTGTACAGCCGTGACCAACCACCGAAAATGCTCAGATTCAAGGGTGCCGGCTCCGTATGGGCGTCACACGGGTCCGACGAGCGTATGCCACAGACCAGCATGCCAGCCCGGCCAGAGCCGTCATACCGGTTGGGTTCTTCTCCTCGGCGTACTGGAACGGCAAAGCTCCCTGCTGCACAATGGGTGCACCTCGTTGGTGATGGCTTTTACTTTCTTTCAACCATCATAGCCCGCTTCACATCGGGCTCCAACGAGGTCTTCTTTTTTTAGGTGGTGGATTTGGGGGTTGTTTCGGTCTTGCGGTTATGCGACAATGCCTCCGGATCAAACGAACCAAAAAGGAGGCACTCTACCATAGTGCGGATCAAACGGGTGCGACCCGGAGATCCAGGCCGATTGGCGTAGTAACAGAGATGGAGGGAAGATCTGAAATGGAGCCGAGCAGCGTAATATCTCGCACATTCACACGCCGCGCATTCCTGGCCGGCATTGCAGCGACGGCTGCGTTGCCAGTGTTAGCAGCATGCCAGCCGACGATTCAAAAAGAGATCGTTGAAGTCGAGAAGGAAGTCACCCGCATCGTAGAGCAGCCGGTCGAGATCGAGATAGAGAAGGAAGTCATCGTCGAGAAGGAAGTCATCGTGGTCGCGACGCCTGACACGACACGAAGCCAGATCGTCTTCCAGAACCGCGGTGGCGACCCGGACCTCGCTGCCGCCATCGGAATCGCCGCCGCATACAACGTTAGGTACCCAGAACGCGAAGTTAAGATTGACCATACCACCGGCGATCATTCGCAGCACCTCCAATTGCAAATTGCGGCCGGTAGAGCGCCCGATGTCTTCTTCGACGCGAGTCTCCGGACCGGCGGCATACTCTGGGACAAGGGGATCATCCAGAGCTTAGAAGATTTCCTCAAGAAGGACTTCAATCCGGCAGATCACATCAAAGAGATGTGGATAAGCATGGTCTACGACGGTCACCGGATAGCCCTCCCCTGGGATAGCGGATCCTTCGCCCTCTTCGTGAACAAGAAACTGTTCGCCGAGGCTGGCGTGGAGCTGCCCCCTCAGGATAGGAAGATGACCTATGAGGAGACGCTCGAGAAGGCGATAGCGCTTACCGTAGACCTGAACGGCAAGCACCCGGGCGAGTCCGGCCACGACCCCACTCGTCCCAAACAATACGGGTATCAGCCGGTGGTTTATATCGGCGTCCCGAACTTTGTTTACAGCCGCGGCGGCGAAGTCATAGACGCCGCTGGGAGAGCCCAGTTCCAAGATGCCGCGTCGATTGAGGGATGGCAGAGGGCGGCCAACTGGAGCCTCAAAGATCATGTGTCTCCGAGTCCTCTGTATGTTTCGGAGGGGATCGGGTTTCAATTCGGTAATATCGCAATGCGTGAGGGAGGAGTCTGGGGTCTGGGCTCCAACAACGACACACTCGGAGACGACTGGATGGCTTGTCCAATCCCCTCGGCGGATAAGCCGAACTCGATTGGATGGTACTCCGGTCAGTCGATGACGACGCAGTCTAAGAACAAGGATGATGCGTGGCACTGGATGAATTGGGTCAGCCTCTCACAGGAGGGCGAGAGGACCCTGGCCAGTTTCGGGCTGCTACAGCCAACGCGCCATGATAACCTCGAGAGGTGGCGCAACAGCAGCGACCCGCCAGGGGCAGAGTCCCGCCAGGTATTTGTTAATGAGTTGGATTCGGAAAATATCCGCTGGCCGGGAGACCACCAGCAGTCATTCTGGCTGAAGTACGGCCAGTACGCGATAAATGCCTGGAGACCGCGGAATGACGCGCTGATCAGGGGCAAAGTGGAATACCAGGACGTCGCCGCTGAGTGGGAGAAGACGTTCCAGACAATCCTCGATACGGGTCAACCAATCAAGGAGTAGAGCTCTTGCGGGTCCGGCCTGTTGCAGGCCGGACCTGAGTTGACGCCATCGTTGAGGAGATGGGTATGGCGGTGCGTGCAGCCCAGCGCGGCGAGCGGATGCGATTTTACAACCGTTTGCGTTGGCGCGAGACGGCCTTCGGTTGGCTGTTCATAAGCCCGTTGGTGCTGGGACTGATCCTCTTTCAGTTTGGCCCGGTCGTGGGCTCGCTAGCACTCAGCTTCCACAAGTGGGATATATTGAGGCCGCTGTGGGAGCAAGAATGGGTTGGGGCGGCCAACTACGTTGAGCTTCTAACCGCCGACAAGCTGTACGTCAAGTCGCTCGGCGTGACTGCCTACTACAGCCTGTTGGCCATTCCTACCTCGATTGTAGTGACATACTCGGTTGCCCTCCTCTTGAACCAGAAGGTCCAGGGGATGGCCGCCTACCGGACTCTATGGTACCTGCCTGCAATCGTCCCGGTGACGTCGAGCGGCCTGCTTTTTTCGTGGATGCTGCAAAACGAGTTCGGCCCGATCAACTATTTTATTCGGCTGACTGGCTTGCCGGCGCCTAATTGGCTAGGTGATCCCAATTGGACCGTGCCGACTCTCGTGCTCATCCACGTGTGGCAAAGTGGGACCGCCATGCTGATCTTCCTTGCCGGGCTGCAAGCGGTACCGCAGCATCTCTACGAGGCAGCCGAGATTGATGGCGCGGGCCGGTGGATGAAGCTGTGGAACGTGACGATCCCAATGACTTCGCCAATCATCTTCTTCAACCTGGTAATTGGCATCATCTATTCCTTTCAGGTCTTCAACATTGTCTTCATCATCTTCACGCCGACTTCAGTTTATGAACAGCCTGCGGGGCCCGAGGATGCCGGGCTGGTCTACATTATGTATCTCTACCGCTACGCCTTCCAATACTTTCAAATAGGCTATGCCTCGGCGATGGCCTGGCTTCTGTTGATGATCGTTCTGGCCCTGACACTTGTCGTGTTCCGGTCTTCGGGGCGTTGGGTCTATTATGAAGCGGTTCCCGGCCGGTAGAGGAGGCGAGATTCGTGAGTAGGGTTGTCTCGGCGGACCGTCCTGTCCCACTTCGTCGACCCATGTCGCCCCTGTGGCGCATCGTACTCGGTCTCCTGCCTCACGTGCCGCTCGCGGCGGGCGCCGCCCTGATGACAATCCCGTTCTTTTTCCTAATCAGCGGGTCCTTGAACACGCCCGTCGGCATGTTCGCATTCCCGCCAATCCTCGTCCCGAACCCGCTCCACCCGGAAAACTACCCTTACGTCCTGTTTGAACGACCCTACTTGCGCTATCTCCAAAACACAATGACCGTGTTGGTGCCTTCAGTCTTGGGACAGCTATTCAGCTCTATCCTAGCCGCCTACGCTTTCGCCAGGATGCGATTTCCGGGACGGGACCTCGTGTTTGGCATCACACTGGCAACGATAATGCTGCCGTATGCGGTGACGATGATCCCGACATACGTGATGTTTAATCAAGTGGGGATGGTCGGCACCTTTTGGCCACTCATCCTCCCATTCTGGTTTGGAGGCAGCGCGTTCTACACTTTCCTGTTGCGCCAGTTTTTCCGGACTATTCCGCTCGAGCTAGAAGAGGCAGCCATTATCGATGGGGCGGGCTACCTGACGATAATTCGGCAGATCATCTTGCCTTTGTCAGTTCCCGCGATTGTCGTGATTACTATCTTGAGCGTGCTGTCGCACTATACCGACTACCTGGGGCCGCTGATTTACGCCAAGGGCTATGAGATGTGGACGCTTGCTATTGGCATCGTGATGGTTAAGGGCGCGTTTGCCACCGGCGGCATGGCCAGGTGGAACCTGGTCATGGCGATGTCGGCCCTGATGGTCATACCGGTCATCGCGATATTCTTCCTGGCACAGCGAGTGTTCATCCAGGGTATTGTGCTAACCGGTATTAAGGGCTAGATCGGCCGGTGTGGCACCGATCGGCCGGGGGTGGTTAGATGACGGTCTCAGTTTGGCAGGAGTTGGCCGAGCCTCCTCAGCACGCCGACCACGATGTGACCGTAGTCGGCGCTGGAATTGCTGGATCCTACATCGCTCGAATGTTGGTCGACGCCGGCAAAGACGTCGCGCTCGTCGACGCACGAGAGGTGGCAGCCGGCGCTAGCGGGCGCAATGCCGGCATGGTTCTGACTGGGATGCGCCATTACTACAGCGACGCTCTTGACATGCTGAGCCCCGCCACCGCCAAGGAAGTCTGGCAGTTGACAGTCGAGAACCGCCAGCGCTTGGTGAGAGACTGTCAGGATTTCAACGTAGAATATGAGACGACCCCGTTTGACTTCCTTGCACACGATGATGCTGGCAGACGAGATCTCGCCGCTTCGGCGCTAGCGCTCCAGCGGGACGGCTTCGACGCAGACTTCCGCGAGGTCAATCCAGCCCAGCGCGGTGCGCGGGCGGCCCTGGTTATGCCTGCGGAGGTCATGGTTCAACCGGCGCAGTTGACCAAGCGTGTCGCCCTGGCCAGCGGTGCTACCATATACGAGCACAGCGAGGTCTACGATTTACAGTCTGACCCAACGGGAATCACGGTACATTCGCGTCGGGTGACCATCCGATGTGGCGCGGTTGTCCTCGCGATTAACGCGTATGGTCCCCAGTTCGATCCCTTCCTCGAGTCGCTGATCTTCACTACCCGCGCCCAGGCGCTGGTCACGGGGCCGATAGCGGCGCTGGCCGAATCACCGGCAATTGTTACTAGGCCTCCCGATGGTCCATTCTGGTATCGGCAACTTAGCGATGGCCGGATGCTTTTTGGAGGTGGACGAGGTCCTCACCTGGCTGAGGAGTTCACCGCTGCCGATCACACAACCCGGTCCGTGCAGGGTACACTCGAGATGTTCATCAAAGAATTCTTCCCTGAAGCAGGCTCTACCGTCACTAGTCGTTGGGCCGGCCTCCTCGGCTTTACCGCTGACTTCGTACCGGTGGTCGGGAGCATGCCGGGCGACCCGCGCATATGTTTTCTCGGTGGGTTCAGTGGTCACGGCATCTGTATCGCCATAATCGCGGCCCAGCGAACCGTTGAGCTGTTGCTCAATGGGACTGACCCCGGCGTTCTCAGCACCGATAGGTTGATGAGTTCCTGACGGATTGTTGGGTATTATCTCGACAAGGCGGTATGGCCCTTCATATGTCTGAGACGGTGTGAAAAGGCGCCTACTTTCAGACGAAGGAACACTCACCGAGATGAGAATTGCTCGTTGCGAATCGATATGGATAGTCGAGATTGGTTCGGCGCGATATATACTGATTTGACGATTGTTGCGACGTTCACCGCCAATTGGCCTGAGTGAGCCAGCGAAGCATTGAAGCACCGGGCTTGGTCACGCTCGTGCCTGAGGAGAAGGTAATGGAACCTGAGGTCATTGCCGTGCTCAAGCGATTGGAGCTTGAGGATGCTGCCGAAAGAAAGGCCGAGGAAACAGGAGCGGATGTTCCCATGGATGATAGGATGTACACTCTGCATCCTGACACATCTCAGCTTCTACACATAATGATTCAGGCGAGCGGGAGCAAGAGAATCGTAGAGTTGGGAGTTGCTCACGGTTATTCCACTATTTGGTTGGCCCACGCGGCGCGAATAACGGGAGGCAGAGTCACCTCATTGGAGATCAATCCCAGGGCTCTTGACATTGCTCGCAAGAACCTGGATGAAACTGGTCTGGCTGACTATGTAGATTTCATTTTGGGAGATGCTAGGGAAACCTTGAGCTCTCTCGAGGGCCCAATAGATTTCATCCTGATGGACTGTTGGGAATGGCTTTACGTTGACTGCCTAGAGCTCGCAGTTCCTCTGCTGAGATCTGGGGGACTATTGGTAGCTGACAACGTAACTGCAGGAGAGCCAGGTGTTGCCGAGTACCAGGAGGCACTGCGCAATCACCCGCTTATGGAAACAGTCACCGTCCCCATTGGGCGTGATTTAGAGGTCAGTGGGAAGAAGTTGTCCAAGTGACCAGCACCTTCGTGCCATTTCGACACTCCCTCTGAGAGTTTCCGGACAATACGGGGGCCGGTCGCTTCACCTGAGTCACCGGGTCTGATGGGGCCCAAGAAATGCCTGACAATCCGCATTTGCGATGTCGATGTTTGGCTAATGGATAGGCCCGACCGAATGGACTCTCCTCAGTAGATCCCTTTAACCTGCACCCCACCTTCGCCCCTGCCGCGCGGGGATCTTCCTATGTCCCCTCGCGAAACGAAGCGACGAGGTCGGCCAGGCGAGCCTCGTCGGCATCACCATCGTGGACCACGAGCCGGATGGCCAAGTCCAACTCCTGTCCCCGCGTCAAGCTCGCCGCCGCCCCGAGCAGCGGATTAACCGCGATTGTGCCGTATTCGGACGCCGACCACGGCCGACCACCGATCGAGGGGTCGAGAAGTACCGCTATCCCTGCCCGGTGGCCCCGGGCGATCAAGCCGGAAGCATCAACCCAGTCGGCGTCTTGCGCGGAGATCTCGTCGGCATCGGTTCGATTCGCCGAATCCAGGAACGCTCCACCATCAACAACTCGCAGTCCCTCGACCAAACGGACCCCGAAATAGGCGTGTCGTGTCGGGCCAATTCTGATGTCCCACTCGCCTGGTCTGAGCTGACTTCGAATAGCGATCAGGTTGGCCTGTTCGCCCGGGTGAATGTCATAGGTTCGCGTCTCGGTGGCCAGCAGTCGCCGATCAGGGGCCCCCCACTCCTGGGGCCCCTGCCAGTGGAGCGTCTGTATGATCCGCAAGTGGTCGTCGGCAAGCTCGGTATTCTCTACCGAAACGCCTAAAATGCGGCCGGGCGCGCGTCCCTGAAAGATATCATTTACGTAAAAGTTGTAATTCGCCTCTTCGATCTGGTCCGAGGAGAAAGGCAGACGAGCAGTAAAATGGTCGGTTCCAATCCAAACTGACTGGTGGTGGGGGTGGTCGATAGGAGACTCGCTGGTGACCGAAAACCCTGCCGGCGTAAACACGGGATACAGGTATGCTCGGTAGTCGCCCTGGCTCAATGCGGCGATGGTTCTGTCCCGCCAGAGTATCTTTACGCGGTGGCCCTTGGACCAGGCGCCCCGCGGCAGGGCGATGGCATCGCTCTCAACCGAGAAGGATCGCAAGCCAATGCCCTCCCAATACCTCTACCGCATATCTGAACCTGGCGACGCGTTGACGCTGCCAGCCACAACGTATAGTTCTTCGGTAAGTTAACTTGTTATGCAATTCGCAGACTACACATCGCGGGTGTTATTCATTATAATCATAATCGCGTCGGCAGTTCGCCGACGGCCAAGTGTCCTTCGATTTGCACAATAGACCCAAGGGGAGGTAGCAGTCATGAAAATCTTGCGCTATGAGAGCAGTCGGGGGCCACAATACGGAGTTCTGGAAGACGATGGCGGCGTTCGGGAGTTGTCCGGGTGTCCTTTCGGCGATTTCGACGTCGGCGCGGCCGCCGGACAGCTGGATGGACTCAAGCTCCTGGCGCCGGTAGTTCCAGCAAGGGTCATCGGCGTAGGGTTGAACTACGGCTCTCACATTGAGGAAGAGGGTGAGGCGGCCCCAGAAATCCCTATGCTATTCATGCTGCCGGCAACCACGGTCATCGGATCGGGAGACCCGATTATTTATCCGCGACAGGGCAAAGACGTGGAATTCGAGGGTGAGTTCGTTGTCGTAGTCGGCAAGGAGGCCCGGCGGGTTCCAGAGGATCAGGCACTGGAATACGTGCTCGGCTACACTTGCGGTAACGATGTCAGCGAGCGTGTGATCCAGGAAGCCGAGATGAACATGGGCTGTTTGCTGGTTGGCAAAGGCTTCGATACATTCAAGCCACTTGGGCCGGTCATTGCCACCGATGTGGATCCTGACAACATTGATTTGACCGCTCGAGTAAATGGCGAGCTAAAGCAGAAGACTAATACCTCCGACCTTATTTTTTCGGCCGCTAAATTGGTATCGTATCTGAGTGATTCGATCACCCTGCAACCTGGCGATTTGATATACACAGGAACGCCGGGCGGCGTAGGTTCGATTCACCCAGGTGACACAGTCGAGATTGAGCTCTCGGGCATTGGCGTGCTTCGCAACACGGTGGTAGCGGAGGGCTAGGGAGACAGGCGGTATTGGACCGGCAGTCAATCTATTGCGGAGCGGTATGCGCCGATGAAGGTCGTACATATGGGCCAATCATCGCAACTTGCTAGGAGCGCCTGAGGCGAAATGGCCATCCGAGTAGGTCAGATAGGCATCGGCCACGCACACGCGCGGGGCTGGACAAAAGCCCTCAGGGAGTCATCGCAAGTTGAATTCGTTGGCATCCATGAGCCCGATCCTGAGATCTTCACCGCCCGCTCGGATAACCCTACCTACGCCGGCGTTCGCTGGCTGACCGAGCGGGAGCTGCTGGACGATCCGTCAGTGCAGGCGGTCTTTATCGAGACCAATATAGCCGATAACCTGCGCTGGGCGCGTCGGGCTCTGAACGCCGGAAAGCACATCTCCATAGACAAACCCCCGAGCCCCTCATTGAACCAGCTACGGGAAGTCCTCGATCTGGCCGGTTCGAATGGTCTGCATGTGAATATGGGCTACATGTTCCGCTCCAACTTGGCCATCAGGTTCGCTATCGAGGCAGCGAGAACCGGCATGTTGGGAGAGATTTTCAAGGTTGAAGCCGAAATACCATCGAGCGACCGTGGCACGAACTATCGGAAAGTCCAAGCGGAGATGGAGAGCTATCCGGGCGGCATGTTTTTCGAGCTAGGGAGCCATATGTTCGACCTGGTGGTCATCGTGTTGGGTCCGCCCAAGAAGGTGACTTCGATTCTGCGCCGCGACTATCACGAGACGGACGTTCAAGCGTTCATTGACAACGCCGTGGCCGTTTTGGAATACGAGCGGGCCATGGCAGTGGTGCAAATGTGGACAATGGAAGTGGATGGGTTTTCACACAGGCGCTTCGAGATCTACGGCACTAACGGCAGCATCCGAATCGAGCCGATCGAGAATCCATCGAAGGTGCACCTCTGCCTGGCCGAGCCGCTGGGAAGCTACGAAGCGGGATGGCAGACGGTTGACGTGGGAGATCGGCCCCGCTACGTCGGAGACGTTGCCGAATTCGTGGAGGTTGTCAAGGGAGAGCGACCGCCGCGCTACGACGCCGCTCACGATCTGGCGGTGCATGAAACATTGCTTCGTGCATGCGGCGTGACTGACCTTTGACATCACTCCCAACGGGAGCGATGGAGAGCTACATTCCGGGGGTAAACATGGTAAACGTTGGTTTCATCGGCGCCGGGCAGAGGGCGACCGGCGCTCATTACCCGGCGATCGCTGGGCTCAAAGACGCCACGATTGCCGCAGTCTGTGACCTCGACGAAGGTAGGCTCAAAGCGGCCGGTGAGAGGTTTGGGATTGAGCGTCGCTACACCGACTACCATCGGATGCTGTCTGAGGCCGATCTGGACCTCATCTATGTGATCATGCCGCCCCAGGGGCTGGCGCCGATCGTAATCGATTGCCTCGACGCCGGCAAACACGTGGCCATGGAGAAACCGCCAGGGATGAACGCTGCCGATACTGAGGCGATGATAGCTGCGGCCGAACGCAACCGGCGATGGGGGATGGTTGCATTTCAATACCGCTTCACCCCGATTGTTGAGGAAGTGAGGAGGATGGTGCTGGAGCGGGGACCAATTACGATGTGTCTGGGCGAGTTCCACCAGAATTATCTGGATCAGCCAGAGCCGGAGTGGGGAATCAGTGTACTTCTCGAGAATACCGTCCACGTTGTTGACTTCGTCAGCTACATGTGCGGAGGCGAAGCCGTCGAGATCCACGCCCTGCAGGATCGCTTCTTCACCCAATGGACGAGCTCGAAAAGCTGCCACAACGGTCTGGTGCGGTTCAACACTGGTGCGGTAGGGATAATCTCGGGGAATAAATCGGGCGGGGCGCGCTACCTGCGCATGGAGGTTCACGGTCGCGGCATTTCCGCCTATTTGCGCGTGCCGGAGGTGGCGGAGATTTGGCGCGACAACCAGCCAGAGCCACTGATCCTGCGAGGGGCCGATTTGGTGGGCGCCGACGACAAGACACTCTACGAGGGGAGTCTGGCAACAGACCGCCACTTCGTGGAGTGCGTCCGGACGGGCCGCGAGCCGCGTACCAGCTTGCAGAGAGTTGTGAACACGATGCGGTTGGTCGACGCCCTGGAAGGCGACTAGTCCGAACCCAAAGGACGCCGGCCGTCACCATGAATCGTCGGTAACCACCGAGAAAAGGATGCTTCTCTTAATGCCGAGTCTGTCAACGTGGGAATGGCGTCAGATAAGATCGGCGGTAGCGTCGTCAGTACGCTAGGGAAGCCGTCAACGCTGAGCGAATGCCAACTAGGGACGTCCTGCTAGCAGCTATTCGATCCGGGTCTCCGCCCCCATCTTCCGGGGGACTCCAGTGGGTCTCAAGGCTAAGCGTCCCCGTGTAACCGTCCCGCCGGAGGGCCTTGAATTGGCTGATGTAATCCACCTCTCCCCTTCCCACCGCTTCCCACGCCACCAATCCAGTGGCTTTGTCGACAACGCGGGCATCCTTGACGTGAACGTCGACGATGAATGGTTTGACTGCACCGTAGCCGTCTGGATATGGAACGCCTCCAGACACATAGTCATTAGCGGGGTCCCAGATAGCCTTGATCGCCGGATGGTCGACTGCGCGAATTACCTTGCCGGTATTGAAACCAGTGTTGGCCCAGCAGGATCTCACGTTCTCGAGCCCCAGGAGCAGGCCGGCGTCGGCAGCTCGTTGCGAAGCTATCCGCAGCCCTTCAACGACTTTCGTTAGCATCTCTTCTGGCAACTCGCCGCCGTTGTGAAGGCGTGGGCTGGGATTGCCACGCCGAACCATTGTGTCCCGGCGGAAAGCGAAGGCGCCTACCACGGGTGCCCCGAGTCGTTTAGCCACGCGGATCCCCGCTTGCAGCAGCTCTAGATCCTTTTTGAATGCCGCGTCTTTCCCTACCTTGCCGCGCTCCACGTGTCCCAGCACCACTCCATACAGGGATTCTGAAAGGACAACTCTCACGTGCATGTCGAATCGTTCGAGCAATTCACGCGCGCGCTCAATCTCGTCGTCGCTCATTTCGGTGACCGGTTTGCCCCAGAATTCAAGCAGCTCGACGTTGTGAATTCCCTCGTCGCGCGCGAACCGAAGAGCCGTTTCGAGGTCCGAATGCACCTCGTTGGTACACACTCCAAGGTTGAGAAGTAGATTATCCTTCATCGACCCTCCCCATCGACCGCCAGGTCGGGATTTCCCACGCGGAATTGCCGTGAATCAATTCTCGTTCCTCGAACGCATTTAGCCACCAACGCGACCTACCCACCCGGCTTCGCTTGATCGGATGAGCTAGCTTTATTGCCCATCAGTAGTTGTAACAAGAAGCCGAGACTGAGTCTCCGCTCGCCGATCATATCGTCTAGCCGCGTACGGGAAACGCCGATTCCGCTACCTCGCCGAATATAAGACTTCTTTCGCGATCGCTCTTTTCCGCAAACTGCTCCATAGTTAATCGAAGCGCATTTCGATAACCCTCACGTCCGCTCACCGTCGGGAAGTCGCTTCCCCACATCATCCGGTGGGCTCCAAAAGCGTCGTAGGCCATGTCCAATAGGGGCGTGATGGGTTGCTCGAATGGAGATGGTCCAGCGACCGGCATAGCCCGCCGGGAAATCTGACCCAGACCGGGCACCTTGATGTAGACATGCGGAAACCGCGCCAACTCGAAAACCTTGCGGGAAGTCTCCAGGGATGGGAAATCAGGATCACCGAACGCGCTGAGCGTTCCCAGATGGTCGATCACAACGAGCAACTGAGGTACTGCCTGGACCAATTCAGAAAAGTCCGGCGACGCAAAGTCGCGGCTCTTGCCATGGCAACTCACCGTCAGCTTTAGCTTGGCGGCTGTTCGCCATAATGCCAGTGGGTCGTCTCCCGGCGAACGGGTTGTCGCACTGAGACGAACGCCACTCGCTCCTTCGTCCGCCAATCGCTCGAGAATGCGCGGTGCGTCTTGCCGATCAGTGTTCACGCCCACGACCGATGAAAAACGTTGCGGGAACCGGCGAACGCACTCAAACTGGTACGCATTATCATACTGGCCTCCCATTTGGATCAGGACTGCCTTGTCCACACCGTTCTGCTCCATTTGGAACAGCAGGCTTTCGACTGGTTCGTACCAATCCTGAGAAACGTGACAGTGACTATCGACAATTCGCATGGTATTTTCCTCTCTCCACAGGACCGGCCATCGTCCCTATAGGAGCCTGTTCGCGACCGAGATTCTCGCTGCGCGGAAGAGCGAGCCAAAGCGTATGGTCAAACCGGACATCGAAATCCGGTATTTCCCACATGAAAGTGGGGGCGTCCAAAAACACTCTATCTTCACCGCTCCGATTGTAGTTGTGCCCTGAACCGCTGTCCATCACCTTTAGCTTCAGAGGCTCAGTAGATCCAACCCACGCACGTCCTCGTCATCTTTGATCAGGATCGCACGTTGCCTGCGGAAGGGAAAAAGGCGGCAATCCAGCGTGAATATCGCAGTGGATTGCCGCTTCCTCGGTCCCATCTTGCGTCACCTCTCTTCCTGGACTATTGTCATATCCGTCCCTTCTTGTCGACCGAGACCGGGAAGGTCTTAGCAACGTAAGGGGCTTTTCCGCAGCCTGGCACTGGCGCCGCCGCATAAGCCAAGTCGAGAGGACCGTGTTTTGGACCAAAACGGCAGCGGTCTTGCCGCCGATGTTCAGGCCCGATGCGATGGCAAACGATTCGCCCTCGCGACATACCGGCACTACTTGGAGATCTGGGTCGGCTCAACGACGCCCTCGTTCTTGGCATCTGCGACTCCTGGTTCTTGCGCAGGAGACGAGTGTTGGTCCCTGCCATCTGAAGTGGCGTGAACATAATCCTGCACGTCGCGCTTGTACAGTCGTAACCAACCACCCCAAGTGTTCAGATTCGGGGGGTTGTGGTCGAGCAACTCTTGCACTTGGCATCGATGGATTGCGATCAAGTCCTTGCCTTCCTGATGAGGTCCCGGATGGGGACTCATCCGTTTCAGTTCGCGTGCGTGGAGTAGACGTATACACTGAAGAGTGGACTGGCGGGAACCGATACCCCGGTTTGACAGTGAGGGCATGCGAGTTCATAATACCCGCGTCCACCCGTACCTGACTCTGCGGATATGTCGGTGGACGGTCAAACCATTCCTGTATCCGCAGTTGCCACCAAGAGTAAAATTCCTGCCTTGGCGCGTTTGCCTAGCGGCAGTTACGCCAATTCACGCTGGGGGAAGCGGTGAGCGAACGTAGAGGAGCGCTGACTGGGGGCGCTGGGTCGAGTTTCTGGCCGGCGCGCATCCTGGCGCACCGCGTCTACAACGAGTACTTTTGGGCATTCGTCTTTCTAGTTCCCGCTCTCGTATTGTTCGCCCTGTTCACACTGTACCCCGTCATCTTTACATTTATATTGAGCTTCGAACAGGCCCATAACTTCTTCCAACCGGCCAAGTTCGTGGGGCTCCGCAACTACGAACAGCTCTTCGGCGAACGGCTGTGGCGAATCGCCCTCTTGAATACCATAATCTTCACGCTCGCCACCGTTCCAGTCCGCATAGGAGTCGCTCTTCTGCTGGCACTCCTGATTCAGCCGCTCAATCTAAAGCTTCAGGGGGTATTTCGAGGGGTCTTCTATCTTCCCGCCGTATCGTCGGCTGTCATCCTGGCACTAGTATGGTTGTGGATCTACTACCCGACAAAGCAAGGACTGGCAAACCACGTTATCGAGCAGGTCGGAATATCGCCACAAATATGGCTTGGCAACCAATCATTGGCACTCCCCGCCATAATCTTCATGGTCTGGGCGACGGGTGAGGGCGCGATGGTAGTCTTATACGGTGCCGCCCTCAACAACATCCCTACTACCCTTTACGACGCAGCGGACATCGATTGTGCGACGCCTTGGTCGAAATTTGCCAAAATCACTTGGCCTTTGATCAAACCTACGACTCTGTATGGTGTCATTATCGGTACGATCGGGTCGTTTCAGGTCTTTGACATCGTCTTCACGATGACTGGCGGCGGCCCCGGATACAGCACGAGAACATTGGTGTACCAGATCTATTCGCTTGCCTTCCTACATCACGAATTCGGTTATGCTGCCGCCCAGGCAGTCGTATTAGCATTCATTATCGCGATACTCAGTGTTGGCCTATTCCGCTGGCTGGCGACGGATGTTGAGTATTGATGTCATGGAAATAACATTGTGAGCGAAGCCGAGCTTCTGAAATCTGAATCCATCACCGCCGAACCGCAGTTCGAATCGAAAGTCGGACTCTGGGACCGCCTCCGTGGTAATTCCAGGCGATTGTTGGGCATCGTGGTTTTGCTCATTTTTGCCGTTCTGATCTTCCTACCATTCTGGTGGATGTTAGCCACGTCCTTCAAGCCCGCCAATCTTGTCTTCGAGTACCCGCCTGAATTCATACCGCTCAACCCGACTCTCAACAACTACGAACGCACTCTCGGCTACCAGGGAGGAGTCGTCGGTACTTGGATGCTGAACTCGATCATCGTCGCCGCCATCGTGACGTTCGGAAATCTCATGGTCGCCGCCTGGGCTGGGTACGCCCTTGCGAAGATGAATTTTCCTGGCAGGAGGACGCTTTTCGTGGCGTTGATCGTGACGATGATGATTCCCGGTCACGTGACCCTCATTCCACTCTATGGGCTGGTACTCAGAATGGGTTGGATCGACACGTACGCCGCGTTGACCATTCCGTGGATCGGCCAGGTGTTCGGCATCTTTCTTATGAAGCAATTCATGCAGACTCTTCCTTCGAGCCTGATCGATGCCGCGCGGATCGATGCGTGCTCGGAGTGGCGGATTTTCTGGAAAATAATACTGCCCATGGCGATGCCTGGTATCGCGGTGCTTGGAATATTCATATTCATGGCGAACTGGAACAGTTTCATCTGGCCACTGGTCATAATGGAGAGTCGAGAAATGACGACCATTCAGGTTGGTCTCACACTGATCCGCTACCAAAATGTTGGTTTCCTCGACTACTCGCTCTTGATGGCAACGGCGGTGGTGGCCGCGGTGCCTATGATTGTCGTCTTTATATTGTTCCAGCGCTATTTCCTGACTGGACTGCGACTCGGGGCATTGAAGGGCTAGAAGGGGGTTAGGTTTTGGCAGAAGTGCATGCCCGGTCATTGACTAAGGTATTCGGAAAAGGTGACGGGAGCGTCGTCGCCTTGGACCGAATGGACATAGACCTTGCCGATGGCGAGTTCGTGGTCTTCCTCGGCCCCTCCGGCAGTGGAAAGACGACTTTCCTCCGGCTCGTTGCCGGCTTGGAGGTGGCGACGGGCGGCCGTGTGTACATTGGCGACCGCGATGTAACCACCGTGCATCCACGGGAACGCAATATCGCAATGGTCTTCCAGGATTACGCCCTGTATCCGCACATGACGGTGAGGGAGAACCTGAGCTTCGGACTGTCCAACTTGAAATATCCTCGGAACGAGATTGATGCGAGGATCAACGAGGTCGTCGCTATGCTCGGAATGGAAGGTTTGTTGAAGCGGCGGCCGCGCGAGCTCAGTGGAGGGCAACGCCAGCGGGTCGCGGTAGGACGCGCCGTTGTTCGCCGTCCAGACGTATTCCTCTTCGATGAGCCCTTGTCCAATCTTGACGCCCAACTCAGGGTGCAGGTGAGAGTTGAGTTGGCCCAACTGCACCAGCGTCTCAGCACAACCACAGTCTACGTGACGCACGATCAAGTCGAGGCCATGACTCTGGGACAACGCATCGTCTTGTTGGATCATGGACTGGTACAGCAGATCGGCACCGGCTCTGACCTGTATAACAACCCACAGACGCTTTTCGTCGCAAAGTTCATTGGCGCGCCGGCGATGAACTTGATGCCTGGCGAACTCGTGCTGGACGGACAGAGCGAAATGTTCTTCCAGACCGGCCAACTTCGTCTCAGGATTCCGTCGACGTTCGCGTCCGGTTATATGCCGGTTGTCGGTAAAAACACGGTTCTGGGTCTGCGCTCGCATCATATGACTGTGTGGAGAGGCAGCGAACAATCCGATATGAATTCGGCGGTAAGGGTGAAAGTCACTCCCGCGGTGGTTGAGGAATTGGGCGAGTATTCCCTTGTATATTTCGAGCTCGAGGGAACGCAGATTACGGCTAAGCTAGATCCCGACCATGACTGCAGGGTTGGCGAAGAGGTCGAGCTTGCGCTGCATCTCAATCGGATGAGCTTGTTTGACGCTGATACGGAGCAAGTCATATCCCGACAAGCGGGCTAGTGATCCGGTGGCCGATCTGATCCAATGGCATTAAAGACACCGCTTCATTCGTTGCCAAGTTCTCTGACTGAGCAAGGGCGTTACATTCCATTTTCGCGCCTTGACGTCGCGAAGGATTAATCTGGCCCTGGAGATGTTCTTTGGCTGGTCGCATCCACTATACTCCCGGCCCATATGTTTCAAGCAGAACTGGTCTGCGGCGCCCGGCGGGATCCGCTCTAGCGAACGCCTCTTTTGCCGGAGACTCGTTTGTTGAAGGCAAATCATGTTTCCAGACTCCGGCTATCACCATCCCGCGCCAATGCAATCCTAGAGAGATTGTTATGACGCTGAAGAGGATCGACTCCCTGCACGACGGCCATTAGATTCAATGGGTGTATGCCGGCGGGAGCCGAGTTGAGCAAGGCAGTACAGCCGCCGAAGGTATGTGGATCAAGGAATGGAGGGCACCACTATGACGAACGGAATCGAGCACGTGACAATAGCCCGCGACGACGATGTTTATGAGGGGTTTCCCGACGTTTGCATGTTGCCCGGCGAGAGACTCTTGTGCATCTACCGCGAGTCGGATGCCCACGTGGCCAGCACGTCGCGGATCATGCTCATCGAGAGCCACGATCGCGGTCGGACCTGGACGAACCAGCGTCAGTTCGAGGTCAAGCGCTCCTTCGCCGATGACAAGTCGGTATGGATCAATACGCGCATCGCCAGGCTGTCGGATGGCCGACTCGTTATCAACTACGATGCATTTGTCTACCCTGACAGCATTGCAAGTCACGGGGCAGCTCACGGGGCATCGCAGGCATATCTAGCTTGTCAGACGTTTCTCTCGTTCAGCGAGGACGAAGGGAAGACCTGGACCGAGCGCCACCTGATAGAGGCCGAAGGGATCGTCGGGGACAGGTTGCTTGTAGTGAGGGATGATCTGTGGCTACTGGCCATCCCACACTTCATGGGACGCTTTCCTGACGCGTTTCGCGTTGAGGTTGCCCGTTCCCACGACGGTGGCCGGACCTGGCCGATCTCGAGCCTCGCAGCCGAGGAAGAGGGCTTCCAGCACGATGAGCCGTCGTTGTTGGTTCTGCCGGACGGTCGCCTGCTCATGGTAATGCGGGAGAACGTGCATACGAATCGCCCTTCACATTATGTCATCTCCGAGGACGAAGGGTGGACTTGGTCCGCGCCCCGCCCGACGCCATTCTATGGCGATCGGCCGTCGGCCGGCCTGCTGCAGAGCGACCGTCTGCTCGTTGCCTACCGTAACGTAGAGCCCGCGCCGGATGAGACTATCACGATAGTGGGACGTAACCCTGGAACATGGGCCTGGCTAGGTGATCTGTCCGGTCTGACTGGAACCGGAGGAGAGTCGCGCTTCCTAGAGCTCGAATACGACCCGTGCGTGGATATGCTGGGCGACTACGGCTACAGTGCATGGGTACAGTTTGAAGACGGAGAGATCTTCTGCACCTACCACCATCGTGAAAAGGCGCCGCAGTCTTACATTCGCGGATGTTGGTTCCGAGAGGAAGACTTCGCCAACTAGGGGCGCGCGGAATAGCCCTTCGTACACGCCCGACTGCCCGACACGGTAACATAATTTGCGCGCCGGCGGCGGTGGAATGGACCCAACCCGCTAAAATACTTGGAAGGACCTAACTGTATGTCACAACCCTTGGTCTATCTGAACGGCGAGTTCGTCAAGTACTCCGAAGCCAAGATTCCGGTCGAGGACCGCTCGATCCAATTCGGCGACAGCGTTTACGAGGTAGTCCGGTACTACGGCGGCCGTCCATTCCGGATGGAGCAGCACATGCGCCGGATGCAACGTTCGGCTGGGGGCATCGAGATGCCGCTGCCGCCGGTTGACGGTCTCATTTCGGCGGCGAACGAGCTGGTGCGCCGGCAGGAATTGTCGGACTGCACAGTCTACATTCAGGTCACCCGAGGTGTGGCCGATCGGTTCCACGGGCTACCGGATATTTCGCGGCAGAGCGTCATCGCCATCGCACGCCCGGCCGAGGTTGTTCGACCAAAACCGTCGATAACCTGTATCACGGTGAGCGATGACCGTTGGGCGAAACCGTATATGAAAACGGCCATGCTGCTTCCCAATGCGACGGCGCGTGAACACGCCAGCCGGCGTGGCGCCGATGACGCGATCCTGGTTCGCGACGGCTTTCTCACCGAGGCCACCGCCTCCAACGTTTTCATCGTGGTGGGAAGCAAACTTGTCACCCCGCCGCTTTCGAACTACATATTGCCCGGCATCACCCGGGAGGCGGTTCTGGAGATGGCTAGGGAAGCCGGCATCGACTGCGACGAGCGACCGGTGCCGGTGGACGAGTTGTTCCGTGCAGATGGAATATTCTTGACTGGAACAAACAGCGAGCTACCGGCGGTAGTCCGGCTGGACAACCGACAGGTCGGCGACGGCCGGCCGCCGGCGTTGTTCGAGCAGGTGGCCAAGATGTTCGATGAGGCGGCGATCGGGGTTACCGCAGGTCGGTAGCTCACCTCGCGGCGCGACAAGGACCTTCTCAAAGTCGAGACCGGCTTGTGGTAGGGTTGTTTCGTGCGCCTCGCTCCCAAGTGGGTAGGTTAGGCAAGGCCGGGGCGCTGAATCGAGGAGACCTACCGACGGCGGTCCATCACCGCTGGATTCACCACGTTGGTGGGCTCTCCTTCGAGAAAAGCCGCAACATTATCCACCCCTATCGTAATCTCCCGATCGAATGCGTCTTGTGTCATCGCTCCGGCGTGCGGTGTTAGCACGACATTGTCCAGTTCCACCCACGGATTGTCAGGCGGCAACGGTTCTTCCATGTGCACATCCAAGCCGGCGCCGGCGATGCGGCCGCTGTTCAACGCCTCTAGCAGCGCGTCCTGATCGACGATTGCCGCTCGCGCAGTGTTAATCAGGATTGACGCCGGCTTCATCAGATCGATCTCGCGACGACCGATCATGCCGGCCGCCTCTGGCGTGTTGCGGACGTGCAGCGATACGACATCCGAAGTCTTGAGCAGTTCGTCGAAATCGACCAGCTCTATTCCAAGCCTGGCCGCACGTGCCGGATCGTTGCTAAAGCTCCATCCTATGACTCTCATACCAAACGCCTGCGCGATTCGGGCGACCTCTGCGCCAATAGCTCCCAGACCGATGAGGCCAATTGTCTTGCCCCTCAACTGCATACCGAATTGGCTGCCCCAGACTCCCTCCCGAACTTTGTGATCAGAGAGCGAAATCGACCGTGCCACGTCCAGCAGCAACCCCATGTTCAGTTCAGCCACCGAGATTGAGGTCGCGGCAGGTGTGTTCGTGACAACAATTCCTAACTCAGTCGCCGCGTCCAGATCTACCTTGTCCGTCCCTGTCCCGAAGATCGAGATCAGCCGGAGCCGGGGCAGCCGTTCCAATAGCGCTTGGTCGAAAGCATTAAATCTCTGGACGTTGACGACCACATCAGCATTCGACAGCCGGCCGGCCAACTCGTCCCCATCGGCCGCCATCGTTTCGTAATGGACGAAGTCACCCAAGCGCTTCAGGCGCTCTATCTGGGCATGACCACGATAAAGGGGCGGGAAATCATCTGGGATGACTAGCTGATTCGTCAATATGGCACCTCCGATGCTAAGCAGGCCCTACCACACCCGATTTATAATTGTCTCCATGGGTGTCCGTCAACACATCGAATTGTCTCACGCCCACGTTGAGAGTCGCCACGGTCGCTGACGCCGACAGCCGACATTGAGCAACGCCGAATTGGCCGGACTGTCGCACCCGAACGTCGTATGGCGGCAAGGACTGCTTGACGCGTTGGCCGGCCCTTGACCTTATCCATCAATCCATCGGCTACGGACCGATTGAGTCTCAACCCTACCCTAATTTGACGCAGGAGTATTAGACGATGATGCGACGAATCGACCACACGGGCCTGACGGTCAGCGATATGGAACGCTCGATTGACTTCTACTGCAATGTATTGGGCTTGAAATTGGTGCGCCGCATGAATGTCGCCGAGGAATTCCTTTCACAGATCGTCGGCTTTCATGAGGTGAATTTGGATATTGCCCTCCTCAAAGCGGACGAGGAGGAGCACATAATAGAGCTACTCCAGTACATTTCCCACCCCGGCGAGCAAAACCCGAGCGAGACAAACCGAACTGGCAACGGGCACGTCTGCTTCGAGGTGGACGACATATGGGCGAACTACGAGAATTTGAAGTCCAAGGGCGTTACGTTCATCAACCCGCCCGCTAGGATTTCGATCGGGCGGAACATCGGCGCCCAGGCCGTCTACTTCCGCGATCCGGACGGCATCACCCTGGAAATGAGGCAGGTCCCACCGACGACGTAGGCCGGCTTGAATACTGTAGACTTGGAGCTTTTCATAGTCACAACGCTGTCTCAGAGAGATTCTACGACCCCACTCCGAGATGTCCTGATCTACGCTCTTAGTCCCGGCGACGGTGGGCACGAATCGCCCACTCGTGGGTCAGGGTTCTCTATTTTAAAACACCTACGATGAGAAGATTGACACCACCCTACGATGAACATAGCATTGGCGGGGTCAAGTACGAGGCGCCAATGGACGCCGCCCGCTTCGAAGAAACGTGGACTGCAAACTGGGGAGAAAACTCACTATGACCAGCGGACCGGAGCACGTGACCATAGCACGCGACGATGCCCTCTACGAGGCATTTCCTGACCTTTGCATGTTGTCCGGGGAGAGGCTGCTGTGCACCTACCGCGAGTCGGATTACCACGTCGGCACCACGTCGCAGATCATGCTTATCGAGAGCAACGACCGTGGCCGCACCTGGACTAACAAGCGTCCCCTGCATTTCAGACGTACCATCGATGAGACTAGTTCAGTTTGGAACAACCCGCGCCTCACGCGGCTGCGGGATGGCAGAATCGTCGCTCTCCTTGACATGTGCCACTCTGAATACGACGGAGACCGGAAGCCCAATAGCCTTCACTGCTACCAAAGCTACCTATCGTTCAGCGAGGACGACGGAGAGACTTGGTCCGATCCCCACCTGACCGAGGTCGAAGGACTCTGCCCCGACAGGGTGTTTGCCGCCAGCGACGACCACTGGCTGATTGCCACGACACATTTCTTCGGACGGTTTCCTGGCGCCTTTCGTCTGCAGGTGGCCCATTCCTTCGACGGCGGACAGACGTGGCCAATCGCTGCCCTTGGGGCCGAAGAAGACGGATTCCAGCACGATGAACCTTCGATCCTGCGTCTGCCGGATGGACGATTTCTGATGGTAATGCGGGAGAATGTTCACACCCATCGCCCTTCGCACTACGTCATCTCCGAAGACGAAGGACGCGTTTGGTCGACGCCTCGCCCTACTCCGTTCTTTGGCGACCGGCCTGGCGGGGGCATACTGCAGAGCGGCCGGATACTGGTCACCTACCGCAACGTCGAACCCGCGGCGGATGAAAAGACGATGGTATTGGGACGCAACCCTGGGACCTGGGCCTGGCGCGGCGATCTGGCCGGCCTGACAGGATCGGGGGGAGACTCGAGCTTCCTTGAGTTGGAGCACGACGAATGCGGAAATCATGGCGACTATGGATACAGTGGATGGGTACAGTTCGACGACGGGGAGATCTTCTGCATTTATCATCACCGTGATGACGCGCCGAAATCCTACATCCGTGGCTGCAGGTTCAGTGAGGATGACTTTCCAGGATAGGAGTCCACCACAATGACGCCCAAACTTGATCACGTGACGATTGCGCGCGACGACGATCAATACGAGGCCTTTCCCGACGTGTGCCGGCTGCGAGGAGATGGACTTCTATGCGTCTACCGCGAGTCGGATTACCATACGGCCACTACGTCGCGAATAATGCTCATCGAGAGCAACGACCGTGGCCGCACCTGGACCAACAGACGTCAGTTTCACTCCAAACACTCCCTCACCGAGAACGGATCAGTTTGGAACAACCCGCGCCTGACCCGGCTCCCCGATGGCAGGATCGTCGCTACCTTTGATACCCAGTTCTACGAATACGACGAAATCTGGAAGCCCAAGAGCCTGTACTGCTACCAGACCTTCATATCTCTCAGCGAGGACGACGGAAAAACCTGGACCGAACCCCATTTGACCGAGGTCGAAGGACTCTGCCCCGACAGGGTGTTTGCCGTCAATGACGACCACTGGCTGATTGCCACGACACATTTCCTGGGTCGGTTTCCTGGAGCATATCGCCTGGAGGTGTTCCATTCCTTCGACGGGGGACAGACCTGGCCAATCGCCGGCCTTGGGGCCGAAGAAGACGGATTCCAACACGATGAACCGTCGATCCTGCGTCTGCCGGACAGACGCCTGCTGATGGTAATGCGGGAGAATGTTCACACCCATCGCCCTTCGCACTACGTCATCTCCGAAGACGAAGGACGCGTCTGGTCGACACCACGCCCGACCGTGTTCTTTGGCGACCGGCCCGGCGGGGGTGTTCTGCAGAGCGGCCGGATACTGGTCACCTACCGCAACGTCGAGCCCGCGCCGGACGAGGAAAACTTGAAACTGGGCCGTAACCCCGGGACCTGGGCTTGGCGCGGCGATCTGGAAGGCCTGACAGGATCGGGAGGAGAGTCAAGCTTCCTGGAGTTGGAGCACGACGGGTGCGGAAATCATGGCGACTATGGATACAGCGCTTGGGTACAGTTCGACGACGGAGAGGTCTTCTGCGTTTATCACCATCGTGATGACGCGCCGAAGTCCTATATCCGTGGCTGCAGGTTTAGTGAGGATGACTTTCCAGGATAGGAGTCCACCACAATGACGCCCAAACTGAAACACGTGGCGATTGCGCGGGATGACGATCAATACGAGGCGTTTCCCGACGTGTGCCGGCTGCGGGGGGATGGGCTTCTTTGCGCCTACCGCGAGTCGGATTACCACGTCGGCACCACGTCGCGACTCATGCTCATCGAGAGCAACGACCGTGGCCGCACCTGGACCAACAAGCGTCAGCTGCACTACACTCGTTCCATCACCGAGGATAGATCAGTTTGGAGCAATGCCCGCCTGACCCGGCTGTCCGATGGCAGGATCGTCGCTACCTTAGATGCGCAATTCTCTGAATACGACGGAATCTGGAAGCCCAAGAGCCTATACTGCTACCAGACCTTCCTATCGTTCAGCGAGGACGACGGGATTACCTGGACGGAACCCCAACTGACCGAGGTCGAAGGGATCTGCCCTGACAGGGCATTTGCCGTCAGCGACGACCATTGGCTCATTGCCACGACACATTTCCTGGGACGGTTTCCTGGCGCCTTTCGCCTAGAGGTGTTCCATTCCTTCGATGGGGGACAGACCTGGCCAATCGCCGGCCTTGGGGCCGAGCAAGACGGATTCCAGCACGATGAACCGTCGATCCTGCGTCTGCCGGACGGACGATTACTCATGGTTATGCGGGAGAATGTTCACACCCATCGTCCTTCGCACTACGTCATCTCCGAAGACGAAGGACGCGTCTGGTCGACACCGCGCCCGACCGTGTTCTTTGGCGACCGGCCCGACGCGGGCGTACTGCAGAGCGGCCGGCTACTGGTCACCTACCGCAACGTCGAACCCGCGGCGGATGAGAAGACGATGATATTGGGACGTAATCCTGGTACCTGGGCCTGGCGCGGCGATCTGGCCGGCCTGACAGGTTCGGAGGGAGAGTCGAGCTTCCTAGAGCTGGAGCACGACCGGTGCGGAAATCATGGCGACTATGGATACAGTGCATGGGTACAGTTCGACGACGGAGAGATCTTCTGCGTCTATCACCATCGTGATGACGCGCCGAAGTCCTACATTCGCGGCTGCAGGTTTAGAGAGGATGACTTCCCAGGATAAGGAAACCACCAAAATGACGCCCAAACTCCAACACGTGACGATTGCGCGCGATGACGATCAATACGAGGCTTTTCCCGACGTGTGCCGGCTGCGGGGGGATGGGCTTCTCTGCGTCTACCGCGAGTCGGATTACCACGGTGCCAGCACCTCCCGACTCATGCTCATCGAGAGCGAAGACCGCGGACGCACCTGGACTAATCAAAGGCAGATTGACGTCAGTCGCTCGATTCGCGGGGACGGATCGATGTGGAATAATCCTCGCTTGGTCCGGCTGGCCGATGGCAGGATCGTCGCCACCCTCGACGTCCATTTCTTCGAAAACGCCGGCATTCGGGGGATTGGAAGCCTATTCTGCCACCAAACCTGGCTATCGTTCAGCGAGGACGACGGACAAACTTGGACTGACCGCCACCTGACCGCGGTCGAGGGAATTGGGCCGAGCAGCGTGGTCCCCCTCACCGTAAACCATTGGCTGATGGCGAACACACATTTCTTGGGTCGGTTTCCTGACGCCTTCCGCGTGGAGGTTGTGCACTCGTACGACGGTGGACTGACGTGGCCAATCTCTGCGCTGGGGGCCGAACAAGACGGATTCCAGCACGATGAGCCGGCGTTGGTGGATCTCCCGGACGGACGCGTGCTAATGGTTATGCGGGAGAACGTGCACACGAGTCGCCCATCACACTACGTTATCTCTGAAGACGAGGGGTACGTCTGGTCGACCCCTCGTCCGGGCCCATTCTACGGAGACCGGCCCACAGGAGGCGTGCTGCAGAGCGGCCGGCTGCTGTTCACCTACCGCAACGTCGAGCCCGCGCCAGGTGAGAAGACGATGAAAGCGGGACACGATCCAGGAACTTGGGCCTGGCTGGGTGACCTGTCGGGTCTGACGGGATCTGGGGGAGAGTCCAGGGTCCTGGAGCTGGAGGGTGACTCGTGCGGCCGGTACGGCGACTACGGCTACAGCGGATGGGTCCAGTTCGACGACGGCGAGATCTTCTGTACCTATCACCATCGTGACGAGGCGCCGAAGTCCTACATTCGCGGCTGCTGGTTTCGCGAGGAAGACTTCCTAGGCTAGGAGTCCGCCGGACCGGTGGGCGACACCTCAGGATGTCCTTGGTACGAAGGCATGTCCCGGACTCCGATCCGAGATGTGCCCTCCAATCAACCTCGATGCCGACTCTCCACCGGCGAATCCTGCCGAGTCGTGGTCCGATGGTCGATGGCGGAATGAGAAAATGTAGTGCGGGGGCTTGTCCCCCGCTGGGGCGGAGGAGGGGCGTGGCAGAATCCGCGGTGCCAATTCGCCGTACCAAGCCACAACTCCAGCTTTTCATACCTTGGTGTGCCGGCGCCTGCCGGCATGAGCGATTACTACGAAAGCATGTCCCGGACCACGATCCGGGATAGCCTCCCGACTCGTCACTCCGGCGAAAGCCGGAGTCCAGGGGGCGGAGGGGGTGGCACAAATGGCCCCAACAACCTGCCGTCATTCTCATACCTCGGCATACCGGATTGTAGACCGAGGGTAAATGGCGGAAGAGAATAGTGTAGTGCGGGGGCTTGTCCCCCGCTGGGGCGGAGGAGGGGCGTGGCAGAATCCGCGGTGCCAATTCGCCGTACCAAGCCACAACTCCAGCTCTTCATACCTTGGTGTGCCGGCGCCTGCCGGCATGAGCGATTACTACGAAAGCATGTCCCGGACCACGATCCAGGATAGCCTCCCGACTCGTCACTCCGGCGATCGAAAGCATGCCCCGTACTCCGATACGGGGCCGGAGTCCAGGGGTGGGGGGATACCGTAGCGCCGGCGCTTGTTCCAAAACAAGCATCGGGTACTCCGCGATTTTCATCCGCTCATGTGGCCTTAGCAAGGCCATAGGTGATTCCGTCGAAGAGCCTGCCCTGTACCCCGGTACGGGGCCGGAATCCAGAGGGGCGGGACGGGGATTGTGGCGCTTTGACTTGTTCCCAGCCTGGGGAGCGGCTCGCTCGCGCACTTTGTTCGCCCGACACACCGCGATTTTCATCCCCACATGCGGCCTTCCCAGGGCCATTGGCGATTCCGGCGGTTGCGTTGCTCGTTCCAGAAAATACAGCATAAACGGCCGGCGACGCTGCTGTGGTCTCCGGTAGTCACCGAAAACGGGAGTTGTGTTCGCCAATACAAAAGGGGTTGAGTAGGAACTCAACCCTCCCACCTCCCGACCGCTAGCAATATCCACGTAAGGACGACAAAGAGAACCACCAGGACGGCCACGACTCCGAACGCGACTATCAATCTCATCAGAGCAGATCCGGTGGATTTTGACTGCATTGCCAACGCTATCAAAGCTAACCAGGCAACCAGGAATGCGCCGTTAGAAAACTGCCCGGGAACAATCGCTCCAACGGAGAAACTCGATCGGACCATTTCAACAAGGAAACTCAGCACAGCCGCGATCCCAAACCCGAAAACCAGTCCTGTGATCGCCCGGCCCACGTAGTCCTTAGCTGAATCTGTTAACCACTTTGGGATAGCTCTGATCATTGCATTGAGAGAAGAGTTTTGTTCTGCATACTTTCCGTTCCTGCTTTCTTCAGATATGAGTATTCTCAGTTATTACCGAATCGCGCTGACTCGCTTGGGGCCACCAACGTGAATTCCGCGCTCACGAATTTTCTCATAAACCGCATTGCGATGGAGAGGGCCGAGCATTTCCTGAATATCCAGCCTAGCATCCGTCAACTTACGCGCATCGTTACGAGCATGATATCCGACAATTTCACTCTCTTGATCCTGCTCACTCATACGGCTGAGCTAGGGCTTCGATACCGGCAAGAATTGAACGCCGATGATTCCAGTCGCACCGACATCAAACGAGTCCGAGCCCCCTTTGCGCTAGCGAGCCGGCTGAGCCTCGGACCAGAGTCTGCGGACGCTCGTGGCAGTCTCTTTCAAAGCTTCGCATGGATCTCCGATTGGCTCGCAAGCGACACCCAGAGGGCCATCGTAACCGACCGCCTTGAGCGCGGAAAATGCCTCCTTGAAATCGAAATGGCCGTGACCCGGCTGCCCACGGTTGTTTTCGGATATGTGGACGTAACCGATGTGGCCGGCGGCTGCCGTGATGCTCGCGGAAACGTCCGACTCCTCGATCGCTATATGGAAGAAATCAAGGAGGACTTTAACGGCCGGGCTGTCCACGACCTTACATACCTCTACTCCATGCTCCAGACGATTGAAATAGTAGGTCTCGTAACGGTTTAGCGGTTCTACGGGAAGAATCACGCCGATCTGCTCGGCGCGGGAAGCTAGCTCCTTGATTTCAGGAATCAGAAGCTCCGTCTGCCGCTCAATCGCCCTCACCTCGGCCGGCATCCCTTTGAAAGAGTTGCCGGGCGTTCCTGCCGGAGTCAGTCCGAGGTAGCCGACTAGCTCGCCAGCCGGCGGTTGGGCAAAGATAGGATGGACCAGCGCTCCAAATGCGCCGAGAGCCTTCGCGAGATCAAGCAGCTCGTGATTGCGCTTCATCCGGCGCTTTCTCGCCTCTTCGTCCGCGTTTAAGACGCTGTGCAGCAGGTCAATCGTCCCTACTTTGACCGAACGGCCGGCGAAAACATTCAATAGTTCGTCCGGCGAGACCTCGAGCGCCGGACCGCTCAGGTCAATGTACTCGTAGCCGGACTCTTCCAGAACAGTTAGCTTGTCAGCTAAGGTGTCGCCCGGCACGATGTTCCAACGTGTTGATAGCTCCATCGCCAAGCCCCTTTCTGCCCAGCTGACGCACTTCGGCCAACTGAGCCTCCTCGTCGGACAGGGTCTAATGAGAATTGTCAGGTCAAATCGCTTTGTCTTGCCGTTGCGGGTCTCTCTACCAGGATGGTCCTGGTCAATACGAGGGACCAGCGGTTTTCCGGCGACGCTTTCCACGTCAGGCCATCGCGACCAACCGGTAGAAGATCTTGTCGGTCATCTCGGCATTGGGCTGGGCACCGTCGGCCCGGTACATCTTGGTCAACGCGTTCACCAGACTGATTAACGGTAGTGGGTGGCCGATCTCGCCGGCCATCGCGAGTGCCCAAGGCTCCGCGTCAGAGCCGGCTCGTGCTCGGTGTATGTCCTGCAGGTTCTGCCGCCAGTCCTCCGGGAGTGGCTCGTGATGCAACTCTACCGCTTTATTCATTATGGCGCTGCCGGCGGTCGAAGTCGCCAGCGCCCTGACCAGTTCTGGCATATCCAGACCTTCTCTTTGGGCGAATGAGAGTGCCTCGCCCACCAGCGCGATGGTGCCTTGACTGATGAGAATGCCCACCAGCTTGCTCAGATGTCCCGCACCGGGGCCACCCACATAAGAGACACTACTGCCGATCGCCTCGAGGAGTGGCAAAACGCGCTCGAACGCCTCTCGCGCACCGCCGGCCATTATTGCCAGCGTAGCGGACTGCGCCCTGGCCGGCCCCCCGCTGGCTCCAACGTCGAGAAAGTGAATGCCCCTCTTCTTGCAATGCTCGAATCTACCTGGGCTCAATCGCGGGTCGCTATTGCCACTGTCGATCAGGATCGCTCCCCGCTTGAGTCCAGGAACCACGCCGTTCTCTCCGTTCATCACGATCTCGACGTCCGGGTTGTGCAGCATCATGATGACGACCTCAGCATCATGGGCGGCGTCCGCCGGCGACGTGGCCGGCTTGGCTCCTCGCTCGACCAGCGGTTTCAGAGCTTTTCGGTTTATGTCGAAGACTGTCAGGTCCAAGCCGGCCTTGAGAAGATTGATGGCCATATTGCCGCCCATCGTGCCGCAACCAATGAATCCGACTTTCTTGATGGTCACTCTCGACCCCTCCCCGATTCTTCTCTTGAGTCCTACCTCTGATTGGTGCCGGTAATCGCCGCGGTCAGCCCAGGATGGGGAATATCGAGCCGGCGACTCCGCCAAATATGAGCTGTCGGTCCCGTTCGGCTTTCGTCGCGAAATGTTCCATCGACAAACGGAGCGCGTTGCGGTAACCTTCCCGCCCGCTCACAGGTGGATAGTCACTCCCCCACATCATCCTTTGCGCACCGAAAGCGTCGTAGGCCATGTCCAAAAGCGGCGGTATTGGCCGCTCGAAGGGAAACGGCTCGGCAACCGGCATGGCCCTCTGGCAGAACTCGCCTAGCCCATGTATCTTGATGTACGTGTTCGGAAAGCGGGCCAGATCGAAGACCCTTCGGCTCGTTTCCAAAGGTGGCGAATCGGGACTACCGGGAAGATTGAGGGAGCCGAGATGTTCGATGACGATAGGCAACTCAGGTACAGCCTGAATTGTCTGGGCGAAATCCGGCGACGCAAAGTCGCTGCTGCGTCCGGGGCAGCTAACTGACAGCTTCAGCCGGGCAGCGGTACGCCATATCGCGATCGGGTCGTCTCCTGGCGACCGAGTATCCGCCCGAAGGCGAATCCCGCTGATGCCCTGGTCTGCCAGGCGCTCCAACGTCTGCGGCGCGTTGGACAGGTCCGTGTCCAAGCTCACGACAGACGCAAAACGCCCCGGAAACCGGCGGACGCAGTCGAATTGGTAGTTGTTGTTGGCCTGCCCAAGTATCTGGATCAGGACCGCCTGCTCAACGCCGTTTTTGTCCATTTGATCGAGGAGCCTCTCGACCGGCTCGTACCACGACAACGAAACGTGACAGTGAGTATCGACGATGACCATCTAGCCTCTCCTGTATACCAAATTCAAAGCAACCGCTTTCATTCAGTACGTTCGCGATTTAAGGCCAACCGCTCCTTGCTAAGCTCGCCGTACCCTCTGTCCACTACAGTTGGCCCAGATACGCGGCGTTCAAGTCGGATTCGACCCTTGCTCGGGCGGTCTGCGAAGTACAATCAGCACCATGATAGACCGTATGATGAGTGATGAGACAGCGCCGGGCCGGCCCAGGGGCGCACCGCTGATGATATTCAGCCGCATGTGGTGGGCCGAACAGGCTTGACGTTGCTCAACGCTCTGACCCAATATAAGCACTAACCTTTAGTAGATGGCCCAAAGAGTGAGGAATTTGTTTTGAGATTCGTGCAATAGAGTGAACCATTATAGGTGGGAAGCGGACGGCAAGATCGAAATTCACCACGAGCGTCCGAGCAAGCGTTTCGTGGTGATGACGCTCGGCGGGTACTGGCCGCGCCTGCTCAAGCTTCGAGACGGTCGCCTGATGGTCGTGGCGCGGGAGGGCGACTTGCACCTGGGCCAGCGCGGCCGTATTGTCGGCTGCTTCTTCCCAGACGAAGGAGAGTCCTGGAGCCACACCCGAGTCATAACGAGCGAGGGTCTTGACAACCGGGACCCAGCGGTGATCGAACTGTCCAGCGGCCAGCTGCTGATCGTCTACCACAGCCACGCTGCGCACGAGTACACCGGCGGCGCAGTGCGTGTCCGGCGGACGCCGAAGGCGCCCAATGTTCTGCTCATTCGACGGTCCGACGACGGCGGAGAAACCTGGAGTGCGCCCTGGCAGATCCGCACTATCCCCGCTGACGCGCAAGGGATCGACGCTAGGGCTCGCGTCGTTGAGGTCATCCCCTATCGGATGATAGAGTTGCCTGATGGCACGATTCTGTTGAGCTTGCATGCCGACGTATACGGCGATGATGAGGTTCTTCCAACCGCTGCCTATCTATCCAGATCTCGTGATGGCGGTCAGACGTGGAGTTCGCCGATTTACATCTCGGCCCATACCGAGCCCGCCTTACTTTGGCTGCCTAGCGGCAAGCTTCTGGCCGCGCTACGCAACGACAGCCCGCAGGAACCTGGCTTGTCAATTGCCGAGTCTTCTGATCTGGGACACACGTGGAGTGAGTCAATCCCTGTCACCGGATCTTTGGAACACCCTGGTGATCTACTGCTACTCAAAGACGGCCGCATCCTCCTGACTTTTGGCCGCCGGCAGCCACCTTATGGAGTCAGAGCGCTGCTCAGCTACGACGATGGCAAGGCCTGGGACCAAGAGCATCGAGTAGTCCTTGCCGCGGACAGCGCAAGTCGAGACTGTGGATATCCGAGCTCAATCCAACTCGATACCGGGGAGATCGTTACTGTTTATTATGCTTACGAGAGTCATGGCCCATTTCAAGCTCTTCCCGGACAGTTGATGGGAGTTCACGCCGAGGCCATCAAGTACAGCGCCAGCGACCTCCCATAAATTCGGTCATCTCCGAGTCCGACCGATGCACCCAGGCGGAATCCTGCGGTGACAGCTCGCGTGATTCTCCGGCAACTTGGTAGGGAGAATGATGTTACGCGGCCTCGATAGTGACGCGATATCCTGCGCTCTCGATACGCTTGACGCTCCGTCTGAGAATCTTGCAACGATGAGATAACCGATCATCACAGTCTATCTTGAGTTGGAATGGGGAGTCTTGAGCAACCCCAATTGGCGACGGCCAGATAGAATAAGGACCGCAAAGTTTAATGCCCGACCTCGATGGCCAAGGGAGAAGGCAGGCGATGAAACGAAGCACCGAGCGAATGCTGACTACCCACTGCGGGAGCCTGGCTCGTCCGCCGGACTTGCTGGAGATGATGTACGCCAAAGAAAGACGCCAGCCCTACAACCCGAAAACCTTCGCCGCCGGCGTACGGACCGCCGTGAATGACGTGGTCCGCAGGCAGGTGGAAGCCGGCGTGGATGTGGTGTGCGACGGAGAGCAGGGCAAGGCCAGCTTCGTCACCTATGTCAAGGAGCGCCTCACCGGCTTCGAGGCCAGGGAAGGGAGACCCCGTGAGGACCCGTGGATGGGATCTCGCGAAGTGCTGGCCTTTCCAGAATTCTATCAATGGAACGCACACACCCGGTCTGGCGTCGTCGTCGCGCAGGCGGACTTGGTATGCACCGGGCCTATCGCCTACAACGGCCAAGCGGCGTTACAGACTGACATTCATATCCTGAAAGCCGCCGTCCACGGGCCACAGGCCGAAGAGTTGTTTATGACGGCAATTTCCCCAACGGATATAGAGGGCCGGCAAAGGAACGAGTACTACCCAACCGACGAGGAGTATCTTTACGCCATTGCTGATGCGATGCGTGAAGAATACCAGGGTATCGTCGACGCGGGGCTCCTGTTGCAGGTGGACGATCCGAGACTCGTGACCTATTACCTGTCAAATCCCCAGGCGAGCATAGAAGACTGCCGGGAGTGGGCCGAGTTGAGGGTCGAGGTTCTAAACCACGCTCTCAGAGGTATCCCGGCGGAAAAGGTGCGCTTCCACACCTGCTACGGTATCAACGTCGGCCCCCGGGTCCACGAAATGCCCCTGAGCGCAATTGTAGACATCATGCTCAAGGTCAATGCCGGCGCCTACTCCTTCGAGGCGGCCAATCCGGCCCACGAGCATGAGTGGCGCGTCTGGGAGAACGTCGACCTGCCGGCAGGCAAAGTGCTCATCCCTGGCGTGATCTCCCACACCACCAATGTGGTCGAGCATCCGGAGTTAGTGGCCCAGCGCCTGACGAGATATGCGAGTATTGTCGGACGCGAGAACGTGATCGGAGGTAGCGACTGTGGGTTCTCCTCCATGGCCAGTACTGAGCCGGAAATCCACCCTACGGTGGTGTGGGCCAAATTCCAGGCCATGGCCGAAGGCGCACGGTTGGCCTCGAAAGAGCTGTGGTGAGCGCCTACAGGCGATAATGTGGCGGAAAGCCACGACCTGGTAAGACCGTCCGGCACCGTTAGATACAGCGGACAGAAACCGCCCAAGACCAACAAGCGCCCTTGGGGACAGCTCCGGTCGCCCGGCAAACGACAGGAGGACCATCAGCGTGCAGGCAGTCCCCTCTAAGAAGCCGTCTGCGGTTCTGATTCCCGGCTCACCCCGGGGAAGCTGCGGTCCATAGTTTCCTTCTATTAACCGGATGTCCACGTGGCAGTGGTATATTCGGATTAGGATACGCAAAACAGGGAGGACATAATGGCAAAGATTAAACACATCGCCCTCGCTACCCAGAACCCAGAAGCGACGGCGAGGTTCTACAGGGAAGTGTTCGGGCTGGAAGAAGTCGGTAAGATCGATGGAGAGAATGCGGAGGGGTTTTACCTGAGTGACGGTGACATCAACCTGGCCATATTGAATTTCAAGAACCCTGTCGCGGCGGGTGATGAATTCGGGACAGACTACAGTGGCATTCATCACATCGGGTTTGAAGTTGAGGACACCGCTGAGACTGACTCCAAGCTACGATCCCTAGAATCGTACCCAAGAGAGGAGATAAACCAGGCTCTCCACCCTGCTATGGGAGGAGCTCGGGAAGGTCGGAACGTTGAGCTTAAATACAATGGACCCGATGGAGTAATGATAGACATATCGCAGGGAGGGTGGGTCGGAACTGGCTAACATTGACGAGTCCAATAGCGTCGCCAAGGGTGGGGCGTTCTTTGGATGTCCGCACTTTGATACGGCGAGCTACCGCCCAGCATTGAGAATTTCTGTGACGTGTAGGTTCGGTACCCAGGCTGCCACCACCAGAACTACGCCGATGGGGCCAGCAACAGCAGAATTGAGCTACAGGAGCGAGATTTGAGTTACAACGTGCTGATAATGACAAAGGGCCGGCAGCCCGAGTCCGACCGCCAGGTCATCCTCAGCCAGCAGTTGCCGGGCTTCGAGACGATGTTCCTCGACGGCGACGATCCGGCCGACTTGGCCCGAAAGCCGGGTGAGGCCGACTTCGTTGTCACTCCCGAGTTCACCGCCGAGCATCTGGCCCCGTGCCAAAGTTGAAGCTGATCCAACACAGCGGCGTCATTGACGAGAAGGCGTTCAATAGTGCCTTGAAGAACCGGCGCATTGCCGGCGCCGGAATCGACGTGTTCGAGCGGGAGCCAACGCCGAGCGACAATCCCTTACTGAAGCCGGACCACGTCCGCCTGACGCCTCACACGGCCGGCGCCCCCCGACGGGGTGCGCAAGAAAGCGCGGGCCCAGTACGAGAATTTCCGGCGCGTTGCGGATGGGCGGCCGCCGATAAACGTAACTCAACCCTACCGCAAGGTCGAGGCGGAAGCGAAGGCGTAAGGCGTGAACCCCCACGGGCTAATGCCCACTACTCTGCATCAACGGAAGTCCAAGATTTTGAGTTTCAGCGGGGAAAAGGTGGGAGATGGATCGGCAGATGGGATGACAGGCAGTCGGCGTCGTCGTGCTAGGCGAGTCCGCTCAGATGGATCGCGCCGTCGAGGGCGGGGCAGATTTCGCTGATGCGTACTGGCTGACCGGTCTCGAATGAGTTGTTGGCGGCGATGCCGATCAGTATGGAGGCAGCTCCCTGACCGTGACCCGCGTCGCGTCCTACTGGATCGGGAGTCGCATCGGGGTCGAAAATCTGCGCCTGAAGCAGCGGATCGCCGCCCCCGTGCCCGCCTTCGGCCTTGAGAATCTCTACCTCGTAGGGCTCACCAAACAGCGGCCGGATGACCAGATGTTTGCCTGATTCTTCCTGGCCGGAGCGCTTGGTCTGATCCCGAATCAAGGCCGAATGTATCTCGCTGTACTCCATACGACCCTTGGTGCCGTTGAATGAAATCTGGAAGCCCTCGCGGGGCAAGTAGGCGTTTAGAGAGTAGTTGAGTACGACGCCCGTGCGGTAGCTGACCAGGACGCTCATCGTGTCTTCTATCGTGATGTTATCTCCGAACACGTTGCGATCCCGGACGTAACCGTCATATTTTTCGGCGTCAAGGTACAAGCCTCGGTTGCTTTCGTTGGCAGTCAGGTCGATGGCAAACGGGTCGTCTCCGGTCTCGCTGCCGTGGTAGCGACCGTACTTCACGCCTACACCGCGCCGCTCGGCATTTTGGCGGCCGTAGAACGCTAGCCGGCCCATTCCGAACACCGTCTCGGGTACCGCGTCGATCCACCAATTCACCATGTCGAAGTGGTGTGTCGCCTTGTGTACGAGCAGGCCGCCGGACTTGTCCTTCTCCCGATGCCAGCGCCGGAAGTAGTCGGCCCCGTGGCTCGTGTCTAGCATGTAGTCCAAGTCTACGTGGATGATATCGCCGATGATGCCCTGAGCGAGCATCTTCCGCACAGTCGTTGCCCCGGAACCCCACCGGTAGTTGAATGCGACTCTGAGTTGTTTACCGGTACTCTCGACGGTCTCGAGGATAGCCGAACACTTCTCGGCGTCGGTGGTCATTGGTTTCTCGGTGATGGCGTCACATCCCAACTCCATTGCGCGAATTACGTATTTGTGGTGGAGCGCGTCGATGGTCGTGACAATCACCGTGTCAGGCCTTGTCTCGCTGATCATCGCGTCGAAGCGATCGGGGTCGTACGCCGGCACCTCTTGGTATCCGAGCTCTTTGGCAAGGCGTCGGTTGTGGTAGGCGAGGCGGGCCGGGTTGGGGTCGCAAAGCCCCACCAACTGGCAGGAGTCTCTGAACCGCGTGACCACGGGATCAATGTACATCGCGGCGCGGCTGCCGGTTCCTACTAGAGCGTATCTCGTCTTGCGGTCCATGGTCTACCTGCCTTTACTCGACCATACTTTCTCGAAAGTCTTCGATCTGTCCCGTCTTCCAGACTGGTGTCGAGGCTATTCTCTAGAATCGATCCCAGGTCTGTGTTCGCGGGGGCATTTGTTTTGCAAATTTAGGTTTTCTGATGACAATCGCTCCATCCTTGCACGCAATGGCCTCAATCCCGAGTTCTAGCCAAATTGGCTACACCATGTCAAGATCGATAATCTCCACGTACAGGGTCTTTCGACTATCCACCCAAGGCGGTCACAAGAGTTGCCCTTATGATTTGCCATCCGGCCTGGCACGGGCCCGCCAGAACAGTTGTTTTGCATTTTCAGGATTGCAGAGAAGCGATCAAGGGAGACTAACTGAGCCCGGCCGGTTCGAAACGGCGGCTGGGGACAAGCCCCAGCGCTACTCCGTTCTCTGCCGGCAATTTGTTTTGTATTTTGTATGTTTTCAAGCGTTGGCCTTGCGTGGACCATTTAAGGCCGGCGGTGCGAATCGACGTTGCCACCTAGCCGAAGACGGAGCGACCCGAACACTTGTTTCAACATTATACCATTGTAGGAGCGATCCTGTGCGAACTGAAAGAGAATGGCCAGCGTCTCTCGATTTTCTATCCAAGGCGGTCACAAGAGCTGTCCCAACGCCCGGCGACGTGCCGGCGATGCACACGGCAGGCTGACCCGCGTTCACGCGGACACAGCTACTACTAGGGCCCAAACTGCAGCACACGCAGCACGGATCATTTGCTACCGATAGACCAGCGAAAACTTTTCTTGACAACACCAGTAGCGTGTAGTATGTAGTACACATGACATTCGGGAGATATGTCCGTACAGTCCGAGAGAGAATTCGCACCCAGGATAAAGCATTCTCCGTTCGCAAGGTAGCTCAGCGCATCGGTATAGAGTCGGCCTACTTGAGCAAAATCGAGCGAGATCAGGCGGCGCCGCCGTCGGAGGCCACAATCCACCGATTAGCGAAGGAACTGAGGGAGGATCCCGACCTGTTGCTGGCGATGGCGGGTAAGGTGTCCAGCGACTTACAAGGCGTTATCCTCCGTCGCCCGCAACTGTTCGGGGACTTATTGCGACAACTGAAGGATGTGCCGGACCACGCGATTCTGCGCGTCATTCGAGAAGTTCGAGACGGAGATTGGTAGTAGTTACAGGGTTACGAACGAACAAGACAAAGGAGGATGAGGTAATGATCGAATTGAGAAATGATGAATTGATTTTCAGATTTCCGGAGGTGCACGCAGATGCCATCTGCACTATAGGATTCCAGCGCACGCTCCGAATTCCAGACGATAACCGGGACTATCCCTTGCCGCCGGGCCTTGAAACCTTTCCCCTCAATCATGTGGACGACTACAAAGATAAGGTGCCGGAAGCCTGGGACGAACATGGGGGAATCTTCTTCCCGATGTATCAAGCAGAAGCGATGTGGATAAATCTCGATGGCGAATACCCAATGGCTGTAAAGGTGGCCGCCGGCAAAATCGATGCGTTGACAGGGGAGAATTGGAATAACGAACTCTCAAAGCGGCCCCAGGACTACCTGGTGGTTCCTGAGCAACCGTGGCTCGACGGATTCTGCGTCGGAGAAGGGTTGATTAGACAGTTCGTGGCCATGCCCTTGGGAGAAGGATACTCCGCCGAGGAACAACTGACCGGAGAGGCCCAATATGGCGGACTTCAGATCATCGTGTACCCAATGAAGGCTTCGCGGTACTCGGCCTGGCTCGAAGAGCAAGCGCCTTCGGAGCACGTTATGTATAGCCCCGTCTCGGCACCTCTAGAAATGGGCTTGGCCCCGGGAGGCCTGATGCGCCAGGAAATCTACGAAGACCCTTATGGCTTAGATTCGTGGGATACTTCGGCGCGCTCGCGCTGTTTCGTTCACATTGTGAACAGTGTTCAGTACCTTCGTGTGTCCGGTGTCGAGCCGCCCAGCCGGCCGCCGACGGCGCTGGACTACACAGACGCCGGCCTGCCGTGGTTCGAGTACTACGGTGGCGACCTGCCGGCGCTGAAAGGTGCCACGAAGCTGATGGGTCTGGACGGCGTCGCCGTAAAGAAGCTGAAGAATGGCGAGGGCCCCCCTCGCGGAGAACGATTCGCTGCAGCCGCAGTTCGGGACAAAGCTTGGCGGGCAAGAAGTCAGAGAAGGCGATTTCTAGCAGTTAACCGAACAGACATAACTCGACTTGCTGGAGTGCCACCCTCAAACCAAGGGACCGCGCGTGGGTTGCACAAGAGGAGACCGGTATTAGCTGATGGCGTGCCGGCCTCATAACTACGTCAACGCGCAATCTCCCGTGGGGCGAGTTGCCCGGGCAGGTGCGGTTCGCTTGGGGCGTGCCTTCAACCGTCCCGGGGAGGTTTGGGCCCGGGCTCAGGAGGCCAATCACAGACCCGAATGACAACCCGACTCAGACCCGCCCGCAGTTGTACTTAGAGGCCTATGACTCAGGCCCTATGGCGCCTATGCGCTGCACGGCGGTCCCTTCACTTACAAGCCGAAATGTCAAGGAGGTTCGTTTGACATGCTGGCTCGCCTGATGCTCTCGCTCATCCACCTGGTAGGCGCCTGATGAGCGTATCGGCACAGCCCTGGCTAACTGGACACGTGAGCCGCAGCCGGATATGATCGTTGATCCCCGGCTGGGCCCGCCGGCGCCGGAATCCGGCACCGAAACAGCGAGGCCGATGGAAATAGAGTCGCCAGTAGCTGCTTGAAGATCACAATTCCGCCGCTCGGTTACACGTTGCTGGCCGGTCCGGTGAGGGCTCCCAAACAGGCCAAGGTTGCTCGACAGAAAGAGATGGGTGAACAAGTATGAAGGTACTCTACCTAGACCTGGACACGTTGCGCGCAGATCACCTCGGGTGCTACGGCTATCCACGCCGGACAAGCCCCAACATCGATCGTTTTGCTCGAGAAGGTACCCTGTTCGAGAGTTTCTTCGGGCCAACCACTCCCACGATACCGGCCCACACAACCATCTTTAGCGGCCAACTCGGCGCTACCCACGGTGTGGTATCGCATGGATCTGACCTGAGTCATTTGCCGCTTGACGCTCCCTGGTTGCCGGCAATCCTCAAGAGAGCCGGAGTCCTCACGGCAGCGATTGACAATCTCATCGACTTCAAGCCGTGGTTCGGGCGCGGATGGACAGAGATATACAACCCAACCCACAAGAAACCGAGCGGGCAACTGGTCACGGCCGACGAAATCAACGCTTACCTGCTGCCCTGGATTCGGCAGCACACCGAGGGCGACTGGTTTATGTTTGCCCATTACTGGGATCCCCACACGCCTTACAAGCCCCCTGATGAGTACAAGGAGACGCACTACCAAGGCAACAGCAATGATCCCTCCAACACAAGCCTGGAACCCTGGCGCAACGAGATCCTGTGGCCCGTCCAGGAAAAGTGGCTAGTGCCGATGTATGGTTCTGTCACTGACAGAGACTACATACGATCTCTTTACGACGGGGAAATCACATATCTGGATGATCGCCTGGGACAGGTCTTTGATCTTCTCGAGGACCTCGGAATTGCCGAGGAGACAGTGGTCATTGTTGCAGCGGACCACGGAGAGATAATGTATGAGCATCGCGGGTGGTTTGCCCACGTAGGGCTTTACGAAGAGATCATGCGTGTTCCGCTGATAGTGCGCGGTCCGGGAACGGTTCGTGGGCAAAAGATACCGCAGACCTTTCAACACATCGATCTCGCGCCGACTATTCTCTCGCTTTTCGGAGTGACGGTGCCCGAGGCTATGGACGGCGTCAGCTTGGCCCCAGCGCTTCGCGGCGAGCCAGTCGAAGGATACGACGCTATTTACCTGACCGAAGCCACGGTCCAGATCAAATGGGGCATACGCACGCCTGATTGGAAACTGATCAAGGTGATCGACCCCGGGGTCACTCAGATAGATGAGGACGAATTGTATAACTTGGTCGACGACCCCGGCGAGCAACGCAACCTAGCTACCGAGCATCCCGATGTCAAAGACCGGCTTGAGCTTCAGCTGAGGCGTTGGTGGGACGCGAAGCTGGGCACCCGGACCGATATGCTGCGAGCCCAGGCCACTGCCGGTATTCCGGCCAGGGAGTGGCTATCGCTCGCGCTGCGGTCCCGCGACTTGAGTTACGAAGAGTGGATGCAGAAGCAACGATACATTTGATGACCCTTGCGCCTGGGCGATGAGTGCTTTCCCAGACAGACCAGGTCGCCACCAACAAGGAAACCGAACGGTGTGGGCGAACACTTGGCCGTTGCCAGGTTTCAGTAGGTGGCGACCAGCGTATTTGGCGATGCTTGCACGGTAGTCTATAAGTTGGGTGGCGTCCGCCTACTTGCTAAAGCCCAACGAGGCAGTTCGCGGAGAATATCGGAGGTTACTACGCCACCTAGGCGCCCCACGGCATCGTTGCCTTCTGGCGTTTCGAGGGCGCTGTCGAGCCAGGTTAAGGGTAGCAGCGACGAATTCGTGAATGCCGTCGATCACATCGAGACTCATCCGAAAGTCATCGCCGATATGACCTCCTAAGGCCTGTTGACCTGATTGATGTGCGAGTCCGCTACGAAGGTCGCCTTAGATTCAGGGCTCTGCAGGACGCACAGCTGTCATGAATCGCGGGAGATGATTGGCTGCCCCCGGCCCGGGATGGGTCAGGGGCAGATGAGTCTAGGCTAGCAGCCGGCGAGTTGGCAACCGACTCCTAGCACTGGGTCTCCCAAACCTTCTGGGCCTCTTCCAAGACATCGTCGATCGTGGAGCGCCCGTCGATGAGACCCTGCATTCCAGGGGCTATCGACACGTCGGTCGCGGAGCACCTCGCCCACCGCATGATCGTCTTTCCCGACGCGAGAATACTTATCGTCGGCTCGATGACGTTCTTGTCGAAGGTCGGGTTGACGCTTCCAAGCTTGACTCCGACCTTGCCCGTTAGAGCAGGGCGTGCCGCTACCATCTCCTGCCCGCGGCCTTGGGTGTACCACTTGGTGAGCTCGAAGGCCAGATCCTTGTCCTTGGCCACCTGAGTGATTGCCCAACTCGTTGAAATCGCCGCCAGGGTCTTGCCCCCGGGTGGCTCGAAGATGCCCCACTGGTCGCCGTTGCCCGCGTCGCCCCCGCTCTGGGCGATGCCCCACCAGCCGTCCCACCCAACCATGGAGGCGGCCTCCATTCTGATCCAGGCCGACCGCGCGTCACCGACGCCGATCGATAGCGGATTCGGCTGAGTCCAGTTCCTGTCAAACAGCATTTTGTACAGCTCGAGCCCCGCGCGGCACTCGTCACTGTCAAAGCTGCCCGTACCTTCCCAGTCGATCGCGTCGCGATAGCCTGGCGCCGCCGTCTCGAGCATCAACGTCCAGTAGGTGTTTGCCCACCAGTTGTCCTTCGAGCCCATGGCAACGGCAGGCACTCCGGCGGCCACGAAGGTGTCGTTGACCTTGACGAATTCGTCCCAGGTAGTGGGCAGGTCCAGGTCGTGCTCCTTGAAGAGGTCCAGGTTCGCGTAATACTGACCTATCGCTTGTCCGCGAATCGGAATGCTGTAGATATTGTTCGAGCCGTCTATCTGTCCAAGGTGCTCGAGCTCGTCGATCAGGCCAGCCACAAACAGGTCCTTCCAGCCGCCACCCCACTCCGAAACGGCATAGTCCTGCAGAGGGACTATGAACTCCTCGCTGGCCATCGGAGAGATGTGGCTCCAGTTGTTCTCGAACGCGTTGGGCCCAACGCCCGCCGGTACGGCCGCCTTCAGGGCGTCGTTGTATCGCGACCAGTGGACCGGAACGTGCTCCTGGATGATGCCGGTCTCCTCCTGGAAGGCCTCCCCCATCGTCACGCCGTCAACCGCCCAGTCCTCGGCAGTGGCCAAGCTGACCCAACCCCACGTGGTTACGACCTTCTTCTCCATCATCACCGGAGCGACCGTTACGATCTTCTCTTTCTCGACTATTACTTCCTTCTCTACCTCGACGACTTCTTTCTTAACGACCTCAACCGCCTTCTCTACCTCGACGGTGACGACCCTTTCGACCTCAACGGCCTTCTCTACCTCGACCGTTACGACCTTCACGACTTCCTCTCTGACGACCTGGGTAACGACTCTCTCGACCGGGACCTCTTTCTCGACGACCTGAACGCGCTCTTCCGTGACTACCTGGGGCTGACATGCTGCCAAGATCGGCAATGCGCTAGCCGCGCCCAATCCAGCCAGGAACGAACGACGGGTAAATCTGGGTATCAGGGTCTTGTTCAGATCCAATTGAAACTCCTCCTTAAAATCTGGTCTCGAACCAATGTCTTGTCCCCACCTGGAGGAACGAATGTCGGGTCGGCCGGCAACTCCCCTGGCATCCCCCCTTTCGGCAAACATGCTGGATATTGTGTTTAGAAATCCTTGCCGCAATCCTACTCTTTTGGTCAGCCAGTTGCAATTGGTATTCGGGCAACCATAGTCCGGGCGGAGAGTGGATACGATCAGCGTCGCGCTACACTCCCCGACGTCTGCCGCTGTTGTCGAAAGGCCGGCGAACACGCTCCGCCGCGGTGGATGTTACTTGTACCTCATCGGTAGCGACACGTTCGAAAGGGTGGCAAAGGGTCTGACTGCGGGCGCAAATCCCACCCAAAAAGGATAGGCAAAGGGCTGTGTCCGGAGCAGGCGATCCTTCCGTCCACGAATTACGGTTCAGGTCGAACAATCACAAAGTGCTGCATTTTCGCCCGCCGCCGGTCCGGTGTTGATCGCTTTTTCGTTGGCCGCTCCAGCGATGAGTGAGATGGGCGCGACTGCGAGGATTCGGCCAGTGGGCGTCACCCACCGACCAGCCGTCCCGACGGGCTGGGCGCATCATCGTAGGACACTATTTGGGTTACTAGGGAATGCGGCAGGCACTGGCCGTTGCGCGGCGGTCCTCGCTCGTCCTGATCAAATCCCGCTAAGCTTAATAGGCCTGCTTGTTTATCTCTGCCTGAGTTTGCCTTTGGTCTTCGGTCCACCAGGTTTCAACGTAGCTCAGAATCGCCGAAAATTCTTCGCTCGACGGCCTAACCGGACAAGGTAGGACAACGGATGATGAAGAAACCCAGCGAGCGGCGCAAGCTGAAGTGACTCGCGTAGTCGTCCGCGAAGTCGCGGCCGGAGCAGATACCGCCAAAATGGTTCCTCTGCCGAAGACTACGGAGGAGCTAGTGAGCCGCGCAGACATCATCGCGGTGGGACGAGTTGGCAAGGTCATCCGTGTAGTAGCTGAGGGAGGACTCAAAGAGCCGGTCGTCAAGCAGACCTTGGTGCCGCATACGTATTTTGAGCTTGAGTTAGAGCAGGTCATCAGGGACGACGGAACAATTGGTCGTGGCGAGACCGTGATTCTACGCGAGGAAGGCAACGGCGGGGTCGGGCCTGTGGAGGTTGGCGAAGGAACGTTCATGGAGTGGGAGAGAAGCTCCACGACACCCGAGACTGGCCAGCGACGGTTGTTTGTGCTCGTCAAGACCCGTAACGACAGCTACGGTGGTGGAAGGAGCGGCCTTCTGGATATCGATGGAGATGTCGTCAGATGGGCCTCGAATGACCAGCCGGTAGGCTTTGCAATTGGCAAGACACCGGAGGAGTTCGTAGAAGAGGTGACGGAACTAGTTGGCGTTGATGGCCCGGAGTTGCCGACTAATACTCACTTCCCTCAGCAGCATGAGGGCGTCAACATAGTAATGGAAGCCGAGCTCGAGGGCCAACTGGTGTCAAAGGACGGATGTCTTCGTATAACGAGCATAGGCGGCACCGACTACCTTCTCATTTGGCCACACGGATTCAAGCTGACTGTTGACGGTCGAAACATTCAAGTCAGCGACGATTCGGGAGTCTCTTTATCTGTCGGAGAGGAGATCAGAATCGGTGGCGGTGAAGTATCTCTGTCCCGTGTCCAAGCCTTCGTAGAGCAGCCCCTTCCGAGTGATTGTCCTGGTCCGTATTGGGTTGCCGGAGAGGTGCCGCTCCCTTGAGGGTCGGGGCTCGCTCGGTGGGATTGTCAGGATGCGCCCGAACCTCGAAGGTGTGGAGCCTGGTTCGTAGCGCTATAGATCGGTGAGGGCACCGGTCGCATGATGCGCCAGTCGTTACGGACCAGCACCCCTTGCTCGGTGTCTCGCCCGATGAGGCGCATGTTGACGTGCTTCACCGACGGGATGCGCAGCACCGCTCCGATCTCGAGCTCCAGTGGGAAGAAGACGTCGTTGTACTCTCAGACGATCCACCACAGATCGGCCCGGACACCGCTGGATACGTAACGCATTGAGTTATGAAATATCGTCACAAGGGCCCCGATCAGGACTCGGCTGTTAACCAACTCCCAGCGAAAAATGGAGAATGGGAGAATTAGGAAACGAGAACACTGGCTCCCCTTGCGCAACCCCTATGGTTGCACAAGGCACCCCAAGCCGGTTTTGCGAACTGGAGAATCGGGGAGCATGAGGAAAGGGCGAATTTAGCTACAGAAACCGCCACAAATGACGTGACCCCGGAGGGATCACCCTGCGGGGTCTTGTGTTAACCAGTTGGTCGCCTGAGTTCGTGGTCAGAAACTTGGCTCCCCGAGAAGGACTCGAACCTACAACCTAGCGGTTAACAGCCGCCCGCTCTACCAATTGAGCTATCGGGGATCGCTTGTCGATTCTAGGGTCGCCGGCTTAACACTGTCAAGGAGTCGACAGTTAACATGGTGAACGTAGATCCGGCTCCCCGAGAAGGACTCGAACCTACAACCTAGCGGTTAATCCGCCTCAGGCGGACCCGCTCTACCAATTGAGCTATCGGGGATCGCTTGTCGATTTTAGGGTCGCCGGCTTAACACTGTCAAGGAGTCGACAGTTAACATGGTGAACGTAGATCAGGCTCCCCGAGAAGGACTCGAACCTACAATCTAGCGGTTAATCCGCCACTGGCGGACCCGCTCTACCAATTGAGCTATCGGGGATCGTTTTTCGATTTTATGGTCGCCGGCTTACCACTGTCAAGGAGTTGGTCGTACCCGGATCTAGGTGCGTGTTCCCCAAACATTTTTTCAATACTCTGGCGGCGGCGTGGGCAGTCCACGCGACATTGAATCAAACACCCGGCTACAATATTGAGATGCTGGCCGGCGGCGAAAATCCGGGTGCTCTGCATACACAGCAAGCTTTAATCGAAGAGGTGTTCAGTGAAAATTCTCGCGTATCACCACGCTACCATGTTCGCGAGAGACCTTGATCAATCCGTTCGCTTTTTCCGCGACACCCTTGGAATGGCACTCATGCCTCATGAGGAATTTACCAAGGAGAACGTGAGATTCTTTCAAGCTGCGAACGGTTCACAGATCCACGTTCTGCAGGATGATGATACGAACGAGCGCCTTCACGTCGCGATGGAAGTTGACAACCTCGACGAGGTGTACCAACGCATTGTCAGCGCCGGCTGCCGAATAGAGGTCGAACCTGACTATCGTCCGGACGGCTCCCGCTTCTTCTTCTGTCGCGATTTCGAAGGCAACCGGGTGGAATTCACCCAGCACAATGGATGGAACTTGGTGGATCCTTGGCGAACGCGGGGCGTACCAGATTAATTGCTCGGCGCAATTTTTCGGTCACGCCACAAATGGAATGGCTCACAAGCCCGCCAAAGAATCGCTAAGCGGGATTAGGTTGCCTCACGCGCAGCGATAAAGCGCGGGAGATCCAGATATGGACGCGACGATTTCGCCGGGGGTGCCGCGCCTACTACGCAAAATATCGGCGAATCGTCGCGTGACGGCTGTGCTAAGCTCTGGAGCTCAGTGGAGTCAGTCGGCGGATACTTCGTTCAGCTGGCCGGTGGCGCAGTCGTAGACGAAGCCGCGAATCTGATCCTTGCGGGGGATGAAGGGATCGGCCTGGATGCGGGCGATTGACTGTCGCACATCATCATCCAGATCTCCGAACGCCTCCAGCGCGAAGGAAGGGCGAATGCCTGTGTCCGCCACGATCGTGTCTTTCACGTCGTCGTCGCGGAAGGTCAGCATCCCGCAGTCCGTGTGATGGATCAACACAATTGCCTCGGTCCCAAGCAGCCGCTGGGAAATTACCAACGAACGGATAGCGTCGTCACTGACCACTCCGCCCGCGTTACGTATCACATGCGCGTCGCCTTCCTCGATACCTAGTATGTTGTGAACATCCAAGCGCGCGTCCATGCAGGCTACAACCGCCAATTTGCGTCCCGGCGGTAGTGGCAGGTCGCCCTTGTCGAAACTTGCGGCGTACTTGGCGTTGCCTTCGAGGACTTCGTCGATAATGCTCATCGAACCCTCCTTGTTGGGATAATAAACTGGATAATATGGATCAACTTTATCCATATTATCCGGCAATATACACTACCTGTTTTGTTGAGTCAAATCTTGTACACACTCGATACACGCCAAATATGCGTCTATTGAGTGCTGATATGACGAGATTTGCACTGAAATCGCTGAACGCGTGGCAGGATGTGCTAGCCCAACCGGGTCACATTCGTTCTCGTGGAGAATTCTCAGATAGCAACTTGCTGAAGATCTGAGAAAGAGGAGACCGCACTAGCGCTCGCCGGCAAGCTCAGGTTGTCGTTGGGACTCCGTAGGGCTGGTCCAAGAAGCGGTGGTTGGCGATTGTGAGTGGCCACGCCTGTCCGCCTTGAAGTTGGAACTCGTCACTTTTCCCGCACAGCCAGTAGAACATCTCGGCCGCGTGGTACATATCCCAGAATTGAGGTCTAAACGTCGGACCTTGAAGCTCGTAGTCGGCAGTGGCGAAGTCAAAGCCGGGCTCTCGTATCCAGTCGCGCTGAGGAGCGGCATTTCTCCAGTAGACGTATTTCAGTAAGTTGCGAGTCCCATTGACCCGCCCTTTCGATCGTCGATGCCAAATCGAGTACACGGTGATGAAGACCGATCCGGCAGGCGCAGCCGCGAGATAGGAGCCTCGAACCTTGTCATAATGCCCCATGAATGGCGGTAGAGAGAAAAGAAAGTGTGAGCCCGGCAACAGCTCTGTCGGCCCCATGTCGACCGTGCACTCCTGCGGGTAGTAGAACACTTGAAGATAACGCAGGTTCGGCTCGTGTATCGAACCCCCATCACGGTGCCAGACCTGGGCCGGCAATGCTCCGGTGACGCGATGATTGGCCATCAAGTTGGGCAGGCCGAAATTCTGACCCAGCAGGGACCGCACGGCTCCAGTCACTTTAGGGTTCAAGATCACATTTTGAACGAACCAATCTTCTCGAAGGATCTCGCTCGGCATGATAAGCGGATTCGCCGCCATAGAATCAAAGGTCCTGCGGTTGATGTCTTCCGGTATCACCTCCTCCAACATCAGGAAGCCTCTCTTGCAGAACTCCAAGACCTGGGTGTCTGTCAGCGTCGGCTCGCAGTTGTAATTCTTCAACGGTAACCACCTTTGTCGCTAGGGCGTGTCGTCCCGCCAGAGCTAAGTGCCGACAAAGAGATGGGCACGCCGGCAGGTGTGATTATAGCCCACGGCTGTTCCAGCAAAGCGGCAAGTCGCTCCTGATGTGCAAGTTCGATTGACAATCATGTTGCATCGCGATCAATCAGCCCAAATGGGTCGCCTATTGCGTTTTCAGCACGATAAGTCCGCCTTGCGGCACACTTAGATCGACCAGCGCTTCGCCGTCGTCTGCCACTATCCGAGTCTCGCCCACTTTTGTCAGAGTGTGGTCACGCACTTCCGCCTCGTATTCACCGCTGACGTTCTGCAGGATGGTGTGAATCGAATCCTCAAGCGTGCAGTTGAACAGGTAGATCTCTTTGGCATCTTCCGGTAATGGCACTCTCAGCGCAGGATAGTTGCCGTATGATACGAACGCTTTGCTCGGACTGCTGATCAGAATGGTTGAGAACTGGAGGTCGTTCTGAATCGGCGTCATCTGACCGTATCTGAAGTCTTGCTTGTGTTCGTGGTAAAACTCAATCCATCGCCTGATCAAGTCGCGATGTGATTCGGAGAGGTTTACCACATCTGCCGCAATTTGTGGAACAGCGGATATGATCGCAGTCGACAGCATCTTCGCGACGGTGTTGTCATCCTCATCCAGGCGCCACCAAATGGGGTCAAAATGGACCGCCTTCCCTGACGGGACGAACGACCTCAGCAACACACAGAGCCGGCGATCGAGCTCGTAATCTCCTGTATCTCCCGAGTCAGTGGCCCTGAAGGCGGTAGCGTAATTCAGGCAGTTTATGTTTGAGTAGGTGTGGCTGAATTCGATGACTGCTTCTGGCTTCGGCTGGTCCATAGCCTTCTTCATTTGCGCGTAGCTGCGGTCGAGGGCGATTCCGATCGAGGAGACGTCATGTTCGTGGTCCGCGGTGCACTGGATCAATGGCAAGTTGCCGCCGCAGTCCACCGTGTAGCCATCCGCATCGTAATCCCTCAACACTCTGGCCATCAGCTCCGCCATATGCGCCCGAGCGTCGGGATTACGGGGACAAAAGAAATCCGTTTCCGGGATCATGAGGTGCGCGACGTTCGCTCTTACCTTACTCTCGATCCCGGCTACGAAGGGATCTATCCACAGGCAGACGGTCATACCCATTTCGTGGAGCGTGCGTACAGTGCCGGGGAAATCCGGAAACTTGGCTGGATCGGCTGCGTAGTCTCCGCACTGCACGGGATAGGCCCAACCGGGATGCTGCGAATCGAAGCAATAGCTGCCGGAGTTCAGAATGTTGGTTAGACCGAGGTCGACGGCAATTTCCGCACCTTTCAGCAGCAACTCATCGTCCACATCCTCGATGCGTCCAGTTGCCCACTCTCCCGGCGGGGAGATCCAAGGCACCCAAACTGGTTCCCAGCAGGGATCGGGACTGGGCTCGACCGGCCGATTCATGACCTCGTCGTGAACGCCGCGGTAGTCGTGCATAGTCTGAAACCAAGACGCGCCGTTCGAGACAAAGAAGCCGTCCCGATGCTCTGTCAGGGGGCCAAGTACGAAGTCATCGGTTGGCCTCGTGAACTCGTAGACCATCTCTCCTCTGTCCAGATCCGGCATGGTGTAATGAGTAGCTATTCTCTCCGTCATCAGGGTCTCTATGCGCTGATCGATGAGTCCGACGCCGAACGTAACTGTTCCTGCTCTGTCCAAGCCTAAGATGACCGGGGACCTTGCGTCGGCGCAGGAGCGAGTGTCTACCAGTGGGTATCGCCTGGTCGGTGATAGCGTTTCCATCGGAAGTTGTCTTTGCATGTATAGGAAGGCGATGTGTCTCTCGGTGAGGTGCGGCATCCAAATCCTGTGCAGATCGCCTATGTTGCTGCGGGCGCTCAAAGTGTAGCGTTCGATCGTGAAGTGTTGCCCGTCCCCGCGTCGAAGATTGAAGACCACAGCAACGTAATCGGATTCTCGCTTTTCCTCGAGTTCGAGGATGTAGCCGGAACCTTCGTAAGTAACGCGAGCCGATCCTTCATCGCCTTCAACTAAGCTCCATTGCCCGACGGCGGGATCAAGGTCAAATTCCAGATCAAAGTTTGCGCCGTACAATGTTTTCTTGATTGACATGCGTGAATCTCTCCTCCTGAATTAGCGCCCGACTCCCATCTCAGGACGCCGGCGTACAATTGCTCCTAACCCCTAAAGATGCTGCTGGTAGTGTGCTCCTTTGGGCGCATGGTACTACCCAACTCATCGGGCTAGTAAGGGATTTGGCCCAAGATGCAATCGCGGGAATCGCTTGGCCAGTACGCCTCTATTCATGCCTGGATGTTTTGCTCGTCGGTCTGGAGCATCTGGGTGCTAGAATTGGCTCGTCGTTGCACTGTGATGAAGCCAGGGTCGAGTGGCGCCGACCGTTTCGCTGAGCCAATAGGCATACGTATGTTTCTCTCCTCAACCGGAAAGGCACTGGGGCTTTGTGCCATGACTCATCCTCGTCGCCTGCAGCAAGCACAGGAGAAAATCCGATGAAAGTTATCGAAGGGATAGAAGTACTTACCACGCTTGACGAGCTTGTCGATCCCAAGCAGACGGCTCTTATGTGCATAGACATGCAGAATGATAATGTATCGGAACGAGGCCATATGGGGCCTAGGGTCGCGCCAGTTCGGGCAATCATCCCTAACATCCAAAGACTCCTAGATGCCGGACGGCGCGCTGGGGTATTGGTCGCGTACGCGGAGTTCATCCATCGCAACCGTGGCGGCGTCAGCCTGTTGGATGGACCTGAGCTATGGCCGCACCGAGACCAGTCGTCGATCAGGTTGATGCAAGAGGATAGCTGGGAAGCACAGACTATCGACGAGCTTACGCCGCAGGCCGGCGATCTTGTGATTCTCAAATCAAGGGGTAGCGCGTTCTGCGACACGCCTCTGGACTCAAATCTCGGCGCGCGCCGCATAAGCAGCGTCATCATTACTGGTATCGCCACGTCGGGTTGCGTATTCGCTACCTGGATCGATGCGCGTACCCACGGCTACTACCCGGTGCTGGTGACAGACGCCGTCGCCGAAGCCGGCGGAGGCCGGCATGATATCGCGTTGGAGTGGATGGGTGGCAGCGCGCCAACGGCGACGACTGAGGAGATAATCCGCTTGTGGGCCGGCCAAGCATAACGTGGCGGAGAGGGAGGGATTCGAACCCCCGAGGCTCATCACCTGGCTGTTTTCAAGACAGCTGCCTTAAACCACTCGGCCACCTCTCCGGCGAGATTGTACGACCACAGAGTTCGCAGCGTCAAAGCTAAACCTCGGCCGGTAACAGTTCAGATTTGGGTGTATGTCTCTCCTCCATGCCGGTGAACTGGAGAGGCCGAGTCGCCATTCGGGACCTCAGTCGGCGCTCAAGCGGTGATTTCCAACCTATCGATGCCAAATCCACGAGCTGCTCGACCTCATCCCCCTGGCCCCCTTTTCCTGGGCAGGAGGAGGGGGATCTTTGTTGTGGGGGGCACCCCCACATCCCCCGGCAAGGACTTCGCCCTTGCAACCCTTTCCTGCTTTCCCTGATCAGACGTCCTTGTCTGTGGTAGATCCTCATTGGCGCGCTATGACGCCCATACGGAGCAGGTACCCCTAAGTCTGAACACTTACCTCGACCGAGGTCGGAGCCATCAACGCACGGGCGGGGGGCGTTTGTTTTGCAAATTCGCCTTTTTTTCGGCTGTCGCTCCACCTCGCGTTTTGCGGGAGGATTTGTTTTGCAAAAACTAGGTTGTAGAGAGCTATCGCTCTATCCTGCGGCCTGACCTGATACTGGTGCCATCGGCAGCGACCCGCAAAACGAAGCCCGTTCGGTCGCAGGCGTAGGGTGGGCGTACAGCAAATCCGGCCGAGTCACCGAGTATGCTGACCTAGCACACAGGATTCCTCGCTTGTCGTTCGATGGCCCCAGATGAGGGTTCATTTGATTGGCCGCCCTTGATAGGAACATAAGTTCTGTGTTTATTCTAACACACCTTGCTCTGAGTTCGGCCTCGAGCCTGGGTCTTGGCGGGGCTTTTCTATTCTCTAATTCTCGTTGTCACCAAAGGTTGGTGGTGGTCTTGCCTCCCCTCCCCTTCTGGATTCCAGCGCCGTATCGGGGTACGGGGCGTGCTTTTGATCGCTGGAATGACGAGGTGGGCGGCGGGAGCCTATCCCGGATCGTGGTCCGGGACATGCTTTCGTACCAATCGCCCATGCCGGCTGGCGCCGGCACACCAAGTTATGAAAAGCCGGAGTTGTGGCTTGGTACAGCGAATTGGCACGGCGGATTCTGCTATGCCCCACCCCGACCCCAGCGGTGGACAAGCCCCTCGCCTCGCGAAGTCTTCGACCGCGCTACATTTTCTCATTCCGCCATCGACCATCAGTCTACAATTCGGCAGGATTCGCCGGTGGAGCGCCGGCATCGAGTTTGATTGGAGGGCACATCCCGGATCGTAGTGCGGGACATGCTTTCGTACCAATCGCCCATGCCGGCTGGCGCCGGCACACCAAGGTGTGAAAACCCGGAGTTGTGATTTGGTATGGCGAGTTGGCACGGCGGATTCTGCCGCGCCCCACTCCGACGCCAGCGGGGGACAAGCCCCTCGCCTCGCGTAGTCTTCGACCGCACTACATTTTCTCGTTCCGGCATCGACCGTCGGTCTACGACTCGGCGGGATTCGCCGGTGGAGAGCCGGCATCGAGGTTGATTGGAGGGCACATCCCGGATCGTAGTGCGGGACATGCTTTCGTACCAATCGCCCATGCCGGCTGGCGCCGGCACACCAAGGTATGAAAACCCGGAGTTGTGATTTGGTATGGCGAGTTGGCACGGCGGATTCTGCCACGCCCCACTCCGACCCCAGCGGGGGACAAGCCCCTCGCCTCGCGAAGTCTTCGACCGCACTACATTTTCTGATTCCGCCATCGGCCGTCGGTCTACGACTCGGCGGGATTCGCCGGTGGAGAGCCGGCATCGAGGTTGATTGGAGGGCACATCCCGGATCGGAGTCCGGGATGTGCTTTCGTACCAATCGCACATGCCGGCAGCCGGCACACCAAGGTATGAAAACCCGGAGTCGTGGTTTGGTACAGTGAATTGGCACTGCGGATTCTGCCAGGCCCCACCCCGACCCCAGCGGGGGACAAGCCCCTCGCCTCGCGTAGTCTTCGACCGCGCTACATTTTCTCATTCCGCCATCGGCCATCGGTCTACAATTCGGCAGGTTTCGCCGGTGGAGAGCCGGCATCGAGGTTGATTGGAGGGCACATCCCGGATCGGAGTTCGGGACATGCTTTCGTACCAATCGCACATGCCGGCTGTTGCCGGCACACCAAGGTATAAAAATGAGACTTGGTCGTTGGAGGTGTTTGGGTGTGGTTGGTGCCACCCTTCCCCTCTGGATTCCCGCTTCCGCGAGAATGACGAAGCGGGGGCCGGTGGCATTCATTTTCGTACGAATCGCTCATGCCGGCTGTTGCCGGCGCACCAAGGTATGAAAATTAGGGTGCATTGGTTGGTGGGAGAGTTCTAGCGTCATTGCCACAACCCGCACCTCCCCTCTGGATTCCCGCCCCGTATCGGAGTACGGGGCAAGCCTACGATCGCGGGAATGACGAATTGAGGGGCCGGAATGACGAGATCGCGGAATGGAGGGGTTCAACGGCGCGCTCGAAAGCGGCGTAGGCGCATTTTCGTACGAATGACGACATGCGGTTTGCGGGCTCTCGAAATGGGCTTTGTAGGTTGACTTTTTCGATCAACTGCTTGTTGGCCTAGGAAAATACTCTAGAAATCCTAAACATTAAAGAATTGAAAAGCCCTGGGGTCTTGGTGGTTTCCGGTTCGCCGGGTTTCCGCGTTGGTAGGGAAGTCTTGTGTCTCCTACCTCTTGGATTTCCGCTTCGCCTGGTGGATCACTTATTTCATTGCGGGTGGTTGATAGGCGAGATTCAACCCGGCAGCTACGTCCAAGAGCCGTCGATCGCCTGTCCATAGGAGGGCCGATTCCGCCAACGTCACGCCTGCCAGCAGATGGGCGTCAACGTAGCCAATACCGCGTCCCATCAATCGGTGTCGTTCGACGAACAAGAGCACCTCTTCTTCGGTGGCCACGGGGGTTACAGGTAATCCGCCGAGTAGACTGAGCACCTCCTCACGATTGCGCAGGTTGCCCAATGCGAGTTTCCCAATAACTAACGGGTGAACCAAGACCTGGCTTTCGTTCAACAGGTACACGAGGTGCGGTTTCTCGGAGCGCAGATAATCGATCCAGACCGACGTGTCTACTAGGACCAAGACGTGTCAACATTGCGGCGCCGAACAGGCCGTAGATGGGGCTCGCTTCCGCCGAGGCTCGCAAGCCTTCGAGCGCTTTCCCGTTCGATCAGGGAACGTAGACCTTCCCGCACGAGAGCGGTTCTCTGGCTGATGCCGGTCAGGCGGTGGGCCTGTTCCAACAAATGGTCGTCTATGTTCACGGTGGTTCTCACGTAAGTCCTCCATTTCCTGCCGCCATGAGCATAATATCATGCATCAATCGATGACGTATTTGATGACTGCGAATGAGCATCGGAGCAAAGGCATCACTCTTTTGCGCGGTACGCTACGAGCCGACCAAACGGTGCAATCTCCTCAACCGGCTCTCTCGACAGGGTGGCAGCGGCAACGATCTCGCACTTTGCTGGTGGCGTTGGGCCAAAGAGACCCGAGGCCGTGTGTAAACGCGAGCCCTGGAGACAACTAGCTGGAGCGCGAACTTGGTTCTGGAGCCGACTCCAATGGAATCCGAGCGCTCGTTCCAATATGGTCCAAGTGTCACCTTGATTGGTCGATGGATAGACGGATTCCTGGTCCTTAGATATGGAACGATATCGGCGGCGACGCGCCTCTCGAGGCATGCCCTTAAGCGTAGCCGAACAGCGGAGGGAACACGATGACGACGAATCCCGCCCATACGCCATAAACCGGTAGGTAGGTTGTCTGCCATCGCTCGAGGGTGGAGAACGAGACTCGGTTGCGCAGGAATCGCGTGTACAGCCATGCCGACCAGGCTAGATTAACGAGAAGGATGATGTTCTCGCCCAGAGCCGCCACCTTGTTCGGGGTGAACCCGAACTCGGAAATGCGTGCCGAGATCGCCGCCAGCGCCACGGCGTCGACTATCAGGGCGCAAACCACGAGCAGCAACTGCAGCTTATCGAAGCCATTTGGCGGCGCCTGCGGGTCGCGCGCCGAAATCGAGTAGAGAAGCAGACCCAAGACGACCACCAGCAGTAGGTCGAAGCCAATCAGCACCTCCCGCTCTACGTCGATGCCGCTGCCGGTCCACACCATGGCTACCAAGAAGGCCAGCAGTAAGACGGCGAAAAGCGGTGTGAACAATCGTGTGAGTACCGGAACAATGTTCTCGATGACGCTCTGCTTCGCCTCGACCAGCCAAGCACTTACTATGACGGCGCCCATGGCCCCGCACGGCAACAACCAATGCTCTATCAGGCCACCGACGTTCAGGTCGATGGCGGAGAACATGAAGCCAGTGAACATCATGAATACGCCGCCGCCGAGAGCGATGAGCACGTAGTAGATGAAGAATTCGCCGGAGAACCGTATGAAGTCCATGCGCCCTTCGCCGGGGCGCCAGTCGCCTCCGGCGTAGACGATGCCCACGACCAGCCACAGCGCGATTGGCAAGTGCAGCACCGCCAGCCCCAAGGTGTGGCTGTTGGGCGCGAACGGGAAGACGTTTGCGAAGACAGCTGCCGCGACGAATGGCAGCAAAAGCCAAAGGTAGCCGGGCGACAAGAGTCCGCGCTTCCAGGCGAAGTACCCGGCGAGCAGAGGCAGCACAAAGAGGCTGAGATTGCGGCCATAAAACTCCATGTCTGAGGCTCCGCCGGCGAGATGGTAGCCGAAAAGCTCAGGAGCCTTTACCGCCAGCGCCGCGGCAACCGCCAAGCCGGCGACGACGATGGTCTCTGAATGGACCGTAAGGCCAGGTTCGTCCGCGGCATCAGGCGCGACGACGAGCTGTTTCCACAACCGCTCGGAATGCTCACGGGCGAACTCACGAGATACGGCGTCGAGGTTGCCCATCCGCTTGACGGCGACCAAGAAGGCTTCGTCGGCTGCCAGGCCGGCGTCCACAAGAGCCGTAATCTGATCGCGGAGGTGACTTTCCAGCTCCTCCACGTCGGGAGCATGTATAGCTTGGCGCCGGCGAAGGTAATCACGCCACAAGGCGATCTGGTTTTCGAGTGAATAGTCGTCAGGCATATTGCTTTTCAACTTCTCCCGTCTTCGCGTAATCTATGCTTGAATCGCGACGGGCGACATCTTCAACCAAATGCCGCGCAGCGTAGCATCCACGATTTGCCATTGCCGGCGTTGGATCGCCAAGTGTGCAAGTCCGTCTCTGGTTATGCGATAGTATTTGCGCCTGCGGCCGTTCTCCGAGATCCGCCAACTCGCGGCGACATAGCCAAGCCGCTCCAGTCGATGCAGCATCGGATAAAGCATGCCGTCCGCCCACTGCAATTGGCCGCCGGACAGCTCGCTCACACGCTTAAGGATGGCGTAGCCGTAGCTATCGCCTTCGGCGAGTATGGCCAGTACGAGGGGCGTGGCAGAGGCCGCAACCAGATCCTTGCTGACGTTCATCGCGTTTCGTCCAGCACTGCGCCGGAATCGGCGCCCGTGACAATCACGTTATACATAGAAGTATTATACATAGGGCCTCTATGTAAGTAAATCTCTTGATGCGTAACAGTTCAGATTTGGGTGTATGTCTCTCCTCCATCCCCGTGAACTGGAATGGTCGAGTCGCCATTCGGGTCCTTAGTAGGCAGTCAAGGGGCGATTTCCAACCTACCGATGCCAAATCCGCGCGCTGGTCGACCTCATCCCCTCGCCTTGCGTAGTCTTCGACCTGGCCCCCTTCTCCTGGCCAGGAGAAGGGGGATCTTTGTTGTGGGGGACACCCCCACATCCCCCGGCATCCGCCTGAGGCGGATCGCCCTTGCAACCCTTTCCTAGTTTTCCTCGATCAGACGTCCTCGTCTGTGGCAGACCCTCATTGGTGGGATATTATGCCCATACGGAGCAGGTACCCCAACGCGACACGTTTTGTTTTGGAGGTAGTTGGTGGTATATCGATTGCTGTTTGTCGGCGCCTACGCCTCCCGCTGGATTCGCGCATTGGTCGTCACTGTACGACCGGGGAGATGGGTAACACTTAAACTGGGCACATAGGTAACACTTTCGTAGGGGTATGCACAACTCGTCTGGTGTGATCCAGGGGTTTTTGATTCTGTAACATCCGTTGTCAGGCAAAGGTTGGCGGTGGTCTTGCCTTCCCCCTCCCCTCTGGATTCCTGCCCCCGTATCGGAGTACGGGGCAGGCTTTCGCAGGAATCACCATGGCCTTGCGAAGGCCGCATAAGAGGATGAAGATTGGCAACGCGAGTTAGCGGAAGTTGGGGGACTCATCCATCCCGGATCGGAGTTCGGGACATGCTTTCATAGCAATCGCTCATGCCGGCTGGCGCCGGCACACGACGGTATGAAAAGCCGGAGTTGTGGCTTGGTACAGCGAATTGGCGCGGCGGATTCTGCTACGCCCCACTCCCAACCCCAGCGGGGGACAAGCCCCTCGCCTCGCGAAGTCTTCGACCGCGCTACATTTTCTCATTCCGCCATCGGCCATCGGTCTACAATTCGGCAGGTTTCGCCGGTGTAGAGCCGGCATCGAGGTTGATTGGAGGGGACATCTCGGATCGGAGTCCGGGACATGCTTTCATAGCAATCGCTCATCCCGGCTGGCGCCGGCACACCAAGGCGTGAAAACCCGGAGTTGTGATTTGGTATGGCGAGTTGGCACGGTGGATTCTGCTACGCCCCACTCCCAACCCCAGCGGGGGACAAGCCCCTCGCCTCGCGAAGTCTTCGACCGCGCTACATTTTCTCATTCCGCCATCGGCCATCGGTCTACAATTCGGCAGGTTTCGCCGGTGTAGAGCCGGCATCGAGGTTGATTGGAGGGGACATCTCGGATCGGAGTCCGGGACATGCTTTCATAGCAATCGCTCATCCCGGCTGGCGCCGGCACACCAAGGCGTGAAAACCCGGAGTTGTGATTTGGTATGGCGAGTTGGCACGGTGGATTCTGCCACGCCCCACCCCGACCCCAGCGGGGGACAAGCCCCTCGCCTCGCGAAGTCTTCGACCGCGCTACATTTTCTCATTCCGCCATCGGCCATCGGTCTACAATTCGGCAGGTTTCGCCGGTGTAGAGCCGGCATCGAGGTTGATTGGAGGGGACATCTCGGATCGGAGTCCGGGACATGCTTTCATAGCAATCGCTCATCCCGGCTGGCGCCGGCACACCAAGGCGTGAAAACCCGGAGTTGTGATTTGGTATGGCGAGTTGGCACGGTGGATTCTGCCACGCCCCACCCCGACCCCAGCGGGGGACAAGCCCCCGCGCTACAATCCCCTCTCCCCACCCCCTCTGGATTCGCGCCTTCGCGGGAATGACGAATTGGGGGGCCGGAATGACGAGATCGCGGAATGGAGGGGTTCAACGGCGCGCTCGAAAGCGGCGTAGGCACATCCCGGATCGGAGTCCGGGACATGCTTTCGTACGAATGACGTAGTGGGCGGCGGCAATGTCGTGGTGAGTAGCGGGAATCTACCTTAGTGCCAATGAGGGTCACAACACTGGTTCCCCTAAGTCTGAACAGTTACTGGCCGTGAGTCGAGGCTGCGCTGGAGTGGGCCGGTGTTACAATGTTGATTCAATGATTCAAGGAGGTGCTTGGGACATGAAGCTGGCGTGTGCGGACTTTACTTGGCCGTTGCTTCCCCATGAGAGGGTTATAGAACTGATTCGCATTCTAGAGATCGAGGGTGTCGATCTCGGTCTTTTTGGCAATCGGTCGCACATTCGGCCGGAGGTCGTCCGGGAGGACATACCGATGTGGGCCGGCGTCCTGAAGGAGCGATTGGACCGCGCGGAGGTCGAACTGGCGGACTTCTACTTCCAGGCCTGGACTGACGTCCAAGTGATGGCGATGAACAATCCCGATCCCAAGCAGAAGGAGGACTCACGGGCGCTATTTCTAGACATGCTCGAGATGGCGCGACGTCTTGAAGCAAACGGCATCAGCACTTTGCCCGGCGTTCCATTCGACGGACAGTCATGGGACGATGCGATGTCGCGTTCTACGGAGGAACTCCAATGGCGCGTCGACGAGGCCGGCAAGCACGGAATCGAGCTCTCGGTCGAGGGCCACATAGGATCGATCGTGGACACGCCGGACAAGCTGATGCAGCTTGTGGACCGGACGCCGGGATTGAAGTTAACGCTGGACTATGGCCACTTCACCTATGCCGGCATCCCTGATTCAGAAGTGGAGCCGCTGATCGAGCACTCACGGCACTTTCACTGCAGAGGATCGGCTGAGGGTGAATTGCAGACTTCATTCCTAGACAACAAGGTAGACTTCCGCCGGGTCATCGAGCGGATGCAAGAGGTTGGCTATCCCGGCTACTTCGCCATCGAGTACGTGTACATGAGTCCATTCGACGCGAACCGCAGCGAGAATACGACCGAGACGATCCTGTACCGAGACTTCGCTCGGGCCGCGATCGAAGGCCGCGACTACACTCCGCCGGAAATGTTCTGAACGAACAATTCCATATCGCCGACCCAGGGTTGATCACGGCGAAGGTGTAGTGTCAATAAGGTGGCCCGGGCGTATGCCGGCCGGCTGAGGCACGAAAATTGGGTGCATGGGTTGATGGAAGGGTTCCGGTGTCGTCTGTGCCCGCCACCCCTCCCCTGGCTGGGGACAAGCCCCAGCCCTACATTTCTCCTTCGACCCTCGGCAGGTGCCGGCACGCCAAGGTATGAAGATTGGGTGCATGGGTTGATGGAAGGGTTCCGGTGTCGTCTGTGCCCGCCACCCCTCCCCTGGCTGGGGGCGAGCCCCAGCGCTACAATTCTCCTTCGACCCTCGGCTGGTGCCGGCACGCCAAGGTATGAAGATTGGGTGCATGGGTTGATGGAAGGGTTCCGGTGTCGTCTGTGCCCGCCACCCCTCCCCTGGCTGGGGACAAGCCCCAGCCCTACATTTCTCCTTTGACCCTCGGCAGGTGCCGGCACACCAAGGTATGAAGATTGGGTGCATTGGTCGATGGAAGGGTTCAGGTGTCGCCAGTGCTTGTACGACTGGGCACATGGGTGACACTTAGACCGAGCACATAGGTAACACTTTTGTAGGGGTATACACAACTCGTTTGGCGTGATCGTCCAAGAGCCCGATGATGAGTGGACCGAACTGGATGCTCCAATGCCGATCATCGCTGGGCCTCAGCCCTACTGGTTCACCCCTCAGCGCTTCACTCAGATAGATGGTCTCGCCTCTCCACTTGATCCCTCCATTGCCGCGTACCCTCCGTATCGTCACATCAGCCTCGTACTCAGGTGATCTCACCTCCGCCGGATAAGAACGCAGAGACGGTGCGTAGAGCAGTGCCGGTGGGCGTTGTCCCAGAGCCTCGTGTGGTCTGTGCTCATTATAGACCCGCCGGAACTCGTCGAACGCTCTCTGCTGAGTGCGTATGCTACTTCTGGGTGGAGTTGCCGTCTCAGCCTTGAGAGTGCGGTGCAATCGCTCCAGCCGGCCGTTCTGCTCAGGATGTGCCGGCTCTATACGCTCAGGTAATATGCCCAGCTTGATCCACCACACCGACAGCGAACTCAACCCACCGACTGCCACACTGGCAAAGGGCACACCGTTGTCAGAGCGCATCACCCTGGGCAGTCCGTACTCCCTGAATGCGCGCTCACACACTGCACGCACCTCAGAGCCTCTAGGTCTCTTCAGCCCTTGGCATACCAGCAAACAACGGCTAAAGCCGTCCTGGATAGTCAATGGGTCTATCCTGACCCCATCTTCCGTCCGAAACCAACCCTTGAAATCGATCGACCATACGTCGTTCGGCCTCTCAGCTGCTGCGAAGGGCTCACTCCAAGGCGCTGTGTGCCTACGGCGCTTGCGTCGACCCACCAGCCCGGCACGGTCCAGTATCTGTCCTGCCGTGCTCGACGCCGGCCAATTCATCCAAGGCTCCACACGACCCAGCCAGGCAACCAGCTTCTTAGGACCCCAGGTTGGGTGCTCTCCTTTGGCCCTGATCAGCCTCTCTATCACTGGCTGTGGCGTGGAGTTGGGATGAGTGTGCGGTGCTCGACTTCGATCTCCCAATCCCCCCAATCCCCACAGCTTGAAGCGCTCCACCCGCTTATACCCTGTCTTGCGACTAATACTGAATTGACGACACAGCTCTGTGAAAGTGTCTTCTCCCCCTTTCCATCGTAGTATGAAACGGATTTGCTCTTGCTCTCGACTCGTATCTTTCCAGGGCAACATCTGGCCTCCAATGATCGGTTGTTCCGATCTTGTACCACTTTGTTACCCATGTGCTCGGTTTTTCTGTTACCTATGTGCCCAGTCTGTACCTGCCCAGGCCCGACCCCAGCGGGGGACAAGCCCCAGCCCTACATTTCCTCTTTGACCCTCGGCTGGTGCCGGCACGTCAAGGTATGAAGATTGGGTGCATTGGTCGATGGAAAGGTTCAGGTGTCGTCTGTGCCCGCCACCCCTCCCCTGGCTGGTGACAAGCCCCAGCGCTACATTTCTCCGTTGACCCTCGGCAGGTGCCGGCACACCAAGGTATGAAGATTGGGTGCATTGGTCGATGGAAAGGTTCAGGTGTCGTCTGTGCCCGCCACCCCTCCCCTGGCTGGTGACAAGCCCCAGCGCTACATTTCTCCGTTGACCCTCGGCAGGTGCCGGCACACCAAGGTATGAAGATTGGGTGCATTGGTCGATGGAAAGGTTCAGGTGTCGTCTGTGCCCGCCACCCCTCCCCTGGCTGGTGACAAGCCCCAGCGCTACATTTCTCCGTTGACCCTCGGCAGGTGCCGGCACACCAAGGTATGAAGATTGGGTGCATTGGTCGATGGAAAGGTTCAGGTGTCGTCTGTGCCCGCCACCCCTCCCCTGGCTGGGGACAAGCCCCAGGCCCTACATTTCTCCTTCGACCCTTGGCTTACTCCTCGACGACCCGGCGATTCATCTCCTGGATCCGCGGCGGCAATCTGTCGCGCACGCTGCGTTTCATTGACGGCCAGTGGCCGCCACCCGTCCCATGTTCGAGCCAGGCTGCGTGATAGGCGATCGACACGCCGATCCGATGCTGGTCCTTGGTGGTATTGGCGCCGCCGGCGTGCCAGATCGAGCCGATGAAGATCACGATCGTGCCGGGGTCTCCTTCGGCGGCGACCAGGTGACTATACTTGACGCCCTTTCGGGGTAGTAGCCGCGAGTGATGGCTGAAGGGCATGAGGAGCGTGCCACCGTTTTCGCGGGTGAACTCGCTGAGCATCAGCAGACTGTTTATGACCGGCCACTGCCCCGGGGCGGGATGGCCGGACCTGGCAAATATGCCGGCCGGCCCGTCGGCGTGGAGAGGTTGGCCGCCCCATCCTGGTTTGGTCCAGCGCATGGCTTCGCCGGCGCTCTGGAATCCCTCACCAACGGCGAGGCGGGCGAGCTCCAAGTAGACTGGGATGGTGACGGCGGAAAAGAACAGGTCAGACTCTTTCGTGTCCATTACGTGCTCGAGCAGCGAAGGGAGATGGCAGTCGAGCTCGCCGGAATCCGGCTGCCGGCTCATGAGATCCACTACTCGCTCGGCCATGAGATTGGCGTCGGTCGCCGAAATGACGTTCGGGATCTTGACAAAGCCGTATTCGTCGAGCTGGGCTTTCAGCCCGACAATGTCGAACGTTTCTGGCATCAGGACTGGGCCAACGGAGTCTCGAGGATTTCCAGCTCGTCAAGCCGCCGGACCCAACGTTTGTGGCGCGGGTCGTCCGTCGAGCGCCAGTATTCCGGGTAGAATTGCTCTCCCCAATCTCTGGCCTGCCGCCCGTGGTTGCTGCCCATGACGAGTTGAGTGTTGGCGACGCTCTCCGGGGTCTGGGGGTTCTCGTAATAGATGACTGTGCCCATCCTGCGCCGGTCGCCGCCGCCAAAGGCCGCGTGCCAGATTGCGTTGTTGAACATCAAAGCATCGCCGGGCTCTGAGACGAACGAGAACGCTGGGACCTCGTCCGGTCGGATCCCCAACGTGGAGGAGAGGTCACTCATCCTCCCGCGATCAGATCGATTCCAGAGGAGTTCTTGAAGCTGGGAGTACAAAGGGTCTCTATGGGAGCCGGGTATGACTCTCAACGCGCCATTCGACGCGTCGAGCTCGTCGAGGTATATCACGAACTTTGCGGCTCGGTACTCGCAGGTACCCGTGTCAGGATGCCACCCGGTATCGCCGACATAGTAGTTTCCATCGGTGACGATGCCAATCGGATCTCCACCGAGTACCTGTTTTGCAACGTCGGCAAAACGCGGATCGTCGATCAATGAAGCGATGAAGGGCGTATTGGCGTCCATAAGGGTCGTCCAGACTCTCTTTACATTCCCTCCCAATTGCAGCCGGCGGGCCTCAAGCGCGGCGTCGAACTCGTCGGAGTATGTCTTGAGTTCGTCGGGGGTAAGGTACTGTCGGAACGTGAGGAAACCAAAGGACTTGAAATGGTTCATCTGTTGGTCTGTGAGTTTCACCTTGCATCCTCCTGAATTCGCGGCAAATATCTGGGTTTTGGCCTACGGTAGACTTCAGTTGGCTTATGGCTCTTCGCACGTACGCGCACGACACCGATGACCCGCACCTATTGCTCAACACACAATCAAGCGACTCCGGGCGTCTCCAGCACTCCGAGCTCGTCGAGCCGGCGGACCCATCTCTGGTGTCGAGGGTCTGGGTTCGAACGATAGAAGTCAGTGTACATCCGGTGGCCTTGCGATGAGTATAGCGTGTGGTTGCCGGTCATGATTCTCTTTATCTCGGCTTCCGCTTCGGTGGTCTGTGGATCATCGTAGTAGACGAAAGTTGCCATCCTGCGGTGGTTTCCGCCACCAAATGCGGCGTGCCACAACGACGTACGAAAAGCCAGGACGTCACCGGGCTGCGAATCGAAAGCAAACGCGGGAAGGTCGGCGCCGGACGCGGCGAACACATCGACCGGATTGACTCGCGTACGGCCACTGCTGGGGTCCTCCATCAGCCTAGAGTACAACGCGCTATAGTACGGATCCTTGTGGGAGCCGGGGATGACGCGAAGCGCGCCGTTTGTCGCATCCTGGGGTTCGAGGTAGATGGTGAACTTCACACCGGAATAGTCGACTGGCGTCCCATCCTCTCTGAGTCGGTGGCCGTCGGGATGCCACTGGGTGTCGCCGACGTAGTAGTTTCCATCCGCGGCGATCCCTATGCTGTCGGCGCCCATGAATTGCTCCGCGGCATCGGCGAAGCGGGGATCGTCGAGAAGCGATGCGGCGAATGGCGTGATCGAATCCATCAGGGTGGCGTAGTGCCGGGCGCTGCGGTCATGCTTGGAGCCGGCCGGCAGCCATGAGTCGAGGCCGGCGTCGAACTCCTTGCTGAATTGCTCGATCTCGCTAGGTGTGAGAAGTTGCCGGAAAACGACGAATCCGAATGTGTCGAAGTGGCTCAACTGTTGTTCGGTTAGCTTCATTCTTAATTTTGCTCCTACGATAGTCGGCAAAAATCTGAGTCATATATTACTGGAAATTGGTTTTGCGTATTTGCCTTTGTCGGAGCGATCCCTCACGAGGCGATGTGGGGCCGGCGAGGGGTATTCGATTCTTCGCCCAAAGCGATTCGCGAATCGCCCCTACAGCGCCAGCGGCACTCGATGAGAACGCCGGATGGAGCGAGTTGGGCCGGCCCTTGTCCGAACCTAGGCTCACGTATGATGAATTTAAGGGGAGAACGGCCAGAATCCTGCCAAGAGCAACTTGGCCAACAGTAACTGTTCAGATTTGAGCGTAATTTGTCCTGCGGGTTTGCAAATTGTGATCGAACAAGGACGGTGGGTTGTGGCGGAACTGCCCATAGCGACTCAATGTGGCACGGGCGCGCCGGCCGCACCTCCCCTGGATTCCCACCCCGTATCGGGGTACGGGGCATGCTTTTGATCGCGGGAATCACCATGGCCTTGCGAAGGCCGCATAAGAGGATGAAAATGGGTTGACGGGTCGGTTTTTTCCATCATCTGGTGGGTTTACCCCTCCCCACCCCTCTGGATTCCGGCCTTCGCCGGAATGACGAATGGGGTGCCGGGGTCGGCGGCTAGGTGCGGGTGCGAAGCGTGGGGAAGAGTATCACTTCGCGGATCGAGGACTGGTTGGTGATGAGCATTGTGAGCCGGTCGATTCCTATTCCCAATCCGCCGGTGGGCGGCATGCCGTGCTCCAGGGCGCGGATGAACTCTTCGTCGAGGGGTTGGGCCTCGTCGTCGCCGGCGGCTCGGTCCAGGGACTGTTGAGCGAAGCGCTCGCGCTGGTCGTAAGGATCGTTGAGCTCGCTGAATGCGTTGGCGATCTCGACGCCGCCGATGAACGCCTCGAAACGCTCGACGAGGTCGACGTTATCAGCCTTTCGCTTGGCCAACGGCGATAGCTCGACCGGATAGTCGGTCAGGAAGGTGGGATCGGTAAGTTTGGGCTCGACGAAATTCGATAGCAGCTCATCGATGATCTTGCCTCGGGGGCTGGCCGGATTGACCGTAATCAACTTCAAGTGAGCGACGGCCTCATAGAGGCTAGATTGATCGGGATGAGCGTAGAAGTCGATGCCGGTGGCCTCCATTATGGCGTCCCGCAGTGTCTTGCGGGACCACGGAGGCGTGAGGTCGATGGACCTGTCCTTGATTGCGACAATTGGATTGCCGAGCACGTGGGTTGCGACCGAATAGACCATTTGCTCGACCATCTCCATCACGTCGGAGTAGTCGGCGTAGGCCTCGTAGGTCTCCAAAAGGGTGTATTCGGGGTTGTGCTTGGTCGATATACCCTCGTTGCGGAATACGCGGCCGATTTCGTAAACCTTCTCAAATCCGGCGATTATCATCCGCTTCAGGTAGAGCTCGGTGGCGATTCTCAGGTACAGCTCGCGGTCGAGGGCGTTGTGGTGGGTGACGAACGGCCTGGCGGACGCGCCGCCGTAGAGAGGTTGTAGGACCGGCGTCTCCACCTCGGTGAATCCGCGATCGTCGAGGAATCGCCGGACGGCTGAGACGACCTTGGTGCGGACACGGAATACTGCGGCTACGTCCTGGTTGCTGACGATGTCGAGGTGGCGCTGTCGGTAACGGGACTCGACGTCGGTGAGGCCGTGCCACTTCTCCGGCAGTGGACGCAGCGCTTTGGTTAAGAACTCCCACCGCTCAACCTCGATGGTCGCCTCGCCGGTCCTGGTGCGGAATAGCCTGCCTTCAACGCCGATGAAGTCGCCGATATCGACCAATCCACGGAAAACCTGGTAGGACTGGTCGCCGATGCGGTCGCGTCGGAAATAGAGCTGAATGCGGCCGGCATCGTCCAATATGTGGACGAAGCTGGCCTTACCCATGACCCGCTTGCTGAGGATCCGGCCGGCGAGCCGGATGGTGGTGTCGGTGAGGTTTTCGAAGTCAGAGAGGGCTTCGCCGGAGAGGTGGGTGCGAGAGTAACGTGCTCCGTATGGAGCAATTCCCAGGTCGCGGAGCTGCTCTAGCTTTTGGACGCGCTGGGCGACTAACCTATCGTATTCTTCTTCGCCGGCACGCGCCGCTGGAACTGGGGCCGGGGTAGGTGCGTCGTTCATCGAGAATGAGGCGCTACTCGATGTTCACGATCGTGTAGTGGAATACGCCGGCCGGAGCGGTAAACTCGACGACGTCGCCGACTTGCTTGCCGAGCAATGCCTGGCCGAGTGGCGATTCGTTGGAGATTTTGCCCTGGACCGGGTTTGCCTCGGCGGAGCCGACAATGGCGTAGATAGAACGTTGTCCCTCTTCATCGACGGCTTCGACCTTTACGCCAAGCGACACAACGTCGTGCCGGACATGCTCTGGGTCGATCATCACCGCATGGGACAACAAGTTTTCGAGGGTCAGAATCCGGCCCTCGACGAATGCCTGTTCGTTCTTGGCCTGATCGAACTCCGCGTTGTCCAAGGAATCGGTATACTCTTTGGCTATTCGTATGTTCTCGGCCACCTCCGGGCGCCGCACGTCGCGGAGGTGATTGAGCTCCTCGGTGAGCCCATCACGACCTTCAAGCGTCAGGTAGATCGGTTTTTCACGCATCAGGGCTGTCCCTTCCTTCTCACGTACGGTGCTCAGAAGCCCTTGGGGAATTAGAAAAGAACTGAGGGCGATGCCCCCAGTTCTCCCATGACTAACTGCGCTGCTTTCAATTATATACGTAATCTGCACATAAGTGGCAATGCGATGAATTGTGGAGGCATGGCTCACTTCGAGCTATCGGACTTGTGAGGTCCGCGCGTGCCGGTTCACCCGCCCGGCCGCGGTGTGTGGACTATCCAATCGCTAGAGTGAACCAGATAGCGCAAACGTGAGCTCGCATCAGCGTACTAGAACTCCCGCCGGCCTTCAATTGCCCGAGAAAGCGTGACTTCGTCGGCGTACTCGAGATCGGCGCCCACCGGCAGGCCCCTCGCCAGCCGGGTGACCCGTATGCCCAGGCCGGACACCAGCCGGCTGATGTACATTGCAGTCGCCTCGCCTTCCAGGTTCGGGTTGGTAGCGAGGACCAACTCCGATACCTGCTGCGTCTCTACCCGGGCTACCAAGTCGTCGATATTCAGGTCCTCCGGCCCAATCCCATCAACCGGAGAGATGATGCCGTGCAGAACGTGGTAGGTTCCATCGTAGCTGCCGGTCTTCTCCAGGGCGATCACGTCCAATGGGTCCTCGACAACGCATATCTTTGCGCGGTCGCGGCTCTGGTTGGAGCAGACGCGGCAGAGGGGTTGCTCACTGATATTGAAGCATCGAGTGCAATAGACGATGCTCGCTTTCATCTCGACGATGGCCTTGGCCAAAGAGTTGGACTGCTCGACCGGCGCGCGGAGGAGAAAGAACGTCAATCTCTGCGCTGTCCGAGGCCCAATACCGGGCAGTCTGCCGAACTCTTCTATCAAGGTGTGAACGACGGGCGTGCCAAACTCTAGCGCCAATTCCTGCCTCGCATGGGTTCCGGCCAGCCGCAGTGGAACATGTGCTTGAACTGGGGTCTGTCGACATTTCGACGCCCCGATTCGTAGTCCAGAAGGAACTCGCTAATCACCACTGCGCTATCCTCGTGAAAGTTGGAATCCAAAGCCAGCGCGGTGTGTGCCTTCCGTGCCCCTGGACTCCGGCTTTCGCCGGAGTGACGAAGTAGGGTCTCCAGTTGTCAGATGAATCCGGATTCCTGATTCGGTTCGAATTATTAGAAACCTCGACACAACCTAGTCAAAGCGTGTTGCACCCAGGCGCCGCGCTCACCATATAATAATCTCATCGCGCTAAGATTACATCCTTGCCCGAACAGCGACGAATGGGACGGCGAATAAAATGGCAGACGAGGTGCTATCGAAATGAGAATTATCCTCAACCAAGACATCGAGAACGTGGGCCTGGCGAGCGAGATCAAGGAAGTAAAGGACGGGTACGCTCGAAACTACCTGATACCGCAGGGGATGGCGAAAGTGGCCACTCCGGCGGCATTAGCCGACGCAAAACGGCAAGAATCATTGAGTCGCAAGCAGGCGGTGCGAGAACGCGGTGAAGCGGCCGACTTTGCGGCGAGGCTTGCCGAAATTAACCTCACTATGACGGCCAAGGTGGGAGAACAGCACCGGTTGTTCGGTTCGATCACGGCCGCAGATATCGCCGGCGCGCTGGCGGAATCGCACGGCATCAATATCGATCGCCGGAAGATCATGATGGATGATCCTCTCAGATCCGTCGGCGTGCATAACGTATCTATCCACTTGGCCCCGGAGCTAAACGCCGATCTGACCGTTACGGTCGAGCCGGAGTAGATTGCTCGCCCCCGCGCCGTTTGGGCAACGGATTCATCGTTCGCAGCCGGAGCCGGTCGGAAAACGGGTCCGCTTGTGTTGTTCTTCAGCATTTGCAGGCTCGATTCGGCGAGCGTGCACGGCCGGTTGAAGAGAAATCAGCGTCCGAGAAGGAGTAATGGAAGCAACTGAGAAGAGTCCACCGTTCAGCGTCGAAGCCGAACGTGCGGTGCTAGGCGCGATCCTGATCGACGCAAGCGCGATAGGCGATGTTGCGACCATCCTGAAGCCGATCGACTTCTATGACCCGGCCCATCAGGCGATTTTCGCCGCGCGAATGGACTTATACGACCGTGGACAGCCGGGCGATTTCATCACGATCTCGGATCAACTGAGCCGGCTGGAGCAGCTAGACAGGGTCGGCGGCCAGGAATACCTGGCGGCGCTTGTAAACGCCGTCCCTACCGCCGCTCACGTAGAGCACTATGCCAGGGTGGTCGAACGATGCGCCATCATGCGCCGGCTGATCGACGCTGCCGGCGGGATAGCCCGGATCGGGTATCAGGCTCCCACGGACATAGACGAAGCCCTTGACCAGGCGGAGCAACAGCTGTTTCAGGTTTCGCAACGCCGGATATCGCAAGATTTCGTCCGGTTGAAGGACGTTCTGGACAGCTACTTCGATGAGCTCGACTACCTGCACGAGCATCGCGGAGAGTTGGTCGGGCTCCCGTCTGGTTTTCACGATCTCGACCAACTCACTGGCGGTTTTCACGCCTCCGACCTGATAATCATCGCCGGCAGGCCGGCGGTGGGGAAGACGAGCTTCGCTCTCAGCATAGCGAAGAACGTGGCCCTGAACTCGAAAGCGCCGGTCGGTGTCTTCAGCCTTGAAATGTCAGTGGAACAGGTTGCCCAGAGATTGCTATCGATGCAGGCTACTATCGACTCTCACAGAATCCGATCGGGGTTGATCAACGAATTCGAATGGAGTCGAATTTCGGAGGCATTTGGCGAGCTTTCAGAAGCGCCGCTGTTCATCGACGACGACGCGAATAGCACCGTGTTGGAGCTGCGACTAAAGGCGCGCCGCCTCAAGGCCGAGCAAGATATCAAGCTAATCATCGTCGACTACTTGCAACTGATGCAAGGGCGCAGTCGAGAAAACCGGGTGCAGGAGGTCTCGGAGATTTCGCGGGGACTGAAGTCGCTGGCCCGCGAGTTGGACATACCGGTTATCGCGCTGTCGCAGCTTTCGAGGGCGGTAGAAACACGACAAGATCATCGGCCGATTCTCAGCGACCTGCGTGAGAGCGGCAGCATAGAGCAAGACGCGGATATCGTGATGTTCACCCATCGCGAGGAGCTTTACGATCCAACGACCGAGAAGCGCAACATTGCGGACATAATAGTGGCGAAACACCGCAATGGGCCCATCGGACAGATACCGTTGCGATTCTTCCAGTCGCAGACTAGGTTTGCCGACTTGGAGCTGTACCGGGGGGAAGACGAGTAGCCGGCCGGGCGTTGCTCGCGCCGTCGTGCCGCGCGTTTCGCCGGCGGTGCCGGCTTCTCGAGATCAGGAAGACCGCGAGCGACGTGCCTCTTCCTCTTCCGCGCCGACCTGCTCAACCAATTCCAACAGGTGGCCGAGCTTTTCCTTCTTCGCTCTCAGGTACTCCCTATTGGTGGAGTTCGTCGGAGTATGCAAAGGTATCCGTTCGACCTCGAGGCCGTAGCCCTGTAGGCCGGTGAATTTTCGCGGATTGTTGCTGAGCAGCTTCATCCGCCGAATGCCAAGATCGACCACTATCTGGGCACCTATGCCGTAGTGACGCATGTCGGCCGGGAATCCAAGCTCGGCGTTAGCCTCGACGGTGTCCCTGCCGAGATCCTGGAGCTCATAAGCCCGGATCTTGTTGTGCAATCCGATACCTCGCCCTTCGTGGCCTCTGAGATAGACGATGGCGCCCCTGCCGGTTCGACCGATGATCTTCAAGGCCTGACGCAGTTGAGAACCGCAATCGCAGCGCCGGGAAGCGAATACGTCGCCTGTCAGGCACTCGGACTGAACACGGACCAGTGTCGGCTCGTCGCCTCCGATTTCTCCTTTTACAACTGCGACGTGTTGATCCCCATTAATGAGGTCCTGGTAGCCAATGATAGAGAACTCACCAAAGTCGGTCGGCAGCCGGGCGTGGGAGATCCGGTTGACCAGCTTCTCCCCGCGGTGCCGGTATTCGATCAGTTGAGCGACACTGATAATCGTCAGATCGTGCTTTGCGGCGAATTTTTCCAGATCAGGCATGCGCGACATCGTGCCGTCGTCGTTCATAATCTCGCAGATGACGCTTGCGGGGAAAAAGCCGGCGAGCTTGGCGAGGTCCGCGGACGCTTCGGTTTGGCCGGCGCGCACCAGCACGCCGCCGTCACGGCATCGGAGCGGGAATGTGTGTCCTGGACGCAGGAAATCCCCAGGCCCAGACTTTGGGTCGATCAACGCCGTTATGGTCTCGGACCGGTCATGGGCCGAAATGCCGGTTGTCACGCGCCCTCTCGCCTCGACTGAAATGCAGAACGCGGTCGAGAACTTCGACGTGTTATCCGGCACCATCAGTGGAATTTGAAGCTCGTCCAAGCGTGCACCGGGCATAGCAACGCATATCAGTCCGCGACCGTACTTGGCCATGAAGTTCACCGCTTCGGGCGTGACTTTCTCAGCGGCTATCGCCAGATCGCCCTCATTCTCGCGATCTTCGTCATCGACGATTATGACGATCTTGCCTCGCTGGTACTCTTCCAGGGCCTTCTCAACTGTAGCCGTAGGCATTCGCTAAGCTCCAATCTCGGACAATCTAGACAAATCCTCCAACCAGATCCAGCAGGCCCGATTCGGAACTGCCATGATCGCACATACGCGCCATTGGGTTGGAGTATCGTTCCTTACTGTAACAGTTCAGATTTGGGTGTATGTCTCTCCGACATGCGCGTGAACTGGATAGGTCAAGTCGCCATTCGGGTCCTCAGTAGGCGGTCAAGTGGTGATTTCCAACCTATCGATGCCAAATCCACGAGCTGCTCGACCTCATCCCCTCGCCTTGCGTAGTCTTCGACCTGGCCCCCTTCTCCTGGCCAGGAGAAGGGGGATCTTTGTTGTGGGGGACACCCCCACATCCCCCGGCATCCGCCTGAGGCGGATCGCCCTTGCAACCCGTTCCTGGTTTTCCCTGATCAAACGTCCTCGCCGGTGGTAGACTCTCATTGGTGCGATCCGCCTAGGCGGACGCCCTTACGGAGCAGGCACCCCTAAATCTGAACACTTACTCCTTACTTGATATGGACGGCCGGGAGTGCTTGAAGCAACTCTTCGACGTATCTTGCCAAGACGTCGATTTCAATATCGACGGCATCGCCGGTTGATTTGATACGCAGGTTGGTGTTTTTCCAAGTGTAACGCACTATTGCCGCTGAGAAGACAGCGTGGTGGATGTTGCAGGGGTTTTTGATTCTCTAACATCCGTTGTCACCCAAAGGTTGGCGGTGGTCTTGCCTTCCCCCTCTCCTCTGGATTCCAGCCCCGTATCGGGGTAGGGGGCTGGCTTTCGCAGGGATCACCATGGACCTGAGAGGTCCGCATAAGAATATGAAAATGGGGTGACGGGCGGGTTTTTTCCATCGTCTGGTGGCCTTACCCCTCCCCACCCCTTCTGGATTCCAGCCCCGTATCGGGGTAGGGGGCTGGCTTTCGCAGGGATCACCATGGACCTGAGAGGTCCGCATAAGAATATGAAAATGGGGTGACGGGCGGGTTTTTTCCATCGTCTGGTGGCCTTACCCCTCCCCACCCCTTCTGGATTCCAGCCCCGTATCGGGGTAGGGGGCTGGCTTTCGCAGGGATCACCATGGACCTGAGAGGTCCGCATAAGAATATGAAAATGGGGTGACGGGCGGGTTTTTTCCATCGTCTGGTGGCCTTACCCCTCCCCACCCCTTCTGGATTCCAGCCCCGTATCGAGGTACGGGGCATGCTTTCATAGCAATCGCTCATGCCGGCCGGCGCCGGCACAACAAGGTAGGAAAAGCCGGAGTTGTGGTTTGGTACAGCGAATCGCCAAGGGGGATTCTGCCGCGCCCCACCCCGACCCCAGCGGGGGACAAGCCCCCGCGCTACATTTTCTCATTCCGCCATCGACCATCGGTCTACAGTTCGGCACGTTTCGCCGGCGGAGAGTCGGCAATGAGGTTGATTGGAGGGCACATCCCGGATCGGAGTCCGGGACATGCTTTCGTACCAAGACTGGCGGCGGCCTTGCCTCCCCCCACCCCTCTGGATTCCCGCCTTCGCGGGAATGACGAATTGAGGGGCCGGAATGGCGAGATCGCGGAATGGAGGGGTTCAACGGCGCGCTCGAAAGCCGCGTAGGCGCATTTTCGTACCAATTGCCCATGCCGGCTGGTGCCGGCACACCAAGGTATGAAAATGAGGCTTGGTGGTTGGAAGTGTTTGGGTGTGGTTGGTGCCACCCTTCCCCTCTGGATTCCGGCCTTCGCCGGAATGACGAAGCGGGGGGCCGGAATTACGAAGGGGGGCCGGTGGCATTCGGGCACTTTTGAGGCCGCGTAACATCATTTTCGTACCAATGACGACATGCGGTTTGCGGACTATCGAAATGGCCTTGGCGGGTTGATTGTTTCGACCAACTGCTTGTCGGCCTGGGAAAATACTCTAGAAGTCCTAAACATTAAAGAATAGAAAAGCCCTGTCGATGTCGGCGGCGGTCAGGCCAATTCCGACAGCGATGATAACCTCGTTCTACCGTTTCGCGGAACTCCAGTGCGTCCTCCTCCATTCCGACCCAATATCGGCAGTAAGCAGGGCGTCGGGGCCTACCTGCATTACCTTTATCGATGATACCTCCAGCTGGTCAAGCGAAGAGAATCCTTCGCCGCCAACCGCCGGCACGGCCATTCTGCCGCCTACGACGCTGGCACCTACAAACGCCCATATTTCATCCACCAGTCCATCGGCCAGGAAATTCCAGTGGGTCTCTCCTCCGCCTTCTACCAGCACCTCGTTCACGCCCTGTTCCGCCAGCCAGGATAATATCCATCGGGCGACCGTTGCGGGTTCATCAGACGGCACCGCGACAAACTCGATGCCGGCGAAGATCAACTGATCGATCCTCTCTCTGGGAGCGTTTGGGCCAAAGGCTATTATGGTTCGATCTCGGTCATCGGTTCGGACTAACCGGCCGTCGACCGGCGTACGCGCACGCGGATCGAGCACTACCCTGAATGGGTTTTGCCTCGATCGTCGGTGCCGTCGAGATGGACGGGGAGTCAACTGGGGATCGTCCGCCAATACGGTGCCTACGCCGGTGATTATGGCGTCTACCTGGTCTCTCAGGTCGTGTACCAGCGCCCGAGACTCCTGGGAAGTAATCCATTTGCTTTGACCGCTGCCGGTTGCGGACTTTCCGTCCAGGGTCATGGCCCACTTGCTAGTTACGTATGGTAGGCCGACCGATAGACGTTTCGCAAATCCGGCTATGGGTCGGCGAAAGCGGGCACCGTCGTCGACTTCGGTGGGTGTGCCGGCCCTGGTCAGGGCTGCTAGGCCCTTGCCACTCACCGCCGGGCTCGGATCGATCATGCCGACACTGACACGGGCTATGCCGGCGTCAATTATTGCGTCGGTGCAAGGCGGCGTGAGGCCCTGGGTGCAGCAAGGCTCCAAAGTCACGTACATGCGCGCGCCTCGGGCTTCGGAGCCGGCGCGTTTCAACGCCACGATCTCGGCGTGGTCTTGGCCCGCCGGCTGGGTATGACCCACCGCGATCACTTCGGAATCTTTCACTATCAGCGCGCCAACCGGAGGATTCGGAGCGCTACGCCCGCGCGCCTTGTCCGCTTCTATTAGTGCGAGGGCAAATGGATCATCGCAAGCCGGAGGCCCGGGCCTGTCGGTTACAGCCCCTTTCACAGAACTCATATGCCTTTTTCGTCATTAGCATCGAATCCAACGGTCGATAAGGTAGTGATTGTACGTAGCAGGACCTGAGACGACAAATCTCGGTTCGTTATTCGCGTTGGACTGGGTCGTACTTGAGAGTTCGGCAAATCCATTCGTGTCCATTCAACCACGATCCTATACCTTCGCTCGAAACGCGAAGATACCGTCGAGGCATATTTGCACCTGCTTGCGGCGTGGTGCTAACATCGACTCAGGGAGACGTCCCCATAGTAGCCTGTTCCAAGAATCAGTCGTTGCCGGACCGACGAGCGAGTATGGAATTCAAAATGCCAATCCCACATCGATTATTCAATCTGCAAAAGGTCGACTCTGATCTCGACCTGCTCAGTGCCAGACTTGCTGAGATCCGGGCGAGCCGAGAAGAAAGCGAAGAATTGGTTCATGCTCGCAAAGAAGTCGACCAGCGAGAAGAAACGTTGCGGCAACTTGAGACCAAACTAAAGGATCTCGAGTGGACGGTCTCCGATCTTACCACGAAGATCGAGCGTAATGAGGGCAAGCTATATGGCGGCACAATCCAAAATCCCAAGGAATTGGACGGTTTCAGACGAGAGGTAGAGTACGAACGACAACGGCGAACCCGGATCGAGGACGAGATTCTGGATGATATGGGCACTCAAGAGGAAGAAGAGAGGGTTCATGCGCAGGCCGGAGCGCACCTCGCTACAGTCCTTGGCGAGTGGAAGTCCCACCAAGTCGAGCTTGCCAAGGAAGAATCAGGGGTCAGCGAACGGATCGGACAGCTAGTGTCGGAGCGTGGTCAGCTGTCGAACCAGCTTCCCGCCCAATCAAGGTCCGCATACGAAAGGCTGCGCGGCACACGTAGAGGACTTGCCGTGGCAACCATCGATCGCAACAACTGCGGTGGATGCCGAATCTCACTACCTGTCGTAATTGTTCAGAGGGTCCGCCGGAGTAACGAGCAAGTCCACTGTCCCAGCTGTGGGCGGTTCTTGGTCATGGGAGCTTAACGCCTAGAATCCGTCGGGTCCAACCCCACCGGCACCGGCCAAGTGGAGCATCAGGCCCACCTCAAGAGCTTGTGTTGGGAAGAGCCTGGATTTCTGAACTCAAGAGCAGCGGCGACGGCCGGCTCTATGCCAGTCTGTCGGGACCTAAACGACTTGACGGGGGAAAGATTGGGATTCGATCCCCCGTCTGGAACGCGTCGCTAGAAAATGCGCACGAACGAGACCATGCAGGTCAATGTTCGAGATGTCACCTACATTCCCATGCCCATGGGCCCTGGCCCGTGGCTGTGATCTGCTGCCGGTGGCTTCTCTTCCTCCGGAATATCGGTGATCAAAGCCTCAGTGCTCAGGATCATGCCGGCGATCGACGCCGCATTCTCGACTGCGCTGCGGGTTACCTTCGCCGGGTCGATGATGCCCATGGATACCAGGTCGGTGTATTTGTTAGAGACTACATCGTAGCCGTAGCTGTTGTTTCCGTCGTCGTCATGGAACCGACGCACATTCTCTACAACGACCGATCCGTCCATTCCGGCATTGGCCACTATCTGTCGCAGCGGCTCTTCCAACGCACGTCGAACGATTTCGACGCCTACGCCTTCGTCGCCGTCCAGGCTCAGATCATCGAGGGAGGCCACTGCATTGATCAGAGCCACGCCGCCACCGGTAACTACCCCTTCTTCGACGGCCGCACGAGTCGCGGACAGAGCATCTTCCACTCGGTGCTTCTTCTCTTTGAGCTCGACCTCGGTGGCTGCCCCGACCTTGAGCACCGCGACACCGCCGGAAAGTTTTGCCAATCTTTCTTGCAGTTTTTCCTTGTCGTAGTCGGAAGTAGAGGCCTCGGCTTGCGCCTTGATCGCGTTCACTCGAGCTTCGATATTCTCTTGGATACCCTTACCCTCGACAATGGTAGTTTCATCCTTGGTAGCCGTTACCCGCCGAGCCTGCCCCAAGTCGGTGAGCGTTGCCGATTCGAGCCGCCTGCCCGTTTCCTCAGACAGCACCTGACCTCCGGTCAATACGGCGATGTCGGCCAGCATTTCCTTGCGCCTGTCTCCAAAGCCGGGGGCTTTGACCGCAAGTACATTGAGGGTTCCGCGTAGTTTGTTGACCACCATGGTCGCTAGGGCCTCGCCTTCGATATCCTCGGCAAGCACCAATAGCGCCTTACGACCGCTTTGGATCAGCTTTTCAAGAAGGGGAACTACGTCAGCGATCGCAGTTAACTTCTTGTCGGTAAGCAAGATGTAAGGTTCTTCTAAGGTGGCTTCCGTACGCTCCTGGTTGGTAATCAAGTAAGGAGAGATGTACCCTCGGTCGAATGACATTCCTTCGACAAATTCTGTCTCGAAGCGTAGTCCACGCGACTCTTCGACGGTAATTACGCCGTCCTTTCCGACACGGTCCATTACCTCGGCGATGAGGTCTCCGATCTCCCTATCGGCCGCGGATATCGCGGCGATGTGGGCTATGTCGTCCTTTCCTTCTACAGGCTTGGCGTTTTCCTTGATGCGTTCGACCACGACGTTTGATGCGCTCTCGATGCCCCTCTTTAGCAGCATCGGATTGGCCCCTGCGGCCACGTTGCGCAAACCGTGGGTGACCATTGATTGCGCGAGCACGGTGGCCGTAGTAGTGCCGTCGCCGGCAACATCGTTGGTCTTGGTGGCCGCCTCTTTCAGCAGCTGCGCGCCCATGTTTTCGAAAGGCTCTGGCAGCTCGATCTCCTTGGCTACGGTCACACCATCATGACTAACTGTCGGTGCGCCCCATTTCTTGCTTATCGCGACGTTACGCCCCTTGGGGCCGAGCGTGGTCTTCACGGTGTCAGCCATAAGGTCGATCCCGCGCTTGAGCGCCCGCCGAGCTTCTTCATCGAATACTAGTTGTTTGCCCGCCATTATCAAGACCCTCCAATCGGTCCGTTATTTTGTCCTTCTATTCTACGACGGCCAGTACGTCAGATTCGCGGAGAATCAAGACATCCTCGTCATCAAGACTGTACTCAGTACCGGCAAATCTTGTATAGATTACGGTATCGCCTTTATTCACCTCGATGGGAAGAGTTTGGCCGTCCTCGGTCACTCGCCCGGGACCCACCACAATGACAGTCCCTTGTTGAGGCTTTTCGGTCACGGTATCCGGCAACACTAATCCGCTAACTGTTGTTTCTTCCCGCTCCGCTGGTTTGACTACCAGGCGATCTCCGAGCGGACGTAGCTCCTTCGCCATTATTGAGATACTCCTGAGACCCAGTTTTTCGCAGCAACTTCGACATGTGTGCTGACGGCAGGTCTATCCAGCAACCAATGATGCCACAGGACTATTAGATTAGTATATGAAGCCGGTAAGACGTAAATAAGAAGCCGGGACTCGCCCCGAGAGGCTACCCGAGCTCGCATCAGCCTAGCCGCCGGCCAAATGGACTTGCTCTAGCTCCAAGAGCACGGCCTTTACCCAACTGCCGCCGGCATAACCTCCTATGGAACCATTGCTTCTTATCACTCTGTGACAGGGGATCATTATTGCTATTGGGTTCGCCGAAACGGCGCCTCCAACCGCACGCGCCGCGCGAGAGTTGCCTATCGCGCAGGCGACCGACTGATACGTCACCGTTCGGCCAGCCGGGACCGTCATCAGGTGCCGCCAGACTAAGAGTTGAAATTCAGTACCTTCCAAGGCGAGCGGCAGATCAAATGTCAGACGACGTCCGACAGCATATTCATTCAACTGCCGTTCGACACGTCGCAAGAGGGCCAAGTTGGATTCTTCAAGATGGGAGTCGGGTTTGCGCCCCATAGACTCTAATACAACGTCCTCTGATTCAGCCGGAGGATTCAACCGAACCAGTTGGCCTTCACGAATCGAGACTCGATGCCATCCCAGGGACGTCGCGAGAACAACATGCTGATTCTTGTTGTGAGTTGCGGCCTGTAATCTCTGCAACGTGCCCGAGAGACTCATTAAGCTTGAATCCGCCCGTGGCACCGCTTGTACTTCCTGCCGCTGCCGCAGGGACAGGGATGATTCCGACCGACCTTGTTGCTCACCGTGGACGCGGCACCACCGTTATCCGAAACATTAGTAGAGACCCGGCGGCTTTGTCGCGGTATTGGCGGCGACTGTAGAGCTACGTGGAAAATGGCGTGTACCACTTCCTGGCGGATGCCGGCGAGTAATCCTTGGAACATATTGTAGGCTTCGGATTTGTACTCGACTAAGGGGTCTCGCTGGCCGTAGGCGCGGAGGCCTATGCCTTGACGCAACTCGTCGATTGCCGTCAGGTGTCCGACCCAATTGCGGTCTATGACATTAAGGAGGACTAGCCTTTCGGCTCGCCGCATCAAGTCGGCACCGAGTTCGACTTCTCGCGTTTCGTACGCCCAATTCGCAATAGACTTGAGATAATCGGTCAGTTCGTCTCGATTCAACTGAGCCAACGTATCTGCGGAAAACTCGGCCGGAGTCGGCATTATTGCCGCTATTGAGGTTGCCAGCGTCTCTAGATCCCAGTCTGCGGAGTCGTTTCCGACCGTATGTGTCTCTACCAGATCATCGATCACTTCACTTGCCATCTTTGTGATGACGCTTCTAAGGTCCTCATCCGAGAGCACCTTGTGTCTCTCTGAGTAGATAATCGCCCGTTGCTTATTGACGACATCGTCGTACTCGACCACGTGCTTGCGCAGATCAAAGTTGTGGCCCTCTACTCTCGTCTGCGCGTTCTCGATCGCCTTGGACACTAGGTCGTGCTCGATCGGGACATTATCTTGCATTCCGAATCGGCTCATCAGGTCAGCGATATTTGGCCCGCCAAATCGGCGCATGAGCTCATCTTGCAATGAGAGGTAGAAGCTCGAGGACCCGGGATCGCCCTGCCGGCCGGCGCGACCACGCAACTGATTGTCGATCCGTCGAGCTTCGTGACGCTCGGTGCCGATAATATGCAGACCGCCCAAGTCACGTACCATTTGACCATCGCGTTCGCAGTCGGAGCGGGCGGCGTTCAATGCGTCAGCTACTTGCTCCTCGGTCGCGTTCTCACGGGTCAGGCCCGCCTTGCGAAGGTATTCCTCGACCAGTCCTTCCGGGTTTCCTCCCAGCAGTATGTCAACCCCACGCCCCGCCATATTGGTGGCAATTGTCACAGCGTTTGGCCGGCCGGCCTGGGCGACTATCTCAGCTTCCTGCTCATGGTATTTGGCGTTGAGAACCTGATGGGCGATCTTCTGTCTCTTGAGCAAGCCGCTCAGGTGCTCGGACTTCTCGATGGAGGTTGTACCCACCAAGACTGGCGTCTGCTGCTCGTTAAGTAACCGAATCTCGTCGACTGCCGCCCCATACTTGGCGTCCTCGCTTTTGTATACCTGATCGGAAGAATCCTCCCGCACCATTGGTCTGTGGGTGGGCACCGACACAACCTCGAGGTTGTAAATGCGCGCAAATTCCTCTTTCTCCGTCGTAGCCGTGCCGGTCATACCGGCCAGCTTTTCGTACATCCTGAAATAGTTTTGGAAGGTGATGGTGGCCATCGTTTGGCTTTCACGCTGAATTCGGACGCGCTCTTTGGCTTCTATGGCCTGATGCAGTCCATCGGAGTAGCGCCGGCCTATCATCAGGCGGCCCGTGAACTCATCGACTATCACGATTTCGGCCAGAGCGTGGTGTCTGCCTCCGCCAAGCACCTCTCCGTCCAAGTAGAGAACGTAGTCGACGTCGCGCTCAAAAATGAACTGAGCTTTCAGGGCCTGCTCCAAGTAATGGGTCAATTCGAAGTTGTCCGGAGCGTAAAGATTGCTTATTCCCAGTACTGACTCGACCGCTTCGATTCCCTGCTCCGTCAGTGACACAGTCCGCGACTTCTCGTCGATGGTGAAATGTTGATCTGGTCTTAGTTTGGGGACAAACCGAGCAAACTGTTGGTACTGGTCGGTGGCCTGCTCCGCTTGGCCAGAGATGATCAGAGGCGTGCGCGCCTCGTCGATCAGGATGTTATCTACCTCGTCTACGATGGCGAAGTGGCGCGCGCGTTGCACCCGTTGGGACAAATCAACCACCATGTTGTCCCGGAGGTAGTCAAAGCCGAATTCATTATTGGTGCCGTAGGTAATGTCCGCATCGTATGCGTCCTTGCGGCTTACTTGATTAAGGTGCTGTAGGCTCAGGGACTCACCTGGATGGTCCGGATCGTATATGTATCCGGACTCGTGCTGGATGACGCCCACGGTGAGGCCCAATGCGTGAAAGATCGGACCCATCCAAACCGCGTCACGTTTCGCGAGATAGTCATTGACCGTAACGAGATGACAACCTTCTCCAGTGAGCGCATTCAAATAAAGGGGCAGAGTAGCGACGAGTGTCTTACCCTCGCCGGTCCGCATTTCCGCGATCTTTCCCTGGTGGAGCGCGATGCCACCCATGAGCTGCACATCGAAATGGCGCATTCCAAGCCATCGCACGGCGGATTCTCGTACCACTGCGAATGTCTCTGGAAGTAAGTCGTCCAGAGTTTCGCCTTGGTTTAGCCGCTGACGGAACTCGTCGGTCTTGTCGCGCAGTTCGTCATCGGTCAGGGACTGAATTGACTGTTCGAGGTCATTTGTGTCGGCAACAGCGGATGATAGGCGCTCGATTTCGCGCTCGTTGCTGTCGCCAACGATCTTCGTTAGCCACCCAAGCATTTATCGATTAAGGAGTCCCATATCCAGGAGTAGAGGTCAGGTTGAATAAGCGTTCGTGTGAATCACTCGTCGCTTCCACAATAGAGTTTAACACGGGCAACGCGGCGAGGCGCCGGCGATCGTTACAAGAGTTCCGCTCGGAAGCGTGTTAGCGGATAATGAAAGCGCAACAGATGAACACGCGCCGCTGCAACGGTTGTGCTACGCGGCGAGCAACCAGTCACGAGCTGCCGGCCTCCGGGTACGGATGCCTTGAGTCCGGCCCCGCATTTTGTCATTGACCAACGTCGTCCACAAATACTCTGCCAACCGGCCTTTCACCAAGTCGCCCCGCCGTCTTTGTCGCGTGACATGGTGTTCTTGGGAGTGCGATCCGTCCTACAGTTCCGTCGGTCGCTCAAATATAATGGGGGCAAGATAGGCACAGGATTAAGGAACTGATGGCAAAGATTCTAGTGGTGGATGACGAACCCACTCTCCGTAACGTCCTGCAATACAACCTTACAAAAGAGGCCCATCAGGTGAGGACAGCCGGAGATGGCGAGGAAGCAATCGATCAGGCCCGCGAATATGAGCCAGATCTGATATTGCTCGATGTTATGCTGCCCAAGCTCGATGGGTTCGAGGTTTGCAAGGCGATCCGGCGCGAGAGTAACGTACCGATACTGATGTTGACCGCCAAAAACAGCGAGATCGATAAGGTCGTTGGCTTAGAGATAGGAGCCGACGACTACATAACGAAGCCATTCAGCATGCGAGAGTTGGTGGCTAGGGTGAAAGCGATGATCCGTCGGTCCGAGATGTTGAAAGGTGAACTAATCACCGGCGAGGCGGACAAGACAAGATTGGCAGTGCGCGGTCTAACTATGGACCTGCTCCAACATAAAGTAATGCTCGATGGCAGGACGATCAACATGAAGCCAAAAGAGTTTGAGCTGTTGGCCTTTCTGTCGCGCCATCCCGATCAGGTCTTCTCCCGCGATCAGTTGCTTGACCAAGTATGGGGTTACGAATTCGGTGGCGACACCCGCACGGTCGACGTGCATATTCGTTGGCTGCGCGAGAAAATCGAGGAAATGCCTTCGAAGCCTACCTACTTGGAGACTGTTCGCGGAGTTGGCTACCGGCTGGTTGGCTAGCCAGGATGTTTACCCAGATGCGTTGGCGGATATCTGTCCTCTTCGGAATAATCATCCTAGTTTCCCTTCTGGCTATGGGTCTAGTCACCCATAATCCACCGTTGGCCGCCATTTCTCTACGGATCGTCGTTATTGCTCTGATAATGGCGGTCGCCGGCGCACTATTGGTCGGACTAGTCGTAAGTGCGCAAGTCAGCCGGCCGCTGGACAGGCTGACTACGAAGGCCCGCAGCCTTTCGGAGGGCCAAGTCAGTGACTGGCCGGTGGACAATGATGTAGAGGAGATAGCCAACCTCGCCTCCGCGCTAAGACACACAAGTGAACGAATTGATAGCCAGATGATGACGTTGTCAGAGGACCACGATCTGATGGCTGCTGTGCTGACAAGCATGACCGATGGTGTGATCGTAGCCGATGAGCACAAGATGGTTCGGTTGGTCAATGAGGCCGGCCGGGGACTCATTGGGAGCACTCCTGAGCAACTGATCGGACGCCCTTTAATGGAAGTCGTTCGCGATCATGAGTTGTCTCAGCTATATGACAAGGCTATCCAACAAAGCTCACCCGAGTCGTCGCTCGTTCGCTTCGGTGAGCGCCGGCGTCAGATCCAAGCGGTGGCGGTGCCGGTCGGCGCCGACCCGCCTACCGGACACGGGTTCTTGATCTTGCGTGATATCACTGAGCAGCGTCAGGCCGAGACGATAAGGCAGGAGTTCGTCGCCAACGTCTCTCATGAGCTACGCACGCCTCTGACCACGCTCAACGCCCTGGTCGAGACGCTCGAAGGTGGTGCGTTGGAAGACCGTGAAGTCGCTCGGGAGTTCTTGGACAAGATGCAAGTCGAGGTGGATAACCTGACCCAGTTGGTCGAGGAGTTATTCGAGCTTTCGCGAATCGAATCCAACCAGGAATCTATGCGGTTCGAGCCGCATGAATCGCGCGAACTGCTAGTAGCAGCGGCGAGCCGGCTTCAAGCCCAGGCCGAGCGTGCCGGACTGGCGATCGTGGTGCTAGCGACGGAGGAGTTGGGGCCGGCTCTGGTTGCCCGGGAGAAGATCGAGCAAGTGTTGATCAATTTGATCCATAACTCGATAAAGTTCACCAATCCCGGTGGGCAGATCAGACTTGATGCCTATGAGTCTGATTCCATGATCGTGTTCAGCGTAGCCGACGATGGCGTTGGGATTCCTTTGGAAACAATTGATCGTATCTTCGAACGCTTCTACAAGACCGACAGGTCGCGTTCGTCCGATGGCGCCGGATTGGGGTTGGCAATCACCAAACATGTAGTTCTGGCTCACGGCGGGCGCGTTTGGGCAGATAGCCAAGTCGGCAAAGGTTCGACCTTCTTCTTCAGTGTGCCAATGGCCAACAGCTAGGGTGGCCGGACAATCGACAGGCACTAAGTCCTAGCAACGTTTTTCACAAGACTTACTCATCGGGAATGTCTGCCCACGTGCGGCATTTGATCCGATCCAGTTCATCGCGATTGCGGCCCATCACCTCGTTGAGGAACGTTCCGGTCTGAAGAATGGACAGTTTCCGATGGATGGGTTGATTGGGATCGGTGAAATCCTTATCGTCGCTTACGAAGTAGTCAACCTGGGCGTCGATTGCGGCAAGGGCAACGGGAATGTCAGTGATATCCCGCATAAGCTGCTGGTTCGCCAAGACGCTCGAGGATATGGGATCAGAAACCCTCTCGTAGGGTACATCGACAAGAAACTCTGCAAAGTCGTCGGTAAAGGCGGGGAAGATCTCCCTAAATTTTCGGTGTGCCTGGGTCAGAACGAAGGGACAAAGCACCAATTGAAAATTGCCACGAAGGGCGTGTTGAAGGACTTCATAAGGAAAGCGTGGCCATATGATGCCGGCCAAGAGGACGGTAGTATCTACCATCACACGCAGTTTAGTCCTGCTGAGCAAGGTCGGCATAGGCGTCACGGAAAACGGATTTGCGAGTCCTCTCAAGCTGCTTATGGAGTTGCTCTTCCGTAAGGCCCTTCCGCTCCGCTTCCGCACCTGCTCTTCGCCCAAATGCAGTCAGCTGGTGTGCGGCGAACATGCGACGGTATTGTTCGTAGTCTTTCATACTTATAATTGCTGCCACGGGAATGCCGAGCTTCTCCACAACCAAGTGCTGCTCGTTACGATGGACCTGGTTGAGGAGTTTCCCCAGCTTATTTCTCATCTCGGTCGCAGGGATAACTTTTTGCACAGGTAAACTCTCAATCATTGCTGGCCTCCTTGAACAATATTGTAGAGTAATGTATGGCTTTGTACATTATACGATAATAGAGAAGTTTAAGTTCTCAATTGAGGCAACGATTTTAGTTCGGGTAATCTGCGAAGTCCCTCTGCGACCAGCCCAACATCCGGCCTCAACCGTTTACCTAACGTTAACATTCCATTTACTGAGTGCTGCGCTTTTGTTTACATCAGCCGCCGATACTTCCAAATCATAGAGAACAAAACACTCTGGTCGTGGAGGAAAATTGAGTCAATTCAAGTTCAGTCGGCGTAGGTTCGTAGTTGGATCGTTTGCGGCGTTGGGCGCTTCTGCCGTCCTGCCATTGCTCGCTGCTTGCCAGCCGCAGGCAGTGGAGAAGATGGTCGAGGTCGAGAAGGAGGGCACTCGGGTAGTCGAAATGCCTATGGAGCTAAGGGGAGACGTCAAAATAGACGGGTCCAGCACGGTATTCCCAATTTCTGAGGCGGTCGCCGAGGAGTTCATGAAGATACACAAAGACGTGCGCGTCACCGTTGGAGTGTCCGGCACGGGCGGCGGCTTCAAGAAGTTCTGCCTGGGTGAGATCGACATTTCCGACGCCTCAAGGCGGGTCAAAGACAAGGAGCGGGATTCCTGTGCCGAGAAGGACATACAGTTCATAGAACTGCCAGTAGCATTCGACGGCCTGTCGGTGACGGTGAATCCTGAAAATGACTTTGTCGAACACCTCACGGTCGAGGAGTTGAGCGAGATCTGGAAGCCGGAGAGCGAGATAAACAACTGGAAAGACGTTAGGTCCGGATTCCCCGATCTGGCGTTGAAGCTTTACGGGCCCGGTACCGACTCGGGCACATTTGACTACTTCACAGATGAGATCAATGGCGAGGAAGGCGCAAGCCGCCCGGACTACACCGCCAGTGAAGACGATAACGTTCTAGTCAAGGGTATCGCCGGCGATAAGGGTTCGCTCGGCTACTTTGGCTACGCTTACTACGTCGAGAATACCGACAAGCTAAAGCTAGTAGCGATTGACGGCGGTGACGGTCCAGTTCTGCCGACTCCCGAGACGATCAACAATGGTACCTATGCTCCACTCTCTCGGCCGATATTCATCTATGTGTCGATCTCATCCCTAATCAACAAGCCCCAAGTGCTGGAATTCGTCAAGTTCTATTTGACCGAAGGACCGGCGTTGGTGCCGCAAGTAGGCTACATCCAGTTGCCGGACGAGGACTATGCCGAGATCTGGGAGAAGGTTGGGGCAGCTATCAAATAAGCCGGCGTGTAATCAAGGAAAAGCGAAATTGACATGGATGAAACAAACACATAGCGATTCACGGGAGCAGATAGCCAAGGTAAATCAGAACGAGACGGCCGGGTCGGCCATCGAGTCGGGAATGGATCGGCGCGGTCTTGTGCGGAGTGAAATAACCGGCGTTAAGGACCCGGCGTGGCTCGCAACTTTCTTCCTAAAGCATCGGAGGTCGCCAAGCGACCAGGAGTTGGAAGACCATGCCTGGAGCGTCGAGTTTCAGGAGCGGAACGGCCGGCTGCCGGTACTGGACGAGTGGATTGATAGATACGGCGAACTCCGGTACCGGGGATAGCCGTTTCTCGTGAAGTCGAGAACCGTCGACCCGACCTACCTGCTCAGACATATGACTAGTGGGCCGAGGAGCCGGCCTGTTTCGTTTACAAAACGTTAACCTGACGTTTACTAATCTCTCCTTACCAGCCGGGCGCAAAAGCCCTACGCTGTGGGTTAGCTTTGAGCCGGGGTGAGATTATGCGAACTCTTTTTTGGGAGTAAAGCTTGGTACGAGAAGAGACTGCGCTAACCCGTACCAGTACGGTAGACCTCTGGCCTGAGCGCGAGTCGATTCTCAGGGATCGAGCCAGACTGAGCGTCGAGACGTGGATTCGTCCGGCGCTATTTGTCTGCGCGTCGGTTTCCGTGCTCACCACGGTCGGCATAGTATCAGTCCTGCTGTTCGAGACGATCACGTTCTTTGGCAGCATATCGATCCTTGAGTTCTTGACCGGGGTCAAATGGACTCCCCTCTTCATACCTCAGCATTTTGGCGTATTGCCGCTGCTCACGGGGACTTTGCTGGTTGCGGTCTGCTCGATGGTGATAGCGCTGCCGGTAGGCGTGGGCAGCGCGGTATACCTGTCGGAGTACGCTCCCGACAGGGTGCGGGAAATCGTCAAACCGGTCCTCGAGGTCCTGGCCGGCATACCTACCGTTGTCTACGGCTACTTCGCTCTCTCGTCCGTGACGCCGGCACTTCGAGCGGTCATCCCATCGACCGAAATCTTCAATGCCGCGAGCGCGGCGATAGTCGTTGGCGTAATGATCATCCCGATGGTCTCCTCGCTGAGCGAGGATGCGATGTCAGCGGTACCAAATTCTCTGCGTGAGGGTGCATACGCTCTGGGAGCAACGAAGTTCGAGGTCTCGATCAAAGTCGTTCTGCCGGCAGCGCTCTCAGGCATTCTCGCGTCGTTTATCCTCGCCATCTCGCGAGCGATTGGCGAGACGATGGCAGTTACTATGGCGGCTGGCGGCACACCGAAACTGACGCTGAACATTTTTGAAAGCATCCAAACGATGACTGCCTACATAGTCCAGGTCAGCTTGGGCGATGCCCCGCACGGCACGGTCGAGTTCCAGACTATCTTTGCGGTTGGCTTCACTCTCTTCCTCATCACTCTAGCGTTGAACATACTGAGTCGATACGTGGTGCGGCGCTTCCGTGAGGTCTACGAATGAGTAATCAGAGATTTGGCGGGACAGGCCAGCTGATAGCCCGTCGCCGCGTTAACGTCGCATTCGTCGCCGTCTGCCTCGCCGCTACATTGATTGGAATATTCTTCTTGGCGCTGCTGCTGAAGGAAGTTTGGACCCAAGGCGTCGGATGGCTTAGTCTAGATTTTCTGAACAATTTCCCCTCGCGCTTTCCGGAGCAGGCAGGGCTAAAGTCTGCCCTCTTTGGCACCCTGTGGGTGATTGGGTTGACAGCGCTCTTCTCTTTTCCGGTAGGCGTTGGAGCGGCGATTTACCTGGAGGAGTACGCGCCTCGTCACTGGATCACGGGGATAATCCAGATAAACATCTCGAACCTGGCCGGCGTGCCATCTATCGTCTATGGGCTTCTCGGATTGGCGCTCTTCGTTCGCATATTGGCCTTCGACCGAAGCGTGTTGGCAGGGGCGCTGACGATGTCCCTCTTGATCCTGCCGATCATCATCATCACTTCGCAAGAATCATTGCGGGCGGTGCCTTCCTCGATCCGAGAAGCAGCCTACGCGGTAGGAGCTAACCGTTGGCAGGTCATCTGGGAACATGTGCTTCCTTATGCGATACCGGGGATCCTGACGGGAACTATCCTCGCAATGTCTCGCGCAATCGGCGAGGCGGCTCCGATGATCACGATAGGCGCGTTGACGTTCATCGCTTACGTGCCGGAGGGCCCAATGGACGGATTCACAGTGTTGCCGATACAGATATTCAATTGGGCGTCGCGTCCGCAGGCGGAATTTCAGAATATAGCGGCGGCGGGGATTATCGTGTTGTTGGTAGTGCTCTTGAGCATGAATGCGGCAGCGGTCCTTCTACGCTCATACTACCGTGGGAGAGTTAAATGGTAATGGCTCGAGAGCAAGACGCCCTCACCGATACTTCCGATCGAGAATCACCGGTCGAGAAGTCGGATTCGGGATTTAACATCAGGGGCCTAAGCGCCTGGTACGGATCCCACCATGCGCTGGGCCCGGTAACTATTCAGTTTTTGGCACGGCAAGTTACCGCGCTCATCGGGCCATCTGGATGCGGCAAGAGTACGCTTATACGCTGCCTGAATCGGATGAACGATCTTGTGATGAGTGCTCGCATCGAGGGCGAGATTCTATTCCAAGGGGAAAACATACTCTCGCCGGACGTCGATCCAGTCCTCGTGCGTCGCAGAATCGGCATGGTTTTTCAGAAGCCGAATCCGTTTCCAAAATCGATCTATGAGAATGTGGCGTTTGGCGCTCGAATCAACGGCTACCGGGGCAACTTGAATGAGCTGGTCGAACAATCGCTCCGGCAGGCGGCTCTCTGGGACGAGGTAAAGGACAAGCTGAAGCAGAGTGGATTTGAGCTTTCCGGCGGACAGCAGCAGCGGTTGTGTATAGCGCGGGCGCTGGCGGTGAATCCTGAAGTACTGCTTATGGATGAGCCTTGCTCCGCGCTCGATCCAATCGCTACGTTCAAGATAGAAGAGCTGATCGCCGAGCTAAAAGAGCAGTACACTATCGTCATAGTCACACATAACATGCAGCAAGCTTCGCGGGTCTCGAGCTACACTGGCTTTTTGCTGGCCGACGAGAGTCTCACCGGTCAGTTGATAGAGTTCGCTCCTACCGCCCAGCTGTTCACCAACCCCGGCGATTCACGGACCGAAGACTATATCACCGGACGGATCGGATAAGAATAGCGAGCATCCGACCATAAGCGCAGGTTCGAAAGGAATTGTTGTGCCACGTGAAGCATTCGTCCAAGACCTCCGGGTCCTGGAGCAACAGGTAATAGAGCTTGGCAGTATGGTAGATAAAGCCATAGCCCGCTCGGTGGAGGCCCTCGGCGCGCTGGACGCTGAAGAGGCGAGAGAGATCATCCACGCGGACCTTGCCATAAACAAGAAGCGCTTCGATATTGAAGAGCAGGCGCTTCTGCTGATCGCAACTCAGCAACCGATGGCGAGCGACTTGCGAGCGATAGCAGCCGTGCTGAACATCATCGTCGACCTGGAGAGGATCGGCGACCACGCCGAAGGCATAGCCAAAATCGTCATAATGCATGGCGAAGACAGGCTGTTGAAGCCACTAATCGACGTCCCTCGCATGGCTGAGAAGGCTCGCAGTATGATCCGGTGCTCGCTCGACGCCCTGATTGCCCGCGACGTAGAGGCAGCGCGGAGGATCGCCGACGAGGACGATGCCGTAGATGCGCTATACGAACAGGTCCTTCGCGAGCTCTTCAGCTATATGATCGACGACCCAAGTACCATTACTCGCGCCACCTATCTCATGTGGGTGGCCCACAACCTTGAGCGCATCGCGGACCGGGCCACCAATATCTGCGAGCGTGTGGCTTTCATGGTCACCGGCCGGATGGAAGAGTTCAACGTCTCCAAGTATTGATGTGGGATTTCGGCCGGCGGCACAACAAGCCTAGCAGGTAGCCGCGCGGGGGCGATAGGCGCTAGAATCCCCTTGGGTCTCCCCACACTTCATATGAAGTTGTCGGACTCCCTGGCTGGAAAGCAGAAGAAGCACCGTGAGTTGTCCGGCTATACTCTTAGATCAAGGCGCGTTACAGTAGATATCGGCCGATCAAATCCTGACCGAGGTCGAAGAGGCTAGCGAGATGGAATACCGTAATCTTGGACGGACCGGCGTAAAGGTCAGCTCCCTTTGCCTGGGATGCATGACGTTTGGCAGCAAGACCGACCCGGCGGAATCTACCGAGATCATCGATCGGGCCATCGACGCCGGCATCAACTTCTTCGATACGGCCAACGTCTACGGCGACGGCGCCAGCGAGGAGATGACAGGCGAGGCTCTTGCACGCAATGGGAAGCGCGACCGAATAGTTCTGGCTACCAAAGTTCACGGGCGCCTGGCTGGCAACGATCCCAACGCTGGGGGCAGCTCCCGCCGGCACATCATCGAACAATGCGAGATTTCGCTGAAGAGGCTCCGGACCGATTGGATAGATCTTTATCAAATGCATCGACCGCAGCCGGACATCCCGATCGATGAGACGCTGAGGGCACTGGACGACCTGGTAAGGGCCGGCAAGGTGCGGTACATCGGATCCAGCACCTTTGCCGCCTGGCAAGTCGTCGAAGCACTCTGGGCATCCAAAGAGCTTGGCCTCAACCGATTCGTCAGCGAGCAGTCGCCCTATCACCTGCTCGACCGGAGGATCGAGCGAGAGCTGGTTCCCATGGCCAAGACCTACGGTCTGGCTATCATTCCCTGGTCGCCGCTGGCCAGCGGATTTCTGAGTGGGAAGTATCGTCGGGGCCAGGGCAAGCCGGAAGGCTCAAGATTGCAAGCGGGCTATCAACCTCAGCGCACCGACCCTCTTTTTTCCGATGCCGGCTTCGACGTGCTTGACGGAGTGGTCCGTCTGGCTGAGGCGAAGGGGTGCACGCCAAGCCAGTTGGCGCTAGCCTGGTGCGGGCAACAGCCGGGCATCACCAGCCCGATCTTCGGCCCCCGGACCCTGGCGCAATACGAAGACAACATGGGCTGTCTAAACGTAACCGTAACCGCCGAAGACCGGGCAGTGCTTGACAACCTGGTCCCACCTGGCAGCATGGTGGCTCCATACTACGAGGCCGATTTCGGCCCGCATCCTTTCAGGTGGTGACTAAAAAGGTGTCCCAAGCGAACATGGAGTACCGCAATTTTGGCCGGACGGGAGTCAAGGTCAGCCGATTGATACTGGGATCCGTGAATTTTGGCACGCGGACCGATGAAGCGGAGTCGTTTGACATGATCGACCATGCCATCGGCCGGGGGATCAACTTCATCGATACGTCAAACATGTATGGGCGCGGCGTCAGCGAGACGACGATAGGCAAGGCCCTGAAACGCAATGGGCAACGCGAACGAATTGTGTTGGCGACCAAGGTGCACTATCGGATCGATGACGACGATCCGAATGCTCAAGGCAACAGCCGCCGGCATATCATCGATCAGTGCGACAAGTCGTTGAAGCGTCTTCAGACCGATTGGATCGACCTCTACCAGATACACCGGCCCCAATCGGAAGTCCCGATTGACGAAACCCTGCGGGCGCTGGACGACCTGGTTAGAGCCGGCAAAGTTCGCTACATAGGTTGCAGCACTTTCGCCGCATGGCAAGTTGTCGAGTCGCTCTGGGCCGCGAAGGAGCTCGGCCTGAATCGCTTCGTCAGCGAGCAACCGCCGTATCATCTGCTGGACCGCCGGATCGAACGCGAGTTGATTCCGGCCGCGGTTACTTACGACCTCGCCTTGATACCGTGGTCGCCCACGGCTTACGGATTCCTGACCGGCAGATATAAGCGGGATGAGGCAATTCCGGCCGATTCGAAGCTGGGCCGGGCGACCGTCAGTCATCTAATTAACTCGCTCTTCTCCGACGCGAGCTTCGATGTGTTGGATACCGTGACGCGTATAGCCGGAGAGAAGGGCTGCACTCCAAGCCAGCTAGCGATCGCCTGGTGCATGCAGCAACCGCACGTCACCAGCCCGATAATCGGTCCCAGAACAATGTCCCAGCTCGACGACAACCTGGGAGCGCTGGACGTGGTCGTAACTGACGAAGATCGGGCCGCGTTAGACCAGGTAGCACCTCCGGGCGGGTTTTCGGCTCCATTCTACGAGGCTGACTTCGGACCGCACCCGCACAGATGGTGAGAAAGGCACGGACATACATATGAACTATCGCAATCTCGGACGCACGGGCGTAAAGGTCAGCCCTATCTGCCTGGGTAACTTGATGTTTGGCGAGAAGCCGCACGAGCAGGCGGAGGAAGCGCGGATCTTGGAACGGGGCCTCGACGCCGGCATCAACTTCCTCGATACCGCTAACAGCTACGCTCGCGGGGGATGTGAGCGTCGAATCGGTGAGGCGCTCAAGCGTATCGGCGGGCGGGACCGGATTGTCCTGGCCAGCAAAGTGCACGGCGCGATGGCCGATGACGATCCCAACGCCCGGGGCAATAGCCGCCGGCACATCATCGAACAGTGTGACGCATCTTTGAGGCGGTTACAGACCGACTGGATAGATCTCTATCAGCTCCATCGGCCCCAGACCGATATCCCGATAGACGAAACGCTGCGGGCGTTGGACGATCTGGTCCGCGCCGGCAAGGTTCGTTACCTCGGCACCAGCTCGTTCCCCGCCTGGCATATCGTCGAGTCTTTCTGGGCGTCCAAGGAGCTTGGTCTTAACCGATTCGTATGTGAGCAACCGCTCTACCACGTACTCGACCGGCGGATCGAGCGCGAGATAGTGCCAATGGCCCTGACCTACGGCGTTGCCGTTATTCCTTTCTCGCCGCTCGCCGGCGGTTTCCTAACCGGCAAGTACCGTCGCGACCGGCCCTGGCCGGAAGACGGCCGGTTCGCTCGCATAGCTCGTATGACCGGCTCCCAAAGCCACCGGGCCCGGTTCGCCGACGCGGAATACGCGGCGGTCGAGACGCTCGACGAGATCGCTAAGGAGAAGGGTTGTACGACAAGCCAGTTGGCCCTGGCTTGGAACGTACAGCAGCCGGCGATTACCAGCCCGATTATCGGCCCGCGTACGGTAGAACAGCTGGACGACAACCTCGGCGCGCTGGACGTGGAGGTCTCGGACGAGGACAGGGCGCGGATCGATCAAGTTGCTCCACCGGGCCGGCAAATCGTTCAGAAGCCGGATCGCGGTTTCGGCCCCCATCAATTCAGGTGGTGAGCCAGGCTTCAACGCCGGAAGAGAGCGCCTACGCGCCGGCGGTTTCGCAACCGGAAGACTTCGAAGGATTCTGGCGCGACGCTATGTCCGAGTTGGCCGCCATTCCGGTTGCGCCGGAGATCGAAGCTATTCCCCTGCGGGGTACCGACTTCTCGGCAACATACGGGGTTCGGCTCACCAGCATTGGTCCCTATCGCATCTTCTGCTACTACAGCGTTCCCCACGGCGGCGGCCCCTATCCGGCAATTGTTCACTGCCCTGGTTACGCCTCGGTGGTGCCAGTACCGTCCTACGAGGAACGCCGCTCGTTCGTCTGTCTGTCCGTCTGCGCACGTGGGCAGAGACTGTCCGACAAGCCATTCGCGGCCGCCTTTCCCGGCCTGCTGACCGTGGGAATCGAGGAACCTGCCACCTATATCTATCGAGGCGTCGTCGCAGATACTTGCCGGGCTATAGATTTCCTGCTGGACAGGCCGGAGGTAGATCAGCACAAGATCGCAGTGATCGGAGGCGATACAGCAATTGCGGCGGCAGCTATGCGTCCGGCCCTATCGTTCTTGGTGGCATCTGCGCCCATTTTTTATGACCCATTTGCCCGATCCGGTGCCACCGACGAGTATCCATTGGAGGAAATCAACGATTACAAGCGAGTCTTCCCTGATCGGGCAGCCGAGATGGCCGGGACGCTTGCATATTTCGATTCCCTGTTCTTCGCTCCCATGGTGAAGGCGGAGACCCTTCTGAACTGCCAGCCGGCTGGGGGCATCTTCGACCTTAACAGGGCCACGCCGTTGGCGGATGCGCTCACCGGTCCGAAGACCGTCTATCAACAGACCGGCTACGGGCTGCGCGACTTCGAGGCGACCGAGAGCTGGCTGCACAAACGATTGCTAAGCGGCCGGCGTTAAACCTATACTAATCGCCTCCGTATACCTATACTCAAAGAATGAATAGCCCTATTTCGCTGGATTGAGAGGCATAGTGCAACCGCTAATCGACAGCTTCGGCCGCAGTATAGAGAGTCTGCGCATATCGATCACCGATCGTTGCAACTTCCGGTGCGTGTACTGTATGCCGCCGGAGGGTTTGCCGTGGCTGCCTTCGGAGAAGGTGCTGAGCGTCGATGAATTGGTCCGTCTTGCAGCTATCGCCGTGCGTAAGGGCGTAAAGGAGATCCGGCTGACTGGAGGCGAGCCAACCATCCGTCCGGACCTGCCGGAAATCATCGCCGGAATAGCCGCTTTGCAAGCTTGCGGTTTGAAAAGCCTCAGCCTGACGACCAATGGCTTCAACATGACAAAGATTGCCGGGAAATTGGCGAAGGCCGGCCTCACTCGAATCAATGTGAGTCTCGATAGCCTCTCGCGTGAGAAATTCCACCGCATAACTCGCCGCGACTGCCTCGACAAGGTGTTGGCCGGACTGGAAGAGCTGGAGAAGCACCCAAGTATCAGTCCGATCAAGGTCAATGCGGTGGCGATGCGGAACTTTACCGAAGAAGAGGTCCTCGATTTTGCCCGGCTAGCCCGGACCAAGCCCTACGTGATGCGCTTCATCGAGTTCATGCCGCTAGATGCCGATGGAAGCTGGCGTCGGGAGCAGGTCCTGAGCGGGCGCGAGATCTTCAAGATGATAGACGCGGTCTATCCGCTGGAGCCGGTCGAGAGCGATCCGAGCTCGACTTCGCGCCGCTATCGGTTCGTGGACGGCAAAGGCGACGTCGGATTTATCAATCCGGTGAGCCAGCCGTTCTGCGCGACCTGCGATAGGATCCGCTTCACCGCCGACGGGCAGGTGCGTACCTGTCTATTCTCCATAGAGGAGACTGATCTGCGCACCCCTATGCGCGCCGGCGCGACCGACGACGAGCTAGGCCTCGTATTGCAGGGCGCAGTCGATCACAAGGAGTTGAAGCACAAGATCAACGAGGGTCAGGCGTTCCAGCGAGCCTCACGGAGCATGTCGCAGATTGGCGGCTAGCGCCGGCCGACTAGTTACTTCCGTGCAAGCGCTCCGATATCTATCAAGGTAGGGCTCCGGTTTACCTCAGCAGTGACCACCGAGAATCCATTAACTAAAGACTCTATTCCTCTTCGAGGCACCATAGAGATAGGAAGACTATTCTTGCTGTTCAAGAATCCGGAGGAAAGTTGCCGCGTCGATAATTAGCGTTCCCTTGTATTCATTTAGTACCAGCAGATCCTTGTCCTCGGTGACTAGGTAGTCTGCTTGGGCGATCTCCGCGGTGGCGAGAAACTTGTCGTCTTTGACATCGCGCGAGACGGTAGGGATATTTGGAATATCTACGAACTCGGATTGTCCTAGGATATCGATGACCCGAGCTACGTCCATATCGCGCAGGGTGCGAAATTTTTGGGTGAGTTCGGGACGGGAGAGAACTTCGAGTATTTCCGTGACAACTGGTTTCGATACAAACAGACGGTAGTCGTGGGCAAAGACTAGCTTTCCCCATCTGCCATGCGGGTTGATCAGGCTTCGAACGAAGACGACCGTGTCAAGTACAATTCTATACACGACGTTTGTTGTGTACAGCGTCGACCGCCTCTTCGATGGTCGCGTTTACCTCCTCATCGCTGTATTGGGCTGCTTCTTCTCGAACCGGAGTGAAGGTTTCGTAAAGCTCCGCGAACCATGCCGAGCCTTTGACGGTCTGTGCAAGACGTGAAGGCCTTAGTCGCAGCTCATCCCCTGCCACGGTAATTTGGAGCAGACTGTCTTGGGTTATGCCAAGTCTTTTGCGAAACTCCGCCGGAATCGTAATTTGGCCCCCTCTGAGCTGCCGGACGATCTTAGTACTACTCTTTAATTCCATAGTGCGCCGAATTCCTCGTGAATTACAAAATTACACATTTAGTATTATACAAAAGTATGCTCAGTGTGAAAAGAATCGGACAATATCCGCGGTCCCGGCGGCGCTTGGCGTCCTGAACTCACTACTGTGGATGATCATGGCTTGGCAGACGCGTGTCCTGCCGGGACGAGCCCGGATCGCCGGTCGCGCCGAGCCTATCGCGGTACTTCTCCAAGACTTGATCCAACGCCTTTTCCAAGTCGACGCCGGTGGCGTTGGCGAGGCAGATGAGAGCGAACAGTGTGTCTCCCAATTCGTCCGCCCATTCGGCTGTGGGCTGGAACTCGGTCCGGCCGTAGTCGGTCTCTTTCAATATCGCTTTGGCCGCCTCGCCAACCTCCGAGACGAGGTCGAGCAGCCGGGACTCCAGCGGCATTTCCATCCCGTTGGCTTCTACGAAGCGGGCGACCCTTCTTTGCATGTCTGACGAATTCATCGGTACATTACCTCGCTAAGAGCAACGAAGTGCCGAGAGGCCTGCCGCACGTTTATGCCGCCGGCTCGTCGAAGAATCCCTCGTAGAAGCGCCTGACGTATGGCGGCAGTAGGCGCAGGTCTCCCATGACGCCGCTGGCCAGGCCGGCGAAAATCTCCCAGTCGGCTCCAAGTCCAACGTACATTCCCATCCACCAGCCGGTTGGGCTGTTCTCGTCCCGCTGGTTCCGCAGTCCGTATACGTAGTGGTTGGCCAGTTCGGTCGCCCGGCGGTAACGTGGGTCTGTCTCCTCGCTGAGCTTTACGCAGGCGACCATCAGTTCGGCCGCGGTTGTTCCGACCAGCCGGCGCTCTTGCCACCAGGCATGGGCCAGCTCGTGGATCGCCGCTTCTTCCTGGACTGTGAGGAGTTCGACCAGCTTTCTGCCGGGCCACCAGGCGCCGCCGCCTCTCGTGCTGTAACTGTCGCGGACTACAACCTCAACTCCGTAGTCCTGGAGCCAACGCCAGGCGGTAGGTTGTATTGGCAGCGCCGGCAGGTTTGGGTGCAGCTTGATCAATATGACTCCCTCCGATCTATGGATCGTACAGATTATGCCACAGGGATTGGCGCTTGTTCGGCCGAGCCCGTGGAAGACATGGTTTCCGGTCGCGCCAGACGCCGCCGGCCGAATAGTGGCGGATAGCCGAAGAGTCGCAGACCTACAAAGGCGCTCGGGATCGGGGAGATTGATCGCGTATGATAGTCGTCGGCGTTATCTAGAATCGTCGATCTGCTGCGGGAGGCCGCAATTGAACGCATCTAGTTGCTCGTCTGGCTGATGGAACCCGCCAAACCCCAGTCGCACAGGCCGGTCTTCTACGTAATGGTGGGACCTCCCGGTAGCGGAAAATCCTCATACATCCGCAAGTATCTGCCCGAAGCGCTACGCATTTCGCTCGACGATCTGCGCCTTATGCTGTCCGGCCGCCCGTTCGATTTCCGCTACGAGCGGATAGTCGCCGAGGTAGGCGAGGAGCTCATGCGCGTCTCGCTATCTCGGTTGAGAGAGTGGCGCAGAGGTTGCGTGTACGATGCGACGAACGTGACGCGCGAAGTGCGGTTGCGCAGCTTGGCAATCGCCCAGGAATTCGATTTGCCGGCCGTGGCGATCTTCACGGATACACCGATGGAGGTTGCGCTTGCGCGAAACCGCCGGCGCCGGCGCAAAGTGCCGGAGGAGGTAATAGAGCGATTTTATCGACTTCTCGAGCCGCCGAGCATCGACGAAGGCTTCGAGGAGGTGGTGGTAGTTCGTGATTGGTGAGTCTTCGATCATCGTACCATCAGCCCTGCCAGGCACTGGCAAATGGCGAAGTTCCGGGCGGCAGCAGGCCGGGGTGAATACGAGTGCGGCCACTCCGGGCACGTGACGGGACCGTTTCACTGGGTTTGCAAGGGATCGCGCATTGCCAACTAGAGCCCTGTCCATAGCTGTGTCCGTAGGTCTGTCCATAGGGGCTGTGGTGGGCGTATGCCTCTCGGCGGCCCTCAGTGTCCTTTTCGTTGCTGTACCACTGCTGTCTCGACCAGACGATTTGCCCACGGGTGCCGCTCTCGCCTCGATTGGATTGGTTGGAGTCGCAGCGGGCAGCATGATCATCTGGAGTGATCGACACAAGGGCCGTCGGGGCTGGGTTGGCCTTGCACTGTCCTTGCTCTATCTGGGGGCATCCGTCGCTCCACCGATCGCCCTGGTAACTCTACATTGGTATGGACCAGTTGCGCTGGGTCTTGTCTCGCTCGCGTTATTGAATATCCTAATAAACGTCGCAAGAAATATCCTAAGACGTAGGCGCGAGGGATCGCCGGTCTAATGTCAAGGTGCCGGAGGACGTAATCGAGCGGTTTTACCGGCAGCTTCAGCCGCCCAGCATCGACGAGGGCTTCGAGGAGGTGGTGATCGTCCGGGATTGGTAAGTCTTGGATCGATTAGGGCAAGTGTTACATGTCAAAAGCCAGCCGGACGATATTGACGGCGCCTGCCAGGAACATCAACCCAACGCCAGTGCCCACCGCCATCAACATCCGGGCGACCACGCGCTCGCGCAGGTACAGGTAGGCGGCGAGTGCCGTGTTCAAAACCAGCAAGAGGGCCGCGAACCCGGGCAACAGGAATAGTTGCTCCTTTTCGCCGAAGCGGTCGACGGTACCGTCGGTACTGAAGTGAAGCGGCACCATCCCCGGGAGGGTGTCGTAGTACCACCAAACGTAGCCCAATCCGGCGGCGATCGCTAGAAAACCGAGCGTCAGCAGAAGCATCGCCCCGCGGTCGCCCCAAAGTGTCAAGGAGTAAGATCCAATCGGCCGATAAGCTTGAGCGCCTACCCTTCGCGCGAGGCCGCTACCGGCTGATAAACGGGCGTGCACCATCGCGTGTACGCCGGCACCTCCGCCTTGACCGCTCGAAAGAATAGCTCTTGTAGCTTGGCGGTGACGGGGCCGATTCCGCCGGAGCCCACGGGCCTGCGGTCGACCTCGCCGACCGGCGTTATCTCGGCAGCGGTGCCGGTCATGAAGACCTCGTCGGCAATGTATAGTTCGGTCCGATCGACTTGCCGCTCGATCGTATCGATTCCAAGCTCGCGCTTGGCCAGCTCCATCACCGAGGCGCGGGTGATTCCCATCAGAATGTTCTCGGAGGGCGCCGGCGTAACCAGCTGGCCGTCAATTATGAGGAATATGTTCTCCCCGCTGCCTTCCGAGACGTGCCCTTCGTGGGTCAGCATGATCGCCTCGTCGAAGCCATTCAGCTCGGCCTCGCTCTTGGCCAGCGCCGAGTTAACGTATATGCCGGTTATCTTTGCGCGGGCCGGTATGCCATTGTCATCCACCCGGCGGTAAGTCGAGGTGCAGCAGCGGCAGCCGGATTGATTGTCGATGTATTTGCCCAGCAATGCGTAAAACAGAACGAACCCGTCATCCACGTTGTGGAGCCGGACGCCAATAGCCAAGGAGCTCTTGTAGACCAGCGGGCGAATGTAGACGTCGTGGCGGGGATTGTCCCGCCGCAGCATTTCGAGCGTGATCCGCCCCAGCTCTTCCGGCGTCCCGGGAGCCTTCATGGTGAGGATCCGGCACGACTTGACGAGGCGCTCGTAGTGTTCGCGCATTCGGAACAGATAGAGCTGCTGTTGTTCTTCGTTCCAGTAGCCGCGGATACCCTCGAAGCAAGCGGTGCCATAGTTCAGGGCGTGGGTCATTACATTTACATTCGCCTCGGCCAAGGGCATGAAGTTGCCATTGAAATAGGCCGTGGAAGCAAGCGGGGTCGACATTTCTAACCCTCCTGAGGCGAATTTGGTTGAGTGCCCCGATTATAGCAAACGCCTCAATGGGTCCGATGGCGCGGTCAGCGGGCGGGAGGGCCGAGGCTCAACCACGACCTTCCTGGCCGGCGCATCCCGACTGGAGAGCGGTATCTTAGCTTGGGATTCCCGATTCACACGGCCAGATCGCGCCGGTCGAACGTGACCAACGCCGCCGCCAGGAATATCGCCGTCAAGGCCAGCAGCACGCCGGCGTGGCCGAGATTCAGCCCGTTCGACAAGGGATCAGCATCTATGAAGTAGTAGAATGGCGACAACACCTTAAAGGGTCCGATGGCCTCCGAAATCGGGGCCAACGCGTTCAGAAAATAACTCAAGATGCCGGCCGCGCTCGAGATGCCCATGCTCAGCCCGCGGTTGCCGCTCGCGGATCCGACGGCGAGAGCCAGCGTCCCGAACATCAAGCCCAGCAGCATCGCGCTGAAAGTGGCTTCGGCGAGCCTTCCCAGGCCGATTTCCATATCGACCATGTCGGCTCCGATTGCTAGGGCCGCCCAGAACGCAACAGCCAATACCAGAGCCGCAAGTACCATCGCGGCGAACTTCTCCAACACCACCTGAGCTCGCGTCACTGGATTGGCTAGAAGCAGATCGAGGGTCCCTTTGTCCTCTTCTCCAGCGGTGGCGCCGCTCCCGTAAGAAATCGCGAAGATCACGAATAGCATCGGAAGCATCAGGAAGTATAGCTGGGAATTCAGGAATCCTTCCGGCGAGGTGATGTCTGTGAATTCGCCGGCAAATAGCGCCATGACCTCGGGTGACAGAGCTTCGACGTATCCCTCAAGCTCCTCGGCTGATTCGCGGATACTCGGATAGAAGGCCATCATCATAAGGGCGAGCAATATCAGTCCGATCGACCACCACATCAGAGCGCGACGCGCGTCACGCAAAGACTTCAGCAACACGTTACGCAGCATTATTCTCACCTCGGTTGTAGTAGGCCAGGAAAATCTCTTCCAGGCTGGGTTCGTGACTGACCAAGTTCACTACCTCGAACTTGCTAGCGGCCTTAATCACCGCGTCCAAAGTACCCTTCACCTTGCAGCGGAGTACGCTGTTCTCCACGGTCAAGTCGCTAATGCCGGCTACGTTGGCGAACGCGGCCTCAGACACCGGCGCCCCGAAGTGAATCTCCAGCTGGCGCAGCGCCCTGGATTTTAGCGCGTTGACTTCCTCGACGGCGATCAATTGGCCTTCTCGGATGATCCCCACTCGATCGCAGACCCGCTCCACCTCGGGAAGGTTATGGGATGAAAGGAACACTGTCTGCTCCTCGACCTCGGAGATGAGTCGATAGAACTCCTGCTGTATAAGCGGGTCCAATCCGTTAGTCGGTTCATCCAAGATAAGCAACTCCGGCTTGTGCATAAGAGCCTGGATCAGCCCGATTTTCTGCTGATTCCCATGAGAAAGTGTTCGGATCGGGCGCGAGAGGTCACTATCGAGCCGGTCGGCCAACTCTTCGACGCCCGTCCAATCGACGCCCCCTCGTAGATTGCCCATGTAGCGAAGCATTTCAGCGCCCTTGAGTTTTTCGTAAAGTGCCAAATCGCCGGGCAAGTAGCCGATCCGGCGCCGGATCTCCTTGCTCTGCTCATGGACATCCAAGCCGAATATCCTGGCGACGCCGCTGTTGGGCCGGATAAAGTCCAGCAGCGTGCGAATAGTCGTCGTCTTGCCGGCGCCGTTGGGGCCGAGAAAGCCGAACACCTCACCCGGCCGGACGTCCAAGCTCAGATCGATCACGCCTCGGTTCTTGCCGTAAGACTTGGTCAGCGCTTCGGTATGTATGATGCCTTCGCTCATCTTGATCGTCCCAGATTCATAGTTTCTTCTCCTAAGTAAGGACAGCCTACCAAGGACCTTTGTAAATGTAATTTAGATAACTCTAAAAATTAGTTTAGTCCCTTCTACCCCAAGTTGTCAAGCACCTGTTCGACTCGGCCCGGCGCATCCTCCGGCGACCCAATAGCCGGCCGGCGAGGTGATAGTATTGTCTTGGCTCGTCCAATCCAATTTTCAGAGCAAAGAGGATGTACTAGGTCGCAATGAAGATTACCCGCGTCTCCTGGGAAGAGTATAGCTATCCGCACGCTACGCCACTCAAAACCGGCAAGCACATCTCTACCCACGCAGGTCTGGCTGTGGCGAGAGTGTTTACAGATGAAGGAATTGAGGGCATCGGCATAGGCGCCGCCAGCCTGGTGGGTCGGGCGCTGGTAGGCACGCTTGAGCGCGAGCTGATCGGCGAAAACCCGATGAACGTCGAGCGTCTCTGGCACAAGATGTGGGTCCCCAAGCTGGTGGGCCGGCGCGGCATGACAACGCGCGTTATCAGCGCGATCGACATCGCTCTATGGGACTTGCGGGGCAAGATAGCCGATCAACCGTTGTACCGGCTGTTGGGTGGCTACCGGGACCGGGTGCCGGCCTATATCGCCGGAGGCTACTACCTGGATGGCAAGACCCTGGATGATTTGGCCCAGGAGATGCTCCAGAACGTTCAAACCGGCGCCACAGCCGTCAAGATGAAAGTTGGCGGCGTGCCGATCAACGAAGACGTAGAGCGAGTACGGGTGGTTCGCGAGGCGATCGGGCCGAAAGTCAAACTCATGGTGGACGCCAACTGCGCCTACCGCTACTACGAAGCGATCCAATTTGCTCGAAAGATAGAGCCGTTCGATATTTACTGGTTCGAGGAGCCGGTCGCGCCGGATGACTATCGGGGTCACGCTATGCTGGCCGAGCAAACGACTATTCCGATCGCAACCGGCGAGAACGAGTACACTCGCTACGGGTTTCGCGATCTGATCGAGCACCGTTCGGCGGCGATTCTGAACGCCGATGCCCAAATACTGGGTGGAATCACGGAGTTTATGAAGGTCGTCGCGATGGCGCAGGCGTACGACCTTGACGTTTCTCCCCACGGTAGCCAGGAAGTTCACGTGCATCTGGTTGCCGCGGCGGCCAACGCCACGTTCCTCGAGACCTACCGAGAGGCCGTCTTCCCAATCTGGCGTGAGGTTTTCAAGCACACACTGACTATGAACGAAGACGGGACCGTGAGCCCGCCGGACCGGCCAGGTCTCGGCATCGAACCAAACTATGAGGCGCTTGCCCCGTACCGGGTGGCTTAGTCCCGCCGGCCGGCGCGGCGTCACCTATTCCGGCTTCGTGGTCCAGTAGCGGGACGGGTCGCGTTTTGCCTCCGCCAACAGCGTGTCAACGTACTCCCGGACTTGAAAGAGCCGGCACTCGGCGTCGCCCACGCAGCCTCGGATGAGCGTCCCGATGCGGTCCCAGTACTCGCCGAGCAAGGGTCGATCCAGGCGCCAAGGTCCAGATGTCCATCTCGGATCCGGCCGTTCGTGTCGGTAGATGGTCTCTACCAGATGGACGTAGGTGGACGAGTCGTATTCGACTCCGAGCATCAGAACCTTGGCGTCTGCTTGGTAGGCCTTGTACATGGGTGAGTGGGTGCCGAACATCTTGCCCCACGGCTCCAGGTCCCAGACCGAATCGTAGCCCTCGCGGCTCAGATGGCCGGAGGTAAACTCGTGCGCCCGCTTGCCCAGGGCCGCGACGGAGTGGGAGTAGTGGTCCGAGCGCACGGTCTCCGGCATCAGGCGGAAGTACTCGGTGATCCAGCCAACAGTTGATGGCGTGGTCTCGACGTTCCATGATTCTGCCCGCAAAACCCTGCCGTCTAAGAGGTTGAACGAGGGCATCAGGATGAGTCCCTGATAGCCGACAGCGTCTTTCAGGGCGTCGATTACGGTGCCCGGCCCGCCTTCGACGGGACCCAGGCTCTTGAACGACGAGTGGATGAACAGGATGTTTCCCGTCTCGACGCCGAGAGATCTCAGGTCTTGCCTAAGTTTTGACCGTGTGTGGGATGACATCAGCCGGCACCCTAGAGCAGTTGTTTGGACGAAAGGATTATATGCCGGCAGTGATAGCCGGCGCGGTTCTAGCCGGGCACTTCCTCTACTTCGGACTCACTGCTCGGCAGGACGGTCACCTCGGCTTCGATTGGCTCGCCCAAACGGGCTTTCAATTGGCGCAACTCTTGCTCATAGCCGGCCTGCATCGTCGCCATTTGACGCTCCACTTGGTTGATGTGTTCGGTCATGCGTATCAACACTTCCACGCCGGCAAGATTGACGCCAAGGTCTTTTATGTAACCTTTTACCAGATTCAAACGCTCTATATCGCGGGCCGAATACAGCCGGATGCGTCCACTGGTCCGCGACGGGTTGATCAAGCCCACTCGCTCATAGTAGCGCAGAGTCTGGGCGTGCATATTCACCATTCGGGCCGCTATGCTGATGGTGTAAACCGGCTCGTCTTCTGGACCGCGCTTGGGTTGCGCCACCCGTTCCAGGGCGGCCTTGCTAGCTTGGCTCATGACCTCGATTCTCTCGTCGGGTATTGTCCTCTGGATGCCACACTCGGGGCTCTCGTCCTACGACAATCATAGCAAGTTGAGCATATGACAGTCAATAACATTGCAAAACCTGTAGAGATATAGAGGATGTCCGGGATGCCCTGATCGGCTGCGGAAGGCCGGCCGGGGTTCAGGCAACCCGCCGGCGTCGAATCACGAGCGGCGCGGCACCAGTCGTGTGCGGACATACCAGTCCTGCACCGAAACGAAGCGATCCCGTGGCGCGAGGATCAGCCATATGCGGACGCCCTTGACTTCGCTGTGGACGGCGTACAAGAAGTTGGGGTAGAAGAGCAGGATGCTGGGCTGGGACTCGGCGAATATCTGCTGAAACTCGGAATACAATCTCTTACGCTCGTTGTAATCGTTCGTCCGGCGCGCCGTTTCCAACAGCTCGTCGGCCCGCCGGTTCGCCCAAGAAGCGAAATTCAGGCCGTCCTTGATCTGGGAAGAGTGCCAGAATTGATAGGCGTCGGGGTCCGAGTTCGGCGACCATTGCTCGGCCAATACAGCGTGGAAGTTGCGCGGGACCAGAAAGTTCTCGATTAGATCGGTCCAGCCGGCTTTCTGGACCTCGGCTCTGATTCCCAGCCCGGCAAGCTGCCGGCTGATCTCTTGCGCCACCGCGATGCGCTCCGGCCGGTCGTTCGTCAGCAGTACGAAGCTGAATGGCTCCCCGTCCTTCTCGCGCAGGCCGTCGCCGTCTCCGTCGGTCCAGCCGGCCTCGTCCAATAGAGCGCTGGCCGCGCTGGGATCGAACGTTGGACGATTCACGTTGGGGTCGAACGCCCAGGAAGCGCGAAATATGGGGCCTTCGGCGGCCTGTGCCTGGCCTTCATGTGTGATGTCGATCAGGGTCTGTTTATCGATCGCGTGGGCCAAGGCGCGCCGGACTCGCGCGTCCTCGAAGAACTTTGAACGGTCATTCATTATCAGAAGCGTGAGCTTCGAGTAGTCGGCCTGCGAGTAGATCGAAAGGCGTGCGTGGGCGCGGGTTTCGGCCAGCATCTCCGGGTGAAGGGAGCGTACGCCCTGTACCTCGCCCCTATCCAGGGCGGCGAGCGCCTCGGCGAAGCTCGAATAGAAGTGGAAGCGTATTTCGTTCAGGAAGGGATGGACGCCGTAGTACCTGGGGTTCGTCTCCAATATCGCCCGCTCCAGCGTTACCTCCTTCAGCTTGAACGGGCCGGTACCTATGGGGTTAGCGTTGAACGGGTGTATGGGCAGCTTTTCGGCTGGTACCGTGGATAGTAGGTGAGCCGGCGCGATTTCTATTGTCGTGAATTCGATGAACGAGGCCAGCGGCTCCTGCAGCTCGAATCGAACCTGGTACTCATTCAGCTTGACGACGTTCACCGTTTGCCACAAGTCGGCCATCGCCGGACTTCCCTGGTAGTTGGGGTCTTTGATCGCGTTGACGGTGAAGATTACGTCATCCGCGGTGAAGGGCCAACCATCATGCCAGGTAACGTCTCGGCGTAGGTTGAAAACGTAGGCCAAGCCGTCCGGCGAGGTCTCCCAACTCTCGGCCAATCGAGGCTGAATCGTCCCGTTCGGCGCCACCCGGGTCAGCCCCTCGAATATGAGCGCGGTGAGGTCCTGGTCCACCTCATTGAACTGGGAGAGGAGCGGGTTTATGTAGTTCGGCCGGCCAACGACCGCCTCCCCGTATCGTCCTCCCGAGGCGGGTACCAGCTCGGTGGGGGTCAGCGTGGCGTCGATGGCGTAGACGCTGGCCAGGGCGATGAGGCCGGCGATAACCGAAAGCAGTGGCACTTGCTGGAGGAAGCCGTTCGTCCCGGTGCCGGATCTTTTCATGGGCGAACGAAAGACCGTTTAGGAGCGCGCGGCGATGACGTTTGCTATCGAGAGCAGGATAAAGAGCGTGGCGAGGACAAGGGTAACCTCGAACAGCGTCTTTTCCAATCCGCGGCGCGTGCGAAAGACGGCCGAGTCGCTGCCAAAAGTCGACCCCAACCCGCTGGTTCTGGACTGCATGAGGATGATGACGATCAGCAGTACCGACAGCAGAATCTGGGCCGCCTGTAGATATGGTGCCAAGGGTTATGTACTTCCAATCTAGTTAATGGCCGGCGTTAGGTTACCGATTATAGCTTATGTGGGCCGGCCGGGTAGGCGTGGTGGGCCGGCGACTATGGTCGGCCGGGCGCCGGATCAAAGCGTACGCGACACCCGGGTCAACTTGCTCTCCGGCTGGGACGCGCGGTTTTACTCGGTTACTAGGCACAAGCTACGTGGGTTGCGCAGCTCATACCTGTTTCCATCTGGATAAATGTCACCGTCCAAACTGATAGTTTTGTGCTCCTGAAAAGCCCGAATAACCGTGTTGTAAACTGCCTGATCAAACTTCACCCTGATGCGAATGAGACGGCCATCTCGAACGGATAAGATAGTTGCGTTTCCGTCGAATTCCTGGGGTTCCCTGTCTAGTTGGACAACTTGGGCCCTTATTTGCTCGTCGTAGGAGGGCTCATCGTGGCGGAAGGATTTTGCCGCTTCCGCCAGAATGTCAGCGGAATTGATGGAAAACTGGAAACGGGAATCAAGAGCGTCCCATGGTCGTAAGTCGGACCAAATCAGATCTATATCAACTCCCCCACCCTTACTCGCCAAATGTGCCACCGAATCACATAGATTGGCGCTCACGCCGTGAGGGACGGCTTGTCTGAATGAATCCAGACTATCATTGGCAAAGGCGTTTTCCACGGCTGTCCTAGCATGCTCCAGCGCCTGAGCAAGTCTCTTAGTGGCGGTGCGCGGGAAGGGTGTATAGAAGTCGTCTCCCATATCGTCCTGTCTCACTAATCCCGCCGGGACCGGAGAATGCAACGTTAGCGTGTAGCCTTGGTTATAATTGGCCATCGGACGTACGTTATCAAGAAACTCAGCTACATCGGAGCTCATCTTCCCACGGTATGTTGCCTGTGGTCTCTCTGCAGCGCGTGCGCCGGCAGCCAGCATGTTATATGCATCATTTAGCAGATCTGCGCTCCTACGTAGAGACAAAGGCTCTCTCACCTTTCCATTAACCGAACGCATTCGTATCACGTCGCCACCAGTGGCTAAAAGGTCTTGGAACACATCAAGCTCAGAGCGTTCCTCCACTGTGGCTAGAACCGCGACGGTCTCAGCCATACTCTCAGCATAATCCGCGATGGTATCCCGTATAGGGACGAGTAGCTCCCAGATTCGCCCACCGTGTTCTTTGGAGAAGACATTGGCTGGCCTGCTACCCCAGGGCCCTTCGTTTTTCCATCCACGAGAATTCAGGTAGGATCGTAGGCTCAAGATTGACAATCTTGATAAGGCCGCCTTGTCCTTTATCCCGACTAGCATAGCGCATCTCCCTTTTCGGCCTTCTCCATGAGGTCGATGAGTTGCTCGCTGTTGAAGATATTGGCCGTAGGTACCTGAACCGTAACGCTCGAGGTATTTGGACGGTCGGGTTGCCCTTCCAGAGACATCCAGTACGCGCAATGACGCAAACAAAGCTCTTCTTGAGTCTGCTTAAGCCAAAGTGACTTTTCTTCAGGCATGAGAAGAACGATCAGTATGCGAGGGTTCTTGACGTCCACTCGAAGGTCGTTGTAGTTCTTTATGCTCAAAGGAAAATTCGCAGTCGCACTGCGAATAATGTCCTTCCTTGTTGCCTTGGCCTGGAACTCTATCCTAGGCCTTCGCCCGAAGTCCGCAATCAGTACTCCATCGACACTGTCGTGGTCCACTCTTGGTTGAGCGATATGGTAACCGGCTTGAGACGCGACCGCTTCGACGTACGATAAAGAGAATCGTTCCATTTGGGCGTTCAGGTCCATCGATCCAATCCTCCGTTATTCTGCCGGATTCTATTCGATACCATGTTGGACCGCAGTGCATCCAATTGGGACTCGTCAACGGTAGTGGGCAACATGTCGTCCCGTTTAGGGTTATAGAGCAATCCTCTTGCCGGCGCCATCTCCGATTCGAGAGCGAATCCTATTCAACAACTCAGCGCGTAAGTCCTCGGGGGTCTCCCAAACGATATGGTAGTACTGCCGCGTATCAAAATGCAGTTCGTCTTCCATACCCTTCCGGCAAGCGAAGATTACTTCCAGTCCCAGCCCGTGCGCAAACCCCGCTTCGTAGTAAACGCCTCCGCGTGCGCCCCTGTCCCCATGGGTCATGTCAGCCACTAGAAATCGAGATCGGCGAATCTCGGCGATGATTTCGTCATCGATTTTGTCGACGTCTGGTTTCCGGTCGATTCTCAGCGGTTTATACCCGGCCTCTTCAATGGCAGGTCTGATGCCAAGTTCGAAAGCTTCATCAGTACTCTGGTCGAACCACATGGCGACGAACGCTTGCGCCGAATCGATGATGGTTCCCAGATCCGCGATTCGAGCGTGTCCATCTACCGCGACAGCCAGCAAATGATATCCGGCTTCGCCGTCCGGAAGTCTCTCGCCCGTAAGCCAGCCTCTATCTACCAGATAGTGCACAAAATAGTCTAATTCCGATGGATACAAAGACTCGGACCATGCATAAGCACCCGGCGTGTAAAGAAGTTCACCAGCATCGGTCCCTACAATATCTGGCTGCGTTGCCAAGAACCGCAGCAGTCTCTCGGCCCGCTCGTGCACTGGTAGTGGGCGATTGCTCTTGACGTACGAGATGACCTCGCGGGTGACCATTGGAATCTCATTTCCCTGCCTACGCTGATCGATTAGCCAAGTCGTTAGCCGTGCCTTCTCAGCATCCGTCATGTCTGGGGTATCAGCTAACGCTGTTAAATCGCTAATCTCATATGCACCGCCGGCGCGGGGAGAATGCTTGACCCGATACATTAAGGTGCGAGCATCGAGTCCTACTTCGGCAAGATTGTTCCCGCCCCAAATAGGACAGTGCGCCTCTTGTATTGTCAACTCGACCCCTCCCTTTATTTGGCTTCAGGTCCGACAAGGTTCTAAACTCGCGGCAAATCTCCCACAGACCCGCCTGAGTATGTCTACCCACGACTGCGCCCGTAGGGGAACAGGGCGGCCACGGTGCAGGTTCGTCCTTTGTCGGAGTAATTATACCGAACAGCGGTTCGATTACGTGGGCGAAATTGGCAAGACTCTGAGAGGGATCGACAGCTAATGCTGGTGCGGCACCTGAACGGCCGCCGGGCGTGCTTCGCGCTATGAGTTGTGAGCCCCGGTCGGCAGCTTACGCACGGCGGCGCCGGCTCTCCGCTCGGCGCCGGCGAGGTCGAACTGCGTCTGTAGGTTCAGCCAGAATTGGGGGTCGACGCCGAACCAGTGCCCGAATCGCAGGGCGGTGTCGCCGGTAACGGAACGCTTGCCGGCGATAATCTGGCTGACTCGGTTGGGCGGTACGGCAATCTGGCGGGCGAAGGTCGACTGGCTTACGCCAACCTCCGCAAGCTCGTCTTTCAGAATCTCGCCGGGATGAACGACACGCTTCAACATGGCTTACTTCCCACTTGCCGGTCGGTATTCCAATAGCGCCGACCGGCCCACGACGTCCACGACACGGACCAGCATCTCCCGGCCGTCGGCGTCGATGAGACGCAGATCCTCACCGTAGACGAACTGCACCGGCTGCTGCTTTCCTCCGTCGATCGCGATGTTGGACGCGTAGAGATAAGTTCGGTCAAGGGTATCGCGAATGGGATTTAGTCTTCCCTTGAGCCCTGGAAGGTAGCCGGCGGCCTCGGAGAAGATGATGCTGCCACCCTCCGGCAAGGCTTCAAGCTCTACCGCGAGCGCTCCCTGGCTCGGCGTCCAATCCATTTCCAGGCGTGCGGCGTGGCCGGGTGCGGAAGCGAAGACCGTCATGGGAAGGTGAGTCGTGTGCAGGTCGACGGTCGCCTCGCCGTTTTCGTCCGTGGTCGCATGCTTCCAGGTCTTGTTGGGGAAGAGAGCCAGCAGGTCGGCGCCAGGCAATGGCAGGCCGGCAGCTCGCACGGTGATGACGACGCGGGCGGGACTCTGCTGTAGCGCAGCGGCCGGGACGGTGAGCAGGACTTCCGAGTTATCAATCAGCAGGTACTCGGGCAGCCTGCCGCAGAGCTCCTGTGTTTCCCGCCGGATTATTGGAACACCGTCGCCGCGGCGCTCCATGAAGTATTGCCTGTCCTCTGAGCCCTGGACTCCCCCTACCGGCATTCGCGCCAGTACAGAGGTCAACGCTTCGTTGCGAGTCGCTTGGCGCGTCGCCATACTCTCCACCGTCAGGTTATTCGGCAGCGAGCCCGGCGACTGAATCTCCAGCCGGTCTTCGAACATCGAAAGGCGAATCTTGCTGCCGCGTATTGAGTAGTCACGGTGCACCAGGGCGTTGACTACGGCCTCGAACAACGCTCTCACGCTGTATTGAGGTAGGTCCACCCGCGCCGGATCCTTGCGGGCCGCAACGTGCATATTCCTTACGACGAAAGCCACCGCGTCGGCGACTTGTCGATTCAGTGGGCCGGTAATTTCCTGCGCGTCGATCTGGGCGGAAGTGCGGTCTCTTCCCCGGTAACGAGTCGCCGTGACACCAGCGTTGGGAAGCCATTGCTCGGGATTTCGAGTGCACAGCAAGACGCCAGCCACCGTCGAACGCAGAATCCCGGCCTCGTCGTTGGCCAGTAGCGCCAACTTCTCAAGCGCGGACTCGGGTTCCGCCGCGCCCTCAGCGCTCAATAGGGGTCTCCAAAGAGGCTGATCCAAAGTATTGAAACCTGTGCCCGGAACGGTTTGCTCGTCGTACGATCTGAACCGGGCCTGTCCCCGCCGTTGCGCCAAGCGAAGCCGCTCGTCGCTCGTCATTCTTCGCTTCGATCCGCCCACCCGAACGTAGCTCCCTCCTGGGCTGTCGTGTTGCGAATCGCCTTCCGGCACGTCGACCAAGAGCAACCGCCTGCCATCGGGTAGCTGTCGGTGATAAGTATGGATGCGAACAGCCGGCCTTATCGAGTCGGAACTGACCTCGACGAGAACAGAGTCCAGCTCGACGATCTGTTGACGCGACATGCCTTGCGCCTCGCCTTCGTCGGTGACGCCGCAGAGCAGTGCTCCTCCGCTCGAGTTGGCGAACGCGGCGATTTCGTCGGCCCAGTCGTCGCGGCGCGGGCTTGTCGGCCGGCTGCCGGCGAACTCGACCGCCTTGAACTCCCAGCTGCTGTCCTCGCCCAAGCTCAGTTGGCGACTGATGTCTTCGTCGCTGTACTTCATTCGCGCTCTACCTTCGTCGGGTAATCAATAGGCAATTCTCTCACCGAATAGCCGCATATCTCAACCGCGTTCAGGTCAGCCTCGACGACGGTGTCAGTGGCTCGCTGTCGTCCGGCTGAGCCGTCGCGCGAGCCTTGAGGTCCTGCTGGGAGGAGTTTCGTCGCGGTTCAAGCGGAGGGTCGCCGGCGCTACCGGCGACTGCCGGCTGGCTACATCTGCGTCGCGCGTATGTATTTCTCGTCTAGGGCGTCCCAGGTCTCTTGGAAGCTCTTGCCTTCGAAGAGCCGGACCAGCGGTACGCCTTCGTCGAAGGGATGGATGCCGCCGTTGGTGTTGGGCCCGGTCAGCTCTCCGAGCAGCTGCCGGCGGACGGGGCCGCATCTGTCCAACACCTCCGGCGAGTTCCGCGTCCGGTCGCCGGTGCGGAACCAGATCGGCGCGTAGATATACCACAGATTCTTCCGGCGAATGTTTGACGTGTTACGTGGAACACAATGCCAGATGGCGTTGTGGAATATCACCGCGTCGCCGGCCTTGAGCGTCAGCTGCCGGGCGCCGGGAACTCCTTCGTCGATCCGTTCCACTTGGGTAAATCGGCCGTATGAAGTGATCGTCAGTGCGTGATCGACTCCCTGATTGATCTTAGGAAAACCGGTGCGGTGACTGCCGGGTATGACGGTAAAGCTGCCCATGTCCGGCTCCGGCAGATCGTTCAGGAAGAAGCCTATCCTCGCCCAGAGCAGCGGAGTCCTCCCGTCCACTTGGGGGAAGTAGTAGGGCTTGGAGCCGTCCTTGTGCCAGCGATTAGACGGCTTCGGGTTGGGTGGGCGCACCATCGCCTCGGCCCAAGACAGCAATATTGCCGGGCCAATCAGATCACAGACGATGCCGAGGTGGTTCGGATGATCGATCAGGTTCAGAAGGGTGTCCGAGGGCTCGGGGCGCAATATCCGGCCGGACTCGGCGCGGTCCGGCTGGAACAGGCCTTCCGTGGCTCGGTCGATGATGTTGACGGCATGGAGGAGTGTGTTGGGGTCGCGCCCCAGCCGCTGCGACTCCGCGTCCAGTTTGTCGACTTCCGCGGTGAGGTCATTCACCTCGCTATCAGATAGGGCTCCTTCGAGGATCAGGTAGCCGTCCTCGTCCCAACGCCGCCACTGTTCAGGGGTCATACGTCTAAGTGAAGTATCTTGTGTCAACTCTCTATTCCTTGCTCCATACCGGGCGTATCGAAGGCTATCCAACCGGTCTGGTCATTCGCCGCCGGTAGTTGTACTCCATTTGTCAGAACCGGCAGCAAGGCGGCCTTTGGTTCGCTGGCGACACGCTGGCCGCAAAGCCGCGTCTTAGCTCCAACTCGCGATGAAGTCTTCCGTACCGTAGCCGGCCGGCATCTCATTGAAGTAGTAGCGCATCGGCCCCGACTGAAAGCCGGGCGAAAAATGCACTTCGTCGGCCTGGAGCCTGTCATCCAGAGGCTTGAAGCGCTGCCAGAGAGCGTCCGCCTCGTCGCGAGAGAATCGGTCTGCGAATTCTGGGCCCCAGTTGAGCGTAGTTGCGTGGGGGCCACTCCCCCTTCTGCGTAGGTCCTCCGGTATGTCGTCGAGCTCGGGGTGCTTGTGGTAGTAGATGTGGCAGGCCGCCTTGGCGAGGAAAACTGTGAACACCATCTTGCCTCTCTCGCTGACGCCTGGCCGGAGTTGCTCCAGGTTGTCGCGGAAACCCTGCGCGTCTCGCTCGATCGCGGCTCGAAGCACCGACTCGGTGACGTCCCGCACGCTTGCGCTCCTCTCCGCCCAGCGCTGGAAGGTCGCCTGCGCCGGCTCGGACAGATGCTCGGTATAGCTCAGGTCATCGTAAATCGAGTGGATGCCGTAGGTCACGTGAATCGTGCGCCTCAGCTTACTGCTGTAGTTGCTGGCCCAGTGCAAGATCATCGGGCTGGCATAGACGACTCCGTCGCCGGCTCCTAGCTCGGCGGTCAGCGCACCTCTAAGCGGGCCTCGTGGATTTGCAAGCAGCTGAGCGTTCTCTTCGTCGGTGTTGAGCCGGCAGTGGCTGCCGGGCATCACCCACAGTACGCTGTCGTCATACATCGGGATGTTCCATTGCACTTGTCGTGGCCCGTTGTCCAGGAAGTCGCCGACGTATCCTGCCAATGGCGCGGTGTCTATTGGGTGGATGTCGCGATGCCATTCCGCCGGCCCACGATCGCGGACCGGATTGCACATCATCATCATCTCGTTGACCGACGCTCCCGGCCGGCCGATTAGCTGTTCGCTGACGCCAAGCGTGTTTTCGTGCAGACAGAACTCGACGGCAATCGCCGTCTTATCGTCGATCAACTCAGGGGAATTGTGGAGGCCCAAGCGCGGCTGTGGCGCCGTTTCCCAAACGCCACCCGGCGGGTCGCCGGGTGCACGGTCGCGGGCCCAAACCGCCTTCTGCCTTTCGACCAAGACTTCATAACTTGTCCTAAGCTCTTCGAGCTTAGCCGGAGGTATCACGTCGCGCAGGATTAGGTAGCCTTGCTCGAGAAACTGCTGGCGATCTACTTTCATGGTCGGCTCCTCCAATGGTTGGCGGCTCACACTGTGACATAATTATGCCAAATGGGCACGACTCTAGAAAGGGGTCAGAATTGAAACTCGTGGACGACGACAAGATAAAGCTGGCTTTTACCACCCTTGCGTGTCCGGATTGGACTCTTGAGGAGATTTTCGAGCGTGGGGCTGAGTACGGTTACAAGGGAATAGAGATCGAGTCGATGGACGGGCACCGGCTCGCCACTCCCCAAATGCTCAAGGAAAACGCGCGCCGGATCCGGCGGCTCTCGGAGACAACGGGCTGCCGGCCATTGGTCATTCTCAGCCACGTACAGCTTGCTAAGGAGAGTATTGCCGAGCGGACCGCCGCACTGTCCGAGGCGCAGGCGTATCTGGAGTTGCTAGGCGACCTGGGCGTCGACTACCTCCGGGTCATGGGGAATTGGGCGCTGGAGAATCCGTCCGAGGAATGGCTGGTTGACACGGTCGCCGACGGACTCGGCCGGCTGGCCGAGGTAGCGGAGAAGTCCAACACCACCGTGGCGCTGGAGACACACGATTGCTTCAGAAACGCCCGTGCGCTCCGGCGAGTTCTGGAACAGGTGAATTCGCCGCGTGTCGTCGCCCTGTGGGACACCCAGCATACCTTCCGCGGCGGCCAATCGGTTGCGGAGGTATGGTCGCATCTGTCGGACTGGGTGGTCCACGTCCATGTGAAGGACGCGCGTCGAACGTTCGACGCCGCGCCGCCGGCCGAGTCTAAACCCCAAGTGATCGCGCACGACGTCGAGGCCTGGGAGGCGGTGCCGATGGGAGAGGGGGAGATCCCGATCAAAGAGTCGATTCGCACCTTGATAGACGCCGGATACGATGGGTTCATCTCATACGAGTGGGAGAGGCAGGATCACCCTGAGCTTCCCGCTCCAGAGGTCGAGCTGCCGGCTGGCGCGGCCAAGATACGGGAGTACCTGGGCGAGGTTTCCGGCTGACGCCGGCAGTTTGCGTGGTGAACTAAACCCTCCCGCAACAGACGCGTCGCGTTTCCACCGGCGACTTAGCTAACCACGCTTAGGAGATAGACTGGTTTGCTGCTTGGAATACACGGTCTCACCACTATGCACTCCAATGTCGTGGCCGACATTGCGCACGTCAAGGCGGCCGGCTTCGACGCGATAGAGCTGCATGCTCCCAAGCTCGAACGATATATGGATGCTGGCTTCGCCGTCGAGGAGCTTCTGCCGGCCCTGGGCCACCTCAAGGTGAACAACATTCCGGCTCTGTTTCCCCTAGTTTTCGAGCGGCCGGACGATCGCGAGAGGCTGTTGCGCCGCTGCGAGCGATTGTGTGCCGCCGCCCAGATACTGAAGTGTCCTACGGTGCAGGTGGAGGCCTGGGCATCGGGCGGGCCGGTAGATGATGACTGGTCGGTCGTTCGGTCAAGCGTGGCGAGGTCTCTGGCGGAGCTGGCCGACATAGCCGCCGGGCATGGAGTCCGGATCGCGCTCGAGAACATTCCAGCGACCCCGGTACACAATCTTGCCAGGGCCCTGGAGGTTATCGACCTCGCCGGCCGGGACAACCTGGGAATCGTCGCCGATACCTTCTCTCTCTGGGCCAGCGGAACTACCTGGGACGAGGTGCGAGAGCTGGATCCGCGGCTTATCCAGTTGGTCCACATAGACGATTCTATGCCGCGAACTGGCGATATCTGGACCAACGAGCCTCGGCAATGCCTGCCGGGGGACGGAGTGGTGCCTCTTCGAGAGGGGATAGCCGCGATTCGGGACACCGGGTATGACGGCGTTTGGACAGCCGAGGTCTACAGCCTTTACCACGCCGAATGGGATCCTGTGCTTCTAACCAGAGAGGTTAAGCGCCGGCTCGACGCTTTGCTCGCGAAATATCCCGATCGGTAAGGATCGACCGTGCGCAGCGTAGCATTCGCAGGCGGCTTCAACAGACGGGGAGCGCTGTGAATCTCACCTTGTTGACACTTGATGTGGCCGGCTTTATGGTTAGTCCCGTATTTGCTGCCGCCAGGCGGGGGTTTCTTTAGGAGAGTGGCCAGCAATTTTTCCGCGACCCAGTCGGATCCCAAGGAGAGGATGAGATGGGAACTAAGGTTGTAAAGGTTAATGAAAACGACTTGGAGTGGAAGTCCGCAGTGGGCTTGATGGCGGGATTGAACTACGAGGAGCAGAAGCTCTACGAGGGCGTCATGATGCGCCCCCTTTACGAGGACGACGAGACCGGCCGGTTTATCGCCCGAGTCTGGATCAAGGCGGGATATAGAGAGCCGAAGCACAAGCATAACCTCGGACATGGAATCTACGTTCTGAAGGGCGCGATCTACGACGCGGATACCGGCGAAACCCTCGTGTCCGAGGGAACATACTGGTATGCCCCGGCCGGCGACGTGCACGGTCCGTTTGCCTTTACTCCAGACTACCAGGCGATCTTCATGGCCGACGGCCCGATCGACACGACTATCATCTACGACTAGGCTTGGTAGCAACTCCTGAAGACAATCTCGATTCTGAGTTGCTCAAGTGAGCAATTCGCTCGCATGAGACTCGCCCAGCGATAAGGAGTGGAGGACACATGTACCCATTCGATCAGGAAAAGCTCGCGTGCTTGCTGGAAAGCGCCCAGATAGACCTAGCGCTGGTAAACAGCCGGCACAATCTGCGTTACCTGACCAACTATTACTTCCATTTTCATCAGAACTTCACCAGGATCGACCTGAGTCAGTATCTTCCGCTGCTCGGATTGCCGGCCGGCAACTTTGCGGAGTCCTTCTACGTTGGCATCTCCTACGAGATGGGCCAGATGGAGTCGGAAGGCGTTTGGGTAGAGAACCGACGAGAATCACCCAGGAACGTAGTAGGTGCGGCCGAAAAGGCGTCGCAGCTCATAGAATCGCTCGGATTGGGCGCCGGCCGGATCGGCGTCGAGATGGGATTCCTGCCGGCCGACGCCTATGTAACGCTGCAAACGAACCTTCCACAGGCGACAATTGTCGACGTACAGCCGGTGCTCGACGAGTTGCGGGCGATCAAGACCGAGAGCGAGTTGGCGTTGATTCGTAACATAAACGATCAAGTGGCCGAGTCGATCTGCGCTACATTCGCGAACGGTAGGGATGGGATCACCACCCGAGAGATTTCCGATGCGGTGAGGCTGGAGATCGAACAGCGCGGCATGCGGTTCGTATGGTCGCTAACCGGAGCCGGACCAAGCTTCATGAAAGCGCCATCCCAGGCCCAATGGACCGCCGGCAACGTCCTGCATTTGGACTGCGGTGGCGAGATTGATGACTACGTCGCCGATATATGTCGCATGGGCTGTTTGGGCCGGCCGTCGCAACTGGCCACAGAATTGCACGCGGCTTGCTTGGAGGTGCAGGACAAGGTGAGACGCCTGATCAAGCCCGGCGTGCCCTGCGACGAGATATATCACGCGGCTCTCGAGGCTGCCGGCAGCAGTCCCTTCGCCCAATACGGCAATTTTGACTTTCACGGAATGGGCATGGTCTCGCACGAGCATCCGTATATAGAGCCGAGCAACAGCCGGCTGCTGGCGCCAGGGATGGTTCTTTCAATCGAAACCGAGTACATGCATCCTGAGGTAGGCGCGGTGAAGCTCGAAGACGCGGCGGCCGTAACCGCCGATGGCTGCGAGGGTTACGGCGACCAGGGCCGGGAACTACAGATAGTCTGAAAAAGCTTGCGGAGGAGTATCCGAGAGATGACGAATGACAATCTGACCAACTGGGGCCGATGGGGGCCCGATGACGAGCGCGGCACGCTAAACCTGTTGACTGCCGACAACATCCGGCTGGCGGCCGGCTTGGTTCGTCAGGGCAAGGCCTACAGTCTGATGGTGGACTTGGATAAGAATGGTCCGGTTGCCCAGACACGTAACCCACTATGGCACCGCACCTCGGTGACCTTGCGTCCAACTCCCCAGCACAGCTCCGCGGATGACGTCGTCGTGATGCACACCCACGGTACAACCCACGTGGATGCGCTTTGCCACGTGTTCTATCAGAATCAGATGTATAACGGATACCGCGTGGACGAAGAGATTCATCCAACGTCTGGCTCAAGTAGGAACGGCGTGCACAACATCGGTTCCCTGATCGGCCGGGGAGTCTTGCTCGACATCGCCGGCCACCGCGGTGTCGAACATCTTCAAATGACCGACGAGATCGGGCCGGACGAGTTGGACGCCTGCGCCGCGTCCCAGGGTGTCGAGATTATGCCCGGCGACATCGTGTTGGTCCGAACCGGGTGGTTCAGGGTGTTTGCCGAGAATCGGGAGCTATTCGATTCAGGGTCGCCGGGGCCGAACGGAGACGTGGTTGCTTGGTTCAAGGATCACGAGATCTGCGCTATGGGTGCGGACAATGTCGCGGTCGAATCAACCGTCGGCAAACCGCGGCCACTCCATCTGGGCGTGATTCGGGATCTGGGCGGCTACCTGTTGGAGTTCCTCTTCTTGGAGGAGCTTGCCGCCGACAAGGTCTACGAGTTCATGTTTGTCGCCACACCTCTGAAGCTGATAAATGGAATCGGCAGCCCGATCAACCCGGTGGCGATCTGCTAGATCCGGCCGCGTGCCGGCTTTTGAGGCCCCTTTGATCCGAACAATCCAGACGCGAGGTATTGATACATGGCAAATCTCCAGATCAAACGAAAGCTAGCGGAAGGAAAGCCGGTTACCATAGTCGGCGGACATCCTACAAACAGCCACATGGTCGACTTCCTCGGCCAGTTCGGGTTTGACGGCATCTGGATAGAGTGCGAGCACGGCCCGGTCACGTGGGACCAGATCGGCGACCTGTCGAGGGCTTGCGACGTCTGGAACACCGCGTCAATCGTTCGGATCCCGACTTCGGAGCCGTGGATTATTACGCGCACGTTGGACCAGGGCGCGAGCGGCATCATTGTTCCGCATATCTCGAACGCCGACGAGGCCCGAAGAGTTGCCGAAGCGGCCAAGTTCGCGCCGCTGGGCGACCGAGGAATCTACACCGGTTGCCGCCGGTCCTTCGGAGTGGGTGACTACTTCAACCACGCCAACGAGGAAACGCTGGTGGGAATTCTGATCGAAGAGGCCGAGGCGATCGAGAACCTGAGCGAAATTCTCGAGGTGCCAAACATTGACGTGTTCTCGGTGGCTCCCAACGACCTGGCCCAGAGTATGGGGCACGTCGGTGACTGGAAGCATCCGGAGGTGATGGGAGCTATCGAGCAAGCCATCGGCCAGATCGTCGATGCCGGCAAGACAGCCGGCTTCCTGGCTGAGGAAGACGAGCTACAGCGATACTACGACATGGGAGTGCGATGGTTCCACTCCCTCTGGCCGCGGTGGGTAGCGGCCAGCGCGCAGCGATTCCTGGGAAGCGTGGCGTCCGTCGCCGGCTGACCCGAGGGTCAGCCCGACAGCTTGTCCCATCCCATTCTCGGCGAACTACAGCGCGTCTTCGGCCTGCAGCCTGGATATCGCTTGGCCGAATGCCCTGAGTGTTTCTTCGACCTCTCGTTCGGTATGAACATAGCTGACGAACAAGGACAAGCTCGTCATCAGGTCCACGCCGGCTAGCTGCATCGCCGCACGAAAACGCCAGACAAATTGCCGGCTCGGTAGCTTGTCGCTCGACAGGGTCATCGGGATGATGGATACCTCGCCGCCGGCGCTGCCATCGACACCGCTCTGTTCGAACACCTCGTTGATCCCGGCTCGAATGTCGTCGGCAGTCGCCGTCGCCTGCTTCTGGATCGACGGGTCTTGGACGATCTCGAGGGTGGCGACTCCGGCGGACGAGCTCATTGGGTTGGCGTTGAACGTACCAGGGTGATAGATCCGGCCGAATCTCAACCAGTGATCGTCGTCGCGATTCTCCAGATACTTGAGGATGTCCTCGCGTCCGGCAACGGCGCCTCCGGGAAATCCGCCGGCCAGGATTTTCGCCAACGTGGTCAGGTCAGGCGTGACGCCGAAGTGCTCCTGGCATCCGCCGGGGGCGTATCGAAATCCGGTCACAACCTCGTCGAAGATCAGTACGACGCCGCGTTCGCGGGTAAGGTCGCGCAGCTGCCCCAGGTAGTCGCTTCCGGCCCCGTTGCATAGCAGAATGAGTCCGGCGACGTCGGGGTCCGTGTCCAACACGTTGCGAATCGCCTCCACGTCCTTGAACGGAACGTGCAGTATGGTATCGGCCGTCGCTTGCGGCACGCCGGCCGAGTCCGGGACGTCGTAAGGCGGCTTCATCGCGACGGTGGCGTAATCGTGCCAGCCGTGGAAATGGCCGTCGATCTTGATGATCTTGCTCTTGCCGGTGAACGCCCGGGCCAATCGCATTGCCATCATCGTCGCCTCGGTGCCGGAACTGACGAACTTGACCCTCTCGGCCGATGGCACAATCTGATGTACGAGCTCGGCCCAGCGGACCTCCAGATCGTGACAGGCGCCGTAGTGGGTACCTCTGCCAAGCTGCTCGCTTGCGGCGGCTAGAACGGTCGGGTGGTTGTGACCCAACAGCAACGCACCGTGGCCCATAACGTAGTCCACGTACTCGTTGCCATCGACGTCCCACTTGCGCGGGCCGGCCGCGCGTTCGACGTAGATCGGGTAGGGTTCCATGTAGCGGACGTCGTGCGTGACTCCGCTGGGAATCACCTCTTTAGCTCGGGCGTAGAGTCTCTGGGCGCGGGACGTCCGCCGGGTGTACTCTTCGCTTATGCTTGTTGCTTTGACTTGAGCCATGATTCGTTACCCCTCGTGCCAGATTCGTGTATGAACCCTGTAAGCTTCCAACTCTATCCGCCCAGCGCGCACCTGAGTTGCCGGCCCACGGCGAACTCTTCTCCCGGTTTCAAAGCGATGGGATGGATAAGAATAGTATCTTCGGAAATACCGAACATTACCGACGGATTGTCGCCGACGAGAAGGTTAGCACCCCCACGCAAGAAGCTGACCGGTGGATCCGCGTCGGCACACCTTTCGCTCAAGCCATCTACTTGCACGATGCACTTGGGGACGATCGATGGGCGGAAGCGAAAGTGGCCGCTGCCTTCGACCGTGACCTCGACGCCGGGCAGTCCGTCGAGATCGCCGGCGATGACTTCGCACATCCGGCTCCATTCCGCTAAGTCGGCCTCCTCGTCGCGTTCTACGAATAGCTCCACAGCCTTCACTACCCCGACGATCTCTTCCTTGCCAACCTTGTTGCCCCGGCCGATCGCCGAGTTCGGGTTGTGGTTTAGCGCGCATCCCTGGACCAGGTCGGGCCGGCCCATTACCAAGCCGGTGGATTGCGGGCCACGGATAGCCTTGCCCCCACTAAAGACGACTAGATCCGCGCCTTCGTCAAGGAATCGACGGAAATTGCTTGTCGGCGGCAGTTCGGCGGCCGCGTCGACCACTAGCGGCACGCCGGCGCGGCGGGCTACCTCGGCGACGGCAGGGACAGACGCGGGGTCCCCCTCGGTGGAGGTCGCCGCCCCCTCGTTGTATGCGACGACGTAAAATACCGCCGCTGTCCTCGGCCCGATGGCCTCCCCGAAGTCGGACGAGGTCAATCTATCGGCTTCCCCAACCTTTACCAGTTTGCCCCCTATCATTTCGATAGCCTGGTACAGGTAGTTTGGATAAGGGGAATAGCGGTAGCAGACGACCTCGTTCCTCAAACCGGAAGTATCAGGCAGACGTTGAGCGGCCTCCAAATCGTTTCCCGTAATACAGGACGCTACCGCCAACGTACAGCCGTTGCAGGCGCCGTTGGAGACGTGCGCCGCTTCGACCCCTACCGTCTCGGCGATCTTGCGGCCGGCGGCGGCGTGCAAGCCGGCCAATTCGACGAACTCGGTACTCGCTTGAGCCATCGCCTCCACCACCTCGGTGGGCATCACCGATCCGCCGAAGACGGTTGCGTTGTTGGAAGCGTTGATGAACGACCGGACTCCAAGGGCTTCATATACGCTTGGTTTCGCCATAGCCATGCTGCCTGCTCCTTCACAATCGACTGTAGAAGAGACCGTCGAAGTCGTCGCAGTTTCGCGGTTCGCTAGATTGTAGGATCGGGCCTACAGCAACGGTTCAAAGTATACATGACAAGCTTGCTCTTGAATCTCACTCCATATGCACTGCTTGGACAACGGCGGGGGAGCGGCCACGTGGCATCCACGGCCGGTAGGCACCGCCGGCTTCAACGGCATCTTCGGAGTCATATCCAGCGATGAGTTCGGCGCCGGCGGCACTGGCCGAGTTCAAATATCGCGCCACCCCGCTTCCGATGTCACGGACGACGCTCAGCTGCCCGTCGTATACCGCTTCGCGCCCTGTTCTGGCGGGCAAGACCAACTGTGGTGGGATCAGTCCTCGTCGTCCGGTTCCGGCATCAGCACGAACTCAGGATAAGACTCCATCCCCAACTCGCCGGCATCTTGACCCAATCGCTCGACGTTGTGCGACACTCTGACGCCCACAAGCCTTTCCAACAGTTTCCAGACGGCGAACGAAACCACGAACACGAACAGTCCAACGGACACTACGCCGAGTAGCTGTATGTGGAACGTGGCGCCGGCGGCGATAGAGGCCGCGAGTGTCCCCCAAATCCCAGCGAACAGGTGGGCCGGCACCGCTCCGACGACGTCGTCCAGCTTGATCTTGTCTAGGAGTTTGAGGCCGGCGACGCACAGCACGCTGCCGATCGCGCCGATAATCACCGCCCATAGTGGCTCCACCAAATTGGGTCCGGCGGTGATCGAGACCAGCCCGGCGATTGCGCCATTCAGTCCGGCAAACAGGTCGACCCTCCCTAAGATGGGCCGGGAGACGATGAGGGCGGCCATGACGCCGGCTGCTGCCGCCAGGTTGGTGTTTACCAGAACGATGCTCATTGACACCGCGTCGGCGGCGCTGGCCAAGGCCAACTGCGACCCGCCGTTGAATCCGAACCAGCCGAACCACAGAATGAACACGCCGAGCGTAACCAGCAGTATGTTCGAAGGCGGAGTCGGTCTGACAGTACCGTCGCGGCGGAACTTGCCTAGCCTCGGCCCGACGACCAGCATGCCGGCGAGCGCCGCCCAACCCCCGGTGCTGTGCACTATGGTCGAGCCGGCGAAGTCTTGGAATCCCAGATCGCTGAGCCAGCCTCCTCCCCACGTCCACGCTCCGACTATCGGATATATGATCGCCGTCAGCAAGAGTGTGAATAAGAGGAACGACCACATCTTCACCCTCTCGGCGAGGGTGCCGGACACTATGGAGGCCGCGGTAGCCACGAAGACCATCTGGAAGAACCAGTCCGACATCACCGAGTAGCCGGCTCCGTCCTGGAGCACCTTGGTCAGGGCGCCATCCTCGCCGGCCAGCAGAGCGATCTCGTCGCCGGAGGGTCCGTAAAGGATATTGAACGAGCCGATCAGGTTGCCGAAGTCGATGCCCAGGATACCGACTTCCCTGCTGACTCCAACGTACATCAGGTTGTAGCCTATGAAGAAGTAGGCAAGGCCGGCGATCGAGTAGAGGCCGATGTTCTTCAGGCAGATCATCGAGGCGTTCTTGGTGCGCACGGAGCCGGACTCGAGCATGGTGAATCCCGCGCACATCCACATCACGAGCGCGCCCCAAACGAGGAAGGAGAACGTGTTGAAGACGAACGCGGTCTCATCCTCGATCCCGGCGGCATGCGCCACGGCCGGCCGGACTAGGAAGACCGCCAGGGACGCGATGCCGGTTGCCGCAAGGATGGCGGCCGGACGCCGATGCGAAAGAATATTCGTTAGCATCATCAACAGTTACCCTCCGCTGGACACGTTACGCTCGGCCAGACGCGGTCGCCGGCGGGATGGCCTGCAGCCCGGTTATGTCATTGTAACGCGTGTTTAAGCCGGATAAGACCCGGTTTGATCGCTTGCATAAATGTTGACCTAGAGGTGCACTCGGCCGCCATTGTTGGGCCGATTTCACGAGCCTGCGGAAGGACGGAACGTTGTCCCGCAAACAAGTTTGAGCGGAACCTGGGCGGTCTGTTACAATTAATCTGTGCGCGGCCAATCGCGAACGCCGGCCGCTAAGGGGCTGTAGCTCAACCGGGAGAGCGCAACGCTGGCAGTGTTGAGGTAAGGGGTTCGAGTCCCCTCAGCTCCACCACCTGTATCACTACTATCTGTGTAGTGCATACAGCCGGGGGAATCTTAAACACCAAGATGGAGGTGGGACTATGGCAGAGGAGAGAGTGCAGGGGGCCGGCATCTTCGGGCGGTTCTTTCAGCCACGCACCGATGGATTCTATTTCCTCTTCAGGCTGGCCTTTGCAGCCCTGCTTGGGCTGCACGGTGCACAGAAAGCCTTCCTGCTGTGGGACTTTCCCGCTGGGGCGAATCCGAACGGGATGGGCGCACTGTTAGATATTGCCGGCTGGGTAGAGCTTGTCGCCGCAGGCCTCATCGCGCTCGGCATTCTGACCCGACTGGGAGCGGGAGCCATGGTTGTAACGATGATTGTCGCTTACTTTGGAGTACACGCCGCCCTCAGCCCTGTATGGCCCTGGCCGCATCTGTATCCCAATCCTCCCGACGGGGGCAATGCGTTCGTGGCGCACGGTGGCGAGGTTACGATCCTCGTTTTCCTCTGCGCAGGCATTATCGGTGTGCTTGGAAGCCGCAAGTGGGGTATCGAGCGGCTCCTGTTCAACGGGGAACTCCTGTAAGGAACCGTCTGCCCTCCCCGCACGCCACGGAGGCGATTGCCCAAGGGTAAGAGCCCAGTGCCACAGACCGGTAGTTACGACACGCTCGTGGTCGGCGCCGGACCAAACCGTCTATCGGCGATAGAGCAGACGGAGCATTCGGTGCTGGTCATCGAGATCCAGAGATGAGGTCGGCCGGCTCGCGGAATTGACATCGATAGGTTTGAATCTACCCCTTGGCCTCCGACTGAGGTCCCGAGTGGCGATTTGGCCCTGTTAGTTAACGAGCATCGAGGAGAAATATACACCCAAATCTGAAGAGTTACTATTAGGCTTGAGCCAGGACGGAGGTTTTGGTCCTGGTCGATCATTCCGTGCTAGCTCTAGATCGACCTCCAATTGCTCCACTCCTTATCGCAGCCGGGCATTTTCATCTGCTTGCTGCCGAATGATATCCATTAAATCGATTCGCGAAGGAATTCTCTTTGTCACAGAGAAACCTTCCGCCCAGGCGGATCCAGACCGCATTAAGACTTTAGAGCGGCGTCAACACATAAGAGCACAACCCAGTCCCAACAATCGCCCACCTAATTCTGAAGAGTTACGTTTCACGAAAATATTTGACTCTGTCGCTCTTCTCCGGTAGAGTACGGCCTATTGTGTATATAGTTGATTTATATACTCTGTATTTTCTTCCGGTAAGGAGGGTTAGTTGTCTCTGATCTCATTCTCCAAACCGGCATTCGCTATTCTGCGCGGGGCCGTTCTGGTCTGTATGCTGACTAACGGCAAGCGCATTTCTTTGCGACAGGAGGGAGCAATGAAAAGGTCTGGGTTTCTTTTGGCGGTAATGATCGTTCTAGGGGCAATCGTAGTGGCTTGTGCCCCCGAACCAGAGGTGGTTGAGAAGATTGTCGAAGTCGAAAAAGAAGTCACTGTAGAAGTCGTCAGGGAAGTCGAAGCGACAGCCAGGGGGTGGGAAGTATGGCTCTCTGATCAGTCGGACAGCGCCGACATTGGCACTGACAATCCGGCCGGGACCTATGGCAGCCGAATCATCATCTATGAGAGCAGCGACATTCTCGCCGCTCCTCCCGGTTCGTATGCCGAAGACGATCCGAATTACGGACCGACCGTAATCGAAGCTACCGATGTTTTCCCTGCTGCCCTTGAAGAATTGGGATTGAACCTAAGGCGCCTTCACGGGATGTTGATGCACCCGCCGACACATCGCTATGTGAGTGTCAACTTTTTCGGCCCGGGAGCGGGGTTGGTGGGCATTATTGACGCGGAAGGACAGTGCGAGGAGTTAGCCAACGGTCTGCGAGAATGCCGGCCGATTCAAGGCGATCCAGAAGAGGCTGCAAAGCTGGGCAAGGCTCTCTTCCGCACCACTGGCCCGGAAGGCTCCCCTCCCTCGAATCATATGTCCTTCTTTACTGCGGACGGCACCAAGCTGATTGTGGCCAATCTTGGCGCGAAGCTGCTGGAACGCATAGATTACGATGCGGAGACCGACACCTTCGCTTTCAACAAAGCCGCCACGCTGGACTTGGTGGGTGGACGGGACCTGACCGCCATGGAAGCGGAGGCCGATTCGACCTTGCCCGGCGGCCGGGTGAGCGGTGAGTATTCCAACATGCAGCCGACAACCACGCCAAGCGGTGCGCTCAAGGAAGGGCCGGGGCGGGCCAATAACGTCGTGGTGTGTCCCATAATCAGCAGCAACAACCAGCACGCCTATGTCACCTTCGGCGGTGGCGGACTGTTCATTGTGGACATTACAACGGAGCCGATGTCCATTGTGGCGGAATATACCAATGACGTCATCAGCGTTGCCGGGTGCGGAGGGGCGGAGGCGGGCGGCTTCCTGTACCTCAACGCGGGGGTCTCGGCCAGCGGCGCGGGCGCAGATGATTCGACGTTCATCATGTATCGTCTGCCTCTGGACTATCCCGATGGCGCGAACCCGCTCACGACGCCCAATGTGCCGCCGGTGGTGACGTTCTACGAAGAGAAGACGCTGGGCATCACCGACGAGGCGGAACTGGCGGCACGCCGGGATTCGCACGGAATGACTATCACGGCCAACGGACGGTATCTGTATCAGTTCGACCGAATCCAGAACAACGCGGAAGTGTTCGATCTGGGCAAGGTCATCAACGATCCCGACGCAACGCTCGAAGACCAGGCAGTGGCGCACGTAGGCACTCTGGACCTCACCGGCTCAGGGCATTGCGTCGGCGAGGGGGCGCCATTCGTCGACATCAATGACGAAGGGTATGAACTCAACGACGATCCTGCTCCTGACCTCGTGGATATTACTCCCGATGGTCGGTTTATCGCCGTCGCCTTCCGGGGGTCAACTCCTATCACGGTGAAACACGCCGCCTTGGGCAGTTGCCCCGGGTTTGGGTTGGTGACGCTCTCTGGCGATGGGGGGTCAACCGGCACCCTGACCCACGTGTTCCGAACCTTCCTGGCTGACGCGACCGAAACTAGGAACCTGAGCGACATCCACGGAGCGGCTGTCCGAATCAAGTCAAAGGACTAGCTCTCCGGGAAAATGTATATCCGGCTCCTTGCGCGCCGCTCTTGTTCTTGAGCGGCGCGCAAGCGCTGTGAGAGCCCGGACGTGTCCGCATGGAGCGGGAGACGTTCGGCGGAAATCGCTGGGCCAAAAAACTTTGGTCGAGGGCCTAGGTACTCTCATAGTGCCAATCACATCTCGAAGATGGTGCCGTCTTCCGTCCACGCAGGCCCACCAACTGTATCATTGCTATATGTCGGGCATACACACTTGGACAGGCCATAGATGGGTAGGAATGGATGGGCATTCTAGGCCGTATTCGCGACGAAGGCGAGTCGCCGGCTAGGTAGGTGAATATTCAAGACCGAGGTCATCCCCGCCGTGAAAGATCGACTGGAGGCGTTGGCCGAATTCCTGCCGATCTTTGAGACGCCCGACTTTGAGTTCGGTCGCTTCGTCGATGAACCCGGAACATTCGGCTACTACAGCTTTTCCGAGGATGCGTACCGCTTCATCGACGTCTGCTACGAGATGAAATGGGTCAACCTCTCCTTTGACTGGGGTGCATGGAAGGAGTCCCCCGAAGCACTGCAACTCCGTGACGACCCACCTGCCCTGGAATCGGCTACACTAGAACAGCTGCAAAAATTGCTAACCGTCTTGATACGGCAGGATCGCTTCGTAGAAGGCGCACTTGCAACTGGGTTCGAGTCCGGCCTCTTGGTGAGGATACTGCGGAGGGTGGCGGTATTCGCCGAGGAGACTCAATTGGAAGAATCGGATGACCTGGACTGATCTGGATCCGCGTGTTCCCACCCGTTTTAGTGAGAATCCAGAGTGCCTCTTGACCCAGCGGAAGCGCTCGACGAAAAATTCCCTTTAGGCCCCTGCCAGACAGCGCTCCCATCTGAGCTATACACCCGAAGTTCCGCTTCTTTGCGCCGGCCGGCGAGCCGTTGGGCGACGCCTCCTCACACATTCTCAAGTAAGATGGCCTCGACCATTGGCGCTTTTTTGCCCGGTCAGGGCCGACAACTAAGGAGTTAACAATGCCGCCTACTACCAGCCCATACGGTTCTTGGGCTTCGCCGATTACGACCGACTTGATCGTCGCCGATTCGGTGGGGTTGGGACAGATTGCCCTGGACGGCGGCGATGTCTATTGGGTGGAACTGCGTCCGCTGGAGGCCGGCCGGCAGGTGGTGGTGAAGCGGAATCCGAAAGGCGCCGGCTCGGACGTCACTCCGGCGCCGTTCAACGTTCGCACCCGTGTTCACGAGTATGGCGGTGGCGCTTATATCGTCTCGGAAGGGACGGTCTTCTTCACCGACTTCGCCGATCAACGAGTCTATCGGCAGCCGGCCGGGCAAGAGCCCAGCCCTATCACGCCGGAAGGGGATATACGGCACGCGGACTTCTACGTTGATTTGGCGCGCTCGCGGCTAATCTGCGTCCAAGAGGACCACTCCGGCGATGGGATGCCAGTCAACTCGGTGGTTGCGGTCCCGATGGACACCGGCGACGGCGTCATCGCCAATCCGGAGGTGTTGGTTTCGGGGAGCGATTTCTATTCGTCGCCCCGGCTGAGTCCCGACGGATCTTGGTTGTGCTGGTTGAGCTGGAACCACCCGAACATGCCCTGGGACGGGACGGAGTTGTGGGTTGGCGAGCTGGACGACGATGGGAAGGTCGGGGAACGAAAGCTGGTGGCCGGCGGGAGCGCCGAGTCCATCTGCCAACCGGAGTGGGCTCCCGACGGACGGTTGTACTTCGTGTCGGACCGGAGCGGTTGGTGGAACCTTTACCGGTGGGACAACCGACGCGGCCGGGGTGCCGGCGGGTGCGTTCTATCGATGGAGGCGGAGTTCGGCCGGCCGCAGTGGGTATTCGGAGCAAACTGCTATGGGTTCGTCTCGGCGGACCGGGCTATCTGCGCCGTCAACCGCAATGGTGTCTGGGGATTGTTGGAGGTCGACCTGGAGAGCGGGCGATGGACCACGTTGGACATCGCCGGCTACTCGGCGATGGGCCGGTCCGATCTGCGGGTTGCCGGCGACCAGGTGTTCTTCGAAGCCGGCGGGCCGGCGGAGCCAAACGCTTTGCTGCGGTTGGACCTGGGGTCGGGACGACTGGACGTGGTGCGGCGTTCCAATCCGGCAGGGGTGGACCCGGAGTACCTGTCCGCGCCGGAAACAATCGAATTTCCTACAGAAGGCGGTTTGACGGCCCACGCGTTCTTCTATCCGCCCCGGAACCGGGACTTTGCGGCACCCGATGGAGCAAAGCCACCCTTGTTGCTGAAGAGCCACGGCGGTCCGACCGCAGCCACGTCCAACGTGCTCGACCTGGAGATTCAGTTCTGGACGAGCCGGGGATTTGCGGTTGTGGACGTGAACTACGGAGGGAGCACGGGGTACGGCAGGGATTACCGGCGGCGGTTGGAGAGGAACTGGGGTGTCGTGGACGTGGACGATTGTGTCAACGCCGCCCGGTACCTGGCCGCGCAGGGTTTGGTTGACGAGAAGCAGCTGGCCATCGACGGGGGCAGCGCGGGAGGGTACACCACGCTGGCGGCGTTGACCTTCCGAGACATTTTCTCCGCGGGAGCCAGCTACTACGGGGTCAGCGACCTCGAGACCCTGGCGCGAGACACCCACAAGTTCGAGTCCCGTTACCTGGACACGCTGGTGGGGCCCTATCCGGAAGAGGCCGGCGTCTACAGGGAGCGGTCGCCGATTAACTTCACCGAGCGATTGTCGCGTCCGATCATCCTGCTGCAGGGGTTGGAGGATAGGATAGTGCCGCCGGACCAGGCAGAGGCGATGTTCGACGCGGTGCGGGCGAAGGGGATCCCGACGGCGTATATTGCCTTCGCCGGCGAGCAGCACGGGTTCCGGCAGGCCGGCAACATCAAGAGGGCGCTGGAGGCCGAGCTCTACTTCTTTTGCCGTTTGTTCGGGTTTGAGCCGGCGGATGAGATCGAGCCGGTGGATATCGAGAATCTTTAGCGTGGCGTCGCTACCACAGATGGAGCCCCCGGTTGGAGCTTTGCAGGGTGGTCTGACTGCCTTAGAATGGGTGCTCGGCTGCGGGATCTGACGCGTGGAATAGAGGCGTACCCGCGCCGGAAAGCGCTGATCCGTTCGAAGGTTTGAGGGCGACTACCGGCGGTTGAGAGTTGGCCACCACAGTGTCAGCTTCAAGACTCAACTCGGCGATCCCTCAATCTTGATAGTCGTAAGGTTACGACAAAGGGGGGCCTGATGCACACGGATATTCTCACTCCTAAAGACCTCTTCCAGAAAGAGGTCCGCTACACTATCCCGCCTTTTCAGCGTCCTTACGTTTGGTCCCAGGACGATCAATGGGAGCCGCTCTGGGAAGATGTACGCAACGTGGCCGAGAACTATCTTGAGGAACTGGAGCGCTCAGGTGACGACGGAGTCGAAGCGGAACAGAAGACAAGCCCACACTTCTTGGGCGCCGTCGTTCTCAAGCAGGTCCCTACGGCGGCAAAGGATATCGACCAGCGTGAAGTAATTGATGGCCAACAGAGGGTGACGACACTACAACTCCTTCTGGATGCCGTTCAACAGATTTGCGAGGAGTCAGACCAACCTTACCTCAAGAGAGTCGCAAGGCGTCTGGCTAAGCTTGTTACCAACGACGAAGAACTCATCGCGGACGATAGGCTTCACATCTTCAAGCTGTGGCCTACTAGGGGCGACAGGGAAGCGTTCAGGCACGCCATGGACAATGGACTCGCCGTAAACGACTTTGAGGAGTCGCTGATTGTCCAAGCGCACGAGTTCTTCCAACTACAAGTTCGCAAATGGCTTCAAGACGCACCAGGGTCAATTGAACCCAGAATAGATGCACTTGAGGCTGCGTTAACGACGATGCTTCACATGGTTGTGATTGATCTCGGCTCTCAGGACGATCCGAATCTGATATTCGAGACGCTAAATGCCCGTGGCACCCCGCTTGAACAGTCCGACCTCATCAAGAATTTTGTTCTCTCTCGGGAGGGCGACCCGCAGAGTGACATCTGGGGGAGCCTGGACGATGAATGGTGGAGGAAAGAGGTCAGACAAGGCCGCCTGTTCAGGCCGCGCTTGGACATGCTCCTCAACTACTGGCTGGCAATGCGTACCGGCTCGGAGGTCTCGCCATCAAGGGTGTTTGACATGTTCCGCAGCTACACTGAAGACCAAGAGGTCGACGCAGTGATGTCGGAGGTCAAGCAAGACCTGGCGAACTACCGTGATTTCGAATCGACCAGAGGCCGCAGTCCCGACGAGAAGTCGTTCTACTACCACGTAGATGTTATGCAGGCCCGCGTTATCACTCCCGTACTCCTACTGCTCTTGTCAGCTGAGCCAGGAACGCGCATCAGGGCCTTTAGTGCCTTGGAGAGTTTTCTGGTTCGTAGAATGATTTGCCGTCAGACCACGAAGGACTACAACAGGCTAGTTCTGGAGCTGGCCAGCCGCTTGCAGGACGGTGGATTGGACCAGGCCGACACAGTTACCGCAGGATTCCTGAAAGAGCAGACGGCATATGCCAGAGAATGGCCGACCGACGGAGCTGTGGCCGATGCCCTGGGGTCTTCTCCGCTTTATCGCCTGCTGACAAGGGGAAGACTGCGATTGGTGCTCGAAGGCGTTGAGCGCCGGTTGCGTTCTTCGGGAAAGTCTGAACACCCTGCCGTACCGACGAATCTGACAATAGAGCACCTGATGCCGGTAGGTTGGGACATAAGGGAGTGGCCACTCCCGGAGGGTGTTGATAAGGATGCAGCGACCTACCAACGTAATACACTCATCCACTCAATTGGTAACCTCACGCTCGCGACCCAGAAACTCAATTCGTCCATGTCCAACGATCCCTGGAAGAGCAAACGTGACGAACTCCAAGAGCACAGCGTCTTGTTACTGAACAACGAGTTTTTGACTCAGCCCTCTTGGGACGAGGAAACCATCCGATCCAGAAGCCGACGCATCGCCGAGCTCGTGTCAGAAAGATGGCCCGGTCCAGATTCAGAGGAGTGGAATGAAACCAAATAGAGGCAACAGCCAATAAGCGGCTATTGCCGGAGCATCCGGCGTCCATCATCGACGGCACGGGTTCCACGGGCGATTCGAAGGTCCTGCCAATGCGGCGGACATGGAGTCACTCTCGGGCCATTCCCTAGGCGGAATGGGTTTGGAGCTTCGGCGATGCAGACGACCGTAAGCAGGATGACGCGAAATCTCCTCGCCCCGTTCTGAGGCCGGCGGGCTTGCGCCGGCCCGCGCGAAAGGTGAGTCCAGATGGAGACTAGAGAAGCGAACAATCGGCCTATCTGGCCTTTGCGGGCGAGCAGCACGGGTTCCGACAGGCCGGCAACATCAAGAGGGCGCTGGAAGCCGAACTCTACTTCTTCTGCCGATTGTTCGGGATCGAGCCGGCGGATGAGATCGAGCCGGTGCATATCGAGAATCTCTAGCGTGGCGTCCCGCTGGTCGTGTTGAGGTCAACGGTCCGCGTCCCCTCAGCTCCATCACTTCCCAAGCTTCCGGCATTTCTTCAGGTCACTTCCCCCTGAGGGTTGGAGATTAGGGCCTGCCCCACATAAGCCCTGCTCGTGTGGTACCATCCCAACACTTGAACTGGCTTCGTTCCGGCGAGGGAGCATACCAGATGCTTGGCGTCACGATGCCGAGGCACGCCAGGGCGGTCGTCGTCGGCGCGGGGATCGCCGGTTGCAGCGTCGCATACCATCTGACGAAGCTTGGGTGGCGAGACATCGTCGTCGTCGAACAGGGCCCGCTCTTCGAGACCGGCGGCTCCACGTCCCACGCGCCGGGCCTCGTCTTCCAGATCAACCCCTCCAAGACGATGACGAGCTTCGCGCGCTACACCGTTGAATTGTGGTCGCGGCTGGAGCTCGACGGCGTTCCATGCGCCAATGCCGTGGGCAGCCTGGAGGTTGCCTGGACGCCGGAGCGGCTCGCCGACTTGAAGCGCAAGGTCGGGCACGGCTTGAGTTGGGGCGTAGAGGCCCAAATGCTCAGCGGCGCCGAGGCGCGCGGGCTCTTCCCGTTGCTCTCCAAGCGCGCCCTGGGGGCGATCTACGTGCCTTCGGATATCCATACGAAGGCGACCAGGCCGGCCGAGGCAATGGCGCGAGAGGCCGAACGTCTCGGCGCCGCGTTCTACGGCAATGTCAAGGTCACCGGCTTCGGAATCGCCGACGGGCGCGTCACCACGGTCCATACCTCCCGGGGCGACATCAAGACGGACCTCGTAGTCTCTGCCGTCGGCATCTGGGCGGTGGGGCTGGGCGGTCGGGCCGGCGTGCCCGTCCCGCTGTCGCCGATGCAACACATCTACGCGGTTACCACTCCCCTGCCGGAGCTGGCCGGCGCCGTCGCAGAAATATCCATGCCGATCTTGCGCCACCAGGACGAGTCGATGTACTTCCGCCAGGAGGGCAAAGCCATCGGCATTGGCTCATACGGGCACGAACCCCTCCTTGTGGAAGCCGATGGCATCCCCGACCATGGGGAAGCCGCCACCGCCCCAGCCGAAATGCCGTTTACGCCGGACCACTTCGAGAGGGCGATGACGGCGGCGCGAGAGGCCCTGCCCAGCCTCGGGGGCGCGGGCTTGGCGCGCAAGTTCAACGGCCTGTTTTCGTTCACCACCGACGGCTTTCCCGTTCTTGGCGAATCTCCCCAGGTGCGCGGATTCTGGTCGGCCCAGGCCGTGTGGATAACCCACGCCGGAGGCATCGGCAGGGCGGTCGCCGAGTGGATCGTGAACGGCGAGCCGACCACCGACCTTCGAGAGTGCGACATCAGGCGTTTTCACCCGCACGCGCTCAGCCGGCCATATGTCCGGGCGCGGGCCGCTCAGCAGTACCGCGAGGTGTACGACATCATCCACCCGCGGCAGCAGATGACCAATCCGCGAAACATCCGGCTGACCCCCTTCTTTGCGCGGCAACAGGAGCTCGGCGCCGTCTTCTTCGAGGACGCCGGATGGGAGCGCCCCCAATGGTACGATGCCAACCGGGGCCTGCTCGACTCGCTCACCGTCACCGGCGAATCACGTGCCGGCTGGGCGGGGCGTGAATGGTCGCCAATCGTCGCGGCCGAGCACGTGGCCACCCGTGAGCGTGTAGCCTTGTTCGATCTCACTCCATTCGCAAAGTTCGAGGTGACCGGCCCCGGCGCACTCGGCGCTCTTCAGCGTCTTGCTTCCAACCAGATGAACAAACCGGTCGGGTCGATCACATACACGTCTATGCTCACGCCGAGCGGCGGAATCAAGTGCGACCTCACGGTAACGCGGCTCGGCAAGGAGCGTTTTCTGCTGGTCACCGGCGGAGCAATGGGACTCCATGACCTGGACTGGATTAGGTCGCATCTGCCGGTCGACCGCTCGGTGAGTGTTGCCGACGTCTCGTCGGGGCGATGCTGCGTCGGCCTGTGGGGACCGAGGGCGCGCGACCTGCTCAGCCGGGTCTGCGAGGACGACGTGAGCGACGCCGGATTCCCTTACATGACCGCGAAGCCGATAAACATAGGGGAGGTTCCCTCGCTGGCTCTCCGCATCTCATACGTGGGTGAGCTTGGCTGGGAAATATACGCTTCCGCTGAACAGGGTTTGCGGCTATGGGACACTCTGTGGGAGGCGGGTCAGCCGCTGGGCGTCATCGCCGCCGGCGGAGGCGCGTTCGACTCGCTGCGGCTGGAAAAAGCCTACCGGCTGTGGGGAAACGACATCCACACAGAGTACAATCCTTACGAGGCGGGCATAGGATTCGCCGTGAAGATGAGGAAAGGCGATTTCGTCGGCCGGGACGCGCTCGGCAAATTGCGGGCGCGGGGCCTGACACGCAGGCTGTGCTGCATGACGCTCGACGACCCGAACTCTGTGGTCGCCGGCAAAGAGCCTATCCTGTCCGGCGACCGGGTGCTTGGCTACGTGACCAGCGCGAACTACGGCCACTCCATAGGCAGAGGCATCGTGTATGGCTACCTGCCCATAGACTATGCCAAGGTGGGAACGAATGTTGACGTCCTTTACTTTGGCGAGCGCCTCCGGGCGACTGTGGCGAATGAGCCTCTATACGATCCGGACGGCAGTCGGATGAAAGCATGAGCCGCATGGACCATCCGCCGCCGTCGCTAGACGAGGGAGGCTCCGTCGCAGACGTTTCCGAATCGTTGAACTAATATAGGTCCTTGCTCGTTGGCGTCATGTCGAATCGGTATAACAACCCCATTCAATCGGAGGTCATCAGGTGACGCAAACTCGGGTAATCGACGGTCTCAAGCGGCGAAAGGTGCCGATTAACCTTCGACAGAGCGGGAACAGCAACGCCCAAATGCTGATATCCGCCCGCATCAGAAAGTCTCCATGGTGGCACTTGTCGAAGGAGGCAGGATGCTGGGCCTACACAACCTACAACCACATGTACCACCCGCGCGCTTACGTCAAACCTGAGGATGGTGGGTTGCTTGAGGAATACAGGTACCTCACCGAACACGTCAGCATGTGGGACGTTGCGGTCGAGCGTCAAGTACAGGTAAAGGGTCCGCAAGCCGCCGACTTCGTCAACCTGTTGATCACCCGTGACGTTCGCAATTTAGTGCAAACAATGCAGGCGCGATACGTGATTCTGTGCAACCAACACGGCGGCCTCATCAACGACCCGGTGCTGCTGCGGGTCGCCGATGACGAGTTCTGGTTCAGCATCTCGGATTCCGATGTCCTTCTCTGGGCGCAGGGGGTCAACTCCCACGCCGGTTACAAGGTCGAAATCAACGAGGTCGACGTGTCCCCGCTCCAGATACAGGGACCCAAGTCTGTGCTGCTGATGGAGAAGATGTTCGGCTCCCACGTGAGGAAAATCCCGTACTACCACATCATTCACGAAACGCTGAACGGCCACGCGGTAACGATTTCCCGTACAGGCTTCTCCGCTGAGGTTGGCTTCGAGATATACTTGCACGACGCCATGCTTCACGCGGACGACGTTTGGCCGCACATTCTGGACCTGGGCCGAGAGTTCAACCTGCGCGTGATCGCCCCCAGTCACATACGCCGTCTGGAGGCCGGAATTCTCTCCTACGGACAGGATATGGACATAGAGAACAATCCGTACGAAGTCCGGCTCGGCTGGCAGGTGGATCTGAATAAGAGCAACTTCATTGGCAAAGAAGCACTGGCCAGGATCAAGGAAGAGGGGGTCGGGCAGCGCCTTGTTGGTTTGAAGGTCGGAGGCGAACCGATCACCTGGTACAACGAGGGCTTCTACCCGGTCAAGGACAACACCACCGGCGACGACGTGGGCTACGTCACCAGCGCATTCTGGTCCCCAAGCGTCGGGTCGAACATCGCCCTGGCCGTCATGCCCCGCACGCACTGGAGATCAGGCACTCGCGTCAAAGTGCGTCTCCCGAAGGACGGTATCGTTGACGCCGAGGTTGTGCGGGTTCCCTTCTTCGATCCGACCAAGGAGCGCCCCAAGACGGTTCTCCGAAGCAGCTCCGTGTAGTGCCCCAAGACACCGTCCCTGATTTGGGCATACCCACGGTCTGCGAAGCCTCGTTCGATGCACTCTGGTACGCGGTTGTGTGTGGGCAGGCTCCGGGATTGTGCCGGCGGACTGACCGCCTTTGAATGGCTGCTCGTCCGACGGATTCGACAGGTTGCATGAAGGCATACCCACTTCGGAAATCGCTGATCTGCGACGAGGAAGCTAAAGGATTTTAAGAGAAGCTTGGGTTCAAAGAAGGCCGGGACATGACAATCAGAGACTATGAGAGTCAGGGACGTTGACTCGGATCGAGCGACCTGCCGGCCAGTACAAACTGGTCCCTGCGACGTTCGGGACACTTCGGTCGGCGAGCGACAAGTACAATGATACCGAGGAGGAGTAGGCGGAAACATGGACTTTGATTTCGAGAATCACCTCGCCGCGGCGGAGCGCTCTGTGTCGTCCTTGGATCGCGAGGGACAACCTGCTCGCGCGGTCATTCTTTCTCGCAGCTACGCGACTACGGTTGAGGATTTGTGGGCCGCGGTGACGAACGGGGAGCGTATTCCGCGCTGGTTTTCGCCGATAAGCGGGAATCTCGAGCCCGGCGGTCGCTATCAGTTGGAAGGCAACGCCGGCGGTGTGATCACGACGTGCGAGCCGCCAGTGCATTTCGCCGTCACGTGGGAGTTTGCCGGGGACGTCAGCTGGGTGGAAGTACGCGTCTCTGATGAAGCGGCCGGCCGCGCGCGGCTAACACTCAACCACACTGCTCTCCATTCGGAGCACTGGGAAATTTACGGCCCCGGGGCAACCGGTGTCGGCTGGGAATTGGGTCTCGTGGGACTCGCGATCCATCTCGCCCATCCGAACGAGCCGAAGCCTGACGAAATCGCTTTCGTCACTTCGCCGGCGGGCAGGGCGTTCATAAAGGGCAGCAGCGAGGCATGGGGCGAAGCGGCGGTCGCGGCCGGAGGAGAACCCGCCGCCGCCCGCGCGGCGGCCCGACGCACGACCGCGTTCTACACCGGTGAATCGGCCGAACCGGACATGGGGTAACCGCACACGAAGAGTTGTCTCAACCTCCCCGCCGAGAGGGAATTCATGCTCGATTTCAACCGGCTTGAATGGCTCAGCTTCGACTGCTACGGAACGCTGGTCGATTGGGAGACAGGCATCTCTACAGCAGTCGCCGAGGTCCTCGAGTCGCACGGGATACGCAAGTCCGGGGCCGAAATCCTCGCTCTCTTCGCGGACTTGGAGCCCAAGGTGCAGGGCTCGCCAGGCTACCTGACCTACCGCCGCGTCCTACGCGATGTAATGGCGCTGATCGGGGCTGAACTCGGCTTCCGCTGCACTGAGGCCGAGTTGGGCTGTCTGGCCAACACCTTGCCCGACTGGCCGATTTTCCCGGAAGTTGTGGGTGCCTTGAATGAGTTGAAAACTCGCTACAAGCTCGCGGTGATCTCCAACGTGGACGACGACCTCTTCGCCGGAACGGCCGAGGCGTTGGGGGTTGACTTCGATGTAGTTGTTACCGCGGAGCAGGTCCGCAGCTACAAGCCGGACCTGCGCAACTTCAAAGTTGCCTCCAGCAGAATGGCGGTCGATAAAGGAAGGTGGCTGCACGTCGCGGAAAGCCTGTATCACGACATCGAGCCGGCGAATCAGCTCGGAATCAAATGCGTGTGGGTAAACCGCGCCGACCGGGGAGGCGGAACGCGCCAAACCGACGCCGTTCCGGACCTCGTTGTCCCCGATCTGGCGGCGCTAGGCAATGTGATGTGTCCGACGTGATTTTCGACGCGACCAAGGAGCGCCCCAAGACGGTTCTCCGAAGCAACTTCGAGTAGTGTCCCAAGCCACCGCCCCAGATTTGGGCATACCGACGTTCTGCTAAGCCCCGTTCGATGCACACTGGTACGCGGTTGTGTGTGGTCAGGCTCCGGGAATGTGCCGGCGGACGTCGAGAATCTCTGACGTGGCTCTTGCTGGAGCCTCGAGTCGCACCCACCGCTGAGCGTGACAGCGCCGATAGCCGGGGCGCCGACGGCAGCGTTGAGGTCAGGGGTTCGCGTCCCCTCAGCTCCACCTGCAACGTGAAGTTGGCCGAGATGGGCTTGTCCAGTATCAGGTTGAACCGGATGCCATAGTCAGCCAACGCCTCCATCGGGTAGTCCTCGCCGTTCAGGCTGAAGCCATCGGGCGCGAGCTCTCCCATCCCGGGACTCTTCCAGAAACCGCGAAGGCTGCCGACATTGCCCACGGTCAGCGTCTCCTGGTGGTTCCTGTCGTCGGTGAAGCTCACTATGACCGTGATGTGCTTGCCTTCGTCGTCGGCGATCAAGGTGTAGCAGGCACCCGTCGCGCCGGATATGTCCACGCCGTCCGCGATCCACTGGTAGCTGTAGACTGCGTTGTTCAGACCGTCGTCATCCACCATCCGCTGGTCCTGCCCGTCGGCGGCTTTGGTCTAATGCGGGACCTTGTAGCAGCTAACGACGCTGGCCGAACCGATCGCGGGACACTCGATCTTCAGGAACGTCTCGGATGACGCCCAGGGTCCGCCCACCAGCCCGAGTGTGTACGTGAACGAAACATCATTGTCATTCATTGCGGTGGAAGTCGGGTGGACCACCGTGTAGTTATTGCCCCTTCCAGTCGGGTCTCCAAAGAGGCCCGGCAGGGAGGCGAGCGGCCAGGTCCTCCACTTTTTGCCGCCCGCGACGGTCAATGCGTACTGAGATTCGCCGCCCGGCAGCTCGTCATTGTCGAACAGGGCGCCGTGGTTCGTCACACTGTCCCAGGTGATCTGGACCTCCCCTCGCGCGTGGCGCCGGGCGAATACGCCGGTCGCATCGAGGACATCATCGCCGAGCCAGCAGCCGGTGATGCCGCGTGGGTCGGCGGCGCACTTGAAGATCGTCGCCGGCGGACTCTCCTCTACAACCTCAAACCCGGGGAACGTGCGGGTCAGACGGATTTTGAGCGTGGTCACCTCGTAGAAGTGCAGCACTCCCGGCTCAAAACGGTTCGGCCACCGCGGTGGGTCGTAGTAGTCCGTGTGGCTGTAAACGCACTTGCCATCACGCTCGGTGACGATCCCCGCATCCTCGATCACCTCGCCGTAGTACTTGATGCGCCATACGAATTGGACCGGGTCATCCGGATACCCCAGGCCATCACATCTTTGATTTTTCCAACTGAGTCTTGTGCCATAGATGGTCTTGCCAGAACCAACATCGGTAGCGATAACAGCCACAATCGAAAGGTCGGTCACGACCGTAGGGACAGGCTTGCACAACGGCGGGGTGTCGCCGGGGTCGTCGTAGTCGCCGTCGTTGTTCGCATCCAGGCCGAAGTCATGGGGCGGTAATCCAGAAAAATCCGGAGCTGTCAACAGATAGCCCAACCCTTCGGGTACGCACCCGGTCAACGAATTGTTCGCGAAGAAGCGTACGATAGCCAGATTGGTAAGGCTGCCCATCGAAGCCGGAATATTTCCGATCAACTGGTTGCTGTGCATGGACAGGACCGTGAGCTTGGTGAGGTTGCCCATCGAAGCCGGAATCTCCCCGCTCAACTGGTTCCCTTGCAGGAGCAGGATTGTGAGCTCGGTGAGGCTGCCCAACTCGGCCGGAATCTCCTCGCTCAACCGGTTGGAGTTGAGGCGCAGGTCCGTCAGCTTGGTGAGGTCGCCCAACTCGGCCGGGATCGCACCCGTCAACCCGGAACCCTGGATATCCGGGTCCGCGTTGCCCGACAGGCCCAGGAAAACTAGTATAGAGAGGTCGCCCAACTCGGCCGGGATCACCCCGCTCAACTGGTTTCCAGTTAAGTCTAGATTCTTCAGGTTGCTGAGGTCGCCCAACTCGGCCGGAATCGCCCCGCTCAACTGGTTATATTCCAGGGCCAGACTCCTCAGGTTCTCGAGGTCGCCCAACTCGGCCGGGATCGCATCCGCCAACCCGTTGTAAGACAGGATCAGTTCCACCATCAAGCTGAGGTCGCCCAACTCGGCCGGGATCGCCCCGTTCAACTGGTTGGAGGGGAGAGACAGGTACTTCAGCTGGGTGAGTTTGCCCAACTCGGCCGGGATCGCACCCGTCAACCCGTTGTTAGACAGGATCAGGTCCGACAGGTTGCTGAGGTCGCCCAACTCGGCCGGAATCGTCCCGCTCAACTGGTTGTTGTTCAGGTACAGTAACTTCAGCTTGGAGAGATCGCCCAACTTCGCAGGCAGGGGACCGACCAAGTTGTTCCCGGTTAACTCCAGCCCTGTGACGCGGCCGTTGCTGTTCGTCTCGACGCCATACCAGGTGTCGAGAGTCGCGGTGGTGTTCCAGTTGGTGTTGTTCGTCCAGTTTGCGCCGTCCGTGCTGTTGTACAGCGCCACCAGCGCGGCCCGGTCGTCCGCCACGCTCTGGAACGCCGCAACCGGGGGCTCGGGCTCTATCAGCTCTATCAGTGTGGTCGTCGGGATGAATGCCCCGGCCGGGTTGGAACCCTGGCTCTTCTCGCCGTCCCGCAGGGCCTTGACCTGGTAAAGGTAGGTCTCGCCTTCTTCAGTGGCCGTCTCGTCGGTATAGGCAGTGTCCGTGCTGCTGGTGTCCGCCACCAGGGTGGTCAGCGCGTCCTCGCTCGGCCCGCGCAGAATCTCGTAGCCGGTCACGGAACCGGGATCCTCGGCCGGGGCGTCCCAACTCAGGGCCACACCGCCGCCGGCTGTACCGGCGGTGAGTCCGCTGGGGGCCAGGGACTCGGGCGTTGGTTCCTGCTCCGGTTCTGGCGTGGGAGCGGGTGGCGGGGTCGGGGAGGGCATAGGCGTCGGGTCCGGCTCCTGCGGAGGAGCCGCCGGGGTGTTGGCCCTGGCGAAGCTCGACCACTTGCTGGCCCCGTGCCGATTCACCGCCTGCACCCGGTACACGTAGCGCTTCTCCGGCTCCACGGTGTCGTCGGTGTAGCTCGTCGTCGCCGAGCCGGTGTTGGACTCTATGGCCACGAACTCGCCGGTGTCGTGGACGTAGCGGTCTCGCCGGAACACCTCGTAGTGGGTGATGCTGTCGTCGTCGGGGTCGTCCCAGGCGAGCGCAACGGAGTCGTGGGACGCCTCGGTGGACAGTCCCGTGGGCTTATCGGGAGCGGAGCCGTCCTGGGCTGCGACCGGCGCGCCTGTGAGGGACAGGAACAGTGCGGCCAGGGCGACGAACAGGATGGCGAGCCTGGGTCTGGCTGTGCGGGTCATCGTTTCTCCTCCTGGTGTGTGTTGCGCATGGCCGTCGCCGGCGCTCCGTCCAACGGGGTCGCTGGCGTGAGCCTACGTAGATATACGAGGTGTGGTACGCACGGGCGCGCTCCGGGCGTGCGGCGACGCGGCGGAGGCGAGGGGTTTGAAGCGAAAGAGAGAGGCCCGGCTACGGGCTGGCGAAGAAAATCGGGGGGGGGGGGGTGAACATTTGTGCACAAACGCAGCGGGCGAAGGCGGCCTCAAGCGCGGTCGTCGCGCCGGCTTGCGCCGCCGGTGCGCCCGCGGTCTCTATTGCAGGTCTTGGACTGTCGAAAGCCAAGTGAATATCTCCCATCAATGGGCTGTCCGGCTCTCGATTTTACGGGACTTGCAGTAACGGCTCGGTGAAATGCAACCCTTGTTCGATAGCAGTACGGTGACAGTTTCCGCGAATCGGGTATAATTGGCCCAAATCGACTGGATGCGGCCCAAATCCCGTCGCCGGAGCCTGACGAAGCTGAACGGACCGTCACCCGCAGTACGATGGGGGGTGAGAACTTGAGGAACGCCGACGATCTGCTCCGCGAGAACGAGGCCCTGCGGGACCGCCTCTCCAGGCTGAGCGAGGCCAGCATCCGCATCACCGAAGACCTCGACCTCGATACCGTCTTGCAGGGGGTCGTGGACGGGGCGCGCTCCCTGACCGGCGCGAGAATGGGCGGGATCACCGCCCTGGACGAGCAGGGGCAGTTGCAGGACTTCATCACCTCCGGCCTGACGCTGGAGGAGCACCAGCGGTTTGTTGACCTGCCCGGCGGACCGGAGTTCTTCGCCTACCTGAGCATGATTCCCGGACCGCTCAGGCTGGCGGACCTCTCCGGCCACACCACGTCGGCGGGCCTTCCCGAAATCGAACCGCCGTTGGGTCCGGTGGGCACCTTCCTGGGCGCGCCCATCCGTCACCGGGGCGAGCAGGTCGGCAACCTCTATCTATCGGACAAGGAGGGGGGCCTGGAGTTCACGCGGGAGGACGAGGCGACCCTGGTGATGTTCGCGTCCCAGGCGGCGATGGCCATCGCCAACGCCCGCCGGCACCGGGACGAGCGGCGGGCCAGGGCCGACCTGGAGACCCTGATTAACACCTCGCCCGTGGGCGTTCTGGTCTTCGACGCCGCGACGGGAACGCCGGTATCGCTCAACCGGGAGGCGAGAAGGATCGTCGGGGACCTTCGTATGCCGGGCGGCTCCGAGGAGCAGCTCCTCGACGTGCTGACCCTCCGGCGGGCCGACGGGCGGGAGATTTCCCTGGAGGAGTTCCCCGTGGCCCAGGCGCTCAGCACGGGGGAGACGGTGCGGGCAGAGGAGATCGTCATCGGGGTCCCCGACGGGCGGAGCGTCACCACCCTCGTCAACGCCACGCCCATCCGCTCGGAGGAGGGCGAACTCGAGTCGGTCGTCGTGACCCTACAGGACATGACGCCCCTGGAGGACCTGGAGCGTCTGCGGGCCGAGTTCCTGGGCATGGTGAGCCACGAGCTGCAAGCGCCGCTGGCTTCCATACGGGGCTCGGCAACCACCCTGCTGGAAGACGAAGCCGACCTGGACCCCGCCGAGATGCGCCAGTTCCACCGGATCATCGAACAGGAGGCCAGCCGGATGCGCGGCTTGATCAGCGAACTGCTGGACGTGGCGCGCATCGAGACGGGCACGCTGCCGACCGCTCCCGGACCTGCGGAGGTGGATATCCTGGTGGACGAGGCGAGTAGCAGGTTCCTGAGCGGAGGGGGCAGGAACAACATCGACATCGACCTGCCGCCGGACCTCCCCAGGGTGATGGCGGACCGGCGGCGCATCGTCCAGGTGCTGGGCAACCTGCTGTCCAACGCTGCCGGCCACTCGCCCGATTCCTCCGCCATCCGGGTGAGCGCCGCGCTGGAGGGCGTCCACGTGGCGGTCTCCGTCTCCGACGAAGGCGCGGGCGTGTCGGCCGAGCGGTTGCCCCACCTGTTCCGGAAGTTCTCCCGGACCGGCGGCGACGAGTGGGGGAGCGGGATAGGGGGGCCGGGCCTGGGCCTGGCCATCTGCAAGGGGATAGTGGAGACCCACGGGGGCCGGATATGGGCTGAGAGCAACGGGCCTGGCCTAGGGGCGCGGTTCACCTTCACCCTTCCGGCGGTCGAGGAGGCCGCGTCCCTTCCCGCTCAGCTCCCGGTACGCTCCGGGCGGGCGGGGCGACAGCGGACGCGCATCCTTGCGGTGGACGACGACCCGCAGACGCTGCGGAACGTCCGGAACGCGCTCTCGGAAGCGGGCTACGCCGTGGTCGCGACCGGCGACCCGGAGGAGGCCCTCGGCCTCATGGAGCAGAACAGGGCCCACCTGGCCTTGCTGGACATGACGCTGCCCGGCACGGACGGAATCGAGCTGATGCAGGCCATCGTCGATATTGCCGACGTGCCGGTCATCTTCCTGTCCGAGTACGTCAGGGACGACACCATTGCGCGGGCCTTCGAAATGGGGGCCGACGACTACATTGTCAAGCCCTTCTCGCCGACCGAGCTTAGGGCGAGAATCCAGGCGGCCCTGCGCCGTCGGGCGGCGCCGGAACGGGTCGAGCCGACCGAACCCTACGTGCTGGGCGATCTGACCATCGACTACGCCGAACGGCGCGTGACCGTTGCCGGAAGTCCGGTGCAGCTGACGGCCACCGAGTATGAGCTGCTCTTCGAGCTTTCGGCTCACGCCGGACGGGTGTTGACCCACGACCAGTTGCTGCACCGGGTATGGGGCCTGACGGCCTCCGGCGACGCGCGGGTGATCCGCAGTCACCTGATGAGGCTTCGCCGCAAGCTGGGCGAGGACGCCGCAAGCCCCAAGTACATCTTCGCCGAGCCGCGCGTCGGCTACCGCATGGCGAAGGCCGAGACGCAGGAAGGCTCAGAGTCACTGGAAGTCTCCTAGAGCAGAGGGCAGTTTCTACCCTCTGCCGCCCGGTGGGTTTCCATCGTCTGAATGACGGCTGGAGCAACAGAGGAGGAGATGATGACTTACTACTGGGTCTACGAGGATGATTCCACCATCAGGGCGCGCCTCCACAAGGCGACATGCAGCCGCTGCAACTATGGCCAGGGTATGAATGGATCGCGCCTTCCCGACAATCGGTGGCACGGCCCTTTCGGAACCGTAGGGGAAGCCATAGACTGCGCACTGAGCACCGGCCACCTGGATGCCAAAGGGTGCTGGTTCTGTCTGCGGGGTATGGGAAGTCTTTGATAGCGACCACCGCATTCGTTCCAATCACGCAGTCGAGGATGGCGGGTCGGGCCAGTCTTTCCTTGTAACAGACGAGCCTCCAACCCTGACAGGCTGGAGGCTCGTGTGGGCTAAGCCGGGGTAGCCTGAGCGACTCCCTATATCAGGACCTCCCGGCGAAAAGTTCGCAGTACAGTAGGTGTAGGTCCACCAATCCCCGCCTAAGTCTGTACTGTATCACCGGTGCGGTTCTTGCAAGATCCCCGTCTTTGACGTGCATGCGGCGCGGAGTTGAGATAGTGCAATGGGTAATTGCCAGTAGGTGACCCGACACTTGTGAGGCCCTACAGTCGCTATTCTCGTGGGGCGGAGTTGCCGACCCTGCAACATGCGTGATCAATCCACCAGACTGACCTCCTCGCTGGACCAAATTCCCGGGTGAATGCAAACTCAGCAATTGGTTCAACTGTCTCCAATGCGAAACGCTGCAACCATTCCCCACATGCACGAAAATACGGTAAGCCGCCAGATTGACGACGCAGTGGTCAACGCGTAAGGGTCGGATGCTGAATGAGTTGCTACCATGCGGCGAGAACTGGCGGACCGACAGTCGGTTGCGAACAGGGATCGAGTACCGCACAAAAGGCGCATACGGATCCGGACTGTACTTGAAAAAGTAGGCTAGTGATGAGAATTGCTGGGTTGAAGCCGGCGTGCCTCCTGTTGACAATGTTGGCAATTGCGGCCTGCGTCGGCGAGCATTCGCCAATGACTGCCGAGTCGGTGGAATGGGGATACGACGGGCCGGGCGCGCCGGCGACTCTGCCCGGAGGGCAAACGGGGCTCATCGGATGCCTGTCCTACCTCGCGAGTGCCGCCAAATCTCCCTAACCTCTCACGCCGCATCGCCCACTCCGCGAGTTAACTCCACGGGTACCTTCAATATGTCGACGCACGCGATTAAGGCGAGGGATTGGTTAGCCTCCCAGCGCAGCTACCGCCTCGGCCTGAGAATTGTGGATCGGGATGATCTGGGAGAATCCGCTAATCTCGAATATCTCCCGGATAGACTCCGTGGGCGAGCAAACGGAGAAACTGGCGTCTTTGGCCCGGAGGGCCCTGGCCATAAGCAGAATTACTCGGAGGCCGGCGCTGCTGATGTAGGAGAGATGCTCAAGGTCTAGAACCATGGTGCGATCGCTTGGCTCGATTGCCGCCTCCAGAGCATCCTGGAATTGACGGGCGTTTGCGCCGTCGACGCGGCCCTCGGCCTTTGCGATTAAGGCCGCGCCCTGCCGTTCTACGCTAATTTTCATTGAGGTTGACTCCTTTTTTACGTCGCATGCCCGTCTCGGGCCTCACATAACATAGCCACAAAACCAGATAAGATCAAGGAGCGGAATTACCGTGAGAGCCAAGGGCTATGAGCTTTGGACAGTACTGCAAACAAGGTTAGATGATTGCGTTGGGAGTCCGCTATCGGGAAGCTACGCGTCAGGAAAAAGACGGGTAATTGAGTGAGTTCGCCGTGACGATGGACCATCATCGCAACGGGCGCGCCGATTATTGCGCCGCGTCGAGCTGATTTTCTGTGGCGGGGAGCGGCCAGCCGGACATCGGGGCATGAGCAGCCGCCACGTATTTCTTGACCCTCCCAATCCGGCGAGAGCCTGGCCGGTAGGGTCATTGACTGACACCTCTGTGTTAGGATTGCCGCCATCCGAAGAGTCTATTGGTGTGTCGCCGTAGCCAAGAAACACGGCCGACATGCAGGCACCAATGAGCAAAGATCATTGAGGAGGAGAACCAATGGCGGTGACCATTGAGCGACAAGGCGATACCATAATCGCTCAAGTTAGTGGCCGTGTTGATGGTACCAACGCGGCTGAATTCCAGGACGAGTTGATCCCAGTGACCGATGGAAGCAGCCAATCTGTGATATTGGACCTCGGAGAGCTTTCATACATTAGCAGTGCCGGCCTCCGAGTCATTCTGCTCATTGCCAGGACCTTCCGGGCCAAAGAGGCCACATTCACGATCTGCTCACCCACGGAATCCATCCGCGAGATATTCGAGATTAGCGGATTCTCCCAGATCATCCCAATCCACAATTCTCAAGCCGAGGCGGTCGCCGCACTCGAAGGCTGATGAGGAGGAACAAACGTGGCGGATGGGCAATACAAGATATTGGTGGTCGACGACGAGCCAGACTTGGAGCCGCTGGTCCTGCAACGAATGCGGCGCGCCATACGGTCAGGCCGTTATAAGTTTCTATTCGCCCAAAACGGGGTGGAGGCTCTCGAGCTGCTCCACCAACATGAAGACATCGATATGGTCCTTTCGGACATCAATATGCCGAAGATGGACGGCTTGGCCCTGCTTGAGCAGATTCCCAAGGTGGACCCTAACATCCGCGCCGTAATCATTTCCGCATACGGCGACATGAAGAATATCCGCACAGCGATGAACCGAGGCGCGTTCGACTTCGTGACCAAGCCCGTCGATTTCCAGGATTTGAGGGTCACAATCGAGCGAACTCTTAGCCACGTTGCCGAGTGGCGCGAAGCGCTCTCGGCGAGAGACAAGCTGGTTGTCCTTCAGAACGAGCTTGACGTGGGCAGAAAGATGCAGCAGTCCATCCTCCCCACCCACTTTCCCAAGGGTGCCGACTACCAGATCTTTGGCAGCATGGAGCCGGCGCGCAGCGTGGGAGGCGATTTCTTCGATGTCTTCCGGCTGGAGAACGAAAGGGTCGGGTTGGCCATTGCGGACGTCTCGGACAAGGGCGTGCCCGCAGCGCTATTCATGATGTCCAGCCGGGCGATGCTGAAGGGCTCCGCCATAGGCAGGTCCAACCCCGGCGCGGTGCTGCATGAGTTAAACGACCTGCTCTCCGAAAACAACGAGACCCTGATGTTCGTCACTCTCCTGTACGCGATATACGATCCCGTGTCTGGCGTACTGACCTACGCCAATGGCGGACACAACCCCCCTCTCATTGTTCACTCTGACGGAACCTCGAAGATCCTTCCTCCTACTGGCGGTGTCGCCCTCGGAGTGATGCCGGGTATCAATTATCGGCACGACTCCATCACCCTCTCGCCCGGGGACGCCGTTGTTTTCTACACCGACGGCGTAACCGAGGCCATGAACGAAGAGGACGAAGAATTCGGGACTGACAACCTGCAAGAGGTCTTCGCGACGGCTCCTCCAATAGAGTGCCAAGAGGCCACGATGGCGGTCTTCCGGGCCGTGAGCGCCTTCGCCGGCGACGCCCCGCAGTTCGACGATATCACCTGCCTGACACTCTGTCGCAGTGGAAAGGCACCTTGAGCGCAAAGGTGTCCGTGACAATTGAGCCCAAGCTCGAGAGTTTGCCGCAAATCACCGCCTCCATAGAAGAAATTGCACGACAGGAAGACTGGCCTTCAGACCTGGCATTTAAGATCGACCTTGTGCTCGATGAGCTAACGACCAACATCGTGAAATACGGAGGCACGGTTAGCGAGATCGAAGTCTCCCTTTCCTCGGAAGAGGAAGCTGTCACAGTCGTGATCACTGACGACGGACGGTCATTCGATCCACTCACGGAAGCTCCCGAACCCGATCTCGACTCCTCGCTGAACGAACGCCGGATCGGCGGGCTCGGCGTGTACTTCGTTCGCAGCATGATGGATGATCTGCAATACCGGCGGGAGCAAGGTAAGAACCACTTGGCCTTCAAAAAACGAAGGGTTGGATGAAGAGAGGGCCCCGCTTGCCGGCAGCACTGCTGTTCGGGATCGGGAGCGTACTCGTGCTCTCTATTGCTGCCGGTCTCATAGGCTGCAATCAGCTTGACCAACCCACTCCTATCGGGGATTCCGAGGTCTCCACCCCCCTTCCCACATCAGATGCCTTGTCCGATGTCAGCGCCGGCGTCTCCGATAACAAGATTGTCTTCGGCCAGTCCGCCGCGTTCACCGGCCCGGCCCAAGAGCTAGGCACTAACATGCGGCTGGGAATCGAGGCAGCATTTAATGAAGCTAACCAACGGGGCGGAGTCCACGGCAGGCAACTCGAGCTCCTCTCATTGGACGACACTTACGAACCGGAAGCAGCGATTGCCAATACCATCCACTTGATTGAAGAGCAAAGTGTATTCGCGCTAATCGGCGCGGTGGGCACCCCGACGTCCCGCTCCGCTACCCCCATCGCATCCGAGGCCGGCGTGCCCTACGTTGCTCCTTTCACCGGCGCGGCCTTCCTCCGTGAGGCAAGGTGGGACAACATAGTCAATCTCCGAGCCTCCTACTACCAGGAAACCGAGGAAATGGTCGCCCGCTTGATCGGGGACTTGGGGATAAATCGTATTGGAGTGATGTACCAAGACGATTCCTTCGGCCGCGCCGGTTACCGGGGCGTTCGCCAGGCTCTGGCCCGTCGCGGCATGGAGCCGGTCGCAGTCGGTTTGTACCCGCGGAACACCCTGTCGGTCAAGACCGGGGTGCTTGATCTTCACCAAGCAGCGCCCGAAGCGGTCATCTTGATCGGGGCCTACCAGCCGGTCGCAGCTTCTATCTCCTGGGCCCGGCACATAGGGATGGACCCCGTGTTCATGACCGTTTCCTTTGTGGGCAGCAACGCACTTGCTGACGAACTCGGCGCCGCGGGAGAAGGCGTCTTCGTGACCCAGGTGGTACCATTCCCAACCGACGACTCCCTGCCCATCATCTCCAGCTACCATGATGCCCTCTCCGCCTATGCTTCCGATGCGGTCCCCGGCTTCGTCTCGCTGGAGGGGTACCTGGCCGGGCGCCTGGCCATCGCCGGCCTAGAGCGCTGTGGCCGCGAGGTGGACCGCTCGTGCTTTCTCGACGGTTTACTCCAGGCGGAGTCCATCGATATTGATGGGTTTCAGGTTCAATACAGAGGGCAGGACAATCAGGGTTCTGATGCCGTGTTCCTCACCGTGATCGGCCGAGACGGCAGCTACTATCCGGTCGACGATCTTGGGGACCCGGTGCCATGAACGAACGTCTCAAGCGTCTCCTAGAAGTTCGGCACCGCATCTCTACCCAACTGTACCTCGGAATTGGTGGAGCGGTCATCCTCACCATAGCGGCCAGCCTCGTCGGGTTGTTTTCCTTCAACAGTGTGGGCGAAGCACAGAGCCGGGTCAACGAGGGAAGCGTGCCCGAAATGGCGGCTGCCTTTGGGGTTGCCCGTCTTGGTGGGATCCTGGTCGCCGCCGGACCGAGCCTGACCGCGGCCGAGACCCTCGAGGAATTCACCGATGTTTCAGCCGGCATTGCCGTTACCCACACGGATTTCGAAAAGCAACTGGCTTTGCTGGAGAAGGACGGACAAGATAAACGTTTCGAGGGCATTCGCGCCGACGCCGGCACGTTGATTCATAACCTTGAGTCCATCGAGGAAGGAATGCTGGAGCGCTTCGAGTTGGCAGATCGCGCCGACGCCCTCCGTTTAGAGCTTGTCACCATACGCTCCGACCTGGACGCGATTCTGGTTCCCGCCCTGGATGATCAGCTTTTCTACACGATGACCGGGTACCGAGAACTCGGAGCGCCTCCGGAGGCTCGTGACGTCCACTTCTCGGAAACGCAGCTGATTCGCTTCCGCTATATGTCCGAGCTCCAAGCCCAAGCAAACATCGCGACACAGTTGCTGGCCAGCGCTTCCACCGTTTCCGAAGCTTCGCTGATCGAGCCTCTGCGGGAGCGGTTCGAGTCCTCTGCCGGCCACATAGAGCGGAACCTGGCCGACCTAGAGGCATCCCCTCTGCACGCTGAGTTGGCCCCCGTCTTCGAGCGGCTATTGGAGTTGGGCACCGGCGAGGATAACGGATTCGACCTGTTTTACCGTGGGTTGACCCTCGCCGCGCTGCAGGGGGAGTTACTGACAAGCAACCGCGCCGTCGCTGTGGCCCTCATAGAGCAGGTTGACGATTTGGTAGCTGAAGCCCAACTGAACACGCAGGAAGCCACCCAGGCCTCCTCACAAGCGGTCCTAACCGGCAGCACTTTGCTGCTGGTGATTAGCGCGCTCAGCGTTGGCGGCGCGTTGCTCATCACCTGGCTCTACGTCGGCCGCGTACTGTTGAGCCGTCTGGGAATGCTATCGAATTGGATGCGTCGCATGGCCGGCGGCGACTTGGAAGCCCGCGTCGAGATCGGCGGACGAGACGAGGTAGCCGAAATGGCCGCCGCTCTCGAGGTCTTCCGGCGACATGCCCTGGAGGTCCAGCGTCTGAACCTGGTGGAGAAGCTGGCCGAAGAGTTGCAGGGCAAGAACGAAGAGCTTGAAAGCGTGTTGGTCGACCTGCGTACGGCCCAAGACCAGATCGTGACGAGGGAGAAACTGGCGGCGCTGGGCGAGCTTACGGCCGGCGTTGCCCATGAGATCAGGAACCCCTTGAACTTCGTCAAGAACTTCTCCGAGGCCTCGGAAGAGCTCCTGGAAGAGCTTCGGGAGACCCTTGATGAAGCCGGCGAAAGGTTGACCGAGGAGCAGCAGGGCCTCGTTGAAGAGATCGCCCAAGACATGACCGACAATCTGGGGCGCATCCGATCCCATGGCGAACGGGCCAACCGGATAGTTCACGACATGTTGTCCATGAGCCGGGGCTCAACGAACTCCCAATCCACCGACATCAACCGGCTCCTGGACGAGCACGCCCGCTTGGCTTACCACAGCGCCCGGGCGACGGACTCGGATTTCCAGCTCGATATCCAGTTGGACTTGGACCCGGAGATGGGCGAGCTCGACGTGATCTCCCAGGACCTGGGACGCGTATTCCTGAACATGGTAAGCAACGCCTGCTACGCCACCAACGAGAAGCGGCGCGCCACCGCCGAGACCGGGCAGGGCAATGGCTATATGCCGACACTGTGGTTGGCCACCCGGCGCGGCAAGGACCAGGCCGAGATTAGCATCAAGGACAACGGCAGCGGAATACCGCCCCATGTCGTCGACAGAATATTCAATCCATTCTTTACGACCAAACCCACTGACAAGGGCACCGGATTGGGGCTGTCTATTTGCAACGATATCGTGCGTCAGCACGGTGGCGCTATTCGAGTGGATTCGGAGCCGGGACAGCATACCGAGATGACCGTGGAGCTGCCCATAGCCTAGGTCCCAGAACCCACCGAGTCCAAACTTGAGACTCGACCAGGCGGAATCGGCCTTGAGTAAACCACAAGCTTACAGTCGGCCAAGGATATAATTTCGCTCAATCTGAGGCGCGCGCAAGACCATTGCGGACAACCGAATGGGTAAAGGAGTGTGAAACGATGACTGAACGTACATCGTCAGAATCCAGCTACACGATGGGGTATAGCGAAGAGTTTCGACAGCTTCTCGACCGGCGTAGCGCGGAGACCCACGCCGCGCATTTGCTCCCACACCTCAAGCCCGGCCTTCGAGTTCTCGACTTCGGTTGTGGACCGGGGACCATCACGGTCGGGCTGGCCAAGGTCGTTGAGACCGGTGAGGTGCACGGCATCGATGTGGAAGAGTCGCAGATCAACTTGGCGCGGTCCGCCGCCGAGGCCGGCGGACACGGCAACGCGACGTTCCACGTCGGTGACGTGACTGACCTTCCCTTCGAAGACGACTACTTTGATGTCGCCCATTGCCATGCGGTCCTCATGCACGTTCCCGATACCGGAGGAGTCCTCGCCGAGGTGATGCGTGTCTTGAAACCCGGCGGCATCATATCCAGCCGTGAATTCTTCGTGGCGTCGTCGTTCCTGGAGCCCAGCAACGAAAACATCCACGCCGCATGGGCCACGTTCTCTAGACTTCTCGCGGCCAATGGCGGCCATCCTCAGATGGGCAAAGAGCTGAAGAACACCTTCCTCGAGGCCGGGTTCTCGGATATCTGGGCGGGTGGATCCTTCGATTTCTTCAGCACGGCCGAAGACGTTGCTTTCCTTCACGGCTTCATCAAGGATTGGTTTTACTCACCCGAGGTTATAGCCGCGGCGACTAAATATGGATTGGCGACGCATGAGCAGTTCGACGCTTGGAGCAATGCCATGGACGAGTGGAAAGACCTTGCCGGCGCATGCGGGGCCTTTGCGTTCGGCGAGGCAATAGCCCGTAAGCCGTCGTCGTGACCCGCTAGTCATAGCATCTGGTGCGCGCGACCCTGCCGGCTATCCCGCCATGCCCATCGAAGTCGAGTCCCTTGCCCGCGACGAGCGGGCTGATCTACCACGCTGTCGTATGGGTGCATACCGGTCGCACTTCATCGTTAGCGCCGAGGTCCCTACGCCAAGCCAAATAACCGACGACCTCCCGTCCAAGTCGCGCCCCGTGAGCATTGGGGAGCTTGACTGGAGCGGTATCACCCATGTCTCGGCGGCGTCCGGCTCGTCCGCCGGAATAGAAGTACCGGGAGGCCCTTCGTCCCCGACCTGGATTCTTGGTGTCAAGCGCCGTAGCTCAGGCTCCCATGAATAGTGCGCGATCAATGACCAAGCCGAGGAAGAGCAACGCCAAGTAGAGACTAGAGTAGCGAAAGACTCTCATCGCCCAAACCCGATCCAGGTATCGGTAGACCCCGATAGACAAGATGACGAGCAGAGCGCCCAGCACGATTGCCGTCGCCAGATACACTGGCCCAAAAAGGCCCGTTACTCCAGGCGCGGCCGTCAAGACCAGCAGCAATATAGAGTAGAGCAAGATCTGTCGCGCAGTCGCTCGGTCTCCCAGTACGACCGGCAGCATGGGGATGCCCGCATTTTGATACTCCTCTTTCACGATTAGCATAAGTGCGTAGGCGTGAGGCGGCGTCCAGAAAAACACAATGAGGAACAGCAGAATAGCGGACAGGTCAATGCTACCTGACACAGCCACCCAACCAATCAAGGGCGGGAATGCGCCGGCTGTGCCTCCTATCACGATGTTGTGGTGCGTCCGTCGCTTCAGATACAGGCCATAAAACACCACATAGTAGAGCCAGGCCACTATGCCCAGGACGGCTACAAGCGGACTGATCGAGAGAAACAGGGGAATGGAGAGTAAGCTAATTGCGATACTGAAGATCAGTGCATTCCTGGGAGTGACTTGCCCGGAGGGCAAAGGCCGGCGGCGGGTGCGCGCCATGGCCAGATCCAACTCCCGGTCGAGGTAGCAGTTCATGGCCCCCGCCCCGCCGGAGCATAGATAGCCGCCGGCTAGAACGGTGGCTCCCAGCAGCCAATCTATGGACCCGCCTCCAGCCGCCAACATACCGGCAGCTGCGCTAATGAGGAGAAGAAGGTTTATCTTGGGCTTGGTTAGTCGAAAGTAAACGCCGGCATTCGCAAGAAGCCGCGGAAAAAGCCCAGTATGAGCGGTGGTCGGATGGACGTGAGTCTTCATTCGGTTGCTCCAAAAGGTGCCGCAATCCCATTGTCGGATACGACATTTTTCTCACCCTCTGGCGCGCCTCACCGTAATCGGCCCAGATCCCACGCATTGTATACTGTTCAAGCATCTTCCACTCACGCTACTTGTCCGACCCGAGTGCTGACTCGATAAGCGACGGCAACTCCATCCCCGTGCTGAAGCACCTCAATGAACTCAAGTCTGCTCGCCGCGCCGGATGCGAAGCGGTCACCGCCCGAAGCGATGTGGGCCAAAATCCGCCTCGTAGTACGGCGCAATCATCCCACCCGGCGGCGCAACCTCATCTAGCATTTTGAGGTCCCGATCTGAAATAGAGACGTGCAAGGAGCCCAGGTTATCGTCCAGTTGATCGATGGTCCGCGGTCCAATGATCGGGCAGGTAATGCCGGGCTGCTGCATGCACCAAGCCAGCGCCAACTGACTGGCCGTACACCCTTTCTCCCTCGCCAGCAGGCTCAATGTTTCGACAACCGTATGACTCGCGTCTGAGAAGACAGCCTCGATCCGCTCATCCCGCGCCGACGTCGCCAACCTGGCATCAGCCGGCGGAGGCCGGCCGCGTCCATACTTGCCGGTTAAAAACCCGTCCGCAAGAGGCGACCAGGGAAGCACGGCAAGTCCGTAGGTCAACGCCATAGGAATCAACTCCCGCTCGATCCTGCGATCAAGCAAGTGGTAAGGTGGCTGGTCGCTGACGATCTGGTTTAGGCCCTTCTCTCTGGAGGTCCACAATGAGTCGATCAATTGCCATGCAGCTAGAGTGCTGCTCCCTATGTAGCGGACTTTGCCCTCCCGGATGAGGTCGTCCAATGCACGTAGAGTCTCGTCTATAGGAATATCCGACGTAGGCTCGTGTATTTGGTACAGATCTATCCAATCGGTCTGCAAGCGGTTGAGTGATGCTTCGCACTGCGCCTTGATGTGATGCCTCTGAATCGCAGTATTCGGGCCGTCGCTCGACACGCGAAAGTGAAGTTTCGTGGCAAGCACCGTACGGTTGCGATGGCCCCCGCATTTCAGCGCCTGACCGACAATTTCCTCGCTCACTCCTTGGCGGTGAGAGTGCGTGTCCAAGAAGTTGATGCCGGCGTCAATCGCGCGTTCTATGATCTCGATCGATGCTCGCTCGCCGGCCTCGCCACCGAGTCTGCCGCATCCCAGGCAGAGGGGACTGACCTTCACACCGGTCCGGCCAAGCGCACGATATTTCATCCGCAAAACCAGGTCAGCCCTTACTCAAACCAGCAGGGCCACTAGGGGTGTGAAACCTCCTCGGATCGACCAACACAACAATAGGACGCGGACTCGACCCAAACTGGGAGACGGTCAAGCGTCGCCAGTATTGGCGGACAAGGCTGACGAATGCGTTGCCGGCGATGGTCATTGGCTCCTCAACTCCGCGCCTTGTTTAGAGTAACGCTGCCTGTCCTGAGGACTGGCTCGATATTAGGCTTGCCGGCGGTCCGAGGCAAGCCGGCGATTCATCTCGACCACCCAGCGTTCGAGGAACTTGGCTAAATTGGCCGAACATAGTTGCTTAGCCCGTTGATATATCATGAAGTCATGAGCACTCGACTTCGTCACGGACAGTCTCGGATGGCCGAAACACTCGACGCCGGCCGGCAATTCCTCCTACTTTACGACACCGAGTGCGGGCTCTGCCAATGGACGCAGAAGTGGGTCGAAGCTCACGACCCCGCCGGCTTGGTGGATGCGAAACCGTTGCAGACACCGGGCCTCCTCGACCGGCTATCGATACGCGAAGAGGACGCGCTTCGCGAGATTCACGTCATCTCTCGCTCCGGAGAGTTGCGAGTCGGCGCCGACGCCGTGCTCTGGCTGGTATCCCAACTCCCCGGTTATCATTGGCTAGCGACTCTTAATCGGTCTCATGCCGTCCGAAAGATTGCACGACTGACCTACCGTGAGATCGCGAAACGCCGGGCAAGGCAAGATTGCCAAGAAGGGCAGTGTCACTTCTGAAAGGCCCCTACTAGGCGACTGTTCCCATCTCTGCCGTCGCAAATCCTAGTCGCGACGCACCTCCGGGCCCCTAAAGCGGCTTCGCGAACGCGAACCTTGGGTCCGCAGCCTTTACCTCGGCCTCCGGCAGTCCCAACTCTTTCCTGACGATATTCGTGCCTTGGACGAGCGCCACCATCTTGTACTGAGAGATCCGTCGAGACAATCCCTCCCGGCCAAAGCCGCAGTCAGTAGTGATTACCAGCCTTTCGACCGGTATGTATTTCATTGCTTTCCGGATGAGAGCCGCGACCTGCTCCGGCGACTCGACCGGGGTCCGCAGGTGGCTGATCACGCCGATGCCCACCTTCTTGTCCGAGCGGATCTTTCCTATAGCTTCCAGGTCTTCTCCGTCGCTGCTGGCGCATTCGAACGTGATTACGTCCGCGTTCATCTCGAACATCGCTTCCAAGGCCGGCTCGTAGGTCAAATTCCCCTTTGTAGTCTGCTGTGCCGGGTTGCCCCAGCAGGTATGACACCATATTTCCGTGTCTACGCCGTCTACCTGCCGGTTGAACGTTTCCGTCATTAGATCGAGGTCCGCGCTCTCGCTTTGCGACAAGATATGATGAAGCGGCTCCTCGATCTGGATGATCGGACAGCCGGTGGCGGCTAGCTCTCTGTACTCTTGGTTAAAGATGTCGGCGAAGTCGAAAACTAGCTCTCTTTCGTCCTCATACGCCTCGTTCACCATCATGTGGGTAACGCTATCGACGGCGATCGCACCGAACTTTAGGGGCTTTGTCGTAAGACGTTGTCCGACCTTCCAGACGGCCGCGTATTGTAGCGGGCCCCGAGACACCTTCTCCGTTAGTGTGCGTGGGCGGTACGATTCCATTACTTCCCAAAGTATTTCGCCGGGTCGCGTAAAGCTGCGCCACGCGTCAATCCCATCGTTGTAGGCCGTGAAACCGCCCAGTCGCTCAAGCGGGTAAAAGAACCAACTCCGACCTCCAACGTCATTGTCGAAACGGGCGTCTCCGTCCGTCAGAATGTCGAGCCCGGCCATATTCTGATCGTGAATATACGCACCAACGGCATCGATGTACTGTTCCCGAAAGGACCTGTCGCTGAATGCGGACTTGAAATCGCGGCCGTGAAGATTCTCCGTGTACCAGGCCGGGCGAGGGATCGATCCCACTAGCGCAGTGGGCAGTAGTTGATTCTTAGTTGTACCCAGCAAGTTTCTGTCTCCCGGATTTAATGTGTTGTTCTGGAGTTTGGCTAGCAGCTGTTGGCCGGCCGAATCGCCCAACCGAATTCGGAGTCATCTGCTTCGAGAATGATAAACGGCCTATGGGGATAGTAGCTAGTGTTGACGGACCGCATTTCCGTGAGGTCGTCGCGAGTGATTTCAGCGACGGAGTACCTATCGGGGTGGATGTGTCCGTATAGGTGGAGCCTGACACCGAACCGGCGCAGTATCGTGCTTATCCGCCGGGTGCCCCAATATGCGCTCATGAAGTTCCAGCGGGCATCATCGGTCCTCGGAAAGCTGTCGGGTAAGGTCGCTACGTGGGTCGCCACGATCGGTCTCGCTTCGGCCGGCATCTGGGCCAGATCGCGTTCCAACCGACTCAGAAACACCGTGCAAACTTCCGGGTCTGACATACCCCACCGGTCCATCGCGAGCTCGCGAACCAGCTCCTCCTCGTGGCGTTTCTCCGCGTACTGCTCCCGCGGCCAGTCCGCATAGCCCAGGGTGTAGTCGTACCATGCCCCGGTGCCGCAGATGTAGGCGCCTTCAACAACCAGCGGCTCGTGATCGAGCGGATGCAGTCCGGCCCGCTTGGCAAGGTCGCAGAAAGTGTCCAGGGCGCCCCAGGTTGTGCTCGACTCCGGAGCGCTCTCCGGTATCAGGATGTCGTGGTTGCCAAACAGCACACCGACCGGACACTCGATTTGTGCTAGCCTCGCGAAAATGAGCTTCAGATCATCCGGCCGATGCCAGTCTACAAAGTCCCCTAAAGCGAGCACAAAACTCGGCCGAACCGCCGCCATCGAGTCGATTAGTTGCTGAAGGGTCTCTACGTCGGGGACCCTACGACCGAAATGCCAGTCGGAGGTAGCTACAAATCGGAGACTTGGACTACTCATGGGTCACGTTCCTTATCGATACACTCAACTTCGGGCGGAAAGACCGACACAACACGATTCATTTGTGTCTCATTACACTGCGCGCGAGTGGCAGCACTTCGGTTACGGACCGGATGATAGAGCTTGGCCGGATCGAGGTGCCCAACGGAAGGCCGTGGCCGGAGGGGTCGACCCATATTGCGGTCAAGCCGAGTTGCTGGGGAGCCGCAACCTCCCACTCGAGATTGTCGCCGACCATCCAGGTATTGGACGGCCGGCATTCCAGCGCGTTCATCGAAGTCCAATAGACGCGCGGGTCCGGCTTGCCGCATCCGAACTCCCCTTCAATCAGGACGTGATGAAATAACTTCGCCAGTCCGAATCGATCGATCTTCGCACGCTGGGCAGGTCCGTTTCCATTCGTGATTAGGCCGAGACGCAACCCGAGTCGATCGAGGCCTATCAAGGTATCGAGCGCTCCGGCAAAGAGTTGTGCCCCTGCCGAACGCATCTCGCGGTAGCTTTCGGCGGCCGATCTCGCCAACGACGGCAAATCGTGCCCCAGCATCTGGAGCGATTCGTGGATGATTCCGTAGGAGGTTTCGAGCGGATTCGTCCTGCCTATCCGATGACGCTCCGGATCTGACCAGAACCACGTCCCCCTCCGCGATATAGTCTCGTAGAGCTCAACTTGGTTCAAGTCGCCGACCTGCGCTGCCACGTCTGCGCAAACCTTGCGCCAGGCCGGCTCAACGCTTCTTTCATCGTTCAGAATCGTGTCGTCAAGATCGAATAGAATTGCATCGGGTTTCGATAGTCCGCTCAAGGTAAATGACTCTTACAATTTGATTTATGGGCCCGGATCAAGTTCACTCCGCGTGCACCAAGATAATACAATTACACTGCAGCCGGCAATTAAATGGCCCGTGCTCTGGAGTTGGTCAAGAATAGTGAAAGGCGTTCATTTCCGACGGAGAGTCAGAGCAGAGCAAGCTCACGCTGACACAATTGGGCGAGCAGAACTTGAATGGCTCGGGGATCATGTGGCGCAAATCGGTCCACTCTAGACGGAAATCTTGTTGATGCAGAAAGATGACATCGTTGACCTTCGTCGCTTGGTCGATCAGATCGATCTAAAGTTGGTTGGTCTCCTCAATCAACGTGCCGAAATTTCAATCAAGATTGGCGATGCTAAACGCAAGTCCGATCCAGCAGATTTCGAAACAGAAATATTTCAACCCGATCGTGAAGGCCAAGTGCTTACCAACGTTCAGGCGGCAAATCGGGGCCCCTTGTCGAACGAGGCTCTCCACGCGGTATGGGCTGAGATCCTTTCCTCTTCGCGGAGTCTGCAACAAACGCTGACGATTGGGTATCTCGGACCGCCGGCTACGTTCACGGAAGAGGCCGCCAAGAAGTGCTTTGGAAGCAGCGCTACATATACGCCTTGTAACACCATCGCCGACGTGTTCTACGAAACACGGAAGAGAACGCTGACCTACGGCGTCGTGCCGATTGAGAATTCGACCGAGGGCGCTGTTACCCACACGATGGACATGCTCGTCGAGAGCGATTTACAGATCTGCGGCGAGATCAGGCTGCCTGTCGCACACTACCTGCTTTCCAAGGGAAGGTTACAGGATGTGCAAGAGGTATACTCGCACCAGCAAGCGCTGGCACAGTGCCGGCGATGGCTGTCGGCCCATCTACCTTCCGCTAAGAGGATCGAGGCCGCCAGCACGGCGTTAGCAGCCCAAATGGCGCAAGCGCCGCACACTGCGGCCATCTCCACCCTGACCGCGGCCAATATCTACAATCTCGAAGTTGTCGCTGCGCACATCGAAGATTCCGCACGTAATGTCACTCGGTTTTTGGTTATAGGCACCCACCGGGCGAACCAAAGTGGAGCTGACCGCACCGCCCTGGTCTTCTCGGTCCGAGATCGGGTAGGGGCGTTGCGTGATGCCCTGACGGTCTTCGCCTCCAGCGAAATCAACCTTACTAGGATCGAGTCCCGACCTTCGCGGCGCAAGCTATGGGACTACCTATTCTTTGTCGATTTGGAGGGACATCCAGAAGATGAACATGTTGAGGCGGCCATACACCGACTAGAGAAGGAATGTCCCTTTGTCAATGTTCTCGGTGCTTGGCCCCACGTTTCATTGGAGAGTCGGGGCAGCGAGTGATTCTTGCCGTTTCTGGACACGGTGCAGTCGGCATACTAGACGAGGTCTTGTTGTACGGTTTGATTGTGGTAATCATTGTGGTCATCGCGTTGCTATTGCGGCCCCGTCCCCGGTCGGACGCTGCCGATGATCCCGCGAATGACGGTGAGAACGTTCAATCGCCATTTGAGGGTCCACGGGACGATTGACAGGGGTCCAATCCTGCCCCGGGGCGCCGCTTGACACGTCGGAATTTGACCGACGGACAGGGTAATGCTATAAAACCTTGAAAGGGCCAAGACGATCCCGCGTTCCCCGATTTTCACACTAGTGTGGGAGATCGCCGTCGAAACGCGAACATCGTCCGGCCGGACTTTTTTGTACGGCAGGTTGTGCTACACAGGCGCGTGAACAAGAGGTTGCTGGTCAATCGAGAGGAGCAGCGCGTAAGCAGTACGCAGGAGCCAACTTCGCTCAGGGACGATCACGAGCAGCATGTTGGGGTGGTGCCGTCTCCCATTGGGGGCCATGCTCTAGTGAGGTTGAAGACCAGCAGATACGACCCGCGGGGGGTTTTCCGTACAAACGTTGAGCAGTATTGCAACGACGAAACTGATTGAACGCTACGAGCGCGGTCTGACTCGCTCTAACGAACTCGCCAACATGCGAATCTTGTTCGCGGTGGGTTCGTGGGGCTTGGGGCACGCTACCCGTGACTTGCCTCTCATAGAAAGACTATTGAGTGAAGGAAGCAAGGTCACCGTGGTATCGACGGACCGGGCGCTGACCCTGCTCAAGCGTGAGCTTGGAACTCGCTGCGAGTTCATGGAGTGGCCCGATCTTCCTAAATCGCTCGCCAGCTCTGCGCCTCTGTCATACGCCAAATTCACATTAAGTCTTCCGCTGGCTTACAGGGCAATCATCGCAGAGAACTACCAAGTAAGAGGCCTGCTTCGTTACCGAAGGTTCGATCGAATCGTATCTGATAATCGCTACGGCATATACAGCAAGCACGTAGACTCGTTCCAGCTCGTGCATGGCCTTCGTTTCATTGCTCCAAAGCGTTATAGATGGCTCGAGATAATGTTCGAGTTTTTGAATTGGCGGTTGTTCGGTCCTGTCAAGAAATTCCTTGTACCTGACTTTGAAAACAACGGCCTTGCCGGCGACCTCAGCCACGGCATGCGGTTCTTCGATCCGACTCGAGTCGAGTATCTGGGGATTCTTTCCGGCTTGCGGCGCATGGACGTGCCCAAAGACGTTGACTACTTCATCACTGTCTCCGGCCCCGAACCTCAGCGCACCGTGATGGAACGGCTCGTCTTGCAGCAGGCCACCGAGCTATCCGGCCGAGTGGTGATTGCTCTTGGCAAACCAGAGAGCTCTGAAGCCCCTGAGCGGAGAGGCAATCTCGAGGTCCATCATTTCTTGAACCGGCGGCGACAACAGGAATTGATGAACCGGGCGAAAATGGTAATCTGCCGTTCGGGCTACACAACCTTGATGGAGTTGGCCGAGCTCGGTAAATTGGCGATGCTAGTTCCCACGCCCGGCCAGACCGAGCAGGAATACCTTGCCCGGTACCATCATTTCGGCGGTCGTTTCTATAGCGTTACTCAACAGAACATGAACCTCAAGGCCGACGTTGATCTGGCCACTAGATACCCCGGCTACAATCCTACTCATAACACCGAAGAATCGGTTGCTAGGTTTATCGAGGCCATCTCCTAAGCACCGCTACCACAACGAGAACCTGGCGCGATCGGATCGCGCAATGGAGAAGTTCTATGCCGGCAAGGGTTGTTGATCTACGTAGCGACACCGTCACATTACCCCCACCGGGTATGCGGGATGCCATCTATGATGCCGCTCTAGGTGACGACGTATTCGGTGAGGATCCCAGCGTCAACCAGCTGGAGGCTATGGCAGCGGAGCGGTTGGGCAAGGAAGCCGCCGTATTGGTGACCAGCGGCACGATGGGCAATCTCATTGGGGTCTTGAGCAATGCTGACCGTGGCGCTGAGGTGATTGTTGGCGAGTTAGCCCACGTACTATTGTATGAAGTGGCCGGCGTAGCAGCCATTGGTGGCGTCCAACTGCGGCCAGTTCCATCCCCTGATGGCAAACCAGATCTCAATGAAGTAGAGGCCACGATTCGCGGAAAGAACGTACACCTCCCTCCTACCTCGGTCGTGTGCGTTGAGAATACGCACAATAGGTTGGGTGGAGCCGTGGTCGAGCCCGGGTACATGAAAGAACTCAAGTCATTGGCAATGCGTCACGACCTGAAGGTCCACTTGGATGGAGCACGCATATTCAATGCTTCGGTTGCGCTCGGAGTAGATGTGCGCACACTCACCGCCGACGCGGACACTGTTACGTTCTGCCTATCGAAGGGCTTGTCTTGCCCCATAGGGTCTGTCCTATGCGGCACCGTGGAAACAATCGGGCGTGCTCGTAAGATCCGCAAGATGCTGGGCGCCGGCATGCGTCAAGCCGGAATAATTGCCGCGGCCGGCATATACGCGTTGGAGAACATGGTCGACCGGCTTGAGGAAGATCACGCGAATGCGCGCCGTTTGGCCGAGGGTCTGGCGCCTCTGCCCGGTCTGAAGATCGACTTGGCGAAGGTGCAGTCCGACATCCTGATATTCGAAGTCACCGGCGAGATTACCGCCGAGGAGTTCGCAAGTCGGATGGCTCAAGAAAACGTCAGATTCAACCCGCTCGGTCCCACCCAAGTGCGCATGGTGACTCACTGCGGTATCGAGCAATCGGACATTGACGCCGCCATTGATGCGGCCCGGCGGGTGTTGACCGACGGTTGATGGTCAGGAACCTTATAATTGTCGGCTTCAGCGGCTCCGGCAAGACATCGGTAGGCCGCATCCTCGCAGATCGATTGGGTTGGCGATTCGTGGACTCTGACGACGAAATAGTCCATGATCACGGGATGGCGATCGCTCAGATCTTCGCCACGCACGGAGAAGATCGGTTCCGCACACTGGAGCGCGGCATGATTGCGAGACTATGCTCAGACTCCAATCAGGTCATAAGCGTGGGAGGCGGCACCATCGTCGATCAATACAACAAACGGATCATGCTGGATGGAAACTACGTCGTCCGGCTCGTCGCATCTCCCGAGACCATTCTCAGTAGACTCTCCAGTACCAATCTGAGCGAGCGCCCCATGCTAACTTCATCCGATCCCCTCGGTCGGATTTCACGCTTATTGGCGGACCGCGAGAAGCACTATAGCGCCGCCCAGCTCCAGGTCGATACCGAGGGCATGACACCTGCCGAAGTCGCCGACAGCGTCCTGGTTGCGACGAAGGGAATGGTGAGTTGAATAACTACCAAGTGGGCGATCGGGTGATGGATACACTTGGCGGCAAGATGCGGTCCGCCGGCCTGAACGGACGCGCATTCCTAGTCAGTGATGAGAATGTCCACGATTCGCATGGCAACGTGGCAATGGAAAGTCTCGTACAGGCGGGGTTCCGGCCGGAGTCTCTGACCCTGCCGGCTGGCGAACCCACCAAGTCCTTCGAAGTTGCCCAGAAAATATATGAATGGCTGGCGGATCAGCGCGCCGAGCGAAGCGATAATATTGTAGCGCTTGGCGGCGGCGTAGTTGGTGACGTAGCCGGCTTTGCCGCCGCGACCTATCTGCGCGGGATGGCGCTCGTCCAGGTGCCGACTACGCTGTTGGCAATGGTTGATAGCGCGATTGGCGGCAAGGTGGCGGTGAATCTGCCGAGGGGCAAGAACCTGGTCGGGGCGTTCCACCAGCCCCGCTTGATTTTTGCCGACGTAAACACGCTTCGATCGCTACCTCGACGCGAAATATCCAGCGGGTGGGCCGAGGCCATAAAGTGCGCGATGATCTTCGATCAGGATCTACTTCAGATCCTCAGACAAGAGTCGCTTGGGCTTCTCGCTCTGAGTAGCGATAGGCTGGTAGAGGTAATCGAGCGTTGCGCTCGCCACAAAATCTCCGTGGTGGAGCAGGACGAGCGAGAATCCGGCCTACGAATGGTGCTCAACTACGGTCACACGATTGGCCACGCACTGGAAGCGGCCTTGGGCTACGGCGCTCTCTTGCACGGCGAGGCGGTGGCCATAGGCATGACAGGAGCGGCGGACATAGCGGTCCGAACCAACGCATTGGCTGAACACGTTGTGAAACTACAGCGGGACACGTTGGCGGCATTTCGTTTGCCGACGCATTTGCCTCTCGAGCTGTGCGGCCGAACGTCCGTAGACAAGGTCATGGCTTCGATCGCGTTCGACAAGAAAGTGCGCGACAAGGCAGTGCGATGGATTCTGCTCGATGACATCGGTAGAACGCGCATCGATGCCGGCGTACCCCAGGAGTTGGTCCGCCAGGTCGTGAGCGATCTAGTGTCGCCGCCCGTCGACTCAGCCGGCTAGATACGCTTCTATCTTCTCTACCTGCTCTTCTTCGGGCAAGACTTGGGTGAGGAATCCCCTTCGAAAATCAGGGTTGAAGTGACGTTGGGCCGCGGCTTCCGCCGGCGTGTCAACTACCAGCGCGACCTTTCCCTCGACCAGTAGGATGTACTTTCCAAGGTATTTCCGCAACAGTGTTCTGCGCTGTTGCAAATACACCTGCGCCTGCCTGAGCGACTCCCGTTTGTGCAATTCCGCCTGCTCGCCAGTAAAGTACAGCATGGGCTCGAACTTCCCCGATAGAGGGGCCACCTCATCTCCTACGGTGTCGATATCGTTCAGTTGGAGTGAACCAAGCCCAGCCCGCGCGGCTAGCTTGAGATGATTCTCAGCCATTGAGAAGGGCGAGTTCGGGTAGTCGGCTGTGGGGTCAAATCCCATCATCCGCGTGGCAATGCTGTCAGTTGCCACCGGGTCTGTGCCCACCAATAAGAGCTCAGATTCGACCGGCCGGCCCCGTTGGCTGTGAGTGGCTCCGACGATGCCGTCGATTACCTGCAGAACATTCGGGAACGCGAGGTTCACGTCCACGAATACTCGCATCAGGCGAAAGGTGTTCTGGTGCATAAGGCTGCGCGTGGTGTCTCCATACATCCTGCGCGCGAGGAGGCCGAACATATTCTTCAAAGAAAGTGTCACGCCTGCCGTGTTGTGACACTTTAACTTTGCGATCGAAACGCAGCACTCGGCCGCAGCGACCTCTTCCCTTACAAACAGCCGTCTTTGGCTAAGTCCATTGGCCGGCACCGGCACGTCGACGACCGTCCCCTCGTTGAAGTCGATCAGGCGGAGATCGTATCGTCGAGCTATGCCGTGGCAATCCATGCAGCCGAAAACATCATCGGCGTCCCGGTCGCCTCGGAGGTCCAAGCCATCCCCTAGATAGACAATCGCGCCCGGGTTGGCTTTGCGGATGGCCGCTACGACCGCCTCGATAACCTGTGGATCGGAGTCGTGTACGGGCCGGCCTCTATGAGACACGAGCTGGGCGCATGAGGAGGTGTTCATCGCCCCAACAAAGTTGGGCTTTACGATGATTGACTTTGCAGCTCGTAAACTATCGGGCAGACCGCCGGCTAGTCCGATCGCGTCTTCAACGTTCTCTTGTACAGCCCCTCGGTCAGCCTCGACGAGGCATCGTCGCACCGCGACCTTATGCTTCGCCATCTATCCGTCCCCTCAGTCGGTTGAGCCCAATTATGCCGGAATGGCCTGATCGCTGTCGCCAATTATTTTACGCGGCACCGTACCTGGACCCAGGTCCGGGTGCCGTCGCACCGCCTTGTCCGAGCCGTTCATGATTATCGGTCTGCCTCAGGACCCGAATTGTTGGTTGCTGGAAGCAGTGAGTTGTCTACTGTCACGTAGACCTCGAAGCTCGTCAGGGAGGTGAATTCCTGACTACCGTAGTTCGACAGCACGCGCAACATCGCAAATTCGGCCAGCATGCTATCGAAAGGAAACCTTTGAACCTCGGGATGCTGTTCGGCGGTCCACCGTCCGACAGACTGCCATGGTCCTTCCGGGCTTTCCAGCGAGAGCAGCACTTCAAAATCCTTGACGTAGGAATTTGTGGGTTCGACAGGGTGATTGGTCAGAATCACCTTGTCGGCTGCCACTCGGTCCGTTAGTTCCACTACGACCTCCTGGGGAAAACTTGCGTCTACGGATCGCCAGCCCTCAAAACTAGGTCCATGGTATTCGTCGATCAACCTCCTGGCGTCATGCTCTGTACGCTGCGAGGTTGCCGTCACGATCGAAGCTTCCAGTACGGTCGTCGTTGCGTTGAGTCCCTCCTCAGTTGCGAAAGAGCCTGACATCGCGTAGCGAAAACGCGCGAGTTCTTCTGGTGTGAGCTCGATATTCAGGTTGTCCCGGATAAGGAAGAAACCGCCCGCAAAAATGCCGCCGATTATGGCGGTTGCGATGACCGTGTTTCTCAAGCTTTCGAGTCCCTGGAAGACTCTTTCCCATGGCGTCAGTTTCATTCGCTCGGCCATATCGAGCTCGTTCAGGCAGTTGTCGCATACCTTCAGGTCTTCGTATCTGCGTGCGCACTCGTCGCACAGAGGCTTCCGGCAGCGTTTGCAATATATGCTCGCCGGCCTGTGCGGATGTATGTTGCACTGATGGCGAGCGTCTAGGTTCGCGCGGATCATTTGTTCACGCTCAAGATCCTTGATTTAGCTATCGCTGATTAGACTGTTCCTAGAAGATTCTAACCTAGCTGATGCGAAATCGCGTTCTAATTCCGAGGGCGCAAGCACGCCCACGAGGCAATTGGTTCCGGCGGCCGCGACCAAGTTGTTATACTCACGGCAGTTGTGGGCGGTCAGTTCGGAAGCGCCACCTGATTTGAGCACTTGTAAGTTTCAGATTTAGGGGTACGTGCTCCGTATGGGCGTCCGCCTAGGCGGATCGCACCAATCAGGGTCTACCACAGGCGAGGACGTCTGATCGGGGAAAGCCAGGAAAGGGTTGCAAGGGCGAAGCCCTTGACGGGGGATGAGGTCGAGCAGCTCGTGGATTTTGAAATCGCCCCTTGACCGCGGACTGAGGTCCCGAATGGCGACTCGGCCATTCCAGTTCACGAGCACGAAGGAGAGACATACACCCAAATCTGAACTGTTGCGAGGAGATTCTGTCGCCCTAGCGGAACCCATCCGCAAATTGCCAACGTCATTCCAGCGAGATCTCGAGTCCAGAGGGCCGATAGTCTGAGGCCATACGCGAATCTAACATAGTTCGGGATAGCTTCCTGGGTACGGAATAGAGGTGTCAAATGAAGAGCGGCAAGGCGAGAGTAGCGGTAATTGGCACTGGTTGGTGGGCCACATTCGCCCATATTCCTGGGCTCCAGGCGCACGAAGGTGCGGATTTGGTTGCCCTGTGTGACGCTGACCCAGTCAGGTTGAACAGAGCCGCAGACGAATACCAGATCGACAGCAGGTACGATGACGTACTCGGCATGCTCGAGGCGGAGCAGTTGGATGGGGTCGTCGTAGCCACTACGCCCGCGTCCCACTACGATGTAGCCAAGTCCTGCCTGGAACGTGGGCTCCACGTCATGGTTGAAAAACCGATGGTGTCGGAAAGTTCCCAGGCGCGCGAGTTGCTCCAGATCGCGGAGCGGCAAAGTCGCGAAGTGATCGTTGGCTACCCTTGGCATTTCACGGAACACACTCGCCAAGCTAGAGAGCTCGTACAGGCCGGCGAGTTGGGTGACATACAGTTCGTGTCTTCGATTTTTGCCTCGATGGTAATCGAGTTCTACCGACGCAACCCTTCCGCCTATCAACCGGTATTCAGCTATCCGGTGCACGCCCCTACTGATCCCTCCACTGCGGACACAAGCTTCGCCTCCGGTGGCCAGGGTCAGATTCAGATTACTCATTCATCGGGGATGATGTTTTGGGTGTCCGGCTTGAGAGCCCGCCGCGTATCGGCGTTCATGAACGAGTTCGACGTGGATGTCGATCTGGTGGACGGAATCAGCGTCCAGTTCGATAGCGGCGCCGTGGGCGTTGTCGGCAGCACGGGCAATATCGGTGTCGGCGATGGCGGCCAACATGAGCTGCGCATCTATGGCTCCAAGGCTTACTTGATAATGGAATTGATCAATGGCACTGCCGCCATCCGCTACCACGATGGCACAGAAAGGCGATTCGGGCAACTACCGGAAGAGGGTCGTTACCCGCGTTACGCTACTGCCGGCAACCTGGTGGATGTGATTAACGGAACCGACGTCAACCGCTCGCCCGGCGAGGTCGGTCTGCGCGTCGTAGAGTTCTTGGAGGCTTCCTATCGTTCAGCGGCCCAAGGCGCAGTGGTTCCGATCGAGCGAGGCTGAGGGATTTAGCGGCCTCGTCAATCTCTGCACGAAACTAATCGAATGCAATAGTCCTTCGATCACAGCAAGCAAGATCCTGAGGTGGAGGTGCCAGACTCGTCATGATTAGACACGTTGCCGGAATCGCAGAGATCGTCGAAAACGTTAACGAAGCCGTTACGTTCTACCGCGATGTCCTAGGATTGCAGGTAGAGCCGGGTAACGATCGCTACGCAGTCGTAACAATTCCTGGCGTAATCCACTTCGGACTTTGGTCGAGAGTGGCAGCCGCTGAAGCGACGTTCGGCGATCCGACCGCGATCGACAGAATCCAGCTGGGCTTTACATTGGGTTTGGAGGTCGACTCGGTCGAGGCGGCGAGTGAGAATCTCGGCGCAAAAGGCGCCAAGGTCGCTCAGGCACCCAAAAGAGAGCCTTGGGGGCAAATGACGAGTCGATTCTTCTCTCCGAGCGGAGCGTTGTGTGAGTTGTCAGAGACGCCTAACGCTCGATCGATCGCCCAGGATTTGCGTGTGGAATCCGAAGCAGATTAGCTGCGTGAACCGCTGACCTCTATCCTCCCCGACGCGTCAATGGCGCCCAATGCCGGCTCCTGACGGCGCCCGGAACTATGCCTCTGTACCTGTCCCGATCGCGGAATCTGTTGACCGGCTCGTGTTATTGGCGCACCATTCATGTGATCGGATCGAATTCGTCTCTACCCTCATGTGGAAATCTGGAGATGTGCCGGCACCTATCGGCACATTCTGCGGTGAGCTAATTGCCCAATCAATTGATAAACGAGACCAGCCCCTATCTCTTGCAGCATGCCCACAATCCCGTGGACTGGCACCCGTGGGGCCTAGAGGCTTTCGAGCGTGCCAGGGTTGAGAACAAGCCTCTGATGTTGAGCGTTGGCTATTCATCGTGCCACTGGTGCCACGTAATGGAACATGAATCGTTCGAAGACCCTGCAATCGCCGCTCTGATGAACGAGCTATTCATAAATATCAAGGTCGATCGCGAAGAGCGTCCAGACGTCGATGCGATTTACATGGAAGCTGTCCAGGCAATGACTAATCATGGCGGCTGGCCTATGACAGTTTTTCTAACGCCCGACGGCAAACCATTTTTCGGCGGCACTTATTTCCCGCCCGCAGACCGCGCAGGCATGTCCGGATTCCCCCGAGTCCTGCGATCGGTAGCGGATGCCTTTCACAATCGCCGGAACGAGGTGGCAGAAAGCGCCAAGCAATTGGCAGAAATGCTCAATCAACACCTCATCGATCGAGTTGAAACTACCCAGTTGAGTGAACAGGTCATCAACGCTTCTTTCAGTGGCTTGGAAGGACAATTTGATTGGGCTATGGGTGGGATAAAGGGTGCGCCGAAGTTTCCCATACCCATGATCATCGATTATCTACTCCGCTTCTACAAGCGTACGGGACAGCGGAAGGCGCTTGAGATGGCGACCATCACCTTGGACCGGATGGCGCGCGGAGGCATGTACGACCAGATCGGCGGCGGATTTCATCGCTATTCCGTGGATGATCAATGGTTGGTTCCCCATTTCGAAAAGATGTTGTACGACAATGCCCAACTCGCGCTCTCCTACGTTCAGGCGTTCCAGGTAACCAGCGACCCTCGGTACCGCAAAGTCGCCGAGGAGACGCTCGACTACGTTCTTCGCGAGATGACAGATCCGGCCGGCGGTTTCTACTCTAGCCAAGACGCCGACACGGAAGGAGAAGAAGGCACGACATACGTCTGGGATCTGCACGAGGTTAGGACCGTTCTGGGACCCGAGCTTTCTGATCCTGTCCAGCGCTACTTTGGGATCACCGGTCCGGGCAACTTCGAAGGCCACAACATACTGTGGATTCCCAGGGCGCCCGAGAAGGTCGCCAAGGAGCTGAAGATCTCGGACGAAGCCCTGGAAGACTACATTCGAGTGGCTCGCGAGAAGTTGTATAGCGTTCGCGAAAAACGGCCCCAACCTGGACGCGACGATAAAGTAATTGCAGCGTGGAACGGTCTCACGCTCAAGGCCTTTGCCGTTGCCGCAACGGTTCTCAAGCGCGACGACTATCGTGAGGCCGCCGTCGCTAACGCCGAATTCTTGATGGGATCTATGTGGAAAGACGATGTCTTGATGCGCATCTACAAAGACGGCCGCGCCAAGATCCACGGGTTCTTGGAAGACTATGCTTGCTGTGCCGATGGTCTACTCGCGGTTTATGAGGCGACGTTCGACACAAGATGGTTTGCCGCCGCCCGCGAGCTGTCAGAGCAGATGGTCGCCAAGTTCCGCGATGAATCCGATAAGGGCTTCTTCGACACCTCCACCGACCACGAGAGGCTGATCAGTCGGCCGAAAAACATATTTGACAACGCAACTCCGTCGGGCAACGCAGTCGCCTGTGAAGTCTTGATGAAGCTTTCACTGTACACCGCCGAATTTGGGTTTGCCCAAGTTGCCCTCGACTATCTTGAACGAACCGTCCAACTACCGTTGCGCTACCCGAATGGATTCGGCCGTACTCTATGCGCAATCGAATTGGCGCTGGCTTCGCCGGTAGAGGTCGCAATCGTGGGCGATCCGGAATCACAAGATGCTAAGGCGCTATTCGACGTCATATTCGACGAGTATCAACCCAACAGGGTTGTAGCTGCGAGGCCCCCCGGCGACGAGGCCGCGGCTCAGTTGATTCCGTTGCTAGAAGGGCGGGACATGGTAGGGGGCAAACCAACAGCGCACGTCTGCCAAAGACACGTATGCAAGCTGCCGGTAACCTCGGCAAACGACCTTCGTTCGCAGCTTAGCGAGCTGGCGAATTAGGCTTCGGCTTCCCTGTCCGGCGCCTCCTGAATGGATCCCTCAAACATATCTGGCGTTCGTCAGAGCATATACGTAGTTGATCAGTGGCAACTCGCGCCACTTGGTCAGCCAAACGCGGTAAAGTCCGGGCATTGAGCGTTCATGGCTCCAGACCATCTGCTGTTCCTCGCGCCTGGCAGGCAGCCGATTGTCGAGTCCGGCCGCGGCTAGGGCCAACGCCCTATCGGTAGGGTACAGCAGCCGGTAGGCGCGCAGCCAGAGCTTCAATCGGCGGGCCTTCCCTTCTATGTAGAGCACTTCCAGTTGCCGATCCAAATAGATGCCGACCAACGCTTCTGCATTCTTACCTGTCGATTTAATTGTCCAAACGCCGGATTCATCGTCGCCGGCGGAGCCCCACAAGCCGAATTGCACCGGTGTGCCGACAATCTCCTCGACGCTCTCGGGCGCCTGGTCTATCAGGCTTGGAAAGTGAGCGATTGGCGACGCTGGGACAGGCGTCTGTGGCAACACCTCCACCTGTGACATTTCGTGCTCCCACGTTGCAAGCGCGTTCGTGGTGCTCTGTTCGATTTCCGCCACAAGTGCCGAATGCCCGCCGGCCTCGACCAAGAAATCCATCTGTAGCTGGGCTTGACGATACCTGCTTTCGCTCGTCGGTGCCCATCCCGCCTCCACATTTGCAGCCTGGCCTATCAGGATAGTTGCCCAACGCCACACTTCTAGATTGTTGAATCTTCTTTCGGCATTTTGTCCATCCTGAGCTTCGAAATTTGCCCCGTCGATAATCAAAATTCGTGACTCTCGATCAATGGTCACTACCTCGCCACTCGCTTCGAGAATGCCTCGCCCGGTCACCACTTGCTGTATGTGGGTTTGAATGTATTCGAAATGCTCTGGCGAGCGATCTTTGATTAGTTGGAGGCTCGCTCGGATCAGTCTTTCCAGGCCGGTCGGCGCGACTATCGGAAGTGAAGCCACGTCGCCGGAGTATTCGCTCCGGTCGTACAGATCGGAATCCCGAAGGCCCCGGTCTTCCCTCTCGAACAGGGCGCACCCACTCAGAGCGAAGCCGGCGGACGCTCCAGATGCGATCAGAAATGATCGTCGCGTAAGCTTTCTGGGAACTGCACTCAAATTGCGGTTGCTCCCGAAATTCTCGGCCTAGTATTCATGCCAACGGTCAGTTCAGTTTCCGGCCGCGTTCGACTAATATATCAGGCGAATATGCACAGCGTCAGAATCAGTCGAGTTCAGACGACATGCTGCTGATATGTTCGACGGTCAGCATAAGCGTATCCTAGAATCAACGGCGTCGCCTCATCAAGTGTGGAGCGAGGGTCATGATAGTTATCCCGGCGATAGACATCCTGGGCGGAAAGTGCGTCCGTCTCTTTCAGGGAGACTATGCCCGTGAGATGGTGTTCTCCGATTCGCCGTCGGACGTAGCTCGCCGATGGGCTGAGGCCGGCGCCCGATGGCTCCACGTAGTCGACCTGGAGGCGGCTAAGACCGGTCAGGCCGCCAATCTCGACGCGATCAAAGCGATTATCGGCAGTGTCGCCATACCGGTCGAGTTGGGCGGTGGAATTCGAACCTTGGAATATGCGGAGCAAGTCTTGTCCCTTGGAGTGAAGCGAATAATCCTCGGTACAGTTGCCCTCGAAAATCCCGCTATGGTCAGCGAAGCAGTCCGGCGCTGGGGCGATGCAGTCGCCGTTGGAATCGACGCCCACAATGGCATGGCCGCGACGCATGGCTGGGTGGAGACTTCCGATACGCCGGCCGTGGACCTAGCGCGCAGACTCAAGGATATCGGGGTAAGCCGATTCATATACACTGACATCAGTCGCGATGGCACACTGACCGAGCCGAATTTCGCCGCGGTCAAGCAGTTTGTGGAAGACATACCGGCGAGAGTTATCGCCTCCGGCGGCGTCGCAACCGTCGAACACCTACGTACTCTGGACTCGATCGGCGTCGAGGCAGCTATCGTTGGCCGGGCCCTTTACGCCGGGCAGATCGACTTGGCCGCGGCGATAGGCTCTATCGAATAGTAGTAGTACGAGAATGGATGGTTCCCGCCACGCCTGCCGGTCTCGTCATTCCGGCGAAGGCCGGAATCCAGAGGGAGGCGTGGGCGCCCCCCAATTCTCATGCCTTGATGTGCCGGCGGCAACCGGCATAGGCGATTGCCGTGAAATAACCCGAAATTGAGGATATATTGCTCACCAAACGTATCATTCCCTGCCTCGATGTAACCGATGGCCGCGTCGTCAAGGGAACCAAGTTCCTCAACCTGCGCGATGCCGGCGACCCGGTCGAGTTGGCCTCCTTCTACAACCATGAGGGAGCCGATGAGTTGGTCTTCCTCGATATTACGGCTAGCTCGGACCACCGACCGACGATGATCGATGTGGTAAGTCGCACAGCCGACGAGGTCTTCATACCACTGACGGTTGGCGGCGGCGTCCGATCTCCCGACGACGTTGTCGCGATGTTGCGGGCCGGCGCCGACAAGTGCGCGATAAACACAGCCGCAGTCCTCTCGCCCGACGTCGTCGTCAGATCGTCCGACCGGGTGGGCAACCAGTGCATTGTGGTGGCGATTGACGCTAGGCGGGTCCGCACCGAAGACGGCCGTCCGGTGGCGCCGGCCCGCTGGGAAGTGTGCACCCACGGGGGACGCCGGCCGACCGGCATCGACGCCGTGGGATGGGCCGTCAAAGTCGAGAGCCTGGGCGCCGGCGAAATACTCCTGACCTCGATGGACGCCGACGGTACTCAGGCCGGCTACGACTTGGAGTTGACAGCCGAAGTGTCGTCCTCGGTGCAGATTCCGGTCATCGCATCCGGCGGCGCCGGTAATTTGGAGCATCTTTTTGACGCCGTGACAACCGGCCGGGCCGACGCCGCGCTGGTTGCTTCGATATTCCACTACGGCAACTACCGTATCGCTGAAGCCAAGAGTTTCTTGGCCGAAAGGGGTATTCCTGTACGATAGATACTGCCGGTTTGTACAAGGTGGGCTGAGCGAGTATTGCGGATCGAGATGACCAAATCCTCAACCCAGCGACCGACTCTGATCGACGTCGACACGGGCATCGACGATGCGCTGGCCTTGATAGTCGCGAGCTATCTGTCCGATTCACTCGAGATCTGCTCGGTGACCACGGTGGCCGGCAACGTCGGGATTGACGATGCGACGGAAAATACAAGGGCCGTTCTTGGACTTCTTGGTCGCGGCGACGTGTCGATTGCTAAAGGCGCTGCCGGCCCAATAGCCCACGATTGGACCACCAGCGCGCAAGTGCATGGCGAGCGGGGTCTGGGAGCTTTAGACCGGCCCGAACTTCTAGCCGGTCCCGCCCTATCGGAATTCAGCGCGGTAGAGCTGATTCTCCAACAAGCTAGATTGCATTCCGGCGAGTTGCTGATTGTTGCGACCGGTCCATTGACTAACCTGGCACTGGCGTTGCTGGCCTACCCGGATCTGCGCGAGCACGTCGCCAACGTCGTCGTCATGGGAGGCGCATTCGAGCGAGGTGGGAATGTATCCCCCGTCGCCGAGTACAATTTCTACGTCGATCCGCTTGCCGCCGATATCGTTATGACCTCTGGGCTCGATGTGACGCTGATCCCTTTGGATACCACCCACCAGGTATTGGTAAGCCAGGGCCGGCTCGAATCCTGGCGAGCGCGGCTCGATCTTGCCGGCCGGCCGGCGGTGGCGTCATTCGCGTTAGAGGCGCTTGACTTCTACGTGACCGCATACGGCGCCGCCGGCAAGGGCGCCGCTGCGATGCACGACCCAGTCGCCGTCATAGCAGCTGCCCGGCCGGAGCTGTTCGCCTTCCGCGAAACTCCCGTCCGCGTCGAGGCCCGCGACGAAGCCCGCCGGGGACAGTCCGTGCGTACAACCGAGCTTGGGAGCGGCGCCGGATTGGTGAAAGTGCCGGCCAGCGTCGATTCGGCCGGATGCCTGGAGATCCTTTGCGAGGCGATCTTCGCCTAGTAGGATATCACCGCGGCCGCGTAGCGCTCCCATGGCAGGCTCGGATCCAATGCGCCGATGGGTCGCCCACTGCCGGCTGGTCATGCCCCATCATGGTCGTAAGGGCGGGATTCAAACCCGCCCAGGCCGATATCGCAATACCGTCCGGCTGAAGAGGACTTCGCGGCAGACCCTCGAAGTCACCCGGCATTATTCGGGTGGGGGCGTTACTTGGTACTTACGAATGAGGTATGGATTATCCGGGTCTTCCTGCCAACGTGCCGGGTTGTCCCATATGTACTGGCGGATACGGTTCAGATCAGCGTCATCTCGGATGATATGCTCGTAATAGTTACGCTGCCATACTGGCGCGCCGGCCGCACCGCGTGATTGGTTGATACCTTTGGTCACCGCAGATTTGTACGAACCGACGATAGTGCCGAGGGAGCGTTTAGGTGGGCCGGGCGCGATCTGTAGGGGCGACGCACGCGTCGCCCTTGGGGTGGGGCGCGCGATAACAATAATCCCATGGATATGATTAGGCATCGCGACAAACGTGCCTAGCTCAATGTCGGGAAAATGCGAGGGAATCTCTTCCCACGCCGCTTTCGCCAACCTTCCGAAATCGTTTAAACGCATCTCGCCGTTCGTAATATCGCCGAGAAGGCAAGCCCGGTTCTTTGTGCAGATGGTGACGAAATAGGCACCTCGCTCAGCGTAATCATACCCCTGCAAACGGAGCGAACGGCGATGACGCTCATTTGGGTAGTTACGCTTGGTCACTGCCGCCCCAACAATCTCCCTTGACAACACCTCCGGCTCCCCTCCTGCGCGAGACCGTCCGGCTACCTCTTCTCGGTCAGCCTGCCGGACAAGTACTTGTGGATGACACTGGACAGCAGTGTCTGATAGGGAATCCCTTCTTCCCTGGCCCGCGAGTGAGCGAGATTGAAGTCGCGCTCCGTTACTCGCAAATTCACTCGCTTGGTTTTGTTGAACGTATTGCGAGTAGCCTGGCGGGCGATTTCGACCTCGCGTTCAGCGTCAGGCGCGGAGCGCAACTCGCCCCGCTCGAATCGATCGAGAATGTCGCGCTCTTCTGCGCTCATTTCGTTGTTCACGTTAGCCTCTTCCTCCCATATTCTTTCGTCGCCTTCCGGCTGGGAATAATCGTCTTCATAAAGCGAGTGCCGTCAGTCTGAGGCACGAAAGGCACGAGGCAAATATGCTCGTCGATTTCCACCACGTAGATCAACTGCCCGGGGTAGTGATCCTGGTTTGGGTGCTTGAGCACATCCACCAACCCGCCTTGCTCTATGGCCGAGACGACGGTCTCGAATGAGATTCCTCGCTGCTCAGTGAGTCGGTGGTTCTTCTCCGGACTCCAGTCAAAGCTGATGAGCATGCGCCGATTGTCGCACGATGTGTGCATTCCGGCAACACAATCTAAGTGTACACGACCTCATTGCTGTGGCTTCAGGAAGTGTCGGGTGATGCTGATTCCGCCAACCCCACTTGCCTCCACTCGACACCGGGACACTTGCGGATCGGACAGGGTGCCCAATACTCAATCACGCTTCGACCTCCGGCACGGCGCTCCCGAGCAGGTCAATGTACCGCTGGCTCCCAAGCCGCCGCCTCCGGGAGTGACCGGAGGTCTCTTGCCCAAGTGAAGTCCCGATAGCCGGCTGGCTGGCGTTCGTATGTCCGCGCACGACCGACATTGCCGGTTGAAAGGTGCACCATACTACTCTTAAACTATAATATGGCTACGAAGGCCTTCTATATTATAGGCAGCCTATAATATAGAAGAGTGTGGTCGCCTTAGTCGTAGACTGCGTTTACTACGCAGCGCCGGCTTGCCTTTTTGATAGGCAACCATAAGTTGCGCTATGTGCCGGGAGCCGTGCGACTGCCGTGATGAGGCGGCCGGCTCCCGGTGGCGCTATCCCAACGTCAGGGCTATGCGGGCGCGGAATCCGCCCTCAGTCTGGCCTACCTGCCGGCTTCATGCCGGCGCCGCCCAGAGCATCGTCGAATGTCATAATCTCACTCACTCCACGCCGGCGGCAGCTTGCGAGATGGCAAAGATCTCTGGCTTGCAGCGTCGGATGCTGCTCCCCGAGGCGTCGAGCCAGCACCACGTCCGCTTCTTCCAACGGCCACACTTCGACTCCTGCGCTGGCGGCAAGCGACAACGCCGAGTCAAAGGCCGACAACCTCCCTACAGGTAAGTAGGCATGAGCGAGTTCTTGAAGAACTTCAGCTGACGTGCACAGCGGCGTCAGATCCCGGGTCGCTCTTATGAAAAACTGCCGGGCGGCCGCTCGTAGGTGATGCGATCGGCCAACCGCATACATGAAGACGTTGGTGTCGACGAAAATCAAGTGCCAGTCGTTCCGGGAGCGCGTGACTCGGCGATTACCCGCAGGTGTTCACTCCAATCCGGCTCCGTCTCCGGGCCTTCCGTAGCGTCACACGCTCGGAAGAACTCCCGGACATCCTCCGGCGACTCGAACCTCCGGATGCTCTGCCGGGCTTCCAACATCGCGTGCGCAGCCGCCCTCAGCCACGCGCTGAGCGTCTTACCCTCCCGTAGCGCTTGATCGACGAACCGATCGCGGTCCGCATCTGGGATAATCAACTGAACTCTGGCCATCGCGAGACCCCATCTCGTACATAAATATGTGTATCCATCTTACACATCTCTGCGCGGCGTATCAATCCCGCCCCTAATGGTGTAACAATAACCTAACGATTGATTATGGATGCAGACACGGCGGATCTCGGAGGTTATCCGGCATTTTCCTGGCAGAGATTGTAGATGTTCCGTGCCTGCGGGCAATGTATGGGTTCTCCGGGTCTTCGTGCCAACGTGCCGCGTTGTCCGAAGTGTATTGACGGATACGGTTCAGATCAGCGTCATCTCGGATAATATGCTCGTAATAGTTGCGCTGCCATACTGGCGCGCCGGCCGCACCGCGTGATTGGTTGATACCTTTGGTCACCGCAGATTTGTACGAACCGACGATAGTGCCGAGGGAGCGTTTAGGTGGGCCGGGCGCGATCGGTAGATCTGTAGGGGCGACGCACGCGTCCATCTGCTCCAACTAATTGGTTTTCAGGGTGTTTGCGGTGCGTCTGTAGCATTTGCGGTTAGCATATCGGGGCTTGCGAATGAGCGCTAGTCCGGGCGGTGCGGGCAGGATTGACTCGACAGGTATGCTCGGGGCCTGGATGCGCGTTCTTCGTGAAGGTCGAATGAAGCCCAGTTCACGACCTCGCTCGACGAAGACCTTTACAGGGTCTCTGCCTTCGTAGGCATATTGGGGCGCATACTCCACCAGCAGGCCGATCGACACCTCGAAAGGGTCCACCCCGGCCTTGTAGGCAATCTCAAGCCTCAATGACTGGAGGACCTGCGATATTATCAACGTCGCCCATATCTGTTGCTGAATCACCACCTGCTTGGCAGACCACAGCAGACGCAGCTTGAGGTGTTGCTTGGCCAACGCCAGCGCCATCTCAATGTCCCACCTGCGAGCGTAGACCTCGGCTATGGATGGAATCGGGAACCTGTGAGGCTCTCGAACGTTGGTGATGTAACGGCGCAGTGTTTTGCCCTGTCTGAAAGTCACCAGCCGAACGGCGTGTTTGGTCCGGTCCGCGCGGTGGACTCCCAGCCACACGATGCCATCGAAGACATCGCCGCGCTGATAGAAAGTATGAATTACTTTGTAGCTGGTCTTTGCTCTCAGCCTGCTCAGCCAATGGCAACCCCTGTCTGTCAGCCAGTCAAACCAGGCGAAACCGAAGTATCCCAGGTCTGCCACCACCAGTGTTCCCGCGGGCAACTCTGCCGCCAGATCTCGCGCTAACACCTTCTCGTTCTGATTGGGATTCGGCTGGAACCTGACCCTACGCCACTGCTGGCGTCTCAGGTCGAACACGCCGGCCAGCTTGCCGGCGAGCAGACGAGTGTCCCCTTCAGGGATTTCCCTCAGAGTCGGCAGCGTTCTCGAGATGGCCTCCAGTGTACTCTCGTCTATGCACACCACCTCTTCGGCAAACGATGCCAGCCTATCGGAGACCAAACCCTCAAATCGCTCCGCCAACACGCTGCTGATCTGTTCGAACAGCCTCTCCAGCGGCTCGGTCCCCGCGCTATGTAGCCGCTTGTAAACAGCCTGGTCTGTTACCTCAAATCGGGGGAAGAACCACAGCCCCCGTTCCGAGATAAGACGCCACAAGGCCAGTTGGCTGCCAAAGCCTCTCAGTACGCACACCAGCAGTCCAGCCCACAGAGCCATCGCCGGCAGAATACGCGGCCTGCCAGGCCCCTTGACCCTGCCGTCTGGCTCCATCCCCTCCAAACACTGTTGGAGGAACTCCTCTATGTTCCCTAAGGTGTCTGTATCGTCACCGAGTTTCTTGGGCATTTCGCGCTGTTCCTCCCGCAGAGTAGTATTGTTCCTCACTACTGTGCAGGAGTTCTTTCCCAAGGGAAGGATGGTTCTTATAACAATTAGTTGGAGCAGATGCGCACGCGTCGCCCTTGGGGTGGGGCGCGCGATAACAATAATCCCGTGGATATGATTAGGCATCGCGACAAACGTGCCTAGCTCAATGTCGGGAAAATGCAAAGGAATCTCCTCCCACGCCGCTTTCGCCAACCTTCCGAAATCGTTTAAACGCATCTCGCCGTTCGTAATATCGCCGATCGGCGCCGGACGGCCTCTAGGCGGGCCAGGACTTGCGGCCTCGAACCCGCACCTGCCAGATTGATACCAGACCAAGGTCTTGCTCCAACGGAGTATCATGAGCGCAGAAACCAATGGACTCTCTGAGTACTGGACCGCCAATACAATGAATGCCTCGATCCTCTCAGCCGGCCGCGTTTGAGGATAAAAATGCGAAAGATTCCCAATGCCTAGACGTCCCCTCCGGCGTCACGGCCGGCGCACCGGCACTTCCCTGCGGCGTTTCAGCCGACGAATGGACTCGCGTCCTCACAGTCGTTTGTTAGCCGGCGCCCTGATCGGTTTGGCCGGCGTCGCCTTCTTGGGCGGCGTGATGTTGTTGTTCATTGTGTTGAGCATCGGCGCGGTCGTCGGACTTGGCTCCGTCGCGGCGGGCGGCGCATTTGCTTCGATTACAGGCGACCTCCCGGACGTCGCGGCGGCGGTTGACCGGCCCGCGTTCAAGACCGCCTCCATTTACGACCGCAAGGGCCGGCTTCTCCATGAAATCATCGATCCTCACGGCGGACGCAGGACCATCGTCAAACTGGACGAGATGCCGCAGCACTTGATCGACGCGGTGACCGCCACTGAGGACCCCAGATACTTCACCAATCCCGGCTTCGACCTGAGGTCGATAGCCCGCGCTCTCTTGCAGAACCTGCAAGGCGGAGAAATCGTGTCCGGAGCCAGCACGATCACCCAGCAACTCGTAAGAGCCACACTCCTACCCCCGGACGAGCGATACGAACAGAGCTACCGCCGGAAGTTACGCGAGGCAGTGTTGGCCTACCGTCTCTCACAGACCTTCTCTAAAGAGGAGATTCTCGAGCGGTATCTAAATGAGATCTACTTTGGCAACTTGGCCTACGGCGTCGAAGCCGCCTCGCGAGCCTACTTCAACAAACCCGTGAGCGAGCTCAGCCTGTCCGAATCGGCGTTCATCGCCGGCCTGATTCAGTCGCCAGTCAGCTACAACCCATTCACCAATCCCAAAGAGGCAAAGGCGCGCCAGTTCCAGGTGCTGAATCTGATGGTGAAACATGGCTTCTTGGATCTCGAAGCCGCGTTGAAGGCGCAACAGGATCCGATCAGACTTGAATCGCCTGTCCAAGAGATGAAGGCGCCTCATTTTGTCGTCCATATACGTGATCTGATCGAGCGGGACTATGGAACGGACCTTCTGTATTACGGGGGAATCGAGATTCATACCACCATAGACTTGGACATGCTCGACTTGGCGCAAAGGGTAGCTCGCGAGCGCCTGTCCACCCTTCGCGAGTTTGACGCCAACAACGCCGCGTTGATCGCAATCGATCCGAAGACCGGTGAAGTCCTGGTGATGATGGGCAGTCTCGACTACTGGGATCCGGAAATTGATGGACAGGTCAATATGTCGCTCGCGGAACGCCAGCCCGGCTCAACTTTGAAACCATTTACTTACCTAACGGCGTTCGAGCAAAAAATTGCTTCGCCTGCGACGATCATCGAGGATGAAGAGACCGAGTTCGATGGCGGAGCCGGCCGGCCCCCATACGTTCCTCAAAATCACGACAAGGAGTTTCGGGGGCCAGTGTCCATACGAAAGGCTCTAGGCAACTCGCGCAACGTGCCGGCCGTAAAGATGTTGGACGACATTGGAATCTACGCGTTGTTGGATACCGTGCACCGCTTCGGCATAACAAGCTTGAACGAGCCCAATCGCTACGGATTGTCACTGACCCTCGGTGGGGGCGAAGTGAGGTTGTTGGACCTGGTTTATGCCTACTCCGTCCTTGCGAATGGCGGCGAGCAAGTGGGCGCGCCGGTTCGAGAAGCCGACCTACAGCCAGGCCGCCGCGTCCTCGAACCCATTGTCATAACCAAGATTATTGATTCAAGCGGCAACGTCGTTTTCGAGCAAGAACCGGCGCGCAGGGAGCGGCTGGCTTCCGAGCAGACCACTTGGCTGATCACCGACATTCTCTCCGATGATGAAGCGCGCCAGGATACATACGGACCGAATAGCTTCTTGAAGCTGTCCCGACCAGCGGCGGCCAAGACTGGAACAACCGAGCACTTTGAGGACAGCTGGACAATTGGCTACACACCTAACCTCGCGGTCGGAGTCTGGGTGGGAAACGCCGATTACACGCCGATGGATAGGATATTTGGCTCGAGAGGAGCCGGAGGTATCTGGCACAACTTCATGGAGGAGGCTTTGGCCGACCTGCCTACGGAATGGTACGATCGGCCAGTGGGCATCGTCAGGGCGTCGGTTGACGCCGAGACAGGACTGCGTCCGGCTCCTGACAAGCCGGTAATAGAGGATTGGTTTGTTGAAGGTACCTTGCCGAGAAGGTGGGCCGCGCCGGCTGCCACGCCTACGCCTTTGATTCAACCTGAGCCGATTGCCACATTCGAACCTCCACCCGAACCTACAGCCGAACCTACACTCAACACGGGACAGGACACGAGCGTCAAGAATGCGTCGCATACCGGCATAGTCCCCAATCTTGTAGGGCTCGAAGAAGAAGAGGCGCGGAGGATAATCACCGACAGCGGCCTGAATAACACCTACCCCAATTATCAAACGGAGTCCGATGTCGCCGACAAGAACTTTTTCAACTCGATCAATCCAGGACACGTACTTAGCCACATGCCGGGGCCTGGTAGCGAGGTGGGGCCCGGCTCTACCATTTGGCTTGCGGTCCGCAAAAGGTAGCATCAACCCCGGCCGGCGCATTTCGCCGTCTAAGCACGACTCCCCGTCCCGTCATCCCGGCGAGGGCTGGAATCGAGGCGAGGCACAGCCGGCGCCAATGACACTCGGACACTTCCACCAACCAGCGTCCCTAAAGTTCATGCCTCGGTGTGCCGGTTAGCGATTAGGGCCGGCGCCCTCGGGCAGAAGCATCAGGCCGGCGAAAACGATCCATCCGGTGATGAACGGCGGTAAGACCGATCCGACGAACGCGCCAAACGTCCAGATTGTGCGATCGCGGCCCCTCCGCTCCGCGAATCGGTACGTAAGCATCGTGGGCCATATCACGATAACCATAATCACTATCAAAGTGAACGGAAGAGCTGCGGAGTCAAAGATTTCCATAGTCATCCCTCGCTGATTCGCACGTCAAGTAATCGGGTGAAGGCGCTCGCAACCATACTCTGGACGGATTGCCCACTGACGATCTGCGGTGTGGCAATGCCGGACCGGCACTTTCATTATAACTCCGAACCTAGGCGATGCAGCGTGTCTGGTGTCGCTTATCGGAGACTTTGTAGGTCCTTCCGATGTGCTGACGAGATACCAACACGATCTGATACGACTAAGGTACAATAGGGAAGGCAGATTTTAATGCTGCTCTAATGCCGATTGATCTTGATCGACCCGAACTCAGGAGGCGTCGTCGTGAAACGTTTCAGCTTCATCGTTGCACTAATCGCAGCCCTCGCCGTGAGTACCGTCTATGCCGCCAGTGGGACCGAAGGTCTCGAATTAACCGGGGATCAGCCTTCGGCGGCCGGCTCTATTACCGGGACCAGCGGTGGCTCCTTCAACTACTACTGGTTCGACTACGGTGGCGGCAGCAGGGAGGTTGTGGTCACCATAAACGTCAGTCACAGTCATCAATCGATGGGGAACGGCATCGGATTCAACGTATACGACGATTCCGCGGGGTTGGTTGGTAGCGGTCAGCCTATAGGCGATAATCGATCGAGAACTTTCGCCCGACTGCCTTTCTCGAGGATCAGCGGAGGGCGGTTTCTGATTCAAGTGTATAACTATGTGCAGGGCGCAGGTTTCAACTACACGATTGACGTGACCGGCTTGGGGTCTTCGCCAGCGCCTCAGGTAACTGGTGCGGCCCAACCACAAGATGCACCTATCCTCCGGGCCCAGGAGGATGCTCTTACCGGCTCCATCGAGGGAGACCCGGCTGGAGCCTTCCGCTTTTACGACCTGATTTATCCTGGTGGCAACCTAGAGCTTAGCGCAAAATTGAGCAGTACGCCGATATTCCCTTGGTCCGATCAGGCAGTCGGCATGTATCTTTATGCTGGCGATGTACTTGTGGCCAGCAGCAGCGAAGTCGAACGTACAAAGACCTCCGTTGCCCATTCGCTGAAGTTCCGTGGTTTGCATGGCGGAAAGTTGACTTTGCAAGTATACAATTATGGCACCGATCACGACATAAACTACACGCTGTTTTTGAAAGGTATCGTCGGACCACCCACACCGGCTTCCGGAAATCACTCCTCTGAGACTGCGTTTCAAGTCACTCCTCACCAAAGCGGCATCGTGGGTACTGTTCCTGGGAGTCGCGGGGGGTCATTCTCATTCTTCGATATTCCTCACCCTGGCGGTTGGAAGACCATAACGATCATTCTGCGCATAGACCGCGAGGACAGGGCCTTCGAACGCTTGGCCGGCTTCAATATCTATGAGGACGGACGTTTGACGAGCCAAGAATTTACAGCTCGAGACGGCCAAGGGCTCTTGGTCACAGCAACGACTATCAGACGCGGTGAATCTACGAATCTGGGCTTCCAACTGTTCAACTACAATGAAGGTGTGGCCCTTCACTATCGCCTCGACGTGTTCGGATTGACCGACTAATGAAGCGCTGTGATGTGACCGTGTTGAGTAGATCGGTGGCTCAATCCGGCCTTTCGCCCAATGAACCGGGAGGTCCGGTCGGTACCCCTCGATGGGACTTGTAGAGCTACGGTACTTCGTCGGAGATGAGCGCCAGACACCAATTTAATGCGGTACCCGCCCGCTTGGTCGATCCCATATTCTTGTCCGTCGGCGCGGTAGTCTTTGTCACCGACCAAGTTACGAAGTCGATAATAGTGTCCACAATAGGTTCGATAGGACCGCGTTCTGTCGAGGTTCTTGGCGACTATGTACGCCTCAGCTTCGCGACGAATAGCGGATCCGCGTTCGGTCTGGTTCAGAACAGCTCCGGCGTACTCGCCATGATATCTCTCTTGGTAGTGCCGGCCCTATTCTTTAGCCGAGCATTCCTTTCCGACCCAAGTCTTGTCGTCAGGCTGTGCTTGGGCTTGCTGGTCGGCGGCGCAATAGGCAACCTTGTCGACCGGCTCAGGTTGGGCTACGTCGTAGACTTTGTCGATGTTGGAATCGGGCATCTTCGCTGGCCGGCATTCAATGTCGCCGATAGCGCGTTCGTCGTGGGCGTCATCACGCTGATCGCGTTGACAACGGTCTTGGGGCAAACTCTAGATCGTTCTACCAACCAAGATCCAGGACAGCGAACCCCGAGCGGCCCCATTAGATAACCGGTGCGTTCCTGAATGCGCCGGCCCATATATTCGAACCATTCGTTCGGCAACAATCGATCAGTTGAAATGCGTTTTCTCCTGTGAAAAGATTACTTACTGCCAGTCGCCGGATAGTATTCGAAGGTCACAACACGCCTTGTGCCGGCGCGGCTGTTTGAGACGATTCCACTCGGCATACCGCTCTAAACCATTTACGAATCAATCGGGAGGTATATCTTGGTTACGGGTATAGAACATGTCGCTGTGACGGTTAGCAGCATCGAAAAGTCGATACCTTTTTACAGGGACATTCTTGGGCTTAGCGTACTGTCTGAGCACGAATTGGAAGGCAAAGAGATCGAACAGATGTCGGACATGCCCGGCACCAGACTCAAATCGGTCCGCTTGGGCGTCCCCAATTCCGACATGATTATCGACTTACAGGAATACTATCACCCAATCGGCACGCCAATCGTCAGCCGCACGTGTGATCCTTGCAACTCACACTTCTGCTTCTTTGTCGATGATATGGATCAGTCCTACGTTGAGATGAAGTCCAAGGGCGTTCGCTTCAAGTCCGAACCAGTCGTGTTTGACTTGGGCCCGGAAGGTATCGTCAAGGTTGTCTGGTTCTATGATCCAGACGACTTCGTTCTTGAGTTGCTAGAAGTCAAGTCAGCTACAGGTTAGAGGAATCCGAGACGCCAATCGCGAACCCATACGCGTCAGGTCCTGCTTTCCCTGGCCTGAGAAACAACTACGTTGGGTGCCCGCTTGATTGCGGCGACAACCGTGAATACAGTGTTCCTGAGCTTAACCCGCATCCGCCGGACATCGTCGCGTTTTTGATTCTCATGCCAGTCCCAGGGCTACAGCGGCCGGCACGCTTGCGTCCGCTGTAGCCTTGCCGTGTCCCAGGCGAACACGAAGACCCTTCCCGTGGCAAGTTGCGGCACGACCTTGCGAATCAAAATGAAACTTGAGGCCTTCTTTGTCCGAGACCCGCCAACATCCGGCCGGCGCTCCCGCCTTGGTGACGACCTTTCACGATCCGCAGGGTCGTCTCCGTTGGGTGATTGAAGGGCTAGCAGAGCGAACCGATCCGCCTGGTCTTTCGGCGCTCCGACGAACCTATCAAACGAGAATCGCACTCGTCACCGCAGCGACCGATGCGACGGTGCGCAGCATACTAGCCGATCACGATTTTTCGCTATTAGTCCACGGCAGTGAAAGCAGATACGCGTCAAACTGGTTGGCCCTGGAAGCCGGCCTGGAGAGCGATGCAGGCAGATTCCACCATTGTGACCTCGATCGCTTCTTGCATTGGCTGCTCAAATGTCCCCAGGAGCTATTCCACGCGGCCGAGCGCATACCCACAACCGGATTGCTCATGTTCCGGCGCACGGAACGAGCGTTCTCCTCTCATCCGATTACTCAGCAACTTACCGAAGGGCCGGCCAACCGCTTAGCCGCGAGGGTGTTTGGGATTGCCGGCATAGATCTCTTCAGCGGCTCGTTCGGATTCGGCCGCGATGCGGCTGAATCCCTTGTTAGGAATGGCCTGCGGTCAGACGCCAGCTTCTTTGTCGAGGCCCTCAACGTCCCATTTCAGTCTAGAATGCCTGTCGATAGCTGTTCCGTAGAAGGGCTTGAATGGGAGACGCCTGACCAATATAGGCGTGAGATCGACCTCCTTGGTTACGAGGAGTGGTTGAATCGATTCCAATCGCATGAAGAATGGAAGTTCCGCACTGAAATGGCGGCAAGGTGGATTGAACTATGCTGTAACGCTGGGTCTACTTCTAACGCGAAAAGATTTTCCAGTTCTGGCAGAATATATCCATACCAGTCGAGTTGAAACGGGGGCGAATTGTGAGCACTTCGAAGATTGACCTGGTCAGGTCCCAAGTTCCAGTCACCGAAAGACTTGCGTATCTCAATACCGGCTCGGTTGGCCCGTTGCCCACCATTGCCAGCGACGCGATCACGGAGGCTCTTCGCCGCGAGATGGCCGAGGGAAGAGTAGGATCGGCTGCAGCGGAAAGAGGAAACGCGATCAGCGCCATGGCGAGAGAACAGTTCGCCGGCGTGGTGGGCGCCTCGCCCGATGCAATCGCGCTGACGCACTCCACTGGTGAAGGAATGAACATCGCGCTCTGGAGTGTAGAGTGGAATTCTGGCGACGAGGTTCTCACCACGAACATCGAACATTCCGCGGCCAGCATCCCCTTGGCTGTACTCGCCCGCCGGCGCGGCATAGTGATACGCGAAGTTGACATGGGCCTCGGCGACGCCGACGCGGTCGCCGCTTTAGCCAGATTGATCGGACCGAGATCGCGCATGATAGTGGTATCGCACGTCTCCTACTCTACCGGCGCGCTGCTGCCAGTTGCCCAGATCGGCAAATTGGCCCGAGAAAATGACCTGATGTACGCAGTGGATGGCGCTCAGTCCGTCGGGGCAATCGCGGTCGACGCCGGCGCGCTGGGGGCGGACTTCTATTCGATACCAGGACAAAAGTGGCTTTGTGGGCCACAGGATGTTGGCGCGTTGTGGGTAAATGTCCAACAGTTGCCGTCTTCAGAGCCAACTTTCGCCGGCTATCGTTCGAGTGCTGAGTCACTTCCAGGGGAACTGAGCGAATTTCACCCTGACGCTCGTCGGTTCGAGTTAGGCGACCGAAGCGTTCCGCTACTTTCCGGGCAAGCCGCCAGCCTTGACTGGCTGCAGAATGAAATTGGCCTGGAGTGGATACACGAACGAGTCGCTCGACTGACCGATTACGCCCGCCGGCAATTGTCGTCGGTCGCCGGCTTGCGGATCCTGACGCCGGCAAGCATGCAGGCCGGTCTGCTCTCCTTCCAAGTTGACGGCTGGGATTCTAGTGAGTTAGTCTTGAAACTGGCCGATGAGGGCTTCATCCTTCGCTGGATCCTCAATCCATACTGTGCTCGAGTCTCTTGCGGCTTTTACAATACTGAGTCTGAGATAGATAGGCTGGCGTTCACCATCGAGAGTTTGCGGAGGTAACCAGGGAATTGAGTCAGGCGCTGCCTACGATTTGGCCCGTCGCACGCGTGAACCTCCTTAGATCGGGATTGGCATTCCTGGCTGCCGTTGCGCTGCTTTCGGTCAATTTCGACGCGGCCGGCGCGACCGAGCCTACGTCGAGCGACCACGTCTACCAGCTGCCAGACAGCCTGCCGCGATCAAGCTCTGTTGTCCCTCTGTCGGTTCCTTACAGAACCCAACTCGTCGCCGGCGACCCGTATTCGAATAGCAACTGCGGACCTGCAGTGTTGGCGATGACGTTTGCCTATTACGGCCTCCCTGTCTCGATAGGTGAAGCTCGCCAGGACATTAATGCCTACATGGGACTCTGGAGCTACGACAATGGTTCTAGCTGGCTTTCTTTGAGGTGGGCAGCTCAAATCCACGGACTCCAAACTTACGGTTTGCTCGACCAGGATTGGCTGTATGAAAAGTGGTCGCTATTCGATCTCTTGACTGAATCCGCGAACGGTCACCCTACAATTCTGCTCGTTCGATACTGGGAATTGCCCGGCCACGAAGGCGCTACTTGGTGGGGAGATCACTACATCGTCTTTCTGGGCTTGGACGAAGCCGGAAACGTCATCTATCACGATCCGGCGTTCCACGGAGAGTTGGGTGCCCGGCGGACTATGTCACAAGAGCGACTGATGAGTGCTTGGAACAATACTAGCGTCGGGTTGGTTCGGACGGCAATGTCGCTTCGGGGCGGCTAGTAGTTTTAACCGCCTGAGACTTCACCTCTATCACGACCCAATTACTTTGTATCCGTTGTATTCGGTGTCATCTCCCGGTGTCGGGTTTTCAAATCCTGGACACGGGTTCGGATCGACCTGTATGTAGATGGTATCGAAAGTATTAGCGTCCGCATGGATGGCGTCCAGACCGGCCCAGACCCCGGTTGATCGTCCCGTCTCCAGGTACTCGTTAAGTTGATTGAGAGATTCCCCATGTGGCAAAACCGGCGTCAGGGAGAATCTCTGCCCCAGCGGTAGTCCTACCACGTTGATTTGCCATACGCCTTCTTCGTTTGGAATGAGTGGTCCCTGAGGGTATATACGTCCTCCGTCGGCGGATTGCAGCAGGATCATCGCCAGTTGCCCCGAGGCCAATCCAGTGGCGGAACCCCTGATCGTGAACCCGCTGCATAGGAGAGCTTCGTTGACAGGTGATGCTATTTCCAACGATTCGGTAGGCGGTTGCTCGGAAACAGGGACTGGCGTAGCGGATACTCCAGATGGCTGCACGGAACCGGGCGCTTGGGTGACGGACACTACAGATGGTTGCTCGGAACCGAGTGCTGCGGTAGCTGATGGACTTGGGAGGTTCTGGGCACCAGCTATTTGGACAGCCGGTTCGTCCTCCGGCCTGTTGCTGTCCGACGGAGTACCCTCAGTTGCCATAGTCGGAACAGACGTTCCATTAGCAGCGGGCGACGGACTTGGTTGCGGAGATTCTACCGCGCCTTGAGCCCTATTATTGTTCGGTCTAGGTGTGTACCCGGCCGGCGGATAGGCGTCGACTGCGGTTTGAATCTGAAACCGATTGGTATTCAAATGCTTGTCAGCCAATGTCATGACCTCGATGCCTTCGTCCCCCAACAGTTGGCCTGAAGCGATCAGTCCGATCACGACAGCCGTTCCAACTAGAGCGACAACAGAGCCCAGTACGGCCAACGGCCGGCGTCCTTTTGATGCAGTGTAAATTGGATATGACATCTCGCCATGATTCTAGGTCAGCAGTACGTTGGAGAGCTATTAGTAAGACTCGGAGAGGCGTTAAGGGCGCGTTCAAGGGCCCGGCCTAGCCATCGGAGGGTTTCTGTTCGCTCAGAAACTCCGTCGATTTGCGACGGCGTGGACAGAGTAGGATTACTCGGAGCTATCGGCGGCTCGCGAAGATCAAACCGCCAGGTAGACTAACCAGCATGACCAATATCCCAAAGAGTAGTGAGGCTGCGGCCGCGCCGGAACTGCTTACGCCGACCGTACCAAAGAAGTAGACGTAGGCGACTTCTCGAACGCCAAATCCATTGACTGAAACCGGCACGAGTTGGATGGCGGCGATGATCGGCACGTATAGAACGAAAGAGATGAGAGGTAGGTTGATGTTCAAGCCGATGAATATCGCATAGTTCACCAGCACCAGTGTGATATGGAACGCAAAAGACCAGAACAGGGCCCACAAGAACGTGGAAGGATTGCGTATAGCCAGGGCGATAGACCCTGCGACCCGGCCGATCCTTTCGAACCATTTGGGACCAAGCAGCCGGCGAATCACCGTACTGATAATCCTCTTCGCTCTCCGGGACGCGAAAAGTCCCATCACGAATACAAAGAACAGGATCAGTCCTCCAACAATCGGTGCGAACTGGCCCGATACTTGGGGACTGAGTAGTAGCCCTATCAACGCGGTAAGCGCGAGCGCCAACCCGGAAATGAGCCGCTCACCGATCACCGATGCAGTCGCCTCCGGCGCTTTGCCGGTCCGTTTGGCGATGTCGGCTATTCGGGCGACGTCCCCTCCAACGTTGGAAGGCAGGAAGTTATTGAAGAACAACCCGACTAGATAGGTATTGAAAAGATAGGGTAGCGAAATCGTGGCGACCTGGGCCCGTAGCAGTATGCCCCACTTTATTGCGCTCACTAACAGCGCTAAGATGATGAGCGCGATCGCCAATGCAATACCGTCCGGCCTGGCTGTCATGATCGCGGTCCACACGTCATTGACATCTACCAGCAGGCTGAACAGTAGAATCAAAAGTGCGACGCTGACCACCGGCCTGATCCCTTGTTTCAGCAGATAGGACGCACGTGTGTTTGTGTCTTCCTTGAGGACTGCTCGGTTTTTGCCGGCTGCTTCAGCCGCTGATTTCAAGTTGGTCACTCCATTGCTGTGCGTTATGTGATCGTAGAATCGCCTTAAGCTAGGCCTGAGCCTCTTCGCGCATCACTCGGCGCTCGAATAGAACCTTAGCCATCCACGCGACCAACAACAATAGTGCCACGCCCGCAATACCCCACAGGATCGTGGCCGCCTGTCCCAAGCTGTCTCCCAGTAGGGAATAGACGATGGTAGCCGGAAGCTGGCCGATGCCGGTGGCGATCATAAACTGCCAAAACGTCACCGGCGTTAGGCCCGCCGCATAGCTGACTATGTCGAACGACACTATTGGAATCAATCGCGCAAGTAGTATGGATCTAGAGCCATAGCGTTCGAAGAAACGGTCGGTTGCCCGCAGCGCATTGCCGCCGACGAGCTTTTCGACTGGGGGTCGTCCCACTGATCTCGAGATTACGAAGCAGAGCGCCGCCGCTATCATCGCACTGCTCCATGACAGAGCTGCCCCCCAAAGTGGACCGAATATGGCGCCATTAGCCAGCGTGATGCCAAAGGCTGGCAACGGAAACGCAACCGATTGCAGGATCATCAGGAGGGTCGAGACTAATGGGGCCCATAACCCAAACGAGAGAATGTACTCGCGTAACGGAGCTATGTCGCCGGTGGCGGCGGCGCTCCAGATCCGTCCGATGGCCAGGTCGACGTTCTGTCTAACGTCAGGCACAGCCAAGTAAACCGATACTAGAACAACGGTTGTCCCGACCGTGATGAGGGCTCTAATCAGCCTACTCATCTACTCGTGTCCTCTCTCTCAATCGAAACTAGAGCGATCGTGAGCATTCCCGGCCGGTTGGTTCCTATAGCGCTCGGGCGCTGTAACTTCGCGCGGAGCGAACGCTCCGGCCCGCCGTCGGATCGAAGAGAGGTTGAAGTGTCTTTGAGGAAAGGTCTTCACGAAAATCCAGCGTAATATAGTGCATTAACTTGATGCAGTATATACGGAATGGGTCCGGCGCGCTACTGTAGTTCAGTCGTTGAACTCGAAGAACTCGCGCATGAAGACGTATATCTTCTTTCGGTCATCCGGGTCGACCGGGTGGAGGTCGTAGTGGTTGACGATCCGCATCGACATGTCTTTCCATTCAGTCCAGCAGTTCTGACAAATGTTGTCGAATACGCGTTGACCCAACTCGCCCGAGATAGGAGCCTTGGGTAGTTGTTCACCCTCGTTGCCGCATCGGCTGCAAGTAAGCTGGACCAATTGATCATCCTCCAACTAGGAGCGTCTTTCCCACAGTCTAACACCACCCGTTGGAACCGACGATGATTTCGTCCCCTTGCACTTGCTCTATTAAGATGCCTGAGGTGTGTCCACGACTGCGATCCACGTCAACGTCGAGGGCGAATCTGTTTCACGTGAAACAACCGCGCTCCGGCCGGCCGCGTGGGTCCATGAAGGATAGATTTAGTTCGCTCAAGGGCGACTAGCCGGCCTCGAAATACTCCTCCCCGTTCGGCGAGCTCTCTGTCGTCAACAAGTCGACTACCGCCGAAAGTTGGTCCCGCGAATAGAAATGTATTACCAGCCGGCCTCTATCTCCCCTTCGGATCAAACTGACCTTAGTCCCCAATGAAGTTCGCAACATGTCCTCGGTTGCACCGTCCTCGGGGTTCTGCTCGACTTGACTCTCCCGGTCCGAGCTTTCCGCAAGCCACGCTCGAACCAAACTCTCCGTCTCTCTTACCGACAGGCCGCCGGCCAAGACTCTCTCTAGTGCCCTGACTTGCGTATCTTCGTCCGGCAATCCCAACAAAGCCCTGGCGTGCCCCTCGTCGATCTTCCTCGACATCAACGCGTCCTTGACCGGCGAAGGCAGGTTTGCCAGTCTCACAGTGTTGGCGACCGTCGATCGACTCTTTCCTACCTGCCTCGCTACCTCTGCTTGAGTTAGACCGAATTCGTCGATCAATTGCCGATATGCCACCGCTGCCTCTAACGCGTTCAAGTCCTCCCGCTGGATGTTCTCTACCAGTGCCAGGGACAGGATCTCTACCGGCGTGACCTCCTTCACCATAACGGGCACCTGCGCCAGCCCAGCTTTCCGCGCTGCCCTCCAACGACGCTCTCCTGCGATCAGCTGATAGCGAGGCCTTCCCTGATCGTCCAATCCGACCTGAGTAACTAGTAGAGGCTGAAGAACGCCATGCTCCCGAATCGATTCGGAGAGCTCTTCTGTCGACGCGGGATCGGGAACGCTTCGAGGTTGGTGAGGATTCTCCACCACCTGGTCGACCCCGATTTCAACGATCCCGCCTGGTCCGTCCCCGGTTCGCAGTAACGCACCTAGGCCACGGCCCAGTCCGCGCTTGGCCGGCCGGCTCATACTGACCTCCACGTCTCCGTTGATTACTGATAGGCTTTCCACCTAGTATATCGTTCGCTTCCGGTATGCGGCCATCTGGAAGGTCGCCGCGAAACCCTTTCCAGCCCAGATCACAAGGTTATCGCGGCCCGGCTGCGTCGTGATAGCTTAAATCAGATAATATGACCTTGATACCTTGTTGGGACCAATCTAGTTCAATTGCGGACAAACGAAGATCGGAGGGCAAAGTTGAGGATTGGGTTTATTGGAATCGGCAAGATGGGCAAGCCGATGTGCAGAAACATTCTGAAGGCCGGCCATTCCTTGGTCGTAGCGAACCGTAGTCAGGCCGCGGTCGAGGAGCTCGCGAGCGAGGGCGCAAGTGTCGCACACTCTCCCGCTGAGTTGACGGTTCAGTCCGAGATCATCATGACTTGTGTGACGAACCCGGCCAGCGTTGGCGAAGTGTACGAAGGAAACGACGGAATCGTCTCGGCAATTCAGCCAGGCCAGATCGCAGTCGACCATACCACCGTGGGTCCTGGCACCAGCCAGCGGATCCATTCAGCCGTCACGGCCAAGGGCGCCGGGTTCATCGATGCCCCGGTAAGCGGGGGAACCGCCGGCGCGGAATCCGGCACGCTCACGATCATGTGCGGCGGCGAGGAAGCCGTATTCGATAAAGCGAAACCCGCGCTGCAATCGACGGGCGGGAACATCTATCTCGCCGGCCCTTCCGGTAGCGGCGCCGTCATAAAGCTTGTGAACCAGCTATTGGTCGGAATTCACGTCGCCGCCGCCGCTGAGGCCGTGGTTATGGGCGCCAAGGCTGGAGCCGACCCGAACGTTATTCTTGAGATCATTGGGAACAGTTTCGGTGGCAGTGCGATGCTAAAACGATCTATTCCCATGGCTCTAGGCCGCAATTTCGAGGCCGGAACCCCGGTCAGCTTGGTACTCAGAGACCTTGGGACGATAGGGCAGATGTGCTCCGATGTCGGCGCCAGATTGACTCTCGGCAAAGTCGCCGAATCCCTGTTCAACGAGGCCCACATTGCCGGGCTCAGCGAGAATGATATGGCGTCGATATTTAAGGTATTCGAGGAATCCGCCGGGATTGAAGTTGGTCGATGAGATTTGACCACGCTGCATCGGGGTTCTCTCTTGTCAACAGATGACGACGACGCCCGCCAGGAGCTAGTCCCGCTGGCGACCGCGCCCAACCAAATCGTAGCGGAGCTATGGATAGGCGCTCTTCGAGGAGAGGGCGTTTCGGCGGTGATGGACATTCGCGACACGATGTCGTTTTTAGGGGTGTCCAACTGGCCGGTGAGACTGCTGGTCCAGGAGTCACGACTCGCCGAAGCGACGGCAATCTTGAAGGATTTTCCTGCCGGCTATGACACTGAACAGTTCGATGATTCGGGGGACAGCTAGGTGAAGCCGGATACACTCGAGGTTAGAAAGTCGTACACCCCCATTTATCCAACAGTGCTCACGTCAGGCTCAATGGAGCAGCTCTAATTGCCGAGCGGAAATCAAATGAAGATCGAGTTGACGCCTGTGTCGCGCGCAACTGCGCGTTGGCGCTCCGAAGAGACCGAGATAACGATTGTCGCCGATCGGGCGGGCGATCTTCCTGATATCGACTCCGGTTGGACTGTAATATCCACCTCGATCGATCAGTTTGGCCAGCCGGTCCTGCTTCTACTCAAAGGAGAGCCTGATTACGTAGTGTCAGCCGGCCCGCAAGGAACGATCCCCAGGCTCCGAAGTCGCCGGCTCAACCAATTCCAGATAGTTCAGATGACGCCCGACAGCATTGTCAAAATTGATTTGCCGCCTACCAACGAGAACTATCACTTCGTTCAACCTTTATCAGAGGGACGGTGGATTGCAGTCCGTGGACGATGCGAAGGCGTACACGACGAAAACGCACATGTATTCGATCCATCGGCGACAAGGGTCTTTTCCTTCCATGCCGGAGATGGGGTGAATGACGTCTGTGTATCCTCTAACGATACCATCTGGATCAGCTACTTTGATGAGGGAATCTACGGTCCAACCAAGTTGGCCCAAGAGGGGTTGGTTGGAATGAACCCCGATGGCCAGGTCGTGTTCCGCTACACGGATTGCCTGACCGTAGGTGGCATCAACCGAATCGCGGACTGTACCGCAATCAACGTGGTCGAAGACGGGTCTGTCTGGGTCTATTACTACACCGACTTTCCATTGGTAAACCTGCGCGATCCCAAGCAGGTTCGGGCCTGGGGAGAGTTACCGGTCGAGTTTGCCGAAGCGTTTGCGGTCGAAAATCTGAAAGCGCTCTTCGCCGGCGGCTACGAGAATCGAAGGTTGCTCCATCTCCTTGACCTGCAGCATCACCGTCACTGGCCGGCAAAAGTGCTGGATAGTGACGGAAATATGTTGCCGTTCGAGGCCAGCCTCGGTCGCGGTGCCCTGCTCTATCTGCTGAACGGCCGCCGTCTGTATACTGTTGATTGTCGAAAGCTGACCTTGGCTCAGTAGCCTCAAAACATTCGTCCATCCGAGTACGGACACCAGATCAACGAGGAGGCGGTTTTGCTCACGGCCATTCTCTCTCACCCCATCCGATTCGGTGTGATCTTGGTTGTCCTGACGGTAGTGCTCTATTTTGTCGCCGGCCCCGGCAGCTTGGCGCTCCGTACCGCTCTCTTAGTCCCTCACATCTTGCCTTCAGCTCCGATCCGACCGTTGGGCATGGTTACTGCCACGCCAGTGGTCGAGACAGTCCAGATCGAATGGGCGACCGGCTCCGCATTGGCCGATCTCTATCGCCCAAACGACGACAAAGTGCACGGCGCGATGATCATCTACCTGGGCGTTTTGCCGGCCGGACGTGAAGATCCTCGCTTGGTCCGGTTGGGAGACGGATTCGCTCGAATTGGCATTGTCACCCTGATTCCCGAGTCGCCAAATCTCAAGGCGGGCAAGATCAGCGAAGAGGAGATTGAAGAGCTCATCGCGGCGTTTGATCTTCTGAGCGAGTTGGAGTACGTCGATCCCGATCGCGTCGGCGTCGCCGGATTCTGCATCGGCGCTTCCATGGCTATGCTGGCCGCTCAGGACGAGCGTATCCGCGATCGAATAGCGTTTATAAACAACTTCGACGGTTATCTGAATCTCGAAGAGTTCGTCGTCTCCATTGCCACTCGTTCGATTAGACCTGAGCCTCCAACGGCTGAAGAACAGCGCGAGCCCTGGGAGCCGGCGCCGAATGTTACTCGGATACTCGTTGACCACCTTGTCGCTACCCTGGGCGCCGAGAAGGACCGTGAGTTGACTTTGAGTTTGCTCGATGCCGGCTCCGCCACTCAGGAACAGATTTCTGAACTCACGCCGAACGCCCAAACGATCCTCAGAATAATGTGGGCCGAGGATGCCGCCGAAGCACGAAAACTGTTGTCCGATCTGCCACCGGATGCACGCGCATTGATGGAAAGACTATCGCCGGATACTAATCTCGACCGGCTCAAGACGAAGATGTTCATCATGCACGATCGAAACGACACCACCGTGCCATTTGTCGAGTCCCGTCGCCTCGCCCGGGCGCTTGACGAGTTGGGCCGGCCGTCGGTCTATACTGAGTTCGACCTATTCAAGCACGTTGACCCCGTCCAGCCGCTCGAGCCCACCAAGATGGTTGGTGAGATCAGCCGGCTGTTTTGGCACATATATTCGTTCCTTGGGGTCATCGCCTAGTAGAATTCCCGTGAATAGCCGGAGCGAATTAGCTATGCTTGGCCCATCTCTGTTCTGGAGTGAGTGATGTTTCCGTACGTAAGCGCCGTTGGCATGCCCAAAGAAGCACTCGATACGCCCGCGTTGTTGGTCGATCTAGAGAAAATGGGGCGCAATATAGCCCGAATGGCCTCTACCATGCGCGACAACCAGGTCAATTGGCGGCCACACGTAAAATGCCCCAAAGTGCCGGCCATTGCCCATCGCCTGCTCGACGCCGGCGCCATCGGCGTCACCTGCGCAAAGCTGGGCGAAGCCGAGGTGATGGCCGCTGCCGGCATTAGAAACATTCTTATCGCCAATCAGGTAGTCGGTCCCACGAAAATAAGCAGGCTGGTCAACTTGCTGCCCAGCGCGGAAGTGATTGTGGCCGTAGACAACTCGGAAAACGTTGCGGCACTCGATGAGGCTGCTCAGGGCAAAGGCGTCCAGCTAAAGGTCGTCATCGAAGTGAACACTGGCATGGACCGCGCCGGCGTCGAGCCAGGCGCACCGGTCGTCGATCTCGCATCCACAATCTCGAAGTGCCAGGGTTTACATTTCGCCGGCTTGATGGCATGGGAAGCCCACACGATCCGAATCGCAAACCCCATCGAAAAGAACCGAGCGGTCGGTGAAGCGATCAAACAGCTCGTTGATAGCGCCGACCTATGCCGGGATCAGGGAATGCCGGTCGAAATTGTCAGCTGTGGAGGCACCGGCACTTATCTGTACAGCTCGAAGCAACCCGGCGCGACCGAGATCCAAGCCGGCGGCGGCATCTTCGGCGACGTAGCCTACAAGACGCACATGGGTGTTGACCACGAGTACGCAATGACCGTGCTGGCCACGGTAACCAGCCGGCCGAACCCGACTCGCATCATTTGCGATAACGGCAAGAAGACGATGAGCAGCGACGCGGCGGCTCCTTTGCCCCTTGGAATCCCCAACGTGAGTTCGGTCGACCTTAGCGCCGAGCACGCGATAATCACGTTGGACCAGCCAAGTGATGCTCCCCGGCTGGGCGACACAATTGAGTTCGTCGTCGGCTACAGCGACACGACAGTGATGCTCCACGACGAAATATTCGGCGTTCGCGACGGCAAAGTCGAGGTCGTTTGGCCGATACTCGGTAGAGGCAAGCTCAGGTAGTCACAGGGTCGAAGGGGAAAATGTAGCGCGGGGGCTTGTCCCCCGCTGGGGTCGGGGTGGGGCGTGGCAGAATCCGCCGTGCCAATTCGCTGTACCAAGCCACAAATCCGGCTTTTCACACCTTGGTGTGCCGGCGACGAGCCGGCATGAGCGATTGCTATGAAAGCATGTCCCGGACTCCGATCCGGGATAGACCGCTCCGGCGGCCTCTCATTCGCCATTCCGGCGAAGGTCGGAATCCAGAAGGGGTTGGGAGAGGGGTAAGGCCACCAGACGATGGAAAAAACTCACCCGTCGCCCCATTTTCATCCTCTTGTGCGGCCCTCGCAAGGCCATGGTGATTCCGGCGCAAGCATGCCCCGTATCCCGATACGGGGCCGGATTCCAGCGGCAGCTTGGGTGGAGCGAACGCCGACCGAACTCTTCCACTAACACAAGAGGAGAGTGAGTGACGAGCACTGGGTCATCCCGGGGAGTACTCCACCACCCGGATGCTGCGAAAAATTCCTATGGCGACTCGCTGCTGCTCTTGAGACAGTCCCCAACCAATCAGGTTCATGCGCTGTCCGCCCAAATCATCGAAGTAAACGCCGGTATGCTCGCCTGTCGGGTTCATTGAGACCAGCAGTTTCGCCCGAAGCCCACCGATGTCCTCGTAGGATTCCAGGTAATCGAAGTCAAACTCCGGTTCATCCTCAGGGTTCAAGCCCCATGAATGCATCCCGTAATCGAACTCTAGCCGTACCCCATCACCGACCACTTCACCCACATAGGAATCAATGCCCTGCATCTCCTTCAACTGCCATCCAGGTGGGAGCATCAACGAGAATCCGGTTTGGTCGTCCCAACCCGGCACCGTTACTCGTATCCATTCCGAACCCGGCTGAGCCTCCGGAAAAACGATGGTCTGAGTTGGCGTCCCGGCCAGGAACTTGCAGGAAGACATCAGCAGAGCGGCGGCTAGAAAAAAGGCACAGAACCCAATCTTGCCAAGCACCTTCGGGTGTCCATTAACCCCGGAGCCCCCTACCCTTCCACAGTGGCCGGATGCTGCCATTCGCTCTACTCCAAAAGCAATCTTCGTCGAAAGATAGACGGCACATCGGAACCGGTCAAGCAGATCAGGTACGGGTAACTGATCAGACTTAGGGGGACCAGTCTCGTGAGTGTCATTGGTACGAGAATAGATCCCCACTCTCGTCATTGGTACGAAAGCATGTCCCGGACTCCGATCCGGGATGTGCCCTCCAATCAACCTCGATGCCGGTTCTCCACGGGCGAAACGTGCCGAACTGTAGACCGATGGTCGATGGCGGAATGAGAAAATGTAGCGCGGGGGCTTGTCCCCCGCAGGGGTCGGGGTGGGGCGTGGCAGAATCCGCGGTGCCAATTCGCTGTACCAAAACACAACCCCGGCTTTTCATATCTAGGTGTGCCGGCACCAGCCGGCATGGGCGATTGGTATGAAAATGATGCTACGCAGCCTCAAAAGTGCTTGAATGCCATCGCCCCCGCACTCGTCAGTCCGGCCCCCCAATCGTCATTCCGGCGAAGGCCGGAATCCAGAGGGGTGGGGAGAGGGGATTGTAGCGCTGGGGCTTGTCCCCAGCTTCGGGCGGGCCGCTCGTTCGCGCACGTTGCACCGCCCAGCGTACCACCATTTTCATCCTCTTATGCGGCCTTCGCAAGGCCATGGTGATTCCGGCGATCGAAAGCACGCCCCGTACCCCAATACAGGGCCGGAATCCAAAGGGGAGGGGATGGCACCAATGACACCCAAACACTTCCAACGACTAGGCCTCATTTTCATACCTTGGTGTGCCGGCCGCAACCCGCATGGGGGATTCCTACTGATCGACCACAGATCCATCCAGGTGCAACCTGGTCTTGACCTCTCGCGGCGTATAGGGCCACCGCTCGGCTGCGTCCTCAGCTAACTCGATACCGATGCCCGGTGAGTCCGGAACTACGATGAACCCGCCTTCGACTCGCAAGGGACTATTCACGATCTCACTTTTCGGCGGCTCGTTCTCTCCCATCGGCAGCTCCTGTAACGCGAAGTTAGGTATACACGCAGCTATCTGCGTACAGGCCGCTGTGCTAACCGGGCTCAGGGGGTTGTGCGGCACGACGCCAACGTGATTTGCCTCGGCCAGAGCCGCAATCTTCTTCGCGCCGGTGATGCCTCCGCACATGCAGACATCCGGCCGGACATACTGTACCGCGCCACGCCGCAACAGCATCTCGAACTCGTAGATCGTGTGCAGTCGCTCACCGGTGGCGATTGGGATATGGATGTTCTCAGCAACCAGCGCCATTGCGTCAAAGTTGTCCGGCAATATGGGGTCCTCGTAGAAGAACGGCTGATACTTCTCGATCCCACGGGCCAGGACAATCGATTCCGCCGGCGTCAGGCGCCGGTGAATCTCGATGCAAAGGTCCACTTCGTCACCCACCGCTTCCCGGTATTGTCTAACCGTGTCGATGCCGTCGTTCATCTTGCTTGCGTGAGTCTTGAAAAAGGGAACATCCGGCGACTCGTCCAGGAAGGGGGTCAGGTGACCCACCGCCGTGAACCCCAACTCTTTGGCGCGGACGCAGCCGTTCACCAGCTCCTCGGTAGTACTGCCGAACACGTGGTAGTACACTCTGGCCCGATCACGAGTTTTTCCGCCGAGCAGTTGATATACCGGAACACCAAAATTCTTGCCGGCGATGTCCCACAGCGCGATGTCGATCGCACTGAGCGCGCCCATGATCGCCGCGCCTCGGAAATGACTCCAACGGTACAGGTACTGCCAGTGATGCTCGATCCGAAGAGGGTCTTGTCCTATCAGGTACCTCTTGAACGTCTCGACCGCGGCGGCTGACGCCTCGAGATATCCCCACGCGCCGGATTCGCCTAGGCCGGTCAGGCCGGCATCGGTATGGACCTTTACGAATAGGTACCTGTCAACCGGGACAGTCTCGATAGCGGTGATCTTCATCAGGGCATACTCCGGCGATGTATCTGGAGGTGTTCGATTGTCCGGTATTATAGCCCCGGATTAGGACTGCCAGATGGCCGGGCCGACCCCTACCCTCTTGGCGGAAATTCGCGCGGTCCCTTGGAAAACGGTAAATCTGCGCCGCTCTGGTCGCATAGATTTGCCATTACTACAGGTAACGGAACTCGGATCTGTATCCAATAAATTCGTGCTAGTGGATCTTGATAAATGCTTGGAGACGAGTCTGCTTACTCGCACGACAGCCAAGAGTAGAAAATGTAAAACAAAACGGCCGGCGGACAAATGACCACCGACCGCGCTTACTACGTCTGGTTCGTTATTCTTCCATTACCTGACAGGCGGCAACCGGCTCCCGCCGCCTATCGCCGGAAGAAAGTGGATTTCGTTCTCCTCCGAGACACGCTGAAGCAAACCGAGTCGGGTGACCTCACCGTCGACGATTACCGCCATTCCGGGAATAATGCGGTCGCCATCGACCAACCGGGCCTTCATCCCAGGGTAAGCGGCATCGAGATTGTTGACAATCTGCCGTACATTGACCCCTTCTACCACGACTCGTTCCTGACCGCCGGTCAACTCTCGCATCAGGGATGGGACGAACACGGTCGGCATGGCCCTACCTACGCGCTTGCCGAGTCGCCATCTTGGCCGGACAAGATGCTGCTCAGCACCCGACCGGGGTTCATCGGCAGTTGGGTTATTCGAGCGCCGGTTGCCTTCTGGATAGCATTCGCCAGGGTGGGTAGCGGCGGTACGATTGGGACCTCGCCTACACCGCGCACTCCAAATGGATGGCCCGGATTCGCCACTTCGACGATAACGGTATCGATCATCGGCACGTCGAGCGCAGTCGGCATCCGATAGTCGAGTAGGCTGTGATTCATCAGCTGGCCCTGCTCGTCGTAGTAGTACTCCTCGTTTATCGCGTATCCAACCCCTTGAGCCACGCCTCCCTGCATCTGCCCCTCGACATAGCTTGGATGTACCGCCTTGCCGGCATCCTGAATGGCAGTGTAGCGCAGCACCTCGGTCTTGCCGGTTTCCGGATCGACTTCGACGTCGGCCATGTGAACGGCGAACGCGCCGCCCGCTCCGGTCGGATCGACTGACGCCTGGCCGATTACGAAACCGCCGGTCTCCCTCAGTTTTTCCGCCACCTGCTTAAAGGTAAGACTCGATCCAGGGTTTGACTTCGAGGTGAAGCTGCCGTCAGCGAACTCGATGTCGTCGTCCGAGGCTTCCAGGAGCAATGCCGCCCGGCCTTTCATCTGACCGATAACGTCTTGGGCTGCCTCAATCGCGGCGATCCCGGTGGCATAGGTCGTGCGGCTGCCACCGCTTACCGCCGTGTATCCAATCTCATCGGTATCGCCGACCTTGGGATAGACTTCATTTACGTCTATCCCAAGCACCTCGGCGGCCTGCATAGAAACGGCTGTCCGAGTACCCGCCAGGTCGCTCGATCCCTCGACGAGGTTTACTGTCCCATTTTCGTTGACGCTGATCGTGCAGCTGGAAGCGAATCCGATGTTGAACCAGAAGCCGATTGCAATGCCTCGCCCGCGATTGGGTCCCTCTAGAGGCGCGTTATAGTGCTCGTGAGCCTTCGCCGCCTCCAGACATTCAACTGCCCCGATAACCGGGAAGATCGGTCCGTCGACACGGCGAGTGCCCTCTTTAGCGGCGTTCTTCAATCTGAACTCGATTGGATCTATCCCAAGCTTGTCGCAGATCTCGTCAACGACGCATTCCACCGCGAATTCAGTCTGTGGAGCGCCGGGGGCGCGATATGCGGCCGACTTTGGCTTGTTGACCACAACGTCGAATCCATCCATCCGGCCGTTCTCGACATCGTATGGAGCAAACGCGCACATCAGGCCGGCGCCAATCGCCGAACCAGGATAAGCGCCGGCTTCAAAGGCGAACCATCCCTCTACGGCCGTAATCTTTCCCTCGTTGGTGACCCCAATCTTGACACGAAGATGAGTGCCCGGAGTGGGGCCCGTTCCCATAAGCACTTCTGATCGGGACATCACGTTCTTGACTGGCTTCCCGGTCTTCCGCGACAGGAGCGCGCATACCGGCTCGCCGTAGACGTTTATCTTGCCGCCGAAGCCCCCACCGAGCTCGGTAGGGATGTAGGTTATGTCGGAGACGGGAGTTTCGATGATCGCAGCGAGAGTATCGCGCGCCGTGAATGCTCCTTGCGTGCAAGCCCAGACCGTGAGATGTCCGTCCGGCGCCCAGAACGCCGTGCAGGCGTGCGGCTCTAGATATCCCTGATGCACTGTACCCGTAGCGAACGTGCGTTCGATCACGAGATCGGCCTGCGCAAACCCAGCGTCCGGATCGCCCTTGACGAAGCGGGATACACTCGCGACGTTGCTGGGTTTGCCCGAGGTCTTGCCGCTTTCGTCCGTAGTCAGACTTTCGTGAAGAAGAGGGGCGTCGTCGCCCATTGCGTCGACGACGTTCAAGACCGGCGGAAGAACCTCATAGTCAACCCCGATCAGCTTCAAGGCCTCTTCGGCGATATCCGCGGTCGTAGCGGCAACGGCGGCAATTGCATGACCATGGTAGAGAGCCTTTTCGCTCGCCAGGATGTTGTCGCTCAGGTACCTGAGGTTTACGGATTCTTCGCCGACATCTGCGATTATGTCGTCGAGCCGTGGCAGATCCTTGTAGGTCGCTACGGCCTTGACGCCCGGCAGCGCCTCCGCCTTGCTGGTGTCCAGGCTCTTGATTCGAGCGTGGGCGTGGGGACTGCGCAGCATCTTACAGACCAGTGTCCCCGGTAGATTGATGTCGGCTCCGTACATCGCTTTGCCGGTGACTCGTTCCAATACGTCGTGACGTATAGGTCTTGTGCCAACGACCCGATAGTCTTTGCTTGAAAGAACAACATTGGATTTCGATTCTGTCACGGTCACTTTAGGTCACCCCCATCGAGAATTACATAGGCAAGCCACGGTGACGATACTCGCATTCCTCACATCGGGTCAGATAGTACCGCCGACATTACGCGACCGGGGTTCATCGGCAGTGTCCGGAGCCGCCGGCCGCAGGCGTTATAGATCGCGTTTGATATCGCCGCCGGCGGTGGGACTATCGGTACCTCTCCGACGCCCCGCACACCGTACGGATGACCCGGATTCGCCACTTCGACGATCACGGTATCGATCATTGGAGTATCCAGCGCGGTGGGCATCCGGTAGTCGAGCAGGCTGAAGTTCATCAAACGACCTTCCTCGTTGTAGAAGTACTCCTCGTTGATTGCCCAGCCAATGCCCTGCACTACCCCGCCCTGCATCTGACCTTCGACGTAGCTTGGATGGACGGCCTTGCCGACATCCTGCAGTGCGGTGTAGCGCAATATCTCCACCTTGCCCGTCTCGGGATCCACCTCCACATCTGCTATGTGGACCGCGAATCCAGGACCGGCGCCGGTTGGCTCGACGTTTGCGCTGCCCGTTATGGGCCCGCCGGTCGTCGACAGCTTGCCGCTCAGCTCCTTGAACGACATCGTCTGTTCGGGATTCGATGCCGAGCTAAACGTCGCGTCGCTGAACTCGATGTCCTCCGGCTTCGTTTCCCAGATGAGAGCGAGACGCTCCTTCATCCGGCGAACTACGTCTTGGGCCGCTTCGTAGGCCGCCAATCCAGTTGCATAAGCAGTCCGGCTGCCGCCGGTCCCACCGGTGTATCCTATCGAATCCGTGTCCACGACCTTTGGGCTCACGTCGTGCGCGTCTATTCCGAGCACCTCGGCCGCTTGCATCGCGATCGCCGCTCGTGTCCCGCCGATATCTGCGGAGCCTTCAATTAAGGTTACCGTCCCATCGTCATTGACGCTTATCGTGCAGCAGGAGGGACCGCCGCCGTTGAACCAGAATCCCATTGCGACGCCCCGGCCACGGTTCGGTCCGCCGACCGGCGTGCGGTTGTGATCATGCGCCTGTGCCGCTTCCAGCGTCTCGATCGCGCCTATCCTCGGAGAAACCGGCCCGTCGAGTCGACGAGTACCCTGCTTGGCGCTATTCTTCAATCGGAATTCAATCGGATCCATGCCGATCTCTTCGCAGATCTCGTCTAAGACGCACTCAACCGCGAACCCGGTCTGCGTCGCTCCCGGTGCCCGATACGCCGAAGACTTGGGCTTGTTCACCAGGACGTCGTCTCCTACTAAGACGCCGTTCGGGATGTCGTAGGAAGCGAACGCGCACTGCGCGCCGGCACCGATCGGAGAGCCGGGATAAGCCCCCGCCTCGAACGCGAACCACGCATCGACTGCCGTAATCTTCCCGTCTCTGGTAGAGCCGATCTTCACCCGGCTATGTGACGCCGGCGTCGGGCCGGTGGCTTCCAACACTTCGGCCCGGCTCATCACGTACTTGACCGGCCGCCCCGTCATGCGCGACATAAGCGCCGCTGACGGCTCCCCGTAGAGCGGAAACTTCCCGCCAAATCCTCCGCCAATCTCGCTCGGAACCACAGTTATGTCCGATACCGGGAGATCCAAGACGCTTGCCATTTGGTCCCGGACCGGGAACGCGCCTTGAGTACACGTCCATACGTTGATATGTCCGTCGGCATTCCAATGGACTACCGCCGCGTGCGGCTCGATGTAACCCTGGTGCACAGTCGCGGTATCGAATTCGCGCTCGATGATTACGTCAGCGGCGGCAAATCCGGCGTCAACGTCTCCTTTTTCGAATCGGAGTCTGCTGGCGACGTTGCTGGGCTTGCCGTTGCCGCCGCCGAATTCCTCTGTCACTATGTCTTCGTGCAACAAAGGTGCGTCCTCGCCCGTAGCGTCGAGAACGTTGAGCACCGGCTTTAGCACTTCGTACTCCACGTCGATCAGCTTCAAAGCGTCTTCCGCGATGTGCTGGTCGATCGCCGCGACGGCGGCTACGGCGTGGCCGTAGTAGAGGGCCTTCGTGCTCGCCAGAATGTTGTCACTCAGAAATCTCACGTTGATGGCCGTCTCACCGATCTCTTCGATCTTGTCTTCGGCTAGTGGCAGATCGTTCGCCGTTACGACCGCACGGACTCCGGCAAGTGCTTCCGCCTTGCTCGTGTCGATCGACTTGATACGTGCGTGAGCGTGGGGACTTCGAAGCAGCTTGCAAACCAGCGCACCGGCCGGGTTGAGGTCCGCTCCATACTTGGCAAGGCCCGTGACCTTGTCCGTCCCATCGTGGCGTATCGGTCGTGTACCGACGACCTTGTATTCAGTGTTTGACAGAACTACGTTCGATTTCGTCAAACTGGTTGCCATCTAAACGTTCGCCTCTTGCATCTTCTCCGCGGCGTGCAATACGGCGCGCACAATCTTGTCGTATCCTGTACAACGACAAAGGTTATTGGCCAACCACCACCTTACGTCGTGCTCCGTCGGATTTGGATTCTTCTTGAGGAGGGCCTCGGCCGCCACGATGAATCCAGGCGTGCAGATGCCGCACTGCAGCGCGGCATCTTCCATGAACGCTTGCTGGATCGGGTGGACGCCCTTCGACGAAACCAAGCCCTCCACGGTGCTCACCGATCTGCCCTCGATCTCAAGTCCCAGCACAAGGCACGAGCACACGATTCGATCGTCGAGCATCACCGTGCAGGCGCCGCAGTTGCCGTCGTTGCAGCCTTCCTTGGCGCCGGTCATACCTAGCTCGTCGCGCAGACTTTCTAGCAGGCTTTGGCGAGGATCACAAAGAAACTGTACCTCTTCGCCGTTTATTTCCGCCGAAACCGGGATTTTAGTGGCCATTGACCGTTTCTCCTTTGGCTCTTCGGATGGCGCCACGCAGCGCTCGCGCAACTAGAACCGCAGACAGATGCTTGCGCTGGTCTATGGTCCCCCGCATGTCGTTAATCGGTCTCGCTGCATCCCTTGCCACGCTGGCAGCTTCTTGTATCGTGCCCTCAGTAGCCGGCTTGCCCGCAACGGCCTGGCCGGCTTCTTCAACGAATAGCGGCGTCGGTGCGACCGCACCTAGACCGATCCTCGCCGAGACGATGTTCTCCTGACTGGCATCGAGCTCCACCCAAACGCCCGCGTTGACAATGGCGATGTCCATCTCGTTACGGGGTATGAATCGCAGGAAATGAGCTCCAGTATTCTCCGCCGGCGTACTGAAGTTCAGCGAAACTAGCATTTCGCCATCTTCCAGGACGTTGCTTCCCGGGCCGGTGCAGAATTCCTCGGCCGGCACCGTTCGCCGGCCGTTCGGGCCCGCGATCAAGCACGATGCCCCTAGTGCGATCAGTGTAGGAAGCGTGTCGCCGCTCGGCGAAGAGTTGCACAAATTGCCGCCGACACTGGCTCGGCCTTGTATTTGGATACCACCTATGATCGTGGTTGAATCTACCAATGCGGGGTAGTTGGACGTAACCTGTGCATCCGTGTATGTCCGGTAGCAAGGTACAGCCGCTCCCAAGGTGAGTCCAGTCGCCGGATCGAATGAGACATCCGTCAGTTCTGGAATGTTCTTTGCGTCAACGACCCGGTCGAGATCGAACCTGCCGGCTCGCATCTGCACCAGCAGATCCGTGCCCCCGGCGAGGACGCGCGCAGAAGGCCCCAAGTCGGCGAGCTGCTTCACCGCGTCTTCGACTGTGCTGGGCGTTACATATTCAAAAAGCTTCACTCGTATTCCTCCAATCTCCACGACACCAATCTAGGCGAAGAGTTGTTTGTTGCGGGCAGGCTCACTCGAATGAAGCCAGCAGCGAGACTGCCGCGTTTCTTGGCGAATCCGGTCGAACTCATATTGTTTTACTACAGTTGTGACTCTCGGTCAAAACCAATTCCCGAAATCGTGCGATGCTGTTCAACTCCGGCTTTGCCGGCACGGCGGGAAGGACTATTTCCGTCGCAGGTTCTGAAGTAGCGCACCGGACCGAATCGGCTCATGTTATAGACACATTTTCACAAGGTGTATAAAATGGTACCCGTGTATCGCGAATTTGCGTACTTGAGGAGGTGAGGCCGCTCGACTTATGGTTTTGGTGCTTCTTGGTTGGTGCCTAGGGGCACATTTGTATACTGGTAGATCGCATCTACTTACCTATCACAGGAGAGTTTTGTTATGAAATCAGGGTTTTTGTCGACACGTTTTACTCGCCGCTCATTCCTAGCCGGCTTGGGCGCTATGGCTACCCTGCCTATCCTGGCCGCCTGTCAACCGCAGGTTGTCGAGAAAGTGGTTGAGAGACCGGTTGAGGTTGTGGTAACCCGGGAAGTCGAGAAGATCGTCGAGAAGGAAATGGTGGTCGAGAAGCCGGTTGAGGTGATGGTGGAGGTTACCCGGGAAGTTGAAAAAGTCGTAGAGGTCGAGAGGGAAACCATCGTAGAGGTCGAGAAGGAAACCATCGTCGAGATCGAGAAGGTCGTCGAAGTCGAGAAGGTCGTGACGATGGTCCCGCCGATGAAGCCTGAAATGATCACCATTACCTACCAGGCGATGGGTGTTGCCCCGTTCTTCCCCGCGATTGACGAGGTCATCACCGCGTTCGAGGACGCCTACGCCGGCACGATCATGGTAGATCGTCACTTCGTCGCGAAGAAGGACAATTTCCGGGTCCTCAACCAGTTCCGCTCCGGCAATGCCGAGGACCTCAGCTACGTCGATGACGACGATATCTTCTTCCTGACTGCGGCCGGAGCGATCACGATTCTCGATCCTTACATCGACCGCGACCTGAACCGTGATGACTGGCACCCGAGGGCTTGGAACGCTCGGCCCGGGCCAGGTGGCCAGGTAGCGAATATAACCGTCGGCGGGAAGCCGATCATGTACATGTACAACAAGGGCATCATGGAAGAGGCTGGCATCAAGATGCCGGAGAACTATGCCGATGCCTGGACCCTTGACCAGTGGGAAGAGAACTTCCGCAAGCTCACCATCCGAAAGAATGGCACGGTTGAGCAATGGGCAGGGAATTACCACGGCTGTTACAGCAATACTTGGCTTCCCCTCACGGGAGTTGATCCCTACAACGCGGACGAGACCGCCGCTCAGTACAATCACCCGGACATCGTCGCCCTGTTCGAGCGCATTATGCCTTGGATGCTCGGCGACGAGCCGATTGCCCTGCCGCGTGGAAATAACGCCGGCGAGCTCTTCAACGCCGGGAAGCTTGCCATAACGGGCGGGCAGTTGAAATCCGCTGCCAGTATCCCTGAGGACATCGACTTTGACTTCATGCCTTACCCGATCGTCAAGCGCGGAATCGATGTTCCCGTAGCCGGTGGCGTCTCGGACAATCCCGCGTTCCTATCTGATGAGACCTATGCAATCCCAAGCACCACCAAGTGGCGTGACGAGGCCTGGGAGTTGGGCAAGTGGTTCCTCGGTGAGGTCGGCCAGTGGGGCTACGCCATGTCGGATATGATCTTCCCCGCGCTCAAGAAGGTCTACCAGAGTGAGAGATACCTCAATCAGCCGTTCCTCGCGAACGGGCGACCGCTCAATCGGATTTGGGCAGTCGAGACCTACACGAACGGATGGCGTGTCCGGACGGACAACCCGATGGGCAGCATCTACGCAAGCACTCTGTGCGTCAACGGTAGCAAGATGGACTCCGGCAAGTTGACGGTCCAAGAGTTCTTGGACGATGCGACCAAACAGGCGAACGGTGTCATCGGTCAGTACAAGTGGAGCAAGGCGCTAAATGAGCCAGGATGGCGTCTGCCAGGCGTCATGACGAACACAGGCTATCCGACGGATATTCCCAGCACGAGCGGCTACGGAGTATCTTACCGCTGACGGCCGGTTCGGGATTGATGGGAGCCGGGGCCGCATCGTAGCTCCGGCCTCTGCGAAAGTTCGCTCGCAAGAGCACGCTAGGGTCGGCGCGAGTCTCTGAGGCGACTCGCGCCGGCTTCCTCTCAGGGTGAGGGATGATGCGGTGTGGCGCTTGTCCCGCCGGCTTCGGACAGTCAACCATACGGTTCTGATGACATCGCCGGTCGACTGGTGAAGCCCACGGCTCCGCCTCCGGGTTCAAGATCGCTGTGATGCTCAGAAACGCCGATATACGACCCAGCTTCGCGTGAGCGTCAACTAATTTCAGGGCCAATCGTAGGGGAGAGGTCTTGGCAACGAGTCAAGTTGGTGTTAGGCGGCGCGTGCGCTTAAAGGCGCGCTTAGCGGACAACATAACCGGCTGGCTCTTCGTGCTGCCGGTTGTCTTGGCTACACTGATTTTCGAAGTCCTGCCAGTTTTCCCCAACCTTTACTTCGGACTCCATGCCTGGGACGGCCTTACTCCCATGCAGTGGATCGGGCTCGGCAACTACGAAACGCTCATCGATTCCTATGATTTCTGGGAGAGCGTCGAGGCTACCTTGTTATATACCGTGGCGGTAGTCCCGCTGACGATGGCCGCCGGCTTCCTGTTAGCCTTGCTTATCCACCAACAATTCCCCGGCAATCTACTCTTCCGCGCAATCTTTTACCTACCGGTAATCTCCTCGGTGGTGGCCACGGTGCTGATCTGGAGATTCCTGTTGGCGCCAACTTCCGGCCTGATCAATCTCACCCTGTTCAACCTGTTTAACATAGACGGCCCGAATTACTTCTTCGAGATACCCTGGGCTATGATCATTGTCGTACTCTTCGGGGTCTGGACTGGCATGGGCTACCAGATGGTGGTTTTCCTCGCCGGCTTGAAAGGAATCCCGTCCCATCTCTATGAGGCGGCCAAGATTGACGGCGCTAACGCTGTGCAACGAGTTCGTTTCGTTACCATTCCACTTCTCACGCCAGTCTTCTTCTTGCTCTTTATCGTCTCTACGATTGCTGCGGTTAATGTCTTCACCACGATTCTCTTGTTGACCACCGCTGGCTACGGTGGGGCGTCGTCGGTCAACGGGACGCGCGTGCTCGTCATTTTCCTCTATGAGGAAGGTCTCAATCACTTTCGTTATGGACTGGCTTCCGCCGTGGCGGTCATCGTGATGACTCTCGTCGGAATACTGACCCTGATCAATTGGAAGGTGGGCCAACGCTTTGTCCACTACTCAGATTGACCGGCAAACACGCCCGCCATTCCGTGGCAAGGGGGCAGCTAGAACAATGGTAGGTACAGGTAATGTCCGCTCCGCCGCGTGAAATGTATCGAGCTGCCGACCGCGCCTCCTTCCGTTCGCTGCGTAATTGGCGGAGGTATTCCCCGCTCTACTTATGGTGCCTGTTCGTTACCATAATCTGCATATTCCCCTTTCTCTGGATGTTGAAAACCTCGTTTACCCCTCTCACCGAAGCTATAACCTATCCCCCAACTTTTTGGCCCAAGACTTTCACCTTGGGAAACTACGAGGCGCTGTTTACCACCCACAGCCTGTCTTTCCCGTTTACCAAGTTCATTATCAATAGTGTTTACATCTCTCTGTTGGCTACTATTGGGCGCGTGTTTTTTTCGGCGTTGGCCGGCTACGCGTTCGCTCGCATAAAGTTCAAAGGAAGCGGCATCGCCTTCGCCGTCTTGATATCGTCCCTCTTTATGCCTCCCGTAATGTTGATTATCCCTCTATACACAACTTACACGGCGATTGACTTCATCGACACCCATTGGCCTCTGATTCTTCCGGGTGTGTTTGCGAGCACTTTCGGGACGTTCCTGATGCGTCAGTTCTTCAGGACCATCCCGGTTGAGTTGGAGGAAGCCGCTCGCATCGACGGCGCCAACCGGTTCTATACCTTTTGGGCGATCATGGTGCCGCTTTCGCTGCCGGCACTTGCCGTCGTAGCCATATTCACGTTCCAAGTAATGTGGAACGACTTCTATACGCCATTTATCTTCATAAACTCCCCCGATCAATTCACGTTGCCGGTCGGTCTTGCGTCGTTCGCCGCCGGGATAGAATATGGCGGAACTCCTGATTATTCTGTGATAATGGCCGGCGGAATGTTGGCGATGTTACCAGTGGTTGTGGTTTACATCGCGCTTCAACAATACTTTGTCGAGGGCATTGCCCTTACCGGCGTCAAAGGCTAAGGGTTACCTGCCAATTCATTGAACCCGTCGCCAACGTCCGCAAGCTCTGCTAAGGGCGGCTATGCGCCTTCATTCATGCCGACATCGCGCGATTTGACAGCCTGCGTTATACCGCAGGATCGGCCCCATCAAATTAAGGAGGATTCCCGGTTGACAATACGACCGATAACCGTGTTCAAAGGCCCGCACAAGCGGCCGAACGGCTTGGTGGCCGAGTCAGATGCCCTATGGATCTGCGACATAGACAACAGCCGAGTATATAAATTGCGCCTTGACACCGGCGCGGTGCTCACCAGCTTCAGCACGCCGGCCGAGAAAGTTAGCGGCATAGCCGTCGGCGGTGGTGCCGTATGGGTGTCCCACAATAGCATGCCGGCTTTCGTCTTCAAGTTCGACCCGAACACCGGTCAATGCACGAAGTTCTTGACGCTGGTGGACGGCGATGCTGGAGGCGCCCATGGGCTAGAATGGGACGATGACAGCCTGTGGGTGTCCAGGCCAGGGTTGAGAGCCCTTCATCGTATCGATCCCGATACCGCCGAGATACGCCAGACGATCAGCTTCCCTGGCCTGCGGTTACACGGCATTTTCGTCGACGGCGACCGGGTAGTCTGCAATGATACCGGCCTAAGCGCGGTGTTCGTCTACGACAAGCGGACCGGCGCGCTGTTGGACCAAATCGAAGTCGAAGGAATAGAGCCGCACGGAATGACACGCAGCGACGACGGTCGAATCTGGTTTAGCAACGACCACCCGAACGAGATTTCCGCGGCTCCTTGGCCCCCACGCTGACCAACACCGTGATCAACGAGGAATATTGAACATGTCCAACACCACTATGCGGGCTGCTAGATTACACGGCAATCGCAAGGTAACCGTCGAGGACCGACCCATACCAAGTCCTGGAAGTGGCCAAGTTCTCTTGAAAATGGCTGCCGCCGGCATTTGCGGCAGCGACCTTGGCAACTATCGCTCTCCGACGCCGGAGCAGGCCGCCCTCGACTACGTGCCGGGACACGAGCCCTGCGGCGATATCGTCGAGTTGGGTCCCGACGTGACCGATTGGCGTGTAGGCGATCGCGTTGTCGTCTATCACCGGGTCGCCTGCAGGAAGTGCCACTACTGCCTTACCGGTTACCGGAACCTCTGCCCCGATCGAGACATGAAGGGGCGGCGAGCCTACGGGTTCAATCCGGACGGCGCAGACGAAGAGTACATGGTGGCCGGCGCCGCCGACATGTTGCGGCTGCCCGATCAGTTCGACTCGGTAGAGGGCGCCTTATTGGCCTGTCAAACCGGCACTGCCTACTTTGGATTGCGTAACATAGACACCCGAACCGGAGACAAGCTTATCGTCACCGGCCTTGGCCCTGTGGGATTGTTGGCGGTCGTCCTCGCAAAGACCATGTCGATAGACGTAATAGGAGTCGACCCGGTCGAGACGAGGCGGAATCTAGCGGCGGAGTTGGGGGCGGATGCGGTCATCGACCCGATGGCCGCACCTCTGGCCGAGCAGGTACATGAGATCTGGCCGAAAGGCCCTACGAGGTGGGCCGAGGCTTCCGGATCGTCGAATGTCCACGGGTTGATCCCGGAGGTTGCCGATATGCACGCCCGCGTAGCGATAATCGGCGGCGGTGCCGGCGCGCCTAAACTGAACGTCACTAGCCTGATGGGCAAGCAGATACACCTGATCGGCTCAAATCTATGGCCCTATTCCGCTTGGGGCGAGATCACTGACTTCGTGACCCGGAAGAAGGCGCCGATCCGGCGGGTCGTGACACACGAGCTTTCAATCGACGAGGCGCCTATGGGATTCGACTTGGCCGGCAACGCAGCATCCGGCAAGGTCGTGTTCCGCTTCGATTGACGCCTCTACCAAGCACACTCATCATCGAGGAGGAGCAATGATAATTGGTTACGCGCCGCGTCGAGGGTCCTATTACCCGACTACTGGCTGGGGTAACAAAGGCATACCGCCAAAGGAGGTCCGAGGTAACTGGCTGGCAAAGGTCCGTTCGATTGGCTTTGAAGGTGTGGAGATTACCGCATCCTCCGCCGATGAGCCGGGCGGCAGTGAGCAAGAGATCAAGGACTTGCGCAGTGAGTTGGAGGACGCCGGCCTCACCTGTATAGCGGCCCGCACCGCCTCGCGCGTCACCGGAGCTGGTTTCGTTAAGTCACAGCACGCCCCCCGCAACCGCCAGCTTCAGCTAGACGGCGTGCGCTACGCAGACCTGATCGGCGCTCCTATCATGGCGACTACCGTCGGCACCCAGGTGGATCCTAAGGCGCCCGGTTCCGGCCATGGCGAAGAAACCTCCCAGTGGGGCAGCCGGACCGCCCGGGCCGCGGACTTCGAGCGCAACGCCGCGGCTATGGCGGAAATCGGAGACATCGCCGCCGAACACGGGATTGAGGTCGCCATTGAAATGGCCCAGCACTCAGTCGCCGACAACAGTTGGTCGATGAACCATCTGTTGGACCTGATCGACCGGCCAAACGTGGGCGCCAATGCCGATCTCGGAAACGTGGTTTGGGCGTACGACACTCCCGAAGAGACCGTCGAAGCTTGTATTGTCGCTTTGGCGCCACGCTTGAAGTACTGGCATTGTAAGAACCTGATCCGAGTCAACATCCCAGACCTTGGTAGATCAGTCTTCATCGCGGCGCCGCTTGTCGCCGGCGACATAGACTACCGATTTGCGATCAGTGCCGTCGCCGACGCTGGGTTTCAGGGCTGCATCGCAATAGAAGGACGCGCCGCCGATGAGCTGACCCAGGACGGCGCAAGCGTGGCCTACGTCAAGTCTCTCCTGGCCGACTTGGATTGAACCTCCTGGCATCGGTCCCATGCATCTGTTGAATCGGCGGGCCCGCAACAGATCTGCAACTCAACCACTACGGAGCACGTGAGAATGGACGATCGAGTCGACCTGCCGCCTATGAGGACGAAGGTCATGGGCAACACTGGCCTCGAAGTCTCTATCGTGGCCATTGGCGGAGGTCGCGTCGGTTGGTCTAAGGATAGGCCACTTGATGTTGATGTCGGCATGCGTACCATATGGACCGCGATCGAAGCCGGCGCCACTCTGATCGATACGGCACCCGGATATCAGAACGGCCGGAGTGAAGAGATAATCGCACGTGCGCTCCACGAGCGGCCGGATCTTGCCAAAGGCGTCAACGTAACCACTAAGATCGGCCATCCGGTTCCAGAATTCGACTTCTCTTACGACCAGACCATGCGCTCGGTTGAATGGAGCATCGAACACCTGCAACGTAACCATTTCCCGATTCTGTACGTGCACGATCCGACTCTGGACGACTTTGACAGAGTGATGGGCCGTGAGCCGGGCGAGCCGGGAACCCTGGCCGCCCTCCGAAAGCTCAAAGAGCAAGGCGTCGTGGACAACATCGGTGTGGGCATCAACAATCCCAGGATCAACGAAGTGTTCATCGAGACCGGTGAGTTCGACTGCGCGTTGGTGCCGGAAGCTTACAGCCTGTTGAATCAATACGGATTGAGACGCGTATTCCCGGCCGCGGAGCGCTACGACATGGGGATCGCGACAGCCGAAGCGCTGGAGAAAGGATTTCTTGCGTTGGGAGTTCGTCCCAACGTCGTCCATCGAGACCGCGAGTTCTCGCCGGAGTGCCTAGCCCATACAGAGAAGATTCAGGACCTTTGCGCGCAATACGGTATCAGCCTGGCGGCAGCGGCGATTCAGTATCCGGTCCGGCACCCCCAGGTCCACACGACAATCGTCGGCGCCAGGACGCCCGAGCAGGCGCGTCAAAACGTGCTGGCGGCCCGCGAGGTGATTCCCGAGGATTTTTGGACCGAGGTTCAGCCGCTAATCCGCCACTGGGATCTTGGACGCGGAGATAGGCCCCAAACTGCCTAGCCGGGATATCTCCGGCTCGGGGGAATTCGACGTTCGCCTTATCAACGCCCGGTCCTGGAAGCAGGTAAGCGTGGCCTCGATGCAATCAGGCTTAGAAGAACTCTTAGGCGCAGTTTCACGGTTTCGACAAATATTAATGTTGGAGTGATCCCCTACCATGACTGATGCACATCTGGTTCCGCCCGAGTCGTTGAGAGAATTTGCCATCGCCGCGTTGACGCAGGTCGGAGTGAGCGAAGAAGATGCCGCCACTATTGCCGACGTCCAGGTATCCGCCGATATGCGCGGCGTCCACACCCACGGAGTTTCGTCCATCTCCGGCTACTGCCAGAAGATGTTGGCCGGAGGCACGGACCCCAACGCGAAACCCGCCATCGTCAGCGAGGGGCCATCGTATGCGCTAATCGACGCTGAAAATGCCCAGGGTCAGCTATCCGGCGTCAAGGCCATGTCCCTCTGCGCAGAGAAGGCCGGCCAGGCCGGCATCGCGACCGTAGGCGTCAAGAACTCGAACCACTACGGTATGGGCGCCTACTATGCGATGATGGCGCTGGATCGAGACCTCATTGGACTATGCACCACGAACGGCGGCAGCCTGATAGCCCCGTGGGGCGGGACTCGGCCGAACTTTGGCAACAATCCGCTCTCCGTTGCGGTGCCGGCCGGCCAGCGTAGGCCCATCGTCCTCGACATCGCGATGAGTGTCGTTGCAGGAGCGAAGGTTGGATTCACCGCAGCGGAGGGAAAGCCAATACCTCCTGGATGGGCGTTCGACTCGAACGGTCTACCCACCCAGGACCCTGAAAAAGCCAAAGACGGGCTGCTTGTGCCGATCGGTGAGTACAAGGGCTACGGCTTGACAATGATTATGGAGACTCTCGCCGCGGTTCTCACCGGCGCAAGATTCGGACAGGAACAGAACCGCGAGTGGAGCAGAGGGAACATAAGCAACCCGGGCGAACGCGGCCATTTTTTCTTGGCGCTAAACCCAGCGGCGTTTATGCCAATCGATGAGTTTAAGGCCAGGGTTGACCGACTGATCGACGAGGTCCACGGTTCGCCTTTGGTGTCTGGCGTGTCTAGAGTCTATGCGCCGGGTGAGATCGAATGGGACAGGTTTGATAGGGCAGAGAAAGAGGGTGTCAGCTTGCCCGCGTCGTCTTACGCGTCGATCACCAAGTATGCCCAGGAAGTCGGGCTGAGCCACCTATTGGGCCAATAGTGAACGGGGCAGCAAGCGCCGTCTCGTAGCTGCAAGCAACTGTAGCGGCGATTCGCGAATCGTCCTGGGTGGGGGTCGTCGACAGGTCCTCGGCCGCCTGCCGGCGGCTACCGACACCCGATTGATACGCTGCAATACTTAACGCACTTCGAATTAGACCAATGCTAGATTGCTTGATTCCCATGTCGTAAAATTAACGCGTAAATTGGATCCCGATGAGTCAGGAACCGAGTTTGATCCTAACCACAGGGCTCGACTGCCCAAGTGTTGTCGCCAGCTGCTCTTGTAGTTAGGGGCGTCTTTATGTCCAGCGCCCCCTTTGGCGGCATTACTTTTCTGATATAACTTTTGACTAGGAGGTGGTTTAGGATGTCACTTGGCGATGATTTGCGCGCGGCCTTGGATCGCGATCCGGCTGCCACTAATCCCATCGAAGTCGTCCTCACGTACCCGGGCCTACATGCTCTCCTTGTGCATCGTCTGGCCCATTTCTTGTACGTTATTGGAATCCCAATCTTGCCCAGGGTGGTCTCACACATCTCGCGCATGTTGACCGGCATAGAGATACATCCGGGAGCGACGATAGGCAGAGGCCTGTTCATAGACCACGGTATGGGCGTCGTAGTCGGTGAAACCAGCGAAATCGGCAACAACGTAACCATGTATCAGGGCGTCACTCTGGGAGGCACTGGACAGGAGCGAGGCAAACGCCATCCAACAATCGGCGATAATGTGATGATCGGCGTCGGAGCCAAGATTCTTGGAGCGATCACGGTCGGAGAGAACTCGAAGATTGGCGCCGGCGCCGTTGTCCTCAACGACGTACCGCCAAACTCGACGGCTGTTGGCGTTCCGGCTAAAGTGGTGACCTTCCACGTGCCTGATGGTTCATCTCGTCGAGTGGAGTACCTCCCCGACCCTGAAGCGGATATGATCTCCAATCTTCATCAAAAGGTTTCTGAACTTGATGAGCGCCTCAAAGAGCTCGAGGCGGAATTACGCAATACGACGCGGTCCCTGAGACGAACCCGGGCTGAATCCAGATCGACCGCAACCGCCAGATCATGCTCAACTTAGGGGAATAAATGCGACTGTACAGCACCCTATCCCGCCGGGTGGAAGAGCTCGAACTCACCGATGCCTCCATTAAGATGTATCTTTGTGGCACTACGCCCTACGAGCAATCGCACGTCGGTCACGCGATGAGCGCGATTGTCTTCGATGTTCTGCGTCGCTACCTTGAGTTCCGAGGACATCTGGTCTTCCATTTGCAAAACTTCACCGATATCGACGACAAGATCATCGAGCGATCCCGCCGGCTGGGGATCCCTCCGGCTGACCTCGCCGAACGCTATGCAGGTGAGTATCTGGCCGACCTTGAGCGCCTAAACGTCCTTCGGGCCACCCGCTACGTTCGGGCAACCGAGGAGATCGACCAGATCATCGAGATCATTTCGGATCTCGTCGGCAAGGGATTCGCCTATGCGATTGAAGGGGACGTCTATTTCAGGGTCGGACAGGATTCGGATTATGGGAAGCTATCGAGACACACCGGCGAAGAGCTACTAGCTGGGGCGCGAATCGACGTCGATGAGCGCAAGGAAAACGCTACGGACTTTGCTCTTTGGAAGGCGGCCAAGGCAGGCGAGCCAGCTTGGGAGAGTCCGTGGGGCCAAGGCCGGCCCGGCTGGCACATAGAATGCTCGGCGATTGTCCTACGCCACCTGGGCCCCCAAATCGACATCCACGGAGGTGGTCAGGACCTCATCTTTCCCCACCACGAGAACGAGATCGCTCAATCTGAATCCCACACAGGCCGCGTCCCTTTCGCTCGGTTCTGGGTGCATAACGGCCTGGTTCAGATGGGCGACACAAAGATGTCGAAATCGTTGGGTAACTTCGTTACTATTCGAGAGGCGCTGGAGCAGTACTCCGCCGATGCTCTTCGACTAGCAGTCCTTACCTCTCACTATCGCAGTCCGATGTCGTACTCTGACGAGAGTATGCGAGCGGCGGAACGTGGGATCAAACGTCTCCTCCAGGCACTTGAAGGTCATAGTGCGGACGTGGATCAGGTCCCCGATAAACTGGCCAAGGTTGCCGTTGACGCACGTGGACGGTTCATCGGGGCGATGGATGACGACTTGAATACGTCTGCCGCCCTGGCGCAGCTATTTGAGTTGGCGCGAGAAATAAATCGGGCCCGCGCCGGCGGTGCCACGGCCGGCGGCCTGTTGCCGGTGCAGAACGAGCTACGCGCGCTGGCCAGCGTGTTGGGACTGAGGCTCCAGCACGAATCGCCCGACCTCGAAGCGCGTCCGTTCGTAGACCTATTGTTATCCGTGCGCACCGAGCTAAGGCACGCGAAGATGTGGCAGCTTTCCGACCGAATCCGTGATGAGTTGAGCCGGCTGAACGTCGTCGTGAAGGACCGACCAGACGGATCGACCTGGCGCCCGAGTTGAAAGCTCCGGCCCGGACCAAGTGAGTAACTTCGCAGCAGGACGGAGATTCGGGGTGAAGCTCCGGCCAATCCCGCTCGCGCCTCATGAAACCTAGCCGGCCCGATCGTAGCCGCCGCCTTGCTCCTGGATCCGAAGATCGGCCGCCTGATCGAACAGGCACATCGAATGCTATAGAGATTCCATCTTCGAAACGTGTCATATTCAGTCGCCGGCCAGTCATCGAAGCAATGCGAGCCGGACGATCCATTGACTGGCTCTACGTCTCGCTGACGGCAGATAAATCGGGCGACTTGCGTGAAATTGTCGTCGAGGCTCGCAAACGCCTTATCGAAGTCGAGCAAGTCCCCAAACACGTGCTCAATCGTCTTGCCGGCGGAAGCAACCACCAGGGCGTCGTTGCTGTGTTAGATGAGTTCCCCTATTGTGATCTGTTTGACATTGTGCCGGCGCACCCAGATAGTCCCTCCATCCTCCTCGCGTTAGATTCAATTCAGGATCCTCAAAACTTCGGAAGCCTGACGCGGACGGCCGAGGCCATCGGAGTCCACGGTGTAATCATTCCCAAGCACAGAAACGTGGCTGTCACTCCCGGCGCGGTTCGAGCCTCCGCCGGCGCCGTCGAGCACCTGAAAGTGGCTAGGGTCACCAACCTGGCACGCAGCTTGCGCCAACTCAAAGAATCTGGCTATTGGGTCGTCGGCTTGAGCGAGGCCGGCGAGCAAGTCTACGACCGGGTCGACTATCCCAAGCGCGTCGTGACGGTGATAGGCTCCGAAGGCAGCGGTCTTTCCCCGGTGATATCCCGCGAGTGCGATTTCCTGGTGCGAGTGCCGATGGCCGGCCGGGTTGGCTCACTAAACGCGGCGGTAGCCGGTTCCATAGTGCTCTACCATCTATTCCGGCAGCGGCCCCCGCCGGAATCCACGGGTGGGGAGGGGGAAATGTAGCGCGGGGGCTTGTCCCCCGCTGGGGTCGGGGCGTGGCGTGGCAGAATCCGCCATGCCAATTCGCCGTACCAAATCACAACTCCAGCTTTTCACACCTTGGTGTGCCGGCAGTGGCCGGCATGAGCGATTGCTATGAAAGCATGTCCCGGACTACGATCCGGGATGTGCCCTCCAATCAACCTCGATGCCGGCTCTCCACCGGCGAAACGGCCCGAATTGTAGACCGATGGTCGATGGCGGAATGAAGAAATGTAGTGCGGTCGAAGACTACGCGAGGCGAGGGGCTTGTCCCCCGCTGGGGTCGGTGTGGGGTGTGGCAGAATCCACCATGCCAATTCGCCGTACCAAATCACAACTCCCGCTTCTCATACGTTGGTGCACCGGCGGCAACCGGCATGAGCAATTGGTGCGAGAATCTGCCCTCCAATTAACCTCGATGCCGGCTCTCCTCCCGCGAAACGTGCTGAATCGTAGACCGATGGTCGATGGCGGAATGAAAAAATGTAACGCGGGGGCTTGTCCCCCGCTGGGGTCGGGGTGGGGCGTCGCAGCGTTGGGGCTTACCTCCAGGTAGGATCGCAGCCGGCCCGTCCGTCGTCTCAACGAAATCCAACCTCATTGTAGGGGCGATTCGTCAGAACACCGCCGGCCGCTCACGCTCTAAAACGAATCATCCAACCCTAGAGAACCGGCCAAATCCATCAATCTAACCCACGTTGCGTCCGGTATCGATATTCCATTCGCGAGACGGTCCTGCCTTGCCAACTGCTCCGGATCCCCTGGCGCCAGCACCCTGTCGACTCCGGCCGCCGGCGCGACGTCGCGTACGCGGTCCATCATCTCGCTGGCTGAGACCAAGTACTCGTCGATCGGCTGAAAGCCGGACGGGTTGATGGCGATCATGGTGACGCCCCTGTGGAGCGATACAGCTTCAGACCTTCCCGCGATCGCATATGTATCCGCGCCGGCGAGAATTCTGCCCAGAAATTCCACCGCCAGCATGATCCCAAATCCCTTGTGGCCGCCGAATGGTAGGTGAGATCCGCCCTTAATTATGGCCGTTGGATCGGTGGTCGGGTTGCCGTCTCGGTCCACGATGCAATCGGCCGGAACCTGCTCGCCCTTCGCCGCGGCCAACAGAACCTTGCTACCGGAGGTTGCGGTCGTAGCGAAGTCCACGATCATCGGAGAATTGCCGGCCGGGAACCCCATCGCAATCGGATTGGTATGCAAGACCGGGCGGCTCCCACCGTAAGGCACCGCGGCAGGTTGAATTACGCCGGCTCCACCCGCAACGACTATGCCGACCTGGTTGTCGGCCGCCGCCATCTCCCCGTACTCGCCTAAACGACCGATATGGTTCACTTCTACCAATGTGACTATCGATACGTTTTCGACCGCGGCCTTCTCCAACGCCAAGCGCATAGCGAACTCAGCCGATACGTGCCCGAATGTCCAGTTGCCTCGGACCAAAGCCGAACTGGCGGTTTCCTTCACAATGTCCGGCTTCGCCCTCGGCTTCAGTTGCCCAGTGTCGATGTTGTTGACGTATCGAGGAAGATGCTGAACCCCGTGGGAATCGTGGCCGGCAAGATGGGAGGATACCAGCGCCTCGGCAACTCGCCGGGCATTACCCTCTTCAGCGCCGGCGGCGAGTAATACCCCTAGGGTCAAATTGTCCAACTCGGAGGCGGTCTTAATCGGCACACGAGTCTCCCGATGTTTCGATATGATGTGTTCCGTGGCACCTGTGACGCACGCGCCATCATAGCAAACTGGGCCGGCCTCCAGCTGACTCGCCACTGTTACGAGAACGGACGGTCCCCGGCACGCCCACGGGAATCCACGTGAGGTGTGGCCGGCGCACAAGTGCCAGATGTTCGACGATCCTTCCAACGTCTCTTGGCCCGGCGCCCCGTCAATTTCACCTCCCTATTGTGATCTTCGCAAAGTCAAGGCGATTCCTCAGATAGATCGGAGCGTCGGTTGAGTATCGCCACAAGTAACCCGTCCCAAGACAAAACCCAACTTGCCCAACAATGAGCCCAGTGGTAGGCTCAATATATAAATAAGATGCAGCTAGCGTGTCATCAGCCGGCGGTGGCATCGACGGAATTGTTCACCACTATAAGGAGCGATTCGTGCTGAGTTATCTTGTCCTCAAGCGAACTCCCAAGGCTGGTGCCATAGCGTTAGCGACAATCCTGCTACTTATGGCGCTGATCCTGGCGTTTATGCCTTTGAGAAGTCAGGCTCAGGACGAGCCGGAAGTGCTCCGGCCGGCCAAGTTTGAGCTTATCGATTTCGACCCCCAGTCCATCTCTAACGACGGCCCAACCGCATCGGCCATGCTCGGATTCGCCGCATTAGAGTCTAAAGAAGACGTACTTGGTGAGCAGGGTGAGGTGGAAAAACCCGAGGTTAAAGAGTACGACTCCCTTGACGAGGCTCAGCAAGATTTGAACGATCACATTGCCCAACCTTCGTGGATGCCAGATTCGTTTTCCGACCAGGTCGCCGGAGTGATGATAGTTGAGGCTTCGTCCGCCGAGTACACCGTCGACTTGGCTAAGGTCGAATCGGTCACACAAGAAGTCGGTATTGGACCGATCGTCCTTCCGCCGGAAACTGATGGCGCTGTCCTCATGCTAGATGCACCGGCAAAGGTGATCCTTGCCTATGGGGCCGATACGGAGTCGCCGGACTTCGTTCTCGCACAGATGAGGATGCCCACGCTGACCATCCCCGGCGAAGTCAACGTCGAGGCTGTACGACTTGCCCTACTCGCCGCTATGCCATCCGACCTCCAGCCGCTTGCAAGCCAACTCGAGTCTATCTCCGATTGGAAAAACACCTTCCCGGTCCTGGCGCCCAAAGACGCGGGTGCCGTCGAGGTTGAAGTCTCTGGCAACCAGGGAGTGCTGATCATCCCACCAGATGATGACCAGAAACTTCTGGTCTGGTCTCAGAACGATTACCTATTTGGCGTCTTCACCCGCAACAGTATCTCGTCCGATGACTTGGTGCGGTTGGCAAGCTCTGTTCGCTAGTACCGCCATCTAGCCCGTATGACTTCCTCCGCAAACGATGCCAGCGGCATCCCGACAGCGTCGCCGGCAATCAAGGCCGAAGGTCTCTCGAAGCGATTCGGGAAGAACCTGGTTGTTCAAGACCTATCGTTGCGTGTCGCCAGAGGCGAGTCGTTCGGCTTTCTCGGCCCCAATGGAGCCGGCAAGACTACCTCGTTGAAAATGCTCCTTGGTTTGGTGAGGCCGACCGCCGGCCAAGCCTGGATCCTAGGCCATCCCATCGACAGCCTCCAGATAAGAGCGGACATCGGATTTCTGCCTGAGCACTGCCGCTACCACGACTGGCTAACCGCCGAAGAGCTTCTCGACTTTCACGGCCGGCTATACGACATGATGCCAAGTCGCCGGCGCGATAGAGTTGCTCAAACGCTGGAGTTCGTCGGCCTTGCCCACAGAGCCGGCGACCGCCTCCGCACTTTCTCGAAGGGCATGACCCAGCGAGTTGGTCTTGCAATCGCTCTCCTGAACGAGCCCAAAGTCGTTTTTCTCGACGAACCCACCTCCGGCCTCGATCCAATTGGCAGGAAGGACTTCCGCGAGCTCATAATCCAACTTCGCGACACCGGCACGACAGTGTTTATCAACTCCCATATCCTCAGCGAGGTCGAGCTCATGTGCGACCGGGTGGCGATTCTCGACGAGGGTAAGGTGGTCGCGCAGGGAAAGCTCCCCGATCTTCTCGCCGGCGACTTGTTGCTGGAGATTCGGATCGGCACAGGTCAGCCGACCGGCGCGCTTGAGGCTCGGTTGTCGGATCGAGTCGAAGTGTTGGCCCTGCAAGATTCGACTATTCTGTTAAAGGTAGCTGACCAACAGGAAATCCCCTGGGTGGCTCGCACCGTGGTCGAAGCCGGCGTGGATCTGATAGGCCTAGCCCAGAAGCGCTCCAATCTCGAGGATCTGTTCGTCAGCTTGGTGGAGAGCCGTGAGGAGGGGCGACCTCAATGATCCGGCGACTTCGAGTTGGAACACTAGCAATGTTCACTTTTCGCGAGGCGGTGCGCAAGCGGGTAGTTCCGGCGGCAATCGGACTGACAATCCTGTTGATCGTTTTGTTCGGAGTTGGCATTCACTTTGTGGTGGCGGAGTTTGACAGTTCGCCGCGCACTCTACCATCGCTCCGTTCGGCCGTAATTGCCCAGATGCTGCTAATGGGCCTGTGGTTTGGTAGCTTCCTGAGCGGTCTACTCGCTATATTCGTCTCTGTCGGTACAATTGCAGCCGAGATCGAGGCGGGTACTCTCCAAGTCATCGTGCCGAAACCGCTGGCGCGTTGGGAAATCGTCGTCGGAAAATGGTTAGGCATCGGAGTCATGCTCGCGATCCACGCTACAATCACGGCCGGCGCAATGATCCTGATCGTGTACCTGCAAGCCGGCTTTGTCCCGCCCCAGCCGGCGTTGGGGGTCGCTTTGATGGCCTTCCAGGTGCTCGTGCTGCTCAGCCTCGCGATCTTCGGCAGCACGTTCCTGCAGCCCTTGGCCAACGGTGTGGTAGTGTTGACCCTCTACGTGATTGCTATGATGGGCGGTATGGTCGAACAGATGGGCTCGCTCATCGAGAATGAAACGATGAAGTTGATAGGTGTGATATCCGGGACGATTCTACCCACGGACGTGGTTTGGAGATCAGCGTCCAGCTTTCTACAGCCCCGCGTCCTTAGTCCCGTCAATTTTGGGGGGCCCTTTTCCGGAATCCAGCCGGCAAGCGAGTGGATGCTTGTCTATGCCGGCTTGTACCTTGCCGCCGTCATTCTGGGCGGGTGCCTGGTCCTGGGTAGGAGAGATCTATGATGTCGGATACTATCGCGATCCTAAGTCCTGGCGAGATGGGTCACGCAGTCGGTCGTGTACTCGTCAACCACGGGTACCGTGTCATCACCAGCCTGGCCGGGCGCAGCCGGCGCACAGCCGATCTCAGCCGGGCGGCTGGTATTGAGGATGTCGGAAACCTCGATTGCCTGGTAGATCAAGCAGATATTGTCCTGTCGATCATGCCATCGGCCGCTGCCCCAGTAGTCGCGGCTGAAGTCGCGAACCGGCTTTCCGGCCGCGGCAGAACGCTGACTTTCGTAGAGTGCAACGCAATCGCGCCCCAGACCGTGCGCGAGATCGAAGGAACCATCTCTGGCGCGGGAGGCCTTTTGGTGGACGTTGGAATCATCGGCGGTCCCCCGACTGACACATATCAACCACGATTGTATGCTTCCGGGCCGCACGTCGACAGTTTTCTGCGACTGAAGTCGAGCGGCCTGGATATACGTCCCATCGGATCGGAGATCGGCCAGGCCTCTGGAATGAAGATGTGTTATGCCGCCCTGACCAAAGGATTGAGCGCGCTCGGAACCGAGATCATGGTCGCGGCGGCCAAGCTCGATCTAATCGATTCGCTGCATGAGGAGTTGCGGGGCAGCCAGGCCGCGCTGTTCAATTGGCTGGACAAAGGGATCCCCGGGATGCCGCCCAAGTCGCGAAGATGGGTGAGCGAAATGAAGGAGATCGCGGCAACATTGGGGCATTTGGACCTATCATCCGGCTATCATCTGGCCGCCGCTGACCTCTACCGCCGGGTCGGTGAAACCCACCTTGCTCAGGAGTTGCCCGAATCCCGCGACAAGACCCGGACCATGCGCGCCGCCATCGAGGAGATGGTCGCCAGCCGGAAACTCTGAGCCTGGTACGAAAGCATGTCCCGGGCTTCGATCCGGGATAGATTTCGGCACCGGCCGGCAACACCAACCACCGTCGCCCGAACAACTACAGCCGAGGGTCGAAGGAAAGATGTAGGGCTGGGGCTTGTCCCCAGCCAGGGGAGTGGCGTGGGACACAGACGACCACTGAACCCTTCGATCAACCAATGCATCCAATTGTCATACCTTGGCGTGCCGGCACCAGCCGGCACCGGCCGGCGACACCAACCACTGTGGCCCGAACAACGACAGCCTAGGGTCGAAGGAGAGATGTAGGGCTGGGGCTTGTCCCTAGCCAGGGGAGTGGCGTGGGACACAGACGACCACTGAACCCTTCGATCAACCAATGCATCCAATTTTCATACCTTGGTGTGCCGGTACCAGCCGGCACGAGCGATTGGTGCGAGAACAGACGACTCAGGGAGCCTCGAGGGTGAATCTCTGCGCCGGCCGCACCAGTTGACGGCCCCCCTGGTAACTGAGAGATTCCGTATATGAGCCAAATCCGGCGCCTTCACTCACTAGCCACGACCTGCAGAGTTCTTAGACTGGGCCGCATTCCCTCCAGCGGCTATCCGAATGATCTTGGATTTCTACCCCGCTCTGACCTCGATAGAGTGGATCCCAGTTCCGCCGTCCGGCTGCGTGATGGTGTAATCCTCTCGCTGCCGAACTCCACTGGCGTCGATCGATCGCGCCATCAAGACCGCCGAGCTCGAAGCTGCCAGCGAGAACGTTCCCTCCCAACGCACCCACACATCCCCTCCTATGGCCGGCTCGACGAAGCTCGCCCGCTGCCAGGTTGCCCCGCCGTTCGCGCTGTACTCGACTTGCGAGATTCCCCGCGATCCTGCGTAGGCAATGCCGGCGATCGTATGCTCGCCGGGCGCCATAATCTGTCCGTGAATCGGAGCGTCGATGCGTGTAATCGTCTGAACGAACGCGTTCAAGTTCCAACCCCGTTGACCGTACCAGTCAAGGTGGACCTCGTTCGTGGGCCGCATTGCGATCACCCACTTCGGACTCTTCATTCCGTACCGATTGGGAATCAGCAGACGAGCCGGATAGCCATGCTCCAGTGGAAGAACCTGGTCATTCATCTCATAAACCAGCAGCGTGCTTGCCAAAGTCTGAGGGTCCGGCGGAATAGACGAGCTGAATTCGTCGGCTCCTATCACGGCAATTGAGCGCGCATTCGCCTTTACCCCGCCGGCAAGCGCAAACACGTCACTCAGACGCACGCCCTTCCACACCGCCGTGCTGATCAAATCGCAGCCAAACGCCGGCCCTCCCTGGCTCCTCTCGCACAGGTTGACCCAGTTGGAGATGCACTCGAGCGTCTTGGTGAACCGAATCGCCGGCAGTCTGTAGAGAATGTCCAGATTGAGTTGCACCGGGCGTCCAACCTCGCCGTCCAGGATGAGTCGCCACTTTGACGGATCGAGAATTGGGTCGCCCCCCGCGTTCTTGGTCGTTATGTAGAAGTCGGGTATGGCGGTGATGAGTGGAGCCAGTTGCCCCGGCGCGCGCCCAGAGGCCGTTAGCGAACCGTCTTTGTCGCGAGACAGCTGCCGCTTTGGCCCCGGCGCCGGCGGAACCTCCACTACTGCTGGTGCCGGCGTCACGGTCGGTGGCGGCGGCTCCGGCGTGGCCGTTGGCGGAACTCGCGTAGCAGTAGGTGGCGGCGGCTCCGGCGTAGCGGTCGGCTCAACCGGCGTTGCAGTCGCCGTCGCCGGAACCTCGGTTGAGGTGGCCGTCGCCGGAATTGGCGTGGAGGTGGCAGTCTGCGGAACCGGCGTGGCGCTAGGCTGATCCATTGCCTCAGTCACTGTCGGTGTATCGCTAACAGCCCTGGACACATCGGCTCGCGTTACTGCCGTTGCTGTGTTAGTTGGCTCCGGCACAAGTTGCGTGGGCGATGCCGAAGGAGAGGCGGTAGCGGTCTGCGTAGGGTCTTCTATCGGTGGAGGCGACGGAGTCGACGTGTTATTAGGAGCCTCGGTTGGTGGTGTCGTGGGAGTGGGGCTAGGCTCCAAGGCGGCGACTTCCTCGGTCGCCGTAGGCGGTATCGTTTCGACCGTCGGCGCCGCGGGTTGCGTCGGAATCGGCAACGGAGTCGGAAGTTCGAGGTCGCTGATCTCCGCCAGCGGCAGAGAACTCTGGACCGCGCCGGCTTGCCGGCCGAACACGATGGTGAATCCGTAGCTCGCCACCATTCCGACGAGCCCGACTATGAAGGAATGCCGTGTAAGCGTAAGTCCTTGTGAGTATGCTGGTCTGCCCTCCTCGGGCAGTGCCGCCTTGGCGCGATTTTGCAGAGATAGCCGGGCCAACAGTAAGACCGTGCCATACGTGAACGCTACGCTGGCGTAGCTCAGGTTCGTCAGCATGACGTCGCGGAAGAGGGATGAAGCAAAAAACCCTGCGCCGGTCACCGGCATCACGACGCCCATCGCAAACAGCCACAGCCCGATTGTTGCCACGCCAACCGCGATCGGCCCGCTTCGCATCGCGCCGGCGCCCACAGCCAACAGTGCGGCGGCCATAAATAAAATTGCCCCGCCGAGGGCCAGGACCTTCGCGGCAGACCCGAATGCCACCAATCCCTGCTCGAATAGGTCCAAGGGTACGAAGACCAAGATCCACTCCATCACCCGCTCCGGTAAGGTCCGGATCTGATAGATGGATCGGGCCAGTTGCATTAATCCGACCGCGGCAGCCGTTGCCGCTACGCTCGCCGCTATCGCGTATTTCCATTCGATCTCGGCAGCCTGTTTTCTTTGCGATGCGTCGTTCATTAGCCGATGCCTTTCAAACGTCTGTCTAGCTTGGTGAAACAGTCAATCTGAAGGCCTATGCACCAACTCAAGCAGTTTGAGTTGTCATCCGCCGCAATTCGGCGGTCCCAGGAAGCTCTCTCGAGGCTGTTTCAGCCAGTCAATTTGCGCTTTTCGATTACATGGTACTCCATGGGCGAAAGGCCAACTCGGCGGACCGTTCCCGCACCAGTCGCCTGAGAATTGAACGCTGGAAGCCCGATGCGGTCAGTTGCCCGCTGAAGTTACGCTTGGTTCTTTCTCTGTACTGATGGGTTCGCGTTCTTGCCGAGACATTAAGATTACCGCGATGCGCAAACACTTATAATTCCACGACAAGTCGCCGATTCGCTCAATCAGATGGCCGATTCGACAGTCGAATCCGGCTGATCCCAATGTCGGGAGGGAGAAACATATGACGGAAGGCAATGGACACCTAACGCTTGCGGGCAAGGTCGCGCTCATCACCGGCGCCTCTAGGGGTATCGGAGCCGGCATAGCTCGCGTCTTGGCCACTAACGGCGCCGACGTATTCGTCAACTATCGTAGCGACAAATCCGGCGCGGGCGAGGTTGCGGAATCGATTAGGTCTAGCGGCCGGCGGGCCTGGCCGATTCAGGCCGATGTGCGGGATCCCGCCGAAATCAAGTACCTTTTCGAGCGGATCGAAAGAGAAACCGGGTTCCTTGACATAGTCGTGAATAACGCGGTCGAGCCCATTGCCAAGACCGCGATGCAGCTCACCGTGGACGAATGGGACCGCTCCATGAACGTTGCGGCGCGAGCGCTGTTAATCTGTGCGCAGCGTGCTGTTCCATTGATGACCGACCGAGATGGTGCGGCGATCATCCACGTATCCAGTCGCGGCGCCGCTACGGGTGGAGGGTCCTATTGCGCGCTCGGAGTTGCTAAGGCCGCGGCAGAGTCACTCGTGCGCTACCTTGCCGCCGACCTCGCCGGCGCCGGCATTAATGTAAACACCGTCCGCGCAGGATCGGTCGATACCGCCGCCGCAAGGGCCATGCTGGGTGGTGTCGCTCCTACACCGGCAGACGATCATCCACTCCACCGGCTGTCCGTACCTGAAGACGTGGGCCGAGTCGTAGCGTTCTTGTGTACGCCGGCCGCTGCCTGGATACGTGGCCAGATTATCGACGCGACCGGCAATACATAGCATCGAAAAGGCCCGGGCACGCGATGCCAACGACTACCTGCCCAACGTGGACAGCCGATAGTCGAGACAGGAACGTGTACCGCCGGGGCTTGTCCCCGGCCAAAGACCCAACCTCAACGTGGGGACGATTCACGAATCGTTCTGGGTGGGGGTTATCGACAGACTCTCATTATGCCCGCGCCGGCCGCCATTCCGGTCCTTCTAACCGCCCTAGCCGAAATATTGAAAAATCCCCGTCCGGGCTCCATCAATCCCTCCAAAATGGTACTATTATGATACAAGTGTTCGCTTTCGCATACGCCAAGCCAAACGACGGTCCAGGTCCCACCTGCCGGCCCTTGTCGGGACGAGGAGGCTCCGTAACCAAATACGAAAATGCAAAACAAACGCCTGTAAGAGACTGTGCCGGGCCGGCTGGCAAACCATAAGGTCAATCACAAGGAGTTCGTATAAGAAGGCAATGCACTACTTGTCGAGGAATCCGCTCTGCCACCGCACCGGCCGAAGGCCGTTTCACTTGGCGGCGTTGGCGCTTTCGCCTATATTTCAGTAAGTCAAATAATCCTGCGCTTGGATTGTCGGAGTGATCTTCGACGTATTAACTACAGTCGCTTGAAAGGAGTTGTGGATGAATCATATGGAACTTGAGCTCGAAGGAAAGGTCGCTGCAATCACCGGAGCCAGTGAAGGAATTGGCAAGGCAATCGCGATGCGGCTAGCCCAAGCGGGAGCCAAGGTTGCGATTTGCGCTCGCCGGCCTGATGTCCTTGAGCAAGCGGCAGCGGACATTCGCGGCAAGACTGGCGGAGAGGTGCTGGAGATTGTCGCCGATGTCACGGCGTACAGTGATTTGGAGAACTTCATCCAATCAACTGTTCAACGATACGGCGAGTTAGACATCATGGTCAACAACGCCGGTCGATCCTCGGCGCACAAGTTCGACACCGTGTCCGATGAAGAGTGGGACTACGACATGCGTCTCAAGTTCTTCTCCGCCGTAAAGTGCTGCCAACTCGCCCTACCCTACTTACGCCGGTCCGGCGCGGGCCGCATAGTCAACATCACCACTCCCGGCGGCAAGCAGCCGCCGGCCGGCTCGGTGCCTACCTCGGTTAGCCGCGCCGCCGGCATAGCGCTGACAAAGGCGCTCTCGAAAGACTACGCCGGCGACAACATCTGCGTAAATACGGTCTGCGTAGGCTCGATCAGGAGCGCCCAAGGCAGACGCGCCTGGGAGGGCGCCGGCAGACCAGGTACCCTCGAAGAGCACTTCGCGAAAGCCGGTGCATCGGTTCCCTTGGGCCGTATCGGTGAAGCTGAAGAAGTTGCGGACCTGGTGGCTTTTCTCGTCTCCGCCCGTGCCGCCTACATAACCGGATCGTCTATAAACATCGATGGTGGTGTATCCGCCGGCGTCTAAGTGCTAACATGCTGCTCAGTTGAAGTTCGCCTTGACAACGCCTCTAACGGAGGAAGCCAGAATGGACACACGAGGTGCTGCACTCAGGCAAAAGCTCACCGACTCGCGAAATGCGCTGCGCGAGGTGGTTGCGAAGATTGGATCCGACGATTGGGACGTGAATCGGGCGGATCCGCAGCATTGGCCACCGCGCGATATTCTTGCCCACTTGCTTTCGGCCGAGCGGGGATTGCGCGGTCGAATCAGTAATATCTTGGAGGCCGGGGTCACTCAACCGCCCGCCGGCTTCGACCTCGACACTTGGAATGACCGGCAAATTCGCAAGCTGCGTAAGCGGTCGGTGAACGAAGTCTTGGAGCAATTGGAAGCGGAGCGCGAAACGACGGTGAAGGCGCTGGCAGAGACTGCTCCTGACGACTTGGATCTGCCCGGTTTCCGCGCGTCTGGAAATACCACCACGGTCGGCGGACTGTTCGAGCTCATCGCCGACCACGAAAACCAGCATGCTGGCGAGCTCGCAGCCGCAGCCGGAGTAGCATAGTCTTAGACTGCCGTATCCTCTAGGCCCTTCGAGGGGAACTCATTTGACTCTTAGATCCTCACAGCAAAGAGTCGTCGTCACCGGTATGGGGCTGGTGAGCCCCCTTGGAAACGACCCGGCCGAGTTCTGGGAGAGATTGGCGAACGGAGAATCGGGCATCTCTGAGATCAATGGGTTCTCGACAGACAAGCTGCCCAGCCGGATTGCCGGACAGGTCAAGAACTTCGATCCGGCGTCCCTCTTCGGTCGCAAAGCGGCCCGGCGAATGGACAGGTGTACGCAGTTGACTGTCGCGGCCGCTGGTGCCGCGCTCGACGAAGCCGGCCTGGGTCGTCATGCCGGCAGGCCCAGAGGACTCGACGAGCGCATAGGGGTCGTGATCGGGACCGGCTTGTCGTGCCTCGCGACGTTCGAGGCAGAGGCGGAAGTGATCGGCAACAAGGGGCCACGGCGCGTCAGTCCATTCCTAGCGTCCATGATGCTGCCCAACATGCCGGCCGGCCAGGTGTCGATAGACTTCGGAGTGCTCGGTCCAAGCAGGGGAATCTCGACCGCCTGCGCTACTGGAGCGGATTGTATCGGCGAGGGCGCCGCTCTCATCAAACGGGGTCTGGTCGATTCGGTCCTCGCCGGCGGCGCGGACTCTGGCATCACCCCGCTGGTGATGTCCGCATTTAGCTCGGCTCGTACCTTGTCGCACCGCAACGATGACCCGGCATTGGCTAGTCGACCCTTCGATCAAGATCGAGACGGATTCGTAATGGCTGAAGGCGCGGCGGTCATCGCGTTAGAGGGCCTCGACCACGCGCGTAATCGTGGCGCAAACATCTTGGCGGAGCTGGCCGGCTATGGCACCAGCTCGGACGCGTACCACATCACGGCGCCGGACGAGAGCGGAAACGGAATTGCCCGCGCAATAAGAATGGCGCTGGATGACGCCGGCTGGAATGAAGAGGAGGTCGACTACGTCAATGCCCACGGGACCTCGACTCAGTTGAATGACAGAGTCGAGACTGTGGCCTTGAAACAGGCCTTCGGCGCTCGCGCCTATGACATCCCCATCTCATCCACAAAATCGATGACCGGCCACACACTAGGAGCTGCCGGCGCCGTCGAGTTCATTGCTTCTGTCATGAGCCTCCGCAATCGATTCCTTCATCCGACGATCAATCTGGACACGCCGGATCCATCCTGCGACCTGGACTATATTCCAAATACAGGCCGGGCCGTCGCCGCAAAGAGAGCCATCTCGAACTCACTAGCGTTTGGTGGCCACAACGCCTGCCTGGCCATCCAGAGATGGGATGATTGACTATCTATCTGCTCGGCAACTGGACGGCTCCCGTCGCGCCAGCAGGTCCCGGTCATCCCTGCCAGCCGCGTCGATCCAGCCGCCCACTTCGTCATTCGTACGAAAGCATGTCCCGGACTCCGATCCGGGATTATTTCCGGCACCGGCCGGCGATACCAACCACCGTCGCTCGAACAAGGACAGCCCAGGGTCGAAAGAGAATTGTAGCGCTGGGGCTTGTCCCCAGCCAGGGGAGGGTGGGGGGCACAGACGACACCTGAACCCTTCCGTCAACCAATGCACCCAATTTTCGAACCTTGGTGTGCCGGCACCTGCCGAGGGTCGAAGGAGAAATGTAGGGCTGGGGCTTGTCCCCAGCCAGGGGAGAGGTGGGGGGCACAGACGACACCTGAACCCTTCCGTCAACCAATGCACCCAATTTTCGAACCTTGGTGTGCCGGCAACAGCCGGCATGAGCGATCGGTACGAAAATGGTGTTACGCGGCCTCAAGTATGCCTGAATGCCACCGGCCCCCGCTTCGTCATTCGTACGAAAGCATGTCCCGGACTCCGAGCCGGGATGCGCCTACGCCGCTTTCGAGCGCACCGTTGAACCCCTCCATTCCGCGTTCTCCTCATTCCGGCCTCTCAATTAGTCATTCCCGCGAAGGCGGGAATCCAGAGGGGAGGTGCGGGTTGTGGCAATGACGCTAGAACTCTCCCACCAACCAATGCACCCTAATTTTCATACCTTGGTGTGCCGGCAACAGCCGGCATGAGCGATCGGTACGAAAATGGTGTTACGCGGCCTCAAGTATGCCTGAATGCCACCGGCCCCCACTTCGTCATTCTCGCGGAAGCGGGAATCCAGAGGGGAAGGGTGGCACCAACCACACCCAAACACCTCCAACGACCAGGTCTCATTTTCATACCTTGGTGTGCCGGCAACAGCCGGCATAAGCGATCGGTACGAAAATGGTGTTACGCGGCCTCAAGTATGCTTGAATGCCACCGGCCCCCACTTCGTCATTCTCGCGGAAGCGGGAATCCAGAGGGGAAGGGTGGCACCAACCACACCCAAACACCTCCAACGACCAGGTCTCATTTTCATACCTTGGTGTGCCGGCAACAGCCGGCATGAGCGATTGCTATGAAAGCATGTCCCGGACTCCGATCCGGGATAGACCGTTGCGGCAGCCTCTCATTCGCCATTCGCGACATCCCCTCGTCAATCCGGCCCCCCATTCGTCATTCCGGCGAAGGCCGGAATCCAGACGGGTTGGGGAGGGGTGAGACCACCAGACGATGGACAAAACCACCCGGCGCCGTCCCATTTTCATCTTCCTATTGCGGTCTTCGCAAAGCCACGGTGATTCCGGCCGGGTCGTTCCGGCGAGAGCATGTCCGTACCCCGATACGGGGCCGGAATCCAGGGGATACGCGGGCGCCGCCGACGTGCCACCAACACACACCCTCACACTGCAATCCTGCGTTCAGCGGCCACAACCTGCGTGTTGATGGGCGTGCGACTTCAAACTGCGTTCTCTATCCGCGATCTACCGCCTCAGTCAAGACAATCCTTGGCCGAGGCTACCAAGCGTCTAATCCCGTGGATCGCACCTCTGTGACGGCTCGCCGAGAGTTGGCCCATCCCGACGAGGACGGAAATGAATTAAACTCGCTTACTAGGAGCGCGTCTTGAGATGAAGCCCGAATTAGACCCACGACAGCCGGCGGTGGCGGTTGGAGTCGTAGTGCAGCGAGGCCACGAAATCCTCTTGGTGCAACGCGGCAAACCTCCACATAAGGGCGCGTGGAGTATTCCCGGCGGTCATCTGAAGTATGGCGAGACGATATCCGACGCTGCCGTGCGCGAGGTCCGGGAGGAGTGTGGCATCGAGATTAAGTTGCGGGACGTCAGATTGGTGCTTAACCGAATAGGTCGGACCGAACACGACATTCAATATCACTTCGTAATCATCGATCTATTGGCCGATTGGCTGAGTGGCGACCCGGTGGCCGGCGACGACGCCGACGCTCTTCGGTGGGTGCATCGCGACCAACTTGACAAGTTGGAGACATCGCCCGGCTTGCCCGGATATATCCGTGGCATGCTGAGAGGCCCTGGCGCCGCTGCCGTTTGCGACGTCATCGACACCGCCGACTGACGCCGGCCCCGCATTGAAATCTAGGTGAAGCGTTCTTCAGATGCCCGGAACCGGGGCATCACTCACGCTCCAAGCGCCGTCAGTCCACTATCACTGCCGCCGGCGGATCTTCGTCAACAGTTCCGCAGACCGTTCCAAGGTGCTCATCTTCTTGCAGAAGGAAAACCGGACCTGGCTCCGGCCCGCACCCGGTCGCTGATAGAAGCTGCTTCCGGGTACTACCGCGACGCCTATCTCTTTCACAAGATACTCGGCGAACTCGGTGTCGTCTTCGAAGCCAAATGCCCTGAAATCAGTCATCACGTAATATGCGCCCGCGGGCGCGTTGCATTTGAAGCCCAACTCCTGCAGGACTGGAATCAGAAAGTCCCGCCGCTCCCGGTAATCGGCCAGAAGCCCACTATAGTATTCATCGGGTAGATTCATCGCCACGACGCCGGCTGCTTGCAGTGGCGCCGGCGCTCCCACCGTGAGGAAGTCGTGCACCTTGCGAATTGCGGCGGTAATCGCCGGCTGTGCCACCGCGTATCCGACGCGCCAGCCTGTAACGCTGTAGCTTTTGGACAGGCCGCTGATCAGAACCGTCCGTTGGCGCATTCCCGGCACAGTCATCATCGGAATATGGCGGCCTTCATATATGAGGTGTTCATAGATCTCGTCGGTCACCGCTATCGCGTCGTGCTCTATGCACAACTCGGCGATAGAGTTTAGCTCCCACCTGCTGAAAACCTTTCCGGTAGGGTTACCTGGAGACGAAATTATGATCGCCCGCGTCTTCGAGTTGAACGCCCGCCGCAATTCATCGAAGTCGATTTCCCAATCAGGCTCGTGCAACTCGACAAAGCGAGGAGTTGCGCCGGCGAGGACCGCGTCCGGCCAATAGTTCTCGTAGTAGGGGGCGAACACGATCACCTCGTCGCCGGGATTGGCGATTGCCATCACGCTGCTTATCATCGCCTCGGTCGCGCCGCAGCAAACGGTAATCTCCGATTCGGGATCTGCTTCAATGGCATAGAAGCGATTAAGCTTGGATGCAATGGCCCGGCGAAAGTCAGCTGCTCCCCACGTGATCGAATACTGGTTGATGTCGTCATTAATTGCGGCGCAAGCTGCTTCTTTTATAACGGTCGGCGCCGGGAAGTCAGGGAAGCCCTGAGCGAGATTGATGCCCTTCTCGCCTTGGTACAGATGACACAGACGAGTCATCTCTCGAATGACTGATTCGGTGAATAAGGTGGTTCGATCCGCTGGGGAAAACGGCATCCGTCAGTCTCCACTAATCATGCATATCGGCAACGCCAGGAACGCCAATATTTGCGGTCGGTTCTTTGGCCAGTGTTAGATTTCCGCTAAGCAAAATCGACACCAAAGCAATTTGATCTGAACATCAGCACGGCGCGAGTTTGTAGGGAACTCACAGGCCAGTTCTCCATAGTCGCCCGATCCAAGGTGACCACGTGGGAGGTTTCGTCAACAAACACGTCGAGCCGACAACTAGTTTGCGACATCCGGCCAGGTGAAGTTTGCGAAGATGTAGTCGAGCAGGAGTATGCTCTCCCCTGCCGTATCGCGACCTCCCATGAAAGCGACGATTGCCTGATTACCTTCGCGCGTCGCAGATGCGACTATCGAAGGACCTGCTGCCTCCGTATACCCCACTTTGACTCCGTCGGCACCGGGGTAGTTCCCCAGCAATCTGTTGAGATTGTATATCGTGTATCCCCGAGTGCCGTTCACGTCCCACGTCCTAGCCTCCGAGACCTTAACGAAAAACGAGTTCCTCAACGCGTACCTTGTGATCATCGCCATGTCATACGGACTTGAGTAATGATCCGCTTCATCAAGTCCGTGCGGGTTGACGAAGTGACTGTCTGTCAGTCCCAACTGGCCCACCTTGATGTTCATGAGCTCTGCGAACTGCTCCTCTGATCCAGATATGTGGTTGGCGATGGCCAATGCCGAGTCGTTGCCAGAAGGCAGCATCAGTCCGTATAGCAAGTCCCTCAGCGTATACCACTCTCCGTTACGTATCCCCATCAAAGTGCTGTCGTAGAGCTCTCCGTCGTCGAATTCTACCGCCACCCATTCATCCAAGTCGCCATGTTCGATCGCAATTAATGCCGTGACTATCTTGGTCAAGCTCGCCGGCGCCACACGACCGTGCATATTCCGAGCATAGAGGATAGAGCCCGATCTGGCGTCAATTGCAATCGCGAAGGGTGCCGGGATTGACGGCTCTGGTTGGGAGCCAGTCTTAGTTGGGATGCCCGGCGTGGGTGTCGGCGAGGAAGTAGCGGTACCAGTAGGCTCCGGGATCGATGTTGCAGTGAGGATTGGCTTTGGATCGACTGGCGTTGTTGGCGGTCCCGTTTCAGACGCCAGATTCTCGGTTCCATTGGAGATGACAGTCGGAGTCGGTATGGCACTAGTAGCGGTAGGCGAGCCGGAGGATGTGATCCTAACCCCCACGGCCTCGGTGGGAAATAGCTGCGTGTACGCGAGTGCGAGCAGGCCGCCCACTAACAGGGCTATGGCTGCGACTAGATAGCCTCTAGTGTTCAAACTGGGGACTCAACGCTGATTCTCACAGAAATAATGCGTATTCATGGTTTTCAGAGATTCTAGCATCGAGGCGTTGACGCGCTTGGCCGGGGCTCGCGTGGAGCGACTCTGGACTGAGGATTCTTGCCGGCCGGCGGTGTGGTAAGCTTTGCGCGGACGGATCCGATCCTAATGGTTCTTGCGCCTGTAGCTCAGTGGACAGAGCGGCTGCCTTCTAAGCAGCGGGTCGGGGGTTCGAGTCCCTCCAGGCGTGCCAGGCCCTCCGGTTCCGGTTGGCCTTCATCTCCACCGGCTAAATTTGGCAACCCAGTGAATCTAGAGCGGGAGACCGCCTTGCAATATAACTGCAAATCTTTGCCGAAAACCCATAAGAGTAAGCTGGGGACCGCGTGTGCTTTGTCGTCCGAAACAGCGAAGTGCGGGTCAGGACGGTACAGCCAAATCGGCCGGCTATTTGGTATGCTGAAGAACACCGGCCCGGCAGTGACTCTGGAGGAAATGGAACGCGCTATCGTCGAAGGGGCGTGTGAGGAGTGAGCACCCTCGATACGAATGTGCTCGTCCGATATCTGGTGTGTGACTACGTCGAGCAGGCGCACTCAGCCCGTTCGTTGCTGGAAGGGTTGTCATCAAAACGGCCCGGCTTCATTTGCCGCGAGATAGCGATCGAACTCGTATGGGTTCTGGAACGAGCCTATCGATTCTCCCGTGATCAGATCGTGTCTGTGTTGGAAGAGTTGGTCTCTACGGAGGGTCTCGTCGTTGAGGCTGCGGATGATGTAGCTCGCGTGTCCTCTATCTACCGTCGAGGCGGTGTCGGCTTCTCTGAACTGATGATCCTAGCGGCTGCCGAACGAGCGGGAGCCAGGCCGGTCTGTACCTTCGACCGCGCCTTTGCGAGATTGCAAGGAGCAGCTTTGGTGGAGGATGCGACAATCGGAGAGTTGCCATGAAGGATGCCCAGAAGCCGGATCAGAGAGCTACTACGACGCATTACACTACGAGTGGACGCGTCGAATTTTGAGTCCCTCGGAAGGCCGGAAACGACCCGGCTCTAGGATTCTTCGATGAAGTTCAACGGGAAAGTAGCGGTCGTAACGGGAGGGGCCAGGGGGATAGGTCGGGCAATCGCCTTACGGCTCGCTAGAGACGGCGCCGGCGTAGCCGTAGCCGACATCAACATGCCGGGTGCCGAGTTGGTTGCAAGTGAGATCCAGTCGCTCGGCGGCTCAGCCATCGCAGTGCAGGCCGACGTCGCGAGTGAAAATCAGGTCGAGGAGATGATTGGCAAGACTGTGCGGCAACTCGGCCGGGTCGACATCGCCGTCGCAAACGCCGGGATCTTGATCTTCGCGCCTCTGGTTAAAATGCGCGTGTCCGACTGGCAGCATCAGATCGATACAAATCTAACCGGAATGTGGCTGACCTGTAAGCATGCCGCCGGGCAGATGATAGCCCAGGGCGACGGTGGCAAGATTATCCTGGCGAGCTCGCAAGGCGGTAAGGTGGCGACGTCACGACCGTCTGGAGGATATGTTACAACCAAGCATGCCGTGATCGGCCTCACGCGGGCGCTCGCGCTAGAGCTCGCCAAACACAAGATAAATGTGAACGCGTACTGTCCTGGCCCTGTCGACACGCCGATGCTAGACATGATTCATCGCGAGGCAAGTACGATTGTGGGTATGGAAATCGAAGAGTTCAAGGCTTTGATGTTGAGGGACCTACCCATGGGCCGAGTCGAGCAGCCGGAGGACGTTGCCAAGCTCGTCGCGTTCCTCGCATCGCCGGAATCCGATTTCATAACCGGACAAGCAATCAACGTTGGCAGTAGCACGATGCACTAATCGTGTTTCATTCTGTCTCATCTAGCTGTCGTGGCCGGGCGTGAGACGAACATACTCTTTTTTACAAAACAAATCAGACGGATGATGTCTCGGCCACTTGCGGAGAGGAGCCACCATGTATCGATTGTCGGTTTGCGAAGGAACGTTCTTACCTGACTTAAGCTGGGAGCAGCGCGTCCGGACTATCTCTGAAGCAGGATTCCTGGTAGACCTCTGGGGATGGGACGACGATGTTGCGAGTGCGATCGGCGCGGATACTTCGGTTCAAATATCGGCGATGCCGGGTTGGATTGGAGGCAGCATGGTCCACCCGGACGGCGTGGCGGCGTTCCTTGAGGGCGTAAATCGGTGCCTCGCCGCCGCAGAGAAGCTGAACTGCCGAAACCTGGCCGTCGGAACCGGCGAAATAAATCGCGAGGGCAAGGTGGTCCACAAGATAGCCGAGCATCCGGCCACGATGTGGATCACCGCATACAAGACCTTGTCGCAAATGGCTGAGTTGGCCGAACAGCACGATGTGGTTTTCGCGGTAGAGACGCTGAATACGAAGGTCGACCATGCCGGCTACCCACTATCGCAGATCGAGGATACGGTGCGACTCGTCGAAGCGGTGGATAGCCCCAGGATAAGAATCCTATTTGACATCTACCACGCTCAAGTTGAAGAAGGGAATGTCATTCAAGGTCTACGGGACCACTTCGAACTTATCGGCCACATCCACGTTGCCGATGTCCCCGGTCGACACGAGCCCGGCACGGGGGAGATCAACTATCCCAAGGTGGCGTCGGCTCTGAGGGAGTTGGGTTACGAAGGCGTTGTGGGACTGGAAGCTTTTCCATTGGCTGACGACTTGGAAGCGATGAGCCGCTTTCGAGACGCGTTGGCGTGATGTGCATTCACGGCAAATACTTGACGGCGACTTAGGCCCAACGGTGCTCAACCAACCAAATTTGAGTTGAGAGGATGTCTGCCGTCGCCGAGAGCCGGCTCAGGTGATCCGCGAACTGCGGCCCTTTGGACGGCGCAAAGGAGAGTGTGTAGGAAATGGCAAGCGAAACGCTAAGCAACTGGGGAAGGTGGGGTCCCAACGACGAAAGAGGAACGCTGAACTTGGTCACAGCCAAGAATGTGAAAGATTCGGTCTCCTTGGTTCGTCATGGCAAGGTATACAGTCTGTCCGTGGAGCTAGACAAGAACGGACCGCTTCCCGATATCCGCAATCCGCTATGGCACCGGACCTCGCTCATCGAGCGGCCCTCTCCGATGCACAGCGCCGCGGATGACGTGATCGTAATGCACACTCATGGAACGACGCATATCGACGCCTTATGCCATATCTTCGCTGAAAATCAGATGTACAACGGCTATCGCGTCGACGAATCTATCCATCCGACGACCGGCGCAAGCAAGAACGGCGTGCAAAACATCGTGTCTATCGTGGGCCGCGGCGTTCTACTCGACATCGCTGGCTACCGCGGCGTCGACCATCTCGAGTCGAGCGACGAGATTCCGCCGGCGGAGCTGGATGCCTGCGCCCGAGCCCAGGGAGTTGAGATCAAGGCCGGCGATATAGTCTTGATACGCACCGGCTGGATGAATGTGTTCTTCGACGATCCGGTCGTTTTCCGTTCCAATTCTCCGGGAGTGAGCAGGTCCGTCGCCGGCTGGTTCAAGCAACACAGCATCTCGGCACTCGGAGCCGACAATATGTCCGTCGAGCCGTTCCCGCAACCGCCGGGTGGGTCAAAAACGTTGCATTACAGCGTCATCCGGGATCTCGGCGGATACCTGATGGAGTTTCTACACCTCGAAGAGTTGGCTGCCGACAAGGTCTACGAGTTCATGTTCGTCGCGGCGCCCTTGCGGCTGATCAACGGCATCGGCAGCCCGATAAACCCGTTGGCGATATGTTGAGTCAAGCGCTAATAATCTGAGGTACGTGAAGCCGTCGCCACCCTGCCCCGATGGGAGCGGCCGGACATTCCCGCTCAGATACCAATCGAAATCACGATATAGTTCGTCTCTATCGACACCGGGAACGTCTCGGCCACAAAGGGCCCTTTCTGCCAGCCGGGCGCAGGCGTGTCTGGATCGTCCAGGAAACTTCCGCCCGGCTCAATTGTTACTTCGTAGCTTCGCACTCTTTGCTCGGTTGGAGCGAACCACGATTGTCCGGTGCTGACGTCATACTCCCAGCCGTGCCAGGGACATCTCAGCATCTTGCCATTTCCCGCATAGGAGTATTCCCCTGGTCTGCTGGATTGGACGTTCTCCCACAGGTATCCGCTGCATAAGGGGCCTCCCTGATGAGGACAGCGGTCGCGAAGGGCGAAATACTTGCCGTCAATGTTAAAGATGCCGATCGACCTACCGGCGGCCCGGACGATCTTGCGACCGCCAGGGGGTATCTCGTCGGCGAGCGCCACAACAAATCGGGCCATCAACCCTCCATGCCCGTTACGGGCGCGGCGTGGCCGGAATGTGTTTGCGCTCGAATGCTAGAGCCGGTACAGCGCGCGGGCATTGTCGGCCAAGATCTGCCGTCTAAGGTCCGGCGGTATACTCTGCGGGAGCGCTTGGTCCGGCGCGTCGAAATCCCAATGTGGATAATCGGTCGCGAACATCAGCCGGTCATCCATGTTCAATTGACCAAGGAGTTGCTGGAATTGCTCGGGAGTAGCCGGCTCCTCCATCGGTTGGGTACTGATCCAGAAGTGATCGCGAATGTATTCAGAAGGCGCTCGCCTCACGTGAGGCACCTCGTTGCCCAAAACCTGCCAACTCCGATCGAGACGCCACATTAGCGGTGGCAACCAACCAAACCCGCCTTCAATCAGCACCACTTTAAGTGTTGGAAAGAGCTCGAACACGCCTTCGTATACCAGGCTTGTCACTACGGACTGAAACACCGCCGTCATTCCCGCGTGGTATTCGATGTAGTACGACGGCCATCCAGCTCCGGTCAAAGGATCGCCATTAAGACCTGAAAAGTGGACCCCGATCGGCAAATCGTGATCAACGGCGGCTTGGAAGATCTTCCAGTACTTTCGCCTTCCAATCGGTTCTAGCAATCGGGCCAACATCAGCACCTGAACGAAGCCGGGATGATCACCAAGGCGGTTGATCTCGTCCACGGCAAGCTCTCCGTCCTCACTCGGCACAACCAGCGACGCACGCAGCCTCGGCTCCGGCTCCACCCATTCGACAATCTGCCAATCGTTGACCGCGCTGGCGATGGCGGCGCTGTACTCTATGTTGAACTCAGAGCCGAGGAGCACTAGTGGATTTAAGACGCCGTACTCCAGATCCCATGAGTCGAGCAACTGCTCGCGCATGAACTGGAGATCCGAGCCCGGCGGATGTCCCGACGGCGGCACCGCATCGGTCCGGGCAGCGGCGTTCGGGTTGACCGGAGGGTAGTTTATCCCGTTGTAACCACGGTACCCGAAAGTCTGGTGGTGCCGGCGCCATCGATCAGGAAGAAATGGAGACAGTGCGTCGATAGAAGGCAACGCGTTGTGAATATCGCAGTCAATTACGGCCATCTTGGCCGCGCGTCGCATCGTTTTTCTATGCGCCGGTACTACCACGGCGGGCTCTCTTTCGGATCTTCTCCGCCAATCACGTTTGCTTGATGGATGCTGCGCACCTAGCTAATTCAATCGGTAGAACGCGCGTGCGTTCTCGGACATAATATTTCGCTTCAGTCCATCCGGCAATGCGTTCAGCCAGGAATCCGCCGACTGATCCGAGTGGTGATGCGGGTAGTCTGTCGAAAACATGAGGATTTCGTCAGAGCCAAGTTGGTCGACTATCTCCAAGAGCTGGGTTTGATCTGGCGGCGCGTCAATCGGCTGAGTACTCATACGCATGTGCTCTCTGATGTAGTCGGATGGGAGCCGTCGCACCCACGGTACTTCACGGCGCAGACCCTTCCAGTCTTTGTCGAGGCGCCACATCAGCGAGGGCATCCAAGTGAAGCCGCTCTCCAGGAGCGTGACCCTCAATGTGGGAAATTGATCGAACACTCCCTCGACTATCATGCTGAGAACCTGTGATTGGAAAACTTGGGCCATGCCGGCGTACTCCTCGATGTAGTACGAAGGCCATCCGGTAGGTGTGATCGGATTGCCGGGGGATCCACCGTAGCTGATCCCAATGACCAGATCGTGGCGAGCCGCTGCCTCGAACACGGCATGGTAACGGCGATTGCCGTACGGAGACTCCGAACGAACAGGTAGGAACACCTGCACGAAACCTGGGTTGTCACCCACACGTTCGATCTCGGTCGCGGCAGCTTGCGGGTTCTGAATAGGTACGACCACCGACGCCCTTAATCTGGGTTCTGGTTCAAGCCACTCGTTTATCTGCCAATCGTTCACTGCCCTGGCCAAAGCCAGAGATCCATCAGGATGCCGCACGCTGGCGACGGCATAATCGCAGTTGGCGATAGCGAGTTCGATGCCCTCTCTGCCCAACACCTGCTCACGCAGTAATGCCAAATCGGATCCAGGCGGCCCCCCGTCGGGGGGAAATGCATCGGCTCGTGAGGTCGTCGGGGCTCCGGGCAAATAGTAGCCCTCAACCGGGCCTTTGAAGCCGGAATTGCTGATGTAGTGCCGCCAGTGATATGGCAGATAGGGGAACAGCGCTTGCACAGACGGTACCGTGATGTGCACGTCACAGTCGATGACCGATCGTGTGGACGGTCGCTCGCTCATCGTAGCCTCACTTGCCGCAGTCACGCCGATCGGGGAAGCTTGGTTGGATGCTGCCTCAAATCGGCAACCATTCTCTTGTCAGGTATATCTGGCGCCTTGAGCTTTGTTCCAACAGCCCAAGTATGTCATACTTCGCTGCGATTCATGTGCGTCAAATAGTCGGGCCTGCTCAGTGTTTGGATCTGGTCTTGGACGCCCAACTCTTATCTGAGTTGCTACTAAGTTGGCAGCGAGCGAAAGGCAACTAGAATGATAATCCTTGCACTGGAACGGCTAAAAAGATTCTGTAATGACCTGTTGATCGAGGCCGGCGCCAGCGAAGAGAACGCAAGAACCGTCGCGAACCATCTCTCTCTTTCGAATCTGCTCGGCCACGATTCTCACGGAGTCTCCTGCATCACGATGTATCTGGACGCGATTGGTGAGGGGTATATAGATCCTACAGCCACGCCGAAGGTGATTAAAGATATGGGCAGCATCGCGGTCGTAAGCGGAAGTTGGACCTTCGGCCAGGTAGGGGCCGAGTTCGCCGCAAAGCTAGCGATAGAAAAAGCAAAGCAACATAAGGTAGCTATCGTCGGAGCGGTCCACTGCAACCATACCGGCCGGCTGGGCCACTACTGCGAGTTGGCGGCGGCAGAAGGCATCGGGACGTTCATCACCCACGGCGGTTTCGAGCAGACGTTCATGGTGCCGCCCGGCGGCAGAGCCGGCGCCCTTGCCGCAAACCCACTGGCGTTTGGGCTTCCCGCCGGAAATTACCCACCCGTAATCGTCGACTTTGCAACCACGACGGTCGCCGTAGGAAAGCTGGCGATCGCCCGAGATGAAGGTAAGCAGGTCGCTCCCGGATTAATCCTCGACAAGGCCGGCAATCCCACCATAAACCCGAACGACTTTTTCGATGGCGGTGCATTGCTGCCATTTGGCGGTCACAAAGGCTATGGGCTTGGGCTCGCGGTGGAGATACTTGCCGCCGCCCTGATGGGTGAGCACGACATCTCCTATCAGGGCAAGGTCGATTCCAATCTCGAAAAAACCGGCACTCTCTTCATCGCGTTCGATACAGCCGCATTCCAGCCGGGAGATTTTTATGGCAAGATTGTTGAAGGGATTGTAGACCGGCTGAAGGGCATCGAGGCAGCCCCTGGTTCAGACGGCGTCATGATTCCTGGCGAACCTGAGTTGGCGCAGAAGGAGCGCCGGCTTAGGGACGGTATCCCCATCGCCGACGCGACTTGGGCGAGAATCAAACGTGCAGCCGACGACTTGGGTATAGATCTACCTTCAGTATGATCGAAACAGCAGATCGCTACTCGACAAACGTCGGAGTAACCATCTGCCGGCTGCGATTTCGTGAGGGGGGTGTTTGGTGAGAGGCGGCGCGGAACATTTCCGTGCACTCTGTGTCCACTCAGCCATCCCTTAAGCAACAAAACTCACAGGCAGAGTATCCTTTCCCAGGTGCCTCCACGGATGAGACTCATCCGACCTGGGTAATCAGACCGCAGGCTACCCTCAAGGAGTGAAGGCAATGCCAGGACCAGAGCGAGTCAATTTGTCGGGACTTCGGCGCGAGATGGATGAAGCAGGCTTGGATGCCTTGATCGGGCTCGGTCCGGAGAACTTCATGTACGTCACGGGAACCTGGCTCCTGTCTCATAAGCTGCGAATTCAAGAGGTGTTCTCTGGTGTCGTCATTAGCCGAACCAAGGAACCCACCGTCATCGTGAACGGAGTCTACGACCGAATAATGCGCCGAGATTCCTGGATCCGAGATATCCGGATCATGCAGGAGAGACGTACCTACAGAGACGGACAGCAAACTCCCCTGAGCTTGGTGGCCGACGTTCTCAGCGAGCATGGTGCATCCGGCGGGCGGATCGGCGTCGATATGGCGCTGCTGCCGGCGAAGTCCGTAGACGAGCTCAGGGCGCTGATTCCAGACGCCACGCTGGTGGAAGCGGACGATGTGTTCGAGCGAGCGCGGGCCATAAAGACCCCCGATGAAGTCTCGATGCTCCAGCGCGCCGCGGTCGCGACCGAAAAGGCTATCCGGGACGCATTTGCGAATGCACGCGTTGGAGACACTGAAAAGAAAGTGGCAAACGACATCCTCTTCGGCATCCTTGGTGCCGGAGCGGTCGATACCTGGATGGTTTTCCACGCCGGTACCAACTCTCGAGTCATCCACCACCAGCCAGGAAACAAGAAATTGATGCCCGGAGAGTTGGTGCACGTAGACTGCGGCGGACAGATCGATGGCTACTTTTCCGATATCGCCAGGATGGCTGTCGTGGGCGAGCCCAGCGACCTGCACAGCTCTCGCTATCGATGGCTCTACCACACTATGCGCAATACCATCGACCACGTACGCCCCGGCGCGGTGCCGGCTGAGCTGTACACTGCTGCCAAGAATACCTATGAAAAGGAAGGCTTCGAGTACATCAGCCAGATGGTCGGTCACAGCATCGGCGTCGCCATCCACGAGGCTCCGGTCCTGGAGCCGGATGAGCCGACTCCTTTGCAGCCGGGCATGGTCGTGCAGATCGAGCATGGTGTGGATGATCATGTGGGTGGGCGGTTCCATATCGAAGAAACCGTGCTAGTTACCGACGACGCACCTAAGATTCTTTCCGATTACGCGCCAACGAATGAGATATTTGTCATAGAGTAGACATAGCGCCTGATCGTGAATCGCCGGCTTGCATTCTGCGATGGGCGGCTAATGGCGCATCTTTGTAGGGGGTTCGCCACTCATCGATTTCTTGCCCGCGCGCTTGCCTACGTACAGGTAAGAACATAGTCGCGTGGCCTGGGCGGTCGGCGTGTGGGCTCTCCGCTTCGACGCGGCGCCAAATCCTCGAGCACGGGGTTGTCGACCGTATTAAGGAAGACCCCGAACCACGGACGGTGGCCGCTGATTGCCGGCCACGAGAGGAGCGAGGATGTTTTCCCTGTCAATTTGTGAAGGTACTCTCTTACGGCATCTGTCCTTCGAGGACCGAGTACGCACGATCGCGCAGGCCGGCTTTTCCGTCGATCTAGGAGTATGGACACCTACAGAACTCGATGCGATGGCTGAGCGAATCGACGTTCCAATAAACGCCATGCCTGCGTGGCGCCGAGGCAGCATGGTGCACCCAGACGGCGTTGCGCAATTCTTGCGGGATGTCGAGGACTACTTGCCGATAGCTGAAAAGCTCGGATGTCGGAAGCTAGGCCTCGGAGCCGGCGAGATTGACGAATTGGGCCGGGTGGTCCATCGGATCGCCACGCATCCGGCCACAATGTGGATCACCGCCTATGAGTGCCTGTGTCGAGTTGCGGAGTTGGCCGAGAAGTACGATGTCGTATACAACGTCGAGCCGTTGAACACCAAGGTCGATCACCCAGGATACCCGTTTCCGAACGTACGTGACGTCGTATGTCTACTCGAAGAGGTGGATAGCCCGAGGATTGGGTTACTCTTCGATGTGTATCACACACAGGTTCAAGAGGGCAACGTGACTCAGAAGATTCGCGCCTACGCGGGCTACATCGGTCACGTCCACGTCGCGGACGCGCCGGGCCGGCACGAACCTGGCACCGGAGAGATTAACTACCCAAACGTCGCCAAGACTCTGCGTGAGGTTGGCTACGATGGAACTGTGGGTATGGAGGCGTTTCCACTAGACGACGACGAACTCGCCATGAATCGTTTTCGAGATGCACTTAGGTGACCGGGCCGCCGGATGGCTGGTACCGGAACGGTTACGTAGGCTTGACGATCTCTCAGGTCGCTTGCTCCTCACCTCCGGCGACCTGCCGGATCGAGCGCATATAGTGAGAATCTTCCGTGATGGCTTGGCCGGATTCATCCGTTCTAATGCCGATCCCGTCCATGTTTATCGGGAGAAATCCCAGCTTGTAGGCCGGCGACTCCGGCCGGAGCCGAAAGTCGTCTCGCTCCGGATCTACGACCAGGGGATCGGCAACCACCGAACGCAAGTCGTAGCCCATCGTTCGCCACTCCGCCAGCGACAATTGCTTCTTGGCGACATTGGCCGGTAGAGAATAGTTTCCGCTGTCTTGCGGCGCGCGTTCGATCATGGTGACGTGATATCGCTTGCCGTCGGGATCGAAGAACAGGTTGTCGTCGCTTTCCTGAACCACCTCGTCCGTCCAACCGTTGCCGGTGTCTATTAGTCCGCCGGTTGGCTGAACTGTGTACACGATGTTTCTGCAGAAGCGGTTTCCGGTCATGAATCCCGGCATAGGCTTGTTGGCAATCCTGCCTGCGGCGTTGTTCCAATATCGAATGGGGTAATCGCATCCCGCGAAGATGTTGTTCTCTACGAGATTGTTCTTGCCGGAGTGTATCTGGATCCCTACACCTGCCCTGACAATAATGTTCCCGTAGACCAAACAGTTGCTGGCGAAATCGTCAAGATAGATTGCGTGCGTCAGAACCACCGTGGGCGCCTCAATCGTAACGGAATCGTCTTGCTCGACGACCAAGCATCCCCACGTATCAGCTATGTAGTTGTGCCGTATCACGTGTCCACACCGCTCCGAGTCCGGCTTCGGAGCGCTCATCGGCACGTCTCCCCAACAGTTGATAGCGGTCGAGTCGTGGTTCTCCAAGGCGGTATATTGAATGAAGTTGTACTCTACGTAGTTGCGCCCGCTGCCGTTACTACCCAAATTGACGGCATGGTGAGGCACGTGATGTATGTGGTTGTGTCCAACTACGTTTCCGTCGCTCGCCGCGAGATAGACGCCGGCCCCAAACTTCTGAAAGACTCCGACGTGATGAATGTGGTTGTCCTCGACGCGGTTGAACCGAGGATTTTGGAGCGTGGACCCCGCAAGGCAAATGCCGTTTGCGCCCGCGTACTCGATCTCGTTGAACTGAATGCGATTGCGGAAGTTGTCGCCCTCTAAATAGATGGCGTTGCCGCCAACCGCGTAGAATCGATTCCGCTCGATGGAGCAGTGTTGACAGCGTCGCATGTGGAGCGCATCTCCACAGTAGCTCCGTCCTTGGCGAGGGTACATCGCTCCATAGCCATCGCCGCCAGCGCGGCATAGGTCGTCGCCGGCATCCAGCGTTTCGGTGAAGGTGAATCCCGAGACGGTGATCCAAGAAGCTCCTCTTAGGCTGATGAGACAGTCGTTGACCGGCACGATCACCTCACCATCTTCTATGTCGTTGGGCGGCCAAAAATAGAGAATGCCGTCCTCGGAATCGAGACACCATTCACCGGGCTCGTCGAGTTCCTCGAGGAGATTCTCGACAATGAAGCGATTGTTCCGATAGAAGCAGAAGGCGAGATACCACGGGGGACGATCGTTTTGCCAAATCTCTCGCGTCAACTTGATGGCGCGATTCTCTTCGTCTACCGATTCTATCGGGACGATGTCGTTCGTAATCCCACTGAAGAAGAAGCAGTTCACCTCGCCTTGCCTTGGTTTCGCCCAACTCCGCTCGAAGGTCCCCGGTTTGTAGTGGAACGATGTCGCATTCCCGCCCTCTATCGAGGGTCGCATATATAGATTAGCGCCAGTGCCTTCGGGGAACCGGTACGCGCTGATATTACCGTCGTCAGCCGGACTCTCCATGTAAGCCCAGCCACCGTAAAGAGGGTTGTCGGGATCGAAGTTGGGATACCGAGCTCTGATCTGACGCTTGCCATTGAAGAACAGCTGCCTGGATTTCCAGCCTCCTCCCTTCGCGGCAGGCAGGGAACTCCGCATGATCCTTCCCTCATAAGGCTCCCAGTCCGTGACCTTGCGACCACCACTCAAGATAGGTTTCTCGCCGGGATATGCCGTATAGGTCACTGGACATTCTCGGGAGCCGCTATCGCGCGCATCCAATACCAACTGCTGGTCCAGGAAATATTTGCCGCCTCGCACCATAATTGTCACAGCCTGCCGATCTGTCAGATTTCGTCTCGTCTCCCGAACAGCATCGCGGGCTTTTGCGAGGCTTGCAAACGGTCCATCGTCTCCAGATTTGTTGGGACTTGCCAACTTGCCGGACCATCGGTCGTCGCCGTCAGTGGCTACGTAGAATATCAGTGCCTCCACGAGCACATCCCCCTTATTCTTGGGTTCAAGTCATTCTTTTCGCAGTATGTCATAGATGATTAGTGTCCACAAAAACTAGAAGAAGATGGACCTATTCATTCAAGATTCAATAGATGACCATTCTGTTGTGCTGGTTGCCTTGAATTTGTATCTCCACATCTAGTGCGATCGCTTCGCCGGAATATCTATAGTTTGTTCTTGCAAATTGAGGCTTCCCTTCTTTTTGCACGTAAGTGGATATCATCGCGCAACTATTTTTCTAATGAGGCATTGTCGCGAGAAAAGAAGATTTGTAACCGAGTCAGGTCACGCCCAAAAACTGGGCAACCTCACATTTGCCGAGTTGATCAGCGTGGACAGCTGAGCAAACTTCCCGATGAAGACAATGAAACGCTCGGAATATCTGCTAGCGTGGTTTCGTACTACAAGAAGGTGCGACTGCAAATCAACGAGGGAAGATATGTGAATGGCGTGGACTGGACCGCGCTCCAATTCATTGACCAGACGTGGCCCAGATAGTACCATTGCTATTCGCACGTGTTAATTCCGGCGTCATAGAGGTTCACGGAGCCATCTAGACACGGCTCAGAACGTGGGCCGGCCGGATCGGTGAGACAGATTTTAGGTTAGAGACAATGACCATTGCAACTCCGACCTTTCCGTGTTGGTCAGGTGGAGCGTTTGATGGTCGTCCGCGAGAAGCGAGTTTTGTAGGTCGGACATGAAAGTCAGAGCCTCAGTTAAACGAATGTGTGACAAGTGCAAAATCATCCGACGGCGTAGAGTCGTGAGGGTCACTTGCGACAACCCCAAGCACCGCCAGAGGCAGGGGTAACAACGAACCCGAATACTAAGGAGGTCGATCTTGGCAAGGATCGCAGGAGTGGACATACCGCGAGATAAGCGAGTCGAGATATCTCTCCGGTATATCTTCGGGGTGGGGCCGGCGTTCGCCCGCAAGGCCCTAGCATTGACCAGGATCAGTTCAGATACCCGGGTAAAGGACCTGACGGACGACGAGGTCTCTAGGCTTCGTGAAGTTATCGAGCGGGAATATAGAGTCGAGGGTGACCTGCGTCGAGAACAGACACTAAATATCAAGCGTTTGATAGAGATTGGCTGTTATCGTGGGCTGCGCCACAGGCGGGGAATGCCCGTCCATGGACAGCGCACCCGCACCAATGCGCGTCAGAGGAAAGGACGAAAGAAGACGGTAGCGGGCAGGCGCAGAGCCATCGCGAAGAAATAGCCTCATTAAGTACGAGATGACTTGAAAACAGGCGGATCGCGGTTGGATTCGCCTGTTTCGTTGTGTGGTTTTTGTTTAGTGCTACCGCGAAGGTTGTTGGTAGCGAGGAGGTTGAATGTCAGTTTCGCGAAAGGGGACTAGGGGAAAACGGCGCGAACGCAAGAGCGTGCCGCGAGGCAGGGTATACATCCAGTCTACCTTCAACAACACAGTCCTAACAGTTACAGATTTGAAAGGCGACGTGATCTGTTGGAGCAGTGCGGGCGCTTCCGGGTTCACGGGTTCTCGCAAGAGCACGCCTTTCGCCGCCGGCTTGGCAGCCGAAGCTGCCGCGCGAAAAGCCATGGAACAAGGAATGCGTCAAGTGGAAGTGTTCGTCAAAGGACCTGGGTCCGGTCGTGAGACCGCTATCCGCTCTCTGCAAGCGGCCGGATTGTTGATTAGCGCAATCTCCGATAGAACTCCTATCCCACACAACGGATGCAGACCTCCGAAGCGTCGTCGGGTATAGGGGGACTCAAACATGGCACGTCAAAAAAGTCCAGTCTGTAAGCTATGCCGGCGCGAAGGCGTTAAGCTGTTCCTCAAAGGAGAGCGCTGTTTCACTCCGAAGTGTTCTGTAGACCCCAACCGCAAACCCTATCCTCCCGGCGGAAGTCGGCTCGGGCGACGGCGTAGACCGTCTGACTATGCTGTTCAGTTGCGTGGTAAACAGAAAGTGAAAAGAATGTACGGACTGTTGGAACGGCAGTTCCGTCGACACTTCCGTGAGGCAAGCCGCCGGCCTGGGGCCACTGGCGAAAACCTTTTGCGCATCCTAGAAATGCGTTTGGATAATGCGGTTTATCGCTTGGGCTTCGCCGAGTCTCGCGCACAAGCGCGCCAGCTTGTGCAACACGGTCATTTCGACGTGGATGACCGCAAGACCGATATTCCGTCATTCGTCTGTGAGGTGGGAAATGCGATCTCGGTGCGATCTCGCAGCCGACAACTCGACTATTTCAAACAGATGGCGGAAGACCTAGATAGCCGCGAACTCACCGGCTGGCTCAGCCGTGACGTCTCTACGCTCTCCGGTCGCATAGTCTCGATGCCTCTTCGTTCGGATATCGATCCCACGTTGGAGGAACAACTGATCGTGGAGTTTTACTCACGCTAGTTGAGATTCTAAAGCGATCCGTCTTGTACTTGAGCATATTCACGAGTAATAGCTTTTTTCAAAGGTTGAAATTCGCCCGCCTGATTTAATAGGCCGGCGCAATGGGAGAATCTAGCCCAATTGATTGACATGATGTTGCCAAAAATCGAATCGGTGGCTCAGTCTGAAGATTATGGTCGTTATCAGGTGGAGCCTTTGGAACCGGGGTTTGGCGTCACACTTGGCAATGCGCTGCGGCGCGTCTTACTTTCGTCATTGCCTGGGGCAGCCATCACATCTATTAGGATAGACAACGTCTATCACGAGTTCACTACCATTGAAAATGTACGCGAAGATGTGACCCAAATCGTGATGGGAGTGAAGAAGATCCGCTTGAGGTTGTTCACTGATCGGCCAGTGACAATAATGCTTGAGGCAACCGGCCCAGGAGTGGTCACGGCCGCAGACATGATTTGTCCGCCCGACGTCGAGATCGTTAATGTTGACCAGCCGATAGCGACGCTCGATTCAAAGGACGCGGCCCTTGGGATGGAGTTGACAGTCGAAAAGGGACGAGGTTACGTATCGGCAGAAGAGCGGGAAGATGCTGCGATCGGCGTGATACCAGTAGACGCGATATACACTCCAGTCCATAAGGTCAATTACACAGTAGAGAATGTCCGAGTAGGCCAAACAACCGACTTTGATCGGCTGGTTCTCGAACTGTGGACCGATGGTACCATCACACCTGACGATGCCGTCTCCCAAGCGGCGCAGATTCTCGTGAAACATCTACAACTTGTTGCGGACTTTGCATTGCACGTAGAAGAGGGCGGCGAGTTGCAAGTGCCTTCCGGAACTGCTATCCCCCCGACGGTATACGACACACCCATTGAGGACTTTAACCTGTCTGTCAGAGCATACAATTGCCTAAAACGAGCGAGTATCACCAAGGCGGGACAAGTGCTCGAAATGACGGTAGATGACTTACTCGCGGTCCGTAACTTCGGCCGGAAGTCGCTATACGAGTTGCAAGACAAGTTGTCGGGTCACGGCATGCTAGAAGGCACTCGACTCGGCGATAGCTTTGCGGCAGAGGCGGCAAGCAATCTAATGCCGAGCCTAGAAGAAGGGTTGACAATCACCGGTTCGTTCGGCGAATATGCCGACGACGATGAGATTTAGGACGTCGCAATGAGGCATCGTAAGGGCGGACACAAGCTTAGCCGGCCTTCGGCACAGCGGATGGGACTTCTGAGGAATCTTGTGACCGACTTGCTTCGTATCGGTAAGTTGAGAACAACCGAAGCCAAGGCCAAGGCAGTTCGCCCCTTGGCTGAAAAGATGGTTACCCTTGCCAAGCGCGGTGACTTGCACTCGCGTCGGCTTGCGCTCAGGACAATCCGTGATAAACAGGTCGTTGGCACGCTCTTTACGGAATTGGCCGAGCGTTACCAAGACCGTGAGGGCGGATACGTGCGAATTATGAAGCTTAGGCCGAGGCTCGGTGATGCATCGAAGATGGCCCTGATAGAGTTAGTCGAGTAGACCGACGGAAAGGCAACCGGAGATCAGCGGTCAACCAACAAATCTGGCTTTGGTCATCAGCTACGATGGCTCTAGCTTCCACGGGTTCCAGTCCCAGTTGGGCAGACGAACTATTCAAGGCGAGTTGTCCACGGCCATCAAACGACTCAATATTACAGCAGATCGTGTAGTTGGTGCGGGTCGTACCGATACAGGAGTTAGCGCCGAGCGTCAGGTAGTAACGGTCGTGGGATCGACGCCACTGGCGCCGGATGAGCTTCGTAGGGCGATAAACGCAGTCTTGCCCAAAGACATACGTGTCATTTGGGCGCGCCGAGCGCCGGATTGGTTCGATGCGAGGCGCAGTGTAGCAAGCCGGGTCTATCGATATAGGATTGCAGGTCTCGAGACACCACATCCAGCGGAGAGCCTAACAACGTGGCTGCCAAGCCAGATAGACATCGCAGGCTGGCGGGACAACTTGCGTTCTATGATCGGTGTCCGTGATTTCGCGGATTTTGCGGTCAAGGTAAGCCGGTTACGAAAATCCACTATCAGACAAGTTTTTGCATCGAACTGTTGGCGTGAAGGACGCGAGGTAGTGGTCGAGATCGAGGCCAATGCATTCTTGACCCGAATGGTCAGGTTGATCGTAGGCGGTCTCATAAGATTAGCCAAGAACAGCGGTCAAAGCGGGACAATGCCCGAGAATAAGCGGATGATTGGGGCCGAGAATAGGTGGCCGGCGCCGGCCAAGGGTTTGACTTTCTACGGCGTCACCACGCCTGGAATTGCCGGTAGGAGAACATCTCATTGAAGACCTATGCCCCTAAGGCAAAGGATCTCGCGCCGAATTGGTATGTGATCGATGGGCAAGACATATCACTAGGACGACTAGCCTCAAAGGTAGCCACGATCCTCAGAGGTAAGCACAAACCTATCTTCGCACCATGGATGAATAACGGGGACTTCGTGATAGTGACCAACGCCGCAAGAGTCCGATTGACAGGTGCGAAGCTCACCGACAAAATCTACTATAGGCACTCAGGCTATCCGGGTGGGTTGAGTCAGCGTTCCGCCGGTGACATTTTGGCTAAATACCCGGAGAGGTTAGTTGAGCGCGCGGTTCGTGGCATGTTGCCTCGAAATGCCCTTGGCAAGGCAATGTTGCGAAAGCTCAGAGTCTACGGAGACCATCAGCATCCACACCAGGCACAGAAACCGAGTCCACTTCCGGTGGAAGATATTAAAACGAAACGGGGACGGAAAGGCTCTTGAACGAAAGATCAAGTTACTTCGCGGTAGGTCGTCGCAAGTCGGCAATCGCTCGAGTGAAAATAGTCCCAGGTAATGGCCAGATAATCGTGAACGGTAAGCCACTTCACGAAGCCCTCCCTCGTGCTGATCTTCAGCAGTTTGCTAGTGAGCCCCTTCGTACAGCTAATGCGGCCGGAACTTTTTCGGCGATGTGCAAGTTGAATGGTGGTGGCGTAACGGGTTGGTCAGGAGCGATTTCGCTTGGAATCGCACGAGCGCTGATCAAAGCAGATCCTGAGTTGCGCCCAGTGCTGAAGCGAGCCGGCCTCCTAACCCGTGATGCAAGGGTCAAGGAGCGAAAAAAATACGGATTGAAGCGCGCTCGCAAAGCACCTCAGTACACCAAGCGCTAGAGCTAAACGCACCAACGGCGAGACAGGCTCTGGCTATGGGACGACTGACACGATTGACCCCTATTGCATGGTGCGAGAAGACTCAACTCCGGTACTACGCCGGCTCATCTCGTGAGATTAACCGTTGATTGGCACTGTAGTGCAACAATTCTCGATTGCTCGGCCTTGCCGTATCCTCGTCAGAGAGACGGTGTTTTTCATTACTAGAGCATGGGAAGACGATCACACCCAGCCGGCTGCAGGCCAAGAGGTTGACCTTTGAGCGCTCGAGTGGTTGTTACTGGCATGGGAGCGGTTACTCCGCTTGCGAATGACATTTCTTCCACATGGGATAGGTTGCTCGAGGGCGAATCAGGGATAGGATACGTGTCGCTCTTCGACACCGAGGGATTCGCTGTCAGGATCAGTGGCGAAGTTAGAAATTTCGACCCCTTGGATTACATTGATAAAAAGCCGGCTCGGCGGATGGATCGTAACGTCCAATTCGCCGTTGCTGCGGCCCGTCAGGCATTGTCAGACGCAGAATTCACGGTCGATGTCGGGAATCGTGACGGTGTCGGCGTCGTGATGGGATCCGCAATCGGTGGAATCAAGACTTTGCTCGACAACCAGAAACAGTACGAGAAGAAAGGTCCTAACCGTCTGAACCCGTTCTTCTTGCAAAACATGCTTCCCGATGCTGCGAGTGCCCAAGTGGCTATATCTTGCGGCGTAAGGGGGCCCAATATGGCAATTGTCTCGGCGTGTGCTTCCGGCGGACACGCGATCGGTGAAGCAGCCGAACTCATTCGTCGTGGCGACGCTGAAGTAGTGCTGGCGGGTGGTACGGACGCCGCGATCGTACCGGTTTCGCTTGGTGGATTCGCGGTAATGCGAGTTCTGGCGACCGAAAATGGCGATCCGACCAAGGCCTGCAAACCGTTTGACTTACACCGAGACGGATTTGTGATGGCAGAGGGCGCGGGCGTCATGGTCCTCGAATCGGACGAACACGCACGTCGTCGAGGAGCCAAGATCTACGCCCAAGTCGCCGGTTATGGATCTTCAAATGACGCCTACGACTTAGCGGCACCGGCAGAAAACGGCGAGGGAGCCGTGCGGTCTATGGCCATGGCCATACGGAAGTCGGGACTGTCGCCTTCCGACATCAGCTACATAAACCCGCACGGGACTGGAACTCAACTGAACGACAAGTATGAGACATACGCGATCAGGCAGGTATTTGGTGACGCAGCCGAAGGGGTAATGGTAAGCTCGACGAAGTCTATGCTGGGCCATATGATGGGCGCCGCAGGGGCCGTCGAAGCGATGGTATGCGCGCTGGCGGTTAAGCACGACAAAGTACCACCGACTATCAATTATCAAACGCCAGACCCTGAGTGCGATCTGGACTATGTTCCAAACTCGAGCCGCGAGGTCGAAGTACCGGCCGCGCTATCGAACTCGATCGGTCTGGGAGGCCACAACTCTACACTCATCTTCCGCAAGCATGAATAATAGTTTTCTCTAAGTGTGATCGGAGTTTATGTTGAATCGATACGCGAGTATCGTCGGTTGGGGATATGCGCTTCCAAGCAAGGTGCTTACCAACCATGACCTTGCCCAGATGGTGGATACTTCCGATGAATGGATCCGCTCACGTACCGGCATAGTAGAGCGACGAGTGATCGGCCCTGGCGAATCTACGGCATCGCTCGCACGGGCGGCCGGCGAGCGAGCGTTGGAAGTCGCCGGCATTTCCGCCGAAGATCTCGATGTTATTATCGTGGCCACAATCACCCCTGATTATCCCTTTCCTTCCGTAGCCGCGATGGTCCAGGATGGTCTGGGGGCTACGCGCGCAGGGGCATTCGATCTGAATGCGGCCTGCGCAGGATTTGTATACGGTCTTTCGGTTGGGACTCAACTCATAACGTCGGGAATGAACCGCAATGTGTTGATTATCGGATCCGATACGCTTAGCCAAGTTATTGATTGGTCCGACAGGAACACTTGCGTGCTCTTCGGTGATGGGGCCGGCGCAGTTGTGATACAGGCGACCGATCAACCGGCCGGGATCCAGTCATCCGTGTTGGGGTCTGACGGCTCTGGATTCGACCATCTTATCGTCCCAGCCGGAGGGTCCCTCCAACCAGCCAGCCGCGATACCGTGGACGGTCGCAAGCACTTCCTAAAGATGAACGGCAACGAAGTGTATCGGTTCGCAGTATCTGCCATGACCCGGTCGACTGCCCAAGCCATCAAGCAGGCAAACCTTAGCAGCGAAGACATCGACTTGTTCATTCCTCACCAAGCCAATTTGAGGATTATTCAATATGCTGCCAAGGCGTTAAATCTGCCGGCCGAAAGAGTGTTTACCAACGTAGATCGCTACGGCAATACCTCCTCCGCATCAATACCGATCGCGCTGTGCGAGGCCATCGAACGTGGTTTGGTCCAGCCGGGCCATAATCTGGCTCTAGTAGGATTTGGCGCCGGGCTTACTTGGGCGGCCGGCGTAATTCGATGGACGGCCGAGCCGGTCGCGAGCAGAGCGAACGACAATCGGCTGCTCGCCGAGGCGATTCCCAGCTGAGATCGGCAGCAACGTAGGCCACGCACACTCATGACCAGTAATCAAAAAGTTGCGGTGATCACCGGCGCGTCGCGAGGAATTGGGCGGAGCATAGCGCTCGAGCTAGCCGGCGATGGCTACGACCTAGCGCTTAACTACTTGTCCAACCAGGCAGCCGTCGAAGAGGTGCAAGGGCTGGTTGCAAAACGAGGTGTCGATTCAATATCAGCACAGGCCGACGTTTCCACCAGCGATGGAGCATTCCACCTGGTAGATTCCGTTATGAAGCGATGGGGCAGGATCGATTTGTTGGTAAACAACGCTGGGGTGGTGCGAGACGGCCTGTTGATGCGCATGGACGAGTCTGATTGGGACACGGTCGTCGATATCAACCTCAAGGGCGCTTTTCTGACTACTAAAGCTTGCCTTCGACCGATGATACGGCAGAGGTCCGGACGTATAGTGAATCTTTCTTCGATAGCGGGCATCCGCGGCAACGCCGGCCAAAGCAACTATTCAGCTTCGAAGGGTGGTTTGATAGGATTTACCAAGTCTATCGCAAGGGAAGTGGCGAGCCGCGGAATCACGGTAAACGCGGTTGCCCCCGGGTTGATCGATACTGAGATTATCAGTGACATGACGGATAAAGCAATGCGGACAGCTTTGGCCCAAATACCACTTGGCAGGTTGGGAAAGCCTGAAGAGGTGGCCGGTCTTGTCGCTTATTTGGCCAGTGATCGTGCAGATTACATTACCGGTCAAGTATTCGTGATCGACGGTGGCCTTGGTATCTGAGGTAGCAATATTAGGCTCAGGTAAGGCCCAGCCCTTAGATAGCCCAGGTTTCGCGAACTCAGGAGAATTTAGAAAATGAGCCACGTCATACCAACCCAGCCTGTCACCGCCTTTATATTCCCAGGACAGGGCGCCCAACACATCGGAATGGGTCGCGATATCTACGAGTTTTCCGAGGCGGCAAGACGTGTCTTTCACCAAGTCAGTGATGCACTCGGGTTTGACATCGCGAAGCTCTGTTTCGAGGGGCCGGAGTCAGAGTTGAACGATACGATCAACGCTCAACCTGCTGTTTTGGCGGTGAATGCGGCGCTGATGGCGGCCGTCCGTGAACAAGTGGAAAAACTTGATATTCAGCTAAAGCCAAAGTTTGTAGCAGGACATAGCCTGGGCGAGTATAGCGCGCTACTCGCCGCCAACGTGTTTGATCTCTCGACCGCCTCCCGACTTGTACGTGCGAGGGGTCGGCTAATGCGTGAGATGGGAGAGAAGCTGCCCGGCGGGATGGCCGCGGTACTCGGTCTTAATGACGATAAGGTTAAGCACGTGGTAGACCGTGCGAGCGAGCACGGGATGATTCGCATAGCAAACTTCAACTCGCCGGGCCAGACCGTCATCTCAGGTGAGTTGAATGCTCTGACAGAGGCAATGCGAATCGCGCTTACCGAGGGTGCCCGCAAGGTCGTCAGGCTTGCCGTGAGCATTGCAGCTCACTCTCCGGTGATGCAAAACGCCGCCGAACAATTTCAAGATATAGTGCTACGAATGCGGCTGGCCGACGCCTACATTCCTATCGTTTCAAATATTTCTGCCCAAGCTATTACGACTGCCGACGAGATTCGCTCCGAGCTTTACCGTCAAATCACTGAATCGGTTCAATGGAGCCGCAGCATCAACCACATGGTCGACGAAGGAGTAAACACAGTGGTAGAGGTCGGCCCCGGCCGAGTGCTGAGCCCTCTGGTACGAAGAATAGACCGAACCGTTCACACGTACAACGTGAGCGACTCGGCGTCTTTGCAAGCGTACGTCGAAGCCATCCAAAAGCCAGCGCTAGACTCGACTGCCAATCGCGTGCAAAAATCTTCTCGGACCAACGACGGCGGGTAACGCCGCAGCATTGACAGTGGCGGCTGCCTCCTAACAACGCCTGTCAACACAGTCCGGCTTCGTCAGGTCCCAGCAGGATGTTGTCAATCAGTCTGGCTCTACCAACCCGGGCAGAAAGTAAGACCAACGCCGACTTATCGACCTCCGGCAAGTCCTCCAGTGTTTTTGTATCGGCGATACGCAGATACTCCAATCTGACCGTTGGCTCCGTGGCGATTAGCCCTTGCCCGCGCTCCAGCAATAGGCCGCAATTTTTTTCGCCTGCCCGCCATCGATCACGAATCGCAAATAGAGACGTCGGTAGAATTCTCGCCGCGTTTCGCTCTTCCCGATTCAAATAGACATTCCGGCTACTGAGAGCCAGTCCGTCCGGCTCCCTGATCGTGGGCAGTACCCTTAATTCGATTGGAAAGTTCAAATCCGCGATCACTTGATTGATGACGATTGCTTGCTGAGCATCCTTCTGGCCAAAATAGGCCCGGTCCGGCATAGTCAAATTGAAGAGCTTGGCCACGATGGTCGCGACTCCGCGAAAGTGGCCCGGCCGGGCCTCACCTTCCAACGGCCTGGTCACCGGACCGACATCGATGTAGCTGCTGAAATCGGCCGGATAGATCGACTCGACGCTTGGTGCGAAGACTTGGTCGGTAAAAGGGCGGATGATATCCAAGTCTCGCTCGAAATCGCGGGGATAGCTTTCGAGGTCCTCAGTGGGACCAAACTGAGTCGGGTTGACGAATATCGAGACTATTACCGACCCGCACTCGCGGCGAGCGGTCCTGATCAGGCTCAAATGCCCCTCGTGCAAGAATCCCATAGTCGGGACCAATCCCACCGGGCCGGCCAACAGCGGGCGAGCCTGCCTTATTTCGTCGATAGTGGCGGCAACTCTCACTTGTGCCAATTACCGATTGGCGTAGCGGAACCAAACTCTTCGACCAGCGCATCTTCATACTCGGACTTCAGCGATACGGAGTGCTCTGGACCGGGAAAATTCCGGTCGCTGACCTCGTTGCGGTATTTGGCTAGCGCATTCCCGATGATCTGCACCAGGTCCACGTACCGTTTCGCGTGGCGTGGGTTCAATTCGGACAACAGTCCCAAAATGTCGTGCATGACCTGAATCTGCCCGTCGCATTCCACACCAGCGCCTATCCCTATCGAAGCGGCAGATACACGCTCAGTGATCACTCTCGCGAGCTGCGCCGGTATTGTTTCCAATACGATCGCAAATGCGCCGGCCTCGTCCAAAGCCTCCGCGTCGGCGATCAGACGACGTGCTCCTGTAAGCGTCTTCCCCTGCGCTTTGTAGCCGCCAAGTTGATGGACCGACTGCGGCGTCAGGCCAATGTGACCTACAACCGGAATGCCGGCTTGGGTCAAACGCCGCACCGCCGGGGCGATTTGTTGGCCGCCTTCAAGCTTGACCGCATCTACAAGCGCCTCCTTCATCAACCTGCCGGCGCTCGCCAACGCTTGCTCGGACGATAGCTGGAATGACATGAACGGCAAATCCGCGACTACCATCGCATTTTGCGCTGCACGCGCAACAATTCTGCTGTGATAGATCATCTCGTCGAGTGTTACGGGCAGGGTAGTTTCATGTCCCTGGATCACCATTCCGAGGCTATCTCCGACCAACAACATATGTGCCCCGGCGCGATCTGCCAGTTGCGCAAACGTATGGTCGTAAGCGGTTATTGCTACGATCGGTTTGCGGTGACGCTTCATATCTCGAATGTTTATCGTGTTGATGCTCATTGCTCGCTACCCTCCCTTGAACTGCTACTCGACCGACCATCGCCCATCAGTGATGCGCGAATCTGCTCAGCCTGGCCCGTATCCATTCGGCCATTTGCTGCCAATTGCTCCACCGTATAAATGCCAAGACGACGGTACAGATCGCCGAGCTTCTCATCGTAAGACTTGAGTTCTTGAATATGCGCCTCGACAGTTGCCGTGTCGCCCCTGCTTATTGGCCCAGTCAGTGCGTGGATAGCGCCCTGGACGGAAACATTCTCGAGTGTGCGCCGGGCGAGCGGAAGCAGCGCGGAAGCCGCGTGTTCTGGCTGTTGCGGCTCGATGCGGCCCCAGAGTGCAAATGCCGCCGACATCAGAGTTACCAGGTAGTTGGACGAAAAGACTGCCGCGAGGTGGTAGGCTGGCTTTAAACCGCTAGGTACGTCAATCGCGCGGCCGCCCAATCGCGCAACTATCTTGTTCACGTATTCGCGTGCTTCCCCGTCGGCTTCCACGCCAAAGGTAATGCCTGCGAACAGATCGGCCGGCAGCCAACGCTCGGAGAATGTCTGAATTGGGTGCAATGAAGCCGTAATCGCACCGAAGCGCCCAGCGGAGCCGAGGACGCTCCTGTCGAGCGCCCCACTGCAATGTAAGATGAGTTGGCCGGCTGACCACTCTTGACCGGCGGCAAAATCGGACACCACGCTGTCCGGCAGAACAATGAACACCGCCTGGAACTCACCCAGTTTGGCCTCTGCGAGTCGACAACTCCCTATTCCTAGGCCGGCGCAGTATTCGCGGTCTTCGTTCAAGAACTTCCTCGCCGCCAATTTCACTGACCGGTAGCCGGCCCGAACCAACCCGCCCGCCAGCGTTGTTCCTAGCCGACCGTTGCCGACTACGCAGATCGAACTGCTATCACTCAACGCCGTACACGGCGATTCTCGCCTCATTCACTCGACCCTATTTCAGACAACGCCGGCACACCGTGAGAGCCTGACGCGAGCCGGACCCCTCTCTCGATCGCTCTACAGACTAGCGTGGTAGCCTTCCAGCCGAGCTCACTGAGGAAACCGGGAGAAATAGATACCCCATTGGCAGGACTTGTGGACAAGGCGAAAAACGTATCGCCATCGAACATGGTGTGGGCCGGCCGGATCGAGAGCGCTACGCCATCCTGCGCGCATTGGGCGATCTTTTGAGCCTGCCAACGGAGCAACGGTAGATCCGTAGCTATGATTCCTAACGTCGTATTGGTCGAAAGTGAACCATTGTCGGCGAACGTCGCGAATCCAGACATTGGTTCACCAGGACTAGATCGGCCGCCGCGTGGACCGGCGATCAGCTCACCGCTCCGGTAGTCATATGCGTCGCCGACGGCGTTTACGACAACCAGAGCAGCTAAGACACATCCGTTTGACAGGTGCTCGGCGGCGTAGCCAATGCCTGACTTGATCATCCGGCCCGTACCCATACCCTTTGCCACCGTCGCCCCGGTGCCGACCCCAACCGATCCCTCGGCTGGGGCGTGCTCGCGCGCATTCTCGCAGGCTGAACGCCCAGCCTCCCGGCCGGGCCGGGATGAGCCGTCCCCTACTGCGAGGTCAAAGATCACCGCCGTCGGCACAATAGGAACCGGGCAGATCTGGGTTTGGTAGCCACTGCCCTGCTCGGCAAGATACTCCATAACTCCATCAGCTGCGGCTAAACCGAACGCGCTGCCACCAGTCAGTAATACGCCGTGTACCGCTTCGACTAGGGAAGTCGACGACAGCGCATCGGTCTCTCGAGTTCCCGGAGCCGAGCCACGCACGTCAACGCCGCATACGGCGCCATTTGGACAGAGGGCAACTGTACATCCGGTCGCGCCGACCGAATCCGTGTAATGGCCGATCTTCAGGCCCGGCACCCATACCTTCTGATCCGTATTCATCTCCACCTCTGACAACCACGAACGCCGCCCGGCTCTTGGCGATGCCGGACGGCGTTGTCAATGGCTGATGCCAGTTGAGGTTTACGCCGTCTCGGCTCCAACAGGGAGTCCAAGCGGGATTATTTGTTTAACTGGCGCAGGTTATTCGGTTTTGGTCGCTGCTGAACTTGCGGCCGGGTCTTAACAAGTTGGCCGGTTGGAGCCTCATCGTGTTATCCGCCGGTCTTGTTAAACCGCGCCAACCCGCAACTCAATCGGTCGAGATTCTATCCCCTCGCTGGAAGAGTTTCAACAAGATGGTCCAATACTACTTCGGCCACCTGGTGTTTTGACATCAACGGATACTCCTGCATCCGGCCGGAGCGTCTGATTATGGTGACTCGATTGGTGTCAGAGCCAAAGCCACTGCCGGGGGAGGTCACGTCGTTCGCCACGATCGCTTCAAGGCCCTTCGCATCCATTTTGGCGCGGGCATTGTCGATCAAGTTCTCGGTCTCGGCCGCGAATCCGAACTTTACCAACCCATCACTCTGCAGGCCGGCGACTATGTCCGGATTTTCCTCCAGATCGATTCTAAGTCCTTTGCCTTGTTTCTTGATCTTACGGTCAGCCGGGCGCAATGGACGGTAGTCCGCAACCGCTGCCGCCATGATCAGTGCGTCCGCATGCAGCGCTTCCGCTTCTACCGCGGCTTTCATTTCTAGGGCCGTCTCCACAGATACTGTTTTGCTGACGGGCGGCGCTGTCTGTATCGCGGAGGTGACTAGAGTTACCTGCGCACCCCGGCTTTGTGCGGCTTCCGCAATGGCGTGGCCCATTCGACCCGAGGAACGGTTTCCCAAGTATCGGACAGGATCGATGGGTTCACGCGTTCCCCCGGCCGTAACCACTATGTGTCGCCCGGTCAGATCTTTTCCGCGGCTGAATATGGTCTTGGCCGCCTCGACAATCTCTGCCGGCTCGACCATTCGACCAAGTCCTTCGCTGCCGGACGCCAAACGACCCTTCGCCGGACCTATGATCGTGACCCCTCGTTCGATGAGCCTTCGCAGATTCGCTTGCGTGGCTGGACTCTCGAACATCGCGGTCTCCATCGCCGGCGCGACGATTAACGGCGCTCGAGTGGCCAAAGAGGTGGCGGTCAAGGGATCATCGGCCAGTCCCAGCGCTATCCGCGCAATCGCATCGGCGCTGGCCGGCGCAACGATCATCAACTCAGCCCGTTGGCCAAGACCGACATGGCTGATCGCCAACTCCGCATCCGGACGAAACAGGTCTGAGACAACTGGTCTATGGGTGATGGCTTGAAAGCTCAATGGGGCAACAAACTTGGTCGCGGCGATTGTCATCACGACATCCACCTTTGCGCCGCGTTTTGTCATTTCGCTGGCCAAGCCCACCGCTTTGAAGGCAGCGATGCTCCCAGTGACGCCTAGGACAACCTGCCTGCCGACAAGGGGGTTTTTTGTCATCGCTCACCTCCCTTGTCGATGCCGGCGTTCAGATCGTGAATTAGCCGGAGTCCTTCCAATGTCAGGAAGGGATCCACCTCTTCAATCTTGTCAGTCTCCGCCGCAATCAAGCCGGCCAACCCGCCTGTAGCAACCACCTTGGCGGGCCCCATCTCGTCAAGGAACCGAGCGATCAGACCTTCGGTCAAGCCGACGTAGCCAAAGAGTATCCCTGATTGCATGCTCGATATCGTGTTCTTTCCTATGGCCGTCTTGGGCTTGGTCAACTCTACGTGGTACAGTCGCGCCGCCTGCTCCACGAGTGCAGTGGCGGACACTGCCATGCCCGGCGCGATCGCGCCGCCGAGATAGTCGCCTTCCGCCGACACGGCATCGAAGCTGGTCGCCGTCCCGAAGTCTATGACAATTACTGGGCCGCGGTATTTGTAATGGGCGCCGACGGCGTTGGCTACGCGATCCGCGCCGACTTCTCGTGGGTCGTCGATCAGTATCCTCACACCCGTACGCACGCCCGGGCCCAGCACAACGGGCTCACAGTCGATAAAACGGCGTGATAGCTCGACAAACCGGGTAGTCAGGGTGGGAACAACACACGAAATAGCTACAGAATCTAACTGCTTCCAATCAAGGCCACGCTGATCGAACAGCGTCTGTAGTAGTGCGGCGTATTCATCGGTGAGCCTCCGCGCATCGGTCGCCAGCCGCCAGTCCGCGACCAATGAACTGCCCCGGTAGGCTCCAATCGTAATTGTCGTATTGCTGATCTCAAATGCCAACAGCAACTTAGGCACCTGCCTCTCCAACCCGCCGTTCCAGGCCGGGCGGTGTCCGACGCTGACGCGCGCAGATATCGCCGGCAAAAAGCCAGCGAGGACCGCCGCTTTAATTCTATCCGACGGAAGGCGGGCATCATGAAGCTTTGATCCGTCGCATTAACCGGATCTATCGTCAAAACTCGGGCACAGCAAAGCCAGCTACCTGAGACCCCATTTACGCCGGATATACGCCAACGTAGAGGCGCGTGGCATTTAGATCGTTGGAGCCACCGCAGCTAGGACCCTGACTCGTTACCGAGAATCTCGGCGGCAGAAAGGGACGCTGGCTTCGTACGTGTGCCGCCGGAGTTCGGGGAGCTCGCGGTGCACACGAAAGGAGCGTTGATGGACTCTCAGAAGCTGGCACACTCCGCAAAATACAGAGGTCGGGAACTCTGGCGCTTGGCCGAACACAGTGGTAGCGTAGATATAATAGAATCGCCACGCGGCGGTACGAGTTGTGTCTCCGGGAGTACGTTCAATGCCCAGCACAGAAGAAGTATTCGAAGCCATCCGACCGGTTGAAGATCCTGAAATCGGTCTCAGCATCGTTGACCTGGGTTTAATCTACTCGGCTAGCGTTCAAGAAAATGGCAGCGTGGAAGTTGAGATGACCCTTACCAGTCCCTTCTGTCCGGTTGGGCCGATGCTCGAGGAGGGGGTTAAGACGGCGGTGGAGTCTCTTGGCGATGTCAAGTCCTGCCAAACTCGAATCGTTTGGGATCCTCCTTGGGATCCACAGACGATGGCGAGTGACTACGCCAAAGATGTGCTTGGGATATGGTGAAGATATCGAGGGTAATATCCACATTGGCATAGGGAGGTACGCATGACATCGTTAATAGATAATCTTAGCGCGAATAAGCTCGCACCAATCGAGCGTGGGCTAGTCGCCGGCACTGTTTTTCTTCTCATCGAAGGTGTCGGTTTTTTGGCACTCGACAGGACTTCGGCGATCGAAGGCGTAGCCGAACGACTGACGACCATTATGCCTGCGACCCTGTTTTCGTTCCTGCTCGACAACCTCCTCTATTCCGCCAAGCCTGTGCTTCTAATAGGTCTCATCGTCGGGGTTTACGTGGCCTCAATCGTTCTGGGCGCTGTGTACCAAGCTACAGGCACCATCGGCACATCACAGCGAACCGGTTTGATCTTCGGCATAACGGCGGTCTTGTTGTTCGCGTTAGACATGTTGATTGTCAGGCCCGGCTCGACAGCTGCGGAGCTGATTCTTAGCGCGATCGCAGCGGCGGCGTTCGTGAGCGTATTCGCACTTGCAGGTCGAACCACGCCGGCCGAGGCCACATCCGGGATTGGCCGGCCATTCAGTAGGCGGATGATGGTGACTGGTTTGCTCGGTTTGAGCGGTTCGCTGGCCGTTGGCGGATACTACTGGTCGACTATCTTGGCCAAGTCTGCTCCCATCACCGCTAGGACGACTTCTGAACGCCCGCCTGAGGTCGATACTGAGACTACAAGCGGCGAGGACCCTTGGAGCAATATCAGCTACCTGTCACCTGAAATCACCCCCACAGACGAGTTCTATTTTGTTTCGAAGAACTTTGTCGATCCAGTAGTGGATGTAGACGGATGGAGCTTGACCGTAGAAGGTCTTGTCGATAATCCACTCAGCTTTACATATGACGAATTCAAGAACCTAGCAAGCGATGAGCAGTACAACACGCTGATGTGCATCAGCAACGACGTTGGCGGCGACCTGATAGGCAACGCTCATTGGCTTGGCGCCCGCCTCAAGCCCTTGCTGGAACAGGCCAAGCCGCAATCCGGCGTCACCAAGGTGGTGTTTCACGCAGCCGACGGATATGCCGACAGCATTACTTTTGACGTCGCCATGCGCTCGGCTAACCTACTGGCCTACGAGATGAACGGCGAACAACTGAACGATACTCACGGATTCCCACTTCGCCTACTTGTTCCCGGCATATTTGGGATGAAGAACGTGAAGTGGATCACCAGGATCGAATTGGTGAGTGAAGACTTCCTGGGTTATTGGCAGAAACAAGGTTGGAGCGATCCCGCTCCAGTCAACACGATGTCCCGGGTCGACGGTCCGACCTCTGACGCAATGCTTGAATCGGGCAGTCAAGTGGCGGCCGGCGTCGCGTTCGCAGGCGATCGCCAAATAAATACCGTAGAGATCAGCACTGACGAGGGCGCGTCATGGACTCCCGCCAACGTGAAACCGGCGATCGGTCCGTATGCTTGGTCGCTCTGGCAAGCTCCAATTGAGCTCCCGGCTGATGGCTCGCCGCTTTATGTTTGGGTTCGAGCCACTGATGGCAACGGGCAAGTCCAAACGGCGGACGACATCGGATCTTATCCCGATGGCGCCTCGGGCTATCACAAGTTCAGAGTTATGGCACATAGCTAGCGGGATTTGTCGCATAGTGCCCTAAATCGGCGTCATCGAGGATTATCGGATGGTAAAGATGCAGGCTTCGCGCTATGCGATTATCCCGGTAGCAGAAGCTCAACGAATCATTTCATTACACACACCCTCCCTTGGCATAGAGGAAATTAGCCTCTATGAGGCCGAGGGTCGAACACTGGCCGAAGACGTTGTGGCGGACATTCAGATGCCCCCATTCGCGACGACGACCGTAGATGGGTATGCCATAATTGCGGCTGACGGGCTGATGCAACGCCGAGTGATAGGCGAGGTGAGCGCCGGACACTCCGGCAAATCATCGCTTCGAAATGGCGAGGCCCTCCGCATAATGACCGGCGCCCCTTTACCGCAAAATGCGGACGCTGTTGCGATGGTCGAGCACGTAGTTGTAAACGGCGATTACATCCAGACCACGGAATCTCCAAGTCCCGGCGACGGAATTCTCCCTCGTGGAATTGACCTCCAGGCTAATCAGAACGTATTGGCTAAGCACATGCTCCTTGGTTCGGCGGAAATTGGGTTGCTCGCAACTGTGGGGCGGTCGCGCGTATCAGTGTACCGCCGACCGGTCGTCGCGGTCCTATCGACAGGAGACGAGCTCGTAGAACCCCACGATCCCTTGGGTCCGGGAAGTATCCGCGACAGCAACCGCTACGCTCTGCTCGCGAGCGTGACCGATGCGGGTGGAATTCCGCTGTCATTTGGTGCCGTAAGAGACGATGAATCGGAACAGAGGCGCCGGATCGAGGAGGCTCTCGAAGCGGCCGACGTGCTGCTGACCTCCGGCGGTGTCTCCGTTGGCAGTCGCGATTTGATCAAACCAATATTCGAGCAATTGGGAACCGTCCACTTTGGACGAGTGTCGGTCCGGCCGGGCAAGCCTCTAACATTTGCCACCTTTGACTCGGGTAAGCTCGCCTTTGGCCTGCCCGGATTCCCGGTTTCATCGTTGGTCACGTTTGAGGTATTCGTCCGCCCGACTCTCTTGAGAATGCAAGGCCGCTTGGAGCCTGATCGGCCCTGGGTCAGGGTGAAGCTGAAAGAAGAATTAACACCAACTCTTGATCGAACCGATTATCAACGGGCGATAGTCAGATGGGTCGAGGGCGAACTAACCGCCTACTCGACCGGCCGTCAGGTGTCCAGCAGGATTATGTCTATGATCGGCGCTAATGCACTCGTCCGGGTACCACCAGGCCGTGAACCAATGCCGGCCGGCAGTCTCGCGGACGCTATGTTGACGGCACCGATCCAAGGGAATGGATCACCGAGTACGTAGTCGTAGTCTGAGTCCTTCTATCTTGTTAACTTAGCCCGGTTCGCCACCATCAATCGCTTTGGACCTGATCGACATCCGTCGATCCGAACTCATCAAGCGATCGAATACACCCTTCAGTGTAACGACTAAACTCCGCTGGCGTGTTGATGTTCACGAAGCTGTTCATGTTGGGATCGACGGATCGTATCGTGGACTCACTAACTGGACACACTCTTACTGCATCAAAAAAGCTGATCACGCGACGACGCCTTTGCGCCAGGGATTCTTCTATAGCGGCTTGGCATCCTTTGCTATAGATAGCTTGCATGGGCTCGAACTCACCGCCATAAAGCTGGCAAATTACCACGTCGCAACCATCTTGCTCCGAGGACAGCAACTCCACGACGGCTGGAGAGACGAACGGCATATCGCAGGCGACGACGAGACAGTGATCATTTTGCGCCGCGAAAATTGCGCTGTAGACTCCCCCCAAAGCTCCGGCGCCTGCTATTCGATCCGGCACTATCCGAAGCCCAAGCGAGGCGTACGGCGCCGCATCGTCCGCCACTACAATCATATCGCTCGTCAACGACGAAAGGCGATCCACGATCTCTTCTAGCATCGTACGTCCGCTGGGCAGACGCATAAGCGCCTTGTTCTGTCCCATGCGTGAGCTTCGTCCGCCGGCCAGAATCGAAATTGAAAGGCCTCGGTTTCGAATAGATTGCCTGCTCAAAAATATCCACCATCACTTGCGAACGTTCCACGTTGACGGAAGAATCAAGCGCTTTCCGGTTCTATAGCCCGCCGGCTGGGTAAATCGTAGTTGTGTGCTTGAGCACATTGTCAAACCCCATTGTGGGGACAATTCGCAGCGTGCGCGACGATGAGACAATCCGTCCGGCGAGGTCAGCACTGTCGAACCAACGTCTACGAAGTTCGACCATTGATTATAATGACATCAAGCGCGGAATATAGCATCGTTAGATCAGATTCTTGAAAGGAGTTGCATTATGTTTAAGCGACTCGATCACGTAGGAATAATTGTCGATGACCTTGAGGAAGCCAAGGGATTCGTTACTGCGGCCTTCGGACTTCAGTTGGACCGCGAGCTGGATCTTCCAGAACGCGGGGTGAAGGCGGCCTTCTTCCAGTGTGGTGAGGCACAAATTGAGCTGGTCGAAGTTACTGACCCGGAGAGCCGAAAGGAACGACTGGGAGACGGTAACCAAGCTCGAGTCGAGCACGTAGCCATCCAAGTGGAGAACCTGCAAGAGGCGTTGACATCCCTCGAGAAGTTGGGAGTTCGTCCTACCTCGCCCGAACCGACGCGCCTAGGAAACGACCAGCACACTTGGACACAGGCATCTACAAGTCGCGGCGTAATGTACCAGTTCATAGAAAAAGGGTAGACGCGTCTGCTCTGATTCATCCCCCTGATGGATCAGACGGAATCGTCGATGCCGCGCCAGTGGCGCTACGATTGACCCGTTAGCGCGATTGACATCGTTTCTTCCCGGTACGTATGATTACCTAAAGGCTGGGCGGCACCGCATCTAGCCCCATCGATCTTTCGATTTGTAGTGAAAAGAGGATTCACATGCCCGATACCATGATTGGGCTGGTGCCGCTGCTGATTCTTGCGATCCTGGTAGTAGGGGCCGCTGCGTACGCCGGCGGCTATTTTGTTAAGTCTAGGCGCATTACCTTAGACGAGAGGAGCGCTCGACTCGACGCAGAACATATTCTCGACGAGGCACGACAACAGCAGCGCGAATTGGTACTTGAAGCCAGGGATGAGGCCCTTAGCATCAAGACCGAGGCTGAACAGGAACTGCGCGACAGGCGATCTGAGATACGTGGCCAGGAACGACGGGTCCAGCAGCGAGAAGAAGCACTAGACCGACGCATTGAGACCGCTGACCGACTAGAACGCACTTTAGCCAGACGTGAGCAAGAGAATGAAGCCTTGCGTCAAAATCTCCAGAGCTTGGAGGCGCAAAGCAAAGGCGAGCTATCCGCGCTCAAGAACCAGCGAATTACCGAGCTTGAGCGAATTTCACACCTCTCTGTGGCCGAAGCGAAGGAACAAATGCTGGAAGAGGTGGACTCTGAGGTTCGCATTGATGCGAACCGCCTTGTGCGTGAGGCCCAGCAGCGGGCAAAAGAGGAATCTGACGCGCTAGCGCGCAAGATCGTGTTGCTTTCGGTCCAACGGTGCACTGCCGATCTGGTTGCTGAATCGACAGTCTCAGTCGTGCCCCTACCTAATGAAGAGATGAAAGGCCGGATTATTGGTCGCGAAGGCCGGAACATCCGGGCGATGGAAGGACTGACCGGCGTCGATGTAATAATCGACGATACTCCCAGCGCGGTTACGCTGTCGGCGTTCGATCCGATACGGCGGGAAATAGCGCGCATCGCGATGCAGCGGCTGGTGTCTGATGGGCGAATTCATCCGGCCCGCATCGAAGACGTCGTCCGTAGCGCCCAAGAAGACGTGGATCGGACAATTCGGGAAGAAGGCGACGCGGCAGCCGTAAGGGCAGGGGTCCATGGACTCCACGCCGAAGTTCTGAGGATGCTGGGCCGGCTACGGTTCCGGACGAGCTACGGCCAAAACATTCTGTATCATTCCGTCGAAGTTGCGCATATCTGCTCCGTAGTTGCCTCGGAGATCGGGGCGGACGTGACGGTTGCGCGCGCTAGCGGGCTGCTGCACGATTTAGGCAAAGCCCTCAGTCAAGAAGTCGAAGGTCCACACGCGATAATTGGCGCCGACTTCCTTCAGCGCTACGTTCGTTCGCCCAAGATAATCGCGGCTGTGGGTAACCATCACGATGAGTTGGAGGAGCCCCAGTCGCTTGAGGCAATTATCGTCCAAGTTGCGGACGCAATCAGTGGTGCTCGTCCCGGCGCAAGGCGCGAAACGGTGGAGAATTACGTCAAGCGTCTTGAAGCACTCGAAACCGTCGCGAACTCGTTTGATGGTGTCAACAAGTCATTCGCAATCCAAGCCGGACGAGAGGTCCGTATCATAGTTGAGCCGGACCAGATCGACGACTTGTCTGCCGTGCGCATGGCCCGTGATATCGGTCGGAAGATTGAAGAGACACTCGAGTATCCTGGGCAGATTAAAATAACGGTTATGCGCGAGACCAGAGCGGTCGACTATGCTCGTTAGCTAGCAGAAGGTTCCTGCTGGGAATTTACGCTTAGCTGACAGACTACATGTGCCCAAGCTCGTTTACTATTGCGACCCGGGCCGAACTTGACCACGAGGCAAGTGTTGTGAAAACTGAAATCTTGAAGGTATCGTCGAAGTCGAGACCGAGTGCGGTGGCTGGTGCGATTGCAGGAGTCATCAGAGAAAGTGGCTACGTCGAAATGCAGGCTATCGGTGCAAGCGCCGTCAACCAGGCGGTCAAGGCAATTGCCATCGCACGCGGATATCTTGCGCCCGGCGGCGTAGACATCGTCTGTCTGCCGGCGTTTACTGACGTTACAATCGGTCACGAGGAACGCACGGCGGTCAAACTCGTCATAGAATCCAGACGGATTTCAGGAGAGCAGGACTGAAAGGTGGCCCGCTACGACCTCCACGCCCACACCGACGCTTCGGATGGAGCTCTTAACCCCGAGCAACTAGTAGATCTGGCCTTGGAACGGGGCGTACGAGTGCTTGCCGTAGCAGACCACGATACTACGGCCGGCGTCCTTCCTTGCAAGAAAGCGGCGGAGGGTCGGGGCTTGGAGGTCTGGGACGCCATTGAGCTCAGCGCAGACGAATTCTCGGTGGACATTCATGTCTTGGGCTATTTCGTCAACCCCAAGAACGACAACTTACAGGATACGCTCGTTACTCTGCGACACTCACGCTTGGATCGGGGACGAAAAATGGTAGATCGTCTCAACGAGCTCGGAATGACAATCAGTTGGAGTCGCGTGCAGGAGATCGCCGGCGAAGGCTCTGTCGGCCGCCCTCATATCGCAAGCGCAATGCTTGAAAATGGCTATATCAATTCCATAAAGGAAGCATTTGACAACTTCATAGGAAATGGCGGACCTGCTCACGTCGACCGGGAAAAATTGACGCCGGCCGAAACCGTGGGCCTCATCAGAGAGGCCGGCGGGTTTGCTTCTCTAGCTCATCCCCAGTACTTGTTGAGCGAAACACCGGAGGACCGCCGCTCCTTCGATATCGAAGGTTATGTGGGACAACTGGTCAGCCAAGGTCTTGAGGGGATCGAAGTCTATTATCCAGATCTATCAGAGTCGTTGCAGCGCCGGTTCATAGAGCTGGCGCGTCGCTATGACCTAATCAAAACTGGAGGAACCGACTTTCATGGTCTTCCGGGACAGGATCGGACACTAGGTGACGTGTGGATTCCAGAGGAAACTATTGTCCGAATGCGTGAGTGGCGCGCTAAATCAAATGATCACTAGGTAAGGCAAATATCCCAGCGAGGGCGGATACTAAGTGCAGTCGGCTAGCCAAGAAAACGTCGCTATTTCTAGCCAGATCCTGGCTACAGCGGAGCGCGAGCGCGTGCGCTTCATCAACTTACAATTCACCGACGTTGTCGGATTGGTAAAGAGTGTAACAATCCCCATCGAGCAGTTTGCCGACGCAATTGATCGCGGAAAATGGTTCGATGGATCGTCAATCGAGGGGTTCGCTCGCGTCGCTGAGAGCGACATGTACTTGATGCCCGATCTTCGTACATTCGCCGTCATACCCTGGGAGCAAGAGCCGTACACAACCGCACGAGTCATCTGTTGGGTACACACTCCGAACGGAGAACCATTTCAGGGCGATCCGAGGGTGGTACTCCAGAATGCTCTCGACCGAGCGAAGGCTATGGGCTTCCGATTTGTGGTTGGTCCAGAGCTAGAGTTTTTCCTCTTTCGTCGAGACGAACGCGGACAGATAGCCGCATTACCCCACGATCGCGGCGGATATTTCGATTATTCGACCGACCTGGCTTACCAAATCCGCAAAGAGACCGTGGACGCATTGCAGTCGATGGGCATCAATGTCGAAATGAGTCACCACGAAGTTGCGGCCGGACAGCACGAGATTGATTTTGAATACGATGACGCTCTTGCCACCGCCGATAACGCCGTGACCTTCAAATATACGCTGAAGGCAATTGTTCAGAATCATGGCTTGCACGCAACATTCATGCCCAAACCAATCTATGGCATCAATGGGTCCGGCATGCACTGTCACCAGTTGCTATTTGATTCCAACGGGAATAACGCGTTCAGCGATCCTTCGGACGAATACGGTATTTCAGAGGTAGCGCGGCAGTTTATCGCCGGTCAGCTTTCGCACGCCCGGGCATCTACCGGCGTGTTGGCACCGCTCGTTAACTCCTACAAGCGTTTGGTACCAGACTTCGAAGCTCCGATCTACGTCAGTTGGGCAAGGGTCAACCGGTCCGCACTAATCCGAGTTCCCCGAATCTCACCGGGACATACGGATTCCACGCGAGTCGAGTTGCGTTCGCCAGACCCCAGCTGTAATCCCTACTTAGCGTTCAGCGTGATGTTGCATTGCGGTCTTGATGGCATTGAGCAAGGGCTTCTCTTGCCGGAACCTGTGGAAGAAAACTTGTATAGCTTCGACGAGGCCGAGCGCAGCAGGCATCGGATCGAACTGCTCCCGTCTTCACTGAACGAGGCATTGGCCGCTCTTTGTCAGGACGAAGTTGTACAGAATGCGCTCGGACCGCACATTTTTGACCGCTTTCTGGAAGCGAAACGGATAGAGTGGGATGAGTACCGAGCTAGCGTGAGTCCATGGGAGCTGGAAAGGTACCTCGAGGAATTCTAGAGCGTACCGCGCGCGCTGCTTGGTCCATCTCCAGAGGCCTTGGTTCGACGAAATCGCCGGACGCGCTCTTGACTCAGCACCTTTCCCTTCGGGTTGGAAGATTTGCCCCTTGCCTTTTGGCTGGAGTTGCCGCCAATGCTATTCCGGAAGTTGAACTCCGGCAACCCTGACCTGGAAAGCCGTTTGCGTCGTTCTTCGGGAGAAGGCAAAGGTGACATATTCAGGCATAAACCTCTACAAGATGCGGTCTCGGATAGCGTTCAGTCAAGTCTAGGTTGGACACATACCGCATTGGCGTCTCTGGCGCCTTTGACGGTCCATGTTGCTCAATCACACGATACGACAACAACTACCTAATTCTGAGCAGCCACTAAGAGTTGCAGGCGGACTTCTTTGCTGACCAACCAAGATGAGGAAACAAATAGATATCGGCAACGTAGTCTACTATGTACACCTTGATCCGTCAATCATTGAATAGTGGCCGTTCAGCTTGGGTCCTCCGGGTGGCGGGACAAAGAGTTCTAGGCCGTTGCAGGTGCAGACGTTCTCGAACTACAATACGCGAGAATGTTCTCTTGGAAGCGGGATTGGGGGCCGGCTTCGCTACGCCGGCAAATAGAGTCGAATATCGAGGCAATTCAAAGGCCTTCGCGACACACGTACCTGCCGACACCAGAGGCAAAAAGTGCACCGTCTTGAGCAGTCCGCCGTTTGCGTCGCGAGGGTCCCTTACGAAGGCAACACGTCAGCCGGCACTCAGCCAATGAACTCGGCTACAAGCTCGCCCACCTTGACACGCTGTTCTAGGTGGACCAAGTGCGCGGCATCTTTGATGACCTCTATAGACGCGCCGGGGATTTTTTCCTCGAAATAGCGGCCGTAATGGATGGGCACGATCCCGTCGCTCTCCCCCCAAACCAAGAGTGTAGGCGCGGTGATGCGGTGAATTCGCTTGTGCAGTCCCCGATTAGGAATGGGCCAGAGGAACCTCGCTGCCGCGGCTAGTGACTTTGCTTTATCGAGCGTGTAATCGATTCTGGATTGCTCATCTTCGGGTTCGACATCATAGGATTCCTGCAACTCGGAACTGCTATAAAGGGCGCTCGCGAGCTCTGGTTGTGACACCGCGAAAAAATCGATTGTTGGACGAGCTTGGTTCCACAACCCAAGAGGTGCAATCAACACAAGCTTTGTGAATCGATCCGGCTGAACCGCGGCCAATTCTGCGGCTATCATGCCTCCAAGTGAGTGTCCAATCAGCGGTATCCCCCGCAGTCCGATTTCGTCTAGGAGGTCCAAGTAGTAATAGACCAGGTCGTGAAAATCCGCCAAATCGTCTTCACCGGTAGACTCTCCAAACCCTGGATGACTTGGGACCGTGATTTTGAAGCGATTTGACATCGTCTCCAAAAACTCATTTGGTCCGCGGTCCCAAATACCGTGGAGGAAAAGGACCGGGTCACCACGTCCGATCTCCAGGATTTCAGCATTGAACATGTCGCCTCGTAAGGAGACGTTGGTCTGTTTCAAACTAGGACTCCCAAAATCGTATTTGCGGTCCATTATAGCCCCATTCCGTCCGAAGCCATTGATACCCATGGAGTATTGCCGTTGCGACTCACTGTTCCGAATGCTGCTTCAACGAGCAGCGACGATCAACTGGTGACCCGCTGGCCGGCCGTGAACGACGTCGCCCAAGTCACCGCAGTTAGAGGGCCAAAGTGCACACCACTAATGCAGTCGCCCGAGACAGCTAGATGCGCCAACTGGTGTCGGTTTATTACGATAAGAGCCGCTCTAGACTCTGCGGACTATGTCGAAGAGCTCCAGAACAACTATTGGCCAATACTACCCAGTTGTCGAGGTCGTGGTGCCAATGCTTTGCGCCCGCTCGAACGTTTTGTCCTGCTCACGCCGCAATTGGGCGAGCGGGGAAGTCTCGTCGATATCCACCATGTCGAAGGTGATCGGCTGGCGTGGTTCGGCCGGCTGGTTCAACCTGGCGCCAGCAGACATACATAGCGGCAGAAGATCGCCTGCCAACGAGGTCTCGTAGCACTCGATCAATCCTCGCACTGCGCTGCCCCCGGAACCATCCAAAATCTCCCCCGGCTCCAACTTACGTTTGGCGACCGTAATCACATCGGCGACCGGTGGCCATGCCGGGCTGCCTGAAGGAGTTTCTAGTAACGCCGCTTCCAGGATCGACAAGGGCGTCTCTATGCCGCATAGATGGAATGTCCGGTAGTAGGCGGCATATTTCCCGTGAGTTGAAACTGGGAGTCCGTAAAAGCCTACATCCTCTCGCAACAGTGGATCTTCGATACCGATGACGATCCATACGCCGGTCGCGATTTGATCTGGCAGCAGAGCGTTCTCATCGCTCCCAACGGCGTTCGCTAGGTCTACGACGCCAGTTTGGCTCAAAATGCCTCCGTCTTCTTCGAGAGCGAAGATCCGGGCGAGGTCACCTATCCCGGCGGAAGGTTCATGCATGCCGCGCCTATCTGGCACCAGTCCGGTCATATTCGCGAGCGCTGTCATCTCGATTTGTGCCTTGGACCCGTCGCGGAATGAGTTGTACATCTGGGCGTTCAGGCGCCGGCGCTGTACGAGGTCGTCATCGTAGCCATAGCGGGCGAACGCTTCGTCCGGCCGGCCGACCCCGTCACTGGGATAGTAACGCGTGCCGCGGCCTGCGGCGACAACTCGGTACCCGAGACAACGCGCCCAATCCACGAGACGGTTTGTACAAATTGGTTGATCTCCATCGGCCAGCGTGTAGACGACGCCCGCCTCTCTGGCCTTCATGTTGAGGAGTGGACCGACCGTGACGTCCGCCTCGACAGTGACCATCACGATGTGTTTCTTGTTTCTGATCGCCGCCAGGGCCGTCCGAACGGCGACGACCGCATCTCCGGTGGCCTCGACTACCACCTCAACCGGCGATTGCGCGAGGGCGTCAATCTCCGTTGTCCAGACCGGCCGGCTCTCTGAGACCGCTGCGGCTACCACTGAAGGATCGTTGCTGTGGATGATGGTCGAGTCAGCTCCACCAGCTCTCAACGCGGCAAGCGCGTTTATCTTCCGTAGATCACAAATAACCGCAAGACGGACGCCGCTCATCTGACCTAGTTGAGCGGCAACGGTAGTTCCGAACCGGCCGGCGCCTACCAACCCGACGATGACGGGCCGATCAAGAGAAACTCGTTCGTATAGCAGCTTGTTCAGGTACATGGTTGATGTGCGCTCTTACTCGAAGCGATGTGCAACTTGGTTGATGCGGTTGATTGCGTGGATTATACACCCGGTCTACCGAGGTCCTAGCCGGTGGCAGAATCGTTTTTCCGTCGATGGTTCCCTTCGCCTAGGCGCCTGACGTAGTGGCCGATCAGTTTAGGACATATCGTCGAGGGACTGCCTAGGCGCCAAAGATCTCTTGCGTCACCGATTGACAAACCTCATTTGCTTGAATGCCGAAGCAAACGAATTCGATCTTTACCAGCGTCGACTTGCTCTTCAGGAATCTCGCAACTTCAGATACTGAGATTCTGGTCGCTCGTTCAAGCGGAAACCCATACGCGCCGGTGCTGATTGAAGGGAAAGCGATTGAACTTAAGCCATATGGCTCTGCGAAGGCTAGACAGTTGCGGTAACAGCGTGCGAGTGCCTCGTCCTCGCCTTCTGTGCCTCCGCGCCATATTGGACCGACCGTGTGAATGACCCAGCGTGCCGGCAGCCCGTACCCATTGGTGATGCGAGCCTGTCCGATTGGGCATCCGCCGAGCCGTTGAGTTTCCGCTAGCAACTCCGGTCCGGCCGCTCGATGGATGGCGCCATCGACGCCCCCGCCACCTAGCAAGAAAGTGTTGGCCGCATTGACTATTGCGTCAACTCGGCGTTTGGTAATGTCGCCCTCAACCACTTCCAAGCGATTACTCAGCGTAGCCTCCCGCGTCGCGGCGTTAGTCTTGCCTGTTTCAAGAGCGGCAGCGCGCTGGCCGAAGCCTGAGCCAGCGACTATCCGCTCTGGGTCAACTCCTCAAGCCGCCCAAACTCGCTGAATCCATAGTATTCGTCATTGCGAAGAATCCGTTCGATCACTGAGGCGTCATAACCGTGGGGCCGCTCGCTCAAAGGGATATAGGTCGAGAGCATGTCGCGTATGGTTTCCACGTCGCTGGGTTGGTTATTACTCGCCAAGAATGCGCGGAATATCACCTCGGCTGTTGGAGTTTCTATCGTAATGTAGTCTCGCTCCTTCGAGCAGCAGTTGCGGATCGACTGCATCGGATTTTGCCCGTATTTGACAGTGTGAAGCTCATAGATAACCTGCCCTGTCTTGTTATCAAATGTCGGCACGCGCTCTTGGGTTTCGGCGCCTATCTTACTTTGACAAGACTTGCACATTCTGGTCTGTGCGAACGCGGTAAACGAACGGTCGTTTCGTTCGTACCATTCTACGTCTGTGTAAAATCGGGGGAGATCCTCTTCCATTTGATTACCAGCCATCCTGATTGTAATTTTACGTACGCTGCCTCTGAATCGAGTGTCTCGCTCCGAAGCTAGCAGCACACGGGCCGTCTAACGTTGCGACGTGCGCGCGACCACGTTAGATTTGGTCGATTCAGAGCCTCAGTCAGTTGTACCACAAATCAAATGGACGTGCGAATACATAAGCTATAATTTATGAATCGGGTGATTGAACAAGTCCGACCTCTGTCGACCCCAGGAAGTTTACTCAATAATGCGGCTAAAATGGCGCGATATCGCCGAAACTATCATACTCACGGTCGTCATTTTCTTGCTGGTGCGAGCTTCAGCGGAGAATTTCCGGGTAGAAGGTCGCAGTATGGAGCCTACCCTGAGTAACGGCCAGTTCATTCTCATCAATAAGATCGGCTACTGGCGAATAGACCGGGATCTTATCAATACGGTATTCTCTGATGCCAGTGAGCCTGCAGGCGACGGCGACACTGTCTACCTATTCGCTCCGCCGCAGCGTGGCGACGTAATCGTCTTTCAATATCCGCGAGATCCCAACAAGGCCTACATCAAACGGGTCATCGGCATTCCGGGCGACACCGTCGAGATCGTGGATGGACGTGTCATTCTGAACGGAATGCCCTTGGAAGAAGATTACCTCTTTGATGAACCCAGGTACGAATCACCGCCTCGAGAGGTGCCTTCCGGTTACTTCTACGTCCTGGGCGACAATCGCAACAACAGCTCCGATTCTCACGTTTGGGGTCTGGTGCCTGACAGTTTCGTAGTAGGTCGAGCTTGGCTTTCGTGGTGGCCGCCGGAGAACCTAGGATTCCTGCCGGCGACTGCCGTCGGTGTTGGGTCTCCTTAGCTAAAGACCGGAATCTTCGTCGTCTTCGGGCAATGAAGAGTCGGTAATCGTCCTCACTGTCAGTTCTGCCTCCGACAGTAGTTTCTCGCAACGCTTCGCCAGTTCCATACCCAATTTATAGAGCTCGATCGATCTTTCCAGCTCGATCCCACCTGCTTCCAATTCTGCAACTGTTTCTTGCAGCCTTTTGAGCATATCCTCAAAGCTGTTTTCCTGATTGCCTGTAGTCAGTTCGTCACTCATTCGCAACCATCACTTTCTCGGCTCTTGCCTTGACTTGGCCGACCGAGAATCGCACCGCAAGATCGTCGCCGGCTGATACTTGGTCTGCACGCCTTACGAATTGCCCGGTGGTCTCATTCCGGCAATAGGAGTAGCCGCGCTCCAACACATTTGATGGGTTCAGGGTATTGAGTTGATCGATAATCGTAGACATCTGTTGGCGCTCGCCTGATAACGCGTGGATGATCGCCCGCCCGGCTCTATCGGCCAGCTCATCTATGCGCTGTCTTAGCATCCCTACCTGGCGTGATGGCGCTTGCAACTGGAGTCTGTGCAGCAAATCTCGCAGCGCGGTCCTATCTTCGTTCAACGTCTCGGCAAAGTAGTGTTCGATGCTACCACGGAGATTCGCGACCGACATATGCAAATCACTCACGTCCGGTGTCACCATCTCAGCAGCGACCGAAGGCGTCGGCGCTCTAGAGTCAGCCACAAGATCGGCTATAGTCGTATCGATCTCGTGGCCGACTCCGCTGACGACCGGAATTCTTGAGCCGAAGATGGCACGTGCAACCGATTCGTCGTTGAAACAGTCTAGATCCTCGGCCGAGCCGCCTCCCCTAACAAGCATTATCACGTCGGGCCGCGGTTGTAGATCGTTCAGCCGTTCCAGCGCGTCCCGGATCTGCCTGGGCGCCTCCACGCCTTGCACCAAGCACGGACTCACTACTACGTTGGCGAGCGGATAGCGTTGGTCAAGCACCTTCAGCGCGTCCTGCAGGGCGGCGCCGGTTGGCGATGTGGCAATGCCGATGAGGCGTGGGAAAGCCGGCAAGGAGCGCTTGCGATTCTCCTCGAACAGACCTTCCAATCCCAACTGCGCCTTCAACATCTCGAACCGCATCTTAAGCTCGCCGGAGCCAGCCGGCTGGATCATGTCTATGATCAACTGGTACTGGCTGCGCGCAGTGTAGATTCCCACCGACCCGTGAGCCAAGACCGCTTCGCCATCAATAGGCAAATAGCTAGCTCTGCGCATCCGGCTTCGGAACTGCACGCACGCAATCTGATCGTCAGCGTCTCGAAGCGTCAGATAAGCGTGCCCGGCGAGCGAGAGCCGGAAGTTGCTAACCTCACCACTCACCCAGATGTTGACCAGATAGGGACTGCTCTGGACCAACTCCCTGATCATGGCGCTGACCTCGGTTACAGTGACCAAGTTCAACATTGACGCTCTGCGTGACTGCCGGGCCACCTTGACTGTTCTGTCATTCCCTAGGTGACCCGCTCGATGTATTCTCCCTTGCGGGTGTCGACGAGTACTGTGTCCCCAACGTTGACGAAAAGGGGGACATTGATCTTCAAGCCGGTCTCCAATATAGCTGGCTTGGTGGTGCTAGCTGCGGTATTGCCTTTGAACCCCGGATCGGCCTCTACCACCTCAAACTCAACACTGATCGGTATCTCGATACCAATTGCATTGCCGTCGTGAAGTCGCAGCTCGACCTCCAGCCCGTCTTTAAGGAATGTGATCGAGTCGTCTAACTGATCGCTCGACATCACGTACTGATCGAATGACTCACTATCCATGAATATATACAGGTTGTCTTCTCTGTAGAGAAACTGCGCCCTTCGTTGCTCCACGAAGACTCTAAGGAATTTTTCGCTCGCTTGGAACGTTCGCTCGAAAATGGCGCCGGACCGCACATTACGTAGTCGTAACCGTGCAAGGGCGCTACCTCGGCCCATCTTGATGTGTTCGAATGCGATGACATTCAATAGCTCGCCATCCAGACCGATAGTGATTCCTTTTCTGAGCTGTCCTACTTCTATCACGATCCACTCCCGTCTTTCTTCAACACTGCAGGGTCACGTGCAAATAACGTGGAACTCTCGCGTTTGATCGGACATCCACTCAGCTTATTATCCAGTCTTTTCGAGCGGTGGTCAGGATCTCGATCCCGTCTTCTTCGATAAGCACAGTATCCTCGATGCGTACACCTCCCCAGCCAGGGAAATAGATGCCTGGCTCGATTGTGATCGCTGCCCCAACTTTCAACTCATCTTCGAAGAATCTCGAAAGGCGCGGCGCCTCGTGAATCTCGATCCCCAGACCGTGTCCCAAGCTGTGGATAAAGGCATCGCCGTGCCCGGCCTCAGAGAATAGGTCCCGGGCAATCGCATCTGCCTGTTTGCCGCTAATGCCAGGCTTGACTCTGGACTCCGCTTCTTCCAAAGCCCGTTCCACTAGCTCAACGGTTTCTCTTAAACGCGTGGGTGGATTCCCTATACACATGGTCCGAGTGAGGTCAGCGCAGTATCCGTCAAGGCGGGCGCCAAAGTCTAGCCAGATCGGCTCGCCAGATCTGATTGGGCGGTCACTGGGCTCGTGATGCGGCACGGCGCTGTTCGGGCCGGAGGCCACGGCCGGCGCGAATGCCATTCCTTCCGCTCCGTGCTCGCGCAGATAGCGCTCAATCCGCCAAGCCAGTTCCTTTTCGGTAAAGCCGGGGTGCAAGATGCCCTTCACGTATTCCAGGGTTTGATCGGTCAACTTGACCGCCGCTCTGATTCGGGCTATTTCACGCTCATCTTTGACCTCGCGCAGCTTCTCGACAATCCCATCCAGTGGGATGAATTCTGTCGCAGGGTCCGCTTTGCTCAGTGCGCCTAACTGACTCACGGTCATATGGGTTGACTCGAAGCCGGCGCTTTTCACCCCCCAATCCACGAATAGATCGGTCAGAATCTCGTCAGAGCGTCCGGGCGCAAGAACAACATTCATGTGTTTGATCTGGCTCTTCGCCGCTTCGAAGTATAGGTTGCTGGTGACGAAGGTGCATCGATTGGGACTGATCAGAATTATTCCATTTGAGTCGGCTGAACTGGGATCGACCGTCCCAAAGCCGCTCAAGTAGACTCGATTCCCAGGTCCCGTGACTATCAACACGTCCACGTCCCGCCGCCTGATGAGTTCTTGCAGCCGAGAAACCCGCCGAGCGAAGTCCACCTGTCGTCTTATCCGAACTAGTGATTTGAGTGTTTAGCCGGCCGCGACGGGATCGCCCTTGTCAGCCAATTTGACGGTGCGGCCGCACTCCTGACATCGGTATCGATCGCGACCATTCTCAACCAAAAGGTTGCCGCAGCCAGGGCACGGTTGCGCTATAGGTCGATTCCAGACTGCGAAATCGCAGTTGGGATACTCAGAGCAGCCGAAGAATAGCTTGCGCTTTCGGGTTCTACGCTCCAATAGCTCGCCCGGCTGGCATTTGGGACATCCTACACCGGTCTTTACCACTATCGAGCGGGAGTTCTTGCACTCTGGAAAGCCGCTGCATGCCACGAACTTGCCGAATCGTCCATGCTTGATCAGCATCGGTTTACTGCAGACCTCACAGTCCTCGCCGGCCATCTCCGGCTCAATCTCGACTCTTGCAATGGATTGTTCGGCGGCGTGCAGGGTTGAAGCAAAGGGACCGTAGAATGAGTGCAGGATTTGCAACCAGTCGACCGTGTCACTAGCGACTTGGTCCAGTTTTTCCTCCATTTCAGCGGTAAAGTCGACATCGACGATGTTCGAGAAATGCTCTACAAGGAGATCTGTCACGATGGTGCCGAGCTTGGTCGGGTGGAAACGGCGATCTTGAAGCTCTACGTAATCCCGGTCCTGGATCGTACTGATTGTTGGCGCATAGGTACTCGGTCGCCCTATGCCGTTTTCCTCTAGTGTCTTGACCAACGTCGCCTCGGTGTGACGCGGCGGTGGCTGGGTGAACCGCTGCTCCGGCTTGATGTCTACGAGGTTGATGTTATCGTTCGCCGAAAGGTCCGGCAATGCTCTGGAGCTCTCTTCCTGCTCATCCACCTCGTCCCGACCTTCGGTATAGAGGTTGATGAATCCGGGAAACTTTACGATACTTCCTCTTGCCCTCAACTCGACACGATCTTTCTTCGGATTCTCGCCGCGGATTTTGACGGTAGTGTTTTCGATCAGGGCTGACTGCATCTGGCTTGCGACCGTTCGTTGCCATATGAGTCGATAGAGTCGATATTGATCCCGTGTGAGCATGGGTTTTATACTTTCGGGCTCGCGATTCACCGATGTCGGCCGGATCGCCTCGTGCGCTTCCTGTGCCAACTTCGATTTCTTGCGAAATCGCCGAGGTGCTTTTGGCAGGAACGCTTGCCCGAACTTTTCTTCGATATAGCCGCGTATCTGAGCTATGGCCGATCCCGCCATGTTGACAGAGTCGGTGCGCATGTACGTGATGAGACCAACATCCCCCTCACCCTTTAGCTTGATGCCTTCGTAGAGTTGCTGTGCGGTTCTCATCGTCTTTCGAGCGCTGAAACGCAGCTTACGAGCGGCCTCTTGCTGTAGTGTGCTGGTAGTGAACGGCGCCGCCGGAGACCGGCGAACCTCCCTCACCGCCACGTCGCCCACGTGATAGACCGACTCCCGCATCTGTTGCACCACCGTCTCGGCGTCGGCTGCGTTGCCTAGCTGTGATTTCTTGCCGTTGACCGACATTAACCGTGCCGACACACTGGTTTTGTCCGCTCCGGACTCGTCCTTCTTGACGAACTCGGCGTCTATTGTCCAGAACTCGGTGATTTCAAATGCCTCTATCTCACGCTCGCGATCCACTACCATCCTCACCGCGACCGACTGTACCCGGCCGGCGGACAGTCCCTTGCGCTGGATCTTGCGTCGCAGTAGCGGACTTAGCTTGTAGCCTACCAGCCGGTCCAGGATTCGCCGGGCCTGCTGCGCATCTATCATCTTGGCATTGAGCTCACGTGGATGCTCAAACGCCTCCTTGATCGCGTTCTTAGTGATCTCGTGAAAGACGACGCGCCGGACTAAGCGACCGTTATCAAGGCCGAGGGCCTTGATCAGGTGCCAGGATATAGCCTCACCTTCGCGATCGGGGTCAGTTGCCAGATATACAGCCTTCGCACCTTTTGCGTCGCTCTTCAGGCTGCGAACTATCTCTCGCTTCTTCTGGGGAATCACGTATTGTGGCGTGAAATCTTGCTCGACATCCACACCAAGTCGTTTCTCCGGCAAGTCCCGGATGTGCCCCATTGAAGCGACAACTTTGTAGCTCCTGCTTAGGAACCTCCCTACCGTTCTCGCCTTGGTGGGCGATTCCACTATTACTAGATTCTTTGAGTTCCCTACTGCCAATCTATACCTCTAGACGCTCCCAGCCTGGTCGTTAGACGATACTACCACGACCGTTCGACATGGGACGGATTTGATATTTTTGCTAGCGACCGAAGCGAATCTACTCAGATCTTTTCATAAACCATACCACCCAAATCTTCCACCAGCCCGTCTAGTTTCAACATCATCAACTGGCTGCTGACTTCCGAAATCGGCACGCCAAGGTTTCGACAAAGATCATCGATGTGTACCGGCGCATCGGCCAATGCGGCAAGTATTCTTGTCGCTTCTTCGCTCAACGGCAACGTGCGGCGAATGTTGGCCTGCCTCTGAGTTCGCTCTATATTCAACTCGTCCAAAATGTCTTGAGCGGACGTGGCCAGCTTTGCGCCCTGCTGTTGGATTAGCCAGTTGCAACCGGCACTGCCCGGTGAAGATATTGCGCCAGGTACGGCGAACACCTCTCGATCCATATGCAGGGCGGACTTCGCGGTTATCAAAGCTCCGGAACGCCTGTCGGCTTCAATCACCAGAGTTCCGAGGGTGATCCCAGCGATGATCTCGTTACGGGCCGGGAAGTTGCCCGCCTCCGGCTGAGTGCCAACTGGGAAGTCGGTGACCAGAGCACCGTTCTCAGCGATCCGTTCCGCCAATCCCCGATTCTCTGGCGGGTATATGATGTCGGGGCCACTTCCCATTATTGCCATCGTTCGAGTGCTGCCCTTCAGAGCCGCATTGTGGGCCTGGGTATCAATGCCTCGGGCCAGTCCACTCACGATGGTTACACCGGCCGATGCTAGATCCCGGACAATCATGTTTGTGGCATGGCGACCGTATGACGTCATCTTGCGTGTCCCGACAACCGCGACCGCCAAGCCGTCTTCAGGCTTCAACGAGCCTCTCACGAACAAGACCGATGGAGGATTGCCAACTTCCTTCAATCTAACCGGATATCGGCTGTCATGCCGGACGATGACGTCGAATCCCGCTTCTAGAATAGTGTGGAGCTCACGGTCGGGGTCTATACCCGGACGCTGTTCTACGATGCGGTTGACCATCCGCGGGGCTAAACCGGCGGCCGCCAACTCTTGTGATGTCGCGCGCCAAGCCAAACTAATGTCGCCAAAGTAAGCGTATATCTGGCTCATCCTGACGTGACCCACACCTGAGATGCGCCGAAATGCGACCCAATATTTGACCTGCGCGTAGTCAAACGACTTGAATTGTGGTCCCTGTTCCCGGACTTTCGTATCCATCCTCTATTTCCGCAGCTCTACCATGAGACGGCCAGCTTCCAGGATTTCCTGTACTTGCTCTGGGCTTGAAGACTCACTGTAGATCCTAATTATTGGCTCGGTCCCGCTAAAGCGGATGAGTAGCCAGCTACCATCTTCGAGGTGGTATTTGAAACCGTCGTCGGTTTGAAACCGTACTACTCGCCGGCCGGCGACTACGTCGACCGGTGCCTCCTGCAAATTGGCGCTAATCTCGTGGCGGCGGCCCGCGTCGAAATGACTGTCGATCCTGTCGTAGTAGTGGGGGCCCACTTTACTGAACAAATACTTGATCAACTCGGACGGTCTTAGCATCAGCCTGACACAAAGGTCGATAATGAAGATCCCGGCCAGAATCCCGTCTCGCTCCGGCAAATGGCCTCGAAACGCGTATCCTCCGCTCTCTTCGCCTCCGATCATCGCATCGATTTCCAACATCTTGGGGGCGACGAATTTGAACCCTACGCCAGTCTCGTGTACGGGAATGTCGTAGAGAGCACCCAGTCTATCTAGCATCGAACTGGTGGAGAGCGTCTTGACAATCGGGCCTCGTTGTTTTCGCGCTTCTAGCATGTAGAGCATCAGCAGGCTGTAGACTCGCAACTGGTCGACAAACTCGCCGTTTTCGTCGCAAACGCCGAGGCGGTCCGCGTCGCCATCTGTGGCTATCCCTATATAAGCGCCTTGCTTCCTGACTTCTCCTTGAAGCTGCCGCAAGTTGCGAGCGATCGGCTCGGGATTTACCCCGCCGAAGAATGGATTTCGCTCTCCGTTTATCTCGATAACCTCAGTGTCTCCTCCTCCGATTAACTCCGGCAGCCAGCCAATACCTGCGCCGTACATAGGGTCGAAGATCACCTTGAGCCCGCTATCCTCTATACGTTGCAAGTCCACTAGCTGGGCGATCTTTCTCCGGTAGCCTGGAGATGGATCATAGTACTCGATCAGCCCTTTTCCGATCGCTTCCTCAAGCGGGGTATTCGTAGTTCGCGACGACTGTTCGCCCCCTGGCTGACTCGACTCTTCAATGTGACCTTCAAGCCGCTCGATTACCTCCGGCCCCGCCGCGCCACCATAATCCGAGCGCAACTTGTAGCCGTTCCAGATGGCCGGGTTGTGACTCGCGGTGATTATTACGCCATATTGCGCGCCCTTTTCCAGGATGCCGAATGAGACGACCGGCGTAGGTACGGCGCGATCGCACAAGTACACCTTGATGTCGTAGCCTGCCAGAACTTCCGCCACTGCCGCCGCGAAATGTTCAGATCCGAAACGCGTGTCGTAGCCAACCACAACGCCTTTCCTTTGTCCGCCGGCCTCCTCCACCAGTCTAGCTGTGGCTTGCGCGCATTTCCGAACGTTCGCAAATGTATAGTCATCCGCGATCACGCCGCGCCAACCGTCCGTCCCGAATCTGATTGGCTGGTCCTGAACCTCGCTCAGCGACGCCATCACGGAATGCAACTGCGCCAGTAGTTCAGAAGATCGCCCATCGTTTTCTCGAAAGGTATCATCGGCTTCCAACCGGTCGCCTGGTTGAACTTGCCGTAGTCGCAATGCAGCAGCTTTACGTCCGACGGGCGCATCCTGGAAGGGTCTTGCTCGACCGCAACCTCGCGTCCGCTCAGAGACAGCAAGATGTCAAGCATTTCCTGGAGGCTACGCGCTGTCCCAGAGCCGACATTGTAGACTTCCCCGGCCACGCCGGCCTCCAGCGCCAGCCAGTACGCCCGAACAACGTCGCGCACGTCGCTCCAGTCGCGCTGGGTGGTGAGGTCGCCGACGTTGACTACCGGCGCCCGCAAGCCTTTCTCGATCTCGACTATCTGCTTGGCAAAAGTCGAAGTCGCGAAGAACTCTCCCCGCCGCGGACCTGAATGATTGAAACCCCGGGTAACTACCGTATGCAGGCCATATGTCCTGTGGTACTGGATAGCCATTACTTCTTGTGCCACCTTGCTTACGGCGTACGGGCTCAGCGGACGAAGAGGATTAGTCTCCTTGATCGGCGTTTCGTGTTCATACACCTGCCCGTACTGCTCCGAAGAGCCGGCGACGTGAATCCGGGCGTCTAGACCCGCCTGCGCCACCGCTTCGAGCAGGTGGGTTTGCCCGATAACGTTGACTCGCAATGTCTCTTCCGGCGCTGTCCAGGAAGTCGGCACGAAGCTGTGGGCTGCCAGGTGAAACACCCTGTCCGGTCGAATCGCCCCGATCACCCGCGCAATTGAGTTAGGGTCGTTCAGATCCGCCGGCACCAGATTCAATGCATCTGCCTTGGACTTACTGCTTATAGACTTGCCGAGAGTATCCGTGTCCAGTGAATGACCGACGCCTTCCGAGATGAAGTTGAGTTTGCCGGCGCGATTCAGGTCCTGAAGGTGATCCATCCGACTGCGCCAACGGTAAGTGCCGAATACTTCCACGCCGCCCAGCGTAAGAGCGTACTCAGCCAGGTGACTGCCGGCGAATCCGGTAACGCCGGTAATAACTACTTTCATTACGAGCTCCTAGAAGAAGTCGATCCTGAAGGCCGCCCATCTCCCGCTATGCTATCTGACGATGTCAAGAGCAAATCGGTAGTTGTAATCAGGAAGGAAGTCTGCGGATTCAAAATGACCTTGAGTGGTTTGGAAATCTCAGTACACGATCGGAAACATCATTGCCAAAGGGAACTGGCCAATCGACAACGGAACAAGTCCATAGTATGGCGAGCCAAGTCGTTTGTGCAAAGTTTGCTCAAAGCCCGGCTTCGGATCGGAGCAAGTCGGCCTTGTCGGTTATTTCCCAAGGCGCGTCGATATCGCTGCGTCCGAAATGGCCGTAGGAGGCGGTTGCCTGATATATTGGCCTCCGCAGATTCAGGTTCTCGATAATCGCTGCCGGTCGGAGATCGAAGTGGCCTTCAATCAGTCTGACTATCTGCTCCTCCGGCACCACCGCAGTTCCGAAAGTTTCGACCATAGTTGATATTGGCTTAGCCACGCCGATCGCGTAAGCCAGTTGTACCTCGACTCGCCTGGCCAATCCGGCAGCGACAATGTTCTTCGCCACGTGCCGTGCCGCGTACGAGCTACTCCGATCCACTTTGGTCGGGTCCTTGCCCGAAAATGCGCCTCCGCCGTGCCGTGCCATCCCTCCGTAGGTATCGACAATAATCTTGCGTCCCGTCAGTCCAGTATCCCCCATGGGACCGCCCACGACGAATCTTCCTGTCGGGTTGACCAAGAAGCGGGTGTTTTCGTCGAGAAGCCCATTTTGCACAACCTTCTTCACGACGTGATTGATTACGTCTCGCTTGATCTGATCGTGCCCCACCTCCGCATCATGCTGAGCTGATACCAACACGGTGTCGATGCGAGCCGGCTTTCCATAGCGGTACTCCACCGTGACTTGGGCCTTTCCATCCGGCCTGAGATACTCCAAGGTTCCGGATTTGCGGGCATTCGCCAGTTCGCGACAGATACGATGAGCCAGCACGATCGGCAATGGCATTAGCTCCTCATCTTCGTCACAGGCAAAGCCGATCATCATTCCCTGGTCGCCGGCGCCGATCTCGTCGAATCTATCGTCGCTTCGATCTACCGATTTCTCGTGCGCCGAGGAAACACCCAAATCAATATCCGGCGATTGTCCCTTTAATGAGACGATCGTGCCAACCGAATTGGCATCAAGGCCAAAGCTAGAATCCGTGTAGCCGATACTCCGTATGATGTCGCGGACTATGGTCGGGACCTCAACCTGGCAATCAGCGGTAATCTCGCCCATTACGATCACCAAACCAGTGGTTGTTGCGGTTTCACAGGCTACCCGCGCTTGAGGGTCTTGAGACAGGATCGCATCCAACACGCCGTCCGATATCTGATCGCACAACTTGTCCGGATGTCCCTCCGTCACAGACTCGGACGTGAAGAGCATGCTCGGTGACTTCATGAAACTGATATTGCTCATTGCCAGCTACCCCCGACCTGCAATCATTACGCCGGCTCCATCTAGGTCCCGCTCTGCCACGATCTTATGTAAGTCATCTGATCCTCGGTCAAAGTGTCAATCTCTACACCCATTGAGCTCAACTTGATCCGCGCTATCTCGCTATCGATCTCCTTGGGCACTGCGTGTACCTCGGCTGCAAGGCCCTCACCGTTTTTCACCAAATGCTCCACCGATAGCGCCTGGTTGGCGAAGCTCATGTCCATCACCGCCGCGGGGTGTCCCTCTGCCGCCCCGAGATTCACTAGCCTGCCTTCGGCCAGCAGGTTGATCCGGCGACCGTCGCCCAGTTGGTAACAGGTGACATATTCGCGTACCTGCTTGCGCGAGCCGGACCTACTATCGAGAGCCGAGATATTGATCTCGTCGTTGAAATGTCCCGAGTTGGCCAGAATCGATCCGTCCTTCATCCCGTCTATGTGCTCGCCATCAATTGCGTTCAGGCCGCCGGTCACCGTGACAAAGATGTCGCCGATCTCGGCAGCCTCGTTCATCGACATGACGCGAAATCCATCCATCACTGCCTCGAGCGCCCGTATCGGGTCCACCTCGCAGACAATGACATCCGAACCCATGCCCTTGGCTCGCGCGGCCACGCCCCGGCCGCACCATCCGTAGCCAATTATTACAGTCTTCTTCCCGGCCAACAGAACGTTAGTTGCTCTGATTATGCCATCGATAGTGCTCTGGCCACTACCGTAGCGGTTGTCGAACAGATGCTTTGTATCTGCATCGTTGACCGAGATAATCGGATATTTCAATACGCCTTCCGCCGCCATAGCCCGCAGCCTCACCACTCCTGTCGTCGTCTCTTCGGCGCCGCCTATCACGTCGCCCAACAGCTCCGTCCGACCCGTGTGCAGTCGGGTTACAAGATCGGCGCCATCGTCCAAAGTGATCTGGGGCCTGATGTCAAGCGCTGACTCGATATGGTCGTAATACGTCTCGGTGTCCTCGCCCTTCATGGCAAATACCTGGATTCCGTGATCCTTTACCAATGCCGCCGCCACGTCGTCCTGGGTAGAGAGCGGGTTCGACGCACAGAGTGCGACTTCGGCTCCTCCGGCCTTCATCGTGATTGCCAGATTCGCCGTTTCCGTCGTCACGTGCAGGCAACCGGCAACCCTCACTCCGGCAAGCGGCTGTTCCTTGTCGAACCTTTGTCTGATTTCGCGGAGGACCGGCATCTCTTGCTCGGCCCACTCTATCCGGAGGCAGCCCTTATCCGCCAACGCTAGGTCCTTTATCGCGTGCCTCGGGAGAGCGCTAGTTGCCATCCGTAGCTCCTTGGATAAGCTTATCCTGGTTCTCTGAAATCAAATCGCCCCTGTTCCGGCAGCTTCAACCGATTCGATGGATTCGCCACATGTGATATCGAGCGGAGATGAGTCGAAGCTGGTATAGCGGACAAACTCGTCGAATCGCTCTTGGATGTCGCCAATTGACACTTTGGCGAGCCTTTTCACGCTGAAGCTTTCCACCGTAAACGAAGCAAGCAAGCCTCCGACAATAGCTGCCCTCTTCATACTCTCATTATCCACTGCGCCAAGCGCAGCCAGGTAACCGATGAAACCGCCGGCGAAGCTATCGCCGGCACCCGTCGGATCCATGACCTTTTCGGTTGGAAACGCCGGCATTGCAAAGTAGAAATCCTCACCATACAGCGCGCACCCATATTCGCCCTTTTTTACAACAACCACTTTGGGTCCTAGTTCCAAGACCCCTCGGGCGGCGGCAGATATATCATGTACACCTGCGAACTGTCGTAGCTCTTCTTCGTTGATCATGACGCCGTCAACCGACTTCATTACGAGCGCCACCTCATCGCGCCGTTGATTGAGCCAATAGTTCATCGTATCCATCGCGGTAAAAGCTGGTCGTTCGACTTGGGCCAAGACCTCCGATTGCAGCGCCGGATCGATGTTCGCTAGGAGCACGTATTCGGAATCGGCGAACTCAGCCGGAATCTTGGGTTTGAATTGGCCAAATACGTTTAACTTTGTATCGATGGTATGGGCGACGTTGAGGTCCTCTCCGTAGTATCCTCGCCAGCGAAAGGTCTCGCCATCGGCGACCTCTAATCCTCTCAGATTGATTGATCGCTGGCGAAGCAGGTCCATGTACTCTGCCGGAAAGTCGGTCCCAACTATTCCCACCAGGCGCACGTTCGAAAATATCGATGCGGCAATCGAAAAATACACTGCCGAACCGCCGGCTACCTCATCCGCCTTGCCATAGGGCGTGGATACGCTGTCCAACGCGACCGAGCCGACAACGAGTATCGACAATCTCCTCGGATCTCCCCAACCGTATGGGCAAAAAAATACTTCCCTCGCACGAGAGAAGTTGTCCGACTATCCTCTCATCTATCAGCGTACGAACACGCTGTCGGAATTGGCACCAATGCTCACCCAAAAAGGTGTAAGGCTGGTTGCCCGGGCTTCTTAGGGCCGGTCCCTCCGCCCCTCTCGATAAGAGCGTGCGTTTCCTATTGTATTTCGCTTGATTATACCAGTCAGGTCATGTGGGGTAAACCACCATCCGGCCCAACGCGTAGGACCAAGTCTCAATCCCAAACATATTCTGGGATCATTCACGCCTCTGGAGAGGACAATTCGCCACGTGGTCAACGCCGCGCAGAATAAGGGAGGCCGGCCGCTATCGCCCGTATGCGTCGTTATCCAGCTACAATGTTCAACAGCCGGTCTTGCCTATATATCACCTTCCTCAACTGCTTGCCGGCCAGGTACTTTTGCACCCGCTGACTTGCGGTAGCCGCCGAGTAAGCCGCAGATTGGTCGGTACCTACCGGCACCCGTAGCCGCTCCCTCACCCTGCCATTTACTTGGACGACGACCGTCACTACCTCGTCGGCTGCGAGTGCCGGATCGTGCTCAGGCCAGGATTGCTGGTGGATGCTATAGGGCTTGTCCAGTTGAAACCACAGCTCCTCGGCAATATGCGGCGCGATCGGTGCTAACAGGAGCAATAGTGTCTGAATCGCTTCATCCCAAACTTCCCGGCCCACGTCGCCGGCCTCTTGGGCTTGCACCAACGCGTTGCAGCACTCCATCAGTGCCGCCAGCATGGTGTTGAACCGGAAGCTTTCGATATCCTTGGCTACTCGCTCGATCGTCTTGTGGATCTTACGCCGCAGTTCCCGCTCCGCCGACTGTTCCCCATCGGCCGGCGGATTCACGGCATACGTCTGGACCAGGTTCCATACCCGGTTCAGGAAACGGTACACGCCGTTGATACCCTGGTCGTTCCAGTCACCGCCTTCGTCCCAGGGTCCGACGAACATCAGATAGGCTCGTACCGTATCGGCGCCTAACCTCTGTACGAAATCATCGGGATTAGCGACATTACCTCGCGATTTCGACATCTTGTGGCCTTGCGACAGCAATACCCCCTGGCAGAATAGCCGGAGGAACGGTTCGCCAAAGTCTAAAAGGCCGATATCGCGAAGCGCCTTGGTGATGAACCGCGCATAGAGTAGGTGCTTGGTTGCGTGCTCGATCCCTCCGACGTATTGGTCGACCGGAAGCCACTTGTTCAGCTGCTCTTGATCGAAAACCCCTCGGGAGTAGTTCGGACTTGCAAAACGGAAGAAATACCAGGCCGAGTCCACGAACGAGTCCATCGTATCGGTCTCTCTGGTCGCCGAGCCACCGCATTTGGGACACTCCGTGTGCAGCCACAGATGCGCCGACCTCAAGGGTGACTCCCCGGTCGGCCGAACTTCCGTGTTCTTTGGCAGCATTACCGGCAGTTGGTCTTCCGGCACCGGAACGGTCCCGCATTCTGGGCAGTAGACGACTGGAATTGGCGCACCCCAGTACCGCTGACGCGAAACAAGCCAATCGCGGAGCCTGTAGTTGATCGATCGCCGGCCCAGACTATGGGCTTCGACGTGATCGGCTACACGTTCTATTCCCTCATCGGATCTCACGCCATCGAACGGCGCGGAATTTATCATGGGACCTATGCCAAGGTAGGCTTCGGTCAATGGTTCGCCATCCCATTCCGGCGGTTCGATCACGACCTTTACGGGTACTCCGAACTTCTCGGCGAACTCGAAGTCGCGCTGGTCGTGGGCCGGCACACCCATAACTATGCCGGTACCATAGGTGTAGAGGACATAGTCGGCTACCCATATGGGTAGCCGTTCATCGCTCAGGGGATTGACGGCATGGGCGCCGATATATACGCCTGTCTTCTCTCGGTCGACAGACAAGCGCTCGATCTCGGTTCTTAGTCGGGACATTCCGATGTAGGCATCGACTTCTGACTTTCGATCCGGCGTTGTCAGCTTGGTCACTAACGGATGCTCTGGCGCCAACACCATGAATGTCACGCCATACGTCGTATCCGGCCGGGTGGTGAAAACCGGCATCGGATCGCCCGCCTCACTACGGAATTCCAACTCCACGCCGATGCTCTTGCCGATCCAGTTGCGCTGGTCGGTAACCGCCCTCTCCGGCCAATCTAGTCCGCTATGATCAAGAAGCTCTTCGGCGTACTTGGTGATTCGATAAAACCACTGCTCCAAGTCCTTCTTGGTTACAACGGATTCGCATCGCTCGCACCCGCCGTCGATCACCTGCTCGTTGGCCAGAACCGTTTGGCAGGAGGGACACCAATTTGCCGGCGCCATCGCCTTGTAGGCGAGGCCGGCCTCATATAGCTTGAGGAAGATCCACTGTGTCCAGCGATAGTAGCTGGGAAGGCAGGTGGCCAGGTCGCGGCTCCAATCGAATGCGCCGCCCATCGATTTCAACTGAAGGCGCATCCGGTCGATGTTCCGTATGGTCCATATTGCGGGATGCTCGCCACCTTTGATCGCCGCGTTCTCGGCCGGCAACCCGAATGAGTCGAAGCCGATAGGGCGCATGACGTTGTAGCCCTTCATTCGCATGTAGCGCGCCATGACGTCAGCCGGACCGTAGGCGTACCAGTGGCCGATGTGTAGATCGCCGGACGTGTAGGGGAACATGTCGAGGAAATACCACTTTGGACGATCATCGTCATTGTTGGTCAGGTAGAGTTCGTCGGCGGCCCACTGATCTTGCCAGCGTCGTTCGAACGTCACCGGATTGTATCCAGTTGCCATCTGCGTCCTCTCCTTCGTGAACTCGTTCAGATTGATCGTCTGGAGCCCTCACTGCAGCTCCGAAGTTAGCGAGAACCCACCCGCGTTTAACGCCCACAGGGTTTCATTATAGCCAACGACAGGCGGAAACCAGCCGCCGCGAGGAGTGCAGCGTCTAAGAATCGGTCAGGACTATGACCAGCCGGCCTATTGCAAGATCTGGAGGCGGATAGCGGTTTGGGGTTAGGTTGACACTATGTCCTTCAGTTTGTGAGCAGCCTCTTTCTCCGCCGCATATACACGCATAACGTGGTCTCGCAGATCGGTCAATAGCGCCGTCGTTGCCGAAGCGCTCAACTGAGGCGACTCGGCGACTTCGCTCTCTATTGCCAAGAGTCTCCGGTTGATCTCCTCGATCTCCGGCAGAGCGGTATCCCCCTGTTGGTGGAAGAGGTCCCTCTTCCTTAGGTTTAGATCGCGTGTCTCTCTGAATAGCGGAATCGAGTCCGGCAGAGCGGCAACCGCCAACGCCGACCAGAGCCGGCTTGATTGTCGGTAACGCTCTGATACGTCGCCAAGGCCGGGTTGGTCTAGGACTGTCGCGGCCTCGTCCAGAAAGTCGGCGTACATTCCTCGCAAAGCACCTCCACCGGTTCCGCCGGTCTCGATCCAATGGTGTACCCAGGTCAGTATCTTGTAGAGCTCCGTGGGGTCTTCGAAGGTCCTGGGCCATCCACGCTTGTCCTTGGAATCGGCGACGAGCTCGGCCCACTGCATCAGTGACTCCAAGCCAAAAGTCTTTATCCGAGGGTTCAGCAAGCCTTCGTAGCAGTCGCGTATTCCGGCCTCGACCGCCGATCTCAGATTGACTGGTTCATCGGATTGCTCGGCAACCATGATCCTGTTCTTGTAGGTTCTGATCGCCGCCCGTGCTTGTGCGAGCTTAGCTTGACGCACCGCCATAGGAGCCGGCGCTCGGTCGTCGAGGTAGGCGATTTCATTAGTATCATCGAGTCCGATAACCACTACCAAGTGATAGAAAGAGCGCCTGTATTCCTCAGGCAGAGAGGAATATGGAATGCTCGCCAAGTCAAGCCAGGCAAGAGCCGGTCGACCCTCTTCGAGTGGCGTTCTGAGGTTGGATTGGGCGGCCTTCTTGCCGGTTGTCTCCTTAACCCTTGACTTCAGGCCGATTCGAGTGCAAATACGCCGCATGAACTCGACGTTGTCGCTGTGCCAGAGATGCCGGGTTCCGATCATGACCATCGCGCTGATGACCTTGTAGTCGATCATCATATAGCCGGCGCCTATGCCGCCTCCGACTCCCAAGATCATCGCCTCGCTGAAGGGCTTGTTTGTGTGGGGAGCAGTCGCACCGAGTTGAGCCGCGACATTCCGTATTGAGGCGGTGTAGGGATTGATGCCGCCGAACTGCTTGTAGTTTGGCACTATCAAATGTCGAATCAAGTGTCTCACTCCGAACTCGGGACCAAATCCGTGACCATCGCCGTTCTCACGCTGGACTTCCGATGCAAACCAATGATCCTTTTCCACTACCTGTATTGTCTGTGACCAAGCATCGCCTACGCGAGTTCCATGTACGCTCCGGGGACTTTCGCATACGACATCATTGGGGCGTGCAACCGTCGGTCTCAGTTTATGGGACTCGCCTAGGCATAGCTTAGCCCGCCGGCGAATCGTGTCTGTCGGCCTCAGAGCCGCAGACGGCGAAATTGGTAGTTTGAGCTTATCAAAGCCGTGCACGAGCTGCGTGAGAGCCATCCGAGATGGGGACACGAGAGGCGAAAAGAGCCTCTGCTCAGTATGCTTGCCACCTGGGTTTCTACAGTGAGCTTTTCTCTGGTTACCTGCGACTCGGAGGAGTACTCATAGCCCCGAGACTTAGGCACCGATAGACTGAAGGGATCCAGCCTCAAGCATATACGCGATTACAATACCGAGACGCTATGCGTCCGGCCTGTGATGAACCTACGCACGAGCTTGCGCAACAAGACATTAAACTGATAATCTCGATTAAGATTACCAATAGAGCAGATACCACAGAGAGGGGGTTGGCGCACGTTCGACGCATCCCAATTCATAGTGGCCTGTTTGAGGTGCACTTGAACATTGAACAGAGGAGAAGGAACTCGATGTTTGCCAAGATAATGACTCGTAGATTCACGCGGCGTTCGTTTCTCGCCGGCGTCGGCGCGGCTTCTGCCTTGCCGATCTTGGCGGCCTGTCAGCCGCAGATTGTCGAGAAGGTGGTCGAGAAGCCGGTTGAGGTTGTGGTAACTCGCGAAGTTGAGAAGATCATCGAGAAGGAGATGGTGGTCGAAAAGCCGGTTGAGGTCGTCAAGAAAGAGATCGTTGAGGTTGAGAAGGAAGTCACCAGGGTTGTCGAGGCAATGGCTAAACCGCGCGTCAAGTTGACGTATTGGTACGCTGCCGACAGCCCGGAGCTTCTGAAGGTTTTCCAGGAACAATTGCTGGTCTTCCAAACGGCGCACCCGGAGATAGAACTAAGTCCAGAGTTGATCGCAAACCTGGCCGATCTCCGCTCAAAGATCGTGTCGAGCAAGTCTGCCGGCGTAGGCCCGGATGTCACCTACGGCAACAATGGCATGCCGCAGGATTACTACGTTGCCGGCTGGTTGCAGCATCTTCAGAACTACTACGATGAGTGGAGCAGGAAAGGCGACATCCCCGATAGCCTGATCGAGCTAGGCAAAATCAAGCCCGATCAGCCGTTGTTGATGATGCCATATGCGGCATTCACAGATAACCATCACTATCGGACCGACCACTTCGCCGACGCCGGACTGGAACCGCCAGACACCTTCGACGAAATGTATGCTACGGCGAAGGAGCTCACCGATTCTGGCAATGACAAGTACGGAATCGGATTCCGCGCCGGCGACAACGGTGGTTTCCGAATGGCAATCTGGAATATGTGGAAGGCCTATGGCGTCGATGGCGTGCAACCCGATGGGACGGTAGATCTTGACTCAGACGTCGCAGTCGAGGTGATTGCGAATCACGCCCAGGCAGTTTACGATGGCTTGACACAACCTAGCCTGTTCCAAGACAGGTTCCCGCAGATGGTGGCTATGCTGCAAAGCGGGAAAATTGCGCAGTGGCAGGGGCAGTCGGTCCACGCTCCGTTGCTGGTCACAGGACGGGACGATCCGGAAGTGCACGCGATGACCCCACCGCCCAAGGGACCGGTCAGGCGGGCGTCTGTGATGGGGGCGCAGGGCAACCTGATGTTTAAGGGCGACGTCCAGGATGAAAGCTGGGCATTTATCGAGCACCTGACGGATGACCCGATGGTCGAAGGAGACAGCCGCACGCATGGTTTCATCCCAGGAACGAAGTCGGTAGCAGAAATGCCGTTTTTCAGGGATGACCGCTTCACCAAAGTAGGAATCGAAACCATCGAGTTCGGGTTCAGTCCTCCCTTCTGGCACAAGCATTGGGGAACGGCGTTCGATGCCGTTGCAAACCCAACTTGGCACGAAGTACTGCAAAAGAAGATTACACCCAAAGAAATGCAGGACATTCTGGCCAAGGAACTGCGCAAGCCATAAGGCGTTTTCTGGCGTTGCCGAGCCCAATGAGAGATCAATACCGCCATGTCGTACTTGGGTGGCGGTGTTGGTCTGCAGTTCTCCGGCCGAGAACGTTGAGCCGGCAACCCACCATAGGAGTGCCAGTTTGACCAAGAGAGTGCGGCTACGCGAAATCTGTTTTGGCCGCTCCGGCGACAAGGGAAGCGACGTCAATATCGGCATAGCCGTGTATGATCCGCAGCATTATCAATGGGTCAGAGACCATGTCACCGAGCAGGTTGTCAGAGCCTACCTAATGCCGGTAAATGCGGGCAAAGTTAGCAGGTATGAACTACCTAAGATAGGTGCTCTGAACTTTCTCGTCCACGGTGGACTGGCCGGTGGGGCATCAAAATCGTTGATGGTAGATGGCCACGGCAAGAGCTTCAGTTCAATACTTCTGGACCTGGAAATAGATGCGCCTCCGGTGGCCCCATAGTAGAGACGCATCGGCTCACCCGACCCGATCCGCAATGAATTGATAGACGCAGAGAGCAGTGCTATGAGCACCAAAGAGGTCGTTAGACTAGGGGGCGGCTCTGCCCATGGCAGGGATCTGCTGGAGCCGTCTATAGCCCTAGCAGAAAGCGGCGAGATCGATTACCTGGTTTTCGACTGCCTTTCGGAGAAGGCCATTCTCGACAATGAAGTCAGCAAGTCGAGAGGTGGCATCGCCTGGGACCCGTTTCAAGAGTACCGGATGCGCAAGACCATACCAGCGTGCGCGAAGACCGGTACCAAGATCATTACCAACATGGGAGCGGCGGACCCACGCAGCGCGGCCTTGCGCACAGCTGAAATCTGTCGCGAAGTGGGATTCCCTAACCTGAAAGTGATAGCTGTAGCCGGCGATTACATGATCGACGAGGTCAGGAGATTAGACCCGATTGTCTCTGAGACGGGTGAGCCTGTCTCATCAATGGGCGACGAATTATTGGCTGCCTACGCCTACATAAGCGGGCAGGGAATAGTACAGGCGCTGCGAATGGGTGCGGATATCGTGGTCTCCGGCAGGGTGGGCGACTCGACCCAATTCCTGGCGCCGTTGATTTATGAGTTCGATTGGCCTGGCGACCACTGGGACCTTCTGGCCAAAGGACAGGGCATCGGCCATCTTCTCGAGTGTGCCGCTCAAGTGTCCGGCGGGTATTTCGCCGATCCGCCGTACAAAGTCGTCCACGACTTGCATAGGGTGGGATTTCCCATCGCGATTGTGGAGAAAAACGGCGACGCAACCATAACCAAACTACCTGGGACCGGCGGTCTCGTGAATCGACTCACGGTGATAGAGCAACTCCTGTACGAGATTGGCGACCCGTCGGACTACAAACATACCGACGTTACAGTGGATTTTTCCACTACCGAGATCGCCGACATCGGCCCAAACGCGGTTAGTGTCACAGGCACCACCGGCCATCCCAAGCCGCCAACCGTGAAGGTTTGTCTGGGCGTGAAGGAAGGCTATATGGGCATAGGCAGAGTGATGTACGGTGGAGGGGGTTCCTACGAACGCGCGCAGCTAACAGCCAAAACGCTTGCTGCCCGGTTCGCTATGCAAGGGATCGACATATCCAAGCTACGGTTCGACTACGAAGGTGTGAACGCACTCTTCCCCTGGCGGAACAACAGTTCAACTCCTGCGGAAGTCCGTTTGCGGGTGGCCGGCTTGTTTCCCACCCTAGCGGAAGCTGAAACCATCCCCTTCGAGATGAACGCTTTGGCATCTTGCACCGGCGCTTCGGGAACCGCTTGGGGTCGAAATCTAGAAGGAGGAACTACCGAGGAGATCATCGGGTTGTACACAACCTTCGTGCCTCAAGAGGCGGTAGTTCCAGAAGTGATCGACGTAACGGGCGTCGTCGAATCGGGAGTTGGCTAACCGTCAAGCCGCTGTTCTCGGCGACAGCGCACACCGCGTGCCGATATAATGACTAGAGCGTCAGACAGAGTCCGCTACAGATCGCAACGCCAATTAGTCTTCAGGTTCGCATGTGTATCCACAAATGGGTGACCTGGATTGAACGGTTCCACCGTAGCTGAAGCTGCGCCTGTACGGAGACGCGGTCCCCGCACTCGTCTATTTCCCTATATTCTCGTCGCACCTGCTGCTGTGATGGTCGTGGGGATATTTTTCTACCCGATCGCGAACGCAATTCTCATCAGCTTGCACAGCCATAACTTAGTTCGGCCTATGGACATACAGTACATAGGGATAGAGAACTTCAAATACCTTTCAGAGGACCATGTCTTTTGGAAGTCCATGTGGCAAACGGTGCGTTGGGCATTTATCGTTTCGGCGCTTCAGATGGTCTTGGGCCTGCCGGTGGCGTTGTTCTTGAATCTGGATTTCAGTTGGCGCGGATTTGCACGCACCGTCGTTCTCATACCGTGGGTTGTACCGCCTATTGCGACATCGATCATTTGGACATTCATGTTCGACGGAAACTTTGGCGTGATAAACGACCTGCTGGTCAGAGTCGGCCTGATTCCAAAGTTCGTCGGTTGGTTGTCCGATGATTTCACAAGCTTCATCGCTCTGGTTGTAGCGATGCTGTGGACTGGGTTCCCGTTCATGGCAATAATGTTGCTGGCGGCTTTGCAGACTATTCCGGCTGAACTGTATGAGGCGGCGCGCGTCGACGGCGCGAATGCGTGGCAGCGATTCACCTCCGTCACGTTTCCTCAAATTCTGCCGACCATCCTCCTGCTACTACTATTGCGCACGATGTGGCTGGCCAACCACGTCGACATCATCTATCTAATGACACTCGGCGGTCCGGGATATAGCAACTATACCCTTTCGGTCTATAGCTATATCCTGACGACGATTAGCTACAACGTGGGTTATGCCTCGGCAGTCGCTCTCGTAGTAGCAGTCATGTTGCTCATAACTTCCACGATCTACGTGCGTTACATAGAGCGCACTAGGGAGTTCGTCCGATGATCGCGGCTCGCCGCCATCCTTCAAGTTGGCTAAGGACCGCCGGGATAACTCTGGTGATAGGCCTCCTAATAATATACTGCTTAGGCCCATTCTATTGGGTACTCAATGTATCGCTGGCGCCCGAAGAGGGCTTCTTCATGCACAATCGTGCGGTGTATTGGCCGGCGACTCCTACCCTTGAGAACTACGCTGTGTTGTTGGAAGTGACGAATTTTCTCACCTACATGCGCAACAGCGCGATCGTGGCGACTTCCACAATGCTCCTTACCATATTCGTATCAGTCCTGGCCGCCTATTCGTTCGCTCGCTATCGATTCCCCGGCCGTAGAATGATGATATCTGGCCTGCTTCTGATCTACATGGTTCCAAGCGTTGTCCTAGTGGTTCCGCTGCTCATTATCTTCAAGAACCTACAGCTCCTGAACACGTTTGGCGCGCTCATCCTGGCAGAATCGACCGGTACGGTTCCGTTTGCCGTTTGGCTGTTGACAAACTACTTCGCGGCTCTTCCGAGCGAGCTTGAAGAGGCCGCAATGGTGGACGGGTGCACGCCGGTCGGCGCGCTTGTCAGGGTAGTATTACCGTTGTCAGTACCAGGTGTCATCGCGGCCGGGCTATTCGTATTCATAGTAGGGTGGAACAACTTCATCTTCGCGTTCCTTCTGGCCAACACCGATGCAACCAAGACACTGCCGGTCTTCCTGAAGACGTTTATCGGGGGTGAGTCAGGCATCCCTTGGGGCACCGTAATGGCAGGTACAATGATGGCCACCTTGCCGGTTGCTCTACTGTTCCTCTTCTTCCAGAGATACTTGATCGGAGGTCTGGCCGCTGGATCAGTAAAGGGATGATGTCAACTCAATCCTGCACGGGTAAGTGTACAGATTCAGGAGTACCTGCTCCGTATGGGAGCGGTATCGCGCCGATGAGGCTCAATTACTGGCGAGGGCCTCTCATCGGCGAAAGCCAGGAACGGGTTGCAAGGGCGAAGCCCTTGACGGGGGACGTGGGGGTGTCCCCCACAATAAAGTTCCCCCTTCTCCTGGCGAGGAGAAGGGGGCCAGGGGGATGAGGTCGGCCGGCTTGCGCAACTGACTTCTATAGGGTTGAATCTCCCCCTTGACCGCCGACTGAGGTCCCGAATGGCGATGTGGTCTTGTTAGTTCACGCGCATTAAGGAGAAAAATACACGCAAATCTGAACAGTTACCTGCACGGACTGTCTGCCATCCTGAAAAAACTCATTGATGACTCACCAAGTTGACCGTCAACAAAGTGAGTGCATCCTCCCGGCAGGCATCGTCCTAGCCAATATCCGTCGAGAAAAGCTCAACCTAGTAATCTACAGTTCATGAACGGAGGTCTGTTACGTGAAGGCTATTGATGCGATGGCCAGGATCCTTCAGCAGGAGGGAACAGAGTTTATGTTTTGCTTTCCCTCGAATCCTCTAATCGAGGCGGGCGCAAAACTTGGAATCCCTCCGATAATGGCGCGTAACGAGCGGACGATGATCAACATGGCCGACGCCTACACACGAGTATCAAACGGTCGTCGGATCGGCGTGTGCCTCGCACAATGGGGGCCGGGGGTCGAGAACGCATTTGGCGCGATTGCTCAAGCATTCAATGATTCCGTGCCCATTCTTTTCATACCCGGTGGCTCCAAGAGAGACCGGATCGGCGCGTCGCGCCATTTCGACGCCGTCAAGAACTTCGCAGGTGTCACTAAATGGGCGGAGAGCATTAACGATGCGTCGAGAGTGCCGGACTTAATGCGCAGGGCCTACGGCTATCTGAGAAACGGCCGGCCGGGTCCCGTCATGCTTGAAGTGCCGGAGGATGTCTTCTACGACGAAATCGATGATGGGTTCGCCTATCGGCCAGTTAACGCCACGAAGTCATCTGGTGATCCCAAAGATGTCGCCGCGGCGATCCGCATGCTGCTCGCTGCTCGCGATCCGATAATACATGCCGGGCAGGGAGTGCTGTATGCCGAAGCCACCAATGAGTTGCGCGAGTTTGCCGAGTTGGTCAATGTGCCGGTGATGACGACGCTCCTGGGAAAGAGCGCCTTTCCGGAGAACCATCCCCTAGCGCTCGGCTTGGGCGCTAGCGCAGCGACAAAGGCAGTGGACCATTTCTTGAAGAAAGCCGATCTAGTATTCGGTATCGGGTGTAGCTTTACTCAGACGTGGATTACGGCGCCGGTCTCGGCTGACAAAACATTGATTCAAATATCAAACGACCCCCTAGACTTGGACGTTGATCGCCCGATTGACCAAGCCATCCTTGGTGACGCGAGATTGGTGCTCCAACAGCTTATCGCAGAGGCGCACAAACAGATCGGAAACCAAGCCGCCCGATCCAACAACGGTCCGGCCGCAGAGATAAAGGCGGTGCGTGATCAATGGTGGTCCGATTGGATGCCCAAGCTGAGGTCCGATGAGGTCCCTATCAATCCGTATCGAGTAATCTGGGAACTCCTCCAGATCGTGGACCGAGAGAGTACTATCGTCACTCACGATTCGGGCTTTCCCCGCGAGCAGTTGATGCCCTTCTACGAGGTAATCTCCCCTCGAGGATACGTAGGTTGGGGCAACACCACTCCGCTGGGCTCGTCACTTGGAATCGCCTTGGGCGCGAAACTAGCGGTGCCGGAGAAGCTAGTGGTGAACGTGATGGGCGACGCTGCCGTCGGCCAAGGAGGAATGGACTTCGAGACTGCCATCCGATTGCGAATACCAATCCTAACCCTCGTGCTAAACAACTCCGTCATAACCGCAAGTGAGAAACAATATCCAATCACGGTAGAGAAATATGGGATCAAGCAACTGTCCGGCGACTACGCGGGTGTCGCTAGGGCGCTAGGCGCAATGGCCGAACGCGTCGAACAACCGTCGGAGATCGTACCTGCCATGCGGCGGGCGCTGGAATCAATTGAATCGGGCAGGACGGCGGTACTAGAGTTCATCACCAAAGAGGAGCAGGCAGTCTCCAAGCACTGGACTCCCTCGGATCTGGTAACAACCAACGCCTAAAAGCCCAGGACACCGTCAAACGACCGGCTCAGGCTGGCTCGTAGCCGGATGGCTCCAGCACGACGATTGTGGGACGTCCCAGATCAGACTTGGGCAGAGGAAACGTTACGCTGCTCTTGCGCTCATAGATCACTGGGTCATTGCGCCGGCGGTTGAGGAAAACGTCGAGCGTCGATATCCGTCTCCTCAACCCGATCACCGGGGCCAGTCCGTAGTGCATGGGCACGATCCAGGCCGGCTTCAGGATTTCAATCATCGGATCGAGTTCGTGCAGTTTTAGAGTCAATCCTTCGCCGGTGAGCGCCAGCAGCTTCGCCAGCATAGAAGATAGTGATAGACCCAAGTGTGAACTACTAGAGCGGTGTCAACGCTCCGAAGCACAACCCAGTCCCAAAAGTCGCCCACCCAATTCTGAACAGTTACTAACCTATACATCACCTTGAATCTTCACGTACAGGAATGTAAAATCATAGTACAAATGTACGATTACCCAGGAAAAACGGAGCGCATATGCCAGGAAGGCTAATCCCGCAAAGCAAGCGGCCGGCCTCCGCTGATCAACCCCGGCGCTCCCGGAGAAAAGCACTTTTTGCAAAACAAATGCCCTACGACCATCGATCAAGCCGAACGTCCACCGAAAAAAGCTGTTTTTGCAAAACAAATACCCAACGACCGGCGATCAAGACGAGCGACCACAGAAAAAAGCTGTTTTTGCAAAACAAACGTCCAGCGGCCATTGTTGGTACGAAAGCCTGTCCGTACCTCGATACGGGATTGGCGGCGCCGGTACAATCAGCCGGTCTCGTTATTCCGGCGAAAGCCGGAATCCAGAGGGGTGGCGGAGTTGGTACGGAACGGAACCCAATGGATGAGGGGCGGGTTCGACAGTGATCACAGATGCAGGATCAGCAGGATCACAAGACCCTGCATACGATCGCCTCAGGCCGGCTCGTACCCGGAGGGCTCTAGCACAACGATGGTCGGACGATCCAGATCAGACTTGGGTAGAGGAAACGTTACGCTGCTCTTGCGCGCATAGATCACGGGGTCATTGCGCCGGCGGTTGAGGAACACGTCGAGCGTCGACATTCGCCGCTTCATGCCGGACACCGGGGCAAGTCCGTAGTGCATGGGTACGATCCAAGTCGGCTCCAGGATATCGATCATCGGATCGAGTTCGTGCAGTTTTAGAGTCAATCCTTCGCCGGTGAGCGCCATCAGCACGTCACATTTGCCGGCAAATGGTGCGAGTTGTTCTGCGTTCAGCCCATAGCCCAGGTCACCCATGTGGAGAAACCACAGCCCGTTGGCTTGGAATGCGTAGAGAGCGTTGTCGTCGGCGCCGTCGGGATGGTCTGGCGCCTCTGCGGCGGCGACCGCTCTAAGCGGAATACCGTTGATTTCAGCCTCGCTCAGGCCCAAGGCCACATCCAGTGCGTTGACTACCTTAGGTTCCCCTTCAATCAGTCGGACATTTGCATGGGCGATGTCCGTTAGCGAACTGACTATGACCGTATCAGCCTGGATACGAGATCCATCATCTACAAGTCCGATTGCGGATGGCGTGTAGGGATCCATCGCGATCGCATTGTGCCCGTCTCGCCACAGGCGGAAACAGGCCATCCCCACCCACTCAAGATGGACGGACATTGTCACTACTCTCGGTGCGCGCGGGGCGTCCTGGGTTTTGTGCACACACCGTCTTGCCTACGTTGGTTCATACCCGGACGGTTCGAGCACAACGATAGTTGGCCTCCCTAATCCCTGGGTCGGCACGGGAAACCTGACCCTATGGTGATGCGCCAAGAAGACGGGGTCTCGGGACCGTAATTCAAGGAAAGCATCTACAGCGGTCATACCGCCAGTGAGCGGAGGCAGTCTGTAGTGCATGGGCACGATCCATGTCGGCTCCAGAATGTCAATCATCGGGTCAAGCTCGTCCAACCTGAGGGTTAAATCCTCGCCTGTCAATGCCAACAGCACATCGCAACGACCGGCAAACGGTGCGAGTTCCTCGGCTCCCACGCCGTAACCAAGGTCACCCATGTGCAGGATCCACATGTCACCTGCCTTGAACGCGTACATTGCGTTGTCATCCGGTCCATCTGGATGGTGTGGCGCTTCGGCCGCTTGGACCGTAACCAGGGGTTCGTCGTTAATGCGAGCGTCGGCGCTACCAAGGGCGACGTCAAGCGCGTTGATCACCTTGGGATTGCCGTCGACGAGTTGGTAGTACCCGTGCGCCTTATCGGTGAGCGAACTGACGATTACCGTATCTGCTTGAAGACGGATGTCGAACACTGACTGATCGACTCCAACTGCCGCGGCCACGACCGAAGGCGAGTACGGGTCCATCGCTATCACGGCCCCCCCATCCTCCCAGAGGCGGAAGCACGCCAAGCCTACCCACTCTAGATTAACGGACACAATCAACCAACGTCGTCGCCATAAGCCAGCCCGCCCGCTCGCTCCATTCCGGCCAGCTCCCACCACTTCGCGCCGGGCGGGCGCTCAAGGACAATCGGTTTGAGGAAGTCGACCGACTTCTGTAGACCTTCCGCGACATCTATATACTCGCACTCCATTTCAAGCGAGAGTACGTCGTCATAGCCTATGAACCGCAATGTCGTTATCAATTCCCGCCATTCCGCTTCGCCGTGACCCCAGCCCGTCAGCGTATAGGTCCAAGCGCGGGTGTAGGGTTCTTCGGTACTACCAGCGTCCATCGCACCGCGAATTCGCGCGTTGTGTCGATGGAAAATCACATCCTTCGCGTGCACGTGCTGGACTAATGGGCCCAGGAAGTGCAGCGCCTCGATCAGGTCGATTCCTTGATACCACATATGGGAGAAGTCGAAGTTGCAAGCCACTACCGGGCCGATTTCGTCTCTGAGTCGCTTCAGAGTCACCGGATTGTGGACCATATCTCCGCCATGCATCTCGAAACATAAGGTGAGGCCGTGGTCGGATGCTATCTTTCCATGCTCCCGCCAATATGGGATCAATCGGTTCTCCCATTGCCACTCGAGCGTGTCCCGCAAGAACGGCCATTCAGCAAACGTCACCCAGTTTGGTGCTTTGTCGCCCTCGGCTCCTTCGGGCAAGCCTGACAAGAGAGTCATCCTTCGGATACCGGCGAGCTCAGCCAGTTCGCACGCTAGCCGAAACTCGCGTGAGTACTCATCGGCGATCTTCTTGTCTGGCATGAGCGGTGCACCGTGGCCGCCGAGCGCGCTGATCTCGAGGTCGTACTTGGCGTAGGTGTCAAGCCAACGAGGAATCTCATCTTTGTTCGCGAGGAGCCGTTCAGGATCGCAGAACTTTCTCGGCCAAAGGCCTAGTCCGCCAACCTCCACGGCTTGGAATCCCATCTCATTGGCATGCCGCAACCCCTCTTCGAATTCGAACTCCATCAGGTTTGGCGCGATGACGCCTAATTTCATTCTACTCTCCTCCGACGTAACGAACTTCTATGGATTAACGTGGCGATGAAAGGGCGCGACGAAGCGAATTGGGTTGCAAGGAAAGTCCTTCGCATTATATCACCGTGGCTCCGTCATTCAGTTGACATTACAGCTTGATCTTTATAACGGAAGAACTCTGGAGGCTCTCCTGCCGCAACCACATTTCTGGCTCGCAACCACATATCCACCCAGACTTGGTGGTCACGCAGCTCACTCTGGGACTGCTTCCGACTCCGAGCCACAAATCCTGGATAAACCGGCCTACCGGTGGGGAGGCCAACAGGAAGGTAGCGCAAGTCTATACTCCAGCGAATCGCATCCTCGGTGTTGTTGGGCAGCGAACCGTGAATAGTCCTGGCCGTGAAGAAAATCACGCTGCCGCGTTTCACCGGCAGAGGTATCAGATTCTCTTCTTTTAGCACTTCATCTGTAACGGCGGTCCCTGCGTGCTTGCCGCGCCTGATCTTGACGATATGTGGCCGGAGTCCTGCCAAGTGACTACCTGGACTTAGTATGAGGCAGCCATTGTCCACAGTTGCATCAGTGATCGCCAACCACGCGGTGATTATGTTCGACTGGTCAGCCTCCGGAAGGGTGCCCGACTGGTCTTGGTGGCACATCACAGTGCCAGTCAGGTCGCTGATCCCTTCGCTTAGGGACTCGACCGGTAGCTTGATGCGGCTGTGATGCGCAGGATGACAGTAGATCTCGGAGCCTATGAGCGACTCGACAGCGTCGAGTATCCTGGGGCTCCGCATCAGGTTGAATACCGCCGGCCCAAGATGGATAGGCGTGTCGCCGCCAAGTCCCCTGAATGGGAGTGTGATCTCAAAATGTTGGATCGAACTCTCGCCGACTTCGCGCAGCACTTGGATTAGGCGCTTACCGAAGGATAGGTCTGCGTAGCTGGAGGCTAATCGTCCCTCCGCATGCCAACGGGTTGCTAGTTTGTCGAGAAGTGCGGTGTACTCATTCACTAACGGCCGGATGTCGCGTTCTTCGTCGAGTAAGTCCTCGACAACGGTGTATCCCTCACGATGAAATTGATCCACACTCGCTTGATCCAACGTAGGCACTTCGTCCTCCTCACATACTCATTCGGGCTATATGCCAGGAACCCACGTCCTAGGTTCCCTCAGCGAAGGGCCATCGCATTCTATTGAAGACCGCATCCCAGTAAGAGAATGAAAACTGAGCGTCAACTGGTCGGTCTGTTAAGTATGCAGAAAGTGATTTCGACTAGCAACCACTTACCTCCCTTGACAGCTACCCATCGTAGCAATCGAGTGACCGAACTCGTGGAGGCTACAATCAGGGCCTTGTCAGAGCCAACGCGACGGACGAGCCGGCCCTGCCCACACTCCGTTAAATTCGATTGTAAAGAACAGTGGGAGTTGGAAACAGCCTTACTCACCTCATCAAATCACGAACTCTGGGCTACAATGGGCGCAAGTTGCCAGAGTGGCACAAGAATCAGGTAGTGGGTTCGGAAGCCGAGGACATCGACGAATAAGTAGGCGCCGTACAGTTGATAGGAGGAACGAGTGACTGATTATCGACCGCTCGATTTATCGGCCCTTTGCAATTCCGGAGTAAAAGAACTAGTTGAACATGATGCAGTTGGATTCGTTGCGCCACCACGCGACTTGACCCAACCTTTAGAGTATAAACCCCCGAGCCCGCAGCGCACGCCAAGAATTGGCGAGCAGGAGTTCCAAGGGCTTCCGTTCCAAATCGGTGGCCACGGGGCGACTGAAGACTCGTGCTACATCCTGCTAGGCGCCGGCTCGGACCCAGACGGAGTTAGGGTGGAGATGAACAGCGCGGCGCGACACATAATATTTGTCCACCGGCTGCTCGATTCGGAAATCGAGAACGGAGGCCCTATCGGAGTTCACGTCGCCGACTACGTTATTCACCTTGAAGGCGGCGAGTCGATCACAGCCCCAATTCGAGAGCGATTCGAGATCTCGGTTGTCCCGCCTGCTTGGGGCGGTCTGCCCTTTAGAGCGGTATCGGACGAGAAGACCTCGTTGCCACCCCGCTACGTCGGAGCTTGGGAGCAAGCGGGCCGGCGACAGACCGAAGCGCTCAGAGGGACCGCACTAGATTACTTTCTTTGGGCCTGGACTAATCCCCAGCCCGACAAAACTATCAAGTCATTAGATATCCTGCCGATTGGACCAAAGTTCATTGTGGCCGGCATCACACTGGGATACGCGGATGAGCATCCTTTCGTCCGCACCGGCGCCAGGCAGATGAAGATTGTCCTGCCAAACTCGGCGGAGGCATCCAAGCCGTTCACTACCGAAGTCGAAGTCGACCGAGGCCACACTACCTTCCCATATCCATTACCCGCCCAGTCGGCCGAAGAATTCCTCGCGGATGACTTCAAGGGTTGGGGCGAGGAACAGAACAACGAGAGCGCCCAGGCTTACGTCGAGGTCGCGGCAACCCGATCGGCAACTGTGACCGTAAAGCAGGATGGCGAGAGCCTAGGCAGTGCCCAATGGGGTGAAGTTGAAGACAAAAAGGTCGTGCAGCCAAACTCAAAGCTCAGGTTGGAACTGATTGACCGCGGGCGCAATTGGGTTCATACGACAGTCCTAGATGACGATTCAGGGCAACCGGTGCCTTGTCGAATCCATTTTCGCTCGATAGATGGAGTTCCGTATCAGCCACACGGCCACCATTCCCACGTGAACTCCGACATGGGCACCTGGCACATGGACGTCGGCGGCGATCTTAGGTTGGGACAGGCTACCTATGCATACATAGATGGAAAGTGCCAGGGCTGGCTGCCGAGGGGAGATGTGATAGTCGATGTGGCTCGAGGTTTTGAATACGAACCTCTGCGAACACGCATCAATATTAAACCTGGTCAACGAGAGCTGGTCCTACGGATCCGGCGGTGGCGTGACATGAACAAGGAACGCTGGTTCAGCGGTGATTCTCATGTTCATTTCCTATCGACTCAAGGGAGTCACGCCGAGTCGCAAGGGGAGGATCTTAACGTCGTCAACCTCCTGCAGTCGCAGTGGGGCAGCCTATTCACCAATGTGGAGGAGTTCGTTGGCGGGCCCAGCGTATCGTCGGATGGCCAGAATATCGTTTACGTTACCCAGGAGAACAGGCAGCATTTCCTAGGACATCTGATTCTCCTCGGGTTGAAGAATCCAGTGATGCCTTGGTGTTCCGATGGGCCGGACGAAGCGGAGCTGGGCGGCACGCTAGAAATCACGATGTCCGATTGGGCGGATCAATGCCACGCGCAAGGCGGCACGGTCATCATCCCACACCATCCCAATCCGAATGGCGAACCGGCCGCTTTGATCGCCACTGGCCGGGCCGATGCCGTCGAGATGCTGCGTCACACTCAATACAATCATTTGGAGTACTACCGCTATCTCAACGGAGGCTACAGATTGCCCCTGGTTGGCGGTACCGACAAGATGTCCAGCGACGTTCCAGTAGGTCTGTACAGGACCTATGTCAACATTCCTCCGGACGAGGAATTCACCTACGACAGCTGGTGCCGGAATCTTACGAAGGGCCGGACCTTTCTCAGCGGAGGCCCGTTAATCAATCTTTCCGTCGAGGGATATCAGATTGGCGACACGATCACGCTGCCTGGAAACGGCGGTCGACTGAATGTTGAAGCGACCGCAGAATCAATCTTTCCGATTCATCGCCTAGAGATAGTCCAGCAGGGGCACGTGGTTGCATCGACCGACGATTCGAATGGGGCTCAAACACTGCGGATCCGTGCAAACGTAACCGTGTCCGGCGATACGTGGGTAGCTGCACGGGTTAGCGGGCCGAACTATATGCAACCTCCACGCCACCACGATCTATGGTCGCGAGGCGTCTTTGCACATACCAGCCCAATCTACATTGCTTGTGGAGCCGAATGGCGCCCGTTCGACCCGGACACCGCGCAATACATGCTGACCCTGGTTGATGGCACGCTGACTTACATACGCGAAAGCAGTGCGCAGCATCAGAATGGCGCGGTAACACATCACCACGGTGAGGACGATCACCTCGCGTACTTGGAACGACCGTTTCTGGAGGCTCGAGATGAGATAATGCGGCGCATCTCCGAATCGGCTGGCTAGTCTTCAATACGGTTCATCGCCAGGGTAAATCGGAATGTGCACCCTCCGCCGGGAGTCTCATGAACCGCAAGGGTGCCGCCATGGCGTTCGACGATCTGTTTGCTGAAGTAGAGGCCTAATCCTAAGCCAGAATGTCCCTTGTGCAGAACCTTTCGGCCCTGATAAAAGCGTTCGAATATATGCTCCGACTCCTCGGGCTCCAATCCTGTCCCCTGGTCTATTACGCTTACCTCAACCATCGACTCGTCGGAGTCGATCAATCCCCTGACAGTGGTGTGGATTCCCGAAACGGCCGGCGAATATTTAACCGCATTGTCAAGCAGGTTACTTAGAACGTCTTCGATGCGCTGCCGGTCTGCAAATATCATGAGCGAATCTGGCGCATCCACCGTGAACTCATGATCACTGGTTCGCAAACGCCACTCGTCGATTGTGCCTTTAACGAGCTTGGCCACGTCAAATCGGTTGAATTCAAGGCTCAGTCGCCCGTCCTCAATTCTGCGCAAGTCAAGAAGTCCATCTATGAGCTTTAGCATACGTTCGGCTTGGTAGTTCATCCGATCAAGAATCGCCAGTACCTGATTATCGCCGCTTTTCTCAGCCCGCTGCATAAGGACTTCCGTGTAAGCCGTGAGCACGGCGACTGGAGTCTTTAACTCGTGAGATGCAATTCCCAAGAACTCTTGCCGAGCCTCTTGCTGCGCTTCGAGTCTTCGCACACGCGACTCCTGTTCGGCTAACTCGGCATTCTTGATCAACAAGCCAACTCGGGCGGCCACCAAAGTGAGCATTACCATGTCCTCGGGAGTGAAGTAGTGGGACACTTCGCTCGCGACGTGTATGACTCCGCGCCTTTCGCCATCAACCACGATTGGCACGCCCAAGACCGAGCTGACGCCCATGTTTTTGAAGCCTTCTTCCACATCTTCACGCTCGCCGGCCCGGTCGATCAATATGGCCTTGCCACGATTAAACACGTTTGCAATTGCCCCGGCAGGATCAATCGGAAGCCGGTCAAGACCAGCGCGTCTCTCTTCACTCGCCATAGTCTCGCCGGCTAGCCCCACCGATACCAGTTGACCACTCCCACTGTCGAAGAGCATGATGTCTGTCTTGTTTACCACAAGCTCTTTATTTATTATGACTGCAAGCTGTTGTAGATACTCCTCCATAGAACTTACCGCTACCGACGTCAATTGCAACAATAGGTCGCTGTGCCGAGCCTGTCTCCGCTCGTCCATTAACAATCGGTCGTACTCGAGCCCAACGCCGATGAGTCTGGCCAGAGCAACGAACCATCGAATCGCCGCAGAGCCAAACCCGCGCTCAGAGTTGCGGACAACAACGAGAGCTCTTGCCCCATGACTCCAGGAGATGGGTGTAGCAAAGCAGGTCTGCGCAGGCATGCTCGGCCGGGCCAATCTGGGACGCTGGATTGGTCGACGGCTTGCGACTGCAGAACGTGCGATCGAAGCCACATCCCAATCGACACTCATGTCGTCTTGGGTTGACTCAGAGGTCGACCATCTGTAAACGTTTGAGCGGTCGTCGCTTACTACCAATATCATAGCTTCGGCGGGAGTGAAAAGCCGGCGTATAGTCGCCAGTGCGAGACGGATTATGACGTCGGGTCGTTCTGCTGATGCTAGCGAACTCGCGATTGCCTCGAACGAATCGAGGGTAGCGGTGCCGTCGTCGGAGTCTCGTTCCCCTAAGGCCGCAGGTAGATCAGCGGCTTGAAGCGGTAGCCGGCTTCCGCCCACGGTAATCGACGAATCGATATCCAAGTCCTCTCTCCGTCAAAATATAATGCGGGCTCGACGGATCAGATTCGATCTTTTGCCGAAGATAATTGATATACAGGCGTACGTAGTGCGCCTCTTCTCGATACTCGTATCCCCACACCTTCGCGAGCAAGTTCTCATACGTCAATACTCTGCCGGGATTACTAATCAGATGATAAAGCAGACGGTGCTCGGTAGGAGTGAGCCGGAGCACTCTCTGGTCAACGTTTACTTCGTTTCGGGAGAAATCAATTCGTAATCGTTCATCTATCTCTACTTGGGTTTTTGGAACCGACGCCGGCGTTTCCGACCGCCTCAACACTGCTTGAATTCGACCAAGCAGCTCGCGTTGACTAAATGGCTTCGTAACATAGTCATCCGCGCCAAGCCGGAGTCCCCTCACCTTCATGTCCTCCTCATTGCGCACGGTTAACAAGATCACAGGTATATTAGAGATCTCGCGTATCAGCTTTAGCGCACTAAGTCCATCCAGTTCCGGCATCATTACGTCGAGAACGACGAGGTCAGGCAGCTTCGAACGGACCACATCAACCGCCTGACGCCCATCAGACGCGCTATATACTGTGAATCCTTCCATCTCAAGGTAGAGTCGAACGGCGTGAACAATATCCGGCGCGTCGTCGACTACCAGAATTCTTCGTTCCAAAATCCCGCCTTCAGATAATGGACTAACTCAGTTCAATATCACTAGATCTGACCGGGCGGTTACCGCCCGCGTTCAATCGCGTTGCCCGCATGCCCATTGATTGCGGGACAGATATGCTTCCCGGATTTTTCTAATGGAGTTCCGCACACAGGACAGCTTGGCCGGCCGGCAGCGACAATTCCCATGACCTCCTGGCTTAGATCGCGTAGCTGTGAACGTGTGGCTCTACAGCTAAGGGTAGCCGCAGAAGATGGATCCGTATCGGCATCGTAGGCCATCAGTACATATAACTTACGATCCTCCTCGTAACCGATTGCCAAGCGGGCAACCTGAAACTCTCTATCGGCGCCTATTGTGTGTGATTGATCGGGCAGATTCTTACGAGCTTGGGTTGACTGGGACCAGATGGCAGGGAGTTGTCCCAACAATTGGTCAATGGTCATTCCAAGTGCCTGAAGCTGCTCTTTGGCTAGCCAAAGAGCAGCTCGAGCCTGTGAGTTCTCCAGCAACAGCCGGAAACGCCGCCTGCCCGGCGGGCCAACAGCCTCCGCCCTAAGAACGTCTATCAGGTCCAGGTCGCGAGGCCCGGAAGACATGGCAACTCCTCTAATAGTCCATTCAGGACAACTGAATCTATGAGAGATGGTCTGCGGCGATTTTGCAACAACAGCCAATCAGATATAAGGTGATTAAATGAAGCGCCCAGAAACTCTTATCCTTCCCCCTTGGGAATCAGGTTATGAGTATATGGACGCAGGGCTTTTGCGACGCAATGCGATTTTCTAATTGATTCATATTCTAGCGCATGATGCCCACGCGCCATCAACATTCGCTAGAAGTATCCCTGGGAGGTGTTGTGAGGAAAAAGGGCGACGAACTACAGAGGTCACAACCGTCCCTAGGTCAATAACACAGGGCCCCCAACAAGTCCTATCAGGCGGGACCGCATAGCTGGTCCGCGCGATCACCTTTTGTTGTGCGGGGTGGACATTCTATAGAACGCCAGTCTAACCGCGTTCCGTTAGAATCTTTGCAGACCAGTACCAGGAGATCTAGCAATGGAAGCCAAGTTTAAAGAACTTAAGAGCCGACTCCTCGAGGTTGATAACCTGAACTCGGCCGCAGCCCTGCTCCATTGGGATCAAACTACGTACATGCCGCCGGGAGGCGCGTCCGCTCGTGCGCGCCAGATCGCTACTTTGAGCCGCCTGGCACATGAAAAGCTCATTGATCCGGACATTGGTAACTTACTTGACGTGCTGCGACCATATGGAGAGGGTCTTCCCTACCATTCGGATGAAGCAAGTCTGCTTCGAACCGCTTCGCGAAAGTTTGAGCGAGCAGCAAGGGTGCCGGCGTCGTTTGCTGCTGAGCTTTCAGAGCACTCGTCGGCGTCTTTCGATAACTGGACGAGAGCTCGCCCTGCCAACGACTTTGCTGCCACCCAACCCTTCCTAGAAAGGAACCTTGACCTCAGCCGGGGGTTGGCAGAATTCTTTCCAGGGTACCAACACATCGCAGATCCGCTGATCGATTTCGCCGACCACGGAATGACGGCTTCGACTATCACCGCTCTTTTCAAAGAGCTTCGCAAGGAAGTTGTGCCCATAGTGAAGGCGATCAGTGTCCAGCCAATTGCTGATGACTCTTGTCTACATCAGAGATTTCCTGAAGCAGAGCAACTGGCGTTCGGCGCAGAAGTCGTTAAGCAGTTCGGATACCAATTCGATCGAGGAAGGCAGGATAAGACACACCATCCCTTCATGACCAAGTTTTCGCTTGGTGACGTCCGTATCACCACCCGAGTGAACGAACAGGATCTGGGTGAAGCCTTGTTCAGTACTATGCACGAAGCCGGGCACGCCTTATATGAGCAGGGTATACCTTTACGCTTCGAAGGATCAGTTCTGGCCGACGGGGCATCGGCGGGCATCCACGAGAGTCAGTCGCGGCTTTGGGAGAACCTAGTCGGGCGCAGTTGGGGATTCTGGAAATGCTACTATCCAAGACTTCGGGCAACCTTCCCCAGTCAGCTTGGAGATGTGTCGCTCGAAGTGTTTTATCGTGCCATCAATAAGGTAGAGCCCTCATTGATTCGTACCGATGCCGATGAAGTCACCTATAACCTCCACGTTATGATTCGATTCGACCTTGAGCTAGCGCTACTCGAAGGCAGTTTGGCGGTCCGTGACTTACCTGAAGCATGGACCGAGCGGTACGAAGCCGATCTAGGTGTTGTACCGCCGGATGACCGCGACGGAGTACTACAGGACGTACACTGGTTTAGTGGCCCCTTCGGTGGAGCATTCCAGGGTTACACGTTAGGCAACATCGTGGGCATTCAACTCTATGATGCGGCGGTTACTGAGTTTCCGGACATTCCTCAGGATATAGAAAACGGAGACTTCGACAACCTCTACGGATGGCTTAACAAGAACATATATCAACACGGGGACAAGTATACGGCAACGGAGCTCATAGAGTCGGCGACTGGCGGGTCGCTGAGCATAGAGCCTCACGTGCACTATCTGCGTTCCAAGTTTGGAGATTTGTACGACTTGTAGCTAGCGCACTCGGCACAATGATCAGGCCGGCAGTGCCCCGTGTGAGGTCCTTGGCCGGCGGGCGGGAGCGATTGGAATTAGCGTCAGTACCGGCGCGCATCAAGACTTCCTAGCGCTTCTGACTCCATCGGAATCGTGCACTCTACGCTATTTGACTATCAACAAGGTAAGTGTGATACTTGGGTGTAAGGTGCTCGACGCGGAGGCGTGGTGTAGTGGCCTAACATGCGGCCCTGTCAAGGCTGAGATCGCGGGTTCGAATCCCGTCGCTTCCGCCCCTTATACCCGCAGTTTGACGTACACCCTTTATGATGAATAGGAATTGCAACTCAATTCGTGGCGTTATTGTCATGAATCACTGTGTTCTATCGTCATCTCCTTGAATAGTCTGCGCGCTAGGTCGTTTTTCTCCGGCGTTGACATCCACCGGATAGTTTCTTCAAGAGCCCGGCCAAGCGCTCCAAGAGGCTCCCTAATTCATGGGCCGGCCCCAGCGAATTCTGTTAGTGTAGCAAGGCAAACGAATCATTCGAGCCAAGCTACGCATCTCGTTCCCTGGTCCCGGGAGACCTACGAACCACGATGACCGGCAGCTAGATGTGCGCTTATTGTCCCTTGACTGTCACTACGCCTCATTCACGAACAAACGCAGAAGCTGCACTTCAACTTAGGACACGCGAGACGAGCGCTGACTGCAACCTTGTCGGATTATCGCACCAATACCATCCAACCGGTTTGTGCGCCTGCCTGCTCCCCTTACCGTTGAGGTAAGAGTGGACCCGGCTCCGACGCGTTCGATCAACTCGCCTCTGCATTCGAGCAGACCAACCTGTTGGTTTGGCCTCCTGTTGCTGATTTCGACGTGTTTCCTAGCCGGCTGTGCAACGATGATCGATCCCGCAACGTATGGTGACGATCTGAGCCTTCCATTGGAGGTAACGGAGGGAAAATCAGTCGAGTTGCAATTCCACGATGTAAGAGGCGATCTCGTCGCTCTCGAATTCGTGATGTGGGTCTCAAGCGACAAGGACCGAACACCGGGCAGTCTCCGAGCGGAAGTCCGCGATCTTGATACGCAAAGGCAACTCGCCAGCCTTACGTTGGATAGGAGGTCGATCACCTCCTATCAGCGTATAAGGCTCGACTTTGTCCCTGCTGAAAATCGTCGCCGTAGGCTGGAAGTTCGGTTTTCTGGCCTAGCCAATGATCTGTCGATCTGGTGGACAACCAATTCGACCTTCCCCTCGACGACGGCAAATGTAGGGAACCACAAGGTGGAAGGGTCGCCGGCCCTCACCGGCTACTATCGCCTAACACCGGTCGCCGTCTTCCAGGACATTGCAGCTGGCGCGGCTTGGCGTACAACTGGAGTGGCTTCAATGCTCCTACTCTTGGCCTCTGGCGGATACCTTATTGGTAGGTTCGTGTACCGGCCCAGCGAGAATGAGCCCAAAGTACAGCGATACGCAATCGGTATTTGCCTGGTTATGCCATTTGGGGCTGTGATTGTGCTTTGGCTGTCAATGATCAATATCGCGGTGCCCACGTTCGTTACTTTCCTATTGATAGTTGGCGCGCTGCTCGCACTTATCCAGGAACTGGTGACGAAAAGACGAGCCTCGATATCGGGAGAGGATGTCGCTACTGCCGGTGCGCTCGTAGCTATTTTCGTCGCCACCTTGTTCACGAGGCTTGCGGTCGTCCGTGATTTCGTCCTACCGCTTTGGGGTGACGGCGTCCACCACTCGCTGATAGTCCAACAGATGCTAGAGCGACTGAAGGTGCCGGACAACTATGGCCCGCTAGTGGGTCCGCAACCGTTTACCTACCACTTCGGATTTCACTTATTTGTATCCGCGGCCGGTGACATGGTCGATCTGCGCCCTGAGCAGGCCGTCTTGCTGGGTGGCCAGGTAGTGGGAACATTGATCACACTTGGTGCCTTTGCCCTAGTCACACAGTTGACAAAACGTCCCGTAGCCGGGTTGTTTTCGGCCATGATAGTGGCCTTTTGGACGGTGATGCCAGCGTACTACGTGACATGGGCTCGATATACGCACATCGCCGGATTGGTCTCGCTATGCGGCGCAGTATCAGTAATCATTCCCACAGTTCGCGACGTGACCCTCCGGCGTGTGATGGTCGCGGCCATAGCTGCTGCAGGTCTGCTGATGGTGCATCCGAGAGCAGCGGTCTTGGCCGTGGCACTGCTGCTGCCGGTCACGTTTTACTTGTTTGTCGAGCGTTTGTTGGATTGGAAAAATCGCGCCCTCGCAATCCTAGGGACCACCGTATTGGCTGTGGCGCTGGCCATGCCCTGGCTGATAAGGCTGATCGATGAGCACGGTGAACTAACACTTGTCTCCCGCGCGGTGACGCCAGAGTGGTTCCCGCTCGGGCTGGTCTGGACCGACCAAGACCTACCAATATATGTATTCGCGGCATTAGCCGCGCTCGTCGCAGTGAAATCAGCGCCGGCCTTGGCGATTGCATTGGCGGGTTGGTTGGTGTTCTCGTATCTCGCTGCTAATCCCCATCTCTTAAGGCTGCCCTTCCATCTTTGGACCCATAACGGGGCCATCGCAATCTCGGCCTTTCTGCCGGCGGCTATCGCGGCAGGTTGGGGATTGTCACAACTTGCGAGGATAGGCAAAAGGTTCTGGCGATTCGCCGGCTGGGCTCTGGTAGTCGCAGCCGGAGTTGCAAGCCTTCTGCGCGTGCCGGCACAGGTGGAACTAATCAATCCAATCACTATCTTGGCCCGCCCCGGAGACCTACAGGCGCTGCAATGGGCCGAGAAGAATACTGATCCCCAAGATCTCTTTCTGATATCGGGATACCGCTGGCAAGATGATGTGTATATGGGTACTGACGCCGGATATTGGTTGCCCGTCACCTCACAGAGAGCCACAACTCTACCGCCATTGATCTATGGTCTAAAGACTCGACCTGAGCGCGAGCGCATCATCAACCTAGCGATTCAAGTAAAGCGGGCCGGCAATAATGCGGAGCAGCTTTATCTTGTCGCGCGCCAGTCAGGGGCAAGGTACGTATTCGTCGCCAGCAGACCGGGACCGATCAGCGCGAGCGCGTTGCAGGAAAGCGCGAAGTTTGAACTGGTCTTCGATTCGGGGAGAGCAAAGATATTTCTGGTTAAGGGTTAGTCGATTTATTCCCGCGGTATAAGCTCAACTTCAACACCTATCACTCCCTCTCCCGGATGGCTGCCCAGCTTGATAAAACCCGCCTTACTAAGATCAACAACTATTGGATATTTGAACCCACCGGTATCGCGCACTACTCCGATGATTTCACCTCTATTGTCTAGACGGCGCACACGCAGCCGGCTACCCAACGGATAAGCGTTGCAGGCGATGGTGGTGGGATCATTCTCATCGAATATCAGGCCACTCGCCATAACCCGACCGTGGAAATATCCACCGTACCAGGTCGCCTTTCCCACCACGTCGTAGCCGGCCGCAGGATCCCACTCACCTTCAGGCGGATTCTCTGGCCACGTGGTGATAAACGCCAGCTCCACGGCCTCTTTGAAGAGGTCGCCGGCGTTCGCGACGGTCACATCGCCGGCATTTGCCCAAGGCGTATCAACCTTCCATTCTTGTATGACCACCCGCTGTAAACGGACGGCATAGTGATTCCCATGATCTTGGATCCTCGACGTAGGGAGGCCATAGTTGGACAACGGATCCTCAGTTGAATGATATAAATCGTGGATCGCTTGACGTTCTTCCAGCAGCGCCAATCGGTCACGGACTATTGCTGCCCAATCTTTGCCGTCGTCGAACTCGCCTTCGAGCGGTTTTGGTGTTGCGTGAAATGCGAGAAGCCATTCGTCTAATCCCAGAATTGACAGATCATCAAATAGATTTGCCAGAACTACCCGATTCTGTTCTGGGCGCCACTGTAACATTGCCTTTTGGGTAAGCTGGGTCAGAAAGCCACGCCACATAAAACGCCGAGAAGCCGGGTAGCCAAGCTTACCTACGCCTCCTAGCCTCTGAAACCCGCTCCAAAATAGGGCTTCATCGTCGATGACTGAGTAACCCTTGGGGCTGGAACCGAGTGGAAAACCGTTCGCCTGAGTAAAGAAGTGTCCGTTTACGGTTGGCCAATTCAACCGTTTCGCCGGCGGATTGGACTCCGCCAGAACCGGCCCGCTGACAAGAAATGCCAGGACCGTCGCGGCGATCACAATTCTGAGTCTCGTCAAACCACCTCTCGATGAAAATACTCTGACATGGCTAGCTTGGGCAGACTTCGCCCCAGATTTCAGCTTGCCAGCGCAGACGGGGGAATGTCAACATCCGATCCAGATCAAATCACCGCTTCTTACGCTATTCAAACCTTGCCTGCGTGTCCTTCAAAGGTGCGGACGGGGAACGGTAGGCAATCTTCGGCGCCTCGCGTTCCGACAATTCGGAGTTCTTCGCTAGAAAGGGAAGAAGTGCCATTGGAGCAAGACCCGGCCAAGGAACATTACCAGCCATATAATGACGACGAAGGCGATAATCGCCCACCAACCCCTGCTGAGAGTCATATTTCAATCTCCTTAGGTAGTCCTCAACCGGTTCTTTCTATCAACCTGAGGGCAGTTCACCGAATGCACTGAAGTCACCCAGCAACCCCATCACCGCAAGAACTGCCAATGCGGTGCTGGCCAATAGGACTGCTCCCACAATAAATATGTAATCCATTTGGCCGAAAGCTGTCTGATGGTAATAGGTGCGATACGATCCAGTGGCGAAACCTCGTGAATCCATCGCGAGCGCTACGCGACCTGCTTTCCGTAAAGTAATGGCTAGGAGCGGCACTGTATAGCTGCGAAGCGCGCTGATCCGGGAGCCAATACCCCGGGACTCGTCGAATCCCCGCACCTTGTGAGCGGCTCTGATATTCGCCAGTTCGTTTTGCAACATAGGCACGAAGCGATAAGCAGCCAGAATGCCGTAGCCGAATCTGAAACTGACTCGGAGTTGTTGAATCAAGCTCTGGATAAACTCGGTGGGATCCGTAGTCAGCACGAACATCATCGATGACATGAATATGGCAATGAGGCGCAACGTGATTGTCAGCCCATAATCAAGTGCTTCATAAGTAAGTAGTACTGGCCCAACTCGTAGGGCTAGATGACTTTCATCGAGCGCCGACGCGTCGAAGAAAAAGGATGTGCTCCAGAAGGTGCCGAAACTCACAACTAGCAGAGGGACGAAAATGTAACCGACAGTTTTGAGCGACACACCTCCAAGTGCACGCATCGCAATCAGCGCAACGATAGCGAACAGTCCGGGGGTGACCGGGTCTACTATCATCGAGAGCAGGACAACGTAGAGCAAGTTGATCGCCAACTTGCTCAGTGGGTTTAAGCGATGCAGGAAACTGTCCCCACGCCTGTACAAAAAGATCCGCATCGCAATTACACTGTAGTATGGGACATGGCGGCTCGAGAAAACAATGGGCTTGTTTCGGTCAGATCAAACCTCGACAAGAAATCGTCGATGGTCGCCACTGATCTGGCTCGGTCATCGCCACTCAATCGCCGGGCCAGCGCGACCAGTGGTGGTGGACTCAACGAGCAACGATCCATAGTGTCCTTATCCGCAAGCAGGTCGTCCGATGATCCTTGAAAGATGATCTGGCCGTTTGCCATCGCGCCTACTCGACCAGAATACTGGACGATCATTCTCAGATCGTGGCTTATAACTATGATTGTCCGGCCTGCCTTATTTAGCTCAGCGAGTTTGCCCATTAGCAGATCAGAGTTCCTTCGGTCCTGTCCGAAGGTTGGCTCGTCAAGAATCAGTATTTGCTGACCGAGTATCAACTCGGTAGCGACGCTCAACCGTCTCTTTTCACCGTGGCTCAGAGTGAAGGGATGAGCACGCGCGAGTCCCAGAAGTCCGAACTCCTCTAGCATCATCTCCACCGGCGGCCGGACCTCGACCTCCGGCCTCTTCCGCAACCGCAATCCAAGGGCAAGTTCATCGTAAACTGTCGATGCTAGGAACTGGTGCTCAGGATTCTGAAAAACATGTCCTATAGTTCTATTTATCTCGCCGGTTGGCAGATCTGTAGTTCTAGTGCCGAATAGACTCAGCTTGTCTCCAGTCGGCAAGACGCCAACCACGTGGCGAGCAAGCGTTGTTTTTCCACATCCGTTGGGCCCGACGAGGGCGAAAAACTCCCTCGTGTCTACTTCGAGGTTTAGGTGTGACAGCGCCGAAACGCCATTCGGGTACCGATAGCTGAGATCAGAGACAGACACTGCCGGTCGAGTAACAATCGATTTGGAACTGCGCAGGCTCTGTCCCGCGTTGGCTGCGGGCCCTTTGGGCATGACAATAGGCCCTAGTGCGGTGACTGCTTCGTCGACCGTCAGCGGAAGGCCGGCGAATCGATAGATGTTCGCTGCCTCTATCCGCCGGGCGAGCTCGGTTACCTGGGGAAGCCAAACTCCTTGTTCGGCCATCCAGTCACCGCATCGACGGAAAATTTCGGAAGGGGGTCCGAAGGCGATCTGACCGCCAGTCCTGTCAATAAGGAGAACCTTGTCCACCATGTCCATGGCTTCGTCCAGACGGTGCTCGACGAGAACAATAGTGTACTGACCGGTGCTGTGGAGTCGCCTGATCGTATCAAACACTTCGCGGCTGCCGGCCGGATCCAGGTTAGAGGTCGGCTCATCGAAGACCAACACCCCTGGCTCCATAGCCAATATACAGGCAAGCGCCAGTCGCTGCTGTTGGCCGCCTGAGAGCTCATGGACTTTTCGCTGCCGGCAATCACCCAATCCCACCTTGTCCAAAGCCAAGTCGATCCGGGCGTCCATCTCGGTCCGCGGTACCGCGAGGTTTTCTAGACCGAATGCAACTTCGTCGCGAACTTTCAGCATGCAGAACTGAGTTTCAGGTTCCTGAAAGACTAAACCGACCTGTGATGTGAGCCGGCCCATAGGAGCGTACCTAGTATCGAGTCCACTCACCTGGGCTCGGCCAGTGAACTCACCATCGATTAGATTCGGTATAGCACCATTAAGGCAGAGTGCGAGTGTGCTCTTGCCGGAGCCGCTGGGTCCGAGAATGAGGAGAGATTCGTGGTCGGCCAGCTCAAATGAGATCTCCTTGAGAGCCGGTAGCTTTCGGCTCCGGTATCTGAAGCCGAGACCTTCGACGGTAATCATGGGAGATTAAACCTCGGCTTGCCGCTCCCGGGAGATAGCGAATCCGTCCAAAACGCCAGTTGGAACCAAGGCATCGCCAATCAACTTGGCCGGCACTCCAACCAGCACTATGCCGGAGACAATGCGGACGACAATAAGAAGCACAATTACGTCAATCGTGAACGCACCGTAGCCACTGACCCAGAAGCTGTAAAGCATGCCGAATAGATGTGCAACTATTCCGGCTATGCTAAGCGTGATCAGATTAAAGTGCCGGTAACGGGTTGCAGCGAATACGGCCTCAGCGCCCGCTCCTTGGAGCAATCCGAGAATGATCGGCACTAGCGCTCCCCAGGGTGTAAGTGGTATTTCAGTAATCGCGGCAATCATCTCGCCGGCTAGTGCAGCACCCGGTTTGCGGATGATGTAGGCGACCAAGACACCCCCGATCATCCAGAAACCGTTAAGAAAGTTGTCCAAATAGATTCCGATAACAGGTATGCCTTGGAATAAGTTCCAGATCCAGGTCCAGCCAACCCAGAGTATTCCGATAGCTACCGCCAGTGTGGTAGTGACAACGATGTCACGAGTACTCCATTCCTCAGTGAGTCGGTACTTGACATAGACTTTGCCCGCCACTACCAACGCAACTACTATCGAGAGATATATGACTACTTCAACGGGCGTTTCACTATCGTTGAGTATTGCACTGGCAATATCCTGCTTGTAGCCAAACAGCAATATTGGGACGAGAAACGGAAGCAATAACAACAGCAGCAACCAGCGTCCGCCATCCGGCCTTTCGATGACCGACCCACCCCCTCGTGCTAAACGTCCATCATTCATCAGAGAAATCCCCCAAAGAGACTACGAGGCGTACCATTGATCGATTTGGGAGGTTGTAACCAGAGGATAACTGCTCTCTAGGCGAGGAACAGCGGAAGGGCCACCGCACGCGCAAAACTGCTTGGCGATGGCCCTCAGTGAATACTCCCGTTTCCCTTCGCTCGTACTAACGAGATCAGGTTCTATGAGTTGGTGGGCTTGATCCCGCCTCTCAGCTACTTGCTCCCCCACGGGCTTCGCAGGTTATTCAGTTGTCGCCAGTAATTATCTTATTGTATATCCGGATCGTCAATGTTTGGATGAGCACGCGGGAACGAAATCCAACGCACACGCGATGGAGGTCTATTTGAATCTAGGCATTACTTTGTCGGCAAACAGCCGCATCGATCGCATGATCTTTTCGTGGGGCAATGCACCGCAGTTCATCCAGCACATAATGTAGTCGCCGCCGACCGTGTCGCGCCACTCCGCGATCTGGTCTGCTACGCGTTCCGGAGAGCCGAAAAATACCACTTTATTATCCAGATACCAGTTGTAGGGCTTGCCATCGTAAGGGGCCGGGACGTTGATTCCGAACATCCGGCGATTAGCAAGTTGCTGGTAAAACCAGGTGACGCCACGTTCATTGTCGAGGATGGCCTCTTCGTCTGTCGGGGCTACGTAGATCTGCTTCTGAACTGGAGACCGGGCCATAGTCTGTTCAATGTGCTCTTGCGAAAACCCAGCATCTTTCATGATGATACGCATCTGATCGCGATGTTCGCGAACCTCGGAATTAGGTCTGCCGGTCGAGAACATTACTCCCCAACCCTTCCGCACCGCCCAGTTGAAAGTCAACGGGGACACACCGGGTTGGTTACCGGAGCTTGCTATCAAAACCGGTGGATGCGGCTCTTGTATCGGCTGAGGCAGAATCTGCACTTCTGGAATTTCGTAGTGTTTACCGTCATAAGAAAAGCTCTCCTCGGTCCAAGCCCGCAGAATTATCTCTATTGACTCCTCCATTCGCTCCCGATTCTCGTCGATGTTTTCATTGAACGCGGAAAATTCTATCGGTGTGTACCCTCGGCCAATACCAAAGTCGAGTCGTCCTCCGCTCAAGACGTCTAAGGTCGCATACTCCTCCGCTATTCGGATAGGATGACTGAGTGGAAGCACGCTGACTGCGGATCCCAGTCGAATGCGGTTGGTACGCGCCGCGACCGCGGACAGGATCACAGAGAGCGCACCCGCGGTCGCGTAGCGTCCAATATGGTGCTCCGCAACCCAAATTGAGTCAAATCCAAGCTCTTCTGACGCGACAAATTGCTCGACTGTGTTTCTATGGACGGCGGCGTCCGTTGTCCATGTTGGTACATCGTGGACGGAAAAGAGCCCAAAGCGCATAGGTGTCCTTACCTCGTAACACTCACCCTTGGTAATCAGGATTTACGACGCTGAGAGGTTGCTCACCGGTCAGGATTCGGCGCGCTTCCCACGCGGTCATCGCCTGTAGATCCGCTACCGCGGTGTAGTAAGAAGCATGGGGAGACTGTACAACGCTGTCCAATTGGATCAAAGCGTCGTTAGGATCGGGCGGCTCACTGCGCCGGACATCGAGGCCGGCACCAGCAATCTGTCCGCTCGTGAGGGCCGCGTATAGAGCCTCCTCATCGATCAGTTCGCCTCGCGACGTGTTAATTAGGTAAGCGGTACTCTTCATCCGGCCAAGAGTATCAGAGTTAATAATATTGCGTGTGCTGTCGAGAAGCGGGCAGTGGAGATCAACAACGTCAGCCACTTCTAACAAGGCGTCGAGCTCAAGCATTCTTACACCGATCTCTGCGCCCTGCTCTGCGGTGACGTAAGGATCGTGGGCAACTACATTCATGCCGAATCCTTTCGCTCGCGGAATAAGCTCTCGTCCGATCTTGCCCATTCCCAATATACCGAAAACTTTGCCGACCAAACTCTGCATCGCCGGCCCCGATGAGCGTTCCCATCGACCGGCTCGAATTCCTCGATCGTTGTACGCGATTTTTCGAGCGAGTGCGAGCATCAACGCCATTGCTTGTTCGGCCACGTCCGGCAGACAGTACGCAGGAACATTCGTAACCGGGATGCCCTGACTGGTCGCGAATTCCACATCAATGTTGTCAACGCCTATGCCCGATCGAGAGATGACCTTCAAGTTAGGCATTGCGGCCTCGATAACTTTTCGGGTAGTGGGTGCCCAGTTAGAGATTATCGCGGCCGAACCCTTCGCATACTCTACCAGTGTTTCCTCACTACCTTCAGGTGCCAGAACGAATTCGGCCCCGATTTCCGCAAGTACTCGCCTCTCGACATCGGTGTCCGGCCCGACTTGGTCGGTCATCATCACTTTAAAGACCATCTCATCCTCCAATGGGATCACAAGCTGCGTCTGATCGCTCCGAGTAACTTAACTGGATTCGCACAAGACCCACTTTGCAGTTACGCGCTACTATTTGAGGCGCCCATCACGCCACGCCTGGATGTAGTTGACACAATACTCATCTCGCCCCTCCAACATATCGCGCGCAAGTTTCACAGGTTCCGAATGGATGTCAATGTCAAACACCCTTCTGATGTCACTCTGCACGGGATCAATGATTCCGCTATCGATGCCTGCCTCCAATCCGAGATAAATGAACGTATCGTTTATCAGCTTTCGACTTGGAAGGCCGAACGACACGTTACTAAGTCCGCCGGTAATATGCACGTCCGCTCCGTAGGTCGAGCGGAGATCGCGAACCGCATCCAGATAATGCAGGCCATATTCAGGAGAGACTGAAATGGGAAAGACGAGCGCATCGACATGGATATCCTGCAGGGGGATGTCCGCCGACCGAACAGCTTCCATGACACGCTTAACGTTCTCGACGCGCTCCGAGTCGTCTTGGGGCATCCCGGACGCTCCGGCGGCAGTCACGATCACCTTAGTGTCGAACCGTTTTACCATCTCGATCGTCTCTAAGCGTTCAAGTGCAAGCGAGTTAAGCAGCGGGCGGCCCGCGCGTCGATCGTAGACGGAAAGGCCGGCTTCGATAATATCTGCGTTTGAAGAATCTACACTCGGCGGCAGCGGAGAAATCTCTTGTACGGTCTTCACAAGCCACTGCATCGCCTTCTTTTGAATCTCAACGTTGGGCGACACCTCATCCACATTCAGGTCCAGATAATGCGCCCCTTTCGGAATCTGACGATGGACGCCATGATGGATGTAAGCTCTTCCTTCGACCTGTTCAGCCGGATCGTCACCGATCCCTTTCTGGATAGCAACCATGAAGTGCTTGATCTGTCCTTGCTCGTAAGGTTGTGTGCGTTTGTAACTCTCTGGGACTTTTAGGTAGCTGATCTCTCCCGATCCGTCTTTGTAGCCTACCGCCTCCGTCCCATCATCGAGTATCGTTACTCGGCGACCTTTCCGGAGAAGCACTCGAGTAGCGTGTATGTTCTCACCAATGATCGTGAACTGTTCCGGCGAATCAATCGCTCTGACCATCTACAATTAGTCCTTTCGGTGTCAATGTTGATCCAATATGCACGAGGATCATATCTAGTGCTCGCCAACCCGGCCCTGATGATCGCGTCCGAGAAACGTGTTACCCCACGCCGATGTTCCTATTAGCCTGCTATCCTTCATCACCACCGGCCTCCGCAACATCGACTCTTCTTCTCCATGGGCCTTCAGTCGATAATATGCGCGAGACCAAATACATTCTTTCTCACCGATCTCGCAAGTTCCCTGGTGTGTTCCGCCGCACGGCCCATTGCGCTGATTTTTTACGCATTGCGACTCTGGACAAAGGTAAGCAATATCCGGAAGTGAACAATCCCCGCAGTCGCGGCAGTCGAACATCGGAATTTTTACTGCCTGCTCCAAAGTATGTAGAAACTTCTTCGTGCCACTACTCGATTGATCCACCTTTTTGTAAGCTACTCGACCCACTTTAAATCCAGGTGAGCGCGGATCGAAGACCACGTCGTGCGATAGTCGAGCGAACTTGTAGTCCAGTGGGAGCTTGCGCCGGGCCGCGGCTAATGCGGCCGGTGACTTTGAAGCGAGGTAGTCGCGATTTACTTCTGTAGTGCTGAGTCCGCTGTCCGGGTCGCGTTCGAAATAGTGAAACTCGTTTGGTTGGGGGTAAATGATCTCATTGGCGAACTGTTTCCAGTCATCCGGCGCATAGGTTCGCTCGATCTCCAAGATAGTCCGCACATCTTCGAATTTGAATCTACCGGCGATCTGAACTCCACGATAACCCAAACCCTTCAGGATGGCGATCTGCTTGGCGGCGAACTCTTGGAAGAACCGTCTGCCTTTGTCCTGGGAATTCCCCTGAGCATTGGCCAAGGCAAGCAGTTCATCAGACACTATTACCCCTGGAATGACGCCCCGATTAAAGAATCTAGCAACAGGCACACTCAGGGTATAGACGTAACCCATGAGTGGTATTTTCATGTTCCTAAGTGCCACAAACTTGACCAGTTCATCTAACTTTCGCGAGTCGAATCCGATCTGCGTGACCGCGTATTTGGCGCCCGTTTCGATTTTCAGTGCGAGTTTCAGGTACTGGGGAATGAGTTCGCCCTCAGTTTGCTTGAACGGAGAAACCACTGCGCCAGGAAAGATGCTGGTCTTCTTCAACTGGGTCGTCGAGCCCCGCTTTAGTCCGGCGACTCTGAGGCCGGAATTGAATTGTTGAATCAGTTCAAGAAGGCCGACCGAGTCTATGTCAAAGACCGGTAGCGCTTGGCCTCCAAAACCCTCAACTGGATAGTCACCGGTGAGGGTGAGTATGTTTCGGAAGCCCAAACTGGCAAGGGTCCAGAGCCTGCTCTCTAGGCCGTTTCGATTGAAATCCTTGCACGAAAGGTGAATATTGACCTCTTGACCACGGCTCAACAGCTCGGTGCCGAGAACTTCGGGGCTTATGTGCGGATGTCCACCAGGATTGTCCGTGATGGCGAGAACGTCCACTTGATCAAAATCTGCTAGCTGTCTGGCCAAGTCCGCGGTCCGTTGCCAGCGCCTTTCTATCATCAAACCGCGACTGGTTTCGATTTCGACAGCGATCACGAAACGATCTGTTTTGGAAAGAAGTTGCTCGAAGCCAGTCTCGCTGCCGCTGCTGGCGGCACTTGCCTCAGAGAGACCCATTATTGGTAAGTCCTATTCCTATCAAACTTCGCGCCAGCGACATTCTAACCAATAAACGCTTATGTTTCGACGTGTTGCGCCTGTTCCAAGGACTTGCCCAACCCGCACAGTTGATCAAGAAGGAAGGAAACAAAGCTTCAATATGTCGGCGCTGATCTAATTCGCCGAGCGCAGGTCCGAAAGGGATCACATAGAAATAGTAGTCGTAGGTGTGCGAGAGTTCTCGGAACGCGTGAACGATAGTAGAGTTCAGATATTCAACAAGCCGTCTCCAACTCGAAACTGCGAGGACACGACGAGAGAGAAAATCTATGCAGACAATGCGGGTGGATCACTAAACAAAGTCGCCTAAGCTCCAGCAATCGACGCCACCTGAGGCCTAACGCCACAAGACCAGCGGGTGTTAGCAAGTCATTGGTTAATGAGTCTTCTTGTGGAGTACCCGTTTCCGCCAGCCCCAAAAAACGAGCAGCATTATTGTCAGCCCCGAAATTCCGGCGCCGGCGATCAGACTACTCGGTAGATAGAGAAGAGTAAACTCGTGTTCTCCAGTAGGCAAATACAACGCCTGAGCCGTGTAATTGGCCCTAAGAATCGTGGTTGGTTGTCCATCGAGAGTTGCCTGCCAACCCGGGTGGAAGTTCTCAGCAATCACGAGCAAGCCTGGTTGGTCAGACCTAGTCTTGATGATCTTGCGTATCGGCCCTAACGAAACGAGCTCGGTGTGTGGACGAGTTCCCGGGACTACCGATTCGAGGCCAGAAGGCCGGTCTTCCAAGATTACGTAATCCCCAGGATGAAACTGGGCTTCACCCATCAACTCTATTACTTCCGTCTCGTTTGACGCGATGCGGTAATCTCTTACGGCCCACACTAGTGGCAGATTGTCTATGACCCACCGGAGACTGGCACGTCCCGAACTGAAAGCCGGCTCGGTTCCCTCAAGCTCCATACCGGGTGACAAATGAAATTTCACGTTCATCGATTGTCGATATTTCCAGGCGATTTCGTGGATCCGGCGAGCGGTGTGGGGTCGCCCCAGTTGAATCGGTGAATCGCCTGATAGCGTAGGAATCTGGAAGATTGCTCCGTAATTGGGCGGAAAGAAAGTATCGGGCTCGCTGAACACGCGATAGGGTTCAGGATAATCGGCCACAAAATCAGCGATGGCACTGAACTCAGCAATAACATCACGTTGGCCGCGCGTCAAATTGTTTCCGTAATTGACTCGTATGAGATCCAGGAAAAGAATCGCCATCAAGAGCACGGCGGTGGCAGCTGCAATCCTTGGCCAACGACGCACTGCGAGGAGAAACAATGCGGTGACTACAACTGTAGCCACTACCACTGTTAGGTCAACTCCGGCGTTTGCCGGATCGCCGATGGAGGTTCTCGCAGTCACGTACGGAAGCAGTAGCCACGCAATCAATACTGATGCGAGTACTAGCGCTGGTCCAACCAATTTTCGAGTGATGGGCTCGTTCCTGTCTCCCATTGATGCCAACCACCAAGCAACCAATGCCGCCGCGGCAAAGGCCGCCAGGATCATTACTCGTTCTTGGCGCTGGAATAGAGCATATGCTGGTAGAACGGCGTGCAGAATCGGGAACAAAGGCTGGCGCCCACCAAGCGACATGCCCAACGCAGCTACTAGTACCGTGATCCAAAACCATGGAGGCCTACGTGCGCTAATGAGTGATGCCACCGCCAAGATCGCCGGTGCTCCCAAGTAGAGCGCATTTTCACCACGCCACGCCGGCGTCAACATCCCCAATAAGGAGGATAAACGATAACCCTGCGCCGATTCTCCATAGCTCAACTCGCTCCTGCTTGACAGTCCAACAAACTCCATTGTAGGGAGTAGTTGAATCGCGGACAGACCGATCGACGTCGCGCCAAATGTCGCCAAGAATACGCACGAACGGACTAGACTGACCTCAACCTTACGAAGTCTCCAAATCGCGTAGGCGATTGCCAAGTAGATGATAAACATAAATGTCTGCGGATGGCCGGCAAGAAAGGCGACCGCGACCGGTACAGACGCCAATGCGGCCCAGAATGCAGTTGCGCCGCGCCTAATTGCCAACTCTATTCCGAGCAGCACCGCCGGCAGCCAGATCGCTGTTTCCAAGATCGCGAGCTGCTGCGCAGGGTATGACGTCAGGTAGCCGCTCAGACCGAAGCATATTGCGCCTCCGATCGCAGGCACATGCCGGCCAATCACAACCAAGAAGAAGATGTAGCTGAAGATAAGTGCAAGCAGGTAATGCGCTGCGAGCTCAACCTCCAACGCCTCGATTGGGAGCCCCCCGGCACCAAATATCGCTGCAGTTAGTAACGCCGGCGGATACAATACAGCCGTTTGTGGGTCGGCTTGGAACGGGTGGCCGCCGAAGATGTAGGGATTCCACAATGGTGGACGCAAGCGATGGATTTGGTCGGCTGTAAAGTGGCGATACGGGTAGAATTGGTTGGTAAAATCCCCTTCAACTACATGCAGTCGCTGATCGGGGAATGGGGTTAGTAAAGGCCAGGTGAACACTACCCAGACAGCGAGCAGAGTCGCGAGTGATGCTAAGGAAGCTCGGACGCGCAGACAAGTCCACATCATGCTGAATCATAATCAACAACGTTGCCGTCTTCAAACGGAATGCGAGTGATGTTGAAACTCATTACCAGCCGCTGGGAAAATCTGCTGCAAGGAGTCAGTACTTGAAGGTAGTTTTTCCGATGGCCGGTATCGGCAAGCGGTTAAGACCTCATACTTTTTCCAAACCCAAGCCTTTGATCAGCTTGGCCGGCAAACCGATCTTGGCGCACATTCTGGACTACATAGCCCAGGTCGACATTGAGGAATTCGTGTTTATAGTTGGCTATCTTGGAGGCCAGATCGAGGAGTTTGTCAAGAGCAACTATAGTTTCAAGTCGACGTTTATTGAGCAGCAGGAACCATTGGGACAGGCACACGCTCTACACCTGGCACGTGCGACGATCGATCAGCCCTTTATGATTGTCTTCGCGGATACCATCTTCGAGGCCGACTTATCCGAGCTTGATGACTCTGACCGAGATGGCCTGATTTACGTGCATCAGGTAGCCGATCCCTCGCGCTTTGGTGTTGTGACCGTCAAGGACGGATTCGTCGAACGATTCATTGAAAAACCCAAGGATCCAGTGAGTAACCTGGCAATTACGGGAATCTACTTCATAAGCGACTGGCGACGATTCTTGGCGGCAAATGGGGAACTGATTGATCGCGGCATCAGCACCGGAGAGGAGTATTGGCTCGCTGACACTCTACAACTTATGGTCGGCGCTGGATCGCGGATACAAGTGCGAGAGATGCCTGTGTGGGCTGACTGCGGCACCGCCGGCTCGATATTGGAGACGCATCGGTACCTTCTGACTCGTTACGGAGGACGCTCAGAACCGGCAATCGCGGAGAACTCCTCCGTTATCTCGCCTTGTTGGGTAGGATCCGGGGCCAAGATCGTTAGGTCAGTAATAGGACCCTACGTCACAGTCGGCGCCGGGGCGCAAGTACATGATTCCATCATAAGTGATTCCATAATCGGTGCCGGCGCAACGGTCAGGGAAGCAGTAGCAGCCGGATCTTTGGTGGGGGACCGGGCCTCGTTGACGGGCCATTTCAGTGGCCTCAATGTGGGCGATGACTCGGTCGTGGAATAAGATTCCGGTGGAATACGAAACCGTAATCGGCTTGGAAGTTCACGCCCAGTTACTAACCAAGTCCAAAATGTTTTGTGCCTGTCCGGCTGATTATGCGACCGCTCCGCCGAATACGCGAGTCTGTCCTATTTGCTTGGGGCTGCCTGGTGCTCTGCCCGTGGCGAGTCACAGGGCGATCGAATCCACAATTATGACCGGCCTTGCCCTCAATTGCGACGTAGCTGAGCAGACGCGCTTCGACAGAAAGAACTACTTCTATCCCGACCTGATGAAAGGCTATCAGATATCACAATATCAAATGCCGATTGCGCACGGCGGATGGCTGGAAATCCCCGAAGGTGGTCGCGTCGGGATCATCAGGGTTCATCTTGAGGAGGATACAGCTAAACTCTACCATCGAAATGATCCGGCGAGTCGCCGATCTTATAGCTTGGTAGATGTAAATAGAGCCGGAGTTCCGTTGATGGAGATAGTCAGCGAGCCGGATTTACGGTCGCCGGAGGAGGCGCGACATTACCTGACTATCCTACGATCCATTCTCCAGTTCTTGGGAGTCAGCTCAGGAAATATGGAAGAAGGAGCATTCCGCTGTGACGCCAATGTTTCTATCAGACCCGTGGGTACAAAGGAGTTCGGCGTCAAGGTCGAAATCAAAAACATGAATTCATTCCGGGCGGTTTATCGGGCGCTGGAGTTTGAAGTTAGACGCCAACGCGGTGTGCTGTCAGCTGGCGACACCATAGAGCAAGAGACCAGAGGCTGGAACGAATCAGACGGCGCCACTAGAAGCCAACGTTCAAAGGAGTTCGCTCACGACTACCGCTATTTCCCGGAGCCCGATCTGCCGCCGCTCGAGATCGGGCGCGAGTGGGTGGACCGAATTCGGGCGGAGTTGCCCGAGTTGCCCAATCAGCGTCGCTCTCGCCTGGTCTCACAATACGATCTAAGCGACTATGATGCGGGATTGTTGACTACTTCGCGTCCGGTAGCGGACTTCTACGAGCGCACAGTTCAACTCGGCGCAAATCCGAAGTCAGTCGCAAACTGGATGTCCGGAGAGCTCTTCCGGATGCTGAACTCCACTGGCATAGATATCTCGCAATCAAATACCTCACCAAGCGATCTGGCGGCGATAATCGAATTGACCTCGTCGGGCAAGATCAGTCAGCAAGCGGCCAAATCCGTACTCGAACATAATTTCCGGGATGGCAGTGCTCCGGACAAGCTAGTCGAAGAATTGAGGCTTGTGCAGATCAGCGATGAGGCAGCACTGGCCTCGGTAGTGGACGAAGTGGTTACCTCGAATCCGAAAAGCGTAGCCGACTACCGGGCCGGTAAAAGGAAGGCCCTAGGATTTCTCGTCGGCCAGGCGATGAAAGCAACTCGTGGGAAAGCGAATCCTAAGATCGTCAATGGACTTCTGCGGGAGCGCTTGGAAGGCCAAGGCTAGGTCTAATATGGCCAGTCGGCATGCGGTTGCCGATTCGAAGAATATCAAGCTCGAGCCACTAGATCTCGCTCAGGTGACTAGTGTTGTTCAGATCAAGCACGGACATTGAACCTCGCTGAGCAACGAGCGTCGTGATTGAACAGTTGCCCAGAAAGTACTTGTGCCATGACTCGGGCCGGCCCTCAATCAACTCGGCTACGTAGCTAGACAAGACGCCACCGTGGGAGACCACAAGTAGGTCCTGTTGCGGCCCGACCGGCGGCAATTGGGCGAACGCTCGTCTCACGCGGGCGAAGAACTCGCGTCGAGTCTCTCCGCCGGGCCAACCAAAGTCCAAGTCCTCGAAGTCTTGATTGCGTTCCCACGTTTCAGGATATCTTGCCGCCGCCTCAACCGTCGTGAGGTTCTCCAGATCGCCGAGGTCCACTTCCCTCATGAGTGGATGGGCAACCGGTGTCATGCCAAATGGCTGCGCAAGATATTGGGCAGTGTCCAAGGCCCTCTTCATCGTGCTCGCCACGATCATCTTAGGTGTCGCACGGTCTGCAAGCCATCGAGCGGTGGCTTTAGCCTGTCGGCGACCTCGTTCCGTCAAAGGTGTATCTGCGTCGCCAAATCGCATCTCTGCGTTACTTTGAGATTCACCGTGACGGACGAGAATCAACCGCATTCGAAAGTTTCCTTTCATTTCCAGCCGGTATGATGTGAATTCGACTTATTGTAGAGCAAAGCAACGGGAAGACTGCCGTTGTCGGCGAGTACAGGTCACCCAGGCTCCGCTCCGATCCTGAACTCCGCGACTACCGATAGGACAGCGGCAAAGCGTGTACGGTGCCGGGCCTTGGATGCAGGAGGGACCACCGGATACAGATGCTACAGAATCACTGCGCCTGAAGGTCGTAGATTCGGACACCTTCTTGGTCGTATACCAGCTTGATCGGCCGGGTCGTATTCACGTTTGTCCATCTGTTAGCAACCCCAACATAAAGATATTTGAAGTCGTGCTCGACCCACCGATCCGGGTTCAGCGGACGGGACATTTGATGGTCGGCGACCATCAGTTCAATCCATTCCGATTGCACTGGAGCCAAACGCTCGACCAAGTAGACGACCGGCGGCAGTTGGGTGCTGATGCCTGCAAGCGGAAGCCACCAGCCCGCATCGGTACCTACGATCGTCGATTCTCCCAACACGAGATCATTCATGACGAGAGTCTTGTCAGGCTCGCCAGAAGCCTCGCGCAGCCATTCCATAGCTTTGATGTCTTGCTCATACACTAGCCGGTAGCGCGGATCCGGCGCTAACGCATGATTGGTCGAGAGTGCAAAGGTCAAACCAAGAATGATCGCGATCATCGCGGGAAGAACTGACGGCTGCAATATCAAGCCCAACGACTCTCGGTCGCTAGGAAGCGGACGACCCCAATTGGCCCGCCGATTCCCCATAGCCACATTCGGGCCGCCTGTCGCCCGGGAAATCAAGACAAATACGATCTCGGCTATCCACGTCGCCGTAACAGCGGCAAGCGGGGTAACGATCACGTAGGCACTCGACTGTAAGAAGAAGTGGTCTACGGATAATCCAACCGGCCAATATGCGAACCCTACGGACGCCAATCCCCACGATAGTCCAATCCAGATCCCAACCACGAGTGCTCGCGCGAAATGGCCGAGCCCGATGATGACCGCCCCCATTCCGGCCGCTGCCAGCGCCCAAGCCGGCGTGAAGAAAAACACATCGCCCACCGCGTTGTACATCGTGGACCACTCGGTGGACGCCGGGAACGTAGAATACAGCATCGATGGACGGCCCAGGAGCCTAATCAGCCAAGGCAAGGCCAGAACAGCAGCGAGACCTATCGCTGACAGCAGCCGGACCGCATGTTGACGTCGGACCAACGTAACAACAAGCAGCGCCAACACAAAGGTCGCGCCAAGAAGGGCTGTAAGGAAATGGCCCACGAAGATGCCGACTAACAGCAAGGAGTATATGGGCACCTGACGCCACGATAGTTCATTCGTTAGCGTCTCCATAGAGATCGCCACGAGTATGGCCAACAATATTAGCGACAAGAGCTGCGGGTACTGTCCCCAATTCAGCAGAAACGAAGGGAAGGGCATCAGAAAGCCGGTCAGCAGCGCCGCTATTGGTCCGGCGATTGGTCTGCCGCACAGACGCTCTGCCAAATATGCGCTGCTCAAGGCCGTCAATCCGAGCAACACGAATCCGAAGGTAACGACAACGGAGCGTGAAGTTAGATCAAGTGCATGTGCCAAGTCGCCGGCCCAAACATGAAAGCCGAAACCAACTGTGAAGGTATCAAGTAGAGCAATCGGATTCCAAGAAGTAGGTAGACCGGCGTCGCGCCGGAACAACTCGACTGCGGTTACGTGGTGAACGGAGTCGCCGGAGAAAGGATATTGTTGCCCGTCGTACAATACCAACCGCGTTGCTGCGGTCAAGAACGCCGCCACAACTGTCAGGAGTGACCACCAAGAGACTGCCACTCCATCTCTAATCGTCCGAAGGAACACGACCCCCAAACCTACAGCCAGAAGAATCGGGCCGAACAGCCAGTAGGCCATGACCGCGCGTGCCGGGGAAAGGACACCCCAGAGTAAGAGTGTCGGAGACAGCGCTAAGGATAAAGCAATGACCAACGGCAGGTCGTTGAGGATATTTGCCCGCCGGCGAGACAAAGACCAAAGGACAAAACCGGGTCCCAGTAATGCCGCTAATATTGCAAGATGGCCACCCTGATCGGGTATGGCTTTGGCAAGACTAGAAACCAATAGCTGGTCAAGCGCTACGTGTGAATACGTCGAAAATGTTAGCGACTCCGAGGGTCTCGGGACTTCGTTTATAGCGGCTATACCTTCTGGGTAGGCGCCGGCCTTCGAGGTCCATAGTGTGACTGAGTCATCGATAGCAGCGTCGGGGGACCATACGCTCAATACGTAGTTGCGACCGGCGGAGTCGGGCAGGGGATCAAATTTCCACCGAAAATAGGCATTGTCAACCAGCGCTGCCGTGTCTGTCGATGACGCACGATAGCTGGCGTCATCAGGTGGCTCTGAAAACAGCTCGAGTACGAGTAACGACGTACTATTTCGAGAATAAGTGCCAACAAATAGATCAATACGAGCAAGGTTGTCTATATTCGAACGAAATTCTTGGGTTAAGATTCGCCCCTGCGCCAAAGGACCGACATTCGAGTCGACCTGGGGTTGATGCAAGTCACGCCGGTAAGGGCTGTAGGTCAACCACACGGCTGCAATCAAAACCACGACAGCCGCAAACCATGGGAGGAACCGTTTGAGAGGTGCTCGTCGGAATCGCAATACCTTACGCAGTTTAAAACTGTCCCCGACACGGCTACCAACCCAAGTAGTCAGCGATTTTTCGCTCTAAGACTCCCAGGTCCTCTGCCGGGCGGGGATTCCAAGCTCAATGCAGATGGTGGGAGAGGTTTGTACAGATGTCCCCTAGCCGGCGAACACTTGCTGTGGAGGTCCGCCTTCTTCCTACCAACTGCTGGCTCGCTGGTCCGTTGTACTCCAACCCGAATTGTAACCTATGATGTACGTGACCGTGCGCCTAAACCGTGCGCCTAAGTAGAGGGCAGCGGTCAGCGTTCTATCGACGGTAAGTTGGTCGCGAACCGTAAGGCACAGGTACTAGCAGGCGGTAGGTAGCTGAACATGACTCGAACTCTAACGACAGCGCTACTCGTTTTATTGTCTTTTCTTGCCGGTGTCATTTCATCACCAGTTGTCATAGGAACGGTGCAAGCTGCTCAGCGAGGGGAGGGACCGCCGGAATTCGCGATTTTCTGGGAAACTTGGGAAATAGTCCACGACAACTTTGTATTTCGTGAGGCCCTCGATCCAACTTCCTTGACCTATGGCGCAATCCGGGGAATGGTGGAGGCGCTTGGCGACGAAGGACACACTCGTTTCTTGACGCCAGACGAGTTGCTCCTACAACTTGAAAGGAGTCGCGGCAGCATACACGGGATTGGGATCCAGGTCCGATTCTTGGAGAACCGCCCAGTCGTGGTAAAACCGCTTGCCGGATCGCCGGCGGAGAAGGCCGGTATCCGGCGTGGCGATATCATCTTGGAGGTTGATGGGGAAGATACGTTTGGATGGGACGCCAAACGTTTTGGCGAGCAAGTTCACGGCGCTCCCGGCTCGCCATTGACCCTAAGAGTTGTGCATCCTGGAGAGATCAAGCCCGTCACAATCGTAATCATTCGAGCTGTGATCGAGCTCTCGTCCGTCAGTTGGGCAATGATCCCGGGCACAGAGATCGGATGGATTAGGTTGGATAGTTTCAGTCGAGGCGCGAGCAACGACATCAAGAACGCTGCGGCCAAGCTCCGCGGGGCTGGCGCTACGTCAGTCATCTTGGATCTGAGGAACAATCCGGGTGGCTTACTAACGGAGGCGGTAAAAGTCTCCGGTCACTTTCTTGGTAATGCTGTCGTTCTTCAACAGGAGGACCGATTTGGAACCCGGAGCCCGTTGCGCACTGAAATGCCAGGCATCATTAAGGACTTGCCGCTGGTAGTACTGGTTAACGAGCAGAGTGCAAGCGCGTCGGAAATTCTAGCCGGTGCGATCCAAGACAATCGGCGGGGTGAGATCATCGGTGAACGTACCATAGGCACTGGTACCGTATTGAGCCTTTTTGAATTGGAGGACAATTCGGCTATTTTACTCGGGACTACAAAGTGGTTGACGCCGGATGGCCGCTCCGTACGGAGAGTCGGTATCACACCGGATCTGGAAGTTGCGAACGAAACTGAGAATTCCTGGCTGACACCGGACGAGATTGCCTCCTCTACCAGGCCCGATCTACTGACAGGTGAAGATCTTCAACTCGCCACCGCAATCAGACATCTACTTCTCATCGCAAAGCAGTTGCCCGAACTCGACCTCTTCGATATCGCAGGACCACGCCGGATCCAATATCCGTAGGACTCGAGAGCAGCCAACAAATTGATGCGTGCATCGGGAGTAACTGAGACTCTTCAGCTGACAATCTTGGAGATTGGTAGCTCTAAGATATCCTCTGCGCCACGTTTTTTAAGCTCAGGAATTAACGAATTTATCTCGGACCGAACCACTACAGTTTCTACGGCGTAGAAATCGCTCCCAAAGAGGCGGGAGACTGTCGGCGCCTTCATTGCGGGTAGGATTTCGACTACATCCCCAAGTCGCTCTTCGCTGACATTCAGCTTGATCAGAACTTTTCCTCGGGCGGCTAGGACACCATTAAGGAGCGTAGTGATCTCCTCGATTTGCTGCCTCTTGATTTTATCGGCCCAAGAGTCTTTGCTAGCGATCAACGTAGTGGCCGAGTCAAACACTGTCTCAATAATGCGCATACCGTTGCGTCTCAAGGTCTGGCCAGTTTCGGTAAGCTCAACTACAGCATCGGCAATCTGGGGCACTTTGGCCTCAGTCGCCCCATAGGACAGAAAGACCTGCGCCGGCACTCCGATCCGCCCAAAGAAGCCCTCCGTTATCTTGGGATACTCCGTAGAGACGCGAAGGTTCGACGGGAGTTCCTCGATGCTGCTGACGTCGCTTTCCTGGCTTACTGCCAGCACTAGCTTGACGGGCGCTCCTACGCCGGACTTGTTGTACCTAAGCGGCGTCACTTCGATGATGTCGGCCTCAGACTCTGCAACCCAATCCTGGCCGGTGATGCCGATATCAAAATAGTTCTGTTGTACGTAGAGTGCGATCTCCTGAGGGCGAAGAAATTTCACCTTGCCGATTCTGAGATCGTTGATTCTGGCGTTGTAATCGCGACTACTGGCACGAACTATCGGAAGATCTGCATCGTCGAAAAGCTTGAGGGTCTCTTGTTCCAGGCTGCCTTTGGGCAGAACGATGTCAATCAACTTCGATCTCACGATAGAAGCATGATTCAGAGCCTGTGTGGCAAGTCGGGCCGTTGGGCTCAGCCTGGATAAGCAAAGTATCTTCGTCGCAATCGACCCACACCTTTTTCAACTCCAAAGTGTCGCCTGATGTTTCGCCCTTAGTCCATAGAGTCTGACGGCCGCGACTCCAGAAAGTCACTAGCCCGGAGGCTCGTGTCTTGTCCCAAGCTGCTTCATTCATGAAACCTACCATCAGCACCTTACCGTCGATCGAGCTTTGCACCACCGCCGGAATCAATCCTTCTAGCTTGGAGAAATCAAGTTTGAGTTCGTCGATCTGAATCATTGTTGGCCTTGGGCTCGCCCTCACCTAGGGGGACGATACGTTATAGAGGTTGTGGCCTCACCGAATTTGGGAATGGGTACAACGTCAATTGCGAGCCGGCCGAACACACACGCAGCACACAACTAGCACAACAGGAGTTCTTGCTAACTTCCACCGCCAAGAACCGGGTCCAGCGGTTGTCGAACAACGCTAATGCGAGGGCGGCAACTGCCGGCTAGTTGGTTGCAGCGGGGCCAGGTTCTTCCTTACTAGGCTGCTCCTCGGGTGGAGGTTCTTCTGCCATCGGTTCTTCTGTGGGCGGTTCTTCCGCGGGCGGCTCCTCAGCAGGGAATCGATCCTCGACACCCTTGCGCACCTCATCGACTACGCGCCTGGCCTCACCGACCAAGGTGTTCAGCCGGACCTGAACCTCGGCCATTCGGTGCTCAAGATTTTGATTACCTCTGGACTTTTGATACCAGACCGTCGCCCATGCTCCTAGGGCAAACCCGACCACAAACTGTAGCATTTGGAATACACCTTCTCTATGTAGATTCTAGATCGCCATCGTCTTGATGAGCTCATAGACGGCGTCCGCCGAGCGACGGAGGGATCTCATTTCGCCATCATCGAGTTCAATCTCGATCACCTGCTCGACGCCATTTGCGCCTAGCTTCACTGGAACACCCACGAATAAGCCGTCGATACCGTATTCGCCTTCCAGCAGCGCGGCTGCCGGCAAAATGCGCTTCTTATCCAAGAGTATAGCATCAACCATTTCGGCAATGGCGGCCGATGGCGCATAAAAGGCGCTGCCGGTTTTTAGGAATCGTACTATCTCCTCGCCCCCGCGCCGGGTTCGCTCGATGATAGCGTCCAATCGACCCTGCTCCATAAGCTGGGTGACTGGCACTCCCGCGACCGTGGTATACCGCGGCAATGGCACCATCGTGTCACCGTGTCCTCCTAGAACCAGGGCCTGCACGTCCTGCACTGATACATCTAATTCTTCGGCGATGAACGTTCGATAGCGAGCTGTGTCGAGAACGCCTGCCATTCCAAATACGCGGTGCTTCGGGAAACCGCTGACGCTATAGGCAAGCTGAACCATTGCGTCCAGCGGATTGGATACTACCAACAGCATGCAATCGGGCGAATATGCGATCGCCTGTTCCGTGACAGTTTGGACGATCCGCTTGTTCGTGAGTAACAGATCATCTCGTGACATCCCCGGTTTGCGAGGTACGCCCGAGGTAATTATCACCAAGTCCGAGTTGGATGTCTCCTCATACCCGTTCGAGCCGATCAGGTTCGTGTCGTAGCCAACTACGGGTCCGGCCTCCAACATGTCCAAACCCTTTCCCTGGGGAAGGCCGTCAACAATGTCAACCAACACGATGTCGCAATAGTCGCGCTCGGCCAGACGCTGAGCCGTGGTTGCCCCTACATTACCGGCGCCGATTACCGCTATTTTCTTCCTCATTCAAATTTCCTCAGTAGATGATTTCTCATTTCTTCTTCAAATCCGCCTTACGTCAGACCGCAAGGCCAACATCGCCGTTGCCAAGCCGGCTGAGATCGTTCCACCAATTACGAAGGCCGTTGGAGTGCCGAAACTGGCGGCAATCGCCCCAAGCGGGATCGCGCCAATCGGCATCATGCCCCACGTGACCAGATAGACGCTCATGACTCGACCTAACAGCTCGTTCGGAACGGTCTCTTGAATAATAGACTGATTTAGGATCATTACGATGGCAGAGCAAGCGCTCAGACCACCCAGAACCAACATTGCGGGCGGCATCGATCTGATCGTAGACGCGACCACAAGCAGCACGCCGGCGGCAATGACTGCCGCTAACACTATCAGTCCGCGCGCCGGCAACCGGCCGGCCATTGCCACGCCAACCGAGCCAATCAGCGCTCCCACACTTGCCGCGGACATCAGAAGACCCAGGCCGCTGGCGTCTTGGCCCAGCGTATCGCGAGCATAGGCCGGTAGTAGGGTCATATAGATTGGCATCATGAATACCGAAGATATTGTGGCCATGATCAGAACTGTAAACACCGGACCCGTTCGACGACAGTAACGCAAACCTTCTAATAGATCCTGAAGCTGGGACCCCCGCTTTTCACTAGGCGCCTGTGGGCCCAACCTGATCGCGGTAACGTTTCCGACCGACCACAGATATCCGAAAGCCTGCAGGAGAAAGCAGCCCGCTGCCCCCACCGCGGTGATGAGAAAGCCGGCCAATGCTGGTCCAATTATCCTGGAAGTATTCAAGCCCATTGAATGCATTGCAACCGCATTTGACACGAGTTCGCGCCCCACCAGCACAGGAACTAGCGCTTGCCGGGCGGGCACGTTGAACGCCATTATCGTGCCCATCAACAGGGACATGGTCATCAGAAGCCATACCGTCGCCAATCCCAGGTGGACGAAAGCGGCCAGAATTACTGAGAACACGAACAAAGCCGACTGGCTCGCTATCAACACCTTGATTCGCGAGAGACGATCGGCAATGACTCCTCCAAAGGGAGATACGATCATCATCGGGATGGCGAAGAAGAACCCGTTCAACCCTAGGTAAAACGGCGATCCAGACAGGTCAAGGATCAACCAACCCATGGCTACTTGCTGCATAGCGAACCCAATATGTATGACGAAAGTCCCACGGAACAGCAATTGGTAGTTTCTGACAGAGAATACGGCGAACGCCGATTTCCACCCGCTGAACGCCCTGCGGTTTGGAGTGGAAGTTAGGCCGCTTGTGCCCCGGCGGGGCGAGACATCTGACAACATCTCCGATTTCGACTGCGAACTGATGGTTATTGGTCCCCTTGAGATGGCATCCGCATGAGTCGTAGCCTAGTCGTCGCTAGAAGCATCCATATTATATGGCTCGAGCGTGGCAGCTACGGCGAACCGTGCGCGAAACCTACATCGCCTGCCGGCGTTTAGGATATTAGGGTAGCCCAACATACGGAGAATGAGGGTCTGGAACAAACTCCGTCCATATCCGCAGACGGCGAAATGGATGGCTCAATCGGATCTGTGGAAGATCTGAATCTGGCGAGGACTACAAAACCCGAATAAATCGGACGCGAGTTCAGAACAAGCCAACGACGCGACCATTCTCGTCAATGTCGACTCTTTCAGCGGCTGGCGAGGAAGGCAGCCCCGGCATAGTTCTAACGCCCCCAGCTATGGGATACACGAATCCAGCGCCCACGGACGCTCGGACCTCGCGAATCGGCAACTCGAAGCCAGAAGGCGCCCCTTTGATCTTGGGATCGGCCGTAAAGCTGAGGTGGGTTTTCGCAACGCATATGGGCAGGTCGCCGAAGCCATCTCGCTCGAACATCCGTATCTGCCGGTTGGCTTGCTGTGAGTAGGTAACGCTCCCGGCGCTGTACATCTCGGCCGCGATCGTTTCGATTTTTTTCTTGATCGGCCATTCAAGCGGATAGAGGAATTGAAAGTCGTTGGGCCGTTCACAGGCATCTACTACGAGCTCGGCAACTTCACCGGCTCCGCGTCCACCTTCCGCCCAATGCCGGGCGACAGCCGCTCCTACCGCGCCGGCCTCGACCGCGATACGTTTCACCGCGTCCAACTCCTTATCGGTGTCGTCAGCGAAGTGGTTTATGGCGACAACCGGATTGATGCCAAATTTACGTAGGTTTTGTATGTGCCGGACCATATTCGCGGAGCCTTGCTCCACGTCGGCCACATTCTCCTCGAGCAGGGCAGGGTCAAGCGGCCGGCCCGGCACGATACGGTATTTCCCGGTGTGTGCCTTGAGGGCGCGGGTGGTCACTACGACAATCGCGGCGTTGGGCCTCAAGCCCGAGTAACGACACTTTATGTTGAAGAACTTCTCCGCGCCGATGTCAGCTCCGAAGCCGGCTTCGGTGAACAGGTAGTCAGTGCACTTTATGGCGATAAGGTCCGCCAACACGGAAGAATTGCCGTGGGCTATGTTGGCGAAGGGGCCGCAATGGATGAGCGCCGGCGTGTGTTCCAGGGTTTGCATAAGGTTCGGTTTGATAGCGTCGCGCAGCAAGACTGTCGCGGCGCCGGCCGACTTTAAATCCTCGGCGGTCACTGGTTTTCTGCTGTCGTCGTATGCAACGACGATCTTGCCCAACCGCTTCCGCAGGTCCTGAAGGGAAGTCGTCAAGGCGAGGCAGGCCATCAGCTCGGAGGCGACCGCAATATCGAAGCCGGTTTGCCGGGGCACGCCGTCCTGCTTGTCACCAAGACCCACTATGACGTTGCGAAGCGCCCGGTCGTTGAGATCTACTACCCGCTGCCACATGATCTGGTGGGGAACAATATTGAGCTTGTTGCCCTGATGAAGATGGTTATCGATCATGGCAGCTTGAAGATTGTGGGCCGCGGTAATGGCATGTATGTCGCCGGTCAGATGAAGATTAAAGCTCTCCATAGGCACGATCTGCGAGTAGCCGCCGCCGGCCGCGCCGCCCTTGATACCAAATGTCGGACCTTGGGATGGCTGCCTCATCGTCACGATGGAGCGCTTGCCTATATGCTTCATCGCCTGCCCAATCCCGACGGTCATGGTGGATTTCCCCTCGCCCAGCGGCGTCGGAGTGAGGGCTGTCACAACGACATATTTGGCGTTGGGACGCGACTGCAGTCGTTCAAGACTCTCCAAGGATATCTTGGCTATGTGCTTACCGTAGTGCTCCAGATCGCGTTCGGGATCCAGCCCCATCTGCTCGGCGATCTGGTCTATATGAAGCAGATTCGCTGATTGGGCAATGTCTAAGTCAGATTTCACCAGGTCTCCAGGTTCGACAGACTTCGATCGCAGAAGCCGAGGGATTGCAATTCGGCCGGCAACGAGCGATGCGAACGCGTCATTCTACCAATATACGGCCGGGCGCTGCCATGGCCACTAGGTTTGCCACCAAGAGTCGCTAAAAAAGCGGCCTCTACAGCCGGCGGCGGGCTCGTAAAGCTGTTTGTTTCGCAAATTTGTGTTTTTTGTAAGCGGCCCGACGCGAACTGGAAGGAGCCGGCGAGGTATTTCGAACCTCTGCCGGCGACAGTCCAAGTGGAATTCCTGCCTCCGCGGTACACTTTTAAGGCTGTTTGTTTTGCAAATTCGTGTTTTCTGTAAGTGACCCACCACGGACTGAAAGGAGCCGAAAGGGCGTTTCGATTCTCCGCCGGCGACAGTCCCAGTGGAATTCCCGCGTCCGGATTGCACCTGTGAGGACGTTTGTTTTGCAAATTCGTGTTTTTCGGAGCGGTCCCACCCGAACTGATCAGCGCCGGCCGGCTGCTCTCGGTAGTCGCCTGTGAACGGAACCAGCAAGGCCTCCTGGGAGTGAAGGGGCGTAAACGGAACATTTGTTCGTAATTATATCACTATGAAACCTACGTTGCATGGGCGTGCGACGGCCGACGAAGGGACCTCGATCCTTCAGCCGGGCGGGTTATGAGTGTCGGCGAACGAAAGGTAGGCGGTGGCGTCGAGGCCCCCGCAACACTGGCCGACGTGGCAATCCCCTTGCATGCTCAGCAGCATGAAGGCGTCGGTCCGGCTGATCGCGAACCGCTCGGAAAGCACTTCAATCATTGCCTCGCAGGCCATGTTGACGGCTTGCTGAAGGGTTGGGCCGAAGCCAACGGTATGGATCTGGCCGTCCGCCTCTACCCAGAGTCGATTGCGCGAGTCGCCGGAGGCCAGCAAGATGGTTGTCTTTACCTCGGCCTCGATCTCCACGCCGGTACCGGTCACTTCGCCATCTCCCATGCTTGCGTGCACGTCGCCGAGGGCAAACAGGGCTCCTTCGGCGTTCACGGGTAGGTGGACTTTGGATCCAGGCTTTATCACGTTGCAGTCGAGGTTCGATCCCTGCGGCCCAGGGTGGGCGGTGTAAACTACGCCATCAACGGGCGCGGTTCCGATGGTGCCAACCATGGGTCGGGCCGGCAGTCGTAACCCGCCCGGTAACTGCATGTCGCCATCTTCAATCCTGACTATGTAGGCGACAGGGCCCTCGATGCCTTCGTCGACCACCGGGCTGCCGGGCGCCGCACGGACGTATCCCTGGCCGGCCAGCTCTATATTCTCGATGACGACAACCAACTCATCGCCCGGTTTGGCGCCACGAACGAAAACCGGGCCGGCGGCAGGGTTTACCTTGGTTGCCTCTCGAACTTTCAGGTAGGCCGGCAGGTCGTCCGCCGTACGAATTCGGCCGGTGGATGAATCGTGGGTCTCGAAGACAACTTGGTCGCCGGGGTCGATGCTCAAAACGGCCGGAGCATCCGCTGTGAATCCGTATATGTACTGGTCGCGACGTACACGATGCATATTCGATTCCTCCCAAGCGCGGTTACAGTTTACGGGGAGCATGATATCGCCGGACGGAGGCCACGAGCCGGCGGTAGTCTTTGAGATACGTACCGCCCGGGCGGTGTAAGATATCCTACCACCGGCGAATAGATGTGCTGGAGATTTGACATCAGATCAGATCTCCAATACCCTGCTGTAAGTACCCCCCCTATCCCTTCGGTGGTAGGGCGCAAGGCTGCCGGAAGGCAGCCTTAGCTTTTTCTGGGAGCATGACACCGTTCGAGCCAACGTCTATGTGGACGGCTTTAATCTCTACTATCGAGCCTTGAGAGGTAGCCCTTGTCGTTGGCTCGACCTTGGGAAACTGGCACGAGTCTTGTGCCCCACGCATCACATCAACCAGATTCGTTACTTCACTGCGCGTGTTTCCAGTAGGCCAGACGACCCGTCGCAGGCTCAGAGACAACAGGCCTACATTCGCGCCCTACAAACGATTTCAAACCTGAGCATTCATTACGGACATTTCATAGAGAAGACAAAATCCAGACCGTTGGCACAACCGCCAAAAACTGGCTCACGTATAGTCGAGATCCGTGATACGGAGGAGAAGGGCTCTGACGTCAATCTAGCGACCTATTTGTTGCTAGATGGCTGTAACCACGAATATGAGATGGCGGTCGTCATTACCAATGATTCTGATCTCAGACTGCCTGTCGAAAAGGTGCGCACCAGACTAGGCAAGGTGATTGGCGTTTATGATCCGAGCCGAAAACGTAGCTTTGAGCTGAACAAAGCCGCGACTTGGTATAGGCGGCTACGTGAAGGCCCGCTGAAGGCGAGCCTGTTTCCTCCGACACTCTCCGATCATCAAGGCTCTATCATTAAGCCGGCCGGCTGGTAGAGGAGCTGGGCTTGTCTCCTCTACTCATTGGGCCGGCGGCACAAGCATTACCGCAGCTGCCGGCGGCGCAGCCTCGGGAGGTGGAGATTCAGCCGGCGCACTTCCTGCCCTCGCGGATCATGGCGACTATCTCGTCGGTGGTCACGCCTAGGTCGATGCCTTTCGACCTCGAGTGGGGAGACGCCGGAAGGCGCCGGCCGCAGAGCGACGTCCAGAAGCGATGCGAGGTTCTGCCTGGCTTCCGAGTATGTATAGGCCCTCATGGTCTGATCCACAAGACACTAATTCCGAAGAGTAATAGTAAATGTCGGTTTCAAAGGGGTTGAGTTCAACATCTCCTTGACAGAACAGGCCAATGAATAGCATCATGAATCATAGTGACTCATGTAGTGAGTCATCTGGGGTGAACAAGCCGTGAACCAACTGACAGTGAGAGGCTTCGACGACGAGCTAGCCGGCAGCATCCGGAGAATTGCAGAGCGGGAGGGACTCTCACTGAATCAGGCGGTATTGAGACTTCTCCGTAAGGGGGCCGGCCTGACGGACGGTAAGGGAGGCGTCGACACGGTCGGTTCTTCGTTGGATCACCTCATCGGGACGTGGAGCCCCGTCGAAGCGGACGAGATGGACTCCGCTCTCGAAGAGCTCGAGGTAATCGACAGATCGGCCTGGGAATGAGAATCCTTCTGGACTCCAACGCTTACTCCCAACTCAAGCGGGGGCATTGCCGGGTTGCGGAAGTCGTACGGATGGCTGAGGAAGTCCTTCTGTCAGCTATCGTAATCGGCGAACTGTTATATGGATTCCGGCGGGGCTCGCTCTTCGAGCGAAACGTCGCAGAGCTCAATTCGTTCCTCGACAATACCTATGTATCCTTCGTAACCGTGGGTCTCACAACTGCGGACCGTTACTCACGCATAGCGACTTCGCTGAGAGCAAAGGGGCGACCCATCCCAACGAACGACGTCTGGATCGCGGCTCAAGCAATGGAAACCGGTGCCGATCTTGTATCGGCGGACCGGCACTTTGAGCACGTAGATGGACTTGCTTGGATATGTGTGTCCGCTGAGTGACTTTAGATAGATCGGGCTTCGAACCCTTGCAATCCTACTTGAGGGACGCCTGGGCGACTGGATTCCGCTAAACGAAAAAGAGCGTCAAACGCAGCCTCCCTGTTGAGGGCGGGCTGCCCGCTGTGCCCTAAGCTGGGGACAAGCCCCAGCGCTACAGGTTCTCCTTCACCCCGTATCGGGGTACGAGGAATGCCTACGCAGGGTTGCCGGTTGGGAGGCCGGCTTCCCGAGTTTCCGTCGGGATAAAGCTGGTGGAATCGCGATTGACGTTTTTCCGCGCGGCGGTGGTGCGTGGACTCTCGCCTTCGCGAGAATGACGAAGTGGCGTGGTGGCCGGCCGGCCCTGGCTGGGGACGAGTCCCTGCGCTACATTGTCTTGAGGTGCGTCTCTAGGAGGATCGCCGCAATCCGGCGGTCAGTCCAGCGGGGGCCGGCGATGGGACCACGGCGCGATCTCCTCGAATGCGGCGGAGGCCCGGAGGACGGTCGCTTCGTCGAATCGCCTCCCGACTATCTGGAGCCCGACCGGGAGTCCGCTCTCGGTGAATCCGCAAGGGACGGTGGCGGCCGGCTGGCCGGTCAGGTTGAATGGGTAGGTGAAGGGCGTCCAGCTCAGGTCGCCGGTCTTGATCTTGTGGCCGGCGATCTCCGGCGCACTGTGCAACCGCGCGCCAAAGGCTGGGACGGGCAGCGTAGGGGTCAACAGCAGATCGAAGCGGTCGAAGAAACGCCGGACGGTGTCCCAGAGTTGGGCGCGGCCTATGTTGGCCCGGCCGGCGTCGATCAGGCTCCGTTGGCCCCACGGCTCGACCGAGCGCAGAAACGCCGGATCCATCTTCTTGCGCTCATCCTCGGTATGACTCGCGATCATGGCGGCGAATCCGCTGTTGTAGGTCGCGTAGTAGGTGGGGTTGTCGGTCGAAGAGAGAAGGTGGCCGAAGCCGGGGTCGGCATCCTCCAAGCTGCAGCCCAACTGGGCAAACTGTTGCGCGGCCAGTTCGGTGATTCGCCGGACCTCGGGATCGACGCGGGAATAGCCGAGATCGGGACTCCAAGCGACTCTGAGTCCTTCGATGCCGCCGGAGGTTTCGGCAAGGTAGTCGGTGGGCTCGGCCGGCAGGGAGTTCCTGTCCCTGCTGTCCGGGCCGGCCATTACGTCGAGCATCAGGGCGGCGTCTCTAACGGTCCTGGTCATAGGTCCCAGGTGGGAAAGCGTCTCGGCCAAGCTGGCCGGATAGTAGGGAATTCGGCCAAAGGATGGCTTGAGTCCGTAGATGCCGCAGAAGCTGGCGGGGATCCGGATGGAACCGCCGCCGTCGGTGCCGATGCCGAGCGGGGCAAAGCCGGCGGCGATTGCCGCGCCGGTGCCGCCGCTGGAGCCGCCGGGGGTCAGCTCGAGATTCCAAGGATTGAAGGTTGGGCCGAATAGCAGGTTGTCGGTGGCGCCCTTCCAGCCGTACTCGGGGGTGTTGGTCTTGCCGAGGACGATGGCGCCGGCGGCCTTGAGGCGCTCGACCGAGGGCGCGTCCTCGGTGGGTACGTTGTCCTCATTCAGGCGAGAACCCCAGGTGGTTCTGATTCCCTTGGTGATGACGACGTCCTTGACCGCTACCGGGACTCCGTGCAGTGGGCCAAGGCTGTCGCCGCGCTGGACGGCTGCCTCGGCGGTCCGGGCTTGCTTCCGGGCGGAGTCGAATGCCGGAGTGCAAAAGGCGTTGAGCTTGGGGTCGATTTGTTCGATACGATCGATGAGGGCATCGACTAAGGTAACCGGAGATAGCTGGTTGGTCCGGATTGCGGCCGCCGCGTCAATCGCGGATTGAAAACATAGGTCGATATCGCTCACGAGAATCCACTCCCCTTCTGAATCGCATGATGAAGAATCCCGGCGATGATAGCAGAGCGGGCCGGCTTGCTCACGTTCCGCCGGAGGTCGATGGTGCCGGCGGATAGAGGTTGGCGGTCGGCCGGCAAACGTCTGCCCATTCCTCACGCCAAAGCGATTCGCCAATTGCGCCTACAGTGATGTTGGTTATCGGTGGGATGCCGGTCGGCACGTTTGTCTTGCATTTTCACCATATGCAAAAAAAGTTTGACGCTGGCGGTCCGGGCACATATACTTCTCGGTTGGCGCTGGATTCCATGTGCAACGTTTGTTGGCCATTTGCGGCGCCGAATTCTGGGTGCCGGACGAAGTTCCAGAGCGAAGATTGTGGTATAACTAGGCGGAGGTTCAAAGAGCGCTTGCCGACGATAAACCAACTTGTGCGAAAAGGCCGTAAAAAGGCGGGAAAGAAGACTTCCGCGCCGGCGCTTCGATTCACGTACGATGCGCTAAAGAATCGTATGCACCGCGGCAGAGGGGCGCCCCAGAAGCGGGGTGTCTGCATCCAGGTTCGGACGATGACTCCGAAGAAGCCGAACTCCGCGCTGCGTAAGATAGCCCGCGTCAGATTGACGAATGGCATTGAGGTTACCGCCTACATACCAGGCGAAGGACACAACTTGCAGGAGCACTCGGTCGTTTTGATTCGAGGGGGCAGAGTAAAGGATCTGCCGGGCGTTCGATATCACATAGTGCGCGGAGCGCTGGATGCGGACGGAGTAGAGGACCGCAAGCGCGGGCGCTCGAAGTATGGCACGAAGGCAAAGACTCTAACGGGCCGCAGCATATAAACATGGAGAAAAGATAGTGCCCCGCAGGGCTACAGTAGTTCGTCGCGAGGTCGATCCCGACCCTCGCTATCAAAACAGGCTTCTGGCAAAGTTCATCAATAATATTATGATGCACGGCAAGAAGAGCACAGCTCAGCGGATGGTCTACAAAGGGCTGGAGATGGTCGAGACCGAATCCCGCCGCGAGCCAATAGAAATATTTGAAACTGCAATCAGAAATGCTACTCCCATCATCGAAGTCAAGCCTCGACGGGTCGGTGGCGCCACGTACCAAGTGCCGGTAGAAATTCAAGGTGAACGCCGGCAGGCACTGGCGTTCAGATGGCTCATTCAATCAATGCGCAGCCGCTCGGGCAAGAGCTTTTCAGAGAAGGTAGCAAGCGAGCTACTTGACGCTGCCCATGGCGCAGGCGCAGCCGTGAAGCGAAAGGAAGATACGCATCGGATGGCCGAAGCCAACAGAGCGTTCTCGCACTATCGCTGGTAGTCCTAGCTCTCCCCCAGAGCGAGGACGGCCGGTAGGTCGCGGCTCCTGCAAAATGGCTTAACCAAGAACCGAAGCTCCCCAACGAATATGTCAAATGAATTCTCTATTGCGCAGACCAGAAACATCGGCATAATCGCTCATATCGACGCCGGCAAGACGACGACGACTGAGCGCATCCTCTTCTATACCGGCCGGATTCATCGAATGGGCGAGGTCCATGAGGGCACGACTTCGATGGACTGGATGGAACAGGAGCGCGAGCGCGGCATTACGATCACGTCGGCGGCTACGACCTGTCTTTGGCGGGATCACAGGGTCAACATAATCGATACGCCCGGGCACGTGGACTTCACGGTCGAAGTCGAGCGAAGCCTGCGGGTTTTGGATGGCGGGATAGTCGTGTTTGACGCGGTCGCCGGCGTGGAGCCGCAGTCGGAAACGGTGTGGCGACAGGCTGATCGTTACAACGTCCCACGCATTTGCTTCGTCAACAAGATGGACCGCACAGGCGCGGATTTTTGGCAAACGATCCATATGATCAGGAGCCGTTTGAACACGAATCCGGCGCCTATTCAGATACCAATCGGCGCAGAGTCGGAGTTCGCCGGATTCATCGACCTGGTAGAGATGCAAGCTCTTTACTTCACGGACGAGCTTGGCGCCAGTCCCGAGATCACGCCCATCCCGGCCGAGATGGCGGATGAAGCGGCGAAAAGGCGAGAAGCCCTGATCGAATCGGCGGCGGAGAGCGACGACGGGTTGATGCACCGTTACCTCGAAGGAGAGGAGATATCGGCCGACGCGTTGCGGGTAGCTATTAGGAAGGCGACGATTCAAGGGGAACTGGTGCCGGTGATGTGCGGGTCGGCCCTGCGGAACAAAGGCGTTCAGCCGATGCTGGACGCGGTCGTGTACTATTTGCCCTCGCCGGCGGACGTTCCCCCGGTCGTTGGGACGGACCCTGACAGTGGCGAGGGACGCATCCGACTTTGCCGGGAGGAAGAACCGTTCTCGGCATTGACGTTCAAGATCGTCTCGGATCCTTATGTCGGACGATTGAGCTACTTCAGAGTGTACTCTGGAACGTTGCCGGTAGGCACCACGGTATGGAACGCGACGAAAGAAAGACGGGAGCGGGTCAGCCGGCTGTTGTTGATGCACGCAAATCAGCGCGAGGACATAAAGGTGATTTCCGCCGGCAATATCGGAGCGGCGGTTGGCCTCAAGAACACGTCCACAGGCGATACGCTCTGCGACCGGGCACATCCAGTTATGCTGGAGAGTATTCAGTTTCCAAAGCCGGTTATCTCGGTGGCGGTAGAGCCAAGAACCAAGGCAGACCAGGACAAGCTGAGTCTGGCGCTAGCCAGGTTGGCGGAGGAAGATCCCACCTTTGTAGTTCGGACCGATCCGGAGACCGGCCAGACGCTGGTCTCGGGGATGGGCGAGTTGCACCTCGAAGTCATAGTCGATCGACTGCTGCGAGAGTACCGGGTGGAGGCGCACGTTGGCCGGCCCCAGGTCGCATATCGAGAGGCGATCACCGTGCCGGCGGCCGGCGAAGGCCGGTTCGTCCGGCAAACGGGAGGTCGAGGGCAATACGGACATTGCGTAGTAAGAGTCGAACCCATTGCGGGAGGAGAATTCGAATTCGTGGACTCGACGGTCGGCGGCAGTATTCCCAAGCCGTTCATACCGGCGGTGAAACAAGGAGCCAAGGAGGCGGTGGATAGCGGAGTGCTGGTCGGGTATCCGGTGATCGGCGTCAAAGTAACGGTTCACGATGGTTCTTTTCATGCCGTGGACTCGAGCGAGATAGCGTTCAGGATCGCCGGGTCCATGGCTACGAAAGAGGCGCTTCGACGGGCGCGTCCAATCCTTCTGGAGCCGGTGATGAGAGTCGAAGTGATGGTCCCCGACGAGTACGTCGGCGACGCAATGGGCGACCTCAGTTCTCGGAACGGCCAAATTCACAGCTTGGAGCCCCGGATGCCCAACCAGGTGATTACCGCCTACACGCCTCTATCCGAGATGTTCGGCTACGCCACGGACATCAGGTCTATGACCCAGGGTCGTGGAAGCTACTCGATGGAATTCTTCGAGTACCGCGAAGCGCCAAGGGCAGTCGTCAGCAAGTTGACGGCCGGAGCTATGGCATAGCGATGGACGATTCAGAGTATTGCATGACGGAGCCAGAACGAGGGGACAGTACCGATTATCGGCATGAGGTGCGGAGGCCGGCGATGAGCTACCTCATTTTCAGTATCGACCGAAATCGAGTAGTATTATTGCCGCCACAAGCAATCCTGTTGGTTAGGGGAGGCGTTTGAGTTCATGGCAAAGCAAAAGTTCGAGCGGACGAAGCCGCACATCAACGTTGGCACTATCGGTCACATCGACCACGGCAAGACCACTTTGACATCCGCCATTACCAAGACACTGGGCCTTGGCGGCAGCGGCTCCGTCGAGTTCCGCTCCTTCGATAGCATCGATAACGCACCCGAGGAGCGCACCCGCGGTATCACCATCGCTATCGCTCACGTCGAGTACGAGACCGACAACCGCCACTACGCTCACGTGGACTGCCCCGGCCACGCCGACTACATCAAGAACATGATCACCGGCGCCGCCCAGATGGACGGCGCCATCCTGGTCGTCGCCGCTCCCGACGGCCCTATGCCTCAGACCCGCGAGCACATCCTGCTGGCCCGCCAGGTGGAAGTCCCCTCGATGGTCGTCTTCCTCAACAAGGTGGATATGATGGACGATCCGGAGCTGCTGGAGCTTGTAGAGCTCGAGCTTCGCGAGCTCCTATCCAAGTACAACTTCCCCGGCGACGACATTCCGATCGTCAGAGGTTCCGCTCTAGCTGCGCTGGAGTCCTCCTCCTCCGATCCGAATTCTCCGGAGTACGAGTGCATCCTCGAGCTGATGGAGGCGGTGGACAGCTTCATCCCGACGCCGGAGAGGTCCATGGATCAGCCCTTCCTGATGCCGATCGAGGACGTGTTCGGCATCAAGGGTCGAGGCACCGTCGTCACCGGCCGGATCGAGCGAGGTACGATCAAGGTGGGCGAGGAGGTACAGATCATCGGGATGGAGCGCGAGACTCGCAGCGTTGTCGTCACCGGCGTCGAGATGTTCCGCAAGACGCTCGACGACGGACAGGCCGGCGACAACGTGGGCTGCCTACTGAGAGGAATCGAGCGGGCGGAGGTCGAGCGCGGACAGGTACTGGCCAACCCCAACTCGATAACTCCGCACCTGACGTTCAACGCCGAGGTCTACGTTCTGAGCAAAGAGGAAGGCGGGCGACACACCCCGTTCTTCACCGGCTACAGACCGCAGTTCTACTTCAGAACAACCGACGTCACCGGCTCGGTCAACCTGGCCGAGGGGGTCGAGATGGTGATGCCGGGAGACAACACCCAGATGAGGATCGAGCTGATCGTTCCGATTGCTATGGAGGAGGGCCTGCGCTTCGCAATCCGCGAGGGAGGCCGAACCGTCGGCGCCGGCGTAGTAACCAATATCATTACGTAAGGAATATGGCAGGACAACGAATTCGCATCAGACTCAAGGCATACGATCACCGCATACTCGATAGATCGGCTGCTCAGATCGTGCAAACAGCAGAGCGGATGGGCTCCCAAGTAAGCGGGCCTGTACCTCTGCCGACAAGACGAGAGAAGTTTTGCGTGATCAGATCGCCTTATATCGACAAGGACTCGCGCGAGCAGTTCGAGATCCGGACGCACAAACGCCTAATTGACATCCTTCAACCGACTCCACGGACGGTCAACGCCCTAATGGGACTGAATTTGCCGGCCGGTGTGGATATCGAAATCAAGCTATAGAGCTAGAAGGCTCAGCGACGCGCCGGAAAATGAATGCCGGCGACTACTGTTTTAGGAAGTAATCGAGACCGAAATGTTGGAAGGCATACTGGGTCGCAAGGTGGCCATGACCCAGATATTCTCTGAGGATGGAACCGCGGTGCCGGTCACCGTCGTGCAGGCCGGGCCATGCGTCATTACCCAGGTCAAGACCATGGAGATCGACGGATACGACGCGCTACAGCTCGGATATGGCAGCGCGAAGCGCTACAACAGACCTTTGGAAGGGCATTTGAAAGGGTTAGATGCCGCGGTGCTCCGTGAATTCAGGACTGCCGATGTATCGACTCATTCAGTCGGCGATGAAGTGGACCTGAGGCTATTCAAGGTCGATGATCTCGTCGACGTTGCCGGAGTGTCGAAGGGCCGCGGTTTTGCGGGAGTGATGAAACGCCACAATTTCAAGGGAGGACCAAAGACTCACGGTCAATCCGACCGCGCGCGAGCCCCCGGATCGATTGGCGCCACGACCACTCCGGGACGAGTCCTGAAGGGCAAGCGAATGCCGGGTCGGATGGGTGGCGAAAGGGTCACGGTCAAGAATTTGCGAGTAGCCAGATTGGACGAGGAAAGAAATCTGCTTTTCATACAGGGTGCCGTTCCAGGCGCCCAGAACGGCATCCTCGAGATTCGCAAGAATCACTGACATCCTGCTAATCCGCCCCGAATCAAGTGAGGCTTCGGGCACGACCCACCACTAAGAGCAACTAAGCGTTGGCTTGCTGGTGGCGTTCGCGATCGATTCAAGATCAAGCTCGTGTTTCAGTTCCCAGGGCCGGATGGCGTCTCGCGCCGGCGGTTTTCATCGCGTAATTTGGGGTCACGGCCGGAATTGCTTCAATATGGGGCTGAATTCATTATATAATCGTGGTTTGTGGGTTTTCGCGGATGCGATATTTTGAGGTGGTAGTTTGCAGGTCACGGTAAGAGACCAACAGGGCAACGAGGTAGAAACGACCACGCTTCTCGACGAAGTGTTCTCGGTGCCCTTCAACGAAGCGCTCGTGCATCAAGTCGTGGTCGGCCAGCTAGCCAACGGCCGGCAAGGGACGCACGATACGCTAACCCGCGCGGAAGTGAGAGGCGGCGGACGGAAGCCGTGGCGACAGAAGCACACCGGCAGGGCGCGACACGGTTCGATCAGGTCCCCGATATGGCGTGGCGGCGGCCTCGCATTTGGACCGCATCCCCGCAGTCACAAGCAAAAGCTGCCGGCAAAGCTGCGACTAGGGGCTCTTCGTTGTGCTCTTTCAAACAAACTGGCGGGCGAACGCCTGTTATTGATCGACAGTTTGAACCTGGATAGACCTAAGACGCGAGAGATGGTGGGTGTTCTGAGCGCGTTGAACGTGGACACGACGTTTCTGACGGTTGTCGATCATCCCGATCGGAACGTTCTATTGGCTACTCGAAACATCCCTGGAGGTTGGGTCAAAACAGCGAAGTCTATTAACGTGGTAGACGTATTTAAATACGAATTTCTGATCGTTTCCGTACCGGCAGTTAGAACTATCGAGAAGTGGTTGTCGGACGGAGAGTGAGCTAGAAAAGTGGAAGCACATGATGTTATTCGTCGTCCGCTGATAACGGAAAAGAATACCGCGCTAGCGGCACAGAACAAGTATCTGTTCGAAGTGAGTAAAGAGGCCAATAAGATCGATGTGAAGCGCGCCGTCGAGCAGCAGTTCAATGTGAACGTGACGTCGGTTAACGTGTTGAACGTGAAAGGAAAGATCAAGCGCGTCGGGCGAAACAGAGGGCGAACAAGGAGCTGGAAGAAAGCAATAGTCACGCTCGTCCCCGGTCAACGCCTCGACTTTATCGAGGGTGTTTGACGATGGATGGCTCGCGGGTGAGGAAAAGGAACCGATAGCAAGATGCCGATAAAACAGTTCAAGCCGACGTCCCCGGGCCGCCGGGGAATGAGTGGTCAGACGTTCACCGAGATTACGAAGCGACGTCCAGAGAAATCGCTGACCGAGCCGCTGCCAAATAAGGCGGGTCGCAACAAATCTGGACGCATCACCACCAGGCATCGGGGCGGGCGTCACAAACGGCTCTATCGCAGGATCGATTTCAAGCGCGACAAGTTGGGAGTCAATGCCGAGGTGATAGCAATCGAGTACGATCCAAATCGTTCCTCTCGAATTGCGCTGCTTGAATACGAGGACGGCGAGAAGCGATACATATTGGCGCCGCTAGGGTTGTCGGTCGGTGAAACGGTCAGCGCCGGTCCGGACGCTGAATTGCGCACGGGATGCGCTTTACCACTGGGTAACATGCCAGCCGGCACGACGATCCATAATTTGGAGTTGAGGGTTGGCCGTGGCGGACAGATGGTTAGAGCGGCCGGCACATCCGCGCAGCTGATGGCAAAGGAAGGCCAATACGCGCTAGTACGGATGCCTTCCGGCGAGCTAAGGCAGATTCACGCGGCCTGCATGGCAACAATCGGCCAAGTCGGCAACGTAGAACACGAGAACGTCAACCTGGGTAAGGCCGGCCGGAGGCGGAGGTTGGGATGGCGCCCGACGGTCCGCGGATCTGCTATGAACGCAACAGACCATCCGCATGGCGGAGGTGAAGGCAAGGCGCCGATAGGCCATCCTGGCCCGATGACTCCATGGGGTAAGCCGGCGCACGGGTACCGTACCAGGCCTTCCAAAAAGCGAAGCAGCAAGTTCATCATACGCTCACGTCATCAGAAGAGGTAATTGGCCCGATGTCCAGATCTCTAAAAAAAGGTCCTTACGTAGACGTCAAGTTGCTGCAGAAGATCGAGAACCTCAATCGAAGCGGCGAGAGGCGCGTCATCAAGACGTGGTCTCGTAATTCGACCGTCTTTCCCCAGATGGTGGGTCACACCATCGGCGTTCACGACGGCCGCCGCCACGCGCCGGTGTACATAACTGAGAATATGGTAGGGCATAAACTCGGCGAGTTTGCGCCGACAAGAACGTTTCGCGGCCACGGCCGCGGTAGAGCTGAAACTACTACGACCGTCGTGACAAGATAGAGAGGATACGTAGGTAGTCGTGGAAGCCTCAGCCAATCACAAGTTCATAAGGGGTTCACCAAGGAAAGTTCGCCTAATCGTGGACTTGGTACGCGGCAAGTCGGTGGAAGAAGCGTTGGCGTTACTTTCAATAATGCCCCAGAAGGCGGCAAAGCAGGTTCGAAAGGCCGTGCGGGCGGCTTCGGCTAATGCGGAAAACAATCACGACATGGTTGCCAGCGAACTCAAAATCGCCAGAATATTTGCCAATGAGGGACCGACCCTCAAGCGGTTTCGTCCGCGTTCACGTGGACGGGCCAGTCCGCTACTCAAACGATCGAGCCACATTACCGTGGTCGTTAGCGACGAGGAGGAGTTATTTGGGCCATAAGACGCATCCCATCGGATTTCGACTGGGCTTCATCAAGGAATGGGATGCCAAGTGGTATGCCGAACGGGACTACACTGAGCTTCTTCACGAAGACATCGAGATCCGGCGTTACCTGATCGACCAACTGTATCAGGCGGGAATTCCGCGCATCGAGATAGAGCGCTCGGCGAATCACGTGACTATAGGAATTCAAACCGCAAAGCCTGGTATCGTGATAGGCCGGAGTGGGGTCAGAGTAGAGCAACTTCGCAAAGATCTCGAGGCCAAGACTGGCAAGAGAATCCGAATCAATATCGTCGAAGTTCGCCAACCGGAAAAGAACGCCACCTTGGTAGCTCAAAGCATCGCCGATCAGATCGAGAGAAGAATATCGTATAGGCGAGCGATCAAACAGTCTGTCAGTCGTGCAATGCAGCGGGGCGCCGGTGGAATCAAAGTGGTAGTGGCCGGCCGGCTTGGCGGACACGAGATGTCACGCCGCGAACGTGAAGTTGCCGGCAAAGTCCCTCTTCACACTCTGCGGGCCGACATCGACTACGGAACAGCGGAGGCATTGACGACCTACGGTGTTATTGGTGTCAAGGTCTGGATTTACCACGGCGAAATCTTGCCGGAGGGCGAACGGAGCAAGATGCCCGAGGCACCGCCGGTACCCGTGGTCGGGGGAATCAAGCGACCCGAAGCCCCGCGAGCCAAACCCAAGGAAAGCAAATCTCCCGCTGGAACAACATCCGAGCCGGTGGCGCCAAAACCTTCCGCCACCACTGAGGCATCGACCGAAGGGGTGGAGCAAAGCGCTGCTGCAGCCACCGGAACGGGGAGTGGGAATGTCGCGGAGCCAGCAACTGAAGGACCTGAGAGTGGACAATGATCAGGCTCGATAGCGGGAGAATCTAGAAATGTTGATGCCCAAACGCGTCAAATACAGAAAGGTGCATCGTGGGCGCCGTCGCGGCCAGGCATCCGGTGGTCGCGAGGTCAGTTTCGGCGACGTAGGGCTTGTTGCCCTTGAGTCGGCATGGATTAAATCCCGCCAGATCGAGGCCGCGCGGAGGACGATTACCCACCATCTGCGGCGTGGCGGCAACATCTGGATACGTATATTCCCGGACAAACCGGTTACGGCCAAACCGGCGGAAACCCGAATGGGTAAAGGAAAAGGAGCACCTGATCATTGGGTAGCGGTCGTCAAGCGGGGCAGAGTTATGTTCGAGGTTGGCGGAGTGGAGCGCGAACTCGCCCATGAAGCGCTAAAGCTGGCGAGCCACAAGCTGCCAATCGCTACCAAACAAATCAGTCGTGAACCGGTCGACGGCTTGGAAGCGGCATCAGTCGGGGCGTCTAACACGACACCAGGAACGGACTCTACGGATGAAGGCTAGCGAGATTAGAAAACTGGCGACCGAGGAAGTGGCCGAGCAATTGGGCGAGCACCGGCAAGAGCTCTTCAACTTGCGCTTCCAGCAGAGCACGCGCCAGCTTTCCAACCCGAGCAGGCTAGGCATAGTTAGGCGCGATATTGCACGCATGGAGACGGTATTACGTGAGCGTGAGCTCGCACAATAGGGCACCGTTAAATAGGTCAGACCTATAGAAACGCGCCTGTAACAGGTGGAGCGATGCAGAAACAACGCAAAGTTAGAGTGGGAACTGTAAAAAGTAATAAGATGGACAAGTCCGTCGTCGTAATGGTGCCGCGGACGCGCCAAGATCCGCTGTACCGGCGAATCGTACGCGTCCGCACGAACTACATGGCTCACGACGAGGATAACGAATGCCAAATAGGAGACCGCGTCCGTATCGTAGAGACGCGACCACAAAGCCGGCGCAAGTCTTGGCAAGTGGCCGAAATTCTCGAACGTGCCCGATTGTCGGAATGATGTCGAGAACACTAAGATGATTCAAGTTCAAACGCGCCTAAAGGTGGCCGACAATACCGGTGCCAAAGAGATCATGTGCATTCGAGTTCTTGGAGGGAGTGGCCGGCAATTCGGTGGAGTCGGCGACGTGATAGTCGCGTCGGTCAAACAGGCTGCGCCGGGTGGATCGGTGAAAAAAGGGGACGTAGTCCACGCGGTCGTGGTACGTACAGCCAAAGAGTACGGGCGGCCTGATGGATCGTTTATCCGTTTCGACGAGAATGCCGGCGTTATCCTAGACGACAAAACGAATCCGAGGGGTACACGGATATTTGGTCCCGTGGGCCGCGAGCTCCGCGATCATAATTTTATGAGGATAGTATCACTCGCTCCTGAAGTGATCTAGACGAGCTAAAGGATCGAAGGTGAAGATAAGAAAAGGCGACACGGTCTACATACGGGCTGGCAAGCACCGGGGCCAAACCGGTACCGTATTGGCGGCGTTGCCAAAAGAGCAGAAGGTGTTGGTTGCCGGCGTAAACGTGATGAAGCGCCACACGAAGCCGCGAGGTATGGCACGGTCCGGCGGAATCATCGACAAACAGCTGGGAATCCACGTGTCGAATGTTTCGCTGGTCGATCCCGCTTCCAGCGCCCCGACGGCAATCGGATATAAGTTTCTCGAAGATGGCAGCAAAGTCCGGATTAACAAGCGAACCGGAAACGACATATAGTTTGGCGTGGGCGAAGTCCGATGCACACGAAACTCGACGCGAAGACTAGCCGGAGTGGAAAAAGGGCACTTGTGAAATCATGATCGAGCCTATGTTGGAAAAATATCGCACCGAGGTGTCTCCTGCTCTGATGAAGGAGTTCGAGTACACGAACGTAATGCAAGTGCCTCGTTTGGAGAAGGTTGTGCTGAACATCGGCCTTGGGGAAGCCATCGAAAACGGGCGCGCCATCGAATCGGCTACTCGGGACCTGACGACCATATCCGGACAGAAGCCTGTGGTGACCAGAGCAAAGAAGTCGATAGCCGCATTTAAGATGAGGGCCGGAATGCCCATAGGAGTGAGCGTAATCTTGCGCCTCGAGCGAATGTACGCGTTCCTGACGAGGCTATTCAATGGAGTTCTGCCAAGAATACGTGACTTCCGCGGTTTACCAGACCGTTCTTTCGACGGCAGGGGCAACTATTCGATCGGATTGACAGAGCAGCTGGTCTTTCCAGAGATCGACTACGATAGTATAGATAGGGTGCGAGGCCTCCAGGTGACGATTGTAACCACCGCTCGAACCGACGAAGAGGGGAGGCGGCTGCTTCAACTACTTGGGTGTCCGATTGCGACTGCACAAGGCGCCCAGCAATGATATTAGGTTGATTGAGAGTCGGCTGATGCCGACCTCGAGGGATGGACTGTGGCAAAAAAATCTATGATAGCGAAGGCCAAACGGGAACCGAAATTCGGTGTACGCAAGTACAATCGGTGCAGGTTGTGTGGTCGGCCACGGGCGTACATGCGGAAGTTTGGGATGTGTCGCATCTGTTTTCGTGAGCGTGCGCTGAGAGGCGAAATCCCTGGAATAATCAAGTCGAGTTGGTAGCGGTGATCGGAAGACGCGAACAGGCTACCCCGAATGGAGTGCTGAACTCTTGGTAGTGAATGATCCAATAGCTGACCTTCTTACGCGCATAAGAAATGCAGGGGTGCCGAGACATAACGCGGTGACGATGCCCTCATCAAGGATGAAAGAGGCGATTTGCAAAGTTCTCAAGACTGAGAAATATATCCGAGGTTTCAACGTCGCCGAGGAAGCGCCCCGACGAACACTGAGAGTTGTTCTCGACTATACGAAAGACGCACAGCCGGCGATAACTGGACTACAGCGTATTAGTAAGCCGGGCCGGAGGGTCTATTCTAAGGCGGCCAACATGCCGCGAGTCCTGGACGGGCTAGGAATCGCCGTAGTGTCGACCTCGCGTGGCGTAATGACCTCAGACGAGGCCCGACAACGACGTCTGGGCGGTGAGGTATTGTGCCATGTTTGGTAGGGACACCGATGTCTAGAGTTGGCCAACAGCCCGTAACGGTTCCCGCCGCCGTGACCGTGACGATTTCGGCGGGCAACGAAGTGCAAGCTTCGGGGCCAAAGGGCACCATTGTCAGGAAGTTCAGGCCCGAGATGGATATCAGTCAGTCAAATGGCCAAGTCTTGGTGAAGCGGCCAAGCGACGACAGAGAGCACCGAGCGCTGCACGGGACCACGCGCTCCTTAATCGCCAACATGGTGAAGGGTGTCAGCGAGGGATTCAAGAAAGAGCTGGAAGTGCATGGCGTCGGATACCGAGTCCAGAAACAAGGAGAAAAGGTTGTTTTGCAGATCGGGTACTCACACCCGATCGAGGTGCTGCCACCGGCGGGCGTAGAGGTGGACCAGATAGAGACCTTTACTCCAACTCAGGCCAATCAATGGTTAACGACTCGGTTCGTGGTATCGGGAGCAAACAACGAAGACGTAGGACAATTTGCCTCAGTGATTCGCAAGGCGCGCAAGGTAGATCCCTACAGGGGCAAAGGCATCAGGTATCGGGGAGAAATGATTCGCAGAAAAGCCGGCAAGACCGTGGGAGTCCAGTAGTTGGACACGCGATTTCCTGTAGTATCCATGCCGCATAGTTTGGCGGCGTGTGGAGACATGGACAGTGGGTAAAATAGGCAAGCGGGCTGCACGTAAAAGGCGACACAATCGTGTTCGGAAAACGGTCCATGGCAGTGCGGAGCGCCCGAGGCTCTCGGTGTTCAGGAGCCTTACAGGCATATACGCACAGGTGATAGACGATGGCAGCGGGCGCACGCTAGCGGCGGCCTCGACTCTAGATGGAGAGGTAAGATCCTCTATCGACGGCAAGAACAAGACTGAACAGGCCGGATTGGTTGGTGAAGTCGTCGCCAAGCGCGCACTGGCTGTGGGCGTCGACAAGATAGTATTCGACCGGGGCGGATACAAGTATCATGGGCGCGTCAAAGCGCTCGCCGACGGCATGCGCCGTACTGGAGTCAAGTTTTGAATCCCGCTACGGTCAGAAAGACCGCTCAGGAGGACGAATGCCCCAAATAGACCCGACCGAGCTTTCTCTCGAAGAACGAGTCGTCAACATCAATCGGGTTGCCAAGGTAGTGAAAGGTGGGCGCCGGTTTAGTTTCGGGGCAGTAGTTGTAGTGGGTGATGGCGAGGGCCACGTAGGCCTCGGATTCGGCAAAGCCAACGATGTGCCGGAATCAATCCGAAAGGCAACAGAGAACGCACGACGCAGCCTCGTACTAGTACCAAGGCGCGACTCGACTATACCGCATGCAATAACCGCCGAATTCAGCGCAGCTAGGGTGCTGATGAAGCCGGCCTCTCCGGGTACGGGCGTGATTGCCGGCGGTCCGGTGCGGGCAGTCGTAGAAGCAGCCGGCATTCGCGACATTCTGACCAAGTCGCTGGGCAGCTCCAACCCGATCAACGTGGCCAAAGCATCGATATTGGCGTTGACAAGACTAAAGTCTAGATCGCGGGAGCGGATTCCGCATTCCCCATCCGCGGACGTCGGGGCTGTCGTCCCAGAATGACCGGCAATGGGCTTGCGGCATCCATCGATGACGTTCAAAAGCGAATTATAGATCGTGAGACGGTCCGGAAAGCGTGAAGATGGCCAAGTTGAGGATCAAGCAAGTTAGGAGCACAGTCGGGCAGCGCAAGAATTTCGAGAGGACCTTGCGCAGCCTAGGATTGCGCCGGATCAATCATTCGGTCATCCACGACGATACCCCATCAATCAGAGGGATGGTGCATTCGGTCCAACACCTGGTCTCGGTAGAAGTAGAAGCTGGCGAGGAAGAATAGATGGAAATGAGAGGCCTTTGGGCGCTTCGCTCTCCGCGAGGGGCTAGGAAGAAGTCGCGGCGGGTAGGTCGCGGACACGGCTCCGGGCGGGTCAAGACGGCCGGACGAGGGACTAAGGGACAGGGTTCGCGATCAGGGGGCAACATAAATCCGCGATTTGAAGGAGGACAATTGCCAATCGTGAAGCGTCTGCCTCACCGGCGCGGGTTCACGAGCCGCCGTCCTCCCAACCCGCAACCCGTTAATCTGCGACAGTTGGCCAGATTCGAATCCGGCGACGAAGTCGGGCCGGAACAGATGGCTCAATTCGGCTTGGTCAAGCATGCCGGCAAGCCCATCAAGATCCTAGCGGACGGGGACCTGGCAGGAACGACCCTCATCGTCAAGGCAACCGCCTTCAGCGCCGAAGCAAAGCGTAAGATAGAGGCAGCGGGTGGCATGGCCGAGGTTCTAAACTAGGAGTCAAGGCCTATGCTCGAATCACTGGCGAACGCGCTTCGGATTCCCGACCTCCGACGTAAACTGCTGTTCACTCTGGGAATGCTGGTTGTATTCCGGTTTATCGCCCACGTTCCGGTCCCGGGCGTGGACACGTTTCGCTTGGAGCAACTGTTTCGCCAAAGCCAGTTGCTGGGGATGCTGGACCTCTTCTCAGGCGGCGCGATGCAAAACTTCTCGATCGCGGCGATGGGGGTCTATCCCTACATCACGGCGACGATCATCATGCAGCTATTGGTCCCAATCATCCCACAGCTGGAGGAGCTATCAAAAGAGGGTGAAGCCGGCCGGCAACGTATCACGACAATAACTCATTGGTTGATGGTACCGCTTGCGATATTGCAAGCTTACGCCACGTCGATCCTACTGCAGAGCCAGGGCATAATCACCAATTTCGGCCTGGCGCCGGGCCAACTATTGCCAACGGCATCAATAATTATATCTATGACGGCCGGGACAGCCTTGCTTGTCTGGCTGGGCGAATTGATTACCGAGAATGGCATCGGCAACGGGGTGTCGATAATCATATTCGCCGGCATAGTGTCTCAACTTCCATTGATGGTAGGCCGAACTCTCTTTGGCGGCGGCGAAATTGGCGCGGGAATAGTATTCGCCGTTCTGGGACTCGTGATTATCGCGGCGATCGTCTTCGTGCAGGAGTCTCAAAGACGGATTCCAGTGCATTACGCCAAGCGAGTCCGCGGCACCAGAGTGTACGGCGGTCAGAGTACCCACATACCGCTGAGGGTCAACTCGGCCGGAATGATTCCCATAATCTTCGCTATGTCGTTGATGCTATTCCCGGGGACGGTCGCAAACTACTTCACGGTCGCAACCGGATTTGTAGGAGAGGCTGCAACTTTCATTCGAGATCTATTCGACACGACCGGCATAATCTATTGGGTGATGTTCTTTCTCCTGGTTGTGTTCTTTGCGTTCTTCTACACTTGGGTCACGTTTCAACAGCAGCGACTAGCCGAAAACCTCCAGAAAAACGGGGGGTTCATACCTGGAATCCGACCCGGAAGACCGACGCAGCAGTATTTGAACGGCGTTCTATTTCGTATCACGTGGCTCGGAGCTATGTTCCTTGGGGTAATCGCTATCCTGCCCTTCTTCACCCAAGGGTTTGGATCATCGCTGGTGCTCAGCAGCACTGGATTGCTAATTGTCGTGGGCGTGGTTGTCGACACGATGAAACAGCTAGAGGCTCAGCTGATGATGAGAAACTACGAAGGCTTCATACGCTGAGGGCTATGGGTCGAAAGAAACGGCGTTCGATTTCGCTGAAGCAGCCACGCGAGATTTCGCTGATGCGAGAAGCCGGCCGGATCGTCGCAATAGTGCTCAATACGTTGGAAGACGCGATTCGGCCCGGTGTGACTACCTGGGACCTCGACATCATGGCGGAGGACGTAGCGACTAAATTGGGCGGCGTTCCGGCGTTCAAGGGATATCAGGGTTTTCCGGCGTCGATATGCGCCTCAATAAACGAGGAACTGGTGCACGGCCTCCCGACCACCTCGCGAGTCTTGGAAGAGGGTGACATAGTCACGATAGATTTTGGCGCAAGCTACCAAGGGTATTTTGGAGATTCGGCTGTCACCTACATGGTCGGTGCGGTGAGCGAACCGGCCCGCCGGCTCGTGCAAGTTACCGAAGAATCGCTTGCCGGAGCGATCGACCAAGCCCGCGCCGGCAAGCGCGTAAGTGACCTGTCCAAGACCGTGCAAAATCACGTAGAAGCGAACGGGTTTTCAGTCGTACGTCAATACGTGGGCCACGGGATTGGGGTGCGTATGCACGAAGAGCCGCCGATCCCGAACTATTTTGACGTGGATAGGGAGATTGATCCCGTGCTTCGGCCGGGGATGGTCCTGGCTATAGAACCCATGGTGAATCAGGGTGGGTCCGAGACGACCATATTGGACGACGAATGGACTGTAGTAACCTCCGACCGCACGTTATCCGCCCATTTCGAGCACTCGGTGGCTGTCACCGAGAATGGGCCCGAGATCTTGACTAAGCTTTAGGATATCCACCCACCGGAGAAAATATGGCCAAAAAAGACGCGATCGAAGTCGAAGGCAGCGTCACGAAAGCGCTGCCTAATGCGGTGTTCACGGTCGAGTTGACGACCGGACACACGGTACTGGCGCACATATCCGGCAAGCTCCGGCAGCACTTCATCCGCATCTTACCTGGCGACAAGGTGACGGTAGAGCTCTCGCCATATGATCTAACGCGCGGAAGGATTACCTACAGGCTCCGCTAGTCTCATGGGGCCGCCCTTTGCCGGGGGTCTCATAGCGACTTAAATCTCCCTCAGTTCGCTGCCAGCCGTGATACTTGCTTGTATCGAACGCCGGCGTGGCCAAGTGGACTTTGCCCGGCTAATTCAAAATGGGAATTTGAATTAGCCGTGGCGCCGTGGTAGAGTCGGCATATGGCAGTCCAACGAGATCTCGCGCCTAGAGTGATGGAAGCGGCGCAAAAGTCGCCGGCGATCACGCTCACAGGACCTCGTCAAAGCGGCAAAACCACCCTGTCCAAGGCCGTGTTTTTCCAGCACAGCTATGTGAGTCTCGAGGCTCCGGATGTTCGCTCTTTTGCGTCTGAAGATCCCCGCGCATTTCTGGCCCAGTATCCCAACGGCGCCATTATCGACGAGGTTCAACGAGTCCCGGAGCTACCCTCCTACCTTCAGGGGATCATCGACGCAGCGCCAGAGCCGGGACGGTGGATCCTGACGGGCTCACAAAATCTCTCCCTAGCCGAGTCGGTAAGCCAGTCCCTGGCAGGGCGAACTACGGTTCACCATCTCCTTCCGCTGGCCCGGAGCGAGGTTGTGCGGTTCGACCAGTATCCGAAGACCCTGGAAGAGACTCTCCTCGCTGGCGGCTATCCTCGCATATTCGACCAGGCGCTCAACCCCTCGGAGTGGCTCCGTTCATATGTCGCAACCTACATCGAACGCGACGTAAGGACCATCAGAAACGTCGGTGATCTCACGACCTTCCAGCGCTTCGTGGAGTTGTGCGCTGGGCGCACGGCTCAGTTGATCAACTTCGCGGCACTGGCGAGCGACTGCGGTGTGTCCCAACCCACGGCGAGAGCCTGGCTCAGCATATTGGAAGCCAGCTTCATCGTTTTTCGCCTACCGCCTTTCCATACGAACCTGAGCAAGAGGCTGGTGAAGATGCCGAAATTGCACTTCTACGACACGGGTCTCGTCTGCTGGCTCATCGGTATCCGAACGCCGGAGCAACTACGCTCGCACCCCCTGCGTGGTCCGATATTCGAGACTTGGGTGGTGTCGGAGATCGTCAAACATCGCATGAACCTAGGCGAAACTAGGGGCATCTTCTTCTATCGAAGTCGTGACGGTGCCGAGGTGGACTTGGTTATCGAGCATCCTTCGCATCTGACGCTGATCGAAGCCAAGTCGTCTCAGACGCCTTCATCCAGCCTCTTCGACGGGACACATCGCGTTCGCCGTCACCTGGTGGACTCTTCGATCCCGTGCGACGTAGTGGTAGCGTACGGTGGCAACGAATCTCAAGAGAGGGCCGGCGGGCGCCTGATACCCTGGGACAGGGTACATGAAGCAACTATTTGAGGGATAGGCTGCTCAGGAATCACCTATGGCCTTGTGAAGGCCGCATAAGACGATGAAAATGGTGGTACGCCGGGCGGTGCAACTTGCGCGAACGAGCGGCGCGCCCTAGGCGGGGGACAAGCCCCCGCGCTACAATCCCCTCTCCCCACCCCTCTGGATTCCGGCCCCGTATCGGGGTACGGGGCATGCTTTTGATCGCCGGAATGACGAATTGAGGGGCCGGAATGACCAAGGGATGCCGCGAATGACCAATGAGAGGCTGCTGGAGCGGTCTATCCCGGATCGTAGTCCGGGACATGCTTTCATAGCAATCGCTCATGCCGGCTGGTGCCGGCACACCAAGGTGTGAAAATTGGGTGCAATGGTTGGTGGGAGAGTTCTAGCGTCATTGCCACAACTCACACCTCCCCTCTGGATTCCCGCCTTCGCGGGAATGACGAATTGGGGGGCCGGAATGACGAGATCGCGGAATGGAGGGGTTCAACGGCGCGCTCGAAAGCGGCGTAGGCGCATCCCGGATCGGAGTCCGGGACATGCTTTCGTACGAATGACGAGAGTGGGGATCTATTCTCGTACCAATGACATTCACGAGACTGGCCCCCCCAAGTCTGAACAGTTACCACCCTGGGGCAGACCCTGCGCTCACTTGGCCTCCGTGATAAAATCTAGTTTCCGGAGGGTACGCAGCTATTGAAGATTGCGGTCGTCGTCTTCCCTGGCACCAATTGCGATGCTGATTGCTTCCACGTAATTACCCAAGTTTTCCATCAGCCTGCTGAATATGTCCGGCATGACTCCACCGAACTGGGCGATGCCGAGTGTGTGATACTGCCCGGCGGATTTTCCTATGGCGATTACCTGAGAGCGGGCGCAATAGCTCGATTCGCGCCAGTAATGAGGCCGATTGCCGACTTTGCGCGGGCCGGCGGCCAGGTTGTAGGAACCTGCAACGGATTTCAAGCGTTGGTCGAAGCGGGACTGCTGCCCGGCGCGCTGTTGCCCAACTCGACGGCCTTCCGATGTGAGTGGGTCAATCTCTTGGTAGAAGAGAACCGGGCCGATGCACTCAGCGCGGCAAGACCCGGCCAGGTAATCCGTATGCCGATTGCCCACGGCGAGGGTCGTTACTACCTCGGAGAGAACGAGCTGAGCCGTCTCGAACGCAACCATCAGGTTGTGCTGCGATACTGCGGGCCGGATGGCCAGGTAAGTGCCGATTTCAACCCCAACGGCTCGGTCGGCAATGTGGCCGCCGTGTGCAACGAAGGAGGCAACGTATTCGGTCTGATGCCGCACCCTGAACGTTGCTCGGAACAGAGCTTGGGCGGTACGGATGGACGGCTAGTCTTCCAATCACTGTTGTCTATGGTGGCCGCGGCTACATGATCGTCACTCAGGACGTACTGGACGAGATAGCACTCTCTCGCGAGGAACACCGACGCATCGTAGATCTGATAGGACGTGAGCCGACTGAAGTCGAGCTCGGACTATTCGGAGCGATGTGGAGCGAGCATTGCGGCTACAAGAATTCCAAGGCGCTGCTTCGTCGGCTGCCTACTACTGGCAGCCGGGTCTTACAGGGCCCCGGCGAGAACGCCGGCGCAGTCGACATCGGCGATGGCTTGGCGGTCGTCATGAAGGTAGAGAGTCACAATCATCCCAGTGCAGTCGAGCCCTTCCAGGGCGCGGCTACGGGCGTGGGCGGGATCATACGCGACATCTTCACGATGGGGGCGCGGCCAATCGCGCTCCTAGACTCGCTGCGGTTCGGAGCGTTGGACAATGAGCGTTCCGAGTATCTGTTCAAGGGAGTAGTTGGCGGAATATCTTTCTATGGCAACTGCATAGGCGTGCCCACAGTTGGCGGCGAGATATATTTCGAGCCGGCCTATTCTGAGAATCCACTTGTCAATGTGATGGCAGTAGGCCTGATCGAAACCGACAAAATAGTTCGATCACGGGCCGAGCTTCCAGGAGCGGCGCTGCTTCTGGTCGGTGCGGATACCGGACGCGACGGCATACACGGCGCCTCCGGCCTGGCTTCGCGCGAATTGAGCGACAGCACGATAGATCAGCGACCCACAGTTCAGGTAGGCAACCCGTTTCTAGAAAAGCTCCTGATCGAGGCTTGTCTCGAACTCCACCGTTCGGGCAAGCTGATAGCAATGCAGGATCTGGGCGCAGCCGGCATTACGAGCGCAATCGTGGAGGCAGCTAGCAAGGGCGGCACCGGCGTCGAGATCGACGTTGATCGGGTGTCGCGCCGTGAAACGAATATGAACGCCTATGAGGTCATGCTGTCGGAGTCACAGGAGAGAATGCTAGTCGTCGTACGCCCGGAAGACGTGGCGATGTCCCTCGCGGTGATCGGGAAGTGGGGACTGCACGCCGACCTGTTCGGCCAAGTTACAGCGGATCAACAAGTGAGAGTAGTCGAGTCAGGAAGAGTCGTGGCCGACGTGCATGCGGACTACCTGGCGGGGGCACCGGAGTACGTACGCGACGGGAAGATCCCCGAATGGGAGGGCGCGGCAGCCGCATACCCGATCGAGCAGATCCCTCAGTTCGAGGACCTCAACGACAGTCTGCTCAAGCTGCTGGCCTCGCCGGACATCGCCTCGAAACGATCGGTATATAGACAATACGATCATAGCGTTCAAACAAATACACTGGTAGGACCCGGCTCGGGTGATAGCGCGGTCCTGAGAATCAAGGGCACCGGCAAAGCGATCGCAGTATCGGTCGACGGCAACGGCCGGCATTGCTATTTAGATCCATATCGCGGCGCCATGGGGATAGTGGCCGAAGCCACACGTAATGTGAGCTGTGTCGGAGCGGTTCCGTTGGCGGCAACTGACTGTTTGAACTTCGGTAATCCGGAGAAGGCGGAGATCTACTCTCAGCTAGAGCGCGCAATCGACGGACTCGCCGCCGGCTGTCGGGGCCTCGATATTCCGATAATCAGCGGGAACGTGAGCCTCTATAACGAATCGAACGGGAAGGCGATATTTCCGACGCCTATTCTGGGCGTCGTCGGCCTCTTGGAAGACGCGACAAGAGCGGTGTCGGCCGGCTTCAGGCAGGAAGGCGACGACGTTTGGCTAATTGGTCCTGCCGACGCCGAGGAGATCGGCGGGAGCGAATATCTGAAAGTGATCCACGGGCTTGTAGTTGGCCGGCCGCCCGTGGTAGACCTCGAACGAGAACGCAAAGTACAAACGTACTGCCGGCGGGCAGCCAACGCCAATCTCTTGCAAAGCGCCCACGACTGTTCCGACGGCGGCTTGGCTGTCGCCCTCGCGGAGAGCTGCATGATTGGCGGAATCGGAGCAACGGTTGGCCTTACTCTCGGAAATCGACCCGAATATCGGTTGTTTGGAGAGAGTCATAGCCGGATAATAGTAAGTGCCCAACAAGTAGACGAGAAACGGCTACGTTCGCTGGCGCTCGAAATGGGCGTCGAGCTTACCAGGATTGGCAGGGTTGGGGGCGACGCATTGCGCATCGCCGACGAGCCCGAGATCTCATTGGCGCTGATGCGGGAAGCGTGGAATCGACTCGGCAGACTCTGAGCGGGACCAGCGTGAACCTTGGATGTCTCACAAGGGGGATAGGCGTTGGATGACAAGCTGAAAGAAGCTTGCGGCGTTTTTGGCATCTACGGGCATAGGGAGGACGTAGCCCGAGTTACCTTTTTTGGCCTATTCGCGCTACAACACCGCGGGCAAGAATCTGCCGGCATCGTTACTTCCGACGGAAGCCGGCTTGCCGTCCACAAGAGTATGGGCCAGGTAGCCCAGGTCTTCACCGAGGACGATCTGCACAGCCTGCCCGGTCACATAGCCATAGGACACACCAGATACTCCACGACCGGCTCATCCAAGATCTTCAATGCCCAGCCGGTCATCGTCGACGGCCGAATTGCCTTGGGCCACAATGGCAACCTAACCAACGCAGCGATCTTGCGCGAAGAGTTGCTCAGCGAAGGCTACGTCTTTCGCGGCACTTCCGATAGTGAGATGATCGCGCACCTATTCAACTCCGGGCCGGGCCGGGACCAGACCGAACGAATTCGGCTCGCAATGCGCAGGTTGATTGGCGCCTTCAGCATAGTGGCGCTGACGAAGGACGCCCTGTACGCCCTCCGGGATCCGCTAGGGGTACGGCCGCTGTGTCTGGGCAAGCTGAATGGCTCCTGGGTGGTCGCATCGGAATCCTGCGCACTCGATACCATCGAGGCTCAGTTCATCCGCGAAATAGAGCCCGGCGAGATTGTGAAGATAGATGACGGCGGTGTCGAGAGCTTTCCCTCCACGTCGGAGAGTAATCGAGCCCTTTGCATGTTCGAGTACATCTATTTTGCCCGGCCGGACAGCATCATCAACGACCGTCTGGTTCATCAAGCCCGAATGTCGATGGGGCGGGCCCTGGCCAGGGAGCATCCGGCCGATGCGGATATAGTCGTCGGTGTACCTGATTCAGGTACGCCGGCCGCGATCGGATATGCGGAAGAGAGCGGCATTCCCTTCCGTGAGGGGTTGGTAAAGAATCGCTATATCGGCCGTACCTTCATCCAGCCGGAGCAGAGGCTGAGGGATATCGGCATTAGCCTGAAATACAATCCGCTGCCGGAGGTCTTGGCGGACAAGAGCGTAGCAGTGGTGGACGACTCCATTGTGCGCGGCTCTACGACCAAGCCCATTGTCAGCTTGCTCCGGCGCGGAGGCGCCCGCGAGGTTCACGTACGGATCCATGCTCCGCCAATGGTCTATCCCTGCTACTTGGGACTGGACACGGCCCGGCGCAATGAACTCATCGCGGCCAAGAAGACGGTAGACGAGATTCGCGAATTCATCGGCGCCGACTCACTTGGCTACCTGAGCTTGGACAACCTGATGGATGCCATTCGCGACAATCACGGCAAGCTCTGCCAGGGCTGCTTCACAGGGCAATATCCGGTACCTGTACAGCTCGAGTTCGACAAGCTGACCCTCGAGATGCGGTGAGCTACAGGGTTCTGTCTTCACGGATATGGTGAATGCCGTCCGCAGAGCCGGCAACAGGATGGAACAGCGAACACGCCGCAATGAATCAGTCGCCCATCGACCCTAGTCATCTTAGACATCTCCTAAGCAGTTGAGCGAGTTGCCAACTACTGGGTCCAAGCCGATCCGTGTCGTCGCGCTCTGCTCGGGTCGAGGCACAAATCTTCAGGCGATCATCGACGCCCAGCAGGCTGGCGCCCTGCCAATCAAGCTCGTGGGCGTAATCTATAACCGGGCCGGCGCGCAGTGCGCGACCAGAGCCGAGCGAGCCGGCGTACCTACTTACCTCTTGATCAGCCGAGGGCTCGACCGTGAAAACTACGGCGAGATCTTACTTGCGAAGCTAGTGGAACTGGCGCCCGATCTGATTGTCACGGCCGGCTTTAGGCGGATCCTCGGCGGGCAGGTGGTCGCAGCATTCCCCGATCGAATAGTCAACATTCATCCTTCGCTGCTACCAGCGTTTGCCGGCAGTTTGCGTGCCCAGGCGGACGCATTGGCCCACGGAGTGAAGATATCCGGCTGCTCAATCCACTTTGTCAACAACGAAGTTGACGCCGGCCCCATAATCACCCAAGCCGCGATAGTGGTGAGGGAAGACGACGATGCAGAAAGCCTGTCGGAACGAATACTCGAGCAAGAGCATCGCATCCTAGTAGAGGCGATTGAACTGTTCGCAAATGGCCGGCTCAGGATCGAAGGCCGGCGGGTGCGGATCCTAGATCGGGACTGACTTTGTCCTGAGCGACTCTCGAACGGCGGCCAAATCGCGCCTCAGTCGGTCGTTCTTCTCCAAATTGTCGGCTACTCGGTTGCAAGCGTGTACGACCGTGCTGTGGTCGCGGCCGCCGAGCAGACGACCGATTTCGGCCAGTGAGACCCCCAACTCCTCGCGCAGGAGATACATTGCCATCTGTCGAGCGGATACTATCTTGCCGCCCCGGGACCTGCCCCTGATGATGACCGGATCAACTTTTAGATGGCGCGCCACCAAGTCGATGATCTCCTCGGGATGCAAGGGCCTACGTGATTCAGCCGGAACAAGATCCGCTATACATTCAGCGACAAGGTCTGCATCGATTGGCCGAGCGGTCAGCGTCGCCGTAGCAGAGATACGATTGAGGGCACCCTCCAAGTCCCGGATATTGGATTGGATTTTCCCGGCCAGGAACCGCATTATCGGCAAAGGAACGGCGATGCGTGATTCTCGGGCCTTAGCTATGAGAATCGCCTGTCGCGTCTCCAAGTCGGGCGGCTGAACGTCCGCTACCAGTCCCCAACCAAATCGCGACTTCAGTCGTTCTGCAAGCGTCGAGATGGTCTTGGGGGAGCGATCGGCGGAAATGACTACTTGCCGTCCGCTCGAGTGGAGGGTGTCGAACGTGTGAAAGAACTCCTCTTGGGTGCTCTCCTTACCCGCTATGAACTGAATATCGTCAACTAAGAGTACATCCACGTTACGGTAGCGGTCACGGAACTCCTGGGTGCGGTTATTGCGGATCGATTGAATAAGGTCGTTGGTAAACTGCTCGGAGGAGATATAGACGACGCTGCGGCCGGATTCCAGAATCGCATGAGCGACGGCGTGGAGCAAGTGCGTTTTTCCGAGTCCAACACCGCCATATATGAAAAGCGGGTTAAACGAGCCGCCAGGCTCGCGGGCGACGGCTTGCGCAGCGGCGTGAGCCAACTGGTTGCCGGCGCCAACGACGAAGTGCTCAAACGTGTATTTTCGATTTGGGCGCCAGACATCAGACCTGGGTGGTGAAAAAACAATCTGCTTGTCGGGAGGGTCCGACGGAGGATGTGCTGCCGTGGCCGAGCTCACGGATTCCAACGCCGAAGGAGCAGGCTCAACCGGACCTACTACGACCGAAAGATCAAGTGCTTGTCCATTTATCTTGCTGATGGTGCCTCTGATTTCAGACGAGAGTCGACTTTCGATCCACTCCTTGGCGAACGTGCTGGGCGCGCGAATTAGCAGGGTGTCGTCATTGATCTCGACCGCCGTTACGTGTCTTACCCAGGTCTCATACACAGGTCTGGTCAGCTTCAACTCAAGCTCCCCTTGAGCAGCCTTCCACAGCTGTTTGGGGGTAAGACGCGCAACACGCATCAAAAGGCTACCTCTATTCGTAGCGTAGAATACGAGTAGGACTACCTGGATTAACCTGGCGCCGAAAGGGTGATGAGGTGGAGCGGTGGGTAGTATTGTAACACCCTATCGGGGCGGTTTAGTTGTTATACTTTGCACAAAAGTTTGCCCCCGTAGCTCAACTGGACAGAGCGCATGGCTTCGGACCATGAGGTTGCGGGTTCGAGTCCTGCCGGGGGTGCCCAAGGCCGTAATTGCGCGATTTTGCGGGTATGACTGAGCTCCCGATTGAACCGGCGCGGCTTGTCGTTGGTGGCGCTTTGCGCCAACCCGCACGCGATCTCGTTGCTGTCAATTGTGCACGGAAAACAAATGGGTATTTTGAGGGTAACAGTTCAGATTTGGGTGTATTTCTCTCCTCCGTGCTCGTGAATTGGAAAGGCTGAGTCGCCATTCGGGACCTTCGTAGGCAGTCCCGGGGTGGTTTCCAACCTATCGATGCCCAAATCCACTAGCTGGTCAACCTCACCCCCTCGCCTTGCGTAGTCTTTGACCTGGCTCCCTTCTCCCAGCCACGAGAATGGGGATCATTGTTGTGGGGGACACCCCACATCCCCCGGCATCCGCCTGAGGCGGATCGCCCTTGCAACCCTTTCCTGGCTTTCCCCGATCAGACGTCCTAGCCTGTGGTAGACTCTCATTGGTGCAATATTACGCCCATACGGAGCAGGTTCCCCAGAATCTGAACACTTACTTTTGAGGCCGGGGTCTTTACGATGGTTGTATCGCGTACTACAATTCTTGATGTCTTAGCATCTGTATTTGGAGGCGTTTAGAGATGCCATTAGCGGGCGCGCAGCCAATCACCGCTCCGGGTTGGACCGGTGAACCCAAAACCGATATCGCAGTCATCGACTGCGACGTCCACAACAGCTTGAAGAGCCAGGACGACCTTCTGCCCTATCTTCCGCGTGTGTATCGAGAACAGGTAATCGATCAGGGATTTCTTCTTCCCACATCCGGTTATTACAACGTACCGTTCAGTGCAAACCGCACCGACCTTTCCGACGGCAAGGACACGGATATACTCGATATACGTGAGCGTGGCTCCGACTTTGATCTACTACGCGAACAGCATCTCGAGCGCTGGAACATCGACTACGCGCTGCTGACCGGTCCGGTCAATTTCTACAGCACTTGCGTAATCCCGGATCCGGACTACGCAGCCGCTCTGTGCCGAGCCTACAACGATTGGACGCTCGAGACTTGGACAGCTCGGGATAGCCGTTTGAAGATGGCGCTAATCATTTCCACTTCCGACCCGCAACTGGCGACAATGGAAATCGACCGGCTCGGAAATCGGCCGGAAGTAGTTGCAATCATCCTTCCGACAGGTTCGCGCCGGCCTTACGGCAATCGCTATTTCCATTCGATATGGGAAGCGTGCGAGCGGAATGGACTAGCGGTTATCGTCCATCCCGGTGCCGCGGGTGTAGGCATGGCCGGACCGCCAACCGGCGCGGGTTACCCAACCTACTACATTGAGCATCGGATGGCCCGTCCCCAGGAAGCGATGGCCCACTGCGCTTCGCTGATCTGCGAAGGAGTATTTGAAAGGTTCCCGCGATTGAAGTTCGCGTTCATTGAGGTCCAGCAGTTCTGGGCGCCTGGTTTGATATGGCACATGGACGCCGATTGGAAATCATTGCGCGAGCAAACTCCCTGGTTGAAAAAGCTGCCGAGCGAATACTACCGGCAGCACATCAGGATTGGCTCGCAGCCACTTGGAGAGCCGGATCAGCCCGAGCTCCTTATGCCCATGCTCGAAGCAATGCATGCCGATGAGGTGTTGATCTACTGCTCGGACTGGCCTCATTGGGATTGGGACGACCCTGCGACAACCTTTCCCCGGCTGCCGGACAAGCTTCACAAGCGCATCTTCGCTGAAACCGCGAGGGATCTGCTAAACCTGTAGGTCGCCTTTGCGAGTGCGCGGCGCGATATTTGAACTTTGCCGCGCAAGTGGCACTGCGCTCCGGATATCTGAAGATTTCGAGCTATCCGCCTCGATCAAAGAGACTAGCGAATACCTCTGTGCCTCTGGCCTGATGGCCGAAGACTAACACCTCGTCTTCGCGCCACGCACCACCGACCGGGGCGAGCGCAACATTGGAAATCCGCTTTGCGAGGTCCAATTGCTTCGACAAATCTGTAGTTGCATAGAACTGTTCCATCAAGTCATATATCCGCGACTCGTGCTGTCTTAGGTAATCCAAAGCATTCTTCTCGCCTTTGAACTGCATGTCGCACACGACGAAATATTCGCGCACGAGCCAGTAGACACTTTGTTGGAGCATATAGGCGCTAAGAATCGGCATCGAATCAAGCCGCATTCTGACCTTGTCAAAGATGTGCTCCGTTCCGTGACGAATGAACGCGATCCGTTCCTCAGACGTCGTCTGGTGCGGGGCTTGCTCTTGCCGGCGCTTTAGCGCCCGAATTTCCTTCGCTACTCTGCCACTTGGATCGTAGATGATCCTGGCCTCGAGAAGCGTCTGTCAAAAACCTGTGGCAAGAGCCAAGCTACTGATCTCATCGAGGGACCTCAGATTGAGATCGACGGGAACCCCATCGACGTAGAAATGCAGGCTCTCCACCTGGGGATCCTTATGTTTCAGTACTACGAAGAGATCGTAGTCGCCGTGGATGCGTTCGTCGTCGTGTCGGGCGCATCCATACTCCATCAGGCCCAGAACTTCGGGGTGCGCGACGAGGAGAGCGATCATCCCATCAACTGACTGCATTCGCCTTCCTCCCCTCATGCGAACCGTTCCAGATACCCTCGCGGCCCGCGATGACTCTCCAGAAACGACCTATCCACGCCTTCTAATGATGGTCGCAATTTGAGACTCTTTCTCTCAGATAGTGGTGGGCCATGCACGATCAACGATTCAGCAACTTGCCGGCGCCAAGCGCCAGAGCCTTTTCAGCCAGAGTTTCACCGATGACCGCCGGATCGTAGAACAATGCCTTCATCGAGACACGAATCTCCCGCGAGTCACGCACCGAGGCAATCAGACCAAGTAGTCGCAGGTTCACGCCCCTAACTTCAGCATATGCGGCCACGGGCGCCCCACAATCCGCACCCAAGTCCCGAAGAAAGGCGCGCTCGGCAGCAACCCGCGCCCAGCTTTCCGGATGGTGGATCGAGGAGACCAAGCTGAGCATCTGTTGGTCGTCGGCCCGGCATTGGACGGCGAGCGCACCTTGTCCGGGTTCCGGCAACATCGTGTCGTAATCGAGCACTTGGGTTACATAGTCGGTCAGGCCAAGTATTTGCAGGTCACACAAAGCCAGAACGACGGCATGGTACTCGCCGGCTTCGAGTCTTGCCAGCTGAGCCTCCAAACCGCCACGCGGCGGGATCAGGCGCGCGTCCGGACGGACGAGAAGCACCTGCGCCCGTCGGCAGAGGCCGGCTACTCCAATTCGCGGATTCGCCGGCAGATCGGCAAGCGAAGACGCGTCGTTAGTTATCAGCGCATCCCGGGCATCCGATCTCCTTGGTATCGCACCGATTGTAAGGCCGGCGGATTCTTCCAACGGCACATCCATCAAGCTGTGACCGGCCAAGTCGATTCGATCCTCCAGCAGCGCCGTTTGCAGCTCTTGAACGAACGATTCTTCGCCACCGGTCTCCGGCAGTGGTCCGGCAAATTCCCGCTCAGCCTGTGCTATTACAGGAACAATATCCACTTCGATATCCGGCCGAGATGCTTCCAGCAGGCCGGCAATTGTCCGTGCCCGCCGCCGCGCTAGCGGGCTGGGACTTGATCCAAGCCGTATCGCCGAGGCTCTAACTTTCAATTCAAGATCCTTTTTGAGGTTGAAGAGTTGACGCAGAACCGGGCCACGGGCATTCTCGGCTGCCCATTTCAGCTTGATCCTAGAGCTTGGAAAGACTATCAGGCCGGCTTCTTGCGGAAGACCATCACGTATTCGTGCCTGAAGATATAGAAGCCTTCCTTCAACGCCCGGTAGCGCCACAGATTCTCGTTCTTGCCTTTGCCACGCTCGTTGCCTTGAATGTCCTTGACGTTGATGGCCTTCAGGATGAACCCGGCGTCCTGACACACCCTCATGCACTCGAAGCCGAGGGGAATCCACTGTGAGCCGGCGTATTTGTCGCCAACAACCAGCGCCATGAAACGTCCTGGTCGCAGCAGCGTATAGGCATTTTGTACGACCTGGCCGAACTTTTCCAGGAACTCTTCAAGTCCCGAGGCGTTGCTGAGGTCGTCGGGCCTGGCGCTGAACTTGATGATGTCGTGATAGGGGGGATGAAGCAGCACAAGATCTGCGGATTCCGACCCAACATCGCGCAGCGCTTCTTGCACCCTGTGTTTGGTGTCCGGCAGGGTCGAGTCGCCCACGATGATCCTGGTGTTGATACCGAGAGAGTTCTCGGTCTGGCCAATCAACAACCTCGCGCGGTCGGCGACATCCGGAACGAGTTCGACGCCTATTCCGTGCCGGCCGAGGAGTCGGCACTCTATCAGGGTTGTGCCGAGTCCAGCGAACAGGTCGACGACAACTTCACCTTGCTTGGTGAACCTTCGCATGATCTGATGGGGGATTTGCGGGACGAAATTGCCCCAATACTCCGCCGAGTGGGAGCCGGATTGGGCTCGCCGGCCCAGAAGCCAGAGGCTATCGAGCTGGATATCGTCGTAGTCCTTCCAGCGATTCAAGTCCAGGTCTGAGAAACTATTCGTTTTCGGGGGCCGCACTGGCGACTATCTGGACGGCGGTGTGCCGAGTTCGCTACGCAGCTGCAAGAATCGGATAATGTCGCTGCGACTCAACAGACCGACTAGCTGGTCATTCACAATTACTGGCAACTGGTTAAGATCCTGCTCCGCCATCACCTGGATTGCGTTCCCCAAGTCTTCATTTGGACTGACAGAACGGATTTGGTCAGGTCGCCGCATAACCTCGCTCACGTATCGAGTTGCCCATTCCTCGCGGGGCAATTTCCTGATTTCCGATGGTGATACCAATCCTAGGAATCGGTTTCCTAACACTATCGGGACACAGCGTAGATTTCGGAAGAGAAAAAAGTCATTTACCAGTGAGCTCACGCTTATGCCTGGTTCGGCGACGATCGGAGGTTGCCGCATGATGGAGTTGACTTGGAAGCCACGAAGGTTGCTGCGTGCGACGTACTGCCTGACGCTGCCTTCGGCGGCGTTATTGAGGAACCAGCCAATGAAGATTATCCAAAGACCACCGACTAAATCGCCACCAATGACCTGGAAGATGCCTAGGACTATAAAAAAATAAGCGGCAATCTGGCCCACACGGCCGGCAGTTACGACCGACTTACGGGCATCGTTGGTCGACGCCCACAAAATCGCCCGCAAAACCCGTCCACCGTCCAACGGAAAGCCCGGGATCAGATTGAATAGGGCCAATATCAGATTTGCCCTGGATAGGTACCAAGCAAGCCCAAACAGCGGGCCCAAAGATTCACCAACGCCGGATAGTAAGAAGAAGAACAAAGCCAACGCAAAGCTGGCGATAGGGCCTACGATAGCGACAAGGAACTCGTCCATCGGACTGCGAGCCTCGTCCTTGATGTTGGCAACGCCACCGAAAATGAACAGGGTTATGCTTTGAACTCGCATCCCACGCTTCTGTGCCACGACCGCATGGGCTAATTCGTGAACCAGAACTGAGCCAAAGAGCAGTATGCTGCCCACCACCGCGACACCCCAGCGATCAGTCACGCTCCATTCCGGAAACATCGTCTGGAACAATCCGTGACCTTCGGCCAACGACCAGGTGACCAGACCAAACACGAATAGCCACGTGACATGAATTCCAATGCGGATGCCACGTATCGACGCCAATTGGAAAGTGCTCTCAGTCATACATTCTTACCTGTGCTCGATCTGCGATTGCCGAGGTACTGCCGGCACGCATTAGTACATAGCGCGAAGCCTGGCGATCCGCTCCTCGATCGGAGGATGAGTGCTGAAAAGGCTGCTGAATCCTCCGCCACTAAATGGATTCACTATGTATAGCGGCGCGGTCGCCGGCTTGGCGTTGTTCATAGGTCGATATTGCACGCCGGCCTGCAATTTCGCCAGCGCCGACGCCAAGGGAAGCGGATTGCCCAGAATGCGAGCGCCGGTCGCGTCGGCATCGTACTCGCGCGCACGGGATATTGCCATCTGGATGACCATGGCCGCCAGGGGCGCCAGGATTATCATGAGAAGCGACACGACGAGCGATCCGATGCCGCCGCCGTCGTCGTCTTCACGGCCGAAGCCGCCGAATATCATTGCCCACTGTGCCATGTAAGCCAGATAGGTGATAGCCCCTGCTATCGCGGCAGCAACAGTAGCTATCAGAGTGTCGCGGTTACGAATGTGCGCCAGTTCGTGGGCTATGACGCCGGCCAGCTCATCGCGATCGAGGAGGCCGGCGATCCCCGTGGTCACCACGACGGCGCTGTGATGGGGATCGCGCCCGGTCGCGAATGCATTTGGCGATGGATTGTCGATAACATAGACGCGAGGCTTGGGCAATCCCGCATTTGCAGCCAGACGCTCAACCATGCTGTGTAACTCGGGCGCATCTTGAATGGAAGTCTCCCTAGCGCCGGACATGGAAAGCGCGATCTTGTCGGAAAACCAATAGGCTCCCAGATTCATGATCAACGCAAATATCAGGGCGATGGTCATGCCGCCGGGGCCGGCGATCATTCTGCCTGCGAAGAGTAACACCGCCGTCAAGGCAGCCAAAAGTAGAACAGTTTTGATGGTGTTGGTGCTAGTCAAATTCAGGTACCTCCCCGAACGCGACATCTTCCTTGCTTACTAAGAAAATACACCACCTACCTGGGAATCCACCAGAATTACCCAATGATAGCCACTGGCTAGGACAGACAACGTGAGGATGCCGATCTACAGACAAATGGGATAGGGCCGGAGGGTCTGATTCCTACCGGCCCTATTCAACGTCGTCGTAGGCTATGTATTTGACGGAAGGGGTTACTCTTGGGATTTAGTCGATATCGGCGATGAGAGATACTGCAGCAGGTCCGAGTCGGCACCCAGTACTACGGTCGCATCTTGGGCTAATGCCTTCTCATAGGCCTCCAGCGAGCGGACGAATGCGTAGAATTCCGGATCTCGCTCGAAAGCATCCGCGTAGATTTCGATCGCCTCGGCATCACCCTCGCCACGGAGAATCTGTGCCTGACGTTCCGCGTCGGCCAGAAGGATCGTCCTCTCTTTGTCGGCCTGTGACCTAATGATGAACGCCTCTTCCTCACCCTCAGAACGGTGACGCTTGGCGATGCGGTCTCGTTCGGCCTTCATGCGACTATAAACGCTATTCGAGACTACGGCCGGCAGGTCGGCCCGCTTGATGCGGACGTCCAGTATTTCGATGCCCAGTTCGCGCGCGCGTTCGTCGCTGTTCAGAGCCACGGTTCGCATGATTGACTCACGGTTCTGTGAGATCACGTCATCGAAGTCATCTTTAGCGATCTCTCCGCGTAGCTCAGAGGCAATGATGTCGTTTAGCCGAGCCTGCGCCCGTGGAAGGGTACTAACGGTTTCACGAAACTTCAGCACATCGACGATGCGCCAGAATGCGTAACTGTCCACGAGTAGCTGCTTTTTCTCAACGGTGATCAACTCCGAAGGCGGAGCATCAAATACCATCACTCGCCGTTCGAAGAACTCCACTGACTGCACGAACGGTATTTTTGCATTCAAACCGGCTGTGCTGATCGAACGTATTGGCGCACCCAACTGGATTACGAGCGCGTGTTGTCGCTCGTCAACGGCAAACAGGGTCTGGGTAAGGACGAATCCAAAGACTATGGCGGCGACCAGTATTACGAACCCGGTACCTCTCATTATCGATTACCTCTCTTGCGTCACGAAATCAAATCTAATGTCTCTAAGGTTCTAAGGCTGCGCCTTAGCCTGAAGGCGAGGATCTAAACGGTGTCCCACCGGCATCTAGCGGCAAGAACTGCAAGAGACTACCGCCTGCGTCGCTATCGAGGACAAACTTGCGAACCATGGGCAATACCTGCTCTATAGTCTCAAGATACATTCGCTGGCGCGTAACTTCCCTCGCCTTCTCATACTCGGTCAAGATCGAAATGAAGCGGGCGGCATCACCATTAGCCCGCAGAATCCTTTGCTCTCTGTAAGCCTCGGCCTCTCGCAGGATCTGCTGGGCCTGCCCGCGGGCCTTTGGCAAGATGTCCTCCTTGTATCCTTCTGCTTCGTTTATGAGACGCGACCTGTCCTCTAGAGCAGAGACCACGTCCTTGAAGGATGCCTCAACCGGCTGAGGAGGGCGGACTGCCTGAAGCTTGACCTCTTGAATAAGTAGGCCGGAACCATAGCTGTCCAAAATCTGCTGCAGCTTGGTTCGCGTTGACTCCTGGATCTGTCCACGTCCCTCGGTCAATGCGTCGTCGACTGTGCCCTGACCAATAACTTGGCGCAAAGCCGCTTCGGTCGCTACTTTCAACATGGCATCGGCATCTACTACCACGAACAGGAACTGCCCCGGATCAATTATGCGGTACTGGACAATCACCTGGGCGTCGACGATGTTTTCGTCGCCGGTGAGCATCAGCGCTTCCTCGGGAACATCCTGGAGCTGTCCCGGACCTACGGTGCGAAAGCCAATCTCCTGGCGCCGGACATCCAGCACCGGAACTACATCAACCGACCCAATCGGGGATGGGGGAGCATAGTGCGGTCCCGGCTCATGCAAGGTGCGATCCCAAGCACCGAACACTCGCACAATCCCTTGCGACTCGGGAGGCACTATGTAGATACCGCTAGCCAACCACAGGACGACCACTACCCCCAAGAGATAGGGCCAGAATCGGCGCAGTACTCTACCGCCAGATGTTGCAGCTACTCTGATCTCGTCATCAGGATTTCGCGGTCCGCGCGATCCAAATGTGTCCATATTCGATACCTTATCCTATTAGGCCCTTATGAATTAACGGAATTCCTCGACGGTGAACTCGGTGATCGCCCGAGGTAATAACACCATATTGATTCGGTGGCTACCTCTACGAATATTACAGGTGGCAGCACAATTTATCAATCTAATCATTTGATCGAGAGAACCCGAGCCTCGGCCAGGGGGCGCCCGATCAATCACAGAACTCTCGCGTGGGTGTGAACTTTGCGCCTTGCGCAGCGGTTTCGATGGTCGACTGTCGATTCAAGCATAAAGCGCGGTTTCCTCTTCGCGATGGAGCCCAGCGCATCTCAAACGGGCTTGCAATTCGTCGCAAATCGAGAGCTCATTGTGCCGGCGATAGGTGCTCATCCAAGAAACGTGTCACAATCGGCGAATGCAGAGAAAGCCCCGCGTCGTGCATACAATCAGGATATTCGTACAGCTTCTTGTCGGTAGAGCCGATTACTTCAAACAGAGCGTAACCTGTTTCCGGCGGACATACATCATCTGACAGACCGATGTTTACGATGATCGGACAGGTTATCTTGTCTGCAAAGTTGATCATGTCAAAGTAAGCAACCGTCCGGCGAACATGAGGTTCGCGTTCTGGATACATTCGCAGATAATCTTTGATCTCCCGGTACGGGTAGCTGTTGGTTAGCCGGATCGCATCCATAAATCCGCAAAGGAAGGGGGCTCCCACCGATGCGGCCCGGATTTCCGGACGCATTGCGGCGGTCAGTAGAGTGAGTGCGCCGCCCTGGCTGCTGCCGGTGACGCCGATGCGTCCAGGATCTACCTCGGACAGTTCAAGTAAAACGTCGACCGCGCGGAGAACGTCCACGTAAAGCGCGCGATATCCATAGGTCTCACGGTCGACAATGTTGTGTGTCAGAAGTCCGGGGTAGCCCGGATTGAATTGAAGATTGCTGCGCAACTTGCCGCGAGGGGCCACGGACAGAACCGCGTAACCACGCCTGGCAATGGATTTCGATAGGACCGGCTCGCTCACGTAACCGGGCAACTGAATGATGGCAGGCAGGGGACCGCTCGAACCGCGGGGCCGGCAATACCAGCACGCGATTCGGATTCCGTCCCAACTTGTGTAGCGAATCTCGAATACCTCGACATCCGCCGTGCTGCGCGCGGCGAGCGACGCTACAGACACGTCAAGCGGAACATTGACCATCGAGTCCAAGGTCGCCTGCCAGAACTCATCAAGGTCGGCCGGCTGTTCCGCTCTGTTGGGGGCCGGCGTCGCGTTCAAATTTGCCTACCTAGACTCACGCCTACGACCTAAAGGCTTTCTGTATCCTCGCCTCAGGATACTGGTCCCGCATCAGGCTCATCGGCAGACTCTGTCGAGAGATCAGCGGCCGCCGGTGCTGGCTCAGCGCTGGGCTGAGCCAGCGCGTCGTCTGCTTGGACGTCGGAGGCGGTCGTTGCTTCGTCTTCGACCGCTGTTGGGCTGCTGACGTCTTCGGAAGCCTCAATATCGGCGGAATCGCTCGCCGGATCGACGATTTGCGCCGACTGGCTTTCGTCTTCGGGCATTGCCGCGTCTTCGACCGCTGTTGGGCTGCTGACGTCTTCGGAAGCCTCAATATCGGCGGAATCGCTCGCCGGATCGACGATTTGCGCCGACTGGCTTTCGTCTTCGGGCATTGCCGCGTCTTCGACCGCTGTTGGGCTGCTGACGTCTTCGGAAGGCTCAACATCGGTGGAATCGCTCGCCGGATCGACGATTTGCGCCGACTGGCTTTCGTCTTCGGGCATTGCCGCGTCTTCGACCGCTGTTGGGGTGCTGACGTCTTCGGAAGCCTCAATATCGGCGGAATCGCTCGCCGGATCGACGATTTGCGCCGACTGGCTTTCGTCTTCGGGCATCGCCGCGTCTTCGACCGGCGCATCGGCCGATTCTACTGTTTCAACCTGCGACACGGAATCGCCTTCGCCGCCATTGTTGGACGGCTCGGCCTGAAACAAGATCTCCTCGCCGGGTGGAGAATCGTCCGAGGGATTGCCAATCAGCGCATCTGTAGCGATCGCCAGGAAGGCGTCTTTGCGCGCCGCGATCTCTCGCCGCTTGGCAACACCGGTGCCGGCTGGGATCAGCTTGCCGATTATGACATTCTCTTTGAGCCCGACGAGTCGATCAACCCTGCCTTGAACAGCCGCCTCTGTCAACACCCTAGTGGTCTCCTGGAACGAGGCCGCCGCTAAGAAACTCTCGTTGTTGAGCGAAGCCTTGGTCACGCCCAGCAGGACGGATTGAGCCGTTGCAGGTTCGCCACCCTCTGCGAGGACCCTCGCACTGATCTCTTCATATTCAAATGCGTCAATCAACTCACCAGGCAATATTTCAGTGTCTCCAGGTGTCTCGACCCTGACTCTTCTGAGCATTTGCCGAGCGATGATTTCAATATGTTTGTCGTTGATGGTGACGCCTTGTGATCGGTATACGTTTTGGACCTCTTCTACCAAGTAGATTTGCGCCGCTTCACGTCCCTGGATCCGCAGGACGTCCTGTGGATTTCGAGGTCCATCGGTAAGCGCCTGACCAGCAGTCACCGCTTCGCCATCATCTACCTTGATTTGGGCCAACGGAGGCACTGTATATTCGCGGCTATCTTCCTCCTGATACTCAACTACGATCTGGCCTTCCTCAATGCGGACAACGCCGGCCAGCGCCGCAGTGAGCTCCTGTTCGTCTACCCTAGCGAGCACAGTGTTGATATCGACGCCGTCCCCCTCCGACACGAATGTTTCGGCTCCCGGCGGCACTTCGGTTACGTCGCTATAGTTTTGGCTGCTGACTATTTTGATGTGGCGGGTGTCGCCTTCATAGTAGACAGAGGCTACGCCATCAATCTCGCTTATTATGGCCTGCCCCTTGGGCACGCGTGCCTCGAAGAGCTCTTCGACGCGAGGCAGGCCGGTGGTGATGTCCTGACCGGCTATGCCACCTGTGTGGAATGTGCGCATCGTGAGCTGGGTGCCGGGCTCGCCTATGCTCTGAGCGGCAATAATTCCAACCGCTTCGCCCAAGTCCACGAGTCGACCTCGGGCAAGACTTAGGCCATAACATAGCTGGCAAATGCCTTTTCTGCATTGGCAGGTCAACGGTGAACGCACGGCCACCCTGGTTATGCCGGCATCGGATATTCGGGCGGCAATGTCTTCGTCGATCTCTTCGTCGCGCTCGACTAATACTTCACCAGTTTCAGGATCGATGACCGCCTCGGACGTAACTCGTCCGTCTAACCGGCTGGCCAATGACTCGAACATTCCCCTATCCGTAACGTAGATCCCATCCAAAGTGCCGCAGTCGCGCTCGACGATGATCACATCTTGCGAGACATCGATCAGCCGACGCGTCAAGTAACCAGAGTCAGCCGTACGGATCGCGGTGTCCGCCAGCCCCTTGCGAGCGCCGTGAGTCGAGATGAAATACTCCAAGACGGAGAGGCCTTCGCGGAAACTAGAGCGTATCGGCAGTTCGATGATTCGGCCGGAGGGAGCTACCATCAATCCACGCATAGCGGCCATCTGTGCCACCTGTACGATGTTGCCCTTAGCTCCCGAGTTGGTCATCATGTGTAGCGAACCGTATGGATCGAGCGTATTGGAGAGCTCTTTGGTAACCGCCTCCGTGGTCTGGGTCCAGATCGTTACGGCCTGGTTGTAGCGTTCTTCATCAGTGATGAGGCCTCTCCGATAGGCATCCTCAATCTCGGAAACCCGCCTATCCGCTTCTCCCAACTGTTCGTCGCGCGTATTAGGTATCTGGAGGTCGGAGATCGCGATAGTGATACCTGATCGCGTTGCAAAATCGAACCCAACGCGCTTGATCTCGTCAACAACCTCGGACGTACGAACGGAGCCAAATTGGTGGTAGCAATTACCGACCAGAGTGCGCAAATGACGACGGTCTATCACCTCGTTGGTGTAGTCGGTGTAGCGGAAACTCTCGGGCAATACCTCATTAAAGATTACTCGACCAACACTTGTGCTGACCGTTCTCTCACCTTGCGCGGTCACGGCGACCACGTTTACTGCGGCATGCAGGTCGACTACACCCAATTCATAAGCCAACATTGCTTCATTCGGCGAGGAAAACCACTTTCCTTCGCCCTTGGCACCCGGGCGGCTGAGCGTCAGGTAGTAACACCCGAGGACCATGTCCAACGTTGGCGCAACGGTCGGCTCGCCATTGGAGGGAAGAAGCACGTTATGAGTAGACAGCATCATTTCGAGAGCTTCATTACGAGAGGCTTCCGACAATGGCACGTGTACGGCCATCTGATCGCCGTCGAAGTCGGCGCCGAAGGCCGCGCAAACGAGCGGATGTATCTGAATCGCGCTACCTTCCTTCAGGACTGGCATGAAGGCCTGGATACCCAGGCGGTGCAGCGTAGGCGCTCGATTCAACAGAACCGGATGCCCATCAATCACCTCTTCGAGAATGTCCCAGACCTCCGGCCTGACGCGCTCGACGATGCGCTTGGCGCTCTTGATATTGTGGGCGAATCCCTTCTCGACGAGCCGGCGCATCACGAATGGCTTGAAGAGCTCTAGGGCCATTTTCTTTGGCAAGCCGCATTGATGCAGTTTCAAGGTAGGGCCGACGATGATTACCGATCGGCCGGAGTAATCGACTCGCTTGCCGAGCAGGTTTTGCCGGAATCGACCCTGCTTGCCCTTTAGCAAGTCGCTAAGCGACTTAAGTTTGTGGCTACTGGAGTTGGATACCGCACGCCCGCGCCGGCCATTGTCGATAAGCGAGTCGACGGCCTCCTGCAACATCCTCTTCTCGTTGCGAATAATGATCTCCGGAGCTTCCAACTCCAACAGACGCTTCAACCGATTGTTGCGATTGATGACCCGTCTATAAAGGTCATTCAGGTCGGAGGTCGCGAACCGTCCACCATCGAGTTGGACCATTGGGCGAAGCTCGGGCGGAAGCACCGGCAGGACCGCAAGAACCATCCACTCCGGTCTATTCCCGCTGCGGCGGAAGGCCTCGGCAACACGCAAACGCTTGGTTGCCTTTTTCCGGCGCTGGCCGGAACTGGAGGATTCACGAATCTCATTTCTCAACTCGGTCGTCAACTCGTCCAGATCGATCTTCGAGATGATGTCGCGTACCGCCTCCGCTCCCATTCCGGCCTTGAAGAACTGATACCTTTCGCTCAGTGCGCGGAAACCAATTTCATTCATCAAGAAAAGAGGTTTTATCTCATCGATCTCGGCCTTCCGTTCCTTATAGTTAGTATCCAGTGCCTTGCGACCCTCAGCGTATCTCTCTTGCCGTTCCGTACCTGAGGAAGCGCCGCGTTGCCTCAAAAGATCAATCTCCGCATCAAATCGGGCAATAGACGCGTCTCTCTCGGATTCAGCGTCAAGACTGGCAATTTCCAGACTGCTCGATATCGCCAACTCAAGCTTCTTGATATGAGATTGACGTACTATTGAACCTCGGCGGGTGATCAGCTTGCCTTCCCAATCAATCTTGTTCGGCGTCGATTGTTCAAGCATCGACCGCAACGCAGCGTCCAACTCTTCGCCACGTTGACGCAAGTTTTCATGCCTGGTCGCCGACTTTGCCTTGACCTCCGCGAGCGCCTCTTCCTTGGCTCGGGTCAGCTCTTCTAGGCCTATGTTGATTTGAGAATCGAGAGTCTCCAGATCCCCTTTGATGCGTTTCTCCAACTCGGACAACTCGACTTCGTAGAGTTTGTCGATTTCATCGAGGGCCCGCTGCTTTTCGGCTTCATCGACGTCCGTGATTATGTACTGGGCGAAGTAAAGGACTCGTTCCAGGCTTCGAGGGGAAACGTCTAGCAACAAGCCAACCCGGCTGGGGGTTCCTTTGACAAACCAGATGTGACTGACGGGCGCGGCCAACTCGATATGCCCCATTCGCTCTCGGCGTACCTTGGATCGAGCCACCTCCACGCCACATTTGTCACATACGACGCCCTTGAAGCGGATGCGCTTGTATTTTCCGCAAAAGCACTCCCAATCCCTGGTTGGACCAAAGATTCTTTCGCAAAAGAGCCCATCTTTTTCCGGTTTTAGGGTGCGGTAATTGATGGTCTCAGGTTTGGTGACTTCTCCGTACGACCATGACCGGATCTGCTCCGGCGAGGCAAGGCTGATTCTTACCGCGTTGAACTCGTTGATTTCTAGCAAATCTATCCTCCGGGGATTCGGAGCTATACTCGGACGAAAGTTTCAGACATACTGGTCAATTCGCTTCTTCGGGTTCCTGTTGAGGGGCGATTATGCCGCCGAGATCACTCAATCCATCGTCCTCGCTCGCGGACAGGTCCTCGACGAACGGAATGGGCGACTCGTCTTCGTTTAACACCTCAACCGCTAGACCCAGACTCTGGAGCTCCTTAACCAGCACTTTAAACGACTCGGGTATGCCCGGTTCGAGAATCGGCTCGCCTTTTACAATCGCCTCATAGGTCTTGACGCGACCCACAACGTCATCTGATTTGACGGTGAGCATTTCCTGGAGAGTGTGGGACGCACCGTAGGCTTCAAGCGCCCATACTTCCATTTCGCCAAATCTCTGTCCACCGAACTGGGCTTTGCCGCCCAGAGGCTGTTGGGTGATGAGGCTGTAAGGTCCGGTAGAGCGAGCATGAATCTTGTCTTCGACGAGGTGAAGCAGCTTCAGCATGTAGATTTCGCCAACGGTGACGGGCTGGCCAAAGGGCTCGCCTGTGCGGCCATCGCGCAGTTGAATCTTGCCATCTTCCGGCAGTCCGGCTTGGTTGAGCAGATCTCTGATGTCGTCCTCGTGGGCACCATCAAACACCGGAGTGGCTATCTTGTAACCGAGAGCGTTCGCTGCCCAACCAAGGTGGGTCTCCAGGATCTGCCCAACGTTCATTCGAGATGGCACGCCGATCGGGTTGAGGATAATCTCTACCGGACGTCCGTCGGGAAGGAATGGCATATCCTCCTCGGGCAGCACACGAGCTATGACGCCCTTGTTGCCGTGTCGGCCGGCCATCTTGTCGCCTTCAGATATCTTGCGCTTCTGTGCGACCCAAACACGAACCAGCTGATTGACGCCGGCCGGGAGCTCATCGTGGCTTGCCCGGGAAAACTCTTTGACGTCAACGACTTTGCCACGCTCGCCGTGAGGAATATGCAGGCTGCTATCCTTCACCTCACGAGCCTTCTCACCGAAGATCGCGCGCAAGAGCCTTTCCTCGGCCGTCAGTTCGGTCTCACCCTTGGGGGTAATCTTGCCGACGAGAATGTCGCCTGGTTTTCCCTCGGCGCCAATTCGGATGATCCCGTTCTCATCGAGATCGCTTAGAGCTTCGTCGCCGACATTCGGAATATCGCGCGTAATCTCTTCGGGGCCAAGCTTGGTGTCACGCGACTCAATTTCATACTTCTCGATGTGGATAGAGGTGAAACTATCTTCTCGCACGAGACTTCGGCTAATGACGATCGCGTCTTCGAAATTGTAGCCCTCCCAGGACATGAATGCGACAAGAACATTTTGCCCAAGCGCCAACTCACCACCATCGGTCGACATGCTATCGGCAAGCGGCTGACCGGCCCTAACCCTCTCACCGACCGATACGATGGGTCTCTGGCTAACACAAGTCCCCTGATTGGATCGGAGGAACTTTTTCAGGCCGTACTCGCGCTCCTGATCATCCGGGTGACGCACTACAATTCTGTTTGCACTAACTTTCACGACGACGCCATCCGACGAGGAAATGACTATCTGACCACTGTCGCGAGCTATTCGAGCTTCCATTCCGGTGCCAACAATTGGGGATTGGGGATTTAGCAGGGGCACGGCCTGGCGTTGCATATTCGATCCCATAAGGGCTCGTGTTACGTCATCGTGTTCAAGAAATGGGATCAGCGAAGTGGCCGGACTAAAGACCTGTTTAGGCGATACATCCATATATTGCACGCTATCGGGCGACGCGAATATGAAGTCCTCGCCGAAACGCACCTCGCCCCTTTCGGTGGCGAAGTTGCCATGCTGGTCGAGTTCGCTATTGGCCTGCGCTATCCTGTACTTGTCCTCTTCATCGGCGGTCAAATAGACGAAATCGCCGGTCACGAACGGACGAACTTCTATGTGATCGAGAGGAAGCTTTGCAATCTTTCGTGCAAGCTTCTCGTCGATATGCGCACCGGCCGTCGCCACAGCACGCCCGCCGGATCCAGTCGTTAGATCGTGTCGGAGTATGCGTCCAACCAGAAGATCGGCTTTGTTTTCGATAATCTTGGCAACTCGTCGATAAGGCGTCTCGATAAATCCATACTCGTTAATTCGTGCGTAGGTAGCCAAGCTGCCGATCAACCCGATACTAGGCCCCTCTGGCGTTTCGATAGGGCAGATCCGGCCGTAGTGACTGTGGTGAACATCCCTTACGTCCATGCCGGCCCGATCTCGGTTGAGCCCGCCGGGACCCAGCGCACTAAGCCGGCGCTTGTGGGTCAACTCATCCAATGGGTTTGTCTGGCCCATGAACTGAGAGAGCTGAGATCCACCAAAGAACTCCTTCATCGCGGCAACAATCGGACGGATATTCATCAGGGCGGCCGGCGTGGCCTCATCTACATCCTGGATGCTCATCCGCTCCTTTACGACCCTCTCCATTCGGAGCAAGCCTATGCGGAATGCGCTCTGGATCAGCTCGCCTACCGATCGGACACGACGATTGCCAAGGTGATCGATATCATCGGGGCGGTCCTTGCCGTTGTTCAGCTTGATCATCGTAGCAACTATGCGGATGAGGTCCTCTTTGGTCAAAATACGCTCGTCAACGGAAGGGTCTCGTCCAAGTCTTCGATTCAGCTTGTAACGCCCTACCCGACCGAGGTCGTAGCGGCGTCGGTTAAACAGCAGGGAGTTGAGGAGATTTCGCGCGTTATCGACCGTCGGCGGGTCGCCCGGACGCAGCCGGCGATAGAACTCGATAAGGGCCGAATCGGTATCGGTAGACGAATCGCGACTAAGCGTTTCAAGTATGTACTGATGCTCGCCGGTATCAACTTCCTTGAAGAGTTCGATAAGGTCTTCCGATTCAGCGATACCGATTGCCCTCAGGAAGGTAGTTATCGGTATCTTGCGCTTCCGGTCTATCTTGACCGACAGTATATCCTTGTTGCTGGTTTCAAACTCGAGCCATGCTCCACGGTTGGGAATTAGCTTGGCAAAGCAGAGCCGGCGCCCGGTAGTGGCATCCTCTTGCAGCGTCAAATAGACGCCGGGTGAGCGCACGAGTTGGCTGACCACTACCCGTTCCGCGCCATTGATGACGAACGTTCCGATGTCGGTCATCAATGGGAAGTCGCCCATAAATATTTCTTGCTCTTTTATCTCGCCGGTCTCCTTCGAGACCAACCTTGCCCTGACCCGCATGGGAGCGGCATAGGTCAGTTCACGAGTTCGACATTCGTCGACATCGTATTTGGGATCGGCAAAAGCGTAATCGAGTAAGAACAGGTCCAGGTTCTTACCGGCGAAGTCAGAGATTGGAGAAATCTCTTCGAAAAGCTCCTTCAATCCTTGTTCTAGGAACCAGCGAAACGACTCTAGCTGAACCTGGATTAGGTTCGGCATTGGCAATACTTCGCCTATTTGGGCGTAGTTCCGCCGGAGTTGACCTAGACTGACTTGAGGAGACTGGGTGTCGCGGGAAACTTCAACCGCCATATCAGAGCATACTCCTAGGATATGGGTGGATGGGCATAGACCAGCAATTATAACCCATGTGCCTGCCACAATAACAGGATTTTTCCGCGGCCGGGCACGACGTTATTTGCACCGTCGGCGCGGCGAGTTAGTGGGGTGCCGGGTGTTTGCCTATTGGATGGCGGTTTGCCCCTCCCTTTCTGAATTCCGGCCCCGTATCGGGGTACGGGGCATGCTCTCGATCGTCGGAATGAAGATAACAAGGATGGCCAGATTCCCCAAGAAGTGCGCCAGTGCCGGCCGGCTGGTCGCGCGGCCGTGGCTGGGGACAAGCCCCAGCGCTACATCTCTCTTTCGACCCTCGGCTGCCGGTGTTCGCGCGAACGTGGTTGGTGTAGCCGGCCAGTGCCGGAATACATCCCGGATCGGAGTCCGGGACACGCTTTCGTACCAACGACGCTCGCAAGACTGGTCCCCTAAAGTCTGAACAGTCACCTTGCATCGTTAATTTGGCGCCGACTCTATCTTCAGGAGCTAGTCGAGTTTGTGAACATCATGGGGCGTTGGACGAATCCGCCCCGTGTTGACCAGGCGTAGGAGACGAAGGCTTTGGTATTCGTTAACGCTGCCGGTCATTTCAACTCGTCGGCAAGTCCGAGTAGACCGGCCTCTTCGTCAGGACCGAAGCGCACACTGGCGATCTGTCTGTCCAATTCTTGTAGTGCCCGCAGGTCTCCCAGCGCCTGGGAATCGGCCAAGATATCGAATGTATATGGATATCCTGGGATGGGAACATGTTTCTGTTGATCTGACGTAAGCTGCAAGAAAAGCCCCGAGGGCGGGCCGCCCTTGTGAAGCTGTCCGGTGGAGTGCAGATACCGAGGACCATATCCGAAGGTGGTTGCGAGGCCGTACCGCCGTAAAATCTCTCGTCGAAGGACATTTGCCGCACGGTCGACGGCAGGCGTCTGGCGCAGATAGGCAGTGATTGCCAGATAGCTGCCGCGAGTTGCTCCGGCAAGCAGTTGTTTGACGGATTGGCCGGCCTTGACGTGGGGATGGTTACCGGAAGTCTGAAACTCCCGCAATACCCTGTCGGTCATGTCTTTCGCGCTCTGCACGTCGGGCTGGTCGAAGGGATGTATCCCCCAAATGGCTCCGATAACCGCGACGGCGAACTCCCAACGGTAGAACTCTGCGCCAATGTCATATCGGTCGCTTAGGTCTAGGCGCAGTACCGGCTGACCCGACGACCCTATGCGTTGGATCGCGGCATCAACTTCGGAGTTGTCGTCTCCGTCCAGACGAAGGTAGACGAACAGCCGGTCGTCTCCGTAGGAATCCGGCGATACCACGGGTTCATTCACGACCGGCACTATGCCACGGCCCTCTTTGCCGAGACTCTCGGCTACCAACTGTTCTGCCCAGAGGCCGAAGCTGCCGATGGAGGGAGACGTGACGAACGTGAGCTTGTCCCGACCGTATTGGGCAAGAGTAGCGATGAACGCACCGAGCAAGGCGCCCGGATTGTCATGTACTGCGACACAGGACGCACATTCGTTTCGCGTGCGGTCCGCCCGGTCCAACAGGGTTGTAAGGTCTAGTCCGATTAGAGCCGCCGGCACCAGTCCGAAATATGACAGCACGGAGTAGCGTCCTCCGATATTGGGGGGATTCAGAAATACGTGCCTGAAGCCGTGCTCCCGGGCCAGCTTTTCCAGGTTGGTGCCAGGATCCGTGATCGCGACGAAGCGCCCTCCAGCCTGTTCATTCGTCACGAGCTCGTCCACCACGCTCCTGAAGTAAGAATAGAGGGTATTAGATTCCAACGTGGAACCGGACTTCGATGAGACCAGGAACAGTGTCCGAGTAGGATCGATGATCGAGGTAGTAGCCCGTACCCAGGCCGGCACGGTCGAGTCCAGCACGATCAGCTTGGGGTGTCCCTCCGCGCTGCCGAACACTCGCCTCAGTACTTCCGGCCCCAGGCTGCTGCCGCCCATGCCAAGCAAGACTACGTGCCGAAAACCCTCAGCCCTAACGCCGGCGGCGAAGGTCTCAAGGGCGGAAATCTGCTCCCTCATGAGATCGGTGACCGTCAGCCACCCCAAGCGATCGGTGATTTCGTCGGGTTCTGGCTTCCATACCGTGTGGTCACCACGCCAAATGCGTCTAATCACATCGCGCTGTTGCAGGTCCGATAGCGCTTGATCCACTTCTGGCAGGTAGCTGTCAATGCCAACGCCGGGGTTTATGTGTTTGCGCAACTTTGGCTTTCTGGCCTTCTGGTCAGTCAACAGCCAACTCTTAAATTGGCCGCTTGAACGGTGGTGAGGGCGGTATGCCCTAAGCTATGGAAGCGATAGTGGCTCGATCAGAAGTCGGAAGTCACCAGGGCATAGTACGTTTCGTGTGCCGGCGGCCGATCTCGGCTATGTCGGGAGACAAGGGTACGCCGACCATCAGCCCTTCCTCGATGTATTCGACCACGTTGTCCTTGTTCACCTGGCCGGCGTAAGCGGCGGCGGAAGCCTTCGTAGCGGCGACTACCCGCCGCCGGCTCTCCTCCATCACCGGAGGATATGGCGGTAGGTTGCCGCCCAGCACGCCCAAAGAAAGGCTCATATCTAAGGGAGCCCACTCGATGAATCCGATTCCGGGGACCTTGGTAAGCTCTTCAGTATTCATAAGCGAGCGTTTATTCTCGATCTTGAATGCCAGAAAGATCTCGCCATCTGGATTCAGGGGCCACACGTCGGCTTTCTGGAGATACTCATCGACGGAAATACCCCATATTTTCGAGGCGTTGTCTTGTCCGCCGCTGCCCCGGCGTCCTTCATCCAGCCCGTCGCCCACCCCAATCCGGTAAAACGGAAAACGTACGGCTTCGACGAATGCCTTGACCGCCGCAGCCGTGTCGGCGTGGCAGAGTAGCAGACCGTGGGCTCCGGTCGCCAGAATCTGGTTTACCATCCAGGAATTCGCTCTAACCACATGCTCATCAGCTCCGCTGAACGGAGTTTCGACGAGCACCGTGGGCGTTCGGTGCCCGCTTGGCGTCGGACCACCATCGGCCAGCCCGCGCATGAAATCGTTGAGCCGGGTAATGTCGTATGGCGAATGCTCCATAATGACGAGGATGATGTCTGCCCAGGTATTGGCCGCTTTGACACCCCCCTCATAGTTGAAGTCTTTGACGCCTCCGACAAAACCGGACTCTTCGGTGGCGATATAGTAGACGGGCTGCCCCTGCCCAAGTAGCTCGATCGCTCGGTTGACTCTAGCCATTTCTACCTCTCCAAACTGTCCACGTATGTTGTTCGACTCGCTCGTCCATTAGTGAGACCGGCGCATATCGATGACACTGGATTCATGAAGCCGTCGCATTGGCCGCGAATGTGGGCAAGAACGGCGCCGACTCTCTCGGATGGCGAGCCTTCGATATTGTAATCCCCACGATGACGAGGCGCTCTTGCCTTGCTAGCGAACGCGCCGGCGGCGAATCAAATGACCGAGGCGCACCATCGCGGCCTCCAACCACCAGACCTCCTCTCACTAGATCGGCGAAAGGGAGCCCCCGCTCAACGGACTCCAGATTGATCCGCTGCTCTCGAACCAAGTCAATCAGGGGACGTATTGGAAGACGATCCCTGAAAAACCTCGATCCGCTCGGTCATGTCCTCGATGAGCCGGTCGAATGATTCTACCTGATCGGAAATTGCTTCTTCCAACAGTTCCGGAGCCAGCTCATACATTTTGATTTCGAGGTGGGAAAGTTCGGTCGCTATTATTGCGCCGGCTCCCGGAAACGCATCGAGCGTGCGAACGACGATGCCATCCTTCTTGAATGCCTGCAACGTGTCCGAAGAGACGGAGGCAACAGTGTCCCCACCGATAAGGGCTTGGACGTAGTGCGTTTCTCTGTGCCGCGGATTGTCGTTCCTGGTTTCGCACCACAGCAGCCGTTGGACCCGGGCGCCCTTGTCGGCCACTCGCCTGAACTCGTCGCCGTCGAACACTTCCTGGAAGACAGCGTGGGACATTCGACAGTTCGCCACGCCGGCTTTACCCAGCAGTTTTGCCACCAACTCTTTGTCTTCGGGACTTTCGCACAGTTCAATCAGGTAATTCAGGTGAGGATTTACTTTGGCGTCCACCCGATTCACCGGAAAGCTGGCAACCGAGGAAACGTCGTCGACGAACTGGCCGACTTTGAGTCTATTGTTCAAGCCGGCGATGTACGCTTCCGCGACCTTGCGATAGTCTTCCGCCCAAAAAAGCCAGGTGGCGTTGACGTTTATCCCGTCGGTGATCAATTGCTGAATCGCCGGTATCCCTTCGGTAGTGGCTGGCACTTCGATCATCAGATTTGGCCAGCCAACTTCGGCAAACAGCCGGCGAGCTTCGGCAACAGTCGCGCCGGTGTCGTGGGCCAGGTGTGGAGAGATTGGCACGGTGACCAAGCCATCGACGAAGTTGCTGCGGTCGTAGATCGGAGAGAAGAGCTCGCAAGCGGCACTGACATCTTCGACCATTAGGGTTTCGAAGATCTCGCCGGCGGTTTTCCCATTTTGCGCCAGCACGCGCAGTCCGTGTCGATAGGAGTCCTGGACAGAGATGGCTCTGGCGAAAATCGCCGGATTGAGCACGACACCGAGCACCCCATCCTCATCGATCATCTGCTTCAAGTCGCCGGAGACTATGAGGTCGCGGTGAAGATTGTCGTACCAGAGACTCTGACCTTTCTTACGCAACTCGACATTGGGATTTGTCATTGGATGCTCCTCAGGGGATTGCCCGGCAAGAATTCTTCCTCCGTTCCACGCCTCACTCGCCACTATTCTAAACCGGCCGGAAGCTAATGAGGCTGTCTCAGTCAAGGCGAACTAGTCCAAACGCGCGTCGCGTTGAACAGAGCGCGGCCGTCGCGCTCTGGACATGCGGTTCAGATGCTGCTGCGCAACAGTTCAGATTTGGGTGTACTTCCTTTCCTCCATGCCCGTGAATTGGAAAGGCCGAGCTGAGATTCGAGGCATCAGTCGGCGGTCAAGCGGTGAGTGCCAACCCATAGATGTCAAATCCACGAGCAAGTCGACCTCATCCCCCACCTAGGGATTCGCCCTTGCAAACCTTTCCTGGCTTTCGCCGATCAGACGTCCTCGCCTGTGGTGGACCCTCATTGGCGCGATATTACGCCCATACGGAGCAGGTACGCCTAAATCTGAACGCTTATGCTGCTCCGATTGCACTTGGCCGGGGAACGGGACACTGCTAAGATAGGCTTCATTGACTACGGCGACCCGCCAAAATTCGGCCGGTGGATAGGAGGGTTGTAGTGAAATACTTCCAGCGATCGGACCATCCGAGGCGCTCGGCGTCACTCTCCAGCAACGAAACGATGCCAGAGGCACATCAGGCTCAGCTATCCTCAGTCCTGCTAGTAGGCCCTGACGCAATATACGCAAGGCATGACCTTGGCAACTTCAGCTCGGAGAGACTATCCATCGCCATCGACACCTACGAGGTCGGCGGCCACACCGATACCCACGAGCATTCCGAATTAGAGCAAGCTTACTACGTAATCTCCGGCCGTGCCCTGATCAAGATCGGAGACGAAGAGCTGGAAGTGGGCGCCGGCGGATCCGGGTACATTCCGCTACACACCAAACACGGGTTTCGCAACGTTGGTGATACTGCCCTGACCGTGGCGGTGATCAGCAGTGTGTTGGGAGAGAATCTGGGCAGCAGAGAGAGCCTCAAGGGCATCTAACTCGCCGAGAAGCGGGGGTTCCTTCCTGCAATCGACCACATTGGATCCGCCGCCGGAAAGATTGCCGGCATGGACCTGTCGCTCAAGCTGTTGACGGAATCCGTCAATTACAAGGAGAAATCATGGGTGGCTACACATGGATTCGCACTCCGGCCGACCTTCACCGTCCGATGGTGAGCTATAGCGACGACGTTGTCCCGGGCACCACCCGAGGACAAACGCGGACGGTACAGGTATCACATTTACCCGGGCAGTATCCCGATCAGGACCTATTCGACTTCATGACTGAGCGGACGATTGTGGGTGTCCACCACAGCCAGCCCGGGGCAAGGCACGGCGCCCACGAGCATCCCGACATGGAGCAGATCTACTACGTCGTATCCGGCCAGGCCGAAGCGACGGTAGGCGACGAGACGGCGGTGGTTGGGCCGGGCAGTTCGGTCTTCATTCCGCCCAACGTTCTGCACGACTTTGCGAACGCCGGCGAGGAAGAGCTCGTGATGTTCGTGATCAGCAGCGGGCTTGGAGATATAGATTAAGTAATAACCGATGCTGATTTATCGCTTGAAAAACGCAACTATTTCACGGTCAACGGACTTTCGATTGAGGAAGTGAGCATGCCGAAGTACATACACAGTGAGTTTGACCCACATCGCCCGAACGTGAGCTACACGGACTACTCGGATCCTCTAGCGCCCAAGGGACACCGCCACACGCGGATCATCGCCGAGCACTCCGGCCAGTATCCCGGGCAGAAGCTGGGCGACTTCAAGACTCAACGGCTGGCAATCGCCATCCATACCTATGAGCCCGGCGCGGACCACGGCGCCCACTATCATCACAACGAAGAGCAGCTTTTCTACGTGATTTCCGGCGAGGCTTCGGTGCGGATCGGCGACGAGGAAGGCGTTATCGGGCCCGGAGGCGCGGCCTTCATACCACCGGGAGTGGAACACGACCTGCATAACAGCGGCGAGGGCCCGCTCGTGATGGCGGTTGTGAGCAGCGTAGTCTAGAGGCGGATTTCTGAAGCTGGAATCCTGACAATTTGACAAGGGAGTGGAATGATGGGACTTAAGTATTTCCATACGCCGGACGATCCTCGGCAGCCCGGTTGGGTCATGGGGGGCATGCCGCCCACTGCCGAAGCTGGCGGCGGGATCCTGGAGAACTGGGTATTAGTGGGCCCCGATGACCGATATGCCGAGTTCAATCTGGGTAACTTCAGCTCGGAGCGATTGATCATCGCCATAAACACGTATGCGCCCGGTGTGGAGCACGGCGGCAAGGACCACTTCCATCCCGACCTGGAGCAGATCTACTATGTCATCGCCGGCCGAGGCGTGATTACCGTCGGAGAGGAAGAGCGAGAAGTCGGCCCTGGCAGCTTTTCTTTCATGCCGCGCAATGTAAAGCATGGCGCTCTCAACACCGGTAGCGAACCGATGACGGTGGCGGTGATCAGCAGCGTGCTATGAGCCGGCGATGCCGGACTGTCTGTTCGTGAATTCGGCGTACGCGCCTTTCCTATTACCCCGAGCTGCTCCGATAGGCAACGCAGCGCGGCTCCCCACCGGCCGGTTCTCGTTATACGTAGTCCTAAGGAGTGGGCTGGAACCTCTCCAGGGGACTGAGAGGAGTTCAGGCAATGAAGATCACCCGCATAGAGACGATAATCTGCTCCGCGTTTGACGGCTACACTTGGGTCCAGATCCACACGGACGACGGACTGATCGGACTAGGGGAAACAAACTCCGGCCACGACGCGGTAACCGGCTACGTTCACGAAGAGGCGGCGCAATTCCTGCTAGGCCAGGATCCAATCGCTATCGAACGGCACTACGCGACGCTGAGTAGAGTGAACCACCTCGGTGGCATGGGGCACCGGGCGGTTGGCGCGGAGATGCGCGGTCTTTCGGCCATCGATATCGCCCTCTGGGACATATTCGGACAGAGCGTGGGGCTGCCGATCTACCGACTGTTGGGCGGGCCGGTGCGCGACCGAATCCAGCTCTACAACACCTGCTCCGGTTACGTAGGCATCGGTTACGCTTACGGCCACGCCGTTAGTGGCCCCTACGAGGACGACTACGACGGCTGGCAACAGGGACGGGCCGGCGAACTGGCCAAGTCTCTGCTCGACATGGGGATCACCGCTATGAAGATTTGGCCGTTCGACAAGTATGCCGATCGACCGTTCGATCACATAGAAGGCCGCAATTGGGCGCAGCACATCACGCCGGCACAGATAGACGAGGGCTTGCAGCCGTTCCGCGACATACGCGATGCCGTGGGGTTGGATATGGACATTGGCGTCGAGCTGCACCATCGCTGGAGCCTGCCGGCGGCGATACGCATAGCCGAAGCATTGGACCCGTTTCAGCCAATGTGGTACGAAGACCCGATGCCGGCGGACAGTGTGGACGAGTTGGCCGAGTTCGCTCGACGAACGAACGTACCGTTGATGGCGTCGGAGTCGCTGGCCAGCCGGTACGCCTACCGCGAACTTCTCGAGAGAAATGCCGTGGGGATAGTCAACATAGACCCGACCTGGGTAGGAGGAATCACCGAGTCCCGGCGGGTCTGCAACCTGGCGGAGGCCTACCATCGTCCATTCGCGCCGCACGATTGCGCCGGCCCGCTCGACTACGTGGTTGGCGTCCATCTCTGTATGGCGCTACTCAACGCGATGATCCAAGAGGGTGTGCGAGCGCATTGGGATGGGGGTTGGTACGAGGAAGTTATCACCGATATTCCCGACGTTGAGCGTGGGTACGTGGCCGCGCTGGATGGTCCCGGCTTGGGGACTCGACTAAAGCCGGAGTTCCTGGGGCGCTCCGATTTAACCGTCCGCGCGTCCGAGCTTTGATATCACGCCGGAATGCGGACAATTTGAAACAGGTTGTGGAGCGATGGCGCTCGAATATTTTCACACGCCGAGCGATCCTCGGAAGCCCGGATGGGTAGTGGCCGGCCAGCGGCACACTCCTGAAGTGGAGGGCGACGTTACAGAGGAATAGGACAAGATCGGGCAGTGAAGATCACCCGCATCGAGACAGTAATTTGCTCGGCATTCCGTGGCTTCACTTGGGTTCAGGTCTACACCGACGACGGTCTGATTGGGACCGGTGAAACAACCTCCGGCCACGACGCAGTAACCGGCTACATTCACGAAGAGGCAGCGCAATTCCTGCTAGGGCAGGATCCAATCGCAATCGAACGGCACTATGCGACGCTGAGTAGAGTGAACCACCTTGGTGGGATGGGACACAGGGCAATCGGCGCAGAGATGCGCGGTCTCTCGGCTATAGACATAGCACTCTGGGACATATTCGGACAGAGCGCAGGGTTGCCAATCTACCGATTATTGGGCGGGCCGGTCCGCGACCGAATCCGGCTCTACAACACCTGCTGCGGCTACACAGGGATCGGTTACGACCTGAGCCACGCCATAAGTGGACCCTACGAGGACGACTACGAAGGTTGGCACGAGGGGCGGGCCGGCGAGATCGCCACGTCTCTGCTGGACATGGGAATCTCGGCCATGAAGATTTGGCCTTTCGAAAAGTTTGCCGATACGCGATTCAACCGCATAGAAGGCCGCTCTTGGGGACAACACATCACGCCGGGCCAGATAGATGAGGGTTTACAGCCGTTCCGCGACATACGGAACGCCGTAGGGATGGAGATGGACATTGGCGTCGAACTGCTCCTGCGCTGGAGCCTACCGGCTGCGATACGCATTGCCGAAGCGCTGGACCAATTTCAGCCTATGTGGTACGAAGACCCCATGCCGGTCGATAACGTCGACGAGTTGGCCGAGTTCGCTCGGCGAACTAACGTACCGTTGATGGCGTCCGAGTCGCTTGCCGGCCGGTACGCCTACCGCGAGCTTCTCGAGAGAAACGCCGTGGGGATAGTCAACATAGACCCGACGTGGGTTGGAGGAATCACCGAGTCCCGCCGGATCTGCAATCTGGCCGAAACCTATCATCGTCCGTTCGCGCCGCACGACTGCGCCGGCCCGCTCGACTACGTGGTTGGAACGCATCTGTGCATCGCGCTACCCAACGCGATGATTCAAGAGGGTGTGCGAGCCCATTGGGATGGAGGTTGGTATCAGGATGTGGTCACCGACATCCCCGAAGTCGAGCGCGGGTACGTGGCTGCGCCGGATGGCCCTGGACTGGGGACTCGACTACAGCCGGAGTTCCTCGGGCGCTCCGACATAACTGTCCGCGCGTCCGAGCTTTGATTTCGCACTGGCCTGATCTGGCGGAATATTCAGGAGTAGTTCATTGAAGATAGTGGACCTGAGGACCATAACCATAGGTGGGTCCAAGATAGTACGTATAGATACGGATGAGGGTATTCACGGCTACGGTGAGGCAAACTGGGGTGCGCTGGGGCCGGTGCCAAATGACTTCATCCTGGCGTTGAAGCCAGCCATCCTGGGTTTGGATCCAACGAACGTCGAGCAGGTGATGTTGCACATTCGGCATTACGGTGGCAATGCCCACATGGGCGTGGGAGTCAGCGCGGTATCGACGGCGCTGTGGGACATCGCCGGCAAGGCGGCCGGTCTGCCGGCATACAAGCTGTTGGGCGGAAAGATTCGTGACCGAGTTCGCATCTACTGCGATACCGACGTCGGGCTGCTCTTGGACCCGAACGATCCGGCGTCCCGCTTCACGCCGGAGGCCTATGCCGAGAGGGCACGCCAGCGCAAGGCGCTGCCGGACGGCTATACGATCATGAAGTTCGACATCGGGTTCCACGGGCAACACTTCGAAACGGTGCCGGGCTACATCTGGGAAACAAATATGACCTACCCTTACCAGGGGCATGCGACCGAACGAGGCATCAAGTCCCAGGTAGCGATCGTCGAGGCGATCAAGGAAGTATTGGGCGACGAAATAGGTCTGGCGATCGACTGCGGGCCGGGGCAAAGCCTGCAGGCGGTGATGACCTTGGCGAAGGCCCTGGAGCCATACAACCTCGCCTGGCTCGAGGACCCGTTCGAGGGGGCTGATGTGCCCTACGTCGACGTCGAAGCATACCGTTTGCTCAGCGACAGCACTACGACGCCCATATTGACCGGGGAGCACCTGTATCTGCGGAACGGGTTCCGGGACCTGATTGCCAACCACGCGGTAGACGTCGTGTCGCCGGACATTCAGGACGTCGGCGGTTTGGACGAATCAAAATGGGTCGCGGAGATGGCCGATCTGTACAACATTCTTGTGGCTCCGCACAATGCCAACGGTGCGGTGTCTTTCATGGCGAATCTCCAAGCCGCGGCGGTAATGCCGCGGAACTATATCGCCTTCGAGTTCCACCAAGCCGACGATCGCAATTGGGACGATATTCTGGAAGGTGTTGATCGGCCGCTGATCAAGGACGGGTTCGCCACGGTTCCAGACAGCCCCGGCCTAGGTTTCGAGCTCAATGAAGAGGTCGTGAGGCAGCGTCTGGCGCCCGGCGAGACCTACTTCAAGTAGTCGGCGGGCGACTCACCGATCAGTAGCCGGCCCTCACGTCGACGACTCCTATCAATGGCCTGCCATCCAGGTAGCGACGAAGGTTCGCTACGCAAATCTCCCACTGAACACGGGGAGTGATGGAGCCTCCGCCGGCGTTATGCGGCGTTATTACCACGTTGTCCATATCCCATAGGGGGTTGTCGGAGGGCAGCGGTTCCTCGCCGGTAACGTCCAAGCCAGCGCCGGCCAGCCTACCGTTTTGAAGGGCTTGTATCAGAGCCTGCTCGTGAACTATGTTGCCTCGAGAGACGGCGATCAAATAGGCGGACGACTTCATGAGGGCAAGGCGGTGAGCGTCGATCGCTCCGCGCGTTTCCGCCGTCAGGGGCGCGGAGATCACGAGAAAATCGGATACCCGGCAAAGATCATCCAGACGGTCCGGTCCCCAACGAGCGCGTAAATCGGCCACGTGAGGGAACGGCTGTGCGTCGACCGCGTAAACGGGCATTTCGAATCCATGCGCGCGCCGGGCGATGGCCGACCCGATTTGTCCCAAACCGAAGATTCCCATAGTGCGGCCGGCGATTGCCTCCATTGGCCGGCCTCCGGGCTCGCCACCCCAGCGATGAGCCAATTGGTCTCGCCGGATCGTCCACATGTCGCGGGTGAGCGTCAACATCAGCGCAAAGGTGTGTTCCGCGATGGTCTGAGCGAACGCCCCTCGGCTGTTGGTAACTACGACATTGTTTTGCAAAAGCCATTCCACCAGTCCGGGGATCGTCTGCATCCAGTCCATGCCGGTGCTATAGGCCTGAAACCAGCGCAAATGGCTCGCCGCTCGAAACGACTCGGCCGTGAGCATTCCAATAAGTGCTTCAGCGTCCTGAATCAGCGAGGCAACTGAGTCGATATCATCCGCGACCAGAAACTCGACTTCAGGGAAGTCCGCTTCCAGCCGCTCGATCTCGAGATCAGCGCCCGCGCCGCCACGGCGCTGCACGACAATTTTGCGTCGGGACACCTAGCACCTCCAAGCATAGTGACGTTTGGATCAAGATCGCTTGTGACAGGTGTGCGATGCAATCCGCCGGAGGACTGCCATAATTGCCGTGACGGCGTTCCGACGAGACAATAAAGGCGAAAGGGGCGTACCAACATGTCGGGCGCGCTCCGCCGGCGAAGTTACACACGAAAGTCTTATGTCACTTATATCCTAGTCGATGATGTTATGATCAATTCGAGAAAATCGGTTTCAACAAGAAGAATAGACGATGCGAACCAGATTCAGATCTTACCCTGCAACCCTCATGCCGCCCCAATCCAGTGGACGAAGACTAAGACTCGCCCTCAATCTGGCTCTGCTCGGAGGCATTCTCGGGTCCGCCCAGTTCTTGATAAACCTGCTGGCACAGACAGAGTTCCCGAAAGAACCCGCACACCTGGCCCTCGCCTCTTCACTAATCGTATCCAGTCGAGCACTCGTGGCCGGGGCTTTGTTGGCGGCGATGTTCTCCAGTATAGCGACCAGCGACTGGGCGGGCCAGAGAGCTGACACTGCCCGCACGCTGTTCGTATGGATACTGCTAGGCGTTGGCTACGGGATCCTGTTGCCTCTAGTTACCGGGATGCTCATTCCGATAAGCGGCGTTTTTCTGGCTCTTGGCAGCGGCTTCATAGCGCCGGACGAGGCCCTGCCGGCCGCGGTCGAGTCGATAATTCGCGCGCCATATGCCGGCCTGGTTCAGGCCGGAGTTGGCATGATCACCGGCTTGCTGGCCGGCGTGGTATTCGCTTTGGGCGCCTGGCTAATCGACGCGGCCAACGCTTCGGCACGCCTCAACATGTCCCGATACGGAGCTTACGCTATCATGGCGGCCTTGTCGGCGCTCATCGCGGCCGCCACGGCTCTCGTGCCGCCGGCGACACTGGCCAAGCTGGGCTAGTCTTGGCGGAGGCGTCACGTTTCAGCGTGGAGCCGGCCGGCTGGAGCCGGGGAGGAGAACGGCTGCTGAAGCGCTAGTCGCGGGGCCGGTTGGAGGCTATGCGCAGATGGTCTATGTCTGACAAATGCGGTCGCATTTGCCGGAGGAAATCCTCCAGGGTCCGATCCGGCGACGTATCCGTGGTGTCCAGCGCGAATCGGCGCTCGATCTGAGAATCTGCATATTCTTCGTCGAAACGCCGCAACACAATCGGCACGTTGTCGGTTCTCAGAATACTGCCGGGATGCGGATTCAGGCTCAGTCGACGCCGGACGGCGTCGACTGAGGCTCTAAGCAACACTAGGACCGTGTCCGGCGCCTGCATCATAACCTCGGTATCCCATTCCCGCGCTCGTCTGCTGCGGTCGGAGAACGTATCGTCAGAACCGCCGTAACCGTAGTAAAGAGGCGCGTAGACAGCCTCGGCGTAGTAGAAGTCGATCATGAGAAAGTCGTCGTTCGCACGGTACATGTCGTTGCATAGGTGTCGCCAAATCATGTATCGCATCAACTGCTCCTTGAGGAAAGGCGGCAGTTGTAAGATCGCCTCATCGTCCCTCCGGTCAACCGGGGTCTCTGCACCGCGGTCAGGTACCAGGATATGGCGATCAAGGTGTGGTAGCACGAAATGGGCGTGCCAACGAACGCTTGGCAGCCCCATCGCACGCATCATCCATCGCGATACCTGCACGGCCAAAGTGGACTTGCCGACGTACTCACAGCCGATCATGATGATACGCACTTGCAACTCCTGGTTGGTGAGGCGGTGTTTACTCGCGAGCCAAAGCGGCGCCGGCGATGCCCTGGGCCCGAATCCGCCGGACGGTGCCGGCGCGCAGTGAGGCCGCATCCCCGGTTGTCAACAGAACTTCGTCGTCGCCTACCGTCAACCTGATGGCTCCCTCGACTACTATCCAATGCTCATTTGCTTCGATCTTGGCCTCGGCGACCTCTTCTCCGCCGGCGAAGTTCACCAACCTCAACTCGCTAAGGGGACAACGCGGCCCACGATCGGGAAACGTTCCAACGTTTTGATCGCCAGGGACAACGAAACCTGGGACGGTGGCCGTAGGCGGCCCGTCTTCCTCGACCAGAATCATCCAAGGGCGTCTCCGTCCTTCGTGAGGGGTGGTGAACGTGACCCAGTCCGACTCGGTCCGCATTTGCGAGCGGTGAACGACGCCCATTGGGTTGTAGACCGCGGTGTTGGGAGTAATCGGATAGGACCGGCCATCCTGCCAGCCCTCGCCGTAGCCGGCGGTGACGAGCCACAATTCGTCGTAGTCGTGATAGTGGGGCCATATCCCGTGCCATCTAGCCAGCCCTTGCGACACGAAACACGAATCGATCGCAGTCCATTGGGGATAGGGCTCCGCATCAAGCAACGGACTGCGCGGGTACCTCGCCGGATCCAAATGCGATGTATTTGAGTTGCTCGAGATGATCAGGCGGTCGCTCTTCGAGATGATCAACTGATTGACTCCAGTGACTATCCAATTGACAGGATCTTGCGGTGCGAGTCGCAGCGGCGAACGCAATCAATCTCATGATAGCGATTGTTTTCTTCAATGCAATTGTGGTACCGCGCACGGTGTCAAGTTGCATTATGATGGGACAAGCGAGGGATTTCTTTGACTCCAACTGGCCCGGCCATTGGCGACGACACAGGCTGCCCCGGTTAGCTGGGAGGGACTGGACTTTCAGCCTCCCATAACCGGTTGGAACACGTCCAACAGACCAGGAGGATTAGGGCATGAGAAGCGCAATGTGGATAGGCGGGCACGACTTCGAGATTCAGGAGTCGCAGCCTCTAGAACCCGGCCCTGGCGAAGTGCGCATCAGTGTTCACGCCTGCGGCGTGTGCGGCACCGATTTGCATGCCATTCAGGGGTTGCTTGGAGATGTCAAGCCGCCGATGCTCATCGGGCATGAGTATGCAGGCACGATCAATGCGATGGGAGAAGGGATAAGCCATCTGTCGATCGGCGACGCGGTGACCTGCATTGCGGCCGGCCGCTGCGATATGTGCCGGAACTGCTTGGCGGGCCTGCCTGACAGCAGTTGTCTCTTTCGGAAGCCCACCGGTGGGTTCACCGAACAGATAGTGATTCCGATGACCAAGGTGCTGCCGGTGCCGGCCGGCGTTGACCTCGGGGTCGCCACCCTAGCCGAGCCGCTGACGTGCTGCGTGCGGGCCATGGACGTAGCTCAGGTCCAGAGTGGCGATACAGCGGTCATCATCGGCGCCGGCCCGATCGGTTTGATGTTGTTGCAGGTAGCGATACACAGCGGCATCAGAAAGGCGATAGTCTCGGAGATAAATCCGCGCCGCCGGGAGATAGCCGGACAACTTGGAGCTGCCTTGACTGTTGACCCAACGAAGGAGTCTTTGAGCGACGCGGTACGGAACGCCACCAACGGCGAGGGAGTGGATATCGCGTTCGAGGTGGCCGCCGTGCCGGCGTTATTGGAAGAATGCATTGGGTTGGTGAAGGACCGTGGTCGAGTCGTCATGGTCGGCGCCCACTCTACTACCGCCCAGCTTAGGATAAACCTGAGTTCGTTCCACATAAGGCAGCTATCGTTGGTGACCGCCAACGGCGGACCCTGGACGTTCAAGCGGGCGGTCGCCTGGTTGGGACAGCTAGAGCTGCGGCCCATCATCACTCATCATTTCGATCTAGCCGACACCGGAAAAGCCTTCGACTTGGCGAAATCGGGCGTCGCGATCAAAGCGCTGGTGGGTCCAGACCTGGGTTAGCGGTGCTCCGCTCGGCCCTCTGGAGTCGCACAGCAATCGCTCATCCCGGCTGGCGCCGGCACACCAAGGTATGAAAAGCCGGAGTTGTGGCTTGGCGCGGCGGATCCTGCTACGCCACGCCCCGACCCCAGCGGGGGACAAGCCCCCGCGCTACATTTTCTCATTCCGCCATCGACCATCGGTCTACAATTCGGCACGTTTCGCCGGTCGAGAGCCGGCATCGAGGTTGATTGGAGGGCACGTTTTCGCACCAATGACGAAGAGAAGCCCCGAATTTCGAATGAGGGGCTGCTGGAGCGGTCTATCCCGTATCGGCGTAACGGACATGCATTAGTACCAAGGTAACTGCCAGACGTGCGCTGGGACAACGTCGGCCCTTAGCTGCCGCCGGCCGCCTGATTGCGCGTTACACCCGCCAAGGAGAGCTCTTTGGCGCGGTGGCAGCTAACGAGGTGACCCGGCTCGATCTCCTCCAACTTGGGCGGTGTTGTTCGACAAATATCCACCGCGTAGCGGCAGCGAGGATGGAAGTAACAACCTGAGGGCGGATTAGCCGGATCTGCGACGTCTCCCTCCAAGATGATCCTCTTGGAGCGCAATCTAGGATCCGGGATCGGTACGGATGAAAGAAGGGCCTCAGTGTAGGGATGCTTGGGAAATCGGAATAGTTTCTGTGTCTCGCTCACTTCCGCGATCTTGCCCACGTACATCACAGCGACACGGTCGCTAACGTGTTTGACCACACTCAGATCATGGGCGACGAACAAGTAGGTGAGGCCAAGTTCCTCTTGAAGCTCAAGCAGGAGATTCAGAATCTGGGCTTGCACCGAGACGTCGAGTGCCGAGATCGGTTCGTCCGCCACGACCAAGCTTGGACTTAAGGCCAATGCCCGGGCTATTCCTATGCGTTGCCGCTGACCGCCGCTGAAGGCGTGGGGAAACCGCTGCATAAACTCGGGACGTAAGCCCACAAGCCTAAGGAGCTCGGCCACTCGGTCAACCCGCTCCTGCCGGGAGTTCACCCCATTCACGAGCAGAGGTTCGCCCACGATGTCCAGCAAGGTCATTCGTGGATTGAGCGACGAGAATGGGTCTTGGAATACCATCTGCACGTGCCGGCGTAGTGGGCGCAACTTGCCGTCTGGTATCGATCCGAGGTCCACTTCGGTTGCGCCATCGGGGCGGAAGAGAATCTCTCCCCCGGTCGGCCGGAAGGCCCTCAGTATGCAGCGTGCAGTGGTGGTCTTACCGCAACCACTCTCACCAACAAGGGCCAGAGTTTCACCTTTGTCTATGTGGAACGTCACGTCGTCTACCGCACGCACGTGGCCTTTGATCCGGCGCAGTATGCCGGTCTGAATCGGGAAGAACTTTTTCAGGCTCTTGACTTCCAAGAGGGGCTTACTACTGCCGTTGCCCGGCTCTATCGTTTGAGGCGCTTCCTGCATGCTAGCGGGCTCCCATTCGTATCCGAGGGTCGATGAACATCAAGACGAAATCCGAAATCAGAGTGCCAATTACCGTCAATAAGCCGAGCAGCAAGATGATGCTGCCGGCAAGGAACATGTCTTGGCTTATGAGGGAAGTCAGCAGAAGCGGTCCCACCGTGGGAAGGCTCAGGACTACAGACACTATGATGCTGCCGGACACCACGTAAGGGATAAGGTAGCCTATCGTGCTGGCGAAGGGGTTGAGGGCAACCCGCACCGGGTACTTCAAGATCAGCGAGGTCTCCGGGAGCCCCTTGGCCCGAGCGGTCACGACGTACGGCTTTGACAACTCATCGAGAAGATTGGCCCGCATTATCCTGATCAATCCGGCGGTGCCGGCAGTGCCCAGCACTACAGCCGGAATCGGCAGGTGCTTGATCAGGTCCCACAGGCGGGCCAGGGACCACGGCGCCTGCAAGTACTCTGGCGAAAACAATCCGCCGATGCTGCCGCCAAACCACTGCCAGATAAAGTACATGAGAGCAAGGGCGAGTAGGAAGTCCGGGATCGCCAAACCGAGGAAGCCCACGAAGGTAAAGGTATGGTCCGCCGGGGAGTACTGTCGAACGGCGGAATAGATGCCCACCGGCAAGGCAATAACCCAGGTGAACATCACCGCGGCCAACGTGACGACTACGGTCATAACGAGGCGTTCCCCCACGACGTCGATGACTGCTTTTCGATAGGACATGGACATCCCAAAGTTGCCTTGGGCGATCTGCCGCATCCACTTGAAGTACTGAAAATAGATCGGTTGGTCGAGCGCATACTCCTCGCGCAACGCTTCAGCTTCTTGATCGGAGATCTGGTCGCCTGCGCTCTCAACGGCCGCAATGTAAGCGGTCACGAAGTCTCCCGGCGGTAGCTGGATAATAACAAACGACAGGACGGTAATCGCCCACGTTGTAAACGCGGCAAGTAGCAGTCTGCGGCCTACGAACCCTAGCATCGAGCCGGTGCATTCATGATGCTAAAGCGAGAACGTGTCTGACGTGGAACCTGGGCGCCAATCTGAGTCGGCGCCCAGGAACTCGTCAAGTTAGTCAGTGAAGTAGTACGTCGACGGGTGCGAGTTTACCGGGTTGAGGCTGTCGACGCCGGCGATAATCCGCCCTGGGACGTTGCCAACGTTGTTCTTGACGACCCGGACTCCAAGCAGGACAGGTGCAAGGCCGACGGTACCTATCGCCCAGACTTCTTCAACGAGAGTCTTCCAGATCTCCTTGCCGATTCTGTTCTGCTCTTCGACCGGGACGGTCCTGGCATCCTTCCATAGCTTCAGGACCTTCTGAAGTGGCTCAGGTGGCGGATTGCCCTGCTCGCCGCCGCTGGCGAACCATTTGTCGGCCTCTGGCCCGAAGTTGAAGGCTGTTCCCGGCCAAGTCATCAGTCGGTCGGTGCCGTAGTTGGAGGTCATCCAGATCTGGACTTCGTTGGCCCTCATCTTGGTGCCAATCAGTGAAGGCTCGGCTGCCTCGACAGCCAAGTAAATACCGATTTGCTTCCAGTGCTGGCCGATCATCTCCGCCATCTCCGGGAATGGGAGGAACCAGGCCGTGTTTGCGCTGATTTGGATCTGCAGCCGGCCCTGGCCATCGCTCCGCAACCGGTATCCGTCACCGTCCTTCTGGTCCAACCCGATTCCGTCCAACAGCTCATTGGCCTGGCCCGGATCGTGATTGTGCCAGAGTGTCCGGTATGTCTCTTCACCCGGGTTATAGGGGTTTGTCGCGACAGGGATCGGCGATCCAGGAGTTCCCAGGCCAATGAAGAAGACCTCGTTGAGTTGGGCTCGGTCAATGCCCAAGGAGAGCGCTCGACGGAAGTCGCGGTTGTGGAACCACTTGCGGATTTCGGGGTCCTTGTCAAAGTCAACGTTGAAGACGACATTGGCTTCGCCACCGCTGCCCGGCGGGTCGAGGTGCATCTTGTAGTTGCCCCTCTGCTGGTTCTGCAGGAAGACCGGCAGCTTGGCCAGCGAGACGTGTCTGCCCTGCACGTCGTACTCGCCGGAGATTGCCCGCAGGTTCAGCACTTCCAGATTTGGCGCCAGAGTCATCACGATGGCGTCTGTGTATGGGAGTTGGTTGCCTTCGGTATCTACCCCGCAGTAGTAGGGATTCCGCTCGAGGACCCAAGCAGGCGTGTTGATTGGGTTCGAGGTCTTCCAGGGCGAGACCATCGGGAGGTCTGGATTCGTCTGCCACGCGGCCTTGGCCTTAAACAGACCCACCCAGTTTTCCAGCTTTGCATCCCTCACCATCGCGTCAAGGTCCGCCGAATCGACATAGTCGGGGTGGAACTGCTTGAGGTAGTGAGCTGGTAGGTACGAGGTGCGCCCCAGGCCGCCTCCGTCAGGTTGCATGCCCGGGATTCCAAAGAATCCTGCCAGAAACTCGGGGAACATGTAGTAGCCAGTCGGGAACCTAAAGGCGATTGTGTAGTCATCGATCTTCTCTAGTGTTCCAGGTTGGTCTTGGATGGCGAAATTGACGTTGGGAGTGGCGACCAAGTCCGGGTTGGAGTAGACGTCTTCGTACCAGAATATGAAGTCGTCGGCGGTGAAGGGTTGGCCATCGGACCACTTGAGACCACGCCGGAGGTGGACGATCGTCGTCTGGCCTCCATCGGTGACTTCCCAGTCCTTGGCAATATTGGGCACGAGCTTGGTCATCGCGTAGTCGTAGAACAACGTGTGGTCGGGTCCGGCGTTCCGCATTCCGTTCGCCGTGTCGAACGGTCCGGTAAAGCCGCGGCGCAGCGCGCCGCCGTACTTGCCGATCGAGTGAACCGGCTCGATTACCAGGATGTCATCTGGATCCGGCAGCCGTTCCTCTACCGGCGGTAGCTGCCCCTTTTCTACCAGCGCTGCTAGCTGGGGAGATTCATTGAAGCTGGTGGGGTACCTGGCCTGATCGAGGACGATCTCGGGCCCCTCCAGTTTACGGATCAACTCGGGGTCGATCTTGGGCGGCGGCTCCGGGGTCGCCGTTACGATGACTTCCCTTTCTACCTCGACGACCTTCTCTACTTCGACAACCCTCTCTACCTCGACGAGCTTCTCCTGCTCTACGACGACTTGCTTCTCTACCTCTACCTGGACAATCTCCTGTCTCACCACCTCAACCGGCCGATCCACCTCGACGGTAACAACCCTCTCAACTTCGACCGGCCTATCTACCTGGACAGTGACAATCCTCTCGACTTCCTCTCTGACGACCTGGGTCACGACTCTCTCTACGGGAACCTCTCTTTCGACCACCTGTACTCGTTCTTCAGTGACCACCTGCGGTTGACATGCCGCCAGAATAGGTAATGCGGCTGTCGCGCCCAAGCCGGCTAGGAATGACCGGCGTCCGATTCTGCGTGCGATCAAATCTTTCACTGTCCTATCGAGCCTCCGTTATAGAAGTTAATCGTGCGTGCAAACCAACAGATCTTACGTTTCGGTAAATGCGCCGTGCTCGCCTTGTGGCAACACCTCCGATGAATCTTTTCTAACCTTATCGATTAAGTTGACAACAATGATCTAACATTGTGCGTAAGGGTGTCAACATTCGATGCTCTGAAATCCCAACACATGCAGGTGAAACCTTGTCCGGACTTTGGCACGCATCCGATATTTGATATGCTATCCATCAACCGTTTAGGTGGGCGCCGCAGGCGCTGGGGCTAGACCTTGGTACTAATCTGAGAGAGGAACAGTCGATGATAGCAATGACCGCAAAGCAGCGGGATGAACTCAACGAGATAGGGTGGACGGTATTGGAAAGTGTCCTGACACCTGAGGAGACTGAGCGACTGAGCGACGCCTGGGACGACGTTGCCGACCAGCTCCGCAGAAAGCAAGGTCTGGGGCCGAATGACAGCGTTGGCTCCCGCAATGGACTCAGACTGAACGATACCATTCTCGACCTGATCGATCACCCTAAGATTTTGCCCCTGGTAGTAGACGCCATTGGGTGGAACATCCAGAATCGCGACAGCACGTTTGGCTGTCAGGCGCCCAAGCCTAGTGATTCGGACCCCGACGTTTTATCGCTAGGGTGGCATTTCGATTACGAGGAAGAGTTCGCCGGAACAACGATCGATGGCCGCATGCCCCTGATCGACTTCAAGGTGGGCTGGTATATATCCGACCACACCGAACCGGGACACGCGACCATTCTGTTGGTGCCGGGAAGCTACAAGTGGACCCGCGAACAGAGAGCCACCTGGGAGTCCTGGGCGGATCCAAAGGATATCTTCGAGCTAAGAGTGCCGGCCGGCAGCGCGCTGCTTTGGCGACCCACCACTCTCCACGCGGTAACTCCGAATCTTTCCAAGAGTTTCCGCAAGGCCTCTTACGTGAGCTACACACCCAGATGGGTGCGACCGAGCTGCTACCTCGAGCAGGACCCAGAGCTGCTGGCTCGCAGCTCACCGATCCGCCGGCAGCTATTGGGAGCGATGGGCGATCTCAGCCACCCGCTCGGCAAGGATCCTGTTGGCGCACCATCGTCGCAACACTGGTTCAGTTTGGATGGCTGGCAAACCGTGCCGCTCAAGGCCTGGGCCGAAGCTCAAGCCGGCGAAGGGGAACACGTTTGGGGACTTGGCTATGGAGCCACGTACACCAAAGGGCCGAAACATGAGTTCACCCAAGTCCGTGTGCCGAAGAAGATAGATGTCTGATCTATCGCGTCCCAGGCTAAACCTGCCCGAATTGGGCCGGATAGGTCAGATCTGCGTGGTCGTGCGCGATCTGGACGAGGCTGTGAGAAGCTACTGGCATAACTTGGGCATAGGCCCCTGGTGGATCTATACCTATCAACCACCCTTGGTGAGACACATGACGCTGGGTGGAAAGACCCAGAACTATCGTATGCGTCTGGCATTTACGCCGGGCCTTGTGCCGCAGTTCGAGTTGGTTCAGCCTCTGGAAGGCGATACCATTTATCAGAAATTCATCGACCAGCATGGCGAAGGACTCCAGCACTTGGGCGTGTTTGCCCACGACTTCGACGAATCGTTAAGGAAGGCAGAAGCGGCCGGATACAGGGTAATTCAGAGCGGTCATGGATTCGGCCCGGACGGCGACGGTTCATATGCCTATCTCAGCACCGAGGAAGTCTCCGGCACGATATTCGAGCTAATCGATCCGCCGGCCCGGCGGCACCCGCCGGAGTACATCTATCCGCCGGAGGAGTAGCGAGGTCCGCGCCGGCGCCGGTTGTAACTAGCGGAATGAACCGTTACGCACCTTCGTAAAGGAAGCACGCCGCTTCCTGTCCGACTCCTAGCCGAACTGGATTAGGCTCGCGCGTCTCGCAAACGTTCTCGATAAAAGACGGGCAGCGAGGATGGAATGGGCATCCCTTGGGTCGGTTGTACGGATGTGGAACAGATCCGCTGATAGACGGCAATTTGATCCTAGGGGGCGAGTGGATATTGGGGATCGATTGCAGCAGAGCCTTCGTGTACGGATGTTTCGGCGCGTGGAAAATATCGTCGACCGGGCCTTTTTCTACCACACGACCCAGGTACATCACCGCCACATCATCGGCCATCTCGGCGATCACTCCCATATTGTGAGTAATCAGGATGATGGACAGGTCTCGCTGCTCTTGGAGGCCGCGAAGTAAATCGAGTATCTGTGCCTGAGTGGTCACGTCCAACGCCGTCGTCGGCTCATCCGCGATCAGCAACGTAGGGTTGCAAGAAAGCGCCATAGCGATCATGGCGCGTTGGCGCAGACCGCCGCTCATCTCGAAAGCGTATTGGTCTATACGTAATGGCGCCCGGGGAATCCCGACCAAACGAAGTAGCTCGATCGCTTGGTCTCTGGCTTCCTCAGCGCCAACCTTCTGGTGAAGCCGGATCGTTTCGATAATCTGACTTCCGACGGTATGCACTGGACTGAACGAGGTCATCGGCTCCTGGAAGACCAGGCCAATCTCACCGCCTCGTATCGAGCGCATCTCCTCACTATTGGGATCCAGTTGGACCAAATCAGTTCCTTGATCCTGATTATCTTGTCCGTTCCCATACAGCAGCACCTGTCCATCAGTGATCCGGCCGGGACGCTCGACGATGCGAAGAATAGATCGAGCCGTTACGCTTTTTCCACAACCGCTTTCGCCGACGATTCCCAAGGTTTGTCCGCGAATCAGGTCGAAACTCGCACCGTCAACCGCTCTTACTACTCCTTCATCGGTGAAGAAGTAGGTCTTCAGATTGTTTACTGACAGGAGCAGACGACGACCGTTTTCCATCACTAGATCTCTATGAGCTGTAGGGATCTGCTGCATCTCGTATCCCGTCGCCCATGAAATTGAACGCAAGTATGACGACGACGACGGGAATAGCCGGTAGCAACAACCAAGGCGTTATGGCGATAGCCTGAATATTCTGAGCGTCCTGGAGCAGCACTCCCCAACTGATCGCCGGAGGTCGCAGCCCCAATCCCAAAAAGCTCAGCGAAGTTTCCGCGATGATCATAAAGGGAATCGCCAGTGTGATCGAGGCAATGATGTGGCTGAAGAAGGCCGGAACCATGTGGCGAAAGATGATTCGCATCCGGCTGGCGCCGGCGAGTTCGGCCGCCGTCACGAAGTCCTCCTCCCGAATCGAGAGAAACTTGCCCCGAACGACCCGAGCCAAGTCGGTCCAACCAATCAGCGAGATAATGATGGTAATAGCAAAGTAGATTTTGAGGATGTCCCAATCTCTTGGCATTGCCGCCGCCAGTCCCATCCATAGTGGGATGGTAGGTATCGACCGTAGAATCTCGATTATCCGCTGTATGACCGTATCGACGAATCCACCGTAGAAGCCGGAGAGACCTCCCAATAGTATGCCCAAGAACAAAGCGATGGTGACGCCGGCCAGGCCGATGAACAAAGATATCCTTGTAGCGTTGATGAGACGCGACCAGAGGTCCCGCCCCTGGATGTCGGTCCCCAACAAGAATAACGTCTCCTCCGGCCGTTCATCGACGACACCAAAGAGGTGAATGTCCGCTTGGATGAATCCTAAGATCTTGTAGCGGAAACCCGACCCGAATAAGCGGAGGTATATCTTGTCGTTGGGGTCGGCTTCGTAATCCCGCACAAAAGTTTTCGTATTGCGGCTTCCTTTCACTCTGTAAACGTGCGGCCGAAATACACCGTCTTCGAACCAGAATATTGGCTGGGGAGGGGTATGAGATCGATCGGCGTGGGAATCGAATGGATCCGAGTATGAGAGGAAGTCCGCATTTAACGCGATAAGGTAGAAGATGATCACGACGACCGAGCCGGCGACTGCTAGGTAGTGCTTGCGGAATCTCCACCACATGAGCTGCCACTGGGTAGCGACAAGGATCCGTTCGTCTTCGCCGGCAGCAGCTATCCCTGTTCCGTCGGCAACGGGAACCGCGGCCTCGGCCATCAGCGACCCTCCATTCGTATACGGGGATCAATAAACATCAAAACGAAATCTGAGATTAGTGTACCGATAACCGTCAAAAAACCCAACATCATGATAATGGTTGCGGCGAGAAAGAAATCCTGACCCAAGAGCGCCCTGAGCAATAGCGGGCCCACTGTCGGTAAGCTAAGCACGATTGACACGATGATACTTCCAGACACGATTGCTGGCAGCAAATAGCCTATAGTGCTGGCAAAGGGATTGAGCGCAACGCGTACAGGGTATCTCAGGATGAGCCTGGCCTCGGTGACGCCCTTCGCCCGGGCAGTCACAACGTAGGGTTTGCGTAGCTCGTCAAGTAGATTGGCCCGAAGAATTCTTATGAGGCCGGCAGTGCCGGCTGTACCGAGGACGATGGCGGGTATTGGAAGGTGTTTGATCAGGTCCCACACGCGGAGCAGACTCCACGGCGCCTCGACAAAATCAGGAGAGAACAGGCCGCCGATGCTTCCGCCAAACCAGAACCAGGTAAAGTACATCAAGGCCAGAGCAAGTAGAAAGTCGGGTATTGCCAGACCAATGAACCCCACGAAGGTGAAGGCGTGATCCTCAGGGGAGTATTGTCGTACGGCTGAATAGATGCCGATGGGGAGCGCGACCACCCACGTGAAGACGACAGCAGCCATTGTCACTACTACTGTCATGAGCAGGCGCTCGCCGATAAGGTCGATAACGGGTCGCTGCCAATCCATCGACCAGCCGAAATTTCCCCGGACTATTCGTCCCAGCCACTTGAAATACTTCACGTAAACTGGCTGGTCCAAGCCGAACTCTTCGCGCAGGCTGGCGCCCAGCGCATAAGCCTCGGTGGCTTGGACGCCGGTGGCTTGCAACTGAGAAACATAGTAAGTTGCGAAGTCACCCGGAGGCAACTCGATAATTGCGAAGGAGATTACTGTAATAGCCCAAGTGGTCACCAGCGCCATCAGCAGACGCCGGCCAACGTACCCCAGCACCCGTTGTCAGTCCAAATCTGGCGCTAATGCCAGGAAATGCAGGCCATAAAACCGAAGCCGGCCCTGGGAGGAACCCAGGGCCGGACCTGTGAAGTGCGAGGCTAGAACTCCTTCCAGAAGTAGGTTTCAGGACGAGCGTTGCCGGGCGTTTGACCGGACGAACTCACCGCCGTGCGACGCTGGATGTTCCCCATCTTGTTCTTCACGATGTGCATACCGAGAATCACCGGCACGAAACCGACCGTAGTTATGTGATAGAGGTTGTCCACCAAATACGTCCAGATTTCTTTGCCCAAAGGAACGCGCATCTCTCTCGGGATCGTACGTCCCTTTCTCCAGAGCTCGACGACTCTCTCCATGCCCATGTGGCCGGGGGGCGGCTGGCCCTCGGCGCCTCCCGTGTCGAACCATCTCGCGATCGCGGGGCCCAGCGGGTTGGGGAAGTTTACTGGGATGTAATTGCCGGCTTGTTCGAACATCACCTCGCTACTGTTGTTCTCCCATATCGTGGCAATTACCTCGTTGTTCTCAGTCAGAGCCTGGACCTCTGGGCCTGGCATAACCCTGCCCTCGAACGAGATGCCGATCTTCTTCCACTGCTGGCCGATGAACTCGGCGATCTCACATATCGGCAGGTGCGCCGCCTGCTGACAAGGGGCCCAGAAGTGGAGCCGCCCGCCGCCATCGGTGCGAAGGCGATATCCGTCCGCGTCCTTCTTGTCCAGGCCCATCTCATCCAGGACCTTGTTGGCTTCATCGGGATTGTATTGGACCCAGGGAACATCCCTGTAGTTGTCGCCAGGGTAGAACGGGTTGGTAGGCAATGGGACGCCGGAACCGGGGGTGCCCAAGCCGGCGAAGAATGCCTCGTTGATCTGGTCGCGGTCCATTCCCATCGACAGCGCCTTGCGGAAATCGATGTTCAGGATCCACTTGGAGATCTCGTCATCAGCATCGTAGCTGTTATTGAATATCACTCCAGCAATGGATCCGTAGCTGCCCGGATCCAGCCATACCTTGTAGTCACCTCTAGTCTCGTTCTGCAAGAAGACCGGCAGTTTAGACAACTGTATGTGTCTGTCGGCGTAATCGTACTCGCCGGCTATCGCCCGCAAGTTCATTACTTCGATATCCTCAACCAGCGTGAGCACGATGCGGTCGTTGTAGGGAAGCTGGTTGCCGGCGATGTCGACCTGGTAGAAGTAAGGATTGCGCTCGACGACCCAGGTACTTCGATTGATTGGGCTGACTGTCTTGTAAGCAGTGAAGCAGGGCCAGTCGGGATTGAGGTACCAGTCATTCTTGATCCGGAACAGAGCTACCCAATCGTCTACTTTGTGTGCCCTGACCAGAGCGTCAAGATCGGCCGGATCGGCGAAATCCGCGTGGAATTGCTTCAGATAGTGGGCCGGCGCGATTCCGCCGGACGCTCCTCGCGGACCCCAGGTCTCGGACGGACCGGTAATAGCGTTCAAGACTCCGAGCTGCTCTGGGAAGCTCGCGTAGGGGCCGGCGAACTTGTATTCGACAGTGAAATCGTCGATCTTTGTGATGGTCCCCTCGATCTGCTCTCCGTCCTCACCGGTAACGAACATTTGGATCGGCTTGATCCGCATCAGCTGTTCGTTGTTGTAAATGTAGTCGTACCAGAACATGATGTCGTCGGCCGTTACCGGCGCCCCGTCCGACCACCTCATCCCGCGGCGTAGCAACAGGTTGATAGTGGTCCAGTCGTCGGACAGCTCCCATCCCTTGGCGACGTTGGGTATCAGGTTCTCTACTGCAAAATCCCAGTAGGTAAACATGTCGTGGGCGGCAAAACGACCCAGATTCTGCCGGTCTCCCGCGCTGGTAAAGCCACGGCGGATCGTCCCGCCGTACTTACCAATCTCAAATACGGGTTCGACAACCAGCAGATCTTCCCGGTCCGGCAGACGTTCGTTGACTGGCGGAAGAGTTCCGGCCGCGACCTGCTTCGCGAATATCGGGGACTCACCAAATGTGGTGGGATACTTTGATACGTCGAGGATGACCTTTCCGCCTTCCGGGGTCGGGTGTAGGAGGTCGGGCCCTACCTTCCTAATAGGTATCTCGGTCGGCTCTATGAAGACTTCCCTGACAACCTCCTTTTCAACCTCAACCTCAACCTCAACTTCGACTTCAACTTCCCTCTCGATAATCACCGCCTTCTCGACTTCTACGGTGACTACTCTCTCGACCGGCCTCTCGACGACTCTTTCGACCTCGACTTCTACTGGCCTGTCGACCTCGACAGTGATAATCCTTTCGACTTCGACTGCCCTCTCTACCTCGACGGTGACTATCCTCTCGACCGGCCGATCGATTATTTGAGTTACAACCCTTTCCACCGGCACTTCTTTCTCGACGACTTGGACTCTCTCAACTTCCAAGACTTGAGGCTGGCAGGCAGCCAGAATTGGAAGTGCAGATGTCGCGCCAACACCAACCAAGAACGAACGGCGAGAAAACCTATTTTTCAGTAATTTGCCCAACATAATCTCTCTCCTATTTGTGCACAATCACTCTGATCTCATACGGTTAGGCGCCAGCCAAACCGTTTACTCAAGCACTCAAATCTGTGGACATCCCCCCTTTCTCGCAAATATCGCCCAGATTCTTGGTCGATGCTACATCTGCTATCGATTGTTGCCAGCTAATGACATCATTGACACTACTGTGGCGAGCGAAAGCAAAGTGGCGTGTTTTGGTAGAGGGCGCTAGCAGGTAGGAAGATCCCCGAATCGCGACGTCGTGGCAATGAATGAAACCCGAAGACAGGTGAGTCCGAATGACGGGTCGGCGGACACGGAGCCGCCGTCTCGACACACGAGGGACAAACGCAACGATTCGAATGAGTCGGTACCACACCGCACCTCGTTGGAGCTGCCGCATTTCTTTATGGAAAGATATCAATTCTGAAGGTGTTTTGCAACAGTGACTCGCGGAATACAGAGCGACCGCATTTGTCTATTGGATATGACTCACGCACCAATTCATTCGAATCCCATCTATTATTTCGGCGACACTTATCGCGGCCGTCAGGCTCGACGTAGTCCGTGTCTAACGGGCATCACACATCTATGCTCCAACCCTGTCGTGGTCTTATGGAAAGACCTTCACCTCTGATTGACTTGAAAAACATCGATATGTTGAGGTTGACTCGTTCTCGTGGCGCCTGGCCATCATCAGTGTAGGTCTAGGACCCAAGAACACGGAATATGTGGAGCGGGCGATTTTTTCGATACGGGCGATCGTCATCTTCGATTGCGCACGCAAGACGAGCGGCTCCGCTTATATCTGAGAAGCGCGGACTTCAACATCGGACCGCGAGGCGAAGCCGGGCAAGAGCCGCGTACCGAGACCCGGCGCAGACGAAGCCGAGACGTAGCCATGCTCGAACTTGGGTAGCTCGGTGACTACGTCCTGGTACCAGCCGCCCAGATAGCATAAGCGTATGCCTTCTTGAATCAACGCGTTTGGCTCGGCCATGCAGAGGTGCGTGCTCGCTGTGAAATTGACCGGACCGGTCGGAGCATGGCAAGCGAAAGGCCGGTCGTAGGTCTGGGCGAGCTGGGCTATGAAGTGGGCTTCGGTCAGCCCACCTACCCAGCAGATGTCGAAATTGAGAATGCCGGCGGCCTCTTTCTCCAATATTTCCTTGAACACGGTCCTCCCACAAAGCGACTCAGATATTGCGACAGGTATGCGCGTCTTTCCGGCCAACTCGGCGAAAGCGTCTATGTTGTCCCGATTGCCTAGCGGGTCTTCGATCCACACCGGGCGCAACTCCTCGAGCGCCTCGGCAATCCGGATTGCAGCTTGCAGATACCAACCTCCATGCAGCTCGACATGGATGCCCATTTGCATGCCAACGGTCTCCCGAATCCGGCGGAAGGGCTTGAGAGCCTCGTCGATTTGGGCCGGGGTTATATGCTGACCACCCCCTCCGGCTCTGAACGGATCGAAGGGCCAGAGTTTCAGGGCTCCAATCCCAGTATCGAGCATGGATTGAGCAAGCTCGCCGGCCCGGTCCTGGTCTCTCCACATCACCTCATCGTCCCGATAAACAGAATCAGATTTCCAGTCAAGAGAGTAGCCGTGGCAGGTGTTGTAGACCGGGACCCGATCGCGCGAAGGGCCGCCCAGCAGCTGATATAAGGGCAGACCCACGATCTGCCCATAGAGGTCCCACAAGGCAACGTCGATAGCGGAGAGACTGTGGACTTCCGCATTCAAATAACGAAAGCTCATTTGGCGGCTAAGAGCGCGGTGGTGACTTTCGATTAGCCGGGGATCCTGGCCTAGCAAGTAGGGCGCGACCGTCCTATGTATGTAGTCGGTCGCTTCATTCTGGTAATACCATGTTTCGCCCAGTCCTACCAGACCTTCATCAGTATGTACTTGGACCCAGGTAGGTTCCGGGTCCTGATAGCGTGAACTGGTGAGCGTTTCGACGCGAGTTATCTTCATTTCCCCTCCCTGTCCTGTTTGACGGCGAGGATGGTCGGGCCCACTTGGTGTCTAGCTAGAGTTCCGAGGTGCGGACTGCAACGTCCGGCCGGGACAGGAACTCAGGCAAGAGACTGGCACCTAGCCCGGGCTCATTGGGTGGTGAGATATATCCGCGCTCGAATCTAGGAAGCTCCGTGAGAACGTCGTGGAACCAACCGTCGATGTAGCTGGCCCGAATCCCTTCCAGAATCAGTGCATTTGGCTCGGCTATGCAGAGGTGAGAGCTGGCAACGAAAGTGGCCGGTCCCGAGGCGTCGTGGGTAGCGAAAGGTCGGTCGTACATCTGCGCCATCTGTGCGATGAAATGGGCCTCGCTGATTCCACCGATCCAGCCGATATCCATTATCAGGATGCCGGCCGCTTGTTTCTCCAGAATCTGCCTAAAGATAGCCCGTCCGCACAGCGACTCGGAAATCGCCACCGGAATTGGCGTTTTTCTTGCCACCTCGGCAAACCCGTCAATATTGTCTCGGCTGCTCAACGGGTCTTCGATCCACAACGGGCGTATCTCTTGCAGCGCCTCAGCGATTCGAATGGCCGCTTGTGCGTACCAACCTCCGTGCAACTCGACCGGCAGATCCATCTGCGCTCCCACAGCCTGCCGGACTTGGCGGAAAGGCTCTAACGCGACATCGATCTGCGCCTGGGTGATATGCTGGCCATCAGTGCCTATTCGGTGCGGATCGAACGGCCAAATCTTCATCGCGGTAATGCCCATGTCGAGCAGCGATTGGGCCAATTCGCCGGTCCGGCCTTGCTCCCTCCACATAATCTCGTCCTCGTCGAACGGTGTGTGGCGGACCCAGCGGGCCGAGTGGTCACCGGGGTCCGGCGGCTCGAGAGCCGGCTGCCAGTGGAAGGGGTGAGTGGTACCGTGGCATGTATTGTAGACGCGGATGCTGTCACGAGCCGGACCGCCCAGTAGCTTGTAGATCGGCATCCCCACCGACTGCCCATTGAGGTCCCACAGCGCTATATCAATCGCTGAAAGGCCGTTAACCTGTCCATTCTGTCGGCCGAAGTTCAGCGGAGCGCGCAGGATCCGGTGGTGTTGTTCAACAGTGCGGGGGTCCTTTCCCAACAGGTAAGGAGCTGCCGTATTGTGGATGAAGTCAGCGACTTGGGGCTCGTGGTAACAGGTATCGCCGAGCCCAATGAGGCCCTCATCGGTGTGAACTTGGACCCAGACCATTACACGATAGCTAGAGCACGTTATCGTGTCTATACGTGTGACCTTCACTGACTCAGGACTTCCTCCGGCCTCACATGTGTGAGCCGATCAATCCAATTTCGATCCTTCTACGTTTTCTTATGTTATCAGTTCGGTCGAGCGCATGGGAGGCTTGCCATGCACTTTTGGAAGCAAAATCGGCAGTAATGTTTGCGCGTCACTTGGATGGAAATCGCTTCAATCACCAGATGAAGCACTGGCGATTTCGCCGGCAAATGCATAAGGACGCTCGTAGCCTCTAAGAACGCGAAGTGAGGGTTTCTGAGCGTTTGCGGCCAATGCCAACACGTTCGGCCGGTACGTTGGCGTCGGCGGCACGGCTTGTCAGGAAGGGACGAACGATTATACAATTCGAGAAGTAGGCTCGGAGTGAACCTCGATTCATTCTGATGATCGGCGAACTCAGGTAGGCTGTGAAGGCCTCCTCGACGCCTGGGGAAAACTTGAGAACAAGTAGATGAGGTATTCGCGGGCATGACCGAGACAGCATATCATCTCAGAATTGCCGCTCCTGAAGACATCGCCCAGATAAAGAAGAATCTTCGGCGCACGATGTCCAATCCCGAGGGGCGCGCCCAGCGTAAGCGCTACAACGATGCAATAGATCGTCGTGAGATGTTGGTGTTCGTCCATTCCGATCCGGCCCAGGAGGAGGAAGTTATCGAGGCATTCCTCGAATGGCACATGAAAGTAGACGGCACCGCGACGATCCGAGACGCCGGCACGGTAGGTGGCGAGCTACAGGTAGGCCACGTCCGGCGATTGATCAGAGAGATGCTCAGAACTTTTAACCCTTCGGTCGCATCGGTAAAGTTGCGATCCGATCTCGCGCAATGGAATAGCGTCTTCGAGGGACTACCTGGTTTTGTTCTGGAAGGACGTGAATACTCCAGGCCCCACTGGCGTACTATCTGGGAGTGGACTGAAGCCGCGGAGCGCTCTGCTACGCGACTTCGAATGGGCGGCCGCCGGCGATAGAGCCCACCTCGATTGCACTCCTCGCGACTTTAGGACCCGTCAATGCGCTACTTGTCTTGCCTTTACCTGCCTTGATACTATTAGCTTAGTCTAGCTTAGCTAATTCACTCAGGGTGTGTTCAATGCAGGTAAACATGCACGAAGCGAAATCACAGCTTTCGAGGCTGGGCGAGCTGGCCTGGCGGGGAGAGGAAATCGTAATTGCCAAAGCCGGCAAACCGTACCTGGACTTAGTGCCGCACCGCGAGCCCAAGTGCGAGCGCAAACTGGGCTTGCAAAAAGGGCGGATATGGATCGCGCCGGACTTCGATGAGACGCCTAAGGAGGTGATCGACGAATTCGAGGGCGAGACAGAATAGTGCAGCGGCTGCTGCTGGATACCCACGTCCTACTGTGGGCGCTCGAGGACAGCCCGGAATTAGGCGAGAAAGCTCGTAGAGCCGTGATCGACCCACGAAACGAGGTCTTCGTCAGCGCGATCAATGTCTGGGAGATCACCACCAAGCGCTCTCTGGGTAAACTTCGGGGCCTGGATAACTTGACCACTACGGTCGAAGATACAGGCTTCACGCAGCTTCCCATCACCCTCTTTCACGCTGAGCAGGCCGGCAACTTGCCAATGCACCACCGGAATCCCTTCGATCGAATGCTCGTAGCCCAGGCGCAGGCCGAAGGACTCACCATTGTCACCAAAAACGACAAAATCCCACGCTATGCGGTGCGCACAATGGCGGCTGGAAGATAGGGACTAATGGAGCGATATGCTAAGTCCAACCACAAAGCTCTCGCTGTCGAAGCAAACGCTAATCCGGCTCATAGTCGACCACTCCCGCTTGCATGAGAGCATTGGGACGTGGGCCATCGGATACGATCCCACGGCCGGCGGATGGAGGCCGGTCTGGCTGGGCCGATATCCGCATCCGGTCGAAGGGTATGCCGAGTTGGAAGCCGGCTGGAGGAGCGTCCCCTTGCCGCGCATCCGGGGCCACAAGTATACGAAGCGGCTGGGGGTCTCAGCGCTCGGTCAGCATGTCCAAACCGCTCTGGCCGAGGACGCTCTGAGGAACTGGCTGGCGGCGCAGCGGCAGTCGGACGCCCCTTACATTGAATTGGCATAGATTGCTGGACGAAGCAAGTTAAACTGAATGTGTGACCGGGTGCATATATAAGGTCGGTTGGTGGTCGAGGATCCATCCGCCGGCTGATTGGCGGCCCGAGTCCGACATCGGCTGAAATATGTTGCACCGCCGCATTGGAGAATGGGAATGTTTCGATTCGTCTTGGGATTTGCGCTCGGTGGTCTGGTGGCTGCCTTGCTGCTGCTGTGGTACATCTGGCGCGTCGAGGAAAAGAGCGCGCCGGATCACGGAGAGATGGCACCGCCTTCCTAGACAGAGGTCCGCTACTTGATTCTGATGAGTCCCTGGGTCCCGCTAGGTAGGACGCAGGAGGAGCGCACCGGCTTCCTATCGAAGGTTGCCGACCTGAACGTGAAGACCGTCACCCTGTCCATGCTGGAAGGCTGGCCTGAGGTTCAGCCCTGGACGGACCGGGAGGTCCACGACGCGCGCAGTTTTCTCGACAATCACGGGATCAGAGTGGGCGAGTTCAGCACCTTCCACGCCGGATTCGATTCGGTCGACGCTTCAGAGCGAAAGGCGGCTATGGAGCACTACAGTCGGCAGTTGTGGCTTGGCCGGATCCTGGGCGCCCATTGCATCGGATTCTCGACGTACGGGGACAGAGGCACGCCACAGATGTGGTCGAAGGAGACCTGGCAACGTTCGATGGACGCGATTACCGCGCTGGCGGGCGAAGCAGAGAAGGCCGAGATGGACATCGCAGCCCACCCACATGTAATGTCGCCGCTCTGCTCGGTGGATAGGCACCTGGATATGTTGGATAGGGTCGGATCGCCCAGACTGAAGTTACTCATGGATATCGTGAATCTTACATGGCCCCAGATGATCTTTCGAACGACCGAGGTCACGAACGAGATCTTCGATCTACTCGGCGAGCACATTACCGCGCTTCACGCCAAGGACGTCATCATAAGTGGAGGCTTCCGCGTTCGGCTCGAGAAGGGTTTCGGGGTAATACATCTAGACGAGGCTGTTCCCGGCACGGGTCACATGGACTATGCGACCGTCCTTCGCAGGCTGGAAGGGCTCAACCACGACATAACTGTTAACGTCGAGCACTTTGCTTACGAAGACATGATGGATGGTCAGGAGTACATACGGGGTGTGGCTAGAAAGGTGGGGGTGAAACTGGAATAGGGCTGCTTGTACCCTTCCCCGAAGCGATGCGCCCCCTCCGAGAGTTGGTACGCTCGTTGAATGCGCTAACCGGCAGAATGCTTCACATTTTTGAGGTTATCCGGCATCCCGTCATCGTCTTTCGTTTCGCGCTGGAAATGCATCTCCCAGGATTCCGGCGCTACTCCGACATCGTCGGGTAGAAGGGAAGAAAGTCTGTATTCGGCGTAATTCCGATGACGTCGTCACCCCGCCACGTGATGCGGTAGTCGACGCCGTCTGTATGCTCGTCGATCGATCTAACCGGTAGTCCGTACTCTACCTCTATCCGCGCCGGCCGCTGCTGGGCAGATACCATCAAGAAGCGCCCGACCCACGATGGCTCGATCGGCCGGCCGTTCACGGCGAGCCGAACGGACTCCGCCGGCGCCCATGTGGGTATGCGGATGGTAATTGGCTTGGCAATCTTGGGTTGAATTACAAGCCGGCCGACGTCCGTGCGCGTCGTCTCCATCCGTATGCGCGCGTCCTCGTAATCGAAGTGGAAGTTGACGATCATTCCGATGGCCCGTTCTTCGACTACTTGCGAGTAGATATCACACAAGGTGTGGAGGATAGCCGCCGTAATGTCGGTGGTTGGACGTTTGCCGCCGTGAGTCAACGCGTGCATACCGCCGAACGCGCCGACCGCTAGATCGTCGAGGTCGGCCGGCGAGTCCTCGTCGTCCGCCGGATGCAGGCCCAATGGTTCTGTAATCTGCGAAGGCAGTAGGCGGGCGCGGACGATTCGCTCCACGTCGTCGAGGAATTCACCGTAACCTAGCCGGGCGAGCCATAGCGCCAACTGAGCCGCATCGCCGGGCGAAGTAGGCTCCCCGGTGTTGTCATTGCCCCAATCGTGGGAGATAAACCCGGATTCCTTGACGGCTGTGCGGACGGTATTAGCGTATGTCTTTGCGATCCGATCGACGTACGTCCATTGGCGGGTCAATTTACCGTAGAGCAGCAGTCCGCGGTAGGTTCCGAGCAGAGAGTGCGTATGAACATACCTGTCTGTTTCGGGGAAGGATCCGTCGGGACGGGTGCTGGTTTCGAGATGAAACTCAGCCAGGCGGGCAGCCAGGCGCATGGCTGCGGTGTCGCCGGCGGACATGTAGAACTCCAGCAGCCCCTCGATCATGCGGCCGTGGGTGCGCGACGACTCGACACCGACGTTGCCACCGAGATCTGTCGTTGCATCGACGTGTCTTCCCTGTTGCGCAGCGATCTCGTTCATCAGGGCGAGGTTCCATCCCCCGTTGTCCTGAAAGAAACGATCGAGCGCTAGGATCATGCGATGGCCTGCTTCCTTCGCCCAATCGTTGTCGCGCCAGCGCACCAGAGCTGAGAGGGCGAGCAGGATCTCCCGCTGCGTGTGGCCGTCGAAGCAACTTGCCGCGGGATCCACCGGCGCACATACGGATAACGGATTGTTCAGGCAATCTCCCAGATTCCGCATCATTGCCTCTTCCAACTCGGCCGGAATCTCGAATTCGGTCGCCGCCTCCAGACGCAGCATGGCATCCCACCACCGCCCAACGTTGTGCTCGAACCGAGAACGCCGGCATGTCGCCCGGAAGTCAGGCTCGATATCGACGCCCCATAGCGGGCGAAACTGATCATCCGGCCGGAGGCAGTGAAGCAGGTTCCTGCCGGCCAGCTCCATCGACTGTTTGATTGTTAACATGTATCCCCGGTTTCACCCTCGCCGGCGAGCGTGGAGGTTTGGTCGCCGGCGAGTGCGTACAGTCTATATCAGCAAGACAGCTGGGAACCTTAATGAAGGAGGATCGTACTAAGTGATCCAACGACCACCCGAAAAATACCGCGCTAGGACCATCGGCGGCCTCGGTGCCCACGATACCGGCCAGGCAAGAAGCCTCGCTTGGAGGAGTGCGTGATGCGCATCGTTTGCTGGAACATGCAGCACAAGCGGGCCAGTTGGTATTTCCTTAGCGAGCGTAACGGAGATGCCGATCTTGCGCTGTTGCAGGAGGCCTGCACGCCGCCGGCGGAGGTCACCGCAAAGCTCGATGTGGGGCCCGGGCCTTGGATAAACGAGGGATGGAACGGCGCTCGAGCGGTGGTCCGCATCTCGGATCGCGTCGCCATCGAATGGGTATCAGTCGCAGACATAATGGCGTCGGCGTCGCCGAACTCCGCAATTGACACTCCGTCAAGGCTCGCGGTCGCCACGCTGTCCGGCGACGAGAGAATCGGCCTCGTGTCCGTCGAGTCCGGGCGCAAGTCGTCCGAGCGAGTGCCTGGGATGATCCGCGAGATTAAGGAGTCCTGCGGCTCTAAGCTGCCTTACATCGTCGGCGGTGACCTGACTACTTGGTGGGACAGCGAGACGACCGTGTTCGGAGACATGATGCGCATCGGTTTGCCACTGATCGGTCCGCACACAGCTACCTTCTACAGCCCGCCCCACCAGCAGGAACCATCCGACGCCACCCTCCAACTCGACTACGTGTTCGCGTCCCGGCCGATCGCCCATAGGCTCACCGTCCGCGCCCTCAACGCTCCCAAAGACTGGGGCCCCAGCGACCATTGCCGGATCGTTATCGATCTTGAGGAGCCGAAGTCTCCCTGAATGACGTGAACCACGACGATGATGGCGCGGCGTGGGTCGTTCGCGTCGTCACTCGGCGTGTTCTCCGGCGTTCTTCAGCTGCCCCACACTCCTCTTGCATCGCTTGTGTAAACTAATGAGCCAGAGCCGCGTGTGAAGGGAGCATTTCATGCGATTCTCGTCCCTGAAACGATCTGTCGCCCTGGGACTGCTCGTGATTCTGGTACAGGCGCTTGTAGCGTGTGGAGCCGATGAACAAGGGGAAGAGAGTCCGTTCCGTATAGGCGTGATGGAATCGCTCACCGGTGCCGGCGAGAGCTACGGCACGGTGGCGGTCCAGGCAAAGAAGATGGCGATGGACGAGATCAACGCCGCCGGCGGCATCAACGGGCGCATGTTGGAGCTTGTCGTCGAAGACTCGAAGTGCAACGCCCAAGACGCGATTAACGCCTATAACAAGCTCACCGACGTGGATGGAATGAAGATCATCCTTGGGACCTCGTGCAGCGGGGCAATGCTTGGGGTCGCGCCGCTCGCCGAACGGGACGGAGTGGTCCTGTTCTCCGGACTTGCCAGCAACCCCGACATCGCCAACGCCGGCGACTACATTTTCCGAACCCAGATCAGCGATATCGAGGTGGGGATCAACACCGGCAACGTCCTGTGGGCGGACGGCGTACGCACACTGGCGACCATCACCGAAGAGACCGACTACGCCGAGGGTGTTAGGCGCACCTCCGTAGCGCAGTTCGAGAAAAACGGCGGCACGGTTGTTGCCGAAGAGCGATACGCGCCCGACACGACGGACTTCAGGTCGCAGTTGACGAAGCTGTTCGACGCCGGCGCGGACGCGCTCCACGTAGCTCCTCAGTCCGAGTTCGCGGCCGGCACCATCGTCAAGCAGGCCCGGGAGCTAGGCTACCACGGCCCGATCTATGGCGAGACGATCACGGTGGGAACGACCGCGCTCGAAATCGCCGGCGACGCGGCGACCGGGCTGAAGGCGATCACGGCCACTGCCGACCCCGACAACGAGAAGGCGCAGGAAGTTCTCGCCAACTTCAGGGAACGCTACGACTACGTCACCTTGCCCTGGCACCTGGGTTCCGCCTACGACGACGTGTACATCGCGGCGGAGTGCCTCAAGCAGATCGACGACGACCAGGACGCGGACGGATTTCGGGACTGTCTCTACGACATCACCTGGAGCGGCGCCATTGGGGACAACTACAGCTTCGACGAAAATGGCGAGGTCGTCGGTCTCTCAAGGGCGGTCGTGGAGGTTCTCCCGCTGTCCGAGAGGACGGAAGAGAACTACGGGTTCAAGGTCCTGAGCGGAGGTTGAGCAGAGTTGAGTCTGCCGGAGCGATCCCGCCTCCGTGCATAGGCAACTGGGCCTTTGTCCCCTATCGGGCGGTGTGCCGGTGCCCGTGAACAACTCCGTTACTCCCTTGGGTCCAGCACGCGGCCAACGAACAGGATCGCATCCGTCTCCCTGTCCCGAATCAAGAAAATGAACGGTCTGTCCACTGAGACCTCGACCGGCGGGGGCGGTTCGGATTCGATCATTACCACACCCGTCGCGGCCGCCGCCTCGGTACCCTCCTCTTCGACCAGGACGAACGCCTGGTGTACGACATCCGAGATGGACGGGCTGCCCTGATCGCCAGTACATCCACTTATGCCCATGCCGGAAAAGTCCGCCCTCGACGGATCGAATGCATCTGGCATTCCCATCGCCTCGAGGGTGTCTGCCAGACTGAAGCTCGAGTCGAACTCAAACTTCGGCATGGTCAACGAAACTGGTCTGAAATTCATCCTGTTGGTAGCGCCATTGACAACCTCGGCGTCGAGCGAAGTCTCGAACTTGCTGAAACTCCCCCTGTCCGGCAGCAGAATGACCATGGACAGCTCGTGGCCGGCATAGGGGAGGTCCAGGGCCTGATACCCCTCGCCACTGGCATACTCGAACCTCTCCGTCTGCCTCATCATCGGCACGTTCACCGTGTTGCCATCGGTCAGATGGAACTGACCATCGCGCGTATCCTGCGGATCAAAACGGTGTAGCCACGCGGCGTTGAAATAGATGGCGTTCGTCAGCACCATAACCGTGGACCGGTTGATCGCGTCTTCTGGGATCAGGTCCTTAATCCTCTCCTCCGTCTGTTCACTGACCCAGTCGTTGATGGTCGTCCGCGACACCTCGGGTGCTCCCAGGAAATCTAAGGGCCTGACCCCAGCGCCGTAGTTTTCGCCCAGCACCTCCAGGAAATCGGGGAGGTAGGAACAGCCACTCCGCCCCCAGACCGCATTGACCACGTTCAATCTGAACCCGTCGTCGTCCTGACCTTCAGCGCCCTCGCCACGTGAGGCGAGTTCCAGGTCCAGGGCGTTAAATGCCGGGTGCAGGTTCTCTTGGGCAAGAAGAAACCGCAGCGTTTCCGCCATCTGGCGGTCTGTCTCCCCCCTAGCGCCGGCGTATGTCATGGCGAGAGCTAGAGAGATGCTGTAGGGGGAGTAGAAGAGGTTGCCGTTGTTGTCTCTGAGGTTCTGGTACAGGTCGAAGGCGAAGGCGCTATTTCCCCGCACCAGGTCTGCCAACGCCGCATCCGTGGCTGCCGGCGCGGCTCGCTTCTTCGCTGAGCGCAACTCCTCGCTCGTTGGTCCTGGCGAAAGGGCTGCCGGCTCCCCCGCTGAATTGGTCCCCGAATTGTCGCAGGCAACGCCCATCGTCATCAGGAGAACCAACAGTCCTCCGACGATGGCGAGGCGCTTGACTCCTAGGCTCCGCCTCAATACTGATCCCTTGCCTTTAAGCCTCGTTGAAACGGTCATCCTGCTCCCTATCTGGAGAATCCGTCGCGACTCGACCCTTTTCTTTTCGGCCGCACAGTTTGGATCCTCAGTTTATAGGACGTATCGACTCAAGAGAAAGTTCCGCTGGGGCGCCGAACCCATGGTCATACAAACAGGACTGTATCGGTCTCTACAGATCCGCCACGTTTGATCTTATTCTGCTCGCGGGCGAGCGCATCTGAACATTTGGACGTGTCAGAATACGAACCGGTTCCGTTAACCGTGGCGCCGGCGTGGCCGGCGCCGGTGATTTCGACGACCTCCCAGCCGGACAGCGGGATGTCCGCTGCCTCTCTCAAGCCTATTGAGCGGTGGTGTTAGGTCGACACGCGGAAGGCGCTGGCCCCAGTCTGCGACGCTGCGTTCACTCTCGACGATGGTTCTGCAAACGGCGGCATAACCTGTGGGTCAGTTTACCAAGCGAGCTGCGGTCTCGGCCAGGCGGGTCGCGTAGCCCATCTCGTTGTCGTACCAGGCGGCGACTGAGACCAAATTGTCATCGAGCACTTGCACCAGAGGCAGGTCCACGACGGACGAGCGTTCGTCGCCTAACATACGGGACGATGCCCATTCACCCTCCAGAACGCCCATAATGCCCTTCAAGGGCGGTGCGGCCGCAGCCTCACGGAAGATGTCTCTAACCTCATCGGCAGTGGTCGTACGCTCCGCCGGCAACCTCGGCCCCTTGTTGATCGGGACCGGCAGGCGCACATCGCACTCCGGCGGGTTGTCAGCGTCGCGGTCCAAGGAGCCTCGCTATAGCCCCGGTGATTCATATCCCTTATCGATTGGGAGATCCTTCCGGCGTGCCGCCTCGTTCGCCAACTGATCGCACCGCTCGTTATCGGGGTCGTCGGCGTGTCCTCGAACCCATCGAAACTCCACTTCGTGCTTGTTGCACAGGTCGAGGAGCATCTCCCACAGGTCCGGGTTTACAGCCTGTTGCCGCTTGTTGCGCATCCAACCGTTGTCTCGCCAACGCCTTGCCCAGCCCTTGTTAATGGCGTCCACTACGTACTTGGAATCGCTGTGGAGCGTAACCCGGCAGCCTTGATTGAGCGCGTCGAGAGCCTTTATCGGTCCCATCAACTCCATGCGGTTGTTGGTCGTGCGTCGGCAACCTCCGTTGAACTCACGGCGATTCTCCCCGCGTATGAGCACCACGCCATAGCCGCCCGGCCCAGGATTGCCAATACATGCGCCGTCGGTGTATATGGTGACGTGTTTCTTGGTTGCCATCAGGACGACTCCACTGTTAATCCAATCGGGAACCAGGCTACCTGTGGTTGGTGTAGCCGGCTGCGATCTAGCAACGCAATACCCTTCCCGATTCTGAACAATGCTTGGGGTATACCACAAGTGTATTGACCCTTCATCGTATACCTGTGCCGCGAGTCTTCAAAGTTAGCCGGCCCTATCTGTAATGCACGCCGTACGTGCTGATATCCACGGACCATTCACTTGCGCCATGTTTTTCGAGTTGGTCGCATCACCGGCGTGACGCCGGACTCCGTCGACACGAGTTCGTGCTTCCGCCGGTCTCGTCCAAAGCAGGTCTGAAGCGCATATATCTGATCCATTTGGCTGTGCTGCTATCGGGAGCGGAGCGGCTTCATCGTTTGTTTGCCCACGCCGGCTTCAAGACGGTCTCGGACGACTCGTTAATTCTGAGGCTCCCTGACGAGCCCGGGGCGTTGGCGAAGGTAGCCGAGAAGTTCAAGCAAGCCGGCGTGAACATACAGAGCCTACACATCATAGAGCGCAAAGCCGGCCATCCCATCGTGGCGCTGTCCGCCGATGACCGGGAAAAAGCCGAGGCGTTGGTGGATCCGGCGACTGTCGTGTAGCCGGGCCGGCCGGCTTGGGGGGCCGGAGCGGAGCTCAATGCGAGGGTTGACGATGCTGGCCGGCATGGTGGGCCTAGTTTGACGATAGACAGAACCGTCTTCGAGCTGTGGTTAGGGACTTTGTAGGTCTGTTGAGGACGCTAGACACGGTGCCATCCCGCAGATATCGTTCGGCAGTCTCTGAATCCCCCAAGACCTTATCGTGGCTCGGCGTTGATCACGCGGTAGCCGACGCGGAGTGGGGGAGGGTCTGCTGAGGATTCTTCGCTCAAGTTTAGACAAGCCCAATGGCTGTACTGTGTCGCGGGAACACGTGGGCCAGCACTTCCCACTCCGGTCCACCGACTACTATCAGCACCGGCTCCGGAGTGTTGTAATCAGGCGATTCGGCAATCCGGATCATCTGCCGTTTATCCCCATTGCTGGGTTGAAGGGCCCCTCGGGGATGATAGTGCCACTCACCGAGGTAGTATTCCCGGGCCTTCCACAAGGCGTCAAGTTGCTGTTGCAGGCCTTGGGTTCCTCTCCAGAAGCTGGTCCGCCTTCTGACCGAGTCTCCTGGCGGGCCCCAAACCCGTGTCACTATCGCGGTGTCGTGGGCCTCGTTGTACCGACCAACGAGGACCCCGCCGGTTTCCAAGTCGCCGGACTCGCGGCACATAGCCAATAGAAGCTCCAGCTGGCTACGCCCAACTTGGACCCGAAATCGCCCATCAGGGGAGCACATGGTGGGGTCAGGAGATGGCGTCGGATGCGGACACTCTACGTAGCCCAACGAATTCACCATCCTCATACTGCTGCTCAAACACAACCAGAGTGGGTTCACGCGGGGGTTCGGCTATCGCCGATTCTATAGTCTTTACAGCCGCCCCGGTCATAATCCAGATGTCGTCGATACGCGCCGGCATCAGCGCATGCCAACATCCGGTGCCATCGCGCGGCAACTCCTCATCGTAGCCTTCCATCTCAGACCGCAGCCATGGATCGAGCTTACATGCGAAGTCGTCGGCCGGGAACGTGTTGCCGTGGGCCACATACGTGAACGCTCGCCTAGCTTTCAATCCAACCGACACTGAGATGAAGGTGATAGGGCCTTCCCAGGCGAACCTGCGCATATGCTCCACAACCGAGTCCTCGGCCGTACAGTCGATAACGACATCAGCGTTCAATATAAGATTGATGTGTTCCTGCTGATGCGGGGGGAAGGTAGCGTCTATGGCAGATGCGGCGGAATGGACCGTTGCATCATTAAGCCGATTTGCCAGACTCGGCGCTTTAGGCTGACCTAGGTGGCTAACTCCCAGAGTGTGCCTGACCAGGTTGCCGGCCTTGAGGTGGTCATGATCCATGACGATCACGTCTTGCACGCCCGAGCGGACCAGGATTTCGGCCAGAACGGACCCAACCGCGCCACCACCGATGATCAGAACGGACATTGACCGTACTGATGGATTGACCCTCCCCCGGCCTGATAGCTCATCCTGGTGCCAGTTTTCGGTCTCGACCCATTCGAGGGGCACATTGTCTCCGAATGCCAGCCATCGGTCCCGGCTCCAGTAGCCTGACTCGGTGGATCGAAACCCGGGTTGGGGCCGGGAGGTTAGGGGCGGGATACTTAGAGCGAGCCAGTGGGCTTGGACGTCGGGTTCCTGAACTTTCGCAGGGATCGGAAACCCAACAAGCAGCACATGCCCCTTTCCGTCTCGGAGATCGCTGGCCAATGGCCTTAACAGGGAGTCCAGAACGATTCCCTGCGCTTTGCAGCACAGTCGGAGCTGGCCCCAAGTGGTCGGTATCGCCCATGGCTCGACCACCGGTAGTCGGTCGAGCCAAATCCACGCCACACCAAGATCGTTTTCCTTGCCGAGCGGCTTGGCCCATGAGTTCTGGATGTCGATTCCTGACCTACCCACATTGAAATGGTCTACTACGAGGGTGGGTGGAGTTTCCTGCAGGTTTCGGACACTCGCTATGCCTTTCCGCGAGTGCTTCCCTTGCCAGAAGGGAAGATTCTCAGGCCCCTCGGCGAAAACGATCCTGAGACCAGAGGAGAATGGAATATGAGGCAACTCAAACAGGTCGCCAGGCTGAACTAGCTCACCCCGGGACGCTAGGCAAAGCCACTCCCGTACTCGCTGGACATGCCAAGCAAGCCTCGATTCCGGGTCGAAAGGCTCGATGTCGTAGGATCGCCGGCCCAGAGTCCGGAGGCTGGTATCGGCACACAGGCGGCCACATCTCCAGGGCAATTCGTCGGGTCCGGCGCTATTGTGATTTTGGTGATTGAATGTGAGCTCGATGCCGTAGACCTTCGCTGGATAGAATACAACTTGGCCATATGGGTATATTTCGCGGACGTGAAGAAACCAGTCGGTGACACGATGTATGGCGCTCCCGCATTCGACATCCGCGGTGATCCTGCAGCGGAGAGCCCAGATCGCCAGGTCATCGTGCCAGACGAAGTCACCGAGCATCCTTACGCCGGGCACCGACTCCAAGGCTCTGCGACCGACGCGCAGGGCCTCTGGCAGAGATCGTTTTGTGTTTGAAGCTAGGCGAATCGTCCCCCTCCAACACGCGTCCGCTCTAGGCGGGTTGTGAATCCGCCTGTTATTGCTGCCGCAGTTCCGGCGGCCGCTGTCGAAGATCCACTAGGAGGGGACGGGAATTTCTTGCCGAACAGCGACTGCCACAGCGTCGCGCTAGCCGATGGATCGTCGGAGTCCAGTGCCTTCCTTGAAACAACGGAGGCCTGTCGGACACGGTCGAGGAATTTCGAGAAGTCACTAGCAGTCAACCGCTTCAGGACGTCTTGCTCTGGAACTCCTCGGTCTGGAACGAACGGTACCAACCCCGATGCGGCATACCCCGAATAACTGGAGACCATTTTCTCGAGCACCAAGGTGAAACCCTCCGCCAGCGATCCAACGCCGTCCGGGCAAGTGTCGCCTACAAGATGCTCAAGTGGATAGCTCTTCGGATACTCGAGTTCAGAATGCGCCGTCCTCCACCACCACTTGACCAGCCTCACGATGTTGACGTAGCGCCCGTTCGTGCGCCTGTTCCTTTTAGTGGTCCACTTGTACTGTTCGACTGGATGGGCGCGCTGCCATTGATGGGTGTCCCTGTCAGGAATGTAGAGGGGCTCCTGTTTCCACTTCGGCTCTCCGTTGTCATCTTTGAAGAAGTCAGCAAGGTATTCGGGCAGGGGATCCGAGTCCGTTGGCCAGTCGTCAGGCGTGAAGTACCCTTGGATGAAATCCGAGGACCACGGCTCTTCTTCCGAGGGCGCCGCCGCGATCACCAGATCGAGCTTCACGTTGGACATCTCTATGCCAATGGATCGTCCCTTCCTCTTCCACTTGCCCTTGTAGTGCTTGTTCAGGAAGGAAGTGAACTCGTTCATCACGTCGTCCGCCACCGGGTAGTCTTGGCGGCGGAATCGAGTCACGGCGACCAAGTCCACGTCTAATTTGTCGTCTCCTTGAGGGCGAATGGAAGTTGACCTGCGATAGCTCCCCTGCAAGAAAACGCTGACGATCATGGGGCCGAGGTACTCGTCCGCCAGCAGTCTATCTCGCAGGCGGGTGTGAGCCTCCTGCAATTCCCTGGTCTGCGCTTCTGTCGGCCTGATTTTGCTGAGAAAGTCCGTGAAGTAGCTGTTCAATTCCATCCTTCTGCTCCTTTGTTGGGTCTTGATCCCTATCCGAAAGGTAGTGAGAGCGACCTTCGATACCTAGTAGCCCAGCTGGACTCAAAGTCGTGCTCGTACAGCTGTATGGGTCCAAGGCTACGAGCGAGCCTCCCCACAAGGAAAACCAGTCCATTGGGGGCCGCGCTGAATATATGCAAAGGGCCCGTGGATGTGCCCCGTGGATGTCGCTCCCGAACTATTTTCACCACCTCTTGGGCTAGTCTCCATGCGTGGTTGCCGTCTTGCACTGCTGTTGGGCCAATATCATGCTCTACGGTGAAGACAAGCAATTGACCCAGTTGCGGGACGTGATCCTGAACATGCGCCAGAACCTCAGAGCGTGCGTCATGGGTTACAGACAAGACGATCCCGACATCAAGGCCCTTGGGGTTGGCACTGATCTCTGAGACGCTCCAAGGATTGGAGTTGCAGTTCGCCCCTACGGAAGAGAACTCCCACATCGATCTTCCGGCGGCGGTGTTTTGGACGAGGGAGACTCGTGTGCCGGACTTAGGATCCAGTTCGTAACCGGCCGCAAATGCGATCGAGCTATGCGCGGAGAGGCATAGACGGCACTGACTCAGGGGTGCGACCGACCTCGTCATGAACTCACGTATCTTGGGGCCGACCTTGGCATTCCAGTATTCGGATGCGCTGATCTCCCTACCATTGAACAGACCTGCAAGGTCCAACAGGTGGTCGACTTCGTCTTCCATGTGTTCAGCAAACCGGAGGACGCTCCTGATGCCGACAATGGGAGCATCGTAGTCCGAATCCGGGCCCGTCCATAGTCCTTCCTGTTCACAGATCCTCTGAATCTCCGGTGCGGTGAACCTGTTTCGCCCCTCGGAAAGCAGACGTTCGATCAAGCTGTCGTACGGATTGGCGCGGCTGCCTTCGTCAACTGCGCGGAAACCGACCCTAGCCATATGTTCACTCAGTGTCCTGGTCAAACGATCCAGGCTGTAAGAGTTGGCAATGATTCGCAGGCGGGCCAGCACACTTCCCAGTTCCTCGTGACCTACTCCCAGGTCGTGTGACCACCGCTCTATGATTCGAGAGAACCGGGCGGAGGTGCTCTGACCAAAGAGGACATCCAGCCTCAACTCCCCATCGCGTCCACACACTAGCTTCGCCAGGACATCATCGGCTGGGATGCTCCAAGTGGTCATGAAGTTGAATCTTGCGGTCTCGTTTCTCCCCGATGTCGTCTTGGCGGCCTCATGCAGCCGCTGGAGGAGTGAGGTGCGCTTGGAGCCGATAAAGGACGGGTCCGTCAAGGCGTCGCAAGTGAGCGCCCCGCCGTGGTCGACGTGCCACCTGACCTGATAGTAGTCGGCAGAGACCAACTCTCCGTGGGCATCCCTGATTGGTTCAGTATAGGCGACAGCGACATCGTCGAAATGGGGGAGATCGTCGACCTCGTACCCAACGCTCGCAACCTTTGTGTTACGTTGGAACAGGCGGCAGGCCTCCAGCCAGAACACCCGTCCTTGGTACGTGTCCCCCTGTTGTCGAGCAGAAACCGCTCTCACTATCGATTCACCTTCGCTTTAATGGGTGCGTGTCGCTACCAAACCTAGTCTATGTCTTTGGAACCACAAAGTCAATGGATGGGAAACTACTTTTCATTTGCTGGCTTGTATGCTAATATGCAGGCAGCATGATTGGACGTGAACCGTAATGGCCATTGAGATCGCCGGTTTCGCCCAGGCACTGGCTAGGTGTCAGGTCTTTGTGTCTGTTGATGCTGCCGAGCTTGAAAACGTGCTCTCCGCTGGCCAGGAACCACTGGAGATGCTATTCGTCGAGCCCTCGGCTGACGTGGCACTTATCCGGTCGGGAGATCCGTTCAGCCACCTATACTTCGTTCAACACGGCATGATCGTGCCCTGGCAATATCCCCACTCTGAGCTGTCTTCGCCATTCATCATAGGAGAGCAGGAGTTTATGATGGATGCGGAGCGATGGGTTGCCTCCTATTCGGCCGTGACCCACGCGACGATCGTTGGAATTCCGGTCGCTACGATGAGACTCGCCGTTGAACGCATACCTGGGATTCGCGCTCAAATGTATCTTGTCCTGTTGAGACGTATGGCGCGGTATTACTGGATTTCACTTGCGACTAATGGGAGCCCAGCATCGCGAGTTGCAGCTGCTCTGATCTCGCGATTAGCACTTAGAGGGGAGGATTACGGTGGCGACCGCCACATAAGCGTGCGCCAGCACGACTTAGTTCGCCTTACAGTTATGTCGCGGTCCGCGGTCGCTGCCGGCATTTCGAGATTGATTTCTGCCGCTGTGGTTCGCATCGGAAACAGCGACAGTCAGCGTTTTGCAGGGTTAGTGCACGTTCCGGACGTCGACCGGTTGAAGGACTACGCACTCAGTGAAGTTCGAGAAAAGCAAGTTCGGCCATTGCTTCCAGCGGGCGAAAACTAGTCCTCATCGCGCATCCCGGAACAACCGAATGCCGTGAAGACTCTGCGCCGGCTCCCGGTCAGTCGTGGTGTCTGCACGAGCCCAAGGTCGGCCCGCATTGCACTCGGCCACCGCCTGCAGTCAACTTAGCCCCCTAATGGTGGGCCCACCCGGATTCGAACCAGGGACCAACCGGTTATGAGCCGGCCGCTCTACCGCTGAGCTATGGGCCCGCGTAATGCCGCGTACCGGCAAATTCTAGCAGGTTTGCGCCAAACTCCGGCCAAACAATCCCGGCAATTCAGCCCGGCTGGCGCTGCTCCAGACCCTGAATGATCGAACGCAGGTATCCGATGCTGATCGCCGAGTGGTGAAAGTCGTCGCCCACCGTGCCCATGTTGCCCTCTACGCTGATGAAGCCGGCGAATCCGGCCGCGTGCGCCGCTTCGACCGCGTAGCGATAGTCGATCTCGCCGTCCGGCACGTTCGTCCTGATGAACACCGACCGATTGGCCTCCGGCAGATATACCCTGCGCATGTTCTTTATGTGCCAGAAGATCATCCTGCCGGCCGTGTTCTGGATGGTGTCGGCCCAACTCTCTTCCGGAATGTTGTATGACCAGAGGATGTTGCCAAGGTCCGGGTTGATGCCGACGTTTGGCCGGCCCACCATATCCAGCAGGCGCAGAGTCGCTATCGAGTTGTCCGCGATACTGCCCTGGTGAATCTCCAAGGCGAACTTCAGGCCCTTCTCCGCGGCCGCGTCGGCAACCTGCCGGAGCCTGATCGCGGTCTGCTCATAGTCCTCCTGGGAGGCTTCCCGGCTGGAGCCCACCGAACGAGCGGATCCCAACTGGAAGATCACCTTGTTCGGATCGCTCACCGTTTTGCCGCCGGTCAAGCTGGAGGTCACGATCTCTGTGTTCAGAATCTCCGCGATCTCGAGAGCGCGCAGGGTACGCTCGAGATTCCGGTCACGCTCATCCGGCAGGCAAAGATTATTGCGTCCCAGTTTGAGCGCGGCAATCGACAGCCCGAAACTGGTAACCTCCTCTCGGAACTCGGATAGCTCGGTGTCGCCCATCTCTCCGAACGGCAGCCAGGTGTCCTCGACTTCTACGCCCTCGGCCCCAAGGTCTCGGGCAAAGCTGAAGAACCGCCGGCGGGCCTCGACCGGCGCCGGGCCCGGCCAGCGGTAGGGGTAGGAATTGATCCCGCGAATGGAGAAGGCTATCTTCATCACGGGACTCGATGTCGTCGGCACGGCGGTCAGCTCCCACCGGCCGGCAGGAATCGGCGGTTCACCTTCGCGATGTAAGTGAACGTCGGGTTCACGAACTGGGTGCAGCGCGCCTCCAATACCTGTCCCAAGTAGAGGTAGGCTTCTCCTCGATTCATCCCATACCCCTCTTCCAACCAGAGGACCATCGACTCGAGGGCCAGGCGAAACGCGTCCTCGGCCGGCCGAGCCATCGCAGCGGTCGCTATGTGTGTATCGTTCAATATACGGGGCCAGTTCATGCTCTTCGGCTTCTGTTTGCTCAACTCACAGCGCAGTCGCACCACGCCGCTGGCTTCGATACCGCCGGCGCCACAGATTTCGCCGTCGCCTTGGAGCGCATGCATGTCGCCAACGTGCAGCAACGCGCCCGGTACGTTGACCGCAAGCTGCACCGTCGCGCCGGTCGTGATCTCCTGCACGTCGAAGTTGCCGCCATAGTAGCCGGCCCAACCGTGCCCGATCACCTCGTATCGTGGGGCTACGCCAACGAATCCGATCATCGGAGCGACTGGCAGCTTGAGAGTGTCGCTCCAGTGGATCACGCCGTCGCTGATATCCACGATCTTGGAATGGGCGCCGAGGGCCGATGAGCCCATGTATGCCGGCATCGCGCCGGTACTGCCGCGGAATGCGGTGAATCCAACCGGGTCCAAGTTGATATCGCCGATGTGGACGGAGAGCAAGTCACCTGGTTCGGCGCCTTCCACCCATACGCACCCGCTCGAAGGATTACCGCCGCGCAGCTTCCGCGCCACGGCCGGACCTTCAGGGTGTTCGTCGGTGAAGGGCCCACGGTTCAGCTGGGTCTGCACCTCGAACTCTTCGCCGGCTTGCACCCGGAGAGTAGGCTTATTCTGTGAGCTAATCTCGAAATAAAGGACGTCTTTACTCTGTCTTTTCATATATGGCCTCGTCGTCCGCTGATTCTCGTTGTCGTCGCCGGGGCTGATTGTTGCTGGTCCCGATTATAATCACTTCGCGGTCGATCAAGATCCCAACGCCGGCTTCGATAGCCAAATCCGGATAGGAAATAGACATCTGTAATGGACGCTCGTGCCTAGGCTCAGACGACGGACACTCCGGGAAAGAGCTATCCGTCTAGGGTCCGAGATCGCAATAAACCGCAACCACGGCCTGTTCGCAATCGGCGCATTTATCTCCAGCCTCGGAGTCTGGATGCAGACGGTCGCGATGGGCTGGCTGATGCTGGAGCTCGGCGGCACGCCGTTCGATCTGGGTCTCATCAACTTTGCGCAGTTGGTCCCAATACTCGCGTTGGGCGTAGTCGGCGGCGCCGTCAGCGACCGAGTCAACAAACGATGGCTTCTGATCGCCGCCCAATCCGGCGCGGCCGTCATCAATCTGCTCATCGCGCTACTCACGCTTGCCGGCCTGATAACTATCCCCACGCTGATCGTCCTGGCGTTCATTTCCGGCTTGGCCTCCCCGTTCGTATGGCCGTCCTTTCAAGCGATAATCAGGGAACTCGTCGGTCCAGACGAGCTGCGGAAGGCGATCGCGCTCAACGCCGGCCGATTCAATTTGGCCAGAATCTTGGGTCCTACGATTGCCGGCGGGTTGGTCGCGATAATTGGCACCGCCGGCTGCCTGATTATCGGCTCGATTGCCCTGACGGGCGTCGTGTTGACGGTTTGGCTCATCAGGTACGACCCTCCACCCCTTGCTCCCCAGTTGGAATGGGTCCAGGCGATGACCGAGGGATTGCAACACGCCTGGCGCGACCGTCAGATCCGGGCTTATCTGCTCGCGGCGGGAGGGATAGGATTGCTGGCGATGCCTTACCAGGCGTTCATCCCGGCCTATTCTCGCGACGTTTTGTCCGCTGGCCCGGAGGGCTTGGGATTGTTGCTTACAGCGGTGGGAATAGGCGCTCTGGTCGGCGCAGTCTCAAGTGGCTTCAGGTTTGCCTCGCGTAGACCCCTGACGACATGCTTCATCTTTATTGTGTGCCTGGGGATTGGCCTGGCTGTCTATACATTCGCCGGTTCGCTAATTCTTGCGCTGGTGGGATTGACGCTGGTCGGCCTTGGATCAATCGGTTTTCTGGCAACTGCCAATGCCTCGGTTCAACTGCAGGCCCCGCATGCTGTCCGAGGACGCATCATCGGAATATGGATAACAGTCAACGCCGGCCTGATGCCGATCGGCAGCCTCGTGTTCGGTCGCGTTGCGGAGGTTTCCGGCGTTCAACTCGTATCGATAATTGGGGCCGCCGGTTGTATGATTGTTGCCTTGCTATTTGCCCTGGTGCTCAGGAAGTCCTTGCGTCAGGAGATCAGGCGCATATGATGGAATTGCCTGGTAGAGCCAACGGTGGATAACGCCTAACGTAGCCAATCATCATGTCTGCAACTTCAAGACTAGGAGGACGAGCATGCCGGTAAAATCGGCTGACGAACTGACACAACTCACTCGGAAGATTCTGGTAGCTGTAGGTGCCAGCGAGAGCAACGCCAGCAGAGTGGCCGAGGCGCTGATCTCCGCCCACCTTGCCGGCCACGACTCGCACGGAGTCCAGCAGCTTCCCCTATACGTCAAGGACATCAGAGATGGGCTCATACTGCCGGCGGCCGAGCCGGAGTTGGTACAGGAGACCGCTAGCTCGGCTCTGATTCGCGGGCACTGGACGTTTGGATTGGTTGCCGCCAAACAAGGGATACAGTTGGCGATCGAGAAGGCGGCGAACGATAACATATCGATCGTAACCTTAACCGAGCTTCACCACATCGGCCGGCTGGGTGAGTACGCCGAGATGGCCGCCGCGGCGGACCTTGTCTCGATAATAGCCGCCGGCGGATTCAGTGAGGTGAACCCCGTGGCGGCGCCCCACGGCGGGCGTAAAGCCGTCCTGGGAACCAATCCTATATCGATTGGATTTCCGGCCGGAGACGAGCCGATGATCGTAGATTTCGCTACGACAATCACCTCTGGCGGCAAGATCTTGTTGGCAATCTCCAAGGGTGAGAAAGCTCCGCCGGGGTACTTACTAGATGGTGATGGCAATCCGACCACCGACCCCAACAAGTTCTATGACGGCGGCGCGTTATTGCCGTTCGGTGGGCATAAGGGATTCGGCGTGATGATGGCGGTGGAGTTCCTGGGACGAATCCTGGCCGGCGGTGACAAATACGCGACACCAAGTCGGGGCGGGCCAACTATGGGCCATCAGGGCGTGTCAATGATCGTGATAAACCCGGCCGGCTTTCAGCCTCTTGCCCAGTACCACGAGCGCGCGGAAGAGATGATGGAGCGGGTGCGTGGGGTCCCGCCGGCACAGGGGTTCGACGAGGTGATGGCGCCAGGCGATCCGGAGCGGCGGGCGCGCGAAGCTCGTCAAAGGGACGGTATCTACGTAGCGGAATCTACCTGGGACCAGCTTATGGATATCGCGAAGTCATTGCAGCTAGAGTTGCCCGCATCCTAGAACGCGCTAGAAGCCGGCCTGTTTGTCGCAAACGTAAATGAACGGCTCGTCTGCTAGGAAGCGGCGAATGTTCTCCGTGAGTATCCTCCCACGACCCTCGTAGAGTTGGGGAGTCAACGCCGACGCGTGTGGCGACATCACGACGTTGGGGAGCCCCCAAAGCGCGCTGTCCTTGGGTAGAGGTTCGACTTCGGTCACGTCGAGTCCGGCGCCGGCGATTCGATCCTCGCGCAGCGCGTCGATGAGAGCCGGCTCCTCGACTATGCCGCCGCGAGAGATTGCGATCAGGTATGCCGTGGGCTTGAGCAGGCTAATTCGGCGCCTGTCGATCAAGTGGTGAGTCTGGGCCGTGTAGGGCGCCGTTATCACAAAGACGTCGGAGATACTGATCAAGTCATCCAGCCGGTCCAAGCCCCATACCTCCTCGACTTCCGGCATACCCGGCACCGGCCGGATGTCGGCGGCATAGACTTTCATCCCGAATCCACGAGCCCGGCGCGCTACCGCCCTGCCTATTCCACCTAACGCCAAGATCCCCATCGTGCGGCCGTCGAGCTCAACGTAGCGATCCTGGTATTTCATCATTTCCCAGTGCCTCGCCCTTTGGTCTTCGAACAGCTCGGGCAAACAGTGAGTTAACGACAAGAGCAGGGCAAATACGTGATCGGCCATCGGATTAGCATGCGGGCCGAGAGCGTTTGTGAGCGTAACATCGCTCTCCGCCAGTCCCTCGACCGACACATACTGGTCGATGCCCGTACCCATTTCGTGGATCCAGCGCAGCTTATTGGCGGCTTGGAATGCTTCGGTTGAAAGCCGCCCTACTATCGCATCGGCATCGGGGATTTCCCGCAATTGATCGCTGGCATTGTGTACAAGCACGAATTCCACACCCGGAAAATCTGCCCGCAGCTCGTCCATGAACTGATCGGTCGTTCTTCCTTCCTGCATCGTGATGACGATTTTCAACGTTAGTTCCTCCTCGAAAACGTGCTCGCTGCGGACAGAGCGGATGGGCGTCGCGCCGGCGGAACGACAAGCCAAGTCTATTCTCGTTCATCGGGACGGGCAACTGCGAATCGCCGGCGTTGTGGCATAATCACAAAGACTGCGAGGTCGACGACTTGCTTTTCGCACGTAACAATTGAGGTCTGCTGACCGTTCCCCCGAAAGACAGCCATCATTAGCTTCCGTCGATGGCTGGAGTGGCAGATTTCACACCTTCTCCGCGCTCCAATACCGCGACTTTCGTCTTCTTTGGATAGGTACCCTATTCGCCGGCAGTGGTCAGTGGATTCAACAAATGTCCGTAGGCTGGCTCACTTATGAGCTGACCGGGTCAGCGTTCCTGCTTGGAGCAGTCAGCGGCGCTCGTACCTTGCCGGCCCTTCTGCTGGGCCCATTCGGCGGACTCGCCGCCGACCGGCTGAACCGAAAGCTCGTGATGCTGGTCTCTCAACTCTTCCTAATGACAGTGACGGCCATCTTCGCGACTTTGGTCATAACCGGCAACGCCCGGGTCTGGAACATCTTTTTGTTCACGCTGCTGACCGGCGTGGCCTGGATCTTCAACGTGCCGGCGCGCCAAGCTACGGTACCTGGGCTGGTACCGGCGAAACATCTGACCAATGCGATCGCGCTCAACTCGTCTGGCTTCAACTTGACGAGAATCATTGGCCCATCAATTGGCGGCGTTCTGATCGCCGTCGTAGGCTTGGCCGCCAATTTCTATCTCCAAGCCTTAACCTACGTCGGCGTATCAATAATGATAGTGAATATGCGCTTGCCGGCATCGCCGGCGTCTCCGTCAACCCTTTCCGCGTGGCGACAATTGGCTGATGGAGTCTCTTACGTATGGAATCATCCAACCCTGCGACCGCAGATGGCCATGGCCGTGATTCCCGTAATGTTGGTGTTCCCCTACATGTCGTTGCTTCCCATTTTCGCGAAGGACGTGCTACGGATCGGACCAACAGAATTTGGGATACTCTCAGCCGCTCCAGGTATCGGAGCGCTCGTCGGCACTTTGACGATTGCAACAGTCGGAAATGTCGAGAGAAAGGGAAGGCTGCTATTCATGATGCTGACCGGCGCCGGCGCATCGCTGGTGTTGTTCTCCCTCTCTCGTTCCTTCCCGCTCAGCATCGCGCTGCTGATGCTCGTAGGCATGTTTCACATGACCTACATGACGACCAACCACACGCTGCTGCACACGACGGTCCCAAACGAATTCAGAGGCCGTGCGATGGGTATAACGCTCTTGAATCAGGGGTTAGTGCCGCTCGGCAGCCTCATCGCCGGTGCCCTAGCCGAAATCTTGTCCGCGCCGCTGACGGTTATGGCAATGGGAGCCAGCGTATTGGTACTAACGGGTTTGGCCTTCGCTCTGTTCCAATCTATGCGCAAAGTGTGAGGCGGATAGAGCCGGCCGCAGTTCTTCAGACTCGCTCGGGGCAAGCGCTTCGGCGGCGGTCTGATGGATAGCGAAGAGCCAAGCTTCGCCATTCCGCTCAGGGGCTAGAAGCGGTATAGCGACCGCGCGTTCTCGGCCATAATCCGGCGCTTGATTCCGTCCGGCAGGCTCGTGGGCAACGCCCGGTCCGGTGCGTCGAAGTCCCAGTGAGGATAGTCGGTCGAGAACATGATTCGGTCGCTCATGTCAAGCTGATCTAGGAGTTGGTGAAAATAACTCGGCTTCGCCGGCTCTTCGATTGGTTGGCTGGTAATCCAGAAGTGATTGCGAATGTATTCCGACGGCAAGCCGCTCACGTGAGGAAGTTCCTCGCGCAGCCGGTGCCAGCTTCTATCGAGTCGCCACATCAAGGCCGGCAGCCACCCGAATCCGGGCTCGATCAGTACGATCTTGAGTGTGGGAAATCTCTCGAAGACTCCTTCGCATATCAAGCTGATCATCTGGGTCTGATAGTCCAGCGCAAGCCCAACGTGATGCTCGAAATAGAAGGATGGCCAACCCGCTCCGGTAATCGGGCCGCCTCCGCGTCCACCTACGTGTATGCCCACCGGAAGGCCTTGTCTAACGGCTGCGTCGTAGATCTTCCAGTACTTGCGCCTGCCCAACGGCTCCGAGGTGCGAGCGAGGAACATTACCTGGACGAAGCCGGAATGGCTGCCCAGCCGGTCGATCTCGGCCGCTGCCAGATCCCCGTCCTCATGAGCGATCGCCAAGGAAGCTCGCAACCGCGGTTCCTTGTCCAACCATTCATCGATCTGCCAGTCGTTGACCGCAGATGCCAAGGCAGCGGCATATTCCAGGTTGCGCTCGCCCCGGATCAGCGGCATAGGGTTCAGAATCCCATACTCTATTCCCCATGCATCCAGCAACTGCGCGCGCATGAAATCCAGATCGGAACCGGGCGGCCCGCCGGATGGCGGCCAGGCATCTGCCCGGCAGGCGAGCGGGTTGGTGTGTGACAGATAGTTGCCCGGAAATTGACGCATTGCGAACGTCTCGTGATGTCGCCGCCACCTCTGGGGTAGATAAGAGCGAAGCGTCGCTTCGGACGGCAATGCGTTGTGAATGTCGCAGTCAATGAACGAATATTTGGTCCCGCTCTGCGCCTGCTTTTCCTCCAGGGTAACCACCATATCCCTCGCTCCTGAATAGACTGCCCCTGCTCACGACTAATTTGACTCAACGCCGCCCAGACGCTCAAGCACATAGTAATCCGTTGTCGCGGCCCGGACAATACGCACACACCATCGAATCGGAAAGAAATCTCCTGATTCGCTTCATGCGCGGAAGCGAAACGACGGGTACAATGAGCGCGGTCAAGGCCGTGGCCAAAGCGGTCGGCGGGAGAATTATTCAAGAACTTCGGAAATTTGCGCGCACCGATATTGCCGTCAGATTGACCACGTCCACCGACGGCAATATAATCTGGTGACGGACAAATGGCTCTGACGGGGTTAACGGCTGAAGATTGGGCCTCCGAGAGTCCCTATTCTAGCCTTTAACCCCTTATATTTGTGTATGTGAGGTGGCGAGACCCAGTGTACGCCGTTGTAGAAACCGGCGGCAGACAGTATCGGATGAGCGCCGGCCGAAATGTTCGGGTCAATCGACTCGAAGCCGAGCAAGGCCAGCAGGTGGAGTTCGAGCACGTTCTGCTAATCGGTGGGGATGGGGAGACCAAGATCGGCAAGCCTTTCGTGCCTGGCGCCAAGGTAATAGCTACCGTGGTCGATCAAGGGCGAGAGAAAAAGATCATCGTCCTTAAGTTTAAGCCCAAGCGAAGGTATCGCCGGAAGGCCGGCCACCGGCAGCACTATACGCAGGTATTGGTCAACGAGATCATAGCTGACGAATAGACTGCAACAAGTCCAAGCGACGCTGTTATTCTGACTAGGTGAAGAGATATGGCACACAAGAAAGGCGGGGGTAGCTCCCGCAATGGTCGCGACAGCCAGTCCAAGCGGCTCGGCGTGAAGCGATATGACGGGCAGTTTGTCAGGACGGGCACAATTATCGTGCGTCAACGTGGCACCCGCATCATGCCCGGTGACAACGTGGGTATGGGCCGGGACCACACTCTGTTCGCTTCTATCGATGGAGTTGTCAAGTTCGGGTTTGCTCGCAAGAATAAGAAAGACGTGAGCGTTCTAGCCGCGACCTGACCGTAGCTCTGCGAGGGAATTCATGAAAAAAGGCATCCATCCAAAGTGGTTTGAAGCCACGATAAGTTGCGCCTGTGGAGCGCAGTACCATACCCACGCAACCAAGCGCGAACTCAAAGTCGAAGTTTGTTCCACCTGCCACCCGTTCTATACGGGGCAGCAACGCATCTTAGACACCGGCGGTCAAGTCGACCGCTTCTTGCGCCGATTAGCCGTCGCGGAAGAACACCGGCGAAAAAGCGAAGAGCCCGAGCAGTCTGCGGAACAGAAGCCGACCGCGGAAACCGAAGCTGAGCCGGCCGGTTGAGAAAGCCGACGGGCTTTTAATCCCCGCTTGTCGTTGGCCATGAGAGGCTTGCCATGACCAAGTTCTACGGCGGACAGGCGATCATTGAAGGCGTCATGATGCGCGGCCAACAGCAGGTCGCTATCGCCGTGCGATCGCCGAATGGCGAGATAGTAGTCCACCGCGAGTCGTTGAAACGCTCGCAGCTCAGAGCTAGAGTCGCCAAATGGCCAATAATACGCGGCATGGTGGCGCTTTGGGATACGCTCGCACTCGGCATGCGCGCCCTGGTGTTCTCGGCAAATATCGCCGACCAGGAATCCGAAGAAGTCGATCAAGACGGCGATTCACCAATTCCATCCGGCGTCCTGTGGGGCAGTATGGCCATCGCCATTGGCGCCGCGCTCGCCATATTCTTCGTCACGCCGGTTCTCGTGACCGGCATCCTCGACCAGTTTATCGAATCATCGTTCGTCAGTAACCTAGTCGAAAAGGTCATCCGGCTCGGAATGATCCTCGGCTACATGGTGCTGATCGGACTCATGCCCGACGTGAAGCGAGTATTTGGCTATCACGGTGCCGAACACAAGACGATAAACGCCCTCGAAGCCGGCGACCCGCTTGACGTGGAACATGCCCGCAAAGCCAGCATCGAGCATCCTCGATGCGGCACGACTTTCTTGATCGTAGTGGTTTTTGTGTCCTTTCTAGTATTCCTCCTTCTGGGTTGGCCGCAGTTGGAACTGCGAATCATATCGCGCATCGTTCTCCTGCCAGTTATCGCGGGGTTGGCATTTGAGCTCATCTATTTCGCGGCTTCAAATTATCATCACCCGTTGATCAGAGCGCTGTTAGCGCCAGGCCTAGTTGTTCAGGGGCTTACGACGGCCGAACCCGACGACACGATGTTGGAAGTCGCAATCATTGCCATGAAGACAGTCTTGGCGTCCGAAGCCGCGTTCCGGAACGAAGAACCCGTGACAGTCGGTGCCGGCGAACTCGCACCACGACAGATCTTGGTTGCTGATTCGGCAGAGTTCAGGGTGAGCGGCTAGCCTAGGCGAGCGTCCGACGCCGCATCAATGAGAATGCGACCAGGCAGGTGTGGTTCAGCCGTGCTTGGCTTGTGCCAGCCTGTGCGTTCGTGAAACGTAATAGCCAATCGCTGGAATGGCCACCGCCAAGACGATTGGGAGCACCAACTCGATGCCGCTGACCTGTTCGAACGTGTCGTGCAGCCACTTGTCCTCAACGACCATCTGTCCGCCGACGTAGCCCAAAACGGCCGAACCTAGGTAGGTGAGTATGGGGAAGCGGGCGATAAGCTGTATGGCTATCCGGCTGGCAGCTAGCAGGATGGGTATGCTCAGAGCCAACCCGAAGATCAGCAGCGGTAGATGGCCCCGGGCAATTCCGGCGACCGCCAGGATGTTGTCCAGGCTCATTACTACGTCGGCTAGAATGATGATGCCGATGGCCTCGCGAAAGCTCGTTGCCTCCCGGACATTCTCGTGATCGCTGCGGCCGACCAGCAGATGATAGGCGATATAGCACAGGACGACTCCGCCTATGGCCTGGAGTAAAGGTACCGTCAGCAAGAGCGCCGCGACAGCCGTGAACGTGATCCGCAGTACTATTGCACCGCCACCGCCAACTACGATTGCGATAGTCTGCTGTTTGGCTGGTAGACGCCGGGCTGCCAGTGCGATTACAACCGCGTTGTCGCCGCTCAGAACCAGGTCGGCAACTATTATGCCCATGACCGAACTGATAAAGTTCGGGTCAAGGAAAACTTCAGGCAAGCATACTCTCTCTGGACAAACTGATTGGGCAGTATAACAACTGGTGAAGACGGGCGCAGGCGCGCAGGCACGAGGCCAACCTCAATCGAGTAAATGACTATCATTGAAACACTTGCTACACTGCTAAGAACTAACGGCTTGGAGCGAGCATGAGCTTTACCCTACGACTAATGACGCTACTACGCGGTTATCGCCTGGCTATGGCCGCAGTTGTGGCGCTTGGCCTGCTTTACACGTTGACGAGTTTGGTGCCGCCCCTGATTGTGCGGGGGATCTTCCACGCAATCGTGGAACAGCGCGGGACGACCGACGAGGTCGTCGTTGCGGCAATCCTGGTGGCGGGAGTCGCCATTCTGCGGGGACTCTCCCACTATGGAGAAGGAGTAATTTCGCACATCGTGGCATACCGCATTCTGCACAAGCTGCTGTTGCGCGTTTACGATCACGTTCAGTCTCTGCCCCATCGCTTCTTCACCAACCGATCTAGCGGCGCACTGGTCTCAAGGATGAGCAACGACGTCGAGGAGATCGAGTTCTTCATCGCCCACGGCGTCGGACAGGCGTTCCAGGCGGCGCTCATTCCATTCGCGATGATTGCTGTGCTGTTCGTTTTGAACTGGCAGCTAGCCCTGTTCACCCTTGCTCCGTTGCCGCTCGCCGCCTTCATAGTGTTCGGCCTGAGTCCACGGTTCAGGCGTCGATGGGTAGTCGTGAGGGAACAGCTAGCCAGGCTTCACGGATTCATACAAGAGGGCCTCGAAGCGGTTAACGTCGTCAAGTCGTTTACCCGCGAGCGAGAGCAGATGGTCCGGCTCGGGAGCCGGAGCAAAAGATTCCGCGATGAGATTATCGGCGCAAACGTGTGGACGCTGGTTCCGCCGGGAGTGATGGAGGTCCTAGCGATTCTCGCCCTGGCGATAATAGTCTGGCAGGGAGGGGCGATGGGAATGTCCGGCCTCCTGCCGATCGGCGACCTCTTCGTCTTCATCGTGTACCTGGCATACATATATCAGCCTCTCCTAAGACTCGCGGAGCTTAATGAAGGCATCCAGACGGCGATGGCGAGCAGTCAGCGAGTATTCGAGCTGCTCGACGTCGAGTCGGACATAGTAGACCGGCCGAACGCGGTCGCACCGGCCGACATCGACTGGACCATTGAGTTAGACAGGGTCACCTTTGGCTATGATCCGGCGAGGCCGGTGCTGCAGGATGTTGCATTCTCGGTTAGGGAAGGTGAGACAGTGGCCCTGGTTGGGCCTACCGGCGCCGGCAAGACCACGACGGTAAACCTGATAACGCGATTCTACGACGTGCAACTCGGCAGGGTGATGGTCGGCGGTTGGGACGTCCGCGACCTGAAGGTTGAGTTTCTGCGGCGCAATATCGCGATGGTGCTACAGGACGTGTTCCTCTTCAATGGGTCGGTGCGCGAGAATTTGCTGTTTGGCCGGCCTGATGCGAGCGATGATGAGATCGTGGCCGCCGCTCGAGCTGCTAACGCGGACGAGTTCATCGTCCAGTTGCCGGACCTTTACGACACCGTCATAGGCGAGCGGGGAGTACGACTATCCGGCGGACAGAAGCAGCGCCTGTCGATCGCCCGCGCGTTGCTGAAGAACGCGCCGATAATCATCTTGGACGAAGCTACCTCGTCGGTCGACAGCGAAAGCGAGCTGCTGATCCAAGAAGCGATGTCCAACCTAGTAGCGCAGCGCACCACCATAGTGATTGCGCACCGCCTATCGACGGTCAGAAATGCGGATCGGCTTCTGGTTCTAAACCAAGGACGGATCGTCGAGACGGGGACTCACGACGACCTGATAGCGGCGGACGGTTTTTACGCGGGGATGATCCGAGCGTACACCGCCAGCCGCAACTGGACCGTGCGTGCGCCAAGCTCGGCCTTGACCGCCACCAACTAACGGGCGTGAACGACGAGGGCTGCTAGCCGGCGGTAACCATCTCCCGCTTCGACTCTATAGTCTCAGGCGTCGGCTGCATAGCTTCGTAGACCCAACTCACGCCGAACTTGTCGAGAATGTCCTTCGTCGGCGCGCCATCACCGTCCCAGCCGGATCGTTCGTAGACCCACTTGATCGCTCCGGCGGTCTCTTCTGGATCCATAGGCTTACCGGTCGAAGACGCATCGTTGCGGAAGCGGCCGTGGATTCGCTTGTGCAGGTGATCGTGGTCGCCGCTATAGCCCTCGCGGTAGTTGACCGCCCGGGCCAACGTGTCGGAAAGCTCTCCGACTTCGAGCAGTTCCTCCTCGGTAGTGTTCCAGCCGGTTGCGCCGTTAACAAGCTGTACCAGCTGTGACGGCGAATAAGGCAGGAAGTGGCACATGCCGGCCGAGTCGAGGAAATGGCGCCAGTGCGTGAACGCGTACCAAAGCTCCATCTTCTCGGTATCGAGCCCATGGTGGTCTATCGTCTCCCAGTCCCTTCCTTCGCCATACGATTCCTTCATCGCGTCGTAGGCCCATCCCTTGGTTGCCATTATCGTGTCATGCATGTTGTGCATGTGATCGGCGCCCGTAGGCGACACCGCGTACCCAATGCCGAGCGCATGCTTGATTCGCGGCTCGTGCATCGGATACTCTTGGCCCTTGACCGCTAAGACATACTGTTCGCTGCCTCGACCGATTCGGTGAGAGGCCCGGACGGCGCCATCGGCCAGCACGTCGCCGAATCCCTCGCGATGAGCGATCATATCGACAAGCTGGAGCAGCAGTTTGGCGTTGCCCCATTCCAGCTTTAAGCCGTCGGTGTCTTCCTCGGTGATCAAGCCCTTCTCGGCGCATTCCAACGCCCAGGCTATTACCGCGCCGACTCCTATCGTGTCCATCCCGTAGGCCGCGCACATTTCATTGGCCTTGGCCAGGGCATGTAGGTTGTCCACTCCGTTGAGATTACCCATCGCTGAGAGCGACTCATACTCGGGTCCGCCGTAGGCCGGATCGACCTGGTAGTCATCCTTCACTTCTACTACACGCTTGCAGCGAACCGCGCAGGCGTAGCAAGTTTCCCGCTTAACCAAGATGGTATCGCGCATCGTCTGACCGCTGATCTTGTCATCGCCGGCGAAGGTGCCCTCCTGGAAATTGTAGGTGGGCAGTCCTCCGGCCGCGCTCAGCGAGCGCAGGTGGCCGGCGGTGCCGGTATCGTGGAGCAGGGAGGTCAGATCGAGATTCTTAGTCATCCACTTCTGGATCGCGAGAATGCTCTTTGGATCGGCGGTCGGCAACTGGCCTCGCGCCTTGACGGCAATTCCTTTGAGCATTTTCGAGCCCATCACCGCGCCCAAGCCAGTGCGGCCGGCCGAGCGATTGCGGTCATTTATGATCGACGCGACTCGGACAAGATTCTCGCCTCCTTGCCCGATCAGACAGGTCTTGAGATTTCGATCATTGTGATCTTCGAAGAGGATCTCTTCGGTCTCTCCGGTCGTCTTGCCCCAGAGATGGGAGGCATCGCGCAACTCGGCCACACCCTCTTTGATCCAAAGATAGGTAGGCTTGGCCGCCATTCCGCGAACTACGATCGCGTCGAATCCGGAGCGCTTGAGCTCCGCGCCCCAAAAACCGCCGGCCTCGGCGTTGCCAAACCCGCCAGTAAGTGGGCTGAGAGCACCGACACCGTTGCGCCCATTTCCAGATACGCTGGTGCCTGTTACGACCCCTGGCGCGAAGATCAAGAGATTGTCGGGGCCTAGAGGATCGGTTCCTGGCTCCGTCTCACGCAGTAGGTAATATGCGACGAGGGCCCTCCCGCCGAAATAGCGCCGATAGAAGGCGTCGTCGTGCTCCTCTGTCCACATGCTTCCGTCGGACAGATCAACCCTCAGTATCTTGCCGGTGTAACCGTTAGCCATACCCTACCTCCGAGTTCGACTTAAGTTTGCTGATGAAAGAATGCACCGCCGGCGACCGGACCAAAAAACTCAACCCTATCGCCATCGTGGAGCACCGCCTCGCGTTCGGCGACGTCGCGGTTCACCGCGCTCATCCAGAAATCTCTGTCCTCGACTCCCAACTGCTCCAGGACGTCGTTGATAGTAGTTCCGTCGGCAATTTCGAGGTTGAGAGTATCGTGGGAGCCTCCTACGTACTTTCGAAAATCGCCGTGCAGCCTCAGCTCGATCTTCATTGTGGTTTGAATCAACAACCCTCTGTTGCCGCCAACCGCGGCCTAGCCGCTCCGGCCCGCCAAGCATAGGGAGATTTTCACGCAAGGGCCGAAATTTTACAACTAATATTGTGCGTCCCTCGCTGCGTCGTTCCAGGTTCCTCCGGCCGGCGCTGAAGTGCGCCAGCCGGCAAGATGGGTCGGTGGCGCGCTCGTGCCGATACGCGGCGCTTGGCCCCACTGATTCGAGAATTCAGCAGCTAGAATCAAGGAAGATATCGAGATTGCGGCGAGGCGGATTTTACTATTCGCGACTGAGCACAATAGGAGGGACGAAATGAAAACCGAAGTGGACATAGCCGGAGTACCATCGATACCCGACTCGCGGGTTCTGCTGTTGAAGTCCAAGTGGCACCCAAGCGTCGTTGAGGGACTGTCAAGAGGCTGCTGCGAGTATCTCGAACGGCTTGAATGCAAGGACATCGAGCAGCACACCATTCCGGGTTCGCTCGAGTTGCCCTTCGCGGTCAACTACATGCTGGACTCCGGAAGGACCTATGACGCGGTCATTTGTCTGGGCGTGATCCTTGAGGGAGAGACCAGCCATGCTGCAATGATTACACAGCAGGTCTACGACGGGCTCTCTCGACTGAGCCTGGAGCGGAACGTCCCCATCATTAATGAGGTTCTGCCGGTCACCGACATCCGGCATGCGGAGGAACGGGCGCGCGACGACAATTTCAACAAGGGCAAGGAGGCGGCCGTCGCCGCGGCGGAGATGGTAGCCTGGCGCCGGAAGGTGGGCTAGTTAAGACGGTCACGGGAAGCAATAGTTCAACCTAGGCTCTCGGATGAGGCGCCAGCATCACCTAGCCAGGACAGCGGCCCGGGCCGGCACCGCCAGCCGGCCTGGGAATTTGTTTTGCATTTCTTGTATTTGGCTGGTGATTCTCCTCGGTCCTACACTGACCGGCGGGCTCGAACGGATGCCGCTGCTAAGCTGGCACGTATCCGGCCGGCAGTTTGTTTTGTATTTTTGTTTCGGCCTACTATGTACGTACAAGAAAGAGTGAGGGTGACCGATCATAGGCGGTCGCCCTCATGGCGCATCTAGGGAATAGCCTCTGCTGACCCCGGCTACCCCGACCTAGGGCACTCTCGCCCCCACCAAGCGGGCCGGTTGGTAGACTGATCGCAATGAACTAGGGAGGAGTGTTGGGGAAATGTCGGCACTGGCGGCTGGTACAAACCCTCAAGCGCGGCGAAAAACAGATAGTTACTGCGGTAGACAACCCTCCCTTCCTCGTTGAAGTGGTATGTGTGCCAGTGGAATCTTTTGGCAATATCTCCCCCATTTGCAGTCGTCACCTCGCCGGCCTTTGCCCAAGAAACATCCTCCTTCCACTGTTGAAAGACGGTCTTCTGTGTACGGATAGCGTAGTGATTACCCATATCCTCCACCCGGGACGTTGGTAGTCCGTACTGCTGCAGTGGATCTGGCGCAGCGAAGTAGCTCTCCTTTATCGCCGGGTTAGCATCCAACAACGCGAGCTGGGCATCCTTTATTTGCTTCCGATATATCTCCCGAAGTTCCCCCTGTATATGCTCTGGAAGGGCACCGTCGAACGAAGAAGATACTTGAGGCGGAATCGCGAAGAACGTGTCCAGCCAGTGATCCCCGCCGGCATCATGTAATTCATCAAACACGTTCACGAAGAACACTCCCTTGCCCGGCTGCCACTGCATAATCGCCTTTTGAAAGACTTGAGTGACAAGTCCCCGCCATCGGTATCTATGGGATACAGGATAGCCAATGTCTTCTAAGCCTAAAAGTTGCCAGGTGTCCCAGAAGGGGATGCCATCAGCATTAGTCACCGCAAAGCCCTCGTCGCAACCTCGATAACGCTCATCAACAGCTTGTCCAAAGAAGTGTCCATCGGATATTGGCCAATCCATGGCTCTTAACTCATATTGCCGGGCTGGGAGCAAGCGAATATTCACAGTTACTTTGGTGATTCCTGGCGGAGCAAAAAAGTGTGCACATCCAAAGTGAGTATATGTTCTCCCGTTATGCGTTACAGGCTCCACGCCAGGCTTCGAGTAAAATTCATATATGACATACTTCCATGTAGGAGGAGGACGTATTATCCTCCAAGGATAGTTGAATTCGCCCTGATCGTTGGCCCTTATCGCGTGGAATGGATCACGCCAGCGGCCAAACGAACCCATATTATCCACATTCGCCGTGGCGCCGGGCGCCGCCGGCTCATCCGGCTGGCGTATCCCGTCCAAATTCTCATCGATCCAAAAGGTTCCGCTTAGCGTTGCAACACCATCGTCATGGGCATACGCTGGGACTATAGCGAGTGAGCCGCAAGCTATCGCCAATATAGTCGATAAGATCCGCCGTAGCATTTCGAGTCCCCCCTAGCAGTGACGCTCTACGAAACGGTTCCGGACAGTACCCTAGTCCCCGTACGGTGCTCTAAGATGGGCATCCAAGTAGCTAGGTTAGATGTGCGGTGCTTGCCACCCCTGTCAGCGACAAGGACCGTTGGGTCTGTAATCATCACTCCTGGGAACTCCTCTATAGTGCCGCGTTATGGATGGGAGAGCATCGAGACCGGCAGAGGGAACAGCGCATCTGGGGGCCGGTCCCTCCGTACTGCCACGTCTTCGGAGAAAAACAAGTATGTGCAATATACTCGCTTGATCCGCCACTCACAGGTCCTGAATCTCATGGCGATATCTCCTCCATTAGCAAGTGTCACCTCGCCAGCCTTGGCCCAGGGCACGTCTTCCTTCCATTGTTGAAAGACGGTTTTTTGTGTACGGATGGCGTAGTGATTGCCCATATCTTCTACCCTCGATGTCGGCAGTCCATACTGCAGTAACGGGTTAGAGGCGGCAAAGTAACGCCTTTTTATCGCTGGGTTAGCATTCAGTAGCGCAAGCCGAACGCTTTGTCTCTCTTCGCGGCTCATGTCGGCGTCCAACGAAGCAGGCATTTGATACGGAGTAGCGAAGCGTTTCCGTAGCCAGCCATCCCGGCCTGTGGGGTGCAACTCACCGAAGATGTTAACAAAAACCACCCCCTTTCCGGGTTGCCATTGCATGATCACCTTTTGAAACGCCTGATTTACGAATCCTCGCCACATAAACCTATGAGATATCGGATAACCAACGTTCTCTAATCCCAACCGTTTCCAGGTGTCCCAAAAGGGGATGCCATCAGCGTTGGTCACTGTAAAGCCGCCGTCGCACCTTTGGTAATGACTAGGAAAATCGTAGAGATCAACATCACTTACTGCAGCTTCTTTGAAGAAGTGCCCATCTGCTACTGGCCATTTCAGGAGGGAATCTCGCGCAGCAAGGTGCGCGTCGGAGTACAAGGTGGCTCGAATATCAACAGTTAGCTTATCCTCCGTCACTGGATAAGGAATGACTACGCAGCCTCCACCGGTGGGGGGATCGATGCCGATAAAGACGTGGATAGTAATCGAGCGTGGCAGGTCATTGGGGCTCCTCATGCCATAAGGGGAGAAGACGATAGCTTGATCGGGAACTACGGGATCAGAGGGCTGGCGGATAGCGTCCACATCTACGTCCAGCCAGGCAGTGCCATTTATTGTGATTTCTGGTCCCCTAATGACCTTCCCACCCTCTGATTTGATTTTCCGCCACTTGAAGACGTACTTCCCCTCGTGGTCGGTCCGTCCCCATAAATCAGGTGGAGGCCCGCTATTTAGTAGCACTACTCGCCGGCGAGGTTGCTAACAAGATAACGAGCAAAACTCCCACTAGCCCTGATAGTCTCCGTCGCATACCTTCTCTCCTCGAAAACGATTCTACGTAGAAAAAGCCTAAGTTCACAAACGAAGTGCAACACTTTATCGAGGTGTTGCCGTGGGATTTCAATACAATCAGATCTCCATTGAAGAACGATGTGAGATCGCTCGACTACGAACCGCCGGCTGTTCGCTCCGGCAGATCGCTGCAGATCTGGATCGCGCGCCATCGTCAGTCGCTCGGGAGCTGAAGAGAAATGCTTCCGCCTAGATCGTGACGCCAGCCTGCGCGAACGCGTCGTCGCACGCGGTGCCCAGGGCTGGTCTGCACAACAGGTTACCGGCCGGCTCACCCGCGAGACCGGCCACGCCGACATGATCACTCAGCAGGTCTACGACGGGCTCTCTCGACTGAGCCTGGAGCGGAAGGTACCCATCATCAACGAGGTGCTGCCAGTCACTGACATCGGGCATGCGGAAGAACGAGCGCGCGACGACAAGTTCAACAAAGGCAAGGAGGCGGCCGTCGCCGCGGCGGAGATGGTAGCCTGGCGCCGGAGCGTGGGCTAGGACAGGCGCACCCTGTTTCATCTCCATAAGGGAGATAGGAGGGCTGCGGTCCGGCCGGCATTTGTTTTGCAAAAAAGCTCGCTTTTTCCGGTGGATACGGACCATTTCTTGTACGCAGCCGAGTTTGTTTTGCAAAAATTAGTTTTTTCCGGCAGGTATGGACCCCTACCTGAACGGCGGGGATTTGTTTTGCAATTTCGTATTTGCGGTTTGGGCTGTCGTTAGCGTACATTTGTTCTTCTGGACTGATTTTACCAGATATTCGTCGTTGACGCCGGCGAATTGCTGATTGGTTGCTTAAGGAAGGAGCGCCCGCATTCCTGCCCGTTTCAGGGTGCGGGTCAAGCTCAAATCCTATCCAGTTGAGGGCGGCGGGAGGACCTCGCTCCTCGATGTGTCAGTCTTGGGCACTAGCCTACGCAAGCACGCTTTGTGCAAAATGCAACGTGTACTGTTCGGGCCGTTGTCTCTCAGGAGTCAAAAGGCATCCGACACGAGTTTATTCCAGGCGCATGTTCGTGTCTGCTCCTTCAGAGTTTAGCGATAGAGGGAGGAACACGAGAAAGCTTGTAACCCGCTACTCGGCGCGAATCGTAACAGCACCCGATTTTCCGTCGTATGTCATTTCGAAATTGCGTAAGAAGGTTCTGCCGATTAACGCGTAGTGTGGCTGTCCACCGGCAGTTAGATGAATACCGACAAGGGGGCCCAGGATGTTGACATTGAGGTTTGGTATGTGTATCTGCGCCAAGTGCACGTTAACCTCATCTGGTCCACTGATGCCCGCGACCAACCGTCGGTCGACAATCGGCAGGTCCAGAGTCATAGCAAGGGCCGAGTCAATGCAACTTTCGTATGCCCCAGTATCGACCAGAGCCGGCAGCTGATTCGTTGGCAGATCGGGTCGGTCGCTCAAGCCAACCCGGAAGCCGTCATCAAAGCCAATCATCACGTAAAGGGTTGGGCCGTGCAGCATCAACCCATTAGGGTCGTCGAAACCGCAATCAACCCTTGGCATCAATTCTCCGATATTGCACGGAAGCAGGCAGTCTCACGGGTGGGGTGCCGACCTGCCTGATCAAGTACGGGCCGCGACCAAAGCGCTCGGTTGCGTCACTAGCTGCCTCCTCAAACTCTTTGTAGGTTCCAATCAATTCCTTGTTATGGAAAACTACCCATTCCCCGAAGTGTTGGGCTTCAAGGCCGTTCCGCATATCTTCGTAAGCGGCAATCTCATCCGTCAATGTAGCCACGATCTACCTCCTACCCTTCGGATTATAGGGTATAAGCCGAGTAGTCAAATGCGGAGTCTGAGAACATCGTCAACCGGAGATGCCGGCTTGCGATTGGTAGAATGACGGCGACCAACCTGGGTCTGATCCTAGGGCCGGCTAGGCGTCCACCGTACTGTTTTTCTGTGGATTGCCGCACGGATCGCCAACTTGCAACGATGGAAGATTCCGGCGCGCAGTATAATTGGTACGGCTAGCTAGCTGGACCAGAGCAGGCGGACGGTTGTTCGCCGCCGGAGACGAGGATCTGGTTCGGCACATTCAGACGCTGTCTGCGAGCCAGGAGAATAGTTTGGAGCAAGCTACTACACTAACCAGAATAGAGACACGAGTCGACCGGGAGCGAATCGCGCGTGCAGTGAAAGAGATCCTGATGGCCATCGGCGACGATCCGGCTAGAGAGGGACTGCTGTACACGCCGGACCGGGTTGGCGAGATGTTTGGCGAGCTTTTCAGCGGATTGTCGCAAGACCCGGTCGCCGAGCTGTCGGTCGGTTTCGAAGAAGGCTACAACGGGCTAATAGTACTGGGGGACATACCGTTTTACAGTCTGTGCGAGCATCACCTGTTGCCGTTCTATGGGGTGGCCCACGTGGGCTACGTAGCGGCCGGACGAGTCGTCGGACTCAGCAAACTAGCGCGGATCGTCGATATTCTGGCCCGGCGGCCGCAGTTGCAGGAACGACTGACCAACCAGGTCGCCGACGTGCTATGCGAGGGATTGACCTGCGCCGGCGCGGCTGTGGTTACCGAGGCGACCCATATGTGCATCGCGATGCGAGGGGTGCACAAGCCGGACGCGGTAATGACGACTTCAACCTATCGAGGGGTACTGAAGGACGACGACTCGCAGCGTGAGGAGTTCTGGCGACTAGTCAGACAATCGGGACAGCCTACGGTCCGTTGAATCGCGACAAGATAGTAATCAGCGGTCTAACGTTCTACGGCTACCACGGCGTCCATCCGGAGGAAAAGGTTCTGGGGCAGCGGTTCACGGTAGACGTGGAGATCGGCCTGGATCTCACCAAGGCTGGGATCAGCGACAACTTAAACGATACGGCCAACTACTCGGAAGTCCAGAGGATTGTCGGCACCATAGTCGAGGGCCCCGCACGTAATCTCATCGAGGCAGTCGCCGAGCATATTGCTCAATCTCTGCTGACGGAGACTCCGGCGGAGTGGGTTCTAGTGCGCCTGAGCAAGCCTTCGGCACCGATGAAAGGGAACGCGACGGGCTCGGTCGCGGTCGAGGTCCGGCGCGAGCGGCCGATCTAACAGACGAGCGCATCCTCCAGGGCGGCCAAAGTCTCCTCGGCACAGCGCCGCCAGGTGAACCGGCCGGCCCGGCGCAATCCCCTATCGGCCAGCTCTTCGCGCAGGGTCGGATCTGAAGTGAGTTGGATCAAGCTTCGCCCGATGGCCGCCGTGTCGTGCGGAGGCACCATCAGTCCGGCATCGCCAACCACTTCCGGCAGCGAGGTGGTGTTCGACGCGACGACCGGAGTGCCGCAGGCCATCGCTTCCAGCGCCGGCAGTCCGAATCCTTCGTACCACGATACCAAGACAAGCCCGACCGCGCCGGCAATCAGCCCAGGCATCAGAACATCGGGAGTGTAACCGATGAATTTGACCTTTGGACCTAGGTCCAGGCTTTGGGCCCGGGACCTAATCTCAGAGGCTCGATAGCCGTCTTCGCCGGCCAAAACCAGGGCCGGCAGCGCCGGATCTTCAGCCAAGGCAAGCTTGTATCCGCTCAGCAGGTTGATCAGGTTCTTGCGCATCTGGATAGTGCCGACGTACAGAAAATACCGCTCGGGTAGCCCGAGTCGTGAGCGTACTCGCTCGCTCTCCGACCTTGCCGCCGGCGAGAAGCGCGGCTCCACTCCCAAGTGGACGGTGCACGGCGTCGAAGCGGTCCGGCCAGATACTCGCCCCACGTCGCCGGCGGTTGCGTGAGAGTCGACAATCACGACCTTGGCCCTCCGTAGGTTCCAGAGCGTCGACAATCGCAGATACCACCAGTCGGTCCAACTATAAGCGCCCGGAACATAGAGATAGCCTACGTCGTGGATAGTGACGGCGGTGCGCTGAGGATGGATCAGCGGCAGGACGTGGGACGGTACGAAGAGCAGGTCAGGCGGATTATTGAGCATCTCCAAGGACAGCCGGCCGTGGGTCCAAAACCTGGGGCTGGGCATACATCGACACTCGGCACGGTCCGCGAAATCTCGCGGCGGCTCCGAGGAGTTGAAGTAGAGCGTGATGCGATGGCGGGTGTTTAGCCGGAGCAAGTGGTCGATGACCTGCCGGGAGTAGTTCTCGGTGCCGGTCCTGATGCTCAGGTCGGCCCGGCTTGCGTCTATACCTATCCAGCTCATTCGTTCAAATTATGGGGTACAGCCAAGTTGTGTTGACATTTTCAACTTACACGTCCGAGTCAGCCGGGGTTGCGCCCAATTAGGTCGAGCGTACGCTCCTTCCGATCGAATCGATCTTCAATCGCATCGAGCCGGCCCATGAACAGGATAACGGTTCGTGAATCCCTCCACCAAGTCGTTGATTCGCAGAGTTTGTGTAGTTTCGTTCGAAATAATGACGCCGCGAGGCGTTCTCATATGTGGAGTATCTGGTTTCCCGGCTCCACCGGCTTGACGAATTCGGTGACGGCAGACATCTTTCTACGCACCCATAGATCAGAGTGGGTGCTGTGGCCGGACCGCCAATTGGACGGCAGCTCAACAGATGACCGGAACCATCTTTTCCCGTACCGAAACGACACACCCTAATATGCTGCGTCGGCGATGAACTGATTTCGGACGAAGTTAATCAGCCAGAAGATGAGCAACCCGGCGACCGAGTCAACCAAGGTAGCGGGAAGCACGACCAACGCTACGGTGGCCGGCCATTCGCCGGGTGCTCCGAATATGACCAATACCAGATTGGCAGTGAGATTGTAGAGGATGCTCGCAACCGGAATTACCGCAAATGGCAGAAGGGAGTGGTAAGCAGGTATCAAGACCTTGAAGAAACCGGCCAACGCGACGACTGGCACCAACGCGAATATGTAAGTCCCAAACGGCGCCAACGACATCAGGTCCAAGAAAATGCCGCCAAGGATCGCCCAGACGACCCCATCATCTACGTCCTTGATCAATATCCAGCAAACGACCAGTATCATCACCAAGTCGATTCTCAAACCAAGCACTTTTAGGTAGGGAAGTACCGTCGCTTGAGACAACGCCGCGAGGAACATAAGCGGCAACGATACGTAAAGAGGAGTTATCGGAACTTCCTCGCGTAACTCATCGGCACTATTGGCGATCCTATTCGCAGATCCAACTGGCTGTAAGACTGGGCTGCGGCCCTACCCTGAAGCAGATGCGGACACCTCAATCCAACTGGATAGGCAGATGATTGGTAACCACCAACACCGACTCGAGGCGGTCGAATTCGACAGCCGGCTCAATAGTGGCCTCCTGAAACATGTCGATATCACGTTGTCGAACGCCGATCACCCGGCCAATGATAATGCCTTCAGGAAACACTCCGCCCAAACCGGATGTCACTACCAGATCGCCGGGCCGAATCTCGTGACCCTGCGGCACAAACTTCATGATCAGCCGGCCTGTCCGCGATCCAACGACGATACCCCGCGCGCGCGAACTCAATACAACCCCATTGGTCGAGGCGCCCACGTCGGTAATCATTAGCGCTTTCGAAACGGTTGAGCTGACCCGGATGATCTGACCGACCAGCCCGCGCGGTGTCATCACTGTCATCCCGACTTCCAAGCCGTGCATCGACCCTCTGTCCAAGACGATCGACTGTACTAGGTCGCCGGAATCGAACGCGACAATCTTGGCGCCGATCCACTGGTAGTCGGGCCGCGCCTCGCGGAGGCCTAACCTTGCCTGCAGCTGCTCGACCTCACGCTCAAGGTAAAGCAGCCGGGCGTTTTCCATGCTGAGGCGTTCGACTTCGGCACGCAAGCGCTGATTCTCTTCACGCAGTTCGGCGACGCTTTGCAGCGCGCCGCTGGCCCCGGTTATTGATTGGACCGGACCTGCGACGCTCAACTGTGCGGGGCCGATTAGTTGGAAAATGCTGATTTCGAGGGCAGTGTATCCCGCGCTCCTGGCGAAGCTCAGCGCAAGAACGGAAACAGCCAACATGAATATCAGGTAAACCAGGCGGATCAGCATGCGGCGCTCTCCGCAGACGCCGGCCTCAGGTCAGCGCAGCGGATGTGCGAACTGGACCGGCACTTCAACTTTTTGAAGGATTTCGATCTCTTCCAATGACTCACCTGTACCGCGGACAACACAGGTGAGGGGATCGTCTGCCACGTATACGCGCATCTTGGTCTCACTACTCAGACGCCGGTCAATACCTTGGAGTAGAGCGCCGCCGCCGGCGAGTGCGATGCCGTGGGCCATAAGATCGGCGACAAGCTCTGGCGGTGTCTCTTCGATGGTTGTTCGGACCGCCTCGACGATGGAGCCGACTGACCCTGAGATCGCATCTCTCACCTCGACGCTGCTGACGTCGATGGCGCGAGGAAGCCCGGTCACCAAATCACGTCCCCGCAACGTGACCATTCGCTCCTCGGGCAGTGGAAATGCAGAACCTGCCGCTATCTTGATCTCTTCGGCCATGCGTTCACCGATTAGCAGATTATATTTTTGCCGGGAGTAGTTGATAATGTCCTGGTCCATCTCATCGCCGGCGATGCGAATCGATGAGCTAACGACGATACCGCCAAGCGCGATGACGGCGACCTCGGTGGTGCCGCCGCCGATGTCCACAACCATCGAGCCGGCGGGTTCGGTGACGGGAAGGCCGGCCCCAATCGCCGCGGCCATCGGCTCTTCTATCAAATGTGCCCTGCGAGCGCCGGCGCTGAGTGCAGCGTCGTCAACCGCCATTTTCTCAACTTCGGTAGTTCCGCTGGGAATACCGATAACTACTCTGGGTTTGGCGATCATGCCCAACTGCTGATGTACTTTGCCAATGAAGTACTTGAGCATCTGCTCGGTCACGTCGAAATCGCTGATCACGCCGTCTTTCAATGGCCTGACCGCAATGACGTTCGAAGGTGTCCGGCCCACCATCCTCTTGGCTTCCGCGCCGACCTGAAGGACGGCCTTGGTCTTGGCGTTCATCGCCACGACCGACGGTTCGTTGATGACGATACCCTGTCCCCGAACGGTGACTAGAGTGTTGGCTGTTCCAAGGTCAATCCCTATGTCGTGTGAGAACAGACCGAGCAGGGCATCTATCGGGGACCACATGACTGCGACTCCAAGTACGAGCGTGACGCCCTTCAGTCTAGACCCGAGGCAACAAAATCGACACTCCGAGTAGCGGAATGCGGTGAGCAGATTATACCACGGTATTTTTTGCGGAAGAGGAGAACAACTTGACTCGCAACGTATCCAGGATTCCGAAGCGAGGCGCTCTGGGATGTGAGGTTTCTGAATATCGGCCCTGTATCGGAGTATGGGGCACCTCTTCGATCGCCGGAATCGCCTGGGTCCTCGCGGAGGCTAGATATAGACAAATGAACACGGCCGGACGCCGGGCCCCTGGCTGGGGACAAGCACCAGCGCTGTCCGTGCTTCTTCGAATTCCCGGCTCCGTGGGAATGGCGAGGAGGGCGAGTGATGAGCGTCGAAATAGACTTTCTTGGGTTCTCGCTGCACCTGCGTCGGGCGAGCGGTACGCGCAGCCGGCCGCCAATGAATTGTGCTATATATGGATACCAAGATTAAGCAGGCCTTGGGACGCGCATTCTGTCACGGCGAAATACAGTCGAGGAGATCGAATAATGAGAAGGGACACCATCCGTCTAACCATGGCGCAGGCGCTCGTGAAGTATCTTCAGGTGCAGTATAGCGAGCGGGATGGAGGGACCCGCCGGCTCATTCCCGGGATATTTGGGATCTTCGGACACGGCAACGTCGCCGGACTTGGACAGGCCCTGATCGAGTATGGGCAAGACCTGCCTTATTACCAGCCGTGCAACGAGCAGTCGATGGTCCATACAGCTATTGGGTTCGCCAAAGCAAACCTCCGGCTGGCGACGCTCGCTTGTACATCATCCATCGGTCCAGGCGCAACGAACATGTTGTCCGGCGCGGCGACGGCGACGCTCAATCGCCTGCCAGTTCTGCTGTTGCCTTCCGATTACTATGCCACCCGGCACCAGGGGCCGGTTCTTCAGCAGCTGGAGCATCCGATCTCGGCCGACGTAAGCGTGAACGATTGCTTCCGGCCGATCAGTCGATTCTTCGACCGAGTAAGCCGTCCCGAGCAGCTGTTGACAGCATTGCCGGAGGCGATGCGAGTCCTCACGAGTCCCGCCGACGCCGGCGCCGTAACCTTGGCGCTGCCGCAGGACGTCCAGGCGCACGCTTACGATTACCCGCTACAATTCTTCGAGGAACGCACTTGGCGGGTCGAGCGCCGGCTGCCGGACCCCAAGCGAATCTCCGAGGCGGTAGCTCTGCTAAAAGCGGCCGATCGGCCCATGATTATCGCCGGCGGGGGTGTGCACTATTCCGAGGCGTGGAAAGAGCTTGCGGAGCTCTCGGAAGAGTTCGGAGTACCGGTCGGCGAGACGCATGGCGGCAAGGGCGCTATCCAGAGCCGATCGGACCTATTGCTTGGTGGCGTCGGCGTCACCGGCACGCCGAGCGCGGCCAAGATTGCCGGTCAAGCCGACCTGGTCATCTCGATAGGGGCCCGGATGGGCGACTTCGCAACCGGCTCCCGGTCGCTGTTTCAACACGCCGATGTCAAGTTCATAAGCATCAACGTGGGTGATCAAGATGCCCACAAGTTGGGCGCGCTGCCAATCATTGCGGATGCGCGCGAAGCGATAAGTGCGTTGGCCGCGGCGGCGCGAGCAGCCGGTATTCAGCCCGACCAGGCGTATGTCCGCGAGGCAATCTCGGCCAAAACAGCCTGGGAAACGCAGCTGACCGAGGAAGTCTATCAGCAGGTGCCCGGCGAGGCGATGAGCCAAGGACAGCTCTTGGAGGTGCTAAATGAAGAGGCGACGGACGGCGACGTCGTGGTCGCGGCCGCCGGCGGACCGCCAGGGGACGTTCACAAGATCTGGGACTGCAGCGACGGGCGGACCGCCCACATCGAGTTCGGCTACTCTTGCATGGGGTACGAACTGTCGGCTGGCCTAGGTGTCCGGATGACACAGCCGGATGGTGAAGTCATCGTGTTCATTGGCGACGGAACCTATCTGATGAATCCGATGGAGATTGTGACAGCCGTTCAAGAGGGTCTCAAGGTGACGGTGGTGGTGGCGGATAACCACGGATACCAAGTGATTCGACAGCTCCAAATGGGTAAGGTCGGCCATAGCTTCGGCAATGAGTTTCGTGCCCGCGACGCCAACCTCAATCGGCTAGAGGGAGAGTATCTCTCGATCGACTTCGCCAAGAACGCCGAGAGTATGGGCGCACGCTCATGGCACGTGGAGACCCCGGAAGAGCTTCGCCAGGCGCTGCGCGAGGCGAGAGACGAGGCGCGAACTTGCGTCATCGTGGCCGAGGTCGAGAAGCACCGGTACCTGCCGGCGGCCGGCGTCTGGTGGGATGTCGCCTCAGCCGAAGCGACCGGCGACTCGACTACTCGCGAACTGCGGGCGCAGTACGAGAAAGACCGCGACCTGCTCCAACGTCTGTATTACTAGGTTGGGTGGGATATAGTCGAACAGGGTATTTAGCGGCGTAGTTCGACAAGCCCCTGCAAATCGCCTGGTTGACGCACACATATCTGCGTGAAGCTGAGATAGAGTGGGCGGCCAAACTTGGGAGCGTCGGCAGTGGTCAGTCGACTCGCAGTTCGACAAGTCAGACATTCGAAGGAAGAGCTAAGAAGATGAATCGGGCGGCGACCGGCAAGGCGGCGATTCGGCGAGCCGGCATTGCATTTAATGTCGTCAAGAAGAAGCCGAAGGCCGAAGCCAGAACAGCGATTGGCTTGGACGCGAAAGTCGTAAAGTCCATCCGGTCGGCGTGGCGGTCGATAGAAGCTCAGTTCAATCTCCCGCCAGGCGAGTCGGTCCACATCGAAGACTTGCTGAAACGGGGCCTTGGAGCGAACGTAGTTGCCGGCCGTCAGAGAGAGTATCTTGCTGCGTTGCACAGTGAGTTGCTGTCACGGAAAAAGTTCCAGCCGGTCGCGGTAGAGGCGAAAGGCGGTATCGGTTTACGTTGGCGATTGAGGTCCCAGGTTCCGGTACTGTCCGCGGCTGGCGCACCATCCGCCGATCCTCGATACGCGGAGGTCGCGTTGTCGCCTCGGGCCGGCGAAGACCTAGCCCATTTGCGCGAGATAATCCGCGAGAACGACTCGATGCGGCGCGCAGGCAGCTACGTGTGCGCGCTGGACTACCATCGACTGATGACCGGCACCCTGCCCATCCGCCGGCGCGACCGCAACTTTTTCCCGTCAAAGCCAGATCCGGCGGAGATTATCTTGCATCCAGATCTCAACTTGGGGGAACAGAGCGAGCTGTCGGGGTGGATTGACGGCAAGTCGGGAGGTATTTTTGGCTTGGCACACCTTTTCCAGGCGCTACCGATTTTAGTGGGCTCGCGTCTTCAACTCACGAGGCTCAGGTCGGAGGGCCATTACGGACTCGCAATCGACCTAGACTCAGCGGATTTGGGGCTGGCGTCGGAATCACGCCGCCCCGGCGAATCGGCGCACCGGCGCGCAGCGACTTCGTTCCGGGCCGTGGCCTGCGTACTAGCGGCCGGCCGCCCAGCGCTACCGTTTCGGCGGTTGCATCGACTGGCCAACCGCAATCGGGTGATGCCGCCGGAGACGTTGGCGGCGGTGCTGAGCGATTGGTCATGCTTTGTCCCGAGCCGACTTGCCGACGGAGGTACGGGTTGGCGTTTCGACTCATCGGAACTGTCGCCGAGCCGGCGCAGTGTTCGAGCGGCCCGGTCGGCCTTCGAGCAAACACTGAGCGATCTGGAGATCCGATCCGACGCGTTATCCGATTCAGTCGGCTCGATCTTTGAGAACACTCAGCGTCACGGCGTCGAGCTAGCGAAGATCTGGACCGCCGGCGACGCAAACCCACCGCAGTGGTATTCGGAATAACCGAAGATGAAATTCAGAGAGGGCGCAAGACGAGTAGAAGAGTTGGCGGCTCAGATGGCGAGTAACGAGGCGCAATTGGCCGCGCTGCGCGATCTCAACAATGCCAACTCCCGCCGGCTGAGCCAACTCACCCGCGAACTAACCAGTCAAAACGACAGGCGGGAGGTCCAGAGTGTTCTGGAGGAGCGGCTCGATCAAACATTCGACGACGTTTCCGATCTTACGGTTCAGCTGCTCGATCGCAGCAATCGTCTTCTCGAAGTAGAGGCCGAGCTAAAGGCGGTACGCAGGCGGATGGGTAGTTTGGAATCGCAATTGAGGCACCTGATCCAACAACGACAGGGATTGGAGCGTCAAATCGGAGACGAGAAGATCAAATTTAGAGAAGCTCGGAAGCGCGAACGCCGAATTACCGAGTCTGTTTCGGCGGTGCTAGACTTGCTCGCCGATCGAGCCGATGAACCCGAGGCAGGTAGCGGCCGGGCAAACGCCGAACCGGATGAACAGGTTGTCGAGATGCTGGTTGCCGCCCTCGGCGAGAATCCGCCGGAGTGACATAGGAATCGCTCACGCCGGTTGCCGCCGGCACACCAACGTTTGAAAGTTGCGCTGCCCATGCCACCCTCGGATTCCGGCCCCGTATCGGGATACGCGGCGTGCCTTCCTGGATGCCATCCGGCCCTGTGTTAATATGCTGCCCATTCATCCACAGGGGCCGCCGCAATGAAGATCAAGCAAGTTCGTACAGCCACGGTTGCAATTCCGGTCGAACGACCTACCGCTATATCCACGCGGATGTTGCGCGTACGGGAGTTTGTCCTGGTATGGCTGGAGACTGATGCCGGCGTAGAAGGCGTTGGATACACGTATGTTGGGACTGTTGGCGGTCGCGTCGTACAGGCTTGCATCGACTCGGTCCTGGCTGAAATTATCATCGGCCAGGACGCCCGCTACAGCGAGCGAATCTGGGAGCGAATGTTTAAAGAGAGTCTGCTGATCGGCCGGCGCGGCGCAATGCTGAGGGCAATAAGCGCAGTAGACTTGGCGGTTTGGGATGCCCGCGGCAAGCTCTATGACGAGCCGCTCTACCGCCTTCTCGGAGCACATCGCGACGAAGTTCCCGCCTACGCGAGCGGCGGCTATTACCGCTCGGATGTCGATCCGCTCGATGAGATCAGAGGCGAGATGGGCCGCTACCTGGAGCGAGGTTTTACAGATTTCAAGATCAAGGTGGGCGGCGCCTCAGTCGAGGAGGATACCGAGCGCGTTCGCGTCGCGCGCGGTGTCATCGGCCCCAAAGCGAGGCTTGCGCTGGACGCCAACAATGCTTACAACGACGTTGCAACGGCCCGACGGGCCGCGTCTTCGTTCGCGCCCTACGACATCTGGTGGTTCGAAGAGCCAACCTATCCAGACGCGCTGCCGAATAGCGCCCAGGTGGCTGCCTCAGTTCCGATGCCGGTCGCGACAGGCGAAATCGAGGCTACGCGTTGGGGATTTCGCGACATTATCGATGCCGGCGCCGCCCAGATTCTCCAACCAGACGCCGGCGTCGTGGGTGGAGTTAGCGAATGGATGAAGGTAGCTCACCTGGCCGATGCCCATGACCTGCCGGTGGCGCCCCATTGGAATGCCGATATGCACGTCCACCTCGTCGCGGCGGTCCCGAATGGCCTCACCGTCGAGTACTTCCATTTGGACGAAGATATCTACAACTTCGAGAGAATCGTCGATCCGGAAAATCGACTAGTGGCGGTAAACGGGAAGATCAAGGTACCGGATCGTCCTGGTTTGGGGGTCATCTTCAACCTGCGGTCGATCGAGAGGTACAGGATCGGTTGATCCTGAGCTTTGTAGCCGCGGTACGACAGATGGGTTAGGCGATCTTCGCGAGTAGTCCGCCGATAGTGAGCCAGTAATACACGATGTAAGTGCCGGCAATAACCATGAAGCCGGCGCTCACCGGCTGGGCGTAGGGCAAGGCCTTCCGTATTGCGCCAACCACGACGCCTTTGAAGAGCGCAATGGCCAGAGTCAATACCAGAATGGAAAAGCCCATACCGAGGGCGTAGAGAACGAACTGTCCCAACGCCGCGAATATTCCGCCGACTGCCAGTACGCTGCCCACCACCGCCAAGAAGATAGGAAGGGTGCAGCTTAGAGAGGCGATACCGTAGCTTATCCCGAATAGAAAATAGCCGCGGAAACCCACCTCGCCGGGGGTCCCGATTCGGCCGGCCGCTTGGACCGCGAATCCGCTGTATAGCTTGGCGCCGCTCGATAGCCACGCACCAGTGAGGATCAGGAGGATGCCGATGGCCAGTCCCAGCCAAGGGAAAATGTTTACCAGGAATCGACCGCCGCTGCCGAACAGGATGCCCGTCACGCCAAAGAGGACGACGAATCCGGCTGTTACCGTGCCTCCTACCAACAGCGCCCTACCGAGACGCCGGGCCGGCGTGGCTTTCGCGCCTTCTTGTTCGTTGACGCGCAAGTAGAGTCCGAGATAGGCCGGCAGCATTGCGAACCCGCACGGGTTGAAGGTGGACACCATTCCGGCAACGAACGCGAATCCCAAGGGCAGGATTGAGAAAGTGCCGCCCACAAACGTCGAGGACGTGCCGGACAGGGTCTCGACGAAGATGTTTAGCCCGCCCACTTCGCCGGACCCTGCGTTGAGAATCGCGGCCAGTATCGCTATAGCCAGAGCTCCAACCGCCACAACGCCTGGAAAGATGATGCCCCGCCACAGCTGAGACTCGGCGAAATATCGAAATCCGGCGTTCGCGTCCCGTGTTGCCAATGTTCTCCTCCTCACACCCAGCGTAGTCGGATCGCTAAGGTCAAAAAAACGAACGAAACCGCTGCCAGAGCGGCGGCCCAATCCCAATGAACCTGGCGGCCAAGAATAGGGTTGATTGCCGCACTCAGTATCAAGCCGATTCCAACCAGAGCCGCCGTGACAAGTAATGAAAACGCCCAAGATCTCGGTCTCGACGGCGCCGCTGAGCGCCCGCGCTGGTCCTGTGTATCGATGTCATCGCGGCGCATTCTCGCCTATTCTCCGGACGCCTCCAAGAGCTCCTCCGCCAGTTCGGTTAGCTTCTCTTTCGTGAGGATACCGGTCCAACTATTGAACACGGTTCCATCCGGCTTGATGAACAGTGTGGCCGGCATCCCGAATACTTCGTACTGTGCGATAACGCTCGCGTCGGTAGTCGAGCCGGCCGGATAGCCGATCGCCAATTCTTCCAGCAGGGCCTTCCCATCCTCCGCAGATCCCAGTCCCACGTAGGTGCCTACGTCCAATCCGAACAACACTACTTCATTCTCGTATTCGCTGGCGAACTCGTCGAAGTCCGGCATCTCCAAGCGGCAAGGCGGGCAGAGGCCAGCCCAAAAGTTCAATATCACCGGCTTTCCCTGCCCGAATAGCTCGGAGAACTTGATCTCTTCTCCTCCCAGGACATCCTCTCCCTGATAAAGCTGGATTTGGAAGTCGAACTTCAGATTCGAGGGTGCGGCAGCCGCTGGAGCCTCCTCCGATTGTGTCATCGCCGTCGGCACGGTCGTCGGAGTTGGCTCGGCAGTGGTGGGAGTCGGTCCCGTTTCCGCCTTCACGGCGGCGGCAATCGTCGGCGACGGCTCGGCTATGGCCGGGCTGTCGCAAGCGGCTAGAAGCAGCGCGCCCAAGAGGGCGGCGACGACAAGCGCGCCGGTCCGATACAGATTGAGCGTAGGTTTCAATTCTCCAGGTCCGAACCTGGATAGTTTCCACGACAGCGAATGAGCGTTGTCTTTCAAGTCAATCCCCCTCGGGCAACAATCTCCGGCAAACTTTGCCAACGATGTATGGCCGCCGTCACCTGTAGTCAACATTATCGCATCAACCTAACCTACAACGGATGTCTTCCTGCGTCATCTACGAAATGAAAACTGTGACTAGACTGGCTTTATTCCGATTGCCTGGGAGCTGGATCTACTTGTGTCGCGCTTCCGGAGCTGTTGGTAGTGAGTAAAGGATTATGGAGTCGAGCTGCAAGGGTCGGTGTTCTGTTGGTTTGGCCTGTCGGGACTTGATCTGGCAAAATTGTCACCGATATCTGGTGAGCAAGTATGGATGGCATCGACGGTGCCTGGCGCGGAGGAGAGGTTCTCAGGGGAGATTTGAATATGCGATACGACCACGTGATAGTCGGAGCTGGGTCCGCCGGCGCTATCCTGGCTGCGAGACTTACGGAGGATCCAGACCGCTCGGTTCTGTTACTGGAAGCAGGCCCAGACTACCCGAATGTCGAGCAGATGCCGGAGGAGATCAAATATGGCTACGGCCAGGACCCGGACATTTGGCCCCGAACGTTTGGTCCGGATAGCAAACACAGCTGGAGCTTCCTGGCCCGGGCGACTCAAAAGAACGAATCCATGCTGGTGCCGAGAGGTAAGGTTGTCGGCGGCTCGAGTGCCGTCAATGCCCAGATTTTCTTGCGTGGCGTCCCGGATGACTACGATAGCTGGGCTGCTATGGGCAATGACAAGTGGAGCTTCAACGAGCTGCTGCCTTACTTCCGAAAGCTGGAAACCGACACCGATTTCCACGACGATTTACATGGATCGGACGGGCCGATAGTCGCTCGGCGATTCAAGGACGAGGACTGGAACGAAGATCAGCGACGTTTCTACGAAGCCTGCCGCGCGATTGGATACGCCGACTGCCGAGATTTCAATGACCCAGATGCTGAAGGAGTTGGGCCGGCGCCATTCAATAACCCAGATGGCATACGCTGGAGCACAGCCATCGGATATCTCAACCCATCGAGACACCGGCTAAATCTGACGATCAGGGGAGATTGTCTCGTGCATCGCGCGCTCTTCGAGGGGAAAAGAGCGGTCGGCGTGCTTGTTGAGAGTGGCGGCGAGATATTCACCGTAAGTGGAGACGAGATAATCTTGAGCGGTGGCCCGGTCGGGTCGCCTCATATTCTTCTGCTGTCGGGAGTCGGACCTTCAAACCACCTGAACGACATGGAAGTTCCGATAGTTCACGACTTGCCGGGGGTCGGTCAAAACTTGAGGGACCACCCTCAGGTACCGGTGATGTGGAAAACTAAACCAGACTTTCCGCACGACCCTCTTGCTCCCAAGCTGCAAGTCGTGCTGCGCTACACCGCAAGCGGCTCTCATCTGCAGAGCGATATGTTCGTAGTACACCTGTCTTCGATGGCCGAGGAGGGCTATTTGGCAACGGGTATGCCTCCCTCCGCCTTCGGCAACTACCCCTGTCTGTACCTAGCGGAAGGAGCCGGCGAACTCAAGCTCCGAACGACTGACCCACACGTTCAACCTATATTGGACTATAACTATTTCGTCGAGCCGTTTGATCGAGAGCGTATGCGCGAGGGCGTGCGAATCTGTCTCGAGCTAGGTCAACAGCAGGCATATCGGGAGATTGTCGATAAACGCATCGACCCGACCGATGCCGATATACAGTCCGATGAGGCGTTGGATGATTGGATGGACAGAGCGGCGCTCACGAGCCATCACATCTCGAGCACTTGCAAGATGGGCCCATCGTCGGACTCAATGGCTGTGGTTGATCAGTATGGAAAGGTGTACGGACTCGAGGGGATCCGGGTGGTCGACGCCTCGATAATGCCGGACTGCATACGGGCCAATACAAATGTGTCGGCTATGGTGATCGGCGAACGGGTAGCGGAGTTCATCCGGCAGGGGTGCTAGCCCCGCTTTCGATATAGCGGCTGCGGACAGGTGTTGCAAACGGGGTTGTGCGCAATTGTGTGGTCGTAGGGTGTCCCGACATCTCAAATCTATTAGTTACCGCTTCCTGTGTTTCCGTGAGGGATTGACTCCAACGCGATTGGAGTGCGTGCGTCGCCGGAGCCTGATACGAGGACGCGAAATCAGGTCGTGCGCGAGGTCCAATTGGCTAGGTTGCAGGGTAATTTGGGCTCAAGGGCTTTCCGAGACGATGAGCGCTTGCTGTTGTAAGTGTTCAGAATTAGGGGTGCCTGCTCCGTAAGGGCGTCCGCCTAGGCGGATCGCACCAATGAGGGTCTACCACAGACGAGGAGGTCTGATCGGGGAAAGCCAGGAAAGGGTTGCAAGGGCGATCCGCCTCAGGCGGATGCCGGGGGATGTGGGGGATGAGGTCGACCAGCTTGTGGATTTGGCATCGATGGGTTGGAAATCACCCCTTGACTGTCTACTGAGGTCCCGAATGGCGACTCGGCCATTCCAGTTCACGGACATGGAGGAGAGACATACACCCAACTCTGAACTGTTACTTGCTGTTCATTCCCGTTGACCGTTGGGGTCGCCAGTGCTATTATCTCAAGCAAGTGGCTCCTAATCAGCTGCGAATATAGGGACTGGAGAAAACATCATGATGCCGGGCATAGGCCCATTCGAGCTAATCATAGTGCTGGTGTTGGTCATCATTATCTTCGGCGCTGGCAAGCTTCCGGAGATCGGTAGCGCCCTTGGCAAGGGAATCAAGGAGTTTCGCAACACTACCCGCGAGATTAACGAGATCAAAGACGATCTCGATGTAACTAAAGACGTCAAGGAAGCTATCAGCGCGGTAGACGCACCCGAAAGCAAGCCGGCGAGCACCGACAAGCCTTCAAAGCAAGCCTGAAACGAGTAATCCTAGACGCTCAGCGCCCCTCATTCCGCGGGCCCAGCGTTGTTAATCTCTATCGCATGCAAACGCGTCGCGCAGCTAATGTCTGGTTGTTCCGTTGCGGCGCGGCCGGCGCTATTTCGGCCGGCATACTGCCGGCGACAATTCTGGGATTATCGGCCAATTCACCTCTACCCAACTCGAACCGCGAAACTTGCCGGAGGTAAGTGCGGGATTTTAGAGGATTATTACAAAAGGTGTGGTGTATAATCTTTAAGTCTTCGACTGGGGTCCTTGGCGTGCTAAAGTCGAGCATGATCGTGATGATTCTTAAACCTTGGGGGGGTACAGGTCAGTTATCCGTATAGTTAGTCGGCTGCTCGCAATAGGAATCCACTTCATATTGGCGAATCGGCTATGGGTTGTCGCTGGCGTCGTTTTGGCGGTGGTTGCAGCAGGCGTGATTGCGAGCGGAACATTGGCGGGCGGCGCCGGCGGGCTGGATGATTTTGTGCCGGCAGATTTTGCCTTCAGAACCGGCCAAACTGTGCGGTCTACGCTCGGTAGCAACCAACAGCCGCCGGCGGCCTCCGTGGACTCCTATCTGAGTGGATTGACTACGTTCGACGCCGACCAGATGTGGAACTCGTTCAGCGGCGAGTATCTCGCCGGCATGGAAAACAGAGGCGGCTCAAAGGACTTATTACAGCAGAATTTAGACGAGGCCCAGCGCCGTGGCGCCACGTACGACGAGATTAACTACATAGGCAGCTTCAATCTGAATAACGGCTACCAGTACTTCTTCTACGTCGTTTCGAGGCGAGGTTTTTCTGGTCCTGACCAACAAGAGCAAATCTACTACGTGTTTACCGTCGACCCCCAGGGCAAGATCGTCGCCGTTCAATAGCTGAAAGGCGACGAGCCAATATAGCTCCTTAACAAAGGAGGGGACATGTCTGTAACCCCAACCACACGCAACGATACGCCCACAGTCGATGATATAGAACGGATTCTTGGAAAGGTAGTCGCGCGCCTAAAAAAGTCGTGGCGTCCGATCCTCATTGTCGCGCTCCTAGGCGGGGCGGCGGTCTTCTTCCTCCCAGCTTTGCTCGCCCAGTACCTGCAGTACCTGCTATACGGCCTATTCATGCTGTTCCAGTTGCTGTTCGCGGTACTGTTCATGATTGTGCAGTTCGTGGCGCTATTCTGGTTCTTGGCTCGCGGTCGCGTTTACTGGATACAACCAGGTGAGTCTGGGGTCGGATTCGATGATTACAAAGGCAATCCAGAGATCATAGAGGCGTCGCGGCGCATCGTTACCCTATTGCGCGGTGTCAAAGAGTTCAAAGAAATGGGCGGCGAGGTGACTCGTGGAGTTCTCTTGATAGGTCCTCCAGGGACAGGAAAGTCGTACCTGGCTCAGGTCATCTCTACGGAGGCCGGCGTGCCATTCGGCTATATGTCCGCGCCATCGTTCCAGAGTATGTTTATGGGCATAGGCAACATGAAGGTCATGTTCCTCTACAACAAGGCCCGCAAGCTGGCGCGTAAGTACGGCGCGTGTATCCTGTTCATCGACGAAATTGACGCGATCGGCGGATCGCGGACGAACCAGCAGGCTGGTGGAATGCCGATGGGCGCTCTGGGTGGAATGTTCGGGGGAGGAGGCTCCGGCCTACTAAACGAGCTTCTCAACCAGATGGATCCCCCACGTCAAGACCCTGGCTGGTGGGAGCGAATCTTGCGAAGGTTCGGGCTGAGGAAAACGGCTTACGAGCGACCGGTCGTTCTGACGATGGGTGCGACCAACATAGCCGAGGTGCTGGATCCGGCCTTGCTGCGGCCAGGCCGATTCGATCGCAAGATTTCGGTGGACAAGCCGGACTTCGATGGGCGCAAGGAGGTTATCGAGTACTATCTTAACAAAGTGGCCCACGAGGATTTGAATCTCGACAAGCTCAGCTACGACACGATCGGCTACTCGCCGGCAGCTATGAAGTTCATAGTCAACGAAGCGGTTATTCAGGCCCACTTCAGCGGCCGGACCAAGGTCTCTTACCAGGACTTCACTCGTGCCCGCGAGGCGCATGAGTGGGGCTTGCGTCATCCTATAGCCAGCATGAGCGTCGAAGACCGTCGCCGGCTGGCCTACCATGAGGCCGGCCACGCGGTCGCGATGTACAAACTTCTGAGACGCTCGCGGCTAGAGAAAGTGACCATCATCCGGCACGAAGGCGCCCTGGGACTTGCCGCGCCCAAGCCGGTGCAAGAAACCTATACTCAAGACAAACAAGAGATCCTCAGCGCTATACAGATCTCGCTGGCCAGCAGGGCTTCCGAAGAACTGTTCCTCAGGACCCAGTTAAGTGGCGTCACGTCCGACTTCACGGGCGCGACCCGGATGGCTGCCGCCTACATAGGCGTCCTAGGCATGAACGGGTCGCTCTACTCGAACTTGGCATTTCTCGATCGGCCTGACGGCGCGATGAAGCTCGAGATCGATAAGCTCCTTAAAGAGCAGTACAACAGGGTCAAGCAATTGCTGTCAAGAGAGAGTGATCTTGTAATCTCGATTGCCGAAACCTTGTTGCAGAAGCAAGAATTGGACGGCGACGAAGTCACCGCCTTGGCAGGTGAAGTCGAGGAACGAGTGAGCGACGGCCGGCCGATACACCAACTACCGGCCACGCACGATTCGCCGGTTAGCACGCTGGAATTGCTGGAAAAGGGCCGGGATGGAAGGCTTGTGGCCAGCTCTGTAGCGGCGGCCAACATGGCCAAAATAGATGCGAATGGGGAGAAGGATCGAGAGGAAGAGGCGGCCGGTTCGGTCCCATTGATTGAGCCAGCCCCTGTCTCAGGTGCGGCCACCAGTCAGATGGAGTTGCCGGAAGAGAAGTAACTGTAGACTGCGCCGGACCGACGTCGCATCCACCTGAGCCGGTTAGTATCAAAAGCCCCATCATCGTTGATGGGGCTTTTTGCTGTGTCAGTAAGGGCGACGAAAGAGGTTACGCCACCGGCTCCGGGTCTAACTTGCGGTATTTGCCGCGCCAGAATAACAGCGGTTCCGCGTCCTCCGAGTCCGAGACGTCAACTACCTCGCCGAGGTAGATCGTGTGGTCCCCGCCCGGATGGGTTGCGTATAGCTGGCAATCAAGATATGCGAAAGATCCCTCTAGCAGAGGCGAACCGGTTTGGCCGATGTGATAGGGAATGCCTTCTAGCTCGTGGTCGGGGTCCGGAGCGAGCCGTTTCGCGAAGAAATCCGACAGATCCTTCTGATCGGCTGACAGTACGTTTACCGCGAACGCCTGGGCCAGGGGTATGAACTCGTGGGTACGAGCTGTATGATCGACGCACACCAGTATCAGCGGCGGATCCAGTGATAGAGTACTAAACGCGTTGGCTGTCATACCGTGAGTTTCATCGCCGATCTTGGTGGTAACAACTGTGACTCCAGTTGCAAAACATCCTCCTACCCGTCGTAATTGGTTGCCATCGATGGTCACTTTACGCTCCTTCCTTCGCACGACACCGGTCACGAATCGCTACGCCAAGTGAGACGTGGCAACTCGTTCCATTGTCTAGAATAGCACCTGCCGGTATAAGCCGCCACAGTCGGATGGCCGCGAAGGCGGGGGGCCGAGCCGGTTGAGAAGCGTGATCCGGCATGGTTGGGCTCGTATGAGAGATTCGGTGAGGTGCTTCCCGGTTTCTCCCCGCGCAAACACGAGGACACGCACGGTTGAGACCTAAGCGCCTTCGCAGACTTGACCTTGTTTGTCCGTCGTCGCTCTGGGCACGCGCAAGGAACACCCCTGCGGAAACTTTTGCCGTATCTGCCAGTCCGTGAGGAGGATTGACCGTTGAGGATCGCGATAACCGGCGCGAACGGCTTCGTGGGACGCGGCCTTGTCCAAGCGCTCGTTCAGAGGGGGCATAGGGTCAAGCGGCTCCTCCGGCGACCGCGTGCCGACGTAGATCCGGTAGAAGGTGAATCAGTAATAGGCTCGTTGAACGACGACCATGCGCTGGAAGAATTGTGTTCCGGCGCTGACGCGGTCTGCCACTTCGTAGCCGTGATCCGGGAACGCGGCCCATCGAACTTCCACAACGTCAACGTGGTTGGGACTCAGCGGGTGCTGGCAGCCGCCAAGACGGCCGGCGTGGACAGGTTCATCCACCTTTCCGCACTCGGCGCCGATCCGGCGTCCCAGTACGCGTATTTGCGCTCGAAGGGCATTGGTGAAGAGGCGGTGAGGTCGAGCGGCCTGAACTTCACGATTCTGCGAGCTTCGGTCATCTACGGGCCGGAAGATGAGTTCGTAAACTTGCTTGCGGCAGTCATCCTCGCTTTGCCGGTCGTGCCGATCATCGGTGCTGGCGCGAACCTTTTCCAGCCGATCAGCCTGGGGAATATTTGTGAGATTATGTGCCAATGCTTGGAGGACGGGGAACACCACGGGAGGAGCTACGAGTTGGGTGGGCCGGATCGACTCCGCTATGATGACATTGTTCGCGCGATAGCGGTCGAGATGGGCCTGCGACGGCTTTATCTTAGGGTGCCGATTGGGATTATGGCTCCGGCAGCCCATCTGATGAGCCGCCTCTTGCCGCATCCTCCGGTGACTACTGGCCAGCTAGATCTTCTCGGCGTGGACAACGTCGCGACGGATAATGCCGCAGAAACCGTATTCGCTTTAGACCTCGACAGGTTGGACGATAATATTGGCTACGTTCGGTCGATCACGCTGCCGGCGGCCATAGGTGCCGTCCTTGGCGTCCGGCGACTTCGATAGTGTCCCTTGTGACCGAAATCGACGAGATCTCTGGTATGCAGCCCCGGCGGGTACTAATTGTCCGGCTTGGATCTCTCGGCGACGGGGTTCTATCCGTACCTGCGCTACGCATGATCGGCCGTTGGCTACGGTCCTTCGCCGAGTCCCCACAGGTCACAGTCCTGGGTCGAGAATTCGGTCGCGATATCTTTCGGCGCGCGCTCCCGATAGACCGATTCTTTAGCTTCGACAGTATTCAGCTACTACCGCTTTTTTCGACGAAGAGAGGGTTGCCCGACGCTACGTTCGAGTTGCTCGGCCGGCCGGATCTCGCGATTATCTGGCTGCGTGAATACGAGCCATTAGCCAGTAAGCTCAAAGAGGCCGGCTGTCGATTAGTGCTAGCCGGCGAGAGCTTTCCAAACGATGATCTGACGCACATGTCAGACTATCTTTGCGGTTTGTTGGAACCATTGGGAATTACCGATCGAGACCAATGCGACCTACCGATCAGTACTTCCGAACGTCGGCGGGGATTGAGTCTGGTCGGCCGAGTCGCCGGCGATCGGCGACTCGCACTGATCCATCCAGGGAGTGGATCGCAAAAGAAAAACTGGCCGGCCGGCAATTTCGCCAGGCTTATAGGCGAGTTGTCGAGCCAGGGATGGGATTTCCGAGTATTGCGCGGCCCGGCCGACGCGGAGTCGGTAGAGAGCCTGTTGCGAGCGTTGGATGGAACGCGGGTGAGGGTCATAGGGCCGGAATCGGTGAACGAACTGTGCGGGGTACTGGCAGCTTTCGACCTGGTGGTCAGTAATGACTCCGGCGTGGCGCACCTGAGCGCGGCGCTCGGTCGACCAACCGTTGCGGTCTTCGGCCCGACGAACGTATTCAGGTGGGCGCCTCGGGGCATCGCCGCGGTAGCCGTTCCGCCAAAGCTGGGCGCCGATTGGCCGTCCATCGGAGAGGTTCTGCGAGGCTGCAACACCGCGGTCGAGTCGAGGGAAGAGCCGGGCGCGTGCTAGCCTCCTGGTGCGATTGCTAATCCATTAGCGCTGACCACCCACCGGCGGATGATGCCCCTGTGCGAACGCGCATCGGCGCCCCCGCATTGAGACCGGTCGCCAATCAGCTCTTCATGAGAAGTACCGGGCCAATGCCGGAGTGGATGACCTCCTCGAACGTCCCGACCATGTTCTCACGCACGTATTTCCCTGCAATGGCTACGCTTGCGTCGGCCGCTTCCTCGCTCTCCCACACAGTCAGGGATATCACTTCGTCTGCTGTGACCCTCACGAGGTTATAGGCGATGAGGGCGGCCGATTTCGCCAGGTAGTTTGGGTAGAAGTCGTCTCGGATCTGTCGGACCATAGGCTCGACGTTCTCCGGCTTTATCCGGTAATGGGAGAACCGCGCGTACATGCCTCCTCCTTTCGGCGTGGGGCGGTCCGGCCAGTCCGCCAGAAGTGTGGACCAGAGCTAGGACTCAAGCGACGCTGTGTCGGCCAGGTATTTGGTAGCGCCGGCGGTGATCCATGAGTTTACGTGGCACATGAAAAAGCGTGCGCCAAGATCGTAATGGTGCTGGTTAGGGCCATCGAGGGCCAACGAGCCCGCCGTCCTGCCGGCCGCGACTATCTGCCGGATCGCGTTATCGACCGTTTCCTGCACTTCAGGATGACCGGTGTTGCCGGTGTGCCCCATCGTCTGGGCCAAGTCGCCGGGCGCTACGAAAAAGACGTCGATGTTGGGTACTTCGAGGATCTCGGCCAGGTTGTCGACCGCCTCGACCTCCTCTATCAGTACGATCACCATCGTCTCTTCGTTGGCCTTGTTGTAGTAATCGTCGACGCCGAACGATCGGCGCCCGGTGAAAATCCCGCGGAGACCAATGGGGCCGAACTTGGCGGCCACGGCTACCTTGGTGGCCGTCTCCTTGTCGGAAACGTGAGGAACGACGATGGCGCTGGCCCCACGGTCTAACGTGCGGGTTATGACCCAGGGCTCTCCCACCGGAATTCGGACGACGGATGCCATGTTCCAGAGATCGCAGGCGCGAGAGAAGTCGCCAATCTCTCTCCAACTAACCGGCCCGTGCTCGGTCTCTATCCAGATACCGTCGAATCCGAAGGGGCCGACCAGATCTATCGTGTCTGGATCGGGTACCCCACTCAGGATGTTTACGATCCGGCCTTCAGCCAGTTTGCGCTTGATCTGGAGGTCCGCCATCCTATCCATTTCTCCTATGCGTTGGTTCTCGTCTCGGCCGTGGTTCGACTCGCAGAGAATAGTTGCGGCCCATAGTTGTGTCAAGTGGGTGTGCAGTCCCCAAATCCCCCACCTAGAAAAACAAGACCTCGTTAGACTCCGATGCGAACCAGGCCACATTGGTTGGTGGGAACAATAATCTATCATCAACGAGTAGCACCCATTTTGCGGCAAGGAGCCCTGCCGTGCCGGTATGCCGAGGACAAGAACTCGACCGGTAGGACGGCCATAGCGGGTCCGGCCTCCCGCCTCGTCACTCTAGCGGTCGGGCTCGTCCCCAGCCATGGGCCGGCCGGCCTTTCAGTGACGACCGGCCTCTCACCAGCCGCGAACATCACCGTCGGGGTGCCCTGGCCGGCGCGCGGCGAACCCAAGCCGGCCCCCACAGAACGGTTACACATTGACTTTAACCACGTATCTGTGGTACAAGATAGCCAATTCATAATTGATGCCGTGAAGGGGAGCATTAAGGGACAGCGCCCATTCAGAGAGCCAGCGCATGGTGTGAGTTGGCATGCCGCCTCCCTGAACTCGCCCCGGAGCAGCTAGGCCGAACAGCCGTGGGCCCAGTAGGCTTGAGCCGGTTTCGCCCGTTATAGCGCGCCGAGTGGACAGTGTGGGCTGTCAAATGAGGTGGTACCGCGGGCATTCAAGTCTCGTCCTCAAAGGGGCGAGATTTTTTTGTAGGCGGAGCCGCAAAGTCCATAGATGTCAACTAGGGTGGTACCGCGGGCGAACTTTGAGCCCGTCCCTAGCCGGACGGGTTATTTTAATGCACGCGAATTCACGCGAGCGCAGGAGGAACACATGGCGATTCAACCGATACCGCAACGCGAAGATGTTTCGCGGAAGCCGAAGCAGCGACCGAAAGTGCTTACCGGCTCACGAATTATTTGCGAGAGCCTCCTGAGCTTAGGTGTAGACGTAATATTTGGCTATCCAGGCGGCGCGGTACTGCCCCTGTACCATGCAATCCCCGAGTACGAAGACCTTCGACACGTACTCGTCAGACACGAGCAGGGCGCGGTCTTTGCCGCAAGTGGCTACGCTCGAGCGACTGGCCGCGTGGGGGTTTGCCTGGGCACTTCCGGCCCCGGAGCCACCAACATGATGACCGGCATAGCTGACGCGAACCTAGACTCCGTACCTATGGTCGCGCTGACCGGCCAAGTGGCCATCCCTATGATCGGACGAGACGCGTTTCAAGAAGTCGACACAATAGGAATCTCGCTGCCGATTACCAAGCATAGCTACTCGGTGACGGATCCGGCGGACCTGCCTCGGATACTTCGAGAGGCATTCTACATAGCCGGCACGGGCCGGCCAGGTCCCGTCTTGGTCGACATCCCACGTGACGTGCAACAACAAGAAGCAGAGTTCAAGTTGGATGACGAGATGCGCCTCCGGGGTTACCGGCCCACTATGTACGGCAATATCAAGCAAATAAGGCAGGCTGCTAAACTCATCAAAGAGGCCACCAGGCCCCTGATCGTCGCCGGGCACGGCACCATAATCTCGCAGGCATACGACGAGCTAAGGGAACTGGTTGAAACCACCAATATACCGATAGTTACGACTATTCACGGGATCTCCAGCATACCGGAATCGCATGAATTGAATTTCGGCATGCTTGGTATGCACGGCAGCGCATACGCGAATCGGGCGGTGGTCGAATGTGACTTGCTGGTAGGCATCGGAATGCGATTCGATGACCGTGTAACGGGCAAGGTCAGCGGATTCGCTCCCAACGCGAAGATCATCCACATTGAGATCGATCCGGCCGAAATCGGAAAGAACGTCAAGGTAACGGTCCCCATCGTCGGTGACGTACGGAATATACTGTCGGTTCTCAACAAAGAAGTCGAACCAGGTGACCATTCCAACTGGGTCGATCAGATCTGCGAGTGGCGCCGAGAAATTCCAATGACCGAGGTTCGAGAGGCCGAGGAGCTGTTGCCGCAATACGTGATTCAGCGCCTGTATGAGGTGACTGGCGGCGATGCCATCGTCGCTGCGGATGTAGGGCAGCATCAGATGTGGGTCGGCCAGTTGTGGTGGTTCGATAAGCGAAACAGCTTTGTCAGTTCCGGCGGACTTGGCTCCATGGGTTACAGCCTGCCGGCCTCCATGGGGATCCAGATAGGCCGTCCAGATGAGGCGGTATGGTGCGTCATAGGTGACGGCAGTATCCAGATCACCATGCAGGAGTTGGGCACTATCGTCCAGGAGAAGCTGCCAGTCAAGATTGCGATTATCAATAATTTCGCCCTTGGCATGGTGCGCCAGTGGCAGGAATTCTTCTATGAAAAGCGCTACTCTCACTCGCTGATGGGCCAACCCGACTTCGTAAAGCTGGGAGACGCTTATGGCATTGAATCCGTCTGTGTCAAGACCAAGGAGGAAGTTGAGCCCGCCATTCGCCAGGCAATTGCGCATGACGGACCATTCATTATCGATTTCCAGGTCGCGGTAGAGGAGAGCGTCTTCCCGATGATACCGCCGGGCGGAGCACTGTCCGACATCATGACCGAAGCCGCCGGTTGATGACCACAAGAATAAACATAGAGGTGCCAACGACATGAGCAGAACAGTTGTCGCGATGATGGAAGATCATCCTGGTGTCATGAACCGGGTGGTGAGCGTGCTGCGCCGGCGTGGGTTCAACATAAACAGCCTTTCCGTCGGGCCCACAGATAACGCAGGGATTTCGAGGATGACTATCGTTGTCGACGGCGATGAGACGATCGTGGAGCAGGTAATCAAGCAGCTCTACAAGATAATCGAGGTCCTGAAGTGCAGCGACATCAGCAACGAGAAGAAGGTCGACCGAGAGCTGGCACTGATCAAGGTTGCCGCGACGGCCTCGACTCGATCTGAGGTAATGCAGCTAGTCTCAATCTACCGGGCGAAAATTGTGGATGTATCGGTGGATTCACTGATGGTAGAGGTCACCGGTCCGCCGGAGAAGATCGAAACTATGCAGAGCCTGCTGCGTGCTTACGGCATTCGAGAGATGGTTCGAACCGGCGTAGTCGCTATGACCCGTAGTGCCGTTGGATCTGCTCGGGTGTCAGACGAGGCCGCCAGCGGCGGACGCCAGCGCGGCAACTTGCGCGCAGTCGCGCCAGCAAGCAATTAATCAGACCAGGAGAAACTTTCGTTGAAGATTTATTACGATGCCGATGCCGACCTGGCGTTGCTCGAAGGAAAGACTATGGCGGTCATCGGCTATGGCAGCCAAGGACATGCCCATGCGTTGAACCTGAAGGATAGTGGGTTGGACGTAGTGGTCGGTCTGTATAGTGGCAGCAAATCTTGGGAAAAGGCCCAAGCCGAAGGCCTGCAAGTAGCCACGGTCTCGGATGCCACAAGGGCCGCCGACATGATTATGGTATTGGTGCCGGACCAGGTCCAGAAGGAGCTGTACGAACAAAGCATCCTTCCAGAGTTGAGTGATGGCAAGACTCTGATGTTCGCCCATGGCTTCAATATTCACTATAACCAGATCGTACCGCCGCCAGGCATCGACGTGAGTATGGTCGCGCCCAAAGGTCCGGGGCACATTGTCCGCCAGATGTTCACCCAAGGCGTTGGGACCCCGGCGTTGCTCGCGGTGTTTCAAAACGTCTCCGGCCGAGCCCAGCAGAACGGGCTTGCCTACGCCCGGGGCATAGGCGCAACCAGCGCCGGCGTTATCGAAACTTCGTTCAAGAATGAAACGGAGACCGACCTGTTCGGTGAGCAGTCGGTACTCTGCGGCGGCGTTACCGCGCTGGTCAAGGCTGGATTCGAGACGCTGGTTGAAGCCGGCTACCCACCTGAGCTGGCCTACTTCGAGTGCCTCCACGAGTTGAAGCTCATCGTCGACCTCATCTACCAGGGAGGGTTCGCCTACATGCGCTACTCGGTGAGCGATACCGCCGAATATGGTGACTATACTGGCGGCCCTCGCGTGATCGACGAGCATGTCCGCGAAAACATGCGGCAGATACTATCGGATATCCAAACCGGCGTGTTCGCCAAGAATTGGATCAGCGAGAACTTGGCCGGCCGGCCAAGCTTCCTGGCGATGCGCAACAAGGAGACCGAAGGGCAGCTAGAAGAGGTCGGTAAAGGCCTCAGGGCGATGATGCCCTGGCTGAAACACTGACAACATTCGGCGTTACCAAATAGGAGAATTCTCATCAATCGCGCTCAGTTCCATATTGCTTGGGCGAGAGGGTCTGAAATAAGGAGTGCGTCATGCTGGATAGGGTACTAATCTTTGACACCACCTTGAGAGACGGTGAGCAGTCGCCCGGCGCGTCCCTCAACGTCCAAGAGAAGGTCGATATAGCTCACCAGCTTGCCCGGCTTGGTGTGGACATCATAGAAGCGGGGTTTCCTATCACTTCGAAGGGAGACTTCGAAGCTGTCCAGCGCATTGCCCGCGAGGTCGAGGGCGTGACCGTATGCGGACTCGCCCGAGCCCTGCCGGCCGACGTGGACCGTGCCGCCGAGGCTGTTCGCGACGCTGAGAACGGCCGAATACACGTCTTCGTCTCTTCTTCCGACATACACCTGACTCACCAGATTCGAAAGAGCCGCGAGGACGTGCTGAAAATGGCCGGCGAAATGGTGCGCCGCGCTAAGTCATACGTATCCGATGTCGAGTTCTCGCCAATGGACGCGACCAGGTCCGACGTGGACTATCTGTGCGAGATGCTGGCAATAGCGATAGACGCCGGCGCAACTACCATCAATATCCCTGACACCGTCGGTTATACGGTGCCGGATGAGTACGCGAAGCTTATGACTTCGATTCTGAAACAGGTACCCGGCGCCGAAGATACGGTCATCTCGGTCCATTGTCACGACGACTTGGGTATGGCCGTAGCCAATAGCTTGGCCGCGGTACGAGCCGGCGCTCGGCAGATAGAGTGCACGATGAACGGCATCGGCGAGCGAGCCGGCAACTGCTCGTTAGAGGAAGTCGTCATGGCGCTGCGGACCCGAGCCGATGTGTTTGGGATCGACACTAGGGTGAACAGCAACGAGATATTCAAGACCAGTCGCATGGTCAGCAGTTACACCGGAATGCTGGTTCAGGCGAACAAGGCCATCGTAGGCGCCAATGCGTTCGCCCACGAGTCTGGAATTCATCAGGATGGCGTCATCAAAGAACGGGCGACCTTCGAGATAATTGACGCCACTTCGGTTGGCTTGAGCGACAATCGACTGGTTCTCGGCAAGCTATCCGGCAGACGGGCGTTCCGTCAGCGGCTCGAAGAGCTTGGTTACCATCTGTCGGACCAAGACCTGAATCAGGCATTCGAGCGGTTCAAGGACTTGGCCGATAAGAAGAAGGACGTTTCCGACCGTGACATTGAAGCGCTTGTTGCCGACGAAGTTCGAGGCCCGATCGAGGTATTTCGCCTCGATCATGTCCAGGTAAGCTGTGGCGATCACAGCATCCCTACGGCAACGGTGACGCTGATTGGACCTGATGACACATCGCTGACTGACTCGGCGGCCGGTACCGGCCCAGTGGACGCCGTATACGAGGCGATCAATCGAGTGATCCTGGTCCCAAACAAGCTGATCGAGTTCTCCGTGCAATCCGTCACCGCCGGCATCGACGCGCTTGGCGAAGTAACGATCCGCATTCAGAGCGATGGGCGCATTTTCGGTGGCAGAGCCGCCAACACCGACATAATCGTCGCCAGCGCACGCGCCTACATGAACGCCTTGAACAAGCTGATCGCATCCAACGACGAGCGCGACGCGACTCCTGAGCAACAGGAACTGGTCCGAACCGCCGGCGTCTGAACCCGCCCTATATTGCCCACCGGCGTCCCACCATTCGCCAACATCACCGTAGGGGCGATTCACGAATCGCCTTGGGCGGGGCACGGCAAACGCCCACTGGCGTCCCACAACCCGCCAAGACCACCGTAGGGGTGTCCCTTGTGGGCATCCTGGGCGGGGCGCGTGGCAAACCCCCACCGGCCGGCCTCGCATGTGGTCATTCCCGCCACCACTTCGTCATTCCCACGCGCCAAATTCGTCACTCCGGCCCCCCATTCGTCATTCCGGCGAAGGCCGGAATCCAGAGGGGAGGGGTGCGGGTATCCACGAACAATAGCGTCGCGGAAAGACGGCAATCGCGAACCCACGAACGACTTGCCAACAAGACCCAACCTCACCGTAGCGGCCATTCGGGAATCGCCCTGAGTGGGGACATCGCGAATCCTGGCCGGCCCCCCGCGACACGTCATTCCGCGTCCCCTCTTCGTCATTCTCGCGAACGCGGGAATCCAGAGGGGCGGGGAGGAGGGCGCCTGTACCGCTGGGGCTTGTCCCCAACTTAGGGTGCGCCGGCCGGCCGCTTGAGAGTAAACTTGACCCAATGACCAAACTGACAACCGCCGTAGAGCACTACCTCACCGACCTCCGGCGTGTCCGCGCTTCCGGCGGAGCGACCGGCGAGCGGTCGATCTACGGCCCCCTCGCCAACCTGCTCAACGCCATCGGCGCAACCCTGAAGCCCAAGGTATTCTGCGTCGGAGAGCTCGCCGACCAGGGCGCCGGCCATCCCGACTTCGGTCTCTACTCCGCCAAGCAGGTCCAGCGCGGCCGGCCCCGCGAAGGCCAGATGCCCGAGCGCGGCGTCGTCGAGGTCAAGTCGGCCGGCGACGACGCCTGGCTGACCGCCGACGGCGACCAGGTAAGCCGCTACTGGCGACGCTACCGCCTCGTCCTCGTCACCAACACCCGCGACTTCGTCCTGATCGGAACAGACACCGCCGGCCGGCCGACAAAGCTGGAGACCTTCCGGCTTGCCGACAGCGCCGAAGACTTCGACCGCCTCCTAGAGAAGCCCCGCGCCTTTGCCCGTAAGGTTGGCGCCGGTTTGGGCGAGTATCTCTGCCGTGCGCTGGCCCACAGCGCGACCCTTGCCGAGCCCAAGGACCTAGCCTGGCTACTCGCCTCCTATGCCCGCGACGGTCTCGCCCGTGTCGAGACCGCCGGTGATTCGCCGGCATTGGCCGCCGTCCGCTCCGCCTTGGAGGACGCGCTCGGAGTCCGCTTCGAGGGCGAGCGCGGTGCCGCTTTCTTTCGCTCCACCCTCGTCCAGACGCTGTTCTACGGCGTATTCTCAGCCTGGGTTCTTTGGGCCCGGCAACTGCCGCCGCCCACCGGCTCGTTCAACTGGCACGAGGCCGTCTGGCACCTGCGCGCACCGGTATTGCGGGCCCTATTCCAGCAGCTATCCGACCCCGGCCGGCTCCGGCCCCTTGACCTCGTCGAAGTCCTCGATTGGACCGCCGCCGCCCTCGACCGCGTGGACCAGGAGGCATTCTTCACCCGCTTCGACGCGAGCCTGTCCCCGACCGGATCCGGCGGCGAGGCGGTGCCCTACTTCTACGAGCCGTTCCTCGAAGCGTTCGACCCCAGGCTCCGCAAGCAGCTTGGCGTCTGGTACACGCCCAACGAGGTCGTGCGCTACATGGTCGCCCGCGTGGACCGGGCCCTCAAGGACGATCTCGGCATCGCCGACGGACTCGCCGCCGACAACGTCTACGTCCTCGACCCCTGCTGCGGCACCGGCGCATACCTCGCCGAGGTGCTCCGCCGGATTGCCGAAAACCTGAAGGGCCAGGGCCTGGGCGCACTCACTGGCGCGAGGGTCAAGCGGGCCGCGACCGAGCGAGTCTTCGGCTTCGAGATCATGCCGGCCCCGTTCGTCATCGCCCACCTACAGGTCGGCCTCACCATGCAGGCGCTCGATGCTCCACTAGCCGACGACGGAAACGAACGCGCCGGCGTGTTCCTCACCAACGCCCTGACCGGCTGGGAGCCGACGGTGCAGAAGCCCCTGCTGATCGCTGAGCTGGAGGAGGAACGAGAACGCGCCGGCCGGGTCAAGCAGGATACGCCGATCCTAGTCATAATCGGCAATCCGCCCTACAACGGCTTCGCCGGCATGGCAGTCGACGAGGAGCGCGAGCTGTCCCAAGCCTACCGAACCACCAAGAGGGTCCGCCGGCCCGAAGGCCAAGGCCTCAACGACCTCTACGTCCGCTTCTTCCGCATGGCCGAGAGGCGCATCGCTGAGAAGACCGGCCAGGGCGTCGTCTGCTTCATCTCCAACTACTCCTGGCTAGACGGACTGTCGTTCACCGGCATGCGGGAACGCTACCTCGAGGCGTTCGACGCGATTCGTATCGACTGCCTCAACGGCGACAAGTACAAGACCGGCAAGACGACTCCCGATGGTTCGCCCGACCCCAGCATCTTCTCCACGGCGGAGGATCCTGTCGGCATCCAGGTCGGCACCGCTATCACGACCCTGGTGCGCAAGGCGGACCACGTGCCGGCGGAGACAATCGGCTTCCGCCACGTTTGGGGACAGACCAAGCGCGAAGAGCTTGTTGAAACATCCGAGACCGCACCGGCCACGCTGTACGAGACCATTGTGCCACTCCTGCCCCTCGGCCTGCCGTTAGCCCAAGTGGCGGTCAGCCCCAACTGGTTCGACTGGCCGGCCCTGCCGGATCTGCTCCCAGCATCGTTCCCGGGTGTCACCACCAGCCGCGACTCGTTCTTGGTGGATATCGATCTCGACCGCCTCAGGGCGCGCGTTGCCGAATATTTCAACCCTGGGATGAGCAATGCCGAGATCGCCCAACGCAATCCGGCCGTAATGAAACGCACTGCGCGGTTCAATGCGCTCCGAGTGCGTGACGCGCTATGCAAACGGGGAGGACCAATCGCATCTGGATTTGTCCGCTACTCCTACCGGCCGTTCGACACGCGGTGGCTCTACTGGGAAGCAGAGACAAAGCTGCTCGATGAAAAACGCGCCGAATACAAGCCACACGTGTTCGAGAAGAATATATGGCTGTCGTCAGCTCAACACCTCAGGAAGGGTGAGTCCGAGCCTCAAAGCTATTTCACGGACGAACTCGCGTCGTATCATCTCATTGAACGCGGTGCCCTCTGGTTCCCCGCATGGCTCAGGAACGACGGTCTAGTGACCGCCGGAACCCAGGCCCAACCCCACCCCAACTTATCAGGCGCAGCCGAACGCTACCTCGAACGCCTTGGAGCCGACGTGGAAGACCTGTTCCACCACGTTCTAGCCACGCTCCACGATCCGGCCTACCGCCAGGCCAACGCCGGCGCTCTGCGCATGGAGTGGCCGCGCATCCCCCTACCCGGCTGGCCCGATGGTAACGAGGCCGGCGCGGCAGACGCCTTGGCCGAATCAGCCGCACGCGGCCGCAAGCTGGCCCAGTTGCTAGATCCGGACACCCCAGTTCCCGGCATCACAGAGGGCGCACTCCGTCCAGAGGCCGCCGCTATCGCCGTACCCACCACCACCGATGACCGCAACATGGCCGGCGACGACTTCGCCCTCACCGCCGGCTGGGGCCATTTCGGCTCCGGCGACGCCGTCATGCCCGGCCAGGGCCGCATCGTCCAGCGCGCCTACACGCCGGAGGAGCGCGCCGCATTGGCCGGCGTCCCACCGATACTGGGAGAAACCACCCACGACATCTACCTCAACAACCGCGCCTACTGGCGCAACGTCCCCGCCGGCGTCTGGACCTACAAGCTAGGCGGCTACCAGGTCCTAAAGAAGTGGCTCTCCTACCGCGAGCGCACCATCCTCCGCCGGCCCCTCAAGCCGGACGAGGTCCAATACTTCGCCGAAACAGCCCGCCGGATCGCCACGATATTGCGGCTGGTAAGTCAAGAATGAACCGCCTTCGTCGTGTCGTGGTATTCTGTGCAATAAGCCAAGTATGAATCCTCGACTTGTCTACTTGACCAGTCGGAGCCGTATGTTCGTGAACCGAAAGGACGTCCCTACGTTGAGTTACGACAGTGCAAACAGCGTCTGAAAAATACACTATGCGGATATCCCGGCTGACCATCGACAAGCTGGGCATTCAAATGTATGACAGGGTATCTGCCGTCCTAGCTGAACTCATTGCTAACGCTTACGATGCGGATGCCGAGAACGTGACGATTAGGCTTCCTTTCGGGGAATACCTCGCGCGGAAGGAAGGAGAGCAAATCAAAGACTTGGGATTCGAGATCGTAATTGAGGACGACGGCAGCGGAATGACTGAAAGGGAGGTCAATAAATACTACTTAAACGTTGGCTACAACCGACGAGTTGGACGCAACGAACGAACGCTTAGGCACGAACGCAAGGTCATGGGCAGGAAAGGGATCGGCAAGCTAGCGCCTTTCGGAATCTGCCATGAAGTGGAAGTCATCAGTGCGGGAGGTGACCGGACTCATCTCGGTTATCCCGTATCCAACCTGATCCTCAATCTTGACCACATACGAGAAGAGGCCACAGATGACGAAGGGCAAGTTAAGCCTTATCATCCTACGCCTGGCTTGCAGGATGGGAACTACGCTGAGTCCACAGGGACCAAGCTCATTCTAAGACGATTCGACCGAAGGCGCGTTCCCGCCGGGACGGAATTGGATCGCCAGCTAAGCGCGCGCTTCGGGTTGAGTCAGGAACACTGGAACGTCCGGTTGGAGGACAGCACAGGAAAGAACGGGCCGGTCGAGCTTGGTAGCCTGAACGTTGAAATTATGGACGGCACGCGCATCGTCGTTGATGAAAGGCCGGTCAGGGTAGAAGGCCAGTTCTTTCCCGTATCTGGTTGGGTAGCGTACGCAAAGGATTCGTACAAGGATGAAGTGATGGCCGGCGTGCGGATTTACGCTAGGGGCAAGATCGTAGCTCAGACCAGGGACTTTGACATCAAGACCGGTTTCACCGGCGAGTTCAAGATGAGGAGCTACCTGACAGGGCAGATCAAAGCGGAGTGGCTTGACGATACTCATGATTTCGTTAGGACAGACAGGCAAGACATCATCTGGAATTCCGAATTTGGTAACGCGCTGCGCGATTGGGGCCGAAGACTTCTGAGGGAGCTTGCTGCAAAGGCGGAGGCCAGTGCAGGTCGACGTGTCTGGGACATTTTTCTGGACACGTCGCAATTGCAGGAACGACTTGAACTAGCTCTTCCCAATGACCACGATGTTCGGGAATCTGTCTTGAGGGCAGCACGATCATTGGTTACGCGCACGGATCGAGACGCCGTTCACAATCCTAAATTTATAGAGCGCGTAGTGAACTTGGCTTTCACGGTTGGCCCTCACCGCACGCTACTCGATACGTTAGATGAGATTGGGTCAATGGCAGCCGGCCCCGTGGGTGCGATACTTGATCTGTTTGAGAAGGCAAGACTCGTAGAGATGTACTCGCTGGGGCAGGTCGCTAGAGAGCGCGTCGAGGCAATCGAGCAGCTTCGGAGGCTTGTGTCTGAATCCTCTACGGTCGAACGGCAACTGCAAAAGCTCGTTGAGCGCGCACCCTGGATACTTTTTCCGGACTGGACGCCGTTAAGTTTCAATCAATCTCTTGCATCAACTCGATCAAACTTCGAGAGTTGGTACCATGCAAATTATGGCAAAGAGATCGTGACTTCGGCAATAGACAGTCCGAGCAAGCAACCGGACTTCGTGATGCTGAACCACGGGAGTCGGTTGGAAATAATTGAAATCAAGCGTCCTCAGTACAGGCTAACTGATGTGGAGTTCAATACCGCCTTCGACTACCTGGATGCAATAAAAGGATTTATCAGCAAGACGACTGAAGTTCGCAATCTATTCCCCACTGCAAAACTCACCGTTGTGTGCGACGGTCTCGCGTTGTCAACGTCGCTCGGGAGCGTCATCGAAACTAATCCTGATGTAACTCATAAGACCTGGCATGATCTCCTCCAGTCCACCAGCAGAAGTCACGAAGACTTCCTAAAGGTGGTTCGAGAATTGCAAGGGGAACTACCAAAACTGACCGCAGACGGAGAATAGGGTTGCATGAAGATGTGATGACACCTTTGCAACGCCATCGCGCGATGGCTCATAACCGGGGAAGAACCGGTCCCGAACGATCTCTAGCCTCTGCGTTGTGGCATACTGGACTTCGGTACTTCACTCACGGGGGTTACCAATCCGTAACTGGCATACGTCTTCTCGGAAACCCGGATCTGGTTTTCCCCAGAAAAAAGATCGTTCTCTTTGTCGACGGATGCTTTTGGCACGGCTGCCCTGAATGCCGCAAGCACGCCGGCCTCAGAGGCCTATCCTGGATATCCAAGATAAACGCAAACAGAGAACGCGATCTACAAGTCACAAGGCAGCTAAGGGATACGGGCTGGACTGTCCTACGTATCCCGGAGCATGACATTAGAACCAGAGCTGCTCTCGCGGTGACCGTCGACCGACTGGCATCTCGGATACGTGCTGCTTCCATATGACGATCTGCTTTCGGCAAAGGTGACAATGGTACCTGGGCAGCCGGTTCGCGATTTCATACTACAGGACAGGCCACATCACGCTACAACCCGGACTGCCGTGTCCCTATTCTCAGGGTGTGGCTTGAGCGACCTCGGCTATGAGTTGGCCGGGTTCCGCTTCGTGGAACAGGTGGAAATCGATCCGAGGCGCGCTGCAATAGGCGCCGATAACTTCCCCACTTCTAAATGGCTTACTTGCGATGTGCGTGACAGCCGTAGCGAGATCGCATCAGTGTACCGCCGCGCCACGTCTAAGCGGCTGGATTTACTTTTGGCCACGCCCCCTTGCCAGGGCATGAGCAGCTCGAACCCCAGCAGAGGCAAGCGGCAAACGCCGCAAGCCAAGGCGCAGGAAGACAAGAATCGGCTGCTGCTGGAGGTCATACCGGTAGCGCGCTGGCTCAATCCGAAGATAATCGTCATCGAGAACGTTCGACAAGTGTTAACGCTGGGGGTCGAGTACGACGGTCAGCAAGGGAAGATGATCGATCTTCTTCGCCATGGACTCAATGAATATGAAGTATTCCCCGGCGTGGTAAATGTGGCGGACTACGGAATTCCTCAGATCAGGAGGCGCGCTCTCGTAGTCGCCGTGCACAAGAACGAACCATGGCTTGACGCGATGCTACTGAGAACTTGCGTGCCATGGCCACACGCAACCCACACGGAACAGCCAACCAACGGATTGGGGCCATGGGTGAGCGTCCGCGAGTGGTTCGAGACAATGAAGTATGAATATCTCGACGCTAGATCAGGAGAGCCCGCCCGGGGGAAACACCCATTGCATTTTGTGCCCTCCTATGATCCGGACCGCTATCAACAGATCAGTCAAATACCTCCGTACTCGGGGCGCAGCGCATACGAGAATGACTCCTGTGACGCGTGCGGTTGGCAGCCAGTAAAGATGGGCGTGGTCTCTTGCCCCTCGTGCGGGAGCCTCATGCGCAATCGGCCTTACGTCATGAGGAATGGCCGTCCATCGTTGATCCGAGGTTTTCGCTCAAGCTACAGGCGAATGACTCCCGAGCGCCCTGCATACACCATCACGACCAATTCAAGCCACATCGGAAGTGACTTCAAGATTCATCCCTGGGAGAATCGGGTACTCAGCACTTTGGAGTGTGCGGACCTCCAGACCGTTCCTCGGTTCTTTGATTGGACACGAGCACACAATAATCGCACGCCCTATCTTATCCGTAACTTGATCGGGGAGGCATTTCCGACTTATTTCACTTACCTCCACGGGCGAGTTCTGATTGGACTTCTGTCCAACCAGGGAACACTGCCGCATGATCGTCTCGCCACATCGGGACGCAGCGACATTAGGGACCGAGCCCGTCCGGCCCGCCATGGGAAAGACACCTAAAGAGTAGGTCCAATTTGTGACGTTTGGCGTACTTTCCGGCCATTCCCGCACCTGTCGTAGTGGTAGGAGGCTGTGTCACAAAGACACGGACGACGCCCCACCAGGAGTTTACTCTGGCGCTCCAACGCACCAAGGAGATAGTTTGATGAGCAAAGTGAGCGACTTGCACAAGGAATGGAGCCGGGATCCCGAATACCGGCAAGCCTATGACGCCCTCGAGCCGGAGTTCCAGTTGGCTCGTTCGCTCATCCAGGTCCGCATCGGCGCCGGCCTCACTCAGGCTCAGCTCGCCGAGCGCATGAACACTACACAGTCGGTCGTAGCCCGGCTCGAGAGCGGCCACGCTCATCCATCCACAAAGACCCTCGAGAAGATTGCCCGCAGTACCGGCACCCGGCTGCGGATCACCTTCGATCAGTAGCCCACGCCTGCATCGCATCCCACCGCCTTGCCGGCCCTGCCCTATTCGACCGCCTCATCGCCAATGGCTACAATAGCTCCGGCCTGGTAGCCTTGACGCTGGACCAAGAGATGGCCGGCCTGCCCGGTGTCCGGCGCCTGTGGAATTAAGGTTGCGCGCGCAGGACGGCAAGCCTTTTCAGCCTGAAAACGCAAGGAGACAGCTTGTGAAATCTTTCGAGAGGATTACTATCGATCCCGCCGTTATGGGGGGCAAAGCGTGCATTCGTGGTCTGCGCGTCACGGTTGGCACAGTTGTGGGTCTCCTTGCGGCTGGCCGCTCACCTTCCGAAATCCTCGAGGCCTATCCGTATCTTGAGCCGGAGGACATTGACCAATCCCTGGCCTATGCCGCCTGGAGACTTGAGGAACGGGAAGTCCCCCTCTCCACTTCATGAGGCCAACGCTCCTCGTTGACATGAACCTATCACCCGAATGGATACCGGTGCTGAAGAAGCACGGATGGCAGGCAGTGCACTGGTCCGACATTGGCGACCCAAGGGCCAGTGACCGGGACATCATGGATTGGGCGGCTACCCACCAATACGTCGTGTTCACCCACGACCTGGACTTCGGCACCATGCTGGCGCTAACGCACGAGGACGGCCCGAGTGTGCTTCAGGTTCGCGCCGCGAACATCCTCCCCGACTACCTGGAAGGCTCGGTCATCTCCGCTCTCAACCAGCACGAGTCCGACCTGTCCTCTGGCGCCTTGGTCGTGGTTGACGAGAGACGAAGCCGGGTTCGAGTGCTGCCGATATGAGACCGCGCACAGTCGAGAGCCACCCAACGCAGACCGCCGGCCTCACTCAGGCTCAGCTCGCCGAGCGCATGAAGACAACCCAGTCGGTCGTAGCCCGGCTCGAGAGCGGCCACGCTCACCCATCCACAAAGACCCTGGAGAGAATCGCCCGTAGCACCGGTACCAGGCTGCGGATCCGCTTCGAGCCGGTAAGCGGCACCTCGTGACAATGTAGCGCTGGGGCTTGTCCCCAGCTTAGGGCGCGCCGGCACTTCGCCCTGGTCGCGCCCACCGGCGTCCGGCCATTTCCATCCCCCTGATGCGGCCCTCGCCCGAACCCACGAGCCATCGCCGCGTGGAAAAACCGCAATTGACGAACCGTGACCAAAACCATGTGAAAACGGCGCTCCCAAAATGTTATAATGATGATACATATGTTCGAATACTAATACGCTGGCCGAAGTCCGGCCCTTATCGGGACGCGGAGGCCCGCCAACCAAATATGAAAAATGCAAAACAAACGGCAATCCAGCCGTGCCGCCGGACGCAGTCACTCGACACGGAATCGCGTCCAAAAAACCTAAAAATGCAATACAAATGGACAGGGTGGGTTCGCGCCGGCCTCGATCTATGCAAGCGGGATCGCGTGCAAAACACGAAAATGCAAAACAAAGGGCCAGTCAGGCGTGCCGCCGGCCCCCGTCGACTCAAGCGGGATTGCGTCCAATTAACGCCTGCAATGACTGCTCGCTGCAATGTAGGTCGGATGACCAAATCAATGGCAGGTTGTGAGCGGACCCTGATCCCTGCTATGTTTAGGAATACAAACCTCCAATCTAACTCTAGGATGTTCAATTGCAAGCAAAGATAGCGGTTCTGGCGGGCGACGGTATTGGGCCCGATGTCAACGCCGAGGCGATTAAAGTGCTCGATGCGGTCGCCTCGCAATTCGACCACGACTTCGAATATAGGGAAGGTCTGGTCGGTGGAGTTTCCATTGACGCCCACGGCGTGGCTCTAACCGACGAGACTTTTGAGCTGGCCGAGGAGTGCGACGCGCTGCTGTTAGGCGCGATCGGCGGACCGAAGTGGGACGACCCTCGCTCGACCGTCCGGCCAGAGCAGGGACTCCTGGCATTGCGCAAGAGGCTTGGGCTTTTCGCAAACCTGCGGCCCGTCCAGATTTTCCCTGGACTGGCCGGCGTGTCCACAATCCGCGAGCAAGTCCTGGAAAACGTAGACTTGGTCGTAGTACGTGAGCTGACCGGCGGACTCTATTTCGGACAGCCTAGCGAGCGCTACGAAGCTGACGGCCGGCGATCCGCGGTCGACACCATGGCCTACGACGAAACGGAAGTCGCCAGGGTTGTTCGCGTTGCCTGCGAGCTCTCTCGTAAGCGGCGGCACAAGGTGACTTCAGTCGACAAGGCCAACGTGCTATCCACTTCGCGCCTCTGGCGGGAAGTGGCCAACGAAATAGCCGCGGACTATCCCGACGTCGAGTTCGAAGACATGCTGGTTGACTCCGCCGCCATGAGGTTGATCAGAGACCCTAGCTACTTCGATGTCATCGTAACGGAAAACACCTTTGGTGACATCATCACCGATGAGGCGTCAATGCTGGCCGGGTCTATGGGTATGCTGCCATCGGCGAGCCTTGGTGACGGCAAGTACGGCATGTATGAGCCAATCCACGGGTCAGCTCCGCGCCGCGCCGGCCAGAATCTCGCAAACCCGATCGCAATGATTCTCAGCGCCGCGATGTTGCTGCAGCTGACGTTGGGCCTCGAACGCGAGGCCAGGGCAGTTGAGCATGCGGTCGTCAAAGTAGTTTCCGGCGGGCACCGGACATACGACATAATGGGAGAAGGTTGTCAGAAAGTCGGCACCCGCGAAATGGGTGATCGGATTGCCAGCGCCGTCGAGGCCGGGGACTCTGCGACCGGCTAGGCTGCGCCGATAATCTAAAGGACTGATCGACGCGGCCTCAACTACTGGTAGAGGACGCGTTTATCATTGTTGCTAACTGATCGCGTCGACAGAGCTTCGCCGCATGAAGTGCGGCCGGGAGATAGGCGGTCCAGGAGAGATAGCGATGGAGAGAATATCAATATACGACACCACGTTACGAGACGGGACCCAAGGCGAAGGTGTTTCGCTGTCGGTCGAGGACAAAGTCAAGATTGCCCTTCGCCTCGATGAGATGGGGATTTCGTATATTGAGGGTGGATGGCCTGGCTCGACCCCAAAGGATTCTCAGTTCTTCGAGCGGGCTCGTGGATTGCGGCTCTCTCACGCCAAGCTGACGGCATTTGGCAGCACCCGCCGGCCCGATAGTCCTACGCCGGATGCAACCCTGCAGGCCGTCCTCGATGCGGGAACCGATACCGTGGCGTTATTCGGCAAGAGTTGGATATTGCACGTCGACAAAGTGCTGCGAACCACGCCGGACGAAAACATCCGTATGATCGGAGACTCGGTTGAGTTTTTCCGACGCCAGGGACGCGAGGTCATCTACGACGCGGAACATTTCTTCGATGGTTATAAAGACGATCCAGAGTACGCATCCGCAACCCTGAGGGCCGCCAAAGACGCCGGCGCGGATTGGATAGTTCTCTGCGATACCAATGGTGGCTCATTGACCGACGATGTGTCAGCTATCGTAAAGCGGATCGTCCGGGAAATCGGAGGCAAGATTGGAATCCATACCCATAACGACTCGGAACTGGCGGTCGCCAATACATTGGCGGCAGTGAACGCCGGCGCTCGGCAGGTCCAAGGAACCATAAACGGGTACGGTGAGCGCACGGGCAACGCCAATCTCTGCTCGATCATTCCCAACTTGCAAAGTAAGATGGGTTATCGTTGCGTAGAAGCGGAGAGCCTGGAACGCTTGACCGAGCTTTCCAGGTACGTCGCCGAGGTGGCGAATCTCTCACACGACCCCAAGTTGCCCTACGTGGGTGCCAGTTCGTTCGCACACAAGGCTGGCATGCATGTGAATGCCGTAATGAAAGCCACCGAGTCATTCGAGCACTTGCCACCCGAAACGGTGGGAAATCGCCGGCGGATACTTGTCTCAGAACTGAGTGGACGCAGCAACATCCTATACAACGCGCAGCAGTTTGGCGTCGACATGCAAACCAAGGCCGGCGAGGTGCGAACCATGGTCGATACGATTAAGCGCTTGGAACATGAAGGCTACCAGTTTGAGGGCGCCGAGGCGTCGTTCGAGCTGCTGGTCCGCAGAACCCAGCCGGGCTATTCGCCTCCATTCGAGCTATCAGACCTGCTTGTCCTGGTGGAGAAGAGAACGGGATTGGATCTGTTGGCCGAAGCCACCGTGAAGGTCAGAATCGGATCGGAAGTGTTCCACACCGTCGCTGAAGGGAACGGGCCGGTGAATGCGCTGGATGCGGCGATCAGGAAAGCATTGCTAAACTACTTCCCCGATCTCGAGGAGGTTCAGCTTTCTGACTATAAAGTACGGGTAATCGACGGTGACGCTGCCACAGCAGCCGCTGTACGGGTTTCCATCGAATCGACCGATGGCCATGGGACATGGAGTACGGTCGGTAGCTCGGCAAATATTATCGAAGCGAGCTGGCTTGCGTTGGCCGATAGCCTTGAGTACGGTCTCTTGCGCATCGAAGAACGAAAATCAAGTGAAGCTGTCTTGGCAAGCGTTCAGGAGTGAGTGACGAATTAATCGATACTCGGCATTTTTCATCAGATTCTACCCGGCCTGAAGTGACTTCACCGATTGGACAGCGCGCCCGAGTGATTGAAGCACTGCTCTTCGTCTCGACTGAACCACTCCCGATCGGGAAATTGGCAGACTTGGCTCGCTGTCAAGTGGACGAGGCCCGACAGGCAATCGATTTGCTCGAAAGGCAACTCGATGACCGTGGGATCAACATATTTCGGGGAGACGACGGCATTGAGTTGGTGACTGCTGCGGATCTAGCCGAACATTTGCAGCGATTGGAGGAAGAAGGACCGACGAGTCGTTTGAGCCGGCCGTTGCTGGAAACACTCGCCGCGATCAGCTATCTTCAACCCACTACTCGCGCCGAAGTGGAACACCTTCGCGGGGTGAACTGTGCGAAGGCCATCTACGCGCTTCTGGCATCGGATTTGGTCGAGGAGATCGGAACGCGCGACGAGCCAGGGAGGCCGGTCGAGTACGTGACAACGTCAAAGTTATTGCTCTCGCTCGGACTGCGGTCCAAGGAAGATTTGGGCCGGCTGCTCGAGAGTAACCGCCCTCCCAATCTGGGAGGGTGATGCCCTGTACCAATCTTGTCCTTACTTATTACAAACAAATAGTCGTTGAAAAGCACATAGAATCTATCCTTATAAACTAGATTGAGGGGAACCTGTTGAGCCCAACATTCGGTGAAATAGTCGACGGTACTGTCATCACGAGTCCCGACCGAAAGCGAGTCGCGTGCGTCACTAATCGCGACGACAATTGGTTGGTCATGGTCGATGGGATCAAAGGCAAAGAGTACGATGGAATCGGGAAAGACTCACTGGTTTTCAGTCCCGACGGTACGAGAACGGCCTATCGAGCAAAGCGGGGCGACAAGTGGCTGGTCGTGGTTGACGAGGTAGAAGGTAGAGAATTCGAGGAAATTGCGGAAGGCGATCCGGTATTCAGCCCTGACGGTCGGCGAATAGCCTATGCCGCCGCACGTGGAGACCGATGGGTATTCATTGTCGACGAGCAAGAAATTGGCGAATGGGATGGAATTGGAGAAGGCACCATCTTTAGCCCAGACAGCCAACGTGTCGCCTGCGTGGTCGAGCAAAACGGCAAATGGTGCGTAGCGGTCGATGGAGTCTTGGGCCAAGGGTATTCCTACGTAGCCGAGGACCCTCCGATTTTCAGCCCAGATGGTCTACGGCTTGCGTATGTCGTGCTTCGGGGAAATAAGAAACTTGTGGTGTCAGACGAAAGGGAAGGTACTGAGTACGATGACGTCTCAGGACTGATCTTCAGTCCAGACGGTCGACGACTGGCGCACACAGCAATGCGTGGTGAGAAGCAATTTGTCGTGGTCGATGGTGTTGAAGAGCCAGAGTATGCTCTGACCGTAGAAAAATCGATGGTATTTAGCACCGATGGGGCGCGTTTGGGCTACATAGCCTCCCGCGATGGCAACGGGTTTGCAGTGGTAGACGGCCAAGAAGGACAGGGCTACACCATGATTGGTGAGGGCCGGGTCGTATTCAGTCCGGATGGAAAAAACTTCGCGTACTGGGCCTTCCGGGGCGGTAAATGGTTCGTCGTAATCAACAAGGCCGAAGGAAAGGAATACGACGACTTCGCTCGGGGCGAAAAGCTAGGATTCAGTGACTCGAACGCTCTGCATTTCGAGGCTGTCCAAGACGGTAAGACGTTTCGAATCGAGGCGGAACTCTCGTCGCAGTGACGGCACAAAACGACAACAAGCAAGCACTACTGGCTGGGCGGCCGGCTGCCAGACGATCGACGTAGGTTGTTGAGTGCAGGAATCAGGCTGGCTAGACAGCCATTTCTCTTAGCCCGCGGAAGGTCGGAGCTCGGGGTGCCCGTGATGGCTTGGTCTATCATCAGGAGACCCCTGCCAACTGCATTTGGATCAGAAGACTCCAACGGCGCGGTGTTTAATAGGACTCCTGCCAGCTCGTCAACCGATATATCGGGGTTGGCTTGGAGGATCAAGGCTGCCGCGCCGGCTACGTGCGGCGCAGCCATACTCGTGCCGGTAGCAGCTGTGTAGTGTCCGGCGATAGTCGGATCCGCCGAATGAGCAGACCGGCAGGAGATGATCCCGGTTCCAGGAGATGCTAGATTTGGCTTGTTGCGTCCATCCGCCGTCGGTCCTCGGGACGACAGATTGTATACGTTGCCATCCCGGTCGATTGCGCCAACGGCTAACGCCCGGCGGGCGCCGGCCGGCACGCCGACCGACCCGGGTGCCGGCCCACTATTGCCGGCTGCGACAACGACCAAACTGCCAAAGGCGTGGGCGGCGTCGACCGCCAGAGAGAGGGGATCGGATCCGTCCGTTGGGCCCTCTAAGCCGAGCGATAGGTTTATTATTCGCACGCGCTGACTCACAAGCCACTCTATCGCCGCCATAATCTGGCTTGTCAGGCCCACGCCGTCCGAGCCGAGCGCCTTTGCTACAACGAGACTGGCCTCAGGCGAGATTCCTCTGTACCTTCCACCAGACCCAGCCCCAGTACCGGCAATAATACCTGCCACATGTGTACCGTGGCCGTTAGAGTCGCCTGCGCCCTCGCCAACAAAATCTCTTTGGGCCACAATTCTGCCGGCCAGATCAGGGTGATTCTCGTCGACGCCCGTGTCGATGAGCCCGACCGGCACTCCTTGGCCTGTCCATCCAGACTTCCAGGCGAATGGCGCGTTCACCGTCTTACTAGATCTGTCTATCAAGATGTGGCATGGAAGATCCAGCCATACTCTGCTAATGCGCCCGTCCGTTGCCAAGCGCCGGACCTCGGACGGACTCGCCCGCAAGGTGGCAGCCGGTAATGTTCGAAACGTGCGCTTGATCGGCAGCTCCCCAGCGAGTTGGCGTAGATCTGCGGCCGATTTGGGTTCCGGAGCCAACGTGACGATCACCGGCATCCGGCGTTCAGGCGGACAGGTCTTTAGTTCGTCACGCAACAGCCGGGCGATTCGTTGAGGTTGTTTCATCAGGAGGAACGAGAAGCCGATACAGCAAGTGTCAATTGTATTTCCGTACGTCACCGCCGCCATTTCTGATCTGACCGCAGCCTTGGTTGTTAATGTAAGCTAGGAGCACGTCGCAATATTTCCTACGGCTTGTTCCGACTTCCCGCCGGGTAGATTTTGAATACATCGATTCAATGGAGCGTAGCCGTGAATACAGCCGAAAACGAACAGCCACGGTCGGCTGAGCCGCCTTTGCCGAAAGAAGTACCCCCTGGGAATCTGGTAGAGGCAGCGGCATGACCGGGCTAGGCGTAGACAATCAAAAGACCACGAAGGTGCCAATTGCCTCGGATCATATTACGATAGATATCCATCCCTGATCTTTCCAATACGGTATTCAGGAGGCAATTCTCCTATGAAGATAGCCTACTCGACAATTGCATGTCCCAATTGGAGTTTGGAAGAGGCGTTCAACAATGGGGCCGCGTACGGATACGCTGGTCTGGAGGTCGCCCTTATCGATGGCCAATGGGTCACGCCGCGTCTCTTGAAGGAGAATCAGAGACGAATTCGCGACTTGTCGGAATCATCCGGATGCCGCGCCTTCGCCATCGCGCCTCACATAGAGTTGGGAATAGAAGGCATCACCGGCCGGACCAAAGCACTTTCGGAAGCTCAAACCATTATCGAGTTAGCCGGAGATGTTGGGGCCGACCTGTTAAGACTATTTGGCGGTGTGCCAATTCACGCCCCAAATGACGAAGAGATTATCCAAGTCCTGAGCGAGGATTTGGCTCGACTCGACGAAGTGGCGGTGAGTAAGGGAGTCAAGATTGCCCTGGAATCCCACGGCCATTTTTCTAGCTCTCGGCGACTCGCGAAGCTCCTCGATAAGGTTAACTCACCACGTATCTTGGCGCTGTGGGATCTGTTACATCCAACACGGGTCGGAGAACCGGTACCAGTGGTGTGGCAACATTTGGTTGATCGACTTGGGTACTTACACCTCAAAGATGCTCGCAGGGAAGGGAATGATGAATGGGGACAAGTTAGACTGGGCGAAGGAGATGTTCCGGTACGAGAGGCGCTCCGCGCTCTTGCGATGCGAGGTTTCGACGGATTCGTTGCCGTCGAGTGGGAAAAAGCGAACCATCCGCACCTAGCCGTGCCGGAGGACGTTCTTCCCGGTGAATTGGCCAAGATCGTTGAATATACGATCGATCTTGCCTGACAATACTTAGGGGCAATTCTCCTCAAATCTAGCTGCTTGACCCTTCTGGGCGGACAGGCCTTCGCGGGACACGGCTATCTGGGTATTCCGGCCCAGCGACTACCCAATCCAGCCGGCCGGACGCGGTACCTCTGTTAAGATCGGTAGATTGTCAAGCGTCTCTCGAGCCTCGGCTGTGGTTCGAACAGTATCGTCCAATTCGTAAATCAGGAACGGTATGCCAATGGCGAGGACCAGCACCACTAGGAAGCGGAGGCCCAGCTCAGCCAAACTTCGACTCCCAACTGGGCCGGACACGATGATTGGGTCTTGAAGGACGGTAACCTTTGGTCTCTGCCTGCTGATCAACGAAAATATGCTCTCGTCGCTCTCAGGACTGGACAACAGGTCCCTGGCGGCTGATGCGAGGCTCAACGCACCGGCGGACGTCGCCGATGTCGCCGTAACCGTCATGACGCGATGAGCCTTATGGGCTCGGAACGAACCTTCCACGACCTCCTCTTGATTGCTCCTCAATAACTCCTGCGTCCTGGCAACGAACGTGGTAGAGCCTATGAAGTCGATGACATCATCGTTCAAATACTCTGACGCGACATAGGCATAGTATTCGTCGTACGTGTAAAACCTTCCGCTTATGGGCTCGGCATTTGGTCGCACAGCCAGCTTGAAAGTCGCGTCATAGGGCGTCGGTGGCGGCGTGACGAGTGCCACACTGGCCACGCTTGCCAAGACGCCTACTACCAAGACGGACAAGACAACCCACAATCGGGACAGGACGATGTCGGCATAGCCACGCAAATACAATTTGATAACCCTCGAAAACTCAGTAAGCGCCGTAACCGAACAGGACTGCCGGGATAGTTCGCAGTATGATCGTGATCTCCAGACCGAGTGACCAGTTCTCTACATACCATATGTCGAGCAGAGCCATCTCATCAAATGGTAGATCGCTCCTCCCAGAAACCTGCCAAAGGCCCGTGATCCCTGGAGGAACCGAAAGTCGCCGGAGATGCCAATCCTGGTAACGCTCGACTTCTCTCGGAAGAGCTGGCCGTGGGCCAACAAGGCTCATGTCGCCGCGAAGCACGTTGTAGAATTGAGGCACTTCGTCCAAGCTGAAGCGACGAATTGCTCGCCCGACTCTGGTTACTCGAGGATCATCTTTGATCTTGAACAGCGGGCCCTCGGTTTCATTGCGCGCCATAAGCTCCGGCAAGCGCTCCTCAGCGTCCACAGTCATCGAGCGAAACTTGTAGAAATCGAAGGGCTTACCCTGACGACCGACTCGACGTTGGCGCACCATGATCGGACCCGACGAGTCGATCCGGATAGCGATAGCGATAATCAGTATGAGCGGCGCCGCAAGTATCAATAGTATCGAAGCACCCACGATGTCCAGGATACGCTTTAGCACGAACATGTGGCCCGGCAAACGAGCTTCCCGCATCCGAACGAGCGGTATTCCATTGATGCTTTCTATATCGAGTTGATTGAGGCTCAAGTCATAAAAGTCGGGCACTATTCTGAGAGTGACGTTTTGGCGTTCGACCGCCATCAAGAGGCCGGTGACCTGTTTATGGGATGCGGATGGGAGGGCGATGATAACCTCCGCCACCTCATGGCTATCTACAAGAGTAGGGGTCTGCTCCGCCGATCCGAGGTAGGGAATCCTTCCTATTTTCTCCCGGGGAATGTCATCGACAAACCCAACTATGTGGTAACCAAGCTCAGGTTGAGCAACGATATTTTGGATTATCGCACGACCCAGGCTGCTGCCCCCGACTACGAGTACTCGTCGCAAACCTAACCCGCGCCGCCGCCGGTGATCGCGGATCAACGAAACCACTATCCGGCTAACAGTCAGGAAAACGAAGCACAGGGCGAAGGCGTAGATGAACGTTAGGCGGGAGTAGCCAAATGGGCGGAAATAGAACACGCCAACGACCAAGATCGCAACGCTTATCAGAGACCCTGTCGCGAATATTGTAAATTCGTCAGCCCAACTCAGCCGCCTCCGTTGTCGATACAGTCCCTTCAACCAGAATGTAACCAGCATCAGAACAGCGAATGTTAGCTGAATGCCGGCGTAGCTACCCAGGGGCAAGTAGTCTTGCTGAGCGACCTCGCGGCCAATCTGTAGCTCGTAGCGTATGAACCACGCCAGCATGAACGCCAGATTTACGAGAATGCCATCGATGATGACAAGCAATAATATGGGCTGTCTGCCCGAATTCGATCGATCGTTGGAGGCCTGATCTGTTGGAGGAACGTTCTCAGGCTCGATCGGCGACTCAGGAAACTCTGGCAAAGTCCGCATAGACCCTCTCTACCCGTCGGGCGGTCTGGCGCCAATCAAATATCGCCGCGCGCTTAATTCCTCGATCGCGCATCTCGAGCATTGCCTGATCCTCCGTCAGCCTTGCCATCTCGCTCGCCAGAAGTTCCGTGTCCAAAGGATCGGCTATCACGGCGCCATCTGCTACGATTTCGGGCAACGAACCACGGTTAGACACGATTGTGGGGAGGCCGCACGCCATTGCTTCCAGCGGAGGGAGGCCGAATCCTTCGTATAACGAAGGAAAAACGAACACGGTAGCGGAATTGTACCATAGTGGTAGTTCCTCATCGTCGACATATCCTACAAAGCGGATATCAGCCGCGAGTGAATGAGCCAACTCCAACACAGGTTCATACAGCCATCCCAGCGCACCGCTAATTATCAGTGGCATTCTTCCCCTAAGGCTCGCGGGTAACTGGGCATACGCTCGTATTAGTCCTTCCACGTTCTTTCGCGGCTCCAACGTCCCGTGGTAGTAGTAGAATGCATCTGGCAAACCCTTGCGGGACTTGAAATCCTGAACTGTTGCTGGTGACAGCGGCCGAAATCTGCGATCAACGCCGTTGTAAATGACCTGAATTCGCTCCTTAGGAATGCCATATACGCGCACTATATCCCGCTTGGCACTTTCTGAGACAGCTACAATGACCGCTGCTCGCTTTAGCGCCAACCTGGTGAATGTGCGTAGATAGAGAGAGTTCATCCGATTGAACAATCTGGGTAGCAACTCGAAGCTAAGATCGTGGACTGTGACGAAAGAGGACGTGGACATCGCTAAGGGACAAACGTAAGCCGGCGAATGAAGTGCCTCTATCCGCAAGGCCCGACACCATGCCGGCAGGACCGTTTGCTCCCAGATAATGCGAGGTATCGGACGCTTGAGTGCTGCGCCGCTCGGATGCCATACTCGATGGCTGTTTTTGAATTCATCTTTCGGTTGAGGCTCAGGGCTGAACACGTGCAATTCGAGCCCTTGTGGTACTTCCAGGTTAGCCAGCAAACCCTGGATGTAGTTGTTAATCCCGGCGCTTCGATAGTTCGGGTCATAATTGAGCAATCCAGCGTTCATACCAACGCGCATGGCATCTCAATCCAATGAAACACTTTGTCCCGGGGTAGTTGGTCGAACACCGAAGCTTGCCTTACCTCTTACCCAAAAAGTAGGCTATTCTAACTATCGAGCTGTTCCCGTAATCAGCACGATGACGCGCCGCGAATCGGATACTTGACTTCTCAAGGAGACGGCGGTCCATGGCGACTTCCCTGGCAAAATCTTAGGCTAGCCAGGTAGGTCGGTCAAGGCGAGCTTTGGCTTGACCCAATGGTTTTCAAGTTTTGCCGATTCTGTTTGCTTCACTGCCGGCTCCGACTCGATGGGAAGTTCGCGCGCCCATATTCGCGCTCGACATAAAGGAGCACAGGCAACTTAGTTGGCGTATGTGAGCAGTCCAGCAAATGTCTCACATCACATCCACCGTTAGAGCAAAGCCAACTCGAAGGCGCGGTATGTTTCCCGAGCGATCCGGTCGCTGCTGAAATGGTTAATTACACGCTCGCGCCCGCGCTCGGCTAAGTCGCGCCGAAAATCAGGCTCACCGGCAAGCCTCCGCAAGCATCGATGCAAGCCTTCCACATCTTTCTCCGGGAAAATCATTCCTGCGTCTCCAACGACTGATGGGATTTCTCCGCTGTCGCTGCCAACCACCGCGACACCACACGCCATAGCTTCAATCAATATGCGTCCGAACTGTTCTTGCCAGCGGGGAGCACTGATCGACGGCAAGACAGCGACATCCAACCGCCTCAGCCACGCCGGCACATCCGTAGAGTTAATGGATGGCTCAAATTGACACCGCTCGCCGAATCCTGCGTCAGTTGCCGCTTGAACAAGTGTCTCCCGCATGGATCCGTAGCCAGCGATCAACAGCCGCCAGCCATCATTTTCGCCGCCGGCCATAGCATCAATTAGCAGGTGAACCCCTTTCGCAGGCACTAGCCGACCGATGTAGCCTACAGTGAATGGACGGTCAGCCGGACGATGGCCGGGGGAGAACACCTCGGTATCCACGCCGAATTGAGGGGTTACGGCAATACGTCCGCGGAAACCACGAGCGCGCAGTACCACCTCAGCGGTGGTTGTGCCGGCGATTGCTACTCGGCAGCGATTGAACACAAATCTCTGCATCAGCCAAAACGGCAACGGAAGTCTGTGGTTCAGGTTCTGCCAGGTAAAGAATACTGCGGGAATCTTCAGTCTAGTCGCATCGCGCATCGCCAGGAAAGTCGCCAGATTGTAGGGCTCCTCGTCAATGAACACCAGGTCTGGCCCGAATCGTTCAATCTCTTTGGCTAGTCCCGGGTAGTAATGTAGGTGAAAGCGTCCATTGAATCTGAGAGGAAGAGGATGAATCAGATGGCGGGCCGATGGCGATATCTCCAGTCCGTGCTCTTGTCCTTCCTCAATCCAGCTTCTAGGGACACATGCGCGGATCTCACAACCCAAACGCTCAAGGTCGAGCAGTTTGCGCTGGTATGAGGCGCGCACCAGTGCTTTGGAGATGATCAGAGCCTTCATCTAAACTTGTCAGCCCAGTGCTTCTCGATAAACGGCGTGCGTTCCGGCAAGAGTTCGCTGCCAACTGAACTGGCCGGCTCGATCCCGGCCGGCGATCCGTAACTCTTCCACCAAACGGTCGTCCTCTTGCAGGCGCTCCAACGCGATTGAGATCGGCAAGGGGTCGTTGGGGTCGAATAGAAGCGCTGCGTTGCCGGCTACCTCGGGCGAGGATGACTGGTTTGCTACAGCCACTGCAGCGCCGGCGGCCATCGCTTCCAATGGCGGAAGGCCGAATCCCTCGTACAAAGACGGCCAGATCACAGCCCTTGCTTGATTGTATAGAACGCGAAGCTCACGGTCTGGTACCGACCCCACAAACCGCACTCGTGCCGCAATGCCGCAGCGCCGCACGATCGCTTTCACATCAGCTATTGTCCGATTGGGTGTAGGCACATGTCCTGCCAAAACAAGAGGAATGGTATCCTGTCGGCGAGTTGCTAGGAGAGCATACGCCACTACTAAACGCCCCAAATTTTTGCGCCGGTCGAAGCTGCCAGCGTAAAAAAAGTAGCCGCCCGGCTTCAAATCGAAGCGATTCAGAGTGATAGACGTTTCCTCAACAGTTATCGGTTCAAAGAATATTGGATCGGCAGCCAAAGGGACTACCTTGATCTTTTCTTCCGATATGCCAAGCGTCGACGTTATCTCATACGCTGAAGATTGCGAGTCAGTGACGATGCGCTCGGCATTCCGGGCTCCTACTCTTGTCACCAGGAAGTAGAGCTTTGCTAGGGGGGTGGGTGAATATTCCGGCCACTTCAATGGAACCAGATCGTGGATCGTGGTAACAAAGCGCGTCAAAGCTACGGCCGGCCCCGCGAAATATGGGAAATGCACTAGGTCGGCTCCCAGCCGGCGGGCGCGTACCAGGTCTCCGTACTGCTCGTTGAAAAGCTTTGCAATTAGTTGGATGCCCCGGCTCGTCTTGCTCCTACCTGCGTCATGAGCTGGGGCCGGCAAGACCAGTAGATCGATGTCGCGATGGCTGTCCAGTCCCGACAACAACTGACGCGCATAGCGCCCGGTGCCGGTACGGGGGATTGTCAGAAAGTAGCTGTTTAGTGCAATTCTCACATTCAGAGCTTTCACCAATCGTTATTCGACGCACAGCAACTTGCGCAGGTGCGACCGCCGTTGGGAGGACGCAGCCAAGGCGTTGCCTCTGGCGATGGGTGTGCTCTCAAGGCATAGTGATCCCAACGCCCATGGATTTCTTCCATTAATTCAATGATGACACGTATCTTAGGGATCAGATGCCAAACGCTGATAGATGGAGAGTAGCTGCTCGGCCGTCGATCGCCAACTGAAGAGACTGGCCTGTTTTCGTCCTCTGCCCGCCAACTCGGCAGCCAATTCCTCGTCTCCCAGTACGGAACGGAATGCATCGGCGATGGCGTCTATCTCATCCGGCGCGACCAGGAGCCCAGCGTCGCCCATGACCTCCGGAAGCGATGCTCTCTTCGAGCACACCACCGGGGTACCGCAAGCCATGGCTTCAAGCACGGGCAGTCCGAATCCTTCGTAGAAGGAGACCCAAGCGAACAGGTCGGACATTGTATACAACGCAGGCAGGTCATCCTCTTCGACGTAGCCCAGGAAAACAATGTCATCTGCCACGTCAATCGCTTTAGCAGTCGTGAAGACGTCCTGGTAGAGCCAGCCCTTGCCGCCCCCTATGACTAACTTATGCGGCGATTGCGTCATCCCCTTAAAACGAGAGAAGGCCTTCATAAGGCCGATCAGGTTCTTGCGCGGCTCAATTGTGCTAATGGTCAAGATGTATGGAAATGAGATGTGGTATTTGCGCCGCGTACTCTCCAAGGCTATCTCGTCGACCACCGGTGCGAATCTGGGCTCTACGCCCGGAAGCAATACTTGGACGCGTTCCGGCGGCACGTCGAGCAATACCATCAGATCGTTGCCAGTGCTCTCAGAATCGGCCAGCACGAGAGATGCTCCGGCCACCGATGGCGGGACGACCCGCTCAAGATACTGGCGCAATCCCTTCTCAGCGTACTCTGGATGGACAAGGAATGAGAGGTCGTGCACAGTCAGCACGGCCTTCCCGCTACGGAGAGGTGGCAGGGTGAAGTCGGGGAAGTGGCAGACATCGACCGGCCCGGTGAACATGTCCACAGGAAAGGGCACCCCAAGCCGGAACCAGAGGTTGGTCAGCGATCGGTCCGAAACTGGGATTTGGACGCGCCGGAAGTTCGATGCTCCGGGAGGAGGGAACCCGTCTTGCTTAAGGTCGCGAGAGGGATAGAAGAGCACATACTCGTTCTCGCGATCCAGCTTGGCTAACTCCGATACGATACACCTGGTATATCGGCCAATGCCGGCTCGTTGGTTCACCGCCGGAGAGTAGTCGATTCCGACTCTCAATCTACGCCTCAGTTTAAGTTGATGTAACTACGACAATAACTAATGGGTGGGGTGTCGTGTCTTATACAAGTATAAGAGCTGATTTCAATGGGCCCATACATCGTGCTCAAGAGTGCCGTTCGGTCGTATCCCAGGCGCCGGAAAACACGGTGGCCTCGGACCCACCGCTACTTGTTCCGGTAAAACGCGTATACGATGGCGCCAAAGACTACGATGCTGATCCAGCTAATTACTCGGTCAAGTGCGGTGATGGTCAGCGCGACCGCTGGTTCAACGCCGAGCAGTACCAGCGCCCCGTACAACCCTGCCTCTACGTAACCGAAGCCGGCCGGCGTGCCTGGCGGTGCCGTCAACAGGGCCGCCCCCAGGGCCAAAAAGGCGATCATTGCTATCTCTAGAGGCAGTGACTCGTTGAGCGATACGCCTATGGATCGAGTAACGAAGAACATCCTGGCTGGTTCGCTAATCCATAGTAGTAGCGTCAATAGGAAGAGCAGATTGTTATTTCCGAACGAACCGATGGTGCCTTCACGGAACCGGTCGTATATACCCGTGAATCGGGGTGGTATGAGAGATATCACTAACACTTGCCAGCGACTCATTACCAATAAGCCAAGTACCGCAACTAGCACTAGGACCGCACCGGTCATGACAAGAGTCTCTACTTGAGCCGGCAACCTCCCACGGAAGCTAATCAATGCGGTGACGGCTATAAGCGCGATTACCGTAGCAAAATCGATGATGCGTTCGGCTGCTATAGTTCCGCCTGTTTTTGTCAGTGACACGCCCACAGATCTTTTCATCAGATATGCGCGATACACGTCGCCCAGCTTGGCCGGTACCAGACAGTTAGCAAACCAAGAGATGAATATTATTCTGCCCAAGCCGAATACATTGAGTAGCTCATCCTGCCTGAACCCCGCATTCGTCAGAAGTAGTCTCCAGCGCACGGCACGTAGTGGAAATGTCGTGTAGTAGACGATCAGGCCAGCCAGTAAGTACAAGGGATTTGCCGAGCTAATCTCTTGCCAGGTACGGTCGAAATCGATATTGGTTTGGGATAGTAGAAACGCCAAAAGCGCTATGGCTATGCCAAAAGAGATAAACGTCCGGGGGTTGCCCAAGCGACGAAACAGCGAGATATCCGATCCCGTGTCTGATGGAAGCGAGGTAGTCTCCGCCGTCTGGACGGTTGGTCGATTGTTGCCGTTAGTGCTCAAGTCCTGCCTTTAATCGAGGGACGGGATGAGTTCGATTACGCCCCTCGCTGTTTTTTGCGGGATATAGTGTAGCAGCGACGCCGAGCCAGATTGCCAACTGGATATTCAATCCTTGTACGTAGAGATTGTCGAAGACGCTATGAACCGAAACCGCTACCACGGTGGCCAGAACGCCGGCCTTCAAGAATATCCAACGATCCGTAGGATCGGATCGTACCGCCAGTACACAAAGTGTTATCCAGGAAACAACCGTCGCCAAATAGAAGAACAACCCGATCATTCCAGTTTCCGCCAACATATGCAGGTACATGTTGTGGGCGTGCCCGAGGGGATCCGTCCACCAAGGCAAGATCGCATAGTGCTCGTATTCGATGACGTACGATCCGGGTCCAAGTCCCAGAAAGGGGCTGTCTAGGAACATTCGCCGGGCGGCATCCCAGTGGGCCATTCGCTCAACTATCGACCAGTTCTGGGCAGTCGGTACGACATCAGCCGGGTCGAACCAGCGAAAATAGGCAAGCGCAGGTTGCAGTCGTTGCGACAGATACTCGGGAATCAAACCAAGCGCGGCAGTAAGGCCGACCACGCCACCCACCCCAAGTCCCAAGCGAACCACATTTCCGAATCTACGCTGGAGAACGATAACAGCAATGCCGGTTCCCACGGCGACCCCCAACCAAGCGCCCCGACTCATGCTAAGCACTAGTCCGATCCCGGCAGCACCGCTCGCCAACACTACAAATAGCTCTGACATCGTGGGCTTGGCTGAGCCAGAGATCCACCGACCAATCTGGCCGGCGCTCCAGAAGGCCAATGGCAAGCCGGCGACTACGAGGTAGCCGGCGTAGGGGTTCGGCTGGCCAAACGTTCCATAAGCGCGCAAGAACGAGCCGATGACAAAGCTGGGCGGTCCGACCTGGAACACAAACTGGTACAGCCCCAACGCAACTTCAACCGATATCACTAACGACTGCACTATCAGGAGAGTCCGCAAGGGCCGACCGCGGTCGAGAATAGATCGCGCAACTATCAATGCGACCACTACCTCTAGCCAGCGCGCAACTTCCTTGGCTGCGAGATCCGTGGAGGCAGCCTGACTGGCTGAAGACAGCATCACCGCGATGAGGATAGACGGCCCGATGGCGATCATTGGCACTACCAGACGTCGTGCTCGATCAGCGACTGCCCGGACAGTCAACACCGCGATGGTTAGAATCAAGACGAGTTCGGCCGGCGAAACCCCGCTAACTCCACCCATCCTCGCAGCGACCAGTCCGAATGGTAGTAGTAAGACCGTGAGCGCTAGGCCTATGGTGGGGCTGCGCAAGACCAATAACGCGACGATGACCGCCCCGGTGACGCCGGCAGCAACCCAGATTGGAGTCAACAACAACGCGCCCGTCGCTATGCTGGCGACAATCGCCGCCACCACGTCGAGCCGGCGAATACTCCGGCTCCCCGCGAAGCTATCTATCCTCATCGGACATCAGCGCCCGGAACCATTCGATTGTATTGCGCAATCCTTCTTCTACATCCACGACCGGCTGCCAACCTAGCTCCGATTTTGCTCGCGTGATGTCTGGCCGTCGCCGCCGGGGGTCGTCTTCAAATTTGGGGTCAACGTGCACAATTGGTGATTTCGATCCGGACAATCGCTTGATAAGCGAAGCGTATTCGATGACCTCAAGCTCATCTGTGCTACCCAGATTGTAGATTCGTCCCCTGGTGCCCTCGGTGAACATCGCCTTGAGTAATCCTTCAACCAAGTCGCTCACATAACAGATGCTGCGCGTATGTTCTCCGGTGCCGTAGATAGTTATTGGATCGCCCCCAATGCTCTGTTTTACGAAGTTAGGCACTAGTCGACCGTCGTCCGGATCGGAGTTGGGTCCGTAGCAGTTGAATATTCTGACGATTCGCGCGTCAACCCCATTAGACCTTTCGAATATCGTTGTAAGTGTCTCGGCAAAGCGCTTACCTTCCTCGTAGCAACTTCGCATTCCAACCGGATTCGCGTTGCCCCAATATTCTTCGCTTTGAGGGTGCTCTAAGGGGTCGCCGTAAACCTCAGAGGTCGAGGCGAGCAGAAACTTGGCTCGGTACTTCTCCGCCAGAACCAATGCGTTGTAAGTTCCAATTGAATTGGCCAGAGCAGTTTCAAGAGGATGCGCCACATATCCCGACGGACTGGCGGGGCTTGCCAGATGAAAAATAGCGTCCACGTACAGGTCGAAAGGCTCGGTCACGTCGGCCTCGACCAAGCGAAACGAGGCATCCCCAGTCAGGTCCGGCAGGTTACGCTTATTGCCGGTCAGAAAATTGTCGAGGATGATAACTTCGTGACCGTGCTCCAATAGACGAGCGCAAAGATGGGAGCCTATGAATCCGGCGCCCCCGGTGACTAGGATCTTCAAATTGAATCCTCGTTCGCTGGCCGGCCCAATATAGCAGACATTAGCCAGGTCCACAGTGCCAGATCGATCAAGAAATACGAATTGTCGATAAGACCATGACTAACAGAGTACAAACCGGTCGCGGCTATGCCGGCTGCGTAAGTACGACCATCGCCGGACGCGAAATTTAGGCGCGGCGCAAGATATCGAACCCAGCCGGCGATGAGCATTGCCAAGCTCGCGAGGCCCAACAGACCGGCGCTCAACCAGAAATCCAATACCAGGTTGTGCGGGTGGGAGAGATTAGGCTCCCGCCAAGCCTCCGGCAATCTGTACGTCTCATCGTAGTGATGGATGAAGTTGTCGGGTCCAACGCCGATGATTGGATGGTCCAATGCCATAGCGACCGATGACTGCCAGAGAGAGACTCGCAATCCCGTCGTTCCCTCCGCCAACGAGAAATGACTGGAAATTCGCTGGCCCGGGCCGGCCATCAACAACACCGTGACCAGGACCAGAGCTCCTGCAAGCAAGGCGATTGCTATTTTCTGACTAGCCGATAACCAGAGTACCGCAAACACAGCGATGATGGTTGCTACCCAGCCGCCTAGGGAAAAGGTCAACGCCATAGAAACAATCATCAGCACGACGCCAACCCAAGTGGCCGCTGATCGCCGGGCGACAAGGGCCAATGCTAAAGCGATGGGAATGGCTCGACCGAGGATTAGGGCCAAATTATTGGGAGAACCGTAGAAAACCCGTATGCGGCGAACATCATCGGCCGTAATGATGTTGATATTTAGTAGATAGTGGATCAACCCGAAGACCGAGACAACGACACCACCGATAACCAGGGACCATAACAAGACCCGAACGTGACCAGGCGATCTGATCGACACACGGGCAATTGCGTATATACCTAGCGGCTCAACGACCGTCCACCGCCATGCTCGTAACGCCGTGTCGGACGATTCCACGGCAAGAAACGACAGGATTGAGCCCACGAGCAGAAGTACGCCCGCCCCATCGAGCATATTCGGTTTGTACTTGACTAGCTGCGTTCGTTGGAGGGCCAGTTTGAGTCCGCTACCCAATATGACCGACAGCATCGAAAGTTCGGCAAGCTGTATCTGGAAACTTCCAATCTCAATCGGTACGGTCGCGAAGGGAAGAAGAACCAATAGTGACGCCAAGCCGGCGACTGGATGGACAAGAGCTCCAATTAACAGTAACGGAGCGGCCATTGCCCCGAACGGCGCCGGCAGGAACGAAACCCCGAGCGCGACGCCAGCAACCGGCCAGCCAACCAGTGCTCTTTCTGATCGCAGACTAGGGATCAGGGAATTTAACATGTGCGAGTAAGCTTGAGTAACGCAGCGCTTGGGTCCGGCTGCCCACCAATCGATGCCAACAACTAGCGATTAACTCCGCCGAACCGACCGACCAGCACTCCGGCAGCAAATATGATTATGCCGGCCAGCAATCCTATGACTGGAGGCTCGTATCCGAACAAATTCTGGGCAGGAAGGAGCATAATACTGAATCCCGCCAGTGAAACGGGCCGACCATTGTCTGCCACCGACAACCTGAGTACGTGCATACCTGGCGCCAGTCCAATAGCCGCACGAATCTCCAAGACCTCCGGCTGTGAGGACCCGCCGAGGTCGATTAAGGATCGGCCTTCGCGGTCGTGGGGCAATAGGTTTGCCTCCTGGCCATCAATCGTGGCGTACACTCGGCCTGCGCCCGGTTCGCCAATCGCCCGCACGATAATACCGCCTCCTCGGAAGGTGAACGTTGCCGACTCGCCGGCTTTATCGCTGACCATGACTCGCTGCCCCTCGACAATGCGACTCGGCCTATTGCTCCAGCCCGCCGAATAACTGACCGCCGGGCTGTTGGCTCCATATTCTCCCGGACCAGCGTCTTGAAGCGAATTGGCCGACTCGCTTATCTGGTTGTACAGAGGACGGGGGGTAAAGCCAACGTCAACCGCGCGAAAATAATATTCGGCCCTATCCGGCAGTATGGTGCCGGCCTGACGAAAATACCAGATGGCAAACACTCCAGCCCAAGGCCATTGCTCACGAGCCGTCTCGATCGCCCTAACTGTATATTCAGCCTGCTGTACTTCGTCCACCCGCGCCCAGAGCAGCCTTTCCGTTGGAAAATCTGCCGGTGCAGCATTCCAGCCAAACTCGTTGAACCAGATTGGTTTTTCGTGGTCGCCGTACTTCTCCATAATCTGTCGCAATAGCAGCACTCGCTGGAAGTTCAAGCGTCCAGGGTCAGGTGGATCTTCAGGTGGAAAGGCAAATCCGTAAGCGTTGGCGAAGAGTATGTCGAAGTATTCATGACCGCCAAGTTGGTACACTTCGTCGAGAAAAGCGGTGTCGGACATGGCGCGGCTAGACATCTCCAGCGTTTGCGCCAGCGGCGCACTGAGGATAACAATGTTCTCGTCAGCTTCCCGTGCCCTCTGCGAAGCTAGGCGAAGGAGTTCAACGTAGTCGGCTGGATCAGGAGATCGCTCTCCCCATTCGGGGTATATATTCGGCTCATTCCATATCTGTAGATAGCCTATTTTCCCTTTGTAACGAGTCACGAAATCATAAACAAACTCAGCGTAAGTCTCGAAGTCGTCCGGCGGGGCCTCCGGACGGCGATTATCTTGGCGCGTCCAGCTAGGTGGCCGATCCAAGCGAGCGATAATTTCAATGCCGTGCTCGTGGGCCCTCTCGACGATATAGTCGAATTTTTCCCACGTGCTCCTGTTCAGACGGGTATCCCAATAGCCATCAGGTCCCGGGCTGAGTTGAATTTCCTCCCATGGAAAGTGCTGCTTCATCCATTTGATATTGGCCGCCTTTGCCATTTGTATCGTTTTATCGATCTTCCACTTCTCCACTTCCATGTGAAGGAAGAAGTTCGCACCAAAGGGATTGACATCGGTAAAAGGGATCGTACGCAACTCTTGCACGCTTATCGGAGCGCTGGGGCTGAGTTGATCCATACCGAACTCACCGGCCGCCAAAAAGACCGACGCCAGAATGATCAATCCGCCTATTAATCGAAGCAGTCGTGTGATCGGCAAAACGATGTTCCGTGAAAACTGGATTTGGCTTGAGTATAGCACTGCGAAACTTAGGGTCGAATTGACTTCGTCTGCACTGCTCCGGAACTACCGGACAAGTCGTAGACGTCTCCAGGTGTGAGGTGCGTATTCCAGGACTACGGAATTAGGCTTGAATTCTCCTGCGTTGGTTCGTGAGGAGAATATGTCTCCGGATATCGAACTAGGCGGCAGATGATATGAGCGATCTAGTCGCTGAACGCACATGCCGACAAGACCACACCCGCCTCTGGAATCCCATCCGCAGCACGAGTCCCTTCGCACAGACCTCCCTTGACTAGACCGGGTTCGTTGATTCACGCTACAATTCCAGCGCCAACTCGAGAGTTCCGAACGCCGTTCTTTTTGGCCCATAAGCGTGAACGAAACCGACAATCTTTTTCGGCATACTGGTCGGTTGGCTAAGAGCCGTCAGGTGCGCCATGACGGTCCCAATTTCCCAGCGCTGCAACGGCCGGCCCCTTGGGTCGGTAGCTTGTTGAGAGTGAGTGCTTTGATGGGGGTGGACAAGAATCATGCTGAGATTCGTTGAGGAAATCATCCTTCTCCTGCTCCACGACGAGGACGGTAGGTTTGTACATGTGCCCAGATGGTCGGTGGAATATGCCATCGCCGGCGGCGTGCTGATGGATTTGGCGATGGAGAACCGCATCGACACCGACCTGGAGAGTCTGATTCTGGTCGACGCCGCGCCCGTCGGCGACAGTCTGCTTGACCCTACTTTGGCCGAGATCGAGGCTGGAGAGCAGCACGACGCTCGTTACTGGGTGGAACACACCGCGCGGCGAGCCTATGCGATCCGCGAAGAGGCGCTCTCTCGACTGGTTGCCGCCGGCATCCTCGAACGCCAGGACGACCGCTTCCTGTGGGTGTTCCGGTCCAGGCGCTACCCGGTCATCGATGGCAAGGCCGAGCGCGAGGTGAAGCTGCGGATCATGGGAGTGCTCTTTAGCGACGAGATCCCCTATCCGCGCGACGTGATGATCATCTGCCTTGCCGACGCATGCGGCATCTTCAAGGAGTTGCTGTCTAGGCGAGAGCTAGTCGACGCGACTGCACGCATCGAGCAGGTGCGCAAGCTGGACCTTATCGGTCAAGCGATGTCTCAGGCGATCCACGACATCGAGGTATCGGTGGCCGCCTCGGTGTATGGTCACATGTACTAGATCATTGCTGACTATCGTCTCGTTAATAAGGGGCGGTCGTCCCTCCCCGAACCCCTCATCGACGACCTCAGAGCGGCGAATGTGACGATCTTGTCGCGCGGCAAGAATGCCGAACCCTTGTTGGCGTAGGAGGGACGAAAGGCGCTCGTAAGTGTTCAGATTTAGGCGTGCCTGCTCCGTATGGGCGTCCGCCTAGGCGGATCGCACCAATGAGGGTCTACCACGGGCGAGGACGTCTGATCGGGAAAAACCAGGAAAGGGTTGCGAGGGCGATCCGCCTCAGGCGGATGCCGGGGGATGTGGGGATGAGGTCGAGCAGCTCGTGGATTTGATATCGATAGGTTGGAAATCACCCCTTGACTGCCGACTCGGCCTTTCCAGTTCACGGGCATGGAGGAGAGACATGCACCCAAATCTGAACTGTTACAAGGCGCTCGAGTAGGTTGACACATCTGCGAACAGGTAATAACATCCACGCTGCTGACGGATCACTCAGGGTGAGGAGAGTCCCCTAGCTATATGGTTGCGACACCAGCGCCGGCTTTGCGACGGCGTCGTATTCCCAGGAGCGTTATACAGGAGAACCTCTGGGCATACATCTTCATACTTCCCTGGATTCTAGGTTTCGTCCTGATCGAAGCCGGCCCTGTGTTGGCCTCGTTCGTTCTGAGCTTCACTAACTACGACATCGTTACCCCAGTTCTTCAGTCCGAAATCGTCGGTTTGAAGAACTATAACAAGATGCTCTTCCGTGACCCTCTGTTCTGGCATAGCCTCAAGGTCACCGCCATCTACTCTGTTGGCAGCGTCATTTTGAGCATTATTTTCGGTGTGATACTCGCGTTGATGCTCAATCAGAACCTTCGCGGCATCGCTCTATATCGCACCATCTTCTTCACGCCGGCGGTTGTAGCCGGAGTCGCCGTGGCTTATATGTGGACGTGGATACTTCACAAGGAAGCCGGCATCGTCAACACCCTGCTGCGGTACATAGGGATCGAAGGACCGAACTGGCTATTCAACTACGAGCTGGCCTTACCTACCTTCATCTTTATGAACCTCTGGGCCCTCGGCGGCGGTACGGTGATCTATCTGGCGGCTCTACAGGGCGTACCCACCCAGCTATACGAGGCGGCCGAGATCGACGGAGCCGGATGGGTGGCCAGGACTTGGAACGTCACCATACCGTTGATCTCACCCGCTATCTTCTTCAACCTGATAATGGGAATCATTGGCTCTTTCCAAGTCTTCATCAACTCGTTCGTCATTACCGATGGCGGTCCGGCTAACGCCACCTTGTTCTTCGTACTCTACCTGTACGAGCAGGCCTTCCGCAGCCTCAGGATGGGATATGCTTCTACTCTGTCCGTGGCGTTGTTCATCGTAATCATGGCTCTTACAGTGCTGGCCTTTACTATGTCGGGCCGGTGGGTCTATTACGAGGGAGAGTTGAAGAGATAGATTGAGTACTGTAGCAGCCAGTCCGTCCGCAGCTGAGGTGGTCGCGGCTTCTAAACGCCGCCACCGTCAACTGAAGATGGTTCGATCTGTGGCCAGCCACGCCATCGTGATCCTGGGCGGTCTATTTGTTATCCTCCCATTCTATTGGATGGTCACCGCTTCTCTGAAAACCGAGTGGGAGGCGTTCGCGATACCGCCAACCTGGATCCCCACCGAGTGGATGTGGGTTAACTACCATAATGCGCTGTTCGCCTACGTTCCCTTCGGACGATACTTCCTAAACACGACGATAATCACCGTCGGCGTGCTAGCCGGGAGGCTAATCACCGCCTCGTTAGTGTCGTTCGCATTCGCCCGGATGAGGTTCTTTGGCCGCAACGTGTTGTTCATTCTGGTGCTAAGCACCCTTATGGTGCCATTCCAGGTGACTATCATCCCACTGTTCATCATCTACAAAGAGATCGGTTGGCTGGACACCTACGCGCCGTTGATCGTTCCGGCTTGGTTTGGCGGTGGCGCGTTCTTCATATTCCTTCTGCGGCAGTTCATAATGACGGTAAACCACGAGCTTGACGATGCTGCTCGGATCGATGGATGCGGCTGGTTCGGTATCTTCTGGAGAATAATCCTCCCGCTGATCATGCCGGCGCTTGCGGCAGTGGCGATCTTCTCGTTTCTGTGGACGTGGAACGACTTCTTCAATCCGCTGATCTTCCTACGCAGCAACGACAAGTTCACTTTGGCGGTTGGCCTGCACTTCTTCGCCAGAACAAACTCGCCGACGACAAGCCCGGTAGTCACCGAAGTTATGGCAGGTGCGACGATTATCATGGTGCCGCCGCTACTGCTGTTCTTCTTTGCTCAGAAGTACTTTATCCAGGGCGTCGTGTTCTCAGGACTTAAGGGATAGAGCCGAATCAACCAGATCTCGCCCTCCACCCCTCTTTCCCCAAGAGTAGCGGGCAATTGCCTTCATCCTTTGGCGTTTGCCCGATTTTCTATCTAGCTAGCGCCGCTCACCTCATGTTTGATCATCCAATAGAATCATTGATACGTGAATAGATGGCGCCTGTCACACCGGTACATCCCGTTATTCCCGCAGGCGGGAATCCAGGGGAGGAGAGATGCTCCTCTTCTCCTTCGGGCGGAGAGGATTGAGGTGAGGGCGAAGCTGTCCCGGCACCGGCACCAGCCGCCGATGACAAGTGAACACGCCCACCAACCGGTGTCCCCATTCTTTAGACTCTGGTGCGTCGGCGTCGGCGATTCCAGTGATGAAAAGACTATTACCCTTTGTATTCAAGAAACGTGTGTTAGGAGAACTGTGTGATTGAGTCAATTGACCAAGAATTGTTGATTATTCCCCTGGGAGGCGTCGGCGAAGTCGGCAAGAACTCGACTGTGGTCGAGTACGGCACAGATTTATTGCTGGTCGATGCCGGCGTTCAATTCCCCTCCAAAGAGATGCTGGGTATAGACCTTGTCATCCCCGACTTCAGCTACGTTGTGGACAACGCCGATTTTCTGCGTGGCATCGTTTTGACCCACGGGCACGAGGATCACCTCGGCGCGGTTCCCTTCCTCGTTCGTCAGCTAGGTGTTCCCGTCAAGGTCTTTGCTATGCCCTTGGCTCTGGGACTGGTAGCCAATAAGCTGAAGGAGCACCGCGTAGAGCATCTGGTCGATTTAATCAAGTTGGAACCCGGCGAACGGGTTTCCGCTGGACAGTTGGAGATTGAAATAACTCAAGTCGCCCACAGTATCCCGGATAGCGGCAGCGTACTCGTTCGGTCACCCGCCGGCTCCGCCTTCTTCACCGGAGATTTCAAGTTCGATCTTGACATCGAACGAGGCCAGAAGCCTGACCTAGCTCGCCTCGAGGAGATTGCCGAGGAAGGCGTGACAGTATTGCTCTCTGATTGCGTGCGCGTCGACCGACCGGGTTTCACGCCGCCCGAGCGAATCGTCGCCGAGAATCTGGACAGGATGATTGGCGAGGCGGAAGGCCGGGTGATTGTGACCACTTTTGCCTCCAACATCAGCCGGCTGGATCAGACGGTCCGCAGTGCGATGAAACATGGCCGTACAGTTGCAGTCGCCGGGCGCAGCATGGAGCAAAACTTGAGAGTGGCCCGCGATCTTGGTCATCTGAGTTTCGATTGGGAGAGACTCGTCAGCTTAGATCAAGCGAATCGACTTCCGCCGAACAAGGTCGTGCTCCTCATAACCGGCAGCCAGGGAGAGCCATCGGCTGTCATGTCCCGGATTGCCGTTGGAGACCACCGCCAAATCGAAATCCAACCGGCCGATCTTGTCATATTTTCCGCCACCGCCGTGCCGGGCAACGAGAACACAGTCGCTAGGACAATAGACAATCTTATGCGTCGCGGAGCCAACGTGTTGTATCCTCCTGTCACTCAGGGAATACATGTTTCCGGCCACGCCTGCAGCGACGAACTCAGGCTCATGATAGACACGCTCCGTCCCACGTTCTGCGTGCCGGTCCACGGCGAGTACCGCCAGATGGTCCTGTATAGCAATCTCGCCGTTGATTCTGGCGTCCCGGCCGAAAACGTCGTCCTCTCTGACATCGGCGACGTGATCGCGTTCCGGGATGGCGGATGGGATAAGTCGACTCGGGTTGACGCCGGCTCCGTGTTCATCGACGGCCGGACCATTGGCAACGTTACCGGGGACATCCTGCGCGATCGCAGGCACCTTGCCGAGGATGGACTTCTCATAGCCGCCGTAGCCATCGATCGGGAAACCGGCGAGTTGTTGGGCGGTCCTGACATAGTTTCGCGTGGATTCATGTATCCCAGCGACGGACCGATTCTGACGGCCGCCTCCGAGAGCCTTCGCGTCTCGCTTGATCGAGACTCCGGCGGACAAGGAGGGCGCGGGTATTTCGACAGGAGAATCAGAGACCTGCTCAGGCGCTTGATCTATAACGAAACCCGCCGCCGTCCCCTGATCGTTCCGGTGGTGACCGAAGTCTAAGAACGAACGAGCCTGGCAACCAAAACAGCGCTATCCTGATTGGGCTCCGGCAATTCGCCCGAGGGCTACGACGCTACCTCGACTATCAGCTCGATCTCGACGGACGCGCCACCCGGTAGCTCGGCCATTCCCACCGACGAACGAGCGTGCCGGCCGTCTTCTCCGAAAACATCCGTCAGCAGGTCGGAGCAGCCGTTGATCACGACCGATTGTTGCGTAAACCCCTCGGCCGAGTTGACCATGCCCAGGACCTTTACGATTCGTGCGACCCGGTTGAGATCTCCCAGATTCGCCTTGATCGTCGCCAGCAGGTTGGTGCCGACTGCCCTGGCCGCCTGATAGCCCTCCTCGGCCGTCAGGTCTCGTCCTACCTTGCCCACAAAAGTGCCGGCCGGAGGAACATGTCCGGATAAAAAGAGTAGACTCCCGGCCCTTACTGCCGGCACATAGTTCGCGCCGGTCACTGGGGTCGTTGGCGTGCCGATATCTATGCCCAAATCCTTGATTCGCTCTTCTGGTGTCGTCATTTTCTGATCTCCTGTTGCATTTGCGCTATTCAACACTACCCGAAGCAAGCTCGTATTTGCCTTGAATCCCCTTGATCGCCGGCGACCTCTGCCGGCGGAAGAAGTATTGGCCGAACTGTCCGCCCATCCTCTTCGCTACGTCCGCACGCTCATCTACCAGGTTATTCTGCTCGGTCGGGTCGCTCGGTAAATGATATAGCTCATCCGGCTCGTCGTCGGGTCGTAGGATCAAACTCCATTCCCGGTCGCGAACGCAACGGTCGGCCCCTTCATGGTACCCAGTAATGATTGAATCCCGGTGATCGTCCGCGTCGCCCATAACCGCCGGCCGAAAGCTGGAACCGTGGAAGGCCGACTCGTTATTGCCCAATCCTATCAAGTCCAGAATCGTCGGTAGGACATCTTGAAACTGAACCAACGCGCCAGTACGGTGACCCTTGTTCTTGTCACCTGGAAGATGTACTAAGAACGGTACTTTCAGAAGCTCGCTGTACATTCGGTCGACTCCCTTCAGAAACTTTCCGTGGTCGGCCAGGGGATGGCCGTGGTCGCCAAGAAGGAGAATGAGCGAATCTTCCATGTAGCCCAGGTCGTCGAGAGCTTCGAAGAGCCGGCCAAGACAGTAGTCCACGAACGCGGTTTCACCGGCGTATAGTCCCCTGATATGTTCGATTTGCTCCGGCGTGGCCCAGGTTTCGGCCTGCCCGCCCATCGGCATCATTAGTCGGGGGCCGCGATAGTTGGGGTCGGTGTAGGTATCGAAGCGGGGAGGTGGGTCCCAGGGCTCGTGAGGATCGAATGAGTCGATCCACAGGAAGATCTTGTCGTGGACTCGGTTCTTCCTCAGCCAACCGATTGCCTCGTCGACAACCTGGGCCGGGAACCAGTCTTCCTCATCCTGGAACTCATCGGTATTGGCCAGCATCTGGGATACGATTCTTCGCCAATGCGCGTTGTAATGCTCGTTCACGTAATCGTCGACGTTCCGGCGCGTTGGCGCCGATTCGTACGGGTCGTACTCTTGGCCCCTGATCCATCGGTAGGCATGGAAGCTCCGATGATAGTTTTGGCCCGGGGCGCGATAGTGATACGTGTCGGATATGAGGCCGCAGGTGTAACCCTCCCGGCTCAAGATATCCGCGATCGAGATGTCTGAAGGCAGCAGCGGTTGCCAAAAACGAAATGGCAGCGTTCGCTGCCCCGTCATAAGTTGGCACCGAATGGGCACCGTCGGCAGGGCTTCCGGATAGGCGTTGTCGAAGACTATACTCCGGGCAGCCAGCGAGTCGAGGTTCGGAGTGGCACAGGGCGCGATAGCTTCGAACGCCGGCCGTCCCTGTTGATACACGCCGACATGGTCTTGTCTCAGTGTGTCTATCACAATTACTATGACATTCATCTATTCTTGCTCCAGTCCATTATTCGCGCCCGACCCGCTGGTAAGAATAATCGATCTCCTTCTGGGAGATGGTTAGAGTCTGCCCCGTACCCCGATGCGGGGTGAGGGTATATTCCCCGTCAAGACCTACCATCAGCAGGTGCTCGACAAATACTATCACCATTCCGCGGGATACTTGCCACCACCCGAATCGTCATTCCGGCGAAGGCCGGAATCCAGAAGGGGAGGAGTGGGGCAAGACCGCCATACAATCGGCAAAAACCGGCACACCACCATTTTGATCCTTTTATGCGACCCTCGTAGTGGCACGGTGATTCCCGCGGAGGCAGGAAGCCAGGAATAACCTCCACCCGGCAACGGCGGAAACCGGAAGCCGCGAAATGCAAATCCGGCGTCTCACAAATGCAAACGCAACTTTAGGGGCGATTCGCGAATCGCCCTGGGGTGGGGGCGCGGCAGATCCGCGCCGGCCCGGCAGCCCCAACCACGCCCGAACCCGTCCACGTCTGACCCACCCCGTAGCCAATTGACACCGTAGCGGCTATAGATGTACCGTTGCCACCTAGCCGGCCCAACAACGGGCCCCAAAATACTCAACCGAAAATGAGGTCGCCGTGGCTATTCAGACCAGTGAATCGCGAATTGATGGCTTCAGAACGGTCACCATCGAGGGAGAGTCGATACTACTCACCGTGATTCCCGAGATCGGTGGAAAGATAATCTCGTTCCAGAACACCCTCGCCGGTCGCCAATACATCTGGCGCGATCCGGCCGTCACTTTCAAGATGCCAAAATACGACGGATGGTTCGGTGACTACAACATCAACGGATGGGACGAGGTTTTCCCCAGCATAACGCCAGTCGACTACCCAGAGTACCCCTGGAAGGGCGTGCCTATACCGGACCACGGCGAGCTATGGTGCTTGCCTTGGCGCGACGAGGCGATCTCGAACGGCATCAAGTTGACAGTCGCCGGCGTCCGCTTTCCCTACGTCTTTAGCCGCGAGTTGGTCTTGAACAAGCCCGGCACATTGACCATCAACTACCGCTTGGAGAACCTGTCCCCGTTTCCGATGAAGTACCTGTGGTCCACGCATCCCTTCTTCGTCGCGACGCCCACCACGCGCATTCTAATGCCGCAGGGCGTCAGGATTCGTGTCGAGATGTCAAAGGGTAACCGGCTAGGTGTCTTGTTGGATGAACAGCCTTGGCCTATCACCGTCGATAACGAAGGTCGGGAGTTCGATGAGAGTCTCATGGGAGCGGCCGATCTGGGCTACATAGATAAGCTCTTCAGCACAAGGGTTCCGGAGGGCTGGGGCACACTATACGACACGGAGACCGAGGACTTCCTCACGTTCGAATTCTCGCCGGAAGATGCGCCTTTCCTTGGCTTGGTGGCCAACCGGGGCGGCCATCCGTTTGAAGGAGAGCCGTACTATCAGGTGCTGCTTGAGCCGTGCAACGGGTGCCCAGACCGGCTCGACATCGCGATCATGCGCGAGGAATACGCTACTTTGCCCGGCGATGGAGTGGTTGAGTGGACCATCGACGCGATAGTTGGCCGAGGCCGGCCTCCGCACGGTCTTTAGGTAACTGCTCAGACCTGGGGGCGCCGATCTAATGAGTGGCAATGGTACGAGTGTAGATCCCACCCTCGTCATCGGTACGAAGAGGTGCCCTCCAATCAACCTCGATGCCGGTTCTCCACCGGCGAAACCTGCCGAATTATAGACCGATGGTCGATGGCGGAATGAGAAAATGTAGTGCGGTCGAAGACTTCGCGAGGCGAGGGGCTTGTCCCCCGCTGGGGCGGAGGAGGGGCGTGGCAGAATCCGCGGTGCCAATTCGCCGTACCAAGCCACAACTCCAGCTTTTCATACCTTGGTGTGCCGGTGCCAGCCGGCATGAGCGATTGCTATGAAGACAGACTGCCGCGACTGAATCCGTCATTCTTCTGAAAATAGACTCCCGCGACTGATTTCGTCATTCCAGCGGAAGCTGGAATCCAGAAGGGGCGGGGAGGGGTAAGGCCACCAGACGATGGAAAAACCGCCCGGCGTGCCACTATTTTCATTCTCGTATGCGACCTTCGCAAGGCCACGGTGACTCCAGGGAAGGTGCGGCCGGCGCATATGCCCCGCTCGCAAGCTCCCTTCTGCCTAGTGCGAATCTAGTTGCCGGCATCTCCGGCATCGCTGTCTATCGCGTCCAACACTTTCTCGACGTGACCCGGGACCCTTACGTTCGGAAAGGCCGCCTTGACGATACCGTCCTCTCCTATAACGAAGGTGCTCCTGACGATGCCCATGTACTTTCGCCCGTACATGCTCTTTTCCCGGTATGCTCCGTAGCTGGTGCTCATACTCGCGTCTTCGTCGGCCAGTAACGGGAACGGCAGTTCATGCTTGCCGGCGAATCCTTCGTGCGACTTGAGGCTATCTGTGCTAACGCCTATGACCGCGATGCCGCGCTTGGCGAACTCCGGCGTCAAGTCGCGGAAGCTGCAAGCCTCTTTCGTGCACCCAGACGTATTATCCTTGGGATAAAAGTAAACAACTAGCGATTGCTTACCGACAAAGTCGGACAATGATATGGTGCGGTCGCCCGTGGCCGGCCGTGAAAAGTCCGGCGCCGCAGAGCCGACGGTGGGATATTGTGGTCCGTTCATAGTTCCCTCCATTCCTGATGTGGCTCGTTCCCGGAATCGAGACTACAATTGAGTTGTAACCTCGTTCCGGGGATAGACTTGAATCTAATAGATTATATGAGGAGGCGTGCTGTTGAGCGAAGCGACACCCCGAATCATCGCGCTCCACTACTCACCCAGGCGCCGTATGCCAATGAAGTCAGTGCCATCCATCCTCGCTCTGCGAGATCACGGGCTTGACCACGACGCTCACGCCCGGCCCGGCGGTCGGCGGCAAGTCCTCTTTATGGACGTCGAAACCCTCCGAATACTCGAAGTTCCAGTCGGTTCCCTGAAGGAAAACATCACCACCGAAATGCTGACACTAAGCGATCTGAAACCTGGAGATTCTATTATTGCTGGTGAAGCCAGGTTCGAAATTACTATGGAATGTGAGCCCTGCAGCCACTTGGAGGAAGTCCGGCCTGGATTGAGAAACCAAGTCGCCGGCCGCCGGGGCCTTCTGGCCAGGGTGATTCGAGGCGGCGAGTTGCGTGTGGGTCAGCCGCTCACGGTCCAGAGGATCGACCGGGAAGTTCTGGTGCACGCTACCGGTTGATCCTGTACAACCGAGTTAAACATAGGCGTTCGATGTTGGGCGTAGATCTGCTTCCCCACAACCACTGCCCGGAGTTCGGGTATCGCCGCCACACTATTCGGCGCTAGAATTGGCATAACTGATCCGCCCACGCTGATCTCCGTTTTGGAGGGCAATCACGCAGCTATCCAAGATTCGTCAAGGTACCGCCGAGCGGTACCTGGTTGCGCTGCGATATCCCGACTTCAAGTTGATGTGGACCGCCGGCCTCGCCGGCTCCGCCGCGTCCTGGGCGTTGATAGTGGCGAGGGGATGGCTGGCCTTCGAGATCACCTCCGGCTCCTCCAGAGTCGTGGGACTTACGACCTTCGCCGCCATGGCGCCCCTCTTCCTCGTGCCGCCGTTCATCGGCGTTCTAGCCGATAAGGTAGATCGCCGAAATCTCGTCGCTTGGACGCTCGCGATCGACATCCTGCAAAGCGTGGTGTTGTCGCTGCTTGCCATCACCGGCTCTATCCAGGTTTGGCACCTTGTGACGCTTGCCGCGGTGAACGGCGTCGCCCGAGCTGCCCAGATGCCTTCGGTCGGGGCACTTGTGCCCAACCTGGTCCCCAAGGAAAGGTTGTTGAACGCGCTTTCGCTCAACGCCGCGACCCTCCACGGATCGCGCCTCATAGGACCCGTGTTAATTGCGCCGCTGTTGGTGACGGTGGGTGTCGGGGGAGCATTCGTACTGTGCGCAATCTCCTACTCGTTCGGCCTGGTCCAAGTCCTTCGGGTACGCACTCGGTCCACCGGGGGGGTCACCGCCGAACAGCACATGTGGCCCGCATTTGTCGACGGCATGGTCTACGTGTACAGGCATAGACTGATCAGATCGATCATCATTCTGACCGCGTTTCACTGCGCGCTCACTATGGCTTACGAATCCGTGTTACCGACTCTGGCGGACCAGCGATTGCAAGCAGGAGCCAGTGGGTTCAATACCCTGATGATAGGGGTGGGCGCCGGCTCCTTGGTCGGCAGCGTCTGGATCGCGGGCGTTAGGGGTAGCTTGAACCAAGGGCGAATTCTACTCGCCGTCGGAGTCTTGAGCGGGCTCTCGTTGGCCGGCCTCGGCTTGGCAACCAACATGACGTTCGCCCTGGTGTCGGCGGCGCTAGCCGGCGGCTCTCAGGGCGCATACATGACTCAGGTAGCAGCTATAACCCAGTCGCTCGCCGATGACAAGTACCGTGGACGCGTTGCGAGCATCTTCACGTTCCACTTAGGCGGTTCCATGGCGCTTGTCAATCTGGTCAATGGCGAGTTGGCTGAGTCCATCGACGTTTCTTTGATCTTGGCCGCGACCGGTTCCGTCTTCGTCATCATGATGATCGCCAGCTTTGGGAACGCCGTTTTCCGGCGCATCTATACGGACGGCGTGCCGGCGCCCCTCGCGGTAGCTCACTGACCCGGTCCTTTAAGGACGCCATCGCTCGTTCCGGCGATCAGAGGCGTGCCCCGCATCCCGATGCGGGGCCGGAATCAAGGGCAGGCAGCGGTGGGCAACAATGAAACTCGAACTCTTCCACCAACCAACGCACCGAGTCTTCATACCTTGGTGTACCGGCGGCAGCCGGGACGAGCGAATACTATGAAAGGGAGTTATATTCAATCTTACGCGGTGCCCGTCGAAGGCCGGACGGGTGAAGAGATGTCAAGGGGTGGAGCGCAAAGGAAACCCGCCGAATTCAAGGTCTTTGTGTCGCATGATCGACTCGATAAAGACATCGCCATGGTCATTGACGCGATAGACAATACGCCAACTACCGTCTAGTAAGACTCGCGACCCCGGATAGTTGAAATCGTCTAGGCTGAACTTGAAATGCCTGTCAATGGCAGGGTCCAATAGAATGGACGCACAGGTGCGCCATGCGTCCATCAGATCAATACAAGATTCCAGGAATGACGCGGCTTGGCGTGAAAACCAGAGTTTACGACCGGTGGGTGGCATTGGGTAGAAGCTTGCCGGCTAGTTCGCTGGCAGGAACGAATTCGCCGCGATCGATTTGTTCCATTCCCTCAGAAATGTGTTCTCGAATCGCGGGATCATCCGCCATTTCCTTTAAGGTATTGCGTACCTCTTCTCTCCATTCTTCCACATGATAGTCTTGTATATCTTGGATCGGAATGACCGGGCGACGGTTGCCTGATGCCCTGGCTCGCCGCCATGGTGTGCCTTGGCCGTGAGTCAACTCGGATAATTCTTCGGCACTCTGACCCCCATATATCGCGAACACGCGCTCAATCAGGTCTCTCTCTCTAAGGCCAAGGGGATCGGACTTGGCATTCGCAATCTCCTGCGAAACAGGAGCGTCCTTGTATTGCTTCAATGCGTCATACAAATCAGAAACAACCGGACCGAGTTGCCATGCCTCAAAGTCTTGATGGATCAGCCGCTCTCTATGAATGCTCAACATGCGAGCCTGAGCAAAATACACTAATTTCTGTAAGTGCATGGGTGTAAGAGTCTTACCGTGCTTACGCGCATACTGAATAAATGCATTCGCAATGGAGCGAGCATCGTACACTGTTCCCATGATGTTCCTCCGCGTAAATTCCTCCTAGTCCGTGTGTAGGACAAATGTTAGCATGTTGTTTCAAACGACCCAAGTATTATATAAATCCCTTCTCAAACTCATGGATTACGTGAGCCTTTGAGTCGTGCATGCCTGAGAAAGTACTAGTGTGATGTATTACTGCCGCGGTTTTTGGCTCTTGCCCATGATAGGTCTCAGTAGCGGCTTTCTTGATACGGATGTTTAGCGCCTGAATCTTACCAGCGTGCTCGCTGGCATCGGCGAGGAATACGATCTCTTGCAGTAAAATACCACATACACGTTTGAAGAATATGACTCGCCCTGCGAGCTCAGCAGTAACGTCGGCTACGTTCTGTTGGAATGCCTAGTCATCCAACATATTGCTCCTTTTTTTGGATGTTGATCGCCGGTCGATTAGGAGTCCATGCGCTTGCCAGATTACAGATAGGGCCGCTTGCGTCGCATTGTATAAAGCTCCCCTATGAAAGCATGTCCCGGACTCCGATCCGGGATAGAAGCTCCAAAGTTAGTGCAGGCAGAAAAATGTAGCGCGGGGGCTTGTCCCCCGCCTAGGCCGCGCCGCTAGTCCGCCGGCGTTGCACCACTCGGCGCCGTCGCCTTTTCATCCCCTAATGTGGCCTGCGCAAGGGGCCATAGGTGATTCTCGCGAAAGGCTGCCTCGTATCCCGATCCCGGGCCTGAATCCAGCGGATGCCTGGACGCGCTCCTACTGCAAGTCCAGCTTGCGCAAAGCCTCTTCGGCTTCCCTACGCACTTGGGGATCTGGATGTCGCGCGATGATCCACGTCAGTCCGGACCGCGCCTTCTCGTCGCCGCGCTTAGCTAGCTCCATCGCCTCCGCGTCACGGTTGTCGTAGTAGGACCAGTCCCGATCGGCGATGGTCAGGTCGAAATCCTTCCAATAGTACTGCAACTCTCGCGATTCCCAGCCCTCATATATCTCGTCCCAAGTTCCGCCGGAGTTGTGCGGCTTGAGGCAAAAGTCGAGGATCGGCTGGTTCGGGCTCTGATAACGATAGTCGACCGACAGGCGAATCCGATCGTCGGTCAAATTCGGCAACGCCTGGTGAATCGCCAGGCTATGGAAAATCAGCGCGTCGCCTGGTTGATAGTCCGTCGTGAGCCATTCACCACCCAACTCCCGGGAGTCGACTCCCATCCCTCCGGCTCCGAGGGCCAAGTGATACTCGCGAACGCCCTGACGATGCGAACGAGGCATGATCGCCAATCCGCCTAGCTCCCTCGGACAATCCCCCAAGGGAACCCAGCAAGAATATGTCTCGGTCGTACCCTGGATGTGGACGAAGTCCTGGTGGGGTGGTGTGGCGAACTCATTGTTCTTGGGAAACATTATCCGAGCGATTTTGTTCGCGTGGGGTAAGACTTGGTCGCCCAGCAGAGCCCCCATCACTTGGATGATGGCCGGCGAGTGGCCGAGCCGATGGAATCCCTCGACTGTCTGGATTTCGCCGTAGACCTTCACGTAGTCCGGCTCCGGGTCCAGGTAAATCCGTTCGCCATGGGCGATCCCGTCGGCTGGATCCGTTCCCGCCTTGAGCCACCCTCCCTCCGCGCATACCTCAAGAACTTCCTTCCTGAGGGTCCCAACCTGTCCGGCGTCGAGCAGGCCGTTAAAGAAAAGATAGCCCTCTCGCGCAATTCGTTCGCGCAACTCGCTGCCATCGCCTAAGGCGTCATTTGATGCTACGAGGTCGTTCACTTGCACAGCCATTTCCTGTAACCATCTCCTGAAGTCGGGCCTTGGCGGCCGCGAATCGTTACCCTCTTCTGCCGGTGAAGTAGCATAGTCCTCTTACGCTTAGGGCCCTACCCCTTGCCCTCGGAGGCGGCAGCCAGCATTCGCAGTGCCTCTTCGGCCGCCTTCTTTTTCTCCGGCCTGGGATCGCGCGCGATGATCCGCGTCAGGGCGGAACGCCCGATGGGATCGCCCTTTTTTGCCAACTCCATCGCCTCGGCGTCGCGCTTGTCGTAGTAGGACCAGTCTCGTTCGCCAATCTTCACGTCTAGGTTCTGCCAATAGTATTGGAGGTCTTTCGACTTCCAACCACTGTAGATTTCTTCCCAGGAACTCTTGACGTTATGCGGCCCGAGGTAAGCTTCTACAATGGGTTGACTCGCCGCCTGATACCGATAGTCAACTGAAAATCGCATGCGGTCTAGGGTCGTATTTGGTAGCGACTTGTGTACCGTCATGCTGTGAAAGATCAACGCGTCACCGGCCCTATAGTCGGTAGTTAGCCACTCGCCCGCCAGATACTCGGCGTCTACACCCATGCCGCCGGCGCCCAACTCGGGGTGATACTCGAAAACGCCCTGTTGGTGCGAGCCGGCCAGAACGCTCAACCCGCCTAGCTCTCTCGGACAGTCGCCAAGCGAGATCCAGCAGGAGTAGGTCTCGGTCGACCCCTGAATATGGACGAAGTCCTGATGCGGTGGGGTGGCAAACTGATTGTTTTGGGGGAACATAAGTCGGGCAATCTTCGTCGCGTGGGGCAGAACTTCCTCGCCGACCATTTTCCCCATGAGGTCCAAGATCTCCGGCGCGTGGGCCAGCTTATGAAAGCTCTCCAGCCTCTGGACTCCGTCGTAGACCTCAAGATAGTCAGGTTCCGGCTCCAGATATGTGCGCTCGCCATTCGCTATCCCGTCCACCAGGGGAGCGCCTTCTTTTAGCCAACCGCCCCGCTGACAGACCTCAAGAACGTCGCGGCGCAGGTCCTGGACTTGGCCAGGATCCAATAGCTCGCGAAAGAATAGATAACCGCTCCGGTCCATTCTTCGGCGCAGTTCTTCGCTATCGTCCGCGACTTCGTTGGAAACAACATATACATTCATGTCCACGGCCATTGAGCTTTACCTCCCCAAGATGTTCTACCGGTGTCCTCTGATGTTTGGTCTGATCGGTACGATTGACGGACCCGAAAAGTTGCTACTGCTTGCCGGCAGTAACGGCGTCCAACACTCGGAGCGCCTCTTCGGCGGCCCTCCTCTTCTCTGGCCTCGTATCACGAACGAAAATCCGGTTCAATGCCGGCCGCGCGGTCTCGTCGCCCTTTAGCGCGAGTTCTAAAGCCTCTGCGTCTCTCTTGTCGTAGTTGGACCAATCCCGCTCGCCGAGCCTGACGCCTTGCTCTTGCCAGTAATACTGGAATTCGGTCGACTCCCAACCCGGATATATGTCGTCCCACGAGGTCGAGTAATGCGGCATTAGGAACGTGTCCAGCATCGGTTCGCTCACCCCTTGGTAGCGATAGTCAGTCGAGAGTCGCATTCTGTCCGGCGTGCTATTCGCCAGCGACTGGTGCAGCGTCAGGCTGTGAAGGATGAGCGCGTCGCCCGCCAGATAATCGGTCGTCAACCAATCGCCTCTCAGGCTCTCCGCATCCGCCTTCATCCCGCCGGCGCCTAACGACAGATGGTACTTGTGAACGCCCTTCTTGTGGGATCGTGGCAGTACGCTCAGTCCGCCCAGCTCCGTCGGGCAGTTCCCCAAAGGCATCCAGCAAGTGTAAGTCTCGGTCGTCCCTTGGATATGGACGAAGTCTTGATGCGGCGGAGTCGCGTGCTGATTGTTCTGCGGAAACATCAGCCGGGCTATCTTTGCCGGATGGGGGAGTACCTCCTCGCCCACAAGCGTCTCCATCAAGTCCACAATTCCCCGAGAGTGAGCCAACGCGTGAAAGCTCTCCACCTTCTGGACCTCTTGGTAAACTTCCAGAAAGTCGGGCTCCGGTTCTACATAGATGCGCTCGCCGTTTGCTACCCCGTTGATCAACTCCTCGCCTGTCTTGAGCCATCCGGCTTGTTGCAGCACCTTCAGTACGTCCGTGCGCACTTCCAAATTCGATGCCGGGTCCACAAGCTCGCGAAAGAACAGATACCCCTCTTCATCCATCCGCTCGCGCAACTCGTTTGCGTCTTCCAAGATGTCGTTGGACACGACATATTCATTCAGTTTGACTGCCACCGGACTCTACCTCCTGGTTCGCGCGATTTATCTCTCAGTTGGGACGACCTTTCCTGACATTAGCATTACGATTTCTACTATGCAAAAGAACTGTCCATTCGGAGTTAGTTGTCACTTGTCTTCGCCGCTATCGAGCAATTCAGCGCGGCAAGCGCCTCCTCGAACTCTTGGCGTTTTCTTGGATCAGGTTCTCGTTCGATCATCCTCGTCAGGACTGGGCGAGCGACGTCGTTGCCCTGCCGAGCGAGCTCTAGAGCCTCCGCGTCCCTCTTGTCGTAGAAGCGAGAGTCGCGGACCACGGTTTCCACGTCGAGATTCCTCCAGTAATATTGTAGGTCGCTCGACTCCCAGCCGGCGTAAACCTCCTCCCATCCCATGTTCGCCACGTGCGGATCCAGGAACGCGCCTACGATCGGCTCCCGTGCGTTCTGATATCGGTAGTCTACCGACAGCCTCAGCCTATCGGTCGTGTTTGGCAGCGCCCGATGTATTGCGTGGCTGTGAAAAATCAGTGCGTCACCGATCTCGTAGTCGACGCTCAACCAATCGCCGGTCAACTCGTCGTCCGGCACCCCAAGAAATCCCGCTCCTCGGGTAACATGGTGATCGTATATGCCGGCCTTGTGAGAACCCCTCAGCGCTACCAATCCTCCATGTTCACGCGGGCAGTCCCCCAGAGGTATCCAGCATGTGAACGTCTCTGGATCTCCCTGAATGTGTATGAAGTCCTGGTGGGATGGCGTGGCCGCCACCGACTCGGCTGGGAACACTACCCTGGCAATGTTGGTCGGATGGACCAAGACCGGGTCTCCAACCAAGCATTTAATGACGTCAATGATCTCAGTCGAGTGCGCCAAACTGTGGAACGCTTCCAGCTTGTAGATGTCTCGGTAGATTTCATAGAAATCCGGCTCCGGCTCGGCGCAGGCGCGTGACGGTTCGGCGATACAATCCGATGGATTCGATCCGGCCTTGATCCATCCGTGGCGTTCGCAAATCTCCGCCACTTGCCCCCGCAAGCACCTGATACTTTCGACGTCAATCAATCCGCTGAAGAACAAATAACCATCTGCGGCTGCTCGACGCCTGAGTTCGACGCCGTCTCCCAGCGCTTCGTTCGCCGGTATGAAGTCCGTTGTTGCCAGCTGCATCCTCGACTCCTGATGTCGTGAATCGTAGCATACGTGGGTAACGTTGGCCTCTCCGCCTTGGCGAGTCAACTGCGACTCGAAGATCCGCATTGTCTCATTGAAGTGGACGGGCTCAGACTCAATGAGCGGAGACACAGCAGACTTAACCTCGAATCAGAACCGCCCCGTCTGATCTCGCGTCGGCGTATCGTTAGAGGACGCGGACGCCTCGCGAGAACCGCACGACGGCGCGCATGTGGAGGCCGGGGGTACTGCCTACTCCAATTTTGCAACAATACAGTGACAACGCTTGACAAAGCGTCCCTTTTAGAGGACAAATATGGAGATCCTCTACACCGAGATTTTCGAAAAGTGGCTCAAAGGACTTCGTGACCAACGAGCCAAGGTTTCGGTCGCATCTCGCATTGAACGTATCGAAGAAGCCAACTTTGGAGACTACAGGTCGGTCGGCAGCAGTGTCAGCGAGCTACGAGTCAATGTTGGCAAGGGTTACCGTGTCTATTACACGATACGAAAGAGCACCACGGTAATTCTGCTATGCGGTGGCGACAAATCGAGTCAAAGAAGAGACATAGCACACGCTCAGCGGATGGCGAGCGAGCTCTAAGGAGGCACGATGAAACTCAAGAAATTCGACGTGATTGATTTTCTCGACAGTGATGAAGCGTTGATCGAATACCTTAACGTGGCATTGGCAGAGAACGATCCGAGATATTTTGCCAAGGCTCTCGGGAATGTTGCGCGGGCCAAAGGAATGTCCTCCATCTCCGAAGCTACCGGTTTGGGGCGACAGGCTCTATACCGGGCGCTTTCTAGCGAAGGCAACCCACGTATTGACACGCTGTTTAGAGTCCTCGACGCTTTGAAAGTTCGGCTTGCCATCACCCAGTAGCTCAGTCAATGTTATCGGTCACAACATTCTTATCCTCAACGCAGATAGCTGAAGTGAATCGGACGATGACGGTGCCGGCGTTATAATGCTAGACGCGTTGTCTACTCCACTCAACCCCAATCGCATCGCCGACCTGGGACGAAAGGTGACCTCTCCCCATCTATGTTGGGCGGAGATCGACCTGGAAGCGGTCGCTCATAACGTGCGGACGATTCGCTCGATTCTTTCACCCGACGTTGAGCTATTGGCAGTGGTGAAAGCAAACGCCTATGGCCTCGGCGCCGTCCCAGTCTCTCGCGCAGTGCTCGCCGCCGGCGCAACCCGGCTGGGTGTCGCGAATCTGGCCGAGGCGGCCGAGCTCCGGCAAGCCGGCATCGCCGCGCCGATTCTGGTGCTCGGCTACATCCCCAACTCCGAGGCTGCGCGAGTACTCGATCTGCGTGTCGCCCCGACGGTCGCATCAGCCGGCTTGGCCGACGCGCTGGACCGGACTTGCCGGAGCCGGCGAACCCAAATCCCGGTCCACATAAAGGTGGATACCGGCATGGGGCGATTCGGCCTATTACCCGGCGAGGTGGAGCCCCTCCTTCGATCGTTCGGCAGCTCGGGCAACCTGCGATTTGAAGGTATCTTCTCCCATTTCGCCACCGCCGATTCACCCGACAAGTCCTCTGCCTTACGCCAGTTGAAACAGTTCAATGCCCTCTTGAACACGCTGAAAGCGTCGGGTTTTGAATTCGCCTGCGTCCACATGGCGAATTCCGCCGCGACGCTGGCCCTGCCCCAGGCCCAGTTCGATATGGTCCGGTGCGGCTTGGCGTTGATAGGTCACAACCCGGGAGAGTCTTCGCGCCGGAGTGCGCCTCTACGTCCGGCGCTCGCTCTGAAGTCCCGCGTCGCCCGGGTCCGCAAGCTGCCGGCCGGCTCCGGCGTTGGATATGGACATGTTTTCACCACTAGCCGGCCGACTGACATCGCGCTGGCGCCGATTGGCTATGCCGAGGGATTGAGACGCGCCGTCACTGACCGCGGACGCGTCCTGATCAGAGGCCAAAAGGCCCCGTTGGTCGGCGGCGTCTCGATGGGCTACGTCACCGTGAACGCTGACGGAATTGGCGCAGAGGTAGACGATGAGGTCGTCTTGATAGGCCGGCAGGGGAGCGAAGAAATCTCCGCCGAGGAGGTTGCCGCCTGGTCCGACACCATCGTGTACGAGGTGTTCACCGGCTTGTCCGAGCGCCTGCCCCGCATCTACCTAGGCTTCCGATAGCCTCCAAACTACACGATTTGGCGAACCCTGACCCCAGGCGAACGTCGATACTGCTCATCGGCGGAGACAAGACTGGCAAGGATCGGTTCTATGAAGAGTATGTACCAGTGGCCGACGATCTCTACGACGAGCACTTGGACGAACTGCGAAAGGAGGGGTTGATCCGATGAGTGGACGCCATAATTTCAAGGAGCTGACTAAGAACTTTACTCCGGAGCGCCGCCGGCGCGTCGATGAAATAAAGCGGGCTCTGATCGCCGAAATGCCTCTACATGAGCTTCGCCGGGCACGGGAGCTTACCCAGCGAGACATGGCAAAGATGCTTAAGGTAAATCAGCCCGCCGTGTCCAAGCTTGAGCAGCGGGCCGACGTTTACGTGTCAAGCCTGCGGTCCTACATCGAGGCCGTGGGTGGACGACTTAAGATCGTCGCCGAGTTTCCCGAGGGCGAGATCGCCATCACCAACTTCTCCCAGGCTGGGGAACCCGACGACTCTCGTGTGGACAAGCCATGAACGGATTCAATGATACGCTCTCATGCTACCCAACCGACCTCCTTCAAGGTCATCCGAGTCTGGAATTTGTCCCGTTTCACTCGCAAGCGAGAGCACCAAGATGGCTGGAGACGGGCCCACTCTGTCGCACAACATACCCAAGCCATCAAACGGAGTGACCGGCCAATGCGCCTCGGTCCTCGATTCTGGCCAGTCCGCCCCACCAAACTTGACAAACTTTAGAATATTCACATCGAGGTTTGTCCTAGACGTGTAACCAGGTCATTAGACACATCCCCGTCGGTCAAGTGTCCGCTATATTCGGAGACGGTGGATTCGGCGATCCACACCCGGCGTATGCCGCTGTTTGGCAGTCGGCCGTGCAGTAGCCAACGCCAGGGATCGGTAGAGATGTGCTTGAGGTCCTCCTACGTCTGAACTGCTGGTCAATCCCTGTTTAGCTCGTGCGGAGAGTCAGCATCTGTCTACCGACCCCATAGCGCTCGCAATCTCCTGGACGAGCCAGTTCGCCTCCTCCTCGGCTATGCGGTCGAAACCACGCAGTGCCACGTCTCCGTCGGCTGCGAAGAACATGGTGCTCGGTTGATGCCCCAAATGCAGGTCTGCCGGCTGGGGCCAGGCGCTGAATCTGCTAGAGTACCACTTGGAACACCGCGTCACATATGGGGAAGTTCCCCCGGAGTGAATTCCCCGGCCCCCTCCGCAATCCACCTCTCAAGGACCGAGTCTCATACACATGGATGAACGACTGAAGATCAATCGGACCAACTGGAACGAGCGTACACCGGTACATGCGGCGTCTGACTCCTATGACGTAGTAGGGTTCAAGGCTGGCCGCATAACGCTAAAGGACATCGAGCGAAGCGAGGTTGGTGACGTATCGGGAAAGACGCTCCTCCACCTCCAGTGTCACTTCGGGTTGGACACGATGTCGTGGTCGCGGCTGGGCGCGAAGGCGACGGGGGTGGATTTCTCAGAGGAGGCAATCGGCCTGGCCCGGGCGCTCAATGAGGAGTTGGCGTTGGGCGTTAGATTCATTCGCTCCAACATCTACGACCTACCCGACGCGCTGGACGAGCAGTTCGACATTGTGTTCACCTCTTACGGTGTCCTGACCTGGCTGCCCGACATCGCCAGATGGGCTGAGGTCGTGAGCAACCACCTCAAGCCGGCCGGCGTGTTCTACATCGTGGAGTTCCACCCGTTCGCGGCAGTGTTCGAGGCGTCGGAGGCGGGCGACATGGTACCGACGTACAGGTACTCTCACCACCAACTGTTCTTCGAGGGCGGCGAGCCGAGCTATGCTGGCAGGGGGATAATCGAGACCCCGACCTACGAGTGGCAGCACAGCCTTGGCGATATAGTCTGCGCGCTGATCGACGCGGGGCTGAGGATCGAGTTCCTGCACGAGTTTCCCTTCACCTGCTACCAGGCCTACCCGGCCATGGAGCGCAGCGACGATGGCTGGTGGCGGCTTCCAAAGCACAACGAGAGCTTCCCGCAGATGTTCTCGATAAGGGCGACCAGGTGAGCGGCGCCAGATTCAACAGTCTTAGACGGCCGGGCGGCTCAGGCCCTGATTCGGCCCCGCCGTGCGCAGCCTTTGACCGAAAGCTCGAAAGCGAACGCTGAGTTGCTCTTGATCCACTACTCTTGACAGCCGTTCGCCTATCCCTTAATCACCACCATTGGCCGCAGTCGTACGACGTTTCGGCACAGGCCGGCTCCATCTACGACCCGCATCACCTGGGCAACGTCCTTGTAGGCCTCCGGTGCCTCTTCCGCCAGCAGGCCCCGGGCACGCGCCCGCACGTAGATGTTCTCGGATTCGAGCCGCTTTGTCAGATCGACCTTGCCCAACAGCTTTTTGGCAGCCTTCCGGCTCCTGATCCGACCCGCGCCATGGCAACAAGATCCGAATGACAGCTCCATAGCACCGGGCGAGCCTACCGCCACGTAGGAGTAACGACCCATGTCACCAGGAACCAACACCGGCTGACCCACATCCCGGTACTCCGCCGGCAGCTCCGGATGTCCCGGCGGAAATGCCCGTGTCGCGCCCTTCCGGTGAACGCACACCTCGCGCGGAGCTCCGTCGATCTGGTGAGTCTCGATCTTTGCGATGTTGTGGGCCACGTCGTAGACAACCGCGATGTCCTCTCCAATCCGCTTGCCGAACTTGCCGGCGAAGGTATCTCTCACCCACTGAGTCAAACACTGCCGATTCGCGAAAGCGAAGTTCGCCGCGGCCGCCATTGCCGCCAGGTAGCGCTGCGCCTCCGGCGACTTGATCGGCGCGCAGGCCAACTGACGGTCCGGCAAATTGATCCCGTACCGTCTCAATGCGCCGTTCATCACCTTAAGGTAGTCCTGGCAGACCTGGTGGCCGAAGCCCCGGGAGCCGGTGTGTATCAAGATCGCGATCTGGCCTACCTCGCCGATTCCCATCCGCTCGGCGGCGGTCTGATCGTAGATCTCGTCTACCTTCTGTACCTCTAGAAAATGGTTGCCGGATCCAAGCGTGCCCAGTTGCCGAGAACCCCTCTCCCGCGCCCGTGGGCTGACCTGCGCTGGATCCGCCCCCGGCAAACGGCCGCCGGACTCCAGCCTGCGCAGGTCGGAAGGTCTCCCGTAGCCAGCCTCCACCGCCCAGCCGGCACCCTTCTCCAAGACCTTGGAGAGTTCCTTGGCACGCAGATTGAGTCGACCGCCTCTTCCAACCCCAGCCGGAATATCGCGGTAGAGTGCGTCGGCCAGACCGGGCTCCTTTCCCCTTAGATCGCTCTCGACCAGCGGCGTCGACAACAGCCTCACGCCGCAGTTGATATCGAATCCGATTCCGCCCGGCGATATCACGCCGTCCTGCCCGTCGGTCGCCGCGACACCGCCCACCGGAAAACCGTATCCCCAATGGATGTCCGGCATCGCAATCGAAGATCCCAGGATACCGGGCAAAGTTGCGACGTTCGCCACCTGTTCCAATGAGCGGTCGGACCTGATCGAATCCATCAGCGTCGCGTCCGCGAAAACCAACCCCGGTACGCGCATCCCCGGCACCGTGCCGATCGGCACCTGCCATCGATATTCATCCAGTTGCTTGAGTGCCATCACTCCCCCAGGGGTCGCCGCGAATTTTTCGCGCGCCTGGCGCGATCACTCTTCATACGTCAAGTATAAACCGAGCCCGCCACGTCTCCTGGTGTGACACGCTCGCTTCGTGATACGCGGCTGACTTCAACCCCATCTCTAGTTGCCGGCCCGATTCCCGTTCGCCCCGGCACTCGGCGGTCAGGCGCAAGCCGGACTCGCCCATCCGGCCGTTGACCGTGACCCGGAACTCCCGAAACAGCCATCCACGGGCGTCGAAGAGAAAGATTAGCTCGGCGAGCCAATCGATAAGCAACGAAACTTCGTCCGAGCCTTCCAGCTCCACAGTCTCTGTTTCATTTGATTCGAGTTGTTCCAGATCGACGATCAAACTGAACAGTGCGCGGCCAGACTCCGCGAATAGTTCCTCCAGGGAATCGGCCGATACTTCGACGCCGACGTCCGCTGTATGGTCGAAATAGCTAAACGGACTCACGGCCTGATCCATCGCCGGCTGGTTCGGCCCGCGGTCCAACTAGACGCTGCCCCGGCGAGGAATCGAGAACGACTCGTCGTAGGATCAGTCCCGTCATCCCATCCGAACCCTCGGCATAACCCCAAATACCCCAGAGCCGGCGGGTCACGATGTAGGCGAGGGCCAAAAGGGAGAGCGCGACAACGTGCGAGGCGAACCCTGTCCACACAAAGTAGACTGGCAGAGCCACAAAGCCGAAGAAAGTGGCGATTGAAGTCTTCTTTATCGGTGTACAGGCCAAGAATATGCAGATCAAGACAGCTGCCGGCCCGGCCGCGAACGCGCTCAACACTCCGATGGTGACCGCGACGCCTCTGCCCCCGCGAAATCGTTGGGTGACCGGCCACCCGTAGCCGGCCATCGCCGAGAGTCCCACCAGCATCGACTGTAGCTCGTCCAAGCCCACTGCCCGAGCCAGCAGTACGGGCCCTAGTCCTTGCATGAAGTTGCCAAGCCCGACGAGGACGGCCGGCGCCAGTCCCACGTTCCTGTAGACGTTGGCCGCGCCCGGATTTCCCGTCCCAAACTCGCGGATGTCGATGCCGGCCCAAGCGTGGCTCAATATCCGTGCGACCGGTGCAGACCCGATAGCGTAGCCAAGTACGAGTATTGGAAGAAGCAAAGGTTCGATCATCATTGCTATGAGAATAGACGCTCCAAAGGTAGTGTTGGCAGAAAAATGTAGCGCGGGGGCTTGTCCCCCGCCTAGGGCGCGCCGCTAGTTCGCCCGCGTTGCACCACCCGGCGCCGTGCCATTTTCATCCCCTTACGCCGCATTCGCAAGGCCATGGGCATTCCCATCAATCCTCAGAGATACAGTCAACGAAGGGCCTCGGCCCTTCCTGACTCTTGCCCTGGGATGGGCATTTGCGGTCTAGACTCAGGAAACGGGTGGCCTCCGCTGAATCCAAGGCCTCGCTTCCTCGAATGCGGCGGACGCCGCTATAACCGTCTCCTCGTCCCCTGTCCGCCCAACAATATGAAGCCCGATCGGCAGTCCGTCAGGAGACAAGCCGGCCGGCACCGTCGCCGCCGGGTGTCCAATAACGTTGATCGGCAACGTGAATGCGCCGTTCCAATACTGGTCGGGGTAAACCGATTTACTAGGCTTCCGGCCGGGATACTCACCATTCGGGAAAGCCGGGAAACGAGCGGTAGGTGACAGCAGGAGGTCGTACTCTTCGAACAAGCCGGCCATCTTGGCCTTCAGAAGGTCGATCCGGCCGAGCGCATGAGCATAATCGGTCGTGGTTACTCTTGCCCCCATTTCTAGGAAAAGCCTGGCATACTCCGTCAGCTGATCGCCGTGGGTCTCCAAGTAGACGCCGTTGGTGGCGTAGGAGTTCGCTGTCAAGATAGGCCCAAAGGTGTCGTAAGGAGGGTCTAACTCGAGCTTCGCATCTTCCAAGTGGCATCCCAGGTCCTCGAACACCAGCGCCGCCTTCGAGGTTACGTCGAGAACGTCAGCGTCCACATCCGCGAACCCGAAGTCCGGACTCCATGCGATGCGCAAGCCCTCGATATCCCTGCCCGCCGCCGCGCCGAAATCGGGTGGAGTCTCGCGTAGCGAGATTGGGTCTCTCTTGTCGTATCCAGCCATTACTTGAAGCAGCAGCGCAGCGTCTCGGACCGTCCGGCTGAGGGGACCCGCCTGGGAGAAAAAGTTGGGCATCGGCGCGTCGGTCACGCCTCTGTACCCCGAAACTCTGCCCTGGGTCGGTTTGATGCCGTAAATGCCGCAGAAGTTGGCTGGTATGCGGATCGACCCGCCACCGTCGCTTCCCGTGGCTATCGGGCTCAGGCCGGCCGCGATTCCAGCCGACGCTCCTCCGCTGGACCCGCCCGGCGTACGCTCCGTATTCCAAGGGTTCCGGCCGGGTTCGCCCAGCCGGTTCTCGCACGCCCCCACCAGCCCGAACTCCGGGACGTTGGTCTTGCCCAGCATGATGGCCCCAGCATCTCTCACCCGCTCCACCACCGCCGCGTCCTCGTCCGGTATTCGGTCCTTGAACACGAGCGAGCCGACGGTGGTCCGGTACCCCTTCGTAGGCTCCGTGTCCTTTATCGAGATGGGCAGGCCGTGTAGCGGGCCGAGTTTGTCGCCTCGTACGACGGCCTCCTCGGCGGCCCTCGCCGACTCCATCGCATCTTCTCGGGTCAGCAACAGGAACGCGTTCAGCTTCGGATCCAACTCATCGATTCGCCTGAAATATAGCTCGGTCAACTCCACCGGCGAAATCTGCTTCGCCGAAATCAGTGCTAGGAGCTCAGTCGCCGGAGCGAAGGCAAGCTCTTCATCTATCATTTCGTCTAATCCTGTCCACACTCGGGCACAACGTTCGGGCGGAGTCAGCGCCGCAACGAGTCAGACTCCCGGCTATCATATCCTGTAGACATTCAACCAACGTACATTTGGTTTGTAAGTGGTCAGACTTAGGGGTACCTGTTGGGTTTGGGCGCATTATCGCTCAAGTCTGAGTCTGTCCTAGGCGAGGACGTCTGATTGGAGAAAGCCAGGAAGGGGTTGCAAGGGCAAAGCCCTTGACGGGGGATGTGGGGGTGTCCCCCACAACAAAGATCCCCCTTCTCCTGGCCAGAGTTCGTCTCATAACTCTGTGTGAGGTACGAAATACGGCGGGACCTTCTCATCATGACCTAGTTAACGGTTCATTATTGATGAAATCGACCAAATACGAAGGTCGGAATTGCGCTTATCGCTGCCCTTTGGACTTGTGAGACAGCCTCTGGCCAGGAGAAGGGGGCAAGGGGGATGAGGTCGACCAGCCCGTGGATTTGACATCGATTGATTGGAAATCAAACCGTGACCGCCGATTAGGATCCCGAATGGCGACTCAGCGTTTCCATTTAACGGGCATTGAGAAGAGAAATACACCCGAATCTAAACCGTTGATTTGGATTTAGCTCGACGATAATTTTACCGGCCGATGTGTGCGCCTGAGCCGGCTGGCAATGGCACGTCGTGTCAGGAAGGATTTGCGGATGAATGGGACAATTCGTAACGCCGGAGCTGCCGACGTTCCTCGTATGGTCGAACTCTCCGAGAAGAAACGGACCGAGTATGAGCAACAGCAGCCGATATTTTGGCGCAAGGCCCGCGACTCCGCATCCTCCCAAACGCCTTACTTTGAGCATCTCCTGAAACTCGACAGCACAATCGTGCTCGTATACGAGTGCGAAGGAACAATTCAAGGCTTCGTAATTGCCAGCTTGCACACCGCGCCACCAGTCTATGATCCAGGCGGCCTCACCTGCAACATTGACGACTTCGTCGTCGGGCATAGCGATCTGTGGAGCAGTGTGGGTCGCGCTCTACTCGACCGAGTGACTATCGAGGCGCGATCTCGCAAGGCTGTCCAGGTTGTGGTTGTAACCGGCGGACATGACCGTCAGAAGCGTGAGATGCTCTCTACAATGGGTCTGTCCTTAGCCTCCGAGTGGTGGGTAAGCGGAATATAGAATCGCCGAGTCACGCATTCAACCTGCACCTGCCCGATACTCGTCTGCGACCGACCGGCGCGTGTACCGGCGTATCTCAAACCCTCCCTAGTCCCAGAAGCCGAGACTCCAGCCGGCCGGCCCACCAGTGCACGTCTGGCGTGACAACGCGCCGGCGCCCGTACAATACCGCCATGCCGGCGAACACATCGCGATTCTCCGCCCTTCTCCTCGATATCGACGGCGTCATCCGGCACGGACCAGCCCCTGTACCCGGCGCGGTCGATGCGGTCCGGCGCATCCGGCAAAGCGGCCTCCCTCTGCGATTCGTCACCAATATCAGCACCAAGAGTCGCCGGTCCCTTTGCGCCGAATTGCAATCCATGGGTTTCGACGTCGAAGAATCTATGGTCTTCAGCGCGCCGGCGGCGGTGGCCAACTATCTGCGCAACACCGACAATCCGTCCTGTTTCCTGATCGCCAAGGGCGACGTCGCCGATGACTTCGCCGGCATTTCGCTCGACTCGGACCGGCCGGCCGCAGTCGTGGTCGGCGGCGCCGAGGAAAACTTCACCTACGAGGCAATGAACCGGGCCTTCCAACTTCTATTGGCCGGCGCCGAGTTGATCGCGATTCATCGCAACGCCTACTGGCGCGTGGGCGAAGACCTCTGGCTCGACGCCGGCGCCTACGTGGCAGCTTTGGAGTTTGCCACCGGCTCGCGCGCCAAGCTCTTCGGCAAGCCCTCCCCCGACTTCTTCGCCCAGGCCATCGCCGCGCTAGGCGTGCCGGCTCACCGCGTCCTAATGATCGGAGACGATGCCGTCTCAGACGTCGCCGGCGCCCAGCAGGCCGGCTTGGCCGGCGCACTCGTCCAAACCGGCAAGTTCAGGCCCCAAGATCTCGAACGGCCAGGCTTCCATCCAGACCTAGTCGCTACCTCCGTATCGGCGCTGGTGGACCATCTCCTGCGTACTTGAATGTCGGCGGCGGGTTGATTTCAGTGAGTCACGCTATGATTTGACGGTGGCCTGTATTCTAGTTGGACGAATACTGAGACATTGATGCGTTTCAGCCAGCTTAAGGGCTGGTTGCCCTCAGTCGCTTAGAGAGAAGGGAGCATGGAATGAGCCAAGACACAAGCTGGACGTCGGCTGATCTTGAGTTGCTCCCGGATGATGGCAAGCGACACGAGATAATCGACGGGGAGTTGCACGTTTCCAAGCAACCCGGTTGGCACCATCAGTTCGTCTGTGGACAGGCCTTCGCTCTCCTTCAGAGGTGGAGCGATGAGACGCAGTTGGGACAAGCTAATATCGCGCCGGGTGTGATTTTCGCCGATGATGGCGATGTGGCTCCTGACGTTGTTTGGGTAAGCAAAACACGCCTGACCGCTGTATTGGAGGCCGATGGCCACCTTCACGGAGCACCGGACCTAGTTGCTGAAGTGCTCGCGCCCGGATCGAGGAACGAGCAACGCGACCGAGAAGCGAAGCTAAAGCTCTATTCCAGTCGAGGAGTCAGCGAGTACTGGATCATTAGCTGGCAGCGGCGCCTCGTGGAGGTGTATCGCCGGCAGCATGCGGCGCTCCGCCTCATCGGAACGCTTTACGAAGGCGATGCGTTGGAGTCTCCCCTGTTGCCCGGCCTCTCTTACCTGCTCGAGAAACTGTTCGCACGTGTAAAATAAGGCCACGCGCTCAGATCAACACTCTTTCAGCCGGACGCCTCTAAGTCCATCCTCACGCCGGTCCTCGAGAACAAGGGCGATAGCCTCCGCTAGATTCTCACGGGCAGCACCCACGGTGGTCCCCTGACCGTTAGCCCCCGGTATTTCGGGGCAGTACGCTATGAACCAGTTGTCTTCTTTCTCGATTATTGCCGTGGATTCGTTTCGCAATGTGCGCACACTCCAAACCCAAAAAGACACGAGACCTTCTTACCGGACGCACCCGCCACCGTAAACGAAACCGGTGACCTCGCCGCCGAGCCTCCCGGTCTTTCGCGCTCAGTTCAGCCCTCTACCGGGTAGCCCGCTCCGGCCATCGCCCGCTCGATCTCCGACCTGCTCGTCCGGCCCGGCTCGTGGCGCAACTTCACCCTGACGGCCGGTATGTCGGCATCGACGAACTCGACCCCGTCCAGGCGGGTGACCGCCTTTCGTATAGTGCTGACGCAGTGTCCACACGATATGTCCGGCGCCTTTAGTTCCAGTATCTCCATTTGTCATTACCCCCACTTATATATAGGTTAGCCGGCCGGCCGTGTCCGTCACCGCCTCAGCTTCATCCGGCGCAATCGCAATGAGTTCGAAACCACGGTGACCGAGCTTGCCGCCATCGCCAGAGCGGCCAGCATCGGATTCAAGAAGCCGTTATCGCTCAAAACCGGCTGCAACCAGAACGGCACACCAGATTGTCCGAACACCGCGTAGAGAACGCCGGCCGCGACCGGGATCAGCGCCACGTTATAGGCGAATGCCCAGAATAGATTCTGCTTGATGGTACGCATCGTCCGCTTCGATAGCTCTATCGCCGCGCTTACCCCTCGCGGGTCGCCGCTCATCAGCGTCACGTCGGCGGTCTCAATTGCCACGTCGGTACCGGACCCCATGGCGATGCCAACGTCGGCTTGGGCCAGCGCCGGCGCGTCGTTGATACCATCGCCTACCATACCCACGAAATGCCCCTGCCGCTGCAGACGATCCACCTCGTTCGCCTTCTGATCCGGCAACACCTCCGCCACTACCTTGTCGACTCGCAATTCGAGGCCGATCGTTTTCGCCACGCGCCGGCTGTCGCCGGTCAGCATCACAACCCTCAACCCCATCCGGCTTAGTCTAGCGATTGCCTCCTCGGCTCCCTCCTTCATACTGTCGCCTAATCCAATAAAGCCGGCCAGCCGACCCTCCAACGCGACGAACACCGCCGTCAGGCCGACCCCCGCCAGCTTGCCGGCCTCTTTCTCCAGCACCTCGACCTCTACTCCGCGCTGAGTCATCAGTCCCGCGTTGCCCAGCAACACCCGTCTGCCCTCCACCAGGGCCGACACGCCCTGCCCCGGCAGTGCCTGGAAATCAACCGGCTCCGCCAACACCAGGCCGCGCTCTCGTGCCGCATCGACGACCGCTTGGGCCAACGGATGCTCCGACCCGCGCTCCGCCGACGCCGCCAGCCGCAGGACTTCATCCGCCGATTCCCGGTTCGCGGTGACCAGACCCTTCATTGTCGGCTTGCCCACTGTCAGTGTCCCGGTCTTGTCCATCACCACGGTGTCCAGGCGGTGGGCATTCTCCAACGCTTCGGCGTTGCGGATGAGAATGCCGGCCTCGGCGCCCTTGCCGGTGCCGACCATGATCGCGGTCGGTGTCGCCAGGCCCAGCGCACAGGGGCAGGCGATAATCAATACGGCTATGAAGTTGAGCAGAGCGACGTCGAACGACGGCTCCGGGCCGAATAGCAGCCACAGCACGAAAGTTACCGCCGCGATTGCAAAGACGGCCGGAACGAAGTAGCCGGCGATCACGTCCGCCAGCCTCTGCACCGGCGCTTTCGAACCCTGCGCTTCCTCGACCAGCCGGATGATCCCGGCCAGTACCGTTTCACTGCCGACCCGTGTCGCGCGAAACTTGAAGGAGCCGGACGTGTTGATTGTGACGCCAATTACCTGAGAACCAGGAGCTTTGTCCACCGGCATGCTCTCGCCGGTAATCATCGACTCATCGACCGCCGAGCTTCCCTCGATCACCTCACCGTCGACTGGAATCCGTTCGCCTGGGCGCACCAGAATCAGATCGCCGGCCGCGACCTCGCCAACAGGAATATCCACTTCCCGGTCCGCCCGGACGATGCGAGCTGTCCGCGGCTGCAATCCGACCAGACGCTGAATCGCGGCCGAGGTCTGGCTGCGTGCCCGAGCCTCCAGGTAACGGCCGACCAGGATCAGCGCGATGATGACCGCGGCAGTATCGAAATACAGGCCTCCGCCGCCTACCGCGGCAAAGAAACCGGGAAACAGCAGCACTCCCACGCTGTAGAGGTAAGCGGCGCTGGTGCCCACCGCAATCAGCGTGTGCATGTTCGCGTTCAGATGCCGTATCGCCGACCAGGCGCCAGAGTAGAATTGCCAGCCGGCCCAGAACTGGACCGGCGTAGCCAGCAACCAGATCAGAACACCTCTGCCGGCAAAGTCGCCAATCGCCGGAATTGCTCCGGCGACGCTAAGCAGCAGTATCAGTCCGGCCAGCGGCACCGCGAACATCGCCTTGGCCCGGAGGCGCCGAGTCGAACCAGCGTCGCGACGAACCGGATCCGAGGCCGATCCGATCTCGTCTTCGTCCGGCACAACCTCCGGTTCGACCAACCCGTACCCGGCCTCCTCGACCGCCTGCTTCATCGCGTCGAGTTCCGTATGCGCCGGGTCGAAGACCATCGTCGCCTTTTCGGTTGCCAGGTTTACAGACGCCTCCCGGACGCCGTCTACACCACCCAGCGCTTTCTCCACACGCCGGACACAGGCGGCGCAGCTCATGCCCTGGACCGCCACGGTCACCTTCTCCGTGTTCGTCTGATCTTCCGTCGCAATACTCATGGAGATTCTCTGGTGACTCTTGCGTTCATCCTCGATCGTCAGCCCGGACTGAGCGGCCCTTGGCCTCGAAGACGGCCAATAGCTCGGATATGACCCTCTCACGCTCGGACGGATCTTCTCCCCGAATCGCGGTCGTCACACAGGTCTGCAGGTGATTGTCCAGTATCGCCCCGTTCACCCGTTCAATAGCGGCTTGAATTGCGCCAGTTTGCCGGATGATGTCGATGCAATATCGGTCCTCTTCCACCATCTTCTGGACCCCGCGCACGTGTCCCTCGATACTCTTGAGCCGATTCAGCACCCGCCGGCGGCCCTCGTCATCCATATGCACATTCTCCTACCCACCCCCGTGGGGAAGGGGTTGCACCCGACATGATACCGCCAACGGCAATAATCGGTCTAGGTTATTGCCAATCGAATGCTGCTGAGATTTCTCCATGAAGAACTTGTGAATCTCGCCATTGGGAAATGCGAGCGAATCATTTTACCAGTTACCCAAGCCAGTCTATAATGTAATGTGTGGCGTTACGCGCGACACTTATGGACAGAAATTGAGGTGTAGACCAAATTGCCAGTTACAAAACCATCCATTCATCCCGGAACCTTCGTGCGAGAACATATCATTCCAGATCAGTTGAATGTCACTGCAGCCGCAAAGGCACTCGGTGTCACACGCCCAACACTGTCCAAGTTTCTGAATGGTAGGTCAAAACTGTCCGCCAAAATGTCCCTCCGGCTTGAAAACGTCTTCGGGGCCAATAGTCAGGAACTTCTCGATATGCAAGTGCGATACGACTCGGAGTTAAACACCGTTCCGATGACGTTACAGACATATGCGCCTACCGTGATATCTATCGGAGCCTTGGACATTGATCGATGGGCGAACCGCATAGTTGCACGTCATCAACTCCCGGCACTTCTAAGAATATTGGTCCACTCGACCGGAGCAAACCTCACGGAGGTCGACTTCCCCGCATACGACAACGCGGAGCGAAAGGGTTGGGATGGCTATGTTGAAGCCGGATCAGCAACACCGTGGATCCCTGCTGGTAAATCAGGATGGGAATTTGGTTGCGACAGCGAGGCCGGTAGCAAAGCCAATAGCGACTACGACAATCGGACCGGCTCAGTTTCGAAGGAGGAAAGGCGCGACCACACATTCGTTTTTGTGACCCCGCGGAATTGGAAAAAAAAGCGAATATGGGTTGAACGCAGAAAATCGCTGCGCCAGTGGAAAGATGTCAGAGCTTTTGATGCCAGCGATCTTGAACAGTGGGTGGAGCAGTCGGTTCCTGCGCAAATTTGGCTCGCGGAGCGGCTCGGCATCGTTAGCCAAGGATTACGCTCGCTCGATCAGTGCTGGTCAGAATGGGCATCGGTGTGCAACCCTGAGCTCTCCCCAAGACTATTCGACTATGCGATCAGTCGCCATCGCGAAAACCTATCTAAATGGTTCGGCAAGGCTCCGAGCCAGCCAATGGTAGTTGCGGCTGATTCAAAGGATGAAGCACTTGCGTTTCTATCTTGCCTTGCTAGGGAAGGCTCAGCCGATCGCCGCCTTTTCCGGCGGGCCATCGTCGTTGACACGCCCGTGTCGCTCCGTAGCCTCTCCTCCGCCCCGGACGGGTCATTGGTGCTAATAGTGCACACAAAGGACGTGGAACTGCAATTGGGACCGTTAGGTTGTCGCTTCCACTGTATTGTCGTACGCCCCAGTGGCGAAGTGGCGCCCGACTCGACAAGGGGTCTCAATCCAACTATCGTCTTAGAACGTCCGCGACCACAAGATTTCAATTTAGCGCTTGATTCGATGGGCAGTTCGCGGCACGATATCGAACAACTAGCACGCGAATCAGGCCATTCCCCGACGATTCTGAGAAGGCGTTTGGCCAAGGTGCCGACCCTCAGAACTCCAGCTTGGGCGGAAACGGACAACGCCAGAAAACTCCTCCCGGCCGTGTTGGTGGGCGCATGGGATTCCGAGTCGAGCGCGGATCGCGAAATCGTATCGATGATTGCGGGAGGTGACGACTACAAAGCTGTTGAGTCCGACTTCGCATCAGTGATGCACCTAGACGACTGTCCCATCTGGTCGGTTGGACAGTACCGAGGAGTAGCCTCACGTATCGACGCGCTGTTCGCAGTCAGCCGGTTCATTACGAAGGATGACCTTGACACTTTCTTTTTTACCGCTGAATACGTTCTCTCAGAGCGTGATCCTGCATTGGACTTACCCGAAGATGAGCGATGGGCCGCACAGATATACCATAAGGTACGCAATCATTCAGACGCCCTTCGCCGCAGCATCCGGGAAACTCTCATCCTCCTCGCCGTGTTCGGTAAAGTTCTGTTTCTAAAGCGGACGGGTGTCAATTCAGAAGTGCGAGTTGATGGACTCATTGGGAGTTTGTTAAGCCCCCTCACTCTACACAAGCTCTTGTCACACCTAGACGACCTTCCCGATTACGCCGAGGCTGCTCCCGATGTGTTCTTACGCTTGATCGAAGACGACTTGAGTCAGGAGGAGCCCATCACGCTTGAATTGATGACACCGACAAACCACGCCGTCACCAGTAGCCCGATACGTACCGGCCTGTTGTGGGCGTTGGAAACGGTGGCTTGGCAATCTGCGAGTCTTCCACGCGTGGTCTCCATCCTCGCTCAACTTTCATCCCGGAAGATCACCGACAATTGGATCAATAAGCCTGAGCATTCGTTGGGGACGATACTGAGTTCCTGGATGCCGCAAACCGCCGCACCCTTAGAACAACGCGTACGAACGGTTGAACTGCTCGCCACGCGTTTTCCGCATGTCGCGTGGAACTTGTGCATGGGCGAGCTCGATCCGGGCCCACGAATTGCAACCCCCAACCGCCGCCCACGCTGGAGGCAGGATGCCAAAGGTGCAGGCGCAGGTGCCCCTGGCACCGAGTTTCACCAATTTAAACGAAGGATAGTCGACATCGCGTTGGGTTGGCAGCCGCATGACATAGGAACACTTAGGGACCTATGGGACCGTCTCGAAGACTTGCCTGGCGAAGACCGCGCCGCCGTGCACAACCTAGTCGCCGATTGGGCAGAAACGGCCACCGATAACGACAAGGCAACACTATGGCGACATATTCGATCTTCATATCGCTCCGATCCCAACGATGCGCGACTCGGATTGCTTCTGGATAGACTTTCAGCACAAGACCTTACCGCCAAACACGCGTGGCTATTTCATAATTACTATTTGCATCTTCCCGAACTGGACAGATCTCAGATGAGTCACCGGGAAATAGATAGCAAGATTGAACAGATGCGGCTGAACGCTTTGCGCGAAATCTGGGACAATTGCGGCAATGACGGTGCAAGCGCCCTGATTGGCCGAACCGACGTGGATGCCAGTTTGGTCGGAAACATCTTAGCGCAGTTGCTTGATAGTGGGGCGACTCTAGAGTTCGCACGCTACTGTCAGGAGTTTCAGTCGAGTGAATTGAAGTCGCACCACGAAGATTGCCTTAGAGGGCTATTGTGGAAGGCTGATGATGAGGTGGTCGATACGCTCGCCAATGAAGCCCAAAACGCTTCGAAAAAACTATTGTTCCTTCTGCTTTGTATGCCGATTCAGAGTTCAACTTGGCGCCGACTTGACTCGCAACCATCGGATTTTCAAAGCGAATATTGGCAACGCATCCGCTTTGTCGATGTGAGAGAGTTGACACATACGGAGCTTCAAGAATGTGTCGACAGATTACTTGAGGTAAAAAGGGCGGCACTTGCATTCAGGGCTGTCCATATGTTTTGGGACAGAGTGGACACGTCCCGTCTCAAGGGTTTGCTAATTGAGCTACCTACTTCAGAGCCAGAGGATCCTGCATTGTCCCAATACGAGATTGTAGGGGCCTTCGAGGAACTCAATAGGCGGCCCGACATCACAACCGCCGAAAAAGCGCAACTTGAGTTTGCCTATCTTGAACAATTGGAATACAACGATTACGGGATCCCCAACCTCGAAGACTTGGTGGTGTCGTCTCCCCAGATCTATGCAGACATGATCGCGCTTATCTACAAACGAAATGATGGGCAAGAGGACGACGTTGACTCCGAATCAGAGGGCTCCGCTAGGAACGAGGCCCTCAAACTGAAAACTTACCGGATCTTGGGAAGGCTTCGCCGGATCCCGGGTGCTGATGAGGAAGGCGTAGTCAACGTCCGGGCCTTGAACAACTGGCTCGCGAGAACACGCGAGCTCTGTGCAAGTTTAGGTTGTCGTGAAGCTGGAGACAGGCAGATTGGGGAATGGCTGTCACACTCCCCCAAGGGGAATGATGGGCGTTTGCCCTGCCGGCAAGTGCTGGAAGCCTTGGAATCCCTGAAATCGCCCGAAGTTGGACAGGGATTTGCCATCGGAACAATTAATCAAAGGGGCCCACAATGGCGACCCATCGGGGGAGGTGGTGACCCGGAACGAGAGTTGGAGAAAAGTTACCGGACTTTGGCTCAAGGACTGGCCTTTGACTTTCCGTATGTGAGTCGTATGATGGATGACATTGCCGATTCGTACGCGCATGAGGCCGACTTCTGGGACAAGCGGGACGAGGTTGACGCTCGGTTGTATGGCATGTAGAACGGCAGGACCTCGCCGCAATAATTTGGCACATTCGTGCAGTGCTCTGTGCAGGGTCTGCGCTCAAAGACCCTTTGCCAACTTTAACGCACGGTTTTTCGGCCGTTGCGCCGACACCCCCTGCGTATTGCCGCCCCGCTCCGATTGCCGTTATCATAGCCCCATGCCCTACACTCGAAACAATCCCTAATCGGAGGTCCCTATTATGAACGGCGCAGACGCGGTTGCCAGCATACTCAAGCAGGAAGGCGTTGAGTATCTGTTCTGCTATCCCTCCAATCCGCTGATCGAAGCATGCGCGAAAATCGGAATCCGGCCGGTCCTCGCTCGCACAGAGCGAACCGTCGTCAACATGGCCGACGGTTACGCCAGGACCTCCAACCGGCGCAAGCTCGCCGTCTGTGCCGTCCAGCACAGCCCCGGCAGCGAAAACTCCTTCGGCGGCATCGCCCAAGCCTACGCCGACTCGGTCCCAATCCTCTTTCTCCCCGGCGGAGTCGAACGCGAAGAAGCGATCATAGCCCCCAATTTCGACGCAACGTTCAACTACAAGAACGTCACCAAGTGGGCCAATCGCATTCCCACCCCTGAGCGCATCCCGGCGATGATGCGAAGGGCCATCAGCCAGGTGCGAAACGGCCGGCCGGGGCCGGTCCTCCTCGAGGTCCCGATCGATATCTCACAGGGCGACTTCGACGAATCGCATCTGTCCTATCAGCCAATCGTGACAACCAGGTTGGCGCCAGATCCCGAAGTAGTCGAAGGTGCCGCCCGGGCGATACTCGCCGCCGACAACGTGCTGATCTCCGCCGGCCAGGGCGTGATGTACGCCGAAGCGACCGAGGAGCTCCGCGAGCTCGCCGAGCTGCTCCAGGCGCCGGTCGCCTCGACGATGCCCGGCAAAGGAGCGTTCCCTGACAGCCATCCCCTCTCCTGCGGGGGCGCCGGCAGGTCATACTCCGACATGGCCGATCATTTCCGCCACAAGGCCGACCTCATCCTTGGAGTTGGCTGTAGCTTTACCCTGGCTCCCTATGCGATGCCATTCCCGCCCGGGAAAGTGATGGTGCACATCACCCTGACCGAAGGCGACATCAACAAGGAGTATCCCACCGAGTACCCCCTTATCGCCGATGCAAAGCTGGCACTGCGGGCGATCATCGACGAGATCCATCGTCAGACCAACGGACGACCTCTCGACCGGAACGGCGACGTGGCGGACGAGTTGAAGGGAATCAAGGAAAGTTGGATGGCCAAGTGGCTGCCGGCCCTCACCTCCGACGAGAAACCCATCAATCCCTACAGGGTCATCTGGGACACCATGCACGCGGTCGACCGCAGACAGACGATCGCGACCCACGAAGCCGGCTATCCCCGTGACCAGATGGTACCCTTCTGGCAGTCCCTGGAGCCGAACACTTATCTTGGCTGGGGCAAGACCACCCAACTCGGCACCTCAATGGGGTTGGCTATGGGGGCCAAGCTCGCCGCGCCGGACAAGCTGGTCATCGCTCTCCAGGGAGACGCGGCGATCGGCATGTGCGGCATGGAAATCGAGACCGCGGTCCGAGAGCGGATACCGGTAACGATCATCGTGCTCAACAACAGCATCATGACCGGCTATAACAAGTACCTTCCCGTCGCCATGGAAGAGTACGGTATCGGCAAGCTCTCCGGCGATTACGCGAAGCTGGCCGAGAGCCTCGGGGCCTACAGCGAACGAGTCGAAGAGCCCGGCGAGATCAAAGCGGCCATAGCGCGCGCCACCGAGCAAAACAAGGAAGGTCGCGCTGCCTTGGTCGAGTGTATGGTCGCCCAGTACGCGCACGTTTCTCCCGAATGAGACATCGCCGCCCTCAACGTGTCCCGCACTCGCAACACGAATCTAGTCATTCAGCAATTGGAGTTTAGTCAACATGCCCATAGTTCTCACCAAGCAGCAATACGACGAGCTAGCCGCAATCGACAGCGCGACCATAGCCAACGCTATCGAGCCCTTCAAGGTCCGTGATGACACCACCGGGTTCGTTGGCCGCGACGTAACGTGCCTATTCCCGGAAATGGGCGTCACCCTGGGATACGCCGTCACCGCCACCGCCGATAGCACCGTCTCACGTGAATCCCGTGATCGCTCCGTCCAGGAACGCCTATGGGAAGCTGTAGAAGCCTCGCCCAAGCCGGTAGTCATTGTGATCCAAGACGCGGGGCCCGCGTCGGCCCGCAGCCACTCTTGCTTCTGCGGCGACGTGATGGCCACCATCGCCACTTCGCTGGGTGCTATTGCGCTGGTGACCGATGGGGGAGTTCGCGACCTGGCCGAGGTCCGAGAGATCGGCTTACAGTACTTCGCCGGCGGGATCGTGGTTTCACACGGTTCCCACCAGTTCCATGAGATCAACGTGCCGGTAAATATCGACGGTATGCACGTTCGCCCGGGTGATCTGATCCACGCCGACGAGAACGGAGTCGTGCTAATCCCCGATTCCATAGCTACCAAGGTAGCCGACGAGGCGCGCAAGGTCCTTGAAGTCGAAAAGGCTCGAAAGGAAATGGCCAGGGCGCCCGGCTTTACGGCGGGTATGGTCCGGGAATAGACAGCATGTCCGGGCCGCCCAACACGCCATTTGTTTGTTGCTAATGCCCCACAAATGGGCCCATTTGTGGGCGGTAGGTGAGGGGCGTCTCGAGTGTAGCGTTGGGTTATGTCCCCAGCCAAGGGCACGAGGGCGCCGGCCCGGGCGTAGAGGACCCTTACGCGCCACGGCTCTCGCAGACTCGCATGGTATAATCCGCGCGCTATGGAACAACCCCCGGTAAATGAAGACAAGCCGGCCGTAGATGAATTCGAACCAGGAGTTCATCGCGCTATCGAACAACCTCCGGTAGCCGAAGACAAGCCGGCCGTCGATGAACCCGAACCAGGAGTTCATCGCGCTGTGGAACAACCTCCGGTAACCGAAGAAAGGCTGGCCGTAGATGAATTCGAACCAGGAGTTCATCTGTCGGTTGCCGATGGCTTCCGGTTCGGCTGTGGGTTCGTCTTGGCCGGCATTGGGTTTTATTTCGCGGTGATTGTAATTGGGGCGCTGGCGTTGGCGGCGGCTGGGCTCCTGGGCTCTCCCATCTCATTGAATAGCTTGTTAGGTGGTCCCTAATCTCGGGGCGGACGCCCAATTGCTCGATTGACGTTTCCATTTTGCAAAACAAACTTTCGAAAACAAATTCCGCAAGACAAATCTGATCTAGGCGCTGCCTAGCGCCAACCTTTGTCGACGAAGGCGATGTCGGCTAGGGGCTTATCTACGACGGTCCAACGTGCAGTTCTCGCATAGAGCCCCAATCGGTTGCCGCATATTTGTCTGCGCCAAATTGACAATGAAGCGTGGGGAGCCGGCTATGACCCACTTTGCTAGTTGTACCGTCCGGCCGGTAAAATACCCGTGCGCCAAGGGTTGCACGGCCTGTGGGCTCGCAGACTGCGATCATCCCCACTCGCCAATCAGCTAAGGGGGCATGTTTGGATCTGGTTATTTTCGGCTTGCCGGGTGGTGGCAAGGGTACTCAAGGTGATCTTCTCACCAAGAGATTCAGCTACTATAAGATCAGCACCGGCGAGCTCCTGCGACAGCAAGTTAAGATGAATACTTCACTGGGCAAGGTCGCCAAGGCCCACATAGACGCCGGCGACCTGGTCCCTGACGATGTAATCATCGCTTTTGTCCGTCAGCAAGTTTCCACCCTCGCACCGAATACGGCCCTCTTGTTCGACGGATTCCCCCGTACTATCCGGCAAAATGAGGCGCTTGAAAAGATGCTGAATTCGATAAATAGGCGGATCGGTGGAGTGATTTATCTTAGTGCCCCCGAGGAGGTCGTTGTCCAACGGATGTTGGCTCGTGGACGTACTGATGACAGTGAACAGGCGATTCGTCGCCGTATCGACGGCTATCACAATGCGACAAAGCAATTGTTAGAATACTATGGTGAGCGTGGCTTGATGAGCGAGGTCGACGGTGTAGGCACGCCCGAAACGGTGCATGATAGGATCGTAGCCTCGATGTCCCTGGCGCACAGCGACCGCGAGGTCTGATGGCCGCCTCTCAGCACGCTCTCCTGACTCGATCTTCAACGCTGCTTTCTTGGCCAATTCATTTGTACAGACCGAGGCATTTGCACGACGATTCCGCCTCATGCAACGAAGAACTAACTTACTAGCCGATGATCTGCTACTATCCTGCAGGTGAGGTCCTTTGAATGACGATTGCCAAGCAGAGTCCCGTGTTTGAATCGTTGCTGAGCCGGCGCGCCCAATTCGAGGCGCCTGCAGTTGTGTTCCGCGCCCGCGTCACAGCGTCGTCAAAGCGAGGTTTCGATTACGGAGGCGGCAGACCCGATCCGGGATCGTTCCCCTACGAGGATCTGGCCAAAGCCACTGCATCCATGCTTCAGCGAGATGGCGCCGAAGCGCTCAACTACGGGACGGCCTTCGGCTACGACAAGCTCCGCGATCTGGTCGTCGACAAACTCATGCGCCACGAAGATATCGAAATCCGGCGTGAAAATGTGCTCATCACTCACGGCGCATCCAACGCTATATCGTTATTTGCCGATACGTTCCTGGACATAGGCGATCCGATCATCGTCGAAGCGCCCACGTTCATGGGCTCGTTGCGTACTTTCGATCGTCATCGAGCCCGGATCATCGGCGTGCCGGTAGATGAGCAGGGCATGGATATGAACGCATTGGGCGACGCGCTGGCCGAACTCGCGAGAAACGGCGAGCGGGCCAAGTTCATATACACTATCGTGAACTTTCAGAATCCCTCTGGCCCAACCCTTCCGCTCCATCGACGCCACGAGCTTCTCGCCCTGGCCCGCCAGCACGAGACGCTCGTCCTGGAGGACGATGCTTACGGTGAGCTTCGCTTCGAAGGCCAACCGGTGAGGTCTCTGATTGGACTGGACAACGGTGAACTCGTTGCCCGGTGCAGCACGTTCTCCAAGATATTGGCGGCCGGGCTGAGGTGCGGCTATCTGATCGCCGATCCGGAGATCATCAACCATGTCAGCTCGTTCAACACCAGCGGTACCAATTACTACATCAACTATCTGGTGTATGAGTATTTGAGCCAGCACATGGACGATCACATTCGAGAGCTGATCGATGTTTACCGAGCGAAGAGGGACGCCGTGCTGGACGGATTGGACTATCACCTGAACGGAGAGGCGCGCTGGAGCCGGCCCGAAGGCGGCTTCTTCATCTGGGTCGAACTGCCCGAAGGCGTCGATCCGGAAAGGTTGGCCCAGTTGGCGTTCGACGAGAACGTTAACTATATCCCGGGTTCGCCTTTCTTTCCCGATGGTCGACAAGGCAGCAACTTCGTCCGGCTGGCCACCAGCTATATGTCGGTCAAGGACCTCCGTGATGGCATGGACGTCTTCTGCCCTTTGGTGAAGAAGGCCCGCCGATAGTGGCCGCGGGCAATAAGGGTGTACCGTCAATCAAGTCGATTAGGATCTCGAGGTCGAAGCTAGATCTCATACAGACGATTTTCAGAAACCTGGCAACCATTCTCCTGATCGCTGCTGTCGTCCAGGAGCTTCGTAAGCCAAAGGAATCCCGGCAATGGCATGGCAAGGTTGCCTGGTTCGTCCCCTATGATTTTCGGACTCCGACCCTGGGCCGAGTCAAGACGACGATCTGGGCTCCTGAGAACCCAAGCATCATTGTGCCGAATGTCTTTGGCGTCGGCTGGACTCTGAACATAGGACGCTTGGTCTACTTTTTGCGGACTGGATAGTTACACGATTTCAACCTGGCCGCCACGGGGTTATCCTACAGTCACCACGCCGAGCATGCGTCGCCTGCCGGCGCCAACTGTTCCGCCGGTATCCCCTGCCACCCCCGGCTTTGACCCGCGTGGGAGAACGTCCGCCCATCCAATGGTTATCCGAAACTGAACACGTGCAAATTTCAGATTTACGGGTACCTGCTCCGCAAGGGCGTAATATCGCACCAATGAGGGTCGACCACAGGCCAGGACGTCTGATCGGCGAAAGCCAGGAAAGGATTGCAAGGGCGATCCGCCTCAGGCGGATGCCGGGGGATGCGGGGTGTCCCCCACAACAAAGATCCCCCTTCTCCTGGCCAGAGGCTGTCTCACAAGTCCAAAGGGCAGTGATAAGCGCAATTCCGACCTTCGTATTTGGTCGATTTCATCAATAATGAACCGTTAACTAGGTCATGATGAGAAGGTCCCGCCGTATTTCGTACCTCACACAGAGTTATGAGACGAACTCTGGCCAGGAGAAGGGGCCCAGGTCGAAGACTACGCAAGGCGAGGGGATGAGGTCGAGCAGCTCGTGGATTGAGCGCACCGATAGGTTGGAAATCCCCCCTTGACCGCCGACTGAGGTCCCGAGTGGCGACTCGGCCGTTCCAATTCACGGACATGGAGGAGAGACATGCACCCAAGTCTGAACTGTTACGAACACGTCCTCGAGTTGATAAATCGACACCAAGCACGATATATTTGTCCTACCCCGGTAACCGTGTGTCGCACCCGGTCAACAGCTTGAACCCAAATCTAACCGAGGCGAAACCTTGATTGCATACAGCGTGAACGTCTCCTACCTCATGCCCGATCTCCCCACTGAAGAGCGGCTCCGGCGAGTTCGCGACGCCGGCTTCAAATACTTTGAGTGGCTCTTTCCCCAGCGAATCGATGTCGATGAGCTTATTCGGCTGAAGGACGAGTACGGTTTGACTATGGTGTTGCTCGATACCGAAGTCGACGCCGAAAATCCGCGTGGCCAACTCAGCAATCCCGACTCCGGTGACGCATTCTTTGCCCGTCTGGACGAGGCCGTCGAGATTGCTCGAATAACCGGCGCTCGTCTGATCAATACGCTTTGCGGCTTGTCCGTACCTGGAGTGCAGCGCGAACTGCAGATCGAGACCCTGATATCGAGGCTGAAACAGGCCTCTTCACTGGCTGAGGCCGAGGGCATCACCCTTCTGGTTGAGGCCCTAAATCATTTTGACAATCCTGGCTACTTGATCACGAACTCGAAGGACGGATTTAAAATTGTCGAGGCTGTAGACAGCCCCAATGTTAGGTTTCAGTACGACCTCTATCACATGCAGTTGATGGAAGGTAATCTCATAAACACGGTCCGCGATAACCTCGACAAAATCGGGCATATGCAGCTTGCGGATGTGCCTGGTCGGTTGCCCCCGAAAGATGGTGAAATCAACTTCCCAAACGTCTTGAACGCGATCGAGAAGGCCGGCTACCATGGATTCGTTGGCCTCGAATATAGGTCGCCGCCAGATTGCGCCGATCCATTCGCCTGGTTGCCCGACGAATCACGCCGGCGCGCCCTCTAGACCGGCGGCGTGCTCGAGGACAGTCCTCCCGCTAGGATTCGGCGGCGCGGCGAAGTCGATGAACAATCAGTCGTCGACTATTGGCGCAGTCGATCTTGGACCTCAGACTCCCTCCGAACTACCAGCGGCCAGCCGTTGGAGATCGTGTTCCAGGGTCGCTGGGCTCCAGGTTCTGGCCCAGATTTTTGCGATGCCGTAATAGCATTCCCGGCTGGAAAACTGTCAACCGGCGATGTCGAGATCCACGTACTCGCTTCCGACTGGTATAGACACGGTCACCAACACGATCCCGCTTACGACAACGTCGTCTTGCACGTGGTTAACTGGGACGATCTTAGCGTGCCGGTCCTCCGGGCCAACGGCCGGCCGGTCCAAACGCTGGAGCTTTCACCGAACGGTCCGGTCGCCCTCGATTCTTCAACTCATCGAATGCCTGATTGTCACACGATCGCCGCTGAATTGCCGGCCGGCAAGCTAAATGCCGCGCTCGAACAACTTGGCGACGAGTGGTTTCTGGTCAAGGCCGGCCGATTGCAATCGGAGATGAGCGTTGTTGGGCCGGAGGCGATCCTGATAGGCGCGTTGTTCGATGCGTTGGGCTATAGCCAGAACCGAAAGCCTCTCCGCCGGCTCGCAACCGGCTTGCGTCTCGAACTGTTGCAATGGGCCGTCCGTTCCGGCCCATCGACTATCGAGGGTATTCTGATTGGCCTGGCCGGTCTCTTGCCTTCCCAGCGTCCTGTAGTTTCCAGCGACTGGCAAACCGATGATTACACCGCCGAGCTCGAATCGGTGTGGCACATGGCCTCTGATCCGGCTAGCCAGCCGATCCTTGCGGGAAGTGATTGGAGATTCTCCGTCCGACCCGGCAACTCACCGCTCCGGCGGCTCGGTGCGGCCGCCCGTCTCGTCGCGCCAGGATTGGATGGGCTGATCGATAGCTGGTTGCGAGCCGTTGTGGCTGAGCCATTCGACCTGCCGGCCTTGTTAGCCTCGCTCATCGTCAAAGATAGCGATAGCTATTGGGCCTGGCATTCCGATTTTGCCCGGCCCCTCCCGACTGGACCGGTGGCACTGATCGGTCGCAGTCGAGCCGTAGAGATCGCCGCAAATGTTGTGTTGCCATTCGTTCACGCCCTGGCTTCTATGGCGGGTCAGCCGGTCCTCGCGTCGAATGCCATGATCGCATTCGGACTCCTGGCGGCTCCGTCCTGGAACGTTGCAACTAGGTCGGCGATTCAATTGGTGAGCCACCCGGACTTGGCAAAACTGGCTTCGGGAGCCAGGCGCCGCCAGGGGCTGCAATGGTTATACCGCAGCTATTGCGAGCAGGGCAGACTCCTCGATTGCCCATTGCTCGAGTTGAGCGAGACCCACTGCGCCGGTGAACGCTGACCTGAATAGAGGCACCCCGTCCCCTCACGGATGCTCTGGCATGCCACGCAATAGCAACCAACGGCTCCGCTACTAGGCTGTGCCGACCCTTCATGCCACCGTGACGAACTTGGACGCTCCCCGTCGCACCCGCAGGTCCCATCATTGCGGCCATCGAAGGCATGCCCCGTACCCTGATACGGGGCCGGAATCGAGGAGAGGCAAAGGTACGCCGCCATACTACAAAGGCCGAAATCCCTGTAGGGGCCTCCCTTGTGGATGCCCAGAACGACGACCGAGCAGGGGAAACCACGAGGGGTCGCAACTATTCCGGCCTTGGATTCCCTATACCTCTCGTAGAGGCCAGAGTTCGCCCGTGCCCCGTTACGGCGTTGAGGGTAATTAGATCCCGGTACGGGCCCGCGACACCAACCACCATCGTCCTAGCGACAGTCTTCGGGAGTCGAAAGACAACCATGTAGCGCTGGGGCTTGTCCCCAGCGGCTGGGCCCTCCCAAGCCGCCGGCCCCAGCCGCATCGTCCGGCGTCCCGCCGAGGCCAACTCCACCGTAGGGCCGGCTTTAGAGAGCCTTCGTGGGTGGGTAATCCACGAACCATAGCCGCGCGGAAAAATGGCAATCGGGAAACCAGAAACAACGCCCACAGAGAAAAATGTAGGGCTGGGGCTTGTCCCCAGCCGTTGCCCCCGGGCAACCCGTCCCCAACCCTCCGAGGCCACCGCCACTATAGGGCCGGCTTTAGAGAGCCTTCGTGGGTGGGTAATCCACGAACCATAGCCGCGCGAAAAATGGCAATCGGGAAACCAGAAACAACGCCCACAGAGAAAAATGTAGGGCTGGGGCTTGTCCCCAGCCGTTGCCCCCGGGCAACCCGCCCCCGATCCCGCCGAGGCCAACTCCACCGTAGGGCCGGCTTTAGAAAGCCTTCGTGGGTGGGTAATCCACGAACCATAGCCGCGCGGAAAAAACGGCAATCGGGAAACTAGGAACAACGCCCGCAGAGAAAAATGTAGGGCTGGGGCTTGTCCCCAGCCGTGGCCCCCGGGCAGCCCGTCCCCATCCCTCCGAGGCCAACGCCACTATAGGGCCGGCTTTAGAGCCGTCTTGGGCGGGGAATCAACCCTGCCGAGCCCCCAACCACTGACCGCTAGCCACTGTCCGGCGACGACACACCACGCAAAAAGTCCAGCAGCAGCCCGTTAAACTCTTCCGGCCGCTCGATATTGCAGCAGTGAGACGCTCCGGCGATGGTCTTTAACCTAGATCCGGCAATTTTCTCGTGGATTCGCTTTGCTGAGGCAATAGGCGTTGACACGTCGTTCTCAGCCGCAATGACGAGGGTTGGCAGCGCGATCTGGGCCAAGCGCGATGTCGTGTCCACGCCAGAAACCGCCAACGCCGCGCCGGCGAAACAGCCCGGATTAGTACCAAGTACAACGCGACGCACCGTCCGTAGCTCCGGAGGATCCTTCCGGCGATAATCCTCCGTGAACCATCGGGTTAGCGTGCCATCCAAGAGAGCTCGCATTCCGGAATCGTGAGCCGCTTCGGCCCGCTCACGGAAAGTTTGTCGACCCTCCGGCGGATACTCGCTGGTTGTCGAGGCAAGCGTTAGGCTGAGAATGTCGTTGGGATGGGAAAGCGCATATGTCTGTGCGATCATCCCGCCCATCGACAGCCCCACCAGGTGGGCGGCTCGGACTCCGATCGAACGCATAAAGTGATCTAGGTCGTCGGCCATCAGCTCCAGCGAGTACGGCGGATCGGCCTGCTCGGATGCGCCGTGTCCCCGCGCGTCGTATCGAATTACCTCGAAATGCGCGGCCAACGCCGGAACCTGGTGGTCCCAAAACGAAAGATCCATGGCTAAACCGTGGATCAATACCACCGGAGCGCCTTCTCCGGTAACTTCGTAGTTCACACTTATTCCGTTCGCGATGCTGCGCAATTCGACGTCTCCTAGTAAACCCAGGCCCGGATCTTGCCGCGGTCGCGGTCCTTACCTGAATGTGAAGGCGTTGGGATTCAGTTCGAGATCTAAGTATATGCCCTTGTCGTCCGCAGAGATATCGAGCAATTTCAACGGGAGATATGCGAGGACGGCGTCCAATTGTGGATTTATCACCTCGGCGTCCAAGTCATTCACCCCTTCCGGCATTAGCAATGATCCCACGTTCGTCGAAACGACGTCGACGTGTAGCAGGCCATTGTCCGCGTACGGGCGCACCGATAATCGAAAAGGCACCGTAATCTTGGAGGTTACGATTGCGTCGCCGGATATCTCGACAATGTTTTGCTGCTGAGCGTCGATGCGCAAATTCTTTATTTGTACGACGCCGTCGTCGCGTAACGCCTCAAGCTGAATGGCGACCTCTTCGGTCAAGTAATCTTCGCTGATGAATATTGTTATGTCTGGTTCGCCCGGGATTGCCTCGGTGACGACGGGTGTCTCCGGGGGTTCCCGCAGCATCAGTGCTGCCAAGATCGCTACGACCCCAACAACGAGGCCGAGGATAAAGCCGCAAGTTAACCTCAATGCGCTCCTCGGCTAGGCCAAATTGGCCGAAACGTTGTCCCGTTGAAATCCCCGAATAGTATATATGCACCAATTACTATGAAAACAGCCTCCCGACTCGTCACTCCGGCGAAAGCCGGAGTCCAGAGGGGAGGGGAACCCCGTAACGCTGGGACTTCTCCCCGGCAAAGGGCACATGGGCGTCCAACTCTACTCTACCGGCCAACGCCACACCATTTTCATCCTCTTACGTGGTCTTACCACGGTCATAGGTGATTGCGGGGTATGCCAGCGAGCGTACTCGACCCGGGACCGTCCAACCCTCAACTCATACGACGACTTGGCATAACGCGCCGGCTGACTTGGGCGCGGCCCTTGACGGCGCCCCGGCCGCAAGTTCGAGCCACTCAGTCCGGCGACGGTTTGCTCCTGCGGTGTCAATCCTCCTGTGGTATCATTTCGGACAAATGTTCGCTGCTGTCTGCGCAAGGCCAAGTCTCGACTTCGATTCGAGTCGGACAGGACCACCTCAAAAAAGGGTAAAATTGCAAAACAAAAGCTCCAAGCAAACGCCCTGGTTGGCTGGGAGCCGGCTCAAGCACCGTCCTGCTGCGGTCTTCGATTCCTGCCGACAAGGAGGCATCGCATAATCCGGCGCAACAACAATCGCGAGTCGTCCGCTCTGCGCGAGGCGCTCGTTTCCGTCGACCCAGAGCTCTCCGGCCGCCCGGAGTATTCTGCGTCGGTCAAGGACCTGCCGGCTGCCGACCGCCCTCGAGAACGCCTTGCACAGCATGGCGCTGATAAGCTCTCGACTCAAGAGCTATTGGCAATACTGCTTTCTACTGGCACCCGCGGTGAGCCGGTGCTGGATATGGCCCAGCACTTGCTGCAGGAATTTGGTGGCCTCTTCGGTCTTGCGCGAATGTCGGTCGCCGAATTGCAGAGGCGCAAAGGTCTCGGCTTTGCCAAGGCCGCCACACTGAAAGCTGCGCTGGAGCTCGCCGGCCGTCTCAACATCGAGACAAACTCTCCAGCATTGCCCACCATTCATTCGGCCGCGGACGTGGACCGCCTGCTAAAATGGTCGATGGCAACCCTGCCTCAGGAGCAGTTTCGCGTTCTGATTCTAGACATGAAGAACCGCGTACTTCGCAATCAGTTGCTCTATTCCGGCAGCCTCAACTCGTCGCCGATCCGTATCGCCGAGGTCTTCAAGCCGGCCGTTCTCCAAAACGCGGCCTCGATCATCGCCGTCCACAACCATCCCAGCGGCGACCCGACCCCTTCCGAGGACGATATACGCACTACCGAGGACATCCGCCGGGCCGGCGAGCTCTTGGACGTTCAACTGCTCGACCACATCATAATCGGCAGGCATGGTTACGTCAGCCTCAAGGAACGCCGGCTCGGATTCCCGTGAACACATTTGATTCCGCCGGCTAATCGTCGATAAAGCAATTGAAGGACTGTAAGTTTGGCAACTAGCATGCACAGCATCGATCATCAGACCCTCTTGGCGGAGCTATCCGAGTTGTTGCACGATACTTATTACTGCTGGGATGAAGACTGGGTCGGATTCTCGTGGCGAAACTACACCTACGACCATGTTCAGAGAGTCCGCGCGCTGGCACTTGCGATGGGTGAACGAGCCGGCGCTGGTCTTCCGCTGGACTACGCAGCGCTGCTGCACGATATCACCAAGTCCTACGATGGCGAGATCGTGATGAAGGACGGAAAAAGGGTGCTTGACGAAAACGGATTCTGGCGCAACGAGACGCTGATGCCGGCAAGGGAAAATATGATCTCGCGCATCTATGAAGAACGCCGCCTGCGGGGCACCGTTCACAGCATATCCGGCGCGACGGTCGCGACAGAGCTGTTGAAGCCGCACGGCTTCGACGAACCGTTCCTCGCCCACGTCCGCGAGATCATCGGGACCCACCTCAAGGTGGATCCGGATCGTTCGAGCCTGGAAGGCAAACTGCTCTACGACGCCGATACTATCGACGCAAATGTCGGCCTCCCAGCCTTCTACCGCAATATCCAGATTACCGCCCATCGACTCGACGAGGAGTACGCCCAAGCCGGGCAAAGCTTTGCAGACTACCTGGCCCAAAACCTGAAGACGTTCCTGGTTCCCTACTTGCGAGATAGAGTCCCCAACTGGATCAATGGAAAGCAGAATGACTTTGTAGGTCGAATGACCACCCAGTGGGGCCGTGACGTCATTTTGAGCCGGATCGAGCGCCTGCGCCGGCACCTGGACGGGTTGGATCGCGAGCTAGGTTATTTCGATGAAGCGATCGAGAATGGCCGACTCGCCGTAGTCAGGCGATTCTTTTCCCATAGAGACCGGCCCAGGCTGTCACTCGAGCTCGCATATCTGGATAAAGAGTGGTCTCCCAGTGCCGCTGCCAGTGAAGGGGCCGCCGGGCTCATCGCTGATTTCAAGCTGGAGCAGGCCGGCTTGGCCTGAGGCTGTCTCGATGCTCAGCCGGTGTCCAAACCGAGCTTCTCCGCGAGTTGCCGGTTAGACGGTTCCGTGAGGGTCGAGCCGTCGGAGAAGACTATTGTCGGCACGCTTTGGTAGCCCCGGTTGATTCTTTCCACTAGCGCGATGCTCGCGGGATCGTTATCGATTTCGACCCACTCGTAGGGGACGTGGTGGCTGTCCAAGAACCTCTTCGAGCGGTAGCAGTCGCCGCAGTGCGCACTGCCATACACGATCAGATTGTCCCCTGCCACTGGCGCTCTCGCGTCTTCGCCGGTTTCATGAGTATCGTGACTGGCGTCGCTGCCGAATTCATCTCTCATCATATTGTGCTCCCTAGCAAACGCTGGTTGTCGTAACCTGGTAACGAATTTGTCTTGATCTACTACCGGTTCCTGTCCGGACTCTCAATATTTGCAACAATTCTATGTGTTTGATTATTCCCCCGCGATAAATTGGTAGGAAAGCATGTCCCGGACTCCGATCCGGGATGAATTCCGGCACCGGCCGGCGACACCAACCGCCGTCACCCGAACAACGATAGCCTAGGGTCCCAAGAGAAATGTAGCGCTGGGGCTTGCCCCCAGCCAGGGGTGGCGTGCGTGGCGCAGACGACACCTGACCCTCCCATCATCCAATGCACCCAATTTTCAAACCTCGTCGTGCCGGCGTCCGTTGGAATCCCCTCCCACTCGTCATTCCCGCGAAAGCGGGAATCCAGAGGCGTGGGGGGGAGGCAAGACCGCCGCCAGTCTTGGTACGAAAGCATGTCCCCGACTCCGATCCGGGATGAATTCCGGCGCCGGCCGGCGAGACCAACCGCCGTCACCCGAACAACGATAGCCCAGGGTCCCAAGAGAAATGTAGCGCTGGGGCTTGTCCCCAGCCAACGATGCCCGGCCAGCCCGAAGGGTGTTCCTCCTCGCCCTTGACGGGAGAGGATTGAGGTGAGGGTGAATAGATTCCGGCGCGGGTTCGAAGCGCCAAGGACCCGGCTGGCAATCCCCCTTGTCGTACCGCCCGGCGTCCCACCATTTTCATCCTCTTGCGTGGCCTTCGCAAGGCCATCGGTGATTCCCGCGACCGAAGGCATGCCCTATACCGCGATTCGGGGCTCGGAATCCAGGGGACGCCTGGGAGGGGCCAACGACACTGGGGTGAAGGTCAAGTGGCAGATCGTCGTCCGGAGTGTCATGAGATCTCAGCCATGGTAGTTGTGCGTTGCACACCGGGCGAATCATGCGTTTTCCGTTGCACCTAAGCTCGTCACGCACGGGGATCGTTCACTGCCCGGCCGCCGGCGGATCACTCCCGGCGAATAAAAAGTCCGGCCTCGGCCGCCGCGCTTAGAGTCGCGGTCGCGTCGACCACCATGGGGCCGGCCAGCGTCAGCGTAACGTCTACCGCGTTGGCCGGCGAAATCATCTGCTCCCGCTCGCCATCGTAGGCTAGAGTGCCGCGCGTCGGACGCAAGCGCACCGTCTCTCCGATCTCCAAACGACGGTGTCGGGCAATCGCTACTTGTTCCACCAGCCCAGGCCCAATCGGGGCCGTGACGATTGCAGCCGGCCTGATGCCATCGTTTGAGAGTTCGAGATAGACACCTGCCGGGTCGTAGAGGCCCACCGGATCGAGGTGAGCGCCGATCGAGGAAAGCCCCAACGAGCCGGGCGCGGCGCTGGTCAGAATTAGCTCTTTGATGCTGGTTGGTCTCCAGATCGCTCGGGCGGCAACCATCCGTTCCACTGATACTGCCACGTCGACCAGAGCAATATCCGCCGGCTTGTCATCAATTGCAACCTCAAGCAGCTTCGACCGGCGCAAGGTGACGTCGCTGGGCACTTGCCCGCCGGCCACGATCGCTGCGGCGATGCCGGCCAATGTGCCCTCAATCATCACTGGGAAAACGTTGTTTGTTCCCGTAGAGACCGGCATCAACGGTGCATCCACCCATCCTTTCGCCACCATCCGGTTCGTACCGTCGCCACCCAGCGTAACAATGCATCCTACGCCAGCCTCTCGCATCAACTTGCCGGCCCTGACCGAGTCAATCCCGCCGGCTTGGAGAGGCAGTTCGACAGCGCTCAGGTCATACGACAGATCGATGCCGTCTTCGGCGCTTCGAACTAGGTTGTAAGGATCGGGCATATAGAAGACGACGTCCACGCCTACGCTGTCGATGCCGATCAGTATTCGCCGAATAGTATTTACCTTGCTGTGGTTGTCGGAGACTTCGCCGTGGGCGACGAGCCGCCGGATGTCCTTGCCGGAATAGGGGTTGGCTATTATGCCCACTCTGGTCACGCTACACTATCCTCCACTTAAGTCGACACCGAGTTGGGCTGTTGCTCACCCTCGCGATTGTAGGTGTTGGCCGCGCCCAATGTCCATTTTGAACCGTTTCGTCCGATCTCCGATCGTCCGTGAGGTAGACTTGTATCTGATTGGGCGATTTCGTCGCCTCTCGAGAAACGCGAATTGCGGCAACGCGCCTGTGGAGGGCTGGTTGGCCCGGTGGCAGGAGCCGATGTGATTCCCGTTGGAAGGCTGTTGTCGCCATTTGGAATTCTATGCGGTTTGCGGAGTTCGCTAGTGATCTCCCGAGCCCGAATGTGGAAGCGGGATAGACGCGCCGGGTAATTCGCAGAACGCAGGCCCGCCGATCAACATATCTGGGAAGATCCAGTCGCTTCTTCCGCATACGATCAATCCGGGCGCCGAACTTTTCGATCAGGAAATTGGCAAATGATCTCGTGGTTATTTAGATGTCAGAACTTTCCCAAGGCTAGGTTGTTAGTGGTCTCGTTCGTGCCGATAATTCTTGCCGTTGCCTTCGGTGGATCAGTCGAGGCCAGTTGTGCCTCGACGTCACCCGAGCAACAGGCCGCCGATGCCCGTATCATCGGCACCGGCACCGTCGTATCGCTGGAACCGTCGGCGGAGCAAGGAACAATGGTTAGCGTCGAAATTGACTGGATCTACAAGGGACGATCTCAACGCGACATCCGCTTCAGGATCCCCTCCGGCGTGGACCAGAAGACGTCGATAGATGTCCCATGGCGAGTGGGTAGCCGTTATTTGCTCTATTTGGTTGCGGAGGGGGGACCGCTCACCACAAACATCTGTGCCGGAAGTCACGAGATCGGGCCCGAAGATAGGCCTGAAGTGCTTGGTGCCGGCCCAGGCTACGGTCCGGGCGCCAGTCCCGGCCGAGACATCGAGGTGCCTCCCTATATTCCCGCAGCCGGAGTCGCCGTCTCGGTGGCCCTGCTACTGGGAGCATTCGTTTTGGCCCGCAAGGTGGGCCGGCGGCCGAAGATCACTGATGGCTAGTCGTCGCAGTGGGCGAACCCCATCGCAGCAGTTCGCCGGTGCTCAGCCGATCGCGAAGGTACTTGGCCATGACCCGGTGCTCCTGCTCCTCGACTTCACTCGCAGATGGCTCCGGCAGTATCTCCCCGCTCACCATCGTCCAGGCATTTTCGAGCTTCAGCCGGCCCGTGCGACGCACGCCCCTGGCATCGCCGAAGTCGAAATCTCCTTCGCGCAACTGGAATACGGCGACATCGGCCGGTTGGCCAACCCTCAGCGTCCCGAGATCACGGCCAATCGCCCGAGCAGGGGCAACAGTAGTCTTCTCGATTACATCCGGCAGGGGTAGGCCCAGGTTCAGGAATTTGGACATCGTTGTCGGTAGATCCAACATCGGGCCTGCTACGCTGAACTGATGCACGTCGGTACTTATCGCGTCGGGAATGATTCCCTGATCAAATAGTTTTTCAGCTGACTCGTAGCTGAAGCTGCCCACACCATGCCCGATGTCGAGCACGATCCCATCATTGACGGCTTGGCGGACGAAGTCGTGAACCTGACCGTCCTCATCCACCAGTTGGTTCTTCCCGGGCCCACCCGTATAGCAATGGGTCAACACGTCTCCGGGTCGCATCTGGCTGATGATGTCGCTCAGCGCCGGTGGTCGCTTGCCTATATGTACCATTACAGGCAGCTTGAGAGACTCCGCAGTATCGACCGCTCGCTGCAATGGGAGGACGCCATTATCACCCGTTGTAAGGGCGTCGATACGCACTTTGATGCCAACTATGTACTCGCGGTTGTTCTTGACAGCCTCCATCGCCACGTCGGGGTCGACGTAGCTTAGATTTGAGACTTCGTAGGTGAAGTGAGCAAGGCCAATACTGGATATATTCAGGTAAGCTAATACGCGCGGCGTTGCCGGCTCGATTATGAACTTGCGAAGTCCGGCAAAGGTGTAGGCGCCGGCGGTGCCAGCGTCGACGAACGTAGTAGTTCCGCTGACCGGGGCGATCTGATTGACGTCGATCCCCCAGATGGTAGCTCCCCAGTAAACGTGGGTGTGGAGATCCACCAGACCGGGCGTGACGATCTTGCCCGTTGCATCGATTGAACGTCCGGTGTTGTCGACTTCGATTGTTGGTTGTATGGTGGCGACCCTACCGTCCTTTATGCCTACGTCGAAATACCCGTCTATGCCTTGGCCCGGGTCTATCAGTCGTCCACCCTTTATCGTAACGTCATGCATTCTTCAACCCTCACTAAGCGTTGGAATGGAGTGAAGCCTTGTTGGCAAGTAAGATATGTCTACGGAGCTACTAAGCTCCCTTTGCAACGGCAGCAAGCAAATGACAAATGAAAATACCCGACTCAGCTTACTCGGGAGGTCCTGGATGGAGGCGGGTTCCATTGTCACCCTAAATGCCCCCCATTACGTCACGAGCCCTTTATGTGTGGATCGGGCCCCACAATGCAGATTCTACGCCTCCGCGCAGTCTACACTTGAGAGTTGGATGCCAGGATATCGCTAAAGTTTAAGACTGATTGTTCGTAGACGAGCGGGGCGCTCGTCAGTTCGGCCAGCGATACGGACTCGGTCGCCGTATGTGCGTCATCGATGAATCCCGGCCCCAGGACGACGCAAGGAATTCGGCCACGCCCTGACAGCCAAACCGCGTGCGAACCGTAAGGCACACCCTGCGGCTCTCCATCTCCATCAATGGACCTTATCGCCTGAGAGGCAGCTCTTACAATCGGTTCATCCGCGGGGGTGTCCAATCCTATGAATTCTGGGGGCTGCGGCTCGGTGATCCGTAACCTTAGCCCGGGGGTCGTATCCTGTAGTCGCGTGAAAAAATCCCGCATCTCGTCAACAATGGTAGAAGAGTCTTCAGTGGGCAAACACCGCCGGCTCAGGGTGATCGTACACTCTGGCGGCACGATGTTGGCGCCGGTGCCGCCTTCGATCAGGGTAGGGGTAATGGTCGGTGAGGAAAGCAAGGGATGCGTTATTTGGCCCAACGCCGGCTCGATCTCTTCTTTGATCGCTTGGAGTACAGGCATCATCTGATATATTGCGTTGACTCCGATTTCCGGCTTGGAGGAATGGGCGGCCTCGCCCACAGCGGTCACGCCCCAAACAATGCCGCTCTTGTGTGCTCTTACAACTTGCAGTTCGGTTGGTTCGCCGACGATGGCGGCGTCGATCCGTTCGCCGCGGTCGACGAAGGAGTTGATGCCGCTTCCGCCACTCTCCTCGTCGGCCGAGGCCAACGCGACCACGTTGACCCTCAACTCGGAGCGCCGGGCGACCAGATTTGCCATGGCAACCATCATCGCCGAGAGCGAACCCTTGTCGTCACACGCGCCGCGACCGTAAAGCCGGCCATCCTTGACCCGCGGCCGGAAGAGCTCTGGGCCGTGCGGCTTGACTCCCACCGTGTCGGTGTGGGCGTCCAGCAAGACCGTGCCGACTGGATCATCCACCATCAACCGGGCGATCACGTTCGGACGACCGTCCGACACTTCGTACGACTCGACGTCGACGCCCAGCGTCTCATAGTAGCGATGCACGTATTCTGCCATTCTGCGCTCGCCTTGAGTAGCGCCAGGATAGCGAGGGTTGACGCTATCGATGGAAACCAGGTCGTGCAGTAACTCGACTACATTGCTCACGTAGATCTCCCGCCTCGGCAACCTGTGTTCCCGGTATTGAATACCGGCTATGCCGAACCGGCGCTATCATACCATGACGGCCTGACTCGCTTTCGTCCTCTTTTTTCCTCCGACCTGACCGGCCTTTCCGGCCATCGCTCCTCGAATATAATTCGATGTAACTATGGAACGCTACAAGGATCAGCCACTCGGGCCGGCGCCACATATTGGCATCCTCACCGGGGACAAGCTCGGTGGGTTCGTCGTAACGACGCCGTTGCTTAGGGGACTAAAGGAACGTTTCCCCAAAGCTGTCGTCGACTTCTTCGGTGGGGAGAGAACATCCGAGCTCGAGGTTTCCTCCAAATACGTGGACTGGCGATACTCGCTCTTCGGCCGGCAGGACAGCATGGCCGGCTTGCCGCGCGCTATCGCTCGAAGGCAGGATTCGATCGGCCCTTACGATCTGGCAATCAACTTGGATTTCGACCCCGCAACCGCGTTCGCCGCTGCTCTGCTGAATCCGCGATTCGTGGCCGGCCCCGCCATTCGGCAGGATGGCCGAGGGCATTTCCTGTCCGACGACACCGGCGCCGTCGACAGGCTACAAACCGATGACTGGTCGGCCGATGATCTCTTGGAGCGTTACGGAGGATTGCTGACCAGCGGCTTCATTGGGGAGATCTACTGCCGCAGGGCGTATGTCGAGACGGATTTCTTCAATACAGAGGTAACGGTCGTAGAGCCGGCAATTTCTGTGCCAGATTTGCTCATCTCGACGGGAGCTACGCGGCCGGCCAAGCTTTGGTCTACGGTGTCCTGGATACGCTTCATCCAACTCTGCGAGGCCGAACGGTGGACGGTGGGCTTGCTAGGCGCCGCACCCGCATATCAGAGGACGTACGGCGTACACGATGCGGAGCGAACCATATTGGAAAAGACTGGATTAGTCGACCTGCGCGGCAAATTGAGCCTGCCACAAGTCGCCGGTGCCCTCCAAGAAGCCAGGGCCTGTGTGACGATTGATAACGGTATTTTGCACTTGGCCTACAGCGTCGGCACGCCGACGGTGGCCATAATTGGTGCCAGCCCGGTGCGCCTTTGGATGCCGCCTGTAGGGAACCTGCATCTCGTGTCTCCGGCAGAGCCCTGCAATCTCTGTCACGAGAATCGTTATCGTAATCCCGAGTGTTTGCTGCCTGTGCACCAATGCATGAATAGTATTTCGCCGCAAGCTGCGTTGGCGAAGTTGAAGATGGTGATACGGTCTTCCCAGCTCAATCAAGGCTGAGTCGTGAAATTCGGCCTGCGCTTGTCCAGAAAAGCGCCTATCCCCTCGCGGGCGTCGGCGCTCTCCATAGCCGATCCAAATAGCTTGGCCTCTGCCGCAAGACCAGCCTGAAGGTCGCCTTCCGAGTGCCGCCAGGCGACCAACGCCGCTGCGACTGCCGTCCGGCTGCTCGCGACGAATTGACTCGCGAGGCGGTCCACCGCTTGCGGTAGATCCGCATCGTCTACTACCTCGTCTACCAGGCCAAGGCAATGAGCTTGGTCCGCGGTGATCGTCTCGCCGGTAAGTATCAGTCTGAGCGCTTCGTTGCGTTTGATCAGACGGGGCAATCGTTGTGTGCCGCCGAAGCCAGGAATAAGACCTAGCTTTATCTCCGGCTGCCCAAAGCGGGCGCTGCTCGTCGCGATCCGAAAGTGGCAGGCCATTGCAAGCTCGTTTCCGCCGCCCAGACACAGTCCGTTGATCGCGGCAATGACCGGCTTGGACGCCGACTCGATTGCGATTGTGATGGCCTGGCCGGCCCTGGCGAGGTGTTCGGCCGCTGATGCTCCTTCAATCTCGGTAAAAGCCTTGATGTCAAATCCGGCCGTGAAGGCGCGTTGGCCCGCGCCTGTTAATACAATCGCCCGTACGCGCTCATCGGCAAGCGCCTCGTCTATCTTCGCACCCAACTGAACCACTATCTTGGGTCGCAATAGGTTCATCGGCGGGTCGTCGAGCGTTATGCGTGCAATGGGGCCGGCTTCGTATCGGACCAAATTAGCGTTCACCTTCTGTTCATTGTCGCCAGTTTCTAGTATATCCAGCCACCGCCGTTCGACATTAATTTAGGTTGAACCGGCGTGCAAACGGTGAGTACCGGAGGCCAACAGGTTATAGCAAGCCGCGTCGAACGTTGCAATCTTGTTTGTCGCGGGATGTAGTTGATTTGGTGTTTGGCACACTCGAACTCGCCATCGCACGAAGCGGAGCCTCGTAGCGGGTAGCAACGATCTTTCCCGCTTGGTCTTATTGCGCCGAGTTCGACCTCGAATTGGTCGACAATGGGCCCCAGACGATATTTTTAACAAATGCCGGTGTCACAAAGTCAACCTTATCGAATAAAATGTGTCTGTTCCTCGTTGTGGGCTCTTGAAGGGCCAATATCGTTCGAGAAACTATTTACAAGACTTCAATTTTGTCGATCATTTACAACGTTAGTACGTTGATCCAGACGCTGGAACACCAACATAACAGGATGAGCCGATGAGCGATCACAATCTCCGTAGGCAAGACCTGCAGGCGTTCGACGTGGCGCCGCTACAGAATCAGGATTGGAACCAGGTCCAAGGATTCTTCATCCAGCGTCTATGGCGTCTGTTGAACATGCAAAAGCAGTTTGATGACGCGATCTCAGCCGAAGGCGTAAGAATGATCCGGCGCGCTATCTACTCTACCTTCCAGGATTGCGTGACCTCTGGCGTAAGTGGCGAGGCGTCGCGACTGATCCGCGAAATGACGGATGACGAGGCGGGGATTCCGGAGAGCCGCAGAGGATAGCGCGGGAAACACTACTACCGGAGAAAAAGCGCCGGCCAGTAGCTGACGAAAGCCCGCACTTTGATTGGGGATTGGGCTCTCGGGACCTGTGTTCGGACGATTCCGAGTGAACCTGATTCAAATCCTTTCAGGTCCGCTCTATTACGCCCTTTATCAGATATAGCGGGGAGCTAGCGACCGCTAGCCGCCCGGGCTGCCCGTCGTGCTAGCCTTGCCAGCCGCTTTCGTTCAGCGCGCTGTAACTTTGCGCGCACCTTCTGCCTTCGACTCATATAGGTCTGGTGGCGCTTGTAATCGCTGATGATTGCGTGCTTAGCCACGCCGGCACGAAATCTCTTAAGAAGCTGTTCAAAGCCCTCGCCTTCGCGAAGGAGTACTTGCATACGGTAGTTTCACCCACTTTCCGGGTCGATATTAGCTAAGGAGCTAAAGTCTATTAACGGTCGGTCATCATCCTATCGCGTTCAGGCCGTTTGTACAAGCGCGCACACGCGTAAGTGTTCAGATTTCGAGGGGTACCTGCTCCGAATGGGCGTAATATCGCACCAACGAGGGTCTACCACAGGCGAGTACCTCTGATCGGCGAAAGCCAGGAAAGCGTTGCAAGGGCGAAGCCCTTGCCGGGGGATGTGGGGGTGTCCCCCACATCCCCCTTCTCTTGGCCAGGAGAAGGGGGCCAGCCGGATGAGGTCGACCAGGTCTTGGAGTTGGAAATCACCCCTTGACCGCCGACTGACGTACCGAATGGCGACTCGGCCTCTCCAGTTCACGGGCATGCAGGAGAGAAATTCACCCAAAGTCTGAACTGTTGCAGACATGCGGCAGAGGCACTCTTGCATGAGTGATGCGCTAGATGAGCCGAAGAAAGTGGGACAGTTGCGGTTTCGATCCTGAACGCGCAAGGACCTGTCCAGCCCCAACTCATCCGTCGTGGAGTAACTCACATATAGTACGGCTAGTACGGCGGGAGGGCGTGCGTTGTCTGCCGAAGAGGGTTAGCCGTGGCGACGTTGCCAGCGGTCTCGCTTTAGATTCTTGCGGTGCTTGTGCTTGTTCATCTTCTTGCGCCGCTTCTTAATGACCGAACTCACTACTCCACCTTTCTTCCATTCGCATCCTACTTGGCGTAGAGTATATCAAAATCGTAGTCCATACAGTCGTCTCAGGATTCTCCGAGTCACAATCCGGCGGACTTGACTGGATTTCGGAGCTATCCCGTGTCGCATACAAGGGAGTTGGAAGTTGGCCGGGAAGATAGCCTTGATTCCTCGACTCAACGAGGATGTCCAAGCAATATGTAGGTCTCAACTACCTCTGGGGTTCGAACTTACAGTTACCGATCCAAGTGACGGCGACGACAGGTTTCTTGCTGACATCGCAAGCGTTGAGTTTGTCATAGGGTTCCCACGCAATCTGCCGGCCAGGTTTTGGCAAGAGGCAAGTCACTTGAAGCTCGTGCAGTCTCTGAGCGTCGGTACCGACGATGTTGATCTCGAAGCTGCCCAGCGGGTTGGCGTGCCGGTAGCCGCGAACGGCGGCGCAAATGCAATCGCCGTTGCCGAGCACACTATTCTTCTGATCCTTGCCCTTTACAGAAAGCTGGTTCCATTGGTGAACCGAGCCAACACCGGCGATTGGGGAGATTCTCGATTGGGTACGGAGCGGTACTACGAGATCTTTGGCAAGACCGTTGGCCTGCTCGGACTGGGAAACATTGGTCGGCAGGTTGCCCAACGACTGGTGCCCTTCAGCCCCAAACTCATCTACTACGACCCATTTAGGCTAGATCAGGAGCGCGAGGAGAAGCTGAACGTAGAATATGTGACATTCGAGGAAGTGCTCACCGGCGCCGACATAGTCAGCCTACACCTTCCCTTGACCGAGGAGACACATCACTTGATTGGGGCCAACGAGCTCTCCTCGATGAAGGATACTGCCATTCTCATAAATACCGCGCGCGGGCCATTGGTCGACGAGGACGCGCTCCTGAATGCGGTGGAGGCCGGCGAGATAGCCGGCGCCGGCCTCGATGTTCTCAGCCAAGAGCCGGCGCCAGCGGACCATCCGCTATTGGGTAGAAACGATGTAGTCGTAACTCCCCACGTCGCCGGACCGACTTGGGACAGCTGGCCGCGAAGGTTTGCGAATGGCTTCGCCAACATACTCCGGGTTCAAAGTGGGGAAACGCCCCTTTGGACCGCATAGACTGGCTGGACAGCGTCTATAGACGGTAAGTCCAAGAGGCTTGGCTGTACCTATCTTGATAGAGTCCATGGGCGAGCCGCTTTTCTTCGGCGGACAAATTACTAACTGCTAACTCGAAGCCGGCCGCCTCGAACTCCGCGCATACTGCGTCACACAGTTCTCTCGCGACGATATCTCGTCCGGCAATTGCGTCCAAGCCGGCGGCAGTCGACGATAATCCTTCTGCTAGCTGGCTCTCGGTCCAGGGATCGCTAGCCAGCAATGAAGCCCATGCGACCGGATCGAATCGCAGCGGGATGACAGCGTGTATGAGCGAGTGGTCCCGCCGGCGGATTTGCGCAAGCCCCGCAACCTTCGTTCCCCGGGCAAATGGCTCGAACGGATTGGCGCCAGCAAGACAGCAGCGGTTGATCGGGCCGTAGGTTCGCATTCCGCGGGCCGTTTCGAGGGAAATAGGCTCAGCGTCAAGTCCAACGCGCGCAAACGCGTTGGAGAGCGCTTGTCCGAACGGCCTGTAGCTCTTGGTAATGTCAGGGCTGTTCAAACTGTGCCCGTTTTCGATGGCTAGCGAGATGCCAAGCTGGTGTTGGTGGTAGATGGCTGTGCCGCCCGATGCTCGCCGGACTAGCGCGATGCCGCGCTCTTCGATGCGGTCCAGCCGCAGATCCGTTCGCACTCGTTGGGCGGTGCCAATTGACATCGCGTTGTCCGTCCATTCATAGAAACGTAGCGTTGGCCGGTCGAACAGATCGGCTTGCAGAAGTGCTTCATCTACCGCCATGTTCCATGCGGCCGAACCTCCGGCAAGCGGCAGAACGCGCATTTTTTCTTTCACTTGGACTGTTCTTACCTGATCAATCGCACCTACCGGAACAACTCATGCGCGAGAGTAGCATATCGGTCGCGCTGTAGCTCTCCCTCTTGTTCGCGGCTAGTGTCTGAGTCAGCCTCGTCGCGCCTGCCGTCCCATCGAGTTCATGAATCTCATCATGCCGTCGGCTCTCGCGTTACGACGGTGGCGATACCGCGTCGCATCGGTTACCATTCCTGTTGTTACACACCTTTCTGAAGTAACTTTCCGCTGTGTCAACAAAGTTTATCGCAAGGGATGACAGATCGATGGCTGCTAAGACGATGTTCGAGAAGATATGGGAATCCCATTCGGTCCATGAAACGCCCGGCCAGCCAGCGATACTGTACGTAGACCTGCACCTTGTCCACGAAGTAACTTCTGCCCAAGCATTTGACGGTTTGAGAATGGCATCTCGTGCCGTTCGCCGCCCAGAGATGACCGTAGCCACAATGGACCACAATGTCCCCACGACCGAACGTAGACTCCCCATCGCTGATCCGATCTCGCGCAAGCAGGTCGAAGTTCTGAGGCGCAACTGCGAGGAGTTCGGCATCACATTGTACGACAGGGAGAGTCCGCTCCAGGGAATTGTCCATATCATCGGGCCAGAGCTGGGCCTGAGTCAGCCCGGTATGGTCATAGTGTGCGGCGACAGTCATACCTCTACCCACGGCGCGTTCGGAGCGCTCGCGTTCGGTATCGGAACTTCTGAGGTTGAGCACGTTCTCGCCACTCAGTGTCTTCAGCAAGACAAGCCCCGAACTCTGGAGATACGAGTCGAAGGTGCGTTACCACGGGGGGTGACGGCAAAGGATTTGATCCTTGGCATAATCGGAAGAATTGGTATTGATGGTGCGATTGGCCACGTGATCGAGTACACCGGCGAGGCTGTCAGGTCGCTTTCGATGGAAGAGCGCATGACCGTCTGCAATATGTCGATTGAGGCGGGTGGCCGAGCGGGTATGATAGCGCCGGATGCCACAACCTTCGCATATGCCGAAGGTCGTCCGCACGTGCCTAAAGGGCGTAAGTTTGAACAGGCAGTTGCCCACTGGGAGACGTTGAGAAGCGACGACGGTGCAACGTTTGACAAAGTCGTCGAGTTGGACGGCGGCCAGTTGAGTCCGCACGTGACCTGGGGCACCAATCCGGCGATGGTGGTGCCGGTGACGGATGAAGTGCCGGATCCGAGTTCGTTTGAGACTGAGGGTGAAGCCCAGGCTGCAACCAGAGCGCTTGAATACATGGCGCTCCAACCAGGGACGCCAATGCAGGATATTCTTATCGATCGCGTGTTCATTGGCTCCTGCACTAACTCTCGAATTCAAGACTTGCGCGCCGCAGCCGAAGTCGTGCGTGGACGCAAAGTCTCCGATACGGTGCGAGCGATGGTTGTCCCTGGCTCCCAAGGTGTGAAGGCCGAGGCCGAAAATGAGGGTCTCGACAACATATTCAGGGAAGCCGGCTTTGAGTGGCGGGAGTCGGGCTGCTCGATGTGTCTGGGCATGAATCCCGATATTCTCCAGCCGGGCGAGCGCTGCGCCTCGACTTCTAACCGCAATTTCGAGGGGCGCCAAGGCAAGGGAGGGCGAACTCATCTGGTCAGTCCTGGGATGGCGGCGGCTGCCGCCATTGCCGGCCACTTCGTGGATATTCGCGATTGGCCGACTTAGTCGCTGCGGTTGTATCCCGCTTGCCAACAATAATCTAATCTTATTCTTGGGGAACCAGTCGAATGCAGCCTTTCAAGGAACACACCGGTGTAGTAGCGGTGTTGGACCGCGTTAACATAGACACTGATCAGATCATCCCAAAGCAGTTCTTGAAGCGGGTGGAGCGCACCGGTTTCGGCCAATTCCTATTTTTCGATTGGCGGTTCCAAGAGAGTGGTCAGCAGAACCCTGACTTCGAGTTGAATCAGCCCGGTTTGGAAAATGCCAGTGTCTTAGTAGCTGGCCGCAACTTTGGATGTGGCTCGTCCCGCGAGCACGCGGCGTGGGCCTTGCAGGATTACGGCTTCCGAGTCTTGATTGCGCCGACGTTCGCCGACATCTTCTACAACAACTGTGCGAAGAACGGCATCCTGCTGGTGACTGCGCCGGACGAGACCGTGAGCGAGTTGGTTGCTCGAGCGCGGACCAAGCTTGATTACCAAGTTACGGCCGATTTGGAGCGAAACTTGGTGACCGATGGTGCCGGCTTGGAGTTTCGGTTCGAGATGGATTCGTTTCGCCGCCATAGTCTTCTTAATGGCCTAGACGACATCGGCCTAACACTGGAGCACGCAGAAGAAATTCGGCGGTACGAAGAAGCTAATTTGCCCTGGGAACGCATCGCGGCGGTTTAGCGCCAGTCATCGACCAACCGCTTTTCCAAGCGTTGTTCGCCGCTGGGACGGCGAGATGATGGCAGGAGATTCTCAACGACCTGAATCCGACCGCACTGAATGCTGCGCCAATTTCCGCGTCTTGATCCACTCAGTTTGCTTATGCCTTTGCGCCAGTCGCGTCGTCGGTGGATTTCTTACAGGCTCGTACTTGATGCCTTGCCGGCTAGTTGCTCACCCACGCCGGTTGGAAGCCCCCACTTCCCGGTAAGCCCAACGCGTTGGCTACTCGGACGGCAATTCCAGCGGTGTGTCGTCTCGGTTGGCCCACTCCCCCATCGAGCCATCATAGTTGCGTACGTTGGGATAGCCCAACAGATTCAGGGTAAACATTCCGTGCGCCGCACGGATGCCACCCTGTCAATAGGTGTATACATTCTTGTCCGGCGTGACACCGCATTCTGTCAACATCTTGCTCAGGACCTCCGGCGCCTTGAAGGTCCGCAGTCCGTCGGAGATAAAATTGAGCCACTCCAAGTGGACGGCGCCGGGGATATGACCGCGCCGGCTGTTGCCGCGAGTGTTAACGCCGGCGTATTCTTCGTCCGAACGCACGTCGAGGAATACGGTGTCCGGATCGCTCACTCCGGCCTTCATCACCTCGCAGACTCCCAGCCACTCCGGTCGGACTTGCGGCGTGAACTCAGCCGGCGAAGGCTTCCGCGATGCCAGTGAGATAGGCCGATTCTCGGCTACCCATTTATTGAAACCCCCATTCAGCACTCTCACGTTCGAGTGGCCGTAGTAGTTCAGGCACCACCACAGGCGGGTCGCGTAAAGACTGTTGGAAGCGTCATAGGCTATCACCAAGGTATCGTCGCCAATGCCCATCCGGCTCATTGTCGAGGCGAACTGTTCCGGCCCCATGATGTGCGTGGCGCCCTCGCGTTCTTTCAAGTACATGTGGCCGATGTGACCTACCGCGCCAGGGATATGCGCGCGGCGATAGGCGATACGTTCGTCTGCGTCCACGATCCGGATCTTTGCGTCGTGTAGATGCTCGGCAAGCCAGTCGCCCTCGACTAGCAAGTCTGGGTTTGGGTAGACTAGTCCGGCCATCTGGTCTTGTCCTCCACTTAGCTATTGAGAAAGAGGCGACGATCTGCGCAATGATCACGGTCGCAGGCCCTCTGTCCACAGGGGAACTATTATAGCCTCGCTGCCGGGGCTCTTGGCGTGAATGATTTGGCCCGGTCCCTGTCGCATCGGGTGAGCGCGCCGCCGGCGAGGGCACCTCTATTGCTTGCCCGATTCCTTAAGGTTGTCACGAACGATCGCGCGGTATGGTGGCGTGAGCCGCATTCTGGCAATGGAGTCGTGCACTCGCTTTATACGGTTACTACCAGGGTGTGCAGTGATTGTCTATCCAGGTCTGCGACTCGTATGCGGTGATTGTTCGTGTCAGCGATGAACAGTTGATCGCCGGCCACACTAAGTCCGCCGGGCTCGTACAGGCGTGCGGCGTTGCTCGTACCGTCCACCAGTCCCGAATTGCCGTCCCCGAGATAGGTAGTACACCCTCGATTATGCGGGAATACGCGCTTGACTTTGTGGTTGTAGCTATCGGCTATGAATAGCTCGTCTCCGCGAATGGCAATTGCCAAGGGGTGCTGTAGCTTCGCTTGCTCGCCAAGGCCATCCTCGTCGCCGAAGACGAATAGACCCTCGCCAACTATCGTCTCGACTTTGGGTTGTCCGGACAGGTTTGCCATCCTGACCGAACTCGTCTCGCTGTCGACCCAGTAAAGCCTGCCCTTGCTGGCTTCTAGTCCACTGGGTTGGGCCAGCATCGCCGAGTCGGCGTCGCCATCCGATAGTCCCTCGCGACCGCTGCCGAGGAAGGGCGTTATCCGCGTCCCTTGCAGATCCATCTGCCAGATTTGGTGAAATCCGGCCATCGCGATGAAGAGCCGTCCATCTGAGATTGCGAGGTCCCATGGTGAGTTCAATGCGACTTGCGACGGGTCGCCACCGGTGTGATATCGCATGCTCTGGTGCCCTACGCCGGCCAGAGTCGATACTGCCCCCGTACCCAGATTGACCTCCCGGATGGCGTGGTTTTCAGTGTCGGCAACCAGCAACCTATCACCATCCGATACAAGACCCTGAGGACTATCGAAGGCCGCCTCGTTTGCGGGGCCGTCATGCATCCCCGGTTGGCCGGCACCGAATATCCGTTCAATCCGGCCGCTGAAGTCGGCCTCTATAATTCGGTGATTATTGCTGTCGGCGATATAGACTTTTCCAGAGCCTTGGTTGGCGAATACCTTGCCCGGATATAGTAGGGGACTGTCCGGCTTGGGGTGATCGACATATCGATAGGGCCTTGGCTGACGGGTCAGCAGTCCGGCCGAATCGTATGCGGCAATCATCCGTTGAAGGGCCCGATCCAGACCGTCGACGCTTATTTCGCCTTCGTGCCGAGCCAATACCTTGCCGGCCGGGTCAATAAACATCAACGTCGGCCAGGCTCTTGTGCCATAGGTACTCCAGACCTGAAACTCGTGATCGTTCACAACAGGATGAACGATGTTGTATCTTCGTACCGCTTCCAGCACATTCTCCGTGTTGCGCTCAGCGGGAAACTTGGCCGAGTGGACGCTGATAACTGTGAGTTCGTTGGGATATTTTTCTTCAATCTTCCGCAACTGCGGAAGCACATGCATGCAATTAATTCAACAGAATGTCCAGAAGTCCAGGATCACGATTCTCCCCGCCAGATCTTTGATGCTAACTGGACTTTCGACATTGATCCAATCCATGTCCGGCGGAAAATCTGGAGCATTCACCTTTCCCAGGTACTCCTCATAGGAACCAGGCGTCGACATTCTTCTCCTCCTTTACGAGACGATTGTGATCATTCTAATTGGAGCAGGAACTTTTGGGGTGAGGCAAAAAATGGAAGGAATACCTGCCGCCAATGCTTATTTGGCTTCTTGGAGAGTAGCAAGGAGAAAGGTCAGGCCGGCGGCGGCGAAGGCCAACTTGTTGTCTTTGCGGTTCCCACCATCCAACCTGAGTTCTCTCGAGTGTTCCTTTGGGCCGGCGACGGCCACGGCGACCAGACCGACAGGTTTTGTGGAGCTCCGACCGGACTGCGGACCGGCGATTCCTGTCTCACTCAGGACCCAGTCGGCCCCCAGAACTCGGCGGCCGGCCTGTGCCATCTCCATTGCTGCGGATTCGCTGACGGCCGGCGCGGACCTCAGCCCCAGGACTCTCTGCTTAGCCGAACTAGAATACGTCACTGCGGATCCGACGTACCAGTCTGAGGCTCCGGCGATGTCGGTGAGAATACTGCTGATGAGCCCGCCGGCGCTGGTTTCGACCACGGCCAACGTTTCTTTTCGGGAAGTCAAGACTTCGGCGATCTGTTGAGCCACTACCTCTCGGTCGGTCGGAATCTTCAATTCCTCGGGCGCCGACACTGTCGGCTCAGGAGTTGGGCTCAGGCGAATGAGCGGACTGCAAGGCGCCCAAATCAGCCTCAAACTCCTGAATGGTCGTGCGCAGTCGCTCTATATGCTGCTGGACAGTAGTCCGCTCGGATTGAGGTCTGTCGTACATATCCCACGCTACTGTCAGGGCAGTGCGCAATGTGGTAATCATCTGCCGCAAGTCCTTTTCATCGGAGACGGCAGCAGCCGAAAGCCGGCCCGCGGCGTCGTACAGGCGCCAGGCCATCTCTCCAGGCGCCGTCAATGCTGGTTCGTTGTCGCTCTCCGATCGCTCACACCGGATTCGACCAATCAGTTCCGATAACGCATTGGACACGCTGGTCACTACTTCGAAGTCCTCTTCCGACAGCTGGCCCCAGTCGGTGGCTGGTGGTCGAAAGTAAGGCGAGTCGTAGCTGGATTCTTTTGGCTCGCTGATATTGACCTCCCAAGCCTAATATATCGAGTGACCACTAATCCCCGGTAGGTACATAAGATTGTAGCAGCCTCATTAAGGCTGCGATAGTTAGGCGACATAAGGTAAGTGTTCAGAATTAGGGGTGCCTGCTTCGTATGGGCGCAATATCGCACCAATGAGGATCTACCACAGGCGGGGACGTCTGATCGGCGAAAGCCAGGAAAGTGTTGCAAGGCCGAAGCCCTTTCCGGGGGATGTGGGGGATCCCCCACAACAAAGATCCTCCTTCTCCTGGCCAGGAGAAGGAGGCCAGGGAGATGAGGTCGACTAGCTCGCGGAGTTGGAAATCACCGCTTGACCGCCGACCGAGGTCCCGAATGGCGACTCGGGCTTTCCAGTTCACGGGCATGGAGGAAAGAAATACACCCAAATCTGATCTGTTGCGACATAAGAACGTGAGCGACAAATCATATCAGAACCACTATCTCATGATTTGACCGCAGGTATTCGTTCGAAGTTCTGAATGGGTGCCCTGGACGGAGGGAAATGGCGATCCAGAAGGACCTCCTAGACATTCACCAGGTCATGAAGCGCAGCCTTTAGGGCGATAATGGGTCTGGCCGATGTAGAGGTGCTCTCTCGACCGGAATCGCTATCTGGATCAAATGGTTGTTTATTTGCGAAAACTGCCGGGGCGGTTGGCCAAACGCTAGCTGCCCATCCTGATATCGCAATAGCGACAAACGAGGCGCCACTCTATAACATGTGCTACTAATGAAGCTACTATAGGTGGTTGATGCACAACGGCCACAGCCTGTGTCTCATTGCTATAGCTGGGAGATTTACCATGGCCAACGACAGACTTGTCCGGCGGCGCAGCCTCAGGGACTTATTTGATGATACGGCGCATATGATCAAGACGGACCTTCTAGGTGTTGTTATTCTGACAGTGATTTACTATGTGGTCTTATTGATAATGCTGTTCGCGTTATTTGGTGCCTCGTTTACGTCGCTGCTTCTGTCCACAAACGAGGCCCCTGGCTTGGAGAGTCCTGTTCCGTCGGAGAACGAGGTCTCCGAGTTGCAAGTCGTCATCGGGGTCGTCGGCTTTATGTTGGCGACGATGGCGTATTTGGGTGGGCTAATATGGCTTGTCGCCAGTCGTTTTAGCGGCAATCTCAGCTTGAACTACGAAGATGCGCTCGTTCTTGGACTGCGAAGCCTGCCTCAACTGATGGGGGTGATGCTCATTGAGTTGTTGGTTCTAGGCTCCTTGATCATGGTGCCGTTACAAGCGGGGCCGGCTTTGATCTTGGTCAGCCTACCTGTGGCGGTATGGATAGGCATCAAATGGTCCTTTGCCTGGCACGCAGTGGTTCTTGAAGGCCGTGGCGTCTTCACGGCCTTTCGCCGCAGTTGGGAGTTGGTGAAGGGCTCTTGGGGTCGGGTTTTTGGCATATTCATGCTGGTTGCGGTTGTCTATTCTGTTATTTCGAATTTAGCCTTTCAATTCGACTCGAGCGGGTTGGTACCGTTGCTATTTACCGTGGTATTAACACCCATTCAAAATGTAGTGGCCACGCTGCTATATGGCGATTTGCGCGCCCGATTCGACGAGCGCAGTGTGTTGGCTGAGCCCGCATGAGCCGGCGACCTAGTAGGCTTTCTCCACGTATTGAGGTCGGGCGCATTTAGTTTTGTCTCTCGAGAACACGCCAGATCTCATCCCGGGCCGGCGGTTCCAGCCGCATTGAGCCCTCTGGTGTGACCAATGTTCGGGCCTTGCCGGAATGGAAACTGCCGATCTCGCTAATGGCTATGCCGCGTTTGGCCAATGCGCCCGCCGTACGCTCCGGCACAGGCGTCGCGATTAGCATCGTGCCGCTTGTGATGAGTCGCAACGGGTCTAAGCCAAGAATCGAGCAGATAGCTTGCGTTTCCGCTCGGATCGGCACATGCTCGGAATACAGTGTCAAGCCCAACCCAGATGCCTCGGCCATCTCCCAGGCTGCTCCGACAATTCCGCCTTCCGTGGCGTCATGAAGGCCAGACGCGCCCGACCGGGCGGCGGCCAATCCCTCATCCACGACGCTAATTTCGTTCACGAAGCTCTGGGCTTTCTTCAGCATGTCGGGGCCAATGAAGGTCGCTAATCGGTTGGCAAGATCGGTAGCCAAGATGGCAGTGCCTTCCAGTCCGGCCGCTTTTGTCATCAACAATGCATCGCCGGGTTTGCAGCCGCCGGCACCCATGACTCTGTGACGGCCCAATCTACCAATTGCAGTTGTGACAATGATTGGCTGTTCGATCCCGAGGGTGATTTCGCTGTGTCCGCCTAGGATTTCTATGTCCAGCGATTCAGCGGCCCGGTGCAAGTCCTGGCAGATCGTCGCCAGCTGATTCTCGGTCGATCCAACGGGGAGCAAGATGGTCGTTAATATACCTACTGGTTCGCTGGAGCACGCCGCTAGATCGTTGCACGCGATGTGAACTGCCAGCCATCCGGCGTTCGCGCCGGCTGCCGTGATTGGGTCGCTGGTCAGAGCGATAGTATCCTGGCCGAGTCCCAACACCGCGCAATCCAGCCCAATCCCCGGCCGCAGAAGCGTCTCGGGGCGTCGCCTTCCAAGCCGGCCAAAGACGACCCTTTCGAGAATCTCGTTCGGCACCTTGCCGGGCGCCAGAGCCACATCTTTAGCCACGAGTCAACCTTTGCTGGAGACCTTGTTCCGCCGGTGAAAAATTGCTACTTCGTACGAAAGCATGTCCCGGACTCCGAACAGGGACAGATTTCGGTAGGGGCCCGCGACGCCAACGACTAACTGCCCAACGTGAACAGCCGATAGTAGACACAGAAAAATGTAGGGCTGGTGCTTCTCCCCAGCCGCGGCACTCGGCTAGCCGGCCGGCGAATCGCGCCATGCACGCTCTCGTAATTCCCCATTATTCCCCGATCTCGTCATTGCGGCGGTCAAAGGCATGCCCCGTACCCCGATACGGGGCCGGGATCCAGGGGAGACATGGGTGGCACTGATGATACTCGAACACCTCCACCAACCAGCGCATCCAATTCTCATGCCTTTGTGTGCCGGCGCAGGACGCGATCAAATACCCCAACTGCCTGGGCAATTCCTTGCACGGGTTGTAATGTGTTCGTATCGGAACTGAGTGTGGCCCACCGCCAAAGCTACAGGCGTTTCAAGGCGATGCGCAGTGCTGGCTTTCTATTTTCCACGAACTGCGGCGGTCAGATTTGAGCCGGCGCTGAAGCTGACGCGGCGGCTCTCTGGAACTTCGATAGGCTCGCCGGTGCTAGGGTTCCGGCCGGTGCGCGCTTTGGTCTCTTTGACTCTGAAGCTGCCAAATCCGGTGAGACGTACGTTTTCGCCATCAGCCAGACTACTCTCTAGAGTTGACAAGATGGAACTTATGACCTGAGTTGCCTTGGATATAGTTAGGCCGTTATCCTTTGCAACTGCGTGTGCGAGCGCGCTCTTTGTCAACATGCGAGCCTGCCTCCCTTTGTGTCTCTGAGTGCTGCGTAATTGAAATGGGGTAGCCTGACCATCTGCAAAACGCCGTATTTGAGATGATTGGCAGCGAACATATTATACGTATCGCAGGAATTTGCCAAATTAAGTCATAGCGTGCGATCTTGTCACACTTGCCGCCGGCCCGCTGCCGTTAGCTCTGCCAGAGTCTCATCAGTCAGCCAGACTCGATAAGCCATCAGCCGCCGTCCACTATCCAACATCCTCTGACGGATCGGGCCCTGAAGCTGCTCTAGCGACACCCTTCGCACTTCACTGATCTCCACCGTGTCGCTGGCATATAGGTCACCGGCGGTCGATCGCGCGCTGAAGACATGTGTTGTCCAATCGACCGTTTTCTCACCGGCGAAGAATTGCACCTGTGCCCGCACAAGGTAGCGTTCCAGAGAGATATCCAGACCGGTCTCCTCTTTAGCTTCGCGCCCCGCGCCGGCCTCCAGCGACTCACCGGGCGACAGCCCACCACCGGGCGCGCGGTAGATACCAGTTGGATAGTTGTGCTTGGCTATCACCACTACCTGCGCGCCCTCGATGATGAAGAATGTGACGTCATGAGCGCGTCGGTTCTTTTGACTGGCGATAATCATATCGATCTCGCCGGTCGACACCTCGTGGCTGAACCGGAAACTTCGCGGTGTCCCGTATGAGGCTTCCCAAGATCTAACTGTGTCAGGGTCTATGAACATGTGTCTGGTATCCTCGCATGGCCAACTGGCCCGTCACGACCTTAGCTTCGCGATTAGGGTCGGCCGGCTCAGCCTTAGGCCGGCGAGTTGCTATTATAATCTCGTCCTGCGCCCGATTCCCCTTGTATGATGAACGTCGTAACTGTTCAGATTTAGGGGTATCTGCTCCGTACGGGCGTATTATCGCACCAACGAGTGTCTACCAACGCCGAGGGCACCCGATCGGCGCATTCCAAGAAAGGGTTGCAAGGGCGAAGCCCTTGCCGGGGGTGGGGGGTGTCCCCCACAACAAAGATTCCCCCTTCTCCTGGCCAGGAGAAGGGGGTCAGGGAGATGAGGTCCACCACCTGGTGGTTTTGACATGGATAGGGTCGGAAATCACCCCTTGACCGCTGACTGAGGTCCTGAATTGCAACGCAGCCGATCCCGTTCAGGGACACAGAGGAGAGAAAATACACCCAAATCTGAACTGTTGCTGAACGCCCCTTTCCAGGATGTTCCGAGGCTCCAATTTATTTGTGTCGAGGAGGTTGAGAAATGAGAACCAGAATCGTTATTCCTGACGACTTTCCACCGGTCTACAAGGGACATCCTGAGCTCGAACGACTGAAAGAGCTCGGCGACGTTGCGGTATACGATACCAAGGCCATAGATACCGAGGAGTTGGCCGGCCGGCTCGAAAATGCTGACGTCGTGGTGAATGTGCGTGCGTTCAGTCGCTTTAACCGGCACTTGCTTGCCCGCCTACCCGAGCTGAAGTTGATCTCGATTCTTGGCACCGGCACCGACAATGTCGATCTGGAGGCGGCCACAGATCTCGGCGTCGTGGTCGCCAACGCGCCCGGCGCGTCCACCACCTCAGTTGCTGAATTGAACTTCGCTTTGATACTCGCAGTCGCTCGTGCCGTGGCACTGTCTGATCGCAAGGTGCGTGAAGGCGTCTGGCATCACCAACATGGGATGGAGTTGGACGGCAAGACCATCGGCATAGTCGGATTGGGTCTGATCGGCTCCGAGGTAGCTAGGTTTGCCCAGGCATTTGGAATGAACGCAGTTGCTTGGTCCTTTAGTCACGACCCTGTACGCGCCGACCGGCTTGGCATTCGGCTGGTTGATCTGGACGACCTGTTTCGCATATCCGACGTTGTCTCGCTCCATGTACGCAACTCTCCCGAAGCGGCCGGTCTTGTCGGCCCCAGGCAAATCGGCCTGATGAAGCGCGGGGCAATACTGATTAACACGGCGCGGGCCGCGGTTGTCGACGAAGAGTCGCTGCTCGCCGCCCTCCGGGAGGGTCGGCTCGCCGGAGCCGGCTTGGACGTGTTCGCTCAGGAGCCATTGCCGGCTGACAACCCGTGGGTCCAGCTTGACAATGTTGTCTTGACCCCCCACGTCGGATGGGTCACGCACGATTCATCCGAACGGCTGATGAAAATGCCAGGCGACAACATAGTCGCCTTCCTGGAAGGAAAGCCGGCTAATGTTGTGAACCCAGAGGCTCTCGATCGCCGGCGTTGATCGCCCTACCCGTCGTCGACGCTCAGTTGGCGATCGCTTAGGTGAGGACGACGCTTGACCAAAAGCCAACGGTTTGCCTCGGCGTGCATGTCGGGAAGGTCCGGCCGTTCGAGTATCATCATCCGCATTCGGATCGCAACGAAGTCGTCGCTCGCCTCAACCAGGTTGAGCAACGGCCGATTGGCCATAATCTTGCCCCACTTCGCCGCAAACTGCCGGAGCGCACTGACATCGAGCCGGCGCAGCGTCGTCGCGAGCTCTTGGTCGAAGACACTCTTGTCGTATCGCTCGACCAAGACTGCCTCCTCGCGTGTCCCGCAAGCCATTCACTTGACGTAAGCACGTTCACGATTCAGACCAAGGACTTTTCGACCCACTCAAGTAACGCCGTGAACCGCAGTGTCCCCTCTTGTGAACCAATATAGCACGGCCGGACATGTAGAATAGTGGGCTGGCGCGATGTCGATCTGGCCTGACTATCCACACCCATGGCGAGGTACAGTGATGTTGATCGGTGCGATGAATCACCCTATGCGAGATCTGCTGCAAGAGATACGCGACTTCGCCGAAGCCGGCTTCGATTTCATAGATATCACACTCGAGCCTACCGGCGCTCGACCAGATCAAGTCGACGTAAAGTCCGTTCGCCGCGCGCTTGACAGCAATCGGCTGCACGCGGTGGGACATACCGCATGGTACATGCCAATCGCCTCACAGTTTCCGGAGTTGCGCCAAGCGGGGATCGACATTCTCGTGAGATGCATCCAGACTTTTAGCGAGCTCCAGGTGCCACTTATGAACGTCCACCCCGACATACGAAAAGAGCAACGCGGGCCAGAAGCGTTGGCTGCCGCCAATGCCGAATCGATTGCCCACTTGGCCGAGGTCGGCCAAAGCCTCGGAGTTCGCTTGATGGTCGAAAATCAGGCCGGCACGTTCAGCCAGGTGAAATACATGAGTCGCATTTTGGACGCCGCGCCAACGGCTGGATTTCATCTCGACGCCGCCCACTCGAACCTTTCCGGCGAGTACAATCGGGTCGATGAGTTGCTCGAGGCGTTTGCCAGCCGGCTGGTTCACCTCCATCTGAGCGATAACAAGGGTGGTGATTGGGACCTCCATCTCCCGCTCGGCGCCGGAAATATTGACTGGCCGAGAGTGATTCGCTCCTTGAAAAACGTAGGATACGATGGCACCGTAACGCTGGAAGTATTCGCGGACAGGAAGTTGCTTGGACTGAGCCGCCAGATGTTTCGAAAATGGTGGGAGCAAGGCGATTGAACCTGCGGCGTCACTCAGGCCGCGTTCGAACGGCCGAGGCTGGAATTTGCAATTATCGAGAGGTGAGCACATTTGGCTGAACAGATCAAAATCGTTGTCACCGGCTCCCAGATTACCCCAAGCCACGACGAGTGGGCCCAGATGCAAGCGGCGGGCCTCCATCTCACACATCTGCCGACCACCGCGGAGGATGAGATTATCGCCGGCTCGCAAGATGCTCGCGGAATGATTGGCACCTTCGGCCCGAATCTCACGCGAAAGACGTTCGCCTCTTTGCCCAATTTGCAATTATTGGTCTTCTGTAGCGTTGGCTTCGATCGGGTCGACGTAGTTGCAGCTACCGAGTTTGGCGTTGCGGTGGCAAACAGCCCAACCTTCTGTATCGAGGAAGTCGCCGACACTGCTTCCATGCATATCCTGAACTGCGCGCGTCGCCTGCCTCAGCAGCTTTCGACGTTCCAAAAACATGGATGGGATGTTCGAAAGGGGATGAGCAGTATGGCGTCCGTGAATCGCATAAGCCGGCAGACGCTCGGATTTGTTGGCTTCGGCAGGATAGGCCAGGGAGCGGCCGAGAATCTGGCCGGCTTTGGTATGCGCTATCTTGTATACGACCCCTTCATTTCGCCGGAAGTCGCGGGCGCTTGGAACGCTACGAAGGTGTCTCTAGAAGAGCTGTGCCGAGTGAGTGACATAATATCGGTACACGCACCGCACAATGCTGATACTCATCACCTGCTAACCACCGAGCAATTCAGAATGATGAAATCGACAGCTCACGTCGTCAATTCCTCCCGCGGACCGGTGATAGATGAGTCGGCTTTGATCGAGGCTCTCAGGAATGGTTGGATTGGCGGCGCGGGCTTGGACGTGTTGGAGCAGGAACCGCCAACCCCAGAGAACCCCCTGCTAAGAATGGACAACGTCCTCTTGACCGCACACACTGCCAGTTTCTCGATCGAATCACTCATCGATAACCGTCGACACGCCGCCGCCGAGGTAATTCAAGTCTTCAAGGGCCGAAGTTGGCCGTCGGCACTGATTAATCCAGAGGTCAAGAGTAAGGCTCGCGTGCGGTCCTGGGTCTCCAGCGAATAGGTGCCTTCGTACATCCAGGATGGTGCGAGAACAGACTCCCGACTCGTCACTTGTATGTTGCCATTGGTCTCAATAATGTGCCAATTGTGGGGTGTGGGGAATGTAGCGCGGTCGAAGACTTCGCGAGGCGAGGGGCTTGTCCCCCGCAGGGGTCGGGGTGGGGCGTGGCAGAATCCACCGCGCCGATAAGCTGTACCAAACCACAACTCGTGATTTTTCATACCTCCGTGTGCCGGCACCAGCCGGCATGAGCGATTGCTATGAAAGCATGTCCCGGACTACGATCCGGGATAGGCGCACCAATCAGCATCGAGGGCGCCTCCCTACACCCTAAACTTGTCGAACCGTGAATCTACAGCCCATTGTGGAGGGAGAAAATGTAGTGCTGGGGCTTATCCCCTGCCAGGGACGCCGATGCGGGGGTGATGGCGAACAGCTTCCCGCACCGGATCGCGACGCCAGTTACAGGACGCCGGCGAATGTGTTACAGTTTGGCCCATTGAAAACAGAATACTCGATCCGGTCAGGTGCCCCGCAACGGGAGAATAGGGAAGGCGGTGTAAGTCCGCCGTGGTTGCGCCACTGTGATCGGGGGTTTTGCCAGTATCCACCCAGCGCTTGGGCATAGGGCGGGCACGGCAACTAGTCTAGACCCCCGTAAGCCAGGAGACCTGCCTGACCCGGTTGGTAGATCGCTCTTCGCACCAAAGTGGTCGACTACCCGGTAAGGCTTTACGATGGCTTACCGACCTCTGACCTCCAGCGAAGATAAGCGGGAGGTCTTTTATTTGCGCGTCGCGCCACTCCAATCAATATGGCGGCTCAGGGAAGCTGGCGTCACTACCTCCTTGGCAATCGGCGCGAGCCTGCTGGCCATGTTGCTGATATTGGCTTCACTGGTCTCCGTGACTCTGGGACCGGTTAACATTCCAGCCGTCCAAGTTGCCGCAGTCGTGCTTGCGCCGCTGGGGTTGGAGGTCGCTCCCTATAGCCGCACCGAAGAGTTGGTCGTCGAACAGTTGCGCTTACCGCGAATCATCGTCGCCGCATTGGTGGGAATGGCTCTCGGCATAGCCGGCGCGACAATGCAAGGTCTGTTCCGCAATCCGATGGCCGATCCTGGAATCATCGGGGTATCGGCCGGCGGCGCGGCTGGCGCAGTATTGTCCATAGCCTTGGGACTTAGCCGGCTGTTCTTTCTGGCGTTGCCTCTCTTCGCATTCCTGGGTGCAATGGGAGCGACATTTCTCGTTTATGGCATAGCCATCGCCGGCGGGCGAGTTTCTATGGCGACATTGCTTCTGGCAGGTGTTGCCGTCAGCGCCTTCCTTGGCGCGGTCATCTCTGCCGTTCTTGTGCTGGTCCCAAGCAATGAGGCGCTGCGAGAGATCCTATTCTGGCTGGCCGGGGGACTGGACTCCCGAAGCTGGGACCACGTTCACCTGTCCGCACCTCTGATCCTCGCCGGCTCCGCTCTGATAGTCGTTCTCGCTCGCGACATCAACCTACTCATGCTTGGCGATGACGATGCTAAGTCGATGGGCGTGCGCGTTGGAGTCATCCGGCCAATGCTCATCGCAGCCGCATCATTGGTGACCGGTGTGGCCGTCGCCGTCAGTGGCACGATAGCCTTCGTTGGCTTGGTCGTACCCCACATGCTAAGGCTCGTATTTGGCCCCGACCATCGGGTCCTGATCCCGGTCAGCGCCCTGGGAGGCGCGTCGTTCTTGGTCATCGCCGACACGCTGGCCCGCGTTGTAGTCCAGCCGGCCGAGTTTCGAGTGGGCATAATCACGGCGTTCGTTGGAGCGCCATTCTTCATCTTTCTGCTGGTGCACAACAGACGCCGCGCGGAAGCCCTTTGAAACCACCACTTCGAAACCAAAATGGGAGGCACATTTTGCCGCAAGACTCTTCACTTCGCAAGTTCACCCGCCGGCGTTTTATAGCTGGCTTGGGAACGGCAGTCATCCTGCCCGTTTTGTCCGCGTGTCAACCTCAGATCATCGAAACCGAGAGGGTTCAAGTTGTCGAGAAACAGGTTCCGGTCGATAAGATCGTGACGCAGATCGTCAGGGAAGAGGTTGAGAGGGTAGTAACCGTCGAGATCGAGAAGCCAGTCCAAGTCGAAAAGGTCGTGACGGTCCAGGTAGAGAAGCGGGTAGTCGTCGAGACGGTAATAACTCAGGTCGTGATTAGGGAATTGGTCATCCTTGAAGGGATTCCCGGCATCGTCGACCCTACGAATACCGGCTGGCCCAGGGATGTGGAAGGACTCAACGGGAGAGTGACGATCCAAGCCAAACCGGGGCGAATCCATACCGTCTCCCTCGGACATGACGAAGTGACGTACGCACTGGTTCCGGCCGATAGGGTCGTCGCTGTAGGCAAATACACGCAGTCGCCGGAATATTCCAACGTAGCCGATCTGGCGCAAAAAGTGGACGGAATTGGCCGCGACCCTGAGCAGATCGTAGCCCAGAGGCCCGACATCGTCATCGCCAGCCCATTCACCAAGAAAGACCTTATCGAAGCGCTCGAAAACACCGGAATCGTCGTTGTCCAAACACAGCTCCACAATGATCCGGCCGGCCGAATCCAGGACATACTATTGATGGGATACGTTCTTGGCGAAGAGGAGCGTGCGCTGACCCTGGCGGCCGAAGTTCGAAGCCGGCACCATGCCTTGACCGACGTCGTGCGAGCGAAGCCGGCGGATGCCTGGCCTCGGGTGCTGGCGCTCACGTCCTACTCCGATAAGCTGTATGTCGCTGGCATTGGATCCACGGAGGGAAACATCATCGAAACAGCCGGCGGCGTCAACGTAGCCGCTGAAGCCGGCATCGAACGCAATCCGACCACCAGCCTCGAGGGTGTCATCGCGATGAGTCCAGAAATCATCATCATCGCTCAGCCCGCCGACGGCGCTGAGAAATTCAGGGTGCAACTTCTCGACAATAAGGCCCTGGCGGAAGTCCCGGCCATCAAAGACGGAAGAGTGTACCCGGTTGATCCCAAGCTATTCACCACCCTCTCATTCTGGAACATCCGTGGGGCCGAGGAGCTTGCCAAGATGCTGTGGCCAGACGATCTCGGACACCTGGAATATGGACCCTTTAGTCTGCCGGAGTAGCCAGAGGACGGACAGGAGCGGCCCATAGAGTGGACAACGGACGCAACCCGATGCTGGAGGCGCACGACCTCGTTTATCGGGTTGAGGCGACCCGCCTGCTGGACCAAGTGAGCCTGAGCGCCGGCCGGGGAGACTTTGTCGGATTGATAGGCCCAAATGGCGCCGGCAAGACCACCCTTCTGCGGACGCTATCGGGTCTTCTGCGCGCCCAAGAGGGATCGGTGGTCGTGGAAGGACGCGATCTCGCGCATATGTCGGCCGCTGAAATCGCCCGTATTCAGGCTCATATGCCGCAGACGACCTCCAACACCTACGGATTCAACGGCTTGGAGATCGTGATGATGGGTCGCTACCCTCATATGAATCGCTTTCAGGTGGAGGGTTCAGAGGACCGGCGCATCGCATTGGACTCCATGCGCCTGACCGAGACCGATGCGTTTGTCGACCGTGAGATAAATACCCTCTCCGGCGGAGAACGCCAACGCGTTTTCCTTGCCAGAGCGTTGGCCCAACAGCCTCGAATCCTACTGCTCGATGAGCCGACCTCCAACCTGGATATCCAGCACCAACTCAAAGTTCTTGGCACGATTCGAGCGCTGGTTGCCAAGGGACTGACAGCTATCGCCGCCATCCATGATCTATCGCTAGCCGCGCGATTCTGTCACCGCCTCATCCTGCTGAACGGCGGAAGAATACTGTCTCAAGGAACAGCCGAGGAGGTGCTGACGCCGGCGAACATCGAGACCGCTTTCAGGGTGCGGGCAGTGGTATTTCAGGACCCATTTTCAGGTACTCCGACCATCAGCCTCTTGGACGAGACTCAACCACTCCCTCCTTCCGAAAGCGTCCCGCGAGTCCACGTTGTTTGCGGTGGCGGAACAGGCGCGCGTTTAATGTATGAGCTCCGGCAGGCTGGCTTCTCGGTAACTGTTGGGCCTCTTGGTGCCGGCGACGCCGACCGGACCGCCGCCGATATTTTGGGCATTGATTATGTGTCAGTGCCCGCCTTCAGCGCGATAGACGAGGACGCCCACGCTCGGCACCTAGAGATGGTTGATGCGTCCGATTTCGCAGTCCTTTGCAACCTGCCAATAGGTTTCAACAACCTATCCAACCTGGAGGCAGTCAGACTCACTAGGCAACTGATATGCCTTGAGACTACCCCATTCACAGAGCGGGACTTCACCGGCGGAGTGGCGCACAGGCTCTATCAGGATCTGTCTCCCGCGGCTCGCTGCCGAACGCCGCAGGAGGTTGTGTCGGCCATTCGGGAACGAATCGGAGAAGTCAGCAATTAGTCCCTAGGAGCCTGGGAACGACGATGATCGAAACAAACGGTTACCCTAGCCGAATGATCGAAATGCGCGCAATCTAGCATCCTTGCCGTGATTAGGGCATCAAGGCCCAAACCGGCATCGAATTCCACCTACAGAAACCTAGTAGAGGTCATGGCGCCCAATGCAATGAGGGGTAAGACCGCCGCAACGACAATCATTATCGCAATTCCACTGCTTGAGCTCTTAGCTTGTCCGCTCAGTACCGGAGTAAGGTGAGTTCCCTCTATCGATGATCTCAACATGACAGTGCGGTTAGAGGCGATCCAAGTGATCAGCCAAGCGATAATGCCGGCGATTGACGCAACAAACCCGATCAAGATGGCCAAACCCCAACTGGTGCCCACGAATACACTCAGAGTGCCACCAGTCATTCGGAAGGCCATTGTCAGTCCTACTAGTATTGTAATGACAGCGCTGATTCCAACCATTGAGCCCAACGCCCGGGTGACGGCTCGCACGATGGGGTGTTGGTATTCCCTGCCCGAACCCCTGAGTCGCCGCGCCAGTACCAGAGCTCCTAACATCGCCAATCCAACCCAAGCTAAACCAAATCCGATATGCAAGGTTCGCATTACTAGTATTTCATTGTTCATGGACTCTCATCCCTTTCATGCTTATGCGATCACAAGCTCTTGCTCCCTCCACGTTTGAGTGAGAGCAAAGACGGTCTGGTGAAGAAATTAGAACGTCAACTCCTTCATCCACAAAAAAAGTGTACACCCGTTGCGGCCGGAAAACAGGAGATTAGCTGAGTGTTCACAGTCAGCGATTAAGATTCTATTGACAGGCTGGTGTACGCCATCCGGCCGCTCACGCAAGGGACGACGGTCGCCGATTCTCAGCCCGCGCCATCGACCCACATCTGAGGCGTACTCCAATGATGGTCCGCGAATCCAAGTTGTTTGGGGCGGCGGAATTCGCTCACGTTTAATGCCCGAGCTGAAGCCAGCCTGATGTTCCTTGACTGCTGGTTCCATCTGCGGTGACCACTTGGATCGAGCTGACCGGCCGGCAGCCGATAATTCGGGCATCTATCGTATGTGGGTGCTTGCCTCCAGTGCGACGGACTACGATTACCACGCCCATCACCTGGAGATCGTGAGTTTGCCCGCGCTCCTGGGTAAGTGTTCAGATCTAGGGATACCTGCTCTGTATGGGGGTAATATCGCACCAAAGAGGGTCTACCACAGGCGAGGATGTCTGATGGGCGAAAGCCCGGGAAAGGATTGCAAGGCCGAAGCCCCTGACGGGGGATGTGGGGGCGTCCCCCACAACAAATGTCCCCCTCCTCCCGGCCAGGAGAAGGGGGACAGGGGAATGGGCTCGACCAACTCGTGGAACTGACATCGATTCGTTGGAAATCACCGCATTGAGCGCCGACCGAGGTCCCAAATGGCGACTCGGCCTTTCCAGTTCACGGGCATCAAGGAGAGAAATTCACCCAAATCTGAACCGTTGCGCTCTTAGTGTTATGTTACCCGAATGTCGCAATAGGGCAGGTGCTCGCAATCGGGGAATTCAGGGCCAGCGCGTCGTCGCGTTTTAGCTACACGAACCTTGCAACAGCCATTGAGAATACGCCGATGAACACTAGGACCGCTGTAACGTGGCCCAAACTCGCCGTCCGGTTGCTGAAGGCCCGCAACTGCATAATGTCTTCCTGCGTCGACGGGCTCTCCTCGATAGATGCGCCCAATGCCGCGGCTCGATTTGCCGCGTTACTCAACGCCAGACCTGAGATGAACCCGGCAACGGATACTACCAACCCAACCAAGATAGCCCAACCCCAGCCGGTGTTCACGAATAGGTCCAGGTTGCCCCCACTGATTCGGATGGCCATAGCCAGGCCGACCAAGATCGTGACGACCGCGCTGATGCCAAGCACCCGTCCTATCACGCGCGCGATTATATGCATCACCGGGCGCTGATAGTCGGGGCCCAACTCTCGCAGACGCCGTCCTAGCATTAGAATGACAGACAGTGCGGCACCGGCCCATAATACGCCAAAGCCTATGTGGAGAATCCGCATCACTACCATCTCAAAATTCATCGACTCTCATTCCTCCCACCTATATTCGGTCAAGGACCCTTGGTCTCAATCCGCTCCCTGATGCGGCGGAAACCGCGTTGGTGACGGATTGTTTCGCTTCACTCACAATAATTATCCTATACCATATTTCGAGGCAAAAGGTGAGGATTGTCCAGAGGAGCTATGAACGGCGAACAAGAGTTTCTGAACGATTTGGTGACCTCTATCCGGCCGCTGGATCGAGCGGTGATGGCCGCCGCAAGACAGCGTCAAGATAATCTCACCAAGCCGGCTGGCAGCCTCGGCCGGCTGGAGGAGTTGGCGATCTGGCTGGCCGGAGTCACCGGCGAGTTGACCCCGGCGACCGAGCCGCGCACCGTAATCGTGATGGCCGGCGATCACGGCGTCACAAGTGAGGGCGTCAGCGCCTACCCGTCGGAGGTCACACCCCAGATGGTGATGAACTTCCTTGGCGGAGGTGCTGCTATCAATGTGCTGGCAGGTCAGGCCCGGGCCAGAGTCTTGGTCGTAGACCTCGGCGTGGCGACCGAAATGGGTGAGGTGTCTGGGCTGGTGGCTCGCAAAGTCGGTCCCGGCACCGCGAACATCGCCGTCGGACCGGCTATGAGCCGGCCGCAGGCTCTGAAGGCGCTCAGGATTGGCGCCGAGTTGGCCGAATCGGAGATTGCAGCCGGCGCGCGGCTGCTGGCAACCGGCGAGATGGGCATAGGCAATACTACTCCCGCAAGCGCATTGATCTGTGCGCTAACCGACACCGCGCCAGAGGTTATTGTGGGGCGCGGCACCGGCTTGGATGATGCCGGTCTAGCGCACAAGCGGAAGGTCGTCGGTAGAGCATTAGCCTCAAACCGGTCCGCGTTGACCGATCCGGTCGATGCGTTGGGCGCTATTGGTGGCTACGAGATCGCCGGAATGGTTGGGTCGATTCTGGCCGGCGCTGCCAGACGCCGGCCGGTCGTGTTGGACGGTTTCATCGCAGGCGCTGCCGCGTTAGTTGCCGCGAGGATTGCTCCGGCCGCCCGAAACTATATGGTGGCCGGTCATCTATCGGCGGAGCCGGGCCACCTCGTCGCGTTGAGTGCGCTGGATTTGCAACCTCTACTTAACCTCAACTTGCGGCTAGGTGAAGGAACCGGCGCCGTTCTCGCCCTCCATCTTATCGACGCTGCAACGCGTATTATGGCCGAAATGGCCACCTTTTCAGAGGCAAGTATCAGTAGAGCAGTCGAGCTCTGAAGTCAGATGCGACCACCGAGAACTGGATTTATCGGTTCTTTCAGCCTATTTCGCTCGTTGGTGGTCGCACTGCAATTCCTCACCTTGTTTCCAGTCCGAGCTCGTGGGCCGTTGGCATCAGGAGAGTTGGGACGATCTCTCATCTTTTTTCCCGTGATCGGCGCTGTGATTGGTGGGATTATGGCGCTGGTCGGCTCTACGCTAACGACGATCGCACCACCCTTATTGACGGCCGCCATTATCGTTGCGCTAGGTCTGGTCCTTACCGGCGTATTGCATTTCGATGGGCTTCTCGACACGGTAGACGGACTCTTCGGAGGCGTTCATATAGAGGATCGACTGGCGATCATGCGCGACAGTCGCGTCGGCAGCTTTGCTTTGGCGGCCGGCATTTGCGATGTGCTGTTTAGGTTAGTGACAGTTAACATATTGGTCGATGTCGGCGCGTTGGGCGGCCTTTTAATGGCCGCAACTGGCTCTAGATTCGCGATGGTCTATGCGGTTGTTGCGTTTAAGCCGGCCCGCGACTCTGGCTTCAGCTCCGACTTCAGGGTCGGCACGAACCCCTTGACGGTCGTCCTGGCGGCCCTGATAACGTTGGTCGTGGGATACGCGGCTGTTGGGCCGGCAAGTTTGGCCCTGATGGCCTGCGCTTTCACGTTGACTCACTTTGCCGGCATGCTCGCCGTCAACAAGGTCGGTGGCCTTACTGGGGATGTATATGGCGCTGTCAACGAGATCGTCGAGGTTGGAATCCTCATAGCGCTGGCGCTCTGGTGGCCGTCAGTTTCAGGTCTTCTAGGCTAATGTCTTCAGAACGGAGATGACCCGGTTTGAAAGAGGCTTCGTCTTACGCGCATCGTTCGATGGTGCTGCTGCTTGCGCTGGCGTTCGATTGGATATGGCGCGAGCCGCCTGCTTGGGCGCATCCGGTCGTTTGGCTCGGAAAGCTAGTCGACCTTCTGGTGCCGGCCAAGAGCTCAACATCGGTGACTGACCGGGACCGCATCGCCCAGGTCTTCCAAGGCGCCTTCATTTGGGCACTGACCGTGCTCACCGCCTATCTCAGTGCGCGAATCGTCGAACTGGCAATCCGGCGGCTGCCGGGGCCATTGGGACTGCTGGCCGGCGCGATTGTGTTGAAGCCGGCCTTTGCAGTGCAGGGCCTCGTCGAGGCATCAGCGATCGTCGAGACTCGTCTCCACGCCGGCGATATGGCCGGCGCACGTGCCTCGCTAACCACTTTGGTCAGTCGCGATGTTGCCGCGCTGGACCAGCCCCTGGTAGCCGCCGGCGCTATAGAATCACTCGCCGAAAACCTGAACGACTCGTTCGTAGCGCCGGCCAGCTACTTTCTAGTCTTCGGCCTACCCGGCGCATTTGCCTATCGAGCCGCCAACACGCTCGACTCGATGATCGGCTATCGGGGACGGTACGAGTATCTGGGTAAAATCTCCGCTCGAGCAGATGATCTCGCCAATCTGGTTACCTCCCGAATGACCGCCGTTCTGATCGTCGGAGCGGCGGCGCTCAATCGCTTGGACTGGCCCAAATCTCTGCTAATCTCCCTACGCGACCATCGACTGACGGCAAGCCCTAATGCCGGCTGGCCGATGGCCGCGATGGCGGGCGCGTTAAATGTGCAGCTAGAGAAGCCGGACGACTACCGGCTCGGTGCTGAGTTCGGTCGACCGGAGCCGGCCGACATCAACCGAGCCGCCCGGGTCGCCCGATCGGCCGTCTGGCTTTGTTGGGCGTTGGCCGCCGTAGCTGCCCTCGCTTTCAGGCTCGGCAAGCTCTTTCGCGTGAATTCGCCGCTTAGTACCAAGGCCGCGGGAGTGGCAAGGCGTGGGTGAGGACGGCATCGGACCCGGCCCGGTCCATCATGGCAGCATCAGCGAGGCTGAGCTGACAACTTACGGACTGACTATCGACCAGGTTATCGATTTCAGCGTAAACACTCACCCGCTTGGCCCCTCGGAAAACGTGCGTGCCGCTCTCGCTGGTCTATCCATAGATCGCTATCCGGAAGACGGAACACCCAGGCTCCGCCAAGTACTTGCCGATCGGCAAGCGAGACCGCCCGATTGGATCGCTGCCGGCAACGGCTCTATCGACCTGATTTGGCAGTTGGCGCTCGCATCACTGGCGCCGGGAAAAAAGGCTCTCGTTGTAGGACCTACTTTCGGCGAATATCAGCGGGCGATCCGGGCAGCCGGCGGACAGCCGGTGATTTATTGCGCTGATAGATCCTGCGATTTCTCTCCCGATCTGGCGGATGTGATCCGGATTGCCGATGAAGAACGGCCTTCGCTTATATTTATCTGCAATCCGAATAACCCGACCGGCCATCTGCTCTCCAGCGCCCAGCTTGCAAGAATTGTTGAAGCGGCGCCGACGGCCCGATTGGTCGTCGATGAGGCATACATGTCTTTCGTCGATTCAGCAATGTCCGCGTCGGCCGACATTGCTCTGTTAGTAGAGGCCGGCCGAGCGGTAATTCTGCGCTCGCTGACTAAGGATTGCGCGATCGCCGGCCTGCGCTTGGGTTACGCCGTCGCACGACCGGAGATCATCAGTGCGCTGGACGCTGTGCGACCGCCTTGGAACGTGAACGCGGCCGCAGTCGCCGCCGGTCTGGCCGCGCTGTCCGATGGCGATCACCTGGCCCGAGGCAGGGCAGTCGTAGTAGAGGCTCGGTCATACCTGACTAACGAATTGAGCCGGCTTGGATACAAGGTCTGGCCGTCCGTAGCCAATTTCTTAATGGTCGAGGTCGGCGATGGTGCCGGCCTGCGCCACCGGCTTATAAGGCGCGGACTGGTCGTCCGCGACTGCGCTTCCTTTGGCCTGCCCGAATGCATCCGCATAGGAATGAAGCCGCTGGCAGATTGTCGGCGACTGATCGAGGCCCTGGTCGATGCCTGAAACACCCGTCCTGATGGTCCAAGGTACTGCCTCCGGCGTCGGCAAGAGCCTGATAGTGACCGGCCTCTGTCGTCTTCTCCACCAGATGGGTCACAGGGTCGCGCCGTTCAAGGCGCAGAATATGTCGAACAATTCCTTCGTCACCGCCGACGGATACGAAATCGCGCGATCGACCGCGGTGCAGGCTGAGGCAGCCTGCATAGAGCCGACTCAGTACATGAATCCCCTGCTGCTAAAGCCGGAGGCCGATAGCAGCTCGCAGGTGGTTGTCTTGGGAAGACCGATCGGCTCTCTCTCTGCTCGCGGCTACTACCGACGCAAAATAGACCTGTGGCCAAAGGTTACCGAGGCATTGGCCCGACTCCGGGGCGAGTTCGACGTAATAGTCGCCGAAGGCGCCGGCAGCCCAGCCGAGATCAATCTCCGCGAACACGACGTGGTGAACATGCGTCTCGCCCTTCATGCCGGGGCGTCGGTATTGTTGGTCGGAGATATTGACCGGGGAGGCATCTTCGCGCAGCTTCTGGGAACACTGGACCTGCTGAGCAGTGAAGAGCGAGGGCTCGTTCAAGGGCTTGTAGTCAACCGGTTCCGCGGAGACCCATCGCTTTTCGACGACGGTGTGGACATCCTCGAGCGTCGATCCGGCAAGCCAGTAATCGGTGTAGTGCCCTATGTGCCCGATCTCGCAATAGCCCAGGAGGACTCGGTCGGCCTCGAGGACCGGCGCTCTCTCGCCGGCCCGACTCGTCCGGATGCCAATAAACTCGACATTATCGTCATTCGACTACCGCGCATCTCCAACTTCGACGACTTCGATCCATTGGATCGCGAGCCCGGCGTCCAAGTGCGTTACGTCGATTCTCCTCGGTCGTTTGGCCGCCCCGACCTGGTCATCTTGCCCGGCACCAAGACGACGGTGAGCGATCTGAACGCCATCCGAGCCAATGGACTTGCCGGCGCAATAGTCGCTGCCGCCTCGGCCGGAGTTCCAGTCATAGGCATTTGTGGCGGTTACCAAATGCTCGGCCGGCTTATCCGCGATCCGCTGACAGCGGAATCATCGGAGCCGATGGTCGAAGGACTGGCCCTATTACCTGTTGAGACCGTCTTTTCCCATGAGAAGCGGACCACCAGGGCTCAGGCCCGCGTCGTTGCCCGGAAAGGCCCCCTGGCCGGTGCCCACGGCAAACCAATCGCCGGCTACGAAATACACATGGGACGTTCGACTGGTGCCGGTGAGGCGCCCTTTCAGATCACTCGCCGGCTGGACCGCCCGGTCGATGAGCCGGATGGCGCGTCTGCAAGCGACGGGCTCGTCACGGGTACCTACCTGCATGGCCTGTTCGCGAACGAGCCGATTCGGCGCAGCATACTGAACTGGCTCCGGTCATCCAGACCAATGCCGGCACCGACCAAACTGGCGCAGGCCGTCGATCCCTACGATCGCTGGGCCGACGTGCTGCGCCGAACGTTGGACTTGGAGCAGATCAATCAGTTCATTGAGGAACTGGGTGTGAACCCTCGAGATCACAGTGGCGGCAGGTAAACGCACTCGTCGTCAGATTGCCACGAAAATCGATGGTTCCCGTCACGCCCCCAGGCCCCGGCCAAAACTGTAGCGCGTGAGGTAGTCTCACGCTTGATCCCCGTCACGCCCGTGGGTCGCGGCCAATCCAGCGAGCCCGGTCATTCCGGCGAAAGCCGGAATCCAGGGGAGGCATGGGTCGTCCATTTACACGCGAACTCCTCCACCAATCAGCGCCCCTAATTTTCATACCGTGGTGTGCCGGTGGCAACCGGCACGGGCGATTGCAACGAAAATGCGCTTAAGCGGTTTTCGAGTGCCCAACGAACCCCTCCATTCGTCATTCCCGCGAAGGCGGGAATCCAGAGGGGAAGGGTGGCACCAACCACACCCAAACACCTCCAACGACCAGGTCTCATTTTCATACCTTGGTGTGCCGGCGGTGGCCGGCATGGGCGATTGCAACGGAACTGACAAGAGCCGTGAGTCATCAGACTAAGATTGATCCCGGCAGGACATTGGGCCAGTGTCAGATCCCCAAGGCCACGAGTGAACTGCAATTCGCCCGGATAAATTCCTGATTCGTTCTGCGCCGCGTCGCTGGCATCGCTTGACAACGTGCAGTGCTGTCTCGACAATGGCGCCCGTTGGCGGCGTGTCCTTCTGTTGCGCTTGGCAGAAAGGAATGGCTTTGCGGTCGCTGTTGGCGCTACTATCCGGACTGCTGATTCTATCGACTGCTTGCCTGGCTCCGGCATCCGCGCCTGGTCCAACCGAAGTGCCTCCGACTCCCATTTCCGCACCGGCTCCAACGGAAGCGCCTGCATTGAATGCGACAGTGACACCCTCTCCTGCCAACGAATACCAAGATTCCGATTGCCCGTGCGAAGCCGACAACAGCTTCCACAGACGCCCCAGCACCGTGTACCAACACGCCGATGCCGTTGTCTACGCCGGATGAATCGGCTAAATGAACCGGAGGAAATGCGCTATCCCAGAGCGTCAAAATCGAGGACGTACTGGGGAATTCTGTCTCAAACGCTAACTTAAACTAGGAGCAACGTTGTGTTATCCAGGGAACAGCTAGCTTTCTTCGAAACGTTCGGGTTTCTTGTAGTGCCACAAGCATTTGTACACAAGGAGACGGCCGCAATCAGTCAGGAGTTCGATAGGATACTTGAGCGCGACCGGCGGGGAGAACCCTTTTCTGAGACGAAGCGACAGGTGATTTACGGGTTCTACGAGAAAAGTCCTTTACTGATGGCCTTGCTGGACGATGACCGTATCTACGAAGCGGCCGGGCAGTTGTTAGGGCCGGGATTCTCTTGGTTGGTCTCGGAGGGAAACCTATTTGTCGGGGATACGCGGTGGCATCCGGACGGCACGAGGCTGGATTTTGCTCCGCTCAAGATAACGATGTACCTTGACGACCTCACCTCCGACACAGGTTGTCTTCGGGTGATTCCAGGTTCGCATTGCCTGCCCTTTCACGAAGACCTCAAGCCGTCGCCAACGCACGACCGACCGAGGAGCTACGACAAATTCGGAGTGAGTGGGACCGCAGTGCCTTCCTTTCCGCTGGAGACGCAACCCGGCGACCTTATATTCCTGAACATGAACCTCTGGCATGCAGCCTTTGGTGGCCGGCCCGGCCGTCGTCAGCTATCGGTAATCTTCACCCCAGAGCCCAGCACCCAACAACATGTTGAGATTATGCGGCGGAACTACGAGCACAACATAGCGGAAATCGGCAGGTATCAATGGTCTCCGCCTGGCCCAATCATTGATGACGCGCTCTTGACCAGTGAAAGTCCTCGGGTGCGCGGACTCGTGTCAAAGTGGATCGAGCTTGGACTGAAGTAGATAATAGGCCTATCCCACAGACTAACAGAATTAGGCGCCGCTGCCGGGTCAGAGCACCGAATCGTCGGACCTTAACTATTGGAGAGCCAGTTGATCGTCCTACTGGAGGAGTGCTGTAACTGTTCAGACTTAGGCGGACCGGTCTTGCGAGCTTATTGCAATAATAATAGGCGACTCCCGTCGCGCCCGCGAGTCCTGTCATTGCCATTAAATTAGGTTCCCGCCATTCGCTGCGTCATACCTTTCCCCCACGCGGTCTTTGGTACGAAAATGGTGTTACGCGGCCTCAAGTACGCCTGAATGCCACCGGCCCCCGCTTCGTCATTCCGGCCCCCCTCTTCGTCATTCCGGCGATCGAAAGCATGCCCCGTACCCCGATACGGGGCCGGAATCCAGAGGGGAGGGGTGGCACCTATGACACCCAAAGACCTCCAACGACCAAGCGTCATTTTCATACCTTGGTGTGCCGGCGGCATCCGGCATGAGCGATTGGTAGGGGAATGAATTCCGGCACCGGCCGGCGACACCAACCGCCGTCGCCCGAACAACGACAGCCCAGGGCCCCAAGAGAAATGTAGCGCTGGGGCTTGTCCCCAGCTCAGGGCGCGACGGCAGTTCGCCCCCGTTGCACTGCCCACCGCCGTCCCATTTTCATCCCCTTATGTGGCCTTCGCAAGGCCATAGGTGATTCCGGCGAAAGCATGCCCTGTACCCCGATACGGGGCCGGAATCCAGAAGGGGAGGGGAGAGACAAGACCGCCATACGACAGTAAGAGACCCGGCGTCCCAGCATTCTCATCCTCTTATGTGGCCTTCGCGAGGCCGTGGTGAACGCCGGCAAAAATCCGGACACGAAATCGAGTGACTGATGAGGACCAATTACACGCGAGCTTAAAGCCCGTGACGGATTTGTTCGTACACTGACACACGTGCGCTATTATGGCTGATACTTGCCGCAAAACCGATTACTGGTGGACCAGGATGACCGACAGGATAGGTCCTGGACGTGAGATACGATGCAAGACTTCGTTGCTTACTTCAACGGTGAATGGCTTCCTCACAGCGAGTGTAAGCTGCACATAGACGACCGTGGCGTCCGTTTGGGCGACGCAGTCTATGATGTAGAACGTACCTTTGATGGCAAGATCTTCGACCTCGAAGGCCACATTGACCGATTCTATCGGTCGCTTGGATACGTGCGGATCGATCCCGGCCTGACCAAAGAGGAGATGGCGGAGATCACTCTCGAAGTCGTGAGACGTAACGATCATCTGCGCACCGCCGGCAACGACTTCATGGTCCGCCAAATAGTTACCGGAGGATCAGCTTGGTCTGTAGCGGATCGTAACCAACCCAACGTGTACGTTGGGGCCGGCTATCTGAACTTCAAGCGCTTCGCTCATCTGTACGAACAAGGGTGTCACGTCGTCTTCGCTCGAACCCGCGCCTATCATCCCACCTCAGTTGACCCCAAAGTGAAGCACTATAGCCGTCTGAATTTCGTTCTGGCAGAGCTGGAGGCCATTGACGTAGATCCTGGGGCGTGGCCTGTTCTCCTTGATCATGATGGGAACATCTCCGAAGGCACTACTTTCAACTTCGGTCTGGTAAAGGACGGCATCATATATACCGCCGGCGACCGCAATGCTCTTCAAGGGATATCTCAGAACGTGATAAGGAGGCTGGCCCAAGATCTGGGAATACAAGCAGTCGAAGGTGAGCTGCAGCCTTACGATGCTTATTCTGCCGACGAAGCGTTCGTGTTGGCCTCGAGCTATTGCCTGCTACCCGTGTCCAAAGTGGACAATCGGCCGTTGAAGGCCGAGACTCCAGGCCCTGTCGTAAGACGCTTGCTCCAAGCGTGGAGCGAACTGGTAGGTGTCGATATCGTCGAACAGGCGCGACAACAGGCCGGGATCAGTGCCCCGGCTTAGCGTCCGGCGAATGCCCGCTCCTTGACGAACGAGTGGTACTCGAAGATGGAGCCAGTCCTCGCCGGTTTCGGCAGCGGCAGCCTGACCTTCGTCATACTAGTCATGCGGTACTCGTGAGTTGGCTCGCCGCGCACGATAGTCTGGTCATACTCGTCGAGATCTCCAACGCCCGCGAGCGGCCACGCATCTACCGCGGTGTACTGGTAGAACAGCAGCCGACGCGGATTCGATGAGCGGTTGGGCGCTGAAGCGTGAAGTGTACCGCAATGATGGATCGTTACCCCACCCGCCTTCACTTCCACCGGTACCGCCGTGCTTAGGTCCACGTTCTCACGGCTCGGGGAGATAGCGCCCACGAAGACGCCGTCCTGATGCTCGTCGTAGATCGTCCCCTTGTGAGAGCCGGGAATGACCAGCAAGCAGCCATTTTCCAAGGTGCAATCGTCTAGCGCGACACCCACCGCCACGAGATCGTCATTGGTGTGCGGGTAGTGGGCGAAGTCTTGATGCCATTCGATTGGGCTGCCCACTTCGGCAACCTTCATGTTCAGTTTGTCTCCTTGGAAACGGATGTCGGGGCCAATCAACGGACTTACGAGATCCAAGATCGCATCGGAACGCATCAAGCCCTCGAAGAACGGATGCCACTTGCTTGGCGTTTTTAGACGCCTCAATAGCGGTCGTTCGGCAGTATGCTCTGGTTCCAGGTCAAAAATCTCGGAATGCTCGGAGACTTCCCGCGATTTTTCGACGAACTCATCGACGACGCGACGAGCTTCCTCTAGTTCCGATGGTGTGAGGACATTCTCCACTCCCAGGTAGCCGTGGGTCCGATAGTACTCAATTTGGTCGAGCGTAAGCATGAACGAAACTCCACACTGGTTGGATCGCGTTTACACCGCAATCACACTAATTCTTCGATGACACGTCTCGCGCCACGGCAGCGTCTTTGCATGCCGTGGAAGACTCCGAGTAACCATAATACCATAACGCTCCAATAAATCCGCCTTGTGCCACCTACATTCAAATGACCCCACGTCTGGCCTTGCTATTCCCTGTGCCCGGTTGGGTCCAGACGGCCATGGTAAGATGAGTTGCGAACTGCGACCGGCTGCGAGCGGCGCACTTCTTGTAACCCGGGGGAAGCTCATTGGCGGATAGATTCGACAAATTCACCGAGCGTGCGGTAAAAGTTCTCACCTTAGCGCAGGAAGAGGCGCAGCACTGCAACCGCAACTACGTAGGCACCGAGCACCTACTGCTAGGCCTCGTCCGCGAACGCGAGGGCGTCGCGGCTAGGGTGCTGGCAAATATGGGGGTAGAGCTGTCGAAAATGCGCTTGGCGATCGAATTCATCATCGGTCGCGGCGACCGAATGGTGATGGGCGAAATTGGACTAACCCCGCCTGCCAAGAAGGTCATAGAGCTTGCGGTTGATGAGGCCCGCCGGCTGAACCACCGCTATATCGGTACCGAGCATATTCTGCTCGGTTTGGTCCGAGAGGGTGAAGGAATCGCCGCCGGCGTCTTGGAGGCTTTGGGAGTTAGCCTCGACAAGGTGCGCGCGCAGGTAATGCTCGTTTGACTGTTGCCGGCCGTGTTAAGATTAACTGCGAATCGCGACCGGCTGCGAGCGGCGCACTTTTTGTAACCCGGGGGAAGCTCATTGGCGGATAGATTCGATAAATTCACCGAGCGAGCCAGAAAAGTTCTGACCTTAGCGCAAGAAGAGGCGCAGCGCTTCAACCACAACTACATAGGTACGGAGCACCTACTCCTGGGCCTTGTCCGCGAAGGCGAGGGTGTCGCGGCTAAAGTGCTGGCAAATATGGGAGTAGAGCTATCGAAAGTGCGCTCGGCGGTCGAATTTATCATCGGTCGCGGCGACCGAATGGTAATGGGCGAGATTGGACTGACTCCCCGTGCCAAGAAGGTTATAGAGCTTGCCGTTGACGAAGCCCGCCGGCTGAACCATCACTACATCGGCACCGAGCACATTCTGCTCGGTTTGGTCCGAGAGGGTGAAGGAATTGCCGCCGGCGTCTTGGAGAGTCTCGGAGTCAGCCTCGATAAGGTTCGCGCTCAGGTCATCCACCTTCTCAGCCAAAGTTCTACATACACGCAGCATGAGTCCCGCCAGCCGACCAGAACTCCGACAATCGACCAGATGGGAATTGACCTGACTGCGGCTGCCAGATCCGGCAAGCTCGATCCCGTCATCGGTAGGTTGACCGAAATCGAGCGCGTGGTTCAGATTCTTTCGCGTCGTACCAAGAACAATCCTGCCTTGATTGGCGAGCCCGGCGTTGGGAAAACAGCCATCGTCGAAGGATTGGCCCAGCGCATAGTGGCCGGCGACGTCCCCGAGACTTTGACAGGAAAGAGGCTGCTCACTCTCGACATCGGGTCGTTGGTTGCCGGTACCAAGTATCGGGGAGAGTTCGAAGAACGGCTAAAGAAGATCGTTGAAGAAATCCGGACCGCCGGCAACTGCGTCATGTTCATCGATGAGCTTCACACACTAGTGGGCGCCGGCGCTGCCGAGGGCGCGGTCGATGCCGCCAACATTCTCAAGCCGTCGCTTGCGCGTGGTGACCTCCAATGCATAGGCGCGACCACTCTTGATGAGTACCGAAAGTACATCGAGCGCGACGCCGCTTTGGAGCGCCGTTTTCAGCCGGTCACCGTTGAAGAACCCACAATCGAAGAGACGATCGCTATTTTGAAGGGTATCAAGGAGCGGTACGAGGCGCACCACCGGCTCGAGATATCCGAGGAAGCTATCCAAGCTGCCGCCGACTTGGCAGCCCGCTACATCGCCGACCGATTCCTTCCGGATAAGGCGATCGATTTGGTTGATGAGGCATCTTCTCGTGTCCGACTCAAGAAGTCGAAAGCGCCACCCTCTCTGAAAGATGCATTACAAGGACTCGAGGCGGTCCAGCGTGAAAAAGAGGCGGCTATCAGTGCCCAGCAGTATGAGTTGGCAGCCGATCTGCGCGACCGCGAGGTCAAGTTGCGGGAAAAGATCGACGCACTGGAGGCCGGCTGGCAAGAGACGCAAGCGGCCGGTAAAACGGTCGTCACCGGAGAGCATATCGCCGAAGTCGTCTCGATGTGGACTGGTGTCCCAGTTACCAGGATTGCTATGGAGGAGTCCGAGCGCCTGCTTCAAATGGAAGATGCGCTGCACAAACGTGTCGTCGGTCAACAGGAAGCCATCGTGACGATCTCCCGCGCCGTGCGGCGGGCCCGCGCCGGCCTTAAAGATCCTAAACGTCCAATCGGTTCGTTCATCTTTCTTGGCCCAACCGGAGTTGGCAAGACGGAGTTGGCACGCGCCTTGGCCGAGTTTTTGTTCGGCAGCGAAGAAAACATGATCAAGATCGACATGTCGGAGTTCATGGAGCGCCATTCGGTCGCCCGCTTGGTTGGCGCGCCTCCCGGTTACGTCGGGTACGATGAGGGCGGACAGCTTACCGAGGCCGTTCGACGCAAGGGATATTCGGTCGTACTGCTGGATGAGATCGAGAAGGCACATCCTGAAGTCTTCAACATGCTCCTTCAGGTAATGGAAGACGGCCGCCTGACCGATGCCAAAGGCCGCAAGGTTGACTTCCGCAACACGATTATCGTGATGACGTCGAACGTCGGCGCCGATTTAATCAAGAGGGACACGACGCTTGGGTTCACGGCGCGCGGCTCAGAAGCGAGTAATTCAGAAAGCGCCTACGTGAAAATGAAAGAGAAGGTATTGGGCGAGCTGAAGAAGACGTTTAGGCCCGAGTTCATGAATAGGATTGATTCGGTGGTGGTATTCCGCGCGCTGAACAAGGAAGAAATCCGGGCAATCGTCGATATATTGATGGGCCGGGTGCGTGCCCAGCTCATTGAACAGCAAATAACCCTCGAAATCGACGATGAAGCGAAGGATCTTTTGGCCGAGAAGGGGTGGGATCCGCAATTCGGCGCCCGGCCTCTGCGGCGGACTATCCAAAATATGATCGAAGATGAGCTTGCGGAACAGCTGTTGCAGGGACAATTCAAGCAAGGATCAACCGTCAGTGTCACGGTCAAGGACGACAAGCTTGAGATGAAGGAGGTCGAGCTCGTAGGAGTTTGATCAGGGCGATTCACGACCTTACTTGAAGGGAGACGCTGCGAGTCTCCCTTTTTTTCTGCCCATAAGGCGCAAATTGATGGCCAATGGTCGACCCAAGCGACGTATCATCTACGTCTGCCGGCAGTGCGAAGCGCAGGCTCCCCAATGGCTCGGGCGATGCCCCGAATGCGGCGAATGGAACACACTGTTGGAGACCCCCGAGCCGCGACCGCCGGCTCCCGGCCCGTTAGCGACGAATAGGTCGGGCTCCACTCCTGTTGCGCTGGACGACGTTATCTTGCAGGACACGCCCCGCATCAGCACGTCTATTGCCGAACTCGACCGAGTGCTAGGGGGCGGTATCGTACATGGCTCGGTCATACTGCTAGGCGGTGATCCCGGTATTGGCAAGTCCACGCTCGCTTTGCAGGTAGCTGCGGGAATGGCAGGTCGAGATCAACCGATTCTTTACGTTTCCGGGGAAGAATCGACTGGTCAGATCGTGATGCGCGCCCAGAGAGTTGCTTCCACCAACACCAACATTCTCGCTCTCTCCGAAACCTCCCTGGACCAATTGGTCCCACAGATAAGGCAGATCCGGCCTGCGCTCTTGATAATAGACTCGATCCAAGCGGTGTACTTGGAAAGCCTGTCCGCGGCCGCTGGAAGTACAGGCCAGGTGAGAGAGTGTGCAATGGCGTTGCTTCGCTTAGCCAAGGAGTCGGTCATACCGACGATCATCATCGGGCACGTAACTAAAGAGGGAGCCATAGCCGGGCCTCGCGCGTTAGAGCACATAGTGGACGTCGTGCTTTATCTGGAGGGCGAACGATTTCATAGCTATAGGCTATTGCGTGGTGTGAAAAACCGCTTCGGTTCGACGAACGAGGTTGGCGTTTTCGAAATGCTAGGTGATGGTCTCAAAGAAGTTAAGAATCCCTCACATGTTTTCCTTGCGGAGCGCCCTGCGGGCGCGGCCGGATCTACGGTTGCCGTGACTGTCGAGGGTACTCGTCCAATGCTGGTTGAGGTTCAGGCGCTGGCGACCTACAGCCCCCTCACGATTCCTCGTCGCACCGTCAACGGTGCCGACATGAATCGATTGCAGCTAATCATTGCGGTGTTGACGAAACGAGTGGGGCTTGGCCTGGTCAATCAGGATATCTACGTGAACGTAGTCGGTGGACTGCATGTTGAGGAGCCGGCTGCCGATCTTGCGGTAGCACTGGCAATCGCTTCGAGCTTCCGCGACCGACCGGTCGCCGGCGATTTGGTCGCGATTGGAGAAGTCGGTCTCGCCGGCGAGTTGAGAAGGGTCTCCCACTTGGAGCGGCGGCTCACCGAGGCGTCGAAACTTGGCTTCACTCGATGCATCCTTCCAAGTGGGGCCGCGAGTGGATTGCCGGCACCGGCGAATTTGAACCTCCTGAGGTGCGCAACGTTGGCTGAGGCGTTGGAGGCGGCGTGGCAGATCGTTTGAACGCGGACCTTACTGCGGTCATTCTAGCGGCCGGCCAGAGTCGGCGATTGGGCAGCGACAAGTTGCTCTTGCCCATAGCGAAACGCCCTGTCATAGCTTGGACTCTCGACGCTTTCTCACGCAGCCACCTCGTGAGCCGGATTGTACTGGTCATATCCGAACGTAATCGCCGATTCTGCTCGGACCTGTTAGAACAAATGGGAATTGTTGACCGGACAGACCTAGTTGTTGGTGGGAATCGCCGGCAAGATTCCGCTCGGACCGGCCTTTTGGCTGCCAGAACCGAATGGATAGCGGTACACGATGGTGCCCGCCCCTTCACCAGTGGAGACCTAATTGAGCGAGGATTCCAGGCTGCTCAGTCTACCGGCGCTGCCGTACCCTGCCTGCCAGTAACCGACACTGTCAAACGGGTAGATTGCCAGGGTAGAGTCGTCGAGACTCTCAAGCGGTCCGAATTGGTGTCGGTCCAGACGCCGCAGTTCTTTCGTCGGGATCTCTTGCTCGCCGCGGTTATGTCCGCCGGCGACGACGTGACCGACGATAGCTCATTGGTCGAAGCGATGGGTTCGCGAGTCCAAACGTTCAGGGGCGAGCCGTCAAACATCAAGATCACCAAGACAGAAGATATTAAACTGGCCGAAATGAGCGCCGCTGAAGCGTTGGTCCGGCGATGAGGGTAGGGATAGGTAACGACATTCACCGACTGATTGCCGGCCCCACGCTCGTCTTAGGCGGTGTCGACGTGCCATTCGACAAGGGGCCCGCGGCCCATTCTGATGGTGACGTCGCGATTCACGCCTTGATTGATGCGTTCTTGGGAGCCGCCGGCCTCGGAGACATCGGCACGCATTTCCCGGACAGCGAACCGCGTTATCGCGGGGCTTCGAGCATCGACCTGCTGCGACGCTGCATCGGGCTGCTGGGTGAGGCTGAATTCCGGCCCCACAATGTTGACATTTCGATATTGATTGAACGGCCCCGGCTGGCGCCCTACCTGGGCCTGATGGTCGAGCGAATCGCCGCCGTGCTGGAATTGCCGGCAAATCGAGTCAATATCAAGGTCGGAACAAACGAAGGTATGGACGCGATAGGTCGCGGAGAAGCAGTTGCCGCCCTGGCTGTCGTCACCGTGCTCGGAGGAGAAACCCAATTCGAAGATTCATCTACCTGATCTATTCGTCGCCGATTTATGCGACTTGCCTCCGGTCCGCAAACCATCTCCCAGGTTGAGGAACCTTCCGGTTAGCGAGGATCTCGCGACAGTATGCCGGCGCGAGCCATTGATTCTTCTACCCCGGACCCAGGTCGTCCGTTGCCCAATTGGTCGACGATTGGCCGTATGCGTCCATCACCTACTCTGAGCCAATGCATCAACATTGCAAAGTCTACGCGTCGTTGGAGATCATCTCGCATAGGGGCAATTGCTTCGATCAACGCTTGCCGAGTCCCGTAACGCCATTTGTCCAGAGTCTGGTTCGAGTAGGCGCCGGCTGATATCGCCGGGGCGGCGTGGCGCGACAACCCGTATTGCTCTGCGATTGCTCCGGCAGAGCTCCTGAGCGCGCTGGACGACAGTCGAGTGAAATCGCTGCCTAGGGGCAGCCATCCAACCATTGCGGAAAATGACTGATTGGGTGGTGAACTCAGTAGAAGATCTAAGTCGGAACGGCCGTTGTCGCCCCGAGGCGCGACCATGAACCTCGCCAACCGAAAAAGTTGGCCCAGTTCCCGGTCGCGGTCTTGGTAATATCGCGGATCCAAGATCTGCACGATCTTGTCGAAGCCTACCAGGAAAGTGAGCCCGCCAAGCTTGGGAAACGCTTTTCGGTAGGCGATTGCTTGATCCAGGTACAGACCAAGATTTGTTACAGCTACCGAGACTCTTTGATGGGCCCGCCCAAGGCTTGTTAATGACACTAACCGGTCTACAAGACTGGCGCCTTGTTGCTCTGTCTTGTCTATTGTGTGGACGGCAATCGAGACTACTGCCTCGTCACACTGGACGGTGCCTAGCGCCTGCTCGATAATTGCTTCGTGGGCAATCGTCAAGGGATTGAACGAGCCGGCAAACACCGCCATCCGGCAGCCCGGCGCGGTGATACCGGGCGCTACGTAGATTGGCCTGAGAGTTGGTGCGGCGCTCTGCCTCAGTTGGGCCACGCTGTGCCGAATGGAAAGTGCCAGATCGAGATCGTCGAACGCCGCGAATCCCGGTGAATTCAAGCCAATCCGCTTGCCGGATCAGGTGAAAATCCTGAGACTGGTGACCTCAGACCGCCGCCTGGACCTTTTCTTCCACCTGGTCGGTTATCTCTTTGAGGTCAGGGAATCTGCCAGTGTCCCACTTCGAGTGTATTTGCTCGCCGTCCACTGAGACCTCGAAGGCTCCGTTGAGACCGCCAATCAGCTTAACTGAGCCCACTTGACCCTTGAACTTAGTCATGATCTCGGCCGCCGTCCAGGCGGCCCGCAGCTGATAGTTTCAAGGTACGCAGTAGATTATTTCCATATGGAACGTATTATCCATGTCACTCCTCCATTTGGCTTTGTGGGCTGAATCGGCACGCGTCCTTCCGCCCGCCAATCCATGTCCTATTTCTCTCTGTGCCTATTGTAGCCGATCCGGACGAATGGTACAGCACACCCAAATCTCATACCGTCGTGCGCCCGCGGCAACCGGCCTCCCATTCGTCATTCCCGCGGCGGTTGGAATCCACGCACCATCCTTCCGCGAAAGAACGTCAATCGCGATACCACCACTTGCCCCCCAACGTAACGCCAGAAATCGGCCCCACGGTCGGTCATCCCGGCCAAAACATTCCCCCATATCGGCCCCCCCATACCCCGATACGGCGCCGGAATCCAGGGGAGGCGAGGGTCGACCCTGTAGCGCCGGGGCTTGTCCCCAGCCATGGACAAGCCGGCCATCCAACCGGTCAACCGCGCCGCCCATCTCGTCATTCCCGTGCAGCCATGTCCCGTACCCCGACACAGGGCCGGAATCCACCGGCCGGCGCTAACCGTCTTCAAATCCCTGTGCGCGGAAGCGCCCTATAATATATTTGTGGCTCGCACTATTCGATTGTATGACGAGCATTGCAGCGACGGGCGAATCCACCTAAAAGGAGTGAGACGTGCATCCGATACCGATTGGTACGCGAGGCAAAGCCAGTGAGACCGTGAGCGAGCAAAAGACCGCGAGCGCCGTCGCCAGCGGAGCGGTTCCAACATTCGCCACGCCGGCGATGATTGCTCTGATGGAGCGGGCATCGGTGAACGCCATTCGGCGTTTCTTGGACGAAGGGCAAGACAGCGTGGGAACGCTAGTCAACGTGACGCATCTGGCCCCTACGCCGGTAGGATGTAGGGTGCAAGCGGAGGCCGAGGTCACCGCAGTAGATGGCAGAAAAATCATGTTCAAGGTTTGTGCGTCTGACCCAATCGAGTTGATCGGAGAGGGCACACACGAGAGAGTGCTTGTGGATCGAGCAAAGTTTATTTCGAAGGCAGCGACCAAAGGCCGCGGCCTCGGTTAGATTCTCGTATGCCTAGTTCAACCGAGCTGATTACCCTGGCGCGGCAGCGCTTGAACGCGGGTGATGTCGAGTACGTTGCCCAATGCTGTCGCATCATTCTGAATCATTTGCCGGCCCATATACCCGCGCACCTGTTGCTCGCGGAGTGTCTGTCAAGTATCGACGAATATGGGCAGGCCAAGGACCTGTCGCAGAGGGTACTCAGCTCTGTACCGGACAACCTCCGGGCTCTTCGTACGCTAGGGTCCGCGATTGTTGAAACCGACGGACTTGGTGCCGCCGAATATGTGTATCAGATCGCGTTCGATAATCACTCGTTCCATCCCGAGCTACCCGGCGAAATCGAAGATGTCTTGGGAAAGCGACTCACCCTATCGAATATAGGATTGGCTCGACTTAGCCTGAACTCAGGCCAATTCTTGGACGCCGCCGGGGCGCTCAATCGGGCACTCGCGGTCGATCCGCGGCGCTTGGATGCCCGGGCGCTTCTGGCACTTGCCTATCATCGCGTCGGTGATCGCTCATCTTCCGAAGCCGTGTGCAAGGATTTGCTTAATGACGCTCCGGATTGTCTGCCCGCCTTGGCAATACTTTTGCACCATCTTATTCTCGACGGTTCCGGCTCGAATGAGGCGGAGCAGATAGTCTCGCATATTGCTGCCCGTGATCCATCCTACCTGTACGTCAGGGAAATCTTGCCGGCGGAGATCCTGTCTCAGCTGCCTCGATCGGACATCGAGATCGACCTCTCTTCGGACGACTCGACCGATTCTCATCCATCTCCGCAACTCGAGAACGACGTCCCCAGAGGCTCCGATGGCGGGGAAACCGATGCCTGGATGTCCAAGATGATCCGCCCGTCGAACGCCGGCGAAACCGCTGCCGGCGTTCCTCCGGCCAATGCTCGATCAGACGAACCCAATCCGGCTCCGCATACGTCCCCGGCGAGTTCCGAGCGTCCGGGCATCCCGGGGATGTATCTGAAGGTGGCCGCGAAAGCTGATGAACAAGTGACCGGCTTGACGACGGAAGCAATGCGGCAACATATGGACAAGGCGTTGCGATTCCAGCAGAGCGACAAGTTTGACGAGGCCGTTTCGGAGTACGCCGCGATCTTGCGCTCGGACCCATCGCTGGCAGGTGAGATAGTAGATAACCTGCGATGGATCGTGTACGCTAAGCCCAATCACATCGCCGCTTTGAAGACGTTGGGAGACGCCTACATGAGAGTTGGTGATGTCGAAAAGGCGGTCGAGCAATACGATCGCGTGATGAGTCTCCGCGGATCAGGCAGCCGCAATTGATCGGAGGATCCTTGTTGGGTAGCAGGTTCAGATGGAAAAAACTTTAATCATCATAAAACCCGATGGCGTAGAGCGAGGAATGGTCGGCGAGATTATCTCGCGCTTCGAGCGGCGCGGATTCAGGATCGGCGCTCTCAAGATGGTGAAGGTCGATCGCACGTTGGCGGAACAGCATTACGCCGTTCACCGGGGTAAGTTCTTCTACGATGACCTCGTCAAATATATTTCCTCGTCGCCTGTGATTGTGGCCGTATTGGAAGGTCCAGATGTTATCAAAGCGACCCGCCTTATGGTCGGCGCGACCCGGCCGGCCGAGGCGGCGCCCGGCACCATTCGCGGCGACCTCGCCGTCTCTACCCTGCGCAATCTGATCCATGCATCCGACGGGATTGAAACAGCAAAGCAAGAGATCGCTCTGTGGTTCACCAAGGGTGGTGTTCTCGACTACCAGCGCGACATCGACTCGTGGATTTACGAGGCCGACTGACTCAGGCTATCTATCCGGGCGTCAGGCTCCGAACTTCTTCAACCTCATGGCGTGAGCCAACACCAACGCCATAATCGTTCTCGCAGGAAAGACGCCGAGGCCGCCGCCGGCGCAGGCCCGCTCACCGAACCTCGTAGTCTCATCTGGCATCGCCACCGGCGAGGAGAGCAAGAACGGCGTCGGATGCCACGAGTGACTCCCAAGATTCGCCGGCGTGCTGTGGTCGCCGGTCACCACCAGAACTTGCGGTTTCAACTCGGTAATACGCGGCATTAGCCGGTCCACCTCCTCGATTACCGCAACTTTGCCATCGAAGTCGCCGTCTTCGCCCCTCGAGTCAGTCGGTTTGACGTGCACGAAGAAGAAGTCGTATTCGCCGTAGGCGCTCGTCAGCGTGTCGAACTCTTCGCCGATCGACTTCCCGGTAGAAAGAGCGTCCATGCCCACCAGCCGGCCGAGTCCACGGTACATGGGATATGCGGCAATCGCCGCGCATCTTATGCCGTGCGCCTCCGGCAGCGTTGTCAGAGAAGGGAGCTTGGCAAATCCTCGCAGCAGAATCATATTCGCCGGATATTCGTCAGCCAGCGCGCACCGGGCCTCTTCGATGAACCGGCTGACGATTGAGGCGGTTGCCTCGGCACTTGGACTATCCGCTCTGGGTTCCAGCGGCGAGACACCAACATGCTGAGGATCGGTATCGGACAATGCCCCCGACAGGTTCTCGCCCCGGAAAACGACGACCGCCCTGTGCTCGCTTTCCGTTTCCAGGAAGATCTCAACTCCCGGCACCCTGATCGCCCTCAACTTGTCGCACAGCCGGCGGTTCAGCTCATTTGAGATACGGCCGGCACGACGGTCGGTGACCACGCCTTGGCGATCGATAGTCGCGAAATTGATTCGGGCAGCCAGATCGTCTTTACCCAGCTCGAAGTCGACGCCGAGAGCCGACAACACGCCTCGTCCCACGTTTTCCGCGATAGGATCGTATCCGAAGAGCGCTAGGTGAGAAGGTCCGCTGCCCGGCGTGATGCCCGGTCCTACAGTCTGGCTCAAACCGCACATTCCACCCGCCGCCAGTTCGTCCAGGTTAGGCGTATTCGCAAGTTCAAGCTCCGTCAGCCCCTTCTCTATATGGGGCAGTCCGCCCAACCCATCCAGGACCAACATCACGATTTTCGAATCTGCCGGCTGTTTCAATGCCGGCAACAGCTCAATAGAATCTTGCAAGAGACCGCCTTGGTTGCTTCAGTTCGTTCGATAGATGGGCGTCTATGTCGCTCAGAGTTTGGGCCAGACGTGGGAAAAACACCCAGACCGTGGACGCTCCGAACAAAGCGCCGGTCGTCACACGCAGCAGCCAGTCGCTTTCGCGCATTCCAAGCATCTGCGATAGGCCATCGATAATCATTGGCGATATCGCTATGAAATACAATCTTATGGGCATCGGTCCCAATCGCTCTTGGACGTGTCGATAGACAAGACTCGATGCAAACAACCCGACATAGATGCCTACTTCTCTCTGACAGACTGCCAACTGATGGCCGAACAGGAAGAAGCTGCGTTCCGGAATTTGATGGCAGGCCACGCTAAAGCCCACGAATATTGCACGCGCCAACTGATCGTAGCCGATCGCCGCAAGCGCCGGCGCCAAGAACGGCAGCAGCGAAAAGAGTCCAAAGACCCCAGTCACGGATATTAAGAAAAGTCCAAGCCCGCGCCTAATGATAATCGCTGCAAAGGTCAACATTGCCGTCCCGCAAACATTTGCCGCCCCGGCCGGCAGCAACCTATAATCTTGGCGGGCCGCTAGCTCAATGGTAGAGCAACGGACTTTTAATCCGCAGGTTCAGGGTTCGATTCCCTGGCGGCCTACCGCCATCGACCATTTCCATTATGCACGCCCCGCGCCTATGGTAGCAACGCCGGCCGGCCCAAAGAGGAACCTGTAGCGCTGGGGCTTGTCCCCAGCCAAAGCCCAGCGTCCCCGTAGGGGCGATTCACGAATCGCCCTTGGGTGCGGTAATGGCAACGCCCGCTGGCCGGCCCCATCCTTGACCCCCCCATACCGGCATTACCACTTCACACCCCATGGGTTACACTGCAAAAAACAAACAACCACCGCGAATCTGCACTGCAGTCACGCGGAGAATCCAACTTGGCCACCGCACGAACAACCGAACCCGGCGACACCGTCACCGGCTACGAGTCCCAGCTTCGGCGGATGGCCGACGCCTTGCGCGGCAGCCGGCCGAAGCCCGCCGGCTGGATGCGGCCATTGACGCTAATCTGGACAGCTTGGGCTTCATCTCCAATCAGGAGGACGCCGAATGATTCCTGCCGTTGAGGAACGGACCGAGGAGCTCAGGCGTCTCTGCCTCCAATATCGCGTCCAGCGGCTAACCCTGTTCGGTTCCGCTTCAATCGGCTCAGACGATCCGCACGAGAGCGACTTGGACTTCCTCGTCGAATTCCAGCCGGCCGCTTTCGTTGCCTACGCCGACTCCTACTTTGGCCTGCTCGAAGGCCTCGGCCGGCTTTTCAATCGACCCGTGGACCTGGTCGTCGAGTCGGCCATCAGGAATCCCTACTTCCTGCGATCGGTAGAGCAAACGAGGACTCCCATCTATGAAGCTTGAGGCTCGGAAATACCTGTACGACATCCCGCGGGCCGGACATCGTCCCGGACACCCCTGCGCCGAGCGCGGCCACAAACTTTGGTCATACAGGAGGTAGTTTGACCATGAACTGGCATGAGTACATACCCGTCGATCCACAAGTCTGTCACGGCCAAGCCTGCATTGCCGGCACCCGTGTGATGGTCACCGTCATACTGGACAACCTCGCTGCGGGATTGACCGCTGAGGAGATTGCCGAGAGCTATCCGTCCGTTTCCGCAGACGCGGTCAAAGCGGTGCTGCACTACGCTGCCGAGTTGGCCAAGGAGCGGATTGTACCCTTGGGCGCATAGGGACTAGCCCATGGCCACTCACAAAACAGGAACCGAAGGATTTAGTTATTATCGACCCTAACGACAGATTGCTACGGAGGGTTTTGAGCGGCCGATCAGATGCAAATATACGTTTCGACGACCTTCGCATGCTATTGTTGCGATTGGGATTCGCTGAGCGAGTACGGGGGAGTCATCACATCTTTAGAAAGGAACACGTACAAGAAAGACTAAACTTGCAGCGTGATGGAAGTCACGCCAAGCCTTATCAGGTGCGACAGGTCCGGCGGGTTATCCTGAGAGACCGGCTTGAAGGGGAAGACTAATGCACAAATATGAGATCATCATCTATTGGAGCAACGACGACGGCGCATACGTAGCCGAAGCGCCCGAGCTTCCAGGGTGCATGGCCCACGGCGACACCCAGGAGGCTGCACTTGAGAATATCGGCCAAGCCGTAAATCTGTGGCTTCAAACTGCACGGGAGTTCGGCGACCCTATCCCGGAACCAAGGGGCGAACGCCTGATACTGACATAGGACCAGCATCCCCCAAGCCGGCCTCGCCTAGCCCACCCGGCTACACCACCAGCCCCGCCCCCCTCGGCCGGCTCTTGCCCCCATGCACCGACGGCTGCGCGCACCACTTAGCCGCCAGCCGGCGCACCCCAACATACGTGTCCTCGTCGAACTCCAGCAGGTCGCACACCACCCGGCCGTCCAGTAGCGCCCGATTCGGATCCGCGTCCGCCAGGTAGGCCGGCTTCAGTTTCTTGTCCCGGAACTCCTCAATGAGCGATCGGCCGCCGTAATCAGGATGTCCGGACGCAGCCCGGGGGTGCCCGGCGGTCGTTTGCGTGTTCTCCGATAGCACCTGCCGGCGGGACAACATGCCCTGCAGCAGGGTGCCCATCGCGTTGTTGGCGCTAGGCTCCGTCTGGTGTGGCATACTGCTATTCAGCCGCTTTCCCGCCGGCCGGCGACAGCAGCACCCGTGCAGCGGCCGGTTATGTAACGGTGCCGGACCACCTTCGCGACCTTGTTTTTCATCCCGATACCTCGACGAGCGGCTTGATCGCGCTGGTGTCGGTCGTCGCCCGGGCCCGGTCGAGGTCGTACATCCGCTGAAGGTTCAGCCAGAATTCCGGAGTCATCCCCAGGGCCCGCCCGATTCGCGGTGCCGTGTCCGCCGTAATGGAGCGCCCGCCCAGGACGATCTGATTGATGCGTCTGGGATGCACACCGATCGCCTTCGCCAGCCGGTGCTGGCTGATGTTCAGCTCGTCCAGGATCTCCGCCAAGTGTTCTCCAGGATGGATCGGCGCTCCTGTGGTCATCGGCTCTCCACCGGCGAAACGTGCCGAATCATAGACCGATGGTCTATGGCGGAATGAGATAATGTAGCGCGGGGGCTTGTCCCCCGCTGGGGTCGGGGTGGGGCGTGGCAGAATCCGCCGTACCAATTCACTGTACGAAGCCACAACTCCGGCTTTTCATACCTTGGTGTGCCGGCGCCAGCCGGGATGAGCGATTGCTATGAGAGCATGTCCGGACTACGATCCGGAATAGACTACCGCCACTCATTTCGTCATTCCAGCGATCGAAAGCATGCCCCGTACCCCGATGCGGGGTTGGAATCCAGAATGGATGGGAATGGGTAAGACCACCATACGATGGAAAAAACCGACCCGTCACCCCATTTTCATCCTCTTATGCGACCTTCGCAAGGCCATGGTGATTCCGGCCAAAACATGCCCCGTGCCCCGATACGGGGCCGGCGCATTGTTTCACCCGGCTCTACGCTCCTACATCATTCTAAGCGCTCGACTCCAGGACACGTGTCGTAGTCGCGATCGAAGCTTAGGATAGGATTTGTCCCGGCCCTGCGCATCATGACCACGTGCAAGGCATCTCGTGCGGAAAGGCCGTCCACTGAACCGATGAGCGCTCTGGCGGCACGGACCTCAGACATGCCAAATGTCAGCATTTCGTCGACAATGGCATCCAAGCTCCTGAAAGCGGGATCGATGGCATCGGGACGCCGAATCGCCGTGTATCTATGAAGTATCTCCTGGTAGACCTCCGCGTCGGTGACGAATCGCTCTCCGTCGCGCACTAACTAGGTCAATATAGCTAAGTCTCGGTCCTTGTTTGTATGGGCAGCCCCAACGAGGTACATCGGTACGTTGGAGTCGATGAAGATCACGGCGGACGTCCCCCTGATTCGATCTCCCGTAGCATCATCTCTATATCGGCTGTTGGAAACTCGTGGCCAGACGCATCAGCAATGGCGCGCAGCTTCGTTTCGACCGTTGCCGGGTCGTCCGCCTTTGCCTTGCGCAACGCTTGTCGGACCCACTCGGCGAGCGTCATTCGCTGCCGGCGGGCGACAGCCTGAATCTCTGAGTATTCCTCCTCATCTAGGAGGACTTGCAGTCGTTTGGACATGCGGACAGTCTAATTGGCTCATAGGCGATTAGTCAATGACACTCCTGGTTGGTAACCGCTCACGATTTTCGCTGGCAAGTATTGTTAGCGATTGGTACGAACCCACGCCCCGTATCCCGATACAAGGCCGGCATCCACGATGCCGGCGGACCTTCCATCCACCGCCGGATGGTGGGCCTCCCGGTCCTCTATGTGGCATGACCCAAATGAGGGCGAAGCCCTCAGCACTGGGGCTCGTCCCCATCCATACACACAGCCGGCAACTCCTCGGATCAACCATCCGACGCCCCCGTAGGTGCGATTCGCGAATCGCCCAGGGGTTGGGGATCACGGCAAATCTCCACCCGGCCGTCCGCGGTTATTCCGGCCTCTTCACACAAACCAACGGCCCCGGTAGGGACGTCCCTCGTGGGCAGCTCCCCCAACCCCCCGCGGTGGGTGCCTACCCACCAACCCCTCGTTGTACAATATCCGGCGGAGCCTAGCTCCGCCCGGCCACAATCCCAGGCACCAGAGGACACTCGTGCGGGAAAACCAGGTCAAACGCCTCCTCGCAGCCGGCGAGGTAGTCTGCGGCGCCGGCCTGACCATAATGTCCCCCGCGCTGGTCGAGCTCATAGGCCTCGCCGGCTTCGACTACGTCATTCTCGACGAGCAACACGGCTGGATGAACCCTGAGAGCGTCGCCGACATTATTCGCGCGTCGGAAAATGCCGGCCTCACCCCAATGGTGCGAGTCCCAGAGATCCACTCTTCCACTGTCGGCAAGTTCCTCGACTTGGGAGCCCAGGGGGTAGTCTTCCCCAACGTCAACAACGCGGGTGACGCAAAACGCGCCGTCGACTCCGTGCGCTACGAGCCATTCGGCACAAGAGGCTCCTGCCCCACCGTGCGCGCGGCGGACTACTCCATGACCGATTGGCTCGAACACTACGAAGCCTCCAATCGTGGCATCTTCACACTCCTGCTCATCGAAACCCGCGCCGGCTTCGATAACCTCGAGAGCATTCTCGAAGTTGACGGCATCGATTCGGTTCTCCTGGGTCCCTTCGACCTGTCGTCGTCGCTCGGCGTTCCCGGGCAAGTGAATCATCCAGAGGTCGTCAGCCGCGTCCGGCGCGCCCAGGACCTCGTCCAGCGGAGCGGCGTCACCATCTGCTCCTGGAGCCTCGAGTTCGATTCGGTAATTCGAGCCGCTGAAGAAGGCGCCAGGATGTTCTGGCTCTCCGGAACCAAGATGCTGGCCGACGCACTCCGCCAGAACATCGACACCGTCCGGCGAGCAACCGACCGCGTGTCTGGCGCCAATCGGCCTGGCCGTCCCGGCTACGCGCCGCCTCGCTGAGTTCCTGCGCGCTGGCTCCCGGAGTGGTATAATTTAAAACAAATGTTCGCAAACGACCGCACCGGCTCTGATTTCGGCATACTTACTGAACGCCGGTCTGCACCGACTGCCGGAGGGCCCGCGACGAAAAATGGAAAAATGCAAAACAAAATGATGGGTCACGCCTCCGCCGGCCACTTTCGCCGGGAACACGGCCATTACAAAAAAGTCGAAATTGCAAAACAAATTGGCCAGGCAATCCAACTGCCGGCCTTTACGAGTTCACACGGGCACGCTGCAAAAAACCTAAAAATGCAAAACAACAATCCAATCAAGCTAGACACCGAACGAACAGAGGACGGCGTCCGCACCAACGAATGAGACCGCATTAGGACTTATCGGGAGGACAGGAAAATGCGCGCGATGCGACTATTGGGAGAGGGCCAAGCCATAGTAACCGACCGGCCGGAGCCCAGGCCGGGACCGGGGCAGGTGCTCTTGAAGATGAAAGCGGCTGCCATCTGCGGCAGCGATCTCCATCGCTACAAGCTCAAGCTGTCCGACGACGATCCGACCAAGCGGTTCGTGCCAGGCCACGAACCCTGCGGTGATGTCGTCGAGATTGGACCAGGAGTCGACGATTGGTCTGTCGGAGAGCGCGCGGTCGTTTACCATCGCGTTACCTGCATGCAGTGCCTCTACTGTATCGGCGGCGAGCGAAACCTGTGCGTCAATAGGATTGGAGCCTACGGATTCGACCCCGACGGCGCCAATCAAGACTACATGATCGCCGCGCCCCAGCACCTGATAAGATTGGCGGACGATTTCGACCACGTCGATGGAGCTCTCTTCGCTTGCCAGGTCGGAACCGCCTATCACCCATTGAAGACGATGAACGTCAGCGGGCGAGACCGGCTGGTCGTGTCCGGACTGGGGCCGGTCGGTCTCTTCACCCTCCTGCTCGCCAAGGCCATGGGCGCTGCCGTCGCCGGCGTCGATCCGTCACCCGAACGCCGGCAGCTCGCTGAGCGGTTGGGTGCCGACGCGGTCCTCGATCCGACCGCCAGGCCCATAGGCGAAGCGGTGAACTCCGTATTTCCTGGCGGCGCCGACAAGTTGGCCGAGACCTCCGGCGCCACGTCGGCCCACCGAGCTATCTCCAGTCAGCTTCGTACCAACGGCCAGGCCGCGATCATCGGCTTGGCTCGCCCCGGCGCTCCATTGGATCTCGGAGACCTCGACGAAATCCTCTTCAATCAGATCCGCGTCTTCGGCTCCAACCTCTACCCCAACAAGGACTTCGACGAGATCGTCGACTTCGTCCGGCGCAAGAAAGTGCCGATCAAGAAAGTCATCACTCACGAAATGGGTGTCGAAGACGGCCCCGCGGCATTTCAGCTTGCCGCCGGCGCCACCGCCGGCAAGATCGTGTTTAGATTCGACTAGGCCCGTCGCATCTGAACCACAGCTTGCGAACTGCTGGACTTGTCCCTGCCACGTACGTCGCACCCGGCATTGTGGCCCGTCCAGTGGCCCTTGCCTAGAGGCACGGCTTGAGATCGCTGACCCGCCTGACGTGGGTAGTCTCCCTGTTGCTTGCCTTGTGGCTTTTGATCTGGGCGGTGACTGGGCATTGGCTCACCGCGGCTCTGGCAGTAATTTTCGGGTACGCGGTCCTGCGCCTATCGAAGCAACTGCTAATCTCCCTATTCCACCGGCCGATCCGGCGAGTTATTGGCCGGCTCGCCGGACGCGGCTCAAGATATCCTTCCGATTGGGATCGAATCCGCCGGCGGGTGTATCGCCGGGATAGCTATACCTGTCAAAACTGTGGCGCGACCGGTGTGCGAATCGAGGCGCATCATATCGTCCCCATCCGATTCGGCGGGACTCATCACCTAAGTAACCTCATAAGCTTGTGCAGCGACTGCCACGGCAAGGCCGACCGCAAGCGGCTTCGATCCGGATAAGTCGATCTCTGATCAGTCTTCGTACAGACAGGAGCCGGCGACAGGTCCAAATTGCGCCTTCGGACACCTCGTGAGCCCGGCGCTAGTGACTCCCCTTACCATCGTTCCTTGGTGGTTACAGCCTAGAGATGTCAATGGCTCGATGGAGTCCGTCGTCGTTCGGAGGCGCTCAAAATAGCACGCGAGCGGCATTCTTGATCGACGTTGACCGTGTAGCACGGGAAGTCTAGCTTCGAGGGTCTATCCACTAGCCCAAATGCTCCGATAGTCCGAGCCGGCCTGTATAGTCATAGACTGTATAATGCAACTTAACTAGGTCCGTTCCAGCTTTGATGCTGGGAACTCATGTCCTGGGGATTACTCCTAAGATACCTTGTCCATATCGCAAAACGCGGAGGGGATTTCTTGATGACCCTGCACCTTCCTATGATCAAGCAGACCGAGATAAAGGTCCTCAGCGATATCAATGCGATCAAACACGGCGATTATGTCCTAAGAAATGGGGCGAAGTCGGACATACTAATTGACCTTCACGGTCTAGCGTCACATCCCTCTATTTTTCGCTATCTCGCGGAGAAGGTGTCCAACATAGTTTGGGACTTGGGGATAGATCGAGTCGTCGGAGTGCCATACGCAGGTATCCCGCTCGCAACGGCACTATCCCTAATGACGGATATTCCGATGTTATGGGTGCGCAAAATGGCGGATTCACCCAACGAGCCGTCCGGAGTTGAAGGGGACTTTGCCCGCGCGAGCGTGGCATGCGTAGTCGAAGACTTGGTGACCACTGCGGCGAGTGCCATCGAGACTGCCCATCAGGTGCGCGAAGCTGGTTTAATCGTCCACGATGTGGTGACTGTCGCTGATATGGAACAGGGTGCAAGAGAGAATCTGGCTGCAAATGACTTGAAGTTGCACTCTCTAGTTACCTTGAGCGAGGTCAGGAGATACGGCCAGCCACGCCCGGTCGGGCCGATCAGTCGAGAGGAATAAGACTCGGCTGAGGGTCATCCGCGTGATCCGACGCTGTTAGCGAATCCAAAATGATACGGGGCTTCGTGGTTGTCTGTTATGCTAGTCAGGTCAAGGACAGTCGGCCTAGCCTGGAGGGTGGGGCGACATAGTCCCCGCAACGGCAGACGCGAGATCGGCCTCTGGGCCGTGCTCTCTTTGGGTAATTCCACTTTCCGGCAACGGAGATTTGCTGCGAGTGTCGGCCACGTTTGACTTCGTGTACTGTGAGAGGCTTGTCAACAACACCAGGCAACTAACACCGACTGGAACTGCTCTGCAATACGAGTTTGGTCCATCTAGGGCATGACTGCGAATTACAAGTCCAGATCTCCAGTTTACGAAGGGCCGTTGGTTACAGTTCGGTCAAACATACAGGAGGATTTCAATTGCCCTACGAGGTAAAGCTTCTTCAGCTTTCGCCGTCTATGGATGACGGTACAGTGACCGCCTGGCTAAAGAAAGTAGGAGATGAGGTCGAGGAAGGTGAAGAGCTATACGAGGTCGAAAGTGACAAGGTATCGGCGCCAGTAAAGTCGCCCGCTACCGGGACCGTTCACCAATTATCCGTAAATGAAGGCGACAACGTCCAGGTTGGTGCGCTGCTGGCGATACTAGCGCTGCCTGGCGAGAAGCTGGAGGCGCCCGCTGCCGCCGGCCAAGTAGACCCCGCGGCCATGGTTTCTCCGTCGCCGGCGGTTTCTGCACCCGTCCCAACGCCTCCACCTCCACAAAGGGCAACGTCTAAGACAGGACGCATATTTGTTTCTCCCAGAGCTCGCCGAGTCGCGAAAGAGCTTGGCCTAGACCCTACGACGTTAACCGGAACCGGCCCTGGCGGCCGCGTCTTGGAAAGAGATGTCATTGCTGCGTCCAAAGCGGCCCCAACCGCTCCTGTCGCTCCGATACTGCCGGCTCCGGCTGCCGCTCCGGTGCCTGGTGTGTTTGACGTAGTGAGGTTGACGGGCATGCGTAAGACCATCGCCGAACGCATGCACCTCAGCAAAGACACCACGGCATCCGTGACTTTGACCTCCGAGGTCGATATGAGTGAGGTTGCGAAGCTGCGATCTCAGATCAATACGGAGTGGGAGAGCAAATTCAACATTCGCGTCTCTTACACCGATGTCATAGTCAGGGCAGTCACCAAGGCGCTGGGCGAGCATCCGGCTGTCAACGCCAGTCTGGTGGATCAAGAGATTCGAAGGCATAAGGATATAAACGTTGGTGTTGCAGTCGCGCTGGATGATGGGCTAATAGTGCCGAACATTCCCAACGCCGACCAAAAGTCGTTGCTTGAAATCTCGACCACGCTCCGCGAGCTAGCCGGCAAGGCCCGGGATGGTAGTTTGTCTCACACTGAGGTCACTGGAGGCACGTTTACCATCACAAATCTGGGCACATATGGTGTTGAGGCATTTACTCCCATCATTAACCATCCTGAGTGCGCAATTCTCGGAGTCGGTAGGATCGCCGATCGGGCCGTAGTACGTGACGGGGAAATAGTCATACGTCCAACGATGTGGCTAAGCCTCACCTTCGATCACCGTATCGTCGATGGTGCCCCGGCCGCTCAATTCCTGGCTCGCGTCCAGAACCTACTCGAATCTCCTTACCTCCTGTTCGTTTAAGCACTAACTCGTACGGGTGAGATTATTTTGACGATTGAAACTGACATTGCGATAGTCGGAGCCGGCCCGGCCGGCTACGTTGGGGCTATTCGGGCTGCCCAAATGGGGGCGCGAGTTACCCTGGTCGAAAAGTCCGAGCTTGGTGGCACCTGCCTGAATCGTGGTTGCATACCTAGCAAAGCGCTGCTCGAAGCTGCATCGAGATACACTGACTTGAAGGAGGCCGAGCAATTTGGCCTACGCGCAAATGACGTCGGATTTGACTACCGAAAAATCGGCGACCGTAAGAATAAAGTAGTTCGGCAATTGCGTAATGGCGTTGAAAGCTTGGTACGAGGCAACGGCATCAATTGGGTGCGAGGCAAGGGCACTATATCCGCCGTAGGCGTCCGGGTAGAGAAAACGGACGGGACTATTGAGCGGATCCGCGCGGGCCGAGGCGTTCTGATTGCCACAGGCTCTAAGGAGGGAAGACCTCCTATTCCTGGGGTTAATCTGCCGGGCGTACTAGGAAGTGACCAAGCGCTCGAACTGGATGAGGTGCCGAAATCCATTGTAATCGTGGGTGGTGGACCTGTCGGAGTCGAGTTTGCGACCATCTTCAGCAGCTTTGGCAGTCATGTCACTGTCGTAGAGATGTTGCAAACGCTATTGCCATTGGAAGATGCCGAGATGGGTCGTTTGTTGGCGCGCAGCTTCGCCCGAAAGGGAATCTCGATCAAGACTGGCACTGCTGTCAGCCGGATCGAGTCGGACGCAGGGAGCTTAGCGGTAGTTGTCGGTGACCCGGATGGGCAGACCGAGGAACGGTTATCGGCTGAGCGTGTATTGATAGCGGTAGGTCGTCAACCAAACACGGATGGTCTTGGCTTGGCCGAATCTCGAATCAAGATGGATGGTCGGCACATTCACGTGGACGAGAGCATGAGGACCTCGGCGTCAAACGTCTATGCGGCTGGTGACGTCGTCGGAGGCTATATGCTAGCCCACGTGGGTTCAGCCGAGGGCGAGGTGGCGGTGGAGCATATGTTGGGGGAGCAGGTCAGAGCGGACTACCGCGCGGTGCCAAGCTGCACCTATTCGTCTCCAGAGGTCGCAGGTGTTGGCCTCACGGAAGTAGAGGCGCGAGAGGCCGGCCACAAGGTCAAGATTGGTCACTTTCCCTTTGCCGCGGCCTCAAAGGGGATCGTCTCTGGTGAAGCGGACGGCGTTGTGAAGATCATCGCCGAGGCGCAGTACGACCAGGTGCTCGGTGTACACATCATAGCCTCCCATGCTACTGATATGATCGCTGAGGCCGCATTAGCCATCAACCTCGAGACCACGCTGGAGGATTTCGCCAACACGATCCATCCTCATCCCACGATGACCGAGGCAGTTCGTGAGGCTTCGTTGGACGCGGACAGTCGTGTGATACATCTGCTCAAGCGTAGAGGCTAGCCAAGCCGGGCATTGACGTACCCATGACCGGCTACTTAGAATGTCTGCGCCGGCACAGCCGGATTCCCACAATACCATCATTTTGAGGAGTGTTGCAGATGTCCAAGGTATTCGTTTCGCGACTCATTCCCGAGCGTGGGCTGAAGAAAGTGAAGGCCGCGACGGACACCGAGGTCTGGAATAGTGATTTGCCGCCACCGGCCGACGTGCTGCTGGATAAGGCTAAGGAGTGCGATGGCCTTCTGTCGCTTTTGACCGACAAGATAGATGGCGACTTCATGGACGCTTGTCCTAGGCTGAAAGTAATCGCAAATTTGGCAGTCGGCTTCGACAATATCGACATTCCTGCGGCTACGAAACGTGGCGTCATCGTCGGAAACACTCCCGGCGTACTTACGGACACGACCGCGGATTTTGCTTGGACTCTACTAATGGCAGCGGCCCGCCGGCTAACTGAAGGTGAGCGCTACGTCCGGGACGGCAAGTGGACAACCTGGGGGCCGTTACTGCTGCGCGGGCAGGATATCCATCACGCCACGTTGGGGCTCGTTGGCTTGGGCAGGATCGGCTCCGAAATGGCGCGGCGCGCCCAGGGTTTTTCGATGCAAGTGCTGTACCACGATGTCGTCAGGCGCGAAGATCTTGAGCAGTCGATGGGCATTCGCCACGTAGATATGGACACGCTGCTAAATGAGTCTGATTTCGTCTCTGTGCATGTTCCTTTGTTCAAAGAGACGTACCACCTCATTAACGATGCTGCCTTTGCCAAGATGAAGAATAGCGCCGTGTTAGTGAACTCTGCTCGTGGCCCAATAGTGGACCCGAAGGCGCTGTACGATGCCTTGTCAACTGGGCAGATTTTCGCGGCGGGGTTGGACGTGACGGAGCCCGAACCTATCACGATGGACGATCCGCTCCTGACTTTGGAAAACTGTGTGATCGCACCCCATATTGCGAGCGGCAGCGTGGAGACTCGCGAGCAGATGTCGGACGTGGCAGCCGAAAACATCTTGGCCGGTCTGGCCGGCAAACAAGGACCGGCGATCGTGAACCCAGACGTATTCGCGAAGGGTCTGCGTTAATAACAGAAGCCTCCGCCCGACTTAATATAACTGCGCGGGTTCCCTTGTCTTCGGTCGGACGCTATCGTCCTAGGCTGCGAGTCCTTCTATACCTTCGACTAGTACCCGATCGCCATCCCAGCAACCCTCGGATCTGTCCCTCCGAGGAGAATCTTGCGGCGGTGATCGAAGGCTATTAACTGAACTCCGCCGCCCGCGCCCCAACGATCCAGTCGTTCCACGCGATGGCCCCGCTCAGTCAGTCCGGCTAGTGCGTCGTCCGAAATACCCTGTTCTGCTCTTACAACGAACCTATTTTCGATGGTTTCCGGATCGGTGCTGGGAAAGCTGTACCATCTAGGTGCTTCGGCAGCCTCCTGTACGTTCAGGTCGAAGTCCACAAGGTTTACGATCGTCTGCATATTCCACTGGGGTTGCTGATCTCCGCCCGGCGTTCCGCCGACGATCACCGGTTTGCCCTCGTTGGTGATGAGATAGCAATTCAGCGTATGCATAGTCCGCTTGCCGCCAGCCAAGCGGTTAGGATGGCCCGCTTCCAGTGTGAATCCACGTCCGGCCCGGTTATTCAGCACGATGCCGGTATCGCCAGCTACTACTCCGCTGCCAAAGGCGTTAGACAAACTGTGAATGAATGAGACTGCGTTACCCCAACGGTCAGCTACTGCGAAATAGGTCGTGTCACCTCCTAGTAACTCCGGCGGGGCACCGGCCAACACGCCCAGCGCCCGGCTGTGGTCGATGTCCCGACGGCGCAAGGCCGCGAACTCTTTGCCTATCAACGAGTCGACTGGGAAATCAACAGTGCGTGGGTCGCCACAATAACGCAGGCGATCGGCGAAAGCCAGCTTCTTGGTTTCAATCATGATGTGCAGTGTTTGCGTCGTATTCCGTCCCAACATCCGCAGATCGAATCCTTCAAGAAGGTTCAACTCTTCGAGAACTATTAGACCTTGCGATACTGGTCTGGTCTGGTGAACCTGGTAACCTCGATAGTCGGTCGAAATTGGAGCGTAGACTTCGGTCTCGTGATCCGCGAATTCAGCTTCTGTGAGTCCACTATCCGAGTTACCATTTGCACGGTAGAAGTCGGCGATTCGTCTCGAGATATCGCCTTCATAGAATGCCTTAGAGCCACCAGACGCAATGAGGCGCAAGGACTTGGCCAGATCCGGATTTCGGAGCCGGTCGCCAGCCTTTAGTGATCTACCGCCCGGTATGAATATTGACGCGGAAGTCGGGAATTGACCCAGGATGTGGGCCGTCCCAGCGATAGTGCCGGCCATTGTCTCCGGCAGGATGAACCCCTGTCCGGCAATCTCGATGGCCGGCTGCAAAAGGTCGCCCAACGGGCGAGTAGCGAAGAGGTTAGCTATTGTCTCGTATGCATGAACTGCTCCCGGTACTGCTACTGAGTACAGGCCGGAGATTGGCATCTTGCGAAATCCGCGCTCCAGGAAATACTCCGGTGTTGCCTTGTAGGCGCACACTCCACTTCCGTTGATCGCCGTGCATCTGCCAGTACTTGCTTCGTAAACGATGGCGAAGACGTCACCGCCCAATCCGCACATGGCCGGCAACGTGACATTCTCGACAGATGCGACTGCGATGGCCGCATCGACCGCATTGCCCCCTGATTCCAATACGTCGATGCCCACGCGTGCCGCGATCGGGTCTGCGGCAGATATCATTCCCTCAGAGCCATACGCAATCGGGCTGTGCTGGCCGGCTCGAGGAACGCTGCCAGTAGTTCTTAGTCCAATCCCTCCGGATGCCGAGCTCATATTGTCTCCTCCAACGGGCCTGTCGAATCCCGATTTTGGTCTGCCATCTCGATTAGAAATTCCCACTTAGGCGGGAACATGCAGATGGCAATTGTATCTCAGTATGTAGCTCGCGAAGGGTGTTACAATGGAGGTCCTGTTGAAGACGGGACGATAGGTTGGAGGTGAATTTGTGGCGCAGGCCGCTCTCAACTACAGCCGGGCCGAACTAATGGCTGTATGCTCGGCCCGTGAAATCAAGAACGGTGAACGAGTCTTTGTCGGAACTGGCCTGCCCATGCTGGGAGCAATGCTGGCCAAGAGAACACATGCACCGGACTCTGTGCAGATCTATGAGTCCGGGGTGATCGACTCTAGGCCGACGCGAACCCCGATTAGCATAGGCGATTGTTGCCTAGTACCAGATAGCGCAATGCTCTGTGGTTTGACCGAAGTCTTTGGTTCGATCCTGCAGCCCGGTTACGTGGACGTCGGGTTTATAGGCGCCGCTCAGATTGATCGATACGGCAACATTAATACGAGTGTAATAGGTGATTACTTCCACCCAAAGGTCCGGCTCCCAGGTAGCGGTGGCGCGAACGAGATAGGCAGCCTCGCCAATCGTGTGTGCGTGATGATGGTTCAAGATCGTCGCAAGTTCAGCGAAAAAGTAGATTACGTGACAACGCCGGGCTACCTTTCCGGTCCTGGGGCTCGGCAAGCGGCCGGCTTGCCGCGTGGCGGTCCATCGGTGGTGATCACTCAGATGGCCATATATGGGTTCGACCAAGAGTGCGAAATGCGCCTGGTTTCGGTTCACCCTGGCGTGACGGTTGATGATGTGCGTGAACAGGTGGCCTGGGATCTGCGAGTCGCACCCGAAGTCGAAGAGACGGCACCGCCTATCGAAAACGAGCTTCGCCTATTGCGTGAAGAGCTGGACCCGAAAGGCATCTTTCTGGGAAGCCGCGACTAGGGAGATTTCGATCATTGTCGCGGGACCGTGTTGCCGGCGGGTGAAATAACTTTCTTCAGGCTTGTCTAGCTATCGGTAGGCTCCAGAGTTATGCCCGGCCACCTCTCGTCAACCTCGCTGACGTCGACAGTAATGCCGTCGGGGTCTTCTACCTTGAATGCTCGATCCTCAAGATTATCGGGATCCACGGGGCGTTTTCCATTCAGGCCGTCCGAAAAGATTTCGTAGCCCATTTCGCGGAGGCGCCGGGCAGCCTCTGGGACATTAGTAACGCCAACCCCCACGTGCAGGTAATCCAACATGCCGCCTACATGGTCAGGTCGCGGGTCGCCGGTGTGCTGGAAGACGGCGAAATTGTGGTAACCGTCTGAAAGGTCGTAGCGTATGCCCTTGTGCTTTACTACTTTCATACCGAGACCATCGCGCCAGAATCGTACCGAATCATCCAGATTGGACGCACGCACGCCAACATGCACCAAGACACTCATCGTAACAGAACTCCTAATCCGCAAAGATCCATCTAACGTCCAACTCGGGCCGGCTTGACAGTATCGATTCTAGCATGGCGCCGGCCCCTGCCCCTTGGAGTGCACCGGGTTCCGGTTGAGACCGGATCGCATCCGCTTGAGTGTTGGGATTGACAATATCAGGGAGTTCGCCTCCTTGCCTATTGCTCCTGTAGCCGCATGTGGATTCGGTGTCGCAGGTCATACGGGCTCGATTCGTCCTTTGCGACTTGGGCGATCAATCGCCGCAACCTGTCGGAGAATCTGAAACGTGCGCGGCAGTTCGGGCACGCGTCGAGGTGCCGCCGGACGATTGCCGCTTCGTGGTCGGACAGTTCGCGGTCGAGGTACATGTGTAACTTTTCTTCTGCTTCCTGGCACTCTATATGATCAGGTTCGCTATGAAAGTTCGTCACGATTACCCGCCTGTACCTGGATTCCGGCCGCCGAACTCGAATATTGCCATAATTTCTTCTGCATAAGCCTGCGGCCGCGCGAAAGTCGGCTCATCACGGTACCTATTGGAACGTCGGTCACGTCTGCGATTTCTCGGTAGCTAAGACCCTCGACGTCGGACAATAGCACCGCAATACGAAATTGCGCCGGGAGTTCCTCGATTGCGGCTTTGATGTCCAAGTCGACTAGCTCGCGGAACACTTCATCTTCGGCACTCTTGGGAAGGGGACTCTCTGACCGGTTCGTCCGGTTGTAGAGATAGAACTCCTCCAAATCTTCGATTGAAGACTCGCTTGTAGACCACTTTGCCCTGTTCATGTTGACGTGGGTATTGTGTAGGATCCGAAACACCCATGCCCGCATATTTGTTCCCAACTGAAATGTGTGGGCCGAACGAAATGCGCGAAGGTAGGTTTCTTGGACGAGATCTTCGGCGTCCTGCGCGTTGCGCGTCATACGGCGGGCGGTACGGTACAGCGAATCGACATGTTTCATCGCCTGGCGTTCGAATTCGGAACTCTCTGAGGCAGACATTGCCGCTTTGTTGTCGCTAGGGTTTTTCTGGATCATGGTCTTGCCCTTTGCCTTGCGTCGAGTTGAGTCTACGCTCGCCTCTCCGGAAACTCAATCCCATATCGTATGATGCACCGCGCGCCGCACGTTCTCGGAAATGCAATTCTCATTTGGAATTGAGGTCCAACTAAGATTGTACGATCAGTACTGAACACTCAAGGTCGATACAAGACTCTCCGTCGATTGGACAGAGTCTGTCGATTCTCCGTCCGAGGCGGCCGAAAGTTACACCTACGCCTAGCCACGCGCTTCATAGGGCGCTTTGTTTTGCAAAAAGTACCTCTTAGAGGTGGGTCCCTCCGATCTGATGGAGGCCGGCGGTTTGAGACGATGCCAAATCCGGCCGGCTTGCGCTCGTCAAGACAATTTGTTTTGCAAAAAGTACCTCTTAGAGGTGGGTCCCTCCGATCTGATAGAGGCCGGCGAGTTGAGACGATGCCAAATCCGGCTGGCTTGCGCTCGTCAGGATATTTTGTTTTGCATTCTTGTCATCGGAAAAGCGGTTCTGCGCAAGTTGATAGAGGCCGGCGGCCTGAAATGACGTCACCAATTGGCCGGCGTGCGCTTGTTTTGTGTTTTTTCGTATTGGGCCGGCCATCTTCCACGGACGGATATCAAGCTGCGCGCCGTAGGTGTGCTGTCATCAGATTTGGCACGAATAAGCGAACATACGTACCATTATTATACCGCAGTAAGAGCGATATTGCGGTAACTGTTGACGGCGGCAGGGGTTTTTGATTCTCTAACATCCGTTTTCACCCAAAGGTTGGCGGTGGTCTTGCCTTCCCCCACCCGTCTGGATTCCGGCTTCCGCCGGAATGACGAATCGAGGGGCCGGAATGACCAATAAGAGGCTGCTGGAGCGGTCTATCCCGGATCGGAGTCCGGGACATGCTTTCGTGCCAATCGCTCATGCCGGCTGGCGCCGGCACACCAAGGTGTGAAAATCGGGTGCATTGGTTGGTGGGAGAGTTCTAGCGTCATTGCCACAACCCGTACCTCCCCTCTGGATTCCCGCCTTCGCGGGAATGACGAATCGAGGGGCCGGAATGACGAATCGAGGGGCCGGAATGACCAATGAGAGGCTGCTGGAGCGGTCTATCCCGGATCGGAGTCCGGGACATGCTTTCGTGCCAATCGCTCATGCCGGCTGGCGCCGGCACACCAAGGTATGAAAAGCGGGAGTTGTCGTTTGGTACAGCGAATCGGCACGGTGGATTCTGCTGAGCCCCACCCCGACGCCAGCGGGGGACAAGCCCCTCGCCTCGCGAAGTCTTCGACCGCGCTACGATCCCCTCTCCCCACCCCTCTGGATTCCGGCCTTCGCCGGAATGACGAATGGGGGGCCGGATTGGCGAATGGATGCCGCGAATGACCAATGAGAGGCTGCTGGAGCGGTCTATCCCGGATCGGAGTCCGGGACATGCTTTCGTGCCAATCGCTCATGCCGGCTGGCGCCGGCACACCAAGGTATGAAAAGCGGGAGTTGTGGTTTGGTGCAGCGAATCGGCACGGTGGATTCTGCCACGCCCCACCCCGACCCCAGCGGGGGACAAGCCCCCGCGCTACGATCCCCTCTCCCCACCGCTCTGGATTCCGGCCTTCGCCGGAATGACGAATGGGGGGCCGGATTGGCGAAGGGATGCCGCGAATGACCAATGAGAGGCTGCTGGAGCGGTCTATCCCGGATCGGAGTCCGGGACATGCTTTCATAGCAATCGCTCATGCCGGTTGGCGCCGGCACACCAAGGTGTGAAAATCGGGAGTTGTGGTTTGGCACAGCGAATCGGCACGGCGGATTCTGCCACGCCCCACCCCGACCCCAGCGGGGGACAAGCCCCCGCGCTACATTTTCTCATTCCGCCATCGGCCATCGGTCTACAATTCGACAGGTTTCGCCGGTGGAGAGCCGGGACGGAGGGCGATTGGAGGGCGCATCCCGGATCGGAGTCCGGGACATGCTTTCGTGCCAATCGCTCATGCCGGCTGGCGCCGGCACACCAAGGTATGAAAAGCCGGAGTTGTGGTTTGGTACAGCGAATCGGCACGGCGGATTCTGCCACGCCCCACCCCGACCCCAGCGGGGGACAAGCCCCTCGCGCTACGATCCCCTCTCCCCACCCCTCTGGATTCCGGCCTTCGCCGGAATGAGGAATAGAGGGGCCGGAATGACGAGAACGCGGAATGGAGGGGTTCAACGGCGCGATCGAAAGCGGCGTAGGCGCATTTTCGTACGAATGACGACGTGCGGTTTGCGGACTATCGAAATGGCCTTGGCGGGTTGATTGTTTCGACCAACTGCTTGTCGGCCTAGGAAAATACTCAAGAAGTCCTAAACATTAAAGAATAGAAAAGCCTTGGACGGTGGGCTAGGGTCTTCCGGTTCTCCGTCCAAGTCGGTCACACGAGTTTCAACTCCGGACGGAGGTGCGCTGCCATGGGGTTAGCCATCTGCCCGGAGAATCAGATATCCTTGGTCGATTGGGTGCAAAACCAAGAGACCACGATCGTTGCCTACTGCAACTAGATGGGCTCGGTTACCGTTATCGTCCGATCGGCAGAGATGTTGCTTATCGACTGCACAACTCCACTGGGCCAGCGGATTTCGAGTTCGTCAACTGTGCCAACTTGGCCTAGACCAAAGTGGGCGATCAAACTGTTTTGGGACAAGAAGCTTGTTCCGCTCTGAATCTCACGGATCTGGCGCCTATCTCCAGCGGTCAGAATAAGCCGAGCTCCGATCCCGTCCCGGTTACTCTGGCTTCCGGCGAGTTGGACGCTCAACCACCGATTGCCGTTGCCCCTATTCCTAAAAAGCACTGGCTGTTGGTCGTAGTTGGCGACGAGCATGTCCAAGAATCCATCGCCATCTATGTCACCAACGGCTAGTCCGCGGGCGCATCCGGTGTGTGCGGTGGAAGTGATCCTCGATACGTCACGGAATGTCCCGTCGCCCATGTTGTGGAAAAGGGCATTGGGTTGGTCCGGAGGGTAGTTTCCGTCAGCTTTTTGCTCTGGGTATAATCTACCGGCTACAAAGTAGAGATCGAGTACGCCATCGTTGTCGAAGTCTAGGAAAGCGGTACCCCATCCGCTTGAGTCCTCGCCGCGAACGACCGCGCGGCCGACGCCAGCTCGATTCGTCATTTCTTCAAATGTCGCGTCGCCTCGGTTGCGATAAAGGACGTTGCTGCCCAAGTTAGTCGCGAACATGTCCAGACGCCCGTCGCCATCGTAATCGCCCACCGCGACTCCCATTCCGTGAAATGCCGCATCGACGCCGGCGCGCGCGCCGACCTCTCGAAACGCCCAGCCATCGTCTCTTGGGCCAAGGTTGCGAAACAGCGTGTTTGGGCGAATGTGGTGGCCGAAGTCGTTAACTATGTACAAGTCCGGCCTGCCGTCGTCGTCATAGTCAAATGAGCCGACAGCCAGTCCTGCACCATGGATCTCGCCCGCGTTCAGATATTTCGTCACGTCAGTGAACGTGCCGTTGCCCTTGTTTTGGAACAGACGGTGGCTGCGAGATGCCGCAGTATACGCCTTACGAGTGAAATCTGGCGACATCTCCAACCGGAACTCTGGAACCTCGTCAAGCCAGTACGTGACGTAGAGGTCCAAATGTCCGTCGCTATTGAAATCAACCCAGGCTGCCGAGGCGGGGTGACCTTCACCGCGGGCAAGCAGTGCGTCGAACGTAACGTCAGAGAATCTGCCATTGCCCTTGTTTCGGAACAGCTTTAATCCGCTCAGAGTCGTAAGCAGAATGTCACAGTGACCGTCGTTGTCATAATCGGCGGCGGCGACTCCAATAGCAACCCCGTCAGGATCGGCTATACCCGCCTCGTCTGCGATTTCGGTGAACGTGCCGTCTCCATTGTTGATATAGAGCGCGTTCGATCCATTCGCATTGGTCAAGAATATGTCCGGCATGCCATTCCCATTGACGTCAATAAAGGCCGCGCCGGCTTGAATGGTGTCGGCACGCCGGTTAGCCTGATGCCTGAAGTTAATTCCTGCCCGCAGCGTAATGTCCTCGTAGATTGGTAGCGTTGCCTCGGGATCGGGTCGACGCAGTGCCGCGGCAACTCTTGCTCCGCCAATCGCGACAACGAATCCCGCCATACCCATGAGCAGAGCCCGGCGAGACAGCCCAGGGGAGCTCTTGAATCCGGTTGAGCTTGCCGGCTGATTGGCGACTTGGTTCCAACCCGCGATCAGATCGGCCGCTAGGTGTCGATTGAATCCCCCTATCCAGTAGGCGACGATTACCGGCAGATAGGCGGCGGTGTTAAGGGCGAGATGGAGCCACATTAGATGCAAGGCATTACCCAAGATACCGGGCGTTCCGTCTCGCCCGAACTCAACAAACTGCCAGATCTTGAATATGTGCTCGATGGCGTGATATCCCTGGATAAGGATGCCTACCGTGAGAAGCCACCACGCTGCGGTCCCGCGGGACCAAAGCTGTGGTCGGTGCGCACCACTCAGGGCATAGACTGAGACAAGGAGAAGAAAAAAGAGAATGTTATAGGCGAATTGAAGTGGCTCTTGGTCGAAATATTGACCGAGCAGGCCTTTCGCATTCTGTAGGTCGAGGACGAATCGCTGAAATACTTGAACGACTTGCTCGGCCTCATGGAACCCCTGAATTATCAAGAGTCCGAGGAACGCAACGGCAAGTGCTGGGTTGGGTAAGTGTTCGGTAGCTTCTAGTTGGCTCAGCCGCTTTCGAAGCTCGAGGATCCGTTCACGTATGGCTGCCGACTCACCGCTGACCAATAGCCGACCCTTCTGCCTCGTCCTGTGATTTTACCCTTAGGTAGAACATCGTAAGTATACACGCGGCCAATGGAATGGCTTGGGAGAGTGCACACCAGGGGTTTTTGATTCTCTAACATCCGTTGTCACCCAAAGGTTGGCGGTGGTCTTGCCTTCCCCCTCCCCTCTGGATTGCGGCCCCGTATCGGAGTACGGGGCATGCTTTTGATCGCCGGAATGACGAGGGGATGCCGCGAATGACCAATGAGAGGCTACTGGAGCGGTCTATCCCGGATCGTAGTCCGGGACATGCTTTCATAGCAATCGCTCATCCCGGCTGGGGCCGGCACACCAAGGTATGAAAATCGGGTGCATTGGGTGGTGGGAGAGTTCTAGCGTCATTGCCACAACCCGCACCTCCCCTCTGGATTCCCGCCTTCGCGGGAATGACGATTGGGGGGCCGGATTGACGAGGGGATGCCGCGAATGACCAATGAGAGGCTACTGGAGCGGTCTATCCCGGATCGTAGTCCGGGACATGCTTTCATAGCAATCGCTCATGCCGGCTGGCGCCGGCACACCAAGGTGTGAAAATCGGGTGCATTGGTTGGTGGGAGAGTTCTAGTGTCATTGCCACAACCCGCACCTCCCCTCTGGATTCCCGCCTTCGCGGGAATGACGAAGGGGGGGGTGCGGGAATGACGAATTGAGGGGCCGGAATGACGAGATCGCGGAATGGAGGGGTTCAACGGCGCGCTCGAAAGCGGCGTAGGCGCATCCCGGATCGGAGTCCGGGACATGCTTTCGTACGAATGACGAGATGCGGTTTCGGACTATCGAAATGGCATTGGTGGGTTGACTGTTTCGACCAACTGCTTGTCGGCCTAGGAAAATACTCTAGAGGTCCTAAACATTAAAGAATAGAAAAGCCCTGGGGTGCACACAGGGTCCGCAGACGGACACCCAGGACGCGGGATGGGAGCTAGTTTGGGTTAGCCTGCTGGGAAGTGGATGGGTCAACCGAGTTACGAGCTCGCTCTCTTCGTCTGATCACTCGCGCCGAGGCGTTTATCAAAAGAAAGCCAGCAACAAATAAGACTGCGAAGAGTGTGACCGCCAACTCGAAATATTGCGAAAGGTAGTACTGTATAGTCTCGCCGAACGCGAATATCAATCCGCCCACCAGGAAAAACCTGGCTCCACGGCCGATCGCTGAGGCGATCACGAAGCGTCTAAAATCCAATTCGAAGAGACCGGCGCTTATGGAAAACACTTTATACGGTATGGGTGTAAATGCCGCGATCAGGATCGCCCACACGTCGTAGCGCTGATAAAGTCTTTGGACGAGCATAATCTTTTCTTCCCCGAATAGTTTGATCGCTACCGGCCGGCCTCCCCTCATGCCTATCTGGTGCCCAAGCATACCGCCTAGGACCGACCCGATCATACATACGAGTGCGAACACCAAGGCCGTCGGTGGATTTGCGAGGCTCAGAGCGATAAGCAAAACATCCGGAGGAACCGGAAAGAAACTAGATTCCGCGAATGATATGACGAAGAGTGCGGCCGGACCGTATGGTGATTCCGCCCACGCGACTACCCACTCCACGAGATGTCGAAGAATTTCCACTCAGAAATCCCTCCTACGTTTCTAGTTGTATTCCGCCTCGCACGCCGACGTGACGTGGAGAGCCAATGCCGGAACTACTCAATCCGGCCACTAAATCTTGCGCATGAAGCCCACGGACTCAGCTATTCTCGAAGGTCGTTTGCCGCAAGACCTTGGAACGGTTTGGACAGCTGGGAAAGTCAGTATCCTATAAACGCGCTACTTCCAGCCGCGGAGGACTTTCTCGGTTTCCTCTTTGTGGGTGGTTTCATCCTTGATAAAGTCTTCAAGGACCAGTCTCAGAGCGTGCTCGCCAAGCTGTCCGGCGAATTCTGCATGCTCGACGTACCGATTGATAGCGTCATTCTCAGCCGAAAGTACATTATTTAGCATTTCTACTGGCTCGGTGGCTTCGGGAACAGCTTTTGGCTCGGTTGTCGGAACGCCACCTAGCGCCGCAACCTTTTGCGCCAAGTACTGGGAATGGCTCAACTCACTGCTAACTTCGCTGGAGAAGAACTCCGAGAGCCAGGACCTATGAGGGCCCGTTACTACAGATGAATACTGGATGTACATGATGACGGCCTGATACTCGTACGCCAAGTCCTCGTTGATGGCGCTGATCAGCCGGTCCTTGGCGTTGCTGGTTATTTCGGTGACAGAAGATACGGTAGCCATGAGATCTCCTTCGAGTGTCTGCTTGAAGTGCTAGTTTGTTAGTGCAATAACAGTATAGTTTGTTTTCCGGTTGGTTGAAAACTTGTGCCAATTCGTGAAAATCATATTACCCAATGTAGGAATAGTGACGAGATGACGTTTCCCGGATGAGAATGGCGACTCTTGACTTCTATGCATCATGGGCGCTCAATCGAATCGAAACAGCTACGTTCTGACGGCGTCTCTGTTTTGATCACCAGGACGTAGGAACGCGATACTTCGCGCGGAAAATCGAGTCGGGTAAACATTGGGTGGTTAGCTCAGCCGGCTAGAGCACCGCGTTGACATCGTGGAGGTCGCTGGTTCGAGTCCAGTATCGCCCACCAAACTGGACAAAATCGACAACCTTCGTTTTGAAGTTCAGCCTGGCGCTCTAGTCTTGTGCCAGACTAACCTAATATATCTGAATGAAGAGTGGTAGCTTTCCAACCAATTGTCGTGGGCTTGAAGCAATACGCAGCTCCCCTGGCACCAGCGTAGCTAACAGCGGGAACCGCCTCCTGCCCAATAGCTTCCAGGTCACTCGTCCCCGCTTCGGGGCGGGAGAGTATCCTGGCGCGAAGGGCCCTATCGAGGCTGCAAGAAAGCTGAGAACATTGCTAAGCGCGGGAATCGACCACTTCATCGACCCGACGGAGCCGGGAGAATTGATCCCCTATGCTGAGATTGCGGAGAAGGGAGCCCGTTGCCTTGGCCCTGCCGTTGGATATGAACGGAGTCCAATTGTTCACCAGTGCGTTCCATGCGGTCCAGAGCAGATGGCCGGGCTCCTCGACGCCATCGACACCGCTATGCGTGACGGCAAGACCGTGTACCTCCATTGTTGGGGCGGAGTTGGCTGGACCGGTAACGTGGTTGGGTGCTCGTTGGTCAGGCATGGACACACGAGAGACGCAGCACATCGCCAGATTGCCGAGTGGTGGCCGGGAGTTGAAAAGGTCTACCGGCAGCCCATCTCGCCCGAAACGAGCGAACAACATGAGCACGTCCGCAACTGGATTGTGCCGTCGTCAGAATAGGTAACCGCTTGAGTGAGCTAACCACACGGGACCGTTTTCGCGGCTGCCTAGTGGGGCTGGCGGCGGGTGACGCGCTGGGCACCACGCTGGAGTTCGAGCGGCCCGGTACTTTCCAGCAAATCGACGACATGATCGGCGGCGGGCCGTTTAACTTGGAACCCGGCCAGTGGACCGATGACACGTCCATGGCCCTGTGCTTGGCCGCCAGCCTGATCGAGAGGGGCGAGTTTGACCCGATGGACCAGATGCGACGCTACGTGCGTTGGCGGGATGAGGGTTACCTCTCGTCCACAGGGGCATGCTTCGACATTGGGAACACCATCGCAAGTGCGTTGTCGCGCTTTATGGATACAGGCGAACCTTATGCCGGCTCTTCCGACCCTTATTCCGCCGGGAACGGTTCGCTGATGCGGCTTGCGCCGGTGCCGATGTACTTTGCAGGCGATGCTGCCGAAGCAATCAGCAGGAGCGCCGATAGTTCCCGAACCACCCACGGGGCCGAAGAAGCGGTTGACGCTTGCCGCTACTTCGCCGGACTGCTCGTTGGCGCTTTGAATTGCGCCGACAGAGAGACGCTCCTATCCGCACGCTATTGCCCGGCGGAAGGCCTTTGGGAAAGAAGCCCGCTGGCGGTAAAGGTCGCCACTGTGGCAGGCGGGTCGTTCAAGGATCGAGAACCTCCTGAGATCAAGGGATCGGGCTACGTTGTAAAGTCGCTGGAGGCGGCATTGTGGGCCTTCCACAATTCTCAGGACTTTCGTGACGGAGCCCTTCTGGCCGCCAACCTCGGGGACGACGCCGACACCACCACCGCAATCTACGGGCAGATCGCTGGGGCTCACTATGGAGTTGAGGCTATCCCGTTTGAATGGCGGGACCGCCTGACGATGGTGGCTGAGATTACGGCGATGGCCGACAGTCTCCATGGCCACGCCAGGCAGTCCTTGCCCGCAAGGCCGCACAATAGGAAGGCGCCATGACGGCGGAAGGAACTGAACGAACGGGTGAGATTCGGGGCGTGAATGTGCACTGGGTCAGTCGTCAAAGCCTTGGCCGACGAGGCATTGGAGTGTCCGTCGCCGGAGTTCGAGGCCTAGCGTTCACAATGAGAGCGCCCATCGAAGCCTTCGCGGTACAAAGGGAGTCCTGATGAACAACATCGACACAGCATTCGCCAAAATGTTCGAAAGTTGGAACATCCATCTTCCTCTTAATGCTACTACTCTGCAGCAACCCGGCAAGATCGTGCAAGCCGGATGGGCCATACGGTATGTGTTCGGCGAGGACTATCTCGACTATTATGCCGAACACCGTATGACTAGCCCATGCCATGAAAGAATCCACTCCGATGGGCGGTGTGAGTCATTGCAGGCCCCGAGCAACAATGTTGAGGCAATTCGATCTTTTGACCACCAGGACGTAGGGAGGCTATACTTCGTGTGGCAAAACGAGTCGGGTAGTGATAGGGCGGTTAGCTCAGCTGGCTAGAGCGCCACGTTGACATCGTGGAGGTCACTGGTTCGAGTCCAGTATCGCCCACCATTTGCCTCAGGGCGCATTCGTCTAGCGGCCTAGGACACCGCCCTCTCAAGGCGGAGATCACGGGTTCGAATCCCGTATGCGCTACCAACATCTCAAGTAGGTCCCAATTCCCTGCGCCGATACTCGGTACAAGCCCAGAAAGCGAAGGTAGATTGGGGTACTTCCGAGATCGTTCTCCTCCCTTCCTAATTTGTCGTCGTCGAGAGTCGTAAAGCGAAGAGGGTCGTTCCTGATCCACGCAAGTGGGGCGATGGCACAAACACTGGACTTGTTGCTTAGGGTGTCTCGGGAGGGTTCCGGGTTCGAGATAAGAAGCTGAATTAGGGTTGCGAACATCAAGCGTCTTCACGTATAACGACTTGGCGAAGAGAATCTCAGGAACAATGGAGGGTAATGATGGAGTGGAGCTTCGAACAGGTTGCCGGCCCATTCAATCTCACTGAAGGACCGGTTTGGAATGGGGAGCGTCTGCTCTTCACCGCAATTTATGATAGAGAGATCAAGTCATTTGATCCCTCGACCGGCGAATGTAGTGTTTTCGCCCAAGAGACCGGAAATGGCAACGGTATGTTTCTAGACCAGCAGAGAAACCTTCTGGTCTGCGAGGGCGCGGGCCGGCGAGTCGCACGCTACCAACAAGATGGGCAACGGGTGACCTTGGCCAGCCATTTCGAGGGTCGCCGGCTGAACCAACCGAACGACATAGTTGCCGATAATCAGGGGCGTATTTGGTTCACTGATCCATGTTATTACGATAGAGAGAGCATGGAGTTGGATCACGAGTCAGTTTACCGGCTCGATCCCGAATCTGATGGCAGCTACAGTATGTCCAGAGTGACGTTTGACACTCTAAGTCCGAACGGCTTGGTCTTTTCGCCCGATCAGACAACTTTGTATGTTGCGGAGGCACCTAGTGTGCCGAGAGGTCAGCGCGAGCTACGCGCGTACCCTGTCCAAAGCGACGGCAGTCTCGGTGAGCCAACGATATTGCACGACTTTGGCCCGCATCGTGGCATCGACGGGATGAGAATCGACAAAGACGGCAACGTCGTGGCAGCTTGTGGATGGCCGGAAAGTGGGCCCGGTGCTCGGATAGCCGTCTTCTCCCCATCCGGCGAGGTATTGGAGGACCACGCGGTGCCGACGAGTCCTACAAATTGTTGCTTCGGAGACAGTGACCTACAAACTCTCTACGTCACTGGTTACGACGGCTGTCTGTACAGGGGACGCACCCACCGAAAAGGGTATGTTCAGTAGGATTCGTCGAAATAAGTCGATCTCGTTGCCCCGTTCGACGGGCGCTAAGGTCAACGCATGCCACAGCAGGGCCCCCAATCGGCGGTGAAATCGCAGAGGGGCGCTACGGGCTAATAGGGACCGGGATGCCGGTAGCCAAAGTGTGCAGTCGGTAAACGCTCGTGCGTGCCGTAATGAACAGGGTGGACCATCCTTCGCCACCCCAGGCCAAGTTCGCCGGTGCTTCAGGTGGGACGATACGACCCAGCAGCCTGCCGGATGGGTCGATGATCGATATGCCGCCGGCGCCGGTACAGTAGACGTTGCCCTCCCGATCTACTTTCATCCCATCGGGAGGTCCTGGGGCGTCCGACTGCATGTCCAGGAAGAGTCTGCCATTAGCCAGCGTGCCATCCGGCCTCACGTCGAACGCTCGGATGTGCTGGCGACCACTGTCATCGATGTATAGCGTAGCCTCGTCTGGAGACAATGCCAATCCGTTCGGCCGGTCAAAGTCGTCTGCAACTACTGTCAACGAACCTTCCGGGGTAAATTTGAAGACACCGTTGAAAGTCAGCTGCTTCCCTTCGGTCCTATTTGGAAGCGCCCACGCGGGGTCTGTGAAATAGATGTCGCCGTTAGAACCCACGATGATGTCGTTGGGCCCGTTAAGCCTCTTGCCCTTGTACTTATCTATCAGGGTATGAGAGTCTCCATTTGCGTCCATGACCGAGACGCGGCGTGCTCCACCCTCGCACGTCAGCAGCCTGCCGCTCAAATCCAACGTGAGCCCGTTGCCCTTAGCGGTATCGGTCCTATACGTAGTGACTTCCGGTCCTTCCGGCAACTCGCGCCACCGCACTGTGCGGTTACGCCGTATGTCGCTGAATAGCAAGTGTTCGCGACACCAAACCGGGCCCTCGGTGAAGCCAAAACCGCCGGCGATTCGCTCCGGGATTGCGTCTGCGGGAATCAGTTCTAGCAGGGCCTTGTCCTGCACCTCAATACGACCGAGCATAGATCCTCCTTAACATCTCGCAAACCGCTTGGTACGCTGGTTCTATTTGCGGTCACCTCTCGATTCGTTCACTCATTGTCGGACTTCGACCACATCGCCAATCACCACTATCTGTCGAAGGCCCATAGATTATACTTGCCATCCGGTTATGCGCTCAGCGGTGAAGAGAATGGCTTCAACACCCGACAAATTTGTCTGGATCGACGGTGAACTAACTCCCTGGGATCAGGCGACAGTCCACATTTCGCACCTTGGTTGGTCTACAGTGGCGGCCGTATTCGACAGCATCAACGCCTACTGGAATGCGCAACACAGGCAGCTATACGTCCTTCAACACGCCGAACATCTCCGCAGGCTATTGCAGTCGATGAAAATAATGCGCCTGCAGACCAACTTGGCGCTGGAGGACCTCGCTGAAGGCGCTCTGGACCTGCTGCGCGCTAACGGCTACCGTAAGGATTGCCGCGTAAGACCCGTCGCCTACCAGCCTGACGCCGACTGGTTTGGGACCTGGACCGAGAGCCGCACCTCGATCTTTATGACGACTGCGGCACGCAAGTCATGGTTGGGCCGGCAGGTCGGCCTGCGCGCCGGCGTCAGCTCTTGGACTCGCATCTCCGACAACTCTTTGTCCCCGCGGGTAAAGGGCATCTCGAACTACCAGAACAGCCGATTGGCGCTATTGGAGGCGAATCTACGCGGCTATGACCAGCCCATCCTGCTGAATGCCGCCGGCAAGGTGGCCGAGTCAGCGACCGCGTGCGTCTTCATCGTCCGCGACGGCCGGCTGATTACCCCATCGATCACGAGCGGCATCCTCGAGAGCATCACCCGCCGAAGTGTCATCAGGTTGGCGACCGAGCTGCTGAATATTCCAGTGCAGGAACGTGAGGTTGACCGGACCGAAATGTACATCGCCGAGGAAATGTTTCTCTGTGGAACGAACGCGGAGATCAGGCCCATAATCTCGATTGACGATTACCAAGTTGGCGACGGTGTAGCGGGGCCGGTGACCGAGCGACTGACCGGGCTACTCAATGACTTGGTGAGGGGGAACGATTCGCGCTTTCCTGAATGGCGCCGGCCGGTCTACGCTTAATCAAATATGGACCGGCGATTCAGCATCGCTCACTCTGAAACGGGTGCTGCCGAGGGTATCTAGACGACCAAACAAGCCCCAGCCGGATCCGTGGCAGTGATCCTCGTCTCCGCATCCCCGTCCGTCATCACAGCGAACGTCCGGCCGTAGCGCTTGAGAATCTGATCTTTAGAATGTGGGTGGCGAAAATCTACGGCAGAAGGTTCAGGACAAAAGTATTCCAGCCATATGCTTCGCGTAGCGTATCCGAGCTTCCGAGACTGTCAGGACTGGTGCTTATGAACTCATGCGATGCCCAAGAGTATCGCACTTCCGATTGAAGTCGTTGAAAGAACAGATCAGTTGCGCCCGGCAGGTTGTGTCTGCCGGCTACGTAAAGCGCCAAAGCATCGTAGAGTAACCAGCTGGCCCCATGGTGGTAATTCCCCGGCCGGTTGACTTGAGGGATAATGAACTCGTTGTCATGTCGATAGCCGCCGTAGTAGTCGCTGATCACTTTGTAGCCCAGGAAACTTCCATCGGGATAGTGCACCTTGGAGAACCTATTGAACGTCGCCTCTACCCGCTCGGTGGACAGAATGGGTCTATCGAACAGGTAAAGAGACAGAGCCTCCCCTACCAAGGATGCTACGTCGATGATCGTGGATCCCATCCTCTGGGGTAGAGAGACCCCATCCTCTGGATTAACCATTCCTCTATATATTTCTTCAGCACGCGGTCGAAGCTGAGGGTCGATTGCGACGTTCATTTCTTCCAAACATTTGAGAGTCACACACAGCAGGCCCTGGTTGTAGGCGATTACTTCAGAGGTTGCCGCAGGCTTGCCGGCCGGCCTGAATGTATCCGCCCAATAATGGTAGGCGCCGATCTCGTTGACGCCGCCCGGTACCGAGATCCGCCGCGTCTCACCGGTGGTCACGTAAGATCCATCCTTAATATGTGTGAGAATGAAATCGTATGCCCTTTCCAGAGACTCTAGGTTGGGCGCTCCACCTAGTTTGCTTAGCTGATAGTTATGGAGCACGAACATCATCGTGCTCTCTTCCGCGCGATCACGCAAGGGTGGACGCGAGCCGTCTCGACGGAGAGCTGTCGCAATATGACCGTCGGGGTTCAAGAGTTGATCGGCAGCAAACTTAGCGACGGCCTTATCTGAAATGGTGGGGTTTTCTAAAGCGGCCAATACCCAGAAAGAATCTCGGGAGAAGAAGAAGAACTCGAAAAGCTTACTTGGGATCACCCAGTCGCCGGCGTCCAGCACACAAGACCAAGCTGTTTCAAGCATGAGTTGCTTGAAAGAGGCCAGGAATTCCTGGCTACCCGTGCTTCCAGACAGCTTGCCAATAGTTTCAAGAAATTGTGGGTGGGATAACGGCGGGGCCGGCTGCTCCGGCTCGGAAGGCTCCGAGGCGCCTGCAGTCAAGGGAAAAAACGAAGCGAGCGCCACATTGCCGGCAGCTGCCAAAGCGAGCTTCGAGAAAGTCCTACGGCCCATCAGACCGCCGTCGTTACCCGACCTTGCCCCCACCGACTGTATGTGCCTCCCTAAGTATCCCTGACATCCATGCCCGAACAGTTATATCACGTTTGCATGGCAGGCGTCGGAGGCCGTCAGCGTTAGAATCCCATAAGAGTTGCATCGTTCGTTAGTGGCGGTCAATCGCCCATTAAGGACTAAAATAACAGACCGTCCAACTCTAGAGGAGGTTGTGGTATCTTCTAAATGCTATGAAAGCGGGGTGCACTCTTTGAGTTCGGTATTAGACAGGCTCTGGCGGACGGGAAAAGCAACCGCATTCGGAGACCGGGCAAAGATAGAAGAGGAAGTCGCGAATTGGGAGGACGACCTTGCTCGTCGGGGCCGCGATAACCAGCGGCGGCAGAGAACGCCGGCTTCGCTCGTGAATTCGAAGGAGTTGCAGGATGCTTTCGCGGCACTGGAAGTGCCTATCGGCTCAGATTGGGAGACCTCCCACCGAGCCTTTCGCAGGATGGCTCAGAAGTATCATCCGGATAAATGGCATAATGATCCCAAGCGAGAAGTGGCGGAAGTGCTGTTCAACAAGATAAATCAGGCCTTTGATCTTATAAAGGCGCACTACGGAAAAAGATAGTTTCACGCTCCCAAAGGGGTGTGTAGTACGTGGGGTAAGGAGAATAGAATCATGTCACACTATGAGAGTGTCAAGGCGATGGTAGTTGAACTGGGGTTCGTCCCTCATAACGAGGATCCTGAAGGGACGTTGTTCGTCATTACTGACGAAGACCGAGGCATCCTGAACCTCGTGGTGGACTGCCAGGACGACATTCTGAGACTCGAGCAGGTCTTGGGTCTCATCACTCCACAGACGGACTTCCGGCAACTCCTGGCGATGAACCGGGAGTTGGTGCATGGAGCGTACGCCCTTGGCCGGCAAGGCAAACGTATCATATGGACAGACACCCTACAGATTGGCAACCTTGACCCGAACGAGCTCGAAGGCTCATTCGACGCGCTGTCGCTTGCTGTAGCCGAGCACGGCGATCAACTGATCAAGATGCTCAAATAAGGAAAGTCGAGGATAGGCTGAAAGGAGAAACGAAATGTCACTATTCCAACGAGTGTTCGGCATCGGAAAGGCCGAGGCGCATAGCGCTCTCGACAAAATAGAGGACCCTGTCAAGATGACCGAGCAGGGGATTCGAGACCTGCGAAGTGATCTTGAAAAAAGCGTGAACGCGCTGGCTGCGGTCAAAGCCAATGCCATACAAGCGAGAAGAAGACTTAATGACCAGCGGCGTCGCGCCCAAGACTACGTGAAGAAAGCCTCATTGTTGGAGGAACGCACCGGCGACGACAACCAAGAGTTAGCTTCCAAAGCGCTCGTCGAGGCTCAAACGATCGCTGCAAGCCTTCCTCAACTCCAACAGGACGCGGAAAGACAAGAGGCGATGGGTACCCAGCTTGGTGGAAAGATAGGAGAGTTGAAGACCACGATTCGTTCCTACGAAAACGAACTGACCATCCTGAAAGCGCGGGCCCAGACCGCAAAATCCGTCGAGAAGATCAATAAGGTGATGGCCGGCGCAGACTCCTCGGGAACCGTAGCTATGTTGGAGCGTATGAAGGAGAGAGTTGACGAGGGAGAGGCACGCGCTCAGGCATATGGCGAGCTTGCGGAGGGTGGATCCAGCCTTGACGACGAGTTAAAAAAGGCACTACCCGCCGGCGGTGCTTCCCAGGATTCTAACGCAAACCGGATCGATGACCTAAAGAAACAACTGGACATGTGATAAGGAGTACAGATGGACGAGATTTCCGCCTCCGACCTTAAGACTCTAAAAAAGGGCGATATCATCGACTTCCATGATGCCTACCTGGTCACCGGTTTTCCCATCCCGAATTTCAACATTCTTTCGGAGGGGCCGTTCACGGTAAAGAAGAGGTTCAAATATAGCTACAGTTGGGAATATCTAGTCGAAAGCATCGAAGGTAGGAACGCCTATGTCGAGTATGAAGAGGAAGATGGAGAGCCGGAGATACTTATAGATATTCGCCTGGACAAGAAATTCCCCCATATCTCGCACGAGCTATTGAGTACGTCGAAACGCGACGTAAGTAAGTTCACGCTGAACAGCGTTGCTTATTATCTGGATGAGAACGATGACGACACCGATGAGGACGGGGAGGAGTACGAATATTGGGACTTCTACTCCGGCCCAATTCCCGGGAGCGAAGACCAACGGCTATTTATAGGCATAGAGGATTATGGAGATCCCGGCAAGCCGGAGTACGAGGTGTTCGCGGGGTTTACGCTTCCAGCACGTGCGATCAAGGACATTATCAGGCGGAGATGAATCACAAGATTTGCGCATCAACATCGGGACATTGGTAGGTGTCCCGATTTATATTACAGAATCTCCACATTTTCCTTTTACAAATCCTCTAGACTTAACTTAGCTGAGGCCAGCACGTCACAACGTGAAACCTGCTGAATATCTCTGCCCTCATTCTTGCCTAGCCCTGAAAACGTGAGTGAAATGGAGACTCCTGTGAGCAACGAGTTGGATTATCAAGAGCAATCCGCTCAAGATCTCCGACTAAACGTCATTGAAGGTGAGTTCGACCTGTCCCAGTTCCAAATCTTCAAGACGGAAGTACTGCAAGTCTCACCTGAATTCAGTGTGGAGGCCATGATCATAGGCAGAAGTCATGCGATCTGTTTTCAGGTTGGCGCTATGAGGTTGTACGAGGTCTTTGCCTGTGGGGAGGTCCGAACGTCGCGCAGCCGAGCCTTTTATGGGCCGCTTAGCGAGGTCACTGGTTCCGTGGAGCTTGGCTTTCACCCTCAGGTAACCTACGGTTTCCGGGCGATGGCAATGCGTTGGCCTGAAGGTACGGCGGAAATTCGACGGATGGAAACTGAGAGCGTCGGTTCCCAAGGATTCTATTTGAGCTATGATTTTCCCCGAGGAGCGCACGGAGATCCTGCGAGGACCATCATCTTGGGATATCCTAATGAGCCGGAGGCTTCCTTAAGAATCAGGACCGCTCACTCATATCCCAACGAAGGAACGATTGTAATCAGCCACTCTGGTTTGCTTACCGGAAAGGATGGCAGAGCCTATGAGAACGAAGTATCTGTGGCCGGCCATGGCCGTCCTGTTAACAATGTTGTTAATGGGAGGATGCGCCGGACTGCCTCAGGAGCTCCGGGACCAAGCCGACGCGATTCCTGAGCAGATCACTCAGGCAGAACAAAGAGTTGGTGAGCTCTCTGATAGCTTTCAGAGCGTCAAACAGTCATCCGAGTACACAGATTTCTTCAAGCGGTACGATGAACGCGAGAAGTGGGATTCGTATTTCCAGGACGCTCGCAGCCGGCTGGCTGATGCTGGCGCCGTCTATGAACAGGCCGTGAAACCTCTCCTTGATCGCAATAGCCCTGAAGACGCAGAGGCGTTGCGCGTGCAGCTGGAGCGCCTCGGCCTCGCGGTGAGAGATGCCCGCGAGGAGGCTGCAAAGCCCGGTAACCGCATGCAATTCCTGCGTGACGCCAAGGCCCAGGGCCCGGAATGGGTGGTAGAGGCCGAGAAAGATCTGGGCCTGACCAAGGTAGTATTCGACGATCTGGCCACGGTTGTAAACGAGGCCAAGAGCGATTATCCGGACAAAGAGACGGATCTTACTGCCCGCTTTGTGGCCGTGCGTGACCTCTACGACGCGTCCCAAAAGGCGGTAGATGTTGCGAAAAGCGAGAGAAATTCGGCAGATCCCGATTACGCCGCACTGGGAGACAGTGTGCAACTTGTCGCTGAGAATTTCGACCGAATCCAAGAACAGGATAAGGAGCTAAGAGCTAGGCTGGCAGAGCTTGGTCGCAGTTACTCGAAGATGCTCGTCGATATGGATGTGCGCAAGTCCATAATCGTGGGGCGCACTAGCTGGAACGAAGGCGCAGATTTCCCCGCGGAGCACAACTACGCCTATGGTCCAAGACAGGTAGATCAAGCGACCTACGATTCAATCGCTGGGCTTCCGGACAATCACGTCCTCGCAATCTTCACCAGCGGATTCTTCAGTGGTCAGAGTCTCCGGGTCGGCATGGACCAGGCTGGATGGAACGCATTGGGTATCGATCCGGCGGAATCCTGGCCCAGCGGAGACGATACTGCGGAGTTTTGGTTGCAAGACGCGCCGGCCGACTACTATCACAAATACATTGTCACTGAGAACGGCCAACGCCGAGAAACCGGCTGGGAACCAGTGACTTGGGAGTACTTCGAAGCCAACTTGGAGAACCTTGGCATGGACATTGTGACAAAACCCTACGGTGCGTACGAGGACGAGGTCGTCAACGTGGCTGCGCCTCCGGGTATGGCCTATGTCGGTAACTCCAGATACGGCGAATGGCGGGAGGATAACCAGGGAAATCGGTTCTGGGACTGGTTTGGTCCATACTTATTCTTCAGCACACTTCTCCATAGGCCCTACTACTACAACGACTGGAATGGCTGGCGCGGCGGATACTATGGTCAGAGACCCTACTATGGTCCCGCCGGCGATTCCAAACGATACGGTACGTACTCACAGAATACAGGGACTCGATACTCTGGCTCGGCTTGGGCGAGGAAAGGCGGACTCCAAAGTCAATCTGCCTCTGTGCGTGGAGCGGGCCCTGCCGGTCGCGGGGGAGGTCCCAGCGGGGGCGGAAAGTGACCCTCCGGCCAACAGAACTACATTCGGAGTCTGTGAGAGAACAAAGGAGCGAAGCTCGTGTCTAACATCGACCTATCGCAAGAGGTCAACCAGCTTTGGCAAGGTCTCGTATTCATAGCGGTCGTCCTCGCATTCATGTTCCTCATGAAACTTTGGCGCGATTGGCGGACGCATTTCGACACCGACGAAGAGGTGGAAGAGAGGAGAAACCTTGCCGTCGGCTTACGTCGGGCCGGCATTTATCTAGCGATTGCGATTGCTATGGTGGGAGCTGTTTCTGGGTCACCGCAAGGGTTCGTGCCGGACCTGACTGCATTGGTCATCGATGGGATTCTGGCCGTTGTCCTTCTCGCCGGTGCGCGGATATTCAACGATGCCGTGATCCTAGGAGCAGTCGATAACGACACCGAAGCAAAGAATGGCAACGTCGCGGTAGGGCTTGTCGAGGCGGGGTCCACTATCGCGACGGGCCTTATTCTGTACGGCGCATTCACCGGAGAGAGTGTCGATTTACTGAACGGTATCTTGAGTGTTCTGGCATTTGCGGTTCTGGGTCAGATAGCGTTGTTCGTTTTCTACGAGGTGTACCAGCTAATTACACCGTTCAACGTCAAGGATGAGATAAAGAACGGGAATGCCGCCGCGGGCACTGCGGTCGCCGGAATGCTTGTCGCCCTGGGATTCATCCTGAAGGCGAGTATCGCAGGTCCGTTTGTCAGTTGGGTAGATGACCTTGTGTCATTTGCGTTGTACGCGGTCATTGGTATCTTGGTCCTTCTCCTGTTCCGCAAGGTGATCGATTGGCTATTCCTCCCTAACACGAACCTTGCAACCGAGGTTGCCCGCGACAGGAACGTCGCGGCCATCGCCATGGCCCAAGGCGCGATTATCGCCGTGGCTCTGGTCATTAGCGCCGCGATCATCTAAGGGTCCCGACCCGAAGATCGCGGTCGAAGTCAGAAGGGCAAATTGTCCTTAAGCTTTTCTCCGCGCAGATACATATGTAGTGGGCTCGGTTGCGCTACTCGATGGAGCACTCCGTGAAAGGACGAGTTGCCGTAGACCAGCTGTCGGGAAAATGGCCAGCCGGATTGAGATCGTTCTTCCGGAACGTGCCTATGCGCGCTCATCTCCCGACGATCCTGCTTGCCTCGTGCATGTTCTTTACCGGCGCCGCCGGCCTGGTTGTCGAGTACATCCTCAGCACCGTAAGCACCTACATCCTAGGGAACTCGATCGAACAATTCGTCATCATCATTGCGCTGATGCTGTTGATGATGGGAGTTGCCGGCTCGGCGCAGAATCTGATCGGCGACCGCGGCCTCGTAGAGAAGTTCATCCTCATCGAGATTTTGTTGGCGTGGCTCGGTGGATTCGCCCCCATAGCAATATACGCTGCCTTTGGCGCTCTGGTGCACCACTTCCAGGTTATTCAGTACTTCTTTGTGATCTCCATAGGTCTCCTGATCGGATTTGAAATTCCCCTCGTGCTTCGTATCAACGAGAGATACCAGAAGCGGCTGGGTGCAAACATCGCCAGCATCTATACGCTCGACTACGTCGGAGCATTCGTAGGGGCCGTAGCCTTCAACTTCTTACTACTGAAGCTCTTTCCCCTCACGGAGATAAGCTTCATTGTCGCCGGCCTCAATTTCTTCGTAGCAACACTGGCATTCTGGTACTTCTGGCGACAGGACCTGATTTCCCATCGGTGGGTGATGGGGGGAGCAATTGTTGTTACCGTCTTCGCACTGGGGTACGGGTACCTCAATAACCGCGGCTGGAATCAGAGTATCGAACAGAGACTATATAATGCGCCAATAGTCTTGGCTAAGACGACCAGCTATCAGCGGCTGGTATTGACCTATAGCGATCGACGGGGCGAATATCGGTTTTTCATCAATGGCAATCTGCAGTTTTCGAGCAGAGACGAGAGCATTTATCACGAGCAGCTTGTACACCCGGCGATGGCGCTCGTGCCGGACCATCGGCGAGTCCTGATACTCGGAGGCGGAGATGGCCTTGCCTTGCGTGAGGTGTTGAAATACCCGGATGTCGAAGAGGTGACCCTAGTCGAACTGGACCCGGAAATGATCGAGCTGTTTTCTACAAACTCGACTCTACGTGAACTCAACAACGATGCATTCGCCGATGCCCGGGTGAGGGCTTGGTCTTCGCCGGGGGTGCAGGCATCTGAGGAGAGAACAGTTCTCTACCAAGAATCGGGAGAGACCGATCAAGCCGGACGCGGCGTGTCCGAGCCGATCAGTAGCGTAGAAGTGTACACCGTAGACGCGGACCGGTTCATCGCTGACGTGGGCGAAGCCTGGAACGTGATCTTTATCGATCTGCCTGACCCAAGCTCGGTGGAACTCGCCAAGCTGTACAGCAAGGAGTTCTACTTGAAATTGCATCCGGTTCTCGCCGAAACAGGCGTGGTCGCCTTACAAGCAACCTCCCCTTATCACGCAACAGAGACCTACCTCGGCATTCAGAGGACGATGGAAGCGGCCGGCTTCAGGACGTTGCCCTATCACGACAACGTCCCTAGTTTCGGCGACTGGGGTTGGTTATTGGGCTGGAAGAATGAGACTTCCGAGGAGACGGTTCGAGCCAGAATCGAGCGTCTGTCCCAGTTTCAGGTGGAGACGGACTATTTGACGCCAGAGGTGTTCCGGCGGGCTCTTGTATTTGGAAAGAATTGGCTCGAGTCCCGGCACGACGGGATCAGTACGCTCATGGATCCCAAGGTACTCTACTATTACCTAGATGAGAGTTGGATAGCCGAATAGTAACTGTTCAGATTTGAGCGTAATTTGTCCTGCGCGTTTGCAAATTGTGATCGAACAAGGACGGTAGGTTGTGGCGGAACTGCCCATAGCGACTCAATGTGGCACGGGTGCGCCGGCCGCCCCTCCCCTGGATTCCCGCCCCGTATCGGGGTACGGGGCATGCTGTTGATCGCGGGAATCACCATGGCCTTGCGAAGGCCGCATAAGCCGCATAAGAGGATGAAAATTGGCAACGCGAGTTAGGGGACTCATCCATCCCGGATCGGAGTCCGGGACATGCTTTCATAGCAATCGCTCATGCCGGCTGCCGCCGGCACACCAAAGTATGAAAACCCGGAGTTGTGATTTGGTACAGCGAATTGGCACGGCGGATTCTGCTACGCCCCACCCCGACCCCTGCGGGGGACAAGCCCTCGCGCTACATTTTCTCATTCCGGCATCGACCATCGGTCTACAATTCGGCAGGTTTCGCCGGTGGAGAGCCGGCATCGAGGTTGATTGGAGGGCACATCCCGGATCGGAGTCCGGGACATGCTTTCGTACCAATCGCTCATGCCGGCGGGCGCCGGCACACCAAGGTATGAAAAGCCGGAGTTGCGGCTTGGTACAGCGAATTGCCATGGCGGATTCTGCCATGCCCCACCCCGACCCCTGCGGGGGACAAGCCCCCGCGCTACATTCTCTCATTCCGGCATCGGCCATCGGTCTACAATTCGGCAGGTTTCGCCGGTGGAGAGCCGGCATCGAGGTTGATTGGAGGGCACATCCCGGATCGGGGTCCGGGACATGCTTTCGTACCAATGACGAGAGTGGGGATCTATTCTCGTACCAATGACACTCACGAGACTGGTCCGCCTAAATCTGAACAGTTACGCCGAATAAGCTGAATCTACCAGCTAGATTGTTTCAGGTCTGGCCGAACCGGCGATGGCCGCGTGTCGGTGCGACGGTCGCTTTTTTCAGCCGGCTGCCGCAGAACGGGCAATAGCGAGCCGGCCAGAAACGGATCTCCGGATTGCCGACGCTGACCGTCTCGTAATCGGTGCCGTAGAGCAACCAGCCGGAATCGCTGTCAATGGGATTGGCGAACGTGACGTCGCAGGCGCTGCGGAAATCCTCGCAGCAATACTCGATCTTCATGCCCGGGCCGGTGCTCGCCCCATCTGAAGTTCTCAATCGGTCGTCCTCGTCTTCCAGTCGCCCGCTGCGGATCTCAGGATAGCTCTCGATATTCCGCAATATGCAGGCTCCGTGCTACCGGATAGAGATCGATGAAACTCCGCTGTCAATCCGCAAGTCTACGCGATTATCCGCGCTTTCATAGTCGGGCGAAACATATCTGTCTCCCACTTTCGGGAAGCGTGCCAGGTCGACATCGATGTCATTGAGTCCTCCCTCGATTCTGATGCTGGCGGCGACTCCTTCTGGGATTTCGATATCGATCTCTGCGGCGCCCGTAGAAATCGATCCCACGGTGTGCCCAAGCTTCGGCGCGACGATGTCGATCGTGCTCGCACCAGCATCAAGCGTAAATCGAGTGACTCTTAGAGATCCCATGTCGAGTTTCGCTTCAGAAGCACCGAATGCAAACTCCAAATTCAGTGGAATCTCCTGGGTTAGCATCACGTCCCAATCGTCTGCAACGACAGTCGATCCGCCAAAGAATCCTTCGCCCGAGCTGTGCAGCTCGAGCACGGCGGCTCTATCGTCACGACGCAACTCTTGCTCGATGAATCTATTCGAGCGGATCGCTCCAGTGGCCAGAAGTTGACTGCCGCGTTCGAGCTCGGAGAGCTCGAATGCGGCTGCACCGGTAGCTAAGCGGATGGTAGCGCTTTCCGCTAGGCCCAACTCGGCCTTCACATTGTGCGTCACAAGGTGTGGAAGTCCATAGTTACCCACCGCGGATGGCGATAGCGTCGCTATGAGGAGAATTCCGGCAATGGCGGCAATCGCGATAACTCCCATAAGATATTTGCCTAGAGCCGTCCGCCGGCCGACGATGATGTCGAGCCCTATAAGGATCAGAATGACCGGCCAAAAGCGCCAGAGTCGTCCCCAGACTTCCCAAGGTACAAATCCCAACGTCTGAGATAGGAAGATCAATCCCAGGGCAATTAGCAGGATTGGAAATAGGAGTGAGCCTCGGTTATTGGCTGCCTGCGATTGAGTCGAACCCACAGATGGTGCGTTCACAGTTTGGTCGCTCATTTTCTAACCCTCAAGTTGACATTCCTTGCCAGAGTGAATAGTCCGATCCCGATAATGATTGTGGGCCACATCGTCCCCCAGTTCCACCACCAAAGGAACCCAAGATTGGCCAGCAAAAATATCACCCCAACCAGGATCAGGATCAGGCCGGCTAGTTGCTTTGGTCTCCAACCGCCTTTGGACGGCATTGACTTGATGGAGACCGTGTTTGCACTGTCCGAGCCGGTCAAACGGTTGCTAGTAGCTTGCTCACTCATCGTGCCTCCTTCCCCCTCGTGTTGCCCATCAAGAAGAATAGCCCTACTCCCATTATGATCACGGGCCAAGTCGTATCCCAATCCCACCACCAGAAGAGTCCAAAATTGGACAGAAGAAAAATCACTCCAACTAGGATCAGGATCAGGCCGGCTAGCTGCTTCCGTCTCCACCGGCCACTGGATGGCTTCGGCTCGATGGCGACAGGTGTCGCACTTTCCGAACGGGTCGAGTCATTGCTGGCGGTTTGTTCACTCATCGTTCACCTCTGCTTCTAGCGTTGTTCGCCAAGAGGAATAGACCTATTCCGATAATGACCATTGGCCACATCCAGTCCCAATTCCACCACCAGAATAGTCCCAGGTTGTCCAGAAGAAATATCGCTCCAATCAGAAGCAGGACCAGGCCGATTAGTTGCCGCGGTCGTCGCCGGCCACCGAATGGCCTTGAAGGGGCGGTTGGTGCAGTCTCTTCTGCGCGTACGGAGGAGCGTACTTCCTCGCCAAGCTGTTCCGCCCGCTGAGCGACATCCATGGCTGCATCAGCTAATCTGTGACCGATGTTCTCGCCCTCGGCTGACGCCGATTCACCAGCCGAAGTAAATGCGGCGTTGGCTTCCTCGCCGAGCTTCCGAGCCCGCTCGCCGATTTCGCGAGCCGTCTCCGAGAATTGCTCGCTGAGTTCGCCGGCGCCAGAGGCCGAGTTGGCAATCGTAGATTCTGGAGTCGTGGCCGGCTCCTCCGGCATTATTATCGCCAGCGCGATGTAAAGTAGGATGCCAGCACCGCCCAAGAAGCACAATAATACGAACACCAGCCTAACTATCGTTGGGTCAGTTTCAAAGTAGTCGCCTAGACCGGCGGTGACGCCAAATAGCATCTTCTCGCTGCGACTGCGGTAGAGTCGTTTTTCCGGCATTGATGCGCTCACTTGTTAACCTCCGGTAAAGCTCTCAATCTCTTTTCCATCTCCGGTCGGCGGATCATACCCGCCGCAGAGGCCGGCACATGACCAATCAATCGGTGGTCGTCGACTCGTCCTATATTGCTACGAACGGATCTTGCGGAGTGATTATTGCCATCACAATATAGATGATTAATCCGATGCCGGTTGCTAGAGTCAGTAGAACAAAAATGAGCCGCACTAGAGTGGGATCCAAATCGAAGTAAGTGGCAAGCCCTCCGCATACCCCAAAAAGCATTCGCTCGCTCTTACTTCGGTACAGACGTTCCACAGAAGTTGGTGCACTCATTCTCAGGCCCTCCTCACCGGTTTCTTCAACATTTCTCGTTGCATTTGCCTACCACTCTACGCCGAGCCGGTTCGCCTGTCATCGGCTGTCCAACCTATTCTGCCCTAGACAAAGAGCCTACCATTTCATCATCCTTTCTACCGATGCGGCTATCCCCCATCTCTACGCCGGTGTCCGTTGCCGGCGGCAATGCCGTCACGACCGACCGGCTGGCCGCATGTCCTTGGTTGGGGACAAGCCCCAGCGGTAGATGTCTCTCTTTCGACTGGAAACAGCTATTTTCGTACCAATCGTTGATGCCGGCTGCCGCCGCCACACCAAGGTATGAGAATTGGGTGCATTGGTTGATGGAAGGGTTCAGGTGTCGTCTGTGCCCCCCACCCCACCCCTGGCTGGGGACAAGCCCCAGCCCTACATTTCTCTTTCGACCCTGGGGTGTCGTTGTTCGGGCGACGGTGGTTGGTGTCGCCGGCCGGCGCCGGAATTCATCCCGGATCGGAGTCCGGGACATGCGTTCCTACCAATGACCAGAGCGGGAAGTGGTGGGATTCGCGAGAAGGCTGCCGGCACCCGCCAGGTTGGCCGCGCCTCCCCGGGCTGGGGACAAGCCCCAGCCCTACATTTCTCTTTCGACCCTGGGGTGTCGTTGTTCGGGCGACGGTGGTTGGTGTCGCCGGCCGGCGCCGGAATTCATCCCGGATCGGAGTCCGGGACATGCGTTCCTACCAATGACCAGAGCGGGAAGTGGTGGGATTCGCGAGAAGGCTGCCGGCACCCGCCAGGTTGGCCACCCCACCCCTGGCTGGGGACAAGCCCCAGCCCTACATTTCTCTTTGGACCCTGGGCTGTCGTTGTTCGGGCGACGGTGGTTGGCGTCGCCGGCGGGAGCCGGCCATCCCGGATCAGAGTCCGGGACATGCTTTCGCGCCAACGACGCTCACGAGACTGGTCCACATAGGTCTGAACAGCTACGATCGATGCGCCTGTTTGACCGCCGGTGGACCCGTGATTACACTCAGAACAGTCTTACGCTTCCCAAATTTGGATACAGGTGAAGCATCAAGGACCAATCACGAGTGGCCAATTCTCAGGAAGAACTCAACCAATCAGGCGAAGCTCCTTCGACGATAGCCGGCTTCGAGGTCACCTATTCCGACCTCAAGTTGGTGCTGGTAGTGGGCACTGCGGTTGCGTACGCGCTGATATATGCGCCGGCGTACGACATCCTGGGTCGCAGCGTGACTGTCCTCACGGTATTGCCTGTTGTTGCGGCTGCACTGGCGTATGGAATACGCGGTGGACTGCTCGCCAGCCTCGTAGCCGTGATACTGAACGGCCTGCTTTCCGACATATTCGCCGAAGGGAGTTGGCAGGAATGGCTGCTTCGAGGTGGCGCGTTAAGCTCCGGATCACTGGTGTTGGTTGGCGTTGTGACGGGCCGGTTACGGGACTTGCAAGAGAAGATAAATGGGCAGCTTGATCAGCTTCGGCGAGTTCAAGAGACACTGCGACACACGAACCAGACCCTCCAAGCGCTCATTCAAAGTTCACCATTGCCCATATTTGCGCTTGATCGCGACGCGAAGATCCGGATGTGGAATCCTGCTGCCGAGCAAGTCTTCGGCTGGACTGAGCGTGAGTTAATTGGCCAACTACCACCCTTCTTCCAAGGAGAAAATCTTGGCGAAATCTCATCTGACCTGGACTTGGCACTTCGGGGCGATCGACTCGAAAGTCGAGAGATGCGTTGTCAAAGGCAAGATGGCTCACCAATAGATATAGGCATCTGGACAGCACCGTTGAGGGATGCAAGCGGCGGCACTAGCGGCATGATGGGCGTCGTCAGCGATCTGGCTGAACGCAAACGTGCTGAAGCGACTATGCGGGAATTGGCCGTGTTGGAAGAGCGAAACCGGATCGCCCGGGAGATACACGATACGCTGGCTCAAGGGTTTACCGGGGTAGTAGTCCAGCTCGAGGCATTGGAACAAGCGCTAGAAGAGAGTCCCGCCGAGGTATCAGGACATCTTAGTCGGGCCAAGAGTCTGGCCAGGGAGAGTCTCAATGAAGCGAGACGTTCGGTTAGGGCGCTGGTTCCAGGTGCTCTAGAACAGCGTTCACTGGACGCCGTCCTGAAGGACGAGATTCTCCGATTCTCCACCTCTGGGCCAGAAAAAGCGTCATTTCGTCTGTCCGGCAAGAAACGGGAATTGCCGTCCAATATCCAAGCGGCTCTCCTGCGTATCTGCCAGGAGTCTCTCGCAAATGTCCGGCGGCATGCTCGAGCCACCGAGGTGACAGTGGAGCTCAGCTTCAATCACAAAGCGGCGTGGCTCTCGGTGGAAGATGATGGCGTGGGTATCGATATGGATGCGGTGAAGGCAACGGACGGAGTAGGCGGGTTTGGATTGATCGCTATGGAGCAACGTGCCCGCTTGCTAAAGGGTAACCTTAGAGTTACCACGGAAGAAGGTCACGGTACACTAGTGGAAGCTAGAATACCGACCTCGTGATTAGTCCTTTCGTAGTAGTCAAGGATTGTTGCTACCCCTAAAGGTAATAACTCATGGCTATTGGTCAGCGCGGAGTTGAGTACGCATGAAGGCAATAAGAGTTCTGATAGTGGATGACCATACAGTAGTCCGGGACGGACTGACTGCCATAATGGGAAGACAGAAGGAATTTGTAGTAGTGGGTGAGGCTGAAGACGGTCTACAGGCCGTCGAGGCGGCTCGCGATTTGCGCCCGGACGTTATCTTGATGGATCTTCGAATGCCCGTGCTGGATGGCGTCGAGGCGATGCGTCGTATAAGAGCTGAAGACCCGGACGTCAAGTTCATAGTCGTGACCACATACGACAGCGACGAGTATGTCTTTGACGCCATTGAGGCCGGAGCGAAGGGTTATCTCTTGAAAGACGCCTCCCGTAAGGAGCTGTTTGACGCGGTGCGCGCAGTTCATCGAGGCGAGTCTCTGATCGAGCCTGGAGTGGCCGCCAAGGTCTTGGATCGCTTCGTTCAACTCTCCCGGCAGACCCCCGAGTCCGCCGGCCTCTCAGAAAGAGAAATAGAGGTGCTAAGCTTGATCGCCAAGGGCGCCGCCAACAAAGAGATCGCCGTCGCACTCACCCTTAGTGAAAGCACCATAAAGACACATGTGGCCAACATATTCCACAAGTTGGACGTAAATGGCCGGACTGAAGCCGTGACACAGGCGATTCAAAAAGGACTTATCAACTTGTAGTGGTTGTTAGTCCCAGGCCGGATCAGGTCCAATGCCTTTTTGACAAGCGCCCGATTTCATAGTGCTCTTCATCCGCAGCCAAGCGTTGACGCGCTCTATGGCGCTAGTGCGATTTTGGTCGAGCTTGCCGCGACGTAGTGCGTGGCGATGGGAATCGCGCGCCTCGTTCACGTTGTTTACGGACCGTTGGCAAAATTGCCAACTTCTCCGCCCGGCTCACTTCACCGACGATAAGCTATGGAAGCGACTCAGTAGATAGCACGGCCGTCGTCCGCATCGAATATGAATGCGCTGTCGGTGTCGAACTCAACCCCCACCCAGTCGTCCCTGCCGGCAGGGCTGTCGATAGGCACGGATGCGATGCATTTCGTATTGCCCCGGCGAATGTGGAGCTTCTTCCGGCGGTCGGCTATTAGTGGCTCAACCAACTCTACTTGGCCGACGAGAGTGCTCTGTTCGGTTGCCTGCGTTAGTCTTAGCTTTTCCGGCAAGATTCCCATTATTATGCGTCGTTCGTTGCGCGATCGGGCCAAGAGAGCCGGTGTGAGTGGAATAGTAAAGCCGTCAGCGAAGACCCGCCGGGAGTCCGAGTCGAGTGTGCAAGGGAAGAGATTCAATCCATTCTGATGGACGAAGTCAGCTACGAAGGCGTTCGCCGGCCGGGTCCATATGCCGGTAGGCGTGTTGACTTGTTCGAGCCGGCCGTTGCTCATCACTGCGATTCGATCTGCCAGAGCCAGAGCTTCAGTCACGGAGGGAGTGACGTAGATGACAGTTCGCCTCACCTCACGGATGAGTCGTTTTATTGCTACTCGGGCTATGGCAGCGATCTTGGCGTCAAGATTCGAGAGCGGCTCGTCAAACAAGAATACCAGTGGGTCACGTACGATGGCCCGGCCTATAGCCACTCTCTGGCGCTGGCCTACAGCCAGTTGCGCCGGCCTTCGGTCCAGGATGTTGACCAACCCGTAGCCAAGGTCCTCCGCAGTGCGGACCACCTTTTTGTGGATCTCACCCTGTTCCATGTGCCTGAGCTCTAAGGGAAAACTGATGTTGCCGCGCGCGCGACGATGAGGATAGAGTGCATAGGACTGAAATACCATCGAAACATCGCGCCGGCTCGGAGGTACGTTGGTAACGTCCCGTCCGCCGAAGAGAACAGAACCGGATGTCGGATGGTCCAGGCCGGAGACTAGGCGAAGGATGGTCGTCTTGCCGCAACCCGATGGGCCGATGATGCAGAGGAACTCGCGGTCGAGGATGGTCAGGTTGATGTCGCGTAGGATCGGAGTGTCGCCGATCCGTTTGCTGACGGACTCGATTGTGACTTCAGCCATCGTATTGTTCCCGCCTACCAAATCGAATTATTACTCTATTGGCAGATCAGCGCAATCCCCGGCATCAATTAGCTGGCATCGAAATTCCGATTTGGTGGGAAGAATCTGAAGTCGAGGCTCAAAGGCTGGTCAAGTCACGTAGCCATTCTTACGGTCCCAGTCGCGTAGCCATCGAGGGCGTGACTTCGGATCACCGTATCCCCCGCCACCGGATGATAGGCACACTATGAGATCGCCTGGCTTCACTATCACGCCGGCCTCTTTCGATCTCAGTATTCGCTCGACGCCATCCGACACCAAGCTGTAGGTATGGGGCAAGCCCGTTCCGCCACCGAACAGCCCGAAAGGTGGGACTACTACTCCGTCACCGGCCGTATTCAATCGTGCTGCGTCAAGCCCCTCGTAGATCATCTCGCAGATGCCTCCCAGTCCGCCGCGCCAGGCGCCGTCGCCGCCCGAATCTGGTCGAAGCTCGTGGCGAATCACGAAGAACGGGAAACGCTCCTCAGTGATTTCCACGCTGGGACTGCGTATGCCGCCCGCAACGGTAATCTCTCCGGCATTGGACCAGCCGTCAAAGCCATGCGACGCTCCTCCTCCTCCCCGCGCGAAGAAGAAATGCCATATGAATTGGCGGCCAAAGCGAGGGTCGATTCCGGTAATGGCATAACGAAGGCGACGTGAGAAGCCCGAGTTTACTGCTTGGGGAATCGCCGGCGCCAGCGCCTTAAACACTGCCTCTACGATCTCCTCGGCGCAGTGGCTGGTGCTCATACATACTGGCGCCGGCGGGTTGCAGTTGACAATCAATCCATTGGGGGCAATAACGGTGATGGCCCGCATTGACCCTTCGTTCCTTGGGATGTCGAAGGGCATCAAGTACATTGTCGTCGCGTGAGCGGCGGAGCGGGTGTTCGCGTAGGAGCTATTGATGAATCCGGTAACCTGCGGGCTTGAGTCGCTCAAGTCGATGGTCATCGAATCCCCGGCTATCGTGACGTTGGCTCGAATTGGTATCAGTTCGCTTTCAAATCCATCGTCGTCGATTAGCGATTCGCCTTCGTATTCTCCATCGGGCCACTCGGCTATGATTCCTCTTACTTGCTTTTCGGTGGCCATCAGAATGTTGTCGACGTAGTGGGTCAGACGCTCAGGACCATATTCTTGTATCAGCGATGACACACGCTGGGCCGCAATCATCACCGATCCGATCTGCGCATTCAAATCGCCAATGAAGTTGTTGGAGTGCCTTACGTTGGCAGCTATCATTCGCAAGATGTCATCCCGTGCGACTCCCCTCTCGTGAAGTCTGAGTGGCGGGATTCGTAATCCTTCGTGGAATATCTCGCTGGCGGATGGATTGTATGCTCCGTGGGTTCCGCCTCCTATGTCGCTATGATGAGCACGGTTAACCGAGTAGAAAAGAAGCTCGCCTCGATAAAAGATCGGTAATATCACCGTTATGTCTGGGAGGTGACTGCCTCCGTAGTAAGGATCGTTGACGACGAACAGGTCGCCTTCACTAATGTCCTCTCCGTAATACTCGCCTATCGCGGCCACCGCCGGAGGCAAAGCACTGATGTGGATCGGAATTCCTTCTCCTTGTGCAACCAGTTGGCAATCTGCGTCCAGGATTGCCGTAGAGTAGTCACGACTCGAATTCAGTATCTGTGACATCGATGTCCGGAGCATCACCTCCATCATTTCGCGGGCGATTGACTCAAGCCGGTGTTCGATTATCGCCAGGGTAATCGGATCGTTGAGGTCGTCCTGACTGTGTTTGGCATCTGAAGCTGCGTCATCTTCAATCTTGACTTGCAATTCAATGCCACCGTACTTATCCACGACGGCAGAATCGTTGGGCTCCACGAGTATGGTCGTGAAATCCGATTCGAGTATTGCCGGCCCTTTGATTTCCATCCCGGGCGACAGGCGGTCGGATTCGTAGACCGGCACTTCGTGCCATCCGCCAAGATAAATCCTGCGGTGTCCCTTCTTTGCTTGTGCCAGATCCCCACCCACGTCTCGCTCGGGCAGTCCAATCTTGGGTACTCGACCTAATAGAGATGTCCTCAACGTGACTAGACGAATCTCCTGATCAACCTGGTGGTAGGAGAACAGCTCCTCGTAACGGCGATGAAAGTTCGAGGCCCACTCCTGTAAGATCTTGGCGTCCTTTTGGCGCATGCCGGGCAAGGGTACGTTGACCTCATACACCTGGTCTCGATAACGCATGTCGGCCGAAGTAACGACGCTAATGTCCTGGGCGGCTACACCCTGATCCGACATCCTTTTCCGGCCTTGTTCTTCGAAATCCTTCAATATTTCCCGAACTGCTTCTAGGTCGATCCCCTTTAGACTTGACGGAAAGGATCTAGAGAAGTCGTATCTTAGGTCGGTCGAAAGCATTCCATAGGCGGATAGAACCGGAGCCGGCGCCGGGACATAAACTTTCCTGATCTGAAGCTGTCGAGCGACACTGCTCGCTTGAAGCCCAGAGGCTCCCCCGAAGCCGAGGAGGGCGAATCGCCGGGCGTCCGTGCCCCTGCGCACGGACATCAGGCGTATCCCCTCAGCGATCGTAGTCGACACCAGCTGATGTACACCGTACGCCGCTGCTACAACAGACAGTCCGAGCGGGGCGGCGACGTGCTCTTCGATCGATCGGTGCGCCAACTCCTCATCCAGTTGGGCCTTTCCACCGAGGAAATTGTCCGAACCGAGATACCCCAATACCAAATTAGCATCCGTCACTGTTGGCGAGATGCCACCCTTACCGTAACAGGAAGGACCTGGATCTGCGCCGGCACTTTCGGGCCCGACGCGGAGAACGCCGCCGGGATCTACTCTGGCGATACTACCGCCGCCGGCTCCTAATGTTTGAATATCGATCATCGGCACGGCGATTTTCCAGCCACCTTCAAACGTTTCGGTGGTGACCGATGGCGCGCCTTTATCTATCAGGGCAATATCGGTGCTCGTCCCACCCATATCGAAGCCGATTACATTTGGCTGACCCAGTAATTCTCCGTAGTAGGATGCTCCGCTGACTCCACCTGCGGGGCCGGAGAGGATTGACCGCACGGCTTGAGGGATCGAGTCTTCGATGAACGCGACACCGCCGTTCGATTGCATTATCAATATGTTCTGGCGCCGGTTGAACCGGGCGAGATTTTCTTTGAGCCGTTGTAGATATTCAGATAGAACCGGCCCAACATAGGAGTTCACTACCGTCGTACTCAGTCTGTCGAACTCCTTGATCTGGGGAAGTACGTCGTGAGACAACGAGGTGTACATCTTTGGGAATAGTGCTCTTATTTTTTGCCCCACTCGTTGCTCGTGTTCGGGATTCATATAGGAGAACAAGAAGCAAACGGCAATTGCCTCTATACCTTCGTTTTGGAAATACTCGAGCGCCTGATCGATTGCAGCGTCATTGATCGGAGTTGCAGTCGCGCCATTCGAGCGCACCCGTTCGGGAATGCCCATGCGCAAGTACCTTGGCACTAGCGGCTCTACCTGCTGCATCCGCAGGTTGTAGCGGTCCTCTTTCAAACCCTCGCGCATCTCCAATAGGTCACGGAACCCTTCTGTTGTGACGAGACCCACTTTGGCGCCCTTACGCTCTATCAGCGCGTTGGTAGCTACAGTAGTTCCGTGGATGACCAGGTCGGTCGACGATAGAAGCTCGTCTAATGAGACCATGTAATCCGCGGCGACCTCTCGTAGGCCCGCCGTCACGCCGGCTGAAGGGTCCTGGGGTGTCGAAGGAGTCTTGAAGTACCGAGGCGCTCCCTCATCCTTCACGACTACGAGGTCGGTGAACGTACCGCCCACGTCGATACCGATCTTGTACACATGACCTCCTTGGCCTTGGCGTCGAAAGACTATCCAAATGGCTACCTCTACATATTGTAGAGGTAGACCGACGGTCAATCCTTGCCGAATTCAATTATTCAACATCCGACTAAGCAAATACAGCGAGACCCGAGCCATTTCGGTCCTCTGATGTCTTGACGTCGATGCCCTTAGGCTGGGTAAGGAAGCGCCTGGCTGAAGCGACATACGGCACTGCAAACAGGTACCCTTGGCAACCTCGGGAGAACTCGCAATGGTAGGAACGTTAGGTCATTGCGAACCACGACCGTGATGCTCACCGGTGTCTATGAGCCATGCCAGGCACTGAAACTAGAGAATCGCAGAGGTTCGATGGCTGCCGTTAGATGCCGGTAGTCGTTGGATCGTAATCTTATCGCGCTATGATACGCTGATTGCGTCCCACTCGTTCAAACCATACAGAGGAACGATCAAGGCGTCATCGAGGGATCAGGTTCTTTGGCGGACACTACCCAAAGCGCGGCCAACACGTCAGCCGGCGGGTCGGCGCCTAAGCGGATTCGTCGGTGGCCCGAAGCCTTGCGCGCGCTGGCATCCGGAGACTTTCGCAGGCTTGTACAAGCCACGTTTACTAGCTCCTTCGCGCTTGCCATGCAGACTACGGTCCTGGGGTGGCTCATTCTGGAGTTGTCCAACTCTGCGTTCTACCTGGGATTAAATGGCTTTTTCCACATGATTCCGGCGCTGGTAGTGACACATTATGGGGGGATCGTTGCGGACCGGTTTTCGCGCAAGGGGGTACTGGTTATCGGCCAGGCGTTACTAGTGGCAGTCGCAGTCGCCCTGGGGCTAATGGTCTTTCTGAAAATCTCATCAGTCTGGCCATTGATGATGGTCTCGTTGCTATCAGGTGCATTCAACACGTTTATGCACCCCGCACGGGCCGCGTTAGTAGGGGAGCTTGTTCATAAGCGTCAGATGACCGGCGGAGTGAGCCTGCACATTATAGCGATGAGTCTGCCTTCTATGACTGCGCCGGCACTTGCTGGATGGCTCACCGGCGCAGTCAGTATGTTCGCGACCATGATCGTGCAAGCGGGTTTCTCGGCTGCATCGTTCGCCACCGTCTTGACCATTAAAGTATCCCGACCTGTCTCATTCGACTTGGGGGAGTCCCCTTTACGGAGCCTAGTCGACGGTTGGCGCTACTGTTATAGGACAAAGCCGGTGTTCACGGTACTATCGACGACTAGCATATACACGATATTTATCATGCCTCCCTACGTGGTCCTCTTGCCGGATTACGCTCGCGGGACGTTGGATCAAGGGGTGGAGGGTCTCGGTATCCTGTTGTCGTCGGTTGGGGCCGGAGTGATAGTTGGTTCTTTCTTGATGGCAGTGACTGGAAAGCTGCGGAATCGCAGGTTAATTGCTCTCGGAGGTGTAGCGTTCTCTGGTGGCTTGCTGATCCTTCTGGCAGTGATGCAGTCCATGGCTCCGGCAATGTTGGTGTTGGGTGGATTAGGTGCATGCTTCTCCGTAGTTATGATCCTTACGCAATCCGTCATCCTGGAGTACGTTCCCGATGAGATGCGAGGTCGGGCGATAAGCGCCTATATGTTCACTGGGGGGCTGATGCCATTTGGATCACTTGCGCTTGGAGCGATAGCCGGCGGCCTCGGAACGCCAATCGCGATGACGGTTGGCGGGGTTGCGTCCGTGGTGCTGGCAGCTACGATATTTGTCACGCGGCCAGACATTCGCCGGATTGAGAGTCCCGGGCTATCGTGGTCCTAAATACTTGGCCGCGCGCTCTGCAATACGGTGCCCTATTGTTTTGGTCGCTGATCGATCTGCACAATTTGAAGGGGGCCGGACATCACGACCGTCATCGGTTCCCGGCTTCGGCGGCACGCCGCCGGCGGATGAGCGCTGGTTCCTCTCCCTGCAGAGTTTCCGAGGAGTTGATACGCAGTGAACGGTCGGCCAACGGAAGATCGACTCGCATGCCTCCCCTGCGATGCGATTCGCGCAACGCGATAGCGATCTCCAACGCCTGCCGGCCAGCTTCACCGTCACAGTTGGGCGGCTTGCCCGTTTTCAGCCCAGTGACGAGATCCTGAACAGCGCGGAGATTTGCGCTCTGGTTCACTCGCGGGCGTGGGAATAATTGGCGTACAGGTTCGCGTCGCCGGCCCGGAAGCGTGGGTGTCCCCCGTTTCCAAAACTCGACCTCCTCGCCGTCATTGATCGCTCTCAGGCGTCCCTCGGTCCCAATGACGTCAAGGGTCCAATCGGCAGTGCCGCACGCCATAGTGCGAACGAAAGCTTGCACGCCGTTGTCGAACTGGAGATATCCGTTGCCGGCTAGATCATCATCCCCACGGGCCTCTTCGTCACTTTCCATAGCGCCGAAGACCCACCGACAATCGCCGCCGGCCAAGTAGCGTACCAGTGTCAGCAGGTGGCTTCCGTTATGCGATAGTTGACAACTGGCAAAGGCGTTTACCTGGAGCGGTCGGCCTATTTCGCCCATTTCAACCAGCTGGCGCATACGATTGTAGACAACGTCCCAGCATCGCGAGGCGCCGAAGGCGAGCAGGATACCCGCCCGCCGGCAGGCATCGACCATCTGGTCGGCCTCTTCGAGCGAGAAGGCTAACGGTTTTTCCGCCCAGATAGCCCTGGCCCCGGCGTTAGCCTTTACGACTGCAAGTAGAATGCTGGGTCGCGGTTTGGCCGTGGTGCAGATGCTTACGATCTCGGGACGTTCGCGCTCCAGCATCTCCCGGTAGTCAGCGTAGACGTGGTTGCGGTCGAACTCCCACTTTCGAATGAACGCTTCGCGCTGTCCGGGGTGCGGGTCTGCGCCGGCCACTAACGTCACTTCCTCGGCAGCCTGATAGCTGGCCGCGTGCGAATGTGGCACACTTGCAAATGGCTGGAAGGCGCCTATCTCGTCATCGAAGGAGCTACCAATGCGCCCCAAGCCAATCACCGCTGCTCGAATCGGCTTCCCCGACATTGAGACTCTCCTCGTTTGGCTAATAGCTTATTGACGATGAGCCAAGAGTTGAGGTTGCTCTCGTTACCATTCGAAAACCCCAGCGCTAAGGATATACCTTTTTCGGATCCCAAAGGGTTGGAAACGCCGGCAGGATGGATTCGCGGTCGCAGAGTGGGTTTGCCTTAAGTGTTTCACCCGGGAGCATTGCGCCGAATCGAGGCGAGGCTATCGCGATCGCCTATTTGAAGTTCGTTTGTTGCAAAGTCCGCCCCACTCACGCGGCATCAGAGCGGTGTGGCTAGCGTGGCCAATTGAGTTGCGTGATCGTTGGATACGCGAAGCCATGCGATGCCCGGCAGGATGTTTCTTCGGTCGACCGACTTGATTCCTACAGTGACCTGATGCCGTAAGTGGGCTTAATATTCTCGAGCAACGAAGGTGATTCATCGTCGGCGAGCATGCTACTGGAAGAGGATCGAATATGGCGGAAACAGTCTTGTCGCGCTAAGACCATGTCGATTTCTTGAGTCGACGATGTGACACGTGAACTGATCAAACGCCTCACCTCGTATTTGTAATTTAGGCATTACGCACAATACATTAAGGCCAATCTCATTCGACAAGCCCAATTTCAGCGTACACTCGCTTGGATATACTGCCCGTTGTGGGCATCGTGCCTAACCATGCAAGGTGGTCGAGGACGAAAAAGGGCGCCGGCAAGGGTTAGGCGAAAAAATAATATATAGGGGGATCTGCATCTAATGGACTCTGGAGATAATGCCTGGGTATTGGCTTCCGCGGCGTTAGTCATGTTGATGACGCCGGGACTTGGTTTTTTCTATGCCGGCTTGGTGCGCCGGAAGAATGTGCTTGCGACCATAATGCACAGCTTCTTCATTCTTTGTCTTATCAGTATAGTCTGGGTGCTATGGGGTTACTCACTTGCCTTTGGCAAAGATATCGGAGGGGTCGTAGGCGATCTCAGCTTGGTCGGGCTAGGTGGCGTAGGTATGGAGCCTCTGGACGGTCAGACCATTTCTCACTATACGTTCATGGTCTTCCAGATGATGTTTGCGATTATCACCGTCGCCTTGATCACCGGCGCGTTTGCTGAGCGGCAACGGTTTAAGGCGTTCGCGATATTTGCTGTTCTATGGTCGACGTTGGTCTATTCGCCAATTGCCCACTGGGTATGGGGAGGTGGGTGGCTCAGCGAGCTTGGGGCGCTCGACTTCGCTGGTGGTACTGTAGTTCATATCAGCTCGGGCGTATCAGCGCTCGTTGCCGCTTTAGTAATAGGCAAGCGGTTCGGAGACGAGCCGATTGACCCTCATGATATCTCGATGACCGTTCTGGGAGCGGCGCTGCTTTGGTTCGGCTGGTTCGGATTCAACGCCGGCAGCGCGCTTGTGTCGGGTGGACTCGCAGCGGTAGCGTTTGTGAATACCAACACCGCGGCAGCCGCGGCGGCGCTGACTTGGATGACGCTGAGCTGGATCCGGGCCGGCAGGCCGAGCGTCTTGGGCGCTGCGATAGGGGCAGTAGCCGGCTTGGTCGCTATAACCCCGGCCGCTGGTTTTGTTACTCCGATGGCGGCGCTTCTGATCGGTGTCGGCGCGGGCGTCCTGTGTGAGCTAGCTGTGCATCTGAAAGAGGCGCTGGGTGTCGATGATGCGCTCGACGTCTGGGCTGTGCACGGTATAGGCGGCACTTGGGGAGCCATCGCGACCGGCATATTCGCGGTAGCCGCCGTAGGTGGTGCCAGCGGTCTGGTCGATGGCAATCCTGGGCAGGTGTTGACCCAGATTATTGCGGTGCTAGCCACGTGGGTCTACGCTGGCGTAGTGACGTTCATCCTATTGAAGCTAATCGACCTCACTATTGGTCTCCGCGTATCTGAGGAGGAAGAAGCCGAAGGTCTCGATGCAACCCAGCATGGCGAGATCGCTTACACATCTCAGATTTAGAGGCGACTAAAACCTAGTCCTGCTTCAGCCTGGCCGGCTCCTTCGAAGAAAGGAGCCGGCCAGGCGCTTTTTTGGCTTATCCAGGTAATCTGTTGTGCGTCGGGCACAAATACTCCCGTGTTAGTTTGTTAACTCATCATCTGGTGGAGTGACAATGACTCTCGGTATTATCGATGTGTCTCTCGCAAAGACCAGCTAATAAATAGCGGAGGAAACCATATGGAGTTCGTTTCACTGATTGTCTTTGGCGTAATGATCGTGATCTGGATTGTGATGCCGGAGCCGAATTCGGAGCCTGCTAGCGTAGCCACCGATGAGAGCCGAAGCCCTGCACTCGCGTCTCCAATATACGAGACCTAGAGGGAACGAATAGGCACAATGAACCCCTGACCGGGATCGTCCCGGTGAGGGGTTTTTTATTTGGGTACAGAGACCCATTGGACGTAAGCGTGCAACTCAAAGTGCATCGCCCGACCCGTGCGAACAGGTGAAAGCTTCCCTACTAGGGTCTGCCTGCAAGCTGTGGTTCCACCTTGCGCCAAGTCCACCAGAGTAACAGTAAGCCGAAGTAAGCCACGAATATTGCCGTCAATTGGGCCTGTTGGAGTCCGAAGAGAAGCTGTGGTTCGGTCCGGACGAAGAAGACGACGAATTGGGACAACGAGTATCCGATCAGATACAGGGCAAAGAGCATACCGGGTTTCGGCAATCGTGATCGGAGATTCCAGAGGATCAGGAACAAGACGACGTTGGCCGCCATTTCGTAAATAGCTGCGGGGTGGTAGGCCACGCCCAACTCCCGGCCAAAGGCGAGCGCGCCGGGGTGAGTATAGGTGAAACCCCAGGGCAGATCAGTCGGTGGCCCAACTATGTCGCCATTGATCACGTTGCCGATACGACCAAAGAATTGACCGACCACGGCGAAAATAGCTGCGGTGTCGAGCAAAGGCCAGAGGGGAATTCTGGCGAGCTTCGACGTGATGATCATTGCTAGCGAAGCGCCAAAGATTGCACCAAAAAAGGCCATTCCTCCTTCCCAAACAGCGAAATACGTGATTAGTGAGTCCATTCGATCCAGGTTCTGAACATCGAAGTACAGGCGGCCGCCGATTAAGCCGGCGATGATTGCCGGCCCCAATATCGTCTCAACCTGCTCATTGGTGATGCCCGACTGATTGGCGTAGGGCCTTGCGACCAGTACCCCGGCTACTATGCCGACAACGTACATCAGGCCATACCATCGTGGCGCAAAAGGGCCTAGGTGGAATATGACCGGGTCTATGTGGATCGTGATGCTACCTATTGCGAATTCGCCCATTCGGTTACCTCGCTTTTCCTCGATGCTCCAAGCACCCTAGATTTGTATTCAGTGTTGTATCTAAAGAAATCAATTGGGCGCAGTGCCCTCGGCTTGATCTTTTCTATTTGTCGATCCAACGGATACTTTGCCAAAGCCCTCTATGATGCGGGTGCTGGTTCAACGTGGACCAGCACGTTATCCAGATGAGCTATCTTATCGCGCAGTTTCATCTCCACTTCGGTTGAAATATCGTGGACGGGTCGGATCGGAAGTTCGGCTGGCAGTGTGCAATGCAGCACAAGATCAATTCGAGACCGAGACGACTCATAGACTCTGATGTAGTGGCAACTGCCGGTGCCGGCAATCGAGTCTGCCAGTCTAGTTATTTGATCTATAAGAAGTTGGCGTTCATCGGTAACCTCGGTGCGAGGTTCGGCGGCGGAGTCTGCGACCTCCAAGTGGGTATTGACGGACTTAATGCCGGGGTTCGCGGCGCGCACGGCTTCCTCCAGCAAAGTGGCGACTTCGTGTGCTTTGTCTAGACTCATACCTGCATCCAACTCGACGTGGAGATTGGCATCAAGGTCACCATCGACCTCGCGTACGTGGACCGCATGGGCTTGGACGCCGTGTTGATGCGCCAGAAAGTGAATCTGATCGACCGCGGTCTCATCCCGGCCGGTAACCGGCTCAAAGTGGACCACTGTATCGGTACGAGGGACGGCGTGGCTAATAGCACGTTCAATTCGCTCAGTCAGTTCGTGGGCATCTGCGAACGTTGTCGTCCGAGGTACCCCTACCACGAGATCGGCAAAGACGCGATTGCCGGATCGGCGTAACCGCATGCGGCGGACCTCCTGAACCCCGGTGATGCTTCGCACGGCGCGTCCGATCTCTTGCCCAATCATATCCGGCGCCCGATCCAGCAGTGCATCGATAGTAGTCTTGCCAAGCCGCCCGCTGATGGAAAGCACTATGCCACCTACCACTAGGGCGGCGATGGCGTCCGCGCCGCCAAGAACACTCGGAAGACCGACCAAATCCCCGGCGAGCACCAGGCTCAATCCTATTAGGACGATCAAAGAGCTCCAAATGTCTGTTCGGAAGTGGAGGGCGTCGGCCGCCAATGCGTCACTATGATACTTCTTAGCCGCTCGTCCCAGAGCCCGTGAACGCCAGTAGTCCACTACGATTGAAATGAGCATTACGACGAAGGCCCAGACCGTTAGCTCTATGTGGTGTTGACCGGATACCAAGCGCTGGATCGACTCGTAGAAGATCCATAGGCAGGTGATGACCAGCAGCCCTATCTCGAACAAGGCGGATAGGTGCTCCACCTTACCATGTCCATACTGGTGTTCAGAATCGGGTGGCTTGTCTGCTACGCGTACCGCGAAAAGCGTCATCAGCGTGGCCACCAGATCAAGCGCTGAATGCGCCGCCTCCGCAAGTACAGCAATGCTGCCAGTAACGAGTCCGGCGACAAGCTTCATGGCGGTCAACGCCACCGCGGCCAGTACGGAGACCCACGCCACTCGCTGCTTTTCTTGGCTGCCACTACCCGAGATGAGACCGCCTTCTCTCGTTGGAACGTTATTCAATTTGGCAACAGCCGTCTGTTCAAGAAAATCACGCTGACAATCATCCCTGATTGAGTTGGCAGATAGATAATAGACTACCTGCAACCGGAGCTGACACGTATGAGTGTTTTTCGGGTGCTGACAGTTGTCCGAAGTGAGCTATTGGTGGGTCCCCAAGAGCGTGGGACCATGGATGGATTAGCTTGTTCCGTGAAATGTGGTCAGTACAGGCCGACTATCTCACGATATCTCGGCAAAAACGGCGCGGGCTACAGCTCAACTTCGAAAGCATGTAATGTGAGTGCGACCCACATTGCATGCGAATTCGAGCGGCTGGTGTGACTCGACCTGGGTTCCAGCCCTTCTCGGTGGGAGTCTTTAGTCGGCGAGAACCGAAATGGTGCGCCGACTCACGTTCCTGCAGTCGACTTCTAGCCGCAGACAATAATCTCGCGGGGGTAATGGGATAGCAGTTCCAACCCATCGTTCGTGACCAGGTAGTTCTGCTCGAACCGCATCCCGAAGTCGCCAGGAATGTAGGCGCCGGGTTCGAGCGCAATAACCATGTTCTCTAGGAGGGGCATGTCATCGCCCGGGATTATGTAGGGGCGTTCAAGGTGTTGTAGTCCTATGCTGTGCCCGAAGTGTCCTATCAGGTAGTCGCCGTATCCGGCGCCTACCAGGATATTTCGGAAGATCGCGTCTACTTCGTGTGCAGGGGTCCCTGGCCCGACTGTCGTCATCGCCTGATCGTGTCCCTGAACTAATAAATCGTGCAACGCTCTCTGCCTGTCAGTCGGCTCCCCGATGCTGAAGGTCCGCGTGACATCGCCTTTGTAATGGTTGACCACCGGGTTTAGGTCCAGAATCATCAAGTCGCCTTCCTCTACTCGGCGAGTGCCCGGCGGGCCGACGATCTCATATGTGCGCGGGCCGGAGATGAAGCAGTTGTTCCAGTCACCCAGATCTGTGGTAGTACCGGCAGTGCCCTGAATCGCGTCCGATGCCGCGAGGAAAATCTCGATCTCGGACTTACCCACTCGTGCCGCCTCCTTTACGGCGGCGAAGCCGGCCTCGATGCAGCCGATCGCATTCCTGATGAGTTTTAGCTCTCCTTCATCCTTCTGACGTCGCAGCCCGGCGAGTTCATCGCGAAGCGGCACCAACGTAGCATGCCTCGATAGGTCGGTAAGGTGCTGGAAGGATGTAACTGAATCCTCGATTCCAAGTCGCTTGTCGGTAAGTCCTGCGTCGCCGACCGCTGACAGGAGGGCTGTCGACGCCGTCTTCTCCGGGTCTACGACGCGGTCTATAGTCGCCCCAGGCATGTCGTAGCCGGCCAACTCTATGCCTTCCGGTGGTTCCATTCCAAAGGACGGCGCTACGAGTACAGTACGGTCTGGGCTGACCACGGCAAAACATGGCCGAAAGGTCAGCACTTGTACCCGGCTCAGGTAGAACACATTCTCAGGTAAACGGACAACCGCGCCATCAAGGCCGGCTTGGTCCAATAGCTCACGAAATCTCTCAATGCGCGAAGACATATCTCACTGCTCCGATGGATCAATTTGCGCCTAGAGGCGCATGTGTCAGAACGGCCTTTCCAAACTATCCGTCCGAGTTTGTCGAACTGTACCGCTCCCAACCGGAAGTGTCAATTTCGCCGGTTAGCTTCCAGCCGAGTCGGGAAGCGCTGTGTTTATATAATGGATCGCTATCATGCGAGGAGGAATGGATGTGCGTTTCGCGAACAAAGTTGTGGTTGTAACCGGCGGGGCCACGGGTATCGGCCGCGCGGCGGCGGAAGCTTTTTCCGCGGAAGGAGCAGCAGTCGTAATCGGGGATGTCAATGCCGAGAAAGCCGAGGAGGCCGTCAACCTGATTGAGAGCCAAGGAGGCACGGCGCTCTTCGTCGAGGGGGACGTCTCCCAAGATGATCACGCCCGCAGGTTGGCCGACCAGGCCGCCGGCGCGCTAGGCGGGATCGACATCCTGTTCAACAACGTTGGGATCCAGACCTATGGCACGGTGTGGGAGACTCCGGAGGATGTTTGGGATCGTACGCTCTCGGTGAACCTCAAGAGCTTCTACTTGGTTTCGCGGCACTGCATACCATATATGATGAAGCGCGGCGGCGGCTCGATAGTGAACACCGCATCGGTGCAGGGACTCGCCACCCAGCGCAAGGTTGCCTCGTACGCTGCCGCCAAGGGAGGCATTATCGCTCTGACTAAGAGCATGGCTGTGGATCTGGGCCAACACAACATCCGAGCCAACGCGATATGTCCGGGTGCGATAGACACTCCAATGCAGAGGGTCTATTTCGAGGAAGCCAACATCCCGATTGAACAGGGGCAACGCGATTTGGGCAACCTACACATGCTGGGCAGAGTGGGAGAGGCCGAGGAAGTTGCTCGGTTGGTCCTTTTCCTAGCATCCGAGGAAGCTTCATTTTGCACCGGCGGCGTTTTCGTAGTCGATGGCGGACTCACCTCTGCGCTGCAGGGCGCGCGCTTCGATGACTAGTCGGCCTGGGTGATGTCAAGCCGGCTCACTCTGATCCTTGGCGGAGCCCGTAGCGGTAAGAGCAGTCTTGCGGAAGAGTTGGCGCGCCGGAGCGGTCGTTCGGTCGTCTATTTGGCGACGGCTACGCCCGGCGACGACGAGATGCGCCAACGGATCGTAACCCACCGAGCGAATCGACCACGAAACTGGCGTACGGTCGAGGAGCCCATCGACCTGCCGGCCGCTCTCGACCAGGCGTGTACAGGTGAGCTGGCGTTGCTTGAATGCGTGACTCTTTGGGTTAGTAATCTGCTACTGGCCGGCCAACGCGACGAGTCGCCGGCGACCGCAATCGGCAGAATCATTGAGCACACCGAACACTTTCTATCGTCTCTTCGGGGCAAGAATATCTGGGTGATTGCAGTGTCGAACGAGGTCGGGATGGGGATCGTCCCCGCCTCTGAGATGGGCAGGACTTATCGCGATGGTCTTGGCCGGGTGAATCAGTTGCTTGCGAGTCGGGCAGACTGTGTCTACCTGATGGTTGCCGGCCTGCCGTTTGCACTGAAGGGAGCGTTGCCGCCGGAGGGTCTCACGGTCTCTTAGGCGATAAGGTTCCTGGCTACCCACATAACTGGATCGCGGCACCCCGGGCGTCACCACGGCGTTGCGCGAATATTTGTTTCGCATTTTTACCTTTTTTGGAAGCAATCCCGTGCGAACTTGCCTGGATTTTTGTTTCGCATTTTTTGTATTTCGGTCTGTGGTCATCCCCGGCCTAACACGGACCGCAGCAGCCTTCACTTGTGCCTCCATCCGGCGTGGCGTGCCTAGAGAGGAACATACATTCCAATATTGTACCATTGCCGGGGCCAACCTGCGCGAGTCGATAGAGCCCGGCCGGCGCGGGTCTGTCGTTTGCCCCCATGGGTGATTCGCGAATCGTACCTGCAGGGACGCTCTCATTTGGCTGGGGACAAGCCCCAGCGCTACAATTTTCCGCGCCAATGACCGTCGATTTCGGTCATTGGTTGACGCCGTCGAAGCTTGGTCATGGGTCTAGCAGTCTGACCAACTCGTCGACTATGGCAGATGCCGTGAAGCGATTGCCGGCAGGATTGTAGTGGCCGATATAGTACTGCTTCAGGTACTCGTCGATATCGCCCTTGAAGCCGGCAAACTCGGCCTGGTGCGCCTCGAGCAGATCGACGTGACATAACTCATTTCGCTTTATGAAGTCGACGAATTCTTGATCGAAGCGGTCGCCACTGCTCAATGTTTCGGCGACTGTCGTCACGTTGTAGGAGAGTATCCAGAGGAGTTGCTTTCCGTTGGCCGCGGCGAATTCTTCCGCCTTCTCAACGATACGCATGCTCGCCCAAAGGCCGGCTTCTCTGAGCGGCGGGTGGGCAATCGCGAATCGAGCAAGGGAGTCGCCGAGGCCTCCACCCTGATCGATGTATGCCATCCGCATCTCCAGCATGAACTCTTCTCCAAACTCGCTACACACCCAGTCGGGGTCGCAGAGGTTGTAGACAGATTCAGGCGTTGGACAGGCATTCTGTCTTTCCACCAACGTTCCAGCCCCCTGGTCGACTGTTACAAAGGGCACTGTCGGCTGGGCGAGGAATGTGTTCCTCAGAAAGTTGATCCTCTGCCATCCACTTAGATTGCGCTGATGATCGTCGTCGAAGATGTTGAAGACGATGTAGTCGGCCGGCGTACGCGCCTCTTCGCGTCTCATCCGAAGATAGGCCTGATATACGGAAAAGCTGCTGACGCCGTAGTTGCGGACAGGCTCGCCAATTTGCGCGGCAATCACCTCTTGCCAGGTCTGATCGTCGTTCACCTGGTCGCAGTTAGTGAAGCTGTTGCCGTATGTGTTGATGCGGCACTCCCGTTCCGCGAAGGCTATCATCCGGCGGGAGTCGTTTTCGGCAAAGGAGTACGTGCACATGCTGCCGTTGATGCCGTCCCTTCTGCTTCCACTGCGGTGCAGATAACCGAACTCACTGTTGTATTTCGAGAAGGGATATGACCGGCCGGCGAACCAATCGTCGATCTCTTGCCGGCTGTATGTGAGACCCCTGAGATACTCTAGATTGTCCAATCCGATCTCCTTCTGCTTCAACTACCCTGCAATCAAGTTGATACGAAGCATTGTCGCAGTCTTCCGGCCGGGGTGTTCAGTTTATTCGAGCCTCGAGCCGCCGGCAGGCCGGTGTACGAGAATTGAGGGGAGGCGGATTGGTGGGGCTCGTCGGCTGGGGACAAGCCCCAGCGCTACATTTCTCTCGTTCGGCTATCGACGGGAAATTTGTATCCCCGATCAGAATCCGGGACTTGCTTTCGTAGCAATCGCTCATGCCGGCTGGTGCCGGCACACCAAGGTGTGAAAAGCCGGAGTTGTGGCTTGGTGCAGCGAATTTGCACGGCGGAGTCTGCCACGCCCTACCCCCAGCCCAGCGGGGGACAAGCCCCCGCGCTACATTTTCTTGTTCCGCCATCGACCATCGATCAACAATTCGGCACGTTTCGCCCGAGGAGAGCTGGCATCGAGGTTGATTGGAGGGCGCATCCCGGATCGGAGTCCGGGACATGCGTTCATGGCAATCGCCCATGCCGGCTGCCACCGGCACACCAAGGTATGAAAAGCCGGAGTTGTGGTTTGGTACAGCGATTTGGCACGGCGGATTCTGCCATGCCCCACACCGACCACTGCGGGGGACAAGCCCCCGCGCTACATTTGCTGATTCCGCGATCGACCATTGGTTTACGATTCGGCACGCTTAGCCCTTAGAGAGCCGGCATCGAAGTTGATTGGAGGGCGCATCCCGGATCGCAGTCCGGGACATGCGTTCATGGCAATCGCCCATGCCGGCTGGTGCCGGCACACCAAGGTGTGAAAATTGGGTGCATTGGTTGGTGGGAGAGTTCTAGTGTCATTGCCATAACCCACACCTCCCCTCTGGATTCCCGCCTTCGCGGGAATGACGAATTGGGGGGCCGGAATGACGAGATCGCGGAATGGAGGGGTTCAACGGCGCGCTCGAAAGCGGCGTAGGTGCATTCTCGTACGAATGACGAGTGCGAGGGGATTCCAACGGACGCCGGCATGACGAGACCAACGGTCGTGACGGGAACCATCCATCCCGGATCGAAGTCCGGGACATGCTTTCGTACCAATGAAGCTCACAAAGTTGGTACACCGAAGTCTGGACGATTACGTTTGGCGAGCGATTCGGGCATCGCGGGAGGGAAACGAATACAATTGACAGCCGTACTCGAAGTTCACGTCTATGGGGTTGGGCAAGATTTTGGAAATCACAACACTGATCCTGTTTTTCGTCGGAGTCGCAATTCTAGTTCTTGGGGCCGAGCTGTTGGTGCGCGGCGCGTCGCGGCTTGCGACGGCTAACGGTATACCCCCATTGGTCGTCGGAATGACGGTCGTAGCGTACGGTACTTCTTCGCCCGAGTTGGCGATTGGCGTAGGATCGGCCCTCGCCGGCCAAACTGACGTCGCGTTGGGAAACGTAGTAGGCAGCAACATTGCCAACATATTGCTGGTGATAGGTATATCCGCCTTGTTGGCGCCGATGGCGGTGTCCAAACGACTGGTGCGACTCGACATACCGCTGATGATAGCGGTGACCGTGGCGCTGGTAATCTTGTCGCTCGATCACCACCTCGGAAGAGTGGAGGGGTTGATTCTTGTCCTGGCCGCGGTGGTGTTTACGGTGTGGTCAATCCGACAGGGACGTAAAGAGCGCCGCACAGGAAGCGATGATCAGTCGTCAACAGTGGTCGGTAGTGGCACGAAATGGCACCTCATTCAGGTCGCGCTCGTCATCGTAGGACTGGCGATGCTGATCGCCGGGTCGCAGCTAGTGGTGGACGGGGCGGTGTGGCTGGCCCAAGCTTTGGGCGCCAGCGAGATCATTATTGGCCTGACGGTCATCGCCATTGGCACCTCCCTGCCCGAAATCGTTACCTCCATCATCGCAAGTATTCGTGGAAGGATCGACCTAGCCCTAGGGAACATAATCGGAAGCAATATACTCAATATTCTTTCGGTGCTGGGGGCGTCAGCGGCGCTGTCTCCCGACGGTGTGAACGTGGCGGCGGCAGTCTTGAACTTTGACTTCCCGGTGATGACAGTCGTGGCGATCGTCTGCTTGCCAATCTTCTTTACCGACCACTTCGTCTCGCGATGGGAGGGAGGACTTCTACTCGGGTACTATGTAGCCTATTTGGTTTACCTGGTCCTAAATGCCACTCAACACGAAGTGCTGCCCATATTCAACGCGGCAATGGTGTTCTTTGTTCTCCCGCTGACGGCATTGGCGTTAGTAGTGTTCTTGGGTCAGGCGCTGCACTCACGTCGAAAAGGCACGGGCGAACCGATGGGATCCGATTCAAAGCGATGAGGACCGTACTCTTATTGCGTGCCGGCTGAAGGCCGGTCGCCAGTGATCCCAAACGCGAATACGAGTCAACGAGTGCGCTCCGTACGGCGATCCCCGCTTCTCGGTCGGCTCGAGTCCTAGTCTTTATCTTCAGAAGCCACGACCGGAAATAGATCACCCTCGATCGGCTGACCGGCAACCAAGCCGGCAGCATCGGTCATGAAGCTGGAATTGATCCCGCTGAAGGTGGTGCCATCGGGCACGTAATGAGTCACTAGACCCAACCTAGCCCGGTCGGTTCGATTCGGTCCGGCGTAATGCATCATCAATCCGTCGTGAAACGTGCAACTGCCGGCTTTTAGAGGAACTTCAACCGGTTGCAGACGGCTGTGCTTGTCCTCGGGCACCAGCAGACGCAACCCATCCAGGGTCTCGAGCAGATCGCCCGGCAGTGTTTTCCAGGCGAAGCGTCCCCAACGGTGCGACCCGGGAATGAACTGCATGCATCCCATGCTGGCTGTAACGTCGACGAGAGCCATCCAACAGCTCAGCGCCCCACTCTCGATCATCGCCCATAGCGGAACGTCCTGGTGCCAATAGCTCGGCCGGCCGCCGGGCATCTTGACGAGCAACTGGTCGGACCAGATGCGAATTCGAGAGCTCCGGCTGAGTCTCCGAGCGAACTCGGCAATCCTCGGATTCAAGACGTGACGGCGAACTTCTTCGTGGATTGTCCAAAGATTGGCGTACTGATCGTACTGTTCGTGGCGCCTGTGAAACTTCTGCTGCCGTCCTGTCGCTTCCTCTACCGCGTTGCGCAGCCGGCTCACTTCATCCGGTGAAAGTACGTCGTCGATCTGGATGTACCCATTCTCTTGGAAGAACTCGACCTGCCCGTCGGTGATGTACTCGATCATAGTGGGTGTCTCAACTCGAGATCTGGCTGTCCATCCAAGTCTTGAAGTCGCTCTGCCGCCAAGTATACTGAGGTCGATATCCAAGTAGCCTGGTCGCCTTCTCGTGGGAGACCAACGACGCATATCCTTCGAGATTTGCCTTCAATGGCACGTTCGGGTAGTGCCGGGCGATGAGCTCCCGCGTCTTCAATCGCGAACTGGTATCGCCGGCGTTTATTTGAAATACCTCGTGTTCGATCCGTTCGTTCTCGACCGCCAATCTGAACGCCTTGGCGCCGTCTCTGGCGTCGGTGACGGCCCACAGCAGGTTGCGCGGACTGGGTACTCCGGGCAGGGGCCACGCCTCGGGGTCGGATACGTTCGTGAGATATCTCTGGCTCCACAGCTCCTCAATCGAGCTGTATCTGAAGGCTCCGACGTTTATTACTTGTCCGGCAGAGCAGCGATCCAAAAACCAGTTGTTGTTAATGCGCAGGCTGATGGTTTGGATTCCGTAAAACTCTGTGTACCTCTTAAGGGTCAGCTCACTCAGCAACTTGCTAAGCCCATAAATGTCTTGAGGCTCCGCCGGGTGCTCCTCGTCCAATGGCAGGTAGCGCGGCACGATCTCGTACTTCTGAAACGAGAATCCGGTGGCGGCGCCGGAGGAGGCGAACACGACTTTGCCCACGCCGGCTTGGACCGCGGCTTCGAGAACATTCAGCGTGCCCATCACGTTGACTTGCATCAACTGCTCGGGCGTGCCGAGTCGGGGAGCTGCCACCGCGGCAAGATGTACGATGGCTTGGTAGCCGGGACAGGCTTGCTTCATTTGTTCGATGTCGGTGATATCTCCCCTGACGAATGAAACTCCCTCGACGACCGGCCGCGACCGACCGAAGGAAGAGACTTCGTGTCCGGCCGACAGCAGGTCGTGGAGTACGTAGTAGCCGATTCTGCCGCTGCCACCGGTAACCAGTATTCTCATAACAGAGCACCTCCTACTTCAAGACGCGAGGGATGATCGGACAAAGACGTGTGCCGTCGGCTCCTATGGTGCAGAGGGCAGTCGGAATCTCGTCTTACCATCTCAAGTTTCCAGGGTAGACGTAACGAGTCACTTTTTTCATAGGGGCCTGACCCAGCTTGTATCGATCCCTCATGAATATTGGATACTTTCCTGGCGAATCGTCGCGCGGTGCAATGTCGATCGCCGTGTTTCCCTTGAAGGTGCAGGAGTAGGTCTTGACGCGGCGCCAGGTTGGGTCGTCCGCTACGGGGGTCGAGATAGTTTCTTCCATGATCGGGAAATCTAGAGTTACCCGATCGCCCGGTGTTAGACCGTCGATCACCAGGTAGTTTCCGGTCCAGTAGGTTCGCCAATCTCGATCTCCTACTCGGCAACGGATGGCTCGTCGACTCACCCAAGATGGTATCCGGACCGATACCCTCTTGGCGCTCTTGTTATGAACCACCACCTTTCCCTCGTAGGGGAGATAGCTGTCGATATCCAGCCAGGGCGAGGCCCGGTTTAGTAACAGATTGATTTGGGCGGCGCCGTCCCTCTCGCGTACTATGCCCTCCCAGGCGTAGTAAAGGCCTTGGGTAGCATTGCTTGTGCAGCATTGCGCTACGCCCGCATTAGGCAGATGCGTCGGTTTTGCAGCGCCGGCGAAGACGCCCAGGCTTCGTTCGATCACACGCTCGTTGGTCTCCTGGCCTGGATGTATCGTCACTCTCTGGAATCCATTGTCCACCCGCCACTGCGACCCGGCCGGGCGCTCGGGGCCGCATTCGGAGATTCGTTCCAGAAGATCGGCACGCACCAATTGCTGCTCTACCAGAAGGTTACGAGCTATGCAATCGACGTCGTCCCAGTAGTCGCCGACGCCGGCATCGCTTAGCTTGATCGCCATGGCGGTCATGTCGCCTAGCGTGCACCCTTCCGAATGATCGGCTAGAGTGAAATAGCCTATTCGCGGAATACCATGGGTGCGGGCGTATTCGTAGGAGAAGCGCACGAAGTCTTTGATTCGCCGGTCATCGGTCGTTATCGCAAACTGTAGCAGACCGCGAAGGGCAATCATCCGGGCGTGGAAATGAGTATTGAAATGGCCTCGCTCGCGGTCCATAGGCAGGGTAGCCGCGCTGTCGCCGCCCCAGAACTTCGGCAACATGATGAATTCGGCCAGTTTTCGGGCTAGTCCTAACGCTTGCTCATCGCCGCTCACTTGGTGCCACCAGGCAAGCCCAAGTAGGGCATGACCGTGATAGGCGACGACCGATCCTTCACCGCCCTCGGTCTCACTACTTGGCTCGTTCGTATGGCGCCAGCCGGACCTTGGATAGGTGAACGCCTCGGCGATGCCGCCGTCGGGGAAGTAGGCGTAGTCATCTCGATGCACCGCAATGTCTTCCAATCCTCGTGCCAGGGCCCGGATTCGACCGTCCCAAGCTGGGTCGCCATCGCGTTCCCGCCAGACGACCATAGAGCGCAACATTCTGCCGTTTCCAGACAGGTTGGCAAAATCCTCCGTCCCTTGAGGGTAACCGGGATGGCCGGTGGAGTGCCACGGACGCTCGGGCTTGTAGATGTTGTAATACAGGCCGTCGTCGGAGGAGAGCCGGCTGACCAGCGACGACATCATGGCGTGTTCGGCGTCGACGTGCTGGCAACTGCCCGACATCACGCGCATGAATGGGAATGATTCGGCAAACTTTGCCGTATTGGTTGCGTCAAAGGCTAGGTGGTACATATAGGGCGGTTTGGAGCTGTAGGTTACCCGGAAGAAGTGGTCATAGTCGCTATTGGGATCGAGAGTGCCTCCCAGGCCGTTGATGGCTATCGCGGCTCGCTCAGCTAGATCTAAGGTGTCGGGAACAGTCGCCGCATAGCGTTCCCCTTCCGCGGATACCGCCTTAATGTTCGATGACATCGATCTCGTCTCCTAAGTCGTTGCTCAGTTTCTAAATCCGGCGCGAGTTGGATTGCAGACCGGTCTTGGAGCATTTTAGTGCGAGGTTTGGGTATACGATCCAGGGCCGGCAAAGAGCGTCCATCGGAGAGGGCGCCTAGCGCCAGTGGACCGGCTCGGACGGGAGGAAGCGCCTGCGCTCGATCCAGCGCGCTTGGCCTTCCCGGTAGTGACCCTTCCTCTGGTAGAACGGGTAGTTCTTCCCCGGCGGATCCATGTAGACTACGTCGTTGCCCCTGATAATCATCGTGTATTCCGTGCCGTCGATGGTCTCTTTGACGGTTCGCTCCGAAATAGGGAAGGTCAGAGTCACCAGGTCGTTTGGGTCCACGCTTCCTACACGAGCATAGCGTCCGTCCCAACCGAGAGTTCGGACCCCACCATTCACCTTGCAGACTGTCTCCGCCGGCTTCACCCACTCAGGAATTCTGACCTCGAGGTCACAGGACCGTTTGATCGTCAGATCTACACGACCTTCATAAGGGATATGACTGTCCAAGTCGGCCCAGGGCGATGCTCGGTTGAGCAGCAGGTTTATCCTGAGAGTACCGGCGCTATATTTCAGGATGTTTTCCCAGAGGTAGTATATGGCCCGCGTCTCATTGCCGGCGCAGCAGTGCATCAACCCCCTTCCTCGACCGTCCCAGAAGTCGTTGGGTACCCCCCAACTTGCGAAAGTGCCTACGTGTCTTTCGGCTACGCGATCCGCAGTCGTCGTTAGATTTGGCTTTTCCCAAGCGTCGGGCTCATCCCAATTCTCATAGATCGTAGGAGGCGGGAAACCCTTCGTCGTTTCAGCAACCCAATCGCTGGTCAGCATTTGGCTCTCGAAGAAGTGGTTCCTCACACATCGGTCCAAATCGTCCCAGTAGTCGGCCACTCCCGACCCACATAGCTTCGCGGCGATCGCAACAAAGTCGCCTTCCGTGCATCCCTCAGCGATCCCCCTGGAAAACTCCTGAATGGTCGCGTAATCGTACGTCGCGTCTGGGCCCGGAATGCCCGGATAATACCCTATGGATGGCGCCCCACAGGAACGAGCGTACTCGTAACCTTTTCGGGCGAACTCGATCATCTCTTTGTTGTTGGCGGTCAGTCCGTACTCGAGTAACCCGATCAATGGCTTCAGATGGTGGTGAGTGTGGGGCATTCCGAGGAATCGAGCCTGGTCGTCGTAAGAGCCGGAGTGTTTCATCAGGTAGACGGCCAATTTGCCGGCCAAGTCGAGAGCAGGTTCGTAGCCGGTGGCGTGATAGGCCTGCGTGAGAGACTGAACCCACCAGCCGGACACAGTACCGCCGGCCTCAATCTCGCAGTTCGGGTCCAGGATCGGAGAGTCTTGTGAGATCGCGGCTCCGGGATTAGCGGTGAAAATTGGGTTGTAGGCGTAGTCGTCTTCGTACACCAGGAATTGTGCGAAGCGATCGATCAGACGATGAGTCCTTTGCTTCCAAATCTCGTCGCCGGTTTGGAGGTAATAGAGACTCATTACGGCGATCAGGATTCCGTTTGCGTAAAGATAACCGACCTGATCGCTGCCATCGTCTCCCACGTCCCATCCCGGACCGGATGCATACCGCTCCCAGGGACGGCCCTGTACTGGAGCATAGATGAACCCGTCGCTGCCTTGGGAGCGCAAAAGCGATTTGGCCCAAGCGTCATCGACCACTTTGTTGGATCGATTTCCGGTGATCGAGCGGAGCAAAGGAAGGGCTTCCATGAATTTCGGCTGGATGTTGGCTCCATTCATGTCATGCCACATCACCGCCGGATTGCAGTTGAGAGCGACCGAGAAATATATCTCGTAGTCAGCATCCGGGTCCACTACGTTAGTTAGAAAGTGAATCGCGTAATCGGCGCGCTCGGCCACGTCCAGAGTGTCCGGGACCATCCTTACATAGCGCTCGCCTTCGTAATTGGGCAGATCGAACTTCGGAATCTTATTGCTGATGTAGCCAATAGGCTCACTGGACTTCCAAGGTTTGATGGCCATATTCTTCCTCCGCGAATACGAACGTACCTGGCAGTTGGCGGATGAGTCCAACACTGATGGGCCCGGCAGTCCAAGCTGCCGCCGGTCTCGGACCGTGCCGCGAGTGAGTTCCACGGGTGCCGGAATGGGGTGTCATAGTCAGCAATGGATTCAAAGGGGAGCCTCTCGGACGGGACAGCCAAGAATCACTGGGTGTCCCGCGGGGTGGGAGACATTCTCTAGAGAGCGCTCAACCCTTGACGCCGCTGATCACTATCCCCTGGATAAAGTAGCGCTGAGCTACGAAGAATACCACTAGGGGCGGCAGCGTAAGCAACATCGAAGCCGTCATTATCGAGCTCCAAGTGCGGTTGCGCGCGGTGCCGCCGATATGGACCAGTCTTTGCCAATCGAGCAGGTGTATGGCCAGGGTTTTGTTCTCGGTGGAGTTCAAATAGATTATGGGTGCAAAGAAATCGTTCCACTCGCCGATGAACGTAAAGATTGCGACTACGCCCAGAGCCGGCACCGACATTGGCAGGATGATGTACCAGAAGATGTCCAAAACACCGGCACCGTCGATCCGCGCCGAGTCGTCATACTCCAGCGGGATAGTCTGGAAAAACTGCCTCAGCAGGAAGACATAGAACGCTCCACCACCCAAGAAGGCCGGCACGATCAGTGGATAGAAGGTGTCTATCCAACCAAACTCTTTGAAGAGCAAGTATTGGGGCACCATCGTCACGTGATAGGGCAACATCATCGTGGACAGGACCGCCAGGAAGATCGGCGTCTTGAAGCGAAACCTTAGCCTGGCAAAGGAATATGCGACGAGGCTTGCGCTAATTAGCCGGCCTATCTCTACCCCGACAACGATCAACATAGTGTTCCGAAAGCCGAAGTAGAAAGGGAAGGTTCGGCCTACGTACTCAAAGTTGAGCATCGAGAGCTTGGTAGGGTCCGGAAACAGTGAAGGGGGGTATGCAACCGCATCCCACGGCGCCTTGACGGAAGTGAAGACCATCCACAAGAACGGGATTAGGAAGATGATGCTGAATGCGATCAGGAAGACATAACCCAGCGTCTTGAGGGCCCATCTCTGAATTATGAGCCGTTGGGCCTCGGACAACCGGCCCTGTGTAGTCGCTGCCATTTCCTGCTCTCCCTCCCCCCACGGTTATTTCGCGTCGGGAAGCGCCACGGGAACTAGGATGTACATATAGTAACCGTCAGAGAGGGCCAATTTCAAGCCCAAGTGCGCGAATCTACTCATTTTCGCCGGCATTGAGCCGTCCATTACACGCTTCTCGTCTTCGACTCATCGCCTTTGTGGTTTCGAGCGAAGTTGTGAGGGGTCTGCGTGGGGATCGAGAGCAATTTTCATCGAGGCATTCGGTCATCGCTTACTAACCCATAAATCCATGTGGCGAGGTTCTTCGATTCTACAGCCGCGGTATTCTCGCCTCGTTCGACAAGGTGTAGCCGCTATTTGTTCTCGACCTCTTTTATTCTTTGCTCTACTTCGGCGTGGTCCGCTGGTTTTACCTCTTGGTCACCGCTTTTTTTCGTGGCGACCTCCAAGTAACTGCGGTAGTCAGTCGCGGCTTCCTCTAGCTTATTTAGTCCCTCGTATACGCCGGCGCGACCGCAATAGGCGCGCCCTTTGAGCCGCTCACTATCAGGAGCATCTTCGATCGCTTTGGTGTAGTCAGCTACCGCTTCCTCGGCTCTTCCTTCCAGGGAGTAGATTTCCGCTCGGCCTATATAAGGGATGATTACTCTATATCCTCTCGAGCTCGGACTCAGTTCGATCGCTGTTGAGTAATCCGCCAAGGCCTCTTCTATCTTGCCTTGTCGATAATACGCGTTACCCCTGTTGACATACTCGCCAAAGAAGCCAGAATCAAGCTCCATTGCGTCGTTAAACTTGCCAATCGCTTTGTCCAACTCGCCGGCCCGCGCATGACTACGCCCCTCGGCGTTGATATCCTCTCCCGGCCCCAATGTGACCTCGATTTCCGAGTGAAGCACGTAGGTGGGCTCTAGGCATTGGCTGGATTTCTGGTACTTCGCTCCCCAACCGGTGGTAGTCGATCCCCTTCCAGCCCATTCCTGGTTACATCCGACAATGGCGATCAAGGCAATCGCCAAAACCAGTGATCGTTTAGTACGCATGAGCACCACTCCAACAGGCCCTATAACATCCACGCCTGAGAATGATTCTGCCAGATAAACACGGCCGGGGCAATTCTGCCGACTTTGTTGGCCGGGCCCAGTCTGAACTAGGTTTTCTCCGACAGTGGCGATGGGCCTGTAGCTGCCGAGTCAATTGGTTCAACAGCGGTGCTTTTGGGCACTCTGTTGACAAGTTCGATGAATCCTACGATACTTGTCGTCGCTAAGACCGAAGCAGCCTGTACAGACAAAGTTCCTGTCGTTGAAAGGAGAATGGCCGAACAAGATTGCTTGCTGAGGCGACCAAGAGTTGTCCGAGAGTTACTGGCGTTGAAAATGTCCGAATTAATTAATTCACAGAGGAGGCCTTCTCGAAAAATGTCGTTAAAGTTGCTTACACGTAGATTTGGGCGTCGCTCATTTCTGGCTGGATTGGGGGCTGCAAGTGCATTGCCAATTCTAGCTGCCTGCACCCCAGAGGTCATCGAAGTCGAGCGAGTACAGATAGTCGAGAAAGAGGTCCCGGTAGAAAGGGTCGTTACCCAGGTCGTCCGGGAAGAGGTCCAAAAGGTAATCACTGTCGAAGTCGAGAAGCCGGTCGAGGTTGAGAAGGTAGTCACAGTCCAGGTCGAAAAGGCGGTAGAGGTCGAGGTCGAGCGGATAATCACCGTCCAGGTTGAGAAGCAGGTAGAAGTCGAGAAGGCAGTCACTGTCGAGGTCGAGGTCGAGAGAGAGGTAGAGGTAGAGGTAGAGGTAGAGGTCACTCGGGTAGTCGAGAGAGAGGTCATGATGCCCGGCTCGATGCGCGCCCTTACGGGCAAGGTCTGGTTCATGGACAGAGGCTCCAAGCCACTGACCGGCCAGCGACCGACATCGCGCCAAAAGGCACTAGCAGCCGCAATGGCGCAGTACAAGGTGTTCCATCCAGAGGTAGAGATAGAACTGACCGACGTCCCGCCGACTTCGTGGAATGCTTGGGGACCCGCGATGTACGCAGCCCGAGAGGCGCCGGACCTCCTCCACGTCGATGCCGAGCCGGCTAGCGCCAGCGTAGGCGCGGTATTGGCCGGCACCGAGCAGGAAGTACTAAACTTCTTCGACTACCTGGATGAGCCAAATCCATACAGCGGCGGTCGTCCCTGGCGGAACGACTGGGTTGACAACAACCTGCTCTTCAGCCGGGGTAACTCAGAGGTGGACAAGTACTGGGTCCACATCCACAACCAGATGCTGATTCGCACCGTCTTCACAAACGTGCCCTTGGCCGAGCAGTACGGCGTCAAGGACGGAGACCTGGGCGAGTTGTCCTTCAGCGAGGCCTACGAAGTGTTCGCGGCAATGGAGGCTGACGGCATACAGGCCTGGCAAGGCTACTGGCAGGGCGTCCTCCCGGGGGAGCAAATGAATATCGTGCTGGGACACAATCTCTGGCTTGAAGGCGGTGGTCATCCCGACAACCCGGGCGAGCATCTCTTCCCACGGAAACAGATGTACGGGAACTGGTGCAATGGCACCTGGACTTACTCGAAGCCTGAGCTCCAAGAGTCGTGGATGCAGACGAAGCGCTTCCTTAATTCATTCCAGGGCGGCGCCGCCGGCTTCTATGCGTCGATACCGCAGGGCTACATCCATGCGGGTCGCGGTCAGGGATGGTTGAATGGAAAGGCCGCATTCTGGATGGCGGCCACGGTCGAGTTCAACCAGATCAGGGCCGCTGAGGACGAGGGAATTCTTGGCGTCGACGAGTTCTCCTTCGGCCGCACTCCCTCTTTGAAGCAGGAGGACCTGTTCAACGATTCGCTCAAGATCTTTTTCGATGGGCGGTTCCACAACTGGCAGGGCGGATTCAACCAGTTCCTAGCAACCAACGGGAGGTACCGACGCAGCGGGCCAAGCGACGCGACTGACGAGATCATCCGTGACTTCCTGCAGTTCCATACCTCGATCCACGGGGCCAGAGTTGTAGTTGAGAATGGCGACGTACCGGAGAACCCAGATGTTATGGCACTGATGGATCCCCGCCTGACGCAGGCGTTCCAGGTGCGCCATCCTTCTATTCAACATCGCGGCAATCGCTATTTCGGCCTGGATGGCTATTGGGGGTCGTCTTCGGTTGGCGGACTCAAGGAAGGCTTCATTCTCGGCGAAATCACCTACGAGGAGTTCGCAGAGAAGGCCGACTCCGTAGGCCGACGCGAGGCGATCGAGAGTTACAACGACAACGGACCAAGGAGTGGTTGGCCGACGCTAGACAAGAGTTGCGAGGAGTTCGGCGCCACCTACGTCGACTAGGCAGTTCTTGTAGATTCGCAGAATCGAAGGAGGAGGGCCGACGGGCCTTCCTCCTTTTTTTGGATGTTGCCGCGGGATTGTCGTCTCGACGAGTCGTGGCCGGTAGGCAATGGCATCTTCTTCCTGAGCACTAAGCTCTCCTCATATCTCCATCGGTCCCATCGGGGCACCTATACGGCCTGTAGGTGATGTCCACCAGCGGAAGTGCAGTTGATTCAGATCCACATTGATCCCGTTATTGCCTCGGTAGGCCCTCTTGCTCTAGCTTGGCAGGGTCTAATGGCCGGGTTGGGTTTATCGGCGGGAGTCGCGATTACGATCGGGCGCTCCCGTTGCGGGAGCATTCCCATTATCCCGTTACTGAACGGGATTCTCTTGGCGGTCCTGGTGGGCCTCGCCGGCGCAAGGCTTCTGCACGTCTTGGACTCCTGGCCGTTCTATTCCCAGCGTCCCTGGCTGATTCCCTTCATCACCGAGGGCGGTATGGTCTCCTATGGCGGAATCATCGGCGGGGGAATCGCAGGATGGTTGTACCTGCGCCGGCGCATTCGGTCCCTCTCGTTGGTGGCAGATTCCGCCGGACTGGGTTTGCTGGCGGGCCATGGCATCGCGCTGTTTGGCGAGTTTCTAAACGGTGAACACTCCGGTGTTCCCTCGCGTCTGCCGTGGGCCGTGATCTACACGCATCCGGAGTCTCTTGCCGGCGGCGGCGGTGCGGTACATCCGGCCGCCGGTTACGAGATAGATTTGGGACTTGTTCTGTTGCGGCGATCTTGTGGAGGTGGGCGAACGTACGGCTCCACCCGGCGCTCTTGTTGTGGACCAGTGTCATCTTTGTTCTCTCTCGGCCGGTTGGGCGCCGGCTTCTTCCGACAAGACGCAGTGTATTTGCTCACTCTGCCTCTGACTCAGTCATTCGCGTCGCTAGGAGTGGCGATCGGCCTGGGGTTCCTGACGTTTACTTGGTTCAGGGGCGCGCGTGCTGCCAGGCGGTAAGTTGGGGGTTGCGTCGGTAGATCAGACGACTCCGGCCGGACTTGCGTCGTAGGCCGGCCTCGGGGTGGGAGATATGCTGCGCTCGATCACGCCGCCGGCGAGAACTGTGTCATTCTTGTAGCAAACTATCGCCTGTCCAGACGTGATCGCTCTCTGCGGTTCATTGAATTCGAACTCGAACGAGTGCTCTCCGGTTGGACGGAGGGTGCCCAGCGCAGGTTCCATCCGGGATCTAATTTGGGCGTAGCACTCGATGGGCCCGGTGTCAGGGGGCACAGCTACATAGTTGGCGTCCGAGGCAATCAGTCGACGATTGAGCAGGGCATCCGCCGGCCCTACTACTACCGTGTCGCGCGAGGCATCGATTTCGATGACGTAAAGCGGCACGGTAGATTGGACTCCGAGGTTTCGCCTCTGACCCACAGTGAAGAACGCCACTCCCTGATGCTCGCCAACGACGCGGCCGTCCAAGTCGACGACCGGACCCGGACGGGCAAGGTCTGGAGCCTTTTCCCTCAAGAACCGCCGGTAGTCGCGGTCAGGTATGAAGCAGATATCCTGACTCTCGACTTTGTCGGCAACCGGTAGTCTCAGTTGACGCGCCTTTTTGCGTGTTTCGTCTTTGGTCATGCCACCGAGGGGGAAGATCGTGCGGCTCAACTCCCCCTGGGTGAGGACGTACAACACGTATGACTGGTCTTTGTTTCTGTCAACGCCGCGAGCAAGGGTGTACCTGGCCGAATCCCCGTCGTAGCCGATCCTGGCATAGTGGCCGGTCGCGACGAGTTTACTGTCCAGCGCAGTCGCCCGCATCAGAACGGTTCCGAACTTCACATGGTCGTTGCACCTGATGCACGGGTTGGGGGTACGTCCGCGGCGATATTCGTCCACAAAATCCTTGATCACGTGCTCTTCGAAGTGTTCGCGCATGTTTAGGACGTAGTAAGGAATGCCGATACGATCGGCAACTCGGCGGGCATCCTCCACCGATGCGAGTGTGCAGCATGCATCCTCGCGGGCAAGAGTTTCATCCTCATCCGTCTTGGGGGCAAGATTCAATGTCACGCCAATAACGTCGTACCCCTGCTCCTTGAGAATGGCGGCGGATACCGCGCTATCGACTCCTCCGCTCATTCCGACTACTACTCGCTCAGCCAAATCGTATCCCATCCTTCAATGTGCGCTCTTGTGCTCGTTCAGAGTTTAACTTACATACAGTGCTATTTCGATATTATGACCGAGCCGCGGTCGACGAACGAGCCCTCTGTCCTGTAACGTTCAGATTTGAGCGTAATTTGTGCTGCGCGTTTGCAAATTGTGATCGAACAAGGACCGTAGGTTGTGGCGGAACTGCCCATAGCGACTCAATGTGGCACGGGTGCGCCGGCCGCCCCTCCCCTGGATTCCGGCCCCGGATCGGGGTCCGGGACATGTATCGCTGATTATGTGCCTGGCGCGTTTGCACGAATTGTGATCGAACTAGGACCGTAGGTTGTGGCGGAACTGCCCATAGCTACTCAATGTGGCACGGGTGCGCCGGCCGGCGGAGTCCGGGACATGCCCTTCCCTGGATTCCGGCCCCGGATCGGAGTCGCGGGAATGACGAATGGACAGGTGTCGTCCGGGCCCCCTTCCCCAGCTGGGGACAAGCCCCAGCGCTACAACCCTCGGTTGTCTCGGGCGATGCCGCCGGCTGGTGCCGGCACACCAAGGTATGAAAATGAGACCTGGTCGTTGGAGGTGTTTGGGTGTGGTTGGCGCCACCCTTCCCCTCTGGATTCCCGCTTCCGCGAGAATGACGAATTCGGTGGAAGGGGATAACTATTTTCATAGCAATCGCTCATGCCGGCTGGTGCGCCGGCACACCAAGGTATGAAAAGCGGGAGTTGTGGCTTGGTACAGCGAATTGGCGCGGCGGATTCTGCTACGCCCCACCCCGACCCCTGCGGGGGACAAGCCCCTCGCCTCGCGAAGTCTTCGACCGCGCTACATTTTCTCATTCCGCCATCGGCCATCGGTCTACAATTCGGCACGTTTCGCCGGTGGAGAGCCGGCATCGAGGTTGATTGGAGGGCACATTCTGGTACCAATGACACTCACGAGACTGGTCCCCCTAAGTCTGAACAGTTACGCCGTCCTTGCTCGGTGTTCCAACCGGCGCCCGGTAGTGCATAATACCTCTTGGATTCGTGTTTAATGCCTCTGCCGAGAGATGGGCGCCGAAACAATTCGATGCCCGGTTCGAGCCAAGCTCTGACGGCGCTGGGACATTTGCGACAGAGTGAAGGCGATCTCTCTACCGCAGCAGACAATGAGTTGAGGAGTTATTGATGGCAGTCAAGATTGTAATGGTTACCCCCTTCTTGAACGATCGGCGCCAGTGGTTGGCTGATAATTTGATAGTACCCGTGGAAATCGCGGCATCGCCTACTTTTCGCGAGGAAGACGCCTGTCCCCTCCTACCTGGGGCTGAGATTGCGCTAACTAGCCACTGGTCCAAAGCGATGGGGGAAGCGGCAGGTGATCTCCGATTGATCCAGATGCCCGGTGCCGGCTGGGACAAGATGGACGCCACCGCAATCCCGGATGGCGTCCTAGTCGCAAACTGCTACGAGCACGAGCAGGGAATAGCAGAGTACGTAGTCATGATGTGTCTGGCACTTGCTCGCGAGCTGCTCGTAGCCGATAGGACCATACGCCAGGGTAACTGGAAATTGTTCCCGGCTCTTGGCTATCCTTTCTTTCCTGAGCTTGGCGGCCAGACGATTGGCATCATCGGATTGGGCCGGATTGGCAAGGCGGTAGCCAAGCTCACTTCCGGTTTCAATATGCGCCGGATTGCGCTCGACGCTTTCCCCGTACCAGACGATGTCAAAGAGTCGTTGCAGATAGACTGGATCGGAGGAACTTCGGACTTGGACCGGCTTCTTGGAGAGTCCGACTTCGTCGTCATATCGGCTCCATACAGCGACGAAACACGAGGTATGTTGGGCGAGCGAGAGCTGAGCTTGCTAAAGCCGACGGCGTTTCTAATCAACCCGGCGAGGGCAGAGATCGTCGACGAAGAAGCTCTATACGAAGCGTTGCGGGACAAGGTATTTGCCGGCGCCGCGCTCGATCCTTGGTGGCACTATCCGAAGACTAACGAATGCGTTGCGCCATCGCGATTCCCATTCGCCGATTTGGACAACGTCATTATGACGCCGCATACATCTGGCAGCACGGCGCAGACCATCGACCGCCGGCTCGACGTGATGGTTGCGAACTTGAACCGATACTTTCGCGGTGAATCCGTAGTCAACGTCGTGCAGGAGATGTCGCGGGTCTAGCTACGTCTTCGTGGCGTGATTCCGTTACTTGACTATAGTTTCGCCCATGCCTTGCAGCGCGGTGGGGTACAAGACCATCTCCGCTACGTATGTCCGAGCCGGCAGGCTTGCTGCGAATACGCAGGCGGCGGCTATGTCTTCGGTCTTCATCATCTGAGCTTTGATCTCGTCGGGCAATGGGATTGGCCGCGAGTCGACAATTGGCGTGTGACAAAGCCCCGGAAGTATCGTGGTGGCGCGAATGCCGTTCTTGCGCTCCTCTAAAGTAATCGCGTGGGTAAGACCGTTGAGCGCGTGTTTGCTCGCCTGGTAAGCGGATCCGGAGAAATCGGTCCATCTTCCCGAGACCGACGAGATCATTATGATCTGGCCGTCTTGCTGCCGACGCATCGCCGGCAGGACCGCCTGGACAAAGTTGTATGCGCCGTTGAGGTTGGTGTCGATAATCGCGTACCAATCGGACGGCTCGATCACAGCCACGTCTCGCTTCTTTACGTTTATGCCGGTCGCGTACAGCAGTATGTCGATTCTCCCGTAGCGTTCCAGAGTCTCCTCGACGGCCGCCATCACCGCCGGCCTGTCGCGAGCGTCGAGAGTCCGGCTGAAAATCTCGCCGCCGGCGTCACGACTTTCATTCTCCAGATCGGAAAGCTCTTTCTCGCGACGAGCCAGGGCGCATACCTTGGCGCCCTCCTGCGCGAAAGCCAGCGCGCAGGCTCTGCCCATTCCGCTGCTCGCGCCAACGATGATCGCGACCTTGTCATTTAGAGTTTTCATTGCCACTCCGGATCTCGAGTATCGCTTAACCTATGTCAAACGTCTTATTGATATGCGATGATTCTATCCCAACATCCAGACCTACTGAAAAATGTGGTTTCTAGCATTTGATCTATACTTTGGAACTAACTTGGGTCGAATTCCGTCTTAGTTATCAGTAACAGACACATAATACTAGACGCGTACGTAGGGACTCGGCGTCCGGGAGGACAGAATAATGCTGAAGGCAAGAATATGGATCGTGGTAGCCATCTTCGGGCTTCTATTGATGTCGGTGGCGCTTTTCGGTTGTCAAGCGGAGCAATTGGAGGTGGTGCGCGAAGTTGTGGTCGAGAAGGAGGTCATGAAAGAGGTCGCGTTGCGGGCCCCGCGGCCGGCATCGTCCGATGCGATGTCCGCCAGTGGCGATGCCGCGGCTCCCATGGAGCGAAAGATTGTGCGCAATGCCGACATGAGCATTGTCGTCGATGATGTCGACACGGTCGTCTCGCGGGTCACTGCTTTGGTCGCTGAACAGCAAGGATTCGTCGTCCACTCAAGCAGATTTGGAGCGGGAGACGAGGAACGCGCCAACATGTCGTTCCGCGTGCCTAGCGAGGGTCTCGACGCCGTCTTGGCCCAGATCCGCGAGTGGGCGAACAATGTCGAGAATGAGCAGACTTCCGCGAGAGACGTGACGGAAGAGTTCATAGATACGGAGGCGCGTCTAAACTCACTCACGGCGTCCGAGGCAAAGTATCTCGATCTGCTTACCCGCGCCGAGACAGTGGAGGAGACCCTCAATGTTCAGCGCGAGCTTGAGAATGTCCGCTATCGAATCGAGAGCGCCGAGGGAAGATTGCGATTCTTGCGCCAGACGACGTCCTTGTCGTTGATCAATCTTCAGATCTCAACGACCGAACGGGCGAAACCACTGCTGGTGGCCGGGTGGAATGTTACGGACGTCGCAACTTCGGCAGTTCGTGGTCTGATTTCAACCGCGCGCGCCATCGTGAATGTTCTGATTTGGGTGGTTGTGTTTATTCCCATATGGGTGCCACTACTATTTGGCCTCAGGTGGCTCTTGCGCCGGCGGCGGAACGGGGCGGCGTCTGCCGGTAAGGTCAACCAAGTCCAATCGGAGTCCACCGAGAAATAGCTGACATCCCCACTGAAGTTCGTGGGACGAAGCCGGTTCGATTAAGTATGCGCGTCGGGCCGGCAATAACGGTGAACGACTAACGTTCCAGGAAGGCCGTACTCGCCCAACCCTCGAGGCCCAGCGGAGCGACGACCCTAAGCCAGGTTACGTCGGCACCGCGTGCGGTCTCGCCGGTGTCCAGCAGCAGCACGTTGTCGGCCAAGCAACGTAGGATCTCCGCGTCCAGAGTTGGTTCGGCCCGAAGATTCAGGCAGCCGCCGGTGTTCACCACGCGCGCAAAGGGGCCCCTTACGGTCGCTACTACTTCGCTGCGCCCCTGTTGAAACTCGGCTTCGGCAAACGGGCTCGAGATTGGTTGCATATTTCCGCTATCGAGATCGAGAACCCCAGGAAGGGCGCCGGCATAAGGTTCGACCGCCTGCGTCTCGAGTTGGTCTTTGGGGAAGTCTGCGGTGACAATCAGCTGGCCGGCGGTCAGCCATCCACCCACCGCAACCATTCGGTCGCGGAAATTGATCGATTGCGTGAGCTGTCCTTCAGAGTCTACAAGTCCAATGATGGTCTGTTGTGACACTGTCCAGAGGACAGCGATCTGGTCGTTGAAGGGGCTCTGTACGAAATCCAGTAGAGTCGTGTCATTCGGAAGACCGAGAGACATGAACGCGCTGCCATCACCGCGCCGTAATAGGTTCGGGTCAGTTCTCTGTTGCCAAATTAGTTTTCGGTCCTGCAACGTGATCGGACCGCCCCCTGCCCAGGGCGGACGCACTCTCTCGCCGCCGGGATAGACTGTGAACTCCGGCGTCGACTCATCGCTACCTAGCGGTCCATAAACAATGATGCCTTCTCTTACCACCTCGACGATTTCATACGCGCCGTCTAGGTCCACTAGCTTTGACCAGCTGACTCCGCCGTCAACCGAGCGGTACGCAGCTACTTGGGCGTCGGAGGTGACCGCAGCGGTATCGGGTCCGCAGCGTCCGCGCGTGCAGATTCCGACGACCACTTCGGCGCCATCTCTACTAATCGCGGGCGCGCCCAGGATGTATGGCTCCTCCTCGAGAGACTCGCCGTCAGCGACGACCGAACGCGGAGGCAGGTCCAAGCTGTCAATCGAAAACAACGAGTCCACCAATATCTCTCCATCCGGGTCTTCGTGGACCCGGATCAACCCCACGGTCCCGCCTTCGCAATCGGCACAACCGACACTGACGATCACAGCCACGGCGCCGGGAAACTCGATCTCATTGCCGAAAACAACGGGCGTCCCAATTTCCGCCGGCGCTTCCGTTGGAGTCGCAGGGACGCCTGTCGACGTGACCGAGGGAGTCGCAGGAACGCGCGTCGTCGTGACCGAGGGAGTCGCCGGGACTGGTGACGGTTCGACGGGGGTCGCTGTCCTATCGATATCGACGGCAGTCGAGGTCGGGCGCGGTGCCGGCGTGCGCGGTTCCGCAGTATCGGTAGAGATTGGTGATGCTGCCTCGGTAGGCTCAGCGGTAGGACTTGCGGTCGCGACAGTCATGGGCGAGGGGGTCTGCACGTCAGCTACTGATTCAGGTCGAGGTAAGAGGTCGCCGGCACAGCCTGCGACAATTGCCGCGACGACGATAGCGAGGCATGTGAGAGTCTTGGCGGAAAACCTATTCCTGTCCGACGTACGGGCAATGGGCTCTTGCGCCGGGAAATCCCTCCGGCAGACGTCTGTATCGCCCAGGTACACCACCATTACGTGGCTCTTAAGCCCCGGAAGGATGCGACTTCGTATAGGCTAGCTTACCCCCGGCCTGCAGATAAGCGCGTTCTCTCGGAGTCACCGTGATTGTCGTGACAATGGTGATTCCCTTGGACTCGTTTCGCACTTCTAGGGACTCGGCATTTTCATCAAGGAGATTATGCATGTTCGGGATCGTGAGCTGATCGCCTTGTTCTATGCTGTCATAGTCAACGGGATCGGAGAACTGCAAGGGCAAGATCCCCCAGTTGATCAGATTGGCACGGTGAATTCGAGCGAAGCTCTTCGTTAATACTGCCTTGACGCCCAGGTACATAGGGACGATTGCGGCGTGCTCCCGCGAGCTGCCCTGGCCGTAGTTTGAACCTCCGACAATGAATCCGCCGCCCTCGCGACGGGCTCGATCGGGGAAGTCGGGATCTATGCGGCCGAATGCGAAATCGGATAGCTTGGGAATATTCGATCGGAATGGCAGGATATGGGCGCCGGCCGGCATTATGTGATCGGTGGAAATGTCATCCCCAACCTTGATTACGACTCCGCCTCGGACGTCGCCGGAGGTTGGTGGAATGACCGACACGGGCTGGATATTGCTCCCTCGTATCACCGTAAGTTCCGCTGCTTGTTGTTCAGATGCCGGGGGAACAAGGCCAGGGTTCTCTTGGGAGAATCGAGATGGGAGGTCTTGGCTGGGTGGTTCGATATCCAGCTTTCGCGGATCGGCGATCACTCCGGCAATTGCGCTTGCCGCCGCCACTTCGGAGCTAGAGAGGTAGACTTCGTCTTCGGCCAGGCCGGAACGCCCCTTGAAGTTGCGGTTTATCGCCCGCAGCGATTTGGTGCCGGCCGCCGGCACGTGCCCCGTTCCGATGCAGAAACCACAGGTAGATTCGGCAACGTTCACACCAGCGTCGATCAGGTCGGTGAGCAAACCTTCCCGGGTCAACTCGACAAGGTCCTTACGGCTGCTGGGGTGAATAACGAAATCGATTGATGGATGCACTTGGCGGCCCTTCATGATACGAGCCGCCGATTTCAAGTCCATGTATGCGCCGTTGGTGCAGCTACCGATAGCAACTTGGTGTATCTCGGTGCCTTCGACTTGCGATATCGGCACGCCCTTGTCCGGGTTGCTTGGTACTGCCACAAGGGGTTCGACTTTGGAGAGGTCAAGTTGGATCGAATCGTCGTAGTCAGCATCGGAATCGGGGAGCGCTTCGCGCCAATCCTGTCCGCGGCCGACAAGCTCGAAGAACTCGCGTGTTACGTCGTCGGATGGGAATATGGACGTAGTAAGGCCTAACTCAGCGCCCATGTTAGTTATCGTACAACGCTGCTGAGCGTTAAGCGTGCGCGTGCCCGGTCCGGTGTATTCGAAGATATTGCCCAGGCCGCCGCGCACAGTTATCGTGCGGAGCAGTTCCATGATGACATCCTTGGCCGTACACCAGGGCCCCAATTGGCCACTCAGCTGAACGTTCACGACCTTGGGCATCGTGAAGAAGTAAGGACCTCCTCCCATGGCCACCGCAATGTCGAGGCCGCCGGCGCCAATCGCGATCATTCCGATACCGCCGCAGTGAGGCGTATGGCTGTCGGCGCCCAGCGCGACCTCTCCGGGTACCGCGAAGTGTTCCTGATGAATCTGGTGCCCGATGCCCGTCGATGGCTTGCCCCACCAGATTCCATATTTCTTGGCCGAACTGGCTAAGTAAATGTGGTCCTCGGTGTTGCGCTGATCCACTTGGATAACATTGTGATCGCCATAGGCCACGGCGACCCTGGTTCTGATTCGCGGCAGACCCATGGCTTCGAAGTTCAGCATGACCATTGTGCCTGTGATGTCCTGGATAAGCGCCTGATCGACGCGGATGCCGATCTCTTCGCCTGTCTTCAATTCGCCATCGGTCAAGTGGGATTCTAGGATCTTGTGTGTCAGACTCTTTCCCATATTCTCAAATCACCTCAGCGCGTCTATGTACGTATTTCCAGACTCTGTCTATAGGATATCAGGTTAGCGCATTTTCCTTTTGCCGATTGACCGTATCGACGCCAACGTGTGTGCCTTTTGGGTGCAAACTTGCCGGGTCTTTCCAAGGTTGATCGATTCTGCGGGGGGATGATGCACCCAACTCCGTATCAAAGCCTACGCTGGTTGCCGCCGGCATACGAAGGTATGAGAATGGGGGCGCAAGTTTGCGGAAGTGTTCGAGTGTGATTGGCGTCTCCCATGCCTCCCCTGGATTCCGGCCTTGACCCTCACCCCAGCCCTCTCCCAAGGGGAGAGGGAGAAGGTCGTTTTCGCCTCGCCTGGATTCCGGCCCCGCATCGGGGTACGGGGCAGGCCTTCGATCGGCGGAATGACGAATTCGGTGGCGGGAACCATTCATCCGGGATCGGAGTCCGGGACATGCTTTCGTACGAAGACTGGCGGCGGTCTTGCCTCCCCCCGCCCCTCTGGATTCCGGCCTTCGCCGGAATGACGAATGGGGGGCCGGAATGACGAGGTGGGGAGCCGGAATGACGAGACCCGCGGGCGTGACGGGAACCGTCTATCCTCGTACCAACGACCCTGTCCGGTTTGCGGACATTGGACAGGTCCTGGCAGGCTCGTCAGACGAGTGGACGAGTTGTCCGCCGTAGGGTCAGCTTGATCTCAACGGTACGTCGTACCGCCGGCTGACCCTTGTCAGTGACTCCACGACTGGCGGGGACAACGCTATGCCGGCGCGTTTGCGTTCGGCTCTGGTCGCCAGTTTGCGCTCGCCGGGCAACGTTACGCGTTCCACACCGGCGACCGTTGGAGTCGACCTTAGCGCGTCTACCATGGCATCCATCATTCTTCGGAAGTCGACCAACGGCCGGAAAGCCTCGATGTCGATTGCGAGCATGAAATGGCCGGTGGTCCAACTGCTTGGATCGAGAATAGAGCCGTATCCGGCACCGGAGAGAACGCCGGAAAGAACGTCCACCATAATCGCGAGGCCGGTCCCCTTGTAGCTGCCCAACTCCGGCCTACTGCCGAGCGGCAAAAGCGCGCCGCCGCGCTCTATATCGATGGGATCGTTGGTTGGTCTTCCGTCCTTGTCGACCAACCAACCGTCCGGCAACGAAGCGCCGTCTTGGCGCGCTAGATCGATTCGCCCGTAGGATACGACGCTGCTGGCGATGTCCAGAATGAATGCGGGCCGGTCGCCTGAAGGCGCCGCGATGCTGATCGGGTTAGTACCAAGCGATGCGCTGGCTCCCCCGGTTGGTACCATCTGCGGGTAGGCGTTGGTCATGGCAATTCCGATCATCCCGTGGTCCAGCGCCATCATGGCGTAGTGGCATGCGATACCGAGATGATGGGTGTTCGTCACCGCCACGGCTCCGACGCCGGCCGCGGCGGCCTTTCTTATTGCGAGATGCATCGCCTTGGTGGCAACTACTACACCGAGACCGTTGTCACCGTCGAGTAGGACCGTCGCAGCGGACTCCTTTATGACCCGAGCTTTTGGAGTGGGATTGATCAGCCCCTTCTCGAGGCCGGGCAGAAATCCGGGATGGGCCTCCAACCTTCGGACGCCGTGCGAGTCGACGCCGAGGAGATCGGCGTGAACCAGAGCCTCAGCCGCGAAGCCGGCATCCTCGTCTGGGACTCTCAGTTTGCCCAATACCTGCCGGACGAACGATTCGAGTTGGTGGGCCGAATATTTTCTGGGCTCTTGGGTCATACTCTGCACCTACGGCACTACGAACAGCGAGCTCACTCTATCCTGGATAGGCGAGAGCGATTTGGCGATAGAGTTCGACCGCATTTTCGACTTGGGCTATTTCGACGAACTCATTGTCAGTGTGTGCTTGGGCGATGTCCCCTGGTCCAAGTACGATGACCGGTACGCCGGCGTGGGCCAGCCAGCCGGCGTCAGTTGCGTACGGTACGCCGGTGGCGTCCCAGTGCCCAAACATCTCGCCGGCGATTTTGGTTGTCACCCGCACGATTTCAGAATCAATCTGGGTATCGATTCCCGGTAGCTCTTCGAACGGGTCCTCGATCTCTACTTTCAACTCCGGATTAATTCCTTGTATGTCTTGCACGATTCGGTGCAACTCCGGCGTAATTTGGGCGTAGTCCTCATTCGGCAGCACTCGCCGGTCGATCTCGATGACACAGCTACCGGGGACTATGTTAACGGCGGTCCCACCGTGGATGGTGTTGATGGTGAGAGTTGGTTTGTCGAGCAGCGGATGGGATCGGCCGCTCAAGATTGGTTCATATGCCGCTAGTATCCGCTGGACGCAAGAAATCATCTGGTAAATCGCGTTGTCGCCCAGCTCTGGTCGAGACGAGTGGGCGGTCCTTCCAATCGTGTGTAACCGCCAGCGGGTCATGCCCTTGTGGGCGCTGACGACGTGCAACTCTGTAGGCTCGCCGACAACAGCGGCGTCGACTCGCGGCCCCTGGGTGGCAAACGTCTCGATGCCTCGCATTTTGTGCTCTTCGTCAACTATACCCAACATTATGATGTTTACGTTCAGTTCGTTTCGTTCTTCGACCAGCGCTTCGAACATAGCCAGCATTGCGGCGAGTGAGCCCTTGGTATCGCAGGAGCCGCGTCCATAGAGCCTTCCGTCTTCCTGCCTAGGCTGGAGCAATTGGGCGCCGACCGGCTCCAGAGTTACGGTGTCCATGTGGGCCTCGAATAGCAAAGTCCGGAGAGCGCGCGGAGTTTCCAGTGCGGCCCAAGTGTTCGCCCTGCCGGGCAAGACTTCCTGGAAATGTGGAGTCAAACCGAGCCCCCGGAAGAAATCGCCCAAGTATTCGCTCATCTTCACTTCAGCCTGTTCACCACCTGGGAAATAGGGGTTCACACTTTCTATAGCTACTAGCTCACGCAGAATGTCAATAGCTCTTCCGGACCGTCGCTCGCTGCTACCGCTGTTCACGTCTGATAGCTCCTCTTGTAATTCGCCGGTATAGGATATGATACGATCCAGGAATTGTCTCGCTGGGACGATCCAAAGATTCTGTATCGGGTGGAACTATAAGATGGCAGTTGTTGAGAGCCGGCTTCGTCTAGAGGACACATTCATCGCAGACGTTGACGTTCATCTGCATGAGACGCCCGGCGCTTTGATGGAGTACTGCGATATGCCCTGGCGTAAGTCGCTGGAGTCCATCAAAGATGTCCCAGAGCGCTACCTGGACATACCAGGATTCTCGCCCGGCGGTCCGGGCAGCGGCGGGTATACACCCAGCTTTCCAGGCGGGATAAACCGCCGGATGGTCTACACTCCAGAGCAGATGCGCGAAGAGCTGGATGATCTCTCAATCGACGTAGGTATTCTCATTCCCGATCATTTCCTCAAGTTCGCATTGATAGCGCAGGCCGAGTACGCCGAGGCGTTGGCCCGCGCTTACAATCGCTGGTTGATCGACAAGTGGCTCACCCGCAGCGAGGGGCTCTACGGCGCTCTTCTCGCCGCTCCCCAAGATCCGGCGAGCGCGGCACGGGAGATTCTTGAATTGGGCAAAGAGGAGAAGATCGTGGGCGTATACCTGCCGACTTGCGGCGTTTATCCGCTCTACGGCAACCGCAAGTACGATCCGATCTTCGAAGCGTCCGAGGAAATGGATCTGCCCTTGATTCTTCACGCCGTTGGCGGTACGCACAACGCGTTCCCCTACCAGTTGGAGCAGTTCGACACCGAATTTGCCAGACATGCCCTGGCGCATCCCTTCTCGATAATGGCGAACCTGACACACATGATCTCGACCGGGGTGCCGGTCCGTTTTCCAAACCTGCGGGTATGCTTTCAGGAGGTCGGCATCTCGTGGGTGCCGTTCATGATGATGCGACTAGACAAGGAGTACAGCGAACGCCGGCGGGAGGTGCCTTACCTTAGCGACCGTCCAAGCGAGTACATCAAGAGGCAGTTCGCATTCTCGACGCAACCGATCGAGGAGCCGGCCGACATGTCGGATGTGGTGACGCTAATCAACCTGTTTGACGGTGAGGACAGTGTGATGTTCGCCTCGGACTGGCCCCACCACGACTTCGATCATCCTAGGACGGTGTTCAATATCCCAGTGCCGGCCCACGTGAAGTCCAAGATCATGGGCGAGAACGCTGTCCGGTTCTTCAAGCTGCCGGTGCCGGTCCAGGCCCGTCTCTGAAGAGGCTGCTGAAGCAATCCCGCGCGGCACATTGCCGGGGCCGGCGATCCGTCAAGCGTTCTAGTCGTCTCCCTCGAATATCCAGCCAGGCGCTTCGTATGACGGGTTGGGGTAGCTGTAGAACCCCTTTCCAGAGGGCATTCCGAGCTCGCCACGCTCTACCTTGTCGGTGAGGACAGCCCGCGGGCGGTCGCTCTCGTCTCCCGATTCCCCGAACCATTGCTTCTCGATGGCCAGTTGGATGTGAAGGCCGGCCCGGTCCATCATCTGAAACACACCCTTCTCCGCCCTCAGGCCGATCATGAATGCGCGGTCGATGTCATCGACCGAAGCTAAACCCTCGTCCGCCAAGAACATAGCTTCCTTCTTGATCGCGCGCCATAGGCGGTTGAATACGAATCCCTGAACCTCGCCGTGGATGCGTACCGAGGCCAATCCGAGGCTCTTGCCCAACCGGCGGGCAAGCTCCAGATGCTCCTCGCGGGTCTGACCGCAGGTCATCGTCTCGACGTACGGGCGCAACCAGGGGTGGTTCAAGAAGTGCATGTTTAGCACACGTTCGGGGTTCTCGAGTCCGCCGGCCAATCGGGAGCTTTGGATCGACGAACTGTTCGTGGCAATGGGTATGGCCGGCGGGCAGATCCGGTCCAAATCGGAGAAGACCTGCCTTTTGATCTCAACATCCTCGGTTACCGTTTCTAGCACGAACTGAGCGCTGGCGACGGCTTCGGCGGCAGTTGGATGATAGCTTATGCGATCCAATACGGCTGAAGCCGGCTCGTCCATTTCGCCGGCGGCGGCCCACTCGTCCAGCTTTGCCGCTTGGTGCTGTCTCGCGCTCTCCATCGCCTCGCTCCTGATGTCGTGGAGCCGGACGATGTAGCCCGATTTGGCGCAGACAAGCCCAATCTGCCACCCCATAAGACCCGATCCAATTAACGTGATTGTGGAGATTTCAGGAATTCTCAATGGTCTCTCCTTGAAGGGCGCCGCACGACGCCCGGCATTTGCGGGTGAACGATGCCCTTTCTCAGGCCCAAGGAGTCAGCGCGGCGCGGATGACTTTCGTGGAGTCGCCGGAGGCGCGCGCCCAGTCGGCTGCCTCAAATGCCTCGTTGACTCTGGCCAATGGGTACTTGTGAGAAAGCATCTCATCGAACGGAAGTCGATCCTTGTTTCTAGACAGGAACCCTAACGCCTGCGGCAGGATCCGTGGATGGTAATGGCTCATCGCTACGATGCGACGATTGCCAAATACGAGCTTCTGCGGTTCTATCCCTATCGTGGTGGGCCAGATGCTGCCGACTTCGACGTAGACGCCACCCTGTCGCAGCATATCCAGTCCTTCGGGAATCACAGCCGGCACGCCGGCGAGGTCGACGACGATGTTGGCGCCGACGCCGTCCGCGAGCTCTATTACCTTGGCGATACGGTCCTCGGGCTTGCTGATCTCCGATGCGTCGATAACGACGTCTGCGCCAAACCTCTTTGCCATCTCTAATCGAGCGCTCAAACGGTCGATAGAGATTATCAGTCCGGCGCCCATCTCGCGGGCGACGGCCGCGCCATACAGGCCAAGGCCGCCGGCGCCTTGCAGCACGACGGTGTCTCCCAGGCGAAGGCCGGCCTCTTGGAACGATTGAATGACCTGGCAAAGGGCGCAGTTGGCCGGCGCCAAGAGCTCGTCGCTCAAGTCGTCGGGGGCCTTGAAGACGTAGTGACCGGGTCGCAGGTAATAGTATTGAGCGAACGTGCCGGTGAAGTACGGTGGTTGGGCAACCGTTCTTGGACTGAATCGACTGCTCCGGGTAGGGCAGGCGTTGGGCCTGTCGTCCAAGCAGGCATAGCAGCGGGTGCAAGGGAAAAAATACGCGAACACGACCCGATCGCCTTCCTGGATCGGCCGGCCGAGCGAGTCCGTATTTATGTTGCGGCCCAGTCGCGCGATCTGTCCGGTCCCCTCGTGGCCATAAACGTATCCTGGCGGCGCGGTCTCGAACGGAGCCGACATCTCACCACGCCAGACGTGCAGGTCTGATCCGCAAATGTTGGCGATGGTCATGCGCACCAGGATGGCATCCGGCTCTACTTCGGGGAGCGGAAAGTCAGCAATTTCTATCGGGACATTCGGCTCTACAGAAAAGACGCAGGCGAGCCCTGTATCCGTCATGATCACTCTCCTCCGCAGCCAGATTATCGCGATTGGCTCGAATGACTTGCCAGGCGCGTTTTCGGTAAGGTAGGCGGCGCTATTCTATCAGCGCGGCACGCGAGTCGATCCGTCCATGCCCTTTGCGCCGCGTTCTTGGGCGCCTCTATCGCCGGCTATAGGGTGGGCTCGAATGCCCGTGAATGGCGAAGTTGCCAGGAGGAGGAGCATAGGGACAACGTGGGCAGCGAGACTTTAAGACGTGTAATTCCCTGAGCAGAGGCGAAGCCCTAGCCTTTTACGGCGCCGCTGGTGAGTCCGGCAATAAACTGCTTCTGTAATACCAGGAACAGTAAGACGACAGGCAAAGTCATCATGACCAGCAGAGCGAAGATATGTTCCCACGCAAAGAAGTATTGGCTGGTGTACTGAATTATTGTGAGGGGCAGCGTTCTCATCGCCGGATCGGTTAAGAATAGCATCGCCAGCAGGAACTCATTCCACGTTCCCATCGCGATGAAGATCGCCATCGTTCCGACGATTGGCCGGGTTAAAGGCAGAGTGATCGCCAGGTAGATCGTCAGCCGGTTGGCGCCGTCTACCAGAGCGGAGTCCTCGATCTCTCGCGGAAGCGTGTCGAAGTAATACTTCATCAGCAGAATGGAAAAGGGTAGACCCAGTGCCACGTAAGGTCCTATGACGGCAGCGTAAGTGTTCAGTGCTCCCAGCCAAAGGTTCATCCTGAATAGCGGCACGATCAACGTCGCGGACGGCAGCATGAGACCGGTTAGGATGAGCAGAAAAAAGAAATCTCGCCCGGGAATCTCTAGCCGCGAGAATCCGTAAGCCGCCAGTGATGCCAGCACAAGACCGATGCCCGTGGTCACAATAGTAATTATCAGGCTATTCTTTCCTGTAAGTAGGACGTTCGCCTTATTCCACACCTCGGCGTATTTGGCGAATTCCCACGTCCTGGGTAGAAAATCAGAGCTGGTCAGGTGCTCCCCAGGTGCTTTGAACGAGGTTGAGAGTATGTAAAGGAGAGGGATCAGAAACAGTGCCGAGACTAGGAAGAGAATAGAGTGCGTACTCACCGAGACCAACACGCGCCTAATCGATTTGGATAACCATCTGGGGGACGCTGGATTAGACGGAGTTGCTCCTACGAACATTGGAGGTTTCCTCTATGCCTGGTGAGCGCCCTTGTACATGCGAAGTTGAAAGTAAGTGATTATCATCGCCACGGTGAGCAGGACCACCGCAGCCGCCGACGCATAGCCCGTCCGCTGGTGCCGGAATGCCTCGTGGTAGATGGTGAGAGCGATCACTTCGGTCGCGTGGAAGGGCCCCCCGTCGGTCAGTATGAAAACATACTCGAACGTGCGCACGGACCCGATCGCGCCGAAGATGAGCAGTGCAGCGGTCGAGGGCCATAGCATGGGTATGACGACGTGCCATATCCGCTGCAAGACATTGGCGCCATCCACCAGAGCCGCGTCGATTAGCTCCGAAGGGATAGTCTGCAAGCCGGCTAGATATATCACCATCGAGAATCCCGCCGAATGCCAGACCGCGGCCAAGATGATCCAGAATAACGCCGTCTTGTAATCGCCCAGGAATTGCTGCTCGATTCCCAGAGGCCTCAGTATGGTGTTGAATAGACCCAAGTTTGGCTCGTAGATGTGGTCCCAAGCGAATGCGACCACCACGGCAGACGTCGTTAAGGGTAGGAAGATTGCGGTGCGGTAGACATCTCGCAGTTTGATCTTCCGATTGAGCATATAGGCTGCGGTGAACCCTATGGCCAATCCTGCCCCGACGGAGACGACAAACCAGATCAGATTGTTTTTGATAGAGGCAAGGAACCACTTATCGCTGGTCAGCAGCTCGATGTAATTCTCCAGGCCGACGCCTATGCGGGTTTCTTCGATCCAACCATCCCATTTGAACACACTATCGTACAGCAACCTGAATATAGGCCAGGCCACGTACAGTAGGTATACGGATACGGCCGGCAGGATGAAGAGAAAATTCGTCAGATGGGAGCGTCTGATGAATCGGAGAATTGACACCTTGACGCCGGTCGGCGAGGTCGGCGGCGGAGTCCAAAGTCGGGTGTGGCTCAAGTATCAGACCCCTCTTAGGATGACCCTGGCCGGCAAAGGCCAGGGTCTTGCAATCGCGTAATGCTGACGGGAACCTCGAGGCTGTGGCGGTTCCTGGTTCCTAGTTACACCTCGTCTCCCAGACATTCTGCGCCTCGTCCAAGACTTCGTCGATTGTCGTACGACCATCTATCAACCCCTGCATTCCCGGGGCGAGCGATTCGTCAGTAGCCGTACACTTCGCCCACCGCAAGATGGTCCTGCCTTCGTTAAGGATAGCCATAGTTGGCGCAATCACGTTCTTGTCGAAGTTCGGGAAGGCACTTCCCATCTTAACGCCCTTCTTGGCCGGTGGAGAGGGCCTGTTGGCGATGAAATCCTGCCCGGGGCCGTCCACGTACCAATTGATCAGATCCCAGGCGAGGTCCTTGTCTGCTGTCTGAGTCATCGCCCAGCCGGCTGCCGATGACGCGAGCGTCTTCCCGTCTGGAGGCTCGACAATGCCCCACTGCTCACCGTGCCCCCCAGCCTCTCCGGCTCGTTCTGAGCCCCACCATCCGCTCCAGCCCATGCACGCGGCAATCTTCTTTTCGATGAACATCTTTACCGCATCCTGGTAGCCGACGGCTAGCGGGTTGGGCTGGGTCCAGTTTCTTTCGAAGATCGTCGTGTAAAGTCTCAGCGCTTCGCGACATTCGTCGCTGTCGAAATTTCCAGTTCCTTCCCAGTCGATCTGGTCGCGATAGCCCGGCGCGGCGGTTTCCAGCAGGAGAGTCCAGTACGAGTTGGCCCACCAAAGGGCCTTCATCGGCATTGCTAGAGCCGGGACGCCGGCCGCTGTAAACGTGTCATTGACTTTTACGTATTCGTCCCACGTTTTGGGCAACTCCAAGTCGTGCTCTTCGAATAAATCGAGATTGACAAAGGTAAATCCCAGCGCCTGCGCATATACAGACAGATGGTAGTGGTTTCCCTTGCCTTCAATCTGGCCGAATTTCTCAAACTCGTCGATGGGACCGGCGACGAACTTATTCTTCCAATCGGACCCCCACTCGGCTGATGCATAGTCCTGTAGAGGGACGATCAACTCCTCGCGGCCCATAGGTTGGACGACGCTCCAGTTGTTCTCGAACACGTTGGGCCCGACTCCGGCCGGGACCGACGCCTTGAGGGCGTCAATGTACCTCGGGTAGTCGACCGGAATGTGCTCTTCGGAGATACCAGTGTCTTCCAGGAGGGCCTCGCCCATTAGCTGGCCATCCTTTCGGAAGTCCTCACTTGTCGAGAAATGGACCCAACCCCAAGAGGTCACCACCTTCTTTTCCATCATCACCGGTGCGACGGTAACGATCTTCTCTCTCTCGACGATTACTTCCTTCTCGACCTCGACGACTTCTCTCTTTATGACCTCAACCGCCTTCTCAACTTCGACGGTCACTACCTTTTCTACTTCAACGGCCTTCTCAACCTCGACGGTAACGACCTTCTCGACTTGCTCTCTGACGATCTGGGTCACTACCCTCTCGACCGGGACCTCTTTCTCGACGACTTGGACCCGTTCTTCCGTGACAATTTGCGGAGTACACGCCGCCAGAATGGGCAACGCGCTGGCCGCGCCCAATCCGGCCAAAAACGAACGACGCGACCAGTTGCGGGTCAATATCTTGTCAAACATCAAGTCTCTCTCCTTTTAGGCGTTATGCACAACGAAGTTACCGCCGAAATCGAGTGCTGGTTGGACTGAATCTCTTTACTCCGTCATTACCTTCTTTTTCCTAATGGAGTCCTCTGCACCCCTTCTATTAGTACAATACCTGACATAGCACGGCGACTAGTCGATATCTTAATAGAGAATCAACTCACTGTCACTATCGCTCGTCTCCGAGGTGCGGTCGTAGACGAATCGACAATAGCTAAGGAGTTGGCAATGTTTCGACGAAGCTGGCGATCGGAGGAGTGCTACGTTCGGGAGGAAGGCGATGCTATCCACATCGGCAACTCATTGGTGGAACGTATTCTCTCTCGCGAGGGCGGCAAATTGCGGACGGTGGCAATCGTCAACAAGCGGACCGGAAGATCCTGGCGCCTGAACACACGTGCGGAGGTCACTCTAAGATTCAGTTCGGCAACTACGCGTATCGACATTCCACAGTGGCGCTACGCACCGGGAAATCGCGAGGCGGTGCCACCGGAGGACGACGCCGGATTCCGGGAGGGCTACCACAAACCAGAGTTCGACGACCGAGACTGGATGGAAGTCGAATGCATCAACGCGGCGACAGAACCCGTCGACTCAGTCTGGCCAGGTTATGGCTGGTTTCGAGCTCCATTCAACCTCCCGTCGGATGCCGCCGGCCGGCAAATCGCGTTCGGCCTTGGCGGCTATGACCACGAGGACTGGCAGTACTACAGGTTGTTTGTCAACGGTGAGGAGATCGGCTCCCGCGAGCTAAGCGGCCGCTGGCGCGAGCCAGAGCCATTCACCTTAGATCCGAGCCATCCCGCCTACTCCGCGCTCTGTTTTGGCGCAGATAACCTAGTAGCTATCCAAGCCGGCCGATTGAACAAAATGCTACCCGATATGATTCCGGCCGAAGCCGAGCACTACCTGTTCATGAGTCGAGTGTCAGACCAGTTCGTCACCGTGGGGCCTCCGACCAAGGATATAAGCGACTTTCAACTCAAAGACTGGGCTTCTGGCGGCGACCGACACTGGATCTGGGCGACCTTTTGGGCTGAGAACGAGGCGGAGCAAATTCGCGTCGCGTTTAACTATCAGGTTCGCGCGGGCGATCCGATCGTACGCAAGAGGATAGAAGTCGAGAACAAGGGCGCATCACCCCGGCTACTGCTTGACGTAGACGTGGAAGAATTCGAAATCGATGGCACTACGTCGGACGGTGGCCAGGGGCTGCCAATCTTGATAGACGACGAAGCGTACTGCGCAATTGAGCATCCGGCCGGGGTGAATCAGGGGCTAGGTGATGGAGTTCGCCTGCGGCACCATCCGGCCTTCACGCTTGCTCCCGAGCAATTGACCACCAGCAAAACGGCGATATTCGGCGTAACCGAGCGCGGCGCGGCCCGTGAAGGTTTCCTGGAATATCTGCGCAAGAACGGCCGGCGTCGAGACAATTGGGTATCCGTCTACGACCCATTCGGCCTCCACGACTATACCAATCCAAGAGACCCTATGTTTCTCTTAACCGAGGAAATCGCGCTCGATACTGTCGAAATGCTCAAGGAGCTCCGTGCGCGGGGGATCACCTTCGACTATTACATTATCGACCATGGTTGGACCGATGAGTCCTCCGACCTCACTTGGTTCAAGCCCGATGCCTTCCCCAATGGGCCTGGCAAGTTGGTCCAGGGCCTGCACGAGATCGGAGTCGATTTCGGCTTGTGGTTTGCGACGAATAACGCGCCGGCATCATGCGGGCACTATCCGCCGGTCCAGGAGTGCATCACTCCTCATGGCTCCAATTATCATTTGAGATCGAAGCGCGAGCTATGCATGGCGGCCGAGCCGTACCGGACTATCTTCCGCAATGCATTGCTCCACCACATCAGAGAGAACAAGGTGCGGGCGATAAAGATCGACATGGCTCGCCTGTACTGCAACAGCACCGAGCACGGCCACCTGCCGGGCAAGTATTCGCTAGAAGCGCAAATGGACGCTATGGTAGAAACCGCTCGCATAGTAATCCGAGCCTGCCCGGACCTGTTTCTGATCTGGTATTGGGGCTATAAGTCTCCTTTTTGGATGTTGTACGGCGACACTATTTTCGACAAAGGGCTGCGCATGGAGGCGGCGGCCGTTGCCAGCCCTCCGAACCCGATGTTCCGGTCGAGTGTAAGCCTGAATCTGGACCAGGCGGCCCGCTACGGCGAATTCACACCGCTTATCGTCCAGGACAGTCTTGGAATCTGGATCGGCGAAGGGAACTGGGCAAATGGCTTGGGCAAAGATGACTGGCGGGATGCTTGGGTGCTCGATTTGGCCCGAGGCAACCTGGTATCCCAGCCCTGGGGCAACTTAGGATTATTCGATGAAGAAGACTTCGACTTTCTAGCCGAGTGGTACCAGTTCATGCGGGAGAATTGGCGGCTGTACCTGCACACCCGGCCCGTTTTTGGAGATCCCTGGAAGGCCGAAGCGTATGGCTATGCTGGCGGCGACGGTACTCACGCCGTAGTGACAGTGAGCAATCCGGGCTTCAATGCGTCGGGAATCAATGTGCGGCTCGACGCGGGGATCGGTCTGCAACCGAGCGACCGCGGCTTCCTGGTACGGCAGCGCTACCCGCGGCGGGGCGTGCTGCCGCTCTCCGGCGGCGCCAGATTTTCACACGGCGAGACGGTCTTCCTGCCCCTGAGGCCGTTTGAGGTCGCTGTCCTGGAGGTCGGAGAGGACTTGGATACGTCCGGTTGGCCGGCTTGGTCGGCACCGGCCAATGCTGATAGCCAGGAACTGGCGGTCGAAACTCAGGCCACGTCGCCCGACGCCATCCACTTGACGGTTCCGTCGCCGGACCGCACGGACGTTACCGGATTTGCCGCGCGTGCCATGACCGGCCAGCTTTACCTCCCTACCATCCACGAGCCATGCCCGCTAGCGCTGATCGTCCGGCTGAAGAGGGATGGGGCGCACTGGTATCATCGGGACATCCGTGGCCTTATGGCATTGCGCGCCCAGGTAAGAGGGCAGGAACTGAGGCAGGAGACAGTTCCCGGCTACTACCTGGCCAACGGGCCGGGCAGTCCCTGGCTCATATTTCGCTTGCCGGTCCAACCGGTGCATAGCGAGCAGCCTCTAATGTTCGAGTTGGCGGGATTGCTGCCGGAGGAGGTGCAATGGCAGATCGAATCTTGGTGCTACTATGAATGGTGGAAGACTCGATAAGCAAGGGCTGACATTTGTAGGAAATGTTCGACTCTTTCAAATCTGGTTCTAGGAGAATCGTGATCCATGAGTGCGTCGTTGAGTGGAAAGGTTGCAGTCGTAACAGGAGCCGCCCGCGGACTCGGCCGTGAGATCGCCCAGGCTTTGGCTGAATCGGGCGCTGACATAGTGGTGGGCGATATCCAGGAGGAGGCCGGCTCGCTGGCAGCTTCGGAGCTGGCGGAACTTGGCCGGCGCAGCGTGTACATCCGGACCGACGTCACCCAAGTCGCTGATTGCCGGAGTCTAATCTCTGAAACGGTCCGCCGGCTTGGAGGGTTGCATATTCTGGTGAACAACGCTGGGATCACTCCGATGGTGTCCATACCGGATACGACCGAGGAGGTGTGGGACCGCGTTCAGAACATCAACCAGAAAGGCGTCTTCTTCTGCTCACAGGCGGCGGCGGCTATCTTCAAGGAGCAGGGAGGCGGGCGCATCGTCAACATTTCTTCGATTGGCGGCCACACCGGCACACTGATCGGGGCGGCGCACTATGCAGCCTCCAAGGGTGCAGTGATGAGCATGACCAAGTCGTTCGCGACGCATCTCGCTCCATACGCCGTCACGGTAAATGCGGTAGCGCCGTTTCTGATGCGCACCGACCTCACCAAGGATTGGGATGAGCAGCTTTTCGAGAGTATCGCCAACAGCGTCCCGATGCGCCGGATCGGTACACCGCGAGAAGTGGCGGATACGGTCGCGTTCTTGGCTTCCGATGCGGCGAGCTTCATTACCGGTGCGACAATCGATGTAAACGGCGGTACATTGATGCGCTGAGATCCAGCGTTCGTCGTATCGTGTCGTATTGGCGGGTTTCCAAGAACATTAGACAGCCAGTCCCAAGAACAACACGTGTCGGGTCAGTCTCGCGGTATGGACATCTTTGCAGTTTGTCCTCCGTCCACATAGATCACTTGGCCGGTAATAAAGTCAGCCCCATCGGACGATAGGAAGACCGCTACCGACCCGATGTCCTCAGGCAGCCCGACGCGGCCCCACGGCACCCAACTCTGTCCCTTTTCGGTCGTATAATCCGGCATCGTTCGAAAATATCGTGGGACCTCGATGAGCCCCGGACCGATCGCATTCACTCGCACGCGCTTGGGCGCTAGCTCTGTTGCGAGCGTCCGGGTGAAGGTATAGTTGGCTCCTTTGGTGGCGGCATATGCCGTGTGATTGGCGAAGCCGGCGAATGCGTGTACCGAGGTCATGTTCAAGATGCTGCCGCCATCTCGCTGCAGGATATGTTTCAAGGACTCCTGGGCGCAAAAGTAGTACCCTCGCATGTTCACGTTGAATAAGTCGGTATAGTCTTCCTCGGTCGTCTCTTCAAACGACTTGGTCAATGTCACGCCGGCGTTGTTTACGAGAATGTCGAGGCCTCCCAGGAAATCGACCGCCTCTTCGACCAACCGCCGACATTCCGATACCAGGCGCAAGTCGGCCTGGATCGCGAGCGCTTTGCCTCCGCGTGCATTGATTTCCGACACCGCGTCAAGGGCTCCCTTCGCGCTACTGGCGTAGTGAAATACTACCGACGCGCCTTCCTCCGCAAATTTCTCCGCCACGCCCAGACCGATCCCGGTACCTGCGCCGGTTACAAGCGATAGTTTGCCTTCCAAAGCTCCCAAAGTGTCTTCCCCCTGTTTGACTTCGAGACTCTCAATATCTCTCGGGCATATTCGACTGAGAGGACACGATAGGCCGGATCGGCGAATTCCGCAATATTGCTCAGGGTATTGCCGGCTGCTTAGCCGGCGAGTTGCCTCAAGACAACCGGCAACTCCGGCAGCAGATCGCCGGCGATCGCGCCGGCCGGCCCCATCGACTCCTCCAAATTGAGCCCGGCCATACCGTGGATGTAGACGCCGGCCCGGGCAGCGTCATAAGCGTTTATCCCTTGGGCTACCAATCCGCCGATCACGCCTGCCAGCACGTCGCCCGTGCCGGCGGTCGCCAACGCCGGAGTGGCGATCGGACTTACCGCCGCCATCTGATTGGTTGCGACGACCGTGTGAGCGCCCTTGAGGACCAGTACGCCTTCGAACAAACTCGCCCACTCGAGAGCGGCCTCAATCCGATCGGGTATCGTAGGTCGCCGGGTCAGACGGGCCATCTCGCCGGGATGCGGCGTCAGGACGGCGTTGGGCGGAATTAGTTTCCACCATTCGTCGATCTCTGAAAGCAGATTCAATCCGTCGGCATCGATCAAGACGTTGGGCGATTCGTCGGTCGCGCGTAGGTGTTCCAGAAGCTTGAGCAGGAAGCTCATGCTGTTCCGACTGGTGCCTAAGCCAGGTCCGATCACAAGTGCAGCGGCTCCCCCCAACTCGTCGATCAACTTGTTTGCCGCCGGCTCGTCGAGCTCTCCGTCACTGTGGGGCAAAGGCGCATATATTGGCTCCGGCGATCGACTCGCAAGCGTGGGCACGCTCGGCGCCGGCACCGCGAGGCCCACAAGGCCGGCTCCAACCCGAATCGCGGCCATCGCGGATAACCAGGGAGCGCCGAAATACCGGCTGGAACCGCCGGCGACAAACAGACGGCCAAAGGTGCCTTTGTGGCCCGCTGCCGGTCGGGAAGGTACTAGCGTGCGTATCAGGGCGCGATCGATCAGATCGAGCGAGAGCGGGTCTGTTAGCGACGACGGAATGCCAATATCCACCATCACTATCTCGCCGACCAGCGCGCCGCCGGGCGGCAGGAACAGTCCCCGTTTCGGGGCGCCAAGGGTGATCGTGACATCGGTTGGCAGAGTCGCCGGATCGATTTCACCCGTATCCGCGGCAAGTCCGGATGGCAAATCCATCGCGGCAATCTTCAATCCCCGGCGTCTGCTCCCTCCCACCATCGCCAGAACCTCTGCCATTAGACCCACGATGGGCCGTCGCCGGCCGGTGCCCAAGAGCGCGTCGACCACTAGGTCCGCGGTTTCCAACCAAGCCGACAGAGGGGCGATTCCTTCTTCTAGTCGCCGAATCGGTACGCGTCTCTCTACTAACAGCATGATCTTGGCGTCATTCGAGGGAGGTCTGCCTACCTGGAACACGGAGACTTTGGCGCCATGTTCCGCGAGGTGCCTCGCCGCCACAAGGCCATCGCCACCGTTATTGCCCGGTCCGCAGAGTACGACCACACGCAATCCGGCCAACCGCCATCTGTCAGCCAGAGCGTCGACGAATGCTCGGCCAGCGTTCTCCATTAGCGCGGGAGCGGGCAGGCCCAACTCACCGGCCATCTGCTCAAGCCGGCGCATCTCGCTATTCGTAACGATCTTCATTTTCGTTTACTCTTCCGTCCGGACCAAATAAATGGGCGCTAACGAAATTCATCACGAGTGCGGATCTGGGTTGTCTGCCTCCGGCTGGTGAGAGGCGACGACGAACGCAGCACCGAGTTCCACACTGTGAGTCAAGCTTACGGCAAAGTGGTTCAGCCCTATTCGCTTGGCACGGGCCGCGGCGCCGCCGTGCAGTAGGATGTGCGGTTTGCCGCGCCGGTCCGAAATCACTTCGATCTCTCGCCAACCGACTCCTCGGAGGCCGGTTCCGAGCGCCTTGGTGACGGCTTCCTTGGCCGCGAATCGCACGGCTAGCTCAGGAATTCGGCTACGGGCGTACCTGAGCTCACGGTCGGTATAGATGCGGCGAAGAAAGCGGTCACCGAACCTATCAACCGCCTTGGCTATCCGGCTTATCTCGATGAGGTCGATTCCGGTTGAGAGTGCAACCTTGCCTTCGCCGGAGAGGTCGAGCACGGATCACATCCTACCAATCGATCATGAGTACAGTTCCGTCTGGGTGTCGAGCATGTTAGCAAGCCGGACGTGGCGGCGGTTAATGCTCGCGAAATTCGAGTTTAGGGACTATTTCCCTGGTTAGCCGGCGAGCTTGCGGATCAGGGCGGAAATTCCAACCATGGTCTTGCCGTCGGATATCTCAGCGCGGTCTACTGCCTCTAGACACTCAGCAGGGGTACGCCATTCGACTGCGATCTCCTCGTCGGGATCCTTACCCAGCGGATCCTCCGAAAGATCGGTGCACCAGAAGATTTCGATGTACTCGCTGCTGTATCCCGGCGCAGGATAGAATCCGGTGATCCGCTCGATGCGATTCGCCCGGTAGCCGGTCTCCTCGCGCAGCTCCCGGATTGCACAGGTCATGGCCGGCTCGTCGACCTCCCGGGTTCCCGCCGGAATTTCCAGCGTGGTCTGCCGAACTGGATGGCGATACTGTTTCACCAGCGCTATCCGCTCATCTCCCCGCTGGGCAACCATTGCGACGCTTCCCCGGTGGCGCACGACCTCGCGGTCCGCGGCAATTCCGCTGGCGGTCTCGATTCTGTCCAGTGTCAACTCGACAACTTTGCCGCGAAAGATCTGCTTGGACGAAACCAACGATTCTTCCAAATGATTCATCTCCTCATAAGCGTGGCTAGCCGGGATTCCTTCCAATGATCGGCCCGCTCCAACATTTCCTGAGCGTTTCGTTCGGAAGTTGTACTTCCTGTGACGCCGGACAGCATCGCGGCCAACTCTTTGACCCGCTGCGCAGAATCCAGGGCGGTTACTGAAGTTATGGTCTGCCCGTCGTCGGCTGATTTTCTGACCAGGAAATGATTCGTGGCGAAGCTCGCCACCTGCGGCAAATGAGTGATGCAGATTAGCTGTCGCTCCTGTGCCAGGCTCCAGAGCTTCTGGCCGACTATTCGACCTACCCTTCCACCGATGCCGGCGTCAATCTCGTCGAACACTTGTACCGGCAGTCCTGCTCCTCGGCCGAGCACTGACTTTATCGCCAGCATCAGACGCGAGGTCTCGCCGCCGGAGGCGACACGCGACAACGCACGCAGTGGACCACCCGAATTCATCGAAACCAGAAACTCGACCCGATCTATTCCCGTGGAGTCAAACCGGACGAGGCGACCGTCCGGATGCCGGAGTCCATCAGACGCTTCGATCTGCTGAATTTTTATCGCGATGCGGGCGTCGGAAAGAGCAAGTCCTTTCAGTTCGTCGGTAACTTGGGAGGTGAGCCCGTTGGCGGTCCTTTCTCTGTTCTCCGAGAGTTGAACAGCAAGGAGCGACAATTCGTCAAGCAATTGGTCGCGTTCGGCCTCTAGCTGCCCGGAACGCTCTTCGCGGGTGGCGAGTATCTCCAATCGCTCTTGGGAAGATGCTGCGTAGTCCAATATCGCTCTGATGCTGTCTCCGTACTTCCGCTTCAAGGCTTGTATCAAGTCGAGGCGCTCTTCGATTTGAGCCAACCTCTCAGGTACGAACTCGATTTTGTCCCGATAGGCCAGAAGATCAGCGGCGGTATCCTCGACTTGATACAAACTGCTTTCGAGTTGTTCGATTCGTTCCGATAGCGAAGGGTCAAACTGCCTTATACCCGCTAGTCGGTCGATGGCCTTCACCATTAGCTCGATTGCAGAGCGACCGTCATCGCCGGCAAGAATGTTGTAAGCTTCGTCAGCGCCGCCAGCGAGGGCAACGGCATTGGCGACGATCTCACGCTCGGCTAGCAGGGCAGCTTCCTCACCCTCTGTGAGGTCGGCCCGGCCTATCTCGTCTAGTTGATAACGGAGTAGGTCTACCTGCCGGCTGGACTCATCGGAGCGCCTGCTAAAGTCGACGATTACTCGGTCCAATTCGCGGCAGCGTTCGGCCAGCCGGCCAAAACGCAAGCGCAGCTCCGTCAATCCACCCTGCTCGTCGAGTAGCCGCAAGTGCTCCGGTACCCGTAACAGGCCGAGGTGTTGACTCTGTCCATGGATGTCGACCAGACAGGCACCGATATCCCTCAAGCTAGCTAGAGGGGTCAAGACTCCATTCACCCGTGAAATGGTGCGGCCAGAACTGGCGATCTCACGGCTTACAGTAAGTTCGCCTCGATCCGTTTTGACGCCAATCTGTTCCAGGTCCTTCAGCGAAGAGTCACTTTGGTCAACTTTGAAAATTGCCTCGATCCGGGCGCGGTCGGCGCCGGTTCGTACGAAGTCTGAGCCTAGTCTTTCGCCTAGCAAACCACCCAATGCGTCAACCAGAATGGATTTTCCGGATCCAGTCTCGCCGGTCAACACATTCATGCCGGACTCGAATTCCAGTTCGGCCCGATCTATTACCGCGAAATCTGAGATCGCCAGCCAACTCAGCAAAGGCGTTGCCCTCTTAGATCAGTCGTCCGGCCCCATCCAGAATCGGTCGGCCCGGAGTCTGCTAACTAGCGTCTTATAGAAGTACCCAGGAGGTCGGTTGCGCAAAAATATCGATGGGTGCTCGTCAACAGATACCCGGATCAACTGTCCCTCTATTAGCTTCATATCTATCTGACCATCAATAGTCAGGAGCATATCGACGGCGCTGTAAGCTTCAAATTCGATAGCGCTGCTGCCCGGAATCACCAGAGGGTAAGAGAAGGTGAGATAGGGCACGATCGGCGTAAGCAATATATCCGAGGATTCAGGGTGAAGTATTGGGCCCCCCGCTGCGAGTGAATACGCGGTGGATCCGGTCGGTGTAGCAGCGACAACGCCGTCACCAAAATAGGTGGTAAACCGCGCTCCGTCTATGGTTGCTCGAACTCGTACCACCCGAGACAACGCCCCTCGACTGATGACGACGTCGTTTAGAGCAATTAACGGCTTGACGTTGTGCACCCCATCGACGACTTGACCGTCCGGGCTAACGCTGGTGCCGGCTATCTCCACTCGCAGCACCGAGCGCGCCTCCAGCCAACCTTGTCCCTCGAGGTAGGGCGGCAACTTGGCGACTGCCTCGTCCGCGCTCAACTCGGCAAGAAACCCTAGCTCTCCAAGGTTCACACCCAGTATTGGAACCCGAGCCGGCCAGGCGTGCCGCGCTGCTCTCAATATGGTGCCATCGCCACCAAGGGTAACAACCAGATCGCAATCCGATAGCTCTTTCTTCACCATGAGCCTAGATTGCCCGTCCTCCTCGGTTGGCATGCTGGACAAGGTCTTGGCCGTTCCGCCACTCCGTCTAATTACCGATGAAAGAGTCTCGGCCAACTCCTTACTATGTTGGAGCTTCGGGTTGTAGACGACCGCAACTCTTCGTCGAGGACGCAAGCCTAAAGAAGCGTCCCCGGCCTTCTTGCGTTCTGGCTCTGATTTCAAATGCGAGCTTCCTTGGTAAGTCTCATATTCGTCGCTCTTGCTGTTATGTGGCGCATTGAATTTTGCGTCTGCTCGTGAACGTGAGTATACCGCGAACTTTCCGCCGGATGTGTCTGTCCCAGCTGGCCCAGCCATGCCACATAGGACTAGATATTCTGTCGAAAGCTACATCAAGGTCGCACTTTTGTCTGGAATCGACTGGTAGGGATCGCAAGCGACGATTTTCGTGTTACCACAAATGACACCAGAACCGACTGGCTTTTCAAAGGGGTCAATCTGCATCAATGGCAATGGTAGTATCCTTTGCACATGTACAGTCACAAGATAGGATTTGAACGGCCTGATGTCACGTTATTCGCAATTGCGGTTTGGTTCGCTACGAGACGGTAGCTTCCTCAATTCCTCGTCGACTCGGTGGCAGCGACTCGCCGTGGCCGGAGCGTTGTTGGCCATCACGCTACCCGCGGTGGTGCCGCTATTGCGTCCCGGACTCCCTGACACTGCACACAAGCTCCTACACCTTCTGCGAGTAGTCCAACTAGACCTGCTTATTCGAGACGGGTATCTCTTGCCGCGGTGGGCGCCGGACATTGGTTATGGTTGGGGATTTCCGGTATTCAACTACTATGCTCCCCTGTCCTACTATGTTCTTGAACTGTTTCACGTGCTGGGATTGTCTCTTGACAATGGGCTAAAGTTAGCTCTATTGATCGCCGTGGCAGCCTACGCGGTGGGCGGGTATTTGTGGGCCAGAACGATTATGCCTGCCGGCCCAGCCCTAGTTGCGGCTACCGCAAATCTCTATGCGCCCGCTCGTTTCTTCGAGCCATATCGTTCACATTCCTTAGGTCAAATTCTTGCCATGGCGCTATTGGCCTTCGCACTTTGGGCTTTCTATGGATTGATGGTCTATGGAGGGAGACGATGGATTGTCGCAGCGACAGGCTTGTTGACGGCAATCATTCTGACCCACAACATCACTGCTTTGTTCGCCACACCCGTGATCATATTCTACGTGGCTATGGTCGCCGCCGGCAGGCGTGAGTTGGTCGGGTTATATAGAGCGGGATTGACCATAGTCTTTTCATTAGGACTAAGCGCCTTTTTCTGGGCGCCTGCCCTATTCGAACGACACTACATCCAAACAGACCTTGGAGTTTCCGGTACTTATGAAGTAACGCGAAATTTTCTTGATTTGATCGAGGTTTTGTCTCCTTCACCAGTCGTTGACCTGGCTCTGAAAAACCCAGATCTGCCGTTCAATCTTGGTCCGGCATTGTTGGTTTTTTCTCTCCTTGGGGCGACGCTTGTCTCTTGGCCGCGACGCACCCACAGAATGTTGAGATATCAGGCGATATTCGCTGGATTGGCTTTAGCGGCGCTAGTTTTCATGGTAACGCCAGCTTCTGCGTTGATTTGGCAAAACCTGCCATTGTTGTCTTTCGCTCAATTCCCTCGGCGTCTGCTTGAGTTAGCGACCACCCCGGCGGCCTTGTTATGTGGTATTGCCGCGTTACGTAGTTGTGAGTTGTTGCGCCACAGGCTGACTCCGCTCCTGGTGCCAGCCGCTATCGTCTTTTTTCTTGTTGCGGTCGAGTCGCCACGGTTATATCCATTGGAGCCATTCATGGAATCTGGCGATCTTCGCGCCATTGATATTCTTGATTACGAACTGCGCACGGGCGCGATTGGTACCACGGGTACTGGCGAATTCACGCCTGTATGGGTCCTAAAGTGGCCTACAGGTCCACCTGTCTGTGGAGGCTGGACAAATGAAAGTCGGACGCCAAAGCTCGACTCGAACTGCTTGCCGGACGGGGTACAGGCCGAATGGCTGGAAGGAGATTCGCTCCGTGAAGAGTACACTGTAACTGTTTCTGCCCCTACCACCATTCGATATCCGGTGTTTTACTTCCCGGCATGGCGAGTGGCTATTGATGATGAAGCGGTTGCAACACGGCCCGCCGAGGGTACTGGTGTGCTGACGTTTGACGTACCAGAGAGTCTGCATCGGCTCAAAGTATGGTATGGCCGGACGCCTGTAGAACAGGCTGCCGAATACATTTCGCTGATGGCGTTGGTTGGGTTTTTGAGCTTGCTGACTTTGAATCGCAATTCGCGTCGACGCCAGACTATTGCCGTTTCGGTTGCAGAAAATTATGACGCCATCTCGCCACCACTCCTGATAGCTGCGCTGTTGTTGGTCATGCTGACGCTCAAGCTCACATTCTTCGATCGCCATACCGAGCTTCTTTCGTATAGGTCGCCAGTCGAGACCGTTCGCGATGCTCAGTACAATGTAGCTGTCACTCTAGGCGGCAAGGTGAAGTTAATTGGCTATGATCTTAATCGCCGTACGATCATGCCGGGCGAGGCCATCAACGTCACGGTGTATTGGCAATCCATGGAACGCCTTGGAGATGACTATCGCTCGGTTATGCGATTACTCGACATGAAGGAGGGCCAAGCGGTTGCCAGTTCGGACCACGCACACCCAGGAGGCAGGCCCATCCGTACCTGGTGGCCTAGTCAATACGTTGCCGACCGTCACGTTTTGACCTTGCCCGCCTCAGCGTCCCCGGTTGCGTACCAACTTCAGGCCGGCTTGTATCGAGAGATCGACGGTAAGTACGAGCGACTGCTGCGACCGGGTATCGATGGATGGCAGGCAGACCATGTTCCGCTCACATTTGTGGTCGTGCGACCAACGGAGGGCGAAGAGATCGTCGATCGGAGATTCGAGCAAACCGACGTCGTCTTCGAGGAGGAGCTGCGTCTCAGGGGGTATACGCTGGAAAGACTTGAGCGAAATGAGCTACGTCTGACACTGCAATGGCGTGCGGACAAGAAACCGACACGTGACTTTAGTGTGTTCGTACATGTGCTCGATCGGTCGGGGAAAGTTGTCCACCAGATCGATGCGAAGCCGCTGCAATGGACCTACCCAACAATTGAATGGGCGGCCGGTGAGGAAGTTGATGACGTCTATATTCTTGGTTCAGAAGTAAGCTCATCGGAGGATCTATCGCTCGCGATTGGCCTGTACAATGCAGAGGCTGGTATGGGTTATGGAGGACGCAAACCTAACGGTGAATACGTGGATGCCGTTCGCATCGATAACTTACCCGGCGTTCAGCCCAGATAGTTTGGTAGGAAAGGCGTCGGAGGGACGATGTGATTCCGTTGGGCAGACTGTGTGCCTCGTCGCTATCCCATCTTCTTGGTTCGCTGCCGATAAACTCTCGGAGTCGTCCAGCCGGGCAGGCGATTGAGTGGTCCATCTGCAATGCCTGACGGCGCGCTTGACTCACAATACGGATCCGATAGAAATCTTCAAGATCGCATCGATCTGCACTCAAGATTCAGTACATCGCCAGTCACGTTCCAGAGATGGATATTCGAGCAGATCGATCCAAGGCATCACGATCTTGTGCTCGAGGTCGGGTGTGGAAATGGACGTCTTTACGGTGAGAACCTAAGTGAACTGCCAGCCTCTGGCAGTTTCAGCCTCACTGATAGATCACCCGGCATGGTTGGAGCTGCGAAGGCGAATTTGCAAAGCGTGAATGGGCAATTTTGGTTCTCAGTCGCCGACGTCACGCATATTCCGTTTCGCAGCAGCGTCTTTGACCTCGCAATCGCAAACCACATGCTCTACCACGTCGAGAAGCGAGATCAGGCGTTATGCGAATTGGCACGCGTCCTGATACAGAATGGTTGTCTGTATGCCGCAACGAACGGATCGGGTCACATGAGAGAACTCGTCGAGCTTTCCACGGAGTTCGATTCAAGCTTGCATTGGCTTGGGCATAATCAACAAAATTTCGGAATAGAGAATGGAGCGCGGCAGTTAGCAAAGTGGTTTCGTGAAGTGGACTTCAGGAAGTTTCCGGATAGCTTGTTGATAACCGATGTCGACGCGTTGATCGCGTACATCACTTCGATATCTGGAAGTGTGAGGCAAATTCTATTGGGTAGGCGCCTGGAAGAGTTCAGGGAATTCTTGGGAAAAAGATTGAAACGACACGGAGCGATTCGAGTGTCGAAGGAAGTGGGGATCTTCATAGCGGCGGAACCGCGGAAGGACTTGATAAACTCGGTCCCAAATGGGCGGCAATTGTAGTCACGTACATTTTGTCGTGGGTTTTGTTTTTGTCTTCCATTGGCGATAAGCTGCTGTACGTAACAAAAGCGTCGTCGTCCAGGGCCTTCGTGGATACCCGCATTCTCCGGACTCCGGCTGCTCCCAAGAGGACATGCTTCACACGGATGACAGGGAATGAAGCATTGGACGACGTATGAATGTCGAATCGGGCTCGTGGCCGGCTTCCCATATTTCTGAGAGGGTTGGGTTTCCGCCAGCGTAGATGATCACGAACCCATTTCTTCAGATTACGATGAACATTCTGGATTCTGCGCGATACCAAGCAACCCGTTGGGTCTATTGAGGGTCTTCATATGGAACAATCTCGGGCGCGGCGCGAACTTGTGAAGAACCTTCGCCGGAGAGGGATCTGGGACGAGAATGTTCTGGAGGCGATTCGCACAGTTCCTCGTCATCTTTTCGTGCCCGCCGAATCAACCCATTTGGCGTGCTTAGATGAGGCATTGCCAATTGGCTTTAAACAGACTATCTCACAGCCCTACGTAGTTGCCATGATGACCCAAGCGTTGGCTTTGGCTCAGGGAGACAGAGTATTGGACGTAGGGACCGGCTCAGGCTACCAGGTAGCTATACTCGCCGGCCTGTGCGGGGAAGTGTTGACAATGGAGGTGGTTCCAGAGTTATCGGGTGCAGCAAGGCTTCGGATTAGAGATCTTGGCATCGATAACGTCCGCTTCGTGATTGGGGATGGAAGTCAAGGGCTGTCCGACTACGCACGATTCGACGGCATAGTTGTCGCGGCGGCGGCGCCCGAGGCGCCACTCCCGCTTCTGGACCAGCTTGCCGAAGGTGGTCGGATGGTTATCCCGATTGGCTCCCGCAAAGAACAGCGGCTGACTCTGATCAAGAGGGTCGACACCGACTTGATCAGAACCGACCTTGGATCTGTCCGCTTCGTGCCGCTGGTGGGCCCCTACGGTTTTGTTGACCTATAGCTAAGTTGAGGCGCTACTCGTCCAAGTAATCTCGAAGAAGCCGGCTGAATTGCGGTCGTCGAAGTTTGCGCAGGGCCTCGGCTTCAATCTGGCGGGCGCGTTCTCGCGTAACGCCAAGCTCTGAGCCCACCTCTTCTAAAGTGCGCCGCCGGCCATCCTCGAGACCGAATCTCAAACGCAGCGCCATTTGCTCCCGCAAGGTTAGATTCTTGAGCACGCTGTCGATATGCTCTTTCAACAGCTCTTGCGCCACGGTCTCGGATGGCTGTGGCGTGACCTGATCAGGTATGAACTCTCCCAGGCTTGACTCCTCGTCGTCTCCAACCCTTGTTTGCAACGAGATCGGTACTTGCGAGGCTCGGAATACGTCACGCACTTTTCCGACTGTAAATCCGGTTGCCTCGGAGATCTCTTCCGGTGTGGCTTCCCGCCCCAGCTCCTGTTGGAGCCGGCGGGCAACTTGGATCAGCTTGTTGATAGTTTCAACCATGTGGACTGGAATTCGGATGGTTCGCGCCTGATCGGCGATGGCGCGCGTGACGGCCTGGCGGATCCACCAAGTGGCGTAGGTCGAGAACTTGTAGCCACGGCGCCAATCGAACTTTTCGACCGCTCTATTCAACCCAATGTTGCCTTCTTGAACCAGGTCGAGCAAAGGCACGCCACGACCCAGGTATCGCTTGGCGACGCTCACCACCAGGCGCAGGTTGGATTCCATCAACCGCTTGCGGGATAACTCACCCTGTCTGACCTGGCTGGTCAGGGACTTGAGTTCGTCGGCAGGCACCGGGCCGGCCGCCAGGCTATCCAACGCTGCCATGCCGTGTTCGATTGCCTGGGCCAGGCGCACCTCATCCTTCGCCTTCAGCAGCGGTACGCGGCTAATCTCGCGCAGATAAAGAGCGGCCGGAGTGCCAACTCCCGAGTCTTTCCCCGGTTCGTGATATCCGGCGTCTCCGTCCTCTTGAGCGTCAGAGGTTCTCTCCGCACTCGAGTCATAGCCATCGCTGCTTGGTTCTCGGACCGGCTGGACAGTTTCTGTTGCTTCGAGCGGGTTGCCGGACACGATCCAACCCTCTAGATCGGAGCTGCGGTTCGACCGGGTCTCTGCCGGGAATGCAACAACGCCATCAGCTTCGACGAAGTTCTTGATCATTTTTCACCTCCCGGATTTCTTGTTCCAATTAACAGGTTCATTCAGTTAAACACTTGAGAGAGTCATCTTGTTCCCGCGCCGATGCACATTGCGATGGCGCGCAAAGCATGTCCGACTGACTCATTGCTCAATTATCGTTTCGCCCGCGTTCTCCATTCAATGCAGAGTTAGTTAGATGTCTGTAAATAAAGTGTTAAAGCCTGCGACGGTTCCTTCCGGTGAGACTTGCATTGGACAGTCCGGACTGCGTTAAGAGATCCGGCTTCCTTCCCAGTTTCGGGGGGATGACGGGGAATGACGAAGCAGTATCGCTTGCATTTTCTGTCCATTCGACACGGCGTCTCACCGCTAAATGGGATTCTTGTGGTATGTTGCTATATTGGCTCTCTAATCTTGGGGCGCTGAGAATGTCGACTCAACCCAAGCTATTCCGTAGTCAGATTGAGTTTGGTTGCAGCGGGATGCGCAGGTCGTGATCGACTAGACCGGGTTGGGAAGGCTGATCATTTCTCCGCTTCTGGAGAGTCCGGCACGATGAGTGCGATGCAGGCGGTGTAACCGTGGACGTAATTGTGGAAACCTACCGGCCCGATTTCTCCATTGCAGAAGAAGCCTGCCAATTGGTCGATGCCAAGTTGCTCAGAGATCATCCGCGCATCATGGTCGGGATACCCGAACAAACCCACGCCGCGTCCATTGCAGGAACACAGAAGGGCACAAATCGGCTTTCGATCACCGAGCTCAAGTTTGGTCTCACGCAAGAGCGCCCGGAGGTCCTCGTCAGCCGCCCGGTCGTCGCGTAGATGGAGCTGAAACGTCTGGCCGATTCGCGGCTCGGCAGCGATTGCGAGAGCGCCGGAATTGGGATCTATGCCCACTATGTTCCGAATCAAGAAGCTGCCCCGAGTGAAGTCGTCGCGATATTCGTCCATTGCCAGACCAACGAGGAGATTGTTCCGGGCGCGTCTCTGATCATCCGGCGTCAGCTTGCTCAGCGTTTGGGCCACTACCTCCAAGGCCGGCTTGTGCCCGATTGCTTGAACGAGGTTGCCGTCTGCCGCAGTTATGGTCCAGGTTTCGCCGATTGGGTCGGCGCCCTGCGACACCACGGTCTGAATCGTATAATCTCCGCCCAGCGCAACTGCCACCGCACCCTCGCTGTACACTCGGTCGCCTTGGAACAAATGGGTCTGTTGAGAACGGAAGTCACCGGAGGCCAATCCGCCTACCAGCGGCTTTCCTGGATAGGCTTGGGATAGGGCCACTATCAATCGCTCGGCGTCCAACGTGAAGGGATCCGCGAATAAGAGCCAAGCATTGACGTCATCTGGCCGCACTCCAGTCAGATCATGCCAATCGTCTGGTTTAGCGCACCGCTCGAGATCAGACTGGGTGAATCGGATGGGCCGCATGTCCATGCCAGGCAGGGACGACGTGAGAACCGAGACGGCCGGCTCTCTTTCGATCTCCTGGGCGTTGCCTATTATTCCCTGGCCGCTGCAGCCGATCAGAACCCTCGCCTTGGTTGCAGCTTGGGCTCGTTGCACCATCGCCGGAAAGTTGGAGGCGTACGCGTGGCTGGCAAAGAGGAATACCAAGTCGGCGTGCCCTGCGTTCGAGGCAACTATTGCCGTGCCATCGATCGCCTCTTCTAGGGCGCGCTCCCAGTCATCTTGCCGAGAGATAGCCGCTTGTGCCAGCATAGACGTCCCTGTGAGTTAGGTTGGATTACAAGTGAAAATTCTATTGTCTCCGGGCTCGATTGGGCAAGCTGCTTTTTTTGTTTCGGCCGGCCCCAGGGGCTCGCAACGTGCACTGGAGCCGAGGTTTGATTCATCTCCCGGCAACGCCGGCGCCGACTACGACCTTGATGGCGTCGCTGCTCTTGGCCTTGTCAAACGCTGCCTCAATTTCGTTCAACCCGTAGAAATGAGAGAGAATCGGCCGGAGGTTCAGCTCTACGAGCCAGTTGGCCGTCCGGTCGAACGCTCCCCATGCTCCCCAGGTAGAGATGATTGATAGCTCGCGCCTGTGAAACCGGTATAGTTCCAGGTTCAGTCGAGCGGACGCGGCGTGTACGCCCACCATCACCACTTTTCCACGGTGACGCACTGCCTCGAGTCCCTCGCCGAGGGCGGCCGGAACAGCGGCGGCCTCGAAGCATACGTCGACACCCCGCCCGCTACTGAGGTCTCGCGCTACTTCCAACACCGATTCTTTGGTTGGATCGATGGCGACGTCGGCACCCAGCTGCTTGGCCAGATTGCGCCTGGCGTGGTTTGGTTCGGATACCAGTACTAGCGAGGCTCCGCTGCGTTTGGCAAGCTGCGCAAGCATCAGTCCGATGGGTCCTGCTCCTATTACCAGAGCCTTGTCGCCCGATTGAATCCCGGAAACGTCCATCGCACGTACACAGCAGCCGAGTGGCTCCAGCAAAGTGGCAACGGACAGGTCCGCACTTGCCGGCAAAGGAACGGCAGCTTGAACTGGCACAGCGGCGTATTCGGTGAATCCGCCCTGGCGCGCGGGCCGGTGGCACTCAATCACTGAGCATCCCGCTAGGCAGTTCGCGCAGGTACCGCAGCTAACGCTTGGCATCACGGTGACCAAGTCACCGACCGATACTGCGTCAACATCCGCACCTGTCGCGACAACTTTGCCGGAGTACTCGTGTCCGATGACCCTGGGTGGTTGAAAGAGATCATATAGTCCTTCGAGCACATGGAGATCGGTGCCGCAGATACCGCACCCATGAACCTTGACTAACACTTCATCCGGCCCGGGTTCGGGCACCGCTGAGTCTTGGATTTCAAAGTCGTAGTTGCCAAGCCAAAGAGCGCTCCGCATCCTAGCTCCTCCTCGTCAAGACCATCTTGCGTCACCGTACAGCTTGCGGTTGGGCCAGAGACCACCTGCAGAGGTGGTATGGGACCGCCGCCGGCTGTCCGGTGCTAGTTAAGGTCCCAGTGCACTTCGGATAAGGACGATGGAAACGCAACCGTGACTCCAACCATCCATCCTGTGTCGGACCAAGTCTGATTATAGATTGCACCGAGGAAATTGGCATTCGTCGGCGTTTGAGAAATCGACATAATTTGACCGGTCTAGTTGCCTCGATTATGGTGTTGGTAGTCGAAATTAGGCGCGTATCGATAACCTATCCTGGGGGTAGATGCCGTGAGCAGTTATCTGGAGATTTCCGAGGCTCTGTATGACCAGATTGAACCTATGCGGACCATCGATACGCACGAGCATCTCTTCGAGGAGCCGACTCGGCTGGCCGACCAACTCGACTTCTCCTCGCTATTTGACGCCTACGCTAACGCCGACCTGGTGTCGGCCGGCATGTCCTCCTCCGACCACGACAGGTTTATGTCTCCGGCGACCGATCTCGATGAGAAATGGCGGATGGCGGCGCCGTACTGGGAGGCGGCGCGGCATACTGGCTACTCGACGGCGATCCGTCTCACGATCCGGGATCTCTATGGCGCCGATGACCTGAACTCGTCCACCTATGGCCCGATCACGGAGAAGATGCGGGCGGCGAACAAGCCGGGCGTGAATCGGAGCGTGCTGCACGACAAGGCGGGAATCGACTGGTGCATCGTCCACAACCTCGACGGAGAACAGCATCCCTTCAGAGCGGAGACCGATCGCAGCCTTTTCAAGCAGGTGATCGTCGTAGCAAAGTTCTTTGGCCAGGAGACGATGGTGCAGGAGTTGGCCGACCCGACTGGAGTAGCCCCGGACTCCTGGTCGGCCTATAAGAGAGTAATTGATTGGTATTTCGAGCAGTACGGCGAGGATGCTGTCGCGATCAAGAACAATTGCCCGTATTGGCGCAACTTGAGGTTCGATTCGGTCAGCGACGAAGACGCGGCCGCGATATTCGAGCGCCAGTACGTCAGAGGGGAGAGCGTGACGGCCGCGGAGACGAAGGCCCTTCAAGACGCGACCTTCCGTTACTGTATCGGTCGGGCCATCGAGTACGATCTACCTGTTCAGATCCACACTGGCTACCTAGCCGGCAACTGGGGAATGGACGTCAATCGTATCCGAGCAACGGACCTGACGAATCTGTTCGGCGAGTACCATGAAGCCCGTTTCGATCTGTTCCACATCAGCTATCCGTATCATCTTGAGCTGGGCACCCTGGCGAAGAACTATCCGAACGTTTGGCTCAACTTTTGCTGGGCCTGGATCATCGATCCATACGCCAGCCGGCAGGCTCTTCTCAGCTACCTGACTTCAGTGCCAATCAACAAGATATTTGCTTTCGGCGGCGACGTGCGGATCGCCGATCCGGCCTACGGCCACCTGCTCTTGGCCAAGCGACAGATAGCGCTCGCCCTAGGGCAGCTTGTGGCTGAGACTTATTTCAGCGAGTCCGAGGCGTTGACTGTCGCGAGGCGAATCCTGCGCGACAACGCGGTAGATTTCTTCGATCTCTGACCCACGCCGATTGAGCGGCTTTCAACGGCAGGAGCAAGAATATGATCGTCAAAGCAGAGAAATACGTGGTCATTTCACATAACTCGAATGATCCGTTTAAATCCTATTGGGGGAAAGGTCCATATCCGGATTGGACTTTCATGCTGACTTTTGGCCATTTCACCGATCAACCGGCCGGATTCGGCGTAGAGCCCCACTATCACGACTGCGACGAGTTCTGGCTATTTGCCACGGGACATGGAGAAGCCTGGCTCGACGGTCAATCCCATAGGCTCACTGCCAACACGGCGGTCTATACACCTATGGGCACGGTCCACCGGTTCCAGATGTTTGCGCCTTTTGAGACGGTGGCCGTTGTGAGCGGCTTGGAACGTCAAAGAAGAGGCGCGCATATCCTGGTCGAGGAGGATGGCCCGCCGGTGCCTACCGTGCCTGGCTTCGTCGCGCCCGGCGCCGACAATATTGGGCCGTTCCCTGACAGAGGATCGCGCTGCCCGTTGAGCGAGTTGCGCGTGGTTACCCTACCTGCCGGCGCGGCAATCGATGATGAGTTGCTTGAGGTTAACGAGTATTGGATGGCTATGTCCGGGTCCACAGTCATGGAGATCGATGGCAGGGAGTTCGAGCTATCGTCCGGCGATGTAGCAATGCTGCGCTCCGGCGCAACTCGCCGGCTGCGAGCGGTGGACTCGGTACGGTTGGCCTTAGCCCGCGAATAGTCCTGACTGAAACTTCAAGAATGGTTGCCGTCACTCCACCTTGGACCCTGCTTGCCTTTCGGGCTCAGCCCGACCCATGGCAAGGGCAATTAACAGCAACATTACGCCCAGGCAGAAACCGAGGAAGCCAAAGAAAACAGTTGCCAAGCCACCGCCGAGGGCAGTACCCATAGCCCCGGCGCCACTCTCGGCCCCTGTCACGGCTCTGGCGCTAAAGGCAATAATCGCAGACAGTGGAAAGGAAAACGACAGGGCCACCGATATCAGCAGTAGCGCTCTAGATGCCTCGTAGACGGACTTTGACAGAACCGCATTCAAGAGGCCGATTGCCCCTAGGACGAAGAACACGGCTAAGACTCCGTCGCCGAAAGCCTCCTCTGATAGCATATTGCCAAACGCGAAGATGAACGCGATAACGCCAAGAACAGCCACCGCCAGGCCACCGATTAAGCCGGCCGGCATCCTTCTCACACGTGCCATTCTCAATCTTCTACTGGTGCCCGCCATCAACGCAAATGGACCACACTTGCCGAATGGCCGATTGAGCCGGCTCAACCCGCCGCGATTTGCCTAAGTTACGGCTTCAGTATCACCTTTGTGTAGCCATCGATCCGCTTGTCGAACTTGTCATAAGCGTCCGCCGCGTCGTCAAGCGAGACTTCGTGCGACACGACAAAGCTCGGCTTGGCCTTGCCGGCAGCGATCATATCGCGCAAGTAGGCATTATGCCGCTTGACGTTGCACTGACCGGTCTTCAGAACAAGACCCTTTTCGAACATCTTGCCGAACGGTATCAGCAGCAGGCCCTCTTTGGCGTTCTCGTCGACGCCGCCTGGGTCGGATGGGACATAGAGGCCGGGGATGCCGAGTATGCCGGTTGGATTCACCACGCGGCTCAGGGCGCTCAGCACAGCCGCCGGAATCTCACGCGCGGCGTTGGTGTCGTGGGCCTGGTACCCTACGGCGTCAATTCCCTTGTCCACTCCATCGCCGTGACGCATATCCACGATTTGGTCGACTGGATCCGCCTCGTCGAAGTTGATCGGAATAGCGCCGATACTCCGGGCGGCATCGAGCCGTTCGGGAACGCGATCGACCGAGTAGACTTCGGCAGCGCCTCGAATAATGCAGCTATAGGCCGCCATCAGACCTACCGGCCCGGCGCCGAATACGGCAACTGACTCGCCCGGCTGAACCTCGGCCAGATTCGCGCCGTGGTATCCGGTGGGGAATATGTCGGCCAATAGGGCGTAGTCAGCTTCGTTCTCGTCGCCTTCCGGCAGGACAAGGCAGTTAAAATCGGCGTGCGGCACTCGCAGATACTCCGCCTGACCGCCCGGATAGGGCCCCATCGCCACGTAGCCATAGGCGCCGCCGGCAAACCCTGGGTTGACCGTCAGACAGAACCCGGTAAATCCGCGCTGACAGTTTCGACAGAACCCGCAGGCCACGTTGAAGGGCAGGACCACGCGGTCGCCCTGATTGATCGTCTTTACGGCATTACCTACCTCGACGACTATACCCATATTCTCGTGCCCGAAAACTATGCCGGGCTCTGCAGCGGTCCGTCCCTCATACATGTGCAGGTCAGAACCGCATATGCAACTCGACGTGATCTTGACGATGACGTCGTTAGGGTGGAGAAGCTTGGGATCGTCTACGTTTTCGACTGTGACTTCGAACGGCCCCTGGTACACTACCGCCTTCATTGATCGTACCCCCGTGAGTTATTCGGACTGTGCTGCTGTCGTGGACGCTCCAGCCGTGAACCGAGCACTAAGGCCCGACCAAACCGTGCGTCCTTCGAGACCTCGGTGACACCCATTGTTTGCCATAGCCGTGATTGTGTCAATATCCGGCCGGCGTATGTAACAGTTCAGATTTGGGTGTATGTCTCTCCTCCATACCCGTGAACTGGAAAGGCCGAGTCGCCATTCGGGACCTCAGTCGGAGGTCAAGCGGTGATTTCCAAACTATCGATGCCAAATCCACGAGCTGGTCGATCTCATCCCCCATACCCGCCGGCAAGGACTTCGCCCTTGCAACCCTTTCCCGGCTTTACCCGATCAGACGTCCTCGCCTGTGGTAGACCCTCATTGGTGCGATCCGCCTAGGCGGACGCCCATACGGAGCAGGTACCCCTAAATCTGAACACTTACCCGGCGCATAGTGTTGAAAGAGGTGAACTGACGACGGGCGCAGTCGAGGTGTTTGATCCGCCCCCCGCGGATCGCGTCGCCGGTTGCCGTACTGCCGTTCCCGGCCTCGTAACCAGCCGGAACAGATTCAGGAACTGGACTATTCTGAGAAAACGTGTCACATATAATCGGAACGAAGCGCCGCCCAATGGCGAAGTTGTGGAGCGAACATCAACCTTGACTAGCCGGCCTTCTCTATCAAATTGAGGCTGCCCAAACTGCGGCACGTTCTTTGTCTATTGGTTGGCGCATCCCTCGGCGCGCTGTCTTGCGCTTCTCCGATACCAAGCGCAACCAACGAGTTGATTCTGGCGACAACGACCAGTACGCGAGACTCTGGTCTGCTGGACGTACTCCTCCCGGAGTTCGAGAAAGAGACAGGCTACTTCGTCAAGCCGATAGCGGTCGGATCGGGCCAGGCCATCGCGATGGGGGCAAGGGGCGAAGCGGACGTGCTGCTGGTCCACTCGCCGGATGCGGAGCGAGAGTTCATGGCTGCCGGCCACGGCGTCGCGCGGCAGGTGGTGATGTACAACGACTTCGTCCTCTTAGGCCCAAGCTCCGATCCGGCCCGCGTCAAGGATGGCGCGTCAGCGGCCAATGCGTTCACAGGGATCGCCGGAAGCGAGTCTCTTTTTATCAGCCGGGGCGACGACTCCGGCACCCACGCGCGTGAGCAGGCGATATGGAGGGCGGCCGGCATCGATCCCGCCGGGAGCCACTGGTATCAAGAAACAGGCCAGGGAATGGGCGCGACTTTGAATATCGCCAACGAAAAAGACGGATACACTCTGGCTGATCGTGGCACGTTCCTGGCTCGAGAAGCATCCCTTCGATTGGAGATTGTCTTCGAAGCAGATGAGAGTTTGCGGAATATCTACCACGTGATACGGGTCAATCCTGAGGCGCATCCGGCCGTCAATCCAGTTGCCGCCGCCGCGTTCGGCGATTTTCTCACTTCTCCGAAAGCGCAGGAGCTGATCAGAACATTTGGCGTCGACAAATACGGCGAGCCATTGTTCTTTCCGATGTCCGACGAATCCCGATGACTGCCCATGGAACAGGCATGTAGGTCGTTCACATAATATCTAGCGACGGCTGGAGCCGGAGGTACAGAGCAACCGCTGGAGTGTGGCGTTGTACTCCCTAGCTAACGCGAGCGATCGCCTTTCCGGCTACCGCACTCAATATGAATGGGGTGTTTCCTGATGGACTTGATACTCGAAGGCGTAATACAAGCGCTAAGGCTGCTCATTATGGGGGATCCAGAAGTCATACGAGTGACGTTGCTGTCGTTGCAAGTGTCCCTCGGTGCGACGGCGTTGAGTCTAGCAGTTGGAATGCCATTGGGAACCGCGCTGGCGTTGAATCACTTTCCCGGGCGTAACCTGGCGGTCAGCTTCGTAAACACCGGTATGGGCGTTCCTCCGACCGTCGTCGGCCTAATAGGCGTCATCTTACTTTGGCGAAGCGGGCCATTCGGATTCACGCACATCATCTACACACCTTGGGCGATCATGATCGCGCAGTTCGCTATCGCGACACCGATCATCACCGGCATCACGTTGGCCGCCATCCAACAGATCAATCCGAAGCTGCGCTTGCAGATTCTGTCGTTGGGAGCAAATCGATGGCAGTATTTCTGGCTGTTGATACGCGAGGCGCGCCTTCCGCTGATGGCGGCGACTATGGCTGGATTCGGAGCAGTCATATCCGAGGTGGGCGCCGCGATCATGGTCGGCGGAAATATAATGGGGCATACCAGAGTATTGACTACCGCGATCGTCATGGAGTCGAGCAAGGGCGAGTTTGCGCTCGCTATCGCGCTGGGGGTGATCTTGATGCTGATGGTCTATCTCGTCAACCTCGTGTTGACTACCGTTCAACAACGGGCGCGCCCACTTTAGTTATGGGCAAAACGCATACCCAGGTGCGACCGTCTGGCTCAGCCCAGGCTGCGGGTCAAGTCTCCTCGTCACCAAAGCCAATGATCGAGGCGCGCCGGATAAGGGTCGAAAGGGCAGGCCGTCTGTTGCTCGAAGTGCCCGACCTCGCCATAAGGAATGGCGAAACGCTTGCGGTTATAGGCCCGAACGGCGCCGGCAAGTCAACTCTCGTCCGGGTTTTGGGAATGCTTGAGCAACCCGCCTCCGGTCGAGTCAGTTTCGACGGCCAAGTCGTTCTTGACCCTACGCCGGCGGTTGATTTGGTCTCCCTGCGGCGCAAGACCGCGGTGGTCTTCCAAGAACCATTGTTGATGGACAATACGGTCTTCAATAACGTGGCTTTGGGTCTTAGGCTGCGGGGAGTTGCCGGCCAGGAGCTGACCGAGCGGGTCAACTTGTGGTTGGGTCGTTTCGGCATCTCGCACCTGGCCGACCGGCAGGCGCGTACTCTTTCTGGCGGAGAGGCCCAGAGGACAAGCCTGGCCCGCGCGTTCGTATTGTCTCCGCAGCTCTTGCTGCTTGACGAACCGTTCGCCGGTATCGATCCGGCGACTCGCAGTGCCGTCCAAGCGGACGTCCAACAGGCGATTCAGGAAGCCGCCACGACTACCGTTCTGGTAACCCATGATCGAGATGAGGCCCTATTGTTCGGGAACCGGGTAGCGGTCCTCGTTGGCGGTCACGTTGCACAGGTCGGACCTCCCGATGAAGTATTCAGTCGGCCGGCCGATGCCCACGTCGCCGAGATCGTCGGCGTCGAAAACGTCTTTCCGGGCACGGTGGACAACTCGATCGACGGCGTATCGACTATAAAGACGGCGGAATTCGAAGTTGAGGCGGTGGCCAACATGGAAACCGGCCAGTCTGTCCTGGTCTGCATCAGGCCCGACGACGTGACCCTCACACCGTCGCCGAATCTCGTAAGCAGCGCCCGCAACCGTATTGCCGGCAACATAGACGCTATCAGACCGAGGGGCGCCGTGGCCGAGGTAACCGTTCGCGTTGGCGGGGCGCAGTTGATTACCCTGGTGACCAGGGCTTCTCTGATGGAACTAGGATTGGCGCCCGGCCAACTGGCGGTCGCTCAATTCAAGGCGACTGCCGTTCACCTCATTCCCCAGAGTCGCTAGGCGCCGTTGGGCAGCGACTCGACGATTCTCTCGACCAAGGCGATTTCATCTCTGGATGCGCTGATCAGGGAGTCTTCCACTGTGGCGTTCGATGGGCCGGCGGCGGTTAGGAGCGCGTCAGGCAGGCCAATCAATTCCGATAGCATCGCCGACCTCGCGATCTCCGCTTGACCAAGGAGCATCGCGACCTCGGTCGGCACATATCCGATTGCCGCTAGAGCCTTGCGGACCTGGTTAGCATGCTCACGCTCGTGCGCCGCATAGCGATGGAAGCGGAACCTCAAGTCTACTTGCCAGTCGCTCCACGTGGTTGAGGCGACGAGTAGCTCGTCGGTGAGGCCGTAAAACGCCCGATTGACCTGTTCCCGGCCGCGGACCAGCTGTTCGTGAACGGCAGCCACGTCGCCCTCAATCGTCGCCTCGATTGGGCCCAACACTGCCGGCCTCTCGGTTGGATCCTTGCCGTCTCGGTACCGACGGGCGGAGAAGTCGACGTTGGTGGAATACCGTTCCTCAATAGTTAGCAAGTGTCCTATGGTCTCACGGGGTGACCATTCATCGTCGGCCGGCCTCCGGTCGAGTGCATCGTCAGTCAAGCCGGCGAGAAGCGCCAAAGTCTCACCACGGGCAGCGCTTCCCTCCGCCAGCAGCAGTTGGGTCTCGCTGGGCTTCCAGTTAGCTGCCGTGAGCGCAAGCCGGATGTTGAGCCGGTGTTCGTAGTCGTGATCGCATAGGCGTATGAGAAGATGGCGGATATTCGATTCCTGGTCACGCCATGAGACCTTGCGCTCTAGATCCTCCGGCATTACTCGCGTTAGCTCGTTCAGAGTCGCTGAGCGCGAATTCCAAGCGCTGTCGATGAGTTGGCTGATCTGGGCCGATTCATTCGGCTGTTCCGTCATCGTTACTGGGCCTCCATCGCCGATGTCTTCAGGGCTGAGGGTTGGTCGGGTTCGCGGGTCTGTGACCCAATAAGTGCCATTTTACACTCACCGCCCGCTTGTAAAAGCGTTGCGCCAGGCGAACGAGCCCGCTGGCAGGATCAATCGCATTGACGGACTGAGCCGCGGGGGTACCTGACCGCGAGCCGGATTCTAGGTTGACGCGCCGGCGGGTGTCAATGCGGCGGCGCAGCACTCGAAACGTGCGCCGCCTCCGCCTGTTGTTCGATGTTGTCCGTGGCGAGCCGGATCCTACGGGGGACTTCTTACCTAGCATCTAAGTCTTCCCAGCGTAACTGTTCAGATTTGAGCGTAATTTGTCCTGCGCGTTTGCAAATTGTGATCGAACAAGGACCGTAGGTTGTGGCGAAACTGCCTATAGCGACCCAATGTGGCACGGATGCGCCGGCCGCCCCTCCCCGTCTGGATTCCAGCTTTCGCTGGAATGACGAGATGGGTGGCGGGAACCTATTTCATAGCAATCGCTCATGCCGGCGGTCGCCGGCACACCAAGGTATGAAGAGCCTGAGTTGTGGCTTGGTACAGCGAATTAGCACGGCGGATTCTGCCACGCCCCGACCCCTGCGGGGGACAAGCCCCTCGCCTCGCGAAGTCTTCGATCGCGCTACATTTTCTCATTCCGCCAGCGGCCATCGGTCTACAATTCGGCACGTTTCGTCGGTGGAGAGCCGGCATCGAGGTTGATTGGAGGGCACATCCCGGATCGGAGTCCTGGACATGTTTTCGTACCAATCGCTCATGCCGGCGGTCGCCGGCACATCAAGGTGTGAAAAGCCGGAGTTGTGGCTTGGTACAGCGAATTAGCACGGCGGATTCTGCCACGCCCCGACCCCTGCGGGGGACAAGCCCCCGCGCTACATTTTCTCATTCCGCCAGCGGCCATCGGTCTACAATTCGGCACGTTTCGCCCGTGGCGGGCCGGACCCTACGGGGGACTTCTTACCTAGCATCTAAGTCTTCCCAGGATCAATTGATGGCTGATACTCCTCTTCGGAATATAATTCCATGAGACGAGACCGTTATTCGTTGCATCCCTGGCGTGGATGGAGAACAACAGGAGTTTCAATGGCTGACGGCATTTCCCAGACCCCTCCTCCGGTGGCTAGCAGCCTGCGGCGAGGCGTGAGTCTGGCTTTGATCCTGGTGTTGATTCTGGCTGGCGTGATTTGGCTTCAGGGAGGCGATCCTATTGGCACCCTGAGAGCCGTGGTCTCGGGTGAGGCCTTGGTTGCCCTTGTGAATCAGTCTCCAGCACCCAGGCCGGGCAGGCACGCGCCTGATTTTACTCTTACAGACCTCGATGGAAATCAGGTCACGCTGTCGGAGCACCGCGGCCAGAAAGTGATCCTGAATTTCTGGGCTACTTGGTGTCCCCCGTGTCGAGCCGAGATGCCGGACCTCGACCGGCTGGCACGCGACCACCAGGGCAGCGTCACGGTTCTACTGATTGACCTCGAAGAGGAAGAGGGGCAAATTCGTCCGTTCCTCGATGACATTGGCGTTACTCTAGTTCCATTGCTCGACTTAGATGCCAAGGTTGCCATTATGTATCGGGTGGGGGCGTTGCCAACCTCAATAATTATTGACGAAGAGGGAGTGATCCAAGAGATCCAGGCCGGCGCGGTCACGTATGAGTGGCTTGTCGAGCACCTAGAATAGCCGGAAATTTGCTACAATCAATTATTGAAGACGAGTCCAACCGATATACGAAATCTCATCCTAAGCTGGCGCGGCAACAGTCCCAAAGGGTCAGAATTTGGCCGACAACGCTGCGATTGACGATCTTGCCGCCCAACGGCGAACACCTCGATGGCCTATCTGGTTAGGCTGGATTGGCGTGCTGGCCATCATCGGGCTATTTGTCGCCGGACTCGCAATTCCCCGGTCGATCATCTCTCCCGAAATCCCGGACGCCAAGGATTTTGAGATGCCCTTGTTCGATCGCGGCGTGGTCCAACTGTCGGACTATCACGGTCAAGTAGTCGTGCTGAATTTCTGGGCCTCCTGGTGTATACCCTGTCGTGACGAAGCGCCGGTAATTGAGAAGCTGTACCGTGAGTACGGCGGCCGTGAGGTTGTTTTCTTGGGAGTCAACATGCAGGATGCGGAGAATGATGCCCGCGCGTTCATCGATGAGTTCAGCCTCGGTTACCCGAACGGACGAGACGTGAATGGCTCAATTTACATACTATACGGAGTTGCCGGCGTTCCCGAGACATTTATCATCGGCACCGACGGCAACATTATCCGCAAGCACGTCGGGCCTATCAATGAACGCCTACTGCGAAACTATCTGGAGGAGGCGCTGCAATGAGTGAGGCCGCAGTTCCCTCGGTAACTCTAGCCAAGGGGCCAACAGGAGGCATCCGACAAATCCGAGTCGTTGTCGGTATCTTGGTTATCTTCGTGGCACTCGGCTACCTGATCTTTACCAGTATCAAAGAAACTACGGTATATTATTTGACCGTAAGTGAACTGCAGGCTCAGACCGAGTCTCTGAAAGGCGAGAGAGTTCGTATAGCGGGCAACGTCGCGGCCGGATCAGTACATCGCGACGTTGCGACATCGAGCGTACGATTCGTGGTCTACGACGAGAGCGGTGAGTTGCCAGTCGTACATAAGGGTATGGTGCCGGACGTCTTTAGCGAGGATGTGGAAGTCGTCGTCGAGGGAGTTTACACCGGCGACGAGTTCCATTCGACGACCCTGTTGGCGAAGTGTCCTTCTCGTTTCGAAGACCAGTTGAATACGAGCTAGCTAAGAACATTGGCAGACCTCGGCGCAATAGTTGTTCTGGCGGCGTTTGTCGTCGCGGCCTTCGGCGTGGCGGCCTCAATGGTTGGCCATTTGCGGGGCATTTCCCCCCTAATCATCAGCGGCCAACGGGCGGCCCTGTCGGTCTCGTTGCTAGCAATCCTGGCAACGGCAGCTCTTATTTACTCTTTCGTCACCGACGACTTTACCGTCGCGTACGTAGCCCAGCGTTCAAGCTACGAAACCGACCTGCCGCTGAAGGTGGTGGCCTTCTACGCCGGCCAGGCCGGCTCGTTGCTGTACTGGACGACGGCGCTTTCAATCTTGACTGCGGTAGTCATTCTGCAGAACCGCCGGCGGCATCCCGAATTGATGCCCTACGTCACTGCTGTGCTTCTGGGGATTCAAGGTTACTTCCTGTTTTTGATTGGCTTCGTGAGCAGCCCTTTCGATCGCCTGCCCTATACTCCGCCGAATGGACTAGGGATGATGCCGCTTCTGGAAGATCCGGGCATGCTGATTCATCCCCCGATGCTGCTTGCCGGCTATATGAGTTGGGCGGTGCCCTACGCATTCGCAATCGCGGCGCTGGCGAGCGGTCGATTGGATACGGAATGGGTTCGCACAACCCGCAACTACGCGATCTTCGCCTGGTTGATTCTAGGTATCGGGAATCTTCTAGGAGCATGGTGGGCCTATCACGTACTCGGATGGGGAGGGTATTGGGGCTGGGACCCGGTGGAGAACGCGGCGATTTTGCCCTGGTTCGTCGGTACCGCTTACCTTCATTCAGTCATGATCCAGGAGCGTCGGGGAATGCTGAAGGTTTGGACCATGGCTCTGATGATAACGACATTCCACCTAGCCATCTACGGCACTTTCGTCGTACGGAGTGGCTTGATCACGTCGGTCCACTCATTCGCAGTCTCGGGAATCGGGCCTTATTTCCTCGGATTCTTGGCATTTAGCCTAATAGGCTCACTGATATTGTTAACCCGCCGGCTTGGCGCGTTGCGTTCCGAGGCTGGATTCGATTCCGCTCTATCCAGAGAGAGTGCGTTCCTACTGAACAACCTTTTGTTTCTGGGCATTACATTCGCGACCTTCTTGGGGTCGCTGTTTCCGCTCTTCGTAGAGCTAGTTCAAGGAACTCGAATTACCGTGGCAAGGCCATATTTCGAGCAGGTCAATGGACCTATGTTCCTGGCTCTGATAATTCTGATGGGTATCGGCCCAATGCTCCCGTGGCGTCGAGCCTCGCGCCAGCTTCTCTGGAAGAACTTCGCGCCGCCGGTCATCGCTACCGGCTTTCTTGCCATCGCGTTGTTTGCGGCTGGCATTCGCGAATTTCTGCCTCTGATCGCCTTCGCCAGCTGTGGCTTCGTCCTATTTGGCGTGGGCCTCGAATACTACAGAGGCATCGGCGTCAGATTGCGCGCGGGGCGAACAATTGGGAATGCGCTTTCGTCGATGCTGTCGTCCAATCGCCGCCGATACGGAGGATATATAGTTCATATCGCCATAATATTGATCGGCGTGGCGATAGTCGGATCAAATTACTATCAGATCCAGCGGGAAGTGTCGCTGTCTCCGGGCGAGTCGATATCTCTGGGTAGGTATACGCTCACTTACAACGGGCTGGCAGAGCAGGCGCTGCCGGACCGCCGAATTGTCTCAGCCAACCTCGACCTGTTGGAAGATGAACGCCCCATCGGCCAGATTGAGCCGGCCCGCAGCTTCAGACGTAACTTCGAGCGCCAACCTACATCGACGATTGTGATTCGCAGCGACTTGCGTGAGGACCTCTACGTGGTTCTGGCCAGCTGGGACGCCGCCGGAAATGCTAGCTTCTTCATGTATGTCAATCCTCTGGTGATGTGGCTTTGGATCGGAGGGGTTGTGCTACTGGTAGGAGGGCTGGTGATAATCTGGCCGGAAGCTTCACCTTTACGCTCCGTTGCGGTGTCATCGGCCACGATGTCGGCTGTCAGCCGAACGACAGCAGAGACCTAGAGTGGGCCGGCGCAACAGTCCTGGGTCGGCCAAGCGCAGTCATGAGACGGAGGTTACAACGCACTTGAAACGCCGGTTCACTGTTGTCTTCATCGGGTTGACGTTGGCGACAATGGCAATTATGGGAATGTTGATGTTTGCTTCGCCGGTCCGGGCGGAGTCCGATCCTTACTCCGAGGAGGATTATCGGGAGGTTGTCGATCAGCTCGGTTGCATTCAGTGCAATATGCGACCCTTGTTTGGGTGCGAGACGCCTACCTGCCTGGATTCCAAGGCGTTGATTCGAGAGATGCTGGCGGCCGGGGAATCGCCGGACGAGATCGTGCAATTCTTTGTAGATCGATACGGCGACTCCATCCTGCTGAACCCGCCGGCTCGTGGGCTGAACCTGCTGATCTGGATACTCCCGGCCGTCGCCTTGCTGGCCGGCGGCTTCGTGATCGGTCGCGTCGTGAGCCACAGAGGCGATTCTTCCAGACCCGCGTACGTATCATCAATCGATGATGAGTATGAGTCGCGGGTAGAGGAGGAGTTAAGGGTGATTCAACGAGGGCGTGGCTAGTGTGGATCGAGCTTGGGATTGTCGCCGGTATTGGCGCTATGGCCTTTGCCGCTTGGCCCTTGTGGAGTTCCAGGGATCGTCGAAACTCGCGCCGGATGTCCTTGAGACTAGGCGAGTTGGAAATTCAACGGGACCTGGCCTACCGAGAGCTTGTGGACCTTGACGACGACCACTCCCTCGGCAAGATTAGCGAGGAAGACTACGCACCCTTGCTTGCGGAAACTCGACAACGAGCTGCCGGGTTACTGCGGGAAATCGATCGTTTGCGACCGCTCGTCGAAACGGAGAAGACGCTCGCCAATGCTGAGGTTGCGTTGGTTGAGGGTGCCAAGCCACGGCACCGATCTTCCGTCTGTCCAAATTGTGACTTCTCGGTAGAACCGTCCGCCAATTTCTGCTCTGAATGCGGCGTCGGGCTTCGCGACAGCAGCCAGTCACACCCTGATCTACCGGTCGGAACCAGCAGGGCGCCTTAAAGACTCTTTGCACGGATTATCTCGGGTGCGACTGGAACTTTGGCGACACTTTACGTGTCTTGACCGCGCAATCGAGCGATCCGGGACCCGCACGCCACTAGACTTGTCTACGAAATCGGAAGGCGAGAGGAACACCGACACGATGCGCTCACATTTATCCCCAACTCTTGCACGTGGCTTGATGGTCGTAGTCGGCCTACTGGTATTACTTGCACATGCCGGCACGGCACAGGCAGCTGGCAACGCTATCCTGGTGACCGGCGAAGTAGAGGTCGCGGATTCCAATGCTTCTCCGGCCGACTTGGTCGTGAACGTACATGCTGGATTCGGTGATGGGTTTGCCGTTGTCGGCCGGACGCAACCGGATGCGTCGGGACGCTACGGTGTGGAGTTGCCGCTTCAGCCCAATAATAGCGTGTTCGTATCGGTCTCCTACGAAGGAGTTACCTACTTTACGGAGCCGATCAACGTGCCCGCGGATGGGCCGGTTGCCTTGGACCCGATTACGGTCTTTCCGACTACCGACGACCAATCCGTCATCAGGGTCGAGTCTTCGACGATAGTAGTGGCCCAGATCGATCCGCAACAACAGCAGATGACCGTGCTGGAAATGATGACCTTGGTTAATGAATCGACCAGTGTCTACATTGGCGACAAGCGAGGAGAGCCGGGCACCGGCGTTCCCGGCGTTCTGAATCGAACGCTGACTGTCGACCTTCCTGAAGGCGCCGGCAGCTTCCAGATGCAACGTGGCTTGGGCGCAGAAGACCTGATGCCGAGCGCTGGCAGATTCTACTTTACCGAACCCGTGTTTCCCGGCCGGCGCCAGATCGTATATTCCTATGAGATTGGCTACCCATTTTCCGTCCACCTCTTCGCGAGGCCGCTGAGCTATCAGACCGACTTGATTCGAGTATTGATGCCGGAAATAGGGGCACGGATCGATAGTCCTGATTTGGACTACGCCGGACTGACGGAGCTTCAGGGTCGAAGTTATCAAATGCTACTCGGCGCAGACCTGCCTGCCGGCACAACGGTTCGGGTTCAAGTCAGCGGGCTACCGGTCCGGCCGACTGGAGCTCAGTTGGATTTCACGACTATGCGAGTCTTGACGGGGTTCCTAGTGTTGCTGGCCCTCGGTTCGATTGCCTTCTACGTATTTCGCGTCAGGGCTGATTCCTCCCCAGGTCCCGGGTCGAACCAAGCTGACCTCGGCGCAAGCCAGGAGAAGACGTCTGGCGAATCGCGACGACCTGGAGTAGAGGCCGAGCCAATCGATGAGTAAGGACCCCTCGCCTACTCAGCCGGCGCTCTCCGCTACTGGACTCACTAGGCGGTTCGAGGGCCGGCCGGCTCTCGTCGACGTCAGCTTCGATCTCGCTTGGGGCAGGCGAGCCCTCCTGCTAGGACCGAACGGCGCCGGCAAGACTACCCTGCTGCGGGTATTGGCGACCCTGACTCGACCTTCGGCTGGGATCGCAACGGTGGCCGGCTTTGACGTGACGGACCAGGCGGCTTCCGTTCGCCGATTGGTTGGCTACGTCGGCCACCAGACGTATCTCTACGATGATCTTACCGTCGACGAGAATCTACGATTCTACGCCCGCTTGTATCGAAAGAGCCGGTCGAATGATTCGATCGAGTCGGTAGTTGAAAGGCTCGAGCTTGGTCCAATTCTCAACCAGCGTGTGCGCATACTGTCGCGGGGATGGCAACAGCGTGCGGCGTTGGCCCGGGCTCTGCTCCACGATCCGCGAATACTGCTATTGGACGAGCCGGACACGGGTCTTGACGAGGCCGCCACCGCGACGCTGTTTGAGCTACTCCGGCGCAGCGGGTGTACTATGCTGATCGCTACCCATTCGCTCGACCGGTTCGAACATATGAGCACGGACGTTATCCGATTGGATGGCGGGCGGATAGCCGGCGAGGCGTCGGCCCAACTGGCGCCTGCCGTTCGAGCCGGCTGAGCTATCGACCGATGTCCGCGGTAGCCGCAATCATTTGGAAGGATCTCGTCCTTGAGTTGCGGACCCGTGAAGTCCTCACCAGCACAGCCCTATTCGCGCTGTTGGTAGCTCTCACCTTCAGCTTCGCCCTTGACCTGCGGCTTGACGCGGCTAGAGAAGTCGTGCCGGGCGCGTTCTGGGTAACGTTGATACTCAGTGCGTTGCTTGCGCTCAACCGGGCGTTTGCGGCCGAGCGCGAAGGCGCCACAATTGAAGGTTTGCGAATGGCTCCCGTCGACCGTGGATCTATCTTTGCCGCTAAGTTCTTCGTGAACCTGCTCTTCATGTTGTGGATCGCGCTCATCAGCGCTGTAGCTTTCTCGGTTTTCTTCAACATTGGATTTGAGTGGGCTGGATTGGCAATCGCCGTCGTGCTGGGCTCTATAGGTCTCTCCGCCGTCGGGACGATTTTTGCTGCGATGGCAACGAGCACCCGCGCCCGCGAGGCTCTCCTACCGGCCTTGATGCTGCCCGTCACGACGCCGGTAGTGATCGCGGCCGTGCGAGCTACCGAGTTCTCGATTGAAGGCAAAGGCGTAGATCAGTGGGGAATCTGGCTCAGCGTCTTGATTGTTTTTGATATAGTATTCGTACTTCTGTCGTTCATCACGTTCGAGTTTGTCATTGAGGAGTAATGGTATTGGTTACTGGAGAACTTAGATTGGAGCGAACCGCGGGCCGGCCGTTGGCGGCCCTGGCTGGATTTGATTGGCTTGGATGGACCGCGGTCATTTCGATGATGGTGGCTCTGTTCGCCATCTTCATTCTCGCACCCACCGAGCGGGTCCAGGGCGTTGTACAACGCATATTCTACTTTCACGTTGCGCTAGCTTATCTCGCCTACGTCTCATTCGGGATCGTGTTGGTGACGAGCGTTCTTTACATGCTCAAGCGAAACTTGAGAATTGACATCTGGGCCCGCTCAGCCGCCGAAGTAGGCGTCATGTTCATATCGCTAAATCTGATAACGGGCATTTTCTGGATGCGTCAAGTGTGGGGCACATGGTGGACGTGGGATCCCAGGCTTACTACGACGCTGATTCTTTGGTTTGTATACGCGGCGTATCTGATGCTGCGATCGTACGCCGGCAACGATCATCGAGGGGCTGCGTTCAGCTCGGTGATCGGCGTATTCGGCGCCGCAATGATACCCATAGTCCATTTCTCGGTGATCTGGTGGCGAACAATTCACCCGGCACCGACTGTACTAAGAGAGGGCGGGCCGGCTATGCCAGCGACGATGATCGTTACGCTGCTGATAACTCTTGTGGCCTTTACCTTCGTGTACGCGTATCTGATGCGAACTCGCTTAGGAATCGAGGACCTGCGCGAAAGGCTGTCCGAGATCCACGAAACCAGGCATTGAACGGAACCGACAGGGCGGTCTGCTGATGGATTCGGGATTGTTCTTCCTTTTCGTGGGCTTCGCGGCCGTTTGGCTGGTGCTAGGCGGATATGTCTTATATCTCAATCGGCGCGTACGAGAGCTAGGGGAAGAGATCGAACGATTGTCCGGCAAGAGCCGATCCGAAGATGAGTCCGCCTGAATGGACTCAGGTATCTCCTAGCCTGATTCCCTCGCCTGAATCGACAGCATTGGTCGGACGATAGCTCCTGGACTTTGACAACCTCGTCACAGAGGCTTGATCATGGTCGGCACCAGGGGCGTCTTTGTCAGCTGCGCTGCCTCTCTCTAGTGGGCGAAGCTGGTGGTTGTCAGTCGCCCTGTCTGCAAAGTCAACACGGTGATCTGGCATCGTCATTGGCACGCCTTTGCTGAAGATCTTGCTCGTCTCGCGATAGGGGGATTGCCATCTTGGACTCAATCGAGAAAGTCGCTGAGGAAGTTCGCGGGTGCACACTCTGCGCCTTAGCCAAGGGGCGAAAGCTGGCTGTGCCCGGCGAGGGGCCGGCCAACCCGCCGATCATGCTCATAGGGGAAGGCCCCGGATTTCATGAGAACGAGCAGGGCCGGCCCTTTGTTGGCCCCGCCGGCAAATTCTTGGAAGCACTGTTGGGGGCGATCGGGTTTCGAAGAAGCGAAGTCTTTATTGCCAATGTCGTGAAATGCAGACCACCGAATAATCGTGACCCATTGCCGGGCGAGATTGCTGCCTGCGACCCGTATCTGCAGCGCCAAATAGAGCTTCTCGATCCCAAGATCATAGTGACATTGGGCCGTTACTCCATGGCAAAGTTTTTCCCCGGTCAGACGATCAGCCGCATACACGGACAATCACGGTTGCGCGATGGCCGGTTTGTAATCGCTATGTATCATCCGGCCGCCGCCCTTCACAATCCGCGGCTGCGGACGGTGATAGAAGACGATTTCAAGAAAGTAGGCGATCTCCTGAACCAATTGGAATCGCAGGTTGAACCCCCGGTCCGGGAGGAGCCGGATCAGCTGCGGTTGCTGTGAGATTCTCACAAGCCAAGTAGCATAGTGTGTGGGCGTGAGTGAAATAGAGAATAATAGTGTTCGAGAATTTCCTCGTGTGGAATCCTTGCACGAACGCCATTTCGGTCTGACGAAGCAAATTTGTGCTCACTACGCCCAAGCTGCGTCGGTTTGTATGAGCCGGCATCACGACCCTCCAGCCGTAATTAGAGTTTCGGCGGACGAGAATGATCGATCTTTCGTAGCCCACTGGAGTGCCGCGACAGTCCGAGACAGAGGTGCGTGGGCCAACGATAACGATGCGACCGAGGCTGGGGCATACGGGTTCGCGTTGGGAGCGGCGGAAGCCTTTCTTGGTCTAGTTGCTGTGCGGCGAGCTGAGGGAGGAACAGGCGCTGACTATTATGTTGCACCTCACGGTGCGGGCGACTACCCGTCCGATGAAATGCTTGACCTAGAGGAAGCTGTTCGCCTGGAGGTGTCAGGAATTGACCGTAGCAAGCACGAACATGTAATCTTGGGTCGTCTGAGACAAAAAGTGGAGCAAACTCGCAGGGGACAGTCGAACCTGCCGGCCATTTCCGGTGTAGTGGCGTTTGACCTCCGCCGAATAATTTTTCAAAAGGCTGAGTGATGTCCACTATCTTGCATCGCCAAGCCGAAGAACTAATGAGCCAGGCAGATGTGCTGTCTGGAATAGGCCAGCACGATGACGCGTCGCGTTTATACCGAAAAGCTGCTGAGCTTGAGGCCAAAGTTTTCAATAGGGTTTCTCAGGACCGTCCCAGAACACGAGGCATACTCGCGATAAGCGCAGTTGCCCTTTATCGCAGAGGAGGAGAGATAGACGGAGCGATACGTCGAGCCCATTCGTATCTTGCCGATCCAGGACTCCCGACATTCGCTCAAGAGGAACTTCTAGAGCTGTTGATCTCGTTGTATCGAGAACAACAGGCCAACGCGGCCGGCCGCAAGTTGTCCAAAGACGCACTCCTAGTGTCTTTGCGTTATGGCATGGTTGGGTTGGGGATAGTGCATCTAGATACGGTAGTCCTCAAGCTCCAACAGTTTCAGCGATTCTTTTTGCGAGTCGGTGAATGGCTGACCGACCAGCCGTTTCGGGTAAAGGGGCCGACTGCGCAGGATATCGTGCAGCTTTGCACACCGGTGATTGGGGAACCTTCCCCAGGAAGCTTCCAATTTGAGCTCCGCCTGGAATCTCCGCTCCAACCTTCGCTGTTTCCGAACGACATGCAACTTCGACTGACGCCTGATCAAATGACGAGGACGTCCTTCAGCATACTGAAAGCTGTCAACAATCCGTCGAGCGAACGACTCGTTGAGGAGATTCGTGACGAACAGTATAGAGAAGCTTTCTTGAAGTTAGTTCGCAATTTACTTCCGGACGGTAAGGAGATCCGGGAAATAGAAATCTTGGCCTTGAACGGAATAGAAAGTCTCTCACTAACGCGTCACTCGAAGGGAATCATACGCCAACACTTGAGTCCGTATATGTCCGTAGTTGAGTACGAGGATGTACTCACGGGCATATTGAGGGCATTGGACTTGGATAACGGGTGGGTTGAGCTAGTCGAAAGCGGTAAACATCACAAGTGTCGAATCGGGGAAAACAAAGTTCTCGACGACGTGGTTGGCCCGTTCGTAAACCGCCGCGTGCGAGTGCCCGGTCGCTGGACCGGATCTGGCGCGCGAAGACGATTTGTCCTCAATGACATTTTGCCGGACGATGATGGCTCGGAGGAAGATCAATAAACTAGGGAAAGTCCTTTCAGAGGGTAAATAGAATGCCAAGATATGAGCTCGATGGGCAGGTAGCCATAGTGACAGGCGCCGGCAGAGGGATCGGCAGGGCCATTGCCCGCCGGCTGGCGCAAGAGGGCGCTAGCGTCGCCGTCTCGGACCTCGATGTCGAAAACGCGGCCGGGGTTGCGGATGAGATAACGGCCGCCGGCGGGAAGGCGATTTCATTCCGGACCGATGTATCTCGCAAGGCCGACGCCGATCGAGTTGTCGAAGATACTGTTGCGCATTTCGGGCGATTGGACATCCTTGTAAATAACGCCGGGATAGGCGCTATCGTGTCTTTGCTGGACACGGAGGAGTCTACCTGGGATGCCTTGATGAACGTGAATGCCAAGGGCGTGTTGCTGTGTTCGCAGGCCGCCGCGAGGCAAATGATCGCTCAAGGCGACGGCGGCCGGATCATCAATAATGCGTCCGGCGCTGGCAAGATGGCGCCGGGCAAAGACATTCCTCTCGGAGCCTACGCTGCCAGCAAGCACGCTGTGGTAGCGATCACTAAGCAGATGGGCTTGGAGCTTTCCTCGCATGGGATTCTGGTGAACTGCGTATGCGCCGGAATAGTCGATACGCCTATGTGGGATTTGATCGACCGCGAGGTAGCGAAGCTCCAAGGAGTTCCGGTCGGATCGGTAAAGGCCGGCGCTGTGGCTTCAATTCCTGTAGGCCGTATCGAACAGCCGGAAGATGTCGCGAATATGTTCGCATTCCTGGCTTCGGAGGACGCGAACTATCTTACTGCTCAGACCTACAATATTTGTGGGGGCATTCTGCCCTACTAGCCCGCTGTGGCCTGTTGTCGGCCAAACCGCACGGCTGCGTCAGATGTCTATTATTCGGGTTTGATTATTCAGCTCTGCATAGGAAACTTGGGACCCGACAGTCGCGAGGAGCGAAAAATATGAAACCTGCCCGGCCAGTCGATGCCGCCTCGGTGAACTTGCTCGACGCTCTCACCACTCCTCCGCCGGGCCGATTTCCAACCCACCTGGCCAGCGGACCCGGTTTATCCTTGTCCTACGCCGGCCTATCCCACGATGAAGTTCTGTCCCGTCTTCAGGTTACTGACGATCAATTCGACGATTCCGCCCCGGATCAACGGACGAGAACCGTACAGCTCACGGACCCGGCGAACGGCCTTGACGTGACCCTCGAATACGTTTACTACCCCAAACACGATTCCGTAGTGTACGGCGCGACCTTGAAGAACAATGGTGACGGTGTTATCGAGCATATCAGTACGCTCCGCTCATACGACCTTGTCTTCGAGCCGCTACAGTCTCTCGGCGATCCAACGGTGCACACGATAGGCGGTGGAGTGACGCACATGCTCTATCCGCCAATGGCCTACCGGCTCCAGGAATCGTATATAGCTGGACCGAACGTCCTTACGATCGATTCTGGGCCTTCGGGGCGATCTTCGAACAAAGACTTGCCGTTCTTCTACGTAGAGGATGGGGAGCGAACTTCCGGCCTGTTCGGCGGTATCGAATGGTCTGGGCTGTGGCATTTCACCTTCACTCGGGAAGACGAGCCGCCGCAAATCCACTACGGTCAGCTTGGCCCCGACAAGTCGCTGTCGATCCAGGGAGGAATGGACGAGGTCGATCTTAACCTCTTGCCCGGGGAGACCTTTCACATTCCGCGCGTCTTGCTTGGATTTTACGAGGGGTCTGTAGAAGTTGGGCGCAACCGGCTGCGTCGGTTCCTGAGCGATTGGGCGCCAGTCCTTTCTGACGGCCGGCGGATGCCGCTCATACAAGCGGTTCCAGGTGGATACATCTGTCCGCCCAACCTTACCACCGACTCCCAGTGTAGAGCTCATGCGGAAGCGAACGCTGAGATCGGCGCCGAATACTATGTTATCGAGTGCTGGTTTCAGAACCTCCCGGGATCGCCCGGCGCCTGGGGCGCGACCGGTTCTTCGCGAGGAACCTGGCATCCTGATCGCGAACGTTTCCCGGATATGAAATCATTTGCCGATTTCGTCCGATCGAAGGGGCTCCGGTTCGGCCTGTGGACCGACATGGAGGTGGCGCACGTATCGTCCGAAGTGGCGCGCGAGCATCCGGAGTGGGTCTTGTATTTGCCCGGTGAACAGGGGACGAGCCAATCCCCTGACGGTCTCCTGAACCTTGCGATTCCGGCGGCCCAGGATTGGGCGATCGCCGTATATGATCGCTTGATCGATGACTACGGCGTCGAATGGATCTTTTACGATAACAACATCAATCCGGGACCGTACTGGGATGCTAACGAGCCGTCTCATCGGATTGGCCGGCTTCAGCACGATTACATCCGTGGCGTTTGGCGTGTATGGGACGAGGTCCGGCGACGCCACGCAAACGTGGTCTTGGAGAACTGCTCCTCCGGCGGCCGGCGGATCGACCTTGGGACGCTTGGGCGGGCGCACTGCAACTACACCAGCGACCAGTTCCGCTATGGCGATGCGATTCGCTATCAATTTACCGGCGCAAATACCGTGCTGCCGGGAAACATCATCATCAATGGTCTTTGCCGTGGCCTTGACGATTACACAGACGAGGCGTTCCACCAACATTTCGCCGGATTGCTTAACATCACCGAAGGAGTCGAGGACTGGTCGGACGATCTAAAGGACCGGGCGAAAAAGCATATCGAGGTTTATAAGTCGGTCCGCCACCTATTGGCGGAGGATTTCTATCCGCTATTTCCTCAACCGCAGAGCTTGCGCCAATGGGATGGATGGCAGTTTCACGATCCTTCGACCGGGGAAGGATTCGTCTTGGCGTTCCGTGTGCAATCGGATCAGGGGCGCGCAAGTCCACGACTGCGGGGCTTGGACGGCGGTCGCACGTATGCGATCGAGGACCCATATAGCGGTGCACATAGTGTTCTGGAGGGCCGCGTTCTACTTGACGAAGGATTGCCCTTCTCGTTACACGTCAACGGTTCGCAATTGATTCGCTACCGACCCATTTAGGTCCGCTCATTAGGGATACCTGAAGCTTGAGCTTTGCTCGTGGGTCTAGTGCCTGAAGTGCCGTTCGCCCGTCAACAGCATGGCCATTTGGCGCTGATTTGCGGCACTTATAACCTCTTTGTCTCTTATAGATCCACCGGGCTGGATAATCGCGGTTACGCCGGCTGAGGCGGCGTGTTCGACGCCGTCCGTCATCGGGAAGAATGCGTCGGATGCCAGTACGGCTCCGACTGAGCGTTCGCCGGCCTTGCGAGTCGCCAGATCGACTGCATCTACCCTGCTCATCTGGCCGGCGCCAACACCTACGACCGAGAGTCCCTTTGCGAGAACAATTGCGTTGCTCTTTACATATTTGACAGTTCGCCACGCGAATTCAAGGTCTGTTAGCTCTTCGAGAGTAGGCGCTCGATCGCTCGCGACGGTGTAGGCAATCTCGGTCGCAGATGCCGTGTCTTGCGTTTGGACCAAGAACCCTCCGTCAATTCGCCTATAGTCCAGGGCACCCGTCGGCGCCACGTGACGCTCGTCTTCACTCAGTGTATTGGGATCGATCGCAAGCACTCGCAAGTTCTTCTTCTTGCATAGGATCGCGAGCGCCTCCGGCGAGTAACTGGGCGCGATGATATCCTCGTAAAAGAGTTTAGCTATCGCCGCTGCCGTCTCTTCGTCTACCTCGCGATTAAGACCGATTGCTCCCCCAAATGCCGACACAGGATCGCCATCATAGGCCTTATGGTAGGCGGCCGACAGATCGTCGGCGCAGGCTAAGCCGCATGGGTTGCTGTGTTTGATAATGGCGACACACGGATGGCTGAAGTCGCGCACACAACTCCAAGCGGCATCGACATCCTGCAAGTTGTTGAACGACAGTGCCTTCCCATTGAGCTGTTCGGCACCGGCAATCGAAGCCTCGGCGCGTGGATTGGGCACCTGGAGGTAAAGGGCCGCATTCTGGTGAGGATTCTCGCCGTAGCGCAAGTCTGCCACTTTGCTCAATGAGACTGTCAGTTCATTGGGAAACAGGAGGTCCTTGTCTCTCAAAAAGCCGGCGACGTGCGAGTCGTAGGCCGCGACGTGTTGGAAAGACTTGGCAGCCATAGCTCGTTTCGTCGCCATGGTTGGTTCGCCTCGAGACAGTGCGGCGAGGGCATCGTCGTAGTCTGATGGATCGACCAAGGTCAGAACGCTCTGAAAATTCTTGGCTCCCGCTCTGAGCATAGCGACGCCACCCACGTCTATTTGCTCGATCACCTCATCGAATGATACTTTGGGCTTTTCGACCGTCTCCCGAAACGGATATAGGTTGACTACCAGGAGCGAAATTGGCTCTATACCGAAGCGGGACAGCTCCGCGAGGTCTCTGCTGTCCGACGCCCTGGCGAGCAGGCCGGCGTGGACCATTGGGTGCAACGTCTTGACTCGCCCGCCAAGCATCTCGGGAAAGCCGGTGAGATCTGAAACCGATGTGGCGTCGACGCCGATCGATTGAAGGTACGCCTTGGTTCCGTCCGTGGCTAACAACGTGTAGCCTAGACGTTTCAGTCCGAGCGCTAATTGGTCAAGCCCAGTCTTATCTGACGGGCTTATGAGCGCATTCACGGTAATCGCCTCCGAAAATGATACTGCGTCCGGAGGGCATATTCTCAGCGTCCCGATAATTCGTACTTATGGGGTTCGAGGCGCCCTTCTGACGCGCGAGACTTGTGCAAGGCTTGGCTTCGAAGTGAAATGGACCCTCACGTTGCCGAGAGCTTTGGACCAGAAGGTCATTTCTTTCACATTATAGACTGACGGCACGACGCTTTATAGACGCCGAATCGAAAACCGTCTCGCAGCGACCGACACAGAGACATCAAAAACAATATTATTCGAACAACTTAGTTATTGACGACTCGTTTTCGTTTGTTTAGAATGAATTCCATCGACTCCCGGCGTCCACCTTTCAAGGGCTCGATCGGGCAGAACTGCTGGCATTCGTAGTTCTATTCGATCCCTCGTTCCTCCTAAGCGTCGGGCTCTTATTCTATGAGGACTGACTAAGGTACTATATGGTTTCTTTTCGCGGCAACGCCTTGGCTGCACCTTCAGCCACGCGCGCGGAATCGGTTGCGATCCCTGCTCGGCGACGTCAATCATCTACGTCAACCCCGGCCGGGCTTGGAACAAGGGCGAAATTCGTGGTCTGGTTGGCCCTTGTCCTACCAGTAGCGGTATTGGGAGGGCTCGGTTTGCTCAACTTTGAGCCGCTGCCGGCCTGGTTCCTTCCATTTGTTGGTGCGTGGCTGCTCACGTCACCGATCTCGGCGCTGGTCTTGACCCACCTGGTATTCCAGAGACCGTTACGCGACATTCACCAGATCGAGCGGTCAGTCCGGCGGCTTGCCGGCCACGACTTCGACACTCCAGTTCCCACGGAAGTCATCTCCGAGCTAGGCCCATCGGCAAGGCACCTGCAGGAGCTAGGACAGTTGCTGGCCGAGTTCGAAATGACAACCGTCCGCGGCCATTCCGACGCTGAGGCCCGAATAGGTCATCAGCGCGACGTGGTGGACCATCTGTCGGTGGAGAATGCGCGGCTGCAAAAAGAGTCTGAAATCCTGAGAGAGCTTGCCAGTTACATCACCAGGGATCTGGGAGCTCCACAAATCTGTGGCAAATTGATCGCCACTCTTGAAGACAAGATTCACTTCTCGATGGTCGAGGTGTACTTGTGCGAGGGAGAACCCTGCGAGCGCTTGGTACTCGCCGCAAAATATGATCGTAAGCGTAATGTCCGCATTGTTGGCGACTACATCCGCGAGTTCAATGCAGTCGACGTATCCACGCTCAGCCGTCGCAACATCTTGGCTTGGCCATTGAGAACCGGCAATCCCCTCACAATCCGAGACTTCTCGAGTCAGGCTTGGATTGAAAGTGCGGAAAGCGAATTGTTGTCGCAGATGGTAGTGCCTCTGCTAGCCAGCGAGAAATTGTTGGGGCTCCTGTTTCTCGGAGCCGATGAGGCCTCTCTTTACAGCAAAAGCGACGAGCACCTAGTGGCGTCGGTTGCAGGTCTTGCAGCCGTTACCATACACAACGTGCATCTGAATGCCGAAGCGGCGAAAGTAGACGCGCTTCGTGAACTCGATCGTTTGAAAACTGAGTTGCTCTCAACAGTTTCGCATGAGCTCCGTACGCCGCTCGCTTCTATCAAGGGTTACTCCACCACTCTTCTGCGTAACGACGTCGAATGGGATCAAGACGAGCAGACCGAGTTCTTGGGAATGATCGACGAAGAAGCCGATCGCCTCAGCAATCTGATCGACGATCTCTTGGAAATGTCTGCGATTGAGGCCGGAGTCTTCCGAATTCGCCGCCAGATGACCGATGTCGGCAAGTTGGTCCAAAAACTGGTGAAGCGAACAAGGACGCATATCCAGTTACATAAGTTGAGCTGTCACGTGCAACCTGGTTTGAATGAGACGGCGGTCGATGCCCGTAGGGTTGAGCAGGTCGTCAGTAACCTCTTGGAAAACGCCATCAAGTACTCGCAGGACGGTGGCAGAATCAGGGTCGCGGTTGAGGAGATTGACTCGAAGATTCTGATTAGCGTCGCCGACCAGGGTATAGGAATACCACAAGATGAGATCGGATTGATTTTCGATCGATTCTATCGAGTCAAAGGTTTCCAATCGTATGAAACGGGCGGCTCCGGCTTGGGATTGGCTATCTGCCGAGGGATCGTTGAAGCCCATGGAGGCCAGATCTGGGTAGAAAGTGATGCCGGAAAAGGAAGCGTGTTTACTTTCTCGATCCCGACCTCACGCGTCGATGAGGAGGAGAATAATTTGGTTATGGAGACAGCTAAGTAAAATGACACGTGAACAGATATTGATAGTTGACGATGAACCCAAGATCCTGAGACTCGTTCGCAGTAACCTAGAGAAGCTCGGCTACAAGATCATCACGGCCCAAGACGGCGAGAGCGCCTTGAACGCTGCTGAGATGAACGAGCCGGATCTCATAATTCTGGACCTCATGCTGCCTCGCATGGATGGCTACGAAGTGTGCCGCCGGCTTCGCGAGTTCTCAACTGTCCCGGTCATAATGCTGACCGCTCGCGAGGAGGAGCCCCACAAGATTCGCGGCCTAGAGTTAGGTGCCGACGATTACCTGACCAAGCCATTCAGCGTCCAAGAGCTTATCGCGCGAATCCGGGCGGTACTCAGGCGGACGCGGCTTCCAAACGCGACTCGGCATGAGCCTGCGTTCAAGTGCGAAGGTTTCGAAATGAACTTCGCACAGCGCCGGCTGAATGCCGCCGGTAGACAGGTAAAACTCAGCCCCACCGAGTACAAGCTGCTTTACCACTTGGTCACGAATCACGGACGCGTGGTCTTGCATCAAGACCTACTAACCAAGGTATGGGGCCGGGAGTATCGGGATGAAACTGAATATTTGAGGGTCTACATTCGGTATCTTAGGCAGAAGATCGAGGTTGAACCTTCGAGTCCAAGGTTGATCCTTACGGAGCCCGGGGTCGGTTACATGTTCGCCGGCGTACCAGAGAAGGCGCAACAGCAATCGGAGAAGGCGGTAGTCTAGCCCGCCAGACCGAACCGCTCCATCACGTAACTAACGACATCGACCCCTGCCGGCACGATTTCGTCCGCGACCGATAGCAGCTCGCGTGGCGAGTCGTATACAGCGAGCGCGACGCCGGACCATTTCAGCATCTCAAGGTCGTTCAGGTCATTGCCGATTGTCAGAACTTGCGACCGATCTATGCTCATTCGGGCGCTCATCCATTCCAACGCACGCCCTTTGCTGACGCCGACTTGGTTGAACTCAACCATGTTAGGATGCCCACTCGACACGTTCGCCTGTCCCGCGAACATTGCTCGCAGCTCTTCGGTTAACGCGTACTTCTGGCTTTCGTCGCAGATGATCGCCAGGTGAAGCGGCTCTGGATCGAGGAAGTGTGTCAAGTCGCCCACCGCCCTCGCGCCGCTTCGCAACCAGCTACCGTAGGCCGGAGACGATTCGTCCAATCTCTCGATCAGCAGTTCGTCCCTGCGATAGACATTTACGGCCAAGCCGCGCCGTTTAGCTTCGTGCAACACGTTCGAGGACACCTCGATAGGGATAGTACGTTGATAGATATCGGAGTCCATGGACGGATCGTAGATTAACGCGCCACCGTAGCAGATCAGCGGCGCATTTGTACCGAGTCGGTGCGCGAACGGCGTGAGTGATCCGGGCATTCTGCCGGAGGCCAGGGTGAATAGTTTGCCGGCTCTGGTCAAGCGTCCAACTGCAGCGATCGTTAGTTCAAGGAGAGGATCGCCCCACTTGAAGATCGTCCCGTCCAGATCAGAGACGATAATTCGAATATGCATGCGAGCTACCTTTAACGCAATTTTAATTACTAGGGGTGAAGCTTTTACCCCGGTTTAATTGCGACGATTTATTCTTGGTCGCGTGGAAGAGTGGGGGTGCTCTAAGGCAAGCCTATTGCCACAGGTCAAAGGAAATGCCGGGGGAGGAGGTGCACATGAGCACTCTCATTCTGGGGGTTTTGACCTGCTTGATGCACATCCATTCTCTTGATTGATAACCTCTTCTAACTTCTTGCGTTCTCCTCGGTAACCCGGTCTCTTGCCCAAGATTTAATCGTGCGGTCTTCGTGTCGATTAGTTGAGACAGCTTAGTCTCCCCTAGCATTTGCAGCCCGAGACTCTTGGCAAGCCGTGCCCGCCAAGAGAATTGCCAATTTGCGCGGCCTGAGCCCACTCCGCGCTGCCCCATCCTCAACGGCATCCGACCCATTCCGTTGTTTCCAATTCGACAGCAACAAGACCTATCGGTTGCCCGAGCGCGAAGTGGGCCTGAATCACGCTGAAGCAATCCACCGGACAACGCGCTAGAATATCTGATCGATAATGCGCAGAACTGACTGGTTGGTGACCAATCAGGCTGTGAAGGAGTGGAACCCTCCGAGAGTAGCGTATGCCCATGTTACTCCAATCGACTACCGTCCTTCGAGTAGATCAACAACTGAGATAATGTTAAGGCCTTACTTTAACGGATTAACTATGATCCGGGTTACATGGTTCCCTTCACGCCCAACTGTTCCGCTTATCTCGTTGTTTGTATACAAAATTATCGCTACCGGATTCGACGTGCCGGCGAAGGCCGGAGTCCAGGGAATGCATCGAAGGCGCCGATGATCCTCGCGTGCTTGCACCAGCCATCTGACGCAATCTTCATACCGATTTGTGCCTGCGGCCCCCGGTACGAGCGATTGCTATGAAGACCGCCAGTTTACGCAAGATCGACGATAAGTTTGCGTCCCATCCGTTTCCGCCCGGTCTCGCTGTGCCAATGACGATCGGCATAGTCAAATCTACAGAAATCCCTCCAATTTCATCTTGCCAACGCGGCCTTCGAAAGACACTTTTGAATCCCAGCCACAATCCGAACACCAGATCTAGCGCCTATGCGGATGCCCTTCACAACCTATAGATCGTGATCGATCAAAGTTTGCACATCTGCGGGACGGTGTTTCTTCAAGTCCGAAGAGTTCAGTATCCTTGCCAATGTTGAAACATAAATGGCCAAGCATTATGATCCACTTGTGCACTTGTTCGTGTGCCGACGAAGCCCGACCTCGTCAACATTGATTACAAAAGTGGTGAAAAAGCTATGGCCACACCGGCGAAAGACTACTATCGGCTCCTCGGTGTAGAGCGAGATGCTAGCGAAGAGAATATCAGGTCGGCATATCGAAATCTGGCTCGACAGTACGATCCCGACCTGAACCCCAGGAGCGATAACGCAGAGACTCGCTTCAAGGATATTCAGCACGCCTATGAAGTCTTATCGGATCCCCAGAAGCGTGAGAGGTACGACTCCGAGGAGATTCAGACTGACGATGGCGCACCTTCCGGATCCTATCCCTCCGAGGTCAGTGTAAAGAAGTACGATTCCGAGAACATTCAGCGTGCCGCTAGCGCACCTTTCAGATCTCATCGCTCCCCGTTCGACGCAGAGAAGGATGAACGGGTTGACGCCGAAGTTCGAGTAGGTTCCGCGAATCCATTCGCAATCACATGGACGTCCATCAAGGACGTCTACGATGAGCTCTACCGAATCATCGGCATGAATCTTATGTGGTTCGCCGTCTCGGCAGTTATGTTTGTGGTGATTAACGGGATAATCGCTGTGATATGGGGCGAATCAATTGTCGCCTCTTTCGCCATAGGTGTGACCGGCTTGATACTCGTCATAGGCCCGAATCCGGCGGCAGCCGGATTGCATTACTTCACGCGACACATAGTCAAGGATGAGATCCTTCACTTCAGCTTCTTCTGGGAAGGACTGAGGATGTTCTGGCGCAAAGCGACGTATATTTTTCTGATAAGTCTTGGTGTTGCGGGTATCTTGTTGGTGAACATAGGCTTCTACTTCGACCGGGGACAGGACAATGTGATCTTCACCGGCGTCGCGGTGTTTATAGGTTGGGTTACGGTTGTGTGGCTCATTATGCAGCCCTACATGCTGCCGATGTTGATCGAGCAGGAGGACAAGAGAATACTGATAGTGCTGAGGAACTCGTTGCTACTTGCGCTAGACAACATTATCTTGTCGGTCTTTGCATTGTTCGTATTCGTGTTATTCGCTTTGGTGCCTATGTTCTTCGGATTTCCGCTAATAATTGCGACCTTCGGCGGCGGGTTGGTGGCAATGATAAGCCAGCGAATGACGCTTGAGTTAGTTCCCAAGTACAAGCGTCCCACCGGCGAAGACGCGGCCACCTAAACAAGGCTACTGAGAGGAGCGTTCCGCTAGCTCGAACCAGCGCTTGGAATCTCTCAGGTATCCTTCCAAGTTGCGTCGGATTTCTCGTATGCTGTCCCCCCCGAACTTGTCGATGAACGCGTCGGCGACGATCAACGCCACCATCGCTTCGCCGATCACGCCGGCCGCGGGTACCGCACAGACGTCCGACCGCTGATACTTCGTCGGGCTGCTTTGCCCTGACGCTAGGTCGACCGAGTGCTGCGCTTTGATCGTCGTCGATATGGGTTTCATCGCACCGCGCACTAGTAGCGGTTCCCCGTTGCTAACCCCACCTTCCAATCCGCCGGCGCGATTGGATCCGCGTACTACTCTCCCATCATCCGCGTAGAATTGGTCGTGCGCCTCTGTTCCGAACAGGGCAGCGGTCGTGAATCCACCGCCGATTTCTACGCCCTTGATCGCGTTGATGCTCAGGATTGCTTGCGCCAGCCGGCCGTCCAACTTCCGATCCCAATGCACGAAACTGCCTAGACCTGGGACCATCCCGGTGACGGCAACCTCGAAGACGCCGCCCAGCGTGTCGCCTTTCTTCCTCGCGTCGTCGATGTGGTCGATCATCCTAGCTTCGCCATCGGGATCGATGCAGCGAACCGGTGACTCGTCCACGTGGCTGAACTGTTCGGCTGTGCCGGTAATGGCAGATTCCGCGCGAACGCGTCCGATCTGGATAATGTGGCTGAACACCTCCATCCCGAACTCTTCCAACAGCCGGCGTGCCACCGCGCCGCATGCCACCCGCGTGGTAGTCTCGCGAGCACTGGATCTCTCCAAGACGAGGCGCATATCGTCGTGTCCATACTTGACGCCTCCGACCCAATCAGCGTGCCCGGGTCGGGGCACCGTGATTGGAGGCATCTTCCGGTCCTTCCAGTTGGCCCAATCGCGATTATCTATGCGCAGTGTGATTGGACCACCGGTGGTTTTCCCGTTTGCGACGCCGGAGAGAATGATTGCCCGGTCTTTCTCGATCTTCATCCTGCCGCCGCGGCCATAGCCGTGCTGTCGCCGGGCAAGCTGATGTGCGATGAAGTCCTCATCTATTTCGAGTCCCGCCGGCATGCCTTCGACTATCCCGGTCAGCGAAGGTCCGTGTGATTCTCCGGCGGTAAGGAATCTCAGCTCGGTCAACTTGATCTCTCCAGTACGAGCCTCAGTCTCTCTTCAAAATCAGGGAACGACACGGCAACGCTCTCGTAGCCCTCTATCTCTACCGGTTCCTCTGTCAGGAGCGAAGCTATCCGCAATGACATCGCTATCCTATGGTCTCCGTGTGAGTCTACTGTACCGCCCCGGATATTCGAAGGACCTTCGACTGCGAACCCGTCTGAAAATGCCTCGATTGGGATTCCCAGCTTTGTGAGTTCGCTAGTCAATGCGGCTATCCGATCGGTTTCTTTAACTCTGAGTTCGGCAGCGCCGCTCACCACCGTACGACCTCGGGCCCGAGACGCAGCAATAGCGAGCAACGGCAGTTCGTCGAGGATAGTCGGGACCTGATCCCCATCAATCGCGATCGCGCGCAATTCGGCCGGCCTTATTCGTAGATCGGCAATCGCCTCGCCGGCGGATTCCCGTCGATTCTCCAGTTGTATTGAAGCGCCCATCGCCTCCATTGCCCTTAAGAACCCTGTGCGAGTTGGATTTACTCCGACGTTGCGAATCACCAGATCAGAGCCCGGCAAGAGCATCGCGGCCGTCAGGAAGTACGCCGCCGACGAGAAGTCGCCGGGTACGACGACGTCGACCGCCCTCAGGTCCGAAGGGCCGTCTATTTCGGTATGGGTGCCATTGACGTGCAGGGAAGCGCCCATCGCATCGAGCATGAGTTCGGTATGATTGCGGCTCGCTGCCCGCTCGGTAACGCCGGTGGTTCCTTCGGTCTGGCATCCGGCCAGTAGGACGGCCGACTTTACCTGTGCGCTTGCGACAGGAGTTCTGTAGTCGACCGGCGACAATCTATCCCCAACAATCGCTAGCGGGGCGAATCGGTTCCCATTCCGTCCGAACATTCTCGCACCCATCTGGGTCAAAGGGGTTATGATCCGGTCCATGGGTCGCCCACGCAGCGATGCATCGCCGTCGATGACGGTGAATCCGGGGTGTCCGGCTTGGATGCCACTGAGCAAGCGCATCGTGGTGCCGGAATTGTGCGCTTCGAGCACTCTGGACGGTTCCGAAATCTTCCTAGGGCCGGGTCCCTCCAAGACCAGTGTGTCGCCCTCCCATTGGGCGGCCAGTCCGAGTTGCTGAGCGCAGTCGAGGCTGGCAACACAGTCCGCCGATCTGACGAAGTTTCGGACTGCACATCTGCCGGACGCGAGTGCGGTAAGCAGTACCGCACGATGCGAGATGGACTTGTCGCCGGGAACTTCCAGCTCTCCGACTAGCTTCGGCATAGATTCGTGGACCTTTGACTGGTGTCGCCTGGGATATCCTCTTCAGGCCTTGTCATGATGAACGCTCTGATCTTGCGATTATTGGAAATCGACGCGGCGGGACCGGAGCCGTCTCGTGTTCGATCAGATCTTGCGCCCAATCGCCTTGGCAATTGCCTTCAGTTCGGTCATGAGTTGGGAGAAGATCTCCGGCTTGAGGGCCTGAGGTCCGTCGGACATTGCCCGGTCCGGATGTGGGTGTACCTCGATGATAAGCCCATCCGCGCCGGCAGCAACGCCGGCTTTGGCCGCTGCGCCAACAAGATTCCACTTTCCAGTCGCATGACTGGGATCGACGAACACCGGCAGGTGGGTCAACTGCTTGAGAACGGGCACCGCATTAATGTCGAATGTGTATCGGGTCGCTGTTTCGAAGGTTCTGATGCCTCGCTCACAAACTATTACTTTGTAGTTGCGATTCGATAGAACGTACTCGGCGGACATCAACAGCTCTTGGATGGTTGAAGCCGGACCACGTTTCACAATCACAGGTTTCCCAGACTTGCCGACGTCGTGTAGGAGGGCAAAATTCTGCGTGTTGCGGGCGCCCACCTGGAGCACAGCGGCGTGACTCGCCACCGGCTCGATGAGGTTTGATGCGAGGATTTCGGTCACGGCAGGTATCCCGACCTCCTCGCTCACCTCTGCCAGTATATCGAGGCCGGCCTCGCCAAGTCCCTGAAAGCTGTAGGGTGAGGTTCGAGGCTTATAGGCGCCGCCTCGCAACATCTTAGCGCCGGCTTCTTTGACCGCGTAAGCGGTTTCCAAGAGTTGCTCACGGCTCTCTACGGCGCACGGGCCGGCTATTACGACGATCTCGTCGCCGCCAACCGTGACGCCGTCCACGTCGAATATCGTCGGCTCTGGCTTGAAATCGCGGCTGGCCAGCTTGAATGGCTCTAGGATCGGCATTATGTTTTCGACCCCAGACAGCGCCTCCAATGGCTCGGCCACTAGAGGTCGTTCATCACCTATGATTCCAATAATGGTGCGTTCCTCGCCGGCCGACAAATGGGCGCGGTAGCCGAGCTCCTCGATTCGTGCAATAACTTCGTGGATTTCGTGCTCTTCTGCAGACTTCTTCATTACGACAATCATTTGAGGTAATCCTTTTAGGCTCTAAGGCGCGTCGAGTTCTCCGCGTCGGTAGGTGTACGCGGAAACAGTCCGCGCCCTAACAATCGCATTTGCTCGTGTTGGCCGATTCCCCTTGCCCCGCCGGCCGGGGTTGCAGAATCTATCCGATCTAGTTGGGCTGACGTTAAGTGACAATTCAGAGTATTTGTCTTCTACAGAACTATATGATTCGCCCGTACGGCTCGGCGCGTCGAATTCTAGGGTTGCCTGTGGAGGCCTGTCAAGAACCGGGGAAAGTCCGTATATCGAGCTAATGAAATCCGCGGCTGACTCGCGCCTTATCGAGCTAATTCTTTGCTCCCTTGCGCCGGCCCCGCCACAAAACCAGTAGGCCGCCTCCCCAAGTGATCAGATAAGCGATCACCAGCGCTCCAAGCGCCGTACCGATCGTGATTAGCGTCTCGGTGTCCTCGCGGAGATTCACGAAACTTGCCAGGACTATGGCACCATAGGCGACGCCGACGACGGCAATGATCTGCCGGAATTTACGCCGGTTCACCAGGTAAGTGAACGCGAGCATTGCCAGCAATAGTCCCCAAACTACCAGTTTGAATACAAACACGTCCGCATAACTCCCGTCCGCCGGTTGTTCAAGTAAAGAGTATAGTCGATAGAGTATACTCCTCTCCATCTTATCGCATATTGCTGGATTAGCGGCGGTCGTTTGTCTTGCGGTGACCGGCACAGCGTGCTAGATTTCTCAATCCAAGAGTACGTTAGGACTGAGCGATTTGGACGAGTCGGTCAAGAAACTCACTGATGACCTATCATCGATTGAGATGCTCGTCGATGGAGCAATAACGCGAGGACATTCCCGGCCAGATTACGGACGGACCGGGCGTAAGGGTATTCCGGAAGTCATCCTCGCTACCAACAAGACGACGGAACAGCTCGTCGACCTAGTCGATGGGTTCCTGTCCACCGTCGGTCGGGCCATAGTCAGCGATATCCCCAAAGATCGCGCCGGCGAGATAGCACTTCAGTTCCCTGGAGCGAATCTGGATTGCCACGAGTTGGCTAGGATGGCGGTTATTCACTATGAGAGATTCCAGCGTCCACGGACCGGCGGACGGATCGGCATCATAACCGCCGGCACGTCCGACCTGCCAGTCGCCGAGCAAGCTGGGGTTATGGCCAATGAGATGGGCTGCGAAGTGAAGATGGTGAGCGACGTAGGGGTTGCCGGGCTTCATAGGTTGGTAGAGCCACTTTCCCAACTTCTCGACGCGGACGTGGACGTATTGATCGTCGCGGCTGGAATGGATGGAGCGCTGCCCTCGGTCGTCGCCGGGCTGGTCCACTTGCCAGTCATCGGTTTGCCGACATCGAACGGATACGGTCTCGGTGGCAAGGGACTCGCGGCGCTTCTTTCAATGTTGCAAACGTGTTCCCCTGGACTCGTCGTTGTCAACATCGACAATGGTATTGGCGCTGGGGCCAGCGCCGGACTGATCGCGAACCGGGCAGTGGATAGAAGCCGGCGCCACACATCTTGAAAATCGCGTACTTCGATTGTTTTTCCGGCATCAGCGGGGATATGGCCGTCGGTGCCCTTCTCGACACAGGCGTGTCTTTAGATTACCTGAATGACCAACTTGGTACCCTGCCATTCTCCGGCTTCACTCTCTTATCCCGCAAGGTCAATGACAAGGGGTTCGTCGGAACACAATTCTCGGTGCACGTGGCCGAGGCGCAACCAGAGAGGCACCTTGAAGACATCGTCGCCGGAATAGAAGCCTCGGGAATCTCCGCACGGGCAAAAGAAACGGCGGTCGCCGTGTTCAATCATCTTGCAAACGCGGAGGCGGCCGTCCATGGGGTCAGCGTAGAGCAGGTACATTTCCACGAGGTGGGAGCCGTCGATTCCATTGTCGACATAGTCGGAGTTGCCGTATGTCTCGACGATTTAGGCGTTGAAGCGGTCTTCAGTTCGCCGGTGCCAACCGGTTCCGGCACAGTCGGTACTTCACACGGTGTGATACCGGTGCCTGGACCAGCGGTACTTTGGATGTTGGCCGAGTCAAGGATTCCGACTCGCCCTGGCCTCGGTGAAGGAGAGCTGTCCACACCGACCGGCGTCGCCCTTCTCTCAAGCTTGGCTCGTTTCGAACAGCCGGACATGGCGCTGGGACACGTCGGCGTGGGGTTCGGACAAAAGCGATTTGAATGGCCAAATATGTTGCGCGTGTGGTTGGCTGAGCAGCCGGCCAATCCTTCAGATCTCCGGGTTGGTTCGGTAGTGGAAATCGAGGCGAACGTCGACGACATGACGGCCGAAGCGATTGGCTGGACGGTGGGGCACCTGATGAGACATGGTGCGCTCGACGTGTTTCTAACGCCGATTCAAATGAAAAAGGGCCGGCCCGCCACTAAAATCTCTGTTATAGCGAATCCGGCTGATTTGCATGTGCTTAGCGAGTTAATGATTCGACACTTGAGCACTCTCGGAGTTCGTTGGTCGGCCAAATCGCGATTCATGGCCACACGCGAATCGGAGATGATTGAGACCCCATGGGGCTCGGCGCGGGTAAAATGGAAGATAGTCGGTGAAGTACGGAGCCCCTCCCCGGAATATGAAGATGTTGCCGCAATCGCCGAGCGTGTTGGCATATCATTCTCAAAGGTGTATGAAGAAGTTTCACGCATAGCGCAGTCGAGGACCGCTGAGAAAAATCATCAGTAGGGTACGTACAGGTGGCGTGGAAATCATCCCCAGAATCTAGTGACGAGATCCGATCCGCCTTCTTGGATTATTTTGCGGAGCGGAGTCATCAGATAGTGTCCAGCTCATCGTTGGTTCCCATTGGGGACCCGACGCTGCTATTCGTGAACGCAGGCATGGTTCAATTCAAGGACGTATTCCTGGGTTCTGAGCGCCGTCCTTACATCCGGGCGACCACCTCGCAGAAGTGCGTGCGCGCCGGCGGCAAGCACAACGATCTTGACGAAGTTGGGCACACGGCTCGCCATCATACGTTTTTCGAAATGCTGGGCAATTTTTCATTCGGTGACTATTTCAAACGCGAAGCAATCGGATTTGCATGGGAGTTCGTTACGGATGTCGTTAATCTGCCCAAAGAGAGCCTTTGGGCGACGATATTCGAGGATGACCAAGAGGCTCATCTACTGTGGCAAGAAGTTGCCGGAATGCCGGCCGAACGCATCGTTCGGCTTGGCGAGAAGGACAACTTCTGGGCAATGGGCGACACCGGTCCATGCGGTCCATGCTCCGAAATCATGCTCGACCGCGGAGTAAATCTCAGATGTGACGCCCCGGAATGTGGCATCGGCAAGTGCGACTGCGACCGTTGGCTTGAGATTTGGAATCTAGTCTTCATGCAGTACGACTGCGACAAGAACGGGAAGCTGATACCACTCCCGCAGCCCAGTATCGACACCGGTATGGGTCTGGAGCGCGTGGCGTCGGTCGTTCAGAACGTTGCTTCTAACTGGGATACAGACCTGTTCCGCCCGATTATTCGCACGGTCGAAGAGCTTTCCGGACGAACATATGAGTCGGACGGTCGAGGCTTCTCACACCGAGTGATTGCCGACCACGTTCGCGCATCCACGTTCTTGATCGGCGACGGCGTCTTACCGAGCAATGAAGGACGCGGATACGTCCTACGGCGTATTTTACGAAGAGCGATCCGGCTGGGACGAACCATAGGGGTTGAGCGACCGTTTCTAGGCGAAATATCGGAATCAGTCATCCAGACAATGGGGCGTGCCTATCCGGAGCTCCAACAGAGACGCGAGTTCATTTTGCGGGCAATTGAGGGTGAAGAGGATCGTTTCAAAGGTACTTTGACCCATGGCATGAACGAATTAGGAGCTCTGATCGATAACGTGAGAAAAAGTGGCGGCGATACTTTGATGGGCGAAGACGCTTTTCGCCTTCACGACACCTTTGGTTTTCCGAAGGAGTTGACCGCCGAGTTGGTCGCCGAAGCCGGGTTGAAGCTTGATGAGTCAGGGTTCGCCAAGGCGATGGAACGGCAGCGAGGAATAGCGCGTGCGGCGTCAAAGTTCGCCGAGGCCGGCGATGGAGACTCTAAAGAGTTGAGGTCGTTAGAGGAAAGTAGCGAGTTCGTTGGCTACGATGTCGATGAGTCCGAATCTAGAATTGTGGCGATCCTTGCGGACGATCGGCGGGTCGAACGGGCAAGCCCGGGCGAGACCATAACTCTGGTACTTCAAAGGACGCCTTTCTACGCCGAAGCCGGAGGTCAGATCGGTGACACCGGCTCGGTTATCGGAGCGCGTGGCCGGGCAGAAGTGTTGGATACTCAGCGGCCGATCGACGGTGTAATCGTCCACCAGGCGAGGCTCATCGAAGGCGAGCTCGTTGAGGGCGAAAACGTGATCGCCGGGATTGACTCCGAGAGGCGGCAACGAATTCGGCGTCACCATTCTGCCACGCATCTGCTGCATAGGGCTTTGCGAGAGCTGTTAGGGCAGCACGTGCATCAAGCCGGCTCCCTGGTTGCTCCCGATCGCCTGCGATTCGATTTTACTCATGTGGCACCGGTTCAGCCGGGGCAAATTGCGGAAATCGAGACCGTGATAAATCGACAAATCAGGCTCGATCAGCCTGTAATTGCCATCAACACGACATACGAAGATGCGATCAAATCCGGCGCTATGGCGCTTTTCGGCGAAAAATACGGCGATGCCGTGCGAATGCTGGAGATAGGCGATTTCAGTCGCGAGCTGTGTGGAGGCACCCACGTCAATAGAACGGGCGAAATCGGCAATTTCCTAATCAGGTCGGAAACTGCCGTAGGCTCCGGCGTACGACGAATTGAGGCCTTGGCCGGCGACGCCGCCGATCTGTTCGTTCGCGACCGACTGAGTTTGCTGGACCAATTGACCGACCAACTCGGTGGTCAACCCTTAACCCGCCTGCAGAATATCCAAGATGAGCTCAACGACTTGAAGCGTGAGCTTGAGAGAGTTCAGCGCGAACAAGCTTCATCCTGGGTGAACAAACTGGCTTCCCAGGCTAAGTCCGTCGATGGCTTGAAAGTCGTCGCGGCCAAGGTAGATGTCGGTAGCTTTGCCGAAATACGCGGGCTTGGCGATCTCCTGCGGGACCGACTCGGAGAATCTGTACTGGTTCTGGCCGGTTCCGTTGACGACCGGCCCGGCTTTGTCGGGATGGTTTCGCCCAGTGTTCGATTGCACGCCGGGCGCTTGGTCAATAACGTAGCCTCGATTGCGGGAGGGAGAGGTGGCGGGCGTCCTGATGTTGCACAGGCCGGAGGCGGGGACGTAACAAAGATTGATGAGGCTCTTGCCGAGGTGCCGAAGATCGTGGAGAAGATGCTTGAGAGGGAGGGAAGGCGGTGAGAGAAGCACGCCCGATGGGTGGAAGTGGCGGATAGCAAGACATACACTGTTCATCTAGAGCCGGACCAGAATCTCCAGGAGATTCGCGCCAAGGTAGAATCGCTCCCTGAAGGTCACGTGATCTTGCTGGCGCCAAGTGGTAGCCGGGTCCTTCGCAACGTAGCCGCAATGCGATTGGTCCGTCGCACGGTGTCGACGGAATGGACCGTGGCAATCGTCTCGCCAGATTCCGAGATTCAGTCCTCTGGACGGCGAGCCGGATTGAGTGTTCACCGATCGTTTGGCCAAGCCAGCCATGCAATCGCCACCCGCCAGTATGTCCGACATGGAGCCGGCTTGGGATTAGCCGGAATCGGATTGGCGAGCGCAACCGGTCTGGGGATTGCGATGCTCATCGCGGCAGTCTTCGTGTTTGGTACCTGGACCGAGGTAACGCTAGAGCCGATGTCTCGACAGGTAGAGGGAAAGCTAACCCTGGATTTAACCTATGATTCGCCCGCCGAACCGGGAGGTGTTCCTGCGCGAGAACACACAAAAATACTCGAACTTGGACAACAAGTCGTAACGACGGGCGTCCGTCGGCAGGTACTGCGACAGGCGGAAGGCGTAGTGACGTTCGCCAATCGGCGCCAGCAAGCGATGACGATTCCGGCCGGCACGTCGGTTTGGAGCGAGTCGGGCGTTCGTTTCTTCACAAGTGCTCCAGTCGACCTCCCGGTCGGGATCAACAGCAAGATCAAAGTCAACGTCATTGCTGAAGAACAAGGGGAATTGGGAAATCTACCTCGCTTGAGTATCACTAAAGTCGATGAAAAGTTCGTCGATGTTGTTTCTGTGTTCAACGAAGAGGCTACCCACGGCGGTGGCGTGTTTTCGGTGAGTATTGTAACTGCGAACGATATGGCAATTTTGCGTTCGAGTGTTTTGGAAATGGCGCGCCAGGAAGCTACCGCCGAAATCGTGTCAATGCATGACTCCGATGCGATGGCAATCCTAGCTCTCAGCAAACTGAGCGTCATCGACGAGCAGTTCAGCCATGAGTTGGGGGAAGAGGGTAAGAAACTACACCTGCGTTCGCAGATCATGGTTAGAACGCCGGTGATCTCATCTCTAGGATTAAGGCAGGCAGTTTCTGACGTCTGGAACAAGAATCTGCCTGGCGGCTGGTCGATCAAACCAACCTTAGTCGAAATAGTCGAGATGACACCCGAGATCGAGGGCGAAACCGCACGGCTAATCGTTGCGAGTCGTGGGCGGGCTACTCGCGATATCATAGACAGTGAAGTCGTTTCTACTGTGAGACTGAAGCCGGCTGGCGAGGCCACGCAAGCCTTGATCGACAGATTCCCTTTGGGCAGCCCGCCTTTGGTGTCGGTCCACCCTAAATGGCCCGGCATAAGCGTCCGTGTAAACGTTCACATAATGGATGAAGGTGCGCCGCAGCCGGATCAAAATGCACAATATTGATGTTAGTTTGCCTTGACGTCGGCTCACGCTGGGTTGGGGTGGCCAAGTCCGATGAAACTGAGACAATCGCAATGCCAGTGGCTACGTTTGACCGGCGGCGACCAAGAACCCGCATCGATTTGAGTAATCTCCTAGTCCGTATCGCTCCACGGTTACTGATCGTTGGAGTACCGACTTCGTCGGACGGGGGCCATAATAAACAGGCGAGGCCAATTCGCAGATTCGCCAATCAGTTGGCTCGTCAGGCTGGGTTAACTGTGCAATTTGTCGATGAAAGTCACACGTCCGCCGTTGCTTCCGAGTACCTAAGTGAGAATTCAAGCCACCATCGCATCGATGCCATAGCGGCGGCCCTTATACTCGAGGGTCATCTGTCTCAGCACGACTCCAGGCACCGGCGGTAGATATGCGTTTCATCGCGGCGTTAGGGTTTCTCGGCTTCCTGGCCGGCGCATTCGTAGTCCTTGGGTTTGTCTCCACGCTGTCCGTGAACAGATTCCTGGAAGACAGTCTGCTCTCATGGTTGGACCAGCCGGCGTCAATCTCCGAAGAACGGCCTCGGCCTGTCGAATTCGAGGTACAGTCAGGCGAAAGTGCCGATGAGATTGCTAGAAGATTGGAGCAGGCTGGATTGATCCGAAATTCGATGTCGTTCAGTCTGATATCCAGACTTCGCGCAGCGGACACCGCGCTTGAAGCCGGCGTATTTTACTTAAGCCCAGACATGCCCGTGTCTGTAATACTGGCCGAGCTAGGGCAGGGTAGATCAAGGACAATCCGCGTCACATTGCGCGAAGGATTGCGCATCGCCGAGGTCGCCGACGAGCTTGCCGCGAACTCTATCACTGATCGCGACAGTTTCGTTTACCTCGCCACCGGCAATGCAAAGTGGGTTGAAGACGTAACCGGTCGTCCGCCGGGTTCGGGGTTGGAGGGTTATCTCTTTCCTGACACCTATGACTTTGAGCTCGATCAGCCGGCCGAAGCAATCATCGAGCAGTTGATTCAGAATTTCCTGATTCGGTTCGACGAAGACCTACAGGAACAGGCGAGTGAAATCGGTCGAAGCGTGCACGAAGTCGTCACCCTGGCGTCGATAGTGGAGAAAGAGGCGGTCCTGCCGGCCGAGCGCCCCATAATCGCGGCGGTGTTCCTGAACCGCCTGGAGCAGTCGATTCCGCTGGGCGCAGATCCAACCACCCAATATGCGCTGGTCGGCGATGATATACTGCGGGACAACTATTGGAAAATCGAATTGACCGCAGATGACTTGAACAACCCTTCGCCTTACAACACTCGTCTGAGCTCCAACACAGGACTCCCACCGGGACCCATATGCTCTCCTGGCCTGGATTCGATTCTGGCGGTTCTAACGCCGGCGGATACCGATGCCCTTTATTTCGTTGCTCGACCCGATGGCTCTCACGCGTTCGCCCGAACTCTTGAAGAGCACAACACGAACGTTCGAAGATTTCAGCGATAGCTCAGGAACACGATTGCCTGCCAAATTATTCGGCTTGATAGGCTACCCACTGTCGCACTCTCTATCGCCTGTGACTCAACAGACAGCCTTGGATTTCAATGGTATCGACGGCCGCTTCGAGCTGTGGTCTACGCCGCCGGCGAAGGTCGCCGCTAGGGTAGCAAGCCTGCGCAAACCTGAGATTATGGGCGCTTGTGTCACCATCCCCCACAAAGAGGCTGTGATCCCTTATCTTGATGAGATCGACTCGACCGCCGGTGAGATCGGGGCTGTCAATACGATTGTCAATACTGGTGGCCGCCTTTCCGGACACAACACCGACGCAGACGGTTTTGCCCTACCCCTCGAGCGGCAACGTGGCTACAGTCCCATCGACAAGCGTGTCGTCGTGCTCGGTGCGGGCGGCGCCGCGAAGGCCTGTGTTTGGGCGTTGTTGGTACGGGACGCGCGAACCGTGGCTCTGCTGAATCGAACGCTGGATCGCGCGATAGCTCTACGCGATCAACTGCCCGCTAATATGCGCGATCGAGTTAACGTGGACGTGCTGACGGCCGAATCCTGCCACCGGCATATCCCAACCGCCGACCTCCTAGTCAATACAACGTCAGTTGGAATGCTTCACAGCCAAACCGAAGGCCGCTCACCTGTACCCGCCTCCACGTTGAATTCCGGCCTGATGGTCTACGATATCGTCTACACTCCGGCGGAGACCCGCTTGTTGGCCGATGCTTCCGCAGCCGGCGCGCAAGTTCTGGGTGGTCTCCCAATGTTGGTGTACGGGGGGGCGATTTCGTTCGAGATGTGGACCGGCCAAAGGGCGCCGGCCGGACTCATGCTGGCCCGTGCCGAAGAGGCTTTACGCAAGCGCAGTTGAGCGACTAATTCTCCGCGCGCCTGGCGTTGCCTTCTTGTCGAGTCGGGCGCCTATGTTATACTGCATTCTTGGTTTCAACTTGACTACAAATACACACGCCTTCTAGCCGGCCGGGCAGCGTACTATCCTGGCTCCGATTGGCCTGTCGGAATGATGAAGGCGGCGGTCCGAGCGTCGTGCTTAGCTCGGTAAAAACGAATGGGAGCAGTTGATGGCAAACATCGTGTCTATGAAAATGTTGCTGGAGGCTGGTGTTCATTTTGGGCACCAAACACGCCGTTGGGATCCGCGGATGAAGTCCTTCATCTTCACTGAGCGCAACGGTATCCACATTATTGATCTCCAGCAGACTGTCGCCATGCTCAACGACGCCTATGCGTTCGTACGCGAGTTGGCGACAGTCGGGCGGACCATACTATTCGTAGGGACCAAGAAACAAGGCCACGAATCGATCCAAACGGAAGCGGCTCGTTGTGGCATGCCATTTGTGACGCGTCGATGGCTTGGCGGTATGCTGACAAACTTTCGCACCATTCAGAGTCGAGTCAAGCGGTTGGAAGAGTTAGAAGCACGACACGCAGCGGATGAGTTTGAGCGGTTGCCGAAGAAAGAGGCCCGTAAGCTTCGAGACGAGATGGCGCGTCTCAGCCGCCTCTTCGGAGGAATCCGCAGCATGAAAGAACTCCCTGCCGCGATATTCGTGATCGATCCTCACCGCGAACGCTTGGCCGTTGCCGAGGCCCGTCGGCTGGAATTACCGATTGTTGCAATGGTCGACACTAACTGCAACCCGGAAGAGATCGACTACGTAATTCCGGCAAATGACGACGCGATTCGAGCAATCCGACTCCTCACGACAAAGATCGCTGATGCCGCCATGGAAGGTATTGGTATAAGGGAAGCCCAGGTGGCCGAGGAGAAAGCTGAACGAGAGGCGGAGACCCAACGACAGCTTGAAGAAAGCGAATCCGCTCTTGATGATGCTGAACTAGATGGGCACCAGGAGGACAAAGAGGAACCCGAGGCTTCCGATGTCGGAGATCTAGCCGAGAGGTTCGAAGCGCTCGAATCGAGCGCCGAGGGCGCAGAACCCGCCACTCTGTCCGGATAAGGGCGAGGGTCAAACCAAAAATATAACCTGTCAGGCTGTGGAGGCGCTTCTTCACGAAGCGCTATTTGGCGGCAACTGGCACGATCGGCTGATGAGCCAGACGCCTTCCGGCAGAGGATTGTTTGGTTGACCCAAAGCAATTCAGGATTTGTTCCAGCATCGACTTTCCACAGCCGTTATATGGTATCGAGTCGCCGGATCCCAATCTGGTTTGAAGCCAGAAAAAGGGTTTTCGCTCCGCTGCCAACATGCTGAATGCCTTGGAGGACTAATTTGGAAGTTTCGGTTGCCGCGGTGAAGCAACTGCGCGAGGAGACTGGTGCCGGCGTGATGGCTTGCAAGCGCGCGCTGGACCAGGCAAATGGCGATCATGAACAGGCCGTGACGATACTGAGGGATCAAGGACTTGCCCGGGCCGAGAAGGCAGTGGGCAGAGTCGCTACCCAAGGATTGGTTGAGTCATATCTACATGCCGGTGGGCGCATCGGGGCCATGATCGAACTGAATTGCGAAACAGATTTTGTTGGACGCACTCCAGAGTTCAAGGCATTGGCCCACGACTTGGCGATGCAGGTAGCTGCTACCTCCCCGAAATATATAGGCGCTGAAGAGATACCTCCCGATTCTGACGAAAGCGCCGAAGAAGTGTGCTTGATGTCCCAGCCGTTTATAAAGGATCCTGAACAGACCATTGAGCAGTTGATCCTGCAGCGCATCGCAATCGTTGGAGAGAATATCCGGGTCCGTCGTTTCGCTCGTTTTCAAATTGGGTGACGGTCGATAGACTCCGAGGTGGGTGCTTCTCGGAGAAAACGTTTTGGTTCGAATGACGAAAACGCTACTTGATTCCGCACCTTGAGGGTTAGGGCATGCCGACCTATATGAACGCCATCCAATTCGTCGCTCAGCTCGGTCGAGGCGTCGGTCGCGAGCCGCTCGGTGCTTGGACGGCGCGCCGATGAACCTGAAGTCAGCGGATCCCGCCGGCGACGTATCAAATCTCGAACGACCTGTAGGCCCCTATCGCCGAGTTCTCTTGAAATTGAGCGGCGAAGCTCTCGCCGGTCCTAGACGATATGGTATTGACCAGCAGACCTTGATGGCGATTTCAAGTCAGATCAAGCGTTTAAGGCGTGAGTTGGACGTGCAAATTGGTGTGGCAATTGGCGGTGGGAACTTCTGGCGCGGCGCTGAGGCCGCTCAGTTCGGAATGGATAGAGCCCAGGCCGACTACGCCGGCATGCTGGGAACCATTATCAACGCTCTAGCCTTCCAAGACGCCCTCGAACGCTCTCAAGTGACTAGCCGAGTTCAAACGGCGATCAACGTCTATTCGGTTGCTGAGCCTTACATCAGGAGAAGGGCGATCAGGCACCTCGAGAAAGGTCGAGTGGTCTTGTTCGCCGGCGGTACTGGGAACCCATATTTCAGCACAGATACCGCTGCCGCTCTCCGCGCTGTTGAGATCTCAGCACAGATAATCTTGATGGGCAAGAATGGGACTGATGGCGTATACGATGCTGACCCCCGAGTTACTCCTAACGCCACGAAGATTGACCGTTTGGAATACTTACAGGCCCTAAACCGCGGCCTCGGTGTAATGGACGCCACGGCCCTTTCGATGTGCATGGAAAACAACATTCCAATCGTAGTGTTTGACATCAACGTGGAGGGGAACATAATGAAAGCCGTCCGTGGCGAGGAGATCGGCAGCCTCATCCACTAGACATTCAGCCGTGGGCCATCTAAGGAGGACTATGGATGCTTGGAGACCTATTGGCCGAAACAGGCACAAAAATGTCCGATGCGATCGAAGCCCTCAAGCGTGATCTGGCCGGAATTCGCACTGGCCGAGCCAGCCCCGCGTTGGTCGAAAGGTTACAGGTCCCGTATTACGGAACGTCAACCCCCTTGAACCAACTGGCCACGATCTCCACTCCTGAAGCTCGCTTATTGGTCATACAACCCTGGGACAAGAACGCTATGTCTGATATTGAGAAAGCGATACTCGCAAGCGATCTGGGGTTAACTCCGAACAACGATGGAAGCCTAATTCGGCTCAATATTCCGCCTCTGACCGAAGAACGTCGCCGTGACCTGGTCAAGGTGGCGCGCCGGCGCGTCGAGGAAGCGAAAGTCGAGGTCAGGAACCTGCGGCGCGACGCGGTTTCCGATGTTCGACAGTTTCAGCAGGAGAAGCTATTCTCGCAGGACGAGGCAAAACGCGGACAAGACGATCTGCAGGACCTTACCACTTCGTATATTGCCCAGGTAGATCTAGCCGGCGGCGCCAAAGAGAAAGAGATAATGGAGACGTGAGCAAGTTTGCCCGGTGGGTGTAGGCTTGTTTTAGACGGTGATTCCGGTAAGGGGCTGAAGATAGGCAACCACTCTTAATGATGCTATCTGTGATGAAGGAGTTTGGTCATAGAAACTTCCGAATCGTCTCACGGCAATGTGCGGATTCCAACTCACGTCGCCATAATCATGGACGGAAACGGTCGTTGGGCGAGTCAGCGAGGATTGCCCCGCCTGGCCGGGCACAAAGCCGGCACAGAAAATATCCGTCGAATTCTTCGAAGATGCGTAACAGTGGGTATAAAGTATCTGACCCTTTACGCTTTTTCGACCGAGAACTGGAACAGGCCCCAGCCCGAAATCGCCGGCTTGTTTCAGATTCTCGCCGAGGTCATCGAGCGAGAGGCGGCCGAGTTGCACCGCGAGGGTGTACGTGTGATGCATCTGGGCAGAGCCGATGGTGTTCCTCGGGACCTGATTAGGGCTGTTCGACGGGCCACGGACCTAACATCTCAAAACTGTCGCCTTGTATTGAATATCGCCTGGAACTATGGAGGCCGGGCCGAGATAGTCGACGCCGTGCGCAGGCTCGTCGAAAAGGGATTGCCTCCCGACCGGATAGATGAAGACGCGATCTCAAACAATCTATATACAGCCGGGCAACCAAACCCTGACTTGGTCATCCGTACGGCCGGCGAAATGCGTCTCAGCAATTTCCTCATCTGGCAGGCGAACTATGCGGAGTACTATTCCACCTCTACTCTGTGGCCGGATTTTGGTGGCGACGAGCTTATGGAGGCGGTCAGGGACTATTCGGCGCGACAGCGCAAGTTCGGCAGAGTCGTCAGCTGATCGACGTGGCTTTTCGCCCTGATCCACTAGCAAACGGAATAGTGCCATAAAAAGGGTACTGACCGCCGCTGTCGCCATTCCAATCGTATTAGCCATAGCGATTTACGGCGATATCGCGTTCGTGCTGGCGGTTGCGGTTGTCATTGTAGTTGGTGGGATAGAGATCACGAGAATGTCTCGTCCCTGGCTGCCGGGCGGTCCATTCTGGTACGGGGCGATCCCGGCGGCAGGATTGGCAGTTTCCGCGGCGGTTGCTTTCCCATCAACGATTGGACTGCCAGAAATCCTGGTAGTGTGCTCGTTCACCTTTTGGTTGATGGCCCTGATCGGTGCTTCCGTCGATCTGAGGAGATCGATTACTGGCCTGGTAGTTGCGACAACATCCAGTATTTATCTCGGCGTTGGCGCCGGGCACCTTATTCTGCTTCGTTCGCCCCAACTACAATCCTTCTTCGGAGAACCCGAAGGTTATCAACACATTCTGTTCTTGGTGGCAATGGTGTGGGCAAACGATACCGCCGCATTCATTGTGGGCCGGCTCGCCGGTCGCCGGCCTCTGGCGCCGCACATAAGCCCCAAGAAGACAGTCGAAGGCGGTGTTGCTGGTCTGCTGGCGACCAGTCTGCTCGCGGCTGCTATGAGTCCTTTAATCGGCGTAGACTTGGCGGCGGCAATTTTCATTGGGCTGATAGTAAGCGTGTTTGCTCAGATGGGCGACCTTGTAGAATCATTGACGAAACGGGTAGCAGGGGTCAAAGACTCTGGAACTTTGTTTCCCGGTCATGGAGGTTTGCTCGATCGAGTGGATAGTTTGATATTCGTCTCGCCGGCCCTTTACTATGTCCTTAGATTTGTAGGGAGCGTGACCTCTTGAAAACAGGACAGCGCCGCCGTCTAATTCTCCTGGGCTCGACGGGATCCATCGGCCGGCAGGTGCTCGACGTTGTGCGCAGCAATCCAGACCACTTTGAGATCGTAGGGCTCGCTGCGGGCGCAAACGTCTCGCTCTTGAATAAGCAAATTGCCGAGTTCGCACCTCGCTACGCATGGTGCAACACTCCGAACCTATTGAGCCGCAATGGAAGCAAACCATACGCGGTGCCCATAGATCAGATGATATCTACCGAGGACTACGATCTTCCGATCATCGCGACCGTTGGCAGTGTAGGCTTGCGGTCATCGGCATTGGCGCTTTCTCTCGGCAAGGATATTGCCTTGGCGAACAAGGAAGTAATTGTAATGGCCGGCAATCTGCTGCGGAGTTTGTCGGAGAAGACCGGCGCTCGAATGCTGCCGATTGACAGCGAGCACAATGCAATTTGGCAATGCCTTCAAGGCGAGACTGAGCGATGGTGGGACTGCGCCGACTCATCTGTGCGCCGACTCATATTGACAGCTTCAGGCGGTGCTCTGCGTGACCTTGACTTGTCGCAACTCAGCGCCGTCACGCCCGAACAGGCGCTGAAACATCCCACTTGGCAAATGGGGAAGAAGATCACGGTCGACTGCGCTACGCTAATGAACAAGGGCTTCGAGGTGTTCGAAGCTCACTGGTTGTTTGGTATCCCCTTTGATCAAATCGAAGTTATCGTCCACCGCGAGAGTATTGTGCATTCGCTGGTCGAGTTTGTAGATGGTACCGTTAAGGCGCAGCTAGGCTTGCCGGATATGCGCCAACCAATTCAGTATGCCATCGCTTACCCTGAGCGCTTGAGCAACTCCGCTCAACACTTGGACCTAAAGAAAGTGGGAAGCCTGACGTTTGGGCCGATTCCAGAGGGCCGATACCCTTGCTTCGAGTTGGCGTTGGAGGCAAGGACCATGGGTTCGACCATGCCTGCGGTACTGAGCGCCGCCGATGAAGTCGCGGTCGATCTATTCCTTGCCGGCCGGATCGGATTCGATCAAATACATCAATTGATCGAACAGGTAATGTCGAGGCACCAACCTCTGGACGATTTTGACATTGATGATATCAGCGAGGTCGACTCGTGGGCTCGAGAAGAATCGTACTGCTTCGCACAAGCAGCTCACCACTGACATCCCTTGGGCCAAGAGTGGCCCAGGTGATCGACGCCCTGGGAGCGACTTCTATAGTGACAGGAGACGGATACTAATTGGATCAACTGCTGGACAGTGCTTCCTTCGTCGTACTTGGATTGCTCGTGCTGACCTTCTTAGTGTTCGTTCACGAATCGGGGCATTTCCTCGTTGCAAAACGGGCCGGAATCAAGGTTGAAGAGTTCGGTTTCGGATTTCCACCGCGCATATTCAGCTTCCGGCACGGCGAAACTCGCTACTCCGTGAACGCGCTGCCGTTGGGCGGATTCGTCAAAATGTTGGGAGAGGAAGGCCCGTCACATCCACGCAGTTTCGCTAGTCAAAGCAGATGGTGGCGCGCCGCGGTATTGCTCGCCGGGCCGGCTGCCAACATTGTGCTTGCAATTCTCTTGTTTGCCGCTGCGTATGCAACCGGCTGGCCTACCCCTGCTGCCGGGATCAAGATCACCCAGGTAGCCGAGGGGTCTCCTGCCAGTGAAGCCGGCTTACTGCCGGACGACATGATCATAAGTCTCGATGGCGTGGCCACAGGTTCAATCAGTGAGTTGCTAGAAATTACTCGTCAGAATCTGGGTCGACCTGTGCCCATCGAGGTCCGGCGGGAAAGGGTCACCCTGACAAGAGAGGTGAGACCCCGCGCCAATCCACCTGAAGGCCAGGGGCCCATAGGCATTGGAATAGGACCGACTCGGATTGATCGCGTCGCCCACCCGCTGCCAGAGGCCCTGGTTCTCGGCGTTGAGCAAACCTATCAGACCATAGGCTTCACGTTCGCGGTGCCTTCAATGATCCTGCGAGGTCTCATCCCACTCGACATGGCGCGGCCGGTGGGTCCGGTAGGGATTGTTCAAATCACTTCCGAAGCTACGTCGGTCAGCGTGAACAGTGGTTGGCTTTTCCCGGCACTCTCGGTCGCCGCGTTAATCAGCACCGCGCTGGCGGTTTTCAATATCCTGCCCATCCCGGCGCTCGACGGCGGTCGACTGCTATTCGTCATAATAGAAGCCTTGCGCGGTCGAAGGATCGATCCGCGCCGGGAACGTGCCATACATGGTATGGGAATCGCGGTCCTCCTATCCCTCATTGTGGTGGTGACTTACTTGGACGTGCTGAGTCCGGTCCAGACTGACGGAATGTTCAGATAGGTCGATCTTTCCCAAGGAAGCACAAGTTTGCGCGTTTAAAATCTTTTCGGCCGTACCATGCGAGAGGTCCCTGTCGAGGCCGAGACACCGGGCCATCGTTTGCTCCTGCGGGCCGGGCTTGTCCCCGGCCAGGGGACGGGTGGGGGGCACAGACGACAACTGAACCCTTGCATCAACCAATGCACCCGATTTTCATACCTTGGTGCGCCCGCCGGTAACCTGTATGCGCGATCGCCAAAAAATGCGGACGCCGCCGTGGATCTGAACGCCTTCTATAACTGCTGGTTTCACCTGATAGTGTGGGAACAGCCGGCGCCCACGGTTTGAATGAACGCGGTCAAAAGTGTTAAACTGCAAATGGTAACTTAAAATTAGTGCCCAAGGTGAAAAGTGGGGCCCGCCCCACTTTTTTTGCTGCATAGGTCTGAGCCGCCGCGAATTGGTTGGCCTGCGATGCTGATATCTTGTGAGGGGATTTAGGAACTGGCGCCCAAAGAATTCATGGCCGCAATCTCAAGCGTGAGTGCCGAAAAGGGAATAGCGCCCGAGGTGATAATCGCCGCGCTGGAAGGCGCTTTGGCATCGGCGTATAAGGGAAACTATGGTGCCGCCTCTCATAACATCGAGGTGGAGATAGATCGTGAAACAGGTCGGGTCAAGGTGGTCATGCTAAAAAGGGTGGTCGCCGAAGTTCAGGATAGCGACACGGACATCTCGTTGGCCGAGGCCACCGAGCTAGATGCTGATGCCGTGGCGAACCAGACCGTCGCTATCGATGTTACGCCCGACAACTTTGGGCGCATCGCTGCCCAAACCGCCCGACAGGTCATTTTGCAACGTCTGCGTGAGGCTGAGCGAGATCTGATCTACGACGCGTTCGTCGATCGCCAAGATGAGCTTATCACGGGTATTGTCCAGAGAATCGAGCAGCGAACCGTGGTTATCAACCTCGGCAAAGCGGAGGCATTCCTTTTGCCTCACGAACAGGTGTCCACGGAGTACTATCGGCCCGGTCAACGCTTGAAGATCTACTTGGTTGAAGTGTTGAAGACTCCGACAGGACCGCAACTCGTCATTTCTCGGACGCACATAGGATTGGTTAAACGCCTGTTCGAGTTGGAGGTACCGGAGGTGTCCTCCGGCCTCGTCGAATTGAAGTCGATTGCCCGAGAGCCGGGGTTGAGATCGAAGGTTGCTGTAGCTGCGCGAGAGGAAGGCATCGATCCCATTGGATCCTGTGTTGGAGTGAGAGGCGCTCGAGTCCAGAATATTGTCGACGAATTGAATGGGGAAAAGATCGACATCATCGCATGGAGTGAGGGCCCCGAGGATTTCATAAGCGCGGCTCTCAGCCCATCCCATGTTGATTCGGTAAAGCTGGATGAAACGCTGAGGACTGCTATCGTATCTGTACCAGAGCGTCAACTGAGCTTGGCGATTGGCCGTGACGGTCAGAATGCGAGGTTGGCCGCGAAATTGACTGGCTGGCGGATTGATATTAAGGCGACTGAACGTGATAACGATGACCGACCGGATTCGACGGACGTATGAGACATGGGCAATCGTGTTAGTGCATTGCGCCCCCATCACAATCGCATGGCCGAGTTGCGATTGTGAAGGGTACGAAGCGGTTACGAAAGCCGCCACAGCGGACATGCGTGTCGTGTGGTGCGAATCTCTCGAAAAGAGAGTTGGTACGCATAGTCCGGGCAGATGTCGGTGTCGATGTCGATCCGACCGGTCGCAAGAATGGTCGCGGCGCCTATCTCTGCCGGCGTGCCGAGTGTTGGGATAAGGCGACGAAATCGGATGGACTGGGTCGAGCACTGCGGCGCACGTTGACAACCGATGAGATTGCACGACTCACACAATATGCGAATAAGTTATAACAACCAATGACTGGCTCTAGGCAAGATTTGCCAACGATTCTTGGGCGCAAATCGTGCATACATGAGAATTGATCCGCTGCTGATTTGACGAGCCTAGCGGATCAGGACATTGGTTCCTAGGTCGACACCGTTCGTTGGAACGGAGTCTGCTGCATAAGGAGGAATGAATGAGTCCTAGAAACGCGCCAAGGCGATATCGATATCGATCTGGACCTAGAGGCAGGGGCTCCTCGAATCGTAAACGTCAGCGCGGAAGCGCGGACGCTCGAAGCGAGCAGTTGACTTCGTTAACCGCTACCGCAGTTGGCCCGCCGGCTCTTGGCGATATCGCAATACCAAGCAAAATTACGGTTCATAACCTTTCGAACCTGTTGCAGGCGAGTCCAAGCCGTGTCATCACCGCGCTCATGACGAATGGTGTCCTGGCTACTATCAACCAAGCAGTCAGCTACGAAGATTGCGCAGGGGTCGCCACGGAATTCGGATTCACACCGAAATTACAGGAAGAGGTGTCCGAAGCGAGGCCGGTTAGTCCTTCGGAAACGACCGCCGATGAAAAACCCTCCCGTATGAGTACCCGCCCTCCAACGGTGACGATATTGGGACATGTGGATCACGGCAAGACCAGCCTACTCGACCGGATCCGGCGCACAAATGTGATGGAAGGAGAGACCGGGGGTATTACGCAGCATATTGGCGCATATCAAGTAGAGCTAAACGAAAGAAAGATCACTTTCTTGGATACTCCAGGACACGAAGCATTCACTGCGATGCGCGCCCGCGGCGCAATGGCAACTGACGTCGCCGTGCTGGTTGTGGCGGCCGACGATGGCGTACAAGCTCAAACTCTTGAGGCAATCGATCACGCTCGTGCCGCCCAAGTCCCGATAGTCGTGGCGATCAACAAGATCGACAGACGCGACGCGAATGCGGATGTCGTAAAACAACAGTTGGCCGAGGCCGCCCTCGTTGTCGAAGACTACGGTGGAGACATCGTCTCGGCACAGGTGTCGGCATTGACCGGCGCTGGGGTTGACGACTTGCTAGAGATGATACTCTTGGTCGCCGAGTTGGCTGAGTTGCAAGCAGACCCCACAGGTTCCGCCTATGGAACGGTTATCGAAGCCAAGATTGACCGGGCACGCGGTGTTTCGTCAACCCTGCTCGTGCAGTCCGGCACACTAAGGGTGGGCGACACGGTCTCGGTCGGCAACTCCGTCGGGCGTGTACGTGCAATGTTCGATGATCGTGGCAAGCGATTAGGGTCTGCTGGCCCCTCGACTCCAGTGGTGATGCTTGGCCTCTCCGAGCAGCCGGTGCCTGGCGATACGTTCAAAGTCTTCACCGACGAAAAATCAGCTCGCGCTGCGAATGCACTGCTAGTCTCGAAGCCACTAGCGACCTCCGACTCCACGGACGCGGTGTCATTGAATGAGTTCTCGGCCCAATCAGGCGCCGCTGGGAGTCGAGAGTTGAGTGTCGTATTGAAAACAGATGTCCAAGGATCCCTGGAACCGATCCAATCCTCCATTTCCAACATCTCGACTGATGATGTCCGAGTTCGTATCATACGTGCTTCGGCGGGAGCGATCGTCGAGCCGGACGTTCTCCTCGCCAAAGCTTCGAATGCAATGATAGTGGGCTTTCGAACATCCGTTGAGCAGGGAGCAAACAACGCGGCCGAGCTCAACCACGTCGAGATTCGCCTGTACGATGTCATATATAGAATAGTCGAAGACCTGCAGGCCGCTGCAGATGGGTTGATAGAACCGGTCACGCGGGAAGTAATCGACGGTCACGTGGAAGTGCGACAGCTGTTTAGCGTGGGTCGGACTCGAATCGTGGCCGGGTGTTTTGTGACCGATGGAACGGTATTGAGATCTTGTGGTATTCGGGTGCTTCGTGAGGGCAGGAAAGTCTTCGAAGGCAAGTTGGCAAGCCTAAAGCGGTTCAAAGATGACGTTCGCCAAGTAGAAACAGGTTACGAGTGTGGGATCGCCATCGAAGGATACAACGAAATCCTTCAAGGAGACATATTCGAAGTATTTCATGATGAAGTAAACGTTGGCTCCGTGACCGAGTCTGCCAGGAGATGATCAGTCGACGCCAAGAACGTGTGAATGAGCAACTGCGCCAAGAGATCAGCGAAATCGTACACAAAGAGATGAACGATCCCCGCTTGTCAGGTGTGGTGAGTTTCACCGCCGTACGGGTAAGTCCGGACTTAGGCGCGGCCAACGTGTACTTTAGCGTATTTGGTGACCAAGAAACCCGAGACGAAGTGTTGGACGTGCTCCGCAAGGCGTCTGGGTTCGTTCGGAAAGAGCTTGCCGGTCGACTGGTACTTAAGCGGACGCCCTCGCTCTCGTTCCGTTTCGACGATTCACTGGATCGTGGAAGCCGGATCTCTGAGTTGATCGATGCGGCTCGAATCTCGGCCGAACAGGATCAGAACGGAAGCTGAAGCGATGCTGCCCTCCGGCGTCATTCTAGTCGATAAGTATCGCGGGTGGTCTTCAAGTGACGTTGTGGCGAAGTTGCGGGGGCTGCTCGGCGCACGTAAAGTCGGGCATTGCGGTACTCTTGATCCAATGGCTACCGGACTATTGGTCGTTTGCCTTAACTCAGCTACCAAGCTCGCCGACGTGTTTAGCCGGCACGACAAGGATTATGTAGCCTCTATTCGACTCGGACAACAGACCGATACGGACGACTCAGAGGGTAGGATCCTGGCCGAAGTGGATCCTAAGGACATATCCCTCGATGACATTAGAGTTAATCTACCGTCGTTCGCAGGCCGGCAATTGCAGACACCGCCCGCCTACTCCGCGATAAAGGTCGGCGGCGTTCGCTCGTATCGGCGCGCACGCAACGGCGAGACTTTCGAGTTGAAGCCTCGAGAGGTGACGTTCCATCGGTTGCATTTATTAGACTGGAGACCTCCCGAACTCGAGGTTGCGATCCGTTGTAGCGCCGGCACCTATGTCCGCGCACTGGCCCGCGACCTCGGCGCGAAACTTGGAGTTGGCGCTCATCTGAGTGGACTGCGCCGGATTCGCAGCGGACAGTTTAGTATTGACCAGGCTAAAACCGTTGATGAAATCGAGGTTCTCTTCGCGCGTGGTAGTGTGGCCGGCTTGGTCACCAATTGCCTCGACGCATTGACCGAATTTCCAAGATTCGCGTTGCGGCCCTGTCTATTTGCCCGTCTGACGCAAGGGCAAACGGTGCAAATCGACCATCCGTTTGTGGAGGTTAGTGCGGAGTACTGCGTCGTAGTCCAGGATCCTCCTACCGACCAAGTCGTCCTCGCCCGCCCGGCCGGCTCTCAAGGTCTGGCGCCTTCAAAGCTTATTGCCGGCAACTCCGTTCCCATAGGTGTATGAGTTGCTCGATCTGAGCCGAATGAGCGGCGGTGGCCCTACCGCTGTTACGATTGGCGTCTTCGATGGAGTTCACGTCGGACATCAGCACCTAGTCTCTCGGCTGAAACAACTGGCCGCGGAAAGGTCGCTGTCACCCGTCGTCATAGTGGTCCATCCACCCCCACAGACGGTGCTGGAGGGGCTTGAGTGCTGGTCGTTCCTCACCCATCTTGCCTATCGTCGCAAGCTTCTCAAACGTTGCGGCGTCGACAAAATCATTACATTGGAATTCACGTCCCAGGTTTCCCTGATCAGCGCATTAGATTTCTGCGAGGAATTGGTTGACAAGCTTCAGATGCGCCTTATGGTGGCGGGTCCCGATTTTGCGCTCGGCCACCGCCGCGAGGGCAATATGTCCCGTCTCGACGAGATTGGGCGTTCGCTAGGTTTTGAGGTCCAGTTGATGGATTACTTCAGTCTGCCTGACCGACCGGTTAGCAGCAGTGGAATTCGAGCCGCACTGGAGATTGGGCACATTCGCGAGGCAAACGCGATGATTGGCCGCGGATTCGAGATTGATGGCGTCGTAGTTGAAGGTGAGAAGCGCGGCCGGCTCATTGGATTCCCTACGGCGAACATACTTCCCAAGAAGCGTCAGCTCGTGCCGCGCGATGGCGTGTACGCGGTTATGGCGCGTTGCAACGGTCAGTCCTACGGCGGCGTAGCAAACCTTGGCGTCCGGCCGACGTTCGGTGGCGGCGTTCGCATTCTCGAAGTCCATCTGTTTGAATTCACGGGCGACATCTATGGCGATAGACTTGAAGTCGCCTTCGTAGACTCCATGCGCGGTGAGCGTCAGTTTGCTGGTATCGACGAACTGCGAAGCCAAATCGCCGCCGACGTGAAGACAGCTCAGCGTATTCTGACGCAACAGGCGATTGGCTGACGAGCGGTGCCGGCCATTGTCAGAGCCGCGTGACTTGGATACCCCAGGCGTGTCTTTGTGGCCACCTTATAGACATTACTACCAGGGTAAGACTAACGGTTGCGGGCCGGCCGCCCTCTCGATCGCTCTCAGCCGCTTTGGCGGCAGGTCTCCAACGCCTGAGCAGATGAGTCGACTGCTGTCTCCTCATAGAGTTCCATATATTCTGGCAACGCCTCCCTGGGCGTTACATTTGCTGGCCAGAAAACTGGGTTACCGCTGCAATGTCAGATGGCGCGGTTCGTTCGACGACGTGAGACGGGCCCTCGAGGCCGGCCGCTCGACAATCGTCTTGGTGCGGCCGCTCGACTTCGCCGGCGCGCCTCCCTGGGCACTTCATTACCGGTCGGTGGCCGGAATCGAATCGGATCGATCTGGCGCTGGCCGGGTCTGGTTGGCCTGTTCCGCCCTGAGAGATGGAGAGCGCCGCATCGGTGTTCCACGACATCCGGCGAACCTGCGAATATCTGCAAAAGATTTCGTGAACCAGTGGACGGTCTGGGGCACGGTACGTTGGATGCTGGAGCTGTCGGCGATTTAGGCCGGGAGTCTATACCGCCGCTTTTTCCTGCTTGGCTTCGGCGATCACGTCTTGCTCGATATGGGCCGGCACCGCCTCGTAGTGATCTTGCGCCATCTGGTACACGCCGCGCCCCTGGGTCAGAGCACGAAGACTCGCCGAGTACCGGAGCATCTCACCCATAGGCACGGTCGCTTCGATGGTACTCACCCCATTTTGAGGATTCATGCCAAGGACTCGCCCGCGCCTGGTGTTTAGGTCACTCAACACGTCGCCCACGTACTGATCGGGAATGTCTATATGTACGCGCATTATGGGCTCGAGCAGGGCAGGCCTCGCGTCCGACATCCCATTTCTGAGCGCCTGCTGCCCTGCAATCTTGAACGCTATCTCCGAGGAGTCGACCGCGTGAAAGGACCCATCGTATAGAGTGACACGCAGGTCCACAACCGGAAACCCCCCCAACACGCCGTCCGCAAGCGCCTCGACGACACCTTTTTCAACCGCGGGGATGTATTGCTTTGGCACGACTCCACCCACAATGCGATTCGCGAACTCAAACCCGCTGTTGCGGGGCAGAGGCTCGATTTCCAAGTACACGTGTCCGTACTGACCGTGACCGCCGCTCTGCTTCTTGTGCTTGTATTCCGAATTCCTGGATTCTTGAATTGTTTCTCTATATGGAACGTTCGGAAGGCTTAGCTCTACTTCGACTCCGAGTTTGTTCTTCATCTTCGCCGCCGTGACGTCAGCGTGCAACTCACCCATCGCCGAAAGTATCGTCTGCCCGGTCGATTGGTCCTTTGCAACCTTGATGGTCAAATCCTCTTCCGACATTCGCGAGATCGCTTCGCTCATCTTGTCCAAATCGGCCTTTGACTTCGGAGCTAACGAGGCAAAGTACGACTGGGCCGGCAGATCGATCCAAGGAACGGTTAATGCGTTGTCCTTGGTGCACAACGTGTCGCCGGTGCTAGTGGCTTGCAGTTTAGCCACTGCCCCGATATCGCCGGCAATAATCTGGGCGACCGGTTCTTGGGTCTTTCCCCGCACGCTGAACAGCTGCCCCAAACGCTCTTCGTGCTGACTTGAAGAGTTGAAAGCGTGGCTATCGCTCTTGATCGTGCCGGATAACACCCGGAAATAGGTCAACTTGCCAACGTACGGGTCAGCGGTCGTTTTGAAGACCAGCGCTGCTAGTGGTCCGTCGCTATCGGTCTTGAGTTGAACTGTCTTATCTGAATTGTCTTGAGCGGCGCTGGCCGCCGGGCGATCAGCCGGCGAGGGGCAGTACTCGACTATCGCATCCATTAGGGTACTGACACAATGATTCTGCAGAGCCGAACACACAACCACGGGGATGACTAGGCCGGCGTGCACGTTTTGTCGCAATCCGCTTCGGATCTCCTCCTCCTCCAGCGGTTCGCCCTCAAGGTATTTCATCAACAGGTCGTCATCATTCTCGGCCACCGCTTCGACGAGCTTTTCGTGAAATTCGTCTACACGGTCAGCGAGATTCGCCGGGGCAGAGATTTCGTCCCCGTCAACGCCAAGGGCTTTCTTGCTGACAAGATCGATGACACCTCGAAAGTTGGATTCCTCGCCAATGGGGATTTGCAGGACCACGACCTTGCGGCCAAATCGTTCCTGGATCTGGTCGAGAGTTCGAGTGAAGTCGGCGTTTTCGCGGTCGATCTTGCTGATAGCGAGAACCCGAGGGATTTGTTTCTGCTCGGCCTGTCGCCACACCAGCTCGGCGCCTATCTCAACACCGCTTGCCGCGTCGATTAGTATCACCGCTGTATCCACAGCCGTCAGCGCTTGGTAGATTTCTCCAATGAAATCTGAAAAGCCGGGCGAGTCTATAACGTTTATCCTTGATTCCTTCCAGTCAAATGGTAGTAGAGAAAGCTGGATAGACATTCTCCGCCGGATCTCTTCTGGGTCGTAATCGGACGTGCTGTTGCCTTCATCCACTTTGCCGAGCCGGCTGGCCAACCCTGAGTTGAAAAGAAACGCTTCGGCCAACGTGGTCTTGCCGGCGCCGCCGTGTGAAAACAGCCCAATGTTCCTAATCGCCGATGTAGCATAGTTGTTCATAGTTTCCCCTCGAAAGACCCGGCCGTATCATCACCCCGGTTTTAAGAAGAAGCCTCGCCAACCTCAATGTGGAAGCAGTGCGCCTCGCCATTTGATGGACTGGCAAAATTATAGCAAAATCCTACCCCTCCCTTGGGGCCGACGGCGATCAAAGACAGGAACTTCCCACCCCGCCAGCGTCTTGTTATCGAGCCGGCGCCATCGGAGATACTGGCGTCGTCAGAGTTATCCACTTAGAATTGTCTGCATATGGCCTGGCTACCCGGCCTAAATCTTAGTGCGAATCGGCAGGTGAAACACTAAATGCCCGTGAGTCAAGAGTTGCTCGACATCCTGGTGTGTCCTGCGTGCAAGGCGTCTCTCGATAATCTCACCCACACTCTCGTCTGCGTTGAATGCGGACGCCGTTATCCAGTGCGCGATGACATCCCCATCATGTTGATCGAAGAGGGCGACAAGGGAAAGGTGGAGTTTGAGCAAGAATCGCAGGGCTAGGTACCTCTACGGATTGCCATCATACTCTCTTCGTGACGATCCGGCGACCGCATGTGTTGACTTGGGAGGCATTGCTTACGTCGGTGAGAGGCTCCGGGTGTATGACCCGTGCGTGACCGCAATCTGAGGCCCTTGATGAATAGTCGGTTTGCCGGATTCGATTCCGGCTCACAGAAGGCTGTGCTGGTTCCTGAGCAGTTTTTCAACGAGCTCTTGCCTTCGATCGATTCCCTCGACGAGCTTAAGCTCGCTTTAGCCGTGATTCACCTCTCGATGGATAAGTGGAAGCGGTCGCCGGCCTTTACGTTGGCGAGACTAGGGGAGGAGCCTCTGATCAGGATCATTTGCCAGGACGCCGGCGATTCCGAATCGTTGTCTGAAACTCTCGGCCGGCTCCTTAGGAGAGGCGTTGTCATCGAGGTCACTCGCCCCGGCGAATCTGAGATGTGCTTCGCGCTCAATTCTGCTCGGGGCCGCAAGCTCGTCGGCGCCGAATCGGGCGACTCTCACATTCGACGTCGAGACGCCGAAGTAAACAGGCCTCCGGATCTTTCGACGAACATATTCAGTCTCTACGAGGACGCCATCGGCACACTCTCTCCGCTGTTGGCCGACGATCTACGCCAGGCTGAGAAGCTATACCCTATGGCCTGGATTGAGGAGGCGTTTACTCTGGCCGTAAAATACAATAGGCGCAGTTGGCGCTATGTCCAGACTATCTTGGAGCGGTGGGCCCATGACGGAAGATAGCAGCCAGTCTATCGGCAGCGTCTTGCGCGAAATGAACATCCCCAGGCCGGCGATAAACGAACCTCCGGCCGACCAGCGGCAAATCTGTCCAATTTGCCGAGGTGCCGGATGGTTGCGTCGCGACGTCAGCGTCCAACACAGCTCCTTTGGAACGCCGGTGCAGTGTATGTGCCTGATCGACAACCTGGAGAGGGACAGGCTTGCTGATCTTAGGCGTATGTCGGGGCTGCGAAAGGGTCTAGAAAAGCAGACTTTCGAGAACTTCAACCCGAAGGTCCCCGGTGCCGATCTCGCTTATCAAACAGCTCTAAAGTTCGCTGGAGATCCGAGTGAATGGCTAGTTCTTCACGGTCAAGTTGGTGGAGGCAAGACCCATCTGGCCGCCGCTATCGCTAACTTTGCTCTGGATAATAAGGTGAAACTGCTGTTCAGTGCAGTGCCGGACCTTCTTAAGCACATGAGGGCCGCGTTTTCGCAAAATAGAGATACCAAGCATGACGAGTTGTTCGAGAATGCCAAGACTACAAACTTGCTGATTCTAGATGACTTGGTTACAGAAAGCGCGACACCCTGGGCGCAGGAGAAGCTGTATCAGATCATCAATTGTAGGTACAACTACAGGCTGCCAACGGTCATCACTACTAGTCGTCCTCTTGGCCAGATAGACAATCGGATCGCATCTAGAATCCAGGACGAGAGTCTATCCAAAGTGATCAAGATTAAGTCAAGATTTTGCGTGAAATGAACATCCCGAGGCCGGGGATAAACGAATCTCCGGTGCCTCAGCAGGAAGTGTGTCCAATTTGCCAAGGGGTTGGATGGTTGCGTCTCGATGTGAGCGTACAACACAGTTTCTTTGGAGAGCCGGTCCGATGCACGTGCCTGATTGAGGAAAAAGAACGCGATGAGCTTGCCGATCTGAGGAGTAAGTCGGGGCTGCATGGAGATCTCGACAAGATGACTTTCGAGAACTTCAACCCGTGGACCCCGAGCGTGGGGAAGGCTTCTCGGGCAGCTAACAAGTTCGCCCGTGATTCGAACGGATGGCTGGTTCTTCATGGCAAAGTTGGCACGGGAAAGACCCATCTCGCAGCCGCTATCGCAAACGTCGCTCTCGATAATAAAGTGAAACTGATGTTCAAAGCCGTGCCCGACCTTCTTGACTCTATGAGGGCTGCGTTTTCGCCAAGTAGCGACACCAAGTACGATGAGTTATTCGAGAATGTCACAATCACGAACTTGCTGATACTAGATGATTTGGGCACAGAGAGTCCGACACCTTGGGCTCAGGAGAAGCTGTATCAGATTATTAACTATAGGTACAATCAGAGGTCGCCGACGATCATCACTACTAACCGGCCTCTTGAGCAGTTGGACTATCGGATAGCATCGAGAATTCGAGACACGAGTCTTTCCCAAGTTATTGAGATGGAGACCTACGAGGACTATCGGTTGCGAGAGAAGCATCGCCGCCGGTATCGTTAGTCGACAACCTCGATAGAGGACAAGCCGGCCCTCAGCTCCAGTTGTGTCCCGCCGGCGTTTACCAGTAATAGCCCGTTGACGTCGATTCCCTCCACTTGGCCGATGGCGCCAAGATATTGGCCGGCGCTGACGCGGATTGTCCTGCCATCCAGTCCCAGGCTTAGTCTCCATCTTTCGAGTATTTCGCGGGCCCCACGCGCCTGATCCCCTAGATTTCGGATATTTTCCGCCAGTTGCATCAAAATGTGTCCCGCGAGGTCGTTGCGGTCGACCGGCCGGCCTAGCTCTCGTAGCAGGCTCGTGGCGTTAGGTGCCAAGTGTGAGACTTCATCGGCGCGGATGTTAGCGTTGATTCCAATTCCGATCACTGCGTACTCGAGATTGTCGCCGGCCCAAGTCGCATCTGTCAGGACTCCACCCACCTTTCTATTGCCAATCATGAGATCGTTGGGCCAGGCAAGTCCCACTGATGCGCCGGCGCTGTCTAGAACGCCGTCGGCAGCCGCAAGCGAAGCCATCGCTGGCAATGCTCCGATGTGTCCGTCCGGCAGTTCGGGCCGGACCAATGCCGACATGAGCAGACAGCGTCCTGCCGGCGCGTTCCAGGTTCGGCTGGCCTGTCCGCGCCCATGCTCCTGATAGTCCGCGATCATGGCTAACCGACGCGATGATGGGTGAGAGGACGCCATTTCCCGCGCCACGTCCTGAGTCGATGTAACGGTTGGGAATATAGCTACCTCCCAGCCGCCGCCGGCGATTGAAGATATCTTCGATGCTGAGAGACTATCCAATTGCACATACACCTCTCCCTCAATGAAAAACGCCGGATAGCCTGAGCTATCCGGCGTCGCTAGCCTGGCGGTAACCTCGGCTAGACTGAAACAGCCATCCCGGAAGGGTCTCCTAGGATTCTGCCCTTCCGGGGTGACGCGCAGTTCTTAGCCGAGCGTTACCGCCCAGACTACTAGAGCATTTCATACTGCACACCACCTCCTTTCTACTTGTCTCTAGCATACCACAGCGGATCGTCGGTTGCTACGCTTGACGCAGAAAGTAAGTATTGAGATTTAGGGGTACCTGCTCCGTATGGGCGTAATATCGCACCAATGAGGGTCTGCCACCGGCGAGGACGTCTGATCGGGGAAAGCCAGGAAAGGGTTGCAAGGGCGAACTCCTTGCCGGGGGATGTGGGGGTGTCCCCCACAACAAAGATTTCCCTTCTCCTGACCAGAGTTCGTCTCATAACTCTGTGTGAGGTACGAAATACGGCGGGACCTTCTCATCATGACCTAGTTAACGGTTCATTATTGATGAAATCGACCAAATACGAAGGTCGGAATTGCGCTTATCGCTGCCCTTTGGACTTGTGAGACAGCCTCTGACCAAGAGAAGGGGGCCAAGGGGATGAGGTCGACCAAATCTTGTGGAGTTGGAAATCACCCCTTGACCGCCTACTGAGGTCCCGAACGGCGACTCGGCCTTTTCAGTTCGCGGGCATGGAGGAGAGAAATACACCCAAATCCGAACCGTTACCTCAGAAACCCGTCGACCGGATCAACTTACGAGAATACCTCCGTCTACGGTGATCGACTGTCCTGTGATGTAGCCTGCCATCGGCGACGCCAGAAACGTCACGACGTTTGCTATTTCTTCGGGCTGAGCGATCCTGCCGAGAGGGACTATACCGAGTCGTTGGCGAAGATGCTCACGAGGTGCCAGCCCCAATTGTTTGACTCCAATCTCGTCGTCAATTCGCCAGTTGAACGCCGTATCGACCACGCCTGGACAGACTGCGTTCGCGGTAATGTTGTACTTTGCCAGGGATTTTGACGCCTGGTGGGTCAGGCTAATTACCGCGGCCTTGCTCGCGGCGTATGCCGGCGACAGGCTGTGAGTGCCCCGGCCCGCCACCGACGATATGCTAACAATCGTCCCGCTTTGCTGCTTTATCATGTGCCGGGCCACCGATTGCATGCAAAAGAATACCCCGCGGGCGTTGACGGCCATCGTGCTGTCCCAGTCATCTTCAGTGACTTCGCCGAATGGATTTGCGCGCAACAATCCGGCGTTATTGACTAGGATGTCCAGCCGGCCAAGATTCTCGATGGTCCGTTCGACCATGACGTCAATCTGCTGTACGGAGGTCACGTCGGCCGGCACCTCCAGCCCTCGCCGGCCCAGCCCGCGCACTTCTTCGCAGACTTTGGTCACCCATTCGTCGTGCAAGTCGTTCACGGCAACGTCAGCGCCCGCCTTGGCTATCCGTAGCGCGATGGCCCTACCGATTCCGCTGCCGCCACCAGTGATCAGCGCCACTTTGCCAGTAAGGTCGATGTTTTCGCTCTCTTTCATGTTCATTCCTGTGAGCACCTCTCCGCTCGTGAGTTGTTCCTGCATTGAACAACGGCCCAATACGAAATGCAAGCATCCTCCAACCGCCCGGCCGTTCAACTTGGCGCCCAGATTCGTGGACTAAACCGTGATAATCGAAACGAGGGAATTGTCAGGCGGTTAATCGGCTCTTCGAGACGTCTGGAGCCGGCGATGATCCTCCGAAGGCGGGCTGCAGATAGACTAGGTGCCGAATCCGGCCAGCCGGAGGGCGTCCGTCGCCGCTTGGCGGTCACTCCAAGGGGTCTCTTCGACGCCATAGCACATCGATCGCTCGTGGCCTTTGCCGCATATGAGCACGCAGTCGCCGGCGCGTGCGATCTCGACTCCGTGCCGGATGGCGTCCGCCCGGTCCTCTATCTGGAGGAAAGACTCGCCCTCGATGCCGCCGGCTTTCAAGCAGCCGGAGGCGATCTCCTCGAGAATCGCCGCGAGGCTCTCCGTACGCGGGTCTTCGGCGGTTAGGATGGCGATGTCTGCCAACTCGCTCGCGACCTTTCCCATCACCGGGCGCTTGTCTCGATCGCGCAGCCCGGCGCATCCAAACACGACTATGATTCGGCTCGTTGGCGCCATCGATCGCGCCGCGATCAGAACCTCGTTGAGGCTACTGGCCGTGTGAGCAAAGTCTATTCTCACCTGGAACGGCTGGCCCATTTCGACAGGCTCCATCCGGCCAGGAACGCCCTTGAACCCATTGAGCGCGGCGACGATTGCGTCGGGATCGGCATCGAGTGCGTACGCGGTGGCAATTGCCGCAAGAGCATTCTTAATGTTGTAACTTCCGGGCAAGTTCAAATTGATATCTCTCTGCCATTGCGGAGTGACCGAACGGAACTTGGATTCCGCCTCGCCGAGCTCTATGTTCTCTGCCTTGACCTCTGAGGCCGCATCTACGGAATAGGTAACGATTCGGTCTGCCGTTGTTCGTCTTAGTCTGTCGAAATTGCCGTCATCTGCGTTTAGGACCGCAATCTTAGGCTGCTGAAACTTGCGCCAAGTCGCTCCCAGTCCGTCGAAAAGCATCGCCTTGGCTTCTACGTAGCCGCTGAGCGTTTCGTGAAAGTCGAGATGGTCCGACGTTATGTTTGTGACCACGCCCACGTCGAACTCGCATCCCAGCACCCGGCGATGTGCAAGACCGTGCGAGGTGGACTCGAGTACGACCGTATCGACTCCGTGGTTCCTCATCTTGCGTAGTAAAGCTTGAAGCTGATAGGCGTCTGGCGTAGTTGTATGCAGGCCAGTCTCGAATTCGCGGCCCAAGTAAGTCGCCGATACGCTGGTTATTGCGCCGACTTGCCGATTGACGCGGCTCAGCAAGTCGTACAGCATTGACGTTGTGGTGGTTTTCCCGTCTGTGCCAGTGATTCCAATCAGAGTCATCTCACGGCTTGGATGACGCCACCAAGCCGCGGATGCCCACGCCCACGCTGCCCGTCCATCTTCGACGATCGCTCCTGGAAGCCCCTCCGGCCGGGTGGCCCGCTCTGAAACGACTCCAATCGCGCCTTGCCCGAGAGCTTGGCCGGCGTATCGCAGGCCGTCAGTTGACGTTCCAGGGATCGCAAAGAACAGTGAACCCGTCTTTGCTTCACGCGAATCGCACGTGATAGTTCTTACGAATCGTTGCGGATCCAGGTCGATGAGACGTTCCACTCGAATATGTTCAAGCAGTTCCATTACGGCGAGGGGGCCAGGTTGCCTAGGTTGAGCGCGTGAGGTGTGGGACATTGGTTAGCGCCGGAAGCCATCGCGACAGCAACTCATTGCCCTTGCCATGTGCTAACCTCCAGAACCGCCAGGCCCGCTTGGCAACGAACCACTCCATTGGTCGATAGATTCGGTCGAAAGCGCCGGCAAATCTGAATACGTTGCCGCCGAACCCCCGTTTGAAGTGATAGACGCCCCACAAAGGCCCGGCCTCGCCGGCCGATATGACCCCGTGATTTCCTTTCCGCTCATGAGTGCGTCCTACCTCATCTGGTATGCCCCAGAGGTCGTAGGAGGTATAACCCATCTCCTTGAGGTGAAGCATTATCGACCATTGCATCAGATCGTTCAGCTTCAGGCGTCTACTGGGGTACGAAAAACCACCGTACAGATAGTAACCGCGGCGTCCGGAAAGAGCTACTAGCGCTCCGGCGATTACTTGCCCCTTGTGCTCGACTAGGAACAGTCTTGCGCCGCCGGCGGGTGCAATGTGATCCCACATGGCTTCGAAGTACTCGTCATCATGAATGGGAAAGCGTGCTCTGAGGCTTGTTGCAGTCAACATACTTATCAAACTCGGCAGGTCCTGGCGGTCGCCTTGTCGTACTTGTACGCCGCGACGCCGGGCCACGCTGATATTGTAGCGTTTGCCTGGCAACAAGCGGGACTGCAGAGTCGGAACATCAGCCGTCAGGTCCACAATGAGCGTGCTGCGCGGCTGGACCTCGTCGCTGCTCACCCAGCCGATTGATGTGAGATCTGATTGTGAGATCTCAGAGCCCTCGACTGGCAGTTCGATCTTGGCCGCTAGGCAACCGAATTGGGCAAGACGAGCATCCAATTCCTGGAGGAAGGGAACGAGTATATCGTTGCCGCCGGTTACAAGAGGCCCCCGCGGTATGTAGGCGAATGAACCGATGGCGGAGTGCTTCAAGAGCACCTGTGCACCGGCCACCGGATAGTCGTCTCGCATCAATTGCAATCGCAGGGGTTGCCACCCGTAGCGCTGCTTGAGCGTTCCCCATTCCCAGCTTTGGAGGATGTTTTGATCGGGTTGTTCAACCAACCATTCACGCCAAACCGATGCGTCGTCAACGGTGCGAAGATGGAAATGAGTTGCCGGCGATTCAGTGCCTATTGGTGTGTTCGTAGCCATCGGGCGATTATAGCCAGAGGGACAGTTAAAAAGTCCTGATAGGCTGATTCAATGACGTGAGAATGGCGTATGAGGGCTAAGAAATGGTAGCGTGGCGCTTAGTGCCGGCGCCTCAGAACGTACTCGCTCAGGTGGAGAAGCGACTCTTTGTAATGATTATCAGGCAGATCGGACAAAGCCTCCTGCGCTCGCCGGGAAAAGTGCTCGGCTTGTCCATTTGCTTCGACGACAGCGGAAGACTCTCTGACCAGACGAACTAGCTCAGGTGCCAGCTCTTCCCGGCTCTCAGGTCTCTCAATCACGCCATTGAGGAGCTCGACTCCCACGTCGGCCTCTGCCAATAGTATCGCCGGCAATGTGATGTTTCCCTGCAACAAGTCGCTCCCAACAGGCTTGCCCATGTCATTCTCGTCGCCGGTGAAGTCGAGCACGTCATCGACAATTTGGAAAGCCAAGCCCAAGTTGTAGCCGCATTCACGTAGTTTCGCGACCGTATGTTCGTCCGCCTCGCTCACGATTGCGCCTGTCTCGGCGGCAGTACTTAGAAGTGAGGCAGTCTTGCTTCCAATTTTCTTGAAATACGTTTCGCGACTGAAGTCCGGCTCTGCTCTTGAGTACATTTGCCGCAACTCTCCATCGCAGATCGCCATCAGCGTCTGCCCGAAAGATCGCATTGCCCTGTGGCTATGGGTCCGGGTACAGAGCTCCGCCGCAGTCGCAAACACGTAGTCGCCGACCAGTACCGCGGCTCTAGTTGGAACAAGAGAGTGTAGAGATGACATTCCGCGCCGGACCTTGGAATCGTCGACAAAATCATCGTGGATCAACGTGGCGGTGTGCATCAACTCGATGGCGGCGCCCAGCTTGAATAGCCGCTCGGTGGGATTGGTGCCGAATCCCCCTGCTAGAAGCACCACCGCCGGCCGGATTCTCTTACCTTTGCTTGAAAGCACGTATTCGAGAAGAGAACCAAGGATGGGGAACTCGACTTGCGCAATCTCGGCGATCTCCTGCTCGACCAATTTCAGACCCTCGCGGACGGGGACAAGAATCTCGTCGAGATCGGGCTGCGCAGCTACGTTGAGGGAAGACTTCGAAACTAGATCTGCCACGTGCGCCTCAGCTATAACCCACTGTCGGCATACCCATCCCTTCGGGCTGGCCAGCCGAATATTCGTCGGCAGTTTGAACGCAACTGCCCGGCCAATGACACCGACGTGGTTTTCCTGATCTCGGTCAAGACGCGGAACGTCTCGACCAAATGCTTCGGCTCGTTCCGTTTTCCGCGAAAAGGAACGGGTGCCAGGTAAGGGGCATCTGTCTCAATAAGAATCGCGTTGGCAGGAAGCCACTTGGCTACCGCGCGCAAGTTGTCGGCGCTCTTGTAGGTCAGATTGCCGGCCAATGATATCAGATATCCGGCGTCCAGTCCGCGTCTCGCCAGCTCTCGGTCGCCGCTGAAACAATGCAAGATGCCAAGAGGCCGGCCGGCCATCTTTCCGATCGCCGCTCGACTATGGTCCTCGAGTCGCTCCATTATCTCGTCGTCAGCCTGCCTATTGTGCACGACTACCGGCAGAGCGAGATCTGCCGCCAACCCCAATTGAGCCTCGAATGCTTCAATTTGCTTCTCAGGTGGCGTGAACTCACGATAGAAGTCGAGACCGATTTCGCCGATCGCCTTTACGGTCCGGATTTCTGCCAGAGTCTTGAGTGAATCCAACGAGGTCAGGTCGAAATTGGCCGCATAGTTCGGGTGTATACCGACCGCTGCTCGTAGGTGGTTTCGCGTGTTGGTCAGCGACAGTACGCGCTTGGAGTCCTCCAAGTCGGTAGCGACAGACAGGATGCCGGAGACCCCGGAACGGTCGGCGCGATCCAGCACTTCATCGATACCGTCCCCGAACTGATCATCGGTGAGATGACAATGGGTATCGAACAGGCCGAGATTGTCACTCAATCTTGGGAAACAGGAGCTTGCCGGCAGGCGCGATTGCTTGGCCGCTCCCACCGGCGCCCCACTCCAGAGACTCTAGCCAGCTTTGATCCTGCCTAGTAGCGCCGAGCGCGGTGGCGATTCGTTCTGCGGTGACTGGAAGGAACGGCCGCACCGCTTCGCCAATTAATCGCAGCGCCTCGGCCAAGTGGTACAAAGCAGTGTCCAGCTGCTGGCTGGCGCCGGCCTCGCCGGCGCGCTCCGCCTTTGCCAGATTCCAAGGGGCCGTTTCTTGGGCGTACCGATTAGCTCTAACCACAAGCTCCCATATCGCGACGAGCGCCGACTGCGGGTCGTATTCATCGCCCATCGAAGCCCGTAACCTGCCGGCGATACCCGATGCTATTCGCATCAGGTCTTCGCCCTCACTGCTGCTTGATCCAGGGACGGGAACGATTCCATCTCGGTATCGATGCAGCATATTGATGCTGCGATTAAGTAGATTGCCCAAGTCATTGGCGAGATCGGCGGTGTATCGACGCTCGAGTTTGTCCCGAGTGTAGTCGGCGTCGTCAGTGGGCGGCACCTCTCTGAGTAGCCAATAGCGGACTGCATCTGGACCATATTTACCGACGAGATCTACGGGGTCTACGACATTACCCAGAGATTTGCTGATCTTCTGGTTGTCGATGGTCAGGTATCCATGGACGAATATGGTTGAAGGTATCGGCACGCCGGCCGACATCAACATCGCCGGCCAGTAAATAGCGTGGAATCGGAGAATGCCTTTTCCTATCGCGTGGACGCGGTTCGGGCTGTCCTGCCAAAACCGGCGATAGCGATCTTCGTTCGAGGCATAGCCAAGGGCGGTGATGTAGTTCGTCAACGCGTCGAACCAGACGTACATCACTTGGTTCGGGTCGCCGGGTACCTCGACGCCCCAGCCGCGTGCCCGATTCCGCGTGCGCGAAATGCTGAAGTCTTCCAATCCCCTGTCCACGAACGAGTATGCCTCGTTGCGCCGGGTCTCTGGAATGATCCGCAGATCGCCCTCTCTTATGAGGGCGGATAGTCGGTCTTGGTAACGTGACAGCCGGAAGAAGTAGTTCTCCTCCTCTACGACGTCGGGCACAGTCCCATGGTCGGGACATCTTCCCCCCGCCAACTCTTCTTCATCGTAGAACAGCTCACACTCGACGCAGTAAAGACCCCGATAGTTTTTCTTGTAGATGTCGCCATTCTTGGCGCATAGCTCCCACAAGAGTCGCGCGCCGGCGATGTGACGTTGCTCTACGGAAGTCCGAATGAAGTCATCATTGGAGATATCGAGCGCCGTGATCAGATCGATGAACGACTGGGCGTAGCGATCTACTAGCTCGGCAGTGGATACACCTTCTCGCTCTGCCGCTTGGACGTTCTTCAGGCTGTTCTCGTCGCTGCCGGATTGGAAATACGTTTCATCTCCGATCAGGCGATGATATCGAGCGAATACATCTGCCTGCACGAACTCCAGGGCGTGGCCTATGTGCGGCGCTGCATTTACATAGGGTATGGAAGTGGTTATGTAGAACGTGGACATGTATCCTCGTTATTCAACTGCAAGCGCCAGGCGTCGGCGTTATTTCTGCTTGATCCACCGTGAGACAAGCTCAGATATTATCATTATTCTTCAGGGCCAACAAAACTCGTTGCACATCCCGCCGGCTTACGCCTGTATGCCGGCTCAAACGCCGGACCTTGTCTTTGAACTCAGCGTCACTCACTGATTCCGTTGACGTTCTTCCGAGCCCACTTGACTTTGGCGCCCCTTCGAGAACTAGCGTCGTTTCACCTCGCCACGCTCTGTGTGCCAACTTCGTCGCCAGTTCGCTGCAGGTTCCCCTCGACAGCTCTTCGTGCAGTTTCGTCATCTCCCTGGCAATCAAGAGACGCCTTTCCGGCAGATGCTCCGCCAGCGTTTCGAGCGTTCCACCGAGTCTGCTCGGCGCTTCGAATGCGACCGTCGTAGCTGAAATTGCAAGCTGGTCGATTACTTTGGATGCGCCTGTCGACGATCGTGGCCAGAATCCGATGAACTCGAACGGGGAAGCGCTAAACCCAGATACCGACAGGGCGGCGATCACTGCGTTGGGACCGGGAACTGGCGTTACCGCGAAGCCGGCTCGCCACGCCTCATCAACCAATCTAGTTCCGGGATCACTAATCGATGGGGTGCCGGCATCGCTGACCAGCGCGACGTCGCCGGTGGAGAGAGCTGCAATTACCGCCGATAACCGCTGCTTGTGGTTATGCTCGTTGTAGCTCAGCAGCTTGGCCGATATGCTCAGATGGTCGAGCAGTTTCTTGGTGGTCCGAGTGTCTTCCGCTAGGATCAGATCGACGGATGCCAGGATCTTGCCGGTTCGAAATGAGCTATCGCCCAAGTTGCCAATTGGACCCGCCACCACGTACATCGTGCCCATAGGCTAGCTCCGACCGGCGGATCGTAACTGCGCGGCGTCGTTCTCTTTCCATGCATTCTCCGCCAACGTCCACAAGCCGGCAGAGATCACGTTATGCCCTCCAAGTAGCACAGGCCAACCCGATCGCAGAATCGCATTCGTCAAGGATCTAAGCTGAGCATGTTTTATGTGGCTCACGTCCAACAGATCTGACGCCATTCGATCTTCCGTACTCGGGCGCCAGGCCATGTGCGCCATTAGTACACGAGTGTCGATCACGGCGCCGTCAGCCAGTTCGCTAAGCCTTTCCAATAGACCATCCGGGCCAAAGGCCTCCAGGAGTATGCCTAAGATCGAACGAGTCAAGCCCGCGTCTTGCCTGCCGCTCGCCCGCATTCCGCGCTCCTCCGAGAAAACGCGCTTGCGGCAAGCAGTTTCCGTCTCCATGACTCTCCACACCGCGGCTCCAATCCTGCCGCTCACGAGCAACTCCTTAGCCGGATCGATCACAATTGCCTTTATTGCCTGAATGCCCGGAATATCGAGGTTGCTCCGATCTATCAAGTGGCGAATGGCTGGTGGGCAATTGGGATGATACGTTGCAATCACCGCGTCGACGACGGTATCGATGTCGAACTGATTGGCTGTTGTCCGGTCTGGATGGCTGGCCGGCAGGCCGGCCCGAGCTAGCCGAAAGCCCAGATCGTTATCGATCACAGGCGGTTCTATCCGCTTCATAGCTTCGGCCGGCCCAAATAGCACGAAGTCGGCCGAGAATAGGTTGTTCGCGACAACGCCGGCGTTGTCGCCAATAAGATTGAGAAAATATCTCCAGTCGGCCTCACTCATCAGGGCGGCCGATCCGCCGCCGATGTACAGGATCTGTTCGTTAGGGTAGCGGTTGGCGATAGCCGCCAACGTTTTTCCGAAATGAAACTCCGCTCCAGTGGGCAAGCCTTCCGCTCCCTCGCGCGTCGCAAGTTCCAACAAGAGGGCATCGTCGGTGGCGACGATGGGCCTGCCCATCTCTCCCAGATTGGCTAATCGCGTCAGCGTGGCCGTGACTGCGTACCGTTTCGCTTCGCAGACTATCGACTCCAACCGAGACTCAGTCTTGCCGCTAGAGAATATGATCGGAACTATCGACAACATCCAGGTCCTTGCGTTTCGATTGACATCCGCTATCAATTCTATAATTGGCTACGATGTTAGATTATCAAGATGCGGTAGAAGCCGTATGGTCATTCGGCGATTACTTCGAGAAGCGCTCTGATCATACCTATGCCAGCGCCGGCGTAGAGCTGGGACGGGTCCACCGGCTCCTAGAGAGGCTCGGTTCGCCCCAGCGGCACTTCCGCGTAATTACCGTAGCCGGCACCAAGGGCAAGGGTTCGACCAGCGCTATGGTCGCCAGCATTCTGAACACTACCGGCCTAGTTACCGGCTTCTATAGCCAGCCACATCTCCATTCCTACCGCGAACGAATACAGGTGAATGGGTGCCCCATAAGCGTAGCTCATTTCGTCGACTTGGCGCGTCAAGTTGTCGAAGCCGCTCGTTCGGTGAACGCCGAGCGACCCACAGAGAACGGGTTATCCGCCTATGAGGTGGGAACGGCGATGGCATTGCGCCATTTCGCCGACGTGGGCGTAGACGTCGCTGTTCTGGAGGTGGGCCTTGGCGGAAGGCTCGATGCGGTAAATGTGGTCGACACCGATCTAGCCGTCATCACGCCAATCAGTCACGACCACGTCAACGTGTTGGGGTCTCGACTGACACAAATCGCCGCCGAAAAGGCCGGCGTGATGCGTGCCGGACGCCCGGTCGTAATCGCACCCCAGCGGGAGTCGGCCCGTCGTCAGCTCGCCCGCAAGGTCAGAGAGGTTAACGCGCTACCCACCTGGATCGGCGCCCGGGAGTTACCGTCTGCCGGCTCGGTCGAGTTGAATCTGGCTTCGTCCACTCAGACGTTTCGTCTGCGCACCAATGGCGGCGATTATGGTGCCGCCACAATTACACTCATGGGACCCCACCAACGACTCAACGCTCTAGTCGCCACAGTCGCGGCCGAGCGTTTTCTCGGTCGGATTGACCGAGAGGCGATCCTGAGCGGACTGGCCGGCGCTGAATGGCCCGGCCGGCTTGAGATCGCCGGCGAGAATCCGTTGATCATTCTCGATGGAGCGCATAATGACCATTCCGCCGCGGTATTGGCTGATTCCATCCGTGAGCTAGTACCCGAGTCGCTGCCGGCAACATTCGTTCTTGGACTTCTGCGCGGCAAAAATATTGGTGCGATTCTGCGGGAGATCGAACCCGTTGCGCATCGCTATTACATTACGACCTCGACGCACCCACGTGCCTGTCCCGTCGGAGAGTTGTCTAAGCAAGTAGGAATCAGGTCGAAGAAACCGATCACCGGAACGCCAACTACAGCCCAGGCGTTGGACTGGGCGAAGAGGCAGTCTGGGCACACTGGGCTGATCGTAGTGACCGGTTCTCTATCGACCGTGGCGGAAGCGCGGGAGCATCTGGGATTACCTGTGACGGTGCCCTGACTGGCGGGCGATCAGCGCGTATTCCCCAAACGCACATTTTTCAGACAACTAATGAGAAGCGGGCGCCAGCTTCTCCATCTAACCGTCGAGAAACTTAGCTTGACTTTGTGGAACAGGCGCCGCCGCTGTCTTGGCCGGAGACTATTGTGAATCCGACTCTTCTTTGATAAGGCCTACGATATTCCCGTCAGGATCGCTAAACTGGGCGAAAGTCACCATGTTCGGGATCTCCACGGGTGGCACTATCGTTTTGCCGCCTAAGCTTTCAACCTTCTTGAGTGTCGCCTCCAAGTCGGCGACTTGAACATAGAACGTGAGGTGGCTATTGCCATCGAGAGAGGGACCTATGCCGCCGTCGATACCGCCTTCGCTGGATGCCACTAGCCCGTACTGCATTGGATTGTCGGCATTAATTTTCCAGTCGAAGAGTTCACCGTAAAATCCATGCAGCTTTTTTGCTTCTGCCGAAACGATCTCCCAGTGGACAACTGGATTAGACACTTGTTTTTCTCCTGGTTGATTAAGAATTCATTGGGTTTGTTCAATTGATATTACAATGAAAATAGATTCTTCAGGCAGCGTGCGAATTGACTCTGTCGCTCAGCCGTTCGAGTTGGCGCGCACGTGCCTGTGGATACCGGCGGCCTTCCGGCGAACCCCACCATCCTAGCTCTCGTCATTGCCTCCTTCCACTACATCATTTGTTTGTTGTGAATGCCCAATAAACGAGCCAATCATATGGGGTGTAGGTGAGGGGCGCTTCGACCGTCATTGGGAGGGCCGGGCAGCTGCACGGTTGCGCCGGGCCGGCGTGAGAGTTACATCAATGGTGCTTGAGCCACAGTCCGGCTTCTATTGCGACTCCGTATCCTTGGATTGGACCTTCTGCTCGCCGATCCGGCGCTCCGAGCCTTTCAGAAGTCGCTCCAGATTGTCTCGGTGTTGCAGGAAAATAACACCAAGCGCCGGCACCACGAAAATCAGAATCTCTGCGTTGAGGCTTCCACTGAATACCAGAACCACGATCAGCACCACCGAAATAATCGAACCAAGAAGCGATCCCAATGAGACCAGCCGGCTCACGGCCACCGTACAAATGGTTGTGGATAGACCGATGATCGCCACCAGCGGATGGAAAGCAAAGACGCTGCCCAGCGACGTAGTTACCCCCCGGCCGCCGTAGAACCCAAGGTATGGCGACCAGCAGTGACCGAGCATCGCCGCGAATGCGGTTGTCGACTCCGCGAACGGATCGTTCAATACGGAGCGAACAACGAGCACGGGAATCAGTCCCTTCAGTAGGTCGGCGGCAAATACGAGGGCGGAGACTTGCCATCCCAGGGTGCGAAGCGTGTTGGTAGCTCCGACGCGGCCGCTCCCGTGATACCGGATGTCTATACCCTTGACCAGCCTTCCAGCTATCCAACCAAAGGGAATACCGCCGATCAAGTACGACAGTGCGGTTGCCAAAATAGCGTAGCCTATGTCAATGTTCATCCGCTCTGTTCCCTGTCCTTGGCCTTGCACGCAGGTTGATCTTGATCGGCGTGCCGGGGAAATCCCATGCCCGCCGGATCTGGTTCATCAAATATCTTACATAAGAAAAATGGGCTAGTTGCGGGTCATTCACGAAGATGGTGAAGGTCGGCGGGGCAACGTCGACTTGCGTTGCATAGAAGACATTTAGCGTCCGTCCCTTCGTGCTCGCCGGCCGGCGCATTTGAGAGGCTTTTTGTATCACCTGATTCAACGCCGAAGTCGGTACCTGAAGTCTACGGCTGTCGTGAATCAGCGCCGCGGTCTTGAATAGTCTGTCGACGTGGTAACCGGTCTTTGCCGAAGTGAACTCGATTAGAAAGTAGCGCGCGAATGCAAGTGATGAACGTAGCCAATCTTCTATGTAGAGGCGGGCGCCGGCTCTGTCCTCGATCAGATCCCACTTGTTTACAGCGACGATAAGTCCTTTGCCTTGCTCATCGACGTAGCCCGCGAGATGCATGTCCTGAGCGGACACCCTCTCCGTCGCGTCGATCACGAGAACGGCCATATCCGAACGCGATATCGCCTGCAGTGCTCGACCTACGCTGAATCTCTCGGCGCCTGGGTTTATCCGCCCCCTCCGGCGGATGCCGGCCGTATCTACCAGCCGGATCCTCCTTTCACCGAATTCTATCAGCGAGTCTACCGGGTCGCGCGTGGTGCCGGGTAAGTCTGAAACTATTGCGCGGTCCCTCCTAGTTAGAGTATTCAGCAGCTGCGATTTTCCAACATTGGGCCGGCCAACAATTGCAATCGTGATTTCATCATCATCCGCGTCCACTTGAGCTGATGTCTCTGGAAGCAATCGAAATGTCGCTTCAAGCAAGTCGTCGATCCCCCGTCCATGTAGGGCTGAAATGGAGAGAACCCGATCAAATCCCAGGCTATAGAATTCGCCGCGGTTGTGACTGCGTTTGTCGTTGTCGATCTTGTTGACCGCGACCACTACCGGCTTTCCAAGCTGACGGATCCAATCAACGGCTTCAAGATCGGCGGCGGTTATACCTTCTACTCCGTCGACAACCAATATTACGACGTCCGCCTCCGAGGCTCCCGCTTTCGCCTGTAGTCTGATATTTGTAGCTAGGTGCTGTTGGTCTGCGAAATCGAGGCCGCCAGTGTCGACAAGTGCGAACCTGGCGCCGGCCCATTCGACGTCGCCATAGACTCGATCCCGTGTAGTCCCGGCCTCCCTCGCTGTTATCGCCTTCCGCCTGCCGATTGTGCGATTGAAGAGTGTTGACTTTCCTACGTTCGGACGCCCCACGATAGCGACTACTCCACGCGAAGGTTGGAGGCCGCTGTCATGAGAATCGAACGCTGCGGAGGTATGTATCATGTGATTAGAACAGATACCTCTATGGGCTCTATTGCCCTGAGTCTTGCGGTCACCGGGACCTGCACCGTGGGTTTCAGGGAATAACTCCCCGGCGGAAGGCCGGACGCGTCGATCCGCGCCACAACCTGCCCGACTTCGATGTCTCGCAACTCGAGAATTGGCCCCACGACTGTTACCTCTATTTCTCTCGGTCGAACATCTACCGTATACCTGTTGTTCAATCCGGACACGGTTACCGGTATCGTAAAACGTTTTGAGCCTTCGACAGGATCGATCAGCAGTTTCACCCGTACGCTTGAACTACTCAAAACCTCGATAACTTGGGATATTTCGAGTTTTGCATCGCTTTCAAATGGTGCATCGCGGCCACTGATATCAATTGGCTCGGTAGCCAACGAGTTCAGGTCGTCCAGTATCGAAGACTGTCCAGTTACGGTAACGTTCGAAGGTTCGATGAGAACTCCCGTAACTTGGTAACCATCCGCGACGGTGCCGATCAACGTGGGTGCGACCAGGATCGTCTTGGTGCTCTGATTCGATGCGACTCGCAGCGTAATTACTTCAGGCTCGAACGCTACCAGACGAAGCGACGCCGGCAAATCGATCTTGGGTTCCACCTCAAGTGTGTCGGTAGTCAGTCCTGAGGCATTGACGGTTACGTTTAGGTCTGATGGCCTGACGGTTTGGAGAGTTGGCAGTGGGCCGGATACGGTGACGAGAATTTGGGGTGGGTCGAGTCGCAACACCTTGCCCGGAGGCGCCTCGACGACTCGCGGACCCACCGTCAAAGTCGCGCTTCCCTCTAATGGACTGATTAGCACGCGAACTATTATTGATTGGGGTCTGGTTAGGCCAATGCCGGACTCCAAAACGGCCTCGGCCAATACTGCCATATCGCCTGATGCATCAGTCACGTCCACCTGTTCAATCTGAACAGAATCTACTCTTTCAAGCGCGCTTGGTTGACCTACCAGCGTCAGTGAGACAGGATCCACCATCAATCCTACGATCTGGTACCCGAGAGCCACCTGCCCTATTACGTTTGGAGTAACCGGCACGGTCTTGTAGACAAGCTGTTGATCGATCGCCACCGCCACCCGTACCTCTTGAGGAATCATCTCCAGGAGACTGGCGTCCAGAAGTTCGGATCCCACTGGAATCAACGGTACCAGCTCTGAAATACTCGTCGTCGCGTTGCTGAGATCAATCTCTGCCATTGCCGCATCTACCGTATCGACGACCGTTGTAGGCCCCCTTACCACGGCTTGATTGCGTGCGGTCGTCGGTACTCCAGAGGAATAGCCGAAGGGTACAGTGCCAACCGGCCGGATTATGATCGGTACATTTTTCTCCGAAGCGGTTTCAACCAATACGACAACCGTTGATGGACTGACCGTGTCTACCCGGACACGTGGGTCGATCGCTTCGGCGCGCACCGGTAAACGGTGTTGTCCGGCGCCTAGTATCGAGGCATCCACCGACGCTCGCAAGCTCTGCTTGTCCAGGTCCCGAAGGGCTAGTGTCGGGCCTATCACTCTGACAGAGACAAACGATTCGTCTCGAATGGTGAGTCCCTGCCGAAGGTCGTCGATCCGCAAAGGTACTTCATCAAACGAAAGCGTGTGCTCCGGCTCCGCAGGCGTCGATACGATCGTCCAAAGGGCGAACGACACCACCAGCGAGACTATGATCCAAAAGACGTTTCGCCGGAAGTAACCGATTAGTGGGCTGCCGGCCAAATCGCCACCTCGGGGCTGGTTTATAGGTTTCGAGCGTCGGTTTGGGTCTGCGGGCCGGCCTGCGAAGATCGGCCGGTTGCGGTTTCATCCTCGACGGAGGCGCCCGAGCCGAACGGCCATAGCCCACGCTGTCCCTGTGGGCCGGAGGCGTAGAGCAAACTCAGTATCTTCCGCAATTTGGCCTCGTCTAGGTTACGCATCATGCGACCGTTATTCACAATTGAAATGACGCCCGATTCTTCTGAAACAACAACCGAAATAGAATCCGACACTTCCGATATTCCCACCGCCGCGCGGTGGCGCGTGCCCAGCCGGGCGAGGAGCATCTCCTCGCTCAGGGGAAGCACACAAGCGGCCGACACGAGTCTGTTCCCGCGCACTATCACGGCCGCATCGTGTAAGGGCGAGTTTGGAAGAAAGATCGACAAGAGCAGTTCCGATGAGACGCGTCCGTCGATGCTTATGCCCTGCTCTATGTACTCCTGCAATCCAGTCTCGCGTTCAAGCACGATGATCGCACCTCGTCTTAGCTCTGACAATCTGGCGCACGCCCGCGATATATCTCCGACGACCTTGAGCAACTCTTCCTGGCCGGTTGCTCCGAGTGGACGAGTCAGCCAGCCTCCAATCCGGCCAATTCGCTCCATCGCGCGCCGGATCTCTTGTTGGAAGATGACCACCAAGGCGATTGAAAGGAACGGAAGTGTGGTGCTCAATAGCCAGTTCAACATCGAAAGATGCGGTAGTCCGCTAACGACTAGGACCACGATCAGCAACAGTCCCAACCCGTATAGCACCGAGACAGCGCTGGTCCCTCGAAACAGCGCAAGTCCACCATAGATGATAAATGCCACGACCAGAATGTCAACGAAGCTCCAGATGCCATTCCGCGAGAGTGTATTTAATATCCCCTCGAATATTTCAAGGACCATTCGCCTCAGTCCTTTCGTTGAGAAAGATCATGCGTTCGTCGTCCAAGATTATCTTAACTCACAATCCTCCCATAGTCTTGCGGGAGATTGTGACGCTTGTATCGGCTATTCCTGTGGAGCCGACTCTGGCAGCGAGTCGCCGGCGATCAAGGCCAACAACCCCTTCACTGCATGCAACTTGTTTTCGGCTTGTTCGAATACGACCGAGTTCTCCGACTCGAAAGCGGCTTCCGATATCTCTTCGCCGACGTGGGCGGGAAGATCATGCATAATCAAGCAGTCAGGATTCGCCACGGACAAGATATGTTCGTTCAGTTGATAGGGGCCGAATACTGAGAACGGATCTACGTCGAGTGGCTTCTGTCCCATGCTTACCCATATGTCGGTGTAGACTACGTCCGCGCCGCTCGCCGCGGCGATGGGATCCACCATGAACTGGAGGTTCGAGCCGTGTTTAGCCGCCAATCGCTCAGCAAAGTCGCGGTAATCCGCGGCGCATTCATGGCCTGGTGGAGATGCGATTCTGAGATCGAGTCCCGTCAAGGCGCCGGCTATCGACAGTGAGTTGGTGACGTTGTTACCGTCGCCTAAGTAGCAGACTTTGACTCCCTCGAGCCGGCCTTTGCGCTCCCAAATTGTCAGAATGTCGGCGAGCGCTTGGGTGGGGTGACACATGTCGGATAGGCCGTTTACGACTGGGCAATCCGCGTATTCGGCCAACTCCCTCACCGTCTCGTGGCTAAAGGTCCGCGCCACCAGCACGTCGGCGTGCGTTGCGATCACCCGGGCGACGTCCCGTACGCGCTCCCTTACTCCCAGACCCACCTCGTCCGGCGAAAGATAGACGCAATGTCCGCCCAAGTGCTTCGCGGCGACGTCGAACGACATCCTCGTTCGCAAAGAGGGCTTTTCGAAGAGCAGGGCTACCACTTTCCCGGCCAATATGGAATGCCGGCGGCCGGCGCTGAGCTCCGACTTGAGCCATTTGGCGAGATGAAGAATTCGCCAAATTTCGTCGATGTTGAGATCAGCGATGCTGATTAGGTCGCGTCCCTTCATTTAATCCCTCCTTGGCGGGCGGAAATTATAGCAAAGGCCCCCGAATTGGTACGAAAGCATGTCCCGGACTCCGATCCGGGATAGATGATTCCCGTGACGCCCAAGGGTCCGGGTCACCCCGGCGAGCCACGTCGTTCCGGCGACAGCCGGAATCCTGTAGCGCGTGGGCTTGTCCCGCGCAGCGGTGGGGGCGGGGCCTAGGAGAACCGACCGTGTCGACTCGCTGTACCAAATCACACCTCCGGCTGTTCATTCCTTGGTGTGCCGGCGGCAGTCGGCACGTGCGAATAGTGGGAGCAGAAAATGTAGAGCCGGGGCTTGTCCCCAGCCACAGTCACTGCGGGCAGCACGCCTTGATTGTATCGTCCGGCGTCCCTTCATTTCTGTTTTCCCAATGTCGCCTTCGCAAGGCTAGAATGATTTCCAAAGATCTGCCGGCTCCACGAGTAGGTGCCCGGTGAGTCGGTATTCGCCGCCGGCCGTTTGGCATCGCATATCGGCGACCCTAGAGCCGGCCGCAATGACGGTCCGTGTTGTGCTTTCTGCGAACGAACATGAGGGGACTCCGATTATTCCGAGTCGGCCGGCTCTGCTGGAGCCTCCGGGTTTGCTGCATCCTCCGGCGCTTCCCCCTCTTCTTCCTGATCTTCCTCCGTCGGCTCTTCCTCCTCCGGCTCACCTTCGTCTGTTTGGTTCTGCCCCGGTGGCACCTCCGGCTCCGCATCGCCCGAATCTGTTTCCTCCGTTCCTGTGTCTTCTGTCCCTGTCTCCTCCGGCGTATCGGTAGGCGTAGGTGTGGGCGTGGGGGGCAGACCGGAGTCGTCCCGCAGTGGAGGCGAAGGTATCGGAGTTGGCGTCACCGTCGGAGTTGGCGTCTCAGTGGGCGTGAGTGTCGGCGTCTCTGTCACCGGCGTAAGCGTTAATATCGCGACAGCGGAGGCAGTCTGAGTCAACGCTGCGTCGTTTATAGTAGGGGTGGTGGCAGTCAACGTGACTGTAAGCGGAGTGCCAGTAATTGAGGTCGTCTCGGGCGAGAGCGTCCCGACCGGCGATTCCACAGCCGTGGTCGGGATAACTGTCCCAGGCGTCCCTGTCACTATCGGCGTCGGTGAAACCAGCGGCGTGTCGGTCGGAGGCGGTGGATACGTTGCGGTCGGCAGAATCAACTGGGTAGGAGTGGGAGGCAGCGTGGCTGTCGGGCTTCGCGGCGCCAGAGTAGGGGTGGGTTCCATAGTGGGGGTTACTGTACTCGTGTTCGTTGGAAGCGGAGTCTCAGTGGGTTCCGCCACCAAGCTCGGAGCATATACTAGTGCCGTGAGCCCTAGCGCGTACATCGATAGTAGTCCAAGGAATGTGACGAGCAAGACCGCCTTGAACGCACTGAGCCAAATCCAGTACGCTTCCCATTGATCTACGAGCCATACCAAGGCGTTTTCTAGCCAACGCATATCAGGTCGTCAGTATACAACTAGCTCCGAAGGTGGGCGGATAGTTGATTCAGTTCGAGTAACAATGGGATATGCACTGCAATTGATTGGTCCGAAAGCATGCCCCGTACCCCGATACGGGGCAGGAATCCAGGAGGAGGCGTGGCCGCTCTCAATTTTCATGCCTTGGCGTGCCGGCGGCAGCCTGCAGGGGCGATTGCCATGCTGAAAGGCTCCTCTAATTGATCATCCTAGTCACTTGCTTACTTATCCTTCTCGCCGGCGCGGTCACCGATAACGACTCGCTTTACAGAATGGCGTACCTGCTGGGCTTCGTATACGTCGGCGTCGTCGGCATATCCAGAATACAATTCAAGCGGATTGAGATTGAGCGGAACATCCCCGCGCGGATATTAAATGGCGAGACAGTTCAAGCCAAGCTGGTAGTCAAGAACGGTGCGCCGCTGCCTGTACCTTGGGTACGTTTGCACGAACACCTACCTTTGGAATTGACCTCCCCTGCTTTCTTCAACAACCTGATTTCCTTGGGGCCGCGCGAGACCATCGAGCTTCGATATGAGCTCACCGGGAAGCAGCGTGGATATTACCAAATTGGTCCGTTGAATCTGTCGAGTGGCGACCCATTCGGACTCGAACAGACTTCCATTAGATGGATACCCTTCCAGACCACAATCGTGTATCCCAAGGTCGTCCCGGTCGCCGATTTGGGACTGCCTTCTCGCAGCCCCTTCGGGCACCTGAAAACTCAGCAGCGGTTGTACCAAGACCCATCGAGAACGATCGGCGTGCGTGACTACTTGCCGGGAGACAGCATAAGAACGATCAATTGGAAAACTAGCGCGGCAACTGGCAGTCTGAAGGTGCGCAAACTCGAACCGGCAATGACCTTGGAAACCCTCTTATTGCTGAACCTGAACGCCGATGAGTACCAAGTCCGGTCCCTGCACACAGCGGTGGAAAACGCGATTACTGTCGCCGCCAGCATCATGAACCATCTGATCTCCCTGCGACAGGAGACCGGTATCCTGACCAATGGCGTCGATATCCGAACCGAGCAATCATCCGGCCGGCCTGGTCGAGCGACCGGGTTGCCTTTGCGTAAAGGCCGCGGCCACTTGATCCAGGCTCTCGAGCTCTTGGCATGTCTGGGGTGGGTGAGAGATGTACCTTTCAGCCAATTCTGCGCCCGAAACGGTGATCAGATTCCCTGGGGAGCCACGATTGTCATAATATGCCCGCGATTGAACGACGGTCTCATGGATACTGCGATCTCGTTTGCCCAATCCGGGCATCAAGTAAGTTTCATCTTCATCGACTATGAAAGTGATTGGGCCTTCAATCAGGTACGCGACCGGGCGAAGGCCGCAGGGTTCACGTCATACCGGGTTTGGGATCTTGATGATCTGAATTTATTGAGACATCAATCCCTTGGTGCTGTTTAGCGGCTGCGTCACGACGATTCGGAATCGCTTGAAAATAGCTCGACCCCAGCTGTGGCCTGGATCATAAGATTGTGGCCCGAGACAGTCGCCAGTCCAAGACGCCATAGGCGCATCGGAGTGCGTTCTAGGGTATTAGAAGCACCTTGCCGGTGGTCTTCCGTCCGCCCAGCTGTCGATGAGCCTCGCCGGCGTCGGCCAGCGCAAATTCGGCGCCGATCCGCACGTCGAGCTCGCCGGCCGCGCTCCATCCCAGAATCTCATCCGCCCTCTGAAATAGCTCCTGCCGAGTCAGCGTGTAGTCGTTTAACGTAGGCCGGGTAAGGAACAACGATCCCTTGGCGTTCAAGACCTGCGGGTCTAGCGGTGGCACAACTCCGCTCGCCTGGCCAAACAGCACCAGGTAGCCTCGGGGTGCCAGGCAGTTCAGGCTCTTGTCGAACGTCGTCTTGCCTACCGAGTCATAAACTACCGGTAGGCCTTTGCCGTCGGTGAGGCGTCGAACCTCGGTCTCAAAATCCTGCTCGGTGTAGAGGATGACTTCATCCGCGCCGGCTGAGCGAGCCAACGCCGCCTTCTCGGAGGTAGACACGGTACCGATCACCCTAGCGCCCAGCCGCTTTGCTATCTGAATGAATAGCAGACCCACGCCTCCGGCCGCGGCATGTATGAGGCAGGTGTCTCCTGGCTTGAGAGGATATGTCGAGTGGGTCAGGTAGTGCACTGTCAAACCCTGGAGGATCACGGCCGCGGCTACTCGGTCGGCTAGTCCTTCTGGAATGGGTAGTAGACGCCAGGCATCGACAACCGCATACTCCGCATAGGATCCAACGGCGCTGCAGTAGACGACCCTGTCGCCAACCGAAACTTCTTCGACACCCTCCCCTATCGCGACGACTTCGCCCGCCGCCTCTTGGCCGGGCGTAAATGGCAAGGGCATCTTGTACCGGCCGTCACGCTGATAGATGTCGATGAAGTTGACGCCAATCGACGACAGTTTGACTACTGCCTTCCCGGCAGTTGGCTCCGGCATCGCGACTTCTTCCAGAGTCATGACCTGGGGCCCGCCGGTTTCGTGAACCCGCACTGCTTTCATGTTGTCCTCCAGCGTAGTGTGATAGCGACGTTGTGCGTTTGGAGTTCCTTACACAACTCTAAAGACTTGGTGTGGCTTTCGTCGAGTCGTTCTCAAGTGGTTGTCTCGACCCTTGGTCGCACTTCACGACAGATATGCCTCGATTCGCTCTTGATCGGAATCGGCGGGGCTCACGTGAAGAATCAATCCGAACTCGTCTGGCCCATTCGATAGGCGTGCTCGCTCCGTTGCGGCTGCCCGGGTCGGCTCACTCCATTCAACCTCGCCATTCCTGAGGAAGATGTAGCGGTCGCGATATTCGCCGACCAGTCTGTCACGCTTCGTCAGATATGCGTCCGCCTCTCGCCGAACGGCGAGGCGTGACGCGTGAGCCTGCTTCGAAGTCATACCGTCCGCTTCATTTAGGTCGAATTGCCAGCGAATGTCCTCGATCTCTAAACCGCGAACATCGATCTCGGCCGGATCGAGCACGCCCAAGCCGGCTTGGCTCGCCAATCGAAGATGATTTTCCGCGCGCAGCCACGGTTTGGTTGGAAAGTCGGACAACGGATCGAAACCTATGAGGTAGGTGCCGATCGAGTCGGTCGCAACCGGATCGTGGCCGGCGAGCATCAGCTCAGTTTCGACTGGATCGCCGTCCAGCGACATGTTCGAAGCGATTATCCCGTCTATGATCGCCAGGTCCGGTTTCATCGCGGCCGCAACGTCGACGAATATCCTCATCAGCCGGAAGTGGTTGGTATGCATGTATCCGCGATGGGACCCACCGTACTGAGAGCGGGGCACGATACCGAACATGTTCTTGACGGACATCGTAATCCCGGCCGATGCGTGCACTTTTAGCTTTGCCAGCGATACGACTGCGTCTGCGTCGGCCAGTTCACGTCGCAGGTAGATTGATTTGTTAAGAAGCCCACCGCCTGGAACCGGAACCTCGACGAAATCGCCGAGATTCGCGTCCATCAGCCTGACGCCGAAGCGGGCCGGAAAATCATCGCAGCGCATCTGAGAGAATAGCTGCTCCGAGGTTTGTCCCGGCTTTGCGTCCAACCCCTCGGCCAGTATTATCTCCGCCGAAGGATTGGCCTCACGCAGCATCGAGAGGGCCGCGCGTACGACCATGTCGTCGACGCATCCGATGGCTCGATCACGATATCTGCGGGCCAACGCGTCAGCGGATCGGACGTATATACCAACGTAATTGGGTTTGACAACTATCTTACGGGCCTCGCGAACTTTGCTCGGCACGCCGCCGGCAAGCCCCACGGTCCGTCTTACGATATCTTCAACCTGTTCAGGCGTCGAATCGACGGCGCATCTCTGGATCCCTACCCTCGGCTGAGACATGGCAGACCTCCGTCTAAGATTGTGTCCAAGTACCGGAATTTCAGCTTATCGTAACGAACATTTTGGGGGCTAGCAAACTTGATCGGGCGGCGTTTTCAATTCTTTAATGTTTGGGACTTCTAGAGCGTTTTCCCAGGCCGACAAGCAGTTGATCGAAACAGTCAACACACTAAGGCCATTTCGATAGTCCGCAAACCGCACGTCGTCATTCGTACGAAAGCATGTCCCGGACTCCGATCCGGGATGTGCCCTTCAATCAACCTTGATGCCGGCGCTCCACGGGCGAAACGTGCCGAATTGTAGACCGATGATCGATGGCGGAACGAGAAAATGTAGCGCGGGGGCTTGTCCCCCGCTGGGGTCGGGGTGGGGCGTGGCAGAATCCACCGTGCCAACTCGCCATACCAAATCACAACTCCGGGTTTTCACACCTTGGTGCGCCGGCAACAGCCGGCATGAGCGATTGCTATGAAAGCATGTCCCGGACCCGGATCCGGGATAGACTCCCGCCACTCATTTCGTGGTTCCAGCAATCGAAAGCATGCCCCGTACCCCGATACGGGGCTGGAATCCAGAAGGGGTGCGGAGGGGTAAGACCACCAGACGATGGGAAAAACCGCCGGTCACCCCATTTTCATCCTCTTATGCGGACCTCTCAGGTCCATGGTGATTCCCGCGATCTAAAGCATGCCCCGTACTCCGATACGGGGGCAGGAATCCAGAGGGGTGGGGTAGGCAAGACCGCCGCCAACCTTGGGTGACAACGAAAGAAGTTAGAGAATAGAAAAGCCCTGGATCGGGCGGCGAGCCGCGTCTATTCGAGTGTTCTCAGGTACCAAGGATCGCCGGCTCCGAATTCGCACCTAACTACATTCTTGTCTACCAAGTCATCGGCACGGAGTTCTGGAACATAAGCGATGACTTGGCGCGCCTTCATGTTTCTCGCTTGCTCCGCCGCAATCGCGAGTATTTGACGCGTGTTCGATACATCGCCGGCCAATTCCGGAAGAACCCAGATATCCGCCTCTGCGACAGTCCAGTCTCTCAGTCGCCCTACCGTGACCAGGCAAATGCCGCCCTTGTCATCAGGTAGATCGATCTGTGACCCCCAGAAGGAGATGTCGGTCGGGAAATCAGATCCTTCTGGATCCAAGACAGGTCGCCATATGTATCCCCAACGGTATCCGGCGGCTTCGCGATGATTGAGCGCCAGAAGATGCGACGCCTCGGTGCCATAGTTGCCGGTCAGCGGCGCCGCCCGATAGTCGGGAGGCTCGAATTGGTCCAGGTTGTGCATGGTCAGCTTCGCGTTTCTCCATACTTCGCGGTATCCCCTTTTACGAAGCAGGTGCACGCTTCCGCCTGAGCCTTCAGGCCGGCACCAGAAACGGCGGTAGCCGCGCGTAAGCGACCGACGCTCGGCCTTGTGTAGTATCCATTCCTCAACCTCGTCGACAAAAATGTCGGACAAAAGCTCGATTAGCTCCGGATGGCCGTAGCGTCCGAAGGGCTCCGGCTCCGATCCGTACCAGAGCTCTACGTTTCCTACGAACTCGTCTTGGTCGGTCACGATCAGCCATACGTCGAACCCCATGTCGCGATAGACCTTGAGGTGACGAGCGCAATAGCGTTCCATCATCCAAGGACCGCCGGCCGTCCACAGTCCGCCGGCAACAAAGCCTGGCTGCGTCTCCCTCATGAGTGCGTGGTGCAGTTCGACGATGCGCGGAACGTCGCCGGGCTCCGCCTCCCGGACCAGAAGTTTCTGCCCTCGCCAGAGTAGGTTGTCGATTACCATGGTTTCAACTCGTGTAATTGTAGGGCTGGGGCTCGTCCCCAGCCAACGGCGTCCCACAAAAGGCAAGCGTCACCGTATGGCCGGCATTCAAAACCGCCTACGATGCCAGGGGAACCACCTTCGAGCTCCGTATAATTTCATCGCGCGTGAGCAACGGGATGTTGTGCACCACGCTCGTTGCGGCGATGATCTCGTCCGCCGGATCGCCGCTGAAGTCCAGCCGGCACGAAGCGCGCGCAACCGCGAGGTCGATCGGCCACACCTGTAACCGGCTCAGGACCCGCACCACCTCCCGGTCGTCAAGGTCCAGGTCCAGCCGGCCCAGCTGAACGAGCTTCGCCAGTTCCCACAACACAATCGAAGAAATCGACCATCGACCCCGGCTCAGCAGGCTCTGCTCCGCCGGCCGAAGCTCGCCGGCAAGCGCAAAGATGAGAATGTGGGTGTCAAGACTCAGCATCTGCGTCCCAGCGAAGGCCGGTCGTAAACACGTCGCCCTTGATCCTCATCTTGTGCCGGAGACTGCCGATCAGTTCGGCTCCCTCGTTGTCAAACGGTACGACGCGGGCGACCGCCTTGCCGTGCTTAGTGACAACCAGCCCATCGGCGTCCAGCTGGTCGAGCAACGCCAGGCATTGCTCCTTGAACTTCGCCGCTCCAATCCTCTTCATCATCGCCTCCCCATATATGGACACATTATAGGACTAGCCGTATATAGTGTCCATGTATTGGCACATCGTTCTTCCCCGAATCCCACCGTGAACCAACATCACCGTTGGGGCGATTCGCGAATCACCCAGGGGCGGGGAAGAGGGAATGTAGGGCGGGGGCTTGTCCCCCGCCGTGGTCCGCCGGCCAATTCGTCTTTACTATGAAACAAACCACTGCACTAACTCGCGTGACCAGTAAGTGCCACACAGTAACCCGCTCGCAATAGGCAGTCGCCAAGCAGGTTGACGTACGAAGATCACGCTACGGGGACGTTGAGGTAGCGAAATTGCCCGTACTTCTCACCTTGCAGGTTCGAGTAATCTTGATAGCGCATTCGGTAGGATGCCTTCAATCGTATCGAGTCTGTTCTACCCCGTGTTGTTCCCTCACGGGCCGAAGGAGACCACGCCAACTCACCATTTACATTCCGGCCATCGTGAATGCGAAATGCCGCGTCGACGGTCTTGTCCCGCTGAGGAGGCTGCCAATAGGATGGGTCATTCGTTAGCAGTACGGCAAACCCTTGCCTCGCCCGTCCTTCGGACACTTCATCTTCGAGCCTTTGGACGTCCCTTAGGAAGTCGTAGCGTCGGATGTCTTGTGCGCCTTGATCGCGGAGTACAAATCGTTCACTGCGCACGGTTATGTCCAGATGTCGTGTAAAGTACTTAAGTTCTATGGCGGTGCTTTCATTTGGAATCCAGACGTCCAGATAAATCTTTCTAACTTCCTCCGGTGCGGGGTTGAATTCCAGCCTGATCTCGCATTCCGGCGTATGCTCACGAATCTGCCACGTGAAAGCGTGCTGAAAATCTGCCTCCGAATGGAAAACCTTGCGCGTCCTCGATAACTCGGCCATCAGGCGATCGATGTCAAGCACCCAGAAAATCATCCTCGAAAATCCGTGAACGGCGATTGTGATGCGATTTCAACTCGCACATAATTTATGGGTCAGAACCGGGACCCGTGGTCTGTGGGTCGTCCACGCTCAAGATTCTTTCCGATTATCGAATCGCCTTCACTTCCAGTTGCACGCCCTCGTGCTCCTGAATCCGGCTTATGACCTCGAAAAGGTTGCGAGCGTGGGGGTTGCCGGCCGGCCCGAACATCCGCATCAGACTCTTGGGCGACTTGTCCAGCAACGAGCCGAGCTCCTCGAAGCCCATCGTGGCGTTGATATAGTCGCGCAGTATGATCTTGCCCGCGTCGACCTCGCCGGCAAGCAAGCATTCGATGCCTTCCTTCAACAACTCTTCTCGAAATGCCGGGTCGTGTTGAGCACGCGCCTGTACTGTTTCCTTGAAGTTACGAGTAAGTGGCATGTCTTGTATGGTAACTATGGCGTTACCATCCCGCAAGATTACGGTCTTGGTCGTTGACATCAACCGACCCGCCCATCCGGCCCGGCCGTTGCCCCATCCGGCCCCGCGTTGTACCCTTGCACCACTGAGTAACCTATATGACCGGCCAACTCTTCACCCACTACTTCCTCACCGACGGCATAAAGGCCACCGCCGAGTGGCCGGCCTCCGCAGCGTACTACGCCGCCTTCCGGCAAAGCCTCGCCCAAGCCTACGAGACCTTCCAGCAGCACCATCGGCCCAACGAGGCCGTCACCGAGCAGGACCTCATCCGGCCGGCCCTCGACCTCCTCGGCTGGACCGACTACCTGCCCCAGCAGGGCGCCGACCGCAACCAGGACATCCCAGACCACCTCCTGTTCACCGACGCCGAATCCAAGACCCTCGCCGCCGGCAGGTCCGATCCAAAGGACCGCTACCGGCACGCCTCAGTCGTCGAGGAGAGCAAACGCTTCGGCCTGCCCCTCGATGCCAGGAACAGCGACGACCGGGTCCAGGCCAGCACACCCCACGGCCAGATCCTCCGCTACCTTTCGACCGCCGATATCGAGTCCGACGGCAACATTCGCTGGGGCATCCTGACAAACGGCAGACTCTGGCGCCTCTACGACCATCGCTCCCGGCCACGCGCCAGTGGCTACTTCGAGGCAGACCTCCATCAGATACTCGATACGGACGATGACGACGCCCTCCTGACCTTCTTCCTCCTCTTCCGGCGCGACGCCTTCACCCTCCGGCCCGGCTCGACGGCCACCTTCCTCGAATCGGCCATCGCCGAGGGCCGGCGGTACGAGGAGCAGATCGCCCAAGACCTCTCCGGCGTCGTCTTCGAGCGCGTCTTCCCCGACCTCGTGCAGGCGCTTGCCGACGCATCCGGCGAGAGCCTCCCCCAGGTCCGGCAGGCCGCCCTCGTCTTCCTCTATCGACTCCTCTTCGTCCTCTACGCCGAGGACCGGGGCCTGCTGCCGGTCAATGACATTCGCTACGACGACTATGGCCTGCGAAAGCGGGTCAGGGACGACATCGCCGGCCGGATGGCCGACCAGGACACCTACTCCTCGATCGCCCGCAACTACTACGACCGGCTGATGACCCTGTTCAAACTCATCGACAAGGGCGACCCATCCATCGGCCTGCCGCCCTACAACGGCGGTCTGTTCGCCTCTGAGGCAGCCGCGTTGCTGGAAAGGGTCCGGCTCCCCGACTCCGAGGTCGCCCCGATCATCTACGGCCTGAGCCATACCAGGAACCCGCGCGCCGGGCGCCGCTTCGTAAACTACCGCGACATGTCCGTCCAGCAGCTCGGCTCCATCTACGAGCGGCTCCTGGAGAGGGAGCCGGTCCTCGACGACGCCGGCAGGATCGAAATCCGGCCCAATCCCTACGCCCGCAAGGACAGCGGTAGCTTCTACACGCCCCAGGAGCTCGTCGATTTGATCGTCGATCACACCCTCAAACCGCTCGTCGAGGAGCGCCTCGAGCGATTCAAGGAGAAGTCCCGGCAGCTCGCCAGCGAACGCCGGCCCAAGCCCGACCGGCACGCCGAGCTGCTCCCGTTCGATCCGGCCGAGGCGGTACTCGACCTGAAGGTCCTCGACCCGGCGATGGGCAGCGGTCACTTCCTCGTCACTGCCGTCGACTTCCTCTCCGACTACGTCGCCGACCTGATCGAGTACGTGCCGGCGATCCCCGATTGGCTCGACGACTACGCCTCACCGCTGGTCGACCGCGTCGCGTCGATCCGCCGGGACATACTCCGGCGGGCCAAGGAGTCGAAGTGGGTCATCGACGGGGCCCAGCTAACCGACCAGGCCATCATCCGGCGGATGGTGCTCAAGCGCTGCATCTACGGCGTCGACAAGAATCCGCTGACCGTCGAGCTGGCGAAGGTCTCCCTCTGGCTCCACAGCTTCACCGTCGGCGCGCCGCTGTCCTTCCTCGACCACCACCTGCGCTGCGGCGACTCGCTGATAGGTCTCCGGGTGGCGGACGCGACGGAAGACCTGCAGCGGCTGGGCGGACTGTTCGCAAGCAGCGCCATCGCCGGCGCCGAGGCGGCGACCCACGGAATGCAGCGCATAGAGGAGATGTCCGACGCCGACGTGTCCGAGGTGCGGGAGTCCGCCGCGCTGTTTCGCGGGGTCGAGGACACCACCGCCGATCTGCGCCGGCTGCTTGACTTCCTCTGCGGCATGCGCTGGCTGACCGCTGGAATGAAGACGAAAGAGCGGAATACATTCTGGGCGCCCGTGACCGAGGCGCTCGGCCATGAGCCGGCCGGCGCATTTGCGCTGCTGTCCCAGGGGCCGGCCGCGATGGATTCCGAAACCACCAACGGCTCCGATCGGTCCAAGTTGGACTTCGAGCAACGATGGAGCGCCGCCAGGGCCATCGCCGACCATGAGAGCTTCCTCCACTGGGAGGTCGCCTTCCCCGGCGTCTGGCGGCGCTGGCAGGACGCCCGGCCGGAGGGCGGGTTCGACGCCGTCATCGGCAACCCGCCCTGGGACCGGATTGAACAGCAGGAAGTGGAGTGGTTTGCCCTCCGCGACTACGAGATAGCGCATGCACAGACTGGGGCCCAACGGAAGGCGCTCATCAATCGGCGGACCCAGGAAGGCGACAGACGAGCCATCGAGTATGCAGCCGTGCACAGAACCGCGACGGCTATGCGCAGGTACGTGCAGTCGTCGCACAGTTATCCGCTGCTAAGCGGCGGCCGTATCAACCTCTACTCGCTATTCGTCGAGCGGGCGATGAGCCTGATCAAACCGGATGGCTTTGTCGGGCTGCTCACGCCCTCCGGCATCTACGCCGACAAGACCGCCTCCAACTTCTTCAAGTCCGTCTCCGCCAGCGGACGCGTCGCCGGCCTGTTCGACTTCGAGAATAGAAAGATCTTCTTCAAGGACATCCACGCGTCATTCAAGTTCTGCGCGCTGATATTCGGGGGTGAGGACCGGAGCTTCGACCAGACCAAGTGCGCCTTCTTCCTCCACGACACCCGGACGATCGTTGACCCCGAGCGCTGCTTCACTCTGGCGCCGGCCGACTTCTCCCGGGTCAACCCGAACACCGGCACCGCGCCCGTGTTTCGCACCCGGCGGGACGCCGATATCACGCGCCGCATATACGAGCGCCATCCCATCCTGGTCGACCGCTCACAGGGCCAAGAGCGCAAGACTTGGCCTGTGCGATTTGTTCAGGGACTGTTCAACATGACGTCCGACTCGCATCTCTTCCGGACTTCGGATCAGCTAGACGCCGAGGGTTTCTACCCGGTCCAGGGCAACCGCTGGAAGAGGGGCGATGAGTTGTATCTACCGCTTTATCAGGGCCGGATGATCAATCAGTTCGACCATCGGGCCAACTCGGTCACGGTGAACTTGGCGAGCACGCACAATCCCTACCTGAGTGTGGAGGTGAGCGAAGCCCAACACGCTGATCCCGGTTTCCTACCAAGCACTCAATACTGGGTGCCTGCACGGGACGTTGAGCAAACCATTACCCAAGCACTAGGCTGGGCACTCGCTTTCCGCGACATTGCTCGGTCAACGGACGTTAGAACCATGATTGCGTCGACAGTACCGTGGGCCGGCGTGGGAAACACACTTCCCCTCCTCGTCGGAGTCGAGGGCCATACTGCCGCTTGCCTCGTCGCGAATCTAAACTCTTCGTGTGTGGATTTTGTTGCGAGACAAAAGGCTCAGGGCACGCATCTGAACTGGTACATCGTAGAGCAACTCCCCGTCATCGCCCCCGGCGACTACGACCGGCAGTTCGGAAACACAACCGCCCGCGAGCTAGTCCGGCACCACGTCCTCCGGCTCACCTACACCTCCCACGACATGGCCCCGTTCGCCCGCGACCTCGGCTACGCCGGCCCGCCGTTCACCTGGGACGAGGAGGAGCGCCGGCACCTGCGGGCCCGCCTCGACGCCCTCTACTTCCACCTCTACGGCCTCTCTCGGGACGACGCCGGCTACGTCCTAGGAACCTTCCCCATCGTCCAGAAACATGACCAGTCCCAATTCGGCCGCTACCGCACCCGCGACCTCATCCTCGCCTACATGAGCGCCCTCTCCGCCGGCGACGTGGACACGGTGGTGGCGGTGTAGCCGCGCCGGCTCCGGAAATAGTCATCGCGGCCCCCGTTTCGTCATTGGTACGAAAATGATGTTACCTGGCCCCGAGACTGCCCGAATGCCACCACCCTCCAATCAACTTCGATGCCGACTCTCCACCGGCGAATCCTGCCGAGTTGTAGACCGATGGCCGATGGCGGAATGAGAAAATGTAGTGCGGGGGCTTGTCCCCCGCTGGGGCGGAGGAGGGGCGTGGCAGAATCCGCGGTGCCAATTCGCCGTACCAAGCCACAACTCCAGCTTTTCATACCTTGGTGTGCCGGCGCCAACCGGGATGAGCGATTGCTATGAAGACAGGCTACCGCGACTGATTCCGTCATTCCAGTGAAAGCTGGAATCCAAAAGGAGAGGGGCGGGGCAACGTAGCGCGGGGGCTCGTACCGGGATTCCGCCAAGTTCGTATTGTGCGCGAATATAGAACAACCGATCATGTTATAATCGCGCATGTGCGGTAGTGGCGGAATTGGCAGACGCGATCGTTTTGGTCTGCGCCGGATGCAGAATCGGACGCAGACCAAACGGTTGGAGGTAACTCCGTGCGGGTTCGAGTCCCGCCTACCACACCTGTGACTCGTACATTCGACAAATTAACGCCCATTCGGCCCACTTTGTTGAGACAGTTGTGGCGGCTTAGGTGCCAAACATTAATATGAGAGTCCACGAAGAATCAGAGGCTTATGCCTAACAAGGATCGGCGTCCGCTACCTACGTTTATTCAGGAGCTAGTGAATCAAACTCGCGCCCTTGCCGTATTGGCATCAGTGCTGAGGATTGTTTCTTGGTTTGGAATCGGGGGAGCCGGGCTCAAGAATTTTACTGGCAAGATAGATGAGATTAAGCGAGAGGTCGAGGCTCTTGTTGAATTACCCCGGTTGCATCACGACGCGTTTTCAGAAAGGGGATGGATATTCTCAGAGTCCACAAATTCCCAGTCCGCTAAAGAGGCGCTTAATGTTCATGATGATGGTGATCCTCTTGAGGCAGAGTCATTACTAGCTGCGGACTTTGAAGGGAAACAGTTGGACTATTTAGTAATGCGACTGTGCTATTCGCCGGAATTCATGGAGCGAAAGTCGCAACTTCTCGAAGCGGCCAAATTGACGCGGGAAGGCCGCTACTTGGCCGCGACCCCGCTATTGCTAATTGTCGCCGATGGGGTTGGTGCGGATGCGTTTGGCAAGTCGATTTTCGCGGAGGGAGTGGATCTAAGAGAGCTCAATTCGTTTGCCGGCCAACCGCACGCCCTACCAACGCTTGTTCGCGAAATGTGTCGTACGAGACGCAAGACTAGCAGCGACAATCTCAGCTTTCCCTATCGCAACGGTATAATCCATGGCCGCGATCTCGGTTATGGCAATCGCCTGGTGAATGCGAAGTGTTGGTCGCTATTGGGGAACATCGCTGATGTCCTCAAAGCTCGAGAGAAAGCACAGTCTCAGAAATCTGAGCCGCAACACTCTTTGCGGGAAGTCTTGGCAAACTCTCTCGAAACTCACGGACGAACCAAGAAATTCGACCAACGCTTGAACGAATGGACAGCTAGACCGGTTCGCGATGATCCAATTCACTTGTCCGACGAGATTGGATCGTCCGTGGATGCGAATGAGCCGGAAGCGGCGATGTTGGAGCTATTGAGGGCCTGGAAGGCCGGAAACTATGGGCGGATGGCCAAGATGACTATCGATCATGATCAGCGTCCGGTCAACCACCGTGCAGGAGAGATCCGACGCCTTTTGGAGAGCGTAACCCTCGTTGATGCGACCATTACCAGAATTGAGGATAGTGCACCCGCCGTGACGGAGATAACCGTCGATCTTGTGTTCCGCTCGGACGAACAAGAGTTCAACAATGGCTTTCTATTCAGGATGATCTGCCACGATAAGAACGACGGAGCCGTCGTCCACGGAGACGAAGGAGCGTATTGGCTGGTTCGCCCGGAGTATCAGTATCAATACTGGGGGCCGCCGTTGGATTCCCATTAATCTCGAAAGATAATGGCTTTTGCCGCCGGCTTCACTATCGTGGGCACAGTCATGGTGGCTCGAGCTACGAGGCAATTGAATAGTTGTGCGTATTTGAAAAGAAATTCGAAAGGTGAGGTTACACGGATGACCACAACCAGTGGCGGCTCCAGCGGTCGATTCCACGTGGGATACGACGAGAGGTCTGAGAGGTTCAAAGCGTATGCTCATAAACCTGACCGCGACGTTTGGACACTGGTCGAAGAATCCTACTCGCTAGAAGAGTTATTGCAGAAATGCAAGAACAGGGGACTAACGGTCTTCGACGGATTGGATCAAGCGGCAATTGACCTAATACATCATTGGCTTGTTGTAGACCGCCCAGCCATCCAGTTCGTTGAGAGTCTGTGGGAAGGCTCCGGCAGCGCGTCGAAAAAAGGCCCGATGGGTTTCAGACCCACGTTAGAGGAGATCGCGGATGATGAATGAATCGTTGGTGGGTTGTGAGTCTCTCGAATGCCCAGGGAAGAGGCTGATTTAGCATCTTCCCCGGCGATACCGCCTTCGACACGCCTCTAAACCGCTGCTATATTACCGCATGTCGTTATCGGACCTCTACTCGCGTGTACTAAATACGTGCGGTAAATTAGGAGCCGTCGACAATATGAGAGCCAACTGGCGTTTCTATTGCTATCCACGGCCGGGCTTCTTTGAAGGGCTAGCGCGAATCATCGACCTCGGAAACACGCTGAACCACTATCCAAAGTTTCGCTCAGCGTGGGAGGCCGACACCTTTGCGGTCCGGTCAGATTGGATCATGGTCGGCCAGGATATTCGCGACGCCATTGGCGAATTCAAGAAAACAGCGGCCAGGTAACTCACACGAGGCCAGATTTCTTCGGCCGGCAGTGGGCGATCAAGCAGCCTAGCCCGCTGGCACTACACCCGCAACCTCATCCTCGCCTACATGAACGCCCTTGCCCGCCGGCACCTGACTCCCAACGGACCATTTCCACTCCCACCTAGACGCCATCGCCGAATAGCTCCCGGAGCCAGCCAACAAATCTCTCACAGTTTTCTGTAGCAGTGTTCAGATCCCCGGCCCTTATGGCTATTCCCATTGGCCGCGGCTCTTCTCGTGTCGCTAGCCACGCATGCACCTTGGCGCGCAGAATCTTTCCCTTCTTGAACTTGCGGTGCTCAACGGGAATGCCTTCGATATAGTCTTCGGACATTGGCCAGACAGGATCGCCGGACGGAATCATGTCTGCGATGAAATCTTCCAACTCGCCGGGCGATTGATTGTCCGGCATCAGCCAGATGCCGACGCGGGGTCTACTGTCTATGATTGTGCCGTGGGAAGCCGGGCCGGTAGGCGGCGTAATTCCTGCGGTTCCAAGCCTATGCGCAACAGCCTGCCATCTGGACGGCAAGTTGTCATTCGCGTCCACGACTATTCCAACTGTTTGGCGGCCTTCTGCGACGATCTCCCCACGGATGCTGTCCAACAGCGCTGGCGCACCTTTTTTCTCGCGAACGCAGAATGTGGGAATTCCAGGATTGGAGTCGCAGATACGGCGCACGACAAACCTCTCATCCCGGCCTTCGACGAGAAGAACGCGGTTGTCGGACGACGCGTCGCCGTCGTTAGCCATGCACCTACCTTACTTCGATCCCTTGTTCGGCAGCGATGGCTAGCTCTTCCTCCGGATACTCCACCGCGCGTAGATCCCCGTATTGCCGGGAGAGTCGTATTAACACCCCTTCCGCATCCCTGAAATCGGATGCCGCCTTGGCAAATCCCTTGATGCAGTCCGAGCTATGGGTAGATGCGAGAACCTGCACGTTGTTTTCGTGCGCCGTCCGAAGAACCATGTTCCAGAAGTCACGCTGCAGCGAGTAGTGGATGCCATTCTCGGCTTCGTCTATGAGGAGGAACCCGCCCCGGCTGTTGGCCAAGGCCAAGGCAACGCCGAACAGGCGTAACGCGCCATCTCCGAGGCTCCTCAAGGGGACGGGACGCTTTTGGCCTCTCAGCCGGACGACCGCTCTGCGACCGCGCCGGCGTGGATATGCCATCTCATCGCCGACCACTGCAACGCGCTCCACGTCAGCGCCGAATACCAGTTGCAAGGCACCTACTGCCCGCTCTTCATCGTCCGTCAACGCCACGCCATCCCATAAGCGTGACAGGTCATTGTTACCCAACAGGCCAGGTCCCAGGAACTCGCACCCTATCGCTGAGCGTGGTTCGCCTTCGTCGAAGAGACTGGGCTGGTCTCGTCGCCCAGCCGTTCTGGGAACGCGGTAAGGAGGTTGCGCGTTTAGGGAGATAGTCCACTCCCCTTTACCTCCGTATTCGGCCCTAAGAACCTGCATATGGGCATCGTCAAGGCCTTCACCAAACAGATTGAACTGCGCACCGCTTGAGATACTTGGCTTGATGACAAGTTGTTCCGCCGGATTCCTCGGGCCGATTGAAATGTAGGCGTCTTGGGAGGCATCCCGGTTGTGGAAGAGAGCACGCCAATCGAGCACAGGCACGCTTTCGCCGTTTTCGTCAGTCGCGGCAATCACCTCTTCCCGGTCCAATAACAGCTCAGACAAAGCGGAATCTCTCCCGCGCGCGGCATAGACTCTGACAGCATCGAGAACCGTCGTCTTGCCGATGCTGTTCCTCCCGGCCAGCAGCGTCACCTGGCCTAATTGCGGGATGAACAGCTCGTCAATGCCGCGAAATCCTCTGATGGACAGGCTCGGTAGATGTAGGCCATTGTCCTCGAGCATGAACTTCTCCCCGCTCAACAAATCTAACTGCCAACCTTCGGCTCCCAGCCGAAGACCCTACGCTGATGAGTATCCCATAAAATGCCCCCTGCCTGCGAGTCTTACGCAATCCCGCCCCCACTTGCCACTCTAGGCAAAGCATGCCCTGTACCCTGATACGGGGCCGGAATACGGACAGGAAGGGGAGCTCGTCGGGTCGCTCCGGCGCTCGCCCTGCCATGGACGAGGCCGTGAAAGGCGCCTCGGCCGATCTTCCCATGTCGCGCGAGATCACTTTCTGCGTTATAATAGGAGAACAGATGTACCAGGCTACTCCGGGCGCTAGCCCGTATCGGAATGCGACGAGGCTGCCAGACTGAATTGGCAAAATGCAAGACACGGTATCAACATCAGTCAGCGTCGCTGTCCGGCCGGCGTACTATGTGCCTGCTCGCCCTCATCGAGTCCAGACAGGACCGCTGGCAAAAACTAGAAAATGCAAAACAAAGCCTGGCGCGCGATGCCGCGGCCGACTTGCCTACTGCACCTCAGCCGGCGGGCGCCGGCTCTGTAGCGGCTGTGGCCACCACTTGTCTTCCCACTTGTCCCGCCAGATGTGTCGGAGATTTGGCAGCACCTTTGTCGCTGTCAGCCTTATGTTCTCCATCGCCAGATCATGCGGCATCGAGCCAATCTGGTTCAGCACCATGAGGTGTCCGATGCGCATGCTCTTGATGAGATCTTCCAATTGCTCCGTTACCTGGCTTGGAGTTCCGGCTACGACCACCGCCCTGCTGGCGATGTCCTTCCACGAGCTACCCGCGTCCTTGTTATCGGGCGCCCTTGTCACCCCAAGTAATCCCGCCTTGAGCGAGTCGATAGAGCGATAACCGGGTGCCTCCGTGAACCCTGGACGCACGTGGAAGTTTAGCTTGTTGACGAAATATTCGACGTGAGGGCCGTATTTTTCCTCGATTTCGCTTTGGCTTTCCCCGACGACCACAAGTTGAAGGAAGCCGGCGTGATAGGGGTTGGGCTCCACGTTCTTCTCTTCCGCCTTCTTCCAGAAATTGTCGATCACTCGTTTGCCTAGCTTGTATCCGTTATAGGACAGATAAGCGTACAGGTACCCCTTCTCCAGGGTCCAATCCCAAGTCTCCACCGACCGGCCGCCCGGCACCCACACGGGTGGGTGGGGCTTTTGGATGGGACGAGGCCAGATGTTCACGTACCGAAGCTGAGAGAATTTGCCGTCCCAGCTAAACACATCCGGATCAGTCCATGCTCGTACAATGAGGTCTGCGGCTTCGTGGTATTGCTCGCGGAGCATCGCCGGGTTCACACTGTACGCGAAGTTTGAGTCCTGGCTCGATCCGACCGGAAATCCGGCCACGATCCTGCCTCCGCTGATGCAGTCCAGCATCGCGTACTCCTCCGCTACTCTCACCGGAGGGTTGTAGAGAGCCACAGACGTGCCTAAGACGATGATCGCTACGTCCTTGGTTCTGCGTGCCAATGAGGCCGCCATCAACGTAGGTGAAGGCATCATTCCGTAGGCGTTACTGTGGTGCTCGTTTACGCAAACGCCGTCGTAGCCCATAGCGGCGCCGTATTCGAGCTCATCCAGAGATTGGTTATACATCACGTGCGCCTTCGCCGGATCGAACAGGTCACTCGGAATGTCCACCCAGACGCTGTCATACCTTTCCGTAAAGTCCTCCGGCAGATCGCGGTAAGGCATCAAATGAAACATGCTGATTTTCACGATCGACTCCTTGCCCTCGACTTCGCCCGCATAGACCGGCCAAGGTGGAGGGTGCTATTAGAATTGACTCAAGTGATTCTGAGGTGTTCGGTGGCGCGATTCAGTGCTATGAAGATGGTTTTGCTCAATAGATCCCGATGCCGATCACTTCTTTTTCCCAGGGAGACAGCCGGTCCAGCTGCTCTTTTGACAGACTTCGCACCGACGAATAGTCCGGCAACGACCCATCGATCGCCAGCAACTCCCGCATGTCCGGCGACAGGCGTCGCTTTACGTGCGGCGGTATGATGCGCTCGTTGTCGATCATACCCTTGACCCATCTACGCTGAAAGAACCCGATCGCCGAGTGCCGGATGTGGTCGCTCGTGTTCAAGCCCGTCGCGTGCCAGGTAGCCGCGTCCCACATGATGACTGACCCGGCGGGAGTTTCTGCCTGCACATACCCAGGGTACTCTTCGTCAGATTCAGGTACTCTCAGAGACCGGTGCGAGCCCGGCCAAATCACTGTAGCGCCGTTTTCGGCAGTGAAATCTACCAGCGGCCAGAGTACGTTGAGACCGACCGGGATGTGAGATCCTCCCACGAACGGCAAAACACTGAATAGCTCGCGGTCGACGTGTACTTGGAATCCGTGCCTCTTCTCCCGACCTCCGCTCGGCCGAATCGAGCGCCCAGTTGTGTCGTAGAGCACCATGTCGTCACCGAGGATTCTCTTGCACACATTCAGGACCGGCGGACAAAGATAGAAAGTCTCGAAGAAGGGATGTTTGGCGAGGGGATTCCGCGCCACTTTCTGATTTTCGGTCTGTTCTCCCATACGTTCGGCGATCGGCCGCTCCCGTTCGTAGATCTCTTCCAGCGCGTTGATTGCCTCGCGCGCCCGTTCGGCAGTAACGGCATTGGGGATAATCGTGAATCCCTGACTCACGACCTGCTCACTATGAAACTCTACGTCGAACGATCGTGCATCCATCTCTTTGTCCCCACTATCCAGCATAAATACTTCTCACCATTTCGCGACCGCGACTATTTGGCTAGTTTGATGTAGCGGCCGCCGATCAGCCATTCCGACACGTAGATGTTGCCGTCGGCGTCCGTTGCCACCCCGTGGGGACTGTTGAACTTGCCAGTCTCCAACAGATGAGTTCGGACGGTCTCGCCGTTCGCATTCGTCACGTTGGGCCAACCGTCAACGTCGCAGACTCCGCGGTTCGTTCCTAGCTGTACCACGAGGTTGTCGTCCAAGTCGACGATCGCCATATTTGCGTTCAGCTCGATGATGATCATCAAGTCGCCGTGTGATGCGAAGCCGGTCGGCGATCTGGACCACTCCGAGCCGAATGAACGCTTGTAGTTTCCCTCAAGGTCATAAACCTGGATGCGTCCGTTGCTGCGGTCGCCGATGTAGAGCTCCGGCTCGTCCTTTCGAGTGTCTACCCACGCGGTGTGAGGTCCGTCGAAAGCGCCGGTCTGTCCTTCCTCGCCATTGATGCCGCCGATATAGCTGCCGGACTTGTCGAAGCGGTGCACGTAGTTCTCGCCATACCCGTCAGCAACCCATATGTCGCCGTTGCCGCCAGACCGCTCCTCGTTTACTGCGACCCAAGTCGGTGTGTAAGTCCCAGTTTCGTACGCGGGATGCTCCGGCCGTCCGAGGGTCATCACCGTCTCTCCGGACAGCGACATCTTTACCACTTTTGGACCCTGGGCCGATTCTATATATTCATAGCCGCCGTTCACCTTGTGGCGCTTGCGGCCAATATCGGCTATCCATAGGAACTCGGAGTCGCCCTCCTTTACAAGGGTAAGGCCGTGGCACTCGGTCAGGGGTGTGGGAACTGTTCCTAGCAACTTGCCGTCCTGATCGAACTCGAGCAAATCCGGCGTAGCAGGGTGAGACGCGATGATATGGCCGGCTTCGGTTACCACTACGCCGTGGTGCGACCAGCCACCCTTGGCCTCCCCGGGATTGGGAATCTCGGCCCAGTCATCGTTCCAAGTGTAGGTGGTGTCTCCGCTTCCAATGAGCATTTTGAATCCTCGCAGTGTGTGCTTCGCCAGGGCGGTCCGCGGCACGCATCCGGGCCCACGATAATAGTGGTGGATTGTCGGTCGCGGCCATTCTCGCGTTTCGACTACAAGGCGTCAAGGTATGGCAGTAGCGGCGTCTCCTCACGTTCCGGGCTAGGTACTGGCAAGCCGGGGAAATCCCGCCGGCGGGCATCACGGATGTCATCCAATGCACGGCGTTGTAAACTTCCCATGTTTGGAGAGGACAATGTCCTGTAATCACTCGGAAGTGCCGGCTTGAACGAACAAACCGCTGCTCAAACCGACGCTCCGAATTCGTCCATCCCAAAGATTGCCGAGTTGGCAGGACTGGGGCTGACGGGGGTCATGGCGGCAAGTTGGGTCGGCGCCGTGACTTATCTGTCTCAGTTGCCCTTTTTCCATTGGCGCGCGCCTTATCTGGTTCCGATTGCCATTCTGACATTCGTCGGCGCCTATTACTTCGTAAAGCGACGCGACAACTTTGGATCCACCCGAGACACCTGGATAGTTGGGTTGATATTGCCCTCCATATTCCACAGGATTCTCGCCGAGATAGTCGCAGTCGGGTTCGACGGATTTGCTGGCTCGTTAAATGGATGGATAGCCGATCCCGGCAGAATCGTGACCCCCTCGCTCTTCTTGAACTCCGCACTCCTGATGGCAACTTGGATCTGGAGTGTCGTCACCGCTGGCGATCTGCGCGGGTTAGAAGTACAAGAAGGTGAGATTCCAGAAGAGGATCAAACGGCGAACATCCCTGAAGGCTTAGACACCTTTAGGTCTACCGACCGAATAGGGCATTTCGAGCGTCTTCGAAATAGTTGGGTAACGGGGATAGCAGTGCTCGCTGTATTGGTCGCTGGCTTGCATCTGATTAGTTCGCCCCTGGTCTCCGAGCTGTTGGTGCCCGACCCCGACATCGGAGTACCGGTAGGTGAGTCAATGCTATATATCCTGGCCGGCTTTTTACTGATATCCGTCAATCAGCTTGTCAGGATGACGTCGAATTGGGAGGTCGAGCGGACGAAGATTCCATTGCGCCTACCTGCTAGGTGGCTCGGCAGCGGCGTGGCGCTCGTTGGCGTTGCCTTGGTTTTGGCCCTGCTGATGCCAACTGGTTACGGCCACCTTGTTCTGGCCTTGCTGAAGCTGCTGGAGCCGGTCGTATTGTTTATCGTCGGGATCGCAATACTAATAGGGTTCCTGCTGATCACCCTAATTTCGCTTCCATTCAGCCTATTCTCCGGGGACGGAGAAGCATCTACCACCCCGGAACCGGCGTTCGCCCCACAATCCGTCCAAGAGCAGGTGTCTGATCTGAGCTTGTTGAATACGTTGGCCGCGATTGCCGGCTGGGTATTGATCGTTTTGGCACTCTACTTCGTCGGGAGGTACTTCTGGCGCCGCCGCCACACCCTCCGTCTCGTGAATGTCGTCTCCGACCTGCTCAACCTCATCCGGCTGGCAATCTACGGTGTGATTGCGCTACTGAGGGGAGTGGTGGACTTCGGCGGCGAGGCCGCTCGTTTTACCATCAATCGAATTCTGGGAAAAGAGGTTTCAATCCCGTCCGCTTGGCGGCCGGCGATCCGGCTCCGCGATTTGGATGAGCGCGGCTGGCTTGAATACATGATCTTCAGCATATTCAGTAGGGCACAGAAGCTCGGGCATGATCGCACTGCCGACATGACGGTTGCTGAATACGCCGACCGCCTCCGCCGCGATCTGCCCGTGGTCGAGCCACAACTCTCTAGGATCGTTGACCGGTTTCACCAGTCCCGCTACGGCGAGGTCCCGATCTCGTCCCAGCAGGTGGACGAAGCCAAGGGCTGGTGGAATCATTTGAAACGCCTATTGCAACAAGCTTACCGGGCAAGCCGGCGGCGCCCCCGAAATGGGTCGCCTCAACGATAGCTTCGATATGAGTATCCTCAAAACCCCCAGGCTAGGCTCTTCATTTGGGTCATGACCGCTACTTGTTGGGGGTAACCTGCGGGACACCGTGCCGCACGCGATGAAACAGGCTTGAACACTGACGAATCACGGATCAACCCTCTTAATTTGGATTCGGACGTTGTTGCTAGGGCGACCATATCCTAGAATGGGCCGCCAGTTAGCTAATGGATTGGACTGAATGAGAGTAACAGCCCTCGTCGGTATATGCATAACCATCGTCCTAGCGATCTTAGCCGTCTGGAACATAAACCTGCTCAGCCTGGCCGAGGCGTTCGCGCAGGCCAACTACGCGCTCGTGTCATTGGCTGCGCTTGTTTGGGCGTCTGGTTACGCAATTCGATCATTTCGGTGGCGCACTATTCTTGGGCCCGACGTTGACGCCTCACTTGTCCGCGTCGCTAAAGTGCTGTTTATCGGGTTCTTGGCCAATAACGTTCTTCCCGCCCGCATAGGCGAATTCGTCAGGGCATTTGTGTTAAGTAAGGTGACGGGCACCAGCAAGTCGTTTGGCCTGGCAACCATATTGATTGAACGAATGTTTGACGGACTGGCCCTGGTTTGCTTGCTGATGCTAACTACCCAAATCTATCGTCCCCCAAACCTCGGCGTTGAAATCACGGCTATCACTACATTTGCCGTGGCTGTGTTCCTTGCCCTGCTGTTCCTGGTAGTTTTTGCTCTGGCAAGGCGCGAACTACTATTGAGATTGGCGGAGTTCTTCCTGAGTCTGATGCCTGATCGTGTCGCTCGCTTTGGCACCGAGAAGAGTGCCTCTTTCTTAGCTGGACTGGAGGCGCTGCGCCGGCCGGAACGCGCTGTCGTCATATCGGTCTGCTCATTAGCCATCTGGTGCATAGAAGCCTTGGCTTATGGCATTGTCCTAGTGGCGTTCGATGTGAAACTGGCAGGAATTCAGTGGGTGGCCGCGCCGCTGTTGATGGTGGTGGTCATCAACCTAGGCATCATGTTGCCTTCGGCGCCAGGGCATCTAGGTTCGTTTCACTTCTTCGGTAAGCTGGCCCTGGTAAGCGCTTTCGGTATCGACGACGTAAACGCATTGGCGATCGTCGTCGTCGCTCATGCCGTGCAGTATGTTCTTGTTAGCGGAACAGGTCTCTTATCCGCCGCCAGTGAAAGCCTCAGTTGGTCGTCACTACAGGCAGCGAAAGCCGGTTGATATGAACTCCCCGACTTGGCCGGGCCGGGACGAATCCGTGGCAATTGTCCTCGAAGCACAGTGTTTTCCAGAACGAAAACTAGCGTTCTTCACGCAGTTGCCAAACCTCGCAAAATCGTGACAACGGACTTACCCTTCACTTGTCGGGTTTCGCCGCTCAATCGTCGTCAACTGGGAATTAACCAATTATCATCTAAGCGAGGTTAGATGTTATTGAAGAAATGGCGTATCTGGATCGGCTTAATTGTGAGCGCGGCGTTTCTCTATTGGGTGACGCGTCAGGTCGAGGATTTTGGCGAGGTGGTCCGGCACCTGGGCTCGGCCGACTATCGCTGGATTGTGCCGGCCCTGGCCGCCTATTTCGTCGGTGTTTGGATCAGGGCTATTCGATGGCAGGTGTTGCTCAATCCGATAAAGAAGATTTCAGTCGGCCGACTCTTTGCCGTCGTCGCGATCGGCTACATGGCAAACGACGTGCTGCCGGCAAGGCTCGGCGAAGTGGTGCGCGCTTACGTCTTGAAGGAGCGCGATGGTATTAGCAGGCTGTCCAGCCTGGCTACAATTGCGGTTGAGCGAATGTTCGATGGCGCCGTCATGTTAGTGTTCGTCGGCATAGCTTCTCTCTCGATGCCTTTCAACGATGAGGTGTCCGCAATATTCCGGATCGCCGGGCTAGTTTTCATCGCCGCATTCTTACTTTTGTTCCTGGTCGTGTCCTCGCCGGCGTTGGCCAATAGGATCGCGCGCTTCGTTCTGGCTTTTCTCCCCGAATCCTTGAGACACAAGGGACGTGCACCGATAGATAAGATCCTTGTTGGTTTGGCTTCTCTCCAGAGCGTGGGTTCCTTGGCGACGATACTGGGCCTTTCGATCCTCGCGTGGTCGTTCGAGGCTCTGATGTACTTGCTCATTGGCATAGGTTTCGGGTTAGACATACCACCGATTGGATACTTGTTGACAACCGGCGTAATCAACCTCGGAACTATGGTTCCGTCCTCCCCCGGATATATCGGCACCTTCGAGGCTTTGGGAGTCTTGTCACTTGGTTTCTTAGGAGCCGACAGCCAGCAAGCTCTCAGCTACGTCGTAGTGCTGCACTTGGCGCTATTGTTGCCAATCACTTTGTTGGGATTCGCGTTTCTGTGGTTCCATAACTTGAGCTTGTCTAGAGCAAGTTCGGCTGATGGGAGCGTCACCAAGGAAAGCGGTGCGGATGCATAGTGTGCCGCGAACGGTTGGAATTATCGGAGGCGGCGCGCTTGGGTTAACCGCCGCCTACGAACTTGCCAAACTGGGGATCAAGGTCACGATAATCGAGAGGGGCGACCAACTTGGCGGACTTGCCACCGCATTCAAGATCGGCGATTCACATCTTGAGAAGTTCTATCACCATCTTTTTGCAACCGACCGCGACATAACGCGGCTCATTGAGGAGGTGGGGCTGAGCGAAGACTTGCTCTGGCCACGTCCGTCTACGAGCGTGTTTTACAACGGTAACGCATATCGGTTGGACTCTCCTATAGATGTACTCCGCTTCAGCCCTCTCGGCTTGGTCGATCGTTTGAGATTGGGCGTGGCGATTGGCTACCTCAAGCTTCTTCCTACGCCTTCGATTCTTGAAGGCCGGACAGCCAACGAATGGATCCAAACGTGGATGGGTGACCGAGCCTACACAGTGATCTGGAGACCGATGTTCGAGCAGAAATTCGGTGATCGCTACACCCAAGTTTCCATGCCGTGGTTTTGGGCAAGACTACATTTTCGTACCGCAAGGCTGGGCTATCTTCGCGGCGGATTCATCCGGCTTTATGCCGAATTAGCCAAAAGAATCGAACAGATGGGCGGGACAATAAAGACCAATTCGGCGGTGGAACGCGTGGAGAGTGACGAAAATGGCGTTGTTATCGGAGTGGCCGGCGGTCACCTGCTTAAGTTCGACGCGGTACTCGCTACGCTGCCGACCCGTCTGTTTATCCGGCTAACGCCCTCGCTGCCGGCGGAATACGTGCAGCAGTACGATTGGGGGGAGGCATATTCAGCTCAGTGCCTGCTCTTGGAACTCGACCGCAATCTTCTCGACCAAGTCTATTGGCTCAGCGTCCACGATCCGGGCTATCCGTTTCTGGTAGTCGTAGACCATACGAACTACATGTCAGCCAAGGACTACGGTGGCAGTCATCCAGTCTACTTCGGCAACTATCTACCACCAAAGCACAGACTACTCGGGTTGACGGACCGACAGATATTGGACGAGTTCGAGCCATTTATCAAGAAGATCAACCCGTTATTCAACCGGAATTGGATTCGACGAATGCACTTGTTCACGGCCCCGTTTGCCCAGCCAATAGTAACTACTGACTTCGTCAACCATATACCGCCACACGATACACCCTTGCCCAATGTATTCCTTGCTAACATGTTTCAGGTGTATCCTCAAGATCGAGGACAAAACTACAGCGTTCGCATGGCTCATCGAGTGGTCAAATTAATCGCGGAGTCGATTGGCCTGTAATCTCCACTATGGGGTCGAGTGGTCGCTGTGCCGCGAGGTTCAGGGAACTAGATGTCAAATATATGCGTGATCGGTGCCGGCTACGTGGGACTGGTCACGAGCGCTTGTTTCAGTGACCTCGGCAACCGCGTTGTCTGCCTGGATATCGACGAAGCTAAGATCGAAATGTTGGCAAGCGGCAAAATGCCGATATTCGAGCCCGGTCTCGGGGAGCTAATTCATCGAAATAAAGCCGCGGCCCGGTTGAGTTTCACCACAAGTTACGACGAAGCTGTGAAAGGGGCCGAGTTCGCGTTCGTTGCAGTCCATACACCCTCGGGGCCCGATGGCGGTGCGGATATGCGCTACGTAGAATCTGCCGTCACCAGCCTGGGCAAGAGTGCCCGCGACGACATCATAGTTGTCACGAAGAGCACAATCCCTGCCGGCTCGGGTGACTGGGTCGAGACTATCGTGAATGACAATCTCCAGCCAGGTCTAGCCGCCAAGGTTGTCTCGAATCCCGAATTTATGCGTGAGGGCTCGGCAGTTCAGGACTTCATGCATCCTGACCGGGTCGTCCTCGGTGGATCGGATGGAGGCGCGATTGAGAAGGTTGCAGACCTGTACCAGACGCTCAATGCGCCGATAATTATCACCGATAACCGCACCGCGGAAATGATCAAGTACGCTTCCAACTCCTTTCTTGCTACAAAGATTTCGTTCATTAATGAGATCGCCTCGATCTGCGAACAAGTCGGTGCGGACGTGAAGCAAGTCGCTAGCGGGATGGCTTACGACGTGCGTATAGGTCCAGGTTCTCTAGGGGCCGGCCTCGGCTGGGGTGGAAGCTGCTTTCCAAAAGACGTCAGGGCGTTGGAACATCTGGCGGCAACGAACGGGTGTCATCCGCAACTCTTACGCTCGGTGATGGAAATCAATAACGATCAACGCCGAAGGCTAGTCGAAAAAATACGAGATGCAATAGGTCAATCTCTCGAGGGCAAAGTGGTTGGGATCCTTGGACTCTCGTTCAAGCCAAACACAGACGACATTCGAGATGCTCCGTCGCTCAGTGTCATCGAGCAACTAGTCCAGTGTGGCGCTCAGGTCCGCGTATACGATCCCGTCACTATTGAGGCGGCAACCGAGCAACTAGACGGCGTGTTCCCGGCGAATGACCCCTACGAGTGCGCGGCGGGCGCGGATGCGTTGGCCTTGGTTACCGAGTGGAACGAGTTCAAGCAGTTGGACCTCACTCGGCTCCGCGAGGTGATGAGGCAACCGATAATGGTGGATGGTCGCAACGTATTTGACCCGGCGACGATCCGCGCAGCTGGTTTCAAATACGTTTCGTTCGGACGACCCTGACAGGCCTGCCTCGTCGACCAAGTTCGCTTCCTTGTGCAAACCCGACGTCGATGATGGGCGCTTGCTCAGGGTCTGACCTCCCAAGGCAGTTCGCCCTCGGCGTCGGCCAGGTGGGCCTGCACCTGAGCCCTACGCTTGGTAGTGAAAGAAGAATTGCCAGTCCCGATATGGGCAGGCGGCTGGGCCGCACCATTAGCTGAGACTTGGTCTGCTCGATAATGTTTGATGCATGCTGTCAATGCTGGGGCGTCTTACAATCAGCTAGGACGGTCGCTGTATACTGGTCGGTACATCTTGGTAGATTTGATCGAGTTTCGGACCACGTTTGAAATTATCGCCGTGCGAGTCGTGAGGTACTGTCTGGTATGAGATTGAGCAGCAGAATGAGCCGGCTAGGCACAGAAACAGCTTTCGAGGTATTGGCGAGGGCCAGAAAATTGGAGGCGGCGGGCCGCAGTGTAATCCACTTGGAGATAGGAGAGCCGGATTTTGATACGCCTCCGCAAATCGTTGAGGCAGGTGTCCAGGCAATCAACAATGGCTCGACTCATTACTCTCCCTCCCCTGGGATCGATCCTCTTAGAAGTGCCATCGCAGACCATGTGAGTCGAACTCGACAGATCTCTGTCTCCCCTGAGCAGGTGGTGGTGACTCCCGGTGCCAAGCCGATCATGTTTTATGCGTTGCTAGCGCTAGCGCAAGAAGGCGACGAGGTCCTCTACCCAAACCCGGGATTTCCAATTTACGAGTCGATGATCAACTTCGTCGGCGCCAAGGCGGTACCCATACCTTTGAGGGAAGAGCTTGATTTCGAGTTGGATCCGGCGGAGCTCCGCACCCTAGTAACCCCTCGTACCAAAATGATAATACTCAATTCACCCCACAATCCCACCGGCGGAGTCTTGACGCGTGAGACGCTGTCGGCAGTCGCGAGTGTTGCGATCGAAAACGATCTTACGGTTCTTTCCGACGAGATATACAGAGAGATCGTCTATGGCACTAGTAGCCCCTCGATCACCGAGTTTCCGGGGATGATCGAGCGTACCATAATCCTCGACGGATTCTCCAAGACTTACGCGATGACCGGCTGGCGATTGGGATATGGCGTGATGCCGGAAGAGCTCATACCCCACGTAACAAGACTTGTGACCAACAGCGTTTCCTGCACCGCTACGTTCGTCCAAGAGGCCGGCATCACAGCGTTGAACCGGATGCACCAGGAGACCGACCAAATGCTTTCGGAATTCGGGCGCCGCCGCGAGGCAATAGTTAAGGGGTTGAACGCCATTGATGGGATCACTTGCGTATGGCCGGCCGGTGCTTTCTATGTGTTCCCGAATGTGAAGCGACTCGGCCTGCACAGCAAGAAACTTGCGGACCGCCTGTTGGATGAAGCGGGTGTGGCTGCGCTGGCCGGAAACGACTTCGGGGCAAATGGAGACGGATTCATCCGTCTGTCCTACGCTAACTCCATTGAGAACATCGAAGAGGCGCTCGATCGAATCGACCGATTCACTTCGTCACTGTAGACCGTCCCCAAACATGCCGCTTTCCGAACCGGTGCTCCAGGAAATAGGCGAATTTGACTTGATAGAATTGCTCGTTGGGGATTCCGGGCGTGATACCGGGGCAATCGTTGGAATCGGGGACGATGCGGCGGCCTTCGAAGTTCCGGCTGGACGCGCAGTCGTCACCACATGCGACTCGCAAGTCGAGGGCGTTCATTTCATGCGAGATCGGATACAGCCGGAAGACATCGGCTGGCGCGCGGTCGCGGTCAACCTGAGCGACCTCGCGGCGATGGGAGCCGAGCCAAACTTCATAATTGTCTCTCTCGCGCTACCTGCCGATCTCGAAGTTAGTTGGATCCGGTCTGTTTACGCCGGCATCGCGGAGATTAACCGCGAGTTCGCAATATCGACCATCGGAGGAAATATCTCCGGGACAGTTGGGCCGATTGTTATCGACGTAACTGCCTTCGGCAGTTGCGAGCCGTCAGACCTGACACTTCGATCCGGCGCTCGTGCCGGTGACTGCGTAGTTGTTACAGGGGCACCCGGATGGTCCGCGCTTGGTCTCGCACTATCCGATTCGCCTGATGCTGGACGGATATTTGAGCGCGATCGATTCTTGAGCGCGCACCATAGGCCCAAGCCCCGGTGCAAGGAGGGCCGGATTGCCGCTGATACTGGGCTGGTACACGCGATGATCGACGTCAGTGACGGGGTTTTGGCCGACCTCGGTCACGTATGCGAGCAAAGTCAATTGGGCGCGGAGATCGATGTGGATGCGCTTCCCATGAATGAGCGGTTCGTTGACGTAGCACTCAGGCTCGGACTCGATCCGGTGGAGTTGGTCTTGGGTGGAGGTGAAGATTATGAGTTGCTGATGGCTGTCCCCCCTTCCAATATGGAGCGGCTCGCAGCCGGATTCAAACAGTCCAAGCTTGCTCCACTCTACAGAATAGGGGAATTTACTGAAACTCCGGGCGTCCGGATACCCAAACGGCCCGATTGGCCTCGCGGTGCTGGTGGCTTCACCCACTTTTGATTAGCCGTGTTACCACTGAGTTCAATTGTCCGACGCCGAAATGGTCCGCGCGGGAATGCGCAAACGGTATTTGGAATTAAGATATCGAGAGATGAACGCCGATCGATTTGACTCGCTAGAGGCCACCTACCAGGCGATATTTGAGCAACGAAACCTGGCGCGCGAGAGGGCGCTCGCATTGTGTCGCCGTGCTACGCGGTCTTGCTCCAAGGCCATCAGGGCCGTCCACCGTCTCGAGTTCGCCGATGCGACGAGACTAATCGCGGAATCCCGCGATCTCATTGAAGAGTTAAAATTGATAATGGCGCCGCATCCCGAAGTCCTCTATACGGGATTCTTTCAGGATGCCCAGAAGGAGTATGCCGAGGCCTCCTTGACCTTCGAGATAATCACCAAGGCTCAACTGAGCTCTCATCAAGAGTTGGATGTAGACGCGGCGGTCTATTTGAATGGGTTAGGCGAAGCGGCCGGTGAGTTACGGCGCTACGTCTTGGATCGCTTGCGTCAGGGCAACATCGAAGAATGTGAGCGAGTTCTTGTCCACATGGAAGAAATATACGGTCTACTGGTGACGATTGATTATCCGGATGGGCTGACTCGAGGACTTCGACGAACCACGGACATGGTAAGAGGCGTACTAGAGCGGACACGGGGTGATTTCACAGTCGCGGTACGACAGAGCAATCTCGAAGCTGAGTTGCGGCGAGCGACTCGCATATAGGCTTGACCGATCAGTGCGTTGATGTTAGATTTCTCGCCAAAAGCGAACACAAATCAGCCACCGGCCTAGACATAGTTGTCTAGGCTTGTTCGTGTCTGTGATATTGCGGTGTTGTCAGGCGCGCGACACCCGGATCGAGCGACCACCCTACAACATAGGAGGGATGTTTAATTTATGGCTCTGCTGATCGTATTCGTTCTGGGAGGGCTGGCGGTGCTCTTTGCGGCCTTTTTGGCTTGGGACGTGCTGAAGCGCGACACCGGAAACGATGCAATGCGCGAAATCTCCAACATGATCTATGAAGGCGCGATGGCCTTTTTGAAGCGCCAATACCGCACTATCGCAATATTCGCAGCGATAACCGCGGTAGTCGTCGGAGTTGTCATCGGCGCCGTCGAGAACAACGTCGACCTCGGCATCAAGACTGGCATCAGCTTCGTGGTAGGCGCTCTAGCTTCCGGCATTGCCGGCTTCATCGGGATGTTCATTGCCGTCCGCTCAAACGTGCGAACTGCCAGTGCCGCTCAACGAAGCCTCAATGAAGCTATAACGGTGGCATTGCGTGGGGGCGCCGTGTCTGGTTTTCTGGTGGTGTCTTTGAGTCTTCTTGGAGTTGCGGCAATTTTCGTCGCATATGGGGGCTTGGATACGCCGGACAAGGCCGCCTTTCAGATCGTCGGATTCGGATTTGGTGCCAGCTTTGTAGCTCTGTTCGCTCAATTGGGAGGCGGCATCTACACAAAGGCGGCTGACATAGGAGCTGACCTCGTTGGCAAGATAGAGGCGGGAATCCCTGAGGATGACCCGCGCAACGCAGCCGTCATAGCCGACCTTGTCGGCGACAACGTTGGCGATTGCGCCGGCCGCGGTGCCGACTTGTTCGAATCGACCGCTGCCGAAAACATCGGCGCGATGATCCTCGGCGTTGCAATATACGTAGCCACTCAAGATCCGGCATGGATTCTTTTTCCGCTTGTTATCCGCGCATTTGGCCTAATAGCCTCGGGCGTGGGATTGTTCGCGGTTCGCTGCGGCGAAGACGAAGACCCGATGCAAGCGTTGAATCGAGGATACTATGTGACTGCGGCGCTAGCGACCGTCTTCATGTTTGGTTCGACGTTCGTGATGTTGGGGCAACACATTTGGCTGGCGATTGCCGGCGTCATAGGTATCGCCACTTCGATCGCGTTCGTGTTTATCACTCAGTACTACACCTCCGGGTCTTGGCGACCAGTCCAGGAAATTGCCAGGGCTTCGTTGACCGGGCCGGCGACGAACATCATCTCAGGTACTGCCGTAGGAATGGAGACGACCGCCACGACAGCGGTCACCATCTCGCTGGCATTGATCGCATCTTATGCCGCCGGTGCCCAAACCGGCTTGCCGCATGGTGGCATATATGGCACTGCGATCGCCACGATGGGCATGTTGATGACAGCGGCGTATATCCTGGCAATGGATACCTTCGGTCCGATAACCGACAATGCGGGCGGTATAGCCGAAATGTCTCACGCGCCAGCCGGCACCCGCGAGATTACAGATAATCTAGACGCTGTTGGCAATACGACTAAGGCCCTAACCAAAGGCTATGCAATCGGTTCTGCCGCGCTAGCAGCGTTCCTCTTGTTCAGCGCGTACTTGGACAAAGTTACCGAAGTAATGCACGTACGTGGATTGCTGGAGGCGGGGGAGCGATTTGACGTAGTCAATTTGGCCAACGTCAATACATTCGTTGGTGCCCTTTTGGGCGCCATGCTGGTTTTCTTGTTTAGCTCTCTAGCAATCCGAGCGGTCGGACGGGCTGGGTCGGACAATATCGAAGAGGTCCGCCGCCAATTCCGCGAGAACCCAGGAATCATGGAGGGTACGGTAAAACCGGACTTTGCTCGTTGTGTTGATATTACTGCCCAGTCGGCCCTGCGCGAGATGATTGCACCTGGTGTGCTGGCGGTTGCAATGCCAATCGTCGTTGGTCTCGTTTTGAAAGCCGAGGCAACCGCCGGCTTTCTCATGGTGGGAACAATCGCCGGCGTCATACTGGCGACGGTGCTCAATAACGGCGGTGGCGCCTGGGACAATGCCAAGAAGTTTATCGAAGCCGGGATGCTGAAAGATGCCGACGGCAATGTAGTCGCGAAAGGCAGTGAAGCTCACGCCGCCTCTGTCGTTGGCGATACGGTGGGAGATCCCTATAAAGACACTGCCGGACCGTCGTTACATGTCCTGGTAAAGCTTCTGAGCACAATTACTCTGGTCCTAGCTCCGCTGTTCGTCATTTGACCTGATCGTTACGCGGAGCAATTCGAAAACCGGGGAGTGATGAGTCCACTCCAGGCGGTGTTGCTCGGAGTGCTGCAGGGTATTACCGAGTTCATACCTGTAAGTAGCTCCGGTCACCTGGTGTTGGTACCAATGGTGCTGGGTTGGGAATCAGCCGGACTTGCGTTCAACGCGACGATCCACCTGGGTACGCTGGTGTCCCTGTTGGTATATTTCCGCTTCGAGCTGTTGAGGATTTTCTCCTCGGCCTTGGGCGGCAAGGGTGATGACCCGTCTGCTCACCGGCGGCTTCTCTTGTATCTGGCGATCGCTACATTTCCAGCCGTGTTCGCCGGGGTTTTCCTCGAGTCCGCCGTCGAGCCTCTCTTCCAATCCGGCAGGTCTGTCGGAGTTGCCTTACTTGTGACGTCTGCGGCACTGACCGCGGGTGAGTTGATGGCGCGTCGAAATTCGCGTGGTGGTTCCGGCCAAACACCCGGGTTGCCGGGTGCCTTGGCGATTGGAGTTGCGCAAGCTTGCGCTATTTTGCCAGGACTGTCCAGGTCCGGCGCGACTGTGGTGGCCGGACTGGCTGTTGGCCTCGATCGAGCGGCGTCGGCCCGATTTAGTCTACTGCTGGCAATCCCGATCGTCGCTGGAGCCGGCCTATTCGCGTTGGCTGGCACGATTAGCGAGGGGGTAGGTTCCGAAGAGGTTGTGGCGCTCGCGCTTGGTGGTATGAGTGCGGCCGTTACCGGCTATTTCGCGATCGGCTGGTTGGTTTCCTGGATCATACGTCGCCGATTGTTTGTGTTTGCCGCTTACTGCGCGGTGGCCGGCGCAACAGCGATCGTGCTCACCTGAAGCAGAATCCATCTAGAAACATACCTGCCGGCTCAATCGGACGAAAAGCGACCCAAGTGGCTGCCGCCGTCTGACTCGATCGGCGTAGCCGCTGGCGCGACATTTGCTCGCATCTTTCGGTCTCCCCGAGGGACGGAATCTAGACGACGCAGCATTCTATTCAGTCGCGCGATCGCCCGAAAGATCAAACTGAGCAAGCCTGCTGTATTCAGGACCCTTTCGTGTTAGATCACTTCTGATCACGGAAACTACCTCACCTTGCCAACTATCTCTATCCGTGCGCAATGATGCCAATAAGCCAGAAACGTTCAATGGCGGTTGAACTCGGGCCAGAGTTACGTGGGGGCGAAACTGACGATTGCTCGGCTCCAGGCCGGCCCTCTGAGCAGCCGTCTCGGCTATGTCCGCAATCTCCAACAGCTGGTCTTTAGATCCATCCAGCGCGACCCACAAGACTCGTGCTCTTGATGGCGAGGGGAAGGCGCCTGCTCGACCAAACCTGAGATGGAGATAACCCTCCTTCGATCGAAGCGCTTGCCGCATATCTTCAATGACGGACTCGACTTGACTGGGGCCCACCTCTCCCAAAAAACGAAGCGTGAGGTGCGCCTGACCGGGTCGTACCCACCGCACCTTGGCCCTGCTCGGAGTGGCCATGCCGAGCGCTCCCTTCAGAGATGCTATGACTCGCTCGACTTGGCTAACCGCCTCGGGCGGCAAGTCGAGAGCCACGAACGCACGCATCAGTCAGACTCCGAACGCTTCTCCGGCTTCCAAGGGGCAAAGAGGTCCTCTGCGTTTCCTCCCAGAAAGCGACGCAGGTACTCGCTATCAAGGCCGGCTTGGAGTACCTTTTCGATCTGGCGCTTTTGCTTCAGCAACGGATAGTCGGTAGCAAACAGAATTCTGTGTGGCTCTGCGAGCCTCGGAGCTATGCGGAATAGTTCACGTTCATATAGCAAGCTAGACGCAGCTGAGTCGTAATATACGTTGGACAACGCGGCTCGTACCTCTGGCATCAGCTCATAGAAGAGCAGGCCGCCGCCCCAATGCGCTGCTATCAACTTTAGCTTGGGGTAGCGAGTCGCAAGCGCTGCAACCTGCTGAGGATGCACCGACCCCTTACCTGGATAGGTGTGGCCAACCGGCTCGGATGAGTGAGTCATTAGGATAGCGCCGGCTGCCTGAACGGTCTCCGCAATAGCCCCGCTCGTCGCGAAGTCGTCCAAGCGGTAACCTTGTCCGTGCGGCATGAGTTCGCCAACCCCAGCAAATCCTTCTCCTATACGTCGCTCTACTTCGCCGACCGCTCGTGGGTCCGTGGGCTGGACACAGGCCAATGCGACTATTCGGTCCGGGTGTGCTCTCAAACACTCGACAAGATAATCATTGTGCCAGGCGCAAAGATCCTGGCTCTGCCAGCCAAATCCGACTGCGATGGACCACTTGACCGCGCCTTCGTCCATCGACCCAATCAACATCTCCGCGTCGGCGATCCGAGATTTTGGATTGCCGTATAGCTCGGCGAAGAATTTGTCCCGCCGGACGAAGTCACTCCGATGCCGAGATACCTCGGGAGGAAAGATATGAACGTGGCTATCTACGACGTTCATTAGTCACCGTACAGACTTGATCTTAAGTATGGGAAGATGCGCGAAGTGTTCGAAAATCCAGCCTCGTCGCCGATCCTCCAGGAACCACCGTGAAGCACTGTAACGATCCGACGCTGAACTTCCGATATAAGCTTGATCGCCGAGAGTCACTAGGGTCACCCTCTTCTTACCAGCTACGTGGCCGGACTCCAAGTTGGGAGAATCTAGATTCTAAGATCCTCTTTGTAGAAAGAGTCGGGCGACGAGTTGCTCGACCGGCGCGTAGTCGTCCGTCAGTATGACCCGTCGGCCGGCCCGGCGGTAAGCTGCGAGTTCCTCTTGGTCAACCGCCGTGCTTCCAAGTACTCTGCCAAAGGTCTGTTTGCTGCGTTCGATGTCGTCAAGATAATCGAGGTCGAGTGGTCGCTTCGCACCCACCGCCACGATCGTTTCGATCTCGCCAGGGTCGTACCTCCCCCAACGCACCAGATAGATGTGGGGAAAGACCTCGCCCATTGTGTTTATGAAGGCGCGCAGCATCTCGCCGGATTCGTAGTCGTCAATTACGTTTGCGAGGTATACGCCATCGTCTGAAAGGTGGTCGTAGAGCATACGGTGAAATTCGACTGTCGTCAGATGATATGGGATCGAGAGGTCATTGAACGCGTCACCGTATATCACGTCGAAGACCGGCGGATCGTCCCACTCCATCAAGACGATTCGTGCGTCCCGATTGTAGGAGATAATTCTCGTATCGGGTCTTAGGCCCAGATGTTCGTAGCTGACCTCCGTTACCGCGGGATCGATTTCGATCACGTGGATTTCACTCTCCGGATAAACTTCTTCGACATAACGTGGGAAGCCGTAACCGCCGCCGCCAATAAAGAGCGACTTGAAGTCAGGTTTTTCGTGCACCGTTATTGTGGTTATGTCGGCGTAGGCGCGTATGTAGCTGTAGCTCAGATAGGTGGGATCAACTAACGATATCTTGGTGTGGGTGAGGTGATCCAGCATCAACGTTGCCGTTGGATCGGCCACAATCGGGTTCGACAATACCCGAATACAGTAATAGCCAGATTCGCGCAGGCACTTCGAGTCCAGGAACCGGTCGCGCGAGATAAACAAGCCTCCCGAAACTATCAATCCGACCAAGGCGACTGCGGCGAGCCTGGCGGGGTTTCTCCAATACTCGCCCGCCCAAACCGCCGTCAAAAACAGGATCGAGCCCGCCGCCAGTATGGTTGTTCGAGTGCCGATCGCCTCGATAAGGAAGAACCCAGTCGCGAATACCCCAAGCAGGCTACCGGCGGTAGATACCGCGTAGACAGTGCCCACAACCGCCCCCGTACGCTTAATGTCATCGAGTGTCATCTTGATTGCGACGGGGGTGACCACTCCCAGAATAAGGCAAGGCAAGAAGAATATTATGATATCGAGTACTAAGATTCTGGCGACCAGAGGCATCCCAAGCCTGAGGACCCGGGTCAGAGCTAGTTCGCTCAGTACAAGAGTCGCGACCGTGGAAAGGCTGCCGACGAGTAATATGACTCCCAATACTTCGCGTGACGCCCGGCGGTCGGCCAGCCGGCCCCCTAGGAAGTTGCCCAGACTGATACCCGCCAGCACTACTCCGATGATGCTGGTCCACGTGTAAAGTGAAACTCCAAGGTGGGGCGCCAATATTCGGCCGGCCACTATCTCGATCATGAGAGTGCAGAAGCTGGCCAAAAAGACAATAATGCTCGTGGCAAATATGGAAAGTCGTTTCACTATTTCAGCGTACCATTTGTCGAAGAATGTGAGGTCGCAAGAGAACGAAAGTCAAATTATCACAATGGGGAAACTCGACTCGGAACCGTCCTCGGGTGTTGCTTGATCCGACGACGCGTGGCTCTTTTCGAAGTCCGTCCCTAGAGCCGGGCCCAAGCCTCCATCAATGTGCGCTTGGCATTGGCTACCACGGCGTCCGAAGATTCGTCGCCGTGGGGCCGGACCTCGAACGCGACAATGTTCTGTTTGCCTGGCCCGATATAGCCTACGTTCTTGAGGACACGAAGGAATTCGACGGTTTCCGGCACGTCGTTCTCGCCGCCCTCTATGCCAAAACGAGGATGCTTGTCGCCATACAGGGGACTTTCCTGGTCGTCTAGAACACAGTTGCCGATGTGGGCATGGACTAGATGCTCGGCCGCCGCAGTCAGGGCGTGCTCAGACGTCTCGAACTGTAATGGAAGGTGGCTCAGGTCCAGCATCAGACCAAACTCCGGATGGTCTCCGCGCACTGCCTCAGAGACTTCGACGCCAAGTGTTGTGGGTCCGACCAGCGACTTCTTGTCAATGCTGCGGTCGAATACTTCCAGCACCAGGGGTATCTTCGCTTCTGCCTCACTGTAATCGCTTAGCTGATTCAGGGAGTCGATCAGGAGCTTGACTGCCTCCTGCTCGTTTTCGGGACCTGAATACGGGCCGCTGAGCAGTGCAAATCTTGACGCCCCAAGCTCTCCCGCCTGGTCGATCGCACGCTTGAGTCTTTCTACCGCCGCATCTCGCGTCTCCGAGTCGAGACTGTTCACATCTAGATTATTTCCGAGCTGTACAGGTTGTCCGCAAGCTCCCACTTGAACTGCGGCCGTCTCGGTCAAACTTGCGATATCTTTGACAACGCTGGGATCCTGGACGAATCCGATTTCGATTGCGCCGAAGAACTCATCTTCGACGATCGAGCGGACGGTCTCCAATATGGGTCCGTCGCCTCCCATCGTTTCAGGAAACGCCATGAAGTGTACGATGCCTACCTTCATGTTGCTGTGTAACGAGTCCTTCAAAGAATCCTCCCTTTCAAACGACTTTCGGAAAAAGCGAGCAATCTACTCATAGCTTCGGCCGGCTAGCCTTCATCGTTCGACTAGGCGCGCTCAGCCAATTGGGGTCAGCTTGATCCAAGCTCGGCTTCTCCTCGAGCCTGTCTTTACTTGCATTGGACGTTGCTCAGTCTAACATGTAGCCGAACGGCTGTCAGTTGGCTCTGGTCGCCAAGCATTGGCGGTCGGTTCAAGGGAGTTTGCCGGCTGCGAAGATCGATTGCTCTTCGTCTTCCGGCTGGTGTTGTGGGCTTTCACGGCGTCAGACAATCCCACGCGGAAGCCATGTTCTTGGTGAGGACCACGGGAGATTTGCATTGTTGGTTAGGCTGGCATATGGCGAAACAGGAATGGTCGTGGATTTCCCCGATCGCCAAACAGATGTGATCGAGCCAGTGTTCGTTCCAGGTTTGATGGACGAGCCGGCCGCCCTGACTGAAGCGCTGCGCAATCCGGCAGGCTCGCCGCCTTTGCGCGAACTGATCAAACCGACCGACCGCATTTGCATAGTCATTAGCGATATCACTCGGCCGGCACCCAATCATCTAATGACTCCCGCCATCCTGAATGAGCTCTCATGCGTTGATCCCACAAACATTACGCTCCTGGTGGGTACCGGAATGCACCGACCCAACACCGGTGAGGAATTTGAACGAATGTTGGGTTCGGAGATTGTCCGAATCTTTCGCGTCGTCAACCACGATTGCCACGACCTGGACAATATGACCAACGTGGGCAGAACGGCCAGTGGAAACGACATATACCTCAATCGACTGTACGTCGAGGCCGACGTTCGTATTCTTACAGGGTTCATAGAGCCGCACTTTTTCGCCGGATTCAGCGGCGGTCCGAAGGCGATCCTCCCCAGCATCGCCGGCGCGTCGAGTATCAAGTTCAACCATAATGCGACCAAGATTGCGGATCACCGTTCGACTTGGGCTTCCCTTCGGCATAATCCCGTCCATCGAGAAAGTCGGCAGGCTGCAGCCTTAGCCCCTCCACACTTCACATTGAACGTGACTCTGAACAAGGAACGGCGGATCACCGGCGTGTTTGCCGGCGAGCTTTTCGAGGTCCACGACGCCGGCTGCCGGTTTGTCGAGAGTCACTCGTTACGAGAGATCGACACCCCGTACGAAGTGGTAGTTGGGACAAACAGTGGCTATCCCTTGGATCTCAATCTATACCAAGTCGTCAAAGGGATGTCGGCGGCCTCTCTGGCGGCAGTCGACGGGGCGCCCATTGTGATGGTGGCGGAGTGTCGGGAGGGGCTAGGCCACGGCGAATACGCGCGTATGCTTACGGCAAAAGACGATTCGCGCGCCATACTCGCCAGTATCATGGCGAATCACCATGTCACTACTGACCAATGGCAGGTACAGATCCAGGCTCAGATACAGACTCGACATCCGGTCTATTTGTATTCCGATCGCCTTTCCGATGATGCGATCACTAAAGCGCGTCTTGTGCCTGTGGATGACGTGGAGATGCTTGTAAGACGATTGTTGACACAGTCCGGGCCGAATAGTCGAGTAGCAGTTCTGCCTCAAGGTCCCCAGACGATCCCCCGCGTAATTCAGCCGGCCGTTGTCTGACCCGATTGCCCCGCGATATTCGCCGATCGTCCCAGGTATTCAATACCAGATACGCTTACTGATCGCGCTATCCGTGATTCTGTGGACTCTGGGCGACGTGGGGTCTGTAGGTGCACAGGAAGAGGACAACGACCGTCCGCAATATGTCTTCGACGTTACGTTAGACTTGGGATCCCAGAAGGCTTCTGTTCACCAGACTGTGCACTACGTGAACCGGTCTGCTATTCCCTTGTCCGAGCTTGTGTTTCAGGTTCCGCCGGCGCGTTACGATGCGTTTGCGTTATACGAAGCAACCGCGCGAGGTCAAGCTGTCAATGCGCACTTGGATGGCGAAGTCCTCTCATTGCCTCTCGATGCTGACCTAAACGTCGGTGACCGCATCACCGCCACTCTTACCTATTCGTTGACCATTCCTTCGCCAGGAGACATCAGATTTGGCTATTTATCGGGCGTCGTGGCTATGGGAAATTGGTTCCCAATTCTCGCGATAATCGATGAGCGGGGTTGGGTCAGGCAACAATACGTCCCGATAGGCGACCCTTGGGTCGCCGAGAACGCGGATTACCGAGTCAGTCTGACTTTGGATAGGGAGGCCAAGATTGCACACACCGGCCGTCTCGTTGCCGCGGAAGGCACGACTTTCACGTTCGAGGCGAGCGATGTCCGAGACTTTGCCCTTGCGGTATCAGAGCGCTACAAGACACTCCACCAGCAAGTGGGAGGTGTGGAGGTCACCGTCTTTTACATTCCGGAACAAGGGGACAACGGTCCGGCTCTGCTTCGCTACACGTCCGAGACAATTGAGTGGGGAGCCGAACGCTTGGGTGGGTATCCCTACTTCACTCTGCACGTGGCAGTTGTTGGAAGCAACGATCCGGCCGGCGTTGGTCAGGAGTATCCAACGCTTTATTTCATTAGCGATCAGGTCGCATCCGGCCCTTCGAATCCTGGCAGCTATCTGAACTACATAGCTACCCATGAAACTTTGCACCAGTGGTTCTATAGCCAGGTTGGCATAGATCAAGTCAACGAACCGTGGATCGACGAGGGTCTGGCCGTGATGTTGACCTACGAGTACTACGAAGACCTCTATCCATCCCTTTATGATCCTTCGGTAGCTGGAGTCAGACGCAGACTAGACAATGCCATCTCGACATATGGCGAAATGCCACTCGATACGCCGATCCAAGATTATGTTGATGAAACGCATTACTTCGCGATGCTCTACCGGCGTGCCACGGTGTTCTACCTGGAGGTCGAGGCGCTAATGGGCGAGAGCGAGTTTTTTGCAGCTCTCCGCGATGTAGTTTCGCAATCGAACCAGCCTCGATTGGTCAGCGGCGATCAAGTTTTGTCGGCATTTGCCAGGCGTGCTCCGGTTGATGAATTCACAGAGCTCGTTGGTGAATACTTTAGGGCAGTCCCGGAGACGCTTCCTGAGCCGACACCTACTGTGGAACATTCGCCGTCGCCCGACACCGCAGTCGAAACGCCTCGGCCGACGCCTTCGATCTTGCCGGATACCCCGTCGGCAACGGCCGGCCCCGTCGAACAGCCGGTCGTTACTCCGACTTCGACACAGGTGCAGGCTGCCCGTGCGACGCAGGCGCCGGTCGCGACCCCAGCCGGCGTATTAATCGTCCTAACGACTGCTACCGCAACCGCCGCGGCGACCCACGCCGCGACAGCGACGCCCGTCGTCTCTACGCCAACGCCGTCGACCGTCCAGACAAGTCCCACCTCATTCATCGACATCGACCTCTCCTCTCCCATCACGCTGGGAGTGGCGGTCATAGCAGCATTTGCTATCGGATTTGGTGCTACCGCTATGGTCGGCAGAAGACGTTGAATTAAGGGTTCTATCGATCTGCCGGCGAAACAACCAATCTGGCCGAATGCGCCAGCCTCGTCGGTCAGGGTGGTATCATTTCGATAGTAGCCAACGGCGCGATAACGTTGCGGTTCTGCTCCAGTAACGGTTGGTCCGCATCTACGCCGATTGTGATGACATCGCGGAGCCGAGTGGACGCGGTCGACACACAGAGTAGACATCGCGATCCGCGCGACCCAATGTCAATGCGAATTCAAATAGGACGGTCAGCATGGACGCGATGAGGTACACGCTCATAGATAGAGATGGCAGTGTCAGCTTCGTTTGGGATTGCGGGGTTCTGCGATGGATGTTGTCCGGATGCATTAGTGGGGCCGCATCAACCCGGCAATTACTTGAGCGGGCCAGCATTAGAGACCCTCGATTACTCGAACACGTCGAGAGCGGGCTTGCAGTCTTCGACGAGCACAACGTAGCCGATAATACGTTGCCAATCCGGCAGGCTTTCGAGAATTTCCCTTCTCACGAGTGGCCTCCGTTTCGCGTCATCGATGGCGTGACTCGGGAGTCGAGTTTGCGGCAAGCTCGTGCCGGTGTGATCCTCTTCAACCTTATTCGTCGCAAGATAGTCCAGATACAAAACACGTATGTGGAGATCAGCAATATGGAGCCGCAAGCCAGCCGACTCATCGACGCAGGTTGGCGCATCGTGCCCTAGGACATTGGGACGCATCGCTTGTTTAATCGTTCATCCCCGGGCCGTAAGCTCAATATCCGAAGCGGGGCCGTGAGCTTGCAACTCGTAGCCTTAGGATACTAGCCTGAAGAAACTGGCCTGGATGAGAGAGACTTTAGAGGAACTAGATTCTCGTTCAGCGAACCGGAGCGAAGTCCCTTCATATCGAGGGTTACATAGTGGAAGCCCAAAGCTTTTAATGCCTGCTCGACTGACACATAGTGTCCTTCAGAGAGCATCCTCACCATATCGTTGGGCTTTAGTTCAATGCGAGCTAAGGATTCGTGATGACGTACCCGAACCTCTTGATAACCCATTTTATGCAAAAGACGTTCGCTTTCATCTATCTGCCGCAGCTTCTCCGGCGTTACTCTTTGCCCGTACGGGATGCGCGATGACAGGCAGGGCGCCGCCGGCTTGTCCCAGGTAGGCAGACCCATCTGCGAAGAGAATTGCCGGATCTCATCCTTGGTAAGTCCGGCGAGCTGCAACGGACTCCGCACCCCCATCTGATGGCCGGCAATCATTCCCGGTCGATGATCGCCCAGGTCGTCATAATTGGAACCGTCTACGACAACGGCTTTATCCTGTTCTCTAGATACCGTCATCAGTCGTGTAAACAGCTCAGACTTGCAGAAGAAACAACGATTGGTCGGGTTACTGACGTACTTTTCGTCCGACATCTCGTAGGTCGAAATCTCTAGGAAAGGCGCTCCAATTTGGGCGGCTATCTTGCGGGCCTCGGCAAGCTCGTCGACGGCCAGGCTATCGGAAACACCGGTTGCCGCTAGCACGTTGTCCGGACCCAGGATATCGACAGCAGTCCTCAGAAGAAATGTGCTGTCCACGCCGCCAGAAAAGGCGACAAGTACGCTGCCGCATCCGTGTAGGATCTCTTCTAGCTTTTCCAGCTTCAGAAGGCTCTCTTGACGCATCTCATCGGCCCTCCATGGACCAAGGTCTGTACCCAACTAGCAAAAGGGGCAACCGAACTCGAGCCAATCGTACTACGTTTTATTATACTCCCGCGCCGATAGTTTCTGGCTCCGCGACCGGGGGCGCCACCCCACAGAACTGCTCATAGTCTATGAGCTCTCTGATACTTGGATTGTCGCCGCACACCGGACACTTTGGGTCGCGCCGAATGTTGACTTCGGAGAACTCCATGGCAAGCGCGTCGAATATCAGGAGCCGTCCTATCAGCGGATCTCCTAGATCGAGGACGAGCTTTATCACCTCGACCGCTTGTATAGTGCCAACTATACCCGGCAGCGCTCCGAAGACTCCCGCTTCGGCGCAGTTCGGCACGGCACCCGGTGGCGGTGGAGCCGGAAACAAGCAGCGATAGCACGGGCCGGCGCCCGGTTTGAATACTGTTGCTTGACCGTCGAACTGAAAGATGCTGCCATGAACGACCGATTTACCTAGTATCGTCGCCGCATCGTTGATTAGGTAACGCGTAGGAAAATTGTCCGTGCCGTCCACGATGATGTCGTAATCTTCGATGATCTCGAACGCGTTGCTCGAGTGCAGGGCCGTACGATGCTTGACGACGTTCACGTCTGGATTGATTGAGTTGATTGTGTTCTCGGCCGAGTCAACCTTTGGCCTGCCGACGTCGCTCAGACGGTGGAGTATCTGCCGTTGAAGGTTCGACTCGTCCACCAGGTCGAAGTCTACTATGCCGAGGGTACCGACCCCGGCAGCGGCCAGATAGAGAGCAGCGGGAGAGCCTAGCCCGCCCGCACCCAGCAGGAGCACCCGTGAGTTAAGTAGCTTCTTTTGTCCGATACTGCCTACATTTTGCAATATCAAGTGGCGGTGGTATCGTCGTATCTGATCGGGTGTGAACGTTCTCATGAATAGTGCCTCCGTGTTGGTCGCTGACGCGCCACGCGCCAGCTCAGATATGATAGGTGAACGCCTGTCTTCTTTCGCGTTCCAGTAGTTCTGCGAGTGTCACTTGCGCGAAGACTTCTTGGGCCGCCTGCGCGACTTCACGCCATACTTCGCGCAACGGCTGGCAGTTGGGACGTTTATTGCCATCGTCGCCTCGGCGACCAGTATCTGCGTCCCAGAAAGTACCCTCCAATGCTTGAACCAACTCATCCAGACGTATTTCACGCGCCGGCCGAGCCAGAACATGACCTCCACCCGGTCCTCGCCTGCTATTGATCAAACCGGCTTTACGTAGCATTGTCAGCAGTTGGTTCAGATACGGTTCCGGTATGCCCTGCCGACTGGCTATGTCGCGGCTCTGGATCGGCCCCTCTCCATAGTGATGTGCCAGATCAAGTAGGGCCATGATCCCATATTCACTTCTGGTCGATAATCTTATCGTACTATCTTCACCTCTTTGTCGTTCACTTGACCGTCGATGATACTAAATGCGCGAATATCCGGCGCGTCGGGATCTGACAACGAGATAATTACGTAATATGAATCCGGATAGTAGGCTAGTCTTATGTCCGTAGCCGACGGATAGGCCGGCGAATGCGTGTGGGAGTGATAGATGGAGATTAGCTCCAACCCCGCGTCATCGATCTCATCGAAGATCTTCAATTGCTCGCGAGGATCCAGCCTGTAGGCGAGAGGGCTATGTTCCACGTTTTCCATTTGGTATATGCGTTCCGCTCGGAAGCCGCCTTGGATTGGAAGTCCGGCGATCAGGCCGCAGCACTCGTTAGGATAGTCGCGTCGGGCGTGCCCCACGGCTTCTACGTATAGTGTTTCAGGTACTTCCAACAACTGTGTCTCAATCCCCTGATGTGATCTTCGGTCCCAGAAAATAGGTGGTTTGACCACCAGCCATCATCGGGACAAATGCAATCTCGTCGCCGGCCTGCAACTCCGTATCGATCCCCTGTAACGATCGCACCTCCTGGCTATTGACGTATATGTTGACAAAGTGCCGGATCTCCGGACCCTCGCATACGCGCTCTTGGAATCCAGGGTAGGTGAGCTCGAGCCGCTCGATAACATCTGCGACGTTTTGGCCCTCTACTTCGATGTGGGCAACGCCGTTCGTCAGGTCTCGATACGGCGATGGCATATATACCTTGATTGGCAATGTAGAGCAATCCTGTTTTTTTGGCCTCAGCGTCATTACTGTGCGCTTGATCGGAAAGCCCTAGCTCTCCTGCAACATGCTCAGATAACGTTCTCCAGTGTCCGGCAACATGGTGACGATCTTGTCGTTCGGGCCCAGCGACGACGCTACCTCCAATGAAGCTGATACGTTCGCGCCTGCTGATATACCAACCAGCAATCCCTCTTCTTTGGTGAGTCGTCGTGTCATCGCGATGGCATCTTCATCGGAAACGGTCACCACTTCGTCGATAATTTCGCGGTTCAGGACTCCTGGCATGAATCCGGCGCCTATCCCTTGAATTGCGTGCGGCGATGGCCGGCCCCCACTAAGAACCGGGGCGCGTTCCGGCTCGACCGCAACCACAAGTACGCGCGCGAGCCGCGACTTTAGCACCTCTCCAACTCCCGTGATTGTGCCGCCCGTTCCTACACCCGCCACGAACGCGTCAATCTTCCCGCCGGTGGCCTCGATTATCTCCTCGGCGGTCGTAACGCGATGGATATCTGGGTTCGCCTGGTTTAGAAATTGTTGAGGCATGAAGTATCCGAACTTGCGAACCATCTCTTCTGCTGCGCTGACAGCGCCGCTCATACCTTCGATCGCCGGTGTCAACACAATCTCGGCACCATAGAGAGAGAGCAGGGTTCGACGTTCGATACTCATATCGTCTGGCATGGTCAGTTTCAATTGGTAGCCTTTGACCGCAGCTACCATCGCCAAGCCGATGCCAGTGTTCCCACTCGTGGGCTCGACGATAGTGTCGCCTGGATTCAGCTTACCAGCGGACTCAGCAGCCTCGACCATTGAAGCGGCGATACGATCTTTTACACTACCGCCGGGATTGGCAGATTCCAGTTTCCCAAGGACTTCAACTTGGTCGCTGACACGGCTGAGACGAATCAGCGGTGTATTGCCGATCAATTCCAGAACGTTCGTCGCGATTTTCATCATTAGTCGGCCTCAATTCTCACAGGCCATAGTTGACTAAAGGCATAAGGAATGTAGCATACTGCATCATTTCCATCAACATTATTATTGCTACGAAAAAGTAATAGGGCTCCTGTGACACCGGCAGGTCTTGGTCACCTCGGCGAGCCCCGTCATTGCAGCATCAATAGATACCTGCCGACACCGAATTCGTCATCCCGGCGATCGATGATACACTCCGTACCCCGATACGGGGCCGGAACCCAGGGGGTCACGGTATGCCCCGATTCTCAAACCGTAGTGTGCCGACGGCAGCCGGCGTGGGCTATCGCTTCAACCTTGCCTACAACTGGGATGGATCACACAATCAATGATTTCCGATGAAATCGTGGAGACTCTGAGACGCAGACTATATTGGGGCTGATGATCTAGTCTGCGAATCTTTGGTCCACCGGGCAAATCCCTGGGAAAGTTTCGAGAAATCCGCAAATTCGGTTGGTTCGCGAATTTTAGGCGCATGGCACGTTGATTCCTAGTGTGGATGAAGGATAGAATAATCGACAGATAGGAGGGGTCGAAAATGTCCCAGAAGTACGAACGAGAAATTGACGAGATAGTTCAGCGGCGGATGGACGATCGACTCCCTGGGGAGACATCGGATTCAAGGCCGCAATTAGATATTGGCGATTCAGTACGCGGTGTACTAGATGGCGTCGGTTGGCGGATAACGCCATCCCGACTATTGGTACTTGGAGTGGTCCTAGCTTTTGCCGGCTACTTTCTGAGATTTGGTTTCCCACTGCTGGCGGCGCTCGCGGGAGTGCTAAGTGTGGTAGTGCTGCTAACGGCTCTAGTTGTTTCGATTCTAGGCTCAAGATCCGTCGGCAGATCTGAGAGACTATGGCGCGGGCGTGAGTTGGACTACAACATCTACGACGGTACCCGCCGGCCTAGCTGGCTGCACCGCCTTCTCTCGCTTGGCAAGGGAAAGCATCGCCCGCCTCGTATTTGAGGCCGAACCCGGCTCGCCCTGTCTGCCCCAATCCTCTTTCTTATCCGCTGCTTTGGCCGAGACCAAGCAGAAATTTCTATCGTGGCGGTAGGCGATGGCAAGAAGACGACTAAGCAAGAGCAGCCTCTACTGGTTTATCAACAATCGTTCTTTCGTGTATATGGCGGATGTTCGCCGAAGGTTCGACTTGGAATCCAGTGATCACGTTTGCATTATCAAGACCGACGCCGGTTCGGTGTTCCTTGGGTTGGACAGCGAATATGCTCATCTTTTTCAGGCGCTTTACAACGAGAGGAGAATTGGGTTCGAGTTAGCAACCGACATTCGCGCCCAATCAGTCGTAGGAATCTTTACTAAGAATTCTCAGCGTGGAAAGAACTCGAAGAAGAGTGAAGACGGCAATCGCTCCGCGAATGACGACTTGCAGAATGGCGTCATAGACGGCACCAGGACTAATTCGAACCCGGATGAAGCGGTTACTGGGTCGCCCCAGGTGTCATCCAGTGGGTAGGTATCAGGCTTGCCTAGGAAGCAGAGTGGGACTCAGGCGTTCCCGCCGGCCATACCTTTTCCAGGTGCCAGGATCATCGTCATTGCGCGTCCTTCAATGTCTGGCATCCGCTCTATGTGCGCTATTCCAGCTAGGTGGTGCAGCAACTGCTCTAGGACCTTACGTCCCATTTGCGGGTGAGCCATCTCCCGGCCTCTGAATCTGACAGTAACTTTGACCTTGTCTCCGTCGCTGAGGAACTTTTTTACCTTCCGGCTCTTGATTTGTAGATCGTGGTCGCCGGTCTTGGGACGAATCCGCACTTCTTTCAGAAGTACTACCTTCTGATTCCGGCGCGCTTCACGGTCTTTCTTGGTTTGCTGATATTTTAAACGACCGTAGTCGAGTATTCGGCAAACGGGTGGCTTAGCGGTAGGTGCAACCTCAACCAAATCTAGCCCGCTCGATTGAGCCATTTCAAGCGCCTCAGCGGTGGGCATTATGCCCAATTGCTCTCCGGTTTCACCAATTAGCCTAATCTCGCGAATCCGAATTTGCTCATTGAGTCGGGGGTCTTTGGCGATGTTGTTTCTCCGTATTTTCAATACAATCAGGCTGTCAAACGCTGATTCATTATATCGTTGTGGATATTAAAGTCAATTCTTGGAACGATCATCCGAAATCAAGGTGCAAAGCCCTTGGGAAGCGCGTGTTCAAGCCGGGGCGTGCCGGCGCCGCGATTTAGACCAAGACCGGCCAAATCGTCGCGAAAGAGAACGATGAGTCAATGAACGTACCCGCCGAGGATGCGAGGGGTTACGACAAGATCGCTCGCTTCTATGATCTTGATGTAGGTACATATGATAAGGACTATGTGTTTTATGGTGGCCTCGCGGCTCGCTCCGGCGGACCTATCCTCGAGCTAGGATGCGGCACTGGTAGGATATTGACCCGGCTTGCTTCCGCCGGATTTGATATTGATGGGCTCGACATCTCCGAGCAGATTCTGAACATTGCCCGCCGCCGGCTTCGCGAATCTGAAATCAGGCAGCGGGTTCGGCTGATCAAAGCTGACGCGGGCGAGTTCGCGATGGATCGGCGTTACGATCTGGTTACCTTTCCTCTGAATTCCTTCATGCACTTGGCAACCCCATCGCGACAAATGTCGTGCCTGCAGTCGGTACGCCGGACCCTTGCGCCGGGAGGAACCTTTGCATTGGATCTTCCCAACCCCGAACCAAGCATCCTTGGCAACGCCGAACAGGGTCTGATTGCCGAGTACACGAAGCCGGGGTTGTTGCCTGGATGGACGGTCACCAAATTGCGAGCGCAAACTGTCGATCCCGTCCGGCAGGCGCTCCAGATGACACTCGTGTACGACGAAGTAGCGCCTAGCGGGTCTGTTCGGCGCACATCCGAGACATTCGACATGCGGTACGTGCATCGCAATGAGCTCGAGACTATGCTGACTCAAGCCGGTCTCACGCCGGAGTGGGTAGCGGGTGACTTTGATGGCGGCGAACTAAACGCGGACAGCACCAAACTGATAGTGGTCGCTAGGCGGCGCTAGTCTCTCACTGAAAGCGGACTATAGTGACGGCCTCTGACCACAGTTGCTCTAATCTGTAGTAGCTTCGTTGTTTTGGCGAGAACAGGTGAACGATTAGATCGCCAAAATCTAGCAACACCCAACCTGAATTCTCGGTGCCTTCCCGTCGACGAAATTGCCCTCCACCTTTCTTCAATTCCTGGATGAGGACATCGCTGACGATACGCATCTGGCGCTCGGTGGGGACTGTGCAGATCACGAAGAAGTCGGCGATGAAAGTGAGTGGCCGAATATCCAACGCAACAACGTCTTCGGCCTTGCGGTCTGAAGCTAGCTCAACTGCAATCCGGGGTAAGTCGCGCGCCTTGGAAATAGCCAGACCCCCAATCGTACTTCGTGAATATGGGCGACAGTATAGCATGGGAAATTGTCGCCCTACTGTGCATGTAGCCGTGGTGCTGAGAGGCACAGGAATGAAGTTGCTTAGCGAATCTCAGAGGACCATCCGACCGACGCTCGCGACTCGCGACTGTTAACATGAGGTCCACTGTTGTATACTTCGCTTCAATATTCTCCACGACCGAGGAGGAGCCGTATTGCGCCTCACCTGCTCCCAAGGTAACCTGTCCAGAGGCCTAGGTATCGTTAGTCGTTCGGTCTCTAGCCGTACTCTGTTGCCGGTTCTGAACAATATACTCCTGGAGACGGACGCGGGTCGGCTCAAACTGTCTGCTACTAATCTCGATATCGCGATAACGTCTTGGATAGGCGCCATGATCGAAGAAGAGGGCGCAATAACAGTTCCGGCAAGGCTCTTCCAGGATTTTGTGAACTCGCTGCCTCCGGAAAAGCCAGTCGAGCTATCGGTTGACCAAGAGCAAGCGAGCGTTCACGCTAAGTGCGGAACATTCGAAGCCAACATCAAGGGAATTGCCAGTGGAGAGTTTCCGCCGGCCATTCGACCGCCGGAAGAGCCGACGCTGCGAGTGGAATCCAAGAAATTCCATGAGGCGATCGAGCAGGTCGCGTTTGCGTCTGCTACTGATGAAACACGTCCCACCCTGACCGGCGTCCTCGTAAAGATCCAAGGTGACCTGCTGACCATGGCCGCGGCCGACGGTTTTCGTCTCGCGGAAAGGCGGCTCGACATTATGGAGCCAGTTGACGATGAAGTTACCGTTATCGTGCCCGCCAGGTCTCTCTTGGAGCTAGCGCGAATTTCCGATGGTACCGATGACCCCATCGACATATCTATCGGTGGAGACGATCAGCGCGTCATTTTTCAAGTCGACGAGGTCGAGTTGGTTTCGCGTTTAATCGAAGGCAGTTTCCCGAATTATGAGCAAGTCATACCGAAGAGCCACGGCACCAGGGTCATAGTATCTCGCGAGGAATTCCAGCAAGCTACCCGCATAGCCTCGCTCTTTGCCCGAGACTCCGCAAACATCCTCAAACTACAGATACAGCAGGATGGTGAAGAGGGACAGATCGTCATAACTGCGGCCGCGGCGGAACGTGGCGATACGACCGGAGGTATCGGTGCAGTTGTGGAGGGCGAGAACGCACAGATAGCGTTCAACGCCAAGTATCTGGCGGATGTTTTGGCAGTCTTAGATGGCAACCAAGTGTCCCTCGAATTCGCGGGCCCGGCGAGTCCCGGAGTCATCAAGCCGGTCGGCACCGACGCGTACATCCACGTGATAATGCCCATGCATCTGGCGAGGAATTGAGCGCACGCGCGGATCCGCTTTCGCCACACTAGCCCCCTCTAGACGATGTACTGCAGACACCTATCTCTACTGAATTTTCGTAATTACGTCAGACTGGAGTTGGAGCTGCCGCCCGGCTTCACCGTAATAGTTGGTGACAACGGAGAAGGCAAGAGTAACCTCTTGGAGGCCATTGGCTTCTTATCGACAACGAAGTCGATGAGGGCGACCGGCGATCGAGAGGTTATCAACTGGCGCGCAGCCGAGGACCAGTATGGCTTCGCCCGTGTCAGTGGCCTGGTCGAACGCATCGACGCCACAACTAAGCTTGAGTTCATTATCAGCCCCACCGCCGCTAGTGCGAGCAAACGCGTCCGAGTAAACGACGTGCCGCGCCGTACCATCGATGCCGTTGGATTGGCGAATGTAGTCAGTTTTTCGCCCCAAGACCTGGAGTTGGTCGAAGGAGCGCCGGCCTATCGCCGAAAATTCCTAGATGTGATGATCGCGCAGGTCGACTCCCGGTATGTTCGCGCGCTCTCGCACTACGGAAAGGTCTTGACGCAGCGCAACTCGCTCTTGAAGAGAATTCGCGGTAGTGAGGCTAGGGTTGATCAGCTTCATTTCTGGGACAAGGAACTCGCAGCGGCGGGTGGCATTATAGTCGCCAAGCGACGGCAAACAATTGCCCAGATCGATGAAATCTCTCGGCACTTGTATCCTGAACTTAGCGGTACGGGAACCGATTTGAAAGTGAGCTTGGTTAGTAATGTCGCAGCCGGCGACACGGATTCGGCCGAACAAGCCGCCGAGTCAATAGCCAGCCGGCTAGGAGAGATCCAATCAAGGGAGAGGGAACTGGGCGTCACAATTATCGGACCCCATCGTGATGATCTCTCTCTGGTGACGGGCGGTCGTGAAGTCACAACCTACGGTTCTCGGGGCCAGAAGCGGCTCGTGGCCCTAGCGCTGAAGCTGGCGGAATCAGATTTCATTCAGAAAAGGTCGGGCGAGCAGCCTATACTCTTGCTCGACGATGTACTTTCAGAGTTGGATGAAAGCCGGCGGGGATTTGTGCTGGACAGAATTCGGCCAGGGCAACAGGTTGTATTGACTAGCGTTGATCTTGGACATCTGAACCGGCTCGACTCAATGATCGTGTCACGTTTGCGTGTGAAGGATGGCATCCTCACAAGCGAACAGCAGTCCTATCACTCCGGCGTGAACATACCTGTCAATTGAGACAGAAAAAACCCCATCTTTCGGCGACGAAAGATGGGGACGGGCACATTGCGGGTGGCCGCCTTACAATATCCCTCGGCTAGGTGCGTTACTCAGGCTGTTCGGAAGTGCCGTCGAACGGATAGTCGAAGCCTAGTGGCATTGCTGCGATTGACCCTCTTCCCCAGACGTCTGGAAAGAGGTACCGCATCCGCAAGTCGACACAGCGTTAGGATTGTGAACGGTAAAACCCGCACCCATTAGACCGTCGACGTAGTCTATCTCGGAGCCCTCAAGATATTGGACGCTATACTCGTCTATTACTACTTTGATATCCCCGTGCTCGAATATCTCGTCACCCTCTTGTACCGAGTTGTCGAGCGCCATTCCATACTGGAATCCCGAGCAACCGCCCGATGATACAAACACACGCAAGGCTAATTCGGGTTCGTCCTGATTCTCAATCAACTCTTTCAGTTGAGTCTCGGCCGGCGTACTAAGTGTCACCATATTTTGCTATCTCTCCCTCATTCACAGCGAGTCGCATCGACAAGCGGCTAATACTGCACACGACAAGCTCGAAGTTCAGCCGCTGAACCCCACACCAACGATACTAAGCGCCTCTTACTGAGCAGTCAACCAATATTCGATAAGGTAAGTGTTCAGATTTAGGAGTACACTGTATTCCTACCAATCGCTCGTGCCGGCTGCCGTCTGCACACCGAGGAATCAAGATTGAGTGTGCAGGTTGGTGGGAGTGTTTGAGGGTGCACGGCGCCTCCCATGCCTCCCCTGGATTCCCGCTTTCGCGGGAGTGACGAATTGGGAGGTTGTATAGAAGAATTGAGGCGTGGGCATGACGAGGTGAGCGACTGCATTTCGTCGGACTCGCTTCTCGCGGGAATATCTCCCGGATCGGAGTCCGGAACGTGCTGTCAAACCACACTCGAAGACTGATTCACCCAAATCTGAACTGTTACTCGATAAGTGATGCCTGTCGAAGCTCTGTGGACCGCTCACTTCGACGAAACGTCTTCTGGACCCTCCCTAGCCGGCAAGGGCTAGCCCGCCGGCCAGGAAGAGAATCCCAGCTACCACCAATCGCAGTTGTTTTTCTACCATCCTCGGCAGCAGCCAGGCACCTAGCATCGCTCCAGCAACCGAGGCGGGCACTAGTACCAAGCTTTGAACCTGCAACGGACCGCTCAGCGTTCCAGAAACTAGGTAAGTGCCGAGCCGCCAGCTTGAGAGCAGCGCTATCACCATTACGACGCACGCCCGTACCTGAAACGCGTTCAGCGGCCGGTGCATAAGCAAAATGACGAGCGGGGGGCCGGCCGTGCCCAGCAACCCCAAAATGCCTCCTACGAACAAACCCCCAATCCAATTCACGCCCGCGGGCCATTCAGGGGTTACCGCGCGAGCCCGCTTGATTTCTCGCAACAACATGTCCGTGGCGAAGAGCAAAACCGCAATGCCAAGCAGTACCTGGATCAATCGGATCTCAAGAGTGTTCAGCAATCGGTCGCCAACAATTACACCGAGCAAACCCGTCAATAAAATGGGCCTGATTTCTCGCCAATTGACTTCCGCCCTCGCCTTGTAAGCTAACCAGATGGAGATCGCTGCCTGGGATGGTACAAAGAGAACGATTGCCGATTGGGCGTCTACCACCAGCGTCATCAACGGCGTCGCGACCAACGCCCCACCGATGCCGGCCAACCCCTGTATCACGGCCGCAAAGGCGACCATCAGCCAAAGTAGTGCGGTATCGGCGAGATTCAATAATTGCTTGCCTATTCGGTTTGGGCGAGTTGTGAAGTTGCCTAAGATCAGTCACTAACTGACTCGAAACTGTAGAATCTTATAAGTGTGACCCATCGATGTCACTCCCGAACAAGACGTTGACCTGGGGTCATCTGGCAAAAATCGCTATACCGCACCATTTCTTTGGTAGTTAACGAGACGATTCAGAGGTGACAGCGCGCATGGAATTGGAGAAGAAAGTCGCAATCGTTACCGGCGCTGGCAATGGGCTTGGAAGGGCCATCACGCACGCCTTCGCTGCGGAAGGAGCGATCGTAGTAGTCGCCGACGTAGATGCGGCTAGTGCGAGTAACGTTGCTGGTCGCGTTCGGGACTCCGGCGGACGAGCATTGGACGTGCTGGTCGATGTGACAGATTCCAACCAAGTTGAGACGATGGTTGGCCGAGTCGTCGATGAATTCGACAGGGTTGACGTACTGGTCAATAACGCCGGAATCGTAGGTCCTCAAGGTCCGCTTGTCGACCTACTCGAAAGCGGTTTCGATTCTGTAGTCGGTGTTAATCTTAAGGGCGTTTATCTTTGCTCCAAGGTGGTAATCCCTCAAATGGTTACCCAGCAAAGCGGCAAGATCATCCATATCGCATCCATAGCCGGCAAGATGGGCGAGCCCTTCAACGGCGTCTACTCTGCTACTAAAGCCGCGGTAATTAACCTCACGCAGAGCATGGCTCTCGAGCTCGCGCCCGATGGGATCAACGTAAACTCAGTCTGCCCGGCCGCCATGGATACCGCAATCATGGAAGAGGTATACAAATCAAGGGCAAAATACTTCGGCCTTACTCCTGATGAGTTCAGGCGTCAGATCGAAACTTCGTTTCCGCTTCCCCGGAAGCTGGTCCTGGAAGATACGGCCAATTTGGCCGTCTTTCTGGCCTCCAGCAAGTCAGACATGATCACTGGACAGTCGATCAATGTTAGTGGTGGGTTGTAGATTCTAGAGCTGCCGGCCTCGAATCGTTTGCATTCCTGGAGCAGCACGCCCCAATCAGCAACAATTGAACACAACGGGAGACGCTAATGGGTTTCGGAACTAAAGGGATGATGGGTGTCGACTATGAAGAACGAATCGACTTCAATCGTTTGCGTCGAGAGCGAGTCGCCAAGATAAAGTCCGCAATGAAAAAGACAGACTTGGGTTGCCTCTTGCTCTTTGACACCGGCAATAAGCGTTACGCCACATCGACTGCGGTAGCTTCTCCAGAAGTAGACAACATGGCGCGGTACGCTGTAGTTCCGCGCAACGGCGAACCATACATCTTCGGGTTCGGCTCGGAGGTCGCCGCGGAGAAGCTCAACTGTCCTTGGATCGCAGACAGAGCTTTTCCGGCCCATACCACAATGTTCGGCGCCCTGCCACGAGGGTGGAAAGCCTACGCGCGGTTCATCGACGATATCCGCATGGTCCTCGATAAGCACGGCATAGGATCGGACGAGCCGATCGGGGTCGATATCTTGGACTCCCAACTGATACTTGCACTGCAAGAATACGGACTCCACGTTGGTGATGGTCAAGACGTGATGCTCGAGGCTCGGACGGTGAAGACTCAAGACGAAATACAAATTATGGCGAATGCAGCCGCCACGGTCGACGCCGCATTTGATGGGATCGCCCGACTGATTCGTCCCGGCATTCGTGAAAATGACATACAGGCCGAAGGCTCGCGCATAATGCATTCCCTCGGAGCCCAGTGGGTGCACAATGTTCAGGTTACGAGCGGAGCGCGCACCTTTCCTCATCCCCACCTTAGTTCGGACCGGCTACTGCAGCCGGGCGACCTCGTATTTATGGATATAGTCACGTTGCTAAACGGCTATCACACTTGTTATTACCGCACGTTTTGCTGTGGTAAGCCGTCGCAGAAGCAAAGAGATATTTACAAGAGCACGTACGACATGTTGTACGCCGGCATGGACGTCATCCGCGCCGGAGCCACGACGTCGGATATCGTTCAGGTGTGGCCCGAAGCCGGTCATTGGGGCTTGAAGAACGAGTCCGAAGCCTTCGGTTTGGCTTTCGGTCACGGATTGGGAGTGGGCCTCTGGGAGCGGCCCATAATCTCCCGCCTCTACAGCTTGGAACACCCTGTTGAGCTGAAGGAAAACATGGTTCTCGCCGTTGAAACTTATGATGGTGAGGGCTCGGACGGTGCTCGTATCGAGGAAGAGATTGTGGTTACAAACTCAGGATATGAGCTTATTACCAAGTTTCCTTGTGACGAACTCATAGCCTGTGGAACCCACTTCTATTAGAGTTCGATCAACAATGGAATGGCGGTAGATCAAAGAAGAAGGTATTGCGCCGTTCGTTTATCTTTGGCCAAGCGCGCCCCGGCGGTTGGCCGGAACATTTGCCTCCAGAGTGCCATCAAAGGCCGACCTCGCCCTAGGAATGGCTCCCCGAGCCGCCACTAATCATGATCGCCAGGCCTCTGCCACTCGGTCCGCACTCCGGCCATTTGTAGGAAAATAGTCCGCTCCCGGTGGCCATACCGGTGCCGTCATCGGTACGAAAATGCGCCTTCCAATCAACCTCAATGCCGGCCCTCCCCGGGCGAAACGTGCCGAATTGTAGATCGATGATCGATGGTGGAACGAGAAAATGTAGCGCGGGGGCTTGTCCCCCGCTGGGGTCGGGGTAGGGCGTGGCAGAATCCGCCGTGCCGATTCGCTGTACCAAACCACAACTCCGGCTTTTCATACCTTGGAGTGCCGGCGCCAACCGGCATGAGCGATTGCTATGAGAATAGACTCCCAACTCGTCACTCCGGCGGTCGAAAGCATGCCCCGTACCCAGATACGGGGCCGGAGTCCAGGGATGGGGAACCCCGTAGGGCCGGAGCGTCTTCCCAGCCAAGGATCCCCGACGCCCCGCGATTTTTATCCTCTTATTGCGGCCTTCGCAAGGCCATGGTGATTCCGGCGAAAGCCGGAATCCAGGGGTGGGGTATGGACGGTAAATGACCCGCAAACACCTCCTCCAATCAGCACTCCGGTTTTCATATCTGGGTTTGCCAGCAGGAGCCGGAATGGGCAAGTGGTCCGAGAATAACCTGTTCACTTCCCGCCTCTTGGTCCACGGACTACCTTCTTGGATTCATAGGGCATCTCCTTGCCAGTCGGAAATCCTCCGAAGTCTCTTACAATTCCTTGCCCTGTCGCCGTCCTATGGTAGAATCTCGCACTACATCCGACCCCCATCGCGCAAGACGCGGTTTCACTTAGGATGCAAAGAGAATATTATTCTAGTGTCGGACGAGCTGTCGTTTGCTCGTTCGTCAAATACGTGTTTCGGTTCGGGATCGCAATAGCGGTGTCCCTATCGAGTTTCGCCCTTCCTCAGGCAAGCTCGGCAGTCAGCGCGACGGTCGCCGAGTTGGACTATCCCACCACGAACGGCCATTTTTATACCCAGGCGAACGGTCATCCTCTCGGCACGAATGCCAGCGGATTTGAGATCACCAATGAGGGCGGTATCCTGTTTTGGACCGGGTTTGACCATCTCGGCCGGGTAGAGAAACTTGGTTACCCGATCTCTAACCGTTACGACTGCTCCGGTTTCGTTTGCCAGGCTACACAGCGGGGGATATTGCAATGGGATCCCGTAAACGAGCGCGTTACCCTTCTGAATACGCTTGAGCTTATCGCCCAGCTTGGCCACGATGAGTGGTTGAGATCCCAGGCCATTGTCCCGCCCCCGACCGGTCTAGCGCCGGACCCACTTGGTGACTTCTCGGCAATATACCAGCATCGCATCAGCCAGTTGGCCAGCGATTGGCCGATCTACAACGCCTACGTATCGGATAAGCGATCTCTCGAGCTCTATGGGTTGCCCGTCTCGTCGCCGCAAGCGATGGGCCAAGTCGTAGCCGTTAGATTCCAAAGAAATGTCCTCTACCATTGGGTTGGCGATAACACCGTAATCGCCGGCCTCGCCGGCGATCTCGCCAAGCAGGTGGGGATAGTGCCGGCAGGCTCCTGCACCCCTCAACCGCCGCCATTCAGAGCCCTCCACGGCGTCGCGACTTGGTACGGCGAGTTCTTTCACGGCAACGTGATGGCTAACGGCCAAGTCTACGACATGTACGACCCCACGACCGCGGCAAGCAATATCTTTCCCTTCGATACCAGGCTCCGTGTCACCCGTCTCGACAACGGCAAGAGTATCATCGTCCGCGTAACGGATCGAGGCGCCTTTAGGGATCCAATACTCGTCGATCTCAGTTGGGCGGCGTTCGGAGAGTTGGGCCTTCCCGCCGAGGGAGTAATCAAAATCTCGGTGCGAGCTGTAGACCAACAAGTCGCAAGTCCGCATTCCTTGCCGGTACTCGACCTCGCGTCTCGTTGATGTAAGGCGGCGAATCACCCCTTGTCTGCCTCACAAACCGAGTCAAGGTGTTATCATCCTGCCTAGGACTTTGAGCTCAGATTATGAGGACGACAATTGGCCCGCGTATTCCCCGAAGTTAAGCTACTAGACCATCCCGCCGATCCCCTTGCCGTGCTCTATGTCGCATACCGTACCTGTTATTCTAGCCTTCGCCCGCAAACGATCTGGAATCGGATCGAGTCCGGCCGGATCGAACGCGAAAAGATGATAGCGTTTATCCAACGTATGCTAGGAACAGGTCACGGTTCACCCCGCCAGCAGCTCAACTTCACCTTCGGTCTCAGCCGCATGTCGCGGGTTACGTCGCACCAATTCGTCCGGCATCACGTTGGCATCGTCTTTGATCAGCAGTCTCAGCGCTACGTCGAGTTCAAGGGCGGAGATTTTCCCTACGTGGTCCCACCTAGTTGGGACAAGTTAGGCTTGATCGAGAAGTATGTCAACTTTATGTCTCAGGCCGCTCAGCTGTACGAAGAGGCGATCGCCGCCGGCGTGCCGGCTGAAGACGCGCGTTACGTGTTGCCGCACAGCGCCGCGACCAATATCCAGTTCACGGTAAATTTTGAAGAGATTCTTCATATTGCCGACCTTAGGCTATGCACGCGTGCCCAATGGGAGATAAGGCACTTCTGGGCCAAGGTACGCGCCGAGATAGTTCGAAAATGGCCCGAGTTAGGCCGGTTCATCCAACCTAAGTGCGGACAGCACCGGCTCGGATACTGCGATGAGCCATTCAAGGAGTACGAGGTGTGCCCACTTTCCAGGGTAAGGCCGCACAAGCAACATATTCTTGGTCCCCATCAGTAGCCGTGAGTTGGGTATCCATCCGCAAAGCACTCGCCCACTGACATATATCAACTACGAGGGCGTCGCTGAGAGTCCAATCAGAGAGGGTTCTTCCGTGCCAGACAAGGTGATGAGCGCTAAAGAGGCTGTGCAAGAGTTTGTGAAAGATGGAGTAATGCTGCGGTCGGGAGGTATCGCCCTTCGCAAACCCATGGCGTTACTGCACGAAGTGATCCGTCAGTGTAAACGAGACATTACATTCGTGACTTCTGGATTCACCTTCGACGGCGACTTGATGGTCGGCTCCGGCTGCATCAGCCGGCTGGAAGGCTCATACTTCGGCCTTGAGGCGCTTGGGCTGTCCACGAACTACCGTCGTGCCCAAGAAAAGTCCATACCACAATACGTGCCGCTTGAGGAGTACACCAATTACGGGATGACGATTCGCTACATGGCGGGCGCGATGGGCCTCCCGTTCTTCCCCGGGAAAGGTCTCCTAGGCAGCGATATCCCCAAGTATTCTCATTCAGATTTGAACAAAAAGACTCACGAAATGGATTGTCCCTTCACCGGTGAAAGGGTAATGCTCTTGCCGGCGATCCATCCTGACGTCGCGTTCCTTCACGCTCAGCGGTGCGACTACGAAGGCAACGTGCAGATCTGGGGCCAGATTGGCGACGACCAGTGGGGCACATTGTCCGCTAAGCACATCGTCGTTTCTGTCGAAGAGGTAGTCGATGAGAGTGTGGTGCGCGCAGATCCCAACCGGACGATCATACCCGGCTTCAGAGTCGACGCTATCGTCGAAGCTCCCTTTGGCGCACATCCAAGTCAATGCCAGGGATACTACGATCTCGACTTGGATTACAAGATGATGTATACGGAGCAAGTCCGGACCAGGGAAGGGTACTTGCAATACCTGGACGAGTGGATTCATGCCGTTCCCGACCATACCGCCTACTTGGACAAGGTGGGACAGGACCGGCTCGAGGAATTGCGCGCGAAGCCGCAATTCTGCCAGCCGGTAAACTACGGTTACTAAATCCTGGGACTGTGTGCTCGAAATAGACTATCGCCGGCCAAAGTCGCGCGCCAGCCGTGATGTCGGTAAGTGTATGATGATCGGCCTACCATGGGGACAGAATCGTGAGACGTCGGTCCCTTCCAACAGCGAAAGCAACTCGCTTATCTCGTTCGATCCAAGGTTGTCTCCGGCGCGAACCGCGCTGTGACACGCAATCGTGGCGCTGACTCGCCATCTTCCATCCGGCATGTTCCTTTCGCCGCCCAATCCATCGATTGCCTCCAACGTAGCCTCCACAAGGCGCGATTCAGGGATGCCGGCCGGAATTGCTCGCAGCACCCAATTGTCAGGACCGAACTCCTCTACGTCGAAACCCTGGGCTTTTAGCGTACTCCCAGAATCTCGCAGCGTTTGTTGTTGGGTGCTGGAGAGTTCCAACGCAATAGGTTGAAGCAACGGCTGCACTTGCGGGCCGCCTGCTTCTCTTCGGGCCTCGACCACTTCGTACAACACCCTCTCGTGTGCCGCATGTTGGTCGATGAAATAAATGCCGTCTGGACCCTCCGCGACGATGTATTTGTTGTCGTCGATCTGGCCGAGCGACCTCAGGGTGCTTGGTCTTATTGGCCCTGTTTCAGATTGGTTAGGGTCAACGCCGCTGTCGGATGCGGGAGCTACCGATCCCTCAATTTCACCAGGTGTCTCGTAGAGCCCGGTAGCGCGTTCCACGGACTCCGCAGTAAATATGTCGGTGTCGGGATCCCCTGCCTGCTTGGGCGTGGTCTGTCCGACCAGCCGGCCAAACTCAATGCTAGCGGCAACACGGCTGCGATCCGGCGAGTCCTGGAAATGTGTAACACCTCCATAAGTAGGCCAAGGAGCTTGGCGCATCAGGGTTGTCCTGATTGCTCGGCGAACGAACGAGTAGACGCCTCGCTCGTTGGCGAACCGCACCTCGGCCTTGGCCGGATGAATGTTGACGTCCACCTGGTTGAATGGAATACGGATATCGAGGATCGCGAGTGGATGCCGTCCTGTCGGCAACGCCGGCTGATAGGCATCTTCCAAACCATAGCTGAGGGCGCGGTTTTGAATAAGACGACGGTTGACCAATATCACCTGATTCTGTCGGGTGGCATAGTGGGTGCTGGAAACACTCACGTAGCCGGTAAGGCTAAGCCCCGTTCCGTCTTCGCCGGATACCTCGATTAGTTGTTCGGGGTCCTTCACTCCGGTGACCGCGCGAATCGCGTCGATTAGTCGCCCTGAACCGGGCGAATTGAGCACCGTCCGCTCGTCGCTGGTTACGGTGAATCTGATCTCCGGATACGCCAAGGCGAAATGGCCAATCAACTGGTTCACTCGGCTCGCCTCTGCCCCGCGGCTCTTGAGGAATCGCCTCCTCGCCGGCGTATTGAAATACAGATTCCGTACCGCTACCGAAGTACCCACCGAACCTCCTCGCGGTTGTACCTTGGTGATCTCACCACCAGAGGCGTGCACGACCGCTCCCTGCAACGCTCCATCCGCTCTGCTGAAAATCGTGGTCTCGGAGACGGCGGTGATGCTCGCAAGAGCCTCGCCGCGAAAACCCAGTGTAACCACGTCTAGTAAGTCGCCGGCCCCTGCGAGCTTGCTGGTTGTGTAGCGAGCGAGCGCTATCGGCAGTTCATCTTCGCTGATTCCTATGCCGTCATCTACCACCCTTATCAACTCGCTTCCGCCGGCTTGCAGATTCACTGTAATTCGCGTCGCGTTAGCATCTATGCTGTTTTCAACTAACTGCTTGACCACGTCCGCAGGCCGAGTGATTACCTCGCCGGCTGCGATCTTGCCGACAACCTCTTGCGGTAGAACCTTGATCTTCATTTGCCCGGTGAATTCCTTCTCCCGCTTCAGAATGGTCGAGCGGACGTTACGGCCGGCGTCTGTATCCGATTAGATTAGAATATAGCTTATCTGCTCGATGCGTTGTATCGGGGCGGCGCAGCCCTTCGCTATATCTCCTAGCGGTAGTGCACAAACTTCGTACAGGAGAGATACATGGCAATCGTGTATCCCAAGTCTAGCGAGATGATCTCGGTTCTTCGAAGAGCTGAAGACAGTTCCGTAGACTTCATTGTAGTGGTCTCCTCTGCTCTGGATGCTTGCGATATCCCCGCATTGAAGCTCCACTTGGACGAGTCTGCAAGAGCGCTCCGGCCTGGCGGATTACTCTTTGTGCAGGGACTACCCGATTACCTGCCGGAGTTGGGAGTCCATCTAGATGGGCTCTTGGAATTCAAGTACTGGATCGCACTCGAATCCACGATACTTTCAGATCAACCTGGCCTGCCGACGGTTCACGCCGGTCTCCTCCTGTTCAACAAGGGCAATGGCCGTTTCGATGTAAAGCAAACCCGTTTCCCACATCAACACTGCGAACACTGCAAGAGACCGTTGAAGGACTGGGGCGGCAAGGCGCACCTTATGCATCCATCTGGTCGCGTCATCTCGGACGTTTGGAAGGAGTTGCCAATCACTGATAACTGCTCGCAGATATCGCGACCGTCCTTGGAGACGATTTTTGCGATGGTGGACCATAAATCCCTTGGAAACAGTCCCAATAACAGGCTCTCCGGGATCGTTGGGCCGGCCGAAGGCATTGGTTCTGAAGAAAGTCCGCGTTCCACGGTATCCTTTGATGCCCCGCCCAATGCGAACCGCTCCTCGCCACGGGAATCTACGAGCCCGATTGATGCAAAGAGCCTCGTGATAGATCAACTGTCTTTGGCAAGCGAGCTAGGCGAAACCATGACCGACGTTGTCCATTGCGGTGACGCGGTTGAAGTCCTGGCTCAGTATCCGGATGACTCCGTGGACCTGGCGTTCGCGGATCCTCCATACAACCTTGATAAGTCTTACAGTTCTTATGATGACGAGCTCGACAAGGATCGATACCTGTCTTGGTGTGAGGCGTGGTTGGCGCAGTATGTCCGGGTGCTGAAGCCAACCGGATCGCTCTATGTCCTAAACTTGCCCCGGTGGACCATGCATCACGCAAAATTCCTCCGGCAGCGGATGCATCTACAAAACTGGATCGTATGGGATGCGCTTTCCGAACCCCGTGGAAAGCTGATGCCGGCCCACTACGGACTTCTCTTCTGTACTAAACATCCCACGCGATTCACTTTCAATTACGAAGATGTCGGGGATATCGACTCCCGCGTGTATTGCCTGCGCGGATCCTGCATCCGGCGCCGCACGGTCAGGCAGGTAGACGAAAAGGAACCGCTGACGGACCTTTGGTGGGACATTCATCGTATCAAGCATAGAAGAGACCGCGATCATCACCCTTGCCAGCTTCCCGACGCCTTGATGGAGCGCATTATCCGCCTGTCGACAAATCCGGGCGACGTTGTCCTCGACGCACTGTGCGGCGCTGGCACCACCCCTGTCATCGCTACCAAGCTGGGCCGGCGCTATGTGGCGATCGATGTCGATGAGTTCTACGTCGACCTAACGCGACGTAAGATCGCCGAAGTCAGTGACCATGGCAACCTCCGGCGCGAGAGCCTTCGCAGATCGAGGCGCAAACACACGAAAAAGGAGTTGCAATTGGAGTTGCGTCATCTGGCCGCCAGATTGGGCCGGCTGCCGACTCCTGAGGACGTTGCGGTTCATACCGAATATGACGCTCGGACGTTCCTTGATGCTTTCCCGAGTTGGGGCAAGGCGCTCAAGGCGGCAAAGCTCGAGGTACTAGCCTCATAGAACATCGAGTGATTCGCTATGAAAATAGACGCTCCAATCAATTTAAAGGGCAACTTTTCCCAACCTGGCTTTGCCGAATCCTGAAATGACATCAGGTAGCGCGGGCAGAAAAATGTAGCGCTGGAGCTTGTCCCCAGCTTAGGGCACCCCGCCAGTTCGCCCCCGTTGCACTGCCCACCGCGGTCCCAATTTCATCCTCTTATGCGGATCCCGCAGGGCCATGGTGATTCCCGTCAATAAGCCTAGGATAGCCGAGCGTTCTAGTTCACGCACGAAGAGTCGTCGGAGAATTCGACGCTCGGCGTCGCACTCCCGTAGATAGGACTGGCTGCGCTGATCGCTGTTGTCAAAAGCGCGTCTATCAATTAGACTCCCTTTCGGAACGAACAAACCGACACCCATTCCGGTAGCGTAATGGACGATACACTCGGAACCAATGTCGCCTTGTCTTTTTACGAAGTCCAGGTGTTGCGCCGGGCCGGCCTCAACGTCATTCGTTGTGATGAATTGGTTCGACGGGCGCTTGAAAACTCCTGGTTCATGACCGAGTGTGAGCGGTCCTCTCTGGAACAGGTACAGCGAGTCGTGCATAGGCGCACGATCGATAACATTGACGAAGGAAGTTTCCGTCGAATAGTCTCGCAAACTTCGATCGAATTGAGGCGGATCAGTCGCCTTGTTCACCCAAGAAGGCTTGACTGACTACACGCCGCGAACCGCTGCCCAATCCGAATCCGCCGGCGGTCTTCATCTAGTAAAAGTTCAGGATCAACAAGCCGGCGTCCGCCTCGATCGCTATTTGGCTCAGTCTTTTCCTATGCACAGCCGGTCGCAATGGCGGCGAATGATCGATGCCGGATTGGTGCTAAGGGACAACGTCCCTCTATCGCAATCCCTGTTATTGCGTGGCGGCGAACAGCTTTTGATTCTTGAGCCGGCTCCATCTCCATCCGGACTTGCTCCGCTCGACTTACCTCTCGACGTCTTGCACGAAGACGATGATATTGTCGTCATCGACAAGCCGGCCGGCTTGGTTGTCCATCCCTCCAAGGGACACCAACAAGATACTCTGCTAAACGCGTTGGTAGCCCGATACCCCCAGCTCTCGGGAGGCGAGAACCAACTTCCCGCAATCGTTCATCGACTTGACCGCGACACCTCCGGCTTGATGGTAATCGCGTTAAGCGAGCGGGCCGCTGACTCCATCCCGGGCCAGCTTAAGTCCCGCACCGTACTCAAGCAATATCTAGCGTTAGTGCATGGTCTCCCGGTTGAACCGGAGGCCACCATCGAAGCGCCAATTGGCCGCTCGCCTGGGGATCGAACGAAAATGGCGGTTGTGGTACGTGGCCGCCCGGCCGTTACCCACTACGCGGTCTTACGGCAATCCGGCCGTTACTCGCTCTTAAACGTGCGCCTCGAGACCGGTCGCACCCATCAAATCCGTGTGCATCTCCACGCGATCGGACACCCGGTCGCCGGCGATCCGGTTTATGGCGGCATCGCCGGAGAGATTGGGCTGGGGCGCCAATTCTTGCACGCCAACCATTTGGAGTTTAGCCATCCAAAGAGCGGAGATCGCGTTGTATTTCGATCAGGCCTGCCGCCGGACCTGGGTGACGCGCTCCGGCTTGCCGACTCCTGACACCGACACGTGCGAATTGTGTGCCAATGTTGAGGCCAAATAGCTCATCGGCACAGCGCCGTTTCTCGTAAAATGGCTCTGTAACAACCTTTCCCGCGGTCGAAACGCGTCATTCTCAGGCGAGGTCAATCTCAAGACAGGATTCTAATTTGGACGATCACTCAAAAGTTCGAGTTCGCTTTGCCCCTTCACCAACCGGAGCGCCGCATATCGGCAACATCCGTACAGCTCTGTTTAACTGGCTTTATGCTCGCCACGAGGGCGGAAAGTTCGTGCTCCGCATCGAAGACACCGACCAGGCTCGTGTGGTTCCTGGGTCTCAACAAGCCATCCTGGATAGCCTTAGTTGGCTGGGCATCGACTGGGACGAAGGTCCAGGTGTCGGAGGGCCATTCGGCCCCTACGTTCAGTCCCAGAGGCTGGATCTGTACCGTGGTCACGTAGACCACCTCCTGAAATCCGGCAAAGCTTATCATTGCTATTGCACCCCCGAGCGCCTCAAACAGATGCGTCAGATACAGCGCTCGCTCAAGCAGCCGCCGCGTTATGACCGGAAATGTCGCTATCTCTCAGATCCCGAACGCGGAGCCAAAGACGCCGTTAAGTTGCCGTCGGTTGTCCGATTCGCTACGCCCATTGAAGGATCCACGACTTTCGTCGATCGCCTGCGCGGTGAGATCACCTTCGAACACGCAGTTTTGGACGACCATGTCCTCCTCAAGTCGGACGGTTGGCCCACCTATCAATCCGCAAGTGTGATCGACGACCACGTGATGGAGATCAGCCACGTAATTCGAGGCGAAGATTGGATTAGCAGCGCTCCAAAGCACACATTGCTCTATCAAGCCTTCGGTTGGGAGCCGCCGATAATGGTTCATACTCCGAATATCGTGGGAAGAGATCGCAGTAAACTGAGCAAACGCCACGGCGCGGTCGATGCGCTGCACTACCGCGATAACGGCTACTTGCCTGAGGCAATGATCAACTATATGGCTTTACTTGGCTGGGCGCTGGACGAAAAGACTGACGTATTCAGCGTAAACCGGCTCATCCAAGAGTTCGATTTAGACCGGATTGGCAAGAATCCTGGGTTGTTTGATATCGAGAAGCTGGACTGGATGAATGGATACTATATCCGCCAGCTTCCGCCCTCGGAGCTTGCCGACAGACTCTACCCATTTTTCGACCGAGCCGGCCTAGTAGAACCCGCGGGAGGCGAGAGTAATGCGCTTCCCATAGTCGAGGCTATCGCACCCCACATCCAGGAGCGAATGAAGCGTTTGACGGATGCGGTTCCGCTGACCGGTTTTCTCTTCAACGAGCGTGTAGATTACGATCCGGCTCTCCTTGTACCGAAAGGGTGGGACGCAATCACGACTAAGACCGCTTTGGCAATCGCCCTAGAAGAGATCGAGGCGGCGACTGAAATCGCTGCAGAACATATAGAGGCTCGATTCCGAGGCGTCGCCGCGAAGAACAACTGGAAGGTGGGGCGGTTTTTTGGCGCTCTCAGGATTGCGATAACCGGCCAGAAGATCGCTCCGCCGCTATTCGCGTCAATGGAAGTGCTTGGGCGCGGACGCACCGTGGACCGCCTGAACAAAGCGATACAGCTACTTGGTGGCGATCTTTGAGGATTTTGCTTTGAAGCGCTTCCGCGTCTCGCCTATAATGATCGAGTCTCGCCCTTGCCGGATGGTGTAACGGTAACACGGCTGACTCTGGATCAGTTGTTCTAGGTTCGAATCCTAGTCCGGCAGCCTGCCTACCTCTTCAATAAACACCTGACAGTATTTCGCCCTGCTACTCCACACGACGCGATCCGCCCACTTTGGGCGTAATCCCGGCGAAGGCCAGAATCCAGGAGAGGCGTGGGCGGCGCTAATTTTCGAAGGCAACCGGCCCATGCGATCGCTACGAGAATAGGCGCTCCGATCAACCGCGAGGGCACCTCCCCACACCCCAAACTTGCCGAACCGTGGATTTACAGTCGACGCTGGGGGGAGAAAATGTAGCGCTGGGGCTTGTCCCCGGCCAAGGGCACGGCGTGCAGCCCGCCCTGGTCGTACCGACCGGCGTCCCACCAATTTCGTCCCCTTACGTGGCCTTTCCAAGGCCATAGGTGATTCCGGCAATCGAATGCATGCCCCATACCCCGATACGGGGCCGGAATCCAGGGGGAGGCGTGGGAGACTGTCGTGTTTCTGGTGCAGCCGGCGGTTCATTCATGAACAAGTTTCCACAGAACTCCGGATGGTTTAATCCACACTTTCAACTGAATGTGGAAAACTCGCTCGGTATCGGACTTCCGGGGACCACCGGCTCACCTCCAAACCGGCCCCAGTCACTAGAGCTTTGACCGGATATACTTTGCCGTAGCCGGCATTGGTCCAAAGTCGGCTACGGCAAAGACTAACTACCAGGAGGTCGAGCACGACCCGCGTCGCTACTCTAAGCAGAGCGAAATACAGATTAGGGTCTATTGCAGAGGGGTTGCTGGCTGCCGGACTAGGATTCGAACCTAGAACTACAGATCCAAAGTCTGCTGTGTTACCGTTACACCATCCGGCATCGCATAGCCCGTGGGCACCATGGCAATAGGCAGGATTGCTAATTGGGCCCCTGCGTTTCCCACGCGTCCTCTTGCAACATTATAAGCCAAGTTCTCGATGGTCTGTAGGCTGTGATGTCGCACGCGGTCGCGCCGCAATTGGTGTCTGTATCGGCCAAATGTCGCAGACCGCTCCGCACCGTGGATGTCAACGGTATGTTAGGGGACGCTTTCCGCAACCTGGACAAGCTTCCAGTCCCCTGAGGTTGCCAGTACCGGAAACGACACGCCGGCTCCCAACGGCAGCACGGCACAGTGGAACCCATACCTACGCTGCAGTTCGAGCAACTCGCTCTCGGTCACGTCGTAAGGATATCCAGCGCCCTCGTCGTAGATGTCGAGGTAGCGCCCGTACCACTCCTCCATCCCCTCGTCCTGGAAGGGGAAGGCCTTAAAGTCCACCACGACAGCCCTTTCCGTAAACAGGCGCCAGTACTGCCAGTCCCAGCCCCAGGGTATAAGAAACACAGCCTCGGGACCAGTATTCTCTCTTGCCACCGTAGCTAGATCTACTGTGTGGGGGTTGTCGTGCCAAGCGTGGTCCACGGCCTCATCCAGTGTAAGGATGGGCTGAGTGTAGGAGAGATAAGAAGAGACTCCGGGGATGTTCTTCGGGAGAACGTCGTAACGTTCCAGTGCAAGGCTCGTAGATACCATAACCAGAGCACCTCCAAGGGTCACCAAGGCTGCGGCGGTGAGCCTGCGACTCATCGCAATCATCAGTACGACCAGGAATCCAAGAGAGATCAAGAGCAGGTCGCGAACCTTGGGCACGCCTATCAATACTTCGGTGGCCACCACCAGCGTGTCAACGATAAACACTGCGACGCCAGCGAAGAAGACCGTCGATCTCATCATAGATCCGCCATCCAGCCTGGAAGCGGCGAATGTGATGCCCTTGTAGACGAGCAGAGTTGGAGCGCTAACAGCGCTTACTACGAACAAGGCGGCCCATTGCCACGTTCTCGCGATCAGCAATTTGGCTATCAGTCCGGCTATAACAATCCAGCCAAGCCAGGCGGCTACAGCAACCATTCTGAACGTCTGGGCCATCACCGCCAATCGCGTCGGGATTACTTCTACAAATATGTACCCTCCAACCAGGGCGACCGCGATGACTACGAATATAGAGGTAATCGCGAACCCGATGCCCAATTGTTCGCGCCTTGTTGGGCCCGAAGACTTGTCCGTACGAAACATCTCGACCAGTGCGATGGCGAGTGCAATCGCGAATCCCGCCCCTAGAGCCCACTGCCCAACGTCCCACGAACTTGGAACCAGATGATGCGGAACCCGGAAGTGGGCATATATGCGCACTAGATCGTCCGTCGCCAAGGAGAAGCTGGCTCGCGTCGCAATCGTCGGAACAATCCACAACAGGGTGGTAAGTCCCACAATGAGAACTCCTATACCCAAGTTCCGCAGTTGGCGGAAGGTGAAGTCACGTCGCGTCCGCCAATGGAAAAGACGGTTCGCCGCAGTTGCTGCCAGAGCTAGCCCTACCGTCTCAAGTCCGATCGCAGGTTGGACGAGGATCGCCGGGATTGACGCGGTTGCCGCTATGATTGGTTGATCTCGGATTCCCTTCCAAATTGCAAACAAGCCGAATGGCATGGCAAGAAAACGAGGTATGAGCGAGGGTTCGAATACAGTCGCCGCGGAGCCCAAGGCAAAGGGAGCGGACAGTGTGATCAAGATCGCCGCAATCATTCCTCCAAGCACAGAACCGGTCACGTCCTTGGCCGTAAACGCGGTTACCAAGATTACGGCAATAAATGCAAACAGCCACAATACCGCCATTGCGACGTGAAGTGGGACGAATCTGCCCAAGAACGCGAGCAGGTGGCGGTAGAAAAAAGCTGGGCCAAAGCCGGACGCTGAATTCACGAAAAAGTCGTTGGTCAGGTAGCCGGGATCGATGAGGCGGAATATTAAGGGGTAGTTGTATCGCGTGGTCGCTCAGCCCGTAATAATATCCTGAAAGGGATGCTGCGATTAGACCGAACAGGACGCAAAAGGACCAAAGAACGACGCGGGTATCCATCGGCACGGCTGACAACGGCCGACTTCGATCTCCAAGGTTCCGATCCTCTATCGTAGTCATCCTGTGCCGTTGGACTCTTGCCAGTCGCCCTCGCTTGATGACGGCGCAGTCCGGGGCCGGTTAGGCTCAAAACTATCGTCTGGCCGGGACGCAGTTGGCCAGCATATCGCGCCCAAGCGTTCGTGATGTGAATTGTCGAGGGTGACAGTATGAACCGACAATCCGGCTGAGCAGCCCACACTCATCGTCGATTTGGAACTGTAGTTCGGGTTTGCCTCCTTACTAGTTGCAAGGCAACATCACCCGCACACTGGGACCCATTTGTGGCCGCTTAAGACACGGATAGCCCCCGCGATTCTGGTCATCTACACCAACTGTCCCATCTATGACCATCGAAGTCCGTGCTCTTATTCGGTATCTAAGCTTCGATTCACGCCACAGGAACTGCCGGTGGTATCACCAATTTGGTCGGAGAAATGGCCCGATTCCCAAATTTGATAGGGTAACAGGGTGCCGAAGGTGGGAGTCGAACCCACAAGGGGGTTGCCCCCCAACGGTTTTTGAGACCGTCGCGTCTGCCTGTTCCGCCACTTCGGCCGGCGCAGCGGAGACGGAGGCGACGGGCGGATTCGAACCGCCGATAGGGATTTTGCAGACCCCCGCCTTAACCACTTGGCCACGTCGCCTTTGGAGCGGAAGACGGGATTCGAACCCGTGACCCTCTCCTTGGCAAGGAGATGCTCTACCACTGAGCCACTTCCGCTTTGCCCGCGCTCGTTTGGTGCGGGTGAGAGGACTCGAACCTCCACGGGACTATCTATCCCAACAGCCCCTCAAGCTGGCGCGTCTACCAGTTCCGCCACACCCGCATAGACGTTAGCGAGTTGAGTATACCGGCGCCCCCAATCTCAGTCAACGCTGATGGGCGGAGAGTAAGTGTTCAGATTCAGGGGTACCTGCTCCGTATGGGAGCGGTATCGCACCGATAAGGCTCTACTACCGGGGAGGGCCTCTCATCGGCGAAAGCCAGGAACGGGTTGCAAGGGCTTCGCCCTTGACGGGGGACGTGGGGGTGTCCCCCACAATAAAGTTCCCCCTTCTCCTGGCGAGGAGAAGGGGGCCAGGTCGAAGACTACGCAAGGCGAGGGGATGAGGTCGGCCGGCTCATGATATTGACGTCGATAGGTTTGAATCTCCCGCTTGACTGTCGACTGAGTTCCCGAATGGCGATTTGGCCTTGTTAGTTCGTGGGCATTGAGGAGAAAAATACCTCCAAATCTGAACAGTTACGGCGGAGACTTTGGCTGCCGGCTTTTTGCCCGTTTCTTGTTGTCGAAGCGCCAGCATACCTTAGGGCTGGTCATACAGAGATTCTGTTCTTCAAGAGTCTCCGGCGGCATGTCGAGTAGGCAGCAACTGCGATAAAGCGCGTTCTCCACCCGCCAATCCTCGCGGTATTGCTGGCAGGCGCCCCGGAATCTTCGGAGGTTTATGCTATCTTTCGTTTTAGATCCTCCGGCGCAACTCTAAAAGGGACATTTTTACTCCACCCAACTCTGGCCGTCCGGCCCTATTTCTTTCTTCCAAATGGGAACTATCTCTTTGAGCCTGTCGATAGCGTATTCGCTGGCTTCGAATGCGCTTCTGCGCCTCGCGCTCGATACAGCAATTACGACGCTTGCTTCCCCTAAGGCCAAACGGCCGACTCGATGTACAATCGCGACCTGCTTTACGTCGTACCGTTCCTTGATTTCTCGACCTATTTCGGACATCTTTTCTTCGGCCATTTCGGGATACGCCTCGTAATCCAGATGCGTAACCTGGCGCCCACTCAGTGCTCGATTCCTTACCACTCCATGGAATAGGACGATAGCTCCGGCGCCGTCGTGTTCAACTAGCGACCTGACCGCCTCGGGATCGATTCGCTCAGTCGTAATTCGAAAAAGCGCTGTTTCGACTACGGCCACTACCTGATCCTCCTGAAACTGGGGGTATGAAAACTACTTCGTCGCCATCGGCAAGCACGCGATCAGGATCCGCGTGGTCGCGGTTTACCGCGTATGCCGCCCGGGTCAAGCGTTCCTCGACTTGCGGGTGTTGACGCACAACCTCGCGGATTAGCCAGCTAACTCTTGCCTTGTCCGGTGCTTCGATCAAGAGTTCGCTGCGACCGACCGCTTCCCGGTAGGCGGCAAATAGCCTGACTCTTACAGTGATCACTGGCATGTCCAGGAAAGCTCACCAACTATAGATTGCACAACACGCTCCCAAAGGATAGCACGCGATATGCAGCAGAGTAACATTATTGTGGCGGTAGCTTGAGCTCCTCTCCAGGAATCAAATGGTCAGGGTCTTCAATGTCGTTCAGTTCGATCAAATCCTCGACGTCTACGCCGTAGCGTTCAGCTATCTCCCACAGGGCCTCACCCGGTTGGATTGTGTGAGTCTTTATCGGTGTCGAGGTTGGCTCGGGTGTTGGGGTGGGAGTAACAGTGCTCGTGGCAGTTGCCGTGGGCGGCACCGGTGTATTGGTGAACGTAGGCGTCACCGTCGGTGGAATCGGTGTAAAGGTTACTGCGACCGGCACGCTCGGCGCGGCAGCCACTTCGGGTCGTTGAGCAGTTTCTTCGACCGCCTCACCATCGAAAAATGATACGATGTTTGGCGAAAAGAACCCGACCGAGACAGCCGCCGCAATGGCGAAGATCGTAAGCAGCTTGAACTGGTAAGAATAGCTGCTTCTTCGCCTTTCCATCCCTCTACCCCACCAATCTGCCGGCAGTTTCCACAAGACCGAAGACCGCTCGCTCAGGGCATACTTCCAGCCTGGCAGGTACGCCTGCCGGCAAGCAGAAACACTCGATATGGCGCCGATCGTGGCCGCTGCCCGGCGGCAGTCGCAGCAGTAGCCCTCCGTTCGGACCCTCCGGCAAGTACCCAACTCCTGCGGCGATTACCTCCTGGCGGTCGTGGATGTGACCTGAAAACGCCGCAACGTGACATTCCGCCGGTAGCGCGGCGAGCAGACGACAAAGTTCGCGCCGTGTTGGATTCGGTGCGTAATGCGGCACGGTGCTGTGAGCCAACCCTGCAACTGTCAGGTTTGCGAGATATCGGGAGGGAACTGGACCCCGGAATAGCTGTTCGTGGATGAACACTACAAGCAAATCACAAGCCCCTAGTTTCCGGCCAATCTGCGCGACCTTCTGATCCATCTCGAGCCGTTCGCGTTCGGTTTTCGGACTCATCGAAGGCCAGAGTAGGAACTTCACCCGCCCGTAATCGAAGAGTCTAGGTTGTTCTACCAATGCTGCGCCGCTCTCGTCGAAGAGTGCTCGTGCTGTCGGATGTTGCAGCCAGTTTCGATCGACATTTCCGGTGACAATGTAGGGGCGACGGAGCGAGCTCCAAGCATTCAGTACTTGGCTGCAATGCTCAATCGTCTCTCTGATGCGGATTTCGTCCAGTTCCGGCCAAATCTTCAGCCACGATTCCAGATAGGCGCGAACCGGTGACCGGCCTCTCGCTATTGAATCGTTGAACTTGGCACGCTGGGGGCCCGTCATCTCGACTTCGCCGTGCATCTTTTTGAAAGCGTCTACCAGTCCAACGATAGTCGGTGAGCTTCCCACGTCGCCCAAGTGCACATTCAATTCGGCATCCAAGGCCTCCATCGCCGGCCCGAAAGAGGTCGGGGACCTCATCTCGTGTGTGTCGGCAATCAGGCCGATGCTCGGGTAGGATTCCAACTCGGTTGCGCATCCATTGTGTGGTGTTGATTGGTGGGGTCTTTAGATTCTATTTCGAGAATCCCGTGCAGCGCAATTGAGCGGCGATGCCGGTCTACTCAAGCAGGTCGCCGGCTTCATCGCACCTCAGTGAAATTTCCGCGTCCGGAGGTATCTGGCCGGCTAGTCTCGCTCTACTCCGGCATTCATTGATCAGCCCCTCTACTCAGTTGGACGAATGCGAGTTTGCTGGACAATCAAGCCGTCGGCTCGTGCTACCGGTCAGCCTCGAATCGGTACAGCCGTCCATCGAACGCGGTGATATACAATTCGCCCGCTTCGTCGACTCCAAACGAAGAAATCTGCGGCCCCGAATCGACTATGCGCCTGTGCTCGGCTACCCGTCCGTTATCAAACCGGAGGCCCCATATCCTACCGGTGCAAAAGTCTCCGTAGACGTAGGCTCCATAAAGCATCGCCAGACGTTTTCCGCGGTATACGTACCCGCCGGTGACCGAGCATCCCTCGCTATGATCGTATTCGACGACCGGCATCTCTAGCCCGCTGGTGGCGCAGCCCGAGCGAGGCGAAAAACAGTGCGATCCCTCCATAATGTTCCAGCCATAGTTGAGCCCCGACGCGACTATGTCGATCTCCTCGATCGCATTTTGACCGACGTCGCCAACCCACAATAGTTTGGTTACCGAATCGAAGCTGAACCTCCACGGATTCCGCAGACCGTAAGCAAAGATCTCGCCTCGGGCGCCGTCTCGATTCGAGAATGGATTGCCGATGGGGATCCCGTAGAGTTTGCCGTCCGCAGGAGCGTCGGGGTCGATCCTGATGATCGATCCCAGCAGAGTGCCCAAGTTCTGTCCGTGTCCCTGTGGGTCGCCGCCTGATCCTCCGTCACCAAGCCCGACGTACAGGTAGCCGTCAGGTCCGAAAACCAAGGCTCCCCCATTGTGATTCCCGTAAGGCTGGGCAACCTCGAGAATCACCTGCTCACTCGCCTGAATGGCTCGATTCGGCTCCGAATCGTCCACGGCGAACCGTGAAAGGACCGATCGCCTGGGGTTGGCTGCCGAGTAGTACACGTACAAGACACCGTTGTACAAATATTCCGGGTGGAATGCCAGGCCAAGCAAGCCTTCTTCGTTCGCCGAACGACTGACGCGGTCGGAAATGTCCAAGAATATTTCGGCTCCGCGTGTGGAGTCATCGTTCGGGAAAACGTAAATGCGGCCGGCTTGCTCCACGACAAACAGCCGATTCGAGCCGTCTCCGGCGTGGGTGAGAAACACGGGTCTCTCGAATGCCAGGTTCGGAAAGGCCTGTTCGACTTTCATCGGTCCGATTGGTTCGATTGGCACTGCGGTCTTGGTTGCCGGCGGAGATGTCGGGCTTGGGATGCTGGTTGCCGTAACCGTCGGAGTTGCAAGTGTCTCGGTTACGGTGGGTGATGGTTGGGCCGGCGTATCGGTCGCGATTGCCCTCGTCGGCGACCCGCTACGGATCACCGGATTCGGTGTCAGGGTTGGTGTTCGTGTAGCAGCCGCCGGATAGGGACTAGATGGCCGGTCAGCGACCTTAGATGGGGTCGGCGAAGATGTGGACCGCGCTCGTGTGGCCGACGTGGCGGGTTCCGTTGTGAGAGTTGGAGTAGAACGGGTCGTATTGGTAGCGGTTGGAATGGCCGGCGACGTTGACCGAGCGATTCGTGTTGGCGCTGGTGCTTGGCTGATCGGCGTTGTTTCTGCCGGCTTCGTCGGTGTGCAGGAGACCAGCGCCAATAGCAAATAGAGCAACGCAACGGCGATGATTGATGTCTTCAATGAATTGCGCGACAGTCCAGGAGAGGGTGATGGATTTCTCATAGGATTGTCTCCAGATTCTATACTCAATCGTTCGAACAGTTGGGACCAAGACAGACGCTACCATCAACCTCGAGGGCGCCTCTCCATGGGCGAAATGTGCCGAATGGTAGACCGATGGTCGATGGGGGAATGAGAAAATGTAGCGCGGTCGAAGACTTCGCGAGGCGAGGGGCTTGTCCCCCGCAGGGGTCGGGGTGGGGGGGGTACAGACTGGGCACATAGGTAACAGAAAAACCGAGCACATGGGTAACAAAGTGGTACAAGATCGGAACAACCGATCATTGGAGGCCAGATGTTGCCCTGGAAAGATACGAGTCGAGAGCAAGAGCAAATCCGTTTCATACTACGATGGAAAGGGGGAGAAGACACTTTCACAGAGCTGTGTCGTCAATTCAGTATTAGTCGCAAGACAGGGTATAAGCGGGTGGAGCGCTTCAAGCTGTGGGGATTGGGGGGATTGGGAGATCGAAGTCGAGCACCGCACACTCATCCCAACTCCACGCCACAGCCAGTGATAGAGAGGCTGATCAGGGCCAAAGGAGAGCACCCAACCTGGGGTCCTAAGAAGCTGGTTGCCTGGCTGGGTCGTGTGGAGCCTTGGATGAATTGGCCGGCGTCGAGCACGGCAGGACAGATACTGGACCGTGCCGGGCTGGTGGGTCGACGCAAGCGCCGTAGGCACACTGCGCCTTGGAGTGAGCCGTTCGCAGCAGCTGAGAGGCCGAACGACGTATGGTCGATCGATTTCAAGGGTTGGTTTCGGACGGAAGATGGGGTCAGGATAGACCCATTGACTATCCAGGACGGCTTTAGCCGTTGTTTGCTGGTATGCCAAGGGCTGAAGAGACCTAGAGGCTCTGAGGTGCGTGCAGTGTGTGAGCGCGCATTCAGGGAGTACGGACTGCCCAGGGTGATGCGCTCTGACAACGGTGTGCCCTTTGCCAGTGTGGCAGTCGGTGGGTTGAGTTCGCTGTCGGTGTGGTGGATCAAGCTGGGCATATTACCTGAGCGTATAGAGCCGGCACATCCTGAGCAGAACGGCCGGCTGGAGCGATTGCACCGCACTCTCAAGGCTGAGACTGCAACTCCACCCAGAAGTAGCATACGCACTCAGCAGAGAGCGTTCGACGAGTTCCGGCGGGTCTATAATGAGCACAGACCACACGAGGCTCTGGGACAACGCCCACCGGCACTGCTCTACGCACCGTCGCTGCGTTCTTATCCGGCGGAGTTGAGATCACCTGAGTACGAGGCTGATGTGACGATACGGAGGGTACGCGGCAATGGAGGGATCAAGTGGAGAGGCGAGACCATCTATCTGAGTGAAGCGCTGAGGGGTGAACCAGTAGGGCTGAGGCCCAGCGATGATCGGCATTGGAGCATCCAGTTCGGTCCACTCATCATCGGGCTCTTGGACGATCACGCCAAACGAGTTGTGTATACCCCTACAAAAGTGTTACCTATGTGCTCGGTCTAAGTGTCACCCATGTGCCCAGTCGTACAGGGTGGCAGAATCCGCCGTGTAAATTCGCTGTACCAAGCCACAACTCCGGCTTTTCATACCTTGGTGTGCAGGCACCAGCCGGCGTGAGCGATTGCTATGAAAGCATGTCCCGGACTCCGATCCGGGATAGACTCCCGCAAGTCGTTTCGTCATTCCGGCGAGAGCCGGAATCCAAAGGGGTGGGGGGTTGGCCGTGGCTTTACCATTTTTCATCCCCGGGTATGCCGGCACCTTCCCAACAAGGCGGTTGCTGCATTGGGAAGGTGCTATCATTCCGTGTATTAAGCTCTTTGGAGAGATTCTGTGACATTCATTGACCAGATGCGGCTTGACGGTAAAGTGGCCCTGATCACCGGTGCCAGTCACGGCATAGGTGAAGGAATAGCGGTGGCCTTTGCCGAGGCCGGCGCCGATGTTGTGTTGGCGGCTCGGACTGTATCCGACCTCGAAAGGGTCTCCCGCCGGGTCGAGTCGCTGGGGCGTAAGGCCTTGGTCGTGCCGACAGACGTTTCCGATCTGTCCGCCATTCAGTCCATGGTGGATGCAACTGTCGACTCGATGGGCTCCATCGACGTATTAGCCAACGTCGCCGGCTCGGTGCGTCGAGTATCCATGCTTGACGCGTCCGCGGATGATTGGGATTTCATCACCCACGTCCAGCAGCGTTCCGTTTACTTCGCGTCTCAGGCCGTCGCTCGTGTCATGGTCGAACAAGGACGCGGCGGCAAAATGTTGAATATCGCTTCCATGACCAGCTATCGAGGCTATCACGGCATCTCGTTATACGGTGCCGCCAAAGCTGCGGTTCTCCAGATGACTAAGAATATGGCGGTCGAGTGGGCTCCCTACGACATCCAGGTCAATGGAATCGCCCCAGGGTGGATAGAAACGCCAATGACGGCGTCCATTGCGCCATCGCGCCGCCGTTGGATCGAAGAACACACGCTTCAAGGTAAATTTGGAATAGTCGAAGATCTCGCGGCGATGGCCGTCCTCTTGTGTAGTCCGGCCGGCGGATTCATCAATGGCCAGACTATTCCAATTGACGGTGGATTTCTTGCCGGCCATCCCTGGCCCACCGGAGACTAGAAGCGACGTATTCTCTCCCGGAATCTGTCGCCTGTCGCGGAATGCCGCGCAACCATGCGCCGCTAGGAACACCTGAGGTTCGCCGGCTGTCGCCACGTTGCGCTCCGCCACCTGTCTCCCTCAGCGCTCGATTGTTGATATCATAGCCAAAGTTGGAAGCGCCATTGATGTCTTGGGTATAGCGCTGGGCTTTCGCCCGGATGTCCTGAGAATAGAATCGCCTGGGGCGTAATCGCCCGTTGGCCGGATCGCGTTAGCTGCCGGCAGTGTTTCATTGAGCCAAACCCCGAGTGGTCGTGAGAGGTTGCCTCTCAAAATCGCTTGCGCTATTGTTTGGCTCGCCGAACTAACCCCAATATTTGAGGAATCGACTGGAGGATCTAGTCTTGTCCCGTTATCGAATCGTAGTCACAAGCCAGGCCGCCTTTCAATCTCCGGACGTGTTCGAGGAATTCCGTCGTTCTTCACGTCACGACTTGGTCATCGCCGTGCCGGAAAAACGGACGGAAGAGGTGATGATGCAGCTGCTGGAGAATGCCGACGCGGTAATTGCCGGCAGCGATCCACTCAGCCGGCGCGTTCTTGAACATTGCCCCCGGCTCAAAGTGATCTCACGGCCGGGTGTCGGCTATGACGCAATTGATGTGAAGGCGGCTCGCGAGCTGGGAGTTCGCGTTGCAACAACCCCCGGAACTAACGAAAGAGCGGTCGCCGATCACGCCCTCGCCCTGATTCTCGGGCTGGCCCGCGCGATTGTGCGGCATGATCGGAAAACTCGAGAGGGCAATTGGATACGTCCTGTCTCTGCCGACGTTGGCCGCAAAGTGCTTGGCATCATCGGCCTCGGCGCGATTGGAACACAAGTCGCGCTGCGCGGACGCGGCTTCGATATGCAGGTCCTCGCCTATGAGATTTTCCCCAACTTGGAGTTTGTCAAGGAGCATGGCGTCGAGTTGACAACCTTGGAAGACCTGCTCAGCAGGGCGGATTTCGTGACTCTTCATACACCCTCCACCCCAGACACCTACCATTTGATGAACGAACAGCGTTTGCGGATGATGAAGTCAACTGCGTACTTGGTCAACACTGCCCGAGGGCCCCTGATAGACGAAACGGCTTTGTTGAAAGCGCTGCGGGAGGGCTGGATCGCCGGCGCCGGCCTCGACGTCTTTGAAAAAGAACCGCCCGGGGACAGTCCGTTCTTCGATCTGGACAACGTCATCGTATCTCCTCACATAGCCGGCATCACCGACGACGCCTGTCGCGCTATGGCTGAAATGGCTTTACAGAGTGTCGTGCTCGTACTGGACGGAAAGGACCCGGTCTACGAGGTGCCGGAGTAGGTGTAGAGAACCAGGCTCGGGTGTGTGGCAGCGCCTGCGACCCGCCTCAGCCCAACGGAACTGCAGGGGCGGCTCCAGAGCCGGGCCGGACAGAGAAACGGTACTCCATCGCCGGCTGGCCCGGCTCAGATCATTGGTGCGAAAATAGAAGAATCCCCTGACGCGCCTGGGCAACTGCCACCGACTTGGTCGTTCCCGCGCCCTAAACTTGCCTAACCGTGGGTTTGCGGCCGATAGTGGAGCCAAGAATGTAGCGCTGAGGCTTGTCCCCAGCTTACCTCACGGTGGAGGTGGACCGAGAGCCGCCACTGCGTCAATTGTCGACAGACACTCGCCACTCGCCGGCCTATGGGTCTTTCCTACGCCCCGCTAGGCACGCCCAGCGCGGCGTCGTCGAACAACTCGGCTAGTCTGTCGTATAGGGGAGGCGGCTGCCCCGTACCGATCGCCCGTTTATCCAACTCGACGACCGGTGAAACCTCCGGCGTAGTGCCAGTGAGCAACAGTCCATCCGCTTCGTAAAGCGATGTTGCTGGAACCGGTCTCTCTTCGCAGGTGATCCCATCTGCGCATGCTATCTCCAACACCGCCTCTCGAGTGATCCCCGGCAGTATGTAGTTGGATACGGGCGATGTAACCAGGCGATCTCCAAATATGGCGAATACGTTGGAGGCGCTTGCCTCGGTCAACAATCCGTCGCGGACCATTATTGCGTCGTCCGCTCCCATTCGCCGGGCGTGCTCCCTTGCCATCGCGTTCGGCAATAGCAACGTCGTCTTGATGTACGGCTGCGACCACCTCGTGTCGCCTATCGTGACACAAGACATGAATGGCTTGGGCCTGACAATAGGTGCGGGATTCGCAAGGGCGATGACCGTGGGAGTCAGGCCCGTCGGCACACCGTGGAACCGTGATGCAACTCCGCGCGACACTTGAATGTATACGGTCGCATCCTCCAATCCCTCCCGTCGGATTACTTCTCCCATCGCCGCGATCAAGTCATCGAGCGGCGGCAGAGGCAACTCGATCATATCAGCGGAACGCTGCAATCTCCGCATGTGTTGCTCGATTCGAAACGGATGCTTCCGGTAGTAGCGGACTACCTCGTACACGCTGTCGCCGAATTGGATCGAACGATCTTCGACCGGAATCTTCGCTTCTGAGTACCTAACAAACTCGCCATTCAAGTACACTATTGGCTCGGCCAATTCCTTCCACCTTCCCTTACGAGGGTTGCTATCGCAACCTCTTAGCCGGAGTCCGTAACGCGTCTATTTTTCGTTCTGCATTACGTCCGCCGCGATGCAAGTAATGTTTGGTTTCAGTAAATTTATATCATGGCATTGGAGTAAATGTCGCTTGCTTATTTCACCGCGATGGCTGTATACAAGAGAGTGTATTGGTTGCGTGTGTCGGTCTTGCGAGCCCACGTTGTTGGGGCCGGCATAAATGCGTGTAACCCGGCTGACTTGACCGCTGGAATCGCTTTTCGGTTTCGAAATCGACTTTATCCTTCCTGTGCAAATTGGTCGGCAACCGAGTGATAAGGAGCCCTATTACTTCCACCGATGTCCGAAATAACAATACGACCTGCATCCACTCCCGGCGAATTTCGCGGATGCCAGGAAGTCCAGCGACGGTCGTGGGGTATCCAAGAAGAAGCGTACCTCTTACCGGTAGCTACGATGGTCAGCGTGCAACATTGCGGCGGTCTAGTACTGGGGGCGTTCTTGGATGACGGCCGCGCCGTTGGCATGTCTATGGCGTTCCGGGGAAAATGGCGCAACCGATCATGTCTCTACTCACAGTTGACCGGCGTCGATCCTGACTTTCAGGATCGGAAAATCGGGACGAGATTGAAGGATGTCCAACGCGACTTCGCGTTGTCCGAAGGAGATGTCGACTTGATCGTCTGGGCGTTCGATCCGCTCCATGCCGGCAACGCCAACTTCAACTTAAACAGGCTTGGCGCGACTGCAACCCGATACGTCGAAGATATGTACGGACCTCGCACCGATCCACTAAATGCAGGACTGCCGACAGATCGACTGATTGTCGAGTGGGAGGTACGCGCGAGACGCGACTTCGAGAATTTCCCTGTGAAGAATCTGCCAAAGATAATCTCGGTTGATGATTCGAGTGGAGTTGAGCTCGTCTCAGACGTCCGGACCGATTTAGTTGACGATCGCGTTCTTATGGAGATTCCGGACCACATAGTCAAACTGCGCCAAGAGTCTCCGGAAGCTGCGATGGACTGGAGATCGTCTGTACGGAAAGCATTTAAAAGCTACTTCTCGCGTGGCTACGAAGCTGTCCGGTTCACGACCGACCGGACCGGCAAGCGGCCTCGCAGATTCTATGTCCTCGAACGCGAGCCAAGCACTTGAAGATCGACCGCGTCGACATAATAGTCGTAGAGCTGCCACTCATCCGGCCATTCGTGACCAGCTCCAGCCGCCGGACGCACCTGCGCCACATTCTGATCAAGGCGCACGCGGACGGTATCGTTGGCTGGGGAGAATCCGCCAGCCCCGTTGATCCATATTACTGCCCAGAGACTACCGAGACTTGTTGGCACATTCTCAAGGATTTCATAGTTCCGGCAGTCGTGGACAGGGAGTGGCAAACAATCGAGCAGTTCGTCGCTTCCTATCGCCGCGTCAAAGGCAACAACTTTGCCAAAGCCGGCATGGAGATGGCTGCGTGGGATCTGCTCTCCCAGGCTGATGGCGTCCCCCTCCACCGGGCCCTTGGAGGCACCCGCGGCGAGATCCTCTCCGGCGTCAGCTTGGGTATCGAGAACGACACCGCCAAGTTGATGAGTTTGATAGCGCGGTACGTGGAAGAAGGATACCGCCGGATCAAGCTCAAAATCGCACCCGGCCACGACGTTGATGTGATCGCAATCGTCCGCCGGCGCTTCCCCGACGTGCCATTGATGGCCGACGCGAACTCGGCCTACACATTGGATGACGTAGATACGCTGCGTGAGTTGGATCAGTTCAACTTGCTCATGATCGAGCAGCCCTTGGCCCACGACGACATCGTCGACCACGCCAAGCTTCAACGTGAACTGGAAACGCCGGTCTGCTTGGATGAGAGTATTCACTCGGTCGAGGATGCCCGCAAGGCGTTGGATCTCGGCAGCGCCGGCGTGATCAACATTAAAGTAAGCCGACTCGGAGGCTTGCTCGAGGCAAAGCGCGTACACGATCTCTGTAGGGCCCGCGGCGTGCCCGTGTGGTGCGGCGGAATGCACGAGTTTGGCGTCGGTAGAGCGGCGAACGTCGCGATATCTACGTTGCCTGGATTCACAATCCCAGGAGACGTTTCAGGATCTGACAAGTACTATCGTCGGGACATAGTTGAACCGCCTATCCTTGCCGTCGGAGGAGCTATTCAGGTGCCAAACCGAACCGGTCTCGGGTACCATCCGCAGCAAGACCTGATCGATGACCGGACTATACGCAGTCTGTCCATTACTACAGGTGCGAAGGTGGCGACTTGAGCAAAAAACTCTCGGTGCTTGACCATCTCGAGTCGCAGTTGCCGGATATGCTCGCTGCCCTTAGGACCCTGGTCGAATGCGAGTCCCCAAGCTCAGACCACTCAGCGTTACGTGAGCTTGCGCGCATGCTTGGCGAGCAGTTCAGTCGGGCCGGCGCAACCGTCGATTTCATTCCTGGCCCGGACGACGTTGATGGACTGCTCGCAACATTCGACGGCGTCGATCGCCGTCTGCCGCCGGCTCTGCTCATCGGTCATTTTGATACGGTGTGGCCCGTCGGTACGTTGAAGCGGATGCCCTATCGCGAGGACGACAGCCGCGCTTACGGACCAGGCGTCTACGATATGAAGTCCGGCATAGTCATGATCGAATTTGCCCTCCGAGCGATTGAGAGCCTGGGAATGCGGCCGCCTCGCATCGTGCATGTCCTATTGACGCCGGACGAAGAAATCGGCAGCCGAAATTCGCGTCAGTTGATTGAGACGCGTGCCCGCGATTCGCAATACGTGCTTGTCCTGGAACCGTCTCTCGGGGACGGAGCATTGAAGACCGCGCGGAAAGGTGGCAGCCAATACGTGGTCAACGTATCCGGCCGAGCCGCGCACGCCGGCGTCGAGCCCGAAAAAGGCGCCAATGCCGTCGTTGAGTTGGCCCATCAAGTGATCGCCATCGAAGAACTGGCTGATATCGACAAAGGCACCATGGTTAGCCCGACTGTAGTTGAGGGTGGGACAGTTACGAATGTCATACCTGAAAAGGCAAGCGTAAGGGTCGACGTTCGCGCCGCGACGGTAGTCGAGGCGGAGCGAGTAGACCGCGCTATCAGAGCGCTCGGTCTCTACAATCCTGAGTGTGGGCTATCCGTCGCCGGCGGAATCAACCGCCCTCCTATGGAACGTAGCTCGGCAAGTGCGGCGCTGTTCGAGCGAGCGAGAACAATTGGTGCGGATTTGGGACTGGATCTGCGCGAGGGATCGACCGGAGGCGGCAGCGATGGAAATTTTACGGCCGCTGTCGGAGCCCCAACTCTTGACGGGCTGGGAGCGGTAGGCGGCGGCGCTCACTCGGTTGACGAGTACATCGTCAAACGATCCCTCGTGGAACGGACCGCCCTACTTGCGTCTCTGCTGATGAGCCTTTGACTCGGCGCCAGCATCGCTAGGAGGTGCTTTGATTGGACCCTAATGGCAAAGTGGCAATAGTGACCGGAGGCGCTACTGGTCTGGGAAGGGCGATCACCGGGAAGCTGGCTGACGCCGGCACAATCGTCGCGGTAAACCATCCGGCCCCGGATGCCAACGAGGCGCGCGTGACCGTGTCCCAAATAGTCGACGCCGGCGGCGCGGCCGTCGCCGTCGAAGCCGATGTTTCTAGTGCCTCACAGGTGGCCTCCATGGTCGAGCAGGTAGTGGCATCCTTCGGCGCCATAGATATTCTCGTCAACTGCGCCGGGACAACCGTCTTCGTTGATTTCAAAGACCTGGCTGGACTCAAGGAGAGCGATTGGGATCGGATCTTCGCTGTAAATGTGAAGGGGCCATTTCTCTGTGCCCAGGCAGTTGTCCCTCATATGCAAGAGAGAGAGGCCGGAGTGATCGTGACCATCACCTCCGGCTCCGGTTTGAGTCCCGGCGGAAGCAGCATCGCCTATTCTGCTTCGAAGGCCGCTCTTGAGATGACGAACAAGTGCATGGCGCAAGCGCTCGGACCTCAAATCCGCGTCAATACAGTTGCACCCGGTATGCTGGCGACGCGATGGGGCGCTCGCTTCGGCAAGGAGGGGCTGGAGCGCCGACGGCAATCGCTGCCGCTAAAGCGTCTGACCACCGTTGAGGATGTCGCCGAGAGTGTGCTCTTCGCTATTCGCAACGACTCGCTGACCGGCTCTACTATCCTGGTGGACGCCGGCGGCTCCACTATACGCTGACTGCGCGGAATTTGACGTTCCGGCGACTGCGTCCCGACTCATTCAATCGTTCGTTGTCGACGACCGACTCTCTTCAAACGCCAGCCGGCCGGCCAATTGATCGACGAACTGGCGCGCCGTTCTACCCGAAAGGCCATTGTGCCGGCTCGCCCATTGCAATGCCTGCCGCCTTAGCTCTTCCGGCTCGATTGCAAGACCGCGCTGCCGGCTGATTCCCCTGACAATCTCCAGGTAGCGTTCCTGGTCGGGAGTTACGAAGATGACCGTGATTCCGAACCGGTCGCTCAACGAGAGCTTCTCCTGCAGCGTGTCTTGCCGGCGCGGGTCGTCGTCTTCGGTGTAGGCCGATCGGTCGCTAAAACGTTCCTGTACAAGGTGCCTGCGGTTTGACGTCGCGTATAGCAGAACGTTCGTCGGCTGTGCCTCCAAACCGCCCTCTAGCAGGGCTTTCAACTCCGTGTATCCGCTCTCCTTCTCGCCGTACGACAGGTCGTCTACGAACACGATGAAACGCAGGGATTTACCGCGCAGCATCCCGATTATCCGAGGGAAATCCGCCAGCCGATTCGTCGGCACCTCGACTAGGCGCAGTCCACGTCCCTGAAATTCATTGAAGAGAGCCTTGACAGTCGACGACTTGCCCGTGCCTCGATCACCGTAGACCAGCACGTTATTCGCTGCAAAACCCGCCACGAATTGGGCGGTATTCTCCAGAAGCAGCCGGCGCTCGACGTCATATCCAATCAGCTCGGACAAGCGGATCGGGTCCGGCGACGAGACACCCTCTAGCTTCCCGCCATCGTCATCGCTCCAGCGAAATGCCCGAAAACGGGCGAAGTGACTGGTACCATTTTTCCGGTAACTTTCTACCAATTGGCCGGCCATTACTCCCCATTCCGGCGATTTGGCAAAGCGCAACATTACTTCCTGTAACGGAGTGGGCTTGGTCGGAAGGCGTGCGCGCGCCATGAAATCGGCCGGCAGTGGCTCAAACGAGCCTCCAAGGCCGGCCCGCTCTGCCACACGCGCTACTTTATTCGCCAGATAGGCGGTGTCGCATTTGTAGACCCATTGCAGCTCGGATAGGTCGGACGACAAGATGCGCATGATTGACGGAGACACTGGTTCACGCTCGGTCGTCGACTGAGCCAACCTTCCCACTGGAGTTTCCGACATCAAGATGCTTTCCAAGATGTGCAGTCTCCAGCGATCGACGTCCGTTAGTCCGGCGACCATCCCTGGTTCCGGCAGGCAAGCTAGGCTATGCACCAACGCCCCCCATAGCTCTATTGTGCGGAGCGCGTCATCCTCGGCCTCGTTGGAGCAGGATCGGAGAGTAGCCAGATAGTCAATCAGGTTGCCATGGTTCCTCACCGCATCGTTCTCGAGAACCGGTTGTAGAAGTTGCAAGCCAAAGCGGGCGTGGCGGGCCCGTATTTCCAGGGCTGGTAAATCTCTCTCTTTGGAGGCTCCAGGAGGCAACGGGTCACCTGCAAATGAACGTTGTTTATCGGGATTGTTGATAGAACCGCCTCGGAAGACGATGCTGTGATCGACGAGCAATCTATTCTATTGTCCGGCGAGCGTCAATCTTAGCCCGCCATTCGTAACAACTCTGGCTTACGGTATCCAGTCTTGCGAGCGGCAGTCGTACGAAAATGTGCCCTCCCATGAAGCTCGATGCCGGCCCTCCACCGGCGAAACGTGCCGAATTGTAGACCGATGGTCGATGGCGGAATGAGAAAATGTAGCGCGGTCGAAGACTTCGCGAGGCGAGGGGCTTGTCCCCCGCTGGGGACGGGGTGGGACGTGGCAGAATCCGCCGTGCCCATTCGCTATACCAAGCCACAACTCCGGCTTTTCATACCCTGGCGTGCCGGCGGCAGCCGGCATGAGCGATTGCTGTGAAAGCATGTCCCGGACTCCGATCCGGGATAGACCGCTCCGGCAGCCTCTCATTCGCCATTCGCGGGCGCCAATCCGGCCCCCCATTCGTCTTCCGGATAGACCGCTCCGGCAGCCTCTCAAGGCCAATCCGGCCCCCCATTCGTCATTCCGGCGAAGGCCGGAATCCAGAGGGGTGGGGAGGGGGAAATGTGGCGCTGTGGTTCGTAGTTCGCCCGCATGCACCGCCCGCGCCCGGCCCAATCTTATCCCCTCATGCGGTCCGCGCGAGGCCAAAGCCGGTTTCTGCGAACGTGGGCGTCCAGGGACCCGCAATCCGTGAGGACGCCACCGCAAATCCCGTCAACCTGAACCTTCCCGACGATCTATTTTTCCTGTGCGCCGGCCAGCGCCTATAATTAACGGAGTTTCGTGGCCCTTCTCGCGATTCTCCGACCGCGAGTCGCAGGAAGTGTCTGCCGCCGACAGATTCCGACAATCGGCCGGCATTAGCTCGCTCTACTCACAGGCAATACATATCTTGGAGGCAACGTTGCAACCTCTTGTTGGCATAATAATGGGATCCAGTTCCGACTGGGGCACGATGTCCCACGCCTCGGATACACTCGAAGGTCTTGGCATACCGGCCGAAGTGCGAATCGTATCCGCTCACCGCACCCCAGATGCGCTAATTGAATACGCAGACTCAGCTGAGAGCCGCGGCCTTGAGGTCATCATAGCCGGCGCCGGCGGTGCCGCCCACCTCGCCGGCGTAACCGCGGCCAAGACGCTTCTGCCGGTTCTCGGCGTTCCGATGGAGTCGCCCTCCTTGAAGGGTCTTGATTCCCTCTTGTCCATCGTCCAAATGCCGGCCGGAGTTCCAGTCGGCACGTTGGCTATCGGCAGAGCAGGTGCGGTAAACGCGGCCCTCTTTGCTGCCGCCATCCTTGCCAAGAAATATCCGCAATACCGTGACGCAATTCAGCGCTATCGGGAAGCGCAGGTCAAGAAGATTCTGGACCAGCCGGATCCACGTACGACAAGTTAATCTTGGCATTGGGCCGGGCTTGCTCAACGGTCTTGCCTGTGTCATGCTTCAGATTCGAACCAAGTTCGGAGCATTGCCGTATTGAACCCCCGACGGCACTTACACCCCTCGTGACGGAATCGACCTGTTTGGTCCAGGAGAAGATGAGTGAGCCCTGCGAATAGTGAATCGAATAAGCGAGTCGTAACGGTCCTACCCGGAGATGGCATCGGTCCCGAATGCGTGTTCTCCGCCCTGCGCATTATTGAGGCCACCGGCGTTGACATCGAATGGGACATGCAAGAGGCTGGCGGCACCGTTTTCCGGCAGGGGATAGCCTCCGGCGTACCGCCGGCGACCATCGAATCCATCAACAAGACTCGCGTTGTGTTGAAAGGCCCCCTCGATACCCCGGTTGGATCCGGCGAAATGAGCGCCAACGTCACCCTCCGGAAGCTGTTTGAGACCCACGGCAACCTCCGGCCAGTGCGAGAGTTGCCCGGCGTCCGTACTCCTTACAGTGGTCGAGGCATCGACTTTGTCGTCGTCCGCGAAAACGTCGAAGACGTCTACGCCGGCATCGAGTATATGCAGACACCCGGCGTCGCCCAGGGCCTGAAGCTGATCTCTCGCAAGGGATGTGAAAAGGTCGTCCGCCTCGCATTCGAGCTGGCACGGGCTGAAGGCCGCGAGATCGTCCACTGTGCCACGAAGTCCAACATCATGAAGCTGACCGAGGGGATGATGAAGCGTACGTTCGAGGATGTCGCCACAGAGTATCCTGACATCGAGAGCACGCACATCATCGTCGACAATTGCGCCCATCAGCTTGTGAAGAGGCCCGAGCAGTTCGATATCATTGTCACGACCAACATGAACGGCGATATCCTCAGTGACCTCGCGTCTGCGCTGATCGGAGGATTGGGTTACGCTCCCTCGGCCAACATAGGCAACGAAGTGGCGATATTTGAGGCCGTTCACGGCACCGCTCCCAAGTATGCCGGCAAGAATGTAATCAATCCCACTGCCGTGATCATGTCCGCGATAATGATGCTGAGACACATTGGAGAGTTCGACGCGGCTTCGTCGATCGAGCACGCGGTGTTGTTGAATCTCGAAGAGGGCAAGTACCTCACGCGAGACATCGTCGGTGACGAACGAAACGCGTCGACAACTGAGTACACTGACGCCATCATTGACAAGCTCGGCCGCAAGGCGCAGCAGTGGCAGGTACGCGATTACAAGCCGATCAAGGTGGCCAAGGTAAGCCAGGATCCCGACTTGGTAAAAGCCACGCATCGCAAATCTGTTGGTCTGGACCTGTTTATCGAGTCTGGACTGAATGCGGAGCAAGTTGGTCAAAGTGTCGAAAGTCTGACTGCCGGCTCGCCCCTGGACCTAAAGATGATCTCCAATCGCGGCACCAAGGTTTACCCCGCATCCGGCGCGATGACCGATTGCGTTGACCACTGGCGCTGCCGTTTTCTTATCGACTCCTCAAATGGTGAGATGACCAACACCCACGTGATCGACCTGTTGACGCGGATCGAAGGCCACTACCGTTGGATCCACCTGGAGAAGCTAGAGGAAATAGACGGACAGTTGGGATTCACCAGGGCCCAGGGCGAGGACTGAGACTAGCGCCGTAAGGGTCCAAGATCGAGCTGCGGTATGAACGGTGAACACTATCCGGACCGTTTACCGAGACGAGGCCCCTTGGGTCCGCCATTGGTGCAGGTTAGCCTGGAAGACCAGACCGCGTCGATCCATAGAGACAAGCAGACTGGGTCGCTATGGTTAAGGAGCGCGTCGCTCTTGGGCGTTGGCTTCTCACCTGTGCGTGCACCGGCTTCGGACGACTTCCTACCGGGCAGTGATTTCTGCGATACGATTCGATACGGCATAGGGCGCTTCCTCGGTGGCAGACTACCTGTAATCGCTACAAGGGGTGAAGGCCACTCGAGGGACGGCAGTCCATTGGCGCTGGCGGTAGAAGGCCCATTCTGGTGCGCGGTGCTATCTGCCAATCAATCCGGCGTGCTGCGCTTATGGGGAGAAGACGGACATCTGGTGCTAGAGCGCCAAATAAGGCGGATCAAGGACCCATGGCGTCCAAGCTGGCCCCGACGGTTATGGGACCTCATCCGGCCGCTTCCTAAAGGCATGCACACCTATTCGAGCAAAGATACTCCTAGTATGCGAAGACCGCCGGCACCGATAGATCTGACCGACCAATAAGGAAGACAAGCGCGGAGTAGAAAGCTCTCCCGTCAGCGAGCATCGCGTCGTTTCCATTCGGGGTCGCCACCAACCGCTAGACCATGCATATGGCACTTAGCCGGACTGATGGTGACGGACCTTTGTTTTGCAAAAAGTAGTTTTTTCCGCACGCGCTCGTTGTGATCACTGGCCGCCGGCAGTTTGTTTTGCAAAAAGTAGTTTTTTCCGCGCGGGCTCGGCGTGACCACTGACCGCCGGGCGCTTGTTTTGCACTTATTCATTTCTCGTAGATGCGCTCTGGTTGATTCGCATTCTTCTGGACATTTGTACTATGATTCTAGCTCTTCTCCGATAGAAGCTCAAGGTGATTATGGTTGACGAGAACGCCTTGGCGCAGCTTGGAGAAATGGAACGCCAAAACTGATTTGCCTGCCCTGGATTCCGGCCCCGTTTCGGGGTATGGGACATGCCTTCGCGCCAAGCAAGGTCTTTTGGGTCTCCACCTAGCGCGGTGAGTTGCTTATAGTTTGCATCCGCCTTGATAATTGTACGGCCCTGACTTGAAACCGGCATCTATTGACCAAACTTTCCAGCAATGATATTTTTATGCTGGAGTCAAGTGTACTTCGGGAGCTTGGTCTAGCCAGGCTGAGAGGGTGACCGCCGATGTCACCGACCGTGAGACCTGATCTGGTTAATGCCAGCGGAGGGATCGAATGGCGGAATGTTTGAAACCGGCCCCCATCTCGGCGGCCGGTTTTTTCTATTCGCCAGAGTGGTGTACGTTTCGATGATGATTGATTTGAGCTCCACGAGTCGCACCAATTTTGTGAAGGCGAGTTGCCGGGGAACCGGTCATGGCCTATAGCCAACTGCGCAACGCCCTCAGGGTCTACGCCGTGACGGACCCGTTGACGCCGGCCGGCCCACGGCTGATCGGTCAGGTGGAACAGGCCATCGCCGGCGGTGTGACGGCGGTTCAGTTGCGGGACAAGCGGTCGTCGATGAGCGATGTCGTCGATGCCGGACGGGTTCTGAGGCGATTGACCAGCGAAGCTGGAGTTATGTTTATCGTCAACGACAGGGTTGATCTGGCCTTGGCTCTTGACGCGGACGGTGTCCATTTGGGCCAGGAAGACTTTCCGCCCTCAATCGCCCGGAACCTGCTGGGGCCCGAGAAAGTGATCGGCGTATCCGTTGGCAACAGCGACGAGGCCCGGCCGGAGTATCTCGATGTTGCCGATTATGTTGGCGTCGGTCCTATGTTCGATACCCAAACTAAGCAAGATGCCGGCCACGCGGTAGGCCCGAATATGATCCGTGAGCTCCAGCCCCTGATCGCCCGGCCTATAGTCGGAATTGGCGGAATAGGGATCGACAACGCTCGTCAGGTATTATCGGCCGGCGCGGATGGGGTAGCGGTCGTCGCCGCAGTTTTTCGAGCAAGCGATATCGTAATCGCGTCGCGTAAACTGCGTATCATTGTGGATAACGCGGTCTCCCAAGCCCGGCCTAGCTCATTGGAGGCAGTGCAGATTCATGGCTAAGGCGCTCACCGTTGCCGGCTCTGATTCAGGTGGCGGAGCCGGCATCCAAGCAGACCTCAAGTCGTTTGCCGCTCTTGGAGTTTACGGTGCCAGCGTGATCACCGCGATTACCGCCCAGAACACAAAAGGGGTCACGGCTGTACACGACGTCCCGCCGGATATGGTGTCGATGCAATTCGACGCCGTGATGGAAGACATAGGCGCTGATGCGGTGAAGACAGGCATGCTCTCGACCAGTGCGATTATTGAGGTCGTTGCCGATCTCATTCGCGAACATGAAGTCGTCAATCTAGTTGTCGACCCTGTGATGGTCGCCAAGAGTGGGGATCCGTTGCTGCAACCTGAGGCGGTAGCGACGCTGAGAGATGTTCTATTACCCCTCGCGCTCGTCGCGACTCCGAATCTTCCCGAGGCCGAGGCGCTTCTGGGCCGGCCGGTTGAGTCTGACCGCGACATCCGGCAAGCAGCTGAGTCAATCCACAGATTGGGAACTAAATTCGTCGTCATAAAGGGAGGGCACCGCCAGGGAGATGCGAATGACGTCTTTTATGACGGTTCTCAGTTCGAAGAATTTCCGGCACCGCGCATCCCGACCGAGAACACGCACGGCACCGGATGCACGTTTGCCTCCGCGATTGCCGCCGGTTTGGCCAAGGGTCGCTCGCCGCGAGACGCGGTCGCCGAGGCCAAGGAGTACGTCACCGGCGCAATTCGCGATTCCTATTCGATCGGCCGCGGGCGTTCTCCAGTGCATCACTTTTACCGCAGTTGGAGAGCGACGAACACGACTCCTTAACCGTTCTGGAGTAAATGCCAAATGGTCTCGATTAATGTCAACGGCAAACCGTTTGAGTTGGGCGCGGGTCAGACAGTAAGCAATCTGGTTGCCGCACAGGGAGTCGACGGCAAAGGCGTTGCCGTTGCCGTAAACGGACGAGTCGTCCGGCGACTCGATTGGGAGAAAACCCATCTGATCGAAGGCGACAATGTCCGGCTCGTTCGCCCGATCGGCGGCGGAGACATTGGCAATCTCGTTGATCCCATGCCGCTTACGATCGCCGGCCGGACCTTCAGGTCTCGCCTATTCGCTGGCACCGGCAGATTCCAGTCGCCGGCTCTGTTGCGGGCCGCTCTCGCCGCGTCCGGCACCGAAATGGTGACCGTGGCGATTCGCACCACCGGCGTGGATGGAAGCGGGCCGGATGCCGGAGTTCTCTCGGCCATAGACCTAGATAAGTATCACCTTCTGCCCAACACAGCCGGAGCTACCAGCGTGCGCCAAGCGGTCTTCATGGCTGAATTATCACGCGAGGCGCTTGGCACCAACTGGGTAAAGCTAGAAGTGATTGGCGACGAGCGCACACTTTGGCCCGACGTAACCGGCACAGTCGAAGCCGCCAAGATCCTGGTTAGAGAGGGCTTCGTAGTCTTGCCGTATACCACCCAGGATCTCGTAACGGCACTCCGATTGGAAGATGCCGGCTCCGCGACCGTGATGCCGTTGGGATCTATGATAGGGTCGGGTCAGGGCGTGATTGATCCCGACGCCATTAGACGCATTGCCGAAAGGATCCAGGTGCCAGTTGTCGTCGACGCGGGTATAGGCGCCGCATCCGACGCCGCCCAGGCGATGGAAGCCGGCGCTGATGCCTGTCTCGTCAACACTGCGATCTCTCGTTCGGACAACCCCCACATTATGGCCGAAGCGATGCGCTACGCTGTCATCTCCGGCAGGATGAGCTATCTTGCCGGACGCATGCCTCGAAGCGACTTCGCAATACCATCCAGCCCCTTGGAAGGGGTACCCATAGAGGGATAGCTCGAGTTGCGCTCTTTGCCAGGCCGGCCGACTGCCACGCCCTCTCCCAATGTCATAATCGTCGGGGGAGGCGTTATCGGATGCTCGATCGCTTACCATCTTACGCTCGCCGGTTCCAGCGTTCGTTTAATCGAACGTGACCGCTTGGCCTCGGGGGCATCGGGCGTGGCGGCCGGCATGCTTGCTCCCCAAGTAGAGGCTCACTACGACGACCCTTTCTTCAATCTATGCCTCCGGGGCAGAGACGAGCACGTCGAGCTCGCCGAAGACTTGAAGGACGGCGTTGGGCTTGATGTTGAGCGGCGTACGACAGGAGTATTTAGACTCGCCTTGGATGAGGCCGAGCGAGTTGAGCTGAAGCGGCAAATGCAATGGCAGGTCAAGCGTGGATTGCGGGCCGAGTGGTTCGAGCCACACGAGCTAGGGGCCCTCGAGCCGCTGCTCAGTGGAGCCGCTGGTCGGCTGCTGGCCGGTGGCCTCTGGTTTCCCGACGAGGCTCAGGTCCACAGTCAAAGATTGGTCGCTGCTCTGGCTGCCGCGAGTGTCCAGCGCAAGGCAGTTCTGTCGGAGGGCGTTTGGGCGACCGAGATCCTTGTCGAGGGTCATCGTGCTATAGGGGTCCGCACCCCCGGCGGAGTTCTCGAAGCGGAGTCCGTTGTCCTGGCGGCAGGCGTCTGGTCCACTGACCTTGCCCGTGCCGCCGGCGTCGAAGTACCAGTCGCTCCGGTAAAGGGACAGCTCATTACGCTTCGGGCGTTGGGCCGATCGCTGACACGCATACTCTGGACCGGCGAGTGCTACCTGGTTCCCAAGACCGGCGGCCAGGTGATATTGGGCGCGACCGAAGAAGAAGGCAACTACGATCGCCGACCTACACTCGCCGGCGTTGGCGCTCTCGCCACCGCCGCACTCGAGCAGTTGCCTTGGGCCGGGCAGTTCAACATAGAGGGTGTTTGGGCCGGCCTGCGCCCGGCCGCGCCCGATAGATTCCCGATTGTTGGTTGGGCTCCCTACCTGGACAATTTGCTCGTAGCGACTGCGCACTATCGCAACGGGGTCCTTCTCGGTCCACTGACTGGGCGTCGAGTATCCGAAGCCATCCACACCGGAGTGATCGCTCCTGACCTAGCGCCCTTTGGCCTCGATCGGTTCCAAGTGCAAGTTCCGCGTGTCTCGGTCTGAGTCCCCCCAGCTCCATCTCGTCACCGATCCGCGGCTAGGGAGCAGAGAGCTCCTCGGTGCCGTCGAGGCGGCCGCACGCGGCGGTATCGATTTGGTCCAGGTCCGCGATCATGCGGCAACCGCTCAAGCCCTCTTCGAACTATCCCGACGCATCGTCTCAATCTGCCGGCCTCTAGGTGTGCGCGTGGCGGTCAATGACCGGATCGACGTTGGCCTCGCCGTAGGCGCGGATGCGGTACAGCTCGGAAGCCGCAGCCTGCCGATATCTGTAGCCAAACGCATCGCCGGCGCATTGCTGATCGGTGCGTCCGTCCATTCCCCGTCAGAGGGAGCCAACGCCGAAAGAGAGGGTGCCGATTGGGTCACGTTCGGACACTTTTTCCCAACCCGTTCGCATCCCAACGAGCCATGCCGAGATATTGAAGAGCTGAAGATCATGGCAAACGCGGCTACTATTCCCGTCATCGCGATAGGCGGAATCGGGGTTGATCAAGTGGGCGCGGTCCTTGAGGCAGGAGCCGGCGGAATCGCCGTGATCTCGGCAATTCTTGATGCGCCGGACCCGGGACGTGCCGCCTGCGGGCTGCGCTCCGCGCTTGATCAGCGCCGGCGCTGATCCTGAACACGTCGGTTCCGCGCTCACTACATCCTTTCGGTTCGGCACCCAGTCTTTGGTATGATCGCCTATCCGCGGGCCGCACGACGCGAAGGGCGGCGACCATCAGACCCGCCGGTCTCGTCACTCCGGACCTAAATTCGTCATACCTGCGGTTAGCGTCTCAGTTTGGACTTTGGAAAGCAGCGAGGGTTGCCATACCTTGCTACGCGACAAATGTGATTCGCCGGAGGTTGGCAAGCGCAGGTCGCTCTCCGAAGGCAAGCATCATGGCACGATGGTGCTGAAGGTCCATTTACGGTTCGAAGACAATTGAAGCACGGACAAGGTAGGGTATTGGGAGACGTACCTGTTGCGGCGCCGGCGAGGAGGATTCATATGGGACTTATATACCTAACCACACTGGGAGAATAATTGGCTGTTAGCGACATCGAGCACTGCGGGCCTAAGTTGACGGTAGACAGAACCATCTTTGAGTTGGTTGTTGGTCTATGAGCCCTAGAAAGTCACATTTCATGAGCTGTGACCCGCAGAGAGCGTCTAAACCTCATATTAACGATAGGTATCTTTCTCCCGACGCCGAACCCGGTCGACCAACACAACGTGTTTGTCATCATCAATAATGTAGATAATTCTCCAAGGGCCTACACGAATCCGATAGCTCTGCTCCCAGAGTTTCTGAACTCCGTGGGGGCGGGGATTCCCTGCCAAAGATCTGATTCGGACATCCACCCGCCGAAGGTCAGTGGACGAAAGTCCGTCCAAATCACGCTGAGCGTGTGGGGACAACCTGACTTCATAATCAGCCCGATCGTCCAAATCGCTGGTCCCGGTACTCACTATACAAGACAGTTCCGTCGGTTCCGTTGGCTGCGTATTCCTCTATTGCCTTTCGGGCTACATTAAGGTCTTCGATAAGATCTAAGTATTCGTCGATATCTAGGACCTGAAGGACGTAAGCCAATCGAGCCTCTGAGGGGAATGGCTCCGCGACAAGGGCGTCAGCCGTCGACGGTGGGGGTACGTCTATAACACCGATTCTGTGGCCTGGTGATATGACCCAGCCAGAACCGTCCCACGTATCTGTGCTTGTGCTGGTCGAGGTAGCGTACATCTCTAAACCTCCCCATGAAGGTCCTTCTGCTGAATCCATTTGACACCCTGCGTTCTTGTTATTGCGACCACATCTATTGAACCACCAACGCCTCGGACTGCAATTGCGAAGCTCTGGGCTGTTATCGTGGTCCTGATCAGGAAGGTTGCAAGGTCCACGCAGTCCTGAAGTGGCAACAAGGCATAAGGTATGCTGTACTCCAAATGAGGCACAAGCTTCTTTTGCACCCCTTCCATCTTACTCTGAGGAATTTTGAGTTGGTCTCCAATTAGAGGAATCAGTCTGGGGTCGAATCCATGGATGAGGCGGCTAGCTATTTCTAGTTGCCCACCCCACGTCATGCCAAAGTTTGTTCCTTCATTTCTCGGTTGTGGATCAGGAGTTCGGGGAACATTAAATAGACACACTTCCCCATACGGTTCGTTTTCGTTATAGCCCCCGATAATGAACTCCATGCCGCCTGTCGGCATTTCATTAGGCATCCCTGCTTCATTCCAACGGGCTAGAAAGAAGTCGCTGATTCTCTTGGCATATTCACTAACCGTTAGCCGGGTTTCGCCCAACGTAGGTTCCAGTTCGGTTAGGAAGCTATGCGCGGTTCTCGTACCTATAGTTGCATCACCATAAGTAACTGCTCCTACGAACTCATGCGGTTCACCAAAGGTCAGCAGTTTGGTTGCGTTGTCGAAATTGACTAATAGTGGTCCTGGGAGGTTTGGACTGTGGGCGTTTATCGTTACCCGGGTATCCACTGCCAACACTACCCCTTCGGGGCCTTTAACCACTACACCGAGAGACAAATGGCTCCTCCTTACGTGTGCCTTTCCTTAGGGTTATCTTTCCCTAAAGATTGCCCAAGTGTATTCCGTTCTCTTGGGTTGGGAACCAGTAGCATCCTGCGCGATGGACTTCATGATACCCATTATCTTGTGCATTTCTATTGAGAGCGTATGTCGTTCCAGAAAACCAAAGTTAGGGACTTACATATGTAAAACAATGGAGATTATAACACTTGTTCGCCAAGCGTCTTGAAAACGGGAGGGCGTGTCACCGCCTCGGGACGCTCCAGTTGATCTCATCATACTCGCCACGTAGTTGAGTCGATCACCTCGGAAGCGAAATTGAAGAACCAGATTCCCGCGATGATGAACAGTATGACCGCGACGATCAGGGCAAGGACTATCCCCTCCCATGCACGCATCTACACTGCCCTCAGCTTGGCCAACTCAGCGAGTAAACGTTCCTGAGACCGGCTATCATTGAGGCTTAGGCCGTAGCTCTTGTTGTCTTGGTGTTCCGATTCTTCATCATCGTCCTCCTCCTCAATCCTATCTTCTCAATCGGCCGGCCACCCGCGCCTCGCATCACGCCGGCCCTCGTCGACTTACAACGCTACAATCACAACGCCGGCATGCGTATCGCCACGTGTCCGTCCCGATAGGTGAAGCCGAATCGAAACGCCTCAACCAGGTCGTCGAACTCGTAGCGCTTCGTGATCGCCGGCCGAACGTCGACGCCGGCTGCCATCACTCGCAGGCATTTGCCCAGCGTCCCCGGCTCGATGTGTCCCTCCGACGCGATAATCTGACCGCCTTTCGCTCTGAAATCGTCGAGCGGGACCGGGCGGCGGGTCTTTGTATGGGCCGTTTGGATGAACCTCGCGCCGAGCGCCATCGTCTGCACGGTGAGTGTCAGAGTTTGATCGAGCATATTCGCGTTCTCCCAGTAGAGATCGCCGCCATCCCCGTGGGTGAACTCCATTATCTGTTCGGCAACGTCATCGCCCTTTGCCGCGGCGTCGGGGACCCTGATAATGTGATCCGCTCCCATTTCGCGGTACACTCGCTGCCGCACCGGCGAACCTTCGTCCAGCATGTCGACCACGATCACCTTGCCGGCGCCGGCGAACTTGGCCAGTCCAATACCAAGCTCCGCTTGCAGCCAGTACTTCGGCCCGGCCATATAGAACACAAGGTATTCGCCCGGCTTGAATCCGCCGCCGCGCACCATCAGGTCGTAGTACGGTGTCGCCATCGGTTCGGTCATCGACGCCGCCTCGAACATCTCCTCGTCGCTCGAATATGAGTCGCGCAACGCGTCGATTCGCCAACAGCTGCGCGCCCTTAGCGCCACGTACTCGGCGAAGACGCCCGGCACCCCCGAGCCGAGATTGCGATTGTTCGTGCAATAAGAGAGGATGCCGGCGTGGCAGGCCCGGCACCGACCGCAATAGTTGCCGACCTCCGTCGTCACGTGGTCGCCGACTTTCAGTTGCTTCACGTTCTTGCCCACTTCGACAACGGTGCCGCCAACCTCGTGCCCGGCGATTATGGGAAAAGCGCATCGGCTCCAGTGGGTCATATAGCCCTCGGCATCCTCCTCCATCCGAAGGAAATCTGATCCGCAGATCGCCGTGACCTTGGGTTGAACGATCACTTCGAAGGGGCCGAGCCGTGGTTCCGGCACATCTTGGATCGTCCGATGCACGTTCCGCCACACCTCTCGCGCGGGCGCTATCCGTTCCCGCAGAGATTCTTCGCTCAGGCTGGCCGGATCTCGCGGTGCCCACTCGCCGTCCATGATCAGTGCCTTCACGCCTCAGCCCTCCATTTCCTCGACTTCTGACATGACCCAATGATCCCACGGCGACCGCTCACCCACAGTCGCCGGCTCGACTATCGCGGCCGGCACCGACGACAGCGGTATTCTCCGCGCAATTGCCGCGGTGATGTCCGCGGCGCCGGTCCCCAATAGCTCGATTGAGTTGGGGAAGATGCCGTGTCCAACGTGTCCTAGCACCGGCTGGATTCGAGCCTGGCGAAATATGAACTGCTCGAGGTCGATCTCTGGCGGCTGCTCTTGGCTTACCGGTGTTACGATTTTGCCCATCAGTGCCAGCGATTTCTCCAACTCGCCCATGAGCGCATTTCCCTTGCCGCTAATCTCGATTTGGACCTTCGCCCCTTGATCCGCGGTTGCCTCCATCACGATCTGGTGAGGCCGGCGCCCGATTGCGGCCAAGTCGGCGGTGCCGAAAACGCCGGATGCGCCAAGCTTACGAGCGAGCGGTGGTACGGTCGGCGAATCCCCGAACAACAATATCTGTCCAGCGCCGGCGGCACGTGCGAGCGCAACCGAAGCGAGGCTGAGTAGGCCCGAACCATAGATACAGACGCACTCGCCGGGTAGAAACCCTCCGGCACTTGCGAACATGGCGTTGTAAATTCTGGCCAGCGGCAAGACCAAAGCTCCCATCTCGCAGCCTTTGCGGACCCCGAATCTTTCTATCAGGGGATTGATCGGCCAGCAAAATCTGGACGCAACGCAGACCTGTTCGGCATAGGCGCCTGCAATCGTCCGGCCAAGCTCCTCGTGAGACTGGCAAAACTCATATCTTGTAGCGCGGCAGGCCGTACACTCTCCGCACCATTGGAATGCCTCCGCGGTCACGTAGTCCCCCACGCGGACGTTTGTCACATGACCTCCGGTAGCCTCGACGAACCCGGCGAACTCTTGCCCTGGCACGCACGGCAGATTGAGCTCCCCGGCATAGTTCAAATATCCCTCGCTGTCTGCCGACACGAGTCGCCGATCGTCGTCACCGATGCCGGCCACCAAGGGGCGTATCACAACGTCATCGGGGCCAGGCGTCGGATCAGGCAGATCGACCAATTCCACCGTTGGCGTTCGCCATACTCTCGATGCTTGCAGTTCCGAGGTAATTTCAGTCAACTTGGAATCGGTTATCCGATCCGCGTCAAGTTGCACCGCTTTCATTCGTCGCTCCGCTTACCATTCCTTGTCCGAATGCGAGATCCGTTTGGTTCTGACACGCCAAAATCAGTCTATCATGGCTTGCTTTCCGCTCAGTTTTCGGTCACTCCTTGGCAACGTCGACTACCTGCTATAATGCATGTTTGACGGGTTTCAGATCGCGACTGGATTTCGCCCCCGATGAGCGATCAACTCTCAACTTGACTTGCTTTGTCGAATCATGTGCGCGATCCTGCGAGGCAGGTCTTTTCCGAGCGTTCGGCCTGGTTGAAGAGTTGTCTTTAGGTTGCCCAAGTAGCACGTAAAATGTAGTTGGAGTGAATATTCTGTTGAACGAGAATGCGAAGCACATCAAGGCATTGAACAAAGAAGGATTCACGCTCATTCCGGGTGCAATATCTGCGGAGGAAGTCGCTCGCACTTGCGCGGCGATTGACGAAATCCTGGTGAAAGAAGAGGCGGTTGCCCGCCGTACCACAACTCAAACCACCAATCTGAAGAGTGCCCACGCCATCGTCGGCAAGCACCCTCATTTCTACGAGTTCTTTCTCAACCCACCTGTGCTGAATCTAATTCGTTCGGTACTTGGAGACGACGCGCTTCTTTACGATATGAACGCCCGGGTCGTCCTACCGACAGGAGGTCGAGAGACGCGCCGTGGCTTCCAGGTCCACGTAGATCGCGAAGATTTTAGCGTCAACCCATTCGTAGAGGGAACGCACTACCCGATGGCACTGAACGTCATTTGGTGCTTGGTGGACTTCAATATAGAGAATGGGGCGACACTCATGTGGCCCGGCTCCCACTTGTCAGGGCAAGTTCCCGATCCCGAAGGTGAATTCCCCAATTACGTGCATGCTATTGCTCCCGCCGGCACCGCCCTCATATGGGATGCGGCCCTCTGGCACTCGACAGGCCTCAATGTCAGTGGAATGGACCGCTACTCGCTTACCGCCTTCTACCAAAGGGCGTGGATCAAGGGAAAGGCGGACAGCGCTCGCCTGCTTCCGCCCGAGGCGCGAGCGGCTATGTCCGACGAAGCGCGCAGCGTGTTAGGACTCCAGTCAGCTCCCTCCGATTACTCGGAGGTAAAGGCTTTGACGCCGGAGCAGATCGCGGCGCTCACCATTGAGGAAAAGAAAGTACTCGGATTTGCCGTTTACTGAGTACCCGCTCTGTACTCGCCTTCCCGGCGGGCGGCGCAGTCAGTGGCAGATTCATTCATTCACTGGGTGCTCGTAAGTTCCTCGCTGACTTGCCATAGCCGTCGAGTCGTCGATTCGTCGTAGGACGCCGCGGAAGATCTCGCTTCCTTTTTGTCGATGAAGTACCGTCCAGATACGCCATCGACGTCGACCGAAGACGCCAAGTAGACTGCCGTCTCCGCACCCTTCGCCGGCCTCCTTAGCAGAAAACTGAACGTCTTGACCAAGAACCCAACCATGCCCCCGTCTCTTTGTGCGAAGTTCGTAGCGACGACACCGGGGTGCAGGCAGTTCACCGTCACGTTCGTGCCGTCAAGTCTTCTTGCGAGTTCGTACGTGAACAGGATATTCGCTAGCTTCGACTGGCCGTAAGCTCTGAATCCCTTATATGACCTCTCCCCCATCAAGTCGTCGAACTCGATCCGGCTTCTTTGATGAGCGCTGGACGCCACGTTGACGATTCGGGCCGGCGCGCTCGACTTGAGCAAGTCCAGGAGCAGATTTGTAAGCAGGAAATATCCCAAATGGTTCAGCGCAAACGTCGTCTCAAGTCCCTCTTCGGTCAATGTGCGACCGCCGATGTACGCCCCTGCGTTATTCACTAGTACGTCGAGTCGCTCATATTTCGACAAGAAGTCATCCGCTAGCTGCCGGATCGACCGACTCAACGAAAGGTCCGCGATGAGCAAGTCAATCGATTCATTGCCGGTTGACGAGACTATTTCTTCCCGAGCTGCCCGGCCTCTCTCATCGTCACGACAGACCATCACCACGGTTGCGCCCAAATTGGCCAATCCAATCGCGGTGTACTTGCCGATCCCCGAGTTTGCCCCGGTGACCAGGCATATTTTCCCCTTCAAGGTCAAGCTCCCTTTGCGCCGGTAGAAATTGATCGTACCCTTGTCAAAGTTAACGGCATCTGAGATTTAAGCCGGCGGGTCGCTGCTATTGGGGTCAGCGTCCCAAGCCGGCCTTGCCGCCGGCGTTCGCCCACAGTGCGCGCTCGACCATCGCCGGCGTCCATCCCGCCCCGAGCCGGCCGGCGCGGTCCCGAATCGCCTCCGAGTATCGACCGTAGAATGCGCTCGTGAACGCTATTTTACCTATACTGTCTATTTGGGCGGCGACGAGGTCGTCGAAGAATGGATAGATGTCCGGGGCGGCCGCTGCCGCAACCGCCGAAGCCGTGGCCGGCCCGACGCCGGACAGTCGAGACAAGATTGATATCGGCTTCTTGGCGTCCGGAGTGTTGGACAATGCCTCTTGGCTCGTTTTCTCTACCAGGTCCGGCGAGTTCGACCGCACTAGGACCAGATTCCGTTGGCGCCACGTGCCCCGTGCCATCTTCCATTCGGTTATCTTTGCCAGCTCGTCGAGCGTCACGAACGGCGGCCGGCGGGAGGTTATGGTCGATGGCAACTCTTCTCGATACCAGCGGTCGTGCGATGGCAACCGCTTGGAGCCTTGCCTGGCGATCACCGTAGCGTATGTACCGAGTGCGGCCTGCCACGAATCCAGATTCTCGTCAGACCAAAGTTCGTTCAACCCGTTTTCCTCTTACATGTCTTGGAAAATGAGTTCGCCCGTTCCACCGCCGTCAACCGAGCGGTCAGCGAGCGCCCAGACAGATTCTATGTCGGAGATAGCCGTTGAGGCAAAACGGAATTTTCGCCGCTCAGTGCGCTTTATCGTGAAATTGGCCTACAATTCACTCCGAGCGAATCCGTTGTCGCGGTGGATCACCGCCGGCTGGGTCGGTCAAACAAAGGGCGCGGAAGTCCTACCCTAAATCGCAGGCTGATAAGGTATCCAAAATGCCCTCGCCGCTCTACCCACTGAAGTTTGAGCCGATATACAAAGAGAAAGTCTGGGGCGGCCGAAATCTGGAGAGGCTGGGACGCAGGCTGCCCGGCGGCGACTCTACCCTCATCGGCGAATCGTGGGAGGTGGCCGACCTCGACGCCAGTTCGCCCACGGGGGGAGGGGGTTATCCGGAGCGCTCACGCGTTCGTAACGGAAGACTTAAAGGGGCGCTGCTGCACGACCTGATAGATGAGATAGGCTTTTCATCAACCGGCCAAGTTGAGAACAGCCCGCATTCCCGCTTTCCCCTCCTGGTCAAGTTCATCGACGCCCAAGAGAATCTGTCCGTACAGGTGCATCCCGGCCCGGCCTACGTTTCAGTCCGTCCCGGCGTGCACCCCAAGTTCGAAGCCTACTACGTCGTGGACGCGGTTCCCGGAGCCGTGATCTACAAGGGCTTGAAGCGCGGTGTGACCGAGCGCGATTTTCGAGCCGCGGTGGCTTCCGGCGTCACCGAACAGGTTAAGGCGCTTCTGAATCGCATCGCCGCAATCCCCGGCGATACTCACTACCTCCCCGGCGGCACTTGCCACGCAGTTGGCGCCGGAGTCTTACTCGCCGAGATACAGACTCCAAGTGATACAACCTTCCGGCTGTTCGATTGGGGGCGCTCCGGCCGGGAGCTTCACATAGACGAAGGAATGCGCAGCATTGACTTTTGCCAGCCCGACCTATCGCGCTACGAACCGCGAACTCAGTTCAGCGACGGCGTTCAGACGACTACGCGACACGTTGCCAGTGATCACTTCCGGATAGATGAGGTCGTCGCACCGGCCGACTATCGGCGCACTGTCGGCGAATCGGGCCCGGCAATATGGATTGTGCTTGAAGGCGAAGGCGAGATCGACCTTGCCGGCGACGAGGAGTCAGTTCCATTCACGCGAGGCGAGACGCTCCTCATCCCCGGCAACTTACAAGATGTCCACGTTAGAGTGCTACTGGACTCGTCCTGGCTGGAAGTCACCTTGCCTTAGGATTTCGGCGCAAACCTACCAAATCGCCCGTGGCCTATGCCACGGATGCTCGCGCGCGACCTCCTCGACAAGCTCGGTGCCCCATCCGGGGCCGCTGGGAACGGTCATCTCGCCGTTTATGATCTCAGGCCCGTTTGTCGTGAGGTCGTCCTTCCACGGAACGTCGTCGACTTCGGTCTCCATTATCCGCACGTTCGGCACCACCGCGCACAGGCTCGCGCTGATGAATGTTGCCAGGTGACTGTAGTAGTTGTGCGGCGCGATGTTCAATTGGTAAACCTCGGCGAGATCGGCTATTTTCTTTGCCTGGCTGAATCCGTTCCAAGGGACATCGATCATGAAAACGTCGGCGGCGTGCAGGTCGAAGTAGGGAATGTAGTCCCTCATATAGTAGAGATTTTCCCCGGTGCATATCCTGGTTGTCGTCGACTCCTTGATCTGCAAGATCGCCTTCGGATCGTACATATCGATCTCGAGCCACAGCAGATCGAACTGCTCCAGGACTTTGGCTATGCGCATCGCGCCCTCGGTCTTGAAGTTGAAATTGAGATCCAAATTGATATCCACGTCCGGCCCTACCGCGTCGCGGAACGTTCCTATCAGTTCCTCGATATGACGTAGCAGCTGGCGTGTGACGATCTGGTCGGTAGTTCCCGGACCAACTCCGAATCCGCCGAACCACACGGAAGGTGAATCGCCAGGTATTACGATGTTCGTCTTCAATGCCGTGTATCCCCTTCTCACCACTTCACGGCCGAGATCTGCGATATCCGCCATCGTTCTGATCGGAGGGGTCCCAAGAATGTCCGACATGCGCGCGCGAGTTGAACCACAGTGCGACCAATAGACCCGCACCGACTCTCTCGTCGGTCCGCCGAATAGTTCGACCGCTGAGATCCCTAGCGCCTTCGCCTTGATGTCGATCAGCGCGAGCTCCACGCCGGCGATCGCCTTCGCCAGGATTCCACCGGGACTCTGGCGCGCGCTCCTCAACATGTCCCAGAACCTCATTTCGTAGGCCCGAGGATCAGTGCCGATCAAGACCGGCTTCATGTCCTCCACTGCGCCCACTACCGCTAAGGGCGACCTTCCGTCGCTGCACTCGCCATACCCGGTCACGCCTGCGTCCGTCTCGACTTTCACGAATATCCATGGTCGCCAGCCGGCGTCTACCGTAAAAGTCTCGATGCCTACGATCTTCATGTAACGCTCCTCTGCAAGAACCCGCCGTACGCGATCCGTCAATTCACTCTCCGAGCGATCCTTCCACGGACTGATCGCCCACCAATCGCTTGATGACGGATTCTATCCCAATGTCTTCTAGAGCGATGTCTGCTATTGGCAACGTAGCGGCGATTCGGCTGACTAGCCTTTCCACCGGCAATTCCTCCGGCAGGAACGACAACGTATGCACCAAGCCATCCGACTTGATTACCACGACGTCGTCCCACCGTGGTAGCGGCGCCGCCGCGGAAAGTGTCACCTTCACGACACGCTCGTGGACGTGCCGGCGCTTGACCACGTCCAGTGGGCCATCGATGATCGCTTGCCCCTCGTCGATTATCACCACCCGCCGGCATATCTCCTCGATATCGGTCATGTCGTGCGAGGTCAAGAGGATTGTAGTCCCCAGATCGCGGTTGACGACGGTCAGGAACTCGCGCAGCCGCTCCTTGACCATCACGTCCAGGCCGATGGTGGGCTCGTCGAGAAAGAGCAGCTCCGGCTGGTGCAAAAGACAGAGCGCCAGCTCAGCCCGAGTTCGCTGTCCCAGGCTCAGTTGACGCACGGCCTTGTTCAGGAGTGCATTGAGCTCGAGCAAGTCCTCGAATCTGCTCAATTGCTCCCGGAACCGGCTCTCGGAGACATCGTACATCGCTTGGTGAAGCCGGAGGGTGTCGATGACCGGCAGGTCCCACCATAGTTGGGACCGTTGCCCGAACATGGCGCCAAGCCGGTAGGCCAACTTGCTCCGTTCGCGATGCGGTGTCATGCCCAGGACTTCGACCTCGCCCGCCGTCGGCACCAGCACGCCGCATACGAGCTTAACTAACGTGGACTTTCCCGCGCCGTTGGGTCCGACTATGCCCAATGCCTCGCCGCGCTCGAGCGCCAGGTCAAGCCCCTTTATAGCCTCGACCGTGCGGTACTTCGGATTGATCAGGTCTTTCACTGCCGACCATCGGCCGCCATGGTGCTCTCTGGCCTTGTAGTGCTTGACCAATCCCGTGGTGCGAATCACCTTTGACATAGCTCTACGAACCTGTGCTCTGATAGGCGTTGATCCCGCGATGCCAAAACCATATGCTGAATGCCAGCAGCCCGATCGCGACCAGCGGTGACGCGGCAACCAGCGGGCGAAGGGGAATATACTCAGCCCGATCCAGAAACATCCCGGCCGGATAGTAGTTGATGAAAGCCACCGGGATTACAAACGTCAACAGGATGCGGAGCGCGGTATCGTAGATAGAGATCGGCCACTGGGCAAACGCCCGGAAGTTTCCAATCGTATCGGCGATGGTGTGCCCGCGTACCGTGAAGAAGCATACGTCATAGATGAGTATTATCAATGCCGCCTGCATGATTATCGAGCAGAGAATCACCAACCCCAGCCGCGCTATAGCATCGAAACCCCACTCTACGCCCAACATATTTCCTGACACGAATAGTACGAAGAATCCCAGGAGAGATTGTGACAGGTAATCTGTGTTGAAATTCTGCCCGCTCAAATTCACTAGTGAATTCACTGGTTTCAACAATATCGAGTCGAGATTGCCCTCGGCGACGTAGTATTCCACGCTGAGTCCTATGACGAATGAACCGGCGACAGTCCAGGAAATGATGTAAATACTGTGCAGGAAGAGCAAATCAGGAAGCGTCCAGCCGGCGATGGACTTGAACTGGAGCATCAACAGCCCGAGTACCGCGTAGTCAGAGGCGTAGCCAATCAGCTTGGCTAGTTGCATCGCAATCCAATTTGCCCTGTACGCGGCGCTGGATTTATAGCACATTTGCGCCAGTATCACGAACACCCGCAGGTTGCGCACGAAATCGATGGTCAGCCTCCTTGGACAACCACTCGTCTGATGGCAGCCCGCCATGCATACACCACCGCAACCCAAAGCACAGCCGTCCATACGACGCCCACACCAACCAGCAACCACGCCTCTGAAGCCGGTATCTTGCCTTGGTACAGCCCCGCCGGAGTGTAGGCGAGAAGATGAAACGGAAGGAGCCTCGGTGCCAACCACAGCCAATCCGGCATGAACCACAACGGAATCACAAATCCGGAAAACAACTTGGTGATTGTGCCAACAACCCATTGATAGTGCCAGCTGGACAGCATCCAAAACGAAAGGCAGCCCAGCAGGTACCCTATCGCGAAGCCTATTGACTTGCCTATGAGGACGGTTGCCAGGGCCGCAAAGGCCGCCGTTACGCTCGCCGGCGGAGTAAGGCCCCAGGCCAGGTGGGCAATCACCACCACCGGTAGCGTCTGGGTCAGAAGTCTCGAGAGAATCTCGCCCAGCGATTGGCCCAGCACCAGAACAGGAAAACCGACCGGCTTGGTCAGGTCGTAGGTGATGTCGCCACTCTGCAGGCGATCGTCAATCTGATTTCCCACGGTTACCCAATCGTGCGCGCCCAGGGCATTAACCAACACGATATAGGTCACCATGTCGGATGCCGACACGTGGGCGCCCCCGAACACGTCGGCGCCGGAGTCTCGCAGCAGCGCCCGCCAGATCGCCACCTGAGTCCAGATCAGCAACACGGTCGACACGATTCCAAACAGCCACTCCAGCCGGTAGGTGAGGCTTCGGTTGAAATGTGTTCTTTGCAAGGACCACAACACGCGCCAATACGTTGCCAACGTGCTGGTCGCTCCCGTTGTCACAATGGCTCTCCCGCGTCCTGCTCCCCTTGAGCTCTATCCGTGTCGATGAGTGAGACCCTCAAATGACGCTCCGCTCCCCGCACCTAAACTATGGCATCAACGTGCTGATCCTCTATGGCGAGTCGGATGTCGAAGGCGGGGTCGGTTTAGATATTATATTTGTCGTGCGGCCCAGATCGCCGGTAGGCTTCAGCGTCCAGTTCCGCGTACATGGCTTCAGTTGACGCGCCGTTGACCTTTGAGACGGCGGTCTGCACAAATCCGGCCGGCGGGGCCCTATTGTGATGCCTTCAAAGGTCAGCGGATGATTCGCAGGCTTAGCGGTCGATCAAGGGGTGGGGGTCGAGGTGCCGCGTGGGGACTGGGCCGGCGCCGAAAGCGCCGTATAGGTCAGCGCCAGCTCGGGCTCCGCCGGATCCACGCTTAAGACGTACGCACCGGGAGCCTGGTTGCTTGCGCGGACCACCACCGCAATATGAGGACCCGTGCGAGCGGCCTGGTAGATCGTAAATGATTCACTTCTGAAAAGGATCGGTTCAGCGTCGGTTTCGAGGCTTATCCTTCCATCGCTCATCATGGGATAGACGCTGAGGAACGTATCGATCAATAGAGAGCTGACCCTGATCGCGACTGTTTCATCCTCGCTCAAATCGAAAATGAAGTAGTCAAGGTCCCCGGGGAAGTCTATGTTTCCGTGTACCGATACGCCGACTGGGATTCGGGTGCCGTCGTCCGGGTCGGGAAGGTGAATCAATCGGTGACTGCTGGTCAATACGAAGTTGCCCGGGCCCTCAACCAATCGCCACACGGTGGCAAAGTGGAGATCGCTTGTCTGTAAAACGAACGAACCGACCAAAGGCTCGGCGCTGTCCTTTATCTCGCCGGCCAATATCCTGCTGATCGAGTCGCTGACCGAGAGTCGCCCCTCGGACTCGCCCTCTAGCTCGATCGTGATTTCCGTGCCGGCGGCTTCATCGATCACAAAGGCACTCTGGGCAAGAAAGTTCTCCAGTGCGACCTCGTGGCGAAGGCTTCCCTCCGTGACTGGGACCTTCCTGTCACCGAGTTCGGAAGGGTCTCCGCCGGCTATCAGTTGCGCAACACGCGGCAACACGTCGGCAGAAGACGCCGCAACTTCGAAATTAGTCGTTAGCGGTCGGAACCCAACGACGCCCAACACGTCACCCTCTGTTGAAACCAGCACCCATCCGGTGATGTGGCTTTCCTCTCCGTCATCGCTCGACAGAAATGAGTCCGTTTGAAGATAGGCGATTCCGGTCGATTCGAACTCTCTGATGCCGGCAACTGCGCGCCGTGAGATCGTTAGCTGGGGGAATTCTTCCGTTGCTACTTGGAATCCGATCAGAAATGCATCTTGTCCAACGCCCAAGCGCTCCTGGCTTGGAAGGGAGACTCCTCCGTGAGATGCATCGACTGGGCCCAGTAGCGCCAAGTCAGCCAACAGGTCCGAAGCCTTCACCGGAACCGCCGATAACGCCGAACCGTCGGCAAGAAGTACGCGCGCGGTGTCAAACGGCCAAACGATTCGCGCGCTCGTCAAAATGTACCCACCCTCGATCAATATCCCGCTCCCCGCCCGGGCGTTTGTCTCAATTAGCACCATTGCCGAACCGACGTTGGTGATCGCCTCGGCGACCTCAGGTGAGATGGACATGGGGGTCGGCGTCACCTCAAGCTTCCGCGCCGCGGTTGGCTCCGGCCTTGCCGTGACAGTGGTAGTGGGCTCCGGCGCGCGCGTGACGGTTGGCTCCGGTGCCAAAGTCGCAGTCGTCTCCGGCGTCGGTGTGGCCGTCAGCTCTAGCGCTGTCGTCGCGGCAGGCTGGTTGTCTGTGCCACATCCCCACAACGACACGGCAACCACCGCGCACAGCACCGTACCAATAGAGCGCAACCCGAGCGTCAATGCGGTCTGTCCTTCCCGTACTTCCTCTTCACCACCGGCCCAGCCACGGATGCGTCTTGTCGCGAGAGGATTCCCGGGTTGACGTGGGGTCTGACTCAAAGCCCCTCTTTCTCGTCAGGTTGGCTCAAGGCTACCGCTCCAAAATTACTTCGATCATCTTAGCATCGAGCATCTTTCCCAACTCTTCAATCGACACGATGGGCGGGTTGCCGCGGTGCCTATAGGAGTAGACGAAACCAAAGAGATCTGCGCGCCTGAACACTATGACCTCGATTATTCCTTCTACCCCCTCGAAGTTGACCTCCAAGTACACTCCAAAGGAACTCGTGCCCACTGTCGATGAATCCAAGACTCCATTATCGAGGAGTTCGAAATCCTGTTGGACCTGGTTAGCACCTCCTACGAAACCTTGGGTAATTTCTTCAAGCAAGATGCCAGACGAAAAGTCCGAGTCCAGACTGCGGCGATCACTTTCGGTAAGCTCTCCACTCGCGGCCACCACAGTTTGGAATGGTTCTTCGCCGTAATAGGCGACGATATCGCTGGCGTGGGGTGGAACACTGATATTATGAGTTGAAAAGCCCAGATCAGACGGATCGTGTTCCTGGAGCGAGTCAGGAACTCCAGCGAACGCCGACTTCAGTTTGATTAAGCCGAACGCCGGCTCGGCCGGCTTTAGTTCGAAGACGTATCCACTCGGGGCGCCCCAGGAGTCCCGATAGGCCCACACAAGATATGTTCCTGTACGCGACGCATGGTACAAAGTGGAAGAGTCACTAGGGGGATGCAACTTGTCGTGGGCCGGGCCAAAATCTATCTGTCCTAATCCATCCAAGGGGTAGCCCGTCAGTACAAGGTCGAGAACGGGCGACGTGTTTGTCGCCTCGACCGTCTCGCCTCTGCTGAGTTCAATGAGGAAATAGTCCCAGTCACCAGGGTAATCGATATTCCCGTACACGGTGTCACCCACTTGAATCTTCCGCCCGTCGTCTGGATCATGGAGGTATATCAGGGGGTGGCTGGTCCGCAGGGTGAAATCACCCTGAGCCATCGGGTATTGAGGCATGACCACCGGGTATCGATTCACGACTACAAAGAGGGGTTCCCCACTCTCGATGACCAGAGAGTCTGAGGCAGCTTCGTTCTCGTCCTTGGAGGAGATCGGTAACCTCCGTCCGCCTGAATCTAGTACGATCATGTACCCGTCGAGTTCCCCGGTGAGTTCCAGGTTGATTTCAGTCCCCGGCGGCTCGTTGATCACGTAAACACGCTTTGCGACGAAGTGTTCCAAGGTATTCTCGTGCCGAGTTTCTCCGCCATTGAGATGGATGCGCCGATCGCCTAACTGGGACGAATTCCTTCCGGCAATGAGCTGCCGTACCGTTGGCAAGATGTCGACTGATGACGCCGCAACCTCGTAGGCGGAATCGCGGGGCCGGCGCCCGAGGACACCAATCACGTCACCCCTCTCGGACACTAGTACCCACCCACTAAGATGGCTCGCGGCGGCATTTGCGGCCTGTGAATTCGCCTCGGTGTGCATATAGGTTATGCCGGCCGATCCGAACCCACCGATACCGAGGAGCAGGCGTGACTCGACCGATGGCTGACCGAATTCCTCCGGCTTTGCCGGGTATCCGACTACAAACACATTGGAGCTTTTGGGTGTGGTCTCACCGTCGACCAGTTTAAGGCCGGCGATAGGCGAGGCGATTGGACCGAGTACGGCCAAGTCATTTTGAAAGTCCATACCCCTAACCGGTACATCCGTGAACGCGGTGCCGTCGGCGAATACGACATCTGCCGCTTGGAATGGCCAAACGACCTGCGCGTTCGTAACTATATATCCGCCCTCGATCAATACTCCATTCCCCTCACGCGTGGCGGTCTCAACGAAGGCCATTGACGAAGCCACCGACGGGAACGCGCGATCGGAATTGAGTCGTACTTGAGTTGGGGTCAAGACAGAATGGGAGCCGGCGCCGCATCCCAACAACCCCACGGCAACCACCACGCACATCACCGCACCAATAGTGCCCAAGCCGAACGACATTATGGTCAACCGTTCGTCTTCACCACCGGCCCAGCCACGGATATGCCCGCCTGCGAACTGATTGCCGTGCAGGACCGGTGTTGGGCGGGAAGACTGCCGTTTTCGCCATCGAGCCTCACGGCTCCTTCGTCTTCATGAATTCGATCATCTTCCTGTCAAGGGCCGAGGCCAACTCTTGCACCGGAACCACGGTTCCCCTATCCAGATCATAATAGGAGTAGACAACTCCAAAGAGGTCTCCTCGTCTGAACATGATCACTTCAGTTCGAATCCGTATCCCTTCCACTGAAATATCCCAATATGCCCCAACCGATTTCTCTCCGACATTTTGCACCTGCAGCGCGCCGCTGTCCTGAAGTACGGCGCCTTGGGGATGTTCGCCCTCTTCGCCGCCAAATGCTTGGGCCACATCCGCCAACACCCTCGCGGACGCCAGTTGGGAGTCCAGATCCCTTGCCTCCGCATCAGTTAACGCTCCACTCGCTCCCAATATTAGCTGGAAGGGATCCAATGTGCCGAAAACTGCCAGATCGGTGACGAACCGCCTTTCGAATCCCAACGTCTCTATCGATACGCCGGCGACCGCGGGGTCAAGTTCTGGGAGAAAGTCAGGCAGATCTGCGAAGGCCGACTTCAGTTCAGCCAAGCCGAACGCTGAGTCTGTGGACGGGGTGGGTGTCGCGTTTGCCTCCCGAATTACGTCGGCCCGGGTCCTCTGAGTCAGCTCCGCGTCGGGGTCAGCCGCTTCCACCGTGATTACGTACCCGCCTGGAGCGTCGCGGATGGAATCTATCAGCAACACTGTGAAACGACCTGTGTGCGGCGCCCGGTAGACGATCTTCGGGTCGAACCCGAACAGACCGCCTCCGCTGTTGTCATCGACGATTATCTGCGCATCGCCCGCCCCCGGATAATATATCGCGAGACCGGTGTCGGCCAGGATGGAGCTGCTCGTGATCTCAATCACCTCGCCTTCGCTAAGATCGATGAAGTAGAATTCAGAGTCCTCTGGGAAATCTATATGCCCTCGTACGGTGCCCCCGACCTGAATTACCGTGCCGTCGTCTGGGTCGCGGACGCGGATCAGCCTATGGCTGCTGCTCACCGTGAAATTGCCGGCGGACAATGTCCGGCTCTCAACGAATAGAAAATGAGGGCCATCATATTCGATAGGGATCGTCGCAGACACCACTCCAGATTTGTTGCTGGTGAGGTTAGCCAATTCTCCGCCGATCGGGTCTTTGACTATGAGCACGGCATCGTTGTCGCCCGAAAACTCTATGTCGATTACGGTACCCGGCAACTCGTCGATCACGTAGGAGCTCTGGGCCCAAAGATGCGCTAATTCCATCTCGTGGCGAAGCGCCCCTCCCTTTCGTGGTATGGTCCTGTCACCCAACTCGGATGGGTCCTCGCCGGATATGATCTGTCGCACAATAGGAAGGAAGTCCGTTGATGAACCTGCAACTCCGAGGGTGCGGTCTCGAAGGCGAAAGCCGTAGATGCCGATTATTTCACCCCGGTCCGAAACGAGAGCCCCTCCACTCTGACCGGTTGTCGAGTCGGCGTCGGACAGCAGATACGTAATACCGACGGTCTCCACCTCTTCAACACGGGCCAGCACGCCTCGCGAAATCGCCGGCCGATCATACTCCCCTTTCCCAATCGCGTAACCGATTAGGAACGTTTCCGAGCCGATCGGCAAGCTTTCGCCATCGACCAACTCCAGCTCCCTTTCGGGGGTATCGATTGGGCCGAGTACTGCTATGTCAGTCAGCAAGTCTATCCCCACCACCGGCACCTCGGGGAACTCAGCACCGTCCGGGAAAACTACCCGCATCGTGTCTTGTGGCCAGACAAGGTGCGCTGTCGTCAACACGTATCCACCTTCGATCAACAGACCGGTGCCCGTAACGGCGGCCCTTTCGATCCGTACGACCGATGGCGCAATCTCATCGAAGATCTCTTGTGAAGTGAGTGGCCCCGCAGGCCGGGAGGGCGTCGGCTCGGGCGTCGTAGCGGCGGTCGGCTCCGGCGTGGGCGTAGCGGTCGGCTCCGGCGTCGGCGTAACCGTCGGTTCTCTCGTTGGCGTGGAGTCGGCCTCCGGCTCCCTGACGCCTGCGGCTCGCGCCGTATACGTCAGAGCCAACTCAGGACTGGCCGATTTCAGTGACAAGACATACCCGGCCGGAGCGCCTTTGGAGATTCGGGCCACAATCGCGAAGTAGCTTCCAGTGTATGGCGCCTGATAGACGGTGATTGCGTCGCTCCTGAACAGAATGACCTCACCGTTGACGCCAAAGGTTATCTGACCGTCGTCGCCCATGGGGTAGATGTTCAGGAAGGTATCGAGAATGGCAGAACCAAGGACGACTTCCACGGTCTCCCCTTCGCTCAAATCGAAGATAAAGTAGTCGATGTCTCCAGGGAAATCTATGTTCCCTCGGATGGAGCTTCCCACCTGAAATCGTCTTCCGTCGTCCGGATCGGGAAGGGGTATGAGCCGATGGCTACCGGTAAGCACCAGATCGGCGCGGCCCTCCGCCCGTCGATCCAGAACTAGGAAGTGAGGCTCGTCGCGTCCGATTATCGCGGAACTCGACAGATTGTCTCCCTGGTACTTGGGCGAGACGAGGACTGCTCTGCCCAACGGGTCGACGACGGCCAGCTGGCCCTCTTCGTCGCCCGTTACCTGGATGTCGATTTCGGTTCCCGGCAGCTCGTTGATCACGTAGGCGCGTTGCGCCAAGAAATGTTCCAATGTGACCTCGTGACGCAGCATCGCCCCCTTGTGTGGGATACTCCTGTTACCCAGTTGCGACGGATCCCCGCCGGCGATGAGCTGACGTGCACGCGGCAAGATGTCCGAGGATGATGCGGCCAGGTCGAGAAGCCCTTGATCGTAATGTTGGCCTAGGACGCCGATCACGTCGCCGCTTTCCGACACTACGACCCAACCAACCTGGCTTCTCTCGCCGCCGGTCCCGACCCTGAGATCGCTGATGCCGGTATTGCCAAAGTCTATGACGTGATGGAGCACACCCTGTAGCAACCTTGGCTCGCGAAGCCCGCCCGGATCTGTGGAGTACCCGATCACGAACGTGGCCGCGCCGTCCGGTAAGCTCTCACCATCGACCAACTCCAGGCCGCCAACGGGCGTGTCGATTGGGCCGATAACCGCCAAATCTGCGAGCAAGTCGATACCCTTTACAGGGACTTCGATGAACTCCGGACCGCCCGGGAATATGACCCGTACCCTGTCGAACGGCCAGACGACCTGTGCGTTCGCCACTACGTATCCATCCTCGATGAGCACTCCGCTGCCGCTGCGTGCGCCAGTCTCGACGCTTACGATCGATGGAGAAACCATATCTAGGATCTGTGCCGGCGTCAGACCCCCGGGCGACGGATCTTCAGCCGAGTCCGGTACCGAGGTGGGCGTTGCGTCGGGTTCCTCGGGTCGTGAATCTCGAGCCGCCTGAGTTAGAACCACCTCGGGGTCGGCAGCTTTTATTTCCAACACGTATCCGCCAGGAGCGTACCAAGAAGAGCGATTTACCGATGCGATGTGGCTCCCTGTTTCAGGGGCCTGGTAAAAGGTGGAAGATCCACTCCGGTGAACAATGCCGGTGCCTTTGGAATCGAAGACTATACGTCCGTTTCCGTCCAGGGGTCGGATGTTAAGGACACTGTCGAAAACGACAGATGTCTTTCTAACCTGAACCGTCTCGCCGTAGCTTAGATCGAGGACAAAGTAGTCGATGTCCCCTGGGAAGTCGATGCTCCCATATACGGTTTCACCCGCTTGAATTTGCCTGCCATCGTCCGAATCATGCAGGTATGACAGTGGATGACTGCTGGTCAGCGTGAGACTCTCCGGGCCTGCCACCGATTGACTTACGATCACAAAGTGAGGCTCGTCTTTCTCGATGATCAGCGAACCAGCCGCCGCGTCCGTTTTGTTTTTGGGGAGGATTAGCTTTGTCCCGCCAATAGAATCGACCACGCTCAACGTGCCGTCGTCTTCGCCCGTGAGTTCAAGTTCAATCGCGGTTCCCGGCATCTCGTTGATCACGTAGACACGCTGTGCCAAGAAGTGCTCCAACGCGAGTTCGTGACGAAGCTCTCCCCCTTCGAATGGGATGCGCCGGTCGCCCAACTTGAACGAATCCTCGCCGGCGATGATTTGCCGCACCCTCGGCAATATGTCGGCTGTTGATGCGGAGACTTCGTAGGGCGTTCCCTCCGGCCGGCGCCCGAGCACACCAACCACTTCGCCCCTCTCAGACACGAGTGCCCATCCGCTATATCGGCTCGCTGATTCCCCGTAGGCCAGAGACTTGGCCCTAGTGTGCACGAAAGTGATGCCTATGGCCCCAAAATCGCTGGCCCCACGGGCTGCCCTTGATTCGACTAATGGCTGACCAAAATCCTCCGGCTCTCCCGGGTACCCAATCACGAACACATCGGAGTCTTCCTCTGGGACCTCGCTGTCGGCCAACTCTACGCCGATGGTTGGAGAGTCGATCGGGCCGAGTACGGCCAAGTCTGATATGAAATCGAATCCCTTGACAGGTACTTCAAGAAACTCGGAACCGTCCGGCAACACGATTCTGACCTCTTCAAATGGCCAGACGACCTCTGCGTTGGTCACTACGTAACCGCTTTCGATCAATACCCCGTTGCCCCTTCGCGCGGCCGTTTCGACAAATACGATTGATGAAGACACCTTGGCGGCGAGTTCAGCCGGCGTTGCCTGCGTCGGTGTCGCGGTAGAAGTCGGCTCAGGGGTGGGCGTGGGGGACGGCGTTGGCGTGGCCGTGGCGGTCGGGGTGGGCGTAGCCGTGGAAGTGGGCTCCTGCGTGGGAGTTAAGGTCGAGGATGGCGTAGCCGTCGACGTGGGTTCCGGCGTAGCGGTCAAGGTCGGCGTTTGCGTAGCCGTGGGGGTGGGTTCCGGTGTTGGTGTCGAGGTCGGCGTTACCGTAGGTGTGGAGGTGGGGTATGGCGTCGCGGTGGCGGTCAGTTCCTGGGTTGGTGTGGGTTGCGGACCGACACCACATCCCCATAGCAACGTAGCGACCAGCAGGCACAGCAACGCGGTCCATATGCGGTAGCCGTGCGTCAACATGAAAGGCCCTCCTCGGATCGCGACGATCGCCGAGTGCAGCAAACTTAAGTCTACCAGTGCAAGAGAAGGACTCGCCAAGACGCAAGGCCGGCCGACAGGTGGCGACATTTCGAAGGCCCGACGAAATCTGTGCTTGTTGCTTATTTGACCCCGCCGCGCAGGCTGCGGGTTGAAATCCGCGTCCATCCCCACTGTTTAGCGAGCCGAATCCGTTTCATAGTGCATCGCCTGCATTCGGTACATCTTTGCGTATCTACCATTTCGAGAGAGTAGCTCGGCGTGGCTGCCGGACTCGATGATTCTCCCGTCATCTAGAACCATAATGTGGTCGGCAACGTGGACGGTCGAGAACCGATGGCTGATGATCAGCGCGGTCTTGCCGGCGACCAACTGGCGAAAATGGCGAAACAACTCATGCTCTGCCTCGGCGTCCAGTGCAGCGGTAGGTTCATCGAGGATTACAAATGCCGCGTCCCGCATGAAGCTGCGCGCCATCGCAACCTTTTGCCACTCGCCGCCTGACAACTCAACCCCACCTTCGAACATCCGCGTGAGTTGGGTATCGTAGCCGTGTTCTAGTTTCGCAGCTATCTCGTCCGCGCCGGCCCACTCTGCCGCCATCTCGACGCTGCGCTCGGATCTCGTAGCCGTTGTACCAACGCTTATGTTCTCACCCAGGGTTAGAGCAAATCGGGCGAAGTCTTGGTAAACGACCGATATCCGTCGGCGCAGAGAACCGACGTCGTAAGACTGGATCGGCGCTCCATCTATCAGGATCTCTCCGCCAGTAGGGTCGTACATGCGCGTCAAGAGCTTTACCAGTGTGCTCTTGCCGGCGCCGTTCGGGCCAACGATCGCGGTGATCTGTCCGGCCGGTAGTCGCGCTGTCACGTCAACCAAGACATCTTGGACCGACTCGGGATACCTGAACGACGCGCCACGGAACTCAACGCCCTCGTTGAGCTGGGCCGGCGCCGGCAGACTTCGGTCATTAGGCGCCATCGAGAGCTCGGGTTCGGTGTCTTCGTCGAAACCCACCAGGGCGCGCAAATGCAGAAACGAGTCGTAAGTATCGCCAAACCATCCGACAAGAGTCAACAGCCTTGACTCAGCCTGGATGACTATGTTCAGGTACAGAGCCACGTCGCCCAAAGTCAGCCGTCCCGCGCTCGACTGTGATGCCACGTAGAAAAATCCAAACGCCAAAACAAGCGCATAGAGACCCGTGAATAGGAGTGTCGTGCGCAGCTGGAGAAAATGAAGACTATTGAGTTGGCCGATAGCGATCACGCTATGTGTTCGAAACCTGCGAATGAAGAATTCACCAAGGTTGAATACGCGTACTTCCTTGGCAAGGTCAGGAGCCGTAGCTACCCTGGTGCAGTAATCCATCTCCCGAGATTCGCGAGAGCGGTTCAATGCCGTGGACCACATTGAACTTGTCAGGCGTTCCTGTGAAAGTAAGTGAAGACAGCCTGCAAGCACCAGAGCGATCGGAATCAGCACGTGCAGGTTCCCAAGCAAAATCAACATACCGGCCAGCGTAATCAGTCTCCCCGAGCCATGCGGCAGGCTTGTGAACAAGAACGGCAAATAATACGCGTTATCCTGCAAAACGGGGAGTTCATCCTGAAAAGTCGGCCGCTCGATTTTTTGAAGGCCCGTGAGGCGCCTGCCTCCCTCCATCAGGCGATGATCCACGGCCGCCACGGCGCGCGCTTCAAACCATGTGGCGAGCGATCGGTGGATCGGTTCGACAGCTTCAAGCACGACTAGGACTAATACGTAAACGATGGCCAAGTTGACAGCGGTGGCGATATCCGGCTGTCCGCCTGCGTCACCCGCCAAGTTGTCGACCACAAGCTTCGCAAACCACACCTGACCGATAGGCAGGAGCGATGCGACCGCAACTAGCGCCACGTTCGCCGCTGCGGCGCGAGGCGAAGCCGCAACGATCATTTCCATCCCACTCGCCAAGACGCGGAAAATGCGCGACGCGATGGTCAAGTATGACCGAGCTTTCGTCAGCTTCGCCCGCACGAACTTATTGTCCTCGAGTGGGCTCATCAGTGACTCGGCTCGGCTTGATTGCCAAGGTAGTTTTGCTGTTGGAGCCTGAACAGGCGCGCATAGGTGCCACCTCCGGCCATCAATTCAGTGTGACTTCCCTCTTCCTCGATACCTCCATTCGCCAAGAATAGGATGCGGTCCGCCATTTGCACCGTGGAGAATCTATGGCTGATCAGAAGGGTTGTCCGGCCTTTCGTCAGCTCGTGGAAACGCAGGTAAAGGCTGTACTCGGACTCAACATCGAGAGCGGCCGTTGGCTCGTCGAGCACCAGAATCTGACTATCCCTCATGAAGGCGCGGGCCAATGCGAGCTTCTGCCACTCTCCAACTGACAGTTCGCGACCTCCGAACTCACGGCCAAGTCTGGTTTTTAGGCCATTCGGCAGGTCGCGGATCAATTCCGAGGCGTCGGCTCTTGAGGCAGCTTCGAGGATGTGCTCAACGTCTTGGAGTTCTTCAACCTGGCCAAAGCCGATATTGTCCTCCACCGACAATTCGTAACGGCCGAAGTCTTGAAATATAACCCCCATCTCCCGCCGCAGATCGTCAAGGTCATAATCGCGCAGGTCCACGTCGTCCAACAGAATACGGCCATCGGTCGGATCGTACATCCGGAGCAGCAGCTTCACAGCGGTAGTCTTGCCCGCGCCATTCTGTCCCACCAGCGCAAGGCACTCGCCGGGCGAGAACGAAAAGGAAAGCTCACTGAGCACAGGCGTATCGGATCCTGGGTATGAGAATGTAACTTTATCGAACACGATTCCCTTCCGAATGGGTCGCGGTGCTGGCAACGGTTTGCGAGATACCGGCAGATCCGGCGGCGCACTTAGGATTCGGTGGACAGAAGGCAGGAAGACAAACGCATTTGGCAAGAACCCAAGACTTCTCCCTAGCTCCAGTAGGTGAATCTGCAACATCGTCACCGCGCCACCGTAGAGCGCGAGATCGCCAATCGGACGCCCACCCCAGCCGATCAGCCATACTACGTAAATGTAGACTGCACCCCCAGCTATAGAGGAGAGTACGGTGGCCGCCGTTATGGACACCGTCGACCGTTTTCGCAAACTGTCGAGCATGCTTGTCGTCCGCGCGAAGATGGCGTCGTAGCGTCGTGCGAGAAACGAGCCCATGTCGTATAGCCGCACGTCCTTTGCGGGTGGCGCCGTAAGAAGCAAATCACGGCTATACTCAAGGCGACGCGCATCTGGGGTCTGCCCGTAGAGTGCACCACCTGTTCGCATCAGGAAGACATAGTGTTGGGCAATCTGCGGCAAAGCGACTAACACCAGCAATATTGGAACCAGGAAATGCAATCCGCCCAGCACCACCAGTAACGCGATTACGGTCACTAGGGACACTACAGCTTCTGCGCCGAAATACATCAGTTCTAGACCGCTCTGCGTTCCACCGCCGCGCGCTCGCATCAGGTCGTCGGCAAAGTCAGGGTCCTCGAAACGAGCTAGGCCCCGCCAGCGGTTAGCGGCGAGAATTAGCTGCTCGCCCACAAAAATGTTTATCCTGTCCCCGGCCATGCCATGCAAAGTAAGGGCGAGTGGACGGATGAGTTGGCTAGCGGCCAAAACCACAGCCGCCAAGGAGATCCATACCTCCAATGAGAAATGTGCGACGACAGGTTGAGGCGCTGTGGCTAGGCCCGATCGCAAGGCCAAACTGTCGAGTATGGTCTTCGAAAGTATCAGCATTACCGGGGCAAAAAGGGCCTCCAGCCCAATCAACAAAAGTATGCCGATCAACAGACGTGGACTCGCGCGCCAGGTCAGCCAAAGAGCGAGCCTAAGAAACTTAAGCGTCTGCTTCACTCGACGGTCGAGTGACCGTTCCGCATCCCAATCGGAGCTCAAAGCCACCTCCCTGTCGCCGGAGCAGAACTTACGCTATTCACGTCACACATTCGGGTATGAATTCATCTCAAGTGTCTTGGCTCACAACAATCAGATAGCGACAAACCTCATTGCAGCCGGCGATCGCTTCGCCCCCAATTCCGCCCTGAGTTTGAAGGGTCCCACCTATCAGGTCCCAGACCCTCATCTCTCAGGCCCGTGGATCGTTCCTAATCAAGAGCGGGTTCGAGTCCTCCACGGTGCCGGCCATCGCCCCTGGAGACCTACCATCATTACACTCGCCGTATCCGGCAACGCCTTCGCCCGTCTCGAACTTCACGAAGACCCATGGCCGCCAGCCGGCGTCCACCGAAAGTGTGTCGATGCGTGCGATCTTCGTACAACGCTCCCTCATTATGTACCCAAACTAGGTTACGAGGGCGCGAATCTTCTGCGTCGAATGAAATGTTAGAGGTTTGCTCGGTTCAGGTATCATATCTACTGCGCGTCACTGAGTCCGGGGCGGTATCCCCATCCATCCAACTCAGTCACGAAGAACCGCATCCGCATCGGAATAGTCAATTCAGTTCCCGGAGGTCCGGCGATGACAGTTAGCGAGACCATCTCGATTAGAGGCCCCGTCCACGATGGGTTCAACGAAATCCTCACACCGGCGGCGCTAGAGTTCGTAGCGAATCTTCAAAGGAAGTTCGGTCCGGCCAGGGAGGAGTTGCTGGCAAAGAGGGTTGAACGTCAGAATGCCTTGGATCAAGGCGCCAAGCTTGACTTCCTCCCGGAGACCGCCCATCTCCGAGCCGGCGACTGGCAGGTGGCGCCGGCACCTCCGGATCTCCTCGACCGCCGGGTCGAAATCACCGGGCCCGTCGATCGAAAGATGATCATCAACGCCCTCAACTCAGGGGCGAAGGTGTTCATGGCCGATTTCGAGGACGCCAACTCCCCAACTTGGACCAACGTTATCGAGGGCCAGATCAACCTCGTTGACGCGATTGAGCGCTCGATTGAGTTTCTCAACCCGGATGGCAGAGTGTACCGGCTCAATCAAGATGTGGCGACGCTGCTCGTTCGGCCTCGGGGCTGGCACCTGCCAGAGAACCACGTGGTTGTCGACGGTGCCCCCATTTCGGCCAGCTTGCTCGATTTTGGTCTCTACTTTTTCCACAATGCGAGGAAGTTGGTCGACGCGGGAACTGGCCCCTATTTCTATCTGCCCAAGCTGCAAAGCCATCTTGAGGCGCGTCTATGGAACGACGTATTCGTTTTTGCACAGGACCAACTGGGGATCAGCCAAGGCACAATCAAAGCAACCGTTCTCGTCGAAACTATCCTCGCCGCATTCGAGATGGAAGAGATTCTCTACGAGCTCAGGGAACACTCAGCCGGCCTGAACGCCGGCCGATGGGATTTCATATTCAGCATCATCAAGACCTTCCGCCACGATAAGAGTGCCATACTGCCGGACCGCGCTCAGGTCACGATGGCGGTGCCATTTATGCGCGCCTACACCAACCTGCTCGTCAAAACCTGCCACCGCCGAGGTGCCCACGCCATAGGCGGAATGGCCGCCTTCATCCCAAGTCGTAGAGACGCCAAGGTAAACGAGGTCGCGTTGGCCAAGGTGCGCGATGACAAGCTTCGCGAATCCGGCGACGGTTTCGACGGCACCTGGGTTGCTCATCCCGATCTCGTGCCGGTGGCCGAAGAGATATTTTCCGGCGTCTTGGGCGACCGGCCAAACCAGGTCGAGAGGCTCCGCGAGGACGTCGGCACCGCCGCGAACGACCTTCTCGACTTCGCGATCGACAGTGGGTCCGTCAGCGAAGAGGGGTTGCGCAGCAACATCACTGTCGCCATCCTCTACATCGAATCCTGGTTGCGTGGCGTTGGTGCGGCCGCACTTTTCAATCTGATGGAAGACGCGGCGACTGCCGAAATCTCCAGGTCACAGGTCTGGCAGTGGATTCGCTACGGTGTCTGCCTGAAGGAAGGCCCCCAGATAACGCAGGAGTTGGTTGAGCAGTACTTGGGCGAGGAGTTGGAGAAGATTCGTGCGTTCCTAGGTCCTGCTAGCTATGCCAAGGGCCGCTTCGACGAGGCGGTCGATCTTTTCAAGCAGGTATCGTTGGCACAGGAATACGAAGAGTTCCTTACACTGCCGGCCTATCGCCTCATAGCATCCGATTAAGTTGCGTTATAGATCCAAACGGGGCCGCATGAGAGGCCGACGCCCCGATTCTCTGTAGGGTCGACTCGCGAATCGCCGGTGGGATGCGGGGAGTCGACAAACCCTCGCCCGCCTCGACATACCGGCTGTAGCGGACATCCGCCCCGTGCCGGCTCCGATCAGTCGTCCGACTCCAGCCGGCCGGCCCGTCCCAGTATCGACCAGAAGGCACGGTCCGCGTTGTGTACTATCGTGTTCTCCAGGCCGCGCACGACCAACTCACCCTCGCCCGAATGGCATCCGGCCGCGTGAGCGACCGCTTCCGGCAGACCCACCGTAAGCGCGAGGTGCACACCGTACGCCGGATGGCGGATCGCCGGAAACCCGGAGCCCGCCGGGTTCGTCTTCCATCTCGCTTGGTTTGAGGGGCTAAACTCGAACGGCTTGCCCACGTCGTGACAGAGGGCAGACGCGATCAGCAGGTCGCGATCGATTCCCACGCCACCGACGACCCGTTCCAGCTCGTCCGCCAGCCCCAACGCCATTCTGGTCACGCCGCGGATGTGGTCTGACTGCGTACCTTCGAGCATCGCCGGCGTGTCCGGATTCCCGGACGCTCGTATCTGGTCTATGCTCGTGAACTCTGTCTGTGACAATCCCAATGCCCACGCGTCCACGACCTTGCCGCGTAGAACCTCGTCCTGGATTTCAAAAACCTCCGGCAAACTGCGACATACGCCGGCTTTCAGTTCATCTAGACTTGTCATCTTTAGCTACTCCTTAACATTGGTAGGTAAATTGATGTTACGTGGCTTAGATAGTGCCTCGGAATCCCGCAAGTCTCCCGTATCGTCATTACTATGAAAATACGCGGTTCAGGCAGCCTGAAGGATGACTTTGTGGCCCAGCCGTTCGAGTTGGCGGACAGCCCTGCGGGTGACGGCGGTCTTGTCGCGCACCTCAAAGTATTTGTGTCCCATGTCCACGAAAGGCACCTTGTTCTTGATGATGGAGTGGAGCATGACAGCAATGGAGTGGGCAACGGCCATGGCGGCCCTGTTGGCGCCGATGCGGCGTGCGAGGCGGTGGTATTGGGCTCCCAAGTAGGTCTTGGTTCGGGCGGCGGCCCTGGCTGCTTCCACCAAAGCCGACTGAAGGGAGGCGTTGCCCTTCTTGACCGGGCTTCGCTTGGACTTGTCGGCACTGCGGTTGTTGCCAGGACTGACCCCGGCCCAAGAAGCGAGGTGTCCCGGGGTGGCAAACCTGTCCATGTCGGTGCCCATCTCGGCCACGATCGTCTCGGCAGTGCGACGGCCCACGCCGGGGATCGTATCGATCACCTGCAGCACATCCCTGTGCTGGCGAACCCGTCGGGCCACCTCTGCGTCGAGCCTCTCAACGTCGGCATCCAAGGTGCTGAGGCGTCGCAACTGGGTGGCCAACATGAAGCGCTGGTGAGACCCCACGACGCCGAGCAGCGCCTCTTCCAGCGCCTCAAGCTTCTCCCGAAGCCGACCCTTCGCCATATCGGCTAGGACCTTGGGGTCATCTTCTCCATCAGCAAGGGCTCTCAGCATCTTCCTGCCTGATGCTCCCAGCACGTCGGTGGCCACCGACCCCAACTTTATGTTGGCTCCCTCAAGTACCTTCTGTATCCGGTTCGCCTCTCGCGACCGTTCCTGGACCAGGCTCTTGCGGTAACGCACCAACTCGCGAAGCTCTCGCTGGGGACGCTCGGGGATAAAGCTGGGCTTGAGCAGCCCGTGCTTCAGAAGCTCGGCTATCCACTCCGCATCCTTTACGTCGGTCTTGCGACCAGGCACCATCTTGATGTGGCGCGCATTCACCACCCAGACGGTGAACTCGTCCTCCATCAGGTTGAAGATAGGCTTCCAGTAGACACCGGTGCTCTCCATAGCCACGTGGGTGACTTCGTGCTCCCGAAGCCACTCCGACAACTTCACTAGCTGCCGCGTCATTGTGCCAAACGTCCTCGTCTCCTGAGACTCAGGCGTTAACACACAAGCCACCACCGACTTCTTGTGAACGTCCAAGCCACAGCACCGTTCACGTACGACTTGCATACTCCTCCTCCTAAGACTAGCTACCGGTCGGTGGGTGGCTGCTATTCTGACGACTTTACTATGCGTGCTCACCGCCGCAGCGGGGCGACAATCTTATGTACCTGCCAGCCACCCAGGCAGTTTCCGGCACGGGCTCGCGGCACCAATGACTACCGCCCTAGTTGTACCGCCCGGCGCCGTCCCATTTTCATCCCCTTATGTGGCCTGCGCAAGGCCATAGGTGTTTCCGGCGAAAGCCGGAATCCAGGGGGTGGATGGGGTGGCACAAATGGCACCCAAATGGCTCCAACAACCTGCCAACATTTTCATACCCTCGTGTGCCGGCGCCAGCCTGGACGGGTGATTAGTAGATCCCTGTTCGGGTCGGCCACGGGATTCCTCCTCCACCCTTTACCGCGGAAACGCTTCCCTCACGCCGCCGTCGACCGGCAGCATGCAGCCGGTGGTCTTCGAAGAACGGTCGCTGGCAAGAAACAACGCCGCTTCCGCCACGTCTTCGGCTGTTACTTGTACACCGAGCAAACTCCGGCGCCGGTAGTGGTCCTCCAACTCAGAGGAAGGTATTCCGTAAGAGCGTGCCCGCTGCTCGCGCAACTCGTCCGACCACAGATTGCTCGGACCGAAAACCGCATCGGGGTTCAACATGTTTGCCCTGATACCGAACTCCCCTCCTTCCATCGCGACAATCCTCGCAAGCTGTGCCTCGGCTGCCTTGGAGGCGCTGTACGCGCCAAAATCCTTGCCCGGCGCGACCACGTTCTTTGTCGCGACGAAGACAATATTGCCGCCAATTCCTTGCGCTTTGAACAGACGAATAGCGGCCCGAGCCGTCAAAAAGTGCCCCGTAGAGTTCACTGCGAAATTGCGTTCCCAGTCTGACAGATTCAGTTCCTCAATCGGTGCGCAGGTCGCGATGCCGGCGTTCGATAGCAGCACGTCGATGCCACCGTACGTCAGGCACGCCGTCTCAAATGCCTGTTCAATCTCCTGTTCGTTGGTCACGTCCATGCTGCAAGCAATCGCGGCGCCATCCCCTTCGCTCTCGTTTATCGTCTCCGCGACGGCCCTCGCGCCGCTTACATCTACGTCGGTAACTACCACCTGCGCCCCGGCCGAAGCGAGTCGTAGCGCAATTGCCCTACCTATTCCGCTCGATCCGCCGGTCACCAGCGCTACCCGCCGGGCCAGCTCGCGTTCCGGCGGAGACAGAGTCAGTTTGTACAGCTCCAGCGGCCAATACTCCGCGCGAAATACCTCTTCCTCACTCAGTGACCGGTAGCGAGAAACCCTCTCCCCGGACGCTATGATGTCGATTGTATGAAGGTAAATCGAACGCGCCATTTTTTCGGAGGCCGCATCCTTGCCGGCCGTCCACATGCCTATCCCTGGCACCAGCACCACCCGCGGCGTAGCCGGAAGTATCGGCTCGTCTCGCCGCCAACGTGCCACGTACTCGCGATAGCGTTTCTCGTAGCCTTCGAGTGATCGGGCTAGTGCGCTCCGGAAACCCGCTGTGTCGTCCGGATCGGTCGTGTCCACCCACGCCGGCCAGTTCTTCGTGCTCAAAATGTGGTCCGGCGTCGCCGCGCCCTCCAGCGAAGCTCGATGCGCGGTCTCGTCTCCCACGAAATCCAACACTCGTGGATCGTCGGTGTACCGCGTTATTACGCGTTCGTCCCGGCTAAGTGCGCCTCGGATTATTGGAGCGATCCGTCCGGCCACCATCCGTCTCGATTTAGAATCAAGGCGGAATCGTGACTCGGCGACAAAGACTCGCTTGTCTCCGGATCGACTCGATACATAATCCTCGGCTTCGGTGACGAGCTCGATATGGGCCCGGTAGCTGGCCTCGACCGATTCTCCCCAGGTCACCAGACCGTGATTCAGCAGAATCAACCCCCTTGCCGTCGGATTCTCCCGAACCGCCATGCCGACCTCCTTTGATAGCAGGAAGCCGGGCCGGCGGTAGGGGATCAGGATGACCTGCCCGCCGTAAACATCCCTGAGCAACGTCAAGTGGTCGACCGTGTTCGTCAGAGACAGAATGGCGTCGGCGTGGGAATGGGCCACGCTGACCACCGGCACGAACGCGTGGAGCAGCGTTTCGATGGATGGCCGGCGAGATCCCGGCTCCATAAGGCAATTGCCCAGATAAGCCACCATCTCTTCGTCCGCCATGTCGTTTCTCTCGAATAGAGGCAAGACGTCATCGAGACGGACGCCGGGGAAGTCGCCTCGTTTGATAGTTCGCAAATCTGAGCCGCTGCCCTTGATCCTCAGGACACGGACGCCACGACCGCGAAAATCTACCTCGTTCCGTTTGATGGAAGTGTTCCCACCGCCGCGTAGCACTAGCTTGGTCTCGTCCCCGATAAGGCGCGATTGGTGGACTAAGGCATCAAGGTCGTCCGACTGAACGCTCGCGACAGTCGACCAGCGGTCCTTCATAGACTTGGCACCTCGCCTTCTGCCATCATTCTTCGTCTTGAGTGGCGGATGAGGCCAACAAATCCGCCGGCCACTCTCCCGGGCTAAAGATGCCCCGTTCAGTGATGATCCCAGTGATGAAGCGGGCCGGCGTTACGTCGAAAGCGGGATTCAGTGCCGGCGAATCAGGCGCGGCGACTCGTATCTTGCGCCACACGCCATCTTCGTCAGGACCAGATTGGAACAAGATTTCTTCCTCTGATCGGTGCTCGATCGGGATGCCATCTCCGGTTGGAATCTGAAAATCGAAAGTCGAAAGTGGTGCCGCGGCATAGAACGGGATGCCGAACTCCCTCGCGCAGATCGCCTTTTCCAACGTTCCTACCTTGTTGGCCACATCGCCATTCTTTGCAATGCGGTCGGCACCCGTGATTACCAGGTCGATCTGTCCTTGACTCATCAGGTGGCCGGCGGCGTTATCGGCGATAATTGTGTGGGAGATGTCCTCGTTGTGAAGCTCCCAGGCAGTCAGACGAGCGCCTTGCGAGCGCGGACGAGTCTCACCCACCCACACGTGAATCCCGCTGCCTTGGCCGGCGCTGGAGTAGATGGGTGCCGTCGCGCTGCCATAGTCCACGTTGGCCAGCCAGCCGGCGTTGCAATGGGTCAGTATCCGGGCCTTTTCCGGAATTATCTTCCGACCCAGCTCGCCCATGCGCCGGCTGGCCGCGACGCTTTCATCGGCAAGTCTGCCGGCGGTCTCAATTGCGGTGCTCGCCGCACACTCCTGTCCCCAAGCGGACTTGGCCGCGTTCCACACCCTGTCAGTGGCGAAAAATAGATCTCGGGCGGTGGGCCGCGTCGCCTCGATCCGTCGACGAGCCTCCCGGACGTACTCCCAAGGGTCGGATTGAGGAGCTTCGCCGAACGCCTGGGCCATCGCGAAGCCGGCCGCCGCCCCGATAGCCGGTGCGCCACGCACGGCCATCGCCTTGATCGCTGCTGCTGTTTCCTCGTGCGTTCGACACTCCTTGATCGCGAATTCGAACGGTAGTAGGTTCTGATCGATGAGGTGAACGATCCCGTTCTTGATCCATACCGTTCGATATGATGTGCCGTTAACACGCATGCTGAAAGATCCTCGCTTCGCCATTGACAGGCGCGTTGATCGAAGCTGGTGTTCATTCTATAGCCGGCTCATCTCCTGGACAAAACGGAGGCTCTCCCCGCAGATCGCGCGGGTCGCGTACGTAGAAGATGAAGAGAAACACAGCTACTAATGAGATGGCGGTCGAGAGCCAGAACATCGCTTGGTAGCCGGCCGCATCTGCTAGTAGACCCCCGATAATCGGTGCGGCGAAAGTAGTCGGCGACAGCAATAATCCGGCCAGTGCCGTGTAGGTAGGCTGTTGCCCAGACGGGGCGTATTCCAACAAAATGTTGAACACGGACACTCCCATAGTCGCGTAGGTCGCGCCAACAGCGACAAAGGCAAGATATATCAACCACCAGACCTCTGACGATAGGACTGCGGCAAGGCTTGCGATCCCCAGGCTTCCAGTGCCGACCGTGATGACTATCTTGTGGCCAAAGCGGTCCGCTAGCGTTCCAAATACAACGCTTGATACCATTTGAGTCGCCAAAAGGATAAAGTTGAATGCTCCCATCTGCCACTCGGCCAGTTTTAGATCATTCAGAGCGTATACAGCATAGAATCCGACCCCCATTGTGCCCAGGCTCGCGACCAGGCGAGCCACCAGAAAGCGCGAAAGATCAACGTCACCCCTGAGAATCGTTGGCAGGCGTGCTATGTATTCACGGAGGCTGGTGGAGACTCGATCAGTCCTCAGCTCAGGTTCTCGTACCCGGAAGAGAAACACGAACCCTATCCATAAACAAGCTGAAGCGAACGCCAGACAGGACACGTAGCTCAACGGGTATGAAAAGCTGTTAATCAGGAAACCGACCGCCGCCGAAGCAAGTAGCCCCAGGCCGGCGCCGATGGTGTTGGTCCAAGCGAAGAATCGGCCGCGAATGTTTACCGGTACTATTTTTGTGATGACGCCAAACCATGCCGGTAGGACAATCCCGCCAACAAGGGCCATCATAGCTAGAGATAGGAAGAGGAATATCAGCGTCGCTGTAGGGTTGCTCGCCGCGAACAAGAAAACCACGATGGCCATGAGTGCCAACGGTAATCGTTCGAAGACTGCATAGCGGATCACGTGAGGGAGTTTTCGGTTCAGGCCCTCGACGTAGTTGGCTACCAGGATCCCCGGCAGGCTCCAGCCAACCATCTGAATCGCCGGTATCAGACCGATCGCCGCATTCGACGCGCCGAGGCGCACCGCGAGTGCCGGAAGAACTGTTGTAAAAGAAGCGAAACTTAGCCCGGCTTGGAACATGCCGAACACGCCGGCCAGAGCCGCGAAGTTCCGCCGTAGATTCTGCCGGGCGAATCTATCTAGTTCGGTCTGCGACGGAGACTGAGCCAATTCGGATGTTCCCTAAACAAACGGAGAATCCCTAGTCAGACCGAATCGGGACTTAAGCTGACCAGCCGGCGGTCGATCGAACGCCCAACCGCCATGTCGGCAACCAGCTTGCCAGTAATAGGCGCCAGTAATATGCCGTTGCGGAAATGTCCGCTCGCCACCATCAAGTTATCAATCCCCTCCAGCTTGCCGACATAGGGCATTGTTCTGTCCGCTCCGGGCCGCAGCGCTACTTGAGCACCCTTGAAGCTCCACTCGGACAGTGCCGGCATCGCCGCAAGGCCGGCTCTTAGCTGAGAAGCGACTCCCTCTGATGTGAGCCGGCAGTCAAACCCAGCCTCCTCGACTGTCGCACCGACGAGAATTGTCCCATCGGCTCGCTGGTGAAGATACGCTTCCGGCGCGTGTACAATTACGCTCATCGCCTGTTTGTGCGTATGCAGATGCACGACCTGTCCTCGGACCGGACGAACAGGGATCCGGCGTCCTACCCATTCACCGGCTAGACCTGTCCACGGCCCCGCGGCTAGAATCACCAGATCGGCTGCTAAGTCACCTTGGTTGGTAGTCACGCCTAGCACTCGGTTCCCTTCCATTTTGATCCCGGTGACTTGCCGGCCTTCGCAGATACGAGCTCCGGATCGCTCAGCAGCGAGCGCCAACCCGCGAACGAAGCGCGGTGAGTTCACTTGACCCTCTTTCGCGACCAGTACCCCGCCGACGTAGCGCGGGTGAGCGAAAGGCCACAACTCCCGCAATTCTGCGGTGTCTATCATCATTGGAGCGTCTGGCATCCGGGCAAATTGATTTGCGAACACTCTGTACTGGTCCAGCTCCGTTGGGTCGTCAGTCACCGTCAATACTCCGCATCGCAGGTATTCAATGTCATATGCAGTTAGTTCGCGTATCTCTTCCGCCAACTTGGGAAACATTTCGTGGCTGGACCTGACCAGGACCGTGTATGGATCGTCTTCCTCTCCTTCCAGGGAGTGCAAAAGGATGCCTCCTCCCACTCGAGAGGCGTGGGATCCGATCAGGTCTCGTTCCAATAGCGTCACCGACACTCCGAGTTTGGCCAGGTGAAAGGCTATCGAGCAACCGATAACTCCCCCGCCCACAATGATCACTTCGTTGGATTTGCCCAAGTTATGCTTCTCCGTCAAAAACTGTACGCCACGTCATACACCACAGTATTCGAGGGTAGCGAGCGCGTACATCTTGGTGATGTGTACCAACTGGTTCACGCTGATACGTTCAAGGTCGGAATGGGCCGTCTCATGTGCCGGCCCGTAATATACCGCCGGCACCCCAGTCTCATTGACGTACAGGTTCGCGTCGCCCACAAGGCCCATACCGACTATCTCCGGCGCTCCACCGGTCAATCGCTCTCCGGTTATCTGTAACGACTTCACCAGGGGATGCGCGCTCGATGTCTCGAAGGGCTCACGGGTCCCTTGCAATTCGACCGTGCCACGAAGTCCGTGCAAACGAGCGGTCTCGTCGCAAATCAACGACAGTTCCTCTAATATTTCCTTCGCGTCGTGTCCCGGCGTCCATCGCCGGGTCCCAGTGACGACCACCCTCGCCGGCAGGCGGTTGGGATAGTCGCCGGCCGAAACCATGCCTACGTTCACTTGGTCGCGTCCGGCCAGGGGATGGCCAGGTTCCGCCGAGATCTGCTCCTCGAGGCCATCCAGCTTCTTCAGTAAAGTTGCAACTGCCCTGATTGGGTTGGATTGAAATGGTACCTTTATAGTATGGATTGGCCCGCGATCGTCCGCCATAGTAATCCTGAACATCGCACAACCCAGGCTCGCTGTCCAGATCGCCGCCGGTCCTTCGACGATTAGGATTGCGTCCGGCCTAATCGCCCGCTGATTGATCCTCTCTATCAACCTCAGCGGGCCTTCTTTCTTGCCGGCCGGCGCCTCGTGACCCACCACCCCTGTCAGCCACACGTCTCCTCGAAGTTTTACCCCGCTTCGGAATATTGCGCGCACCGCATGAACCATAGCGGTCAGACCGCCCTTCATGTCCTCGGCTCCGCGACCTGTGATCCACTCGCCCGCCCGGCCCGGAGCTATACAATCGCCCTCGGGGATAGTATCAACGTGGCCGTTTAATAGCAGACACGGTCCTCTCCCCACGCCGGCCCACCGCGTACCTACGTTGGCTCGTCCCGGCTCGATCTCGTCATACGCCGGCTCCAGGCCGATTTGCCTCAGCAGTCCGGCAAAGAACTCAGCGCCGGGACCTTCGGCGCCGGTCTCACTCTTTACCGCCACGAAGTTCAGGCAGTCCCGGGCAAGAGTTTCCTCGTCGATCTCTGCCAATACTTTGCGGCGAATCAATTCGGAAACCATTATCAGACTCTCCATCGGCGTGAGTACACGCTCCGAAATGAGCGTGGCTCTTGGGTTGACCGATTATAGTCTGCCAGACCCAATATGCAATTGTCGGTTTCATGCAACCAGCGGTTCAATTCTTTAATGTTCGGGACTTCTAGAGCGTTTTCCTAGGCCAACAAGCATTTGATCGAAACAGTCAACACACCAAGGCCTTTCCGATAGTCCGCAACCCGCACGTCGTCATTCGTACGAAAATGCGCCTACGCCGCTTTCGAGCGCGCCGTTGAACCCCTCCATTCCGCGGTCTCGTCATTCCGGCCGCTCAATTCGTCATTCCCGCGAAGGCGGGAATCCAGAGGGGAGGTGCGGGTTGTGGCAATGACGCTAGAACTCTCCCACCAACCAATGCACCCAATTTTCACACCTTGGTGTGCTGGCGACAGTCGGCATGAGCGATTGGTACGAAAGCATGTCCCGGACTCCGATCCGGCATGTGCCCTCCTATCAACCTCGATGCCGGCTCTCCACGGGCGAAACGTGCCGAATTGTAGACGAATGGCCGATGGCGGAATGAGAAAATGTAGCGCGGTCGAAGACTTCGCGAGGCGAGGGGCTTGTCCCCCGCAGGGGTCGGGGTGGGGCAAGACCGCCATACAAAAGGCGAAAGCCCGGCGTTTCACCATTTTCATCCTCTTATGCGGCCTGCGCAAGGCCATGGTGATTCCTGAGAAAGCCTGCCCCGTACCCCGATACGGAGGCAGGAATCCAGAGGGGTGGGGGGGAGGCAAGACCGCCGCCAGTCTTACGCTCGTGAATTCCGATTACCCGTTACGTCACCCTGGCGAAAGCGCGGGCCAGAATCCATCTGTAGCGTATCAGACTTGGTAGCGGCGAATATCAGAGAATCAAAAACCCCTGTTCATGCAACAGTCGCCTTTGAACGCTATGCCGCAACTTGATAGGATTATGGCGCACCGAGCCTGCAAGGCTGAAACTACACTGGAGTTCTCGTGGAAGACCTAGCCTTTTTCGGCGGAAGCCGAGTTGTCGATTCCACCGGCGCGCAGCCGCATAATCCCTGGGCTTATACTGATCTTGAAGACGCCCTCAAGCGCCACCTCGGTGTCAGGTACGTTCTTCTCGTCAATAGCGGAACTAGCGCGATCACTGCGGCGCTCCAAGCAGCCGGCGTCGGTCCCGGCGATGAGGTCTTGACCGTCGCTCATTCGTGGATCGCCCACGTTGCCGCCATCTTCAACTGTAACGCGATTCCCGTGTTCGCCGATGTCGACCGGCGGACCTATAACATCGACGTCGATGATGTCGCTCGCAAGATTACCCCCCAAACAAAAGCTATTCTCCCGGTCGACCTATACGGTCTACCCGCCGATATTCCGGCGTTGGTGGAGTTGGCAGATCGGCACAACATTCGCGTTGTCGAGGATGCCTGCCAGGCAGGAGCCGCCGAAATCGATGGTTGCAAACTTGGTTCAATCGCCCATCTGACTGCTTTCAGCTTCAGTGGCAAACCTATAAGCGGCTGGGGCGGTGGTTTCGTGACCACCAACGACCACGAGCTCTACCAGCGGGCGATCCTGGCCGGCCAGATGAGCACGCTAGTCTCAAACACCGTCACTGATCCGACCTTGCAAGTCCGAAGGGACTTCCCCGGTCGCGGACAGAACATGCGCATGTTGTCTCAAAAGCCCGAAGCCATACTCCACGACATGGAAAGCGTAGATCCACGCATTGACGCCCGCATAGAAAACTGCGAATACTTGAACGAGCAGTTCTCCATGATGCCCGGTATCACGGCGCCATTCACCCCAGCCGGCTACAAGCACGTCTACCATATCTATACGGCCGTCCTCGACGTCGACGAGGTGGGGTTCTCCAGGAATCTGTTCCTCCAAGCACTCGCGGCCGAGGGCATACCGGCAACTGCCTACGTCAGCCATCTGAGCAATCATTATTGGAATGAGGAGGGTCCGACCCCCGGTTTCCGGCATATCGATTCCGGCCCCATCCACTGGCGTAATGTCTTCCAGAACTTGGACTACCATGGCAAGGGCTGCCCTTGGACCTGCGGCCACGCTGTTCGCACCCCAGACTACTCCAAGGGATCATTGCCAGTAACCGAGTGGCTAAATCAGCGCGAGTTCTGCTTCCGCCAACCAATGCTCTCCTACCCGAATGGCAAAGAAGAGATGCAGGCGATCGTGGACGGTGTCAAGAAAGTAATTGACCATGCCGAGCAATTGCAAAGATACGAGTCCGCCCAGTTGGTGCCGGCGACCTAGTCTCAGCCCGCAATTCGAATCTAACGGAGGTGGTCACCCGGTGAAGCTGACACAGAGTCAGATCGATCTATTCTACGATCAAGGATTTTTGCAGCTAGATGATGCCCTTGGTTCCCTGGACCTGAACCCGGTCATCTGGGAGTATGAAGGATTAATCGACCGGCGGGCGCGAAAGCTCTTCGCCGAGAATAAGATCTCTTCCCTGCATGAACGGGCGCCGTTCGATCAGCGTATCGCTGTAATCGGGCAAGAATCTCGAGAGATTGGCGACCGGCTCAACGCTATGTATACCCGCGGTCCGGCAATTTTCAATCTTATGAAAAACCCGACGCTCCTCGACATCGCTGAGTCTTTGATCGGTCCCGAAATCCTGTGTCACCCTACTCAACAGTTCCGCCCTCGCATCCCGGATCGGGCAATGGGGAACTACGTTTATTCCGGCTCCTACTCCGGTTGGCACCAGGACGCTGGCGTGCTCGCGCCAGAGGCAGACAACCACCTACTGGTGACCATCTGGATCCCACTCACTGAAGCGACAGTAGAGAATGGTTGCCTCGTGGTGATACCCGGCAGTCACAAACATGGGATCAGACGCCACCAGCCAAGTCCTACGCCGCCGGTGCTCTTCATACCCGAGGAGGAATTGCCAGCCGGCGAGCCTACACCTCTGCCAATCGAGCCGGGCGGCGTTCTTCTTATGCACAACTATATATGTCACGCGAGCTTGCCAAATAGCTCCGATCGGGTTCGCTGGAGCACCGATTTGCGCTACCAGGACTCGTCCGAACCGATTGGTCACTCCTATTACCCTGGCTTCATAGTTCGGAGTAACAGCAATCCCGACAGTACATTGAAGTATCCAGAGTGGGTCTCGATGTGGGAAAGGGCGACGGCGGACACTTCCGCCAGACCACCGTCCTGGCGCTGGAAATAGCGTTGTAGCTCACGGAAGTCGCTTATGGCCGTCCTGATGATCACCTACGATACCGAGATGTTTGGGCCCGAATTCACTGCTCTGCATCAATGGTTGGGCGATCGGGTCAATGATCACTCCATTACCAGCCGTTGGATCGAAAAGGTCAGCGAGTTGCACACGCGGCTCGACGCGCCCTTCACCAGCTTCATCGTTGGAAAGCTGATCGAGTTGCACCCCGGCGAGTTCAAAGCCATGGTCCGGGAAGTTCCCCAGATGGATGTGCAATCCCATACCTACAGCCATATCCCCTTGAAGACGATCGTCTTCGAGCCGTCAACCGAGTACCTCAAGGTGCGGCCATTCGCCGCCGGCCCCGGTACGGATCAGGCGAGAGCGGTAACGGTCGTGCCAGGCGAGTCATTAGGGGTCATAAGATCCGAGTTGGACAAGACTCGCAATCTGATCAAGGATGTCTGCGGGGTCGATTGCATGGGCATCTCCGGACCCGGCGGATACTACCGTGGTCTCAGCGACCGGCTCGATGTACTGCGGGTAGTGTGGGAGGAGGGTAATAGAATAAGTCGCTGCTACTCCCGCAATCAAGATGACTTCGGTCCCATCCCATGGGACAAGCAGCCATTCTGGTATAAGGCCCAGGGATTTCCCGACCTTCTCGAGATCCCGGTCCAGGACTGGCAGGACGTATTCTGGCGTGATCTGTATGGATGGAACAACATATCGGGTTATTTGGATCATCTCAAGAAAGGCATAGACATCATTGTCGAGCGGGACCTGGCATGGGCCGTCGGTCTCCACGAATGGAGTGTTATCGAGAACGATCCCGAAATGACAGTTGTCGAGGGGTTGATCAAGTACGCTCAGGACAGAGGCGTCGAGCTGCTCAGTTGCAAACAGTATTACCAGCGCCGCTTGGCCGATAGAGTCAGTTCGAATGGTCGCGACGCTTAATTCGCGACCAGGGTGCTAGCATAAGGGACTTAACAAGACTAGATACTGGCTCTCAAAGGTCTGGAGGCCGGAGGATGAGGCGACCATGCCTCGTTCATCCGGCTTAGGTAACCCTAGAGTGGTCCAATCGACCAAATCATGGAACGGAGGCAACGATGCCCGGCAAGAATATAGTCGTCTTGGGAACTATGGACACCAAAGGCCGCGAGATGCGATGGGTGAAAACCGAGCTGAGCAAACACGGTCAAGCGGCAATCCTGGTCGATACGGGCGTCATTAACCCACCCAACGGTGCTCCAAATATCACGCGCGACGAGGTTATCCGGGCCGCCGGCGAAGACCTCTCCGAGTTGATGAAGAACCCGACCCGCGATGTTATCGCCCCGCTAATGGCAAAGGGTGCAACTTCTATCGTCCAGCGATTGATTGATCAAGGACAAATCCACGGAATAATCTCTTTGGGCGGTACCCAGGGCACTACTCTCGCTACGACCGTGATGCGCGCGCTGCCCTTCGGCTTTCCCAAGTTAATGGTGTCCACGATGGCTTCGGGAGACGTCGGTCCTTTCGTAGACATCAAAGACATCACTATGATGTTCCCTGTCACCGATATATTGGGACTGAACCCTGTATCGCGCAAAGTCCTCTCAAATGCGGCCGGCGCTGTTGCCGGCATGGCCGACTCGGACATCACCATCGAACGCGCGGTCAAGCCACTTGTGGGCGTCACCACCGTTGGCATCACTACCGAAGGCGCCATGAAGGCGATCGAGGTGCTTGAGGAAAACGGCTGCGAAACCATAGTCTTCCATGCCGTTGGCACCGGCGGGCGCTCCATGGAAGAGCTGATCAGGCAAGGGATCATTGTTGCCGTTCTCGACATCGCGACAATCGAGGTCGCCAACGAGATGTACGACGCGATGCTGGCTGGCGGGCCTGACAGATTGACGGTTGCCGCCGGCCTTGGCCTGCCACAGGTTATCTGCCCGGGCGCGATAGCCATTCTGGTCTACGGAGAACCTTCAAGCGTCCCGCCGCCGTTCAACACCCGCAAGCTTATTCCCCACAGTCCCCTGATCACGGATGTCCGGCTGAATCAAGACGAGCAGGTGGCGGTGGCTAAGGAGTTGGCCAAGCGTTTGCAGGGAAACACTGGTCCATGCACCTTCATGATCCCACGCGATGGATTCGACTCATACTCCGCGGTGGGCCAAGAATTCTACGATCCGGCGGCCGACGCAGCGTTTATCGACGCGCTCAAGGCGGACCTACCGAGCTCAGTCAAGGTGATCGAGCGCGACACACATATCGACGATCCGGCGTTCGCGACTGAGATCGCATTGACCCTCGTCGCCCAAATGAAGGAGGCAGGGATTCTCAAGTAGGTCGCGACGGAAATGACCGGTGAGAATTGACCTATGGCTATAGCCTACGGTAGAAACGAGTTTCTAGGCCGGTTGCGATCTGCGATAGCTGATGGCAAGCCGTTGCTGATGACCGCCGCCGGGGCAGGCATCGTCGCCAAGTTCGTCGAGCGTGGTGGCATTGACATAATCGGCGTGTACAACACCGGCTATTTTCGAATGCAGGGATATGGCTCGCTCGCCGGCATGCTTCCCATCGCCGATGCCAATGAGATGGTGTTCCGCATGGGCGAACGTGAAATCCTGCCGCAGGTACAGACCACGCCCGTCATCGCCGGCCTGAACGGCGTGGACGTAACCCGTGACATGAAACGATTCTTGGCTCAGATCAAGGCGATAGGATACTCAGGAGTCCACAACTTCCCAACCGTTGGCTGGTTTGATGGCAGCTTCCGCGACACTTTGGAAAGCACTGGCCTCGGCTTCCAAATGGAGGTGGATATGCTCAAGTGGGCCAAAGAGTTGGACATGTTGACCATAGGCTATGCTTTCAGCGATGAGGAAACTCGTCAGGTGGTCGGCGAGGCCGCCGTCGACGTATTCATCTACCACGCCGGTATCACGAGGGGAGGCACCACAGGCTATGCCAAGGGGGCTTCGCTGGAGGACATGGCGAATAGGTCGCAGCATCACTACGATATCGCACGTTCGATAAATCCAGACGTAATCCTGCTGGCCCACGGGGCTGCGCTCGTTACCCCCGAAGACGCGCAGTATCTTGTAGAAAACACCGATGCTCAGGGAGTTCAACTCGGCTCCAGCATCGAACGCCTTGCGATGGAGCAGCCGCTTCAAGAGCGCACGGCGCTGTTCAAATCCAAGATGGCTGCGGCCCGCAACGCCTCGCAAAAGGCTTAGCCGTTCAATTCATGGCCCGTACCGGCGTTAGGGTAATCTACTTCGGGAATTCGCGCACCGCCTTCAGCAATCGGCACTTTGAAGCGCTGACCCACACTTCAGCAGATGTCGTTGCCTTCGTGGATTCGCCGGCCGCTTCGATATCCACCGATCGACGCGCGGGTCTTGACTCCTACATCCGAGACACCGTCGCCGGCCGAGGAATCCCCTATTCTCAACCAGATGACGTGAATGACCCAGAGTTTGTTGCCCATTGTGACCGGCTGGAGCCGGACCTGTTCGTAGCGGTCGGATACACACTCAAGCTGGGCGGTCCACTACTATCGGTGCCCAAGGTCGGCGCGGTCAATTTTCACGCGTCGTTGCTCCCCGCCTATCGCGGTTTGCACCCGGTGTTCTGGGCTCTGTACAACGGTGAGATCGTATCTGGAGTCACTGTCCATCATCTTGACGCTGGTCTGGACACCGGCCCCATCGCCTTCCAGGTGCGGGTCAACGTCCGTCGGCGCGACTCCGTAGCCGCGCTCTACGACCGGATCATATTGCGCAGCCTGCCGTTGATTCGCCGAGTGGTGCGGGCCGCCCGGCACGGTGGTCTGCCAAGCCGGCCTCAAGACGATCTCTGCGCCTCATACTTTAGTAAGGTGCGCGATGAGCACTATCGGATCGACTGGCGCCAGCCGGCCCGCATTCTCGAAGCGCGAGTGTACTCCGCTCCGGGCAAGTTCTACCTGGAGAGTACGGGCCAGCGGATCCACTTAATGGATGCTGACGCTCGAAACAAATCCTATCCGCTCGGGCCGGGCACCGTTGTCCGTTCCGACCGCTTCGGAGCGATTGTCGCCGCCGGTTGCGGCTCCGTGCGCTTGAGCCGGGTGCTCATTGACAGAAAGTTGACACCTGTCACCGATCTACGACTTCGTAGGGGAATGCCCGTGGATGTACCCTAGCTACCGTCGAATCAGCACGAAACGCTCTCATTAGTAAGAAATACAAAACAAATCGTTCATTCATTCTGAATATGGGAAGCTCCGAATGCCAATTCCACGCCCCTATGCCGGGCCTGAAGCGTCTTTCGATTCGCTTTGACCGGTTGCTCCTCGGGTCGCTGTCCGTCTTATGCCGCGTATTGTCTTTTTCTTGCGATAACTAGAGCGATTACCCCGACGAGAAGGACGTCCAGGACCGCGAGCAGCAATACGTCGCCCGCTACTTCGGCCCATCCACCTCCCCGCTGACTGATCTCGACGACCGGTTGGATGATGTAATAGGTGGGAAATACCCGTCCTGCCCATTCGGGAATATCAGGGAAAAGACGTATTATTCCAGGCGCGAAAAACAGAATGCCTACCATCTTCCAAATGGCGAAAAGGGACGTGAAGTCCTTGGTCAATGCCCCGAGGATCAAGCCGAACTCCGCAGCCATGATCGCACCCAGGCAAATTACGACCACGAGCAAGATCGAGTCAGAGCCAAACGACTGATTCAGGGCCAGGATGACAATACCCATCAACAGGCTGAGAATTGCACCGAGCAGGCCTTTCGCGGCGAAAACTTCGCCCATGGACACTGGGGTTACAATCAGCGCTTCCAGAGTCCGTCTCTCTTTTTCGTTAACAAGTGACGTTGCGGCCAACATTATCCCGCTCATTAGCACTGCAAAGAGAACTATGATCGGTAGAAGCCGATCTTCCCACGGAATGGAGACGGTGCCGCCCAAGGTCACCGATTCTATGTCGACCGGGGATTCCACGCCTGTCACCCCTCGCAACAGATCTGCCAACGTAACCCCCAGGATGATCCGGTGTTTTGCTAGACTCTCACCCCAAATGTAGGCAGTAATTGGCGCCGGCGACCCCGCGGTCAATGCCGAATCAAAATCCTCTGGTAGCAGTACACCCATGTCGATCGCGCCGTTTTCTGTCGCTTGAACAATCTCTGACACGGTCGCGAATTCTTTTATGACTATTGAGTCTAGCTCCCTTGCCATCGAAGCCAGCCTGGAGTCTCCTTGGTCGGCAATCCCCAATCTGGGCTTCTGGTTGAACAGAGTGCCGAATGCCACCGAAACCAACAGCGAGATAGCAACCGGCGCTACGATCGCCCAGATGAAAAGGAAGTTCTTTGGCCCCTGAAGAAGCTCCTTTCCCAGTAGGACGCTCACCCGCGTCACGCTCACTGAAACTTCCTCCTAAGCGCCAAAATGCCGGCGGCAAAGACGACGAAGTCGAACGCCAGCAATACCAAGAGATTAATCCACGTCTCTCCCCAGCCGGCTCCAAAATTTGCGGCCCTGTGCATCGCGTCTACCAGGTAGTAGGAGGGGATGAACTCTATCCAGTTGGTAAGAGTACCCGGAAATAATATGCTCATGGTCGGCAAACTTAAGGCGACTAACACGACTATGCCCCACGCTAGTACGGACATCAAATCCCTGCACAAAGATGCCATCAAGAATCCGATACCGGTGACCATTAACGCACCCAGGAGCAAAGTCGTCAGTATCAGTGATGGTTGACTACTCAAGCCGCCCACGATTGCAACGAATAGGGCTGCTTGTCCGAAAGCCAAGGCTATACCCACGATTCCTTTGGCGATAAACAGGTCGGTAATCGTAAGAGGGGTGACCAACAAGGCTCGGAGTGTACCCCGCTCGACCTCCTCGCTGATCAGGCTGGCCATTCCGAGTGTTTCCACCAGCAGGAGAAGGATTGCGAAAAGCGGCACCAACCGGTCTCTTGGTGGTATCTGATCGCCAACCATGTCGCGCCCGAGTATCTCTGTGGTTACCTCGACACTTAGTTGTTGCCCAACCTCGAGATAAAATAATTCTTTGATCAGAATCTCGATTGGGGCTTTCAATTCCTCTGGTGTATCCGAAGCAAAGTAGACCTTCACCGTAGGACTCGTGCCGGCGGCGATTCCTTCCGCAAGGTCGGTAGGAAGCGCGATCCCGGCCGCCACGGCCCCATCGGTTATTGCCGCCCGGAGCCCTGCCTCCGATTCGAAGATCGCCAGCTTCAAGCCCTCTTGCTCTGCTTGTTCGAAGGCCCGGGGAATGTGGCTCCCGTACAAGCCTATCTTCAGGGTTTCATCGACGGTTGCCGGCATTATCAGGTAGATTGCCACGTACGCGACCAATCCTAGAATTGTGATTACCGGGAAAAGGCGATTCCTGAAATAGAGCGCAAAGTCCTTAATTACAAGAGCGCCTATAACGCTAGCGCTCACCCTTCCAACCCACGTCCGGTTATCCTGATGAAGATGTCCTCCAAGCTAGCCTCTTCACTGTGGACAGTAACCACTTTCTCGCTGGCGAATAGCGCCTGAACGGCTCTTGCCGTCTCGGGCGCGTCCAGGGTTATTTCGCGCTCCTCGAGTTGTCCGCCTTCTCCTGTGATCTTGGCCCTGAGTGCTCGCTTGCCATACCGTTGCTTCAGGTTGTGTGGAGAATCTAGAGCGACGATCTTGCTCTGGTTCATGAATGCTACGCGGTCCGACATCTTGTCGGCTTCTCTCATGTCATGTGTGGTCAGGAAGACCGTCGCTCCTAGCCGGCGTTCTTCGAGGATGATGTTGCGAATAGCCTCGGCAGATGTTGGATCTAGTCCGGCGGTAGGTTCGTCCAGAAACAATATCTTCGGTCGATTCACCATGGAGCGAGCCACCATGAGTCGTTGCTTCATTCCCTTTGAATAGTTCTCGACCCGATCCCTCTCCCTGCCCGACAGTCCAACTCTCCCCAACAATGCAACCGCATCGAAATGCCGAACACCAAACAAGCGTGCAAACAACTCGAGGTTTTCGACGGCAGTCATTTGTTCATAGAGGTTGGTTGACTCGAAGCAGACTCCAATCTCGCTCTGGATTTCGCGGGCGTGATTTGAGACATCTTTGCCGAGCAGCCTCGCCTGTCCGGCCTTCGGCTTTAGCTGGCCCGTCAGCATCTTGACCGTCGTTGTCTTGCCGGCGCCATTTGGGCCCAGAAAACCCAGTATCTCACCTTGGTCTACAGCGAAACTGACGTCGTCTACCGCCAGGTTTTCACCGTACGAATAAGAAAGTCCTTCGGCAACTATCGCAGAGTTGGCCATGCGGTCTCCTCATCTAGGCGCTGCCAGCCTTCCGGCGAATTCTCCGTCAACAAACCTTTTTTCACGCTCGGAGACAGAATACGCGAAATCCTGCTGGACATTTCTGAATCGGCTTGTAGTAGTCCCTCACAACGCTCCGGCCTCGATCGCGGCGTTGCGGACCGTCTGCCACGCGGCGACCATCTGCTTCATGTCTCTCAAGTGCTCGATAAACACCGGCATGTCTCTGTCCAACTCGACCAATCGCCCAAACCAATACCGGTAGTCGACCAAACCTTCGCCCGGCGGCACCTCCCACAGATGCAGACCTGGCGCCGGATCGTATTGCACGTCTTTGACATGTGCCATTACGATGCGCGGACCTAACAGCTCGATAACCTCGTCAACCACGGCGTTCAGGTCATAGCAGCTTTCCATAGTCGCCAGATTGACCAGGTCGAAGTTTATCCCCAGCTCATCCGGCCTACCGATCGATTCAACCGCCCTCTTCAATGCGGTCGGGCTGTCCAACAAGGTCGCCACGCACGGCTCCAATACAAATCGTACGTTGGTGCCGCGGCAAGCATCGCATATCTCTCGCGCGCTCTTGACGAAGTCGGTCCACGCTTCGTCGCCCTTACTCCCCGGCGCGTATCCGTAGCTGACGGTCGGGTGCCGCGACCCAGATACGTTGTCGACCGACGCGATTCCGGCGGCAGCGGCCCGCTCAACCCAAAGACAAACTTGCTCCACGTGGTCTGCTCGGACAGCAGGGTCTGGATGAATGATGTTGAAGCGATACGCTCCCAGTCCGGGTACTACTAGGTCGTTATCCGCCATCTTGCTAACCGCAACCCGCTGCTGATCGACGTTCCAGTCGCGAAAGCCAGTGGGTAGGAAGCAGCGCCAGTCGAGGCGCTTGGCCCACGCGATTTGGAATTCCAATCCCTCGAACCAATCGGCGAATCCATAGTGTTCTGCTGGGTCAAGACCAGCAAGATACCCACCGAATCTCATACTTACCTCGTGCTGCGGTGCTCAAGAAGTCAACGCGATCAGGGCCGGCAATGTCCACGAATTATTCTTGGCCCGCGCTCCCGAACAGCAAGATTTTTTCCTTGACCACCGATTTCATCGCCAGCTTGCCGGCTAGCATTAGATCGTCACCACGGCCGGAACCGAGCACCTCGTAGGGATTGTAGTCCTCGCCGACCTGCGCTACTTTGCTCACCACCCCGGCAAAGAATGCCCTTCGCAGCGCACTCCCAACGTTGATCTTTCGCAGCCCTATCCGGATGCCGGCCTGAATAGAGCCATCGTCCACCGACGTGGCGCCGTGGAGAACCAGCGGCACGCCGACTCTCCCACGGATAGCCGCCAGTCGATCCAGATCTAGTTCTAGTTTGGCGCGGCCGTGCAAGTGGGCTTGGCCCAACGAAACAGCCAGTGAGTCCACCCCTGTCTGTTCCACGAAGCGCGCCGCTTCGTCTGGTCCAGTGAGTGATACCGCAGCCGGCTTAGTGGCCAGTCCCGCTGCTACCCCCGGCAGGGCCTGGAGTTCGCCTTCAACTGCCGCCCGTCCGCCGGCCATTACTACCGTTTCACGTACTCTACGCCACAACTGCTGAGTAGTCAGCGTCTCATCGGCGAACATCACGATATTAAACCCAAGAGCGACCGCCTCTTCCAGCCATTCCGTGTGCGGGCACTCATTGAAGATCATCGCCGTTGCCACCGAGCTAGTCTTGCACGCGGCGAGTCCCATCGCCGCGTATATTTCAAGCCGCTCGTCGACCGACCTCCGCGCGTCGGGTATGTGCATTCCGCTGAAGCCGACGATTACCGGCGACCTTAGCTCTTCGGACGCTTCGATCACGGCCTGAAGCGATTCAAGATTCCACGACTCGAAATATCCAACTGCATATCCGCCATTCTCGGCATCGGCCATAAGTTGCCTAAACGGAACTAGCGGCACGCTGTTCCCGAACTTGAGGAGTCGATGCTCGCTCCATCAACTGGTGCGGGCATCGCATACCGGGCAGCCAAAGGCTTATACACTCGCCGTCAATCTTGATCTGTGATGCCATATTGGGCGTGGCGAGACAAGCTCAGTTCGATCCTGTGGCGAATTCAACCGTAATCGCCTTATAAACCGCGACTTCCGGCGCGATGAAACGCACCTCGTCAGCGGTCTGTTGAAATTGCAGCGCTTCATTTCCAGGATGAGAGGACACGGACTCGACCTCCTCGCCTTTGCCCAAACGCAGCTTTACCTCGATGCCCCGAACCGGTATGAATGGAGACTTTGTTTGATAGTTGACAAGGTGCACGACCAACCGACCTCGATCCGGCTGGCGGAGCCCGGTCGCGATGATCGACCAAGGCGCCTTCATCTGGATAGGTATCGTTTCACCTAAGAGCATCCGTCCCAGGGTCGCATACAACCTCTGCTGCTCAACGAATAGGTTCTCTCGAATCTCGAAGTCTTCTCGAATCGTACCTGCCGCTACCCGTCCTGAGAAATAGCAGCAACGACCCTTGCCGAAATCGTTGAGAACGATCGCCGGATAATCGGTGCGTATCTGGGGCGGAGTTCCCGTCAGGGAGATCCAACGAGCTCCATCGTTCTCCTTGTTAGTTGCCGGCAGTACGATTTCACCTAACACCTCGGTCCCGGTCCGCGCTCTCACAATGGCCTGGCGCTCCAACTTTAGCTCCATGTCTTCAGGAATGCCTGCCCGTATACAGAGCCCTGGGTCAACCAGGGTGTATGTCTCGTTGTTGTCTGTCTCGCCAAGGAAATCCACGCCCATGACATCAGCCAGCGCGAAATTTTGCTGGCGGTCGCCCCATTTGTTACCCAGCGAAGTCAATCCGCTCGTGATTAGAGTTCCGCCTCGTTCCACGTAAGCCCGCAATTTAGCGATCTCCTCTTCGCGCATGCAGAGCATTTCAGGCAAGCACACCAGGGCGTATTGATCCAATTCATCTAGGTTCAGCCTGGTGATTATGTCGGCCGGAATGTGCTCCTGCTGAAACACGCTGAATGGACCACTTACTCCCGATACGTACCACAGAGCGTCTTCCTTCGAGTGAGCCTCGTTCCAGTAATCGCGAGTATCCTCCGACAGATAGACTGCCACCGACCGCAACCGATCACCGCCGAAAAACTGTTGTAATGGCCGGGCCCGGTCGAACACGTTTTTGACCGCTTGTGCGGCTGACTCGTAGAGCGAGCCGTCTACGTTCATAAAGTCGATCAATAGGACGGAGCATCCAAACGCCCAGCAACCGAATGCCGCGGCGGACAATACTTCATGATCGCGAATGCCGACGTGTTGTCCCTCGCCCCGATGGAACCTGCCGATGTCCATCCGGACCGGCCGGTTAGGCGACATATTGTCCCAGATGCTGCACGCCTGCACCAGCGCAGCCGGCGACGGATCCCTCTGGACCGGATCGCCGCTCATCATCTCGGCCAGCTCCCCTGTGCGCAAGGAGGTCCCATACCATAGAGTCAACTGTGGTCTTGGGCTGTTGAAGAGTAACGCCGCGTCCGGCCGGTGCTCCTTGAACCCCTTCGAGACCTCGCTGATGAAGCTGTATACCGACTCCTCCCTCCACTCGGAAAAGCGACGGTAAGGGGGCTCATTCAAGTCCATCTCCATCGGTAGATCCGATCCCATGTCCCTCCGATATTTCTCGCGGCAATATTGGCAGTGGCAAATAGGAGTCCAGAAGCTGACCATGTCTAGAAAGAGGCCGTCGAGGTCGTATTTCCGGCCTATCGTGTCTAGACGCTTGATCATCAAGTCCCTGTACGGGCTGTTGACGCAGACGATTCCCGCGCGTCTTCCCCAAGTCGGGTAAACCGGAATCTGCTTGCTGTCGCGTCCCTGTGAATCTCGGATGCGCCAATCTGGATGATTGACGAAGAGTCGGTTGTCGAATAGCGAGCTATAGTAGCCTACGACGCGAATTCCTCGCTCCTTGAGGCCCTTCAGCATCACGTCGAACACGTCTTCGCCCTTGAAGGCAACATTTGTGTGCTCGAACTCCGAGACATAGTATGCGGATCCCGCGCAATCATTGAGCAGAAGCTGATAGCACTGTGTACCTGTCGATGCTATGGACTCGACGATTGCTTCGGGGTCAAAGTCTTTGAACACGTCGGGGTGCCAGTCGTCGAAATGACCGCCGACGATGTAGTGGGTCCAGATGTCGGAATACCACCGCCGGTCGGACATGCCGCCGGAGCCAAGGTTTTCTCCCAAAGTCACCTTCTCCTAAACCGTTGCGTTGTGGGAATTGCCAGCGGGTTACACAGCTAACCACGCTGCAAGTAACCAATGGCTCGTGCTCAACAGATGTCAGCCGTCTTGAACAAGAACGCGTTCTTGTTCAAGATACCGCCTTCAGTCCCAGAATCCGATGCAGATCATCGGCTCATTACCGGCAGGATTCTATCCTTTGAATCCGGACAGAATTATCCCACGAATAAAGTACCTTTGGGAAAGCATGAAGACGGTCAAGGTCGGAATCACCGCAATTGTGGCAATTGCCATCATGGCGGTCTCGTCGACTTGATTCGGACTCTTGAAGAAGGCCATACCGATCTGCACCGTGTATTTCTCCAGAGTGTTGAGGTAAACGATCGGCCGCAGCACGTCGTTCCAGGAGAATAGGAATGTGAAGATTGCCACTACTGCCAGTGCCGGCCCCGAAAGTGGCAACATTATGCGCCACCATATTTGAATTGGGCCGGCGCCATCTATCTGCGCTGCATCCTCCAATTCGAACGGAATTGTCAGGAAGAACTGTCGCAGTAGGAATATGGAGACGGCGCCCCCGGTCCAATGCGGCACCCACAGCGGAAGATGCGTATCGATCCAGTGCAACTCCTTCATTATGAAGAATGTAGGTACCAAGGTCACGTATATGGGCACCATCAGAGTTGCCAGAAGTATTATGAATAGTACTTCGCGTCCGGGAAACCGAATTCGCGCAAATGCATATGCGCACAGCGAGGACGAGAGTAGTTCGCCTATCACTGTCAGCGTTGCGATGTAGATGCTGTTGAAGTAGTACCAGTGCCAAGGTTGGTACGTGTGGGCTCGGATGTAGTTCTCGAAACTAATCGGCCAAGTAGGTACTAGCTTCTTCGGGTAAGTTGTGGCCCACTCTAGCGGTTCCTGGAATGAGAACACCACCATTGCAAAGAACGGAATCGCCATTACGGCAGTTCCGGCTATCAGGAATAAATACGCAACCGTCTTCTGGAGGATTTCCCGCCGTTGCCGTGCCTCGGCTCGTTGGGGTACATGTGTGGCAACTACCGTTCCGATGTCACCCTCCATAGTGGACCCAGCGTCCTTGGAGACGCCACTGAACGATGGTAACGATGAAGAGGACTGCGAACATTACGTATGCAACCATGCTCGCGTAGCCCGCTTGGTCGGATCTGAACGCAAGCTGATATATGTAAAGTGCTAGTACCAGTGTGGCGTTGCCTGGACCTCCCCAGCCGTCTGTCAGAACATAGGCGGTGGTGAACACCTGGTAAGACCCGATTATCCCGATCACCACCAGAAAGAACGCTACCGGCGTAAGCAATGGTATTGTTACGAAGCGAAGCCGAGCCCACCAACCAGCGCCATCGATCTCGGCTGCCTCGTGCAGCTCTCTCGGTACACTCTGTAGACCAGCCAACCAGTAGACGATCATCGTGCCAAGCGTCGTCCAGACGTAGATTATGATCAGCGAGTTCATCGCCATTTTCGAGCCGAGCCAAAATACCTTCCCAATCCCGACTATCCCCAGGATTGAGTTCAATAGACCGCTGTTCTGGTAGAGCAGAAAGAAAACCAGCCCAATCGCTACTTGAGAGGTCACGACCGGCAGGAAGTAGAAGGTACGGAACATTACAATGCCGCGGATCTTGGCATTTAGCGCCACTGCGACGAATAGCGAAATCACTAGAGTTGCCGGCAAGCCGACTGCTACGAAATAGGTGGTGTTCGCAAATGAATCGATGAACTTATCGTCGCCCAACGCCTTAATGTAATTGTCGAGACCTATCCACCTTGGTGGCCGCCCAAAGTTCCATCGGGTAAAGCTCAGAAGTAAAGAAGCGATTAGAGGCCCGCCGGTGAACAAAACCAAGTGAACTAAGAATGGCAGAATCATCACGTAGCCCCAAAACGTGCGCCGGCCCCAGATTGGCACACCTTTGCGCGTGACGATTCGGGTGAACAGCGACTGTTCGGGCGTCTTATTCAGCATCTGGCACCGGCTCTGCCCGATATGTGGACTTGAATGACGTCACCAGGTCGTTACTCAATACTGAGGGACACCAGTATTTCTCGATGTATTGCACTACGAGCTCTGTCGCGTTCTCGTTAGATACGTAAGGAGGATTCTTCGGATTGTACCAAGCGTCCGTCAAGTCTCGGACTAGCGTGCACCGTACTCCCAAATTAGTCATTTGCTTGATCCCAAATGACCTGTTCATTACGCAAGCGTTTGTATGTACTCCCATGATGATCAGGTGCCGGAGGGCCCGGCGCCGCAGGAAGCTATAGATTTCCTCGCCGTCGTCCGAGATTAAGTCATTTCCAGCGATCGCGATCCCCGAATGCTGCTGAGTTCCCGGATCGTAGGACCCATCGCCCGATTCACAACCGTCGTCAAAGTCGGAGAACGGCAGCGGCGGGCTGTTCAAGCTCAGCGCGGGAGGCAGAGCGACTCGTGGAGCGTTCTGAATGCGCTTGCGATAAATCGTGTCAGCGTATCGATCCACAGTCCCGCTAGGGCAATGGATGATTTGGACGCCGAGGTTTCTGGCCGCACATATCACCGAATTCACCCTGGGCACCATCTTGTCGACGCGCTCGGAGGCCGCTACACACCAGTGCTTCTCCCACAAGTCGCAAAGTAGAATCGCCGTTTCGAGCACCGAAGACCACTTGTCGACAAACACCTCGTGCCAGATGTCGGTGCCTTTGAAAACCTCGACGCGAGTCCTCAGACGCAGGCGCAAATATCCTGGTGTCTCGCTAGGGTATCTGAAAGGTTCGCTTCCTTCCACCTCTGTTTTGGGCTCGGCCATTTTCAGTCCTCTGATACTCGGCTAAGCACGACGCAGTCCCCGGCGCCTAGTCGCGGCAGCTCCACGGCTGACCAACCGTTCTGCGTCCCCTTCAAATGAGCGGTTCCGGTCGCGGAATCAATCCGGCGTGCACCGGGCACGCGAACCTCGAAGGAAATCTGGTTCAAACTCGCTATCCAGCGAATCGATCCGGCTACAATCGGCCGATGGGCAAGATTCTCGCTCGTGCTTACCGGCCCGCTCATCGGAGTACGCACCGGAGAATGGGTGTGGTTGGTGACGGTAATCAATAGCGCCTCGTCATCGCGTTCCGCCAAGGAAAATTGTACTGAAGGCGGAATACCCTCCGCCCTTAGTGGAGGTTCCTCCCCGGCCGCCCAGACCACGTAGTCTCGAATTAGCCGGTCAATTTCGTAGCTCTCCATCCTGCTCCGTTCCGGCGCAAGAGTGGCGGCAACATACACGACACGCCCACTTCCCGCCTCTCGGGTCGCAACCAGCGGGCATAGCGGCTCCGCCGGAAACAAGCCGCGCCGATTGTAGGGCCGCATGTTGATCTTGGCTTGGTCCGTTTCTAGTATCCAGACGGCTGTCTCAGTACTGTCGTCGTACAGCGCCTCGACGTAGCCTGCCCGGAAGGCAAGCAAATCGTCAGTCAAGTCACCCACGGCCGGATGGCCGGCGGTGGCGCGGGCGTAGCGGAAGAACGACTTTCCAGGCGAAACGTCTATGCTCGGGATGTTTACCATCGCGTCGAGACTCGGATAAGTAAGCTCGGCGTCAAACGCCACAAGTTTGATCGGCCTAACGCCCGTCAATCCGGTCAGCCCTGAGGTCTCTCTCAGCGACCCGCTTGAGTCTCGCTCGCCGGACCGATAGGTCGCCACAAGGCCGCCACCCGCCTCTACGAACCGCTCTATGGCGGCTATTGTCTCATCGGCCAAACAAACCGCGTCAGGCACGATCAGGACCCGATAGCCATCGAGATCGCCTTGCTGTACATTGTCTTCAGTCACGACCTCGACCGGCACGTGCTCGGCACGTAGTACCTCGTAGTAGCCGTAAAACTCGCTTGTATGCTCTTGGTAGAAACGTGCCTGGCTATGACGAGAGTGCAGCAAGGCGGCATAGCGGACGGGACTTGATCTCCGGTGAGCGTCAGTTGACCAACGCACCTGCCGGAATGCGTCCGTCAGTTCTTTCCGCCTGTTCGGCGTATGGTCCAATACATTCAAGTCGACGGCGGTCGGGCTGCAAAGCGCTCCGACGCCTTCCATCAGCTTCAGATGTGAGTGCTCAACTCCGCGTGAGTGAGCCTGGTGGAAGAAAGCGTGGTCCACGTAGGTCCAGACTGGTTTTCCGCTGTAGGCGCGTACTAGGCGATCGGACATCACCATTGAGCCTACGTCGTGGGTGTCGCCCAAATGCTGCTCCGGCAGCCAGTCCGGCGACTCGCCCAGGTGCCGTTCGGGCAAGAACGCGTCCACGAACTCGGCACAGTCGGCCGCCGCCGGCCCGTATAGCGAGTTCTGTACGTAGACTGTATCCGGACGAGTTTGGTTTATCGCCCGCCGGATTCTGGCGCAGAAGAACCGCGCCATGCGGATGCGAAAGTCGTACATCGGAGCTGCCTGCTCGCCAAACCAGTCCCGCGTATTGACCCAGCCGTCCTCGCCCGCGATGAATTTCTCCGCCGGCATCTCGCGGCCGTACTGCCGGCGAAAGTTTTCCCGACAAAACTGGCAGAAGCAAGCCACCGAGAGCTGATCGAACATCAGCCCGTCGAGCGGGTAGTTCGTTAACAACTCTCGTATCAGCGTCTCCATCCAATCGCCGAATGGCGATGAGTAGCAAAGAGCGAAACCGTGCCTGCCGTCAGCCGAGGTAATCTGCCAGTCTGGGTGCTCACGCGCCTGAAGGAATGCGCCTCCGGTCGTGCTCATGAAATAGGGGACGATCTTGATTGACCTTGCGTGGCCTTCTCGGCAGAGTTGGGCGAGCGTGTCACCTTCCATATCGGGGACAGGTGGAGCCACATTGACCCGCGCCGCGACGTGGCCGCCCAATTGCACCCCAAAGATCAGTGCCTGTATGCCAAGCGACTCGGCGCGTTCGATCAGATTGGTGGTCCAGGCTCGGGTCATTGGCTCGCCATGTTTTGCCCAAGTCATTTGGACGAAGCATGGATCGTACCATAGTGACATTTGAAATTCCTGAAGAGCCGCGTTTGCGCGAATTGGCGCGCCCTCGAAGGCTATCCGTACACCACCGCGGTTATTACCTAGCCACGTCAGGCGACGCTATTTGAACGGCGTCCGCTTGGAGAATGATACCTACAGGGCAGGCCGGAAAGTGGTCCTTATCCAGCCTGCCTCTATGAGCTCTATGCGCTGCGGGTTACGGGTTGAGCAATACGCTGTTTTCAACAGCGTCGTCGAGCGCGGCCTGTACCTTCTCATGGATCTCGGCGAGGGCGTCGTCGAGACTTATGGCCCCCTCCCAAGCCTGCATCCAGATACCAAACGCGATAGCCCATACCCACTTGTCATAGGCGATGCCCCTCGGGTGATCGATTGCCCAGCCCTCGTCCATCGGGTCGATGAATGCTCTCAGGTTCTTTGCCGGGAACGGATGCTCGGTGACAACCGGCTGGTCCCAAAGTGTCCTGAGCGCGGGTAGACCGTAATCGCCCTTGGTGAATATGCCCTGAATTATCTCCGGCGTGGTCGCGTGCCACTTGATGAACTCCCAGCCGGCATCCGGGTCAGGGTCCTTGGCGTAGATCATGAACTGGTGTCCCATCTGGGTTGTGGCGCGCTTCTCGCCGCCGATTTGCGGGTACGCCACTGCATTCATTCTCAGACCCGAAGTGGGCCAATATGACTCAGACGTCTGAAGGTGTGACGACATTGCGATCTTGCCGGCTAGATGAGCGTCCTGCGCTCCGAGTCCATGGTCCTTCGGCGTCGGGGCGAAGAACTGGGTGTGCATCGTCCCTAGCAGCCACTCGAAGGCGTCTCGAACCTCCGGCGAATCCCAGTTCGAGTTCATCTCGTCGTCCTTGAGAATGTTCCCGCCGAACTGGTAAACGAGCGGCATATAGTCGCTGCTGATAAATGGCCTGGCCCAGTGACCCCAAATGTCGACGTTGTCTTTGTCGAATCCTTCGTCGCCAGGATGCCGGCCATTCACGTCAGTTGTGATCGCCTTCGCCGCATCCTCGAAATCTGATCGCTTCCAATTATCGGTTGGCGGCGCGACACCGGCGTCCTCGAAGGTCTTCTCGTTGTAGACAAGCGCCGTAGTGAAAATGTTACGCGGAATGCTCCAGTGCCTTCCTTTGCTGTCGACCGTGGCCTTTAGCATGTGAAGATCGTCAAGCTCCCCGGGAGGTGTCGATAGCACGTAACTCGTAATCTCTCTGATATTTCCACTATGGGCATTGCCCCAAATATGAGTATCATCCCGCACCCAAACGGTTGGCGCGGTATCGCTGGCTATCATAGCCCTGTGCTTCGTCGCCCACTCGCCGTAAGGGGCTACCACCATATCCAACGTGATGTGCGGGAACGCGTTCTTCCATGCTGTTGCCACGTCATCGAGGTAGTAGCTTTGGGCCCGCGGATTGTTGGTCGGGAATGTAGCTCGGACAGTCCTCTGTTGGACGACTCTGGTTACTTCGACCTCGACAATCTGGACCTTCTCAACTTCCTTGATAACCTCGACCGGCTTCTCTACGACAACCTCTCTGACGACCTCGACCTCTTTTTCTACCTCAACCGTTACAACCCTGTCGACAGACCTCTCCATCACGACCGCCTTCTCGACCTCGACCGTGATCAATTTCTCGACCTCAACCGGCCTGTCAACCTGTACGGTAACTACCCTCTCGACTTCCTTTTCGATTACCTGGGTGACGATCTTTTCTATAGGAACCTCTTTCTCGACTACCTGTACTCTCTCGACCTCGATAATCTCAGGTTGACAAGCAGCCAAGATCGGAAGTGCCGCCGTGGCGCCAAGACCGGCAAGGATCGATCGTCGTGTGAATCGGCGCTGTATCATCGTGTCAAACATCCGTCTTTCTCTCCTTCTTGAGGGCGGATTGGTCCAGTTGCCCGGAATCGTTCGAATAGGCTGCTCACCCGAGCGTAGGTGTCAATATCTCTATTCGTTTTGCGATAATTGCTCTCTCCTCAAAGCCATCTTCGACATCGGTTAGTGTAAGTACCTGCGGTAATTATGCCCTTATGGCAACGGTCGATGGCACCCTATATCATAGTTTTTTGACTGTCAACAGTCGCTGCCGGCCGGTGACGGTTCAGACTTCGGAGGCTGGTTCTTGAGCGTCTTTGCCACGGAGACCGACCCCTGCCGTCACCGAATTCTTCGTTCCCGCACCCTAAACTTTCCGAACCCTGAATTCACAGCCTATAGCGGGTTGAGAAAATGTAGCGCTGGGACTTGTCCCCATCCAATTAGGACCAGCCAGCCGGCCCTAACCGCGCCGTCCGGCGTCCGGCCAGGCGTGGCGTCTCTTATGCGCTCTGCGCGCGTTTCCCCGCCTGGTCCAGCCCGCGTAGTCCAGAATGACGTTTCATCTGGGTCGAACGACCGGCCGATGCTGCATCCGGCATCGGCCCGGTAGCCATCTTGATGCTTCAGAAACCCTCGGTATTCCGCATTTCGGCGATCGTGCTCTTGACGAGTTCGCGGTCCGGCTTCGCGCCTCTCAGAGTCAGCCGCCACAAAACTCGCTCTTCCAGATCACCGGTGGCGCCCTCGCTCTGCACTAACGGCCGCATCAGCTTTTCCTTGTAATCTGTGAAGTACCCGGCTGTTCTTCTCGGTCTCCACTTCGCCATGACCGTGAAATCCATCGGCGCTCCAATCGGGTTGTAGCGGCAGTCCACCGAGAGCCGGACCTTATTCGAGACGTTTGGAAGAGCCTTATGAGCGAGGCGCCCCATGAAAATCAAGACGTCTCCAGGATGAAAATCGCTGCGCAGCCAAATATCATCAGCGACTGAGTCAGGCAGATACGGGGTGCGGGATGGCATCTCAAGTTGGTAAACGTCTGCGCCGAGATCCTTCTTGTGAGTCCCCGCGGCCAGCAACAGCCCGCCCATCGAGCGGTCGATGTCCATCAACGGCATCCACGCGGTTAGCACCGAAGGAACGCCGGGATAGAAGAAAATGTCGTGGTGCATTGGGGTAGTCAGGAATACGTCGGCGGGGATCTGGTATCGTGGATTCTTTGGCACCAGGAGCTCGACCGGCCGGCGGGCGACCAGCGCCAGCAAATCCATCAATTCTTTGGAACGGGCCAGCTCTCTCAGCGATCTGAAAGTTTCCATGCTCGTCCGAATATCGTGGATAGTATCCCGGTCTTCGATCCGCTTACCCGTGTAGATCGGCTCTCCATCTGTCTCTACCACAATGCCATGTTTGGTCAACTTCCGCGTCATGTCCCGTCTGTATGCCGCCACCTTATCTAGGTCGAGCACACTTCTGAAAACGAGATATCCATCTTCCTGCAACTGCGAAGCCAGGACATTTGGAGCGGTTCGCGCGTCGCTCTCTTTCAACGGTTGGATATTCAGGTCTGATACGTTCGGTTCTTGTCCTTGCCCCGGCATTAGTTCCCCTCCATAGTGGATGCACTCCATAGACTAGAGTGATCGAAGCGTATCATCGTATTTGATACGCGTAAAGATGATCTCAACGCTCGGACGACGTTGCCAGAACGACCTTGTCGCATACCGAGCACGGTCGATATGCAGGATCCCATATCACGCTCGGCCGGAGTCGAGAGGGAAACCCATAGCGGTGGGCTTGTCCCCAGCCAGAGCCACGCGGCGACCCGGCCGGACGTGGTCCCCTTCCCGGGAGCCCCGCCATCCCCATGTCTCCTCAGGCCAGCGATCGATAGCATGCCCCATACCCCGATACCGGGCCGGAATCCGCGGCCGGCTCATCCCTTAGCCTTTAGGAACTCACCCAACCCTCTCTACACTCTTTCGAGGCCAGGGCCGTCTGCCGTCCGATGACCAGCGAGAACGCCTCCTCCGGCGCGTCTGACCATTCACCGATCGTGCGGCCGTCGACTATCCGGATTACATTGATGCCGCCAGCCGAATTCGATGACGAAATTGCGTCCAACGATGCGCCGGCCGAGGCCTGAGCCGATCCTTCGACCACATACCCAGCGACACCCAGGCTCAGAAAAGCTCGTATTATGTCTGCCGGGTCGTCGTCCCTTGCCTCGGATGCTACGAATGGCAACCAAATTCCGTCTAACCCGGCACCGCGCGTCGCCGAATTCAGCCCGGAGACCAGCGAATCCGAAATACGCCTCGCGCTGAGAACTCCGTAGACTGCAGTTTCAGGTCCGATCTGCTTGGCACGGTAGACGTTTCGCATCGTCTCGACCGGCAATTGTCCGGGAGCGACCTCGTTATCCTCTTCCAGCGTTGCGTAGGTCAAGAAGCAGGAGCCATGTTTTAACGCGAGAATCCGGCTGATCAAACCGGCCTCACCCATCGCGATGCCTATCATCGGCAGATCCGACAGTGCGAGGGCCTGCAAGATTCGTATGTTGTCTGTTAGGCGCTGTGCCATGCCGACGATCTTGACCACGTCGGCACCCTTGCCAGCGAGTCTCCGGTGGACCTCAGTTATGTCGTCAGGGATACGTTCAAAATCGTGGCGAGAGATCACAAGCTTCGTGTCTTGGCGATCTTCTAATAGATGGACGGCGTCATGCTCTATGTCGACATAATCGACGCCGAGATCTATGGCTTCGAGTAGCGGCCTGAGACGCTCAGATTCGCTGCCGCGAAAGCGCCCGCCTTCACGCTCCGCTCTGTTCGTGACGATCACCGGGCAGGGTCGATCTCGAAGCAACGCCGGCAGATCGCATTCGTCCATATAATCCAGGCGTATCTCAGCTATGTCGGCCGAGCGTGCAACACTACGAATCCCGGCAATGGCCTCGGCGGTAGTGCTGGGGCCCAAGGCAACACCGATCATTCTGTTTGGGGGCATCTGTGTAGTCTTACCTACCATCGAACTCACTTGGTACGCATGGAAGCTATCGCGTTGCTCAAGAACCTACTTCATAGCCTTCCTAAAACCGTTGTCGTTGGTTCACGTGCTGAGGCTTCATTTCCACGCGAGGTGCGGGAAAAGCGTCGGTTGGCTGGAATCAGCCTTTCACTCCGCTGATTACTATGCCCTGAATGAAGTATCGTTGGGCGAAGAAGAATACGATGACCGGCGGGAGCGTAACCAACATCGAGGCTGCCATGATCGCGCTCCATGGATGCTGTTTGAGCGCGCCGGCCAAGTGGCCGGACCGCTGCCAATTGTAGAGCGCTACAGCCAGCGGTTGCTTCTCATTGTCGTTCAAGTAGATCACCGGTGCGAAGAAATCGTTCCACTCACCCATGAACGTGAATATGGCTACCACACCCAGTGCCGGTAGTGAAAGCGGCAGAATTATGTGCCAATAGATTTGCATCACCCCGGCGCCATCCATTCGTGCGGAATCGTCATACTCCAAGGGAATGGTCTGAAAGAATTGCCTCAGCAAGAATATGTAGAAAGCGCCTCCTCCAAGCCAGGCCGGCACGATCAATGGGAAATAAGTGTCAATCCAGCCAAACTCCTTGAAGATCAGGTATTGCGGCACGAGGGTTACGTGGTAAGGAAGCATCATGGTGCTCAAGACGGCGAGAAAAAGCGGCGTCTTGAATCTGAACCTCAGCCGGGCAAACGAATAGGCCACCAGGCTGGCGGTCAATATTCGCCCTACCTCCACTCCGACGACGATATACATAGTGTTTCGCAAGCCCCGAAAAAACGGAAAATGCAATGAAAGGAGGTCAAAGTTATACAAAGTCAATTTGCTAGGGTCCGGCAATAGCTGGGGAGGATACGCGACCGCATCCCAAGGCGTCTTGAATGAGGTCGTTAAGAGCCATATGAAAGGAATCATGAAGACGAAGCTGAGGCTTATCAGCATCGCATAGCCCAGGAAACGCGTGATGCGCCGGCGGGTCCTCAGCCAAATTGCCTCGGATATCGGGGCTAACGTCCTGGCTTGCATGTCCTGTTCGATCCCTTCGTCACCGAATTAGCCGTAAACTACTCAGAAGGATGATTGAGACACGCTAATCGTACTTTCAACACTAGCCGGTTTCAACCCGCTGCGAGGAGATTCCCGCTGCCCATTCTGCCGGCAAAGTTTCCAGGAGGTACACGCCGTTGGTAAGAAAGCACGTCCCGGACTGCGATCCGGGATAAACGCTTCAAGTAAGCTCTCGGGCGACTCCTTACGCCCCATAATCCTCACCTTACCGAGGCGGAAAGCAAAGAAATTAGAGCTGGGGCTTGTCCCCAGCCAAGGACACAGCAGGCAGCTCGCCCTAGCCGCCCAGTCCGGCGTTCCGCAAAGGCCAACGTCGCCGTAGGGGCGATTCGCGAATCGCCTTGGGCGGGGAGGCGGCAACTCAGGATAGCCTCTATCGTAAGTGTTCAGATTTAGGGGTACCTGCTCCGTAAGGGCGTAAAATCGCACCAATGAGGGTCTACCACAGGCGAGGACGTCTGATCGGGGAAAGCCAGGAAAGGGTTGCAAGGGCGATCCGCCTCAGGCGGATGACGGGGGATGCGGGGGTGTCCCCCACAACAAAGATCCCCCTCCGCAACCCTTGCCGGCTGCGACGATCGTTCTCGCGACTTTGCCGCCAACGCAATATTCTCTACCATGGCCCTGAAAACCTCGTGAAAGAATGATCATGATTGGCTCGACAGTGGGAAAGTTGTGAGGGAAAACGCCATGTCGCTATTAACCGGCGGTGAAGCAGTTGTCAAATCCTTGGTCGCTCAAGGGATCCGCGTCGTTTTTGGCATCCCTGGCACCCACGGGTTGGCGTTGTTCGATGCACTCCACGACGCGCCAGAAATCCGCCGGATAACCACTCGCCACGAGCAGGGCGCGACGTTCATGGCCGACGGCTACGCCCGGGCCAGCGGCGAAATCGGCGTCTGCCTGACCGCTACCGGTCCAGGTGCGATCAATAGTCTGGCCGCAATGGGAACTGCATTCAGCGATTCATCGCCCGTCTTCAATATCTTCACCCAGATTCCATCGGCCGATATCGGTCGCGGAAGAGGCCACCTCCACGAAGTGCCCGATCAGCTCGGCATGTTCTCCGAAGTAACCGGTTGGAAGGCCCGGGCTGAAGCCGTTGCCGACATCCCTGGACTCGTGCGCGATGCCTTCGCTCACATGCGGACCGGCAATCGCCTGCCAGCCGCATTGGAGATACCCAGAGACGTCCTCTACTCCAGCGACGACCTGTCGATTCTTCCGCCGGCGAACGTGGCGGCGCCTACCCCGGACAAGGAATGTCTGGACGCTGCTGCACAAGCGGTCCTCGAGGCGCGGAAACCGATCATCTGGACCGGCGGTGGCGTGATCGCGAGCGAGGCCTCGCCAGAGCTCGTTCGATTGGCTGAATGCCTCCAGGCGCCGGTTGTCAACACCGTCACCGGTAAAGGAGCGATTCCATCGGATCATCCCCTTTGCCTGGATGCGACCGCGCTGCAAGGGCCGGTCCGGCAATACCTGGCCGGCTGCGACCTGATGCTCGCGGTAGGTACTAGGTTCGACGCGCTTGAGACATCCGAATGGTCGCTGCAACTGCCCAAGACCCTGGTACGCATCGACGTCGACCCCGAGGCCGTTGGACGCAACTATGAACCCGCCGTGGCCGTTGTCGGCGATCCGAAGACCGTCCTCAAGGAATTGATCGATCGCTTGAAGGGCGCCGCGAACCATCGGCCGGCCCGCGCTGACGAGGTCACTCAGCTGAGGTCGCAGGTGCGAGACGCGTTGGAGTCACGTTCGCCGTTGGCCGTTCGTCTCAACGACCAGATCCGAGCGGCGCTGCCCCGCGATGGAATACTCGCCGGCGACGTCACGATCACCGCCTACTGGGGTTGGCCTCTCTTCGACGTCTACCACCCGCGTACCTACCTCTACCCCTGGGCATTCGCGACACTCGGGTTCGGATTGCCGGCCGCTATCGGAGCCAAGGTAGCCCGGCCGGATGCGCCGGTCCTCGCCGTCTGCGGAGACGGTGGATTCCTATACACAGCCAACGAGTTGGCGACCGCAGTCCAGTTCGGAATCAACGTCGTCGCACTTGTGGTTAACGATGAGAGATACGGAATCTTGGAGCCGCAGCAGATGGCCCAATTCGGCCGCACGATGATGACCGATCTGCGCAACCCCGACTTCGCTGCGCTGGCCCGTTCATTCGGCGCAGGCGGCGTGGCCATCGATCGCGTCGAGGACGTAGGGCCGGCTTTGCAGGAGGCGCTTGCCGCTGATAAACCCGCCGTAGTCGAGCTAAAGATCAAGCTGCCGGACCCGTACGATTGGTAGTCCGCGGTTGACACTAGCCAATCCACACGGGGAAGTTGTCGAATTCCCTAATGATTCCAGCCGAGAGAGCACACTCTAGTTCGAATATTGGTAACGCACGCTTGAGCGACAAGCACGGTCCACCGGCGGATTCCGCCCATATGAGCGAGTCTCTCCTGGTCTGCCGATTTCCAATCTCCCTTAGACACACGGTTTCCAGCCACGGCTGGGTGAACCTCGAACCCTGGACATGGAACGAAAGCCGGCAGGAGCTCTCGAGGCCGGAGCGAGTAGACTCCGTCTGCTCGTTTGTAGTTAGGGCCGCGCAGCGCGGACCGCGAAGTCTCCTAGTCACTGTAGATGCAGACGCACCGGCCCGTCATCACGTCGAGTTCGCCGTGCGTAGGGTGAGACGATGGTTGTCGATTGATTGGGACCCCCGCCCGGCTGTTCGCGTTGCGGCGGACCTCGATCCCCACATTGCCACCTTCATAAAGTCCGGCGGCGGCCGGTTCCTCCGATGCAGTACCTTCTACGAGGATTTTGTCAAGACCGTGTGCACTATCCACGCTACTTGGGCCTCAACCAGGCGGATGGTGTCGTCGTTGGTGAGCCTGCTAGGCGCCGGCACATTTCCGACGCCGGCCCAGGTCGCGGACTACGGTGAAGACCGCCTGCGGAAAGAGCTGCGCCTTGGGTTTCGATCGCGCGTATTGGCCGAATCCACTCTCCGCATGCTTGATGAAGGGACGATAGACGAGGCGGGCGACCTGGCCGGCGGCAAAATCGCCTATGAGGACCTGCTCGGTCTGCGCGGAGTGGGTGGATACACCGCGAGCCACATGATGATGCTGCTCGGCGACTTCAGTCGCGTGCCAGTTGACTCGGAGGTTACGCGCTTTTGTAAGGACCGTTACGGTATCGAGCCCAAGGAAGTCGATGCTTTCTTCGAGCGGTGGGGACAATACCGCTTCTTGGGATATAAACTATCAAGAGCGTTATCGGACCACGTCGAATGAGCAGCGCCAATTGGGGATCTACTCAGTCGTGACATTCTCTAAGGGCGATCAGGGAGGACCGCATGCGACTCACCAAACAGCAGATCAACCATTTTCGCACCTTTGGATTCATAGTCTTCCGAAAGTTCTTCTCGCCGGACGAGTGGCAGACCTACTGTCATGAGTTCGACTTGGGACTGGATGCATTGATCCCGGGTCACAAGCACGACGGCAATGTCCGTTTTCAGGCCAACCTGATGGACGCCAACACGCCGTTCATTACCTCGCTCAACGATGACCCCCGGTTCTGGGAGACCGCCGAGCGGTTGCTCGGCAAAGAGGTATTGGGTGTAGGGGGAGACAGCAACTACTACGTCGGCGACACGGCCTGGCATCCCGATAACAACGGACTGCGACAAGATTCCGTCAAATTCACAATCTACCTCGAACCGCTCAATGCGACCAACGGTGCGCTCCGCGTGATTCCCGGCTCGCATCGTGAGCCATTGCATAGCGCAATACGCGGAGGCACGCGCCAGGAACACTCCAGTGCCGTCGGACCGAATTTCGGAATCCGGCCCAATCAGGTGCCGGCCTATGCCTTTACCTCAGAACCGGGTGATGTCCTCGCTTTCCATACCGGAACTTGGCACGGGGCGTTCGGCGGAAACACAAAGCGGCGCATGGGCACAATCCAATACTACGAGAATCCGCAAACGGTGGAGTCATTCGAAGAGATACGCCGAGTTCTGCGCCACACTCACAAGACAGAGATTGACAGGATTGGTCGCCCGTGGTTTCCGGAATATTGGCGATCGTTAGACAACCCTCGCCACAAGGCGTGGGTCCGGCGTGTGGATGAGATCATGGCGCTCGATGAAGTCCACGACTAGCCCGATCGGAGTTGCGCCGACGAGATGTAGCTGATGGGTTCTTTGGTTACTCGAAGTACCGGCTTGATCACGTCACCCCGGCGCTCCGATTCGCCGACTGATTCGAGTGCTGGGAGGGAATCCGATTCCTGGGCTGCAAGCACCCTATAGCGTTGTCAGGTCGCGTTGAAGAGCTGCGTCAAGGCGCCGCGTCCCGGCGCCAAGCGGGGATAACATACTAAGTCGTGACATTCTCTTAGGATGATCAGGGAGGGCCGAATGAGACTCACCGAACAGCAGATCAACCACTTTCGCACCTTTGGATTCTTAGTCTTCCGACAGCTCTTCTCACCGGAGGAATGGAAGACCTACTGTCACGAGTTCGACTTAGGGTTGGATGCATTGATCCCGGACCACAAGCACGGCGGCAAGGCCCGGTTTCAGGCTAACCTGATGGACGGCAACACGCCGTTCATTACCTCACTGAACGATGACCCCCGGTTTTGGGAGACGGCCGAGCAGTTGCTCGGCAAAGAGGTATTGGGTATTGGCGGAGACAGTAACTACTACGTCGGTGATACGGCTTGGCATCCCGACAATAGATCGCTGGTACAAGATTCCGTCAAATTCACGATCTACCTCGAACCGCTCAATGCGCGCAACGGAGCGCTCCGGGTCATTCCCGGCTCGCATCGAGAGCCGCTGCATAGCGCAATAGCTGGAGGGGTCCTACAGGAATACTCCAGTGCCCGGGGCACCGTCGGATCGAATTTCGGAGTCCGGCCTGATCAACTGCCGTCCTATGCCTTTGTGTCAGAACCACGTGATGTTCTGGCTTTCCATACCGGAATTTGGCACGCTGCGTTCGGTGGCAACAACCGGCGTCGCATGGGTACGATTCAGTACTACGAGAATCCGCAAACGGCGGACTCATTCGAGGAGATACGCCGGGTGTTGCGCCGGATTCACGAAAAAGAAATTGAAATGCATGGTCGCCCGTGGTTTCCAGAATTCTGGCGATCGTTAGACAACCCTCGTCACCAGGCGTGGGTCCGGCGCATGGATGAGATCGCGGCGCTCGATGAAGTCCACGACTAGCCCGATCGGGGTTGCGCCGACGAGATGTAGCTGATGGGTTCTTCGGTTACTCGAAGTACCGGCTTGATCACGTCACCCCGGCGCTCCGATTCGCCGACTGATCAGAGTCTTGGGCGCAATACCGATTCCCGGGCTACAAGCACCCTTTCGCGTTGTCAGGTCGCGTTGAAGAGTTGCGCCAAGGCGCCGTTTCCCGGCGCCAAGTGGGGATAACATACTAAGTTGTGACATTCTCTTAGGATGATCAGGGAGGACCGAATGAGACTCACCGAACAGCAGATCAACCACTTTCGCACCTTTGGATTCTTGGTCTTCCGGCAGCTCTTTACGCCGGAAGAGTGGAAGACCTATTGTCACGAGTTCGACTTAGGGTTGGATGCATTGATCCCGGGGCACAAGCACGATGGCAGGACCCGGTTTCAGGCTAACCTGATGGACGCCACCACTCCGTTCATTACGTCGTTGAACGATGACCCCCGGTTCTGGGAGACGGCCGAGCAGTTGCTTGGCAAAGAGGTATTGGGTGTTGGCGGAGACAGCAACTACTACGTCGGCGACACGGACTGGCATCCCGATAATCAGTGGCTGCGTCAGGATTCCGTCAAATTCACGATCTACCTCGAACCGCTCGATGCGCGCAACGGTGCGCTCCGCGTGATTCCCGGTTCCCATCGAGAGCCATTACATAGCGAAATAGCGGGAGGCTCAATGCGGGATTACGTCGATGCCCCGCACGACGTCGGGTCAAATTTCGGAGTCCGGCCCGATCAAGTTCCGTGCTATGTATTTGATTCAGAACCGGGTGATGTCCTCGCTTTCCATACCGGAATCTGGCACGGCGCGTTCGGCGGCAGCACAAAGCGTCGCATGGGCACAATCCAATACTACGAGGATCCGCAAACAGAGGTCCCGCTCCAGGCGGTCCGGAGCGTGTTGCATGGGATTGACCGGCGAGAGATTGAAGTGCATGGTCGCCCGTGGTTTCCGGACTATTGGCGGACGATAGACAATCCTCGGCACCAGGCGTGGGTCCGGCGCATGGATGAGATCGCGGCGCTTGATGAACCGGCCGGCGGGCTCACTTAGGGTTGCGTCAGGGCGTTTGCCCCGACAAATAATCCGTTAACGCCACCACCATCAAGGGACGTTAGGACAACCCGCCAGAGTATTGGGTGTCACCACCGTCCCAACGGCTCCGCCGCAAAGCGCGTGACCGTCTTCATCTGCGCCGGCCCAGCCCGCTTCAGATGATTCCGCAGATACAACGGGTAGTTGGTTGGAGAGTCGTCCCGAGGCGAGATATCAACGAACGTATTGCCCCGGAACGTGCGTTTGTAGATCGTCTCCAAGCGCCACGCTCGCGCCAAGGTAGCTGCCGGCGCGTATTGAGAACGCTCGTTAGATCGCCTGCCGCTTACGAACGCGCCGGCGTACAATTGATCTCATCAAACTTGCGAGTGGGTCTGTGCGAGTCGTGAAGATCTAACTGTCGCAACGAGTAGCAAAGGCGAGGAGGTACGACCCATTGAAGGCGATCCATAACCTACGTGCCGGGCTTTGCGGCGTCCTTGCGCTGATCCTTATCGTGTCCGCGGCTTGCAGCGAAGCGCCGGCCGCCATCCGAATGGGCACCGAAGGCGCTTACCCTCCGTACAGCTTCATCAACGAGAGCGGTGAAGTCGACGGTTTCGAGCGCGAGCTGGGCGATGAGCTGTGCCGGCGAGCCGAGCTCGAATGCACTTGGGTGACCAACGAATGGGACACCATCATCCCCAATCTCGTAAAAGGAGACTACGACACTATCCTCGCCGGCATGAGTATCACCGACGAACGGGACAAGGTAATCGATTTCACTCAAGCCTATTTCCCGCCAAGCCCCTCGCTCTACGTTGCAAGGGCCGGCGCCAGCGTCGATGTCGTCAAGGGCGTCGTAGCCACCCAGGTGAACACCGTCCAGGCCGATCATCTTGCCGGAACCGAAGCGACGCTGGTCGAGTTCGCCACAATCGGCGAGGCCATCGACGCCGTCTTGAAAGGCGATGCTGACGCGGCACTGGCCGACAACTCCTACCTAAAAGACGTCGTGGCCGAGAGCGACGGAAAGCTGGTCTTTGTAGGACCGGAAGTGGTATTGGATGGCGGAGTAGGGATGGGTGTGCGCGAATCAGACGGCGAGTTGAAAACCAAGATGAATGAGGCCATCGACTCGATGAAATCCGATGGCTCGCTGAATGCTCTGATCAAGAAGTGGTTCGGCGAGGACGCCCAAACCTTCTGACGCCCCGGCAATCTGCCTCTTCGCCGGCGGCGCTCGACGCCGGTCCTGGCTTTCCTAATGAAGCCCCTCCCGCGCTTAGAGAGCCGGGAATCACCATTGAACCAATGGTTTGGCGGCGAAGCGCTTGACCGTTTTCATCGGCGCCGGCCCGGGCCGCTTCAGATGGTCCCGCAAATAGAGCGGGTAGTTGGTGGGGGACTCATCCCTAGGAGAGATATCAACTAGGGTATTGCCCCGGAAAGTGCATTTGTAGATCGTCTCCAAGCGCCACGCTCGCGCCAAGGCTGTGTAGCTGATGGTCTCCTCGATCACCGGGAATTTCAACGTGATAACGTCGCCCGGCTTTAGGAGGTCAAATACCGCGTAATTACCCACCCAGTACGGCTGACGGGGTTGACCTCCGACATCGAATCGCAGCTTGCGGCGATCTATCCAAGACGAAACCCGGACGGATATGCGCCGGGCCGATTTGTTTTTGATCTGCACCTTTCCTTCGTAGGGCAGGTGGCTGTCGACGTCCAACCAAGGGGATGCTCGATTGAGGAGCAGATTCACCTGGGCGTTCTTCCCGTCTGGGCAGCGAACGATTCCCTCCCAGGCATAGTACAAACCCTGGGTCCCGTTTCCCGTACAGCAGCTCATCACCCACGGGCGCTCGACTGCGGTAATGCCGGCCCACCCGGCAAACGTTCCCAGAGTTCGCTCAATTACGTTTTCATTGCTTACTTGCCCGGGATGAGTTGGCACGAATCCCTGCCCCTGGATGTCCCAAGGGCGAGGAGGACTCGCCTCGGACACCCTGTGCAGCAGTTCGGCGTTGCTGAACTGGGCTTCCACCAGGTGGTTGCGGACTACGCAGTCCACGTCATCCCAGTAGTCGCCGATGCCGGCGTCGCTCAGCCGGATTCCTAGCGCTACCCAATCGCCCAGGTAACACCCCTCGCACCCGCCGATGTTTCCGGCGAAGTGCTTCGGCCCGCCCGTGGGCGCCCAGCCGATCCGCGGAATCGCGAACATGCGCGAATACTCGTAGCTACGACGGACGAATTCCTTGACCCTCTCGTTGTTCACAACCATGGCGTACTCGAGAATTCCGCGCAGGGGTATGGCACGAGCGTGGAAATGGGAATCGAAGTGACCCTGCTCGCCTCCGGCGACCAGAACTGGATCCGGGTCTCCCTGCCAGAATCGAGGCTTCATGATGAAATTCGTCAGCTTGCCAGCCAGTTCCATCGCCCGTTCGTCCCCGCTCACCGCATACCAGCGGGCCAATCCCTGGGTCTGATGCCCCTGGTAGGTTGTCACCGCGCCCTCGCCGCCTTCGTGCTCGTCTAGCGGCTCTCTCGTGTCTCGCCATCCGGACTTAGGATAGTTGAACGCCTCGCCGGCTCCGCCATCCGGGTAGTAGGCATAGTCGTCCTTGTGTATCGCTATCTTGTCCAATCCACGGACGAGGGCCCTTATCCTATCGTCCCAGGCCGGATCGCCGTCGCGCTCGCGCCAGGTCACCATCGCCCTCAACATCCGGCCATTGCCGGCGACGTTCGCCATGTCCTCGGTTGACTGCTCGTATCCGTGGTGTCCCTGCGTGTGCCAGGGCCGCTTGTCGCTGTGCGAAGCGTAGTACAGACCATCGTCCGGGGACAGCCGGCCGGCCAGCATGGTCATCAGCCCGTGCTCGGTTTCTAGATGCAAGTCGCTGCCGCAGGCTGCGCGCATCAACGGAAACGATTCGGCGAACTTTGGCTCGTTCGTGGGACCGAATGCCCAGTGATACATGTAGGCTGGATTCGCACTGTAGCGGATCCAGAAGTAGTTCTCGTAGTCCAACTCGGGATTGAGCGAGCCGCCCAACCCATTCAGAGCTAGTTCGGTGCGATCCGCCAAATCCAAGGTGTCGGGAATAGTTGCCTGGTAGCGTTCACCTTCAATCCTCGGCTTACCTACTAGTGCCATTCGTACGCTCCTTCCGGCTAACCCCTGAGGCGAAACTCGGTGGCCGCAATTATATAGAAGTTGCCGGCGCGCCTGCGTACCGGACCTTCAGCGGGTGTAGTAGTCCGGCGATGGCAGTTGGCCGGCATGGATGCTTGCGATAGGTCTGCCGACTGCTAGTGGAACGACACTACCGCTGCGCCCGGCGGCGCTACCTCATCGACCGCCGCGCGGTCCTCGGCGGTGATGGTTACTTCCGTTGCGCCCAGATTCTCTTCAAGTTGACTCATAGTGCGCGGCCCGATGATCGGGCTGGTGATACCCGGCTGCCGCATGCACCAGGCCAACGCGACTTGACTCGGCGTGCATCCTTTTTCCTCTGCTAGTCCAATAAGGACGTCCACAACTGCGAAACTGGCGTCGGTAAAGAAACGTGCGGCCCATTCGTTTTTCAGAGAGAGTCTGGAGCCTTCCGGCGAACGCGAACCGCGCCGATATTTTCCACTTAGGAACCCACTCGCCAATGGCGACCAAGGCAGCAGCGCCAATCCGTATGTTTGGGCCATCGGCACCAGTTCCCGCTCCCGGCTTCGATCCAGCAGGTGGTACGGCGGTTGCTCGCTGACGAATCGGTTCAGACCCAGCTCTTTCCCCACCCAGAGCGACTCCACCACCTGCCAGGCGGCGAAGTTGCTGCTGCCGATATAGCGCACCTTTCCGGCCCGGATGAGGTCGTCGAGTGCCCGCAGCGTCTCGTCGATCGGAACGTCCGATTGCGGGTCGTGGACTTGGTACAGATCGATCCAGTCGGTCCGCAGCCTTCTCAACGATGCGTCGCATTGCTCGATGATGTGCCGGCGACTGCCTCCGCGCGCGTTCGGATCGTCTGAGACGCTCGCGGTGAACTTCGTCGCCAGTATCATTCTGGCTCTATGACCATTCCGCTTGAGTGCTTTGCCGACAATCTCCTCGCTCGTCCCCCGGCGATACGCGTTAGCGGTATCGAGAAAATTGATGCCGGCGTCGATAGCTCGATCGATAATTCTCATCGATTCCGCCTCGCCGATTTCGTCTCCGAATATCGATTCCATTGCTCTCGCTCGGGTCCCGAACATCAGGCAGCCAAGGCAGAGCGCGCTCACCTTCACGCCTGTCCGGCCCAGACTTCGGTACTCCATCGTTCAGGACTCAGGTGGTTTCAATCAATCGGCTCGAAGAAGGTCAGGTCGGCGCCGAAGTTATCCATTGCTATGACCTGATCCCCACGGAGTTGTACGCGGATCTGCCTGGTGCGGTGAGCGAGGGTTATTTCCTGCTCCGGCAGAGGAAACTCGAAGTAGAGTGTCCGATTCACCGGAGGCCGGGCGATGAATAGATGTCCGTTGGTGTACCGTGGGGCCTCGGCTGCTCCGCGTATCGCCGTGCTTTTGTGGTTCACCCAGGTCGGCACTCGTACGAAGAGCGGTCCCGGTCGTTTTATCCTGATCCCCAGGTTCGGATGAGTGTATGGAGACTCAACCTCTATCGCGGCAGTCTCGTGGTCGAAGAGCAGATTTACCCAGTGGCCCGCTTGGTCAAAGCGCGTCGCTTCCCGGTAGACCTCGCATAGCGATCCCACCGCACCGCCGACGATGTCCATATTGAAGGAGACCCGGTCGGCCCCGATTGGTTCGTGTCCGTAGGGCGCTGGAAAGCCGAACGCTCCCAGGTGCCGGCCGGCGATATCGCGCTTGCTATCCTCAATGTCCGGATTTGAGGGATTTGCGATGAACGAGACGTCGCGCAGTTGGGACGGCAGGAGGTGGCTCCGCACGATTCGCTCGGCGTCCTGGTAGTACTCAGGAAATCCCCAGCGTCCCAAAATGAGCGCAGTCTCAACGATGTCGCCGGTGTTATTCACTTCGCCCCGATCGGGGTCGGCATCTGGGCCGGAGCTCTCAATGACCCATCCCAACTCGTCTCGGATATCCCAAAGCCCTCTGTCGTAGAATGCCTTCACTCGTAGTATGAGGCCGGCGTCAGACGTCAGGTCGGCCAGTTGGGCCAGAGACGACATAACACAGGTGGTCGAGTGGGTATGATGGCCGAATGTCTCTCTGTCGTAGGACCCGTCCTCGGTGAAGAACATGTCCACCGCCTTGTTCCTTAGTACGACTGCCAACTCCAGGGCCGGGCCGTATCCTGTAGCGCGGTAGTATTTGACCAGTGGGCCTATTGCCCTGCCCAATCCGATGACAAAAGTCGGAGACTCCTGGAAACTAATCCCGTGTACTCGTTCGAGCCGTTCGCGATCCCAGTCCCGGTCGGGATCCCAAAGCTCGAAGATCGCCGCGATGCTCGCTTCTGCCAGCCGGCGGGCCTTCGTTGAGTCACGGTATTTGGCCAAAGCAAATAGCGCGTGAAACCCTTCGCGAACATTGTGTGGAACGAAGTTCACCAACGGGCCGGCGACATCAGAGCGATTGAGCGGCAAGGGCGCCGGGCCGCTATAGGAGAGAAATGCGGCGTGGGCGTGACTATCGACCGCGTCCTCGTCGATGTGGATGCCGGCCGCATCTTCGGCGTTTAGCAGGGCATTCAGGTGGCGTCCGGGGACGTGTGCTTCCGAATGGACTGGGCTGAAGCTGAGACCCGGGTCCGGGCGCACCAATGAACCGAAAAATGGTATGTCGTTATCATCTGCGTTGAATACGGACGACATCGTTCGGCAGCCCAGTCGAATCGCTTCGCGAATATCGTTTGTATTGACGTGTCTAAGCTTGACCATAGAATCCTGAGCGATGTCGTCGAATTGACGGAAATTCGGCCACTGCTACCCATTGACACCGTCTTAATGTTAGCAGGTGTGCCTCGGCAATATGCTCCAGGTGTATACTCCGGTAGAGGGCTAGGCGTTTACGATGGCTGAACCTACGTTGAGCAACGCGAATCAGACGATCCCGGCCGGCTCACGCATCCTGATGGTGACCGGCGATCTGATATTTAGCTCTAAAGTTGATGCCCTTGCGCGGCAAGCCGGCGTTTCCTTCGAGGTTGTACGTGCTGGTCGATTGGCAAATGCCGGGACGGCGCAAGACGCCTTTGCTCTGGTAGACATGGCGAACATGGATGCAACTCACGTTGAGTCTGCGGTCGGACAGTTGAAAGAGTTAGGGGCGGATCGCATCGCCGTCTTCGGCCGGCACGACCGAGCGGACCTCCGCAACGCCGCGCTCGAAGCCGGCGCGGCCGATTGGTGGCCGAACTCTAAGATGTCGGCCCGAATGCGGACTCTTCTGGGTTTGACTCTCTAACCACCCGATACGGCGAATTCGCCGAGCAGTCCAATCTTATCTAACGCTCAACGAATGCCGGCTACTACGTTAACTCCGTTAAGCGCCATATGGTGGAGGAAAACATAGTGCAAGAGGTCGCCGTCGTGGGGCATTGCGCCTATCGAAGCTGCTTCTTTCACTCCCAAATGATAGGTGTCTACGCAGTCTATCGGTACCGTGACGCTGCAGCCCAACCCCGACGCGTTCGAGCGCAGTTTTAGAGACATCGCCAGCTGATAGAGGCATAGGTCGGTGCAGTCCCCCACCGCGATGAATTCGGTAACCTCAGGATGGGTAGACAGCCAATCGGCCAGCTTCGTGTCGATCAATGAGTTGATGCTGTTCTTGGGGATGACGTCGAATCCGTTGAAAAAGGACAGATCCTTGAATTCACGTACGGTTGCCGATTCGACGGTCCCGGCGATGCAGTGCGGTGGAAACTCATTAAACTCCTCGGCGTCGGAGGAGTGTGTGTCCTGCGTAAGAATGAAGTGTGAGACTCCGGCTTCGTGGGCACGGTTGAAGAGACGGCTGATCGGCTCGATGATCGTCGCGACTCGTGGACTCGCTAGCGGGCCTTCCCGGCAGAATCCCTCGATCACGTCTACCGAGATTACTGCCGCCTGTTTGACAGATGTTCCCCGGTCTCGAAGCAGACCCTCCAATGTAACCGTTGGCCGCTCATCGACCCATTGCTCGACGCTGTCGACGAATTCGGCGCTGCGTGTAGATAACGACTCGGCTCTCGTGGTGGATTCAACGCTCAAGGTGGACTCTCCTTTCCCATCGGCTGGACAATGCAAGTAGTTGCGGAATCCAGCAGGGTGTGTGGGATAAGCTCTGCTATCCTAATTATATTGTCGTCTAGTAGTGGGATGGGCGGATGGCGTGAAGACTCGCCTTGGAAACACGATGCGGCCCTTCCAGCCGGATCTTTGTGTTTGTACCGCCGTTAACAAGAATTGATGGGTTCGAGAGGATAATGAGGCCGCAAATTAAGCGTGCAGCGCGCAGGCTGATGATGCGTCGTAGATTGCCGCTGTTCGTCCTGCTAGCTGTCTTGGTGGGGGTAGTGGGCAGTTGCGCTCCGGTCCTTCCAACTTTCGATGACCTACCCACCTCGATACGAGAGCCGGCCGTCCCCTCTCAGTCCGGGACGACCGCGTCGACCTCCGCCGAGGCGGGCACACCGGTGCCGACTGTTTCGAGCGGCGATCCAGACTTGATACCCACGCCGGAGATAGGGACGATTGGATCGTCTGACGAGCCGCGCCTGGCTCCACACAGTACCCGAAGCGAGCCCCAGTCGTCCGACCTCAGCGCCGAGTTAGACCAAGCTCGCCGGCATTGGCGCAACGGTGAGTTGGGTCCTGCCTTGCTCACCTACCGCCGGCTAGCGGCCGAAGCCTCGCCGTCCCCCGAGGCATTGGTCGAGTTGGCCGTCGTAGAGTTGGCCACCAGGGAGCTTACCGAAGCGCGGGATACATTGCAGCGCGCGCTTAGCTTGAACCCGCCCGATGGGATGCGGGCGCGCATTTTGTATCTGCTGGCAACCGTCGAGGTGAAGCTGGGAAACTGGCAAGAAGCAATGCGCCTCATAGACGTCCCGGCGGCGCCGGATGGTCTTGGCGACTTGGTGGTCCTGCGGCGCGCTGAGGCGGCGGCCGCCGGCGGAGACGTCGACGCCGTCCGTATCGAGTTGCAACGCCCGGAAATGCGGGCCTCTACCAATAGGATTCTCTTGGCTCAGGCCGGAAACTTCGCCGAGCTAATAAGTGAGTCCGGCCTCGCCGGAGAGCTCTATGCTCGGGCGTCCGAATATCCCGGATGGTCCGCCGAACGTAGCCTGCTGATCCAAGCGGCCGCGTCGGCTTTTGCCGATGCCGGCCGTAACGCCGACGCCATCACGCAGAATCGACGCTTGGTCGAGCTATATTCTTGGACCAAACTTGGGAAGCAGGCCGGCATCGAGCTCAACCGTCTGGGCGGGATGACGCCCTATCACAGAGGCCGGCTCGCCATTATTGACGGTGGCCTGGAGGCCGCGCGAGGGTCTCTCGAAGAGGCGGCCAAGGGAGGAGAGTACGCGATTCCCGCACAGGAGTTGCTCGACCAGGTCGAGGAGATCTTAGGCTGGCACAAGGCCGCCAACGCCGGAACCCCGGAAGCGTTCCAGGCTTTCCGGTCCCAGTTTCCCGCCGGGGACTTCGCCGAGGACGCTTGGTTCCAAGAGGGATACCTTCACTATGAGAAAGGCGAGCTATCCGCGGCGTTGAGCGTCTGGCGGGAGGGATTGGACCTGGCGGATGGCGACGAATTGGCGCGTTTGCACCTCTGGATAAGCAAGACTCTAGGCCGGTTGGGCCAAGACGCAGAGGCGACATCGAGCTTGCGCTTAGCTGCTCAGGTTGGCCCCGCCGATTACTACGCGATGCGCGCACGTGATCTCCTTGTAGGTGGTGATGCCTGGCCAATCGCGAAAGGCGACTTGTTGACAATGGAAACGACCGCTGGCGTGGCGCCCATTTCGGAGGACGAGCGGCAGAAGGCCGAGGAGTGGCTGTCGAAGTGGGTCGTATCGAACTCCACGCCCAATGTGATGACACAACCTCGAGTCCGTCGGGGTCTCGGCCTGTTGGCGCTTGGTCTGACCGCGGAAGCGAATGCCGAACTGAACGGCTTGATCAAAGAGACCGCCGATGCTCGCTTCCTATTCCAACTTGCCCAAGTTCTAGCCGAAAGTCAGGTGTGGGGTTCCTCCAGTCGCGCCGCTTGGCGCATCGTCGACCTCTCGCCGGCCGAGAGTGTTGTCGGTACTCCAGTCGCCATTCAAAGACTCGCCTATCCCTTGGCGTTTCCCGATCTGCTCGCGTTCGAGTCCGAGCGTCACGGACTAGACCCGCTTCTCCTGCTCACAATGATCCATCAAGAGAGTCTCTACGATCCCTTCGCCCTATCGATATCGGAAGCCAGAGGGTTGACGCAGGTCATTCCGTCGACCGGTGAGCTAATCGCGAATGCTATCGACTGGCCGGACTTTTCGCCTGACGATCTCTATCGGCCGGTCGTGGCGCTCGAGTTCGGCGCGTGGTATCTCGCCAATCAACTCAAGACCTTTGACGACGACCCATTCCGAGCGCTGGCTGCCTACAACGCCGGCTCAGGTTCCATCTCGCGCTGGTGGAATGGCGATGTCGACCTGTTCATTGAGCAGATCGACTACGCGGAAACCAGGAAGTACATGCGAAAGCTGTATTTCCACCACGCGGTATATCGCAGTCTAGCCGGCAGGTAATCGTTGCTCTCCCAATGCGCCGTTTAGATGCCCCATATTGCTCGGCAACCCGTCGTCAAATCATTGCCTGACAATCCGACGGTTGATAGACTTCGCGGTAAATCAGTGAGTTTCACAGCCGGCACAAACACATTCCGAGGAGATTGCTAATGGCACACGAGCTACCGCCACTGCCCTACGCCTATGACGCATTGGAGCCCCACATCGACGAACAGACGATGCGGATCCACCACGACCGGCACCACCAGACCTACATCACTAACCTGAACGCGGCGTTGGAGGGTCATTCCAGCCTGGAAGGCAAGAGCGCCGAGGAGCTTGTGAGCGATCTGGATTCAGTGCCAGAGGGTATTCGTACCGCTGTTCGAAATAATGGAGGCGGTCACGCGAACCACACCTTCTTCTGGGAGATCATGGGGCCGGACGGTGGAGGCGCACCCAGCGGCGCATTGGGCGAGGCAATCGACTCGACCTTTGGCAGCTTCGACGACTTCAAGGGACAGGTCGCCGCCGCCGCGGCCGCCCGATTCGGCAGCGGATGGGCTTGGCTGACCGTCGATTCGAGCGGTGCCTTGCAGGTCGAGAGCACGGCCAACCAGGACTCCCCGCTGTCCGACGGTCGCACTCCAATCCTTGGGGTTGACGTCTGGGAACACGCTTACTATTTGAAGTACCAGAATTTGCGCCCTAAGTACGTCGAGGCTTGGTGGAACGCGGTGGACTGGAGCGCCGTCGCCAGCCGGTACGAGGCCGCTGTCGGCTAGCGCTTACCCTCCTTTTGTGAGAATGGTATCTAGGGGCGATGCTGTTTCGCCCCTAGAATTTTCACCCCTCTCTCCGCGCCCGGTACACGATTTCGACCTCACTTCGCGCGTCTCGAGAGCAAGTCGGAGACCCTTCGGATCCCCTGTTACGCGTGTCTTCTTTACGGAATAGCTGAATGGCCGAGATTAGACCTTTTCGCGGAGTACGCTTCGCTGGCGGCCAGCCCACCGACCTGAGCCGGCTGGTCACCGCGCCGTACGACGTGATATCCCAACAAGCTCAGGCCGAGTACTACGCCCGCGATCAGTTCAACGCGATCCGCTTAGAGCTGGGCCGGCAATCTGCCGCTGATGGCGATGAGGACAATCGCTACACCCGCGCCGCCGCTACTTACCGGCAATGGCGTACTCTCGGCACCCTGCAAGCGGACGCCGAGCCGGCGTTGTACGTTGCGCGGGAATCTTTCCAGATGAACGGTCAAGAAAAATCACGTACAATCCTCTTCACACTCGTCCGGCTCTACGATTGGGATGAGCGGCAGGTGCTTCCTCACGAGCGGACCATGCCCAAACCCAAGGCCGATCGGCTCAATCTCTTGCGATCGACACAGGTCCAATTCAGTCCGATCTTCAGCCTCTACGACGACCTCGACCACTCGGTGGCGAAGCTACTGGTCGGAGTAGTCGAACAGCATCCGATTGCCGTCGTCGATCTCGACCCGCCGGCAGTCGCTGCCGCGCCCACTCATACTCGTGTCTGGAGGATCGTCGATCCGGCGACGATTCACGCCATAACGAGGGCATTCTCCCATCGACTGATCTATATAGCCGACGGCCATCATCGCTACGAGACCGCGTTGGCCTACCGCGATGAGGTCGGCTCATCCGCTCCCGATCGAGGACAACCGCAGCCAAGCAACTATCTGATGATGTCCCTTTCCGCGAGCAACGATCCGGGAGTCGACGTAATGGCCACTCATCGACTGCTGCGGTCTTCCGGCCCGAGCGGCTACTCCGTCCTCGCGAGGCTACTAGAACCCACGTTTAACGCCCTCCACCTCGGCGAAGCGGACGTAGACGCTTTCTTGCAGGAGCCGGATGAGACTGGCTTGCGAGTGGTTGTAGTCTCCGCCAACGAAACGGAGTTGCTAGGACTCCGGCTGAACGCCGATCCCACTCGCATGTCTGGAATGCCGGCCGGCCGGCATCCTTCTTGGAAGATGCTCGATGTGGCTTGCCTCCACGAATTGATCCTTAAGCCACATTTTGGACTTGATGACGCGGACTTGGCCGGTGGGGCCGCCGTTGAATATACCCGTGACCCGAAAGACGTCATCCTGCAAGTGCGCTTCGGGGAGTTCGACTGGGGCTTCATTATGCGGCCAACTCGGTTGAGCCAAGTGCTGGACGTTGCACGTGCCAACGAGACGATGCCACCGAAGTCGACTTACTTCTACCCGAAGGCAGTGACAGGCCTGGCATTCTTCGACCATCGGGAAGCGCTGTAAGAAACTCCGCGTGTTAGACCGTGACATTAGCCATTCTCGTTTAGTCCAGTTCGTGGGTTTGAAGCGGTAGCCGTGCCAAGTCGAATACTGTGGAGAGAATACAAAAAAGGCCGAGGGGCGGATTATCCGCCCCTCGGCGAGGGAGGAGGAGAGAGGATAGTTAGGTACTGTCCTAGTGGAGAACGCCTCCGTAGTTCGAAAGCTCGCGATGACCATTCGTATCGTTGGGATTGGTCCGTCGCGTTACCCTCACCGGCAACTTGTGGTCGGTCCAACGATTGATGAGTTGTATCACTCTGTCTAGCTCACGTCCGGCCCGGTCATGGGTCAGCAGTCCTGCCGCTTCCAGCCGGCCGAAGTTCTCGCTCGCCTTCTCTGCCAACGCACCAACCAACCCTTCCCGGCTCTTGCCTTCACTCTCGGCGATTGCACCAGCCGACTCCCCCTTGCGAAGTCGTTCGACGAACGTAATCGTGTCCAGCCCAATGTGCCGTGAGGCCCCGCTGATGAAACTTCTGATGATGCTTAGGCCTTCTCTCGGTTTACCGCGCTGAGCCTCTTCATCTGGACCCAAATCCAGCAACGTTGCCTTCAACGCCGCTTTAAGCCTCGATTGATTGATGCCTAGCTCGCCGGCCAAGGTCTCGATGAAATGGTCGGCAAGAAGTGACCAGGGCTTCGGGTTGCCAGCCGCCCCCTGGAGGAATACTCCAGGGGATGCTGCCATAGGGGCGGTCCTTGTCCTAGCCATAGTTATTGCCCTCCTCGTGCTACTCTCCAGCTGCGATAGGCTGCATGGACCATTAGCTTAGCTCGTAGGTAGCTCCGGCCATTCGCCTAGCACGACGGTCAAGGTCATCTCTGTGCCGTCGCGAACAATCGTCAGCGTAACTTCGTCGCCGACTTCGAGACGATCGATATAGCTGCCGATCTCGTTTATCGAGGCAATCGCATCGCCATCGATCTCGGCAATTATGTCACCGTCCTTGGCCGGTTCGGTGGCGCTGCCAGGGGCGGAGTCGCCGCGCAGGCCGGCCTGGTCGGCTGGGCCACCGTCAACCACGCGCATCACATAGATTCCTTCCTCAATGTCCAGCCCCAGCTCTTTCGCAATTCGGTTGTTCAAAGGCAGACCTGAGATGCCAAGCCACGGATACTTGATTTCTACGCCGGTTTCTAGTTTGCTCATGACTCGCTTGGCCGAGTTTATTGGTACCGAGAATCCAATGCCCACCGAGCCACGCACCGGACTCTGTATCACCGTGTTGATGCCTATCACCTCTCCGCGGCTGTTCATAAGAGGTCCGCCGCTGTTGCCTGGATTGATATCGGCGTCGGTCTGGATCATGTCGCGCATCGGCCGGCTGGTTGCGCCGATCCGCGTGCGACCAAGCGAACTGACTATGCCGGTGGTCAGGCTGCCCTGTAGGCCGAACGGACTGCCGATGGCGATGGCAATCTGGCCAACGCGGATAGCATCGGAGTCCCCCAAAACCGCTGTCATCAGGCCGGCTGGGGGATCATCAATTGCCAGTAGCGCCAGATCGTTGCTAACGTCGCGGCCAGTAACGGTAGCATCATATTCGCTGCCATCGTAGAGTCGGACCACCGCGGACGTCACCCGACTGACAACATGATTATTGGTTAGCACCAGACCACTTTCGTCCACGATGATGCCGGAGCCGGAGCTTCCGCCCGGAATCGTCGAGCCGTCGGTATCTTCACGTGCTAGCACTCCCACGACCGAAGGAAGCACGCGTTCATACAGTTCGATCAGCGTGTTTTCGAGTACGAGCACATGTTCCTGGGCGGTTGCTCCGGGCTCCTCGTCCAAGGCCGGAACAGCCGATGGCACTGCGAGGCTTGCTGCCGGCGCACTAGACAGAATGACAGTTGGTGCGGATGACAGCATAGATATCAACGAACCGCTAGACGCAAGTGTTTTTGTGGCGTTACCTCCGCTGTAGGCAAACAACGCTCCGGCAATCAGCGCGGTGCCGATTAATACGCCGAGTGCTACTCCCACGGAGATTCTTGCTACTTGTGTCATCTTCCATCCTCCAACTACTCCGTTTGGCAGAATCCTTCAAGACAACGCTGCCTTTACTCTTGAAATTTAAGCTTGTCTGGTTAAACGCCGATTGGCGAAATGTAAAATCGAAGTAAATTGTAAACGTTATCGAAGTCGGTCATCGAGCGCGCGTAGTCGTTTCTCTGATATCCCCCAAGCACGGTTCACGGCGTATAGTCTGAACTCGCCTGGGTAGGACAGATTTATGGGGGAGGTGTTACTTCTTGGAACTAACCCCGTTGAGGACGCCCGTGTTTCGTCTAAATCTTGCTCGGGAGTAAAGTTCGGATCAACCGACATGCGTTGCCCACGCGATGATTCCAACGCGCCCAGGCCATCGAGCAAGGTCAGCGGTTACCCTTGCATACTTGCGTACTTGGTTGCCCCCGTCATTCGCGCATAGCCCCGAGCGTCATTCCCTGTATGAAGGTGCGCTGTAGCAAGACGAAGACAACCAATGGCACAGTCATGATAATTGCCAACCCGGCGAAGAGCATTATCTGATCGCTGTAATAGAATGTGCGAAAGTTTCCCAAGGCCAACTGAACGGTGAACAACGCCGGCTTCTGGATGACGATCAGCGGCAGGAAGTAGTCGTTCCAGACGAATACCGCCTCAAATACCGTCACCGCCATGATCCCCGGCACCGACAGAGGCAAAACAACAAACCGAAGGACTTGGAATCGGCCCCCGCCGTCGAGCTTACAGGCGTCTTCCAATTCCCTGGGCACTGCCTGAAAGAACGAGGTGAGTATTACCGTCGCGAACGCTACGCCGCCGGAAGTCGTTGCGATTACTAGCCCCTGCAATGAGTTCAACAGGCCAAGCGTGCGAAGCAGGACGAAAATCGGAATCAGTGTCACTTCAGCAGGAATCATCAGCGGAATAAGCACCGCTAGGAAGACCACCGACCGCATCGGTAATTCCAGCCGGGCGAAAGCGTAGGCGGCCGGCGCGGCGATCAGCAGGATGAGCAATACCGTTGCCGAGGTCACCAGCGTGGAGTTGCGGAAAGCGACGCCGAGTTGACCCAAGGTCCAAGCCTTGGTGATGTTGTCGAAGTGCGGCGGGTTCGGTATTGCCCAGGGCAGCGCGTAGAGTTCGCCACTTGTCTTCAAGCTGCTCATTAGTGTCCATAAAACCGGGTATGCCCACAGGATGAGCAAGATCCCCAACACCACGTGGAGTATGAGCTGCGCCCGAATTCGCGGATGAAATACCTTCGCGATCATCGAGTGTGCTCGTCGACTCGCCGGCGCAATACCCGGACTTCCAACAGCGTCACGATCAATACCACGGCGAATAGAGAGATCTACGACCGCGAAGGGGATGTCCAGTCCGCCCACGAACCTGGTACCAAGAGGAGTTTCAATCTAACGGCGAGAGCGGCCATTTTCCGGGAGATTATCCAGGCTCCTAAGCTAGTTGCGTGCATGGAGTACCTGCTCGGACCAGATTACATTCTCTCGGACATGGGTGGCCGTTCGCCGATGCCGGGCGTTCCCTCGCAGCAACTCCATCGCGATGGCGGATTTTTCGTTCCCAACCCGCCGTACAACGTGCACACTGTTCTACCTACATCGGCTCAATCCATGATCGCCCTCTGCGATTTCACCCCTGAAAAGGGCGCCACCCGGTTTGTTCCCCGATCACATGTGAGAGACGTAGACCCTGGGACCATACCCGCGGAGGAGGAGAGTCTCTTTATCTGTTCGGCCGGGTCAGTGCTAGTCTATGACAATCGACTGATCCATGGCGGCAGTCTAAACACCACCAACGAGATTCGCTATTCGGCGCAAGGATTCTGCTGCCGGAAGACAACCAAGCCGTTCTGCGATCACACCAGGTCTATTCCGGCGGACGTCCTAGCATCGGCCACGCCGCTGATGCGCCGGCTCTGGGGATTTGAGTATCAATCCGCCTGGGAGGAGTCGCCGCGAGACTTCTCCATCGTCGAGGCTCCCGGCGCAAAGCCGGTGTTCGACTTCAACCGCGGCATAGAATAAAGTCTAAACTCAACAGTACCCCAGTGCGTTCTTCGGATTGGTGAAAATCTAGCCTCGGTCGGGCGGAGGCCCCACATGAGCCGTTTTGAAAAGCTTGAGATCATTGACCTGACGCAAGTCTTCGAGCCCGGATTGCCGGTGATGCCTGCACTCCCTCCTCCGGCAATCTGGCCGGTTCTGAGACAGGACGAGGGCGATTACGTGAACGCCAACGTGATCCAGTATTGCGAGCACTCCGGCACTCATCTCGACTCCCCGGCCCACTTCGTCAAAGGAGGAACAACGTTGGAGTCCCTCCCGCTTGACAAGCTCATAGGGCCGGCGGTTGTGCTTGATCTCACTGGCAAGCGAGGTGATGTTCCGATAGACGTATCGGACCTGGAAGCCGCCCAGCGCAGCGCCTCTTCGATTGAACCCGGCGACGTTGTCCTGCTCCGGTCCGACCACTCGTTACTCTGGGACGTAAAGCCGCGCAACCGTGCCTTTATTGAGGACGGTTGGCCGTATCTGACTTCCGAGGCTGCGCGGTACCTCCTGCAAGCGGGGATTCGAGCCCTAGGCGTAGAGACGCCGGATCCCGACCGGCACGGGGCTACGGAGTTTCCCACGCACTACACTCTTCTGCCAGCCGGCGTCCCAATTATCGAAAATCTATGCAACCTAAATCGGATAGGTCTTTTTCGTTGCGAATTCATGGCGTTGCCATTGAAAGTCCGTGGCGGAACAGGCGGCCCGTGTCGCGCTCTGGCGTTCGTGTGATTGTCGATAACGTCAGTCGTCATTGATACGAAAGCATGTCCCGGACTCCGATCCGGGATACATGGATCCCGCCGCGCCCGCGGGTCCTGTCATTGGTACCCCAATAGATTTCGGTACGGGCGCGCGACGCCAACAACTACCTGCCCAACATGGACAGCCGATTGTCAACACAGAGAAATGTAGGGCTGGGGCTTGTCCCCAGCCGAGGGCGGGGTGGTCGTTCGGCCGTGGTTGTACCGTCCGGCGTCTCGCCATTCTCATCCTCTCAAGTAGTCTTCGCAAGGCCTTGGAGATTCCAGAGAATACGGGAATCCAGGAAGAGGCGCGGGCGCCCCAAGTTTCGTACCTGGAGTGTGCCGGCGGCAGCCGGCCTGAGCGATCGGTACGAGAATGAATGGATCCCGTCACGCCGGCGGGTCCCTGCATTCCGGCGATCGAAGGCAGGCCCCGTACCCCGATACGGGGCCGGAATCCAGGGGAAGGGCAAGACCGCCATACAATATGCAAGAACTCGGCGATCCACTATTTTCATCACCCAATGCGGTCTTCGCAGGGCCATGTCGTTCCTCGACCAGCCCCTATCGCCTAAGCGCATTTACCGAATGTCAGAAGCGCCGTGGAAGATGAACGATCGCTAGGTTGCCCAAGCCGGCAGGCTTACGGTGAAAACAGTGCCAGTCTTTTCGTCGCTTTTCGCTTCGATAGAGCCATTGTGTAATTGCACAAGCTCTTTCACGATTGAGAGGCCGAGTCCGCTGCCTTCGCTACCTGCACGCATGCGTGATCGGTCTATCTGATAGAAGCGCTCGAAAATGCGGCTCAGGTGCTCGGGCGGAATATAGGAACCGCTGTTGGTTACTGAAAGTTGTGCTTGACTCCCACTGCTACTCGCCTTGACTTGGATCTCTCCACCGGTCGGCGTATGCTTCACAGCGTTGTCGATCATATTCGTCAGGACCTGCTCTAGCCTGTGGGGATCCGCCGGGATCACCAGTCCCTGCTCCACGTCCGCCGAGAGTTTCAAGTCTCGTTCCGCCGACTGTCGCTCAAAGGCCCGCGTACACCCCTCAGCGATCTCGCCCACGCTCACCGGCTCGACGTTTAGGCTTACCTGGCCGGACTCGATTTTCGATAGGTAGAGCAGATCATCTACCAAACGGTGCATCCGGCTAGACTCTTCCTGCACGACCTGACCTGCCGTCTTGTAATCCTCAGGTTTATTTAAAGTGCCGTCGATCATCGCCTGCGCGAATCCTTGGATCGAGGTGAGCGGCGTGCGCAGCTCATGTGATACGTTCGCCAGAAAATCGCGCATAGATTGCTGTGATTGTGATACTTCCCTGGCCATTCTGTTGAACGCCTGCGCTAGGGAGTCGATCTCGACGATGTCTTGTCTTGGTACTTGGTGGTCGTATCTGCTGCGGGCTATCTCCTCGCTTGCCGACGTCAGGGTCCCAATCGGACGCGTGATCGAGCGCGATAAAAAGACGGCCGCGCCAATCGAAACGATCAGAGACACCAGCGCCGCGATGGATAAGCCGGGCGCCAGCTCGAGCCAAGCCGTAGAGAGGCTCTCATGCGGTACCGTCAAAGCGACCTGTAATCCTGGATCTGAATTGTGGGATCCCTTCAGTGTCGAACGCACAGAGCGCGGTACCGAGGTTATGACGAAAAGGTTGCCATGTTCGCCTTCTTTGTAGTCCGCCCAATATGACGTTACGCCGGCCCGGAACGGGCGCTCGGTCATGCCCATCTGATGCCCTTCAAGTTTGTTACCGGTGTCCACCAGGACGCGGCGCTCACTGTCCATCAACAAGATGCGCACGTCGAGCTCGTTGGCTTGATACTCTAGAAAGCGGATTATCTCGTCGGACGGTGCGTTCGCCCACTCCAGGATCGCTACTTGGTAGGACAGGGGTAGGGCCATGTCGGCAAGTTGGTTGGCGCGGAGCTGACTGTGATACCCACGTAAGATATACACGAAAGTCAGGCCGGCCAAGAACAGCGCCAAGAAATTGACGACGACAAACGCCAGAATGAGCCGAGTCCGCAGAATCCTAAGCATCGCTCTATTCGGTTTCAGATTCCACTATCATCTTGTACCCTATTCCCCAAACCGTCTTGATTTTGGCGTCGCTCTTGGATAGCTTGTCCCGAAGCCAGGTCACGTGCACGTCGATTGTTCGGGAATCTCCCAAGAAATCGTATCCCCATACAGTGCTTATCAGCCGCTCGCGGTCTAGGACGACCTCAGGATGTTTAGCAAAGGCCACCAACAGATCGAACTCCTTTGCCCGCAGCTCTACGACTTGATCATCCACCCTGACCTCGCGCTTGTCTATGTCGATCTGCAGATTTGCGAGAGCGATCCGGTCGCCGGAAAGAGGCTCGCTCTTTGACCGGCGCAATACTGCCTTTACTCGGGCCACTAGCTCGCGCGGGTTGAACGGCTTGGTTACATAATCATCCGCACCGATCTCGAGTCCAACGATCTTATCGACATCCTCGGTGCGGGCTGTCAGCATTATGATCGGCACGTTCGAAGTCTTGCGGAGCTGCCGGCATGCTTCCCAGCCGTCTATATCCGGCATCATTAGATCGAGTATGATCAGGTCCGGCTTGACGCGGCCGGCCCGTTCGATCGCCTCTCGGCCGGTGCTGGCCGACTCAACTCCAAATCCCTCGTTGCGAAGATACAACGAGACTAGCTGAACGATATTTCTCTCGTCATCGGCCACCAGAACTGTCGACATAATTGCTTCCTCTATAGCTAGGTTGCTTACTTAGACTAATTATCGGAGGCAATCCTTCGAACCGAATTAAGTGATTGTTAAATATCAGTTATATCAGCCGGCGATTCCCATGGGCGGAATCCCTTATGTTTGCTGGCGAATTTGGCGGCATTCATTCTTGCTCGTAGTTACATTCTAACGCCAATTCGAAGTAGATGCCTGGCAATTTGCTAGTACTTTTGTGGACGAAAGCCAGTTGACATAGTGACTCGGTCAAGTTGATTACGAATCACCACGAGCATTAGGTATGGCATCTGCAATTTCATCCATCCCAGATACGCCGGCTGTTACTTGATTGCAGTTAACCGAACTCGGATTGGGCCTCGAGACTATGCGGCTGTATGACTCAGGAAGGAGTTCCTGGTCGGGCGATTCCGAATCTACAGTCCTTTCGTCGCTTCCTCGATGGCCTGTCCGACGGTACTAACCAGCGTGTCGACCTGCTCGTCAGTGATTATCAGAGGAGGCGCCAAGAGAATGCTATCGCCGCGATTTCGAACTATCGCGCCGAGCTTGGCGGCCGCACCGGCTACCTGCGGGCCAACCCGCCTGCCGGGCGGGAAACCGGTTTTGGTCGCCTTATCCTCAACCAGTTCTATCGCCGCCATGAGTCCATATCCGCCTCGAATGTTGCCCACAAACCGATGTGAATCAAGCTCAGAAAGACCCTGGTGGAGCCGCTTTCCCTGCCGCGCGGCGTTCGCCGGCAGGTCCTCCCGCTCCATGATGTCGAGGTTGACTTGGGCTACCGCGCAACAGGCGGGATGTCCCGAGTAGGTATAAGCGTGCATCCAGCGTTGTTCGGCTGTATTCATCAAATCGAAAATTTCTTCGGAGACCATCATCCCGCCCAGCGGCAAATAGCCGCTCGTAATGCCTTTGGAGAACGACATGATGTCCGGACCGACGTCCCAATTTTGGACGCCGAACCACTTGCCAGTGCGGCCAAAGCCGGTGATGATCTCGTCGGCGATCAGCAGGACGTTGTGGCGGTCGCAGATCTGGCGGAGACGCGGAAGGTAGTCCGGATCCGGAGGGTATATTCCCCCGGCTCCCTGGATAGGCTCCGCAATCACCGCCGCCACGGTATCCTGTCCCTCTCGTTCGATCGCTTGGTCGACTTCGTCGGCGCAGGCAAGCGTGCACTTCGCCTGATCGGCGCAATGAGAACAACGGTAGCGATAGGGAGGGTTGACCGCGATGAACCCCGGTAACGGGGGGCCGAACCCCTGTTGGAAATCGGGAATGTTGGTCGTCCACATTGCGGTTGCCGTAAGACCGTGATAGGCCCTCCGCCGGCTGATAATCTTGAGCTTTTCGCTCTTGCCTTGTGCTAGCCAGAAATAACGGGCCGTCTTTATGGCGGAGTCGTTGGCCTCGGCGCCACCACATGTGAAGTACGTCGCTTTCAAGGGCGCCGGTGCCAAGTCCGCCAAGCGGCCCGCCAACTCGATGGCTGGCCTATGGGTGAATCCAACGTAGTTGGACGAGTAAGCATGGACGCTCATCTGTCTTGCGGCCGCGTCAGCCAACTCGCGGCGGCCGTGCCCTATGTTCACGTTGGCCAGACAAGAGAAGCTATCGATGTACCGATTGCCCTCCGTATCGAATAGGTAGATGCCGTCGCCGCCGGCGATTATGAATGGGCCGGTGTAGCGGTGCTCGTAACGGCTGTGAAGCGGATGGATGAGATGCGCTTCATCGGCCGCCAGTAGCGCCTCTCTGTCGGTGGAGATTATTGCGCTCATCTTGACATTACCCCCATTAGGCCGGCTGATCTCGCTCGGACCGAAAGACTAGCCCAGGCCATCGTTTTCCATGAATTCTACTACCGACTCGGCTCCCTAAGTGTTTGTTGGACGCCATCGCGATATAATCCAGCCTAATCCTACCAACGGAGAGGTGCGAATTGAGTGCGGTTCACCTGGACGATCGAGGGCGGCGTAGTCGGATTGGAGCCCATGTGTCTGTGGCCGGCGGGTTGACCAAGGGCGTCGATAGAGCTTTGGACATAGGCGCTGAGTGTATCCAGATATTCGTCGGCGCACCCCAACGTTGGAGCACCGCCAAGTATACGGATGACGAGGCGCGGGAGTTCAAACAGGCGGTCGACGAGAACGACCTCAACCCAGTCTTCATACACGGGCCTTATTTGGTGAACCTCGCCTCCAAGCGTGGTGACGTGCGGGCAATCTCTCGCCGAGTGCTGGTCAGCCAGTTGGAATGGGCCGAGAAACTGGGCGCCGAAGGCGTGATAGTCCATGTCGGCAGTGGCGGCGACAACGCGTTGGATCTGGCCGAAGCCGGCCTGCGCGAAGTTCTCGGCAATTACCGAGGTCCCGCCAAGTTCTTGCTGGAAAACGACGCCGGCGCTGGCCAGCGCATTGGCAAGCGTTTTAGCGAGATCGGCCGGCTGATCAAAGCGGCTGACAACGACGAGCGGCTCGGTGTCTGCTTCGACACCTGCCACGCCTTGGTCTCCGGCTACGAGATTCGCGACCGCGATAGTCTAAGTGCTGCTATGGAGGAGTTCGACGCTGAAATAGGGCAGGATAGACTGGTGGTCGTCCACGCCAACGACTCAAAGGGCGACTTGGGTTCGAATAAGGACCGTCACGAGAACATCGGCAAGGGTGAAATCGGCGAGGATAGCTTTGAGATAATCCTCTCTGATAAGAACCTGCGGGGGCTGCCGTTCGTGCTCGAAGTGCCGGGCTACGAGAAGGGTGGGCCAGATGCCCGCAACATCAAGGACTTGATCCGGCTGGCTGGGGGAAGTTAGGGTTCTTGGTTATCGCTTTCCGGTTCCTGTCCTTCGAAATGATCGTAGACCAGTAGGGATAGCTCTGCGATCTGCTTGACTTCCCAGGCTTTGTCGGACATGACGACAAGCACGTAAGGCGCAGTTGGCGCATAGACGATTCCGACGTCGTGAGTGGCGCTTGGCCAGTTTCCGGTCTTATGAGCTACTCGAATGCCGGCCGGCAATAGGGCCGGAAGCCGGTCGTTGACTCTCTGGCGTGTCATCAGATCTACCATGTCCTGACTCGCCCGTTCATTGATGGCTCCGCCTAGCGCCAACATCTCCAACAGCAGCGCCGTGTCTTCAGCCGTGGTGGGTAGGTCTCCACGAACCAGGGCCGAATTCTCCATGCCTATGGCCTCGATGTCTTGGTTGATATTCCATCCGCCAACTTTGTCGTGCAACATAATCGCGGCTACGTTGTCGCTGACAGTTATCATCGCCTCCATCAAATTGCCAATTGGCACTTCGGTCCATAGCGGCCAAGCCAACTCACCGAGCTGGTAATCGAGATGGAACGGCACTAGTGTCACCGTCTCGTCGAATGCCAATAGGCCTAGCTCCCGCTGCCTGAATACTTCGTACATCACCCATAGCTTGAATACGCTTGCCGCGTAGAATTCTTTGTCTGGGTTGATCGCCACTCCCCGACCATCGGTTACCCGTTTCACCACTATCCCGTACCTGGGAATGTCCTCCCCTAGATGTTGCGTAATTTTCGCCTCCAGCGCGGCGTCATGTTGCAGCGGTATCGGTTCGTAGCGTGGCGACGGCGTCAGCCCGTATGGCCCCCGAATCCGGGTGACGGTTATCGTGACAGTGACCGTCGTCTCTGGTTGAGCTGTCGGTGTTCTGTACGCGATGAGGGCCGGCGTGGCGCCGCTCGGATAAACGATGATTGTTCCAGTCGCCGTGGCTTCCGGCGAAACTGAAACTGTAGGTTCACTCGCGGTAATGGTACTGATCGGCGTAGGCGAGCTTTCTGGTGTAGGACTTGGAGGCGGCGAGGCCGTCGCCGCTCTCGTGGCGGTAGGGATGGGCTCTGGAGTAGCCGGAGTTGCCGAAGGAGTAGCCGCCGCACTAACGGCCGTCTGCCTGATCGCCCAAACGGCGTCAAATGGTCCGCTACAGCCGAGAATTATCAGCAGCGAAACAATCACGGGAACTATTCCGATTAAGGCGCGCTGCCTCAGGGCCATTCTCATGTGTAACCTCGCCGGCCGACTGCCTGAACTTGAGGCTAAGCGGATATGAGTTGTCGCCCGCCGGCTTGTGACTGCCGGCGCGTCGCTTCGTTCTCTATTGATCTGTACAACTGTACCCTGTCTTGGCAAGCGTTGGTGGACCAGTGACCGACTAAGGCAACAACAGAGGTGGAGCCTCACATGCGGAGTTGAGATTCAAGGTGAACGCCAGCCCTCGTCCTCCGGCATCATGCGCTCTGCCACCGATCCTCGCGTTGGGAGAATCGTGTCACTCTGGACTGGCGCTGTTGCCGCGTGATTCTTCAAGTCTCTCCTCATCGTCCGCGTCCCTAGAACTACTCTTGGAACCCCATCCTCCGAGCCTCCAAATTAGGAGGCCGATAAGCCCTATCACGATAACGTAGCCGACGATCTGTGCTATTTCATCCACGATTGATTGGCCGGGTAGCAGGTCCTCAAGCACTAACGCGGCTATTCCGGTCAATATGCTCACTATCACTATGGTTATCACTAACCACATTGAGTTGAGAAAGCGATCGAGAACGAGGCGAGCCGTTCGTCGCAACCGCGCGAGCTGGGGTGCTGCCTCGGCCGGCTTGGGTTTTTCGGGTGTGCTGCTCTTGCCTGTAACAATCACTTCGACGACGCGGGCTAATCCATCTCGGAACAGTGGCGCTAGCTGGTCACCATTGTCGAAGCCGTAGTAGAAAGTGCTAGACGCACCTGGGCTCTGGCCTCGTACCCATGCTAATAGGCGCCGCCATATTGTCGGGTTTCCCAAGCTCGCACGAAAATCGTCGACTTTGGCCTGCGCCTCAAGGTTCTGCAACGGCGGCCCTTCCGCATCCTTGAAGAAGAACAAGCATTCACATGTGTGCTTGTAGTAGAAGCTCTCGTACGCACGCTCGAACTCTTTTACTGTCCCAGCACCCACCCAGGAAGGAGGCGGCGCATGGAAATGCCCCCATAGCAACCCTACGAAAATGTTGTAGTCGTTCGCCGATGGCTTCTCTCTACTAGGGTCCGAGTCTACGTGTACGCCGGGCCCGAAAGGCTTGCTCTCCCATTTCACCAAATCCAGATAAATGTTGAACGTTTTCATCCATACCTGGTTCAGATCGCGAATGACATTCTCTATCAGTTCGCGCTCCGGCCGAACCTCTTCCGGCGATGCGATGAGCACCGTTAACGCTCTTGGTGTAATTGACTTGTCCGCGCCAGGCTCGGTCGCCATGATTGAGTTCTAACCTCTCAATTGCTCGGCAATCCAACGTCCAACGAAACTTATCGCCAAGACCCTCCGAAACGAGGAGACTCCATCCCTATCTCGGGTTTGTAGACCGCTCTGACCCATGCTGCTTCAGATGCAACGAAGCACCGTAGGCCTTCCAGCGTGGTCCCATAATCTAGTCCCAATTGCGGAGTCCAAAGCAATTCTCGATCCGGGCGAAAGTGTCCGTCAATTTGAATGCAGAAAAGCTAAGGCCGCACCAATTTGCTTAATGATTGCGCGTTAATGCAAGTATAGTTCAGCGATTTTGCAAAACAAGCTGGCCTTTGGACCTGCGTGGACACCGGTGCCAATTTACCCCGGAATGGAGCCGTGTTTAGGCATCTGTCTGAAAAGCGAGTACAAGCCGGTCCCTGAAACGCCGGCCTAGGGCATAATACGGCGGATAGAAATCTCTACCTCGGCACCGCCGAGATTAAGCGGTTCCGAGTGGAATCCGGCCCCAGCCGATCCCCGCATCGTCTTGGTGGCTAGAGTTTCTCGGCCGATATAGTCGTTGAAGTCCTCGAAGACTTTCTCCATTGCCGGACCGCCGGAGTAGCGCAACTCGATCCTATCGGCGATGTCGAAGCCGGCGGTTTTGCGCATGGTCTGAATTCGGTGAGCTAGCTCGCGGGCAATGCCTTCGTTGAGCAACTCCTCGGTCAGATCCGTATCTATCGCAATCGTCAAGCCGTGATCCGAGGCGACGGCAAGTCCCGGCCTATCGACCTTCTGCACGTCCACCTCCTCTGGCAGAAGCGTAAAGCCATCCAATGGTATCTGCTTACCGTCCTGCACCATGTTGCCGATTACCTTTGGATCGGCGGCCTCGAGTAGCGCCGTGATTCTTCGTAGGTCGCGGCCATATTTTGGTCCGAGCAGTGGCGTTTTCGGCCGGATAGAGTAAGAAGTGAGTGCGCCGGCATCGTCCGTCACCCTAAGAGCCTTCGCGTTCAGCTCCTCGAGACATTGATTGGCTAATCGCTGCATTATTTCCGCCTCGGCCTCGTTGCGCGCCGCCACCACCAGTTCGCCGACCGGCTGACGCACCTTGATGCCGGCCTTATTTCGCGCGGATCTGCCCAAATTCACCACCTGTTGTACTATGCCCATTTCGACCAACAGGCGTTCATCGATCGCTTCGGCGGCGACAGTTGGATAGCCGTTGTGGTGTACGCTATCCGGCGCCTTACGATCCACCTTACGCACCAAGTTCTGGTAGATCGACTCTGACAGGAAAGGCGTAATTGGGGCCATCAGCTTGGCCAAGGCAACCAACGTCTCGTATAGCGTCAGATAGGCGGCCAACTTGTCGCTATCGGCTTCCGACTTCCAGAAGCGGCGCCGGCTCCGGCGAACGTACCAATTCGACAGATCTTCTAGAAACCCCTCGATCGCTCGCGTCGCGGCAGCCGGCTGGTAGTCGCCTATGCTCTGGTCGACCGACTCGGTTAGCCGATTCAGCTTGGCGATAATCCAGCGGTCGAGCTCGGACCGCTGTGGCAGCGGTAGATCATGCTCCGTCGGGTCGAACTGATCTATGTTCGCGTATGTGATCCAGAACGAGTAGACGTTCCACAGCGTCAAGATGCGACGTCTCGTCTCGTTGGCCAGACCATAGCCGAAGTTGAGATTCAGGGATGGGTTCTGGCTGGTGTAGATCCAGCGCATCACGTCGGCGCCCATCTCTTCGGCCGCATCGTCAAACCAGATCGCGTTCCCGAGACTCTTGTGCATCGCGCGGCCTTGCTCGTCTTGTAGCTTCTCAAAGACGAATACGGTCTTGTAAGGGGCCCGGTCCTCCAGTGTTACGCTCATGAAGAGCAAGGAGTAAAACCAGAGCCGGATCTGCTCGCGCATCTCCAGCACCAGGTCCGCCGGAAACCATTTCTCCCAATACTCGCGGTCGGTCAGATAGCGCAAAGTCGAGAACGGGACAATGCCGGCGTCAAGCCAGCAGTCTCCCACCGCCGTGATGCGTGATGCCTCCCCGCCGCAACCGGGACAGCGGATCTTGATCGTGTCGATCCAAGGACGATGCAGCTCCGGCACGTTGGTCAGATCCTCGGTCGCAAGGCTAGCTAGCTCATCGCGCGACCCGACTATCGTTAGCTCGCCACAGTCGCAGTCATAGAACGGCAGCGGCAATCCCCAGAACCGCTTGCGCGAAATGCACCAGTCGCCCATATTGTTGAGCCAGTCCTCCATTCGCTTGCCCGCATAGTCCGGGACCCATCGGACCGTGCGCGACGCTTCGATCATTCGCGGCCGGATCTCGCCGGCGCTGATGAACCACTCATCTACAAGCTTGAACACGAGTTCGGTTTGACACCGCCAACAGACCGGATAGCGATGGGATATGGACTCTCGTTTGTAAAGGAAGTCGCGCTGGTTTAGATCTGTCGCCACCGGGTCCGGCGCGTCGTGCGCGTGGATGCCAGTAAGTTCACCGAAACCAGCCACGAAATTGCCGTCGTCGTCAATCGGCACGATTGCAGGCAGCTCTTCAACCTTCGATAGCTCGTAGTCCTCCGCGCCGCAGCCAGGTGCGATATGGACGATTCCGGTGCCCTCTAGCTCGTTGACTTCATCCCAACCGACGATACGGTGCTCAATGCCGCCGACCGCCGGCAGGTGGTCGAAGGGGCCTTCGTATCGCCATCCGATCAGTTCTTGGCCTTTCATAGTCGCCAAGACCTCGTAGTCGCCGGCGAGCATGTCGATGGTACCCTTGCTCAGGTAGTAAGTGCGGTCTCCTTGGCGTACTTTGACGTAGTCCAGCTCTGGATGGACGGCGCAGGCCACGTTCGCCGGCAGGGTCCAGGGAGTCGTGGTCCACACCACCAGATACTCGCCCGGCCGGTCCTTTATCGGCAATCGAAGATAGATGGACGGATGGGTCACGTCGCGATAGCTGTCTATCAGCTCGTGTTGGGAGAGTGATGTGCCGCACCGGGTGCACCAGGGCATCGAGGTATGACCCTTGTAGAGCCAGCCGTTTTCGGCGCACTTCTTCAGGAAGTGCCAGATGTATTCGACGTTTGTGTCTGACATCGTGTAGTACGAGTCGTCCCAGTGCATCCACTGGCCCAGCCGAATCGATTGCTCGGTTTGTACACCGCTGAACTTATCTACGCGGGCGCGGCATTGAGCCGAGAACCTGTCGAGACCGAAGCGCTCGATTTCGCGTTTGGAGTCCAGACCAAGATCCTTCTCAACCTCCACCTCGACCCAAAGCCCCTGGCAGTCGAAACCGTTCTGGTAGCGTTGATCCTTGCCGTGCATGGCCTGGTAGCGTTGAAAGATGTCCTTGTAGGTGCGTCCCCACGCGTGGTGCGCGCCCATCGGATTGTTGGCCGTAATAGGACCATCGATGAAGGAGAAAGTGTCCTTGTCTCGGTTATTCTTGACTAACGTCTCGAAGCTGCCAATGCGCTTCCAAAAGTCTAGTATCTCGCGCTCCAATGCCGGAAAATCCGGCTTCGAACTGACCGGGTCGAATAACAATTTTGTACCCCCTAAGAAAACTCCAAGTGTCATCCCTTGGTCCGATAGCAGCCAAAAAATAAGCTCTCGTCCATAGGGACGAGAGCCAATACTCTCGCGGTACCACCCTAACTAGCAGGTAGCTCGCTCATCAAGGGCGCGCAACCCTACGGTTGTAGGCCCCCGCCGGCGTTAACGATCGGCGACTCCGTCCGCGTCTACTCGGCTCTACGCGTTTCGGGCGGATGCTCAGGAATGATTTTCAGCCGGATAGCCGGCCCGCTTTCACCATCCGCGGGCTCTCTGATCGGTCTTCTCGCAGCTTACTCGTTTCCCTCGTAGCAGCTTCGATATTGACTTGTCGCCTGATTCTAGGGCCTCGTGCCGCATTAAGTCAATCGCCCCGCCGCCGATTCAGGGGGTTTCAATTCTTTAATATTTAGGACTTCTAGAGTATTTTCCTAGGCCGACAAGCAGTTGGTCGAAACAGTCAACCAACCAAGGCCATTTCGATAGTCCGCAAACCGCATGTCGTCATTCCTGCGAAGGCAGGAATCCAGAGGAGAGGGGGGAGGCACGACCACCGCCAACCTTTGGTGACAACGAAAGTTAGAGAATCAAAAACCCCTGCGCCGATTGCATAATTGACCAACGACTAACGTATTTTGCAGCCATCCGCTCTAACTTGACCCAATCCCTCCACCCAACAATGTCCAACTCATATGCTGAAAATATCTTGCCTGTTGTACCATATGCGTGCGATATTTTCATAAATACTGCAACTGAGTTGCAAAGGCCTATCTTGAGAATCTTGGCGATTAGTGATGGTCGATGAGAATCATCCAGTTGATTCACTTGGCCCGATGATCGAATGAGTGGTGATTACCGCCAGCTAGGATTCTCCAGTGCCGCAGATCCGTGTGAGCTCGCGGCGATGAGGAATATGTCGTGAGTCTTGACAACGCTACTATTGGGTCCCGCCTTCGAGCCGCCCGCCGGACTCTGGTTCTCACGCAGACCGACGCCGGCAGCCATATGGGAATGGTCACTTCTACGGTTTCGGCCATAGAGGCCGGCAAACGCAGCGCAACTGGTTCTGAACTGTACGAGTTCTCCCAGCTATACCAACGACCAGTCGCCTACTTCCTTCAAACGGAAGACTTGTCGTCCTCCCCCGGGTTCCAGTACCTTTTCCGGCGAGTGGACGACACAGTACTCGACCGCTCCCCAATCGTCGAGCTCGAGAGCCTTGCGTCCGACTACGATCTTCTCGAGGACCTTGTTGGCGTATCTCCCCCTCCATTGCCGCCCGACTACTCTAGCTTTGAGTTTAGAGGAGAGAAGGACGCGGAAGCGCTAGCTGAAATGGAGCGCGTCCGGCTTGGTCTCGGTGACGCTCCGGTCAAAGACCTCGTCGACCTCTTGGACGGTAATGTCGGCATCCGGGTTTTTATGTTGCCAGTTGGTCAAAAAAGCTTGTCCGGCCTAGTTGTCCAAAGTCGTAGCGGTCGCCCTTGTGTCTTGGTCAACTCCACCGAAATCCACTATCGACGCAACTTTACCTTGGCCCACGAATACGCTCACGCATTGGTTCATCTCTCGGAACCATCTGCACCCAAGGCCTGGATCGACTTCTCTTCGAAGAGCAACAGGAAGGATCCGGAGGAGCGCTTCGCTGACTCGTTCGCCGCCGCGTTCTTGATGCCGAGACGCGCTGTCTTCTCCCAACTTAATCTCATGGCGCGCGGTAGAGCAAAGGAGTTTAAGGATAGTGATTGGGCGCATCTGGCTATGCACTTTGGCGTAAGCGGGCAGGCCATGTCCCTACGACTTGTGACCCTTCGCAAACTTTCCAGGCAAGCCCAAAGAGACTACTGGGAGCAAAGATCCTTTAAGCCAATCGCCGAGGCCTTGGGATACGAAGTCGAGGATGAAGATTGGACAGAGCATGCCATTTTGCCCCCTCGCTACCGCTATCTCGCTATGAGAGCTTACGAAGAGGACACCATCTCTCTTTCAAAGCTGGCGGAGTTGCTCAGAGAGGATTTCTACGAATTGCGCGATAGGCTGCATAACATTGCAGAATGAGTCGCCAAGCCCGGACCCACCTCCTCGTTCGCTGGCGTCAATTCATACTTCATTTCGAACATAAATCGTGCCGGCTGCACTCCCTACCCGCATAGTCCTCGACAATTCCGTGATCTCCGCGCTCCGCGAAGCGGAATCGTTGTCGAGAGTGTTGGGGTTCTGGCCGGCACGATGGATAGTTCCCTTACAGGCCAGAGATGAGGCAGCGGCGTGGAAGCTTCAAGGAGCGAAAGTCGTTGCCATTCTCGACTCGCTAGGGCGGGAGTCGGTCGTCGAGTTGGCATCGGTTGAACCGAGAATCGAGGGCCCCCTACTTGTCCGCTTGCAGCGTACGCTAGGGCAGGGAGAGTCGGGGTCAATCGCAATCGCGTTTCACCGCGCGGCTTGGGTTGCTACCGACGACCGGCGGGCTCGCCGGGCGTGCGACGAACTATCGCCAAGGGTGCGGTGGGTCTCCACCGAGAGGCTGCTCGGCCTGGCGGTAACTGATGGATTCCTCACACAGACCCAAGCGGAGGAGGTTTGGTCCGCAACCAAGATCCGAGACCCAAAGAGACGCATCCCGTAAATCACCCCTCAGCCGGCCCAGGTCTCCCAACGCCGGCCCACCTCGGCAACGTCCTCCGGCGTAGTCGCCTTCACCCATTCTCCATCCACCCTTCTAGAGCCTGTCCATTCCTCTAGCAGTGATTGAATCTCCCAGAGCACCGGACTATGACCTTCGATCAGCCGGCGGTCCCCATCAAACTCCATGTAACGATAGTTTCCGTGCCGCTCGAAGTGTGCACGCACCTCTTGCCATCCCTGGATGCCACAAACGTCATGGCGACCGTTCAGCACCGCGGGAATGCCAGTGATAGGCACCGGCAGCAAGTGGAGATGGGCGTGGTACACTGATTGGCCGGAAACACCGTTCTCCCAGGCCGACGCTTCCGTCTGATAGGTGTCTCGCAGAAACCGTCGGACCGTCTCGACGCATTCGTCCAACTCGGTCAAACCCTCGGCCGGCGCTTCCCCGTAACAGCGCAGATGCTCCTTACTGATAATCAAGATTTGACCGCGGACCATCGGATACTTGTCCGCCCTCACGTAAAGCGATTCCGTCTCGAAAAGGCTCGCCGGCTGGTCTCTGCGGGAGCAAAAAACGCATTCGGTAGTTTCCCTAGTCCGGCTCAATTTCAGTCACTTTGATGTGCAGCGGCTCCAGCTCCGCCTCCGACACAACGTCTGGCGATCCCGTCATCGGCTCCGCGCCGGCCTGCGACTTTGGGAACGCGGTCATCTCGCGCAGGTTTTCTTCGCCGGCCAGAATCATCGACAGCCGGTCGATTCCGACTGCGATGCCACCGTGCGGCGGCGTCCCGTACTCGAATGCCTCCAACATGTGGCCGAACAGGTATTTTGTCCGCTCGTCGCTCATTCCCAGAATGCGAAAGATCTTCGATTGAAGCTCACGCTCATGGATTCGAATGCTTCCGCCGCCAAGTTCGTACCCGTTCAGAACCACGTCATACTGATTCGCCCGTGCCTTTATCGGATCGGTGTCTAGCAGCGGTATGTCCTCCGGCAGGATCGACGTGAATTGATGGTGTTTGGCTTGGATCGTTCCGCGCTCCTCGCTCCACTCGAACGCCGGCATCTCGGTTATCCAACAGAAAGCCAGTACGTTCGGGTCCGCCATCTCATGCTTGTCGCCGACCGCCAGCCGGACCGCGCCCAGCGCCTCGCAAGCCGCGTATTTCTCGTCGGCCACCAAGAGCAGCAGATCGCCGGCCTTGCAGCCGGCCGCTGACGCAAGCCGATTCAAATCGCCTTCGGAGAAAAACCGCGTAAGAGGAGACTTGATTCCGTCCGGGTTGAACGCGCACGTAACCAGGCCGCCGGCGCCGGCCCTGCGTGCGATAGTGTTGAGTTCATCCAACTCGCGGCGGGTGGAGCCAGCAGCGTCCGGTACCACCAACGCCTTGATCACCCCGCCGGCGTCTAACGCCCGGTCGAAAACTCGAAAGGCACCGCGTTTCACCGCCGAAGTCACGTCGCACAGCTCCAGTCCGAAGCGGATATCTGGCTTGTCGCTTCCGAAACGGCTCATTGCCTCCTCATAAGTCATTCTCGGGAAAGGACTGGCCAGTAACTGTTTGTTGCCTATCGCCGGGCAAACTTCGGTTAGAAGTGCCTCGGTCAGGTTGAGGATGTCTTCCTGCTCGATAAACGACATCTCCACGTCAAGCTGCGTGAACTCCAATACGCGGTCGGCGCGCAGGTCCTCGTCGCGGAAGCAGCGCGCGATCTGGAAGTAGCGGTCGATCCCGCCTACCATTAGCATCTGTTTGTACTGCTGCGGTGACTGAGGTAGGGCGTAGAAATGGCCGGCGTGTAGTCGGCTCGGCACCAGGAACTCCCGCGCGCCGCCGGGTGTTTCTTTGACCAAGATAGGCGTCTCTACGTCGATAAAGTCCCGATCCCACATCCATTCTCGAATCCGGCGCACCAACTCGTGGCGGATCCTTAAATTGTTCAACGGACGCGTCCGCCTCAGGTCCAAGTAGCGGTGCTGCAATCTCAAAGATTCGTCGATGTCGACATCTTCGTTGATGTAGAAGGGCGGGTTCTTTGCCGGATTCAGAATATTCGCTGTCTGGACCATCAACTCGATTTCGCCGGTCGATAACGAGGCATTTACGGTGCCGGCTGGTCTCTGCTCGATTATCCCGGTGACTTGGATGACGTACTCCGGCCGAGTCTGGACGGCGATATCGTGCGCCTCCGGCGAGACCTCCGGATTGAACACGACTTGGGTGAGACCCCAGCGGTCCCGCATGTCGATGAATATAAGACCGCCATGTGAGCGCCGGCGGTGTACCCATCCGGCCAGCGTGACAGTTTGGCCGGCGTTGGCCGGCCTCAGTTCACCGCAATTGTGTGTCCTTAACAATTTCTATTCGCCTCCGGTGCGGCTTCAGCGTCGCCGCGCAGTTACTTCGTCTTTCTAGGATGCCAATTATATATAGGGGTATGACTCTCCCGATCGTCCCGACCGTTTACGACCTGTTACCTATGTGCCCAGTCTAAGTGTTACCCATCTCCCCGGTCGTACAATGAGGGTGAACCCGGTAGCGCTGGGGCTCTTCCCCAGACCTCGCCAATCCGGCCAGCCATTTGATCGATTCGCCCTGCAGAATCGCGCCTCCGGCGAAAGCGTGCCCCGTACTTCTATGCGTGGGCCGGAACCCAGAGCGCGGTGTCAGGCGTGTAATCCAACCAAGCCAGAGCCGGTATCCAGAGGAGGCAAACTCATACCTCCTCTCCCTCGATGGGAGAGGATTGAGGTGAGGATGTATACACCCCGGCACCTGGCACAGACTCCACCAACCCGCCTCGCCAACCCCTGCGAGGAGACAACCTCCATCGGCGAGACCTACGAACTCCGTCGCTCCATGGTTGGGGTATCGAGCAACTCCTGGTCCGCCATCCAGCGAATCCAGCGCTGGTGAGTCTCGTCGTCGATCGAACGCCAGAAATCAGGGTACAGCTGGTGCCCGGGATGCGTTGCCCTGGTTTGAGCGAACATTCGCTGGTTTGACTCCATCTGGTCGCGAACCGCAAGTAGGGCCTGATCGCTGGTCGGCTCCTCGTAGAACCCAATCTCGCACATCCGCCGGCGGGCCCCTCCGTGGAATGCCCCGTGCCAGATCGGCATGTTGAACGCAAGGACGTCTCCCGGCTCTGTCTCGAACACGTAGGCCGGCAGCTCATCGGGGTTGACGCCAAATGTAGATTGCGTGTCCCTATTGATCGTGCTCCACAACGGCTCGCGGTGGGAGCCCGGTATCACGCGCAAGGCCCCATTCGTCGCATCCAGCCGGTCGAAATATGTCGTGAACTTAACCGCCTTGTAGTCCAAGTTTTTCGCGTCCGCATGCCAGGAAGTGTCGCCTACGTGGTAGCTTCCGCCTATTGCGACGCCAAGCACCCTCGTACCCAGCAACTGCTCAGCCACGCCGGCTATGCGTGGATCGTGCATCAAAGATGAGGAGAAAGGAGTATTCGAGTCCATCAGTGATGCGAAGTGCCTCGCCTTCCCTTCGTGGACGCCGTTCGGGAGCCAGGAATCGAGTTCGCTATCGAACTCCTGGCCGAACTTCTGCATTTCATCTGGGGAAAAGAGCTGGCGCAGGGCCACGAAACCGAAGGTGTTGAAGTGGTTCAGCTGCTGCTGAGTCAGATTCATTGGATGCTCTCCTTGTTCACTCCAAGATAGTGGACAGCGCCCTGTAGACGCTTCCCATGGCCCTCACGTCGTCATTGGGAAGAATCGTCCGCAAGTCGATCAATACGCGGTCGTGTTCGATCCGTCCGATGACCGGCGGCTCGGCTGCGCGCAGCGCACGAGCGATTATATCGCAATCCAAGCCATCCCCACGGCCGGCCCGCCCTATGTGCACGGCCCAAGATTCCAACTCTTGCGCCGGCGTCGACCCTCCGCCAACGGTCGCGCTGCTGTGAATCAGGCCGACCTCCGCTGGCAAAGGCGCTAGGTTGTCTAGCCAACACTGTCCCCTTGATTCGAGCTCGGTAGTTGAGGCGGAGATCATGCGCCAGACCGGTATCTTCTCGGTCGCTTCTCCACGTTGGTAATGCCGCAAAGTCGCCTCGAGGGCTGCCAGACTCATTTTGTCGATTCGTAACGCTCGAGCCAATGGGTGGCTGGCGCAGCGCTGTACTGCATCGGACCTTCCTACAATCAAGCCGGCCTGGGGGCCTCCCAGCAACTTGTCGCCGGAAAAGCAAACCAGGTCGGCGCCCGCCTCGACGCTGTCTCGCACTATCGGTTCGTCGCGCAGACCAAACTGCTCGGGATCTATGAGGCAACCGCTGCCCAGGTCATCGACAACGCTGAGTCCGTGCCGGCCGGCCAGTTCCACCAACTCTTCCAAAGGTGGCTCGTGGGTGAAGCCTATGATCCGGAAATTACTCTGATGCACCCGGAGGAAAACCGCGGTGTCCGGCCCAACCGCTCGCTCGTAGTCGGCGAGGTAGGTGCGATTGGTAGTGCCAACCTCCACCAGCTGGCCGCCGCTCTGCTCCATCACCTCAGGTATGCGGAAACCGCCTCCGATCTCTATCGCCTGGCTTCGCGAAACGACGATCTCGCGACAAGTCGCCAGCGATGCCAACGCAAGAAGTACGGCGCCGGCATTGTTGTTCGCCACCAATGCGTCTTCAGCGCCAGTCAGCTCGGCGAGCCAACTTCGAACGTGGCTGTGGCGCGATCCGCGGTTTCCTTCGTCGAGATCGAATTCGAGGTTTGAGTAGCTGGTTGCGGCGTTCATCGCTGCTGCCGCCGCGTCGTCGGACAGCGTAGCTCGACCCAGGTTCGTGTGAATGATGACGCCGGTGCCGTTGATTACCGGCCGCAGGTTGAGTTGCTGTGACCTCTCGACGCTACGCTCCAGTCGAGCTACCAATGCCGCTGGCCCGGCTGCTGACTCGCCGGCGATCCGGCTGTTGCGCTCGTCGGCCAGTACCGCTCGGACCTGGTCCGCTACGACGGCACGCCCATTCAATTCAATTAGCTTGGCCACTTCCGGCATCGATAACATACGATCCACGCTCGGAATGTCGCGGAGATTGGCGTGCACGATCATCGATCCATGTCAGCTGCTAAGTCTAGTGGGTCGTGCGTCGTCCGTAGCGCCTGCGTCGCTTCCTCGCCCAGATCGCGTAGGAATTCGTCATCAGAACCGGCCAGTTGGCGCAGCGCCAAGCCGGCTTCTTCGGTCGCTATCGAAGCCAGGGCGAATGCCGCGCTCGTGGCCACCTCCCGATCCTCATCGTTAGCTAGCTCGGTCAATCGCGAGACCGCCTGAGTGAGTTCGATCTCGCCGGCCGCCCGCGCCGCCTCGAAACAGACCTCCCCGTCCGTGCTAGACAATGCCTGCATTACCTCCGGCAGCCAAAAATCGTCCGCGCTGCGTCCCATAGCGTAAACGGCACTGATCTTGACCTCTCGATCGTGGTGGGCGAAGCCCCACTTGATAAGCTCGCGCACTGGCTGCTTGTTGAACACGCCGATGGCCTCCAAGGACCGCCGGCGAACAAGGAGCGGTTCCCCTTCGTCTGAAACCATGGCCTGTAGCGCCGCCTTCAACTCTTCCCCCAAAGTCGCGCGCAGCTTGCCGACCTCATAGGCCAGAGTATAGTTCGCCAACGATATTAGGGCTGCCTCTCGCACCTCGAGGTTCCGATCACTTTGCGCCAACCTCAGCACAAGCCTGACCGTGTTGGCGCTGACGCTCTCCCAGAGAGAGGAGGCGGCTAGCCGGCGCACCTCGCTCGACTCGTCGCCGGATAGCGCGACCATCGCCGGCTCGAGGTCTAGGTCCGCTTGGTCTTCGGAAAGTTCGTTCAGCCGTCGCGCCAACTCGATTCTTCTTCCCTCGTCAACCTGCCCGATTCTCTCTTCGAACTGCCTTGCCTCCTCCGCGTTCAATGACGAGAGTGCTATCAATTCGGATTGCTTGGGCATTGGCCCCTCGCCGGATATAGCGTTCAGAAGGGAGTTTAAGTCCACGGCGACCCTTTAACCTTTTTCGGCAACGGTCATTAGGAGTTTGTTTCGACAGGTGCTGTCATGTGCCATATCTGCGAATTATAGATGCATTCTCGGTTGTAGCGCGAAAGGACGATTCGACAATCTGCCCGTCCAATCGACGAGTTTGTCTCGCCAAGAGTCCACGGCCAAGTCTTTACTTGCCTATGTTGAGTCGAGCGAAAATCGCCCCGGCCTTGTGCAAGTCGCGAGCTTCAAAGAGTCATTGACGAGTGTAAGTCTTGTTCATTACAATGACTGCCACACCGAGTATCGACAATGGCGGCGTTTCCCTAGCATTTCGCGGTGTTGCGGAAGGACCTTCAGGCATGCGAGTGGATGGCGAGTATGTGCTTCACGCGGAGCCTGAGCAAGTCTGGCAGTTGCTTCTTGATCCTGATGCATTAGCTAGCTGCATTCCAGGAGGGCAGGAGTTGCGCTTAGTCGCTCCGGACGAGTACGAGGCGACCGTGAAGATCGGGGTCCCTGCGGTCCAAGGTGTCTACTCTGGAAAGGTTCGAATCATAGACAAGAACCCTCCAAAGAGCTTTCGAATGGAAGTCGAAGGCCGTGGCAGATTAGGTTCCATCAATGCCACCGGCCATCTCGAATTGGCCGGCACCGACGATAGGACAGTCATAACCTATTCCGGCGACTATCGAGTAGCAGGACTTATCGCCGCTGTCGGGCAGCGGCTATTCGAGCCAATGGCGCAAATGTTAACGAGCCAGTTCTTCGGCTGTATGGAATCCAAACTGGCGCAGTCTTGAAGATTTGGATCTTGGAACTGCTTGCCGGCGAATTGAACGGTCAACGATTTAGGTAGGAGGATTGTATATGGCGTCACATAAGATCGAGCTTACCGTCAACGGCGAGAGCCATTCGTGTCAAGTCGATTCGAGGTTGCTGCTTGTGCACTTCCTGAGAGAGAATCTCAGGCTGACCGGCACGCACATAGGCTGCGATACAAGTCAATGCGGCTCCTGCACCATTCTTGTTGATGGGGTTGCCATGAAATCCTGCACATTGTTCGCCGTCCAGGCGGATGGGCGGGAAGTGACCACGATCGAAGGACTGGCGCAAAACGGCGAGTTGCATCCATTACAGACCGCGTTCTGGGACTCCCACGGACTGCAATGTGGTTTCTGTACTCCTGGGATGATTATGGCGGCAGTTGACCTTCTTGAGCGGCACCCCAATCCAGACGAGGCTACGATTAGGCACGGTCTCGAAGGGAACTTGTGCCGCTGCACCGGCTACCAGAACATCGTCAAGGCAGTCCAACAAGCGTCCGCCGCTAGCGAGTGATTGGCTGTGAAAAGCGGGAAAGCAATCGTTGGACCCAATCAGGAGGGTGATTCGAGATGGCAGTAACGCAGATATTTGGCTCGTCCGTCCGCCGGCGCGAGGATCCGCGGCTCATTACCGGCAGGGCTACCTACACCGATGATGTGAAATTGCCTGGGATGCTCCACGCCGCGATCCTGCGGAGCCCCCACGCCCACGCACGTATTAAATCGATCCAAGTCGACGACGCCAGAGCACACGAAGGCGTTCACGCCGTGCTTACCGGTGCCGACCTCCAAGGAAAGGTGGGCGACGTCGCCTGCGCTTGGCTACTACCTGATTCCGACTTGAAACTACCCGGACATCCGCCGTTGGCGGTGGACAAGGTGCGTTATGTAGGCGACGGCGTCGCAGTTGTCGTAGCGGACGATATCTACACGGCCAGGGACGCGCTCGAGCTGATCGAGGTCGATTACGAGGTGTTGCCCTCGGTAGCAAACGTAGAGAAAGCCATCGAGCCTGGCGCTCCTCAGCTACACGACGATGCTGAAGGAAACGTAGCCTTCGACTGGAAGACATCTGGAGGTGACGTCGATGCCGCCTTCAGCGACGCCGAGGTCACGGTCGAGGAGCGGATCGTACATCAGATATTGATTCCAAACGCGATTGAGACGCGAGGATGCGTCGCCAGCTGGAATGCCGGTTCAGAGGACATGACGGTTTGGGTTACGTCTCAGAACCCGCACATATGCAGGGTCCTGATGTCAGGCGATATTGGCATCCCAGAGCACAAACTGCGCGTTATCGCGCCTGAAGTTGGCGGAGGATTCGGCAGCAAGATCCCCCACTACGCCGACGAGTCGATTGTTGCCTTTTGCTCGATGCAGTTGGGCAGGCCGGTAAAGTGGACCGAGTCTCGTAGCGAGAACTACCTTGTAACCACTCACGGCCGTGATCACGTCCAGAGGGTTGAGATCGCCGGCAATCGCGATGGCACTATCACGGCGATACGAGCCCATATACTCGCCGGCATGGGCGCTTATCTGTCGACCGCGGCGCCAGGCGTTCCGACCATTCTTTGTGGCCTGATGATGTCCGGGTCATACAAGATCGATAACACTGCCTGCCAGACCGTTGGCGTTCTAACTAATACAACCCCAGTCGATGCGTACCGAGGCGCCGGCCGCCCCGAAATGACGTATCTTGTGGAACGGTTGGTTGATCTATTTGCGGCCGAGATCGATATGGACCCGGTCGAGGTGCGCAGGAAGAACCTAATCTCGGCTGATTCTTTCCCATTCACAGCTTCTACCGGACTGGAATACGACAGCGGGGACTACGAAACCACGCTGGACATGGCTCTGGATATGGTGGACTACGGCTCGTTCAGGACCGAGCAGGAGGCTGCTCGTGCCGAGGGTCGCTACCTTGGAGTGGGACTCTGTACTTACGTCGAGATTTGCGGACTAGGACCTTCTGCTGTCGCCGGCGCGGTCGGATTTCAGGGCGGACTTTGGGAGAGCGCCATTATCCGAGTCCATCCCACTGGAAAGACGACGGTGTTAACCGGGGTGTCGCCTCACGGTCAGGGTGAAGAAACAACGTTCGCCCAGATCGTCAGCAGTGAGCTCGGAATTCCGATCGAGGATATCGAGGTTGTCCACGGAGATACAGATCGCATTCCGATGGGATGGGGCACTTATGGCAGCCGCGCTACTGCTGTTGGCGGCAGCGCACTAGCGCTTGCGGCTCGCAAGATTCGCGACAAGGCAAAGAAGATTGCGGCCCACATGCTCGAAGTCGCGGAAGGCGACGTAGAGTTCGACCAGGGCACATTCTTCGTCCGCGGTGCCCGTGATCGCGCCAAGACCATCCAGGAGGTCACGCTGGCAGCGTATCTCGCCTGGGATATGCCGGAAGGCGTTGATCCCGGGTTGGAAGAGAGCGCCTTTTACGATCCGCCTAACTTTACCTATCCCTTCGGTACCCACGTTGCCGTCGTTGAAGTCGATTCCGAGACTGGCCGCGTGGATCTGAAGCGGTATATCGCCGTTGACGACTGCGGAAGAGTCATTAACCCGATGATTGTCGATGGTCAAGTCCACGGCGGTATCGCGCAAGGAATCGGACAGGCACTGCTCGAAGAAGCCGTCTATTCCGACGATGGCCAGCTACTTACCGGCTCGATGATGGACTACACCGTGCCGCGCGCCGATGATTTCCCAAATTTCGAGCTTGACCGTACTGAAACCCCTTCGCCGCATAATCCAATCGGTGCGAAGGGTGTGGGCGAGACCGGCACCATCGCCGCCGGCGCCGCTGTCATCAATGCCGTCTGTGACGCGTTGGCGCCGATTGGGGTCAAGAACGTTCAGATGCCGGCCACGCCGGAAAAGGTCTGGCGGCTGATTCAGCAAGCGAATAAATAAGGGGGTAACGTCGTGATTCCCGAAAGTTTCGATTACTATGCGCCCACTTCCTTAGAGGAAGCGATCGGACTACTTCAGCAGCATGGCGATGACGCCAAGATTCTAGCCGGCGGACATAGCCTGATTCCCCTGATGAAGCTCCGGCTTGCGGCCCCGCAGGTCGTGGTCGACATAACAAGGGTATCCGGCCTGAACGAGATTGCCGAAGAGGACGGGACTATCGTTATCGGCGCTCTCTGCACCCATGCCCAGATTGCCGATTCCCCGATCGTGCAGAGTGGAGCTCCGGCGCTTAGCGCCGCGGCCGGGCAGATCGGCGATCAGCAGGTGCGAAACGTCGGCACCATCGGCGGAAACTTGGCCCACGCCGACCCGGCATCGGATCTGCCGGCGGTTGTGCTCGCGTTCGATGCCGAGTTGGTGGCAACCAGCCCGGCCGGTCAGCGTTCGATTCCGGCGAGTTCGTTCTTCCAGGGACTCATGATGACTTCACTCGCAGCTGATGAGATCCTCACCAGCGTGAGGATTCCTAGCGCCGGAGCCGGCTCCGGCAGCTCGTACGCCAAGTGCGAGAATCCCGCCTCGCGTTACGCGATCGTCGGCGTATCGGCAGTCGTCAATGTGAGTGATGGGGTTTGCTCCTCCGCTAGGATCGGAGTCACCGGCGCCGGATCGGCTGCGGTGCGTGCTACCGCCGCCGAAGGCGTCTTGGCTGGTAGTAGCCTCGACGATGCGACGATCGCTGCCGCTGCTGAGGCGGTACCCGGCGCCGTCGATATTCTGGGCGACATTCACGCATCAGCCGAGTATAGGGCCGAACTGCTGAAGGTTTACAGCCGGAGAGCAATCGCCGCCGCGGTAGAATCTGCTTAGTGAGACAGTGGCCTCGATAGTGATTCAGCGTTAAGCCGAAGGCACTGACTTGTGCGATTGCTCGCGAGGCCGCGTCCCGCACCCAGGGCGGAGTTTATGCGTAGCTGGTGTTTGTTTCCACCCAATCCCCATCCTTGAATCGCGACCAGGTATCCTAATGGCAAGACCCGTGATCGAACGTCTCAGATGATTCAGCCGAGGCCAGCCTTCCAGGATCATCCAGCAATAAGATCTCCCTCTTCTCTGGAATCCGCCCTCGAAAAGCTCGGCTATTTCCCGGATCCGGCGTTGCTCATGGCGCTCTATCTGTCTCTAAGGTTAAGCAAGCCTCTCCTGCTCGAAGGCGAGGCCGGCGTGGGCAAAACCGAAGTGGCCAAGGTCTTGAGCGATATATTGGGTGCCAGGCTCATCCGTCTGCAGTGCTACGAAGGTATAGACCTTGCGAACGCTGCCTACGAATGGAACTACCTCCGGCAGATATTGTTCCTAAGGGCTGCCGACGCCGGCAATGCCGACCCGCGTTCCCATCTGGAGGATTTGTTTCAGCGCGAGTTTCTTACCGAGCGCCCGTTACTTCGAGCCATCAGCGATGGCGGCGGTGCCCCAACCGTTCTGTTGATTGATGAGATCGATCGAGCCGATGATGAGTTCGAGGCGTTTCTTCTAGAGCTCCTGTCGGACTTCCAGCTGTCGATCCCAGAGCTTGGCACTATAGTCGCAAACCAGATCCCCATAGTGATAATCACCTCCAACCGCACGCGCGAGATCCACGATGCCCTTAAACGGAGGTGTCTATACGCGTGGATCGAGTACCCTAGCTTTGAGAAAGAGTTGCGCATTGTAGAGGCCAAAGTGCCCAACGCCGGCGAGAAGCTTGCGTCTCAGGTGTGCCGCTTCTTGCAGACTCTCCGCCGTCGGGAGCTCTACAAGCTTCCCGGCATCTCCGAAACCCTAGACTGGACTAACGCCTTGGTAACGCTGGGGAAACGCGAGCTGGACGAACAATCGGTGACTGCGACAATAGGATGTCTTGTCAAGTACCAAGAGGACGTTCTATCCCTCAACCCCGAAACGATTTCCGGCCTTCTGAAGTCCTCACCTCCGGATGGATAGTCTTTCGACAACCAGCACTAATCTCTCTCACAATTTAGTCATATTCACAAGGGCGCTGAGAGCGAGCGGAATCCCGGTGGACCCCGGTCAGGGAATCGACCTTCAGCGCGCGGTAGACCTCATCGACTGCTCCAATGCAATTGAGTTCTATCACGCCGCTCGCGCGATATTTGTACGTCGCTTGGAAGACATGGCAATTTTCGATCGCGCATTTGCATTCTTCTGGCGAGACTTGGGCAGATCGAAGATTATTCCGAGCCCTAGCGTAGTTGAGCGTGATGAATCCGAAGATCCCCCTATGCTGCAACAAGACGACCAGTTCCTTAGCGAACTGGCGAGCTCTAGTCAAATAAGTGACCAGACGTCGACGGGACTGGACGCCGGCCCGATTGAACAACATGAGGGTGAGGATGGTGAAGAGGAATTTGTCCCCGAGAATTCTATTCCGATTCGGACCTACAGCCGAACTGAGGCGCTGCGCCAAAAATCGTTCGAGCAGTTCACTCATTCCGAGTTAGAAGCGGCCAGAGAGATTCTCAGACGAATGCGTTGGCAGGTGGGCACGCGGGAGCTGCGCAGGATGCGAATTGGATCGAGTGGTCGCCACTTGGATCTGCGCTCGATGGTCCAACATAGTCTCCGTTCCGCCGGGGAAATCTTAACGCTGGCTTGGCGTATTCCGAAAACAAAGCCAAGACCGCTCGTCATACTTGGCGACATAAGCGGCTCCATGGAGCGCTACACCAGGCTCCTGATACAGTTCTTCTATGCCACTCGTCGAGGCCGCAAAGATGTCGAGGTATTCACATTTGGTACGCGGTTGACTCGCATCACCCGAGACTTGGAGTACCGAAATATTGATGAGTCCCTGCGTCGGGTCGCGGCCCATGTCGTCGATTGGTCCGGCGGGACAAGAATAGGATCCGCACTGAAGACTTTCAATCGGACCTGGGCTCGCCGAGTCCTGGGACGAGGCTGCGTCACTATTATCGTCAGCGATGGTTGGGACCGCGGCGACATCGACCTGTTGCGCGCCGAGATGACCAAGTTACAGCGTCGAAGCTTCCGGCTGATCTGGGCGAACCCACTGCTAGGTTTCGAAGGCTATGAACCCTTGACCGCTGGCATGGAGGCCGCCCTTCCCTTTATTGACGACTTCGTCCCGGCCCACAACGTTGCCAGCCTGGCCGACCTTGCCAGCCGGCTCAGTCTGCTCGAAAATCGCCGGCCCGTGCGTCGCTATCAACCTGTAGTCACTCAATAAAACTAGGTTTGAATCAAGTACCTTGGTACCAGAATCGGCTCTCCGATCAACTTTGCGGGTGCCTCTCCACAATCTACCCTTGCCAAACGTGATTTTGGCCGATACCGGAGGGGGAAATGTAGCGCTGGGGCTTGTCCCCAGCCCACGCCAACGACTACCACCCCGCACTGCCGGCCAACTTCATCCACTTTACCCACCCTAGTGCGCCGGCGGCAGCCGACAACATCAATGCTCTAGAAGGAAGGCCAGCAGTTCTCTGGTCGTCTCCTCCGGCGCCTCTTCCGGCAGGAAGTGCCCGCAGTCGATCGCATGATCGCGCACGTCCTCCGCTCGTTCCCGCCATGTCTTGAGCATCTCCAGCCGGCCACCGGTCTGCCATCCCGGCCGCTTGGGCATGTTGCCGGCCCATAAAACCAGCATCGGGCACCTCAGCTTGCGGTCTCGGTCCGCCTCATCGTGCTCCAGGTCGAGCTCAATAGCCCGGTAATCCATACAGGTGGCACGGATCGTCTCCGGATCGCTGAAGCAGCGCAGATACTCTCGATATGCCTCATCGGTGATCGCACCCTCCACAGCCGTCCACTGGTCCAACAGGAAGTCCAGGTAGACCTTGGCGTTGTTGCCGATCAATGTCTCCGGCAGCGGCGCCGGCTGTCGCATCAGGTGCCAGTGAAACCAGGAGTAGGCCAGGTCGCGGTCCATGGCGTCGAATGCGGCTTGCGAAGCCACGACGTCGAGCGAGGTGAATGTTAGGACACGGTGCGGATGATCCAATGCCACGCGATGTCCGACTCGCGCTCCCCGGTCGTGCCCTACCAAATGGAACGCGTCGAAGCCCAACTCGGCCATCACTTCAACTTGGTCTTGCGCCGTAGTGCGCTTGCAGTAGACGCTTAGGTCGTCGTCCGAGGCCGGCTTGCCGCTGTCGCCGTACCCGCGCAGATCTGTAGCAACCACGGTGAAATGCTCCGCGAGCCGTGGCGCGATCTTGTGCCACATAACATGTGTCTGGGGATAGCCGTGGAGGAGCAATACCGCCGGCCCCTCTCCCCCGCGCACGAGATTGATCGTTGTACCCGACGTCTCGATCTGGGATCGGCTAAACCCTTCGAACAATTTGCCACGCTTTCCGGAACCATTGGCGCCGGCCGAGCCGGTCACGACAAAGGGCTGTTAGTTTGAAAAGGCCCCTGATCGATACCGGAAACTGTCCAGAAGAAGCTCAGGCCCCTCGGTTACTTGAGCCCAATCTCCACTAGCTTCTGCACCATCGCCTTGATACGAGGCCGGTCACTATTTAGGAACGAGTCGTCGTACAGCCGGCCCTTGTTGGAGAATTGGTGATCGTCTTGGTACTCTAAGTTGCCCTGGTAGGCGTCCCGCATGTATTGGATTTGGCGCTCGGTGGTTGGCTTGGCTTTTACGTTTAGCGTGAACATACGGCGTCCGGTTTGCCCACCAAAAGCAGAATGCCAGGTATTGTGATTGAAGAACACCACGTCGCCCGGCTGTGACTCTAGCGGGAAACACGGAACGTTACGAGGCTCGACCAGCGGCGAGGGGTTCGGTTCGTTGCGGTTAATCAGCGTCCTCAGTTGGTCATGCATCGGCGGGCGGTGCGAGCCAGGGATCACACGCAGGCACCCGGTGTCTTTCGTAACAGGGTCCAGATAGAACGCAACTTTGATCCCGTCATAGCGGAAATCTGGGGCGGCGTCTGGATGCCAATCCGTGTCACCGACGTACAGATTGCTGTCGGAGCCGATCCACACCAATCCAGGGCCAAGAATCTGCTCCAATGGCTCATAGATACGGTCGTCCTCGATTAGCCACGGGAAAGAGCTTTCCGGCACGGAGTAGACGCAGTGGCGCTGTTGCCCATCAAAGGGCTGCCCTTGTCGATCGTCACTGAGGGCCCGATCGAACTTGCCGCTGATCTCATTCGCTTCTGAAGGCGACAGGTAACTCCGCATAACTATGAAGCCGAAGATTTCGAAGTATTTCGTTTGCTCCTCGTTAAGCATTCTTTGACCTCCTTAGCGCGTCACAGGCGCGGATTCATCGCCCAACTCTGGCCCACTCCGCACCCGGGTGGCTGTATTTCGCATAACGATTAGTTACTTATGTTGAACAATCTGGCGGCATTTCCGCCCAGGATCAGGTCCTTCTCCTCTTTGGAGAGAAGATCGGAGTTTCGCACGAAGCTCTGCGCCTGCTTGTAAGTGCACCAGCTCTGTACTACGTATTGATCGGTTCCCCACATCATCCTATCCGGGCCCAACTCATCGCACAATTGCCTCAACATCTGTTGGGCGCCAAGGAAAGGATACTCTCGCCAAAAGGCGATGAATAGCATTTCGAAATACGTGTTGGGACGCTTCAGCAAAGTCATCAGTTCGGCTGGAATCTCGTACTGTTCGGGCTCACCGCGTCTGATGCCAAAGGTGTCTAGACCGTGGGTCAGAACCGAGGGTATATCTGGATGTCTTTCCGTCCAGCGGTCTAGCTCGGCTACGTGCTCCATGAACGCTGCGAATCGGTCGTGTCGTCGCGTGTGAATGTACCACCAGACCGGTATCTCCAGCTCCTGCACCTTCCGCCACAGCGGTTCGAACTTCGCGTCGTCCAGGTGGTCGGCGAAGTTACTTAGTGCAAAGGGTTCGGCGCTAAAGTAAAGGCCCTTGTTGCCGTGCTCCAGGACGGCCCGTTCCAATCGCTCGATTTGGGCCGGCTGGTCCGCTTCCCACTCCCGTATTTGGGCAAGTCCGATGAATCGATTAGGGAACTTTCGCATCGCTTCGCCGTAATATTCGTTGAGCGAGCCGTAAATATGGTCGTGCTGCAATACCCCCATATCGACTCCGGCATCATCCAACTCGGCGACCATTCGCTCCGGCGGAACTTCGTTATCTTTACCCAGGTGGGGTGCCAATGCCTGGTACACATAGTCGACTCCATTGACCGTGACCTCCGCCTGGCCGTATTGGGTCATCCGGAAGTTCACGTCCGGCATTTCTCTCATGTCATCGGACGGGAACTGAAACAGTTCCTCCTCTACCAACACGCCGTCCGACTTGCGCCGAAACTGCCTCGCGTGAGGTCGCATGTGGTACTGGAAGAACCGCATGTTTAGTCTTGGGTCCTCCCCACCCGACTCGGTGCCAAAGGGCGGAAATATGTGGAAGTGGGCGTCTATGATCACGATTGTTTCTCCTACCGCCTTGTGCCGGGGATGGTATCAACCAGCCGGCGATTACCCGGAGCCTTGGTCTCTGCCGGACGAATATGGCAACCGCAACCAGCTCCAGCATCGGAAGCGGCGCGGCGATTCGCCGGTAGATTCCGAGAATCCCTCAGCCGTCAAAACGCGCTGATTCATTGTACTCCGGTGGAACGTTGGTGAAGAACTGGCGCAGAAGCAATATTTGGGAGGAGCCGTGGCGTTCAATGACAACGGCGGGTTAACCCAGGGCGATTCGCCGCAACCGCTCGTCGAATAGTTCGTGCCGGTCGCGAAGACTCGGTACAGCGTGACCGGAAAGAAGCACGCTTGAGCATTAAAAAAGTGGAGAAACGCCCATCATTATTGGTTGTGGTTACGGCTTGCGAGGATGCCGGCGGGCTGGTTGGTCTGACTCGCGCTTGGTCGCCTTTTCTGACACAAAGAAATGGCGCATCTACCGCTATGCAGCGGTAGATGCGCCAAGCGCGGTACCTGGAGTCTAGGGGGCTGCTTACGCGGACCCCGGTTCGTAGTAACATGCCGGCCAAGCGTCCGACGGAGGATCGACCCACAAATCCACAAGATCGGGGTTGTTCCTCGCCCAGGTGTCGAGTATTTCCTGGCTTTCCACCGCCGTATTCGCCAACTCCGTATCGACGTCAGCGCCCTGAAGTATCCGTCCGAACATCGGCACAAGGAGGTCATTGGCAATCTGAATTGACCTCGGATGACCAACTGCGAAGTAACACGCCGCATTTGCAAGCGTATACTCCATCCAAGGACGAAGTACTGGATCGCTCATTGCCTTCGACTCAGGTCGGAGGGATGCGTAGGAAGGCAGCCAATTCTGGAAGTCACACTCGACTCCCAGCCGTTCCGGTGCCATCAGCCACTGAAGGAACTCGCCTACATTCTCCGTATGTGAATCGCCCTGGTACGGAGACTGCCTGAAAAAGCCGAGTCCGTTCGCACGGAGGATGTTGGTGGCGTCATGCCCTTCCAAGTATTGGATGGGCAATGGGGCCATTTCCCAGTCAATCCGCTTGCCGGTGACCTCGCCCTTATCAATCTTCACGTTCCAGTCCCTCATTGCAGCGGCCTGGCCGGCATAGCCGTGGGTGGCCGCCACGTCCTGGTTGTAGAACAACTCATGACCGGACGCTGTTTCCGGCAGACCCAGGACCAGTTGGGGGATTGACTCGTCTTCGATCATCATATCCTGGTACATCTTCAGCTTCGCGTTGAAGCCGGGCTCTTCCCAGCCAACTTTGTTGCCCCAGTACCAACCCCATGCGTGGCTGCAGAGGGGAACGCCGGCGCTGCCGAAGTTCTCGACGCAGTTGGCCATGAACCAGTGGAGAGCGTTGCCGAACATGAACTGGCCCTCAGGCTCGCTGACTACCTGGCCAATTTCACGGAACTCCTCGTAGTTCCATCCATTCTTTTGGATCGCTCGCCAGTCTACGCCGGCTTCGTCAAAGATCCTCTGGTTGATGTTCACGCTCTCGCCCGTATCGAGCATCGTTGGCCACACGGTCTGCTTGCCGTAGACCACGCAACTCTCAATGCCCAGGGCGGCGTCCGCCTTCTGCTCGGGAGTCATGTAGGGAGCGACGTCTATGACCAGCGGTAGTTCACCGGCGCGGTTAGCATAGAGTCCGGATACCGACATGAAGAACAGGTCGGGCGGATTTCCCGACGCGAAGCGCGTACCCAGCCACTGAGTCCAACCTCCGGACGGCGAGCCGGTGATGGCCTTGACGAAGCTCTTCGATTGGGTAGCGTTCCACTCGTCAGCCTGGTCCTGCCACGGGTCGCCCTCGGCCCTCAATGCCAATGACCGCATTATGATTTGGTCTCGATCCTTTGGCAGAACCGGTGGGGCAGCTACTACCCTCTCGACCTCGACGATCGTCTCCTTCTCGACCTCGACGATCCTCTCAACCTCGACGATCTTCTCGACCTCTACCGGCCTCTCAACCTCTACCTGTACGGTGACTACCCTCTCGACCTCGACCTGCACCGCCTTTTCTACCTGTACCGTGATTACCTTCTCGACTTCGACCGGCCTATCTACTTGGACGGTTACGACTTTCTCGACCTGTTCTCTGACGACCTGGGTAACTACCCTCTCTACTGGTACCTCTTTCTCAACTACCTGAATCTTCTCAACTTCGACGATTTGTGGCTCGCAGGCAGCCAGAACAGGCAGCGCCGCTGCAGCGCCAAGGCCGGCCAGGAACGAACGGCGACTGAATCGGTTCAACAAAAACTTAACTCCCATCAAGATCATCTCCCATTTTTCATTTACACGACTGAGCGGCAAATTGCCACTTGTGGGGGCACCAATCAAGTCAGTGCTACATTGATAGATGGATACCCTGCTATTGATTGGGGCAATACTATATTTTGCCTGCGAGGATTGCAAATCTCTTCATCTCGTCCGAGCTCATGGCCATCGCACATCGTCGTTAGGTATGAAAATAGGCGTTCCAATTAACCTCGCCGGCACCTCTCCACACCCTAAGCTTGCCGAACCACGAATTTACAGCCAATGAGTGGAGGGAGAAAATGTAGCGCTGGGGCTTGTCCCCAGCTAAGGACGCTCGGCCAGCCGGCCGGAAGTGGCGTCCCACCCGGAAGCCCTTTAACACACCTTATTATGCCGGCGATCAACGGTGCGCCCCGTACCCTGATACGGGGCCGGAATCTATGGGAGGCACGGGTGGTATCTAGTGAGATTCGAACACTTCCGCCAGCCGGCGCCCCTGGTTTTCATAACTTGGTGTGCCGGCGGCAGTCGGCACGGACAACTGGTACGGAGTCGGGTTATTCGTTACTAAGCCGCCGCAGAATTCAGCAACTTGGAAAAAGCCCTGCTCTTACTCATATGGTCAAACACAAGCGCTCGTCTCACAAAAGACGGCGTCACCCGACTATGCGGTCCGGCGGGTTCGCCACATTCGGCGCCTCGGATCAGTTCGCGAACTCGTAGTAGACCATCCGCTGTGATGCCCGCAGGCTCAATAGGGTCAATAACATGATGATCAGGAACAACACCCAAGCCAGCGATGCCGCGTACCCCATCTCGAAGTGTTGCCACCCGCTTCGGTATAAATACAGCACGTAGAACAGGGACGCGTTTGCCGGCCCGCCTCCGGTCACTATGTATCCCGCGGTGAACACCTGGAATGAGCCGATCATCCCGGTCAGGAAGACGAAGAACACGACCGGCGAGGTCAACGGCAACGTCACGTTCCAGAATTTCTGCCAGGCATTGGCTCCGTCGACCACCGCGGCGTCGTAGAGCGTCGTGGGAACCCCTTGCAGCGCCGCCAGGTAGAGGATCAGCCCTCCACCCGCCGCCCAGATGTGCATCAACATGAACGCCGGCAGCACCCACTCGCGAGACCCGAACCACTGCGGTCCCTGGATCCCGATCATCCGCAGCGCACCGTTGATCAGGCCGATATCGCTATTGAACATCCAGGCGAACAGGTACGCCGCGGCCAGTCCCGGTACCACCGCCGGCATATAGAACGCCGTTCGCCACACCGAGAGTCCGATAACCTTTTGGTTTAGCAGCAGCGCCAACGCATAGCCGGCTACGACTCCCGTCGGCACCGCTCCCAATACGTAGATGGTCGTGACTTTCAACGACTGCCAGAACAGCTCGTCATTGACCATGTTGATGTAGTTGTCGATGCCGGCGAACTTCGGCGGGCTGAGGACGTCGTAATGGTTGAACGATACCCAAAGGGAGAACACGATCGGTCCGGCGGTGAAGCCCAGGAACCCTATGATCCAAGGCAGAATGCAGATATAGCCGTCAATAATATTGCGAAGGGTCTGGGGAGACATTCTCCTTCGCTCTTGACCTGCGACTGTTATTGAACTCATCCTGCCAACCTCCGAAGGCCAGCCACAGACCTGACAGCGCCTGACTTCAACTCAATGCCTGTCCCTGAGCACCGGCCGAGTATTTGGATGGGCCGACTTGGCGGAAAAGGCCGGCAATTGCCGGCCTTTTCCACGCGTTCGGCGAGTTGTTTCTTCCTAGGAAGAGGCTTTCGCCAACTCCGCGTCGATCTTCTTCTTCGCGTCGTCCATCGCCGCTTGGACCGTGTTTTCGCCAATCAACACGCTCTGAACAGCCGCGTTCAAGAACTCGACCGTCTTGATTGGAGCCTTGCCTCCACGCCAGTCTGGGAACACTTCGATGTTCTCCAGTGACTGCGTCGAATGCGACACGCCCGGCGACTGGCATCGGGACGCCCATACTTCCGCCTGCTCCAGGAACCTCTCTCGCTCGGCTCCCTGCTCCCGGTAGGTCAGCGCGTCCATATGGAATCTTGCATCGTAGGACGGTACGCTAGCCACGAACGTGATCTCGCGCATCATATCCGTGTCCAGTGCGCTCTTTGCCACGTACTCCTCAGCCAGGTCTCGATTCTTCGATGCCTTGTTTGCCGCCCAGTGGTTGCCACCCAAGCTCACTGCCCGCTTCCTGTCCCAAGGCATATGGATCACGCCCTGGGGGAACTTCATGCTGTGCAGGTTGTGTCCACCGGCCCAGGCCACCACGCTCGTAGCTTTGCCGGCACGGTACATTCCTCCTTCGATCGCCTTGCTCGCCTCGATTGACGGAGCAACCTTGTGCGTCAATACCATATCGACGTGGTCCTGCACCGCCTGCACCACTTCGGGTGAGTTCACCGTGCACTCGTTCTCTTCGTAGCTCCAAGGATCGTCGAAGAGCGCGCCGCCGTAGTCGGTTACCCGACCCATCGTCAGTGTGTAAAAATTGTTGAACGTGGTACCGATGCCGTAGTTCTCTACGGTCCCATCGTTCATTCTCTTTGTTCCCGCCGTGGCGAATTCGACGAGATTGTCCCAGTTCCAGGTATCGAACTCAGCGCTAGACGTGGACAAGTCCGAGCCCCACTCTGGAAGGTCCATCCCCACCTCGTCCGCCAGCGTCTTGTTGATGTTGATCACCAGCGGGTTGCGGAAGAACACCGACACCGCCATGATCTGGCCCTTGTAGCCGTTCTCCCTCCGCGGATCTACCGTCCACTTCTCTGGATCGGCATTGTGCGCCTTGATCACGTCGTCCAGCGGCGCCAACAGATCCTTCGTGAAGAAGAATCCATTCCAATACACGTCCACCAACATCACGTCCGGCGCCACTCCGCCGGCGAACTGCGTCAACAGCTTGTCCAGATACCCGCCCCAAGGGGCCGGCTGGTCCTTCATCGTCACGCCATGCTTGTGTTCGTACAGTCCGAAGGTGTTGGTCTTGCTGGAGAATGTGTCTCCCCACCAGTGGGTGGCGACCAGCTCGCCCCGCGGGTCTGCCTTCGGCATCGCGGTCACGAACTTCTCTACTACTACTTCCTTCTCTACTACTACTTCCTTCTCTACCTCTACAATCTCTTTCTTTACTACCTCGACCGCCTTCTCCACCTCGACGGTCACTACCCTCTCCACCTCGACAGCCTTCTCGACTTCGACGGTGACTACCTTCTCTACCTGTTCCCTGATGACCTGAGTAACTACTCTCTCTATCGGGACCTCTTTCTCGACTACCTGTACTCTCTCGACTTCGACGATCTGCGGCTCACACGCGGCCAGAATCGGTAGCGCCGCCGCTGCTCCCAGGCCCGCTAGGAACGAACGTCGACTGAACTGGTTCGACAAAAACTTTACTCGCATCGAAGGCATCTCCCAATACTTATTTAAACCATTGATCGGCAAACTGCCACCTGTTAGGGCCGCCCAGTCAATGTGTGCCGAATCGACATTTGGGCGCTCGTCTCCCAATGGGCAAAATATTATATTCTCGCTTTCAGGATTGCAAGGCTCCCCACTTTCACGTTAGAGCCTCTTTTGTTCTCAACGCGAAGGCAGCCGTGTGGCCGATCGCAAATGCCTGTCTGGCGCGGGTTAACACCATTTCGCTATAGAAAAACCCGCTCCGCTGGACTTAGGGCGGGCTCTCGCGCCCGCCTCTCACGGAGGTTCGAAAGACCTCTGCCGGCCTCTCTCAACGCGGGCGAGGTCCGTCCTACAACCGCATGAGCGTAATACAAATGTTCGCTCTTTCTATGTCACACCAAACGACGGCACAAATACAACTTGGCCGGCCTCTATCAGTTCGCGAAGGATCGCTTCCACAGTGTAAAAAACGCAAAACAAACATCCAAGCAAGGGCGCCGACAGGATGACGACGCTGGTTCTGGATGCCGGCTCTGATCAACAAGAGACCCCGACTTTCTTCTTCTAAATTGCAGTAGAATTGCCATTGCTGCAAATGAGCTGGCTTCTCTCAAGTGGATAGGAACTGCAATTGGGCTTCGAAGAGCACAAACAAATTGTTGGCGATGATCATCGACCGGCTCGATGTGCCATAGTCACCGTTAGTGATTCGAGGGACGAACTCACCGATAAAAGCGGCGCGTTGATAAGGTCTCTCCTGGTCGAGAACGGGCACCTCGTTATCGATTACCGGATAGTGAAGGATGAAGCCGGCCCGATAAGGGCGGCGGCGGAGGAATTGGCCGCCCTTTCCAATTGTCAGGCGATTCTATTGAATGGTGGTACTGGCATCGCTCGACGCGATGTGACCTACGAAGTAGTGAACGAGCTTATCGACAAGAGGTTGGATGGCTTTGGCGAGCTATTTCGCTACCTGAGCTACGAGGAAATCGGCTCCGCCGCGATGCTCTCTCGCGCCGTCGCCGGCCTGTACCGAGATCGTCTGATATTCGCCATGCCCGGTTCGACTGGTGGTTGCCGGCTGGCAATGCAAAAATTGATCCTGCCCGAGTTGACTCACTTGGTATGGGAAGCCGGCAAGTAGCTCATCGGGGACCACGGTTTCGCTTCTGCTCCTTGGCGTTCTGGATGTGATCGAGGACGCGGGCGCGAAGTATTTGCAAACGTCGGTCCTCGTCGGCGTTCCGCTCAGGCTGCTTGGCCTGCTCGACTGCCTCCGCCAGTGCGTCAGACAGGTCGACCAGAGACGAATCATCCAGCCGTATCACCACGCCGGTAGAAAGAAATTGCAGAAAATAGCCGGCACCGGAGTGTTCCTGCCATACCGCGATATCGCCCCGTCCCGCGAGACGGCGTCCCATGAACAGCATCGTTCAGCTCCTTGTTGTTAATCGGGTTGTATATCTATGGGCGTGAATCTATCTTTGCTACGAACTCTTCCTAGGTCGATGGGAACCCGGCAATCGGTCTTCCAAATTGGTGGGGATTACCTGTCTCGATGAGCTAGCTTGGAGTTGACAACTTGCGATGCCAGAATCCCTCCATTGTCCGTAAACCGCACGTCCTCGTTCCGGCGAGATCATGTCCTTTACCCCGATGCGGGACCGGATTCCAGACGAGGCGCGTCAGGCTCCAATGACACTCTTAACGTTCCACCAACCAGCGCACCATGATCTCTGCGCCTTGCCGTGCCGTTGGCAACCGGCATGTGCGATTGTTATAATATTGTCCGCCGCCAAGGAGTGTAGCTCAGTTGGAAGAGCAGCTGTCTCCAAAACAGCCGGTCGGGGGTTCGAGTCCCTCCACTCCTGCCACGATAATCCCCTTATGAGCATCAGCCAAACAATCTGTTTGGCATCGCCGGAAACTAAGGGCCAAGTTCCCAATCGACTGTCTAAGTTCGCTTTATTGTGCCAAGAGGTCAAGGCTGAGCGTCCAAGGCCACGCGGAATTGCAGCGTCCACCTGTAGCTAAAACCCTTTGTCGGTCGACGCGCGCATTGGTCAAGGGGTAAACGGAGTGTCTCTTTGCCTCAAATCCTAGTGGAAAACCTCGTCAAGACCTTTCATATCGCTGAGCGGAGTCCCGGCATCTTGGGCGCTCTGCGCGGACTTGCTCATCGTCGTTACCGCAGTATCAACGCCCTCGACAGGATCTCATTCGAGATTGAGGCCGGCGAGCTCGTCGGCTACATCGGCCCGAACGGAGCCGGCAAGTCGACCACTATCAAGGTCATATCGGGCATTCTTGTACCCGACTCCGGCAGATGCGAAATCTTGGGGCGTGTGCCCTGGCGCGATCGCATCTCACACGTCGGCAACATTGGTGTCATATTCGGCCAGCGAACCCAGCTCTGGTGGGACCTGCCCGTCATCGAGTCGTTCGAGCTTCTGCGCGATATATACCGTGTTCCGACGCCCATTTACAGCTCAACGTTGGAGGACCTTGTTCAGGTCCTGGAATTGGATCCCCTACTCGACGTACCCGTACGCCAGCTCAGCTTGGGACAGCGTATGCGATGCGATCTCGTCGCTGCGCTCCTACACCAGCCCTCGATTCTGTTCCTCGACGAGCCAACTATAGGGCTGGATGCGGTGACAAAGTTGGCATTCCGTGACTTTATCAAGCGGTTCAATCGTGATCGCGGCGTCACCATCATCTTAACCACCCACGACATGGATGACATCGAGGCGCTCTGCGAGCGCGTCATCGTGATAGACGAGGGGCGGATAAGATCCGACGGTACACTTGAAGCCCTCCGGCAAAGCATAACGCCGGAACGCCGGCTCATCGTCGACCTCATGGAGCAGGACGTGTCAATCGCCGACCCCTACGCCACCGTCACGCGTCGCGAGGGGCACCGCGTACACCTCAGCTTTGATCCTGAAATTTCTCCGCCGGCCGAGCTCATCGCCCGGATCGCGTCCCGGTATCCTGTGCGCGATCTCTTCGTCGAGAGTCCTCCGATCGAGGAAATCGTCGCTCGGATTTACGACCGGAAAAACCAGTGAGCTCGTACGCGGCAATCCTGAGCGCAAATTTTCGGATTCTGCTCCAGTACCGGGCAGCGGCCATTGCCGGCTTGGCCACCCAGCTTTTCTGGGGACTGATCCGGGTGATGATCTTTGAGGCGTTTTACCGTTCGACGACCGCCGATCAACCCATGAACCTCGACCAGGTAACCACCTACATCTGGCTCGGACAGGCATTCATCATGCTGCTGCCATGGAACCTGGACCGCCAGATTCACGATCTCATCCGTTCCGGCTTGGTCGGGTACGAGTTGCTCCGCCCCGTGGATCTTTACAACCTTTGGTTCGCTCGCGCCCTGGCATTTCGCACCGCGCCGACCTTGCTCCGTGCGCTCCCAATCCTTACCCTAGCCCTGCTGTTCTTCGGGATGGGACCACCAGACTCCGTCGCGGCCGGCGTAGCCTTTTGCCTCTCCATGATCGGGGCGGTGCTCATCAGCTGCGCCTTCACGACCCTGCTCAGCATCACCCTGATGTGGACTGTCTCCGGCCAGGGTGTGGCCAGCGTGGGTGCCGTGTCCGTCACCATCTTGACCGGCATGATAGTACCAATACCCTTCTTCCCGGATTGGGCACAGACGATCATCAACGTGTTGCCGTTCCGCGGAATTGTCGATACTCCCTACCGTCTATACCTGGGCCACATTCCTGCCAGCGACGCGCTTTACCACCTAGGCCACCAACTGGTCTGGACGGTCGTCCTGATCTTGATCGGCCGATGGCTTCTCGCCCGAGGCGTCCGCCGCCTTGTTATGCAGGGGGGATAATGTGATCAACGACTTACGAATCTACATGCGCTACATAGCAATCTCGATACGCGGCCAGATGCAGTACCGGGCGTCCTTCATTATGGAAACGTTTGCGCAGTTCGTGAACCAAGCCATCATATTCATAGGTATCCTCGTATTGTTTAGTAGATTCAATACTCTGGAAGGATGGAGCCTCGCTGAGGTCGCCTTCCTGTACGGGCTCGTTAACGTGGCATTCGCCTTCGCGGATGCTGCATCCCTTGGATTCGACCACTTTGGGACAATGGTACGCTCCGGCGACTTCGACCGCCTGCTGCTCCGGCCTCGCTCGACTGCTTTGCAGCTTGCCGGACAGGAGTTGGTACTGAGGCGCATTGGCCGGCTATCTATGGGCTTGGCGGCCCTTCTGTGGGCCAGCGCCGTCCTTGATGTCGACTGGAACGCGGTGAAGGTGGTGCTGATTTTGTTCACGATTGCGTGTGGCGCATGCCTGTTTTTTGGCCTTGTAGTGCTCCAGGCCACCCTGGCATTTTGGACTACCGAAACCCTCGAGATCATGAACACCGTGACCTACGGTGGAGTCGAGACAACCCAATTTCCCCTATCTATCTACCGACCTTGGTTCCGTCACTTCTTCACATTCGTCATTCCGCTGGCGACCGTTAGCTACTTCCCCGCTCTCGCCATTCTGGATAAGCCGGATACGCTTGGTTCACCACTCTGGTTCCAGTACGCGGCGCCGGTTATCGGCCTGGTGTTCCTGATCTTGTGCCTCCGCGTCTGGGAGTTCGGCGTCCGGCACTACCTGTCGACCGGAAGTTGATCACGCTCCCACCGGCTGCGCACCTCCATATGCGATCCATCATCAAGGAAGACGATATCGCCTTGTTGGCCGAGCGTTTCGCGGGTGCATAGACTTCGGTTGGACTCAATGCCGTAAGGGACCTTAGCGGATCGCTCGAGTGTCGCCCAAAAAGAAAAGAGAACTGTTGTCAGGCTCATGACGTGGGTTGGGTCGGCGCCCAACGAACGAAAAATGAATCCCTTTTTGGATGTTGTGATAGAGTGAAAACTAAACCAGTTTTTGCTGAGAGGTAGGATGCGATGGCCGTCGACGTGAAAGAGTTGCAGGTTTCCAACGATGCACTAAACGATCCGGCGGAGCTACGCTCGCGAATCGGACGAACAGGGGTACCTGTTCTTCCGCAATCTCGTCGATAAGGATCTGCTGTGGGACTTGCGCCTTCAGCTGCTGGCGAAGTCTGCCAGCAAGGGGGTTGGATACAATCCGGGAACAGACCTTGCCGATGGCGTGGTCGACCTATCGCGCCGATGCGCCGAAGGTGACCTGGACTACTCCCCCATCTATACAGGGGTTCAGAAGGTGGAGGCATTCCATCGAATTGCGCACGATCCCGAGTTCGTAATGACCATTCAGAAGATTGTCGATGGTGAAGTGCTGGTTCAACCTCAGAAGGTTGCCCGCCTCTGGTTTCCTCAATTTACCGATCACACGACGCCGCCGCACCAGGACTTCGTCCACTTCCAAGGGGACTTCGACACCTACACCTGCTGGACGCCGGTCGGCGACTGTCCGATTGAGCTCGGCGGGTTGGCCATACTAGTTGGGTCGCACAAACGCGACACCGTGCTTGATCATCACTTCTCCTTGGGCGCCGGCGGATTGAGGGTCAACGAAGAAGATCAGCAGGGCGAGTGGGTCAGCACCGACTTTGAAATCGGCGACTGCCTGATTTTCCACAGCCTGACCGTACATCAGGCCCTGCCAAACCTCACGGAAGACAAGTTGCGGGTCTCGCTCGATAATCGCTATCAGGCCGTGGATGTGCCCATTTCTGAGAGCCAGATCAAACCGCATCTGAGCCGGCTCACCGAGCAAACCTGGGAGGACATCTACGCCGGCTGGCAAACAAGCGACCTCCGTTACTATTGGCGTGACTTGGATCTGGAGGTCTCCCCTTCGGACCTCAGCCGGCACGAGCGCGGGTTCGCCGAGGCGCTTGAACTGGCGAGGCAAGGTGTAGAGAGAGCCCGTCCGGCGTTGGAGCGGGCAATAGAACGCGATCCTTACTCACCTCAGGCCAAGGATGCCGTAGACGCCCTGCGAGAGTTGGATGCTGCAATCAAGAACTAGATTGCAATGCCAGTGGAAGCAAGAGTGTTCGAATTCTCTCTACTGAGAAAGGAACCCGCGCAGTTGGTCTCGCAGCCTGATGGTCTCCGTCACACAGTCGAGTCTATCCTGGAACATCCACGGTGCGTGTACGTACTCCAGGCTAATCACCCCTGAGTAACCTTGGGCATTCAGGTCGGTCACGATGCGATCGAAACGAATCTCGCCGTCTTCAAATCTAGTCTGAGTCTCGCCGGGTCGCGCCTGTCTGGCGTGCCAGTGAGTCCCGTGTGGGTGCATCTGAGCTATATCCTCATAGAGGATGCCGTGGAAGATGAAATGAGAGTGGTCGACGGTGAGGCTCAGCCCGGGCACTTCATTGCACATTCGCACGGCCAATTGCGGAGTCCAGGTGACACTTTCTACGTGAGGCTCGATCCGCAAGAGCAACTCGTGCCGGGCCGCCTCGCCTGCGATCCATCGTAGCTCTTCTGCTGCTCGCAGGAAGCCCGCCTCCGTAGATTCGCCTGGCCAAAGCGGCCTGGCGAGAGCGTGACGCCGCTCAGACCAATTGCGGCCGCAAAAGGGAAGAATCCCTTCCAGGTCCGCCTGTAGAACTCTCGCACCTCGCCGCTTGGGTGATTGTTTCCGAACATGATGTCGCCGGGTTGAGGGAAACAGTCGACAAAGCGGACTCCAGTCTCGGACTTGATCCCATTGAACCGCTCAGCCTCTTCAATCGGGTGCTCGGCGATGTAGCGCGGGTCAAGATCCGGACCATTGCCCAAGTCCAGGTAGTCGAGATCCAACGCGCGCACCAACCGGGCCGATTCGAGGCAGGTCGCCGCCGGAAACGTCCACTTGTGGCACCCCAGTTCGATCGTCATCGCCACGCTCCCTATTGTAAATTTACGTACAAACCACCATCAACCAAAAGGCTCGCGCCGTTGATGAAATCCGATTCCGGATAGCAGAAGAACGCGGCAGCATTCGCTACGTCCTCAGGCGTACCCAATCTGCGTACTGGCGCACGCCCTTCAAAGTATGCTCGCTTTTCCGGGTCCTCGTGGTCGGCCCGGTTCATGTCTGTTGCAATGAATCCAGGCATAACCGAGTTGCAGGTAACGCCGTGTGGCCCGAGGCTGATTGCCAGTGACTGCATCAACGAGTGGATGCCGGCTTTCGTAGGGCAATAGTGCGCCTGAAGCTCTCCTCCCACCAGAGCGCTGATCGAGCTGATGGAGACTATGCGCCCGCCGTGCCCTTGGCGCACGAAATGGCGGGCCGCCCACTGCGAACAAAGAAAAGCACTCCTGAGATTGACCGCGTGGACCCGGTCCCAGAGTGATGCCGGCACGTCTAGGAAACCACGGAATGGGCAGATTCCAGCGTTGTTTACCAGAATGTCGATCTGACCGTACTGCTGAATCGTGGCCGAGAACATGGAGTTCACCTCGCTCTCGTCACTCACGTCGGCTGCGAAAGAGAAAGCCTCGTTTCCCTGGGCTCGAATTGTTTCGATCGTCTCGTCAATTGAGACGGGCTTGCCCATCTCTACGTCGGCCGGCTCGAAATAGTTAGCACATACACGGGCTCCTTCCGCCGCCAGGCGAATGGCCGTCGCGCGACCGATGCCGCGTGATGCGCCGGTCACCACGGCCACCTTACTATCTAGTTTCACGAATTCTCCTCCTGGCAATCTAGGCGGTATGTCGAGATCTTGCGACCGTCTCTCATCCGGTCATACGCTCTGATTGAATTCAATGAAGGAAAATGAGATTCCGGTGCGGTGGTTTCGCATAGCAACGAAACCGTACCAATATGAGCCTGATCCGTTCGTTTCTCAATCATCCAGTACACCCTGTCCTCGAACGAGGGTACGAGCACCGTTCGGAATGAGTCGACAACCGGCGGATTTATCAAAGGCCCCGGCCCTTTCACGTAGTTCAGTGACAGCGATCTAGAGCGCGGATTAATGGGCAAGACCAGACGAGCGCCTGGAATCACACCTTTAGACAACAGCGGTCTGAATTCCCAAATGTTCCGCTGTGCGCACAAGCTCCGGGATGATATCGCCGATCCCCAGTCCCAAATGATGAGTTGGACCTTCCCTGGTCCACTTACGGAAGAACTCGGGCAGCGGCCCCTCTACCGCTATGCGGCTGTTCTGATCGCCAGTCCGCATAACCGGGCCTTCGATCGATTCTCCTCTTGTCAACAGCAGTTTGGGATCGCCTTCCGCGGTGAGCGCCAAGCTTGCCAAGGTTACAGGTCCATACTGAACACGGCAATCAATGGAGAGCCCGCTGCCCACCTTGCCGTGGAGCATCTCCAAGCGACGAAGGGTCGGCTTCTCCTCGGCCATGGCGCCATTGACCGGAGCGGAGTGCCCCATCAGAACGAATTGCTGCGCGTAATCGGTAAAGTAGAATTCAGTGATGCAAGCTCTGCCCGTAAGCCAATGAATTAGCTTGAGGACGATCGCCGTCAAGATATCCCCTTCGGGTGCTGACACGACGCCATCCGCGGTCAGGAGCGACAGGCCCAGTGTGGAGTTGCCGCCCACGTCCTGGGTAGCACCCGTTCCCTGCCAGTAGTACGTGAGGGCGCCCAAACCCCTATCCTTGGCCAAGTGCTCAAACGCTAGGGTAACTCGCGCAGCGTGCCATAGGTCTTCGCCGCGTACCGAAGGGTCGACAACGAACTCAGTCTGCACTCGATCCAGAACACGTTGGGCATCGGCATCGGACACTTTGCTCAAGTAATCTACTAGCACATCCGGCTCAATCTCGTCAGAAATCACTCCCATCTGGCTTTGGAGTCTGGTCTTGTCCACGTAGAAGTCAAGCATGCCCGGGTAAATCTGACCAATGCAGCCTATCCGAAGTTGGCGCATTTGCCGCCGAATCGCAGCCGCCCGTAGATGCCCGCTCAACTCCGCGGATACCGCGGGATCGTCGCTGGTGCCGCTTACTACATCGAATCGACGCCTTGCCCGCGTGAGTACCCCCGCCATCTCCGAGAGACAGGCCACTCCGGAATGTGAGATGAATCCCTCAGTGGTCACGTTAGCGTAATCCAGCGACGCTCGCGACTGAACGTTGGCAATCAGTACCGGCGCGTCATGGGGGAGTATCGCCGGCAGCATGACGGAGCTCGTGGAGTAGGTGCCAGGAAGCAGCACGACGAGATCCACCTGCTCACGCGCAAAGTGTTTGCCTGCGACGACAGACTTCTCGCTGGTATCCACCAAGCCCGGCGAAATGACCCTCGCGCTATCCTCTAGGATTGCGCGTACCTGCGCCATCAGCCGTTCAGTCTCCGCGAGAGCGGCTGGCATCTGCGGCCAGTAGGCCGCCAAGCCAATAGTGAGCAACCCAACAACCGGAGAATCAATTGAAGCCGAAGCCACTTCACCTCGTACCACGTAACACACCTCCTTATTGAAGCATCAACGCTCTTGGGCCGGTCGTGCCTCTTGCGGTTTCTCTGCCTCGTTGGTCACGGCGGTCGGGTAGAAAGGAAAGAAATCGCTGTTTGGCGAGATTCCAATGATCTCATCGCCGCGCCATGTGAGCTCGTATCGGACGTCTTCGGCGGTTTCAAGGGTCCGGCGAATCGGCAGCGCATGTTGCAGCACAATCTCACACGGTACCGTCGGGGGTCTAGTCAGTGCGAAGTCGCCGATCATCGTCAGCGGTAGCCTCTGCCCATTGACAGTCAGGTGGACCGATTCGCGTGGCGTCCAACGCGGAATACGAATCAGCAGGTTCTCGCGAGTATTGGCCACGATCGTCAGCTTCGCCGTATGTTGTCGCTCGGCCGAGAGCCGGATCCGCTCGTCTTCATAGTCAAAATGGAAGAATACCCGTACCCCTTCTTGATCCCGAACGACAATGTGCCGATAGATGTCGATCAAAGAATGCAGAACGGCTGCTGTTACGTCGGTCACGTTGCGCTTTCCGGCATGGGGTTCCGTGTGCACTCCGCCATAGCCGCCAACAATTCGTTCGTCGAGATTGCTGTGCTCGTCGTTTCCATCGTCGACCGCCGGATGAAGGCCTGGACTCTCCCTGATTTGAGAGGGGATCAGGCGAGCGCGGACAAGCCGCTCGGCATCGTCCAGAAACTCGGTGTAGCCGTGGCGGGCAAGCCATAACGCGAGTTGTGCTGCATCGCCCGGGGAGGAGACCTCACTCCGCGTGTCTGTTCCTATGTCGTGAGCGGTAAAACCAGATTCCTTGACCATCTGAGGCACAGCCACGCGAAGTGTTGAGGGTAGGGGGTCAATGTACTGATGTTGTCCGGAAATCTCACCAAACAGCAATAGACCGCGCAATGTCCCCAAGTAGGAGTGTGCGTGGCCAGCGCCCGAGCTCCTATTGAACGTTCCGTCCGGGGAAGTTGTGTTGGCCAAATGGCGGCGAGCGATCTTCTCAGCGAGTTCGAACGACAGACTATCTCCGGTGGCCTCGTAGAACCACACCAGAGCCTCGATGAGCCGTCCGTGGGATGAGGTTTGATCGACCAGCCAGCGATTCAGATGCCTGTCTGTCCGGTTGGAGTAATCGAATTGATCAAGGGCCCAAGTGCAGTCGTCAAGGAGAGCGCGGTTTACTGTCTCGAGCATTTTGTGCCCCATCCGTGCCGCCCACCGGCTGTGGCGGTACCGCACGAGGGCATGTAGGGCGAGCAACCCTTCGCGCAGAGAATGAAGCTCGAACAGAGGCCCAGTCATTTTTGGGCGTTCGGCACGTGGCAGAGGCCAGGGCCATTCCGCCGCGGGCAGCGCAAACTCAGGACCCGGCCAATGAAAGTCCGGCGGAGCGAAACACAAATTGTCCGGATTGTCGAAGAATTCGTGTGTGTTTTGAAGCATCGCCGCTTCTACGTGCGCTGGAATGATGAAGTCGGTGGCATCTTCCAGTCGAAGAAGCGCGTCCCACCATCGGCCAATGTTGTGTCCGGGCCATCGGCGCTCGAAGGCAGCGTTGAGTTGTTTGTCTACCACCAGATGCCAGTAAGGCAAGTAATTCTGTCTGGGGCACAAACAGTGCACTAAGTTCATTCCCGCCAGATTCAAGGACCCCTTAATGTTCATCTGAGCCTCACTCGCAGTTTGACAGGAGCATGATGATCTATCTAAAGACGGAGGCCGCCATGGGCAATTCCCTGGATGAAACGCCTTTGCAGCGCAAGGAACAGGGCGACCACGGGAATAGCGGTAAGAATCCCCGCGGCGCTCTGCTCAGCAAAATCTGTTTCGAACTCCGCGGTAAACGCGACGAAACTCAACGTGACTGTTCGTAAACCCGGCGTGGATATCAGCATGGTCGCGTGGAGGAATTCGTTCCAGGTCCATACCGATATGATCACCGCCAGGGTAGTGATGATGGGGGTTGATAGTGGTACGACAATCGCTGTCAGCACCCGAAACTCAGAGCAGCCGTCAACACGCGCTGCATCCTCGAGCTCTAGCGGAAGGCCTAGGTAGTAGGCGCGCAGTAGGAAGATGCTAAATGGCTGGAAGATTGCCCAATAGACTATGGCTACACCAAGTAGATTGTTGGTGAGGTTCAGGTTCACCCAGATGATGAAGAGGGGAACAATATAAAGTTGGGCTGGAATGGTGAATCCCAATAGATAGTAGGTCGTGATCACATCTGAACCTGGCGGCCGGAGGCGCGCCAGAGCGTAGGCGGAGAAGCTGGCAATAGTACAGACCACGGGAACAGTAAGAGCCAATATGATGAGGTTGTTGCGAAAAGCTAGGGTGAAGTCGCCCGTGTTCCATGCGCCGGGATAATTCTCCCAGTTGAAGGTGGTAGGCCAAGCGATCGGTGACTGCATAATGTCTGGGAAGCTCCGCAGCGAGTTCAAGAACAGCACAACGATCGGCAACATGACGAACGCGACCAAGACAAGCAGCACAAGATGCTTGAGCTGCGCGGAGGTAGCCGACAATAACCGGCGACCGTTGGGCGGACGCCGTGTGGCGACAGCCACTATACCTCCAACCCGCGTCGCCGGAGGTAGATGTAGCAGACGATGATGGCTCCGGTAATGAGACCCATCGCGGCAGCCAGTGCGCTAGCGTACCCCATCCGGCGGTAGTCTATAGCCTGGGTTATGATCCACGTCGACATAACCTCGCTAGAATTTGCAGGCCCGCCTCTCGTCATCACGAACACGTAATCGAACGTAATAAACCCCCATAGCAGCGAAATCAGGACCACGAAGACCAACGTGGGACGGAGCAGTGGGAGAGTTACAAAATAGAACAGCTGCCAATCGCCAGCACCTTCGATCGCCGCCGCCTCGTAATAGGCGCGGTCGATTTGTTGGAGCGCAGCCAGGAAAATGACCATGGGAAATGCCCACCAGTGCCAGTTCCAGGCAAAAGCGACCGCGTATAGCGCTATCTGGGGATCGCCAAGCCAGACCTTGGCTGCCCAATCGAGACCCGCTGATTCCAGCACCTGATTGATGCCGAAAAAAGGATGGTAAAACATCTGCCAGAGTCGCGCGACCACCACGGTGGGGAAAATATAGGCGATGAAAATCGCTGTTCGGTAGAAAAGTTGCGCGCGCTTCGTCTTGCTGATCAAGACTGCCGCGCCCAAGCCTGCCACCAAGGGCACCGTCATAGAAAGGCTGAGCCAGCGCAAATTGTTCGTAAAAGCGGTGAAAAACACCTCGTCTTCGAAGAGGATCTTGCGATAGTTCTCCAGCCCGACAAAGGTCATTGGTCCGGTGATGTCCCATTCCAGAGTGGATATCCCCAGGGTCAGGACAGATGGCAGACCAATGACACCAACGTGGATCACCAAGCCGGGCAAGAGCAGCAAATATGCTGCCGCATGTTTACTTGCCAGTAACTTCCCTAATCTGCGATGACGAGTACGCGCACTTCTCGCTACAGTCACCTGACCGGACTTATGCTCGCAACATCAGGCATCAGAGGCGCCCGAGGCGATCCTCTGTGTCAGTCAAGAAGGCCTCCCTCTCCAATTGATGAGAGGCGATCACTTCCGCGGTTCGGGCGAGACCACCACCAAACCCTGCTCGAAATCCTCCTCGAACACCTTCTGTGTTCCCTCCATATACTCTTTTGCGCTCATCTCGCCGAGCCACAACGAGGCGAGATTATTGGAGAGGTAGTTGTTAGTTCGGTTTGGCCAGGCGGCCCATGGCAGGAAGCCAAAGTCTCGGTTCTTTTGCGCCGCGACGGACTCTAGAATCGACTGCTTGTAAACAGGATTGAAGCCCGGAGGGAAATCCGATGCCTCGTAGTCCATCGGAGGCAGATAGGTCGCAATAAGACCTGGCTTGTCGGCCCACTTAAGGATGTCTCGCCTCTCACCGAAGAACACGAAGTCCGCAAAACTCACAGCTTGGTCCCTGTAACTCAGATCACTGCTGATCGCAAACCCTTCGCCGCAGCCCACAGCCGGCTGCACCCGTACGTCATCTCGCCACATGGGAGACCAAACCAGGTTCCAAGGCAAGGACCCGGCCCACTGGTCGATGGATCGCATCGTCCAGGTGCCTTCGTTGAGCTGAGCCGCTTTGCCGGCTGCCCACAGTCCCCTGCCGTCGCCGAAGCCCAACCCAAGCGCCTTTCCGTCGGCCAGGAAATTCTCGTCCCAGAGGATTTTCATATGCTCGAAGGCGTCCACAAAGACAGAATCGGTCCATTTGCGGCTGCCGGTCAGAGCCTCCCAGACGTTGTGTCCGCCGGCCCAGGCGTGAAAAGCATGCCCCCACCAGAACTGCTGCACGACCGGGAGACCCGCTGCTCCGTACCCATAGACGATAATGTCATTTTCCATGAGTACCTTGCCGTTTGCCAAGATCTCATCGAAATTCGTCGGAATCTCCAGGCCAAGGTCGGCGAAGATCTGCGTGTTATAGTACAGGTTCATCATCTCGAACTCGGTTGGGATAAAAGCCGTAATTCCCTTGTACGGCGTGATTTCCCACATCCACGACCAGAGTTTCTCGTCCCAACCCAGATCTTTAACATAGGGAGCAAGGTCCGCCACCGCTCCGGCGTCAGCCAACGGACCGATATCCCTGGCACCACCGATGTTGAACATGTCGGGGGTCGCCCTCGCTGCTATCGCGGTTTCCAGCTTCCTGAAGTAGTCCGGGACGGCTATTAACTCGACGTCGATGTCCGGGTGTTCTCGTCTGAATGGGTTCAGGATGAATGCCTCGACATTGGCATTTGTCGCCTTGTCCGTGTGCTCCACCCAATAGGTGAGTTTTGTCACACCCTCCTTGGTCGGTTCGACGACTGCGGTGGCCGTCACTACAACGACCTGCTCCTTGACAACCTCGACCGGCTTTTCGACTATCTTCTCGATTTCGACGGTGACGACCTTCTCGACCTCGATTGCCTTCTCGACTTCGACGGTGACGACCTTCTCGACCTCGACTGCCTTCTCAACTTCGACAGTGACTACCTTTTGAACCTCTTCCCTCACGACCTGGGTAATGACCCTTTCTACCGGGACCTCTTTCTCGACTACCTGCACCCTCTCAACTTCGATTATCTGCGGTTGGCATGCAGCCAGGATAGGCAAGGTTGCTGCAGCGCCCAAGCCCGCAAGGAACGAGCGACGCGTAAATCGATTCGACAAGAATCTCGCTGCCATTGGAAACAATCCTCCCTTTGCTCTCGAGTCACTAAATTCAGGACGCCGGCACGCAATATGCTAACCGCTGGATGCTTGCTCGATTGTTCGATAGACACGATCCTTTCCAGGAGCCTGCTACGATCTGGCATCTTCGCACCACAGTGCCGCCGTTCGAACTACCCCATCCCCGTCAGCGTGATGTTGCGCTATGTTACATAAACTCTCTAACGTCGTCAATCACCTAATCGCCTCCGCCGGTGTGCCTCTCGATGCTACGAGTTAGCGAACTCCGTCAATAGCGGACTTCCTTTTCGCCGGAGAGATTCCAGGCCGAACGATTGCCTGTATCGCGCTGGACCGATTCAATCCTCGTTGCACATTCTGCCGCGTAACTCGAGTTCTTCACCATGCTGATGCATCAGGCGGATTCTGACCGCACGGCAAGGGTCGTGACGCCTCCCCTCATGTACCAGTACGCCACAAGAAAGGGGTATCATCAGCAAGTTCGTGATAGCGACTACCAGGTATGAGGTTGCGATAGTGAAGATAGGAATCAACGCTTGGGTGTGGGTTTCTCCTTTTAGCAGTGAAAGAGACCTTGGGCTGATCGGCAAGGTGCGGACGCTCGGCGGCCAGACCTTTGAATTCGCCATAGAAGATGACAGCGTCATAGATCCTGCGGCAGTCAGAAGAACGTTAGAGGATGAGGCGTTGGGTTGTTCCATAGTAGGGACATTCGGTCCGGCTTTCGACCTCTCTAGCGAGGATCCGGCCGTTCGTCGACTGGGTATAGACCATGCCAGGCGTTGTCTCGACACCAGCGCAATGGTCGGGGCCTCTTTGTTCACGGGCGCCGCCGTCGGTGCCGGCGGGACCGATTTGCTCTCGGAGCCGACCCGGCAGGCTAGGCTAGGATACGCTGCAGACGGTCTGAGAGAGGTCGGTCAGCACGCCGCCGAAGCAGGATTATTATTCGCAATCGAAGTATTGAACCGATACGAAAACAATCTCCTTAACACTGCCCTTCAGGCAAGGCAACTGATCGACTTGGTCGATCACCCCAGCGTAGGTATCCACCTGGATTCCTTCCACATGAGTCTGGAAGAATCCAATCTGGGTGATGCCATAAGAATTGCCGGCGATCGACTGATTCATTTTCATGGCAGCGAGAGCCATCGAGGAACGCCCGGCGGCGGACTTGTCCCTTGGGATGACGTGTCCGCAGCTCTGAGTGAAATTAACTATGATCGATACATAGTGATCGAGTCGTTTAACCCAAGTGGCAGACGCGCCCCTCGTGTACGTATTTGGCGCCCCTTGTCCGAGTCTCAGGATGCTCTGGCGAAGGAGGGTCTCGCCTTCTTGAGAGCAAGTCTTCTGGGTTGAATCAGTTCCGTATTTAGTTAGGTGTTGAGGGTTCGGCCCAATATCGACTGGTACTTTCGACGGCTTGGATTCCGCGCCAAAACGCGTCTGGCTATTCCTCAAGACGGTGTCGAACTAATCAATTGGCGCGGCCCGTACCGACACATATCCCTGGGCTGTAGCACGCCTTAGCCGTTAGGCCGCTCCACTACTATTGGACCGAGTTGGATTGCGTTTGTGCCATCGGGAAGTTCCGAACGCCATCCATCTTCCGGCCGGTATAGCCCAACGTTGAGATAGTAGTTGCCGGCAGCGGCATGTGCCGGAATATCTAGTGCATATCTGTCCAGGATCGTCTGTCCGGCTTGCCAGCTATTCGTGGGAGCCTGACCTTGCTGGGGCTCTGAATCGTTTTGCGCTACCACGGAGCCGGACTCGTCTGCCAGATGAACAAATATCTTGAGACGCTCATTAGGCGCTACATCCGCTCGCCAAACCAGGTCGACTGCGATCGCTCCGCCGCCTATCGTCTCCGTCGGCCGGATCCGGTATTCTTGCAACACGATTGCGCTCTCCCGGCCAGTGAACGTTGCATCGACCTCCTGCCAAAGAGTGTTCTGATCAGCCGGGCTGAAGTAACGAATTAGCCGGAGGCTATCGTACCAGCGGTGTTCTAAACGGTAGGCGTGCGAATCCAGAAACGGGATGACGTAACGCGCCTCAGATGGGCCATAAGGGTAGGTAACGAGCCAAATCAAGACCGGTTGGTGGAGAAGCTCGTCTAGAGTTCTCTCGCCTTCCAATCGCCTCTCGCCGGATGCGTTGGGAACCCAAACAATCCGAGCCGGCGATAGGTCGTAGTATTTGAACAACGGATCGGCCGAATCGAAGTTCAGCACCACAGCTAGGTTCGGGCCGGCCGTCGTTTTGATAGTAGATTGGAGTTCTCGAATTGTCACGGCGTGGATGAATTCTGCCTTGCGGTAATAGTCCGGTAGAGCGACCGCGGCCGGCGCCACGAGCAGCACTAGTCCAGCGAACAGACCAAGTAGCCTGAGTCGATTCGACGCGAAGCCTCCCATCATCCTTGACATGCGCATCCCCAAGACTTGCAATCCCCAAACGATCCCCAAGATGAACGGGATGAACGCGCCTATCAAATATCGATCACGCGTAATGGGCACGCGGAGCGAGATCGCCAACACCAGCAACAGAGGCACCAAGAGCCAGAGTGCAATGAGACGACTTGGCTTGTCTCCAGAGTCCCATCGCCATCCTCCCGCGATTCCGACCGTCGCCAAGCAGACCATCGCTACTATGGTTAGGTCTCCTAGTGCGCTAATTGGCCGGTTCCCCAACGCAAATGACTGCAGCATGCGTTGGATTAGTTCAAATGCATCCCCCTCTTCGAACCACACACTAGCGGGATTCGCAATCAGCATAGCGCTCCGAACGATCCAGGGTAAGAACAATATCCCAATGACCGTATGGGCCAACAGCCACTGACCAACGGTTATCCGGTCGCGGACCGCTGAAGGCAACACCACGTATCCGACCGCTAGGCCCGCAGTTGCCAATACCATCACGGTGTGGGTGTAAATTGCCAACGCGCTGGCTCCTATGTATATGAGCCAGCGGCTTCGCGACGGACGGTCTAACACCAATAGCAATGTCAATGCCGCCAACGCCCCGGCAGCGATTGCCATCGAGTATGAGCGGGCAATCTGCGACTGAGCTATCAAGTACGGGCTGGCGGCGACGAAAATAGCTGCCAACGCTCCCGCCGGCGCTGAAACAAGTCGCCGACCTATCACATAGACCATCGCAACCGTCAGCACTCCAAATGCTGCCGAAGGAAAGCGAAGGGCATACTCGCTGCTGCCAATCAGTCGCTGCCAGGCAAAGAGCAAGAGATAGTGCAGCGGCGGTGTCGCCTCGACGGTGTAGTAGAGAGCCGCCAACTTCTCGAGCGAGCCGGCCGAATTCAATGCGCTAAATGCCTCATCGCCAATGAGCGCTCGAAATCCCAGCCGGTACATTCTCAAGACGAAGGCCGCGAGAACGGCAAGGATTGCCACGGCTGTTGGGGCGTCGACGCGAGTGTTCAGGGAAATTGCTCTCACTATCAACTTGGGTCGATCCCGCCGTACCGGTAGTGAAATGGGCGCGGCATAAACTCTGGGCACCGTCCACATGATTGAAAGATCGCGGTCATCCTTCTACACAATTACCCTTTTTCCTCCGAACTTACAACATGTTAGATCAACTCTGCCAACGGGATTTGCAAGCCTGGCCGATTCGGCCGCAGCGATTGACAAGTTTCGTCTACTTTGCCTAGGCAACGCCGATAGATACTTCCTCACCAGATACAATGTGCGTTTGAAGCCCAAGTGGAACTTGCACCTAAATCATCCGGTTGGAGAACGCCAAATGTTCACGTCTTTCGAAGCAATTCGAATCATAGCCCGGCATCAAGAAGGAGTGGTTGTTGTCCACACGATGTCAACTTCCCGGGAGTGGCCCGTCGTGGCCGATGACGAGGACCTCCATCTCCGGCTTGGCGGTGCGATGGGCAAAGCATCGTCAGTTGGCTTGGGAATCGCCCTCGCGCAACCGGACCGGCGTGTCCTTGTGTTAGACGGAGACGGCAGTCTCCTCATGAATTTGGGCACCCTTGTTACTATCGGACACGCTCAGCCGGCAAACCTAGTGCACCTAGTCTTTGAGAATAGCGTGTATGAGGTCACGGGCGGCCAGCCTATCCCCGGCGCCGGCCAAGTGGACTTTGCCGCCATTGCGTTGGCCGCCGGCTATCCGAGTGTTCACACGTTTGTCGATGCCGGCGAGTTCGAGCGAGCGGCAAATCGAGTCTTGAACGAAAAAGGCCCTGTGCTGGTGGTTTTGGAGGTTACCACTTCGCACGAGTACTCCTCTCCGGCGCGGGCTACACATCTGGGTATGCCGAAGCTGATGGCAAGGCTCGCGACGACCGATTAGCGTGCGAAGCCGTCAAGCTGAGTTTAAACTTGCTAGATGGAGCTCGAAGGTATAGCCGTTGACCCGCCTTTTTCGAACTAGCGGGGCTCCGATTTGATGGCTGGTCTTGCTCCCCCAGCGTGTAAAGACAACATTCCATACAGAGAGGGACGTGAAGAATTGAAGATTACCAAGATTGAATCACAGGTCTGCAACTTCGGTGGCCGCAACGAGATATTCGTCAAAGTGCAAACCGATGCCGGCATTCAAGGGATTGGTCAGGCCTATTCACCCGGGCCTGACCTGGCGGCGGTAGAAGTTATCAAGGACTTCGAGCGCTGGTTGATTGGACGCGACCCTCGCGAAGTCGAGCGCTTGTGGCAATTCATGTACAACGGTTCGCGCTTCCCGGTCGGGATTGTCGTAGGTGCCGCCATTAGTGGTATCGAGCACGCCCTCTGGGACATCAAGGGCAAGGTATTGGGTGCACCGGTGTATGAGCTACTTGGTGGAAAGTGTCGTGACAAAATCCGTGTCTATCAAAGTATAGGCGGAGAGACTCCGGCCGAGGCCGGCGACAATGCCAAGAGGTTAGTTGAGACTTACGGTTTCACGGCCCTGAAGATGGGCCCTCAGCCACCGAACGATCAACAGATTCCAGTAAATATTATGATTCGTGAGTCTGCCCGTCGGATGGAAGCGGTACGCAAGGCTGTCGGAGACGCCATAGACATTGGTGTCGATCCACACGCCCGAATCTTCAACCCAACGATTGCCATTCAGATGGCCGAGGTCCTGAAGCCCTACAGGCCTTTCTTCTTCGAAGAACCCCTTCGTCCTGAGAATCTCGATGCTCTCGCAGACCTGAAGTCGAGGGTCACGATTCCGATTGCGACCGGCGAATGTCTGTACACGAAATTTCAGTTTCGAAATCTGCTGGTTCGAGAGGCCTGTGACTACGTCCAACCCGATATCTGCTTGGCGGGTGGGATTAGTGAGACCAAGAAAATTGCGGCGATGGCCGAGAGCTTTTACGTGGGATTGATACCGCACAATCCCCTCGGTCCACTTGCTACCGCCATCAACGTCCAACTGGCGGCGGCGACGCCAAACTTCGTAGTGCTCGAATACCACACCGATGATCAGCCCCCACGAAGCAACGTACTGAAAGAGCCCCTGAAGCTAGAAGATGGTTATCTGCTCATTCCCGACGCGCCTGGGCTGGGCGTAGAACTTGATGAGGGGGCACTCTCGGAGTATGAGTTCAAACCCTGGCGCCGGCCGGTCCCGTTTCGCTCCGATGGATCCGTCGGATTCATGTAGCAAGGTCGTCTAGGACCATCCCAGTAACAGGGAGATTAGCCTTCGGTGCCTTGGTCCGCTCCACTCGCGCGGCACTCGATGATCACGGAGTGCTGTGCGTAGTTGACGCTATACTCAGCGTCCTGGGCCGGCTTGGTCCACAGCGTCCGAAGCTGGGACGACGACTGGCTCCAGGCTATGTAAGCTTGGTAGCAGGTTGGCCCCCTCTTTCTTGCCAAGGACCCTTATCAGAATAAAACGTTGAAGGTCGTCAATCAGGGTGAAGACGGCGGGAATCAGCACCAAGGTCAACAACGTCGAGGTAGTCAGACCACCGATTACCACGATTGCTAGCGGAGCCCGTAGCTCTGAGCCTTCGCCGATCGCGAGAGCGGTCGGCGTAAGGGCCGCAATCATTGTGACAGTTGTCATTAATATGGGCCGTAACCGAGCCGGCCCAGCTTCTAGCAGAGCTTCGTCTCGGGAGCGGCCATTTCGCCGCAGGTTGTTTGTGTAGTCCACTAGCAAAATGGCGTTCTTGCCAACCAAACCTGTCAACAGGATCATCCCGATCATCGACATCATGTTGAGAGTGTGTCCGGTAACTATTAGACCGCCGATAGCGCCCACAACCGCTAATGGCAAGGACAGTATGATCACGAATGGGTACAGGAAACTCTCGTACAAAGCGACTAGCAACATGTAGATCAGAATCACTGCCAGCGCTAGCGCTTGGAACAGTTGAGTGAAAGATTCCTCTTGTGCCTGTGTGCTGCCACCAAATGTTATCGAGTACCCGGGCGGCAAAGTCAGCCGGTCAAGCTCTCGCTGAATATCGCCTGCAACGTCACCTTGTGCCCGTCCGGAGGTATCGGCGCTGACTGTGATGACATGCTGTCGATCGTACCGTTCGATCCGTGAAGGCCCGGATTTCTGACGTACCGACGCTATTTGGTCAAGCCTTATCACTTCTCCAGTAGCGGAGGCTAGCGGTATCGACTTTATTGCCTCTATCGAAGCGGTGTCCTCACCGAATGCAGTTACCCGAACATCCACCTCCGAATCGTTGGCGGGACGGAACTGCGTTGCGACGGTGCCGGCGAGGCTTGTGCGAACTGCGGATGCGACTTGCGCCGGCGAAAGGCCCAGATCGGCTACCTGCGAACGATCCAGCACAATCTCTAGCTCTGGGTCGCCAATCTCTCCGCTATTCCGTACGTCGATCGCTCCACGCGTATCGTTAACTATTCCCTGCACCCGTCGTGCCAGTTCGACGAGAACACTAGGATGATCACCCCGTACCCGAATTTGAATCGGTGGTCCGCTGGGACCCGCCACGTTTGGCAGTTCTACGCGATATTGCAAACCCGGAGTCGATCCCTCCAATCGGCGCACGCGATCCGCAAGCTCCATCGCTGACTGGTTTCGACGATCTCTTGGTGCCAGCTTGACGGTAATTCTGGCGAATCTGCTGTCGGCAACTGACGCGGTGCCGGACGTGCCTACAAATGTGAAGATGGTGTCGATCGCCGGCCAGCCCGCAAGCTCCTCTTCTAGTCTTGCTACCGCACGATCGGTTTCAGAGAGTGTAGTACCGGCCGGCATCTCGGCGATGATTGTGAACTCGTTTTGGTCGGCCTGCGGCAATAGCTCGGTGCTAACCAGACCGAACACAACCATACCGATACCCGATGCGAAGCTCACAATGCCGAGCAATACGACAATCAGACGCCACCGCAGAGACCAAGTCAGCACTTTGACATAGGCGGACTTTAGCTTCTCGAACCCCCTGTCCCAAGCTCTTCCGATCTTACCTAAGATCGAATTTCCTTTCTTCTCATCTCCCGACAACCATCGAGAGGCGAGCATCGGCGTCAGCGTAAACGATACGAATAACGAAAATAATGCTGCCGTGGCTACAACAATGCCAAATTCACGAAAGTACTGACCGACGATGCCGGACATGAATGCCACCGGTGCGAACACTGCCACGTCGACTAATGTGATCGCTATCGCTGCCAATCCGATCTCTGCCCGACCTTTCAGAGCCGCTGTGAACGGAGTCTCGCCGAGTTTCAAATGGCGAGTGATGTTTTCCAGGATTACTATCGAGTCGTCGACGAGTATTCCTACCACAAGGGTCAGTCCCATCATCGACATGATGTTCAGAGTGAATCCGAAAAAAAACATCGCCGCGAAGGTTGCTATGAGCGACGTGGGTATCGCCAACAGCACAATCACCGTGCTGCGCCACGCGTGAAGAAATAGCAGCAGGACCAATCCGGTAAGGATGATCGCCTCGATCAGAGTATTCTGAACATTATTCAACGACTGGCGGGTGAATACAGAAGCGTCAACCACGATGTCCATTTGGACGCCAGCCGGCAATTCGGCTTGGAGTTGATCGATCTCAGCCTTGATCGCGTCAGTTACTTGCAACGTGTTGGCGGTTGCCTGCTTGGTTATCTCTATCGCTATGCTGTCCGTCAGGTTGGTTCGATTGATGTGAACTCTTCGCTTGAGCGTCTCGTCGACCTTGGCAACGTCCCTTAGACGGACCGACCCAGTCGGAGTACTCGCGATCACGATATTCTCTAAGAACCCTGGTGCCGGTACCAAAGTGTTAACGCGAACACCGAACTCCTTTCCGGCTTCTATAAGTGATCCACTGGGAACGTTTAGGTTGTCCTGTTGGAGCGCCGCCACCACCTGCAGTATCGACAGTCGATGAGCTTGCAGCTTCTGCTGGTCCACTGTCACCCGGATTTCCGGCTCTTGACCGCCGATCACGTCAACTGCCGCGACTCCCGGCACAGATTGCATCCTGGGGACGACGAGATCGTTAACTAGCCGGACCAACTCCTCATTCGACAGATTGCCAGAAAATGAGATGTCTATAACCGGTAGGGAATTTACGTCTGCTTTGACAATATTGGGGGGCAGCGTATCCCCTGGTAATCGGGACCTTATGCCGTTGATCTTTCGCTCCACGTCGATCGCCGCTGAATCGGGATTAGTCCTGTCGTTGAATGCCAAAAGCACGGTAGACTGTCCCTCGGAGGAGATCGAACGCATGTATTCGATATCGCTCAAGCCCGCTAAAGAGTCCTCGATCGGCTTTGTCACCAAAGATTCGATTGATTCTGGATTGGCGCCTGGATACGCCACGAACACGCTGATGACCGGAACATTTACAGAGGGAAAGAGGTCGACGCCCAGTCTTCCGTAGGAGATCACTCCCAGTACAACGATGGCGCAGAAGACCATAGTTATGAAGAGTGGTCTAAGTATCGAAATCCGTGTGATGCCCATTTCTAGCTACCCTTGTACTCCTCGTCGATGCGAGAGGCGTTTGCAACGAAGACTTGATCTGCGCTGGCAACGCCCTGTGCAATTCCGACACACTCAACGTCCAAGACAGCGCCTTGGACTTTCATTTCAACGATCGCTCCATCGACGATCAATAAGCCTGGACAAGTTCACTCCGGCCGCATACCGCGCCGGCACACACTTCGCAATTCCAATGACGACACAGGCTTGGCGGTTGTAATAACTTCAAGGGACACACTTCATTCGCAGGATCTTGCGAAATCCGTTCAAGAAGTCCCGATACTGATGCCGTGTAATTCAAGATCCACAATGTCCTCCGCCAACGACTCCACGTCCAGTTCTTGATCTGAGTAGCAGACCAAGTGCCGGACCACTTGCTCGACTAGTCCTCCCAATGCGATAGAGACGACACGAGTGTCATGTGGGCGAAGGTATCCGCGCTGAATCCCATGTTGCAGTCGAGCCTCGAGGGATTGGGCGAACGCCCGATTGAACTCGAGTAGGCGAGTATTGAGGCCCGGATCGGCCCCCATGGCCTCTTGGAAGTAAATCCGCGCAAGCTCCCGGTTTTCGTAACACGTCCGCAGCGTGAATAGTACTCGTGCCCGAGCGGTCTCCCGAAAAGCGCAAAGGTCGTCCGGTTCGTCGAAAGACGCTGTCAATAGCCTGTCGGCGAACATAGTCAGGAAGCGCTCTACCAACTGGCGGAAGATATCGCGTTTGCTCGCAAAGTACAGATAGAACGTTCCCTGCGCCACGCCGGCTTCACTGACTATGTCAGATACTCTGGTGGCGCTATAGCCAGCCTTCGTAAATGTACGAACTGCCGCATCTAGAAGCTGTTCGCGCCTAGAGCCGCCACCAGTATCAGTCAACTGCAACTCCCTTAATGAATGACACGTCAGTCAGTATACACTCCAATCGGGCAAGACGCCAGCGCGTGCAAAAAAGGCAACCGCTCAAACCCACGTAGCCAGTCACGTGAGCTTAATAGGGAAATCGCTGGTTACAGTCACGCCCGCACATCCGGGTCATTCCGACTTCCCAATTTGCCATTGGAACGAAAAAATGCGCCCTCCCATCAACCTCGATGCCGGCTCTCCGCCGGCGAAACGTGCCGAATTGTAAACCGATGGTCGATTGCGGAATGACAAAATGTAGCGCGGGGGCTCGTCACCCGCTGGGGTCGGGGTGGGGCGTGGCAGAATCCGCCGTGCCAATTCGCTGTACTAAGGCACAACTCCGGCCTTTCATACCCTGGCGTGCCGGCGCCAGCCGGCATGGGCGATATGTAGCAAAACTATTTCCGGCACGAACTCACGCCGCCACCGACCACCCGCCAGAAATGAACCGCCGATAATCCAGTGTTGATTGGTTCTAACGGGAAACTTGCGACGTGTTGACCCGGCGTGAGTTAATTCGCGGTCTCGCTCGTCCGGTCAATCCTCCAGCGACTTCTTCAAAGCTGCCCGGACGCCGGCGAAAGACGTCCTGCTGTCCGCGACGCGGTCGGGTTCCCCGCCGCCAGCAGTTGGTGGATGCCAGTGGGTCTCGAGGCTCAACGTGCCGGCATACCCGTCCCGCCGGAGAGCCTTGAATTGGCCGACATAGTCCACTTCGCCGTTTCCCACCGCTTCCCACGAGGTCAGGTCAGTCTTGTCATCCACCACCCGCGCATCCTTCACGTGCATGTGACATATGAATGGCTTCACCGCCTCGTATCCGTCCGGCAAGGGGTTTCCGCCGGATACGTAATCGTTGCCCGGATCCCATATCGCCCTGATTGACGGATGGTCGGCGGCACGGATAATGCGCGCCAAGTTCAACCCGGTGTTCCCCCAACACGAGCGGACGTTCTCCATACCCAGGATAAGGCCGGCCTCGGCGGTTTCATCGCCGGCGATTCGCAATCCTTCGACGATCTTCTCCAGCATATCGTCCGGAATCGCGCCACCTTGTGGTAAACGTGGACTTGGGTTACCGAATCCAACCATACCTTCTCGGCGGAAAGAGTAGGTCCGAACCACCGGCGCGCCCACGCGCTTGGCTATGCGGATGCTTGACCGCAGCACTCTTAAATCTGCCCCGAATGCGGGGTCGTCCGCGACCTTGCCTCTCGGCACGCTTCCTAGCAGTACCAACTTTAGGAAGACCGACCCAATCGCGCTGACACCTAATTCGAACCGTTCGAGCAAGTCGTGCGCCCGATCGATTTCGCCGTCATCCATGTCTACGACCGGCTTACCCCAGAACTCGAACAGCTCCACGCTTCGCATTCCCAGTTCCTTGGCGACTCCCAGGGCCGTCTCTAGGTCGGAATGCACCTCGTCTGTACACACCCCAAAGTTGTGAAGCAGTCCGTCTTTCACTGTTCCATCCCCTTACATCGAACGAAGACCAAATGCGCCATCGGTGGATTCCGGATTGGAAAGACCTTTGGGCGGTTGCTCCTCACGTCGCCGTCAGATAGCGCAGCCACAGGTAGCCGGAAGACAGGATCAATGTCATCACTGTGACCGGCACACCATATTTCATGAAGTTCCAGAACGTGATCTTGTGGCCGTTGCGCTCGGCAATGCTCGCGACCACCACGTTTGCGGAAGCGCCTATGATGGTCGCGTTCCCGCCGAAGTCCGCGCCCATAGCCAATGCCCACCACAGGGGCTGGACCGGAATCACGTTTCCGACTTCTTGTACTAGCGGAATCATGGCTGCCGTAAATGGGATGTTGTCGACCAATGCCGAGGCCACCGCCGAGAGCCACAGAATCAATAGGCCCGTCAGTACGAGGTTCGTTCCGGTGATTTCCAACATCCCGTCGGCTATTGTCTCGATCAGCCCAACATGCTCTATCCCGCCCACCACTATGAAGAGACCTACGAAGAACAGGAGAGTCGTCCACTCAACCTCAACCAGAATGTCATGAGGGTCCGGCCGAGTGATGACCATCAACGCCGCCGCGCCCGTCATCGCGATAGTGGCGGCTTCAAGGTGGAGTAACCCGTGAAGAAAAAAGCCAATTACCGTTGCGGTGAGGACGATTAGACTAGTCCGGAGCAGCTTGGGATTGGTTATCAGGCTCGACGTATCGATCTCGTCAAGTTCCTTTATAGTTTCCGCCGACGTCTGCAACTCGTTCCGCCAGAACACCCAGATCAATACGATCAAGCCGACCATTCCTAATATAGAAATCGGGAGCATAGCGCCGGCGAAATCTAAGAAATGGATGTGAGCAGCGCTGCCGATCAGAATGTTTGGCGGATCTCCGATTAAAGTAGCCGCACCGCCGATGTTCGAGGCGTAAACTTCGGCCAAGAGCATCGGGACCGGCGATACCCTGAGGACTCCCGCAAGGTAGATTGTGACCGGCGCCACGAGGACCACCGTCGTGACGTTATCCAGCAAAGCCGACGCCCCCGCCGTTAGCAGGCACATTATGATGAGCACTCGCAGCGGCCGTCCGTTTCCCAGCTTGGCCGCCATCACCGCCAGCCAGGTAAACACGCCTGTATGGCGCATAGTGTTGGCGATGATCATCATGCCGATCAATAGGAAGATCACATTCCAGTCTACGGATTCGAATGCTTGTTCCTGCGTGATTATTCCCGACAGGATGATTAGCATTGCCCCTGCCAGCGCCGCAATAGTCTTGTGCAATCGCTCGGTCGCGATCACCGCGTATGTGAGTAGAAAGATCGTGCCGGCTATGAAAGTTAGGGTCACGGATACAACATCCTCAATTAGGTTTCGTCAGTTGAACTGTTACCAACCCCGGCCATCCACATCCCCAACAATTGCACGAGGTCTATCACTCCCAAGAGTCGGCCATCGTCATCCAAAACTGGCAGAGAGGTAAGGTTCACGACGGGATCATGTAGTAAGCGCAGGGCGTCAACCAAGCGGGCATCTTGGTTGATCGAAACCCCAGGTTCCATTAGCTGATCCGCGGTCCGCGCGGCCTCAAGTTGAGCAAACTCGAACACGTCAGCCAGCGTATCGATGTCGGCCATTAGCAGTTCGGGAGCTAGATTGTCCAGCACCTCACCGCAAATCGTTGAGAGTCGGATCATACCCACCAGTTTTTCGTCTTCGTCGACCACCGGTAGTACACGTTGGGTCGGGGCTGAAATGACCGCTTCTACCACCTTCGCCAAGTTGTCGTCTGGTTTGACTGAGGCCAGATCCGCTCTCAAAGGTGAAATGACATCGCGAATTAGCGTTGTCCTGGTCACATGAAATCGTGGTGCGGCCACAGCGTAGCTCCTTGGTATGTAGTAGCAGGGGTATGCACAGTATAGCGGAAATAATTGGTACGAAAATCAATTCCGGCGCCGGCCGGCGACACCAACCACCGTCGCGCGAACAACGACAGCCCACGGTCGAAAGGGAAATGTAGCGCTGGGGCTCGTCCCCAGCCAGGGGTGGGTGGGGGGGGTACAGATGACGCCTGAACCCTTCGATCAACCAATGCACCCAATTTTCACACCTTGGTGCGCCGGCGACAGCCGGCATGAGCGATTGGTACGAAAGCATGTCCCGGACTCCGATCCGGGATGCGCCCTCCAATCAACCTCGATGCCGGCTCTCCACGGGCGAAACGTACCGAATTGTAGACCAACGGCCGATGGCGGAATGAGAAAATGTAGCGCGGTCGAAGACTTCGCGAGGCGAGGGGCTTGTCCCCGCAGGGGTCGGGGTGGGGCTCAGCAGAATCCGCCGTGCCAATTCGCTGTACCAAGCCACAACTCCCGCTTTTCATACCTTGGCGTGCCGGCGCCAGCCGGCATGGGCGATTGGTAGGAAAGCATGTCCTGGACTCCGATCCGGGATGGATTCCGGTGCCGGCCGGCGACACCAACCACCGTCACCCAACAACGACAGCCCAGGGTCGCAAGAGACTTGTAGCGCTGGGGCTTGTCCCCAGCAAAAACCACCCGGCGGGCAGGCAAACCTCGGCAGAGAATACCCGAAGGTCGCCGGCGGTTCCCGCAGAATCGCTCCCACAGTGATATTATTATAAGACAAACGTTCGCAGTATCCCGTCACCGGATGTAGGGCCGGCTCGGGGTGCTGCCCTGTGTGGAAATCGAGAGGACCTGGCGGGCCTCCGCCGGTTCCCACGGGATCGCTCGTACAAACGTAAAAAATGCAAAACAAAAAACTACGCCGGCACGCCGCCGGGTAATAGGAGTCGCTCGTACGGCCGCCCAACGAGAGGAATCGGAATCCCCTGTGCCCACGTTCAAAGGTTTGACTATACGCCAATACATGCTATATTTCTTCCACAATTGAATAGCTAAAGACTGCGAACAGGATTATTAAGCTTCCCGACGGGGCTCAGAGAGCCGGGTAAGGTGCGAGCCGGTGCCACTCAAGGGAGTCGAATGGACCTGGGAGTCGCTGCTTGAAAGCTGGAGCTAGTAGACGCAGCCGGATGTCTCGCCGTTAATTTGAGGCCGGGTATCGGGTGGCTTTGTGTTGTCCCGTATCTGACTATGAGTGGGCTCGCCGCTGGTGAGCCAAGCGGGGTGGTACCGCGAGAGTTGACCTCACGTCCCCAGAGGACGCGAGGTTTTTTTATTTGTGGAGGATATTCTTGTACACGCCTTCCCTGGCAGAGGTCAAGAACCTGGCAAAGGATGGCAATCTGGTTCCAGTCTACCGGGAGATACTTGCTGACCTGGAAACGCCGGTTTCAGCCTACATGAAAGTAGCCGCCCAAGGCAGCAGCTTCCTCTTGGAGAGCGTCGAGGGCGGTGAACGGTTGGCTCGATACTCATTTATCGGATGTTCGCCTTTCCTGACGGTGCGAATCAATGCTGGCCAGGCTACCTTGCACCGCCAGGGCCGATCGCCAGAACGACGTGCGGTCTCCAATCCGATGGATTTGGTCCGGGAGTTGATTGGCCAGCATCGCCTGGTTTCGGTAGTCGGGCTTCCACGCTTTCATGGTGGTGCCGTTGGCTACCTGGGTTACGAGTGTTCTCGTTACTTCGAACGCCTTCCCGCGCCTCCGAACGACCCGTTCGATTTGCCGGAAGCGATATTGCTGTTCACCGATACGCTACTCGTCTTCGACCACATCCAGCACAAAATCAAAGTAGTGAGTCACGTTAATTGCGACGATGGGATTGATTCTGCCTACGCAAACGCAGTTGATAGGATTGACGCCTTGATTGAACTTCTGCGACGCCCCGTTCCGGCCGCGAAGAGACACGAAGCGCTCCCGCCAGTGGACCCAACAGCCGGGCTAGACTTCAAGTCGAACATGAGTCAAGAAGCGTACGAAAGCATGGTTGCCCACGGTAAGGAATACATTCTGGCAGGGGATGTTATACAGGTTGTTCTTTCACAAAGATTCAGTCGGCCCACTACGGCTGAGCCACTTGATATCTACCGGGCATTGCGGACGATCAATCCCTCACCTTACATGTTTTTCCTGGACTTGGGAGAATGCCACCTGATCGGAGCTTCGCCCGAATTGCTGGTTCAGGTGGAAGATGGCCAGGTCACGACCCATCCTATCGCCGGAACGCGCCGGCGAGGTCGAACACCGCAAGAAGACATAGATCTCGAGCGCGAGTTCATCAACGACGAAAAAGAGCGTGCCGAGCACATAATGTTGGTGGACCTTGGCCGCAACGACATTGGACGGGTCAGCCAACCTGGCACCGTGCAGGTCCCTAGATTGATGGGAATCGACCGGTTGTCGCATGTTATGCATCTGGTGTCCCAGGTTACTGGGCGACTTCGGCCGGAAATGGACCAGTACGATGCCTTCCAGGCGTGTTTCCCTGCTGGTACGATTTCCGGCGCGCCCAAGATCCGGGCTATGGAGATCATTGCCGAGCTTGAACCCGACTTGCGCGGCCCATATTCTGGTGCGGTTGGCTACTTTGGCTACTCCGGAAATTTGGACACGGCAATTACTATTCGGACTATGGTCATGAAAGATGGAATCGCACACGTTCAGGCCGGCGCAGGAATCGTAGCTGACTCTGTCCCGGAACGCGAGCACGTCGAGTGCCTGAACAAGGCGCGAGCTTTACTCCACGCGGTTACCGTTGCCGAAGAACTACACGATTGATATGTCTTGCGTAAGACTGACTAATGGCGAGGTCGGCAGAGGCCTAGGGACGAGGGAAGTATGATCCTACTATTAGATAACTACGATTCGTTTGCCTACAATCTTTATCAATATCTGTCCGAGCTAAAAGCTGAGGTCGTAGTTTATCGCAACGATCAAATCACGATTGAGCAGATCGACGCTATGAATCCGGATCAGATAGTAATATCCCCTGGTCCGTGCGGGCCCGCTCAGGCCGGCATATCGAATGACGTGATCCGCTACTTCGGGCCGAGGAAGCCCTTGCTTGGAGTATGTCTGGGTCACCAATGTATAGGCTACAGCTTTGGAGGCCGCGTGGTCCGTGCCGATAAGGTCATGCACGGCAAGACTTCTCTGATCTACCACGATGGTGCCGGTATACTGAACGACCTGCCTAGCCCATTTGAGGCTATCAGGTATCATTCGCTAATCGTCGAGCGCGATACCTTGCCGGCATCGCTGGAAGTAACAGCCCAAACCAGCGACGGCAAGATCATGGCAATGCGCCATCGCGAATATCCTATCGAGAGCGTCCAATTCCATCCGGAATCTATCATGACCGAAGTGGGCAAAGATTTGCTACGGAACTTTCTTGAGGTCAAGTGGGAACAATGATTCGAGATGCAATAGCGCAACTGGTAGACGGAAAGTCTCTGGACCGGGCCCAAGCGGCCCAGGTTATGGAAGAGATAATGACGGGCGAGGCAACGCCGGCCCAAATTGGCGCCTTTACCGTTGCGCTGCGACAGAAAGGTGAGACGGTAGACGAAATCACTGGCTTTGCCGGTGTAATGCGGGATAAGTCGATCAAAGTCTCGGTAGATGGACCCGTTCTAGATACCTGCGGAACCGGCGGCGATGGGGCCGGCACCATGAACATCTCGACCGCTGCGGCTTTTGTAGCCGCCGGCGCGGGCGCGACTGTTGCCAAGCATGGCAACCGAGCGATGTCGAGCGCCTGTGGCAGCGCCGATTTGTTAGAGGCTCTCGGTGTGAACATCAATCTGGGCGCTGCTCAGGTCGCGCGATGCCTCACCGACACGGGAATTGGATTCATGTTTGCGCAACTTTTTCACCCGGCGATGAAATACGCGGCAGGTCCTAGACGCGAGATTGGAGTTCGTACGGTCTTTAATTTCCTGGGACCACTTACGAACCCAGCCGGTGCCCGGCACCAACTATTGGGAGTCCCTAATGAAGAGACAGCAGTAAAGCTTGCCAACGCCCTGAATGCGCTGGGCAGCGAGCATGCTCTTGTAGTAACCAGCGGAGATGGCTTGGATGAATTATCTACAACCGCCGAATCCGTCATATATGAAGTTCAACATGGGGCCGTTCGAAGCTACGTCGTCAGTCCCCGGGACTTGGGATTCACAACTTCTAACCTGCAGGACATCGCCGGGGGAGATGCTAAAGAAAATGCCTCAATTATTCGTTCTGTATTCGCCGGCGAGAAGGGGCCTCGGAGGGACGTGGTCGTGCTGAATGCCGGCGCTGCCCTGTGCGCTGGCGATCTCGCAGACTCGATCTCCGCCGGGATCGCGCTGGCGGTCGATTCATTGGACTCCGGCCGCGCTACTGATAGATTGGAGCGCCTAGTGAGGCTCTCGAACGAGTTGGCCGAATCGGGTGAGGCTGTTTAGTGCTCTGTTCGCAGCACGTGTTTATGAAATTGCCTAGCCTAGTTCCCGATCACATTGGTACGAAAGCATGTCCCGGACTCCGATCCGGGATAGATGGTTCCCGCCACCGAATTCGTCATTCCGGCGAACGCATGCCCCGTACCCCGATGCGGGGCCGGAATCCAGAGGGGAAGGGTGGCACCAACTACACCCAAACACTTCCAACGACCAGGTCTCATTTTCACACCTTGGTGTGCCGGCACCAGCCGGCATGGGCGATTGGTACGAAAGCATATCCCGGACTCCTATCCGGGATAGAAACCTCCTTTCACCGAATTCGTCATTCTCGCGCAGGTGGGAATCCAAGGAAGGGATGGGTGGCGGCACTGCGCGAATCAATCGCAGACCTTCGAACGCGACCATACAGAGAGAGCAAGGTTTTGCCTCCTCTCCCTCGGTGGCAGACGATCGAGGTGAGGGTGACCCCCGCAGGGCTAGGGCTTGTCTCCAGCCAAGGGCACACGGGCAACCCGCGCCACACGACCTGCCGTGTGCCATCTCGCGAATTCCCCTCGCTCACTCCGTCATTCCCGCCGCTCCCTCCGTCATTCCCGCGAAGGCGGGAATCCAGCGGGAGTAGGAGTGGCGCGAATGACAGCCAAACGCTTCTGAAGACCAAGCGCCATCTTCACGCCTTGCTGTGCCGGCAACGAACGACGCGGACCATTCCTATGAGCATAGATGGTCACCACCTAAAAAGAGGCGATCCCCCTCCTCTCCCTCGACGGGAGAGGATTGAGGTGGGTACAGACTGGGCACATAGGTAACAGAAAAACCGAGCACATGGGTAACAAAGTGGTACAAGATCGGAACAACCGATCATTGGAGGCCAGATGTTGCCCTGGAAAGATACGAGTCGAGAGCAAGAGCAAATCCGTTTCATACAACGATGGAAAGGGGGAGAAGACACATTCACAGAGCTGTGTCGTCAATTCAGTATTAGTCGCAAGACAGGGTATAAGCGAGTGGAGCGCTTCAAGCTGTGGGGATTGGGGGGATTGGGAGATCGAAGTCGAGCACCGCACACTCATCCCAACTCCACGCCACAGCCAGTGATAGAGAGGCTGATCAGGGCCAAAGGAGAGCACCCAACCTGGGGTCCTAAGAAGCTGGTTGCCTGGCTGGGTCGTGTGGAGCCTTGGATGAATTGGCCGGCGTCGAGCACGGCAGGACAGATACTGGACCGTGCCGGGCTGGTGGGTCGACGCAAGCGCCGTAGGCACACAGCGCCTTGGAGTGAGCCGTTCGCAGCAGCTGAGAGGCCGAACGAGGTATGGTCGATCGATTTCAAGGGTTGGTTTCGGACGGAAGATGGGGTCAGGATAGACCCATTGACTATCCAGGACGGCTTTAGCCGTTGTTTGCTGGTATGCCAAGGGCTGAAGAGACCTAGAGGCTCTGAGGTGCGTGCAGTGTGTGAGCGCGCATTCAGGGAGTACGGACTGCCCAGGGTGATGCGCTCTGACAACGGTGTGCCCTTTGCCAGTGTGGCAGTCGGTGGGTTGAGTTCGCTGTCGGTGTGGTGGATCAAGCTGGGCATATTACCTGAGCGTATAGAGCCGGCACATCCTGAGCAGAACGGCCGGCTGGAGCGATTGCACCGCACTCTCAAGGCTGAGACGGCAACTCCACCCAGAAGTAGCATACGCACTCAGCAGAGAGCGTTCGACGAGTTCCGGCGGGTCTATAATGAGCACAGACCACACGAGGCTCTGGGACAACGCCCACCGGCACTGCTCTACGCACCGTCTCTGCGTTCTTATCCGGCGGAGGTGAGATCACCTGAGTACGAGGCTGATGTGACGATACGGAGGGTACGCGGCAATGGAGGGATCAAGTGGAGAGGCGAGACCATCTATCTGAGTGAAGCGCTGAGGGGTGAACCAGTAGGGCTGAGGCCCAGCGATGATCGGCATTGGAGCATCCAGTTCGGTCCACTCATCATCGGGCTCTTGGACGATCACGCCAAACGAGTTGTGTATACCCCTACAAAAGTGTTACCTATGTGCTCGGTCTAAGTGTCACCCATGTGCCCAGTCGTACAGTGACGGTGAACCCGGTAGCGCTGGGGCTTGGCCCAAGCCAACGCGCTCATTCCTTGTACCGTGTCGCCGGGATAAGACTTCGTTGATTTTGGACGAAATTGTCGCTCACAAGCGCGGCGAGTTGGAAGAGCGAAAGAACAACATTACCTTCCTCGAACTGGAGTTGCGGGCTGGAGAGCAAGATCCACCTCGCCCATTTCGAGCGGCCCTCGAAGGTGACGATGTTGCCTTGATTGCCGAAGTGAAAAAAGCGTCGCCTTCCAGAGGGTTGCTCGCCGCCGATTTCGATCCGGTACGCTTGGCCCTCGAATACGAGCATGGTGGAGCAAGGTCAATCTCGGTGTTGACGGACGAAAAGTTCTTTCAGGGCTCTTTGAGTCACTTGCGGCGGGTAAAATTCAACTCCTCACTCCCAGTGTTGCGCAAAGACTTTGTCTTTGACCCCTACCAAGTAGTCGAGGCAAGAGCGGCCGGCGCGGACTGTATTCTCCTTATCGTTTCGATCCTGGATGATGGATCACTTCGGATCTTGGCGGATTTGGCAACAACTATGGGGATGGCTACCCTGGTAGAGGTTCACGACGCGATCGAGGTACACAGGGCCCTGGATGCTGGTGTTGAACTAATTGGTATCAACAATCGTGATTTGCGCACCTTTGAAGTTGACTTACGAACGACTGAGCAACTTCGCCGGCTAATTCCATCGCATTGCACCGTCGTTAGTGAGAGTGGCATCCACAGCCCAACCGACGTCGCGATGCTTAGGGACTGGGGTGTTGACGCCATGCTGGTGGGTGAGTCCCTAGTCGTGGCTGAGGATACTGCAGGCAAGGTGCAGGAGCTCATAGGCCGATGAGTGAGCATCCTCGCGTTAAGATTTGTGGTCTACGTGAATTGGAGCATGCGTTGGTAGCAGCTGAATGTGGTGTGAACTTCATTGGCTTCGTCTTCGCGCCTGCCCGACGTCGCATCGAGCCTGCGCGCGCCAGAGAAATCGTAAGGCAGGTACCAAATTGCCCGAGCCGGGTCGGACTATTTGTCAATGAGTCACCGGAATTGGTGAATAGCATCGCGGATGAAGTCGGGCTCGACTACGTGCAGCTTTGCGGCGATGAAACGCCTGAATACCTGGCGCAAATCAACCGACCCGCAATCAAGAAGATTGCTGTGTCCGGCGCGAACTCGCTAACGGGCGTTCAAGACTATCATGATCGAGGTGCTACAGTGCTGTTCGATGCCTACGCTCCCGGTGAACGCGGTGGAACCGGCATCAGTTTCGACTGGTCGATATTTGAACACAACCGTCCAAGGTTCCCGTTTGTACTGGCCGGCGGTTTGAATCCTGACAACGTGTCCGAAGCGATACGGATCGCAAGACCGTGGGGCGTTGATGTAAGCAGTGGCGTTGAAATCGACGGTCGCAAAGATAGCAACCTTATAGTTGATTTTGTACAGGCCGCTAGGAGCGTACCATCATGAGCACCTTCGCTGGAACAGATCGGTCGGAAAGATTCGCCGGTAGGTTCGGGCCCTACGGGGGACAGTACGTTCCCGAGACACTGATGTCTGCGCTAGAAGAGTTGGTCGAGCATTACTACTCGATTAAAGATGACCTCTCATTTCATCAGGAGTTCACAGAGCTCCTCAAGTTTTACGTCGGTAGGCCTACCCCCCTTTACTACGCTAGGCGGCTCACAGAGTCGATAGGCGGCGCCCGGATCATGTTGAAGCGCGAAGACTTGGCTCATACTGGCGCTCACAAGATAAATAGCGCTGTGGGCCAAGTCCTATTGGCCAGAAGAATGGGCAAGCGCCGGGTCATTGCCGAGACTGGGGCAGGACAACACGGTGTTGCGACCGCTACCGTCTGTGCTCTGTTCGGACTCGAGTGCGTAGTCTATATGGGCGAGGAAGATATACATCGTCAATCGCTGAATGTATTCCGGATGAAACTACTCGGTGCGGAGGTGCGGCCAGTCGCCAGCGGCACACGAACGCTCAAGGATGCGATAAATGAGGCGATACGCGATTGGGTTACTAATGTTGAAATCACTTACTATCTTCTTGGTTCCGCGGTTGGACAGCACCCATATCCCCTGATCGTAAGGGACTTTCAGTCCGTTATCGGCCGCGAAACACGGGAACAACATATCGAGCAATTCGGTCGCTTGCCTGATTGCGTCGTAGCCTGTGTCGGCGGTGGCAGTAACGCTATCGGAATGTTCCATCCCTTCGTCGAAGACCAATCGGTCAGGTTGATAGGCGCAGAAGCCGGCGGTGATGGCATAACCTCTGGCAGACACTCCGCTACGCTTGTCGCCGGTTCGCCCGGCGTCCTTCACGGTGCGTTCACATATCTCTTGCAGGACGAACACGGACAAGTGCAGCCGGCTCACAGCATCTCCGCCGGCCTAGACTATCCCGGCGTTGGACCAGAGCATGCATTTCTGAAGGAGACTGGAAGAGCCGAATATATCGCGGTCGACGACCGTCAGGCACTTGAAGGGTTCAAGCTGCTGTGTGAGACCGAGGGCATCATCCCTGCACTTGAACCTGCTCACGCGATTTTCTTGGCGGCTCAGATTGCCAAAGAAATGACCGCAGATCAATCTATTACCATCAATCTCTCTGGCCGAGGAGACAAAGACATGCACATCGTGGCCCAAGCGCTAGGAGTGACGTTGGAAGGTGCTGGATAATATGAGTCGCCTCAGCGACGTATTCGAAGCTTGCAAGGAAGACCGTAGACTCGCACTGTTGCCGTACCTTACGGTTGGCTATCCTTCTCTCCAAGCGACGCTTGATCTCGCACCGGCATTGGCGGAGGCCGGCGCGGATGCATTGGAGTTGGGGATCCCTTTCTCGGATCCCGTAGCCGATGGCCCCACAATCCAGCGCTCCACCTACCAAGCCTTGCAAGGCGGCGTGACGCCAGAAACATGTCTTGAGGTAGCTGGTAGGCTGCGTGCCACTATCTCGACTCCATTGCTGTTCATGACCTATCTCAATCCAATATTGCGTTACGGAGCCGAGCGATTCCTCAACGATGCCCGCGACGCCGGTGTAGATGGCCTAATTGTTCCTGACCTGCCAGCAGAGGAATCAGAGGGGGTTTCCGGCCTTTGCGGAGACCGGAATCTTGATTTGATCCAGTTCATGGCGCCAACCAGCAGTGAAAGCCGGCTCGAAGTCATATCGAGCCAGTCAAGCGGGTTCATTTACTGCGTATCCCTGACAGGTGTGACGGGAGCGCGTGCTCGCCTGTCACAGACACTGCCCGAATTTCTTTCACGAGTTCGCCGGCACAGCTCGCTTCCTAGAGTTGTCGGTTTCGGTATCTCGCGTCCCGAGCATGTAGCCGCTTTGCACGATATTGCCGAGGGCGCGATCGTGGCGAGCGGCCTAATTGATGTGATCGATCGAGCCGATAAAGGCAAAGCTATGATCGACGCTACACGTTACGTCGCCAAAATGAAGGCGATGACCAAACCTGCTCCCGCCGGCTAGTCGCCTGGAACCTCCTCTAATTTTGTTAGATAAACATACTGTCGAGAGCCGAGGCGTCAATAGGTTTCCGATCTAAACGTTCGCAGTCGTTCTGGCGCAAAAACATGGCGTAACGCGGGAGGATCAAGATGAAAATCACTGATCTGATGGTCGAAGAGTTCAGCTGGCTTCGGAATAAACCCATACGCAACGGTCTCCACGTCTATACGCACTCCGGACTTGCCCTCATACGAATATCCACAGATGAAGGCGTTGAGGGTATTGGCCTTGGCTCCCCAAGTCCGATTAACAGACCCGTTGTTGAGAAATTACGCGGCGAGTTGATTGGCGAGAACCCGATGAACGTCGAGCGCCTGTGGAACAAGATGTGGGTGCCCAAGCTGATCGGCCGGCGCGGACTGACCACCCGAGTGATCAGCGGAATCGACATTGCTCTGTGGGACTTGCGCGGCAAGATAACAGGACAGCCTGTTTATCGACTGCTCGGCGGCTATCGTGAACGAGTACCAACCTACATAGCCGGTGGATACTACGAGGAAGGCAAGGGTCTAGACGATTTGGCGCGAGAGATGCAGACCAATGTGGCGATGGGAGCCACTGCCGTCAAGATGAAAGTTGGGGGCGCGTCAATTGATGAAGACGTAGACCGAGTGCGAGTGGTTCGTGATGCGGTAGGGCCCAATGTGAAAATCATGGTAGACGCCAACTGCGCCTATAGATGCCACCAAGCCATCCAGCTGGCTCGTAAGATCGAACGGTACGATATTTTCTGGTTCGAAGAGCCTGTAGCGCCCGACGATTATCGAGGCCACGCCCTGCTAGCCAACCAGACCACGATACCGATTGCCACCGGCGAGAACGAGTATACGAAGTACGGATTCCGCGATCTGATCGAGCATCGCGCAGCCGCGATTTTGAACGCCGACGCGCAAGTCCTCGGTGGGATCACTGAGTTCATGAAGGTGGCTGCGCTAGCCCAAGCCCATGACCTCGATATCGCGCCTCACGGCAGCCAAGACGTTCATGTTCACTTGGTCGCAGCAATATCTAACGGCTTGATCGTCGAGTACTATCGCGACACCGTTGATCCTATGTGGGGACACATTTTCAAAGAAACACTTGCCCTGAATCAGGATGGGACTTTGAGCCCGCCAGATAGGCCCGGTCTTGGTTTGGAACCTAACTATGAGGCTCTAACCAGGCATCGCGTTGGGTAGTGGACGCGATCTGGAACCTTCGCGATACCGCGCCGGCAGATCCATCGTTCGGTGATCCAAACCGGCTCGCTTGCTAAAGTTGTCGCCGGCCCGCGAAACCCTCCTCCAACTCGTGCCAGAAACCGATCTCCGGTTCCCCCACCTTCCAGCATAGGTACACAATCCTGCCCTGCCAGTTGGTTCTAAAATCGAACAGTCCGATTTCTAGGTCTTTCAGCTCGCAGCCCAAGTCGTTTATTGATTTGATTCTGCTGTCGAAACGGGAGATCAGTTCCGAAAGGCGACGGCGCGCTTCCTTAAATTCGCCGGTGCGATCATGACCGTTTTGCCTCGCCCGCCGCTCAATGCTCGTAACCTCCTGCTGCGCCTCACTGATTGACTGACGGGTGCTGCGTAGCTCCTCAACAATCTGTTCCAGTTGCGGCAACAGTGCGTTGGCCTCGTCTAAGGAAAATAGCTTCGGCATTTTGAGTTCACCCCCTTTTCGGATGTGGCACAGGGCGGGCGGCGGTGGAAACTAGTTGATATCGGCGTCTTGACGTCCACAAGATAGCGAAGTATTTATGCGGCGGTTTCTATAGTAGCTCAACCGTCTTGTTAGGAAAGATTCAAGTGTGTTTAGTATTGCCCGGTGAGCCGGTTCGCGGGACCGGTTCTTGCTAAACAAGCGAAGTGAGCATAAGCGGCAAGGCTAAATCCTTTCCCGGCTACTCAGACGCCAAGTACAGCAACGTACTCTGGACCGACGCTGATCTCAACTAAGTGCGATGGCCCTGACGGTGTTCCCTATTGTAAGCAATCAAGTTCCCGGTCAGGGCTTTTCGGGCGCTTAGCTGACCGGCAGTGACACCGCCAATGAAGTACCCATACCCCGTGCAAGTTACCTTGAGTTCGGCCAATACTCGACCCCGATCCAGATCGTGCGTCTTCGCCTGCGCGAGGGTGATTCCGGCTCACCGACGCACGTTGGGCATGAATAAGCTATATGTCTGACTGGGTTCCTCTACATGCTGATCGGATTGGCCGGCCTCGTCCACGTGCCAGCGGTTCAACTCTTCCACTAATCCTGCCCAATAGGTTGGCCTCTGCGATCCATCCATCTTTACGTATCCTGTGATGGTGGCCTTTTTCCCCGGCTCCAATGCATCAGGAAGACCCCACCTGTAAGGGTAGTTGGGATTGTCGTCGGGGCTCCGCTCGTAACCGACTCCCACGCGGAACGCCCCTCGCACCTCGGGGAATCCGCGCGCCAAGTAGGTCTCGCCTTGCTGAAACAGCGTACCTGGTGGTGGGCCCTGAGTAGGCATCGTGCCCGTTCCAATATTCTCTACTTCGATGTCCACGCGCATCGTCGAGCCAGGTGCTGGGCTGGTAGGTGAGAACTTTATCAAGGTGATCGAGCCTTCCGGCTTGGGTGTCTGATAATCCAAATTCCACCATACGTCGCCGCGTAAGGCCTCAAGATAGGCGGCTAATCCATCGCCTGGGCAGTCGGTCTCCTCTGGCATTCCGTCTCGGTGACCCATTATGTTTGGCAAATGATTCCAAACGAAATAGCTGTCGCCGTGCGGAGGAATGTAACGGCATCGCCAGGCGATTAGTCGCGCCAACGCGCGCTGCATGTCTATCGATGGCCCTTGCGACCGGAACGTACCTATGCAACCGATCCCTAGACTTCCTTCGTTGAGGTCTCCCCTCGAAGGACTTGCCGTATGCCCGCCTACCACTCCGGAACCTCCAGCCCGCCCTTCGTAAATATTTCCGTATTGGTCGATCAAGTAGTTGTAACCTATATCTCCCCAACCCATTGAAACGGCGTGGTAATAATATATCGCCCGCACTACCGCGGCCGGATCGGTACTATCGCCTGTGGCCGTGTGATGTATGAACACCTTCTGTAGAGTACGGTGTTGGCGCGGCCAAATCTCACGCCCGTCTTCATGGTAACGCCAGCTCTCGTCGGCGCCCCAAGCCCCCCGGCCTATGATCGGTTGCGGTTTTGGAGATTTGATCCTGGCGATTGGCTCTTCAAATGTCTTGGCCACAGCCGGGGCACTCGCTCCGTTGAGCGAGTTGATTAGGTCGACCACTATGTCCGGCACGGGCCAGTCAGGCTCCAGCGTCACTCGATATTGCAAGTACCAACTGGCCGGCGTAGAAACGAGTCCAGCAGGCATGAATCCATCGGACGCTACTTGCCCGTGACAACTGCAGTCCGTTACCGCCATCCAATCCGACCAAAGCTCGCCATCAGAGCTAACCCGCAAAAATAAATCACGCCACTCGCCGCTCACTAGGAACCCTACGGCATTGAACTCGTGAGGCGCATGTTTGATTTGCGATTGCCAGGAAGTTCCGACTTTGCTAGAGGATGCCGCTGCGGTCGCGTTCCGCCATCTAGTCGCGACTGTTTCGTCTGAGTGCGCTATGTTACTCGAAAGATGTGAGCGCACCCTCGCCAATGTGTCGACAATATCGTCCGACAAGTCGCTGTCACCAGACACGTACGTGCGCATTCCTTCCCATTGACTGCCGATGGCGGCCGATAAACCGGCGCCGGCGATAATCCTCAAGAAATCTCTACGAGTGAGAATCACGCGAATCGATATCCACGAACAGCACCCGCGCATTGAGCAAGATCGTACATAATGGTGCTTTGTCTGAGCAGAACGGCGTGAAGCGGATTGTCAATCATGGTCGTCATAGAATCGATTCTATTAAGAGGAGTTGATGAACGCCGTTAAACGCAGGTAAGAAATAGCCCAGGGAAACAGAATTCAGCTAGGGACTCTGCTAGTCGGGCTAATTGGAGGCGGTCGATTCCCGTTCGGCGGCAAAAAGATATTCGAAAGCTTGTCGTCCAACCGGCGCTGCAGTCTCGGACCCAGTACCACTGCCTTCTACCATCACGACTACCGCATAGCGAGGTTCATACGCGGGAGCGTATCCGGCAAACCAAGCGTGCGATTCAGAACCACTGCTTTCCGCGGAACCTGTTTTTGCGGCAGTTTCGATCTCGAATCCGTTGAAAGCGTAGTTGGCGGTTCCCGACACGTCACTGGCCACCTTTATCATTGCGGCTCGGATATTAGCCAGGGTCGTCTCGCTCACATTGAGCCGCCTGATCGTCGTCGCTGTTAGTGTTCGAGATTCTTTCGTTTCCGGTTGGGTTATACGCCGTATCAGCACTGGCGTCCGCAACTCGCCTCTCATGGCCAGGGCTGAATAAGCGTTGGCGACTTGTAATGGCGTCGCCAGAAGGTAGCCTTGACCTATTCCCAAGTTGACTGAATCGCCGCGGTACCAAGGTTCATCGACGTATCTCTTCTTCCAAGCTTCGTCCGGCACGATCCCAGGTGAGTCGAAAAGCCCGATAATGCCCGTCGACGCTCCAAACCCAAAATTCCGAGCCATTTCCGGTAGTATCGATGGGTCTTGTTGGTCCAACTCTGCCGCAATATCGTAGAAGACGATGTTGCACGATTCGACCAGCCCTTGGCGTAAATCCAGTTCACCGTGGCCATTCGGTTTCCAGTCACGCCAAACCTGTCCTTGCCCTATACTCCTCCAACTTCCGTTGCATTCGAACCGTGCGCTAGGTTCGAACCCGCCGATTTCTAAGCCCGCCGACATAGTAACCACTTTGAAGATTGACCCCGTCGGATATCCACCGTTCGTGGGTCTGGCAAGGAACGGGTGGTTTTCATCTTCGATGAGGATCTTCCACTCCTCGCTTGTAAAGCCGGTCACGAATTTGTTTGGGTCGAATCGAGGATAGGTTGCCATGGCCAAGACGGAGTTGTCTCTGGGATTGAGGATGGTAATACTACCTGGTCTCTCGCCAAGCATCTCCTCAGCTGCCTTCTGAATCTCTAGATCTAGCGTCAGCTCGATGTCCCGGCCCGGTTCTGCATCACGCTCGGCGATAACCTTGACGACCTCGCCCTTGGGCGTAACGACTGCCAGCTTGCCGCCCCGGCGGCCCGCGAGTATATCTTCCGCCCATACTTCAACGCCGGTCTGGCCTATGTAGTCGTCTTCGGAGTACCCTTTCGCCTCCAACTCGTCAAGCTGTTCTTCAGTAATGCGGGTGACGTAGCCGACGATGTGGGCGGTGTGTGGTCCCTCGGGATACCATCGGATCGGACGGCGCTTGAGGAGAACACCTCTGTTGATGAACGAAGAAAGACGATTCTTGACTTCTTGCTCATCCTCCCATACGGCCTCTCCTACGGGAACAAACCAACCCGGCTCTGCTCCGTCGTAAGTCGCCTCAATCTCCTCAGAGGTCCGGCTGACTACCTCACTTAGTGCGCTAAGCATTGACGACTCGTCTTCGATATCGCCCGGCACTACTCCGATCACAACCATAAATGCTTGTGTTGCAAGCGGCCTTCCGTCACGATCCGAAATGTTGCCTCGCCGCGTTTCCAACGGGTAGAGACGAATCAGATTCTCGCCGGTCAAGTCTTTGAATATCAGCGATGGCGTCCACTCCACCCGCCATTGTCCATCTTCGAGAGCCAGCGGCAATGAATTTAGCTCGACGACTTCGCCGACCAAAGCGGTCTGGATCTTGGTTTCAAAGGGTAAGCTTATCGCGCTTCCCTCGCTCTGAGGCCCCAAGTTTGCGCTGCCCGATAAAGTCGCCGAGACCGATTCGAATGTGGCTTCTTCTGCGATTGCTTGGTACCTGCCTATAAAATAATCCTCTGGATAAGTCGTTCTGGCAGAGCTAGCCAATAGTCGATACATATCTGCATAGCGACTCTCATTCCAGGCGTTTAGGAACTGCTCGGCGATTGCGTTTGATGGCAACGGAGTAGGTGTTGGTGCGGGTCGTCTACCTGATTCCGAAGGTTGGCTCCCGCTTCCGTTCAAGGATTGAATTGCCACTTCGGATTGCGACCGGATTATGCCGGGCAAGATCCGAACGCCATTCTTCAATGGATCCGTCCCTAGGCTGGAAGCTAGCTCGTCGAACGCGCCCACCCACCAGAGGACGGCTATCGCCAGAGACACCAAGGCTACTACGGGCCACAGTCCCGGCCCCTGTCTCTTGGGACGGTAGGTGTACAACTAGCTATTCCTACTTGTGTTCCAGAGGATTACTCCGGCGCATGGTTCTCTCATTACCATAATAGGTCCTGCTCAATGAGAGATCAACGCTGATCCATTGCTGCGCGCAGGTTCTAATGCATCATTGATGGCGTCGCTATAGATGCCGATAATGGAAAAGCGCCTGCAACGGGCAATGTCGAAACTAAACCCCCAAAACTCGAGGCGACCTAAATTGCCCCCGTCGCGGGCATCTCTTAGGCCCAGAGTTGGCTGGCCATCTCCTCGCCGAAGTCCTTTTCATCCTTGGTCCAAAGGCCAGTACTCAGATACTTCCAACCGCCATCTGCCAGCAATGCCACGATCGTTCCCGATTCCAACCGCTCGGCAACTCTAAGGGAGGCGTACAGCACGGCGCCTGAAGAAATGCCGGCAAATATTCCTTCATTAAGAGCTAGGTCCCTCTCTCCTCGCAGTGCATTCACGCTGTCAACTAGAATCTTGCCGTCCATTATGTCTGGATCTAGTACAGGCGGTATGAACCCTTCTTCTAGGTTGCGCAATCCCTGGACCAAGTCTCCCTGTTCCGGCTCTGCCGCTATTATCTTGATCTTTGGATTGTGTTCCTTTAGACGTCGTCCAACTCCGGTCAGAGTACCCCCTGTACCAAGGCCGGCCACGAAGACATCCGTCTCCGGAAGGTCTCGCACAATCTCGCTACCGGTTCCTAGATAATGGGCAAGCGGGTTGGCCTCGTTTCCGTATTGATATGGCATATAGAAATTGTCTGTAGTGACGAGTCGTTGTGCCTCTTCAATCGCGCCGTTGCTGCCTAACGACCCATCAGAGAGCACGACCTGAGCTCCAAAGAGTTCCAATAGCTGCCGGCGCTCAAAGCTCACGTTTTCCGGCATCACCGCTTTGACCTTGTATCCGAGAAGTCGGCCTATAACGGCCAATGAGATGCCTGTATTGCCGCTAGTGGGTTCGAGGATGACCTTGTCTGCGGTTAGCTCGCCGGATCGCCGGGCGGCCTCCAGCATTTGCAGGGCGATGCGGTCCTTGAGGCTACCCGTAGGGTTATGTCCTTCCAGCTTGGCAAATATCCGGACCTTACGATTTGGACAGCTTCGCTGCAACTCGACCATTGGCGTATTACCGATGGCCTCAATAATATTGCGGTGAATCATTTATCAGAATCTAGTGGCAACTGGTCCCGAATACCAGCTTTGGGGCCTATACTCAACCCGCAAATTCGTCTCAGCTACTACCGCCGGCGACCGCCGGCAAAATAGCTACGACGTCACCATCTTCAATCGTAGTGTTGAGACGCTCGAGATAGCGGATATCCTCGCCATTCCGGTAGATGTTGATGAATCTATGGGTCTCCCCATGCTCGTTTATGACTTGTCCCTGAAGTTCTGGCCAGTTGGCTTCCAGATCTCGTAACAGCTCGACGATGGTATCGCCTGAAGCAGCTACCATTGGCGAGCCAGCGGTGTATTTTCGCAACACCGGCGGAATCTTTACTTCAACTGCCATGGTCCCTCCAGTAGGGGCGTGCACCACTCCTGCCAGGAAACGCCTTGAAGTGTCGGTAAGCACGTTTAGCGCAGAACTTGACTTGAGTGACTTGGCGACTCATGCCTAATCTTCCCGCAAAAAAAACTGGGCAGCAATGATTTTAGCACCTCCAACGATTTCTCAATTCAGGGTGAACAGATGCCGCTGGCAATTCTTGGGTTCCCGCCAAGTCCCGCTCGCCGGCGTCTGCCCAATACTTCCGCTCGGCAAGCACGCTAACACAATCCCCAGATTTCAGATCGGAATGAAGACTGGCTGCCTTCGTTCAAAAGTCGTCAGGTGCCGGAATCCCGCTGCACGGAGCATGGCGACGGCCGCGCTTCCGGCAAATCCGATCTGCCCCGGCCAATGCGCGTCGGAGCCGATCGTGACAACCTTGCCGGCCTCCTCCCGAAACCATCGCACTATTTCCAGGGATGGACATGGTTCGGTCGCGGGGCTGCGCAGGCCGGATGTATTGATCTCTATTCCTCGACCTGCGGCCGCTAGCTGCCGCAGGATCTTCCTAATCTGATCCTCGTGCAATCTAGGGTCAAGCCCGGATACAAAGTGTTCGCCTCGGCGCTTGGGTACATCAAGATGACCCATTACATCGAAGTCGCCCGTCTCGGCCGCCACTAAAGCCGCCGCATAATACTCAGAATACGCGTCCCTAGGATTCACGCCTTCAAAAAACCGTGCAGAGCAGGTACATCTGCCGTTGACCCAGTGAATCGAGCCAATCACAAAGTCAAAATCGAACTCTCCTAGGATCTCGGAATGTTGATCGGCATAGTTATGGGGATCACCCAACTCAATGCCGGAGCGGACCGTTAGCTGGCCGGAGTACTCATGTTGGTATCTGTGCAGCGAGTCGATGTAGGCTGGCAAGTCGAGGTATCCGGTTGTTTCATCGGTCGGCTCGAAATCAGCGTGGTCGGTGAAAGCGATTTCCGACAAACCCGCTGCAAGGGCAGCGGCGCACATCGCTCCCATCGAGTAGTTTGCATCAGGTGAGAAGTGAGTATGAGTATGGTAGTCGACAACCAAGTTTATGATCCTGAAATGTCCCTATTCGCATCCCCTACATTTGCCAATCCTAACACGAAGCATCTGTGTATCTTGGGTCCTTGAGATGACGTAAGTGTTCAGATTTAGGGGTACCTGCTGCGTATGGGCATAATATCGCACCAATGAGGGTCTACCACAGACGAGGACGTCTGATCGGGGAAAGCCAGGAAAGGGTTGCAAGGGCGATCCGCCTCAGGCGGATGCCGGGGGATGTGGGGGTGTCCCCCACAACAAAGATCCCCCTTCTCCTGGCCAGGAGAAGGGGGCCAGGTCGAAGACTACGCAAGGCGAGGGGATGAGGTCGAGCAGCTCGTGGATTTGGCATCGGTAGGTTGGAAATCACCCCTTGACCGCCGACTGTGGACCCGAATGGCGAATTGACCTATCCAGTTCACGGGCAGGGAGGAGAGACATACACCCAAATCTGAACTGTTACGTGATGACGAGTGCATGGGCGGAGCGTTTCGTAAACGTTAGGCGGGTGATGCATACGTGATATACTTTTGTGAGCCGCCGCTTGCCGTTGGCGGTTTTGTTTTGCAAATTCGTTCGCTCGGTGGAGACTGACTTGCCAAAGATCAAGACTCACAAGGGTGCTGCCAAGCGGTTTTCTTTTACCGGCACCGGAAAGCTTAGGCGTACCAAGGGACTAAAGAGTCATTTGCGCCGCCGGCGCGCAAAACGGTGGAAGCGCCTCTACGACAAGATGCTGCCGACCGACAAAAGCGACGAAAAGCGAATCCGCCGGCTTATACCGTACCAAAAATAGCTATCCGATACTGAGAGAAACAATTGACACGAGTAACAAAGGCGGTCACGGCGCACAAAAGACACAAAAAGGTGCTCGCTCTGACCAAAGGACAGCGTGCGACGCGGAGTAAACTCTATCGTCGAGCTCACGAGGCAATGCTCAAGTCGCTGTCGTACGCATATGCCCACCGGCGTAAGCGACGTGGCGATATGCGCCGACTATGGATTGCACGGATCAATGCCGCCGCTCGCGAGGCTGGACTTACGTACCGTGAGCTAATTCACGGATTGAATCTGGCAAACATCAAGGTCGATCGCAAGATGCTTAGTGATTTGGCCATTAGCAACAACAAAGATTTCAAATCTGTGGTGGAAACCGCCAGAACAGCTCTAGCGGCAGCCGGCTAGCTCCAATTGGTGGCGTGAGCGCGGTGGTTTAGTCATACCCAACCCGGTTCTTAAGTCGACATAAGGGCTGTTATCCCTCCTCCAACCTACCCCGCAAATTGCTGAAAGCATTCGTGTTTGTCCATTCTTCGCCGCACACCCTTGTGCTCCCGGGTCTAGTCTACGCATTCAGCGACGTTCGAAACAAAGAATCGAATCGTCCAGACGGACGGAGCTCGTGGTAAGTGTTCAGATTTAGGGGTACCTGCTCCGTAAGGGCGTCCGCCTAGGCGGATCGCACCAATGAGGGTCTACCACAGGCGAGGACGTCTGATCGGGGAAAGCCAGGAAAGGGTTGCAAGGGCGATCCGCCTCAGGCGGATGCCGGGGGATGTGGGGGTGTCCCCCCACAAGAAAGATCCCCTTCTCCTGGCCAGGATAAGGGGGCCAGGTCGAAGACTACGCAAGGCGAGGGGATGAGGTCGAGCAGCTCGTGGATTTGGCATCGACAGGTTGGAAATCACCCCTTGACTGCCTACTGAGGTCCCGAATGGCGAATCGGCCTTTCCAGTTCACGGGCATGGAGGAGAGACATACACCCAAATCTGAACTGTTACAGCTCGTGGGTACGATTGCGTTTCGGCTGTGTGGGCGGTTAGAATCCTCTAAGCCAGTTTAACCCGTTTGCAACGTGGGTGATGGCCCGCTTCTGCCTGATCGACGGCGGAAGACGAACAACAAAATACTTGAAAGGCAGAGACGGAGAAAGTAGGCCCGGTACAGGTCATCAGAGAAGGGTGATTACCAGCTGAGAGTCACCCCGTCCCCGACGGCCCGGCTGAAGTTCACTCCCGAGCCGCTCCCTGAAAGCTGGTCGCTCCATCTGGTAGGGTCGGTCCTCGCGGTCCGATCGCGATCAGGTGGTTTCAAGTCGACCAAGCGTAGGGGAAGACGTTTTTGTCTACGTTATAAGACTGCCCGCTTCGACAGACAGCGCTGTCCGCGCACTGCCGGGCGGGGGTGAGAGGCCGGCATGCCGGCCAACAAGGTGGTACCGCGGAGCTCAAATGCGCCTTCGTCCTTGACGGAGGCGCGCTTTTTGTTTTGCTAGGGAGAATCTGAATGAGTGACAATATCGCGAGCCTCGAAAAACTCGAATCCTCGGGCGAACGCGAGCTGTCGGTGATTTCGAGCCAGCAAGAGTTGGACGCTTGGCGAGTGCGATACTTGGGCCGGCGTGGTCTATTGTCTGAAGCGATGCGTGGCCTGGGTAAACTTCCAGCCGAAGAGCGCCCGTTAGTAGGATCAGTTGCCAATCGTATCAAAGGTCGACTGAGTTCCAAGCTGGAAGAGAAGCAGGCTGCCTTACGGCAGCGAGACCTGCAACTGCGCCTCGAAGAAACGCGCATAGACATAACATTGCAACCGCCATCGCTGATACGCGGACAAACGCATGTCGTTCATCAGACGATGCGTCAGATCATCGACGCATTTATCCCACTTGGGTTTCAGGTTGCAGAGGGTCCAGAGGTTGAGCTTGATTACTACAATTTCGAGGCGCTGAACATTCCTAAGGACCATCCGGCTCGAGACATGTGGGACACGTTCTGGGTTGACGATCCTCGTCGCCCCGGTGAAGTCCTGCTGCGAACACACACCTCTCCAGTTCAGATTCGCGTGATGGAGCACAGTAAACCTCCGATACGAGTGTTGGTACCCGGAATGTGCTACCGCTACGAAGCAGTAGATGCCACCCACGAGTCTGTTTTCTATCAGGTGGAAGGGTTGGCTGTTGACCGCGGCATCACCATGGCCGAGTTGAAAGGAACCTTGGTCAGCTTTACGCATTCCGTGTTTGGTCCGGAGCGAAAGACCAGGTTCCGCTGTGACTATTTTCCGTTCGTCGAACCCGGCGTCGAACTCGCTATTGATTGCCATGGCTGCGGAGGATCGGGTTGCCGGCTCTGTAAGCAGACAGGTTGGATCGAAATCCTTGGCGCCGGCATGGTCCACCCCAACGTGCTGGAAGCGGTCGGTTACGATCCAGAAATATACACTGGCTTCGCATTTGGAATGGGGCCGGAGCGGATTGCGATGTTGAAGCACGGTATCGACGACATACGGTTATTCAAGAGCAACGATTTGCGGTTCTTGCAGCAATTCGCACCGGAGGTACGATGAATGAACATTGCACTGAATTGGCTGAAATCCTACTTAGACTTTAACCAGCCGGTAAGCGAACTGGCTCACATCTTGACCATGGCCGGCATAGAGGTGGCCGAGATTAGAGAGGTGGGCGCGAACTGGAACAAAATCTACGTTGGTCGGATCACATCTCTGGAAAAGCACCCAAATGCCGACAGGCTTCTGCTTGCTACGGTTGACTACGACGCCGAGCCGATCACAGTAGTCACCGGGGCGCCCAATCTCAAAGTAGGTGACGTAGTACCTCTGGCGCTGGCGGGCTCCACGTTGCAAGATCCATATGCCGATCTTCCACGAACTATGAAAGTGAAACCGGTCAAGCTTCGTGGGGTCCGTTCCGAAGGGATGGTATGTTCTGCCAAGGAGCTCGGCTTGGGCGAAGATCACTCCGGAATACTGAAACTCGATCCTGACTGCGAGATCGGTCGCGGTCTTCGTGAAGAGTTGGGCGACACGATTTTTCAACTGGACGTCACGCCAAATCGAAGTGATTGTCTCTCAGTGCTCGGCGTCGCCAGCGAGATTGCCGCCCACCTTGACACAACCGTACGTCGCCCGGCACTCGAATGGGAAGGTGCCGGCGAGCCGTCTGACGATCTGGTCTCAATTGAGATCGCCGATACCGATCTCTGTTCCCGCTACTGTGGCACTGTCGTACGCGGTGTTACGGTGGGCCCATCTCCGCGCTGGCTCCGACAACGACTGGAAGCAGTAGGTCTGCGGCCGATCAACAATGTAGTCGACGTTACCAACTTTGTAATGTGGGAGTTCGGCCAGCCACTCCACGCCTTTGATTACCGCAAACTTCGCGGCGCTAGGATCGTTGTGCGTCGGGCCCGCCCCGGCGAAAAAATCGTCACGATCGACCGGGTTAATCGAGAACTAGATGGTGAGACACTGGTTATCGCCGACGCTGAGCGACCAGTGGCGATTGCCGGAGTGATGGGGGGAAGCGATACCGAGGTCAATGAAGGCACTGTCGACGTGCTGATTGAATCGGCAACTTTTGACCAGACCTCCATCCGCAAGACAGTCCAGCAGCAGAAACTGCCCTCAGAGGCCTCGCGCCGATTTGACAAGGGACTGCCGATCGAGCTTTCTCGTATCGCGATAGACAGAGCCACCCGTCTACTGTCAGAAGTAGCCGGCGGCCGAGCAGCTCCTGGAGTAGTGGATGCCTGTCCCAAACCACCTACCTCAAATACCATCATCTTTCCAATAAATGAAGCCGAGCGACTGCTCGGTGTGAAGTTAACAAGCGATGCGATAGTTGCGGTTTTGAGGCGTTTGTCGATCGACGTGATCGAAGAAGATTCGCGCCTCTTGCTACGACCGCCATACTGGCGAACCGATCTGCGGATCAAAGCGGACATCGTCGAGGAAATCGCCCGAATAATCGGCTACGATCAGTTGCCTACGCGAATGCCATCCGGCGCCGTGCCAGACGTCCAGCCTGCTCGTTTCTGGCATCGAGCCGAGCGCATGCGGTCGTTGTTGGCCACACTCGGATTGAACGAGATAGTTACATATCCCCTGGTTAGCCAGGAGAGACAGGAGCGAGTACCCCGCGCTCTCGCCGGATCTCGAAGTGCGTCGGATTTTGACGAACGGTTCAACCCGCCGGCAGCGGCGATAAAGCTGGTAAATCCCCTCAGCACGGACGCCGACGCTCTTCGCGTTAATACAATCGCCCAGCTTCTGGAGACGCTGCGCGACAATCTGCGCTACCGAGAAGGAGACGTCGATCTTTTTGAGATCGGGAAGATCTATCTCCGAAACCGCGACGCTTTGCCGGAAGAACGAAATCTGCTGAACGCGGCCCTATACCGCGACCGGCGGGGCCGACGATGGGGACAGGTCGACAGCCAGGATTTTTATGACGGCAAGGCATTGGTCAATGCCGTTGCCGATACCTTCGGTCTTGGCGTGGATTATCAGCCGCTTGAGCACCCGCTTTTCCTGACGGGCAGGGCCGCTGCAGTGATTCTGCTTGGAGACGGGAGCCTTGTTGGCGCGGTTGGCGAAATCCAACCCGACGTACTCGGCAGATTCGACATAGAAAAGTCAACAACTCTAATCGTCTTCGATTTGGACAGACTCGCCCAGTCGCCTGAAGAAGAGCAAGGATACCAACCCCTGCCCCGCTTTCCCGCCGTCCAGCAGGACCTCGCAATTGTGGTTGATCAGTCGGTGGCGTCCGCTGATGTTGAACAAGTGATCCGGGAGGTGGGCCAGCCTCTGATCGAGTCTATCGAACTGTTTGACTTGTTTCAGGGTGAAAGCATCGGCTTGGGCCGGCGCAGCCTAGCGTACCATCTGAATTACAGGGTGCCAGATCGTACCCTTACGGACGATGAAGTCGCTTCGCGGCATCAAGCGATCACAACGGCGCTATCGAATCGTTTGAACGCCACATTGCGCGCGTGACCGGGGGTGCCAAAGAGGTCGCTTCATATTAAGGGCGAGTCCCTTGGAGACAGCCATGAGGTACACTATTCGCCATGATGAGTCGAGGGATTTCCTCGCCGTTTCGCCGCTGTTGCCAGAGTTGGGTAGGGGCGAACTGAACTCAGCCTCGGAACCCATTTTTCGAGAGCGATACGCCTGCCACATTGGGCGGGCGGACACCGCGAGTCTGGTGGCCGAGGAGGACGGCCCAGGTAGTCGGAGTCCTATCGATGGAGTTTCGCGAGCGGTTGAATCGGCCAAACCGCGAGGCTTGGATTCCCGACCTGATCGTGACCGAACGGAGCCGTGGCCGTGGCCGTGGGTTGGGACGCGCATTATTGCTTGCCGCAGTTTGAAATTGCCCAACAGCATGGCTGCTACCGTTTATCGCTGGAGACAGGATACAATCGCAGGGTTGATCACCAACTCTATTTGGCAATGGGAATGTGGGAACAAGGCAGCTTCTTCGATGTTGAATTCGGAGGGTCGGAATCCTGAATAAGCTCGCAGGTATCTCGCAGGTATATAGTAGTTGACCTCCATCGCCTTTCCGTGTAATACCGTCCCAACAATACCGCCACACCAAGAAAATTCAGCCACGCCACGGGTCTTCGATCGCTCGTGCTTACTCACCGGATTCTTAGAGGGAGGCCGGATTTCATGATTAGTGGAGCAGATACGGCCTGGGTACTCATCAGTTCGGCACTCGTCCTGATGATGATTCCCGGGATCGCGTTTTTCTATGGGGGCCTCGTTCGGAGAAAGAACATCGCCGGAACACTCATGCAGGTCGTAGTTACGATGGGAGTCGTGGGCGTTGTATGGGTATTGTGGGGCTACAGCCTCGCTTTCGGCCCGTCAATCGGTGGTCTTGTAGGTAGTATCGAATGGCTTGGACTCGCCGGGGTCAGTGCGACCGACGCGGGGCCGTACTCAGACGCCATTCCGCACCAGACGTTTATGATCTTCCAGGGCATGTTCGCGATGATCACACCGGCGATAGTCATCGGCGGATTCGCTGAGCGGATGAAGTTTTCGTCGTTTGTCGTCTTCACGGTTCTCTGGGTGACCATCGTTTACGCTCCAATGGCGCATTGGGTATGGAGCACTGATGGCTGGATCAATGCGCTTGGTGCCCTCGACTTCGCCGGCGGCACCGTCGTTCACATTAATTCCGGCGTCGCGGCGCTTGCAGCAGCCCTGATCATTGGCAAGCGCCTTGGCTATGGAGAGAAGCCTATGGCACCCCACCACGTACCGATGGTCGTATTAGGCGCGGGTCTACTTTGGTTCGGTTGGTTCGGCTTCAACGCCGGCAGCGCCCTCGCTCCCGACGGAAACGCAGTCAACGCCTTCGTTGTTACAAACACCGCGGCTGCTGCAGGCGTAGTCTCGTGGATGGCCATGTCGTGGCTCTTAGACGAGAAGCCAAGCCTTATCGGTGCTGCCTCCGGTGCCGTCGCCGGCCTTGTGGCGATCACTCCCGCAGCCGGGTTCGTCGGTGCTATGCCGGCAATAATCATCGGACTGATAGCTGGTGTCCTTTGCTACTTGTCTATCAAGATCGTAAGTAGGCTTCGAGTCGACGACTCGCTGGCGGTACTTGGGGTCCACGGAATAGGTGGCACCTGGGGCGCAATTGCCACTGGCTTGTTCGTCGGTGTTGGCTTTGGAGCGTTGGCCGATGGAGTCAGTCGCGTCGAGCAGATCCTTTATCAGCTCGTCAGCATCGGTGCGGCATGGGGTTGGTCCTTGGTGGCCACATCGCTGATCTTGATTGTCATCAAGGTGACAATCGGACTCCGGCTAAGCGTCGGTGATGAGGAAGCCGGCCTGGATATTTCGCAGCACGGAGAAATCGCCTACTCATCCGAAGATTAGTCCAAAAGGGTTACATTCGTTGAGTGCGGAGGTTGCTGCGGATTGATGGCAGGTAGCCCTTCAACCTCTATGACCCGAATATGCGTCCACGTGGGGAATCTATCATGAACAAAATCGAAGCGATCATCAGACCGGAGAAGCTGCACGCGGTTACCGAGGGCCTGGCCGGCGTAGGACTCGTGGGTCTCAACGTGGTCCAGGTGACGGGTCGCGGGGCACAGCGAGGCGTCGTCGCTGGGGGAGCGCGGGGGGTAGGTCGGCGAGTCGTCGATATGCTGCCTAAGGTCAAGATCGAACTCGTCGTCAAGGACAACCAAACACAGATCGCTATCGACACCGTAATCGAGAAGGCCCGTACCGGGGAGATCGGCGACGGTAAGATATTCGTTATGCCTGTGTCTAACGTCATCCGCGTACGAACGGGCGAGCAGGGTGACGACGCCGTATAATTCAGTAGAAAGCGTTCGCTTGAGTCTAGGGGCTGTACGGTACCGGAATTCCTTTAGCTAGCATTTCGACGCGATAGACGCTGGTCCGAGCGGTTATGTACAGAGTCGTCCAGTCTTTCCCACCCCACGCCAGATTGGCCGGCGACTCAGGGGTTACGATACGCCCAAGGAGCTCGCCTGACGGATCGACGACCCAGGTTCCTCCAGGTCCGGAGCAGTACAGAATGCCCTGCTGATCCACTTTCATCCCATCGGGAGTCACGATGCCTGGGCGGTCGATGTCGATAACTACTCTGCTGTTTGTCACCGTCCCATTATCGTTTAAATCCAGTGCCCTGACGTGACGGCGTCCGCTGTCAACCACGTAGAGCGTCCTCTCGTCAGGTGAGAACGCAAGGCCGTTCGGTCCCTCGAAATCATCTGATACCAAAGTAATAGTGCCGGCCCCATCGGCCGCAAACACGCCGCTGAACTCCAGTTCTTTGCCTTCAGGGTAGGTCGGCAAGCCGTACACGGGATCGGTAAAGTAAATGTCGCCATTCGACTTGAGTGCTAAGTCATTCGGACTATTGAAGCGCTTGCCTTGGAACCTGTCGAAGAGCGTCGTGGCGTGGCCGTCTTCCGACACAACCGACACGCGTCGCGAGTCCCCTTCACACACTATTAGCCTGCCCTCGTGGTCGATCGTCATGCCATTCGCTTTGTCCGACGGTGAGCGAAAGGTCGTTATTTCGGGCCCCTCCGGCAGCTCGCGTAGGCGGACGGTCCGTCTATTTGGGATGTCGTTGAAGAGCAGGTACCCTTCCTTCCAGACAGGTCCCTCCGTAAACGCGAAACCCCCTGCAACTCTCTCGATCTTCGCGTCACCCGGTATGAGATCAAGAATCTTGGCGGACAGAACCTCGACAAATCCTTCCATATACCCTCCTAGTATTCAGGGATTATAGACGAGTCATCCGGAACGAAGGATACGCTATTTTCTTGATAGATGCGACAACCAGTATGTCCACTTAGCCCGCAAACATGGCCATGGCTTATCAATGCCGCGACGATAACCACCGCCCACGTCGTCATCGGTACGAAAGCATGTCCCGGACTCCGATCCGGGATTGACGCCCCAATTAACCTCTAGGACACTTCCCTGCAACCTAAACTTGCCGCACCAAGAATTACCGGCTGATAGTAGAAGGAAGAAATGTAGGGCTGGGGCTTGTCCCCAGCCGAGGGCGCAGCGGGCAGCCCGGACCGGTTGTGGCGCCCGGCGCCCCCAATCTCATGACTTGGTCTGCCGGCCGCCACCGGCCTACGCGATTGCTACAAGAAAAGCGCGCGTGTAGATGGTGAAAAATCGCAAATCCCCGCGCCGTGCATGTATTCCAAACGGGCAACAAGCCACTACCCGATTCCGGCTCATAGATTCCCGGTTTCTTGGTGTGTTACCATCGTGCTAACAGCTTGGCGAATTTTAGACGCAGAGGTAGCAACCGTGAACCAAGACAGTGTCATCGCGAAAGATCGTTACGAGAAGGCGACAACCTACGACGAGTATGTCGAACGCATGCAGGTGAACCAGCAACAGATGACCGAGTTCACCGACGAGATTGAAATTCCGGCGGATGACGTCGAGTGGTGGAAGCAGCAGCCCAACCTCAATGTATTAGTTCTCACCTACGATGGCTGCGGCGACGCTCTCTACAATATCCCAGTAATGGCGAAGATCGCCCAGCACTGCCCGAACATCGACCTGCGCGTAGTCCAGCGGGATGACAATCTGGATATCATGGAGCATTACCTCAATCAAGGCATGTACCAGTCCGTACCGACGTTCATCTTCATGGATGAGAATCTGATGGAGATCGGCAACCTCAAGGAGAGGCCGTCGGCTATGACTGAGGTCTTCGATCGAGAAGGCATACGCCTACGCCGGTCACTTCGCGAGCAGAACAAAGAGCCCTGGCGCGCGGAAATGGTCCGCGAGTTGCGTGAAGTCGTTGCCACCAAGAAACAGTACGATTAGCTGAACATTGATGGCGAATCGCGCGAGGCCGGTCCCGGAGAAATCGCCAGTTTACTCCGAGTAGCGACCATAGGACCGAGACTCCAACCCGACCTATCTGCGCGTGAGGCCAGTCCTAAGAGACGCGCCGCTTGCTCGCTCAAGCACGCTGGTTGCCGGCCGGGGTGGCGGAATGGCAGACGCAGGGGACTTAAAATCCCTCGCCCATTAGGGCATGAGAGTTCGAGTCTCTCTCCCGGCACCAGCTTTTTGCTCCATCAATCGTGGGGAAACATCGGAGGTCTTTAAGTGGACTCAGATCGAACGAAGATTGGCCTGCACCAGATCGGCATAATTGTTCTAACCATCTTAACCGCGCTTATTCACCTGTATTGGAGCTCTCAAATCCCGACCCCAGCTGGATTGATTTTGAACGGGCTAGGATATGCTGTCCTTCTGGCCGCTCTATATCTGCCCATAGCCACACTATCTCGCTTCAGAGATACTATCCGCTGGGTACTGGTTGGATATGCTGCTCTTACCGTAGTGCTCTGGGTTCTGGTCGGCCCCCGCGTTGCAATTGCCTACATCGACAAGGTGATCGAGCTACTCCTGATATTGCTGTTAGTATTGGACGCCCGCAAACCGGCCCAAGCCGCCAACTAACGCCGTTTCTACTCTCGACTAAACAGCGAGGTGCAGCGTCAATGCGACGATTGCTTTTCGATAAGCCAGGGCGCTTCTTTCGAGGCAATATCCACACCCATTCCACCCGATCCGACGGAAGGCGTCCGCCGGCTCAAGTCGTGGCCGCCTATCGGGATCATGGCTACGACTTTCTGGCCATCACAGACCACTTCAGGGAGCGCTACGGGTTTCCAATCACTGACACCAGCGAGTTTCGCTCGGACAGTTTCACTACGATATTTGGTGCCGAGCTCCACGCCCCAAGCCTTCAGAACGGCGAAGATTGGCATATTCTTGCCGCGGGTCTGCCTCTGGATTTCGCGCCGACGACTCCTGATGAGACCGGCCCTGAACTTGCCGCGCGAGCTGCGTCCGCCGGCGCATTCGTCGGCATAGCGCATCCCGCCTGGTACAGCCTGACGGTCGACGATGCCTTGTCTGTGGAAGCAGCTCATTCGGTAGAGGTTTACAATAAGACCATTGCTCTTGAAAACGACCGGGGCGAGGCCTGGTACATGAGCGACCTCCTGTCCCTGCACGGCCGGCGGCTGACCGCCTACGTTGCCGATGACGCCCACTTCAACCCCGGCCGACCACAGGATCACCGCGCAGCTTGGGTCCATGTTCGCGCCGAGAGCCTTGACCCGGACGCCATTGTCACCGCCCTTAAGGCCGGTGATTTCTACTCAAGCCAGGGACCAGAGATCCACGACATCGCGATAGAACATGGGCGGGTCGCTATCTCATGCTCGCCGGCCGCTTCCGTTTTCGTCACTGGAAGGGCGCAACTCTCACAACCAGTTTACGGAGCCGGCATAACCAACTGCAAGCTGCCCTTGAGCAAATTCGCCGGCTCGTATTTTCGGGTGACAATAATCGACCACGCCGGCAAACGTGCCTGGTCCAATCCCATCTGGCTGGACTGAGGGTCCCCGGACGCCGGCCCACCGGTATCCGGATCGAGCGCAGACGCATTAGCCCCGCAATTCCAGTAATGTCTCACCGCCCGCCGCGGCTAGGCGTTTAACGGCACTAAGGGCATCCGGCCGCTCGCGGCCCGCGACTCGCAAGTGTCTATTCGACAGTCACCGACTTCGCCAGATTGCGTGGCTGATCGACGTCGCAACCCCGCCGGACCGCCAGGTAGTAGGCGATAAGCTGCATCGGGATCGTATTGATCAAGGGAGAGAGCATCTCATCAGTCGCCGGAACCTCTATCAGGTGGTCCACTTTGCCGGCTAGATCGCGATCACCGGCCGGCCCGATTGCGATGACCACGCCGCCGCGTGCCTTCGCCTGCTCGACGTTGCTCATGATCTTGTCATGAACTCGATCGCGGGCAAGAATTGCGACGATTGGAATCTCCTCGTCAACCAGCGCTATCGGACCGTGCTTCAGTTCGCCACCCGGATACCCTTCCGCGTGGATATATGAGATCTCCTTCAGCTTCAGAGCTCCCTCCAGCGCGATAGGATAGTTGATACCTCGCGCCACGTAGAGGAAGTCCCGCCGCTTAAAGTAAAGATTGGCTAGTTCCTCGTAAACCGAATGGTTGTCCAACAACCTGCTAACCTGCGCCGGCGCCTCGGTCAGCGCCTGCAATTTAGTCCTAACCTGATCGCTATCGATCGTCCCACGAACTCGCCCAAACTTCAGTGCCAACAGATACAGAGCCACCAGCATATTGGTGAATGCCTTGGTTGACGCAACGCCAATCTCGGGACCGGCGTGGAGGTATACGACTGAGTCGCTGACCCGGCTGGCCTGGCTCCCAACGACGTTCACCATGCTCAGGGTCAATGATCCCAAGCGCCGTGCGAGGTCCATCGAGACCAATGTATCGACGGTTTCGCCCGATTGAGTCATCGCAATGAATAGGTCATCCGGCCCCATCACCGGCTGCCTATAGCGGAACTCCCCCGCATAGTCGACCTCGACCGGCAGTCGGGCGAAGTTCTCGAATAAGAATTTGCCTACCAGGCAAGCATGCCAGGCGCTGCCACTACCGACCAGTACAATCCGGCTGAGATTGCGGATCTGTTCGTCGGTAAAGCTCAGCTCCTCAAGATGGACGTCACCCGCATCCAGATTCAACCGTGTCGAGACGCAGTCGGACAACGCACGTGGTTGCTCGACGATTTCCTTCAGCGTGAAGTGCTTATAGCTGCCTTTGGCAGCCGACACCGGGTCGAAGGCAATTGAGTGCACCTCCTTCTCAACTGGAGTTCCGTCGAGTCTCAAGTAGCGCGCGCTTTCACGATCGATCACGCCAATCTCGCTGTCTTCCAAGAAGGACACCCGTTGGGTGTGTTCTAGGACCGCCGGCATATCCGAAGCGAGGAACATCTCTTCCTCGCCCCAACCGATGACAATGCCGCCGGCGTTGCCGATCCGAGCGGTAACCAGACGGCTCGGATCCATGCGGCTCATTACTATGATCGCGTGGTTGCCTTTGAGCTCGGAGAGAGTGACGCGCACAGCCTCCGGCAAGCCCAGCCCGGTCGCTAGCTTATCCTCAACTAAGTGTGCGATGACCTCGGTGTCGGTGTCAGATCGGAACCCGTGCCCGGCTGTTTGCAGGCGCTTTTTCAACGAAAGATAGTTCTCCACCATTCCATTGTGGATGACGACGATATCGCCATTGCAATCAATGTGAGGATGGGCATTTTGCTCCGATGGCCGGCCATGGGTCGCCCAGCGAGTGTGGCCTATGCCGATGTTGCCGGACGTTGGCTTTTCGGCCAGGACTTTCTGCAGATTGTCGAGTTTTCCCGAGCTGCGCCGGAGCTCAAGCTCACCGCCCTCGTACACGGCCAATCCGGCCGAATCGTAGCCCCGGTACTCCAGCCGCCGGAGCCCATCGAAGACGATGCTGCCGGCGTCCCGCGGTCCGACGTAGCCAACGATTCCGCACACTAGACGACCTCTCTCGATGTCTTCTCCAGCGCCAGAGCTTCTCTCACGATTCCGTCGCTCCTTCCCCTACCACATTAACGCGATCCGGTACGCCATCGCCGGATTGCTCGTACACATCCGCATAGTAACCGCGCATCTCCCGGGGCAGCAGATCGGCGATCTTCAGCATGACTAACCGCATCCCCTCCTGGTAAGAACCGTCCTCTCGCGAAAGGGCGAAGGGCTCTCCAATGTTGAAGATGACGCGCGGATTTCGAAATACCATGTCCGGCCACTTCAAAATCCGATTAGTTTCAATTATCCCCACTGGGAGAATCGGTGCACCGCTCCGGAGGGCAACCAAAGCGACCCCAGGATGGCCCCGCGCCAACTTCAAATCCTTGCTTCGAGTACCCTCCGGAAACATTCCTAAGATCTCGCCATTCTCCAGTAATCGCAGGGCTTGCCGCAACGCTACGCGGTCTCGTCCGTCTCGCCGTACCGGAAACGCGTCGAACAGCCGGATGGCTAATCCGGATATATTCCATCGAAAGAGCTCGATCTTGGTCATGTATCGTATTCGCCGGCCGATAACCCACCTCAGTAGTGGTGGATCGATCCATGCGATATGATTCGCCGCGACAATGAAAGCGCCAGATCGAGGTACGTTTTCCATACCGCGGACCTCGACCTTCGAGCTTATGAATGCCAACAGACCAGCGAGCGCCGCCAGCAAGAACTGACTCATTCGACTACTCTAATTCTTACCTCTTCAAGTATGTGGTCGACTACCTGTTGCGCGGTTATTCCGTCGGTCTGAATGACGACGGCATCATCCGCCGGCACAGTCGGAGAGAGCTCTCTCTTCGTATCCCGCTCGTCCCGCTCCTCGATTTCCGACAGCACCGTCTCATAGTCAACACGCCGGCCCAGCTTCGGCATCTCCTTGAAACGCCGCTTGGCCCGCTCTTCTGGAGAGGCGGTCAGAAAGATCTTCAACTCCGCGTCGGGTGCAACCACGGTACCTACGTCGCGGCCGGCGGCGACCACCCCGCCGGGTTCGATTACCCGGCGCTGCAACTCGAGCAAGCTCCGGCGCACTGATCCTAGCGAGCTGATCTTGGAAGCCATCTCCGATACCAACGGCTCTTGCAACCGGGCGTTCAATTCCTTGCCGTCAAATACTACGCGGTAGGTTGACACACCGTCGGGCTTCGCATCCCGTGCGGCGAATTCGATCTTGCAGGCCAACTTGTACAGCCGATTTTCATCCCAAGGATCAACCTCGTTGTCGATCGCGGCCAGCGCGAGCGCTCGGTAGATCAAGCCGGTGTCAAAGAATCGGTAGTCAAGTTTCTCCGCCACAAGCATGCCTACCGCTGTTTTACCAGCGCTGGCGGGGCCATCAATCGCGATCCGCAGGGCAGGTCTGGTCTTCACAAAGGATGATTCGTGCTCCCGGCTCGATTCTAGCATCAGCGACGCCTTGGAATAGTCAATGAACGCCGTTTGAAACTCATAAGAGAAATTGTCTCAGAGGTGCTAACTCCCCTGAGGCGCCGCCAAATCTAGAGTTCCCACCGAGTGATGAAGCGCATCTATCTCGGTCGTCGTCAGCGAGCGATATTGGCCGGTTTTCAGGCCGCCTAGCTCAAGCGGTCCCATCCGGACTCTCACGATTCGCTCGACCCTCAGGCCCACGGCAAGGCACATCAGTCGTAGTTGTCGCTTGCGCCCCTCGTGAATCACGAACCGCAATTGGGCGCCTTCCTTGGTCCGGCGGATGAGCCCGACTTGGGCCGGCACGGTTCGCCGTCCGGCTATCACGATGCCATCCCGCAAGTGGGCTAAGTCCCCTTCGTCGGGGGCTGTCCGCACGTCGACGCGGTATTCGCGAGCGACGCCAAAGCGCGGATGAGTCAAACGATGGGTCAGATCGCCATCATCGGTAAGAAGCATTAACCCTTCGCTATCGAGGTCTAGACGGCCAACCGGATACAGCCTCTGATTCGAATTGACCAGTCCCAACACGGTCCGCCGGCCCCGTGAATCGCTGACACTGCTGAGATACCCTGCTGGTTTGTTCAAGATAATGTACGAATGCGGCAAACTGTCGGCCAACGGTTTTCCGTCTACCCTGATCTTGTCCGAAGGACTGAAGGTTGCGCCCAACTTTGTCACGACTTCGCCGTTTGCCGTCACTCGACCGGCAGTTATCAGTTCTTCGCATCGGCGTCTACTCCCCACGCCTCGGGTAGACATCAGCTTATGCAGTCTGACAGGGCGCGTCCGTTCTGTGTCAGGCAATTGACGCACTACTCATCCGCCGAACTTCGCCAGTACAACAGCTCGTCGCCCAGGTAAACGCCAACGCCAATTAACCGCGTCCCGTCCGGATCATCGCTCAGCTTCGGCTCCACTCTTACGAGGTTACGCTGCCACGCCGGCACGATCACTTGACCGTCAACGTCGATCAATAGTTCCCGAATTTGCGAAACGAACGGCCGCCAGATCACAGAGACGGGAGCCTCGGTCATCGGCCACGCATACTTCGCAAAAACGTAGTTGTAAATCGCCTGGCTGTCCGTTACGACGTCGGTAGTATTCATCACCACTGTATAGACTCGATGCCCGTCCCGGTCCACTGCCGAGACAAGGTTGTGGCCGGCTTTGTCTGTTGTACCCGTCTTGATGCCGATTGCGTCAGGCATCACGCTAAGCAATTTGTTGGTGGTCACCAAACGACGTGGCGGAACCGTCTGGAGTTCAATCTCCTTCGTTCTCACTATTTCAGCGAAAATCGCATATTTCATCGCTTCCCGTGCCATCATGACAATGTCCCGTGGTGTACTGAAATGGCCTGCCGCATCTAGGCCATGTGGATTTACAAAATTCGAGTTCTCGAGTCCGAGACGGTCAAAGTGCGCATTCATCATCTGGGCGAACTTTATAGGGTCATCTGCCAGGTGTATCGCGATGGCTAGCGCAGCATCATTCCCCGAAGGAATCAATAAGCCGTACAGTAGCTGTCTAAGGGTCAGACGCTCGCCCCGGCGCAAACCCATCAATGAGCTTCCAGGCAGGTCCGCCGCATCGACCGTCGAGGTAACAATCTCCTCGAGATTTCCATACTCTAAAGCCTGTAGAGCCGTCATGATCTTGGTCATACTTGCCGGCGGTCGAGGGACATCCGGATGTTTCTCGTACAGGACTTGCTCGGTGGCGTCATCCATCGTAATCGCCGCTATGGCACGCGTTTCGGGCGGCGCCAAGTATTGTATTTGCTTGACCAAGTGTTGATTGAGAGGCGCATGAGCTGCGCGGCTTTCGATATAGGCCGGCGGCCCAAATCCCGTTACCACCAAGCCGGACATTAAGAGAAGAGTCAGCAAGCCATAAAGCAATGGGCTACGGCGAACGGTATCCGCGCTGAGCGGTAGTTGTTTCGAGGCGCGTACCCGACTTGAATCAGGATCGGCGATGAGCGACGAGTTCCGAAGTCGAAATCGTGGATTTGGACCGCCCGTTAGGGACGGCTGAGATTCTTCGCGAGACGCCAGACGCTCTGCCTGAAACTCTGGTGAAAAAACGGCTGGACGGACTGTCGAATCCGCTTCCAAGTGTCGACCCACGCTTTGCGTTTTCAGTCTGTATATCCAAGTCTATTCTGAGAGCGTCACTTCATCCGGCGAATGAACAGCCGCAGAATCCACGCGGCAAAGACGCCGGCGCTGATCAAGGTCCCTACCAGGTAGAGGATAACGAAGCATGGTGGCTGAACCCTATCGATAAAGGTGGCAATAGGACCCTCGATCCACTCGAATTGAGCGCCCATCGTCGCGTAAAGCAGGCTTGCTGAAACAGCTAGACAGACAAACGAGAAGATCGGAACCAAGACTTCCTGTGGTTCCACGGCGGAGTACGTCTCCACAGGTCTGTGCCCGGGACTCAGGCCTGTTCCACATTCGATACACTGGACAACCTCTTCAGCGTATTCACGGTTGCAATTAGGACAATAGGCCACCACTTCCTCCCGGTTGATGAGTGTAGCGCTTCAGGTGGCCTTAACGCCAGCCGGACCCGGGAAACCCCATCGATTCACTCTGGCTAATAACTTGCCGAGTGAACTCACCTTCCGTCTAACGCGATTATGCCCATAATGTGACTTCAGGTTGGTTGCACGTTCCCTTTGCGGTCGCCTGCAAGCATACTAAGAAGCACACGTGGACGCTTTCAGCAGATATTCTGGCAAAGGAGGCCAGCCAACGGTGAACGCCAATGATAGCCAAACCCGCATCGCCATCCTCGCAGATTCTCTCCGGAGTGAAATGAATATGACGATAGACCAATTGGCCGAATCTGCCCGGCGTTTAGCGCCCCCGGCGTCGAGTGAGGCGCTCCTGCACCTCGAATGGTTTACTCGCTTCTGTCTGGAAACCCGGCTCGCGCCGTCTATCTTGGCGATCGCATCTGCGATTTGCCGGTTGGAATCGACTCAACCTGACCCCTTGAGCGAGGAAAGCCGGACCATCGAAGCATTGCGTGCACTGGTGGCTCGCGTCCAAACACGCCCGTTGCTGGAGATGGATAGCGAGTTCGAACTGTACATGATTGAGAAGCATAAGTCGCTGTTTTCTGGCGAGGGTGCATTGCCTTCCGGCGACCTGGGCAGGGAACAGTTGGCCAGGCGGAGATTCGACGACGTGATCTCGCAAATCGACGCAGTTGATGACTGAGGATCGGGGCGCGCACCGCAAGTATAGGTTAGGTTATTCGTGCGAATCGTCGTCTTATCGTCTTGGGCCAGCAGTGTCTTCGAGTCGTGTTTCTACCAAGTCCGGCTCGCCTATTCCACCGTGCTGCCTGAGCGGCGATGCGCGGCCTGACCGACAAAATACGACCTCGACGTAGTCAACTGGGTCACGTCGCGGTCCCGCTTCAGTTGCTCCTTGGCTCCAGGATCGATCGGGACTGAAGTGAGCTCACGAACCGCCACCGGTCCGTCCAAGACATCAATCGGCGAATCAGGCTCCAGCTCGACAATTCCACTCGATAGATCGCGTAGCCACTCGATCGCCGCGTCTGTTCGATCAGCCGGCAGCAGCAAGCGGACCTCCTCGCGGTCATGGTCGTCCCGGCCCATCCACGCGATTGCTGAGTTTGACAGCACAGATCCGTCGACCCTGCGTATTGCCGCCGATTGCCAACGTCCAAGCTGCCAACTCTCTACCGCCACGTCGGACGCCTGCGAGATGAAGTTTCGTGCCCGTGAACCGATTATTTCCACCAAGACCGATTCTCCATCTCTTCCACGCACTTCCGGCAAGACTGCGCACCGCTGCGGCCCGGCCGCCTTCGATCGAATCAATTCTCGGACGCGCAGCCGAGATTCCTTCAGGACACCTTGGTCTATCTTGCCGGCCGGTCGGCGGCTCTTGGATACGGCGTACGAATACGGACGGATCGCGACTAGAACATTGGCGATGATATCCGCGATCTCGGCCATGTCATCTTCGTCGAATCCACGTTGGCTCAACCATGGCGTCCCAAGCCGGATAGCGCCGGGGAACCGAGGTCGAGTGTCGCCGTAGATCGTGTTTCCATTGCAAACTATGCCGACCTGTTCCAAGAATCTAGCGGCCACATTTCCGTCCAAACGCTCTCCGTCCTTGCTCTTCAACACCCGGCAATCCACCAAGCACAGATGAGTATTTGTTCCGCCGTAGGCAATGGTCAACCCTCTTGCCGCCAACTCGTTGGCCAGCCGTCTCGCGTTCGCAACGATCTGTTGTTGAAGCTCGCGGAACGGTTCGGTCTTGGAAATCGCAAAAGCTACAGCCATCGCCGCTATGGTGTTTATGTGTGGGCCGCCCTGCTCGCCAGGAAAGACAGCCCGGTCGATTCGACGAGCCAGCGACTCGTCGGTTGTCAAAATGATCGCGCCGCGCGGTCCTATCATTGTCTTGTGGGTTGTCGCGCTGGTTACATCGACTATTCCTACCGGATTGGGGAACAGCCCGGCTACCGCGAGACCCGCGGTATGAGAGATGTCGGCCACCAGGTAGCATTTCTCCGGCAAAGAGTCCGCGATTTCGCGTAAGCGTTGCCAGTCTATGTCCCAAGGATAGGCTGATGCCCCTGCCACGATCAGCTTGGGGTTATTCTCGTGCGCCAGCTGTTCCACCTGATCGAAGTCCAAGCGGCCAGTTTCCTCGTTCACACTGTAGGAAACAACCCGATAGTTCTTACCTGATCGGTTGACCGGGCTACCGTGGGTGAGATGGCCGCCGTGAGCAAGGTTCATTCCCATCAACGTATCGCCATGCTGTAGCAATGCGCTGTAGACGGCGTTGTTTGCCGGAGCCCCGGAGAGTGGCTGTACGTTGGCGAAGATTCGACTAAAGTCGGCCCGATTGTTCGCGAAAAGCTGTTTGATCCGCCTGATTGCCAGCGCCTCGACCAGATTCGCCATCTCGGTTCCTTGGTAGTAGCGTCGGTCGCCCAGTCTGTGATGACGGGCGATTTGATGTCCAAGGTCGCCGAGTAGCGACTCGTCCTCGGATAAAGCTTCCAGGGAAGGATATCCCTCTGCGTATATGTTTGAGAAAACCGACCCCATCGCCTGCCGGACAGCCGTTGGCGCCACGCTCTCCGATGGGATCATTATCAGCTTTTCAAATTGGCGATGCTCCTCAGCACGGATGATTCGAGAGACGATCGGATCTGCCGAGTCAATCGATTCCTCGAACAAAAGCCCCTTCTCTCCAACCGTGATCGACATCACCAATTCACCTCAACCGGCAGAATTCACTCTTGACAACAAGATGGTCCCAGAACGGCGCTTAGGACGATAAGCCGCAGCCGAGCTACGTCCGGCGGGTAGAGCCAGCTGGCTCCTCAACCCCCTGATACGCTGCATCTAGAAGCTGGACTGGGTGCAATACCTTGGCATTTTTGTTGTACCGGCGAGCACCTGCTTCAAGTTGCATCAAGCAGCCCGGGTTGCCGGTAACTACGATTTCGGCTCCGGTCGCCGTGGCATTGCTCATTTTGCGCTCCAAGATTTTCTCGGCCCGTTCAGGGTGTGTCAGATTGTAAACGCCCGCGCTGCCGCAGCACCAATCCGCTTCATTCATCTCGACCAACTCAACGCCAGGGACTGACTCTATCATCTTGCGCGGCTCCTTTGTAACACCCTGAGCGTGACATAGATGACAGGCCTCGTGATAGGTGACCCGCTTTTTGATCTCACCTTTCGGCTGTCTCAACGGGATCATCGTCAGAAACTCGCTGATGTCGCGGACTTTCAAGCTGAATGCCTTGGCTCGTTCTGCGTACTGGGGTTCATCGTGGAGCAATTCGCCGTACTTCTTTGTTTCGGCCGAACAAGCGGCGCAGTCAGCGACTATATAGTCCAGGTCCCACTTCGAGAAGAGATCGACGTTTTGGCGGGCCAGTTCGCGCAAGCCTTTGAAATCGCCTTCGCCGGCGTGTGGCGCTCCGCAGCACTTCTGTGCCTTGGGGGTAACTACCTCGCAGCCGTTCTCCACCAGAACATTCAATGTCGATTGGCTTGATTCGGCGAAAACGACGTTCATAACACAGCCAAGGAAGAACCCGATTTGGTATGTGCGCTCGCCCTTAGCGGGTGTCACCTCGTCGATAATGCTGCGCAACGGGCGGCCTGGCAACCTGGGCAAAAGCTCTTCCATAACCGCCAACCTCTTGAAGGGGCCGGGCAGCCGATGCAGTAGCCGCGTCTTGCGAACCAACCATTGCAGGCCAAGCTGTTGATAAAGTCGTAGAGGAATCGTCACTATCTCGACTCGCTCTGGCGACATCAGCACCCATTCCAACGCAACTTTCTTTATAGCCCATTCAATGAAACCTGGTCTTCTTTGTTTCTCGATCTCTGCGCGAGCACCTAACACCAACTCCCCCACCTTAACGCCGGAAGGGCAGATAGTTTCGCACGCCCGGCAGTCGAGACAGTGGTACATATGGTCGTGGAAACCAGGCGATTCGAGTGGCAGTCGTCCCTCGTCGACCGCTCGAATCAGCGCGACCCTGCCCCGTGGCGACTGCACTTCCAGGCGGTCGATCGCGTAAGTCGGACAGACCGACAAACAGAGTCCGCAGCGGATACAGGCTAGCGCGTTCTGATAGTCCGGCGAATCCGGCGTGTTCATCAGCGGCAGCGTTGCCGGCCTGATACCGAGAGGTATCGAAGATTGTTCCGAACCAGTAGGCGGGATTTGCACGCTCGGTGTCCTATGTGATGAATGTCGCGGTGAGTCTACCAGCCGGCTCCCGCCGGCAACAAGGATTAGTGTGCATCGGCAAGTTGTTTAACATAAGCGCGATATACGCGATCTGTATGACAATCCACGCTCCAGTCAACCTCGAGGTCGAGTCCCCGCACCCCGTCAGCCTGAACTCGCCGTCACGCGAATTTACAGCCGATAGTGGAGGCAGAAATATGTAGTGTTGGGGCTTGTCCCCGGCACCGAACCATGAATTTACAGCCGATAGTGAAGGGCAGGGGCTTGTCCCCAGCCACGGCGTGTACAACCGGCCTTCGTGCCAAACCAATAAAACCCCGGACCCTGCCTCAATCAACTTGTGCGGGATCGCTTCCCAAAACACAAGAATGCAAAACAGGTTTCCATACGAACCCGTGGCCGTCCTGATCCTTGCACAAAGCCCAGTCGCCCGTCCGTGTCATGCCGCGGAGGACCGACAACTGGATACGAAAGTGCGGTACCTCGGTTACCCCGATTCAGCCTGTTCAGAGTTGGCGGCCGGAATATCTGTAGACAATGCCTCCGTGACTTCGGCAACGGCCTCCGGCCCAATCTCCGCTGCTGCCTCAAGCGATCCTCGGGTCGCCTGACTAACTGCTTCTTCCTCGCTCAGGCCGAGCCGGCTCGCCTCCTCCCGCGCAACCTCGACGACATCAACCGCTGCTGCGGCAAGGTCGGCGCCGGAGTCCCCGCTGCCTTGGATCGCTCCAAACGCAACTCCGCGAACAGCGTCGCCGGCAGACATCGAGGTGCGACCTAGTACGTCCATGACTGCCTTCGTCGACTCATGCACCACAGTTATCGCGGACTCACCTCCGGTGCCAGCCGCGTGCGCGACGCCTCGCGCCGCGTGACGAGCCACGTCGACACCTGTTTCACCAATTCCGGTAGTCTGTCCCACAATCTCCGACAACGCCCCGGTTACCTCTTCCGCGATGTGCGCCGTGGTTCTCATTCCAAAAGATGCGCCTGATCTGGCGGTCCGTCCAACCAAGGTCGTTCCAGTCACCGCCGCCCGGGTCGCCGCCGCTATCTGGTACGCTGTAACGCCCAACGCCACATCCATTCCCGGAACCTGTCGAAGGTAATTCAGAGGAAACTGAGTCACGAACTGCAGTCCAGGTACCGAACTCATGGCCTGGGTAAACTCTCTCGATTCCGCCATGAGTTCCTCCATCACAACCTCTCGCCCAACCTCACCCTCTTCTTGTATCGTGGTCAATGTCTTCAGGGTGATCAGCCCAATGATGAATGCGATCGCGAAAAGGAAGTCGTATCCGGTGAGATGAACGGCCGGAATCTCCAATGACCCGCCCGGATCCATCCACGTGAACTCAACCGTTATCTGCCTGACGCTGAAGAAGTCGGCGAAGAGTCCGCCAACTAGTGGACCGATACCGGCGCCGAGGTTGCCAGCCAGCGACGCACCAGCTAGGTAAGGCGTTGCCTGGCCTTTGGGCGATAGTTTCATTCCGATTGTACCTCCCGCCACGCTGATTCCGGCCCCCGCCGCGCCGGCGAGGAAATGCAGCAATACCAGCAGAGGTATCGTAAGATCGTGGCGTTCGGGCAGAGTAGTGAATGTCCATCCGATTATGACAAGAATGTACAGGGACGCATTTACCGACAGCACAGCCTTGTTGCCAAGCTTGTCGATCAACGGTCCCCATACACGGAAGAAGAGAACATTGACCAATTGGCTCAACACCGTGAGCGCCATGACCTCCGAGAGAGGCATCTCTAGCCGTTGAAGCATGTAGATCGCGAAGAACGGGACTGCCAGATTCAGCGCGAATCCCCAGGTGAATAGGAATTTCATGAGTTGTTGGAAGTTCTTGTCCCGCAATGGAGCAGCGAGCATCCTTAACGGCGAGGGTTGGGGGCCAGACTGCGCCGGCATCTGAGGCTCTGGCATTCGCGCCATGAATATCGCGCTAGGTATGCCCAGCACCAAAGCTCCCAGGGCAATCACGATCGTGTATCCCAGCAGGGCGTTTTCTTCCGACGCTTGGGCGCGCCAGTAGTCGATGAACAATGCCGCAGCAATCCCGATCGCCGCCGCAGCAATAGTGCCAAACATGAGCCTCCGCGAGAAGGTCCGACCAATAATCTGCTGCGGCACGATGTCTCTTAGCCAGCTGCTATAGCCGGCGCTCGTAGCAGCCGCGAGAAAACCGCGAACCGCTGTCAGTCCCATCAGGGCCGATATGGCCAAAGCGCTCGGCACCCCCATGAATACGGGAATAAGAGCAACGAGAATCCACAAGGACTGCGCTAGGAAGAACGCGGGAACGGCTATAATTTTGCGTTTTCTCAGACGTTCAATCAGTATGACGAAGAGTAGCTGGAACGGCTGAGTGATAAATGGGATAGCCGCTAGAACGCCGATTTGGAAGTTGTTGGCTCCGAGAGCTAGTGCGAACGCGGCCAATATTCCACCAGCCGTGACGCTCCCCAATCCCATCGACGCCACGCCTTCCCATGTCAGCATCCGCAACCCGACGTGGACTTCCTCTTCTGACAGCGTTGGCCTGGGCTGAAAGATTCTCAATCGCATCCTAGTTCCTTGCCTCAACCGAGTGTGTCAATGACCCGATCGTAATTGTATTGCCCCCCGACGTTAGAACCCAAAGATATGGACCCTGGTGGCGACCGCTCGTCGACTGATCCGTACATGGTTTCATGCAACTTCCAAGGTGACTTAGACCTCCACCATCCCCCGCTCTCGTCATTCCGTCCACGCGTCTCCTCATCACGCGGAGGCGAGAATCCACGAACCGTGGCCGCGAGGAAAAACGACAGTCAAGAAACAACGGACTAGGTCCACCGAGAAAAACGTAGCGCTGGAACTTGTCCCCAGCTCAGGGCACACCGGGCAGCGCGCCCTGTTTGTACCATCCGGCGCCCCACCATTTTCATCCCCTTACGCGGCCTCCACAAGGCCATCGGCGATTCCGGCGAAAGCACGCCCCGTACCCCGATACGGGGCCGGAATCCAGAGGAGAAGTGGACAGCACCAATCTTCATGCCCTGGCGTCCGGCCGGGTTCCGACAAGAAAGAGTACTGCGCGACTCATTCTAGAGCAGTACCGGCAAGAAGGTCAACGACAAACCGAATAGCAACAAGATCCCGCACACGTCGGTAAATGTCGTCAGTATTACTCCGGATGCGAGCGCCGGATCTAGACGAAGTGACTTCAATGCCAGCGTTGTAAGCACGCCCGCAAGGCCTGCCACCAGCGTACTTCCCACTATCGCCACCGCTACTACCAATGCGAGTATCGCATTTTCTCGCCAGATCCAAAATGCTGAATGATCTTTTTCTTGATCGTGTCTTGATGTTGATCCAGCACATTTCCCTTCCTTCGCGGTATTTGGAGCATCTCCAGCGACACAGTAGTAGAAGGAATAAACCTGGGTGAAACTAGGTTAAACGGTCGGATATTGACCGTATGTTGTCTGGGGAGATTGGCACAATGATCAGGTCAAACGGTCGCCCGCATTCAGAATTTGGGCTTGGTAGTATCGACTACGACTCAGGCGGCTCGCCTGCCTCAGGGCACCCAAGATAATTAGCGGCAACGTATCCAATATTACCGTCCGGGTCTCTGACGTGCTTCCATCTTAGGCCGTTACTCAGTACGTTCTTGCCGACAACCGCCATCTCGGTTTCTTCGTCCCACAACTTGATCGGTTCTTCCGAATTGGGATTGCGGCGTATGAAAACTCCGTCTCCGCCGGTATTCACCACTACGCAGATTGGTACGTTGGGGTCCGGGTTAGGAGTAGGTGGCTGGATTGGCTCTGCCGCAGTTTCCTCGATCTCTCCCTCTTCTATACCGCATTCAAGATATTCGGCGGCTACGTAACCGGTGTTGCCGTCGGGATCCCGGACGTTTTTCCAACTCCGGCCCCCGGCGACCTCGTCAGGGCCTATCGCCACCATCTTAGATCCATCCCACCACGCTTCTATCTTTTCCCCAGTCTGAGGTGCCGAGCGAATGAATACTCCCTCTCCACCCGTGTTCCCAACCACGCAAGTCTTAGTGCGCGTGTCTGGAGTCGATTCCGGAGTGATCGTGGGTGACATTGAACTATCCGCCGCGGGTTGACCAGATGAATCAGCGTTCCCCGTAGCTTGCGCCGCCGTTGCAGTTAGGTCAGGGGAAGATGGAATCTTCGTGGTGGTTGGAAGACTCGTTAAAGTCCTTGTAGGTATTTGTGACCGCCCCGGCGTCGCAGTCGCGTCCTCCAGGGAGGTCACCTCGCCCTCCGCCGGCGTGGCCTCAGACGTTTCGTCTCCCGCACCACAGGCGGTTGCTACCAACGTCAAGAGACACACGACTACCAGCAACAATCGGGGATTAATGGGCGCTATAAAACGCACAAACATCTCTAACGTTGGAGCCTCAAATCGGTGTGTTATGTGTGGCATCAGGAGCAACAGCCTCGCCGGCACCAAAAGACCGGTGACGCTCGACTGCTGCTATCGATTCCGTATTTCCGCAACTAGCTCGACGGCCCGGTCCAAACTCGGATTACGTTCCTCCATCATCCGCGTGCGCACTTCATCGAGTACGTCGTCACCCGCCCGCGTCCGGACCCAATAGGCCCGGCTCGACAATGTTTCGTCGATTCGCTGGCCCACCAGCCTCGTTTGCTTAGCGGTCGCTCTCGCCAACCACGTCACTCTGGCCCCACGGCGCTGGTAGCGGCAATCGACCGACAGTCGTATACGATCCGAGTGGTTAGGCATCCCCCTATGGATCGTGCGGCAACTGAACATCACCACGTCACCAGGGCGGTATTCCGCGGCCGCCCACCTGAGTTCCTCCGGCGCTACCACCGATGCGGCCCGGCTAGCTTCGAGCTTCTGAGTGCTCGGGACGATGCCCGCGTGCTCCACCACGCCGTGTTTGTGCGAGCCCGGCGCAACCGACAGCCCGCCGATCGATTCGTTGATGTCCATGAGCGGAAACCACGTGGTAAAGAACTCGTCCGCGTTGTAACCAAAGGATGGGTTTGCGTCCTGATGGGGGCCGGCCCCGCGGGCCACCGTACTCTCGGGGTCGGGATAGACGCAGCGAGTGATTTTTTGCCTCCAAACGCGCACCGGTCCACCCACTAAGTGACGCATTATCCCGATAACCTCGGGAGAGTTCGCCAAAGCCTTTAACGACGGCAGCGCCACCAGTCTTCCATAAACCCGCATCCACTCCTCTTCGGTAGGAAGCGGTCCGCCACTCCACATAGGGTCAGTTGATCCATCGTCCTCTATGAAATAGTACGATCGCAAGGTCGCAATCATATCCCTCTTGAGTCGAAGCGCGACCTCAGGATCGAGTAGCCCTCGAATAAAGAGATAGCCCTGTTCCTCCATCGTCGCGCGAATTCTGTCAGGATCATTGATAACTGAATTGTTTTCTCGCAGAGCGGCGAACATTTGCTTGTGTGTCCTCCCTAAATGCTCAACTGGCATAGATACTACGTTACCCGTTCCCCCATTCAAAAACCACCCCCAACGAGTCTTCATCATTGAGAATCATATCCCAAACTTGCTTGGCCTTGTCTGGACGAATGAAATGAGTGAGCAAGGGACCGATTTTCCACCTGCAGGCTCTACGCAAGCGGATTACTTGCTGAACCTCGTCGTAAGTATGGTGCTCGGTCTGAACCATGCTCACTTCGTACAGGTGCGCTAGACTGAAGTCGTAGCTTACCTTCCAACGTCCGCCGACCATCACGAATCGCCCGCCCCGCCTGATCAATCCGCGGGTCATCACCTCGTCGATAAGTTCGTTGTTGCCCGTCGTCTCTATTACCACGTCGAACGGACCCAGACTTGCCAAATCTTTCCAATATGTATCGCGACTGAAGTCCAAGACCGACTCGAATCCCACTTCCATCGCCTTTTCGAGACGAAGAGGAATTCTGTCGACGCCAACGGAGGTGCCTCCCCTTACCACTGCGCCTTGCCCGGAAAACAAACCGAGTAACCCCAGTCCAAGCACTAGACACCGGCTGCCGACTCCAATCTGTCCTCTGCCGCTAGCATGTAGCCCGATGCTCGACAGAGATAGAAATGCGGCTTCCCCATCTGATATATCGTCCGGCAGGACGGTGACGTAGCGGTTCCGCCTGATCCTGCCGAACGAGTCGACCTGATCCACGTCCACCTGCTCGTCTGCTGGTCGCGTTCCTGGTAAAACGTCATCCGCCGGCCCTATCCGTGCAGCGGCGTGGGCGCCTGGGCGCGCGGTTTGTCCCACGAATGGGTGTCCCCAATCGTGCGCGTACACCCGCTGACCGGTGTTTGGCCCTATCACACCGTTCCCGACCCGGCCGACTAGTCCCACCTGCTGATAGCCGGATACCGACGGATATCCCACCGCCCAATTTCCGCCGAACAGCCGGTTTTTCTCAGTCCCCGGACTGACGCCGCTCGCCTTGGTAATTATCTCTATGTCGCCCGGCCCTAGCTCCGGCAGCTCGAGGTCGTCCCTTAGCTCCACAACTCCGGGAGCGGTAAAGACGATTCCCTCTATTCCCACAAGAGTCCCCAAGATGCGCTGTCAAACTGCCCTCGGTGGGACAGACAAACCCGATTCGCCAACCCGCCGTGACACCCGCCGACGCGGATATTCATTCGAATTTTGGCGCCTCGTCTCCCAGGTCATCCAGCTTGCCGGCGAATACCGACGGGTAGTCCTTTAGCTCAATTAGCTCAAGCATGAATCCGTCCGGATCGTAGAAGAAGAGTGCCCGCCAACTACCGTCCGACGGCGGAAAAAGTACCGGAGGTGAAACGAACTTCACCCCCTTTGAACTGAGGTCCTCGTACGCGGCATCGATGTCTTCGACTCCGAAGGCGACGTGGGCCGTGGCGGCATCGTTGATGTCGTTGGTGCTCTTTCCGCCTTTGGGCTCCACCCACTCGATCAAATCAATTATTATGTTGCCGGTCTGAGGAGCTACCATTCGCGCCTCGCGCATCTTGGCGTTGGGCAAATCGACCATTGTCGATATCTCCGGACCGTCGTGGGTTACCCAAGTGATGACCTTTAGGCCAAGCATGTCGCGATAGAACTCTAGTGAACGGTCGAGGTCCTTGACCATTACCGTCACGTGATCGAGAGTCTTGAGGTGCATTTGCTAACTCCTTTATCGCCAACTTAGACCGATTTACGCCGAAACGGCGTGCGGTAACCTACAAGAGCGAAGGTTTCTTGGGCTCTCAACTCAAGTCTTGGAGCTGAGGCATAACCTCTTCTGCCAACAATGTCATCGAGCGATCCCAGATCTCCTTGGGACGCCATTCGTGGCCCATAGCCAACAATACGCCGAATCCGCCGACGTCCTCGTGCAGCTTGCGAAGTTTGCGGGCGCATTCATCCGGGTCTCCCACGATCCACGTATTGTCTAACAGGTACTCCACGTCGACCTCTTCATCCGACATTGCTGGATCCTCTTTCAAAAGATCCATCCCTCGCACCAATCTCAGGAAGGGAAAGAAATAGTCGATCCACACCTCCGCGAAACAGCCTTCCAATACTTCTTTTCGGGCCTGTTCGGTCGTTTCGGCGACATGTACGTCACGCGCAATTCGCCAAGTGGCTCTATCGGCCGGTCTATTGACTCGGTTTGCGCTGTTCTCCACGGTTTCGAAGTGAGTCTTGAGTATCCTGATCGGCAAGACGTTGACGCTCATCGGCATCCAGCCTCGTTCTCCAGCCATCACCAATGTTTCAGAGTTCGGTGACAGGCCGGCTACGCCGATCGGCGGATGGGGTTGCTGGAAAGGCTTCATGTGATAGTACAGATCTACCTCGTAGTTCGGTTCCGGAACTCGGAAGCGCCAACGCTTTCCATTCTGCTGCTCATAAAGACCAGGCTTCGGATCCGCCCACAGTTGAAGGATGGTTTCGAGAGCCTCGTTGGTGATGGCCCGTTGTTCTCCACCCTTGTAATCAACGTCGAATAGCTCGAGATCGCTCGTTAGACCGCCGGAACCGATACCCCAATAAAGGCGACCCTTGGCCATATGGTCGAGTTGGGCAATCCTGTTAGCCAGCACGACCGGGTTGTGATTTGGCATACAGGAGACGCCAGTCCCGAGTTTCATGTGCTTAGTAACGGGCAGGGCCTGGGCGATCAACAAATCAGGAGAAGGTATGTTTTCCCAAACACTCGTAAAATGCTCTCCAACCCACGCTTCGTCGTATTTCAACTCATCGAGCCGGATCAGCTGTTCGAGGTCTTCCTCGAGCGTTTCGGTTTGATTGCTTCCAGGCGGATGCAGTGGCATGGTGAAGTAGCCTAGCTTCATGTTGGCAGCCTCCTAAGTTCCTGTCGGGCGTTGCAAGCTGGTGCACGCAATCTGACGTACCAGAACCTCGCCGAAATTCTCCGGCAGTGCGCGAGATTCGTCAATCACTCAATATTATTCGGCGAACGTGCCTCCGTCTATCCGCCCTTCCACTTGGAGTCATCCGGGAAAATTGTTGATCCCCGGTAGATTACCCTCGCTTCGATCACGTCCTGCGAAGCCTCCCGCCACTTAGCCAAATGAGGCGTACGCGTGTGTGCCTCAAAGGCATCCTCGTCAGCGTATATTTCGTAGGCGTAGATCGTGTTAGGATCACTCTCGTCCTGGCTAACGTCGAACTGGTAGCAACCTGGTTCCACACTCACCGAGCTGCCGGCGTCTTCGACTAGCGCCGCGACAACGGCATCGCGGTGTCCTTCTTGGATCTTGAACTGTGCTATCAAAACGAACATCTCTCTTACCATGACCTCCTATTCTGTGGCTTTCAAAAACTCTTCGGTGGCCGGACCCAGAACTTGATACACGCTGACTACTGTAAAGTTAACCCCGCGCCCGCGTTGAATCTGGGCCCACTCATCCGCTTTGTCCAGGTCCATAGTCGGAATGCATATGTGGCGGCCCGCCGATCGCACCTGTCCTACTACCTCCGCTACCACCTTCTGAACCTCGGGGTGCTCCCAATGACCAGCTACGCCCAACGACTCCGCCATATCCATTAGTCCGAGCATGAAAATGTCGATTCCTGGGACTTTGAGAATCTCCGGCAAGTTATCGACGGCTTGCTTTTCCTCGATCATGCCTATGACGATCGATTCCTCGTTGACCCGGTCTTGGTACTCTCTGACGGACGATACGAATCCGTAGCGAGCGGCGCGTGCCGCTGCATTGCTTCCACGACGACCAACCGGGCGGAAACGAGTCTGTTCGACAATCGCCTCGGCCTGCTCCCGTGTATTCACATGAGGCACCAACACGCCACCCGCGCCCATGTCCATATAGAGACTTATCGTGGCCGGGTCGTTTCGATAAAGTCTGACTATAGGGACCATCCCAGAGTTTTGAGCCGCTCGAACCATGCTCTCGCAGGTTTCTGCGTCTATGGTGGCCTGATGAACGTCGATGAAGGTCCATTCGAAGCCGGCATAGCCGCCAAACTCCACTAGGGCAGGCGATGCGACCGCTACCGCCCATCCCCTCAAGTACTCGCCGGCATCAGCCCTCGCAATCAGTGATCTGGCACTCAATTCAAGCTCCTCGGGTAGATTCGTGCGATGACGAGGGCACCGACGTTGTGTCAGACGTCCGCTGGTGAGCCAACGTCGGGATCGGCGCCATCATCCGTTGCACCCTCAAACGACAATTATTCGGGTCACCGCCGCGCCCGTCAAGCGCCGTAGCCCAACGTAAGTGTTCAGATTTGGGTGTATCTACTCCGTGTGGGCGTAATATCGCGCCAATGGGCGTCTACCACAGGCGACGACGTCAGATCGGGGAAAGCCAGGAGAGGGTTGCAAGGGCGAAGCCCTTGCCGGGGGATGTGGGGGTGTCCCCAACAACAAAGATCCTCCTTCTCCTGGCCAGGAGAAGGAGGCCAGGGGATGAGGTCGACCAGATAGTGGAGTTGGAATTCACCCCTTGACCGCCGGCTGAGGTCCCGAATGCCGACTCGGCCTTTCCAGCGCCGGATTATGTAGCCATCTATAATATACAAATCACAAGTTAGCCAAAATTGGAAGGGAGCGACAATGACTAGAGAAGAGAGGGTCGCGGCAGCCAGCGAGATCGGCTCCGGCGAGTTCAAGAGCGTGGACGTGGACGGCGAGTGTTTATTGTTGGCAAACGTCGAAGGCAAGATCTACGCCGTGTCGGATATCTGCACCCACGAAGAGTGTACCCTATCCGACGGCGCAATCCTGGAAGGCGTAGAGGTCGAGTGTGAGTGTCACGGTGCGCGCTTCGACGTCACCAGCGGCGAGGTCACCCAGGAGCCGGCGGAAGAGCCCCTGAAGACCTACGATGTGAGCGTTCAAGGTGACGACGTTCTCGTATCGTTCGACTAGGCTCCCTGGCATCCGCTCAGGTATCAAGACTCAGTTCATACCTGCGTAAATCGGTATGACCTTTAGCTAGAAAAACGGCTCTGCTGAGTCCGACACTCATCAACTGCCCACCGACTAGGTCATTCCAGGGGAGGGGTAGCCGGCGTAAGTGCGAACCTTTTCCAAAGGAACTGGCAGGGCAAGCTGCTGAATCGCGCTCTCCCTCTGGGAGAGGGTTGAGGTGAGGGTGAATAGAGTCCCGCCCCAGTTCGCGACTCCAATTAATGTCGCCTTTGTGGTACCACCCCGCGCCACACCGTTTTCATCTCCCTGATGTGGCCTTGCGAAGGCGACGGACTTTCCCCGCCTTCCTGCCACAAGACAATAGCAATAGCGTCAAATAGTAAGTGTTCAGATTTAGGGGCACCTGCTCCGTATGGGCGTCCGCCTAGGCGGATCGCACCAATGAGGGTCTACCACAGGGGAGGACGTTTGATCGGGGAAAGCCGGGAAAGGGTTGCAAGGTCGATCCGCCTCAGGCGGATGCCGGGGGATGCGGGGGTGTCCCCCACAACAAAGATCCCCCTTCTCCTGGCCAGGAAAAGGGGGCTAGGTCGAAGACTACGCAAGGCGAGGGGATGAGGTCGAGCAGCTCGTGGATTTGGCATCGATAGGTTGGAAATCACCCCTTGATCGCCTACTGAGGACCCGAATGGCGACTCGGCCTATCCAGTTCCCGGACATGGAGGAGCGACGTACACTCAAACCTGAACTGTTGCGTCAGACAAAATATCTTGACAATATTGAGTTAGTTAATAGATAATAGCGTCAATTCTTTCTTCTCGCGATTGCCGAAGTAATCGGAATCAGTTCGCTCACATTGGAGGTTGAGTTCGCATGGGATCGGGATACGCAAACCCGGATGTATTGGTAAACACGGAATGGGTAGCTCAGAATCTAGACAATTCGACAGTCAAGCTAGTAGAAGTCGATGTAGACACAAGTGCATATGACAGCGGCCACATAGCCGGGGCAGTCGGTTGGAATTGGCAGACTGACCTGACTACACAGCCGGTTCGGGATGTGATCAGCATTGATCAGCTTAACCAATTGTTGAGCCAATCCGGCGTCAACGATGGCGACACCCTCGTCCTGTACGGAGACAACAACAACTGGTTTGCCGCCTGGGCGTTCTGGCAGCTGACAATGGCAGGTTACCCCGACCTCAGACTGATGAATGGAGGTCGTCTGAAGTGGGTATCAGAGGAGCGGGCACTGACCAACGAAGTGCCTAAGCCGGCAGCCGGCAGCGCTACTGTCAGCGGAGGTGATCAGAGTCTGCGAGCGTCCCGCGAAGATGTTTTGGCAGGCATTGGACAAGCGGAGCGAGGGCTCGTCGACGTGCGTTCTCCCGGGGAGTTCAGCGGCGAGTTGCTGGCCCCAGCAAACCTGCCTCAAGAGGGCGCCCAGCGCGGCGGACACGTCCCTGGCGCATCCAATATTCCCTGGCTTACGGCAGTTAACGATGACGGCACCTTCAAGTCGGCCGACGAGTTGAGAGACATATACGAGGGCAAAGGAATCACCGCCGACAAAGACATAGTCGCCTATTGCCGAATCGGTGAGCGGTCTTCGCACAGTTGGTTCGCGTTGAAATACCTACTCGGTTATCCGAACGTGCGAAACTACGACGGATCTTGGACCGAATGGGGCAGCATGGTCGGCGTGCCGATCGAACGATAATAGGCGTCTCCGACCCGTAGTATCGAAACTTCACTGAGACCGGCCGAGCGGAGGCTCGGCCGGTCTCTATTTCTCCGCCTTTTCGCGCAACATCGGTCGCCAGACTTTTATTACCATGGTAATCCTCTGAGTATTGGCAGTCCGCTCACTCGGCCTTAGTGACGCCCGCGGTTCCGATCGAACGCTCACAATTTTGGCTGAGAAGAAATCCAAGGTGTTCTTTGCCGGAGGCACGGCGAGCGTTGAGTGATTTTGCAGGACAGAAGACACTACTGACTGGTCCGGCCCGTACCGGCAAATCGACGTTCCTCAGGCTTCGCTTGGGCCAGCTATTGTTGGACGGCGCCCCCGGCACTCAGATCACCGTGGTGACGATCAATCGATCGGTTGCCAAACAAATGCGTCAGTACGTCGACTCGCTCGATCTGCCCGCCGGAGCAACTCCCCGTTTCGACACTTACTTTGGTATCGCCGGCGCCACGGTTGCACGTTATTGGCCATGTGTGCGCGACTTAATTGCACCTAGCCGACGCCGTCTTTACCCTGTTCCTCTGGCAAATGATCTCGCTCAATACCATCTGCGTCAGATAGTCGAATCGATGATGCGCAACAGAGGGTACTTTCGCGGCTTGCGTATCCGGCCCGAACGCATCGTGGCTCAACTTCTGGATACCGCTCACAGTGCTGCCCTGAACGATCGATCGCTATCTGACGCCATCGACCGCCTGAAGGCTACTTGGAAGGGCCAACAGATCCGACTGGAGCATTTTGATCAAGCCCACGCGACTTTAGAGGAATATCGCCAGTTTTGTGCCCAAAACGGACTCATCGATGTCTCGTTACTTGTCGAGTATTTCAGGCACGTATTGAAGTCGGAGATAACCGCTCTGGCTAGTCAAAGGAATAGAGCCCGGTACCTGCTCGCCGACAACCTCGAAGAGCACCCACACGTTTCCCAACAGTTTCTTGTCGATCTCGCCGAACATGCGGAGGAGGCTCTATTCGTTGTGGACGAGCAAGCTGGCTTCCGCCAGTTTCTTGGCGCTTATCCAGCCGGCGTAGATGAGCTCATCCCGCGCCTCGACCGACAAGTCCGGCGCACGGCAGAACCATCCGTCGACCGGGCGATCGCTGACATCCTGTTAGGAAGCGAGGCAACTGGGCGGTCTACCCCCCCTTCCGACAAGGACTTCGAAGTCTGGCTCAGTCGAACAAGGATCGGGATGATCGACTTAGTAGTCGAACGAGCGAACGCCATTGTGAACGGCCCCGACGGCGGCGGGCAGCGGGTGTGTTTGCTTTCTCCCTACGTAGACGGCCTGCTGGCTCTCCTGGTAAAGGATGGATTGTCGAAAAACGGCATCCCCCTGCAAGTCCGTCAACCAGGTGAGGCGCTTATCGACAGACCGTGTGTCCGAGCATTCCATGCCGTCGCGGGATTGCTTCATCCACGCTGGGCGAGCCCGGTGAGGTATGACGATCTACGCTTGGCGCTCATGGTGTTCCTGAACCTGGACGCCGTCACCGCGTCACTCTTGCTCGACAGGTCGGGTTTCAAGTCGAATGGTAGCCTGGCCCGAATCACCGAGAGCAGGATTGTTGAGGAGGTGGGTGAAGAGTCGGTGGCGCAATACAATTTCCTACAAAGATGGTCGGCAGCGTATCAGACCGGGGAAGAGCTGTCGGTCGATCTGTTCGTGCGCAGGCTGTTTGGAGAGGTAGTTGCCCGCTCGTACCAACCGTTGCGAACACCATCCGACGTTGCGGCTGACTTCAGCCGGCTGCAACACGCAGCCCGTCGCTTCGTAGAATTGGGACCCGAAGTGTTCGCTGGCGGATCGCCGGCGTCCGGCGCCCGTTTCCTGGAAATGCTTTCGATGCGAGTGACGCCAGCAAAGGCCGATGACGATCCTAGCCTGTCTCCGGGAGTGGTCTACTTGATGCCAGTTCACACTTTTCTGACTGGCGACCTGACGTGCGACTACCAGTTTTGGCTGGACGCTGGCTCCCCAGCTTGGTGGGAGCCGCCCGCACGCCCGTTGGCAAACTCACGTATCCTCTTGCAAAATTGGCCGTACGACCGTGTATGGGATGTGCGGGCCAAGAGTTCGGCACAGACAGTTGCGTTGGCCCGTGTTGTTCAAGGGCTGGCCGCGCGGGCGCGGAATGGCGTAAACATCATCGGTTGTGAGGAGGGTGGCAATACTAGTGGCGCCTTGTGGCGGGCAGTGACGAAGACTATCGATCCCGTTTTTCCAGAGGCCCCGGTGGCATGAAACCGATTGGCATTCTTTCGGTTGACGTCGGTACGAAAATAGACGGTCCCCGTCATCGGTACGAAAGCATGTCCCGGACTCCGATCCGGGCTAGATGGCTCCTCTCACCGAATTCGTCATTCCGGCGAGGGCCGGAATCCAGAAGGGGAGGGGAGAGGCAAGATGGCCACACAATAGGCAAGAACCCGGCACCCCACCATTTTCATCCTCTGATATGGCCCGCGAAAGTCCATGGTGATTCCCGCGCATGTGGGAATCCCGGGGAGACATGGCCGGCGCACCATCGAACCTGCTCCAACGAGACTGACACCACAAGCCGTCAGATCTCTTTCTCCCATTGGGAGAGGGTCGAGGTGAGGGCAAAAAGACTCTCGACATTCCGGCGAAAGCATGTCCCGCATCTCGATACCTGGCCGGAACCCCGGGGAGGCATGGGTCACGCAAATGACCCTCAAACACCTCCACCTGGCTGCCCCCTCAATCCCCAAACCAAGGGATGCCGATGAAGCTCTGGCCCGATCAGGAGAGAGTTGCCGCATACGCCGCCGGACCCATGGCCGTGATGGCCGTCCCAGGCGGTGGCAAGACCACGGCTCTGGCGTCCATCGCCGCTCGCTTGATAGCCGGTGGCGCCGGCGAAATACTAATAGTCACCTACCAGAACGTCGCCGTGACCAACTTGCGCCGGCGGGTGGACCAGTTTCTCTCCGACGCGAGCCTGCCTCCGGCCGGATTCCACGTGGCTACCCTGCATTCCCTAGCCTACATGATCCTTTCCGAGCATGGCGAACGGATAGGCTTTGATGATGAGCCGACCGTATTGTCGCAGGAGGAGTCGTCTCAGCAGTTCGAGCTCATAGCCACAGATCATTTCTCCCAGTACGAGGATCGCTGGCGCGGCGAAGAGTCGGTAAATAGCAGGTACCAGGCCGACAGATTCCGCAGGGGTAGGATTGATTTCATCCGGAAAATCGGAGGCAGGCTCACCAGGTGGATCAAACATCACCGCTTGGACCCAGATGAAATCGAACGTGTCTTGCGGGAGTCATCGGATCCTCGTGATCCTCTGGTGTTGGGATGTTGGGTCTACCATGAATATCAACGCCGGCTGGACGACCTAAGGGCATTGGATTTCGACGACCTCGCGCTCCACGCGGACCGACTTCTCAGCGAACAACCCGACGTAATTGAAGACTTCCGGCGTCGCTGGAGTCACATACTCGAAGACGAAGCACAGGACAGCGTTCCCCTCCAGGAAAGGATGCTGGCCAAGCTAGCCGGCCCGGCGAACAACTGGATACGGGTCGGCGACTCGAACCAGTCGATAATGGGTACGTTCACTTCAGCCGACCCCGCCGGCTTTCGCCGCTTCTTCCAAAATGCCGGCGTTCAGCGTGAGCAGCTGGGTCAATCGGCCCGTAGCTCTCCGGCCATCGCGTCAATGGCTAACTTTCTGGTGGACTGGACTCGTCGCAACCATCCGGTAGAGGGTATTCGCAAACTAGCTTTCGATCCGGCCGAAATCCAAGTCGTCGACCAAGCGGGTCAAACGCGGAATGACGAACCGAATTGGACCGAATTGAAGCTTGACCGTTGTTTCCATAGTTTCGACGATGAGAGCCGGTTCATCGTTAAACAGTGGAGCAACCTCCTCGTACTAGGGCACATTCTCACGGGCGCGATATTGGTGCCAACTAATCGGATTGGCGAGACGATGGCGGCCGCCCTAAGAGAAAAAGGTCTCGAGTGCGACCAACTGCTCGAATCTAATCCGGCTGTACAGAAAGTTATGGAGTTGATTGCGTCGGCAATCGCTTTCTTTGCTCAGCCCCACCAAGCTAGGCTATTGGCCGAATTCTTCGAGCGTTGCTTGAAAGCCGGCTATTGGGAGCTGGAACCCGGCACCGCGCGGGCCAAGGTCAGCGCCATACTTCGGTCGGATGGACGCGAGCTACTGAGCGGACGCCCGCCCGCCCGCTCGCCTGCATTGCTGGCGGACCTGGAAGAAGCTGCCCGCTTCGCCGGTGAAGCCGCGGCCTGGCTCCGAGCTTCAACTCTACCCATCGAAGAGTTGATCGCCACGTTGGTGATTGAGCTCCGCATGCCGGCGGAAATGGCCGGCTTTAGCGCGAATCTTGCGAGATACTTGAGCCGGCTGATGCGCGAGCACCCGGAATTTGGTTTGGCCGAAGTCGCATCGCATCTCGATCGGCGGCGGGCGACGGACGTGTCGATCTCGATCAGCGACTCGAACAGCTCCGTGTATCAGCCGCGTAAGGGTATCATTACTGTATCAACCTACCATCGGGCAAAGGGGCTCGAGTGGGATGTGGTCTATCTGACTGGCCTGAACGAATGGCACTTTCCCTCCGATCCGGCGAGCAAGTTCTTCGAAGACAAGAGCGAAGAAGCCTACGCTGTTGAGCGGGCCATCGGCGACCTGAGCGCACGTGTGCCGGGAGGACGTGTCAACCAACCTCCGCCGGAGATTGAATACATAGCCGAGCGCCTGCGTCTTGTCTACGTTGGGATCACTAGGGCAAAGAAGGCTCTATCAATGAGTTACCATAAGTTCTTGCGTGCCGAAGATGAGGAGAGGCGGGAGCCGCTGTTCCCTACACTCGCCTATAGAGTGCTGAACAAGTATATCGTGAGAAGGGGCCGAGAAAACCCATCGAGAGGAACACCAAGGAGGCGCGCTCAGTATGGACCTGGCGAAGTAGCACAGTGAGAGCGGCCCTTGTCGTGCATCATATGGGTGAAGACCAGCAGACCACCCTAAACAATATCGTTCAGATGACCCATGAGTCAGCGGATGCCGGGGCTGATTTGGTGTTGTTTTGTGAGGCCGCACTGACCGGCTTCATTACGATTGACTGTCCTGGCCACGACCTGCCGCTCGGGCGGCACATTCCAGGACCGACAACCAATGTCTTGGCCAGTGTGACCCGCGACAGAGGCATTTGGGTGGCGATAGGGTTGTATGAACGGGAGCACGATCGGCTCTATGACAGCGCCCTACTCCTAAGCCCTGATGGAACCATCGCACTCAAATACCGCCGGATTGATCCACACTGGCATGGTCGAGCCGCGGATCCCTCCGTCTATAGACAGGGGTCTGCGGTTGGCAAAGTGGCAACGCCGTTCGGCACCGTTGCATTTTTGATCTGCGGCGATCTATTTGACGACAACCTGATCCGGCAAGTACGTGAATTGCGTCCCGATTGGTTGCTATATCCATTCGCCCGCTGCTTTGACAGCGAAGTAGCCGATAGCGAGCAGTGGCACCGGGAGGAACGATATGTATACGCAGAGCGCGTGAGACGGATGGGAGTTACTACGCTGATGACGAATCTTCTGACCGATGATTGTGGGTTCGGCTGCTACTTTGGGGGTTCGATGGTCGTATCCGGCAAGGGAGAATTGGTCGATCACCTTCCAATTGGAAAAGCCGGCAGGCTACTCATTGATCTCTGAGAAAGTGTTTCAAAAGACGCTGCATGGAGGAAATTTCTTCCTCGCGCTCGATGGGAGAGGATTGACGCCTGCTCCGTACCCCGATACAGGGGTCACGGTTAAACCTTCGCTATTTTCGGCGAAGGAGATGATTCCTTCGGGCATATCAAAGACTTCGGGAACATCCTTTAGGAAGCGTTTGGACCATCGCAGCGTGATGTTTTTCGACGACGCGGAGTTGTTGGGTTGATGAACAATTGTTGAAAAGACCAGTTGGTCTCCAGCCCGACTCCCGCCGGCTGCGGCTGAGCTGCGCTGCTCTGGAAGCCTTTGACCGATGCCGGCGTCGATTCGAGCTCGCAAATCTGCGCATGTTAGATTGGCCCGGCCTATCGATGCTCGATCTACCGAGTAACAGAGAACCGGCCAGATTGGGGCGAGCTTTCCATCGACTCGTCGGCGATTGGTTGGCTGGCGCAGAGATCGATCCCGTCGACGTTGAGGAGGATGACCCAGCTCTCGGCCGTTTGTGGCGACAGTTCTCTAGCCGGCCGCCGGATATTGGCAGCGGCCCCAAGATGGTGGAGCAAGAGATCGCGCTGGCAATTGAGGGTGCTGTTGTAGTGGCCCGGCCCGATTTGATCTGGCGGACCGAGGAGGGCCGGCTGACGATCTTCGACTGGAAGACTTCGGCGCCTCCACCTGCTGAAATTATTGCCGGATCGTGTCAGGCCAGGTTGTATCCATACCTGCTCGTAGAGGCGGCCAGTTCAATGGGATTCGGAACATTGGAGCCGGCCGGTGTAGATATGTATTTTCACTTCGTGACTGAGCCCGACCAGACCATCCGAGTCGAACACTCGGCAGAACGTCACAAATCAATCGACGCGTGGTTGCGTCGAGAAGTCAAGGATATCTTGGAAACGGTCGATTTTCCGCAGACGACCGATCTGGGGGAATGCGCTCGATGCAGCTACCAGACGTATTGCCATCTTGGCGGCATTGACCTTGGACTAAAGTCGGTCGGGGAGGACCTTGAGCCTCCAAGCGTTGAATACATCGACTACTTCTAAGAACGCAACCACCACCTCTTAATCCCCAAGGGGCATCGCAACCCATAGGCACGTCCATCCCCGGACATCGGGAACGCTCTATGATCCGCCCCCGCTTTGCAATCGAACGACCCTTGCAAACCTCCGTCAACTCGTGCGGCATCAGTCCTAACATCGTATAATTATGAACAATTGTTCGTACATCCGCGCCGCCCGTCGTAAGGACGGCGGTCGCGGCCATGCCGGCTGGACCAAACCCAGAATCCTGGCAAGTCCATCGCCAATCGCAGGGGCCGCTCTCGAGCCGCCTTAGGTGGAGAACCGAAAAACCCGGCCGGCCTCTTTCGACCTACCTAGGTCCGCGTCCAAGAACGCAAAAATGCAAAACAAATCTCCAGACAAGCCCGCCGGCAGTCGGGTGGACGGCTCCTGTAGTCGCCCGGGTCCCAGCATCGAAAGAGCATCACCGGCCCCTTTCGACCAACTCAGGTCCGCTCCTAAAAACGTAAAAATGCAAAACAAATCGCCAGGCAAGTCGACCGGAAGTCGCAGCGGCGGCTCCCGTGACCATCCTGGGGTCGAGAATCGAAAAACACCGGGACGCCGCGCCCATGACTATCATTATGGGCAGACAGTTGGTAAAATCTAAGCGTGGCTTCATTAGCTCTATCCAGAGAGTTGTAACCCTACGCAATTCTCCACTAACCCCCGATTCCGTTCTCCGTCTGGAAAAGCGACGTGGCCGGCCGGCTGGGCCGCTTGAGCCGCGTCTGCACTATTGTCATACCGATTAGAGAAAAATGTGTGTGATGCACGAGATCTCGGTGGATTAATTTGCTTGGCACAGACCAAGCGAAAGACCAATGAGCCGAGAGATTCGACGGGAACGATTAGGGTAAATTAGTAAAAATCGAACAAGCCGTGAGTGGCTATCGAATAGGACGGTGACAGCAATTTGGACGCAGGTCGTATCAAGCCGGTAAGCATAGAAGACGAAATGCGCGGGGCGTATCTAGATTACGCAATGAGCGTAATCACTTCCCGGGCGCTTCCTGACGTGCGTGATGGCTTGAAGCCTGTCCAACGACGCATCCTTTACGCGATGCACGAGTTGGGCATCCGCGCAAATACCCAATACAAGAAGAGTGCCCGCATTATTGGCGAGGTATTGGGCAAGTACCATCCCCACGGCGATGGACCGGTGTATGAGGCAATGGTACGAATGGCCCAGCCCTTTTCTCTGCGCTACCCGCTCATAAATGGCCAGGGCAACTTTGGTTCGGTCGACGGCGACCCGCCGGCGGCAATGCGCTACACCGAGGCGCGACTCTCAGCCATTGCCGAAGAGATGCTGACCGACATTGACAAAGAAACCATCGACTACACGCCAAACTTCGACGACAGCTTGAATGAGCCTGCGATCCTGCCGGCTACCTTGCCCAATTTGCTGATCAATGGCGCGTCTGGCATCGCGGTCGGTATGGCGACCAATATCCCACCTCACAACCTTAGCGAGATCGTCAACGCCATGACCATGGCCCTAGACCTCTACGAAAAGTGTATCGACAAGGGCGTTCCTTTCGGTCTGTTGTGGCCGAGGGTCATGAATACGCCGCTCGCCACTTCTGAATTGGCCGCTGCGTTAAAGAGTGTTCCAGATGAGCTACGGCCTACAATCGAGAATGAGGCCGCCAAGCTGGCGAAACGCCCAAACAATCGTCTGCGCACCGAGGCGTTTCAAACAGTAATCGACCAGATGATCGACATCACACCCGACCAACTCATGAAGTATGTTCGTGGACCGGATTTCCCGACCGCTGGAATCGTCCAAGGCGTCGAGGGCATCAAGACCGCCTATGCCACCGGCCACGGCAAGATTGTTGTCTCTGGACGGGTCACTACCGAAGAGACCCGCCTCGGACGCTATCAAATCGTTATCACCGAATTGCCTTTCCAGGTAAACAAGGCGAATCTCATTGAAAAAATCGCCGATTTGGTGCGGGCCAAGAGAATCGATGGCGTTTCGGACTTACGTGACGAATCCGATCGGAGTGGCATGCGGATCGTGGTAGAGCTAAAGAGAGATGCTATGCCGCCCAAGGTGATCAATCAACTCTATCGCCACACGTCACTGCGCAGCAACTTCTCGTTCAACATGTTGGCGCTGGTCGACGGCCAGCCGCGTCTATTGACGTTGAAGTCGATGATAGTTCACCATCTCAACTGGCGGCACACCGTCATCACTCGTCGCACGATTTTTGATTTGAACAAGGCAAAGCAGCGCGCGCACGTCCTTGAAGGTCTCAAGATCGCGCTCGACAATCTCGACGCGGTCATCCGAACGATTCGTCAGTCCTCCAACGCCGATACTGCTCGCGGACAGTTGATGACGCGATTCAAGTTGACTGAAATACAGGCGCAGGCAGTGCTGGATATGCAGTTGCGGAGGCTGGCTGCCCTCGAACGTAACAGGATCCTGGAGGAGTACAGCGAGATACTTAAGCTCATCGCCAAACTGGAGGACATCTTAGAAAATCCCGAAAAGATCTTGCGCATGGTCCGGGACGATCTGCTCGCCCTGAAAAAGCGGTACGGAGACGAGCGTAGGACCAACATATTCGCCCGCGAGCTGGCCGAGTTCCGCGAGGAGGACTTGATCCCCGAAGCCGACGTGATAGTCGTCGTCAGTGGTAAAGACTATGCGAAGCGGCTACCAAAGGATAGCTACCGTGTCCATAACCGCGGTGCAAAGGGTCTGATGACTACTCTTACCCGCCAGGACGATGCCGTCCAGCATCTGCTGGTGACCAACACCCATGACCACGTCATGTTCTTCACCAATCAGGGACGCGTTTATCACGCCCGGGCTTTTGAGTTGCCGGAATCCACCCGAGGCGGTCGCGGGACCCCTCTGGTTAACCTCATTCGCATCCTGCCGGAGGAAACCGTCACCGCCGTCGTCAACGTGCCGAGCTTCGATCTGGCCGAACACTTCGTCCTAGTGAGCCGGCAGGGCAAGATCAAGCGAGTCGCCCTTAGTGGCTTTGCATCAGTGCGAGCGAATGGCCTACTCGCTATGGCCTTGAACGAAGGCGATGAGCTTATCAAAGTTCACACTACGAGTGGGATGGACCACATCATCGTCTTAACCGAGAATGGCCAAGCGTTACGGATGAGTGAGAGCGATATACGCCTTTCGGCACGGGCCAGCGGCGGTGTGCGCTCCATTTCGTTGGAAGGAGACGATAGGGTCATCGGGTCTGAGGTCGTGCGGCCCAAGGGCGAAATATTGGTAGTAAGCCAGCAGGGATTCGCCAAGCGAACATCGGTAACAGGATTTCGGCTACAACAACGTGGTGGCAAAGGAGTAATTGCCGGCACCATTAACGACAAGACCGGCTTGATCGCGGCGGTCAGCGGGGTCACCGTGAAAGATGAGATTTTTGTGATCTCACGGGAAGGGCTGGTTGTGCGTACGGCCGTGCAAGGTGTCTCGAAGCAGGGGCGCACCTCTATGGGGGTAAAATTGATGAACGTTGCGCCAGGAGACGAGATAGTCGGCGTCTCGATACTTCGAGCGGACCAACAGGTTACCGCTGGCGGAGTTAGTGGCAAAGATCGCCGGCGCGGTAAGAAGCCAAGATCATCCTAACGGTTCGGTCGATCCATAGATGGCGGGAAGCTCGCAACCGGTTTAGATCGTCCACAGGCACAGTGGGTACGCGGTTGCTGCTTGTCGCGTGGAGCCCACACCGGGTAAAGAAGTTCACCTGATTCGTCCGGCGAGAGTTTGCATCCAGCCTCAATGTACCACATTGACTATAATAAATTTGCTGCGCACTGGCGGGCGTTCGCTATCGACTCGTTTGAACTCGTTTCCTAAACTGATTTCTATGTGGGGCAGAAGCAATGAGAATGAATACAGCGAAACAGAAGATGCTCGAAGGCAAACCAGCTTTTGGTTACGCTTTGAGTCTTGCGTCGCCGCTTGCTGGCGAGGTTCTTGGCCGATCCGGCATTGACTATATTATGGCCGATACACAGCATGGATCCTTCGGCCCCGAATCGACTATCGCGACGTTCATGTCTTTGATGTCTGGATCAGCGGTGCCGATGGCTCGCGTCGCCAGAAATGACTTCACCATGATAGGCAGGTTGCTGGACGAAGGAGCGCTCGGCATCGTAGTTCCCATGGTAGATACGGTGGAAGATGCACAGGCAGCAGCTCACGCTTGTCGGTTCCCTCCGAAAGGGGGACGCTCGTGGGGGTGGGCGCGCGCCCGGAGTTACGGAGACGATTACAGCGAACACATAGACGAGCAGGTCTTCGTTGCAGTTCAGATTGAAAGCATCCAAGCAGTGAACCGAGCTGAAGCTATCATGTCCGTTCCCGGAATTGACGGATGCTGGATCGGCCCGGCCGATCTCGCCCTATCCATGGGGATTCACCCTCGCGACAAGTACGAAAACGAAGACCACGCAAGGGCGCTTGAGAGAGTACTCGAAGCCTGCCACAATACGGGCAAGATTGCTGGCATAGCTAGCGAGTCCGTTGAGGAAGCACTTCAGCGCGCACAAGAAGGATATCGTTTCCTCACAGCCGGGAGTGATCTCAGCTTCATCTTGAAAGGTGCGACTGCAGGCGTCAAAGAGCTGGGCCTATAGGCCTCAATCTGTCTTAAAAGCACCGGTGTTGGGACTCTGATACAGTCCGTGCGGCCGCAAGAGGTGTGGATCAGACGGAGACGAGAATACCAGGCTGTCTATCCTGAGGTGCCCATAGCGTCAGAGCTAGAATCGTCTTCCGGTCGCTCCGTTGGACCAACCGTCTCATCGGCACGAGTCGATGCACCTTCATCTTGGATGGCCTTTTCAACAGTCGTTGGTTCATCGGGGGTTGCCAACACGCTGGGGGCATCGACTCTCGGGGGTGGCCCATAACTCATAGGCATCCCAGTGGACATTAATTCCTCATCATCTTGATTGAGGCTGAGCCCGATGCGTCTTCGCTCAGTATCGATCCTGAGAATACGGATCATTACTTTCTGACCTTCGTGAACCACAGAGCGCGGATGTTCTACGTGGGCAGTACCCATTTCACTGATATGGATTAGGCCTTCAACCCCTTCTTCCAACCGGGCAAACGCTCCAAACTTGGTCAGTTTCGTGATTACCCCGTGTACAACATCACCCACAGTGTACCGTTCAACGACTGTGTCCCACGGTTCGGACTGAGCGCGGCGCAGACTGAGGCCGATTCGTTTCCTCTCTTGATCAACGTTAATTACCATGACTTCCAGTTCGTCGCCTACTTTCACCACATCACTTGGATGATTGACCTGGCTCCACGCCAATTCTGACAGGTGGACCAGACCATCTGCCCCCCCAATATCTACAAACGCGCCAAAGTCCGAGATACTGGCAACCCGACCCTTTCTAATGTCGCCAACGTGTAGTTCGTTGAGCAACTCCTCGCGCCGCCTGCCTCTTCGCTCAAGGGTGGCGAGCCTTTCGGAGAGGATAAGCCGATTGCGCCTGTGGTCGAGTTCTAGGATCTTAACCTCGATTTCCCGACCGATCGCTGTGCGTAAGTTCTCCAGTGTTTCCTCTTCGTTTGAGCCTGAGCGCAGTCCTACGGTTTGAGACAAGGGAACGAATCCTCGCAGACCTTCAGCATCCACCATCAACCCGCCACGGTTCACGTCAACCACCTGGACGTTCAGAGATTCGCCGGCGTCAAGGTGCTTTTGCATCGTCAGCCAACCACTCTTGGCTCTGGCCCGGTCGACTGACAACACGGGGTTTCCAGATCGGTTCTCTGGAGCCACCACGTAAACCATCACCTTGTCGCCCACCGAAAGCTCGCCGCGCTCCACTAGTGGACCAACTTCTCGGTGATGGACTACACCTTCCACTTTCGTACCTATGTCGACCGAAATGTTCTCACGGTCTATACTGACCACTGTTCCGGCAACAATCTCGCCACGCTTGGGAACAAACGATTCTTCCCCAACCTCGGCTAGGAGATCAGCCATCGACATATCGGAGTTTTCGGACTGGGACACAGACTCGGAATCCTGCTTGGCGTCGTCGGAGGATTCGGTGGGTATTCCCGGTTCAACCAAGTTTTCGTCCTCCGATTGGTTCAGTGGCTCGTGCATATATATAAGGCACCTTATCCTATGTTGAGTAGTTCCGTCATTATACAAGATATCCCTTGCTAACCCACTAGAGTGCCAAAGAACTGAAAGATTATTCTAAAGAAACAGAGTACGCGAGTGAATTAACCACTGTGGCGAGTGGTCGTGGAGCAGACCGGCTCCTGAGCGCAGCCCTGATCCTCATGGCCGGCAACGCTCTCAGTAGAGTCTTCGGCCTCGTGCGTGAACAAGTGATAGCCGGCTTGTATGGAGCAACCGGTGTAACTTCATCGTTCGCGACGGCGGCTACCGTGCCAACAATGTTCTACGATCTCTTGATCGGTGGTGCAATTAGCGCGGCGATGGTGCCGGTGCTGGCCCAATACGCTAGTCCTGCTCAACGGCAACAACTGGGCCGGTTGGTTACGGCTCTCCTTATGATCGCCGCCGGCGTGGGACTGATTGCGGCGTTGTTGATCCACCTGTCTGCACCAGTACTCACCTTGGCGCTTGGGGCTGCAGCTTCGCCGGAGTTCGGAGACCAGACTACGGACTATCTGCAGACAATGGCGCCGGCCATCGTATTTCTGTTGCTGTCGGCGGTTGCGGCCGGGGCCAACTATGCGAGGAACAGACATCTGTGGCCCGCATTGGCGACCTCAGGCTTTAACATGGGAGTGATTGCCGGCGCACTCGTACTTGCTGATACGGTAGGTCCATCTGCCCTCGCTGTAGGATTACTGATCGGAACATTCGCCCAATTTCTGCTCCAGATGCCAGGGTTAAGAGACCTTAGACCACGCTGGTTCAACCGCCAGACCTTATCCGAGCTAGGGCGCATGGCCAAGTTATATCTCCCGGTCCTTCTCGGACTGATCATTTCTCAGTTGGGCGTAGTGATTGACCGTAACCTAGCCTGGCGGACCGGCGACGAGTCGGTCGCCATAATGCGATTTGCAACAACGCTCGTCCAACTCCCTCTAGGATTGGTCGTCACGGCAACTTCGTTTGCAGTCCTAGCCGACTTGTCACGCTCAACTATCGATGAATTCGAGAGGAGAAGAGCAGCCTTCGCCGCCACATTATCGCAGGGCTTGAGGCTTGCGCTTGTGTTGATTATTCCAGCCACAGTCGGCCTCGCAGTTCTGAGCCAACCGGTAGTGGAGGTCCTCTTCCAACGCGGTGCATTCGATGCTGACGCCACCCAGCGCACCGCATTAGCGTTCCTTATCTACTGCCCCCAAATGCCGTTCGTTGCTGTTGACCAACTGCTTGTGTTTGCGTTCTACGCGCGGCGCGACACTATGACGCCGGCATTGGTCGGTTTGGGCGGGGTATTGTTTTACCTGGTGGCCGGACTCGTGAGTATAGGGCCACTGGGCCTTGGCGTCTTTGGGTTGATAATGGCGAACACTCTACAGAACTCATTACATGCAGTTGTCTTGGTAATCCTTATGATTCGTGTGGCGGGCAGCAGTTGGCTGCAAGGCGTAGGAAAAACAGTACGCATCAGCCTCATTGCGAGCCTACTAATGGGAGGATTTGTCTCTCTGGCGACTTCCCAAATCGAATGGGGGATATTAGGTCTCGCGATATCGATCGTGCTGGGTGCGGCAATCTACCTAGCTGCTCTCCGAGTTCAGCGCTCCAACGAATTGGATCTGGTAGCCGACCTGCTCCGCCGAAGGCTACATCGGAATGCGTAGCAGGAGCCGGAGTTGGCCGGTAGCTTTGTACCGGTGTCGTCGATCGCGGTGTTTGCAAAACCGCTACTTGTCACTTCCGTAGACGCGGCAATTAAACGGCTGAGCGAGCGAGTTCCTAACCGATTGTGCTGAGGAAGCGCTCAGCGTTCCCGCCTAGGATGCCCGAAATTTGGGCTGGCGTCAGAAAATCGCAATGCGTGATGTAGTCTTGTAGCTGTCGATATGTGGCCTTGGTCAAGACCGGCGGATAATCCGTACCCCAGAATATCTTGTCGGCACCGATATTCTCTACCGTCCACCGGACAAATTGTTGTGCCGTCGGAAACGGATATTCCTCAGATCGTTTGACCAAATTATGTATCGCAGCAAGATCGGCCCATATTCTGGGATGGGTAGAAAGCAATGCTCGCTCCTGCCATCCCTCACCGTTGGCTCCACCTACGTGGCAGTTCACGATCGATATGTTCTCGAACTCGTCGATTAGTCCCCGAATTGCGGTCACGTCCTCGGGTAAGGAGACTATCAGATCGAGCGCGAGTACCCGTTTAAGCTGGTTCAATCGTTCCCAGATGCGCCACTCATTCTCGCCGTCGAATCGGAAACTACTTCGTAGTCTGCGAGTAGAGGCCACTTCAACCTTCAGGCCGATCATTCCTGCATCGATCAAGCGTTCAAGCTGGTCGGGTGCATCTGGTTGGTCCATAGGGCCAAGGAAAGCGAAGCCGACGAACCGATCAGGCCAACGCTTCAATGCGTCGACTACTGCCTCGTTTTGGTCGCCGTACATATTGTGCTGAACTAGGAACGCCTTATCGACGCCGGCGTCGTCCATATACGCCAGCAAGACCTCCGGGGGACTGGCCGGCGGATGAAAAGACGGGGGAAAGACCTGCGTCGGTTCACCTTCATCAATTACCTTCCCGTAGCCGACGGGTCGCCAGAATCCAGTAAGTTTAGGCGCTATATGGGTGTGCGAATCGATGATCATCATACCTCCCTGTCTCCGATTCGGAGATGACGACAGCGCAGGGTCTTTTGATTTTCCATCCGTGGCGGCAATCGTTGACCCTATGGTTTGTCATCCGGCCTAGCATAGTCTTTTCCAAATATTTGTTTCGCATTTTCAACATTGTAGAAGCGACCCTGCGCGAACCGATAGACGCCGGCTGCCTGGATGTTTGTTTTGCAATTTTTAGATTTGGTTGGCGGTCGTCCCCGAACTGATGTGGACCGGCACCTCGGACCATTGCCATCATCCAGCTTGACACGGGGTGGACCAAACATTTGTTTTGCATTTTCATATCTTTGCGCGTTGGCCTTGTGTGGACCAGTTGAGGCCGGCAGTCTGGAACGAGATTGCCGCTTGGCCGGACAGGGTATCTTACGAACATTAGTTTCATAATTATACCATTGTAAGAGCGATCCCGCAGGGCTGATAGAGGCCGCCAGAACCTTACGACTTTCCACCCAACGCAGTCACAAGAACTCTCGTACCGCGGCGGCGCGTTGCGCGATTTCTCTGTAGCGGCAATCCGCATCGAGGGTTAAACACCACAACGTACTAAACGTTAGATTCTCAGGTTGACAATCGTGAAGTCTATCAACATAACCGAGGGTACAGGTTGTCGCAAACACCAGGGTTCCCCAGTTTTCGCCATCGGGCGGGATATGAATCTCCGGTAGTATTATCGGTGGCAGAAAACATCGAGCTTGGATTCCCAAACTACTATCGAGGTAAGAATGGGCAAGGTGATCATCTATAGCGACGGCGGGTGTAAGAACAATCCGGGGCCAGGTGGTTGGGGTGCTGTCCTACTCTACGCCGGACAAATCAAGGAACTCAGCGGCGGGGCGAAGTCTACCACCAATAACCAGATGGAGATTCAGGCGGCGATAGAAGCGTTGAGGTCACTCAAGAAGACGTGTGAGATCGATTTCTATACCGACTCAAAATACTTGCAGAACGGGATTACCGACTGGATCGTCAATTGGAAACGCAATGGCTGGCGAACATCCAACAAACGCCCGGTGAAAAACAAAGATCTCTGGCAGGAGCTCGACCGGCTGGACCAACGGCATCAGATTTCCTGGCATTGGACCGCAGGACACGCCGGGAACAGGGGCAACGAACGTGCACACCGACTTGCGTCGGTCGCGATGCGCAAGTTATTGGAGTGAACGAAAGCCGCTCGCCAACCGTAGCCAATTGGGATTATTTCTGACCCGAATAACCATTGTACCGCGTCGTGATTGGTGCAGATCAATTGGCGTTGGCACTCGGTGCTCAGGTATCTATTATCCTGCCAAGCACGGCCCGAGAGAATTGACTTGGGGCGAGACTCGAACTACGAGTCAGGGGCCGGGCGGCCGTGATATTGCTGGTATATCTCGCGGAACTGGGCCTCTTTTTCAGGTGGCGTGTTCGTGAGAAAAGTCTGGTAAATATCGTATTCGGTTACGGGCTCACCTTTAGCCTCGCCTGTGGTGTATAGGACTCGCAAAGATACTGCTACCACCTCGTGTCCCAGCCCTAAGTACATCCCCAACAGTAACGACTCACCAAGAATATATGGGCAAAACGCCAGGTTCGCTTGCCGGATTTCGTGCGTGGTTTGCCCGGCCGTAGCATCGAGAAACTCTTGGATATTGGTCACCCCATAGGGTTTGCAATATTTCTTTCCTTGACTAATAGCCTCGGCCAAACGGTCGGTGAGATCCAATTGTTCTGTCGCGTAAAGAGTGTGGTACGCAAGGAACTGTGCTGATCCTTCATGGAACCACTGTGGACTGGTTTCTTGCCTCCAGTAGAAGTGAGCCAGCTCATGATACAGAACTTTTCTGAACTCTCGGGTTCCCTCCGATTCTTTTATCACGACGTGTGTGAAGTCATTTAGTCCGGATGCTGTGCTCGATCCAGCTAGACGCCATTCGGGTTCCAACAACACTATGACGTTAGTCTTTTTCCAAGGGAGTCCCATGAAATCCTCAATCGCCTCTATCCCAGCCTTCATAACTTCAAATACGACGTCGTAGCGTGAAACTGAAGACCGGCGGATCGCATAGAGGTTTACGTCACCCATTGAAGGCAAGGAGATAGTCTCGGAACGTACTTGGCCATCCTGAATCAAGCCTGAGAAGATCTCCTCCGACGCGGCGACGCTGCTTAGTACGACGATCAGCGCCGTCTCTTCGTCCGTTAGACCGTCCTTAAACCAGGCCTGTTCGGCGAGTTGCTCAAGGTTACCTTGTTTCATTTTTGCTAAGGAGCCTAGAGCATCGAATTGCAGTGAACTTACCGGATCACTCAACAGAGACGCGCCGACGAGTTCTGTGGCAAACTCGAGGTCTTCAAGAGCGATGTCCCGCAGATGTACGGTAGCCCATCGTTCGTCTCTTGTCAGATCGTCGGAGAGCCAGGGAAGATTCAATATGCGTCTGGCCAAGGAGACGTCTTCTTGAGCGATATACCGCAGGCCTACAATGGCTTCCCATTCGTCCTCTGTCAGATCATCGGAGAGCCAGGGAAGATTCAATATGCGTCTGGCCAAGGAGATATCTTCTTGGGCGATATACCGCAAATTCATGATAGCGCGCCGTTCACCTACCGTGAGGCCGTCGGCGAGCCAGGGAAAATATGTTATGAGCTGGGGAAAGGAGACGTCTTCTTGAAAGATGCCTTGAAGACCACGAATTGCCTGCCGATCATACTGTGGCCAATCTAGAACGGCGCCAGTGTCCAAGGTGGTTGACAGCGACAGCTTAAAATCGCCCTCTGGTTCGAATGCATCTTTGAGGTTGCTATTCGGTAGCTGTGCGGGACGCGCAATTCCATTGGGTTTCGTGTTGTCGTATTGCCTGTACAGCGCGTTTCCCTTAGACTGCGCCTCCAAGTCTGCGGGTAGGTCTTGGCCAGTGATGATGGACTTCAGGTGATCACCCAGCAGGAGTCCATGCGTCTGTCCACTACTCTTGTCGTAGTGCATTATGCCGCGTTGGAAGCGTATGTATATGAAACTGCTGTTATTCGGGTCGGGGGCAAGCCGCGAAGTTGCGGCTCCCCACATTTCGAGATTGATCCCCGGCATCCAGTTCGGATCCCCACTGCCGTTGGGATAGGCGTCCTCCAACTTTACCGTGCTCAGGAAGATCTCGTGGAAGTTGACGTTTACGCCTCCCCAGACATTCGGAACGTTCTGTTTTATCCAGTCCAGCAGCGCCGTCTGATAATTTGGGGAGCCAAGACGTGGTGCAGTCGCTACTAAGTCTTCGTCAAAGTTGGGGAACGTCGCGCCATTGGCAATGTTGTACTCGAGAAGGCCTCTATCCAGAATATTGAGCTGCCCAGTACTGCCGTCCGGCCTGATTTGGATGACTCTCCTCTGGAAGAACTGGACTTGGGTTCCTCGGAAGAGGAACTTGCGCGAGGCTGGATATCCAAAGGTCTTCACCCCTCCTCGCCTGATGAAGTATTCCCAAATCGTGTCGTCGGAGATCCAATAACCGGTCTGGGGAAAGTACCGCTCGCCACTTACCGGCGATTCGGTCTCGTTTGGAGCGGCTCTCACAAGAGCCGGAGACGCCAAAATCGAAGTTATCACAACTAATGAAAGAAAAAACCTGAGCGCACCTTGCCCGATCAAAGGTTCGTCCGCACCTCTCAACGCGTAATCGACTCCGTACGTGTGTGATTGTCCCTGTAATAATTGAGATTCCTAGAAAGAGCCTCGTAAAAGAGCATTGGGCAAGCTTGTATCGAGGCTTGTGGAGACTCTCTATGAGAGATAAGTGGCTTCGCCACCAAGGCACGCCGTCACCGTCGTCGCCGTTTCGCCGGCAAATGGGTGAGGAGGGGAAGGCTATTCAGCCGGGGTCAGAACAAACAGCATTGCTCTACCATCTTTGGCGTGGATGAACAGCCGGTCGCCGTAGATGTGGAATTTCGTCAGGCAAGGCAAGAGATTCAAGAAACGCGTCTCCTGCTGCATTATGCCATCTGGAGCCGCGCACGCGCGCCGCGTTACTCTTGGGGAAGTAAATGTGATTTCCGCGTCACTGATGCTATATTGCGCCGAATACGAGTTGCAGCCGGCCGATCCCGAAACGCCGCTTTCGCGAAACGACATTGTGATCTCTGGACCTTGCAGCGGGTCCGTAACCCGCAAATGCCGGCTCCCAGACTTGGTGACGTGGACTCTCACAAATGCCTTCAGAACCCAGTTGCCATCGGCGATGCTTTCAACGGCTGGCAACAGAGGCTCGAAGGTCAGCGTCCTGCCTCCAGATGTGCGGATCGTCAGCCGACTCAATCCCGCATCCTCGACTACAGAGTAATCTTGCGTCCCGGTAAGACTGCCTGTGAACCCGCCTTCTAGCCCGAGTAACTCGTCGGAGCACGACGGGTAAGCTCCAATCATCGACAATGTGGGAAAGTCGATACGTCCCTCGGACACCCAGTACGTTGCAAGGTAATCACGACAGGCGGTTGTGCCAGCAACTCGATAGTCGTCCAGGATTGCCAAGGTAGCCATAGGCGTGTCACCTGCCGGATCATCTTCGGACACGAGCCGCCATTGGGTGCCGGCGAGCTCGATAGGATTCCCCGGCAGCGCTTCCTGCTTGATGAAAACCAGGGTAGCATCGCCGGCGGTGTCCAGAATCTCCAATCGATCGGCGATAACGCGAAATTTCTTAGCTTTCCTTAGAGCCTTCAGATATGCTCTTTCTTGGTCAATGATGGCGGCAGGCGTACAACCCATGACAGTTCTCGCGATCGGCGGAGTCGAGAATGCTCCGCCGGCTCTGGCGATGGGAGATCCCCCTTCAGATCGGCCCCCGTATGAGTTGCAGCCGGCGGAACCACCGAACCGGTCTAAGTTCACGCTCAGTGTAATGAAAGTATTCTCGACGAGTGGTTTGTCGTGCAGGAATTCGAGCACCCATACTGTGCCATCGGATAGCTCGGCTGGGCCGGGTAGAGGCGTAGGGGCAGGCAAAATGATAGAAGTCTCCACGCTGGCGAAGCGGGAAGTGTCCGAAGGGGAGCCGCAAGCGGCGATCAGGAACATAGCTGCCGCAGCGGCCAAAATACGGGCAATAATGTCTGTGAACCTCAAAGTCTTCCTATCCTCATCCTAGGACAGCATCCAGCGGCGGACCCAACGCCGTCTACTCGTCCGCAAATAGGACGGCTCTACCCTCTCCGGTAAAGATGAACAGCCGGTCGCCGTAGATGTGGAACTTCGTCAGGCTAGGCAAGAGATTCAAGAAACGCGTCTCCTGCTGCATTACGCCATCTGGAGCCGCGCACGCGCGCCGCGTTACTCTTGGGGAAGTAAATGTGATTTCCGCGTCACCGATGCTATAATGCGCCGAATACGAGTTGCAGCCCGCCGATCCAAATACCCCGTCTTCCTCAAACGACATCGTAACCTTGGAGCCCGGCCGCAGGTTTGTAACCCGCATATGCCGCCATCCAGATTCGGTCACGTGGACTTTCACAAATGCCTTCAGAACCCAGTTGCCATCGGCGATGCTTTCAACGGCTGGTAGCAGCGGCTCGAAAGTCAGCGTCCTGCCTCTGGATGTCCGGATAATCAACCGACTTGACGCCGCATCCTTGTCTACAGAGTAGTCGCGCGCTCGCGAAAGGTCGGTTGTGAAGCGGCCTTCCAGCCTGCGAATCTCATCGGAGCACGATGGGTAGGAGGATCGAACCATCGACATCTGCGGAAAGCCAATTCGCCCCTCGGATGCCCCGTACGTTGCAAGGTAATCCCGACAGGCGGCAATGCCAGCGGCTCGATAGTCGTCCAGGAAGACAAGGGTAACCGCGGGCGCGTCTTCTTCCCAGTCGCCCTCAGCTAATAGCCGCCATTGGGTGCCGGCTAGCTCGATAGGATTCCCCGGCAGAGCTTCCTGCTTGGTGAAAACGAGGGTAGCATCGCCGGCGGTTTCCAGAATCTCCAATCGATCGCCGATAACGCGGAATTTCTTAGCTTTCCCTAGAGCCTTCATATACTCGTTTTCTTGGTCCCCGATGGCGGCAGTCGGACAACCCTCGAGATTTCTCTCGATTAGCGTTATAGAGAATGCTCCTCCGCCTCCGGCGATGGGAGTTCCCCCTTCAGATCGGCCCCCGAATCGGTTGCAGCCGGCGGAGCCACTAAACGAGTCCGCATTCACCTCCAGGGTTAAGAAGGTATTCTCGATGGGCGGTTTGCCGTACAGGAATTCGAGCACCCATACTGTGCCATCGGATAGCTCGGCTGGGCCGGGTAGAGGCGTAGGGGCGGGCAAAATGATAGAAGTCTCCACACTGGTGATGCGAGAGGTGTCCGATGGGGAACCGCAAGCGGCGATCAGGAATATGGCTGCCGCAGCGGCCAAAGTACGGGCAATATTGTCTGTGAATCTCATAGTCTTCCACTCCTCTTCATAGAACAAGATCCCGTGCCGGACCGAAACGAAGAGACGCCCGCTGTGATCCGGTTGAGTGGCCGCTTCGGTGACTCAGCCTAACACAACGCCCATGCGGCGGGAATGAGCTTGCCAGGACCCTTGTTTTGAAACATTTGGCCCTTGTAGTAACGATTGCGTGCCAATTGATAGCAGCTGGCACGCGAACTGGCGCCACGTTTTGGCTGACATCGGCATGGGTGGTCTTTTGTTTTGCATTTCTTATCTTTGCAAGAGCTGAGAGGAGCCGGCTGGTGTTGTTCGGGTCTCCAACCAAGGCAGCGTCTTGCCCGGATATTTGTTTTGCAATTTTCGTATTCGGCTGGCGCGCCTCCACGTCCCGATATGGACCGGTAGGTCGCACTCGCGCGGTGATCCGGCCGCGACACTGTTTGAAGCGAACAGATGTTTCCATCTTACCACCGTGGGAGCCATCGTGCTGGAGTTGATAGAGGCCGGCTGGGATTTTTCGATTCTGAAACCGAGGCGGCTCGAGAGCCGTACCTACACCGCCGGCACGTTGATCTATAGCTCCTCAGGGGGAAACGTCTCTGGATTCCCGTGTCCGCGGGGATCACCAGAGCAGGGGAAGGGCGGGAGGCGCGGGCATGCGCCGATTATCTGCCGGTATGTATGCCACCCCGAACTTCTGGGCACAAGCCTACGCTCGATGCCGGTTGAGCCGGCTATTTTCAGACCGATCGCTCACGCCGGCTGGTGCCGGCACACTACCGTATGAGAATTGGGCGTGCTGGTTGGTGGAAGAGTTCGAGGGTGATTGGGGCCACTCTCGCCTTCCCTGGATTCCGGACTGCGTCGGAATGACGAGGGCAGGGGAATTGTGGACGGCGATGGCGGGATTCGACGGCCGGCTAGCCGATCGTCCACGGCTTGGGACAAGCCCCAGCGCTACATTTCTCTTGCGACCCTGGGCTGTCGTTGTTCGGGCGACGGCGGTTGGTGTCGCCGGCCGGTGGCGGAATTGATCCCGGATTGGAGTCCGGGACATGCTTTCCTACCAACTCTGGGAAAATGCGTTGACCCCGGCCCTACGCGCCACGTACAATTTCCCCGGCCCCCCTTATCTTTAGTGCTGAGCCCGCACGGCCGGCGATATGGGTATGGACAGGCTCGAAATAGAGTATCCCTCTAATACTTCCGCACGATCATCGAGCGACCAACGTGAGGTGCTATGGCAACAGCATCAATTGAACGGCGGAGCCAACCTAAGCTTCCCTCCAGACGCGATCTTTGGTGGATCCAACCTGTCCTTACCGTCTTGGTGTTGGTGGCGTTTGGCTTGTACGCGTTTTGGTCTGGTGTCATCGCCGAGACCGGGCACATTGCCGAACCGTATCTTTCGCCGTTCTACTCACCGCTGATTATCACGGAGTGGTGGCCGCTATCGCCGGCCCTTCTGGTGATGTGGGCAACGTTGTTTTTTCGCATCACGTGCTACTACTACCGCAAGTCGTATTACCGGGCATTCTTCTGGGATCCTCCTTCGTGTACGGTTGGCGAACTACGCGGGACTAACGAAAGCTACGGAGGGGAAACTCGCTTTCCCTACATTCTGCAAAATCTGCATCGCTATCTTTGGTGGGCCTCGAGTGTGGTCTTGCTTTTCCTCTGGTATGACACGATCAAAGCCTTCTTCTTTCACGAGGGCTTCGGCATCGGGGCCGGGTCGGTCATCTTGCTTGTGAACGTGATTCTCTTGTCCGGCTACAGCCTTTCGTGCCACTCGTTCCGCCACATTGTGGGCGGCAATGTGAACTGCTACTCATGCACCGTAGGGGGCCGGGTCCGCTACAAGCTGTGGAGCTGGGCCAGCGTGATGAACGTGGTACATGGGCAATGGGCCTGGTTCAGCCTGGTTGTAGTCGCGCTGACCGACATTTATATCAGATTGGTCGCTGCCGGAACGATTACGGATCCAAGGATTATCTTTTGATGGGTAATTCGCTTCCCGGCTTCGAAGAGATTTCGACAGACATCCTCATCATCGGCGCTGGCGGCGCCGGCTTGCGGGCGGCTATCAGCGCGGCGCAGCAGGGGCTTAAGGTCGCCGTAATCTGCAAATCCCTTCTTGGGAAGGCCCATACTGTAATGGCGGAGGGGGGCATCGCATCCGCACTGGGCAACGTCGATCCAGAGGATAGCTGGGAGACGCACTTCAAGGACACTATGCGCGGCGGGCAGATGCTGAACAACTGGCGCATGGCGGAGTTGTTGGCAAAAGAGTCGCCGGAGCGTGTCTTGGAGCTTGAGCGATGGGGTATGGTGTTCGACCGCACTCAGGACGGCAAGATATTACAGCGACCGTTCGGCGCGCACACCTACCGCCGGCTGTGCCACGTCGGAGACCGCACCGGGCTCGTGTTGATCCGCACGCTTCAAGACAAAGCGGTCAGCTTGGACGTTGACGCATACATGGAATACACGGTTATCCAGCTGTTGACTGACGGCGGCGGTCGGGTTGTTGGAGCATTGAGCTACCGCCGCGACAGCGGTGAGTTCGTAGTATTTCGAGCAAAGGCGACAATCGTAGCGACCGGCGGCTGGGGGAAGATGTACAGCGTCACGTCAAACTCCTGGGAGGGCACCGGCGACGGTGCAGTGCTGGCCTATGACGTCGGCGCCGAGTTGATGGACGTAGAGATGGTTCAGTTCCACCCGACCGGAATGGTTTGGCCTCCGGGAGTGCGCGGCATTTTGGTTACCGAGGCGGTCCGAGGCGAAGGCGGCATCCTGTTGAACAGCGAGGACGAGCGTTTCATGGAGCGGTACGATCCTCAAAAGATGGAACTCTCCTCGCGAGACGTCGTCGCCCGGGCAATCTACCAAGAAGTACAGGCCGGCCGGGGGTCCCCCCACGACGGGGTGTTTCTCGACGTGTCGCATCGAGGCGCCAGCCACATCCGCAAGCGACTGCCGAGTATGTACCATCAGTTCAAGACACTGGCCGACATCGACATCACAGCGGGCAAATTCGAGGTCGGCCCAACCATTCATTACGCGATGGGTGGCGTTCGGGTCGATCCCGAGAGTCAAATCACGACCTTAGAGGGACTCTACGCGACCGGTGAGGTGGCCTGTGGAGTCCACGGCGCGAATCGACTCGGCGGCAACGCGTTGGCGGACCTGCTTGTATTCGGCAGGAGAGCCGGAGATGCCGCCGGACAGTTCGCGTCTTCGCTGTCGGAGCCTGGAGAGGTTGACGATGGGCAAATCCAAGCGGCGATCGAGGATGTCTTGGCTCCGTTCAACCGAGAAGGCGACGAGAATCCGTTTGAGCTGCATTCCGAGCTGCAAGCAACTATGCAGGAACATGTATCGCTGGCCCGTACTGAAGAAGGATTGAACACAGCGCTGGCGAAAATGGAAGAGCTGAAGGACCGCGTCACACGCACCGTCGCGACCGGGACTGCAGCTTACAATCCGCGCTGGCATGGATGTCGCGATGTTCCGACGATGTTGACGATATGTGAGTCGATGATTCGCTGCGCTCTCGACCGGCGGGAGAGTCGAGGGGCCCAATGGCGACTCGACTATCGCGATCCCGACCCTGCACTGGGCAAAGTGAATTTCGTCACTCGAAAGGTAGATGGCGAAATGCAGATCACGACGGCCCCGCTGCCCGAAATGCCGGCCCATTTGGCTGAATTGTTTGATTAGGGGAACAAAGATGTCATTACCAGAAGTGCCATTTAGAGTCTTGCGCGGCCAGCCAGGCAACCAAGCCTACTACACGTATCGAGTTCCTCTTACGGAGGGCATGGTGGTGTTGGACGCCATGCACTACATCCAGGCCCATTACGCCGGCGACTTGGCTGTACGTTGGAACTGCAAGGCGGGCAAGTGCGGGTCTTGCAGCGCCGAGGTCAACGGCCGGCCGGCGCTGCTATGCAGTGCGAGGGTCGATGCCTTACTCGAATATGGAGAGATTGACGTCTCGCCAATGAAGGCATTTCCCCTGATTAAGGACTTGGTGGCTGACGTGTCCCAAAACTACGAGACAGCCAAGCAGATACCGGCGTTCACGCCGGACGAAGACGATAAAGGCCCCTGGACGATGTACCCAGAGGACGTCGAGAGGCTGCACGAGTTCCATAAGTGTATCGAGTGCTTCCTGTGCCAGGACGTATGCCACATAATCCGTGAGCACAAGGCGCCATTCGCCGGCCCGCGTTTCTTGGTGAAACTGGCCTCGTTACAGATGCATCCGAAGGACACTATAGACCGGACCAAGTGGATGCGGGAGCAGGGTCACATCGGCCGCTGCAATATCACCAAGTGCTGCACCGAGGTTTGTCCAGAGGATATCCATATCACCGACAATGCGATCATTCCTCTAAAGGAGCGGGTGGCGGACACGAGCTACGATCCGGTCATGTGGCTGGTTAACAAGGTCACAGGCCGGAAGTAAGACACGGGTCGCGCTCCACGGCGCTCCAGCTTACTCAGGCGGTGATCGAGCAGGAGCCGGGTTCTGGATCCTTATGACCAACGGCGAATCTGAGGCAACATCCAAACCAATCCGCAGAAAGGGCGCCGTCCGGCGCTCCGATATTCCGCCGGATGTTCTTAAGGGATTGAACGAGGGCACGCTCGAGACTGTCACATTGGCAGAGTGGCTCGCGATCGACATGTCAAGGTTGCTACGCTCTGTTCTGCCCGCGGTAGGGTTGGCTGAGGAGGACAGGGTCCTAGGAGAAGCTGCCGACCGGCTTGCCGGGGAAGGCGTCACTAGACGACTCAAGGGTATCGGCACAGCTCTTTACAGAGTAACGCGCGATCATCCGCGTCGAGACACCATATTCGAGGGGTTGGCCGACCACTCTTCCGATATGGTGCGGGCTTGGGCTGCGTACATCCATACGGCCGACGCTAGCCTGACACTGGACACGCGACTCGAGGCGGCTCGCCGGTTTGCGGCCGACCGCAATGGGTCAGTTCGGGAATGCGCCTGGGACTCATTCCGGCCTTACTTAGCGAACGAGCTGTCCCGCGGGCTCAGGCTACTGGAGCCGTGGGTGGTGGATAGGGACGCAAACATTCGACGCTGCGCGGTCGAGGGCACGCGGCCGAGGGGTGTTTGGACCGCTCACATTGAAGTGCTCAAACGCGATCCCGAACCGGGTCTCGCCATACTGGAGCCGGTGAGATCCGACCCTAACCGATACGTACAGAGGGCGGTCGCCAATTGGCTGAACGACGCGAGCAAGAGCCGGCCCGAGTGGACCCTATCGGTCTGCAATCGCTGGTCTGATGAATCGCCGACAAAAGAGACCGCCTGGATCGTCCACCACGCGTTGAGAACACTACGCAAAAAGGGTGCAACGGGCACCTGAGCTCGCTATAAACGAACTGCGCAAGGTGAATATTGGAAAGGAAGTCAGAAACTAGCGCAAGGTTCAACTTCACCGAGGCATTAATACGTCATCAGGCGTCGGCCGAATCATTCAAACGAGGACAGGAGTACTATCGGAGCGGAGCGGTGGGCTCGCTCTTGCGGCGCGGCGACGTGATCCAAGGGGAGGTAAAGGGCAGTGAGTTTTCACCGTACTATATCCATCTCCACGCCGGCGCAGATGGTATAGCCGGAGCGGCCTGTAGTTGTCCGTACGATTGGGGCGGCTGGTGCAAGCACATCGTAGCCGTGCTCCTAAAATGCATTCACGAGCCTGAGAAGATCGAGGAGCGCCCCCATCTTGAAGACCTCCTCGCCGGCTTGGACCGTGTTCAGCTTCAAACTCTTCTGCTGAAACTTGCGGAACGCGACCTGTTCTCCGTCGACTTAATCGACAAGGAACTCTCGACCCTTCAAGACGATTCGCTCCGAGCCGTTTCAGGGCAAGTGGCTGATTCCGTATCTGACCGGACGTTGGTGGACCAGGAATCCTTACGCTCTCGAATCCGCTTCATTCTTCATAGCTTGGACCACATGCCGCAATCAGATGCGTACTGGCACGTCGGCGGGGTGGTAGACGAGTTGGACGAGGTGGTTGAGCAGGCTTGGTCAATTATCCGGGACGGCGATGGCCCAGGCGCTTTGGACATCCTGGAGGTCCTCACCGACGAGTTGATGGCTGGTTGGGAAACGTTGGATGACTCGGACGGCGAGGTTGGTGGTTTTTTCTATGACGTGGGTCAGGCTTGGACCGAAGCGATCCTGTCCGCCGACTTGACTGCAAACGAACGCGCCGGCTGGGGTATTCGATTAACGGAATGGCAACAGGCGCTTGACCGCTATGGGATCGAACGTGCTTTTGCCGCTGCGGTGGCGGCGATCGAACAGGGCTGGGACTACTTGCCTTTGCAGCGCGTGTTGCAGGGTGAGACGCTCGAAGAGTACGTCTTGACTGATGAGGCCCCAATCTCCGCCGAAAATCTGATCACAGCCCGGCTCAACGTGCTGGAGCGCCAGGGAAGTGAACAAGAGTACCTCTATTTGGCCCAGGCAGGGGGTCAATCTGAGCTTTACATCAGGATGTTGGTGCGGCTTGGAAGAACTCGAGAGGCGGTCGAGTTTGGGTTGCAGAACTTCCTCACAACCGATGAGGCGATGACTTTGGTCAGAATCTTGCGCTCCCAAGATGAGATTGAGGAGTCGATGCGCGTCGCCGAACAGGGTCTGACCCTCAGGGGCGACAAGGCGCTACTTGCAATATGGCTGCGGGATATGGCCAGGGACGCGGGTGACCTCAAACGCGCTCTAGCGGCGGCCGTTATCGTGCTGCGATCTCAGCCTGACCTGGACTCTTATCTGGAAGCGAAGGACTTGGCCGGCGAGCGCTGGCCGCAATACCGCGCCGAGATGCTCGACCACTTGCGTCACCTTGATTCATTCTGGGTCGCAGGCCAGGTGGAGATCTTCCTGCACGAAGGGCTCGTTGCGGACGCTATCGCCGTAGTCGACCGAAGTGGGGACGATGCGTTAGTCGCCCAGGTAGTCGAGGCGGCGCTTGAATCTAACCCGGAGTGGGTTATCCAAACCTGCCGGAAGCGAGCCGAGCGGATCATGAATGGAGGAAACTCGCAGAGATACGAGTACGCTTTCAAATGGCTAGCCAAGGCGCGACAGGCGTATCGGGCCGCCGGACGCGAGGACGATTGGCAATCGTACCTCGAGGAGCTCCTAGTTCTTCACAGGCGCAAGTACAGGTTGGTGCCGATGCTGAAAGTCCTAGAGGAGCGCTAGCAGCCACGCGGTGTGCGCTCCAAAGGTTCACTAGTAAAGACCTACCTCTCTTCTTGAGGCAGGTCGAGGTCGTCGTTCGTGAGGATGGTCTCGAAGTCGTAACCTCGTTCGCGTATCTTCTGGCCGCCGCCCTGGAGCCTGTCGAGGATGGCAACGATCTTGACTACCCCGCAGCCGGCCTCTTTGGCGGCCTCGGCCGCGTCGAGCAACGAGTTTCCGGTGGTCACGGTATCGTCAACGATGACGACTCGGCTGCCGGGTCGAATGGGCCCTTCTATCTGTTTCATGGTGCCGTGTCGCTTCCGGTCCGCGCGTACGATAAAGGCGTCGATGGACTGGCCGGCGTGGTAGCCGGCGAGCGAGACGGCGGTAGCCATAGGATCGGCCCCGATCGTTGGCCCCCCAACGGCGTCAACATTCAGGTCGCGGATCATGTCGAAAATATATTGGCCGGTCAGGGCGGCGCCATCTGCTGACAGCGTGGTCATTCGGCCGTCTATGTAGTAGTTGCTCTTGCGGCCGGAAGTGAGGACGAACTCCCCTCGTAGGACGGACCGTTCATTGATCATCTTGCGAAGCGCTTCGCGCCTTCCGCTCACCTCAAACGGCCCCTGGGCGTTGGACCATTGCACGGCTCGGTGAGAATCGGGTGTTTCAACTGGCCGCCGCCTGGGCATCGCTAATGAAAGCGTCGACCATCTGTGCAGCGGTGGCGTTACGAGCGCGCCAGCCGAGATCGCGTTCGGCGCGCGAGTTGTCCTGGACGACGTAGCGCCAGCGGCTTACGGCGTACTGAGCGACGGGATCAGGCTTGAAGGTGATTTCGGCACCTGGGATACGCTCCTTTACCAGCCGAGCCAACTCTCCGGCGCTAACCGAGCTCGCTCCCAGGTGGTAGAGGCGATGCGGCACTGAATCGGCTAGATAGAGCCGAGCCAGTCCGTCGACAAGGTCCGTAATGTAGACGACAGGGCTGGAGTCATCCGGCGTCAACGGGCATACGTAGGGCCGGCCGGCGAGCGGCTCGCCGACTATCGCGCTGGTGAACTGGGAGGCGGCACCCTGGGCGGAGCGCCCCGGGCCAATGACCGCGCCGGGACGAGCCACCCGGGTATCGATTCCGAATCGTCTATGGTAGAAGGCGCACCACTCCTCCGAGTGGGCCTTAGTAATCGCATAGAACAAGAATGGGTTTAGGTCCGCGTCTTCGTCCATAGGCGGCGTTGGTTCGACCGCGTCAAGTACGGCCACACTACTGGTTGCGAGGACCTTACCAACTCCGGCCCGCCGGGCTCCTTCGAGCACGTTGAACACCCCTCCCACGTTCACCGCGAAAGCGAGCGGCGGATCTACCTCGCACTGGTTTGACAGTATGGCCGCCAGGTGGATTATGCCATCCGGCTTGAGCCGTTCCACCTCCGCGATAATCCTCGGTCCATCGGTAATGTCAGCCTCGATCGCCTCGTCGATTTCGCCGGCCACGGCCAGTCCTTCCGAAGTGAACTGACGATCTAGCAATGACACCCTGTGCCCGGCTTCGATCAGCTGGCCGGCTAGGAGGCGACCTATGAATCCGCCGCCGCCTGTTATCAAAGTCTTCAACAATTACTCCTGTTTTCAATTGTAGAGAGCGCGGGCTAATCCGGTCCGAAGAGTCCTTCCAGCGCAGCGCGGCGCAAAGGCGATCCCACGAACTGGTCATCTCCCCCTTCGATGCTGATAACCTGTCCGGTCAGCCACGCAGATTCGTCGCTCGACAGGTACAACGCCGCATAGGCGATGTCGATAGGGTTGCCCAGGCGCTCCAACTGAGGCGCCGCCGGCCTGATTGGTTCCTCCCAAGAGGCCGGACGGTCCCAGATGATCCCCGGACAGATGCAATGCGCACGGATATTCTTGTCGTATAGCGCCTTGGCCAAGTTCTCGGCGGCGCTGATCTGAGCGCCCCGGGCACTGCCGTAAGTGTAGTTCGCGTCCTGGCGCACCTTGTGGCCGGCCGCCACCGTGAAGATGACTCCGCCACCTCGCGTTTCTATCGCCGACACGGCGAACTTTGCGGAAAGGAAGAGTGTTCGTAAGATGCTGTTGGTGAGCTCTTCCCATTCAGAAGTGGGCACAGCCGAGACGTCGCGTTGATGGCTGTAACCACCGCCGGCGAAGTGTCCCAACACGTCGAGACCGCCGAACTCGTCGATCGTCGCATCGACGAGACGGCGCACTTGGTCTTCGTCGGTGAGGTCGGTGCGGACGAATTTCGCTTGACCGCCCTTTGCCCTGATGACGCGGACTGTCTCATCGGACTGTTCGTTGCTACGAGCGGCCAGCACAATCTTGGCTCCCTCTTGGGCGAACAGAATGGCGGTGGCCCGGCTCATGTTGGAGCCGGCACCGGCGATCAGAGCCACTTTTCCTTCGAGTCGCATCGCTTTTCGATCCCTCTATTCGATCCCATGCTGGTTGGGCTCATGCGATTCAATCTGAGCTTTGAGAGGATTATTATATACTCGATTCCGGTGGACATCCTTTGGGCAATCGAGTCGAGATAATCGTTGGAGTTTGCGCCAATCCCGATCGGAGGTGGATGGATGAATTACGGTCCTCACGGAATCAGGTCAGAGGCCCACCGGCCAGTGGTCATGGGCCGGAGGGGAATGGTCTGCTCCGGGCATCCGCTGGCATCGCAGGCCGGGGCCGGCGTCCTCCAGCAGGGTGGCAATGCGGTCGATGCGGCAATTGCGGTTGCCGCCGCGCTGAACCTAGTAGAGCCGGATATGTCAGGGATTGGCGGCGACGGGTTCATGATGATATATGAGGCGAATTCCGGCGAAATCAACGTGGCGAACGGAACTGGCGCGGCACCACGCCGGGCCAACCGCAAAGAGTACGGCCCCAGGGGCATTCCGTCGAAGGGCGCGCGCAGCGTGTCGGTTCCTGGGCTGGTCAGCGCGTGGCTTGCCGCCCATCAGCGTTACGGTGAGCTGAAACTTGCTCAAGCGTTCCAGCCGGCCATCGATCTAGCGAGGGATGGCTGGCCGATCAGTCACCGACAAGCAGAGAGCATAGCCACCGAACCTACTCTAATGGAAATCCCATCGTCCCGAGAGATTTTCGGTCCAGCCGGACGGCCGCTCCGAGCTGGAGAGATATGCGTGAATCCTGACTTGGCTCGGACGTTCGAGCGGATAATCGCCAACGGCGCCAACGAGTTTTATCGAGGTGAAACGGCACAATTAATCGCCAAATGCAGCGAAACGTACGGCGGCCATCTCTCCGCCAGCGACCTCGAGGAGCACCGAATGCGCTGGCAGCCGGCGATATCTACCAGCTACCGAGGCCGGATCGTCTACGAGGCGCCGCCAAACTCCAGCGGTCACGTTCTACTGCAAGAGCTGAACTTGGCCGAGCTTTTCGATATTGCTTCGCTGGGATACAACACGCCGGAGAGCGTGCACTTGATGGTCGAGGCGAAGAAGCTGGCCTTCGCCGACCGCGAGCAGTACCTGGCCGATCCAGAGTGGTTCGAGGTGCCGATCGAAGGATTGCTCTCGAAGGAGTACGCGCGAGAGCGGGCGAACCTAATCGACATGAGCATCGCCGCGACCGACGCACGGGCCGGCGAGCCCTGGAAATGGCAGGCCGGCGGTAAGAAGGAAGCCGCATCCGTATCCCGCACTGGACCGGAGCAGGAGAACACGACCTGCTTCGTGGTGGTGGACCGATGGGGCAATGCTGTATGTCAGTTGCAGAGCATTCAGAACGCATGGGGATCCGGGCTGGTTGTGCCGGGGGCGGGCTTCCTTCTCAACAACCGGATGACGTATTGGCATCTGGAAGACGACCACATCGATTCGTTGGAGCCGGGGAAGAGAGTTCGGCATACTATGAATCCGGTGATGGTATTCGAGGATGGCCGGCTAGTTCTGGTGTGTGGCACACCCGGCGCCGACACCCAGGTACAGACAAATTTTCAGATGCTTACCCACGTCTTTGACTTTGGACTGACAATCAACGAGGCAGTCGAGTCACCACGTTGGCGCCACACCCAAGACGGCACGGAGTCCGAGTATCCCCATACGTGCGAAGACCTGCTATATCTAGAGAGCAGGTTCGATCACGAGTTTAGGAAGGCGATGGGCCGGCGGGGGCATCAGTTGGCGATTCTCGAAGACTGGGGCGCCACCGGCAGTGAAATGATGATCCAAGCCAATCCGGCGAGTGGCGCTCTCTGTGGCGCGGCGGATCCTCGCCGGGACGGTTACGCAATCGGATGGTAGAGTTTGGTGGCGCTCGGTGTGCCATCTCCTTACGACAACGCCGGCATTTGAGCGTCATTCAAGACGCAAATTTGGCGTGTGCTCAATCGCGCACAGGGATTGATTCCAGGATGGCCCCGGTGTAGTATGTTGGTAGAGAGCCGGCGCGTCATTCGTCGGAATTCTCCATACACCTAAAAAGGAGGGTAGCTGATGATACTGAAAAATCTGAGAGCCCTCTATGGAGTATGGCAAGTAGACAATTAACGCCCTGCCGGACGACGCACGCCAGGCAGGGCGGAATACGACTTCAGGCTGAGCCCCATTTCTACTAAACGGGTCAAGCCAAAGCGTAGGTTTACCCCAACGGGTAGGCCCTGTAGGGCCACTGGGGTGATGTCCTGATACAAGAATCAGCAGCCTAGCCGGATCAAGACCGGCTAGGCTGCGTTTGTTTTGCGGCCGCGATCGCCTGATGCGATTGGTGGCGGGAATCATGAGGGTCTGGCTATCGCCCAACCAGGGCCGCTTGCGGAGCCGCCGCCACCGTGAGGTTGTCCCTTGGTGAGACGCCGGGCGTCGCGACTGGAGCCGGTCGCCCAATTGCGCCTGGTTGCAGACAAGACCCAGCCCTACATTTTTCTCTTTCGAGAATCGGCTGTCTAATCACGGCTCGGCAAGAGTAGGGTGACAGGCAGTGGGGAGTTGCCGGCGAGGTTTCTTGAACCGTCTATTCTCATAAGAACGAAGAGGTCGGTCACGGTATTGACGGGAGTTGGCTATTTTCGTACCAATCGCTCATGCCGGCTGGTGCCGGCACACCAAGGTATGAAAATCGAGGTGCTGACTGGTGGAGGTGTTTGCGGGTCATTTGCAACCCATACACCACCCCTGGATTCCCGCTTTCGCGGGAATGACGAGTGCGAGAGGATTCCAACGGACGCCGGAATGACGAATTTGGTGACGGGTACCATTCATCCCGGATCGGAGTCCGGGACATGCTTTCGTACCAACAGCCGACGACACAGTGTGATATGAGAGTCTTGTTTATGGAGGTGTATTGTGGCCGAAAAGGGCAAGCTTCCGCATATTCTGTTGATTACGACCGACCAGCAACGTGGAGACTGCACCGGGATCGACGGGCACGCGATCTTGGAGACACCGCACTTAGACCAAGTGGCGAACGAGGGGGTCTATTTCCCGAAGGCCTACTCGCCCTGCCCGGTATGCATACCGGCGCGTGTAGTGATGATGACTGGCCAATCGCCATTTAATACGGGCTATTTCTGGAACTCGACCCGGCCGATGACGCAGAGGGAGACGCTGCCACGGATTTTGGGCCGGCTGGGTTACCAGACGCAGCTGGTCGGCAAGGCGCACTTTTTCCCGCATCGGTCTCGGATGGGTTTCGACAATACGATTATCAACGAGTCGGGACGCTACCGGGAGGGGGACGACTATCACCGTTGGCTGATGACGACGCCCTACGCTGGGTTGGAACGAGCGACGAGTATCGGGAATAACGACGTGTTCGCACGACGGTCGGTGGTGCCGGAGACGCACCACGTTAATACGTGGACGGCAAACACGTGCATCGATTTTCTGGACCGTCGGGACCCGACCTGCCCCTTTTTCCTGTGGATGTCGTTTTCGCGTCCACATTCTCAGTACGATCCGCCGGCGCCCTACGACGCTTGGTACGACTTAGAGGACGTACCGCGTCCGATTCAGACGCCGGACGCAAATTTTCTGCCGCCACAGCTCCAGGAGATGCCGGCGAGGTATGACTGGGACCGGATGTCTTGGAAGCAGATCGCGAAGGCACAGCAGCACTACTTTGGGCAGATAACCCACATCGACCACCAGATAGGCCGGCTGATTGCCGCGCTGCGTTGGAGAGGGTTGTGGGACGATACGCTGGTTCTGTTTACGTCGGATCACGGGGATATGATGGGAGATTACGGACTGTTCTTCAAAGGACACTTCTTCGAGGGATCCGGCCGGGTGCCGATGATCTTGCGGCCGCCGAGTTCCTGGGAGGGGATGGTCCCGGCGCAGCGGTACACGCGGCCGGTGTCGCTGGTGGACGTGCTGCCGACGCTGGTTTCGGCGGCGGGTGTGGCGCCGGATCAGGTGGACGGAGTGTCGCTGCTGCCGGCGCTCGGGGGCGAGGACCCAATCGGGCAGCGGGTTTTCCACGGGGAAATCTATGAGGGAGATGCGCGGCACCACTGTCTGACGGACGGGCGGTTCAAGTACATGTGGTTCCGGATGGGTGATATGGAGTACCTGTTCGATCTGGAGGAGGATCCGCAGGAGCTGAATAATCTGGCGGGGGACGAAGAGCAGGTGTGCCCTTGGCGAACCCAGCTGCTGGAGATCTTGGAAGCGCGAAAGGACAGCGCGGTTGAAGATGGCAACCTGGTGCCGACCCGCTATAAACCCACGCCGGAGGCGGAACTGCGGGCAATGGATCGGTTTGGGAGAAGACCCTATTGATTGGAGTCGAATTGACACTTCAAGACCTGGATTAACCTGATTACGTTTTGCAGGGAGTCCTACTGGTAGGCGCAGTAACTAGAAAGACGTGGGATAGGTCTGGGTACGATTCGAGGTGGCGACACGCGTAAGGTGCCGACGGTGCGTCCGACGGGAATGCTCATCGAGGTCACAATCTGAGATGAACTTGCAACTGCCTTGCGAAGGCCATCTTCTATATTCAGGACACGCGTGCCACGACGTCGAGTATCAAGCGCAGTAGGAACACGACTCCGATTCCCACGAGTACCCATCTGGTATCGGCAAGCTCTCGGCGCAGTTTGACAAGTTCTTCGTGCACTGAGGCCATGTCCATCTTAGTGGCGAACTTGCCGACATCCGCCTTCGTGGCGAGGTTGTCCAGGTCTTCTTTGGTGGCGAACTGCGTCTCAGAACGTTCCATCGTCATACCTTAATCCGGTTGGGGTCGACACCGAACGAAGTCTCGCCGGCGGTGTCTTTGAAGCCGTAGACCAAACGATTAGTCCGAAGCGAACTTGTTTTGCAAAAACAGTCGGGACACTAGGCGAGTAGGTGTCGTTTGCGACTCGCGGCGAAGCTTTACATAAGCCCGACGTGCGAATCGGTCTCCCGCCGGCGCCAAGTGAGCCCGGTCGGCAGTTCGAAGGATCGTTAGTCGTCCTGCTCCTCGGCCGGCTTCAAGATCAGATGATGGTAGACCAAGGCAGCCAGCGCTCCGCCGATCATTGGGCCGATCCAATAGACCAGATGGTTTTCCCAGGTGCCGGATGCAACAGCCGGCCCGAAGACGCGAGCCGGATTGGCGGCGCCGCCGGTCAGGGGGCCGGACATCAGGATAGCGACGCCCAGCGTCAACCCGATTCCGAAGCCGCCGATCTTGGGGGCTCTGCTATCGACCGCGGTGCCGAACACGGCGGTTACGAGGAAGAAGGTGATAAGGGCTTCGACGAATATGCCGGTGAGGAGCGATACATCGGAACCGAGAACCGGCGTGCCGAGATGTACTGGCTCCCACACATCCTTCGGATAGATGGCAAGGAGGGCCAGGCCGGCGAGGACGCCCGATACGAGCTGAGCTACCCAATAAGTAACTGCCGTCTTGATGTCGATGCGGCGGGTTACCAAGAACCCGAACGTCACGGCGGGATTAAAGTGGCCCCCGCTGGTGGCTCCGAATGCCGAGATCATGATCGAGAGCACCAGCCCGTGGGCCAAAGCTATACCTACAAGGCCCAGGGCGCCGCCGGTCAATTGGTCGGTGACGATGGCGCCGGCACCAATGAAGAAAAATGCGAACGTGCCTATGAATTCGGCCAATCCTGCGCGCCAGTTCATTTCAAGCCTCCCATTTGACCTACACAAACCGTGTATGGGTCGGAGTTATTCGTGGCCGGTATAACATCTGGCGATACGCTCGTCAATCAAGGTTCCAAAGGGTTAGTGCATTTATTCGAAGTTAGGGAATTTGGTGGATTAATAGCAATTGCCTACGCTGGTTCTAGCCGGCGCGCTCGGGTATGAAACGTGGGATGCCGGGTCGTATCCTATTGAATGGCGGTCCTGTCCATCCCTTCCCCTCCTGGATTCCGACCCCGTATCGAGTTACGGTGTATGCATTCGAGCGCCGTAATGACGACCACGCAGAGCGGCTTTGAAAGCCGCCTCTGCACCGGATTCGCCGGCCTTTGTGGGGCGGCGGACGGTACTACTAGGGCAGCATACCCAGGTGCCTCTGGCTGGGGACAAGCCCCAGCGCTACGTCTCTGCTTCGACCCTCGGCTGTCGTTGTTCGGGCGACGGTGGTTGGTGTCCCCGGCCGGTGCCGGAATCCATCCCGGATCGGAGTTCGGGACATGCTTTCGTACCGACGATTCTCTGAATGAAGGGTTGCGAGAGCCGTCGTGAGTCAAGAGATCCTCAAGACTCGCTCTATATATATTCTTCCAAAGCGGACCGGGCGCCGACTAGACGAGCGCGTCGACGGCGACTCGATATAGAGTCTCGAGACCCTCCAGGGTTTGGGGATGATGAAACTGAGGGTTCCAGGTCAGATCGGCCAGGGTGTCGCTGACGGTGAGTATGGCTCCCAACTGTACGTTTCTGTACTCGGCGACCGCAAACAAGGCGGACGCTTCCATCTCGACGATTAAGACTCCCTCTTCTTGGTATTTCCTCACTTCCGCGACAGTTTCGCGGTATGGCGCATCCACCGTCCAACTGGTTCCGACTGTATACGGGGTCTGAAGCTTGTCGAGTGACCGCTTCGCTCGCTCTGTCAACTCCGCGGAGGCGTACGAAAACTCTGAAGGTTCCAGGTAGTGGTGGGAGGTCCCCTCGTCCCTGATTGCCCGATCACAGACCACGATATCGCCTATATTCAAGCTTTTCTGCAACGAGCCGGCTGTTCCGATAGAAACGAATCGCGGTGTGCCGGACGCAATTAACCTTTCCAATATGATCGCGGCGGCAGGAGCGCCGATACCGAATCCGCCGGCGATGGCGACTCTTTGGTCCGCTTCATCGAGTATATACAGCTCGGCTGCCCCAATAGCGACTCTCGTCGTTTCGTGATTCTCGAGAACGTATTGGACCAGTCTTGGTTGGTAGCTGAGGATGACGCCGCCCGGTGGATCAAATTGAACGTGTCGTCCAATTCGCTCGAGATATTCGAGGAAATCTTGTGGATTTACTATGGAATCGTGTTCTTGTTTGTTTTTGAAGTTTGGGAACGACATTTCTTCACCTTTTTCACGCAGCCCGGCGTTGGCGCCGGCCGGCAATTCCGACCATCGTAGTCGCGTATGAATATTGAATCAACGGAACGCGCTGCTCGCCGGACTGAGCCATGATGAAGAACTAGTGGCTTTCGCCATAGTCGTGGGCACGTGGGGCGATCTCGCATCCGCTGACTACCTAGCCTGCGCTAATCGAGATCTCGAATAGGTCCTCGCATCGGGCACTCCACACGTCTTCAAGTGCGAGCGGCCGGCTCTTTGGACGGAAAGTGATGCGCTCACTTCCGTTTCGAAGGCAAAAAGTGGTCCCCGGCATATAGCGGAGCCGGCCGGAACCGAACGTCGCACCCGTCAGCGCCTGGAGACTGTCGGCTACGCAGCCGTCGTCTCCGACTGTAACGATCATCTCCGGGTGCATCCGGCCGACCTGCCAGCGCTCGGTCACGTAGGACAACGCGCGTATTGCCAGCGCCAAGCCGCCACAACGCTCGCCGTGGAAGTGCGTACCCATCAGAAGCATGTCGGCCGGCTCGTCTTTCGACCACTGCTTGGGAGGTCGGAGGTCGCGGTCGGTACGGGCGGAAAATATCGAGTCCCATCCCGGCGAGTAGAGCTTGATGTCTATGACCGGAGTTCCGTCGACAAAGTCGAGCCGCTCTAGCCGGAGTAGGTCGCCGTCGACCGACGGCAGTCGCGCCGCGGTCAGACCGATCGGATTGGGCCGGCTTGAGGAGCGAAGGCCGAATACGCCGCGCGGTTGCCGGTCGGTGCTGACTCTCTGGCCCAGCGTCTGCAGTTTCTCGCGGTCAGCCCGGTCGAGCCATGCCAAGATTATGAGATGGGTGTTGCTTTGGATATCAACTAACGCCGGCCGGAACTGGGGAAGGACGTAAATGCTGGCCGGTACGCCAGCCGGCGGCATTTCGTCGAGCTCGCGAATCGTGGAGCGAACGACGCCTATTTGGGCGATCTCGATGCTGCCGGCCGGCTGATCTGAGCGGTCAGACACGGACGTCGCAGCTCGGCGCCTTGGCAAAACACTTGGTATCGATCTTGGCCGGCTGGTGCGGCTCGTCCATCAGCCTTCCGAAAATGGTTGCGTTGAAGTGGATGGATGCGAACTGCACTGTAGGACGTTGGGGTATCGCGTGTTGCAGGGTCATTCGTCTGGTTTCGAGGTAGTCGGGTCGGCCGACTGCCGGTCCAACTCTCAACTTTCGCCTCCTACTACCGGGAAGAATAATACAGGAACTCCGTTTCGTCTCATTTGAATCGACGTCTTGCACGGCAATGTTGGTTTCCTGACGCCGGGTGATTTTAATGGGGAGTTAGGAAGGATCCATAAGCGATTCGACCTAGCGCTGACTCGGCAACTAAGGAGTCGGAAGTTTCTGGGGGCCGGCGCAAGTGTTTTCGATTGTTTCCACGGGGCGGGCACAGGGGACGATTCGACAGAGATCTTGACGTTTGTTGTATGGCAGGCTTGCCTTTCTAACCCCTGGACTCCCGCCTTCGCCTGGGTTGGGGACAAGCCCCAGCGCTAAGTGTCTCCTTCGACCCTCGGCAGTGGTTGTTCCGGCGACGGTGGATGCCGTCGCCGGAACGACGACAACGGGATTTTCCCATTTGCGCCAACCACTTTCCTTAAGACGGGAGGTTAACTAAAGCTATGCGAAGGTCATCATTAAACTTGACAAGCGCGACACAAGGCTATACTGTATTCTTGTGGTTTCGCATCGAAGGCATTGTGCGCTTTTTGCGGTTGTCTGCCAGGGTGTAGATTCCGCGAGCGAGACCAAACAATAAACGGAGTCCAGAAAGAATGACCATCCAAGAGTATTTGGGAGGAAAGTAAATGCCCAAGGTTCTAGGCATAGACCTCGGCACGACCAACTCGGTTATTGCAGTCATGGAAGCCGGCGAGGGCACAGTTATCGAGAACTCGGAGGGTAGCCGGATTACGCCATCCGTGGTGGCGGTAAACCCCAAGACCAAGGAGCGACTAGTCGGACAGGTTGCCAAGCGCCAGGCTATTACCAACCCGGAGAACACCATATTCTCGATCAAGCGATTCATGGGAAGGCGCCTCGACGACACAGAGACTCAGTCCGCGACCGGCCACCTGCCTTACCAGATCAAATCCGCGTCAAATGGCGACGTGCGTGTTGACATGGCGGGCCGGTCCTACGCGCCGCCGGAAATCGCCGGAATGATACTGCAAAAGATGAAAGCCGACGCCGAGGCCAAGCTGGGTGAAACGATCACCCAAGCGGTCATTACTGTGCCGGCCTACTTCAACGACTCGCAACGGCAGGCGACCAAAGACGCCGGCAAGATCGCCGGCCTCGAGGTTCTGAGGATTATCAACGAGCCGACCGCAGCTTCGTTGGCCTACGGACTCGAACGCAAGGGCAAGGACGAGACGATAGCTGTCTACGACCTTGGCGGCGGCACTTTTGACGTCTCGATACTCCGTCTTGGGGACGGTGTGTTCGAAGTGATGTCCACAAATGGCAACACCTTTCTCGGCGGCGATGATTTCGATCACAAGATCATCGACTGGATATGTGCGGAGTTCCAGCGGGAGCAGGGCATCAATCTGAAACAGGACCGGATGGCTTTGCAACGATTGAAGGAAGCGGCTGAGCGCGCCAAGATCGAGCTATCCACAGCTCAGCAAACCGAGATCAACTTGCCCTTCATAACAGCCGATTCAAGCGGCCCCAAACACCTCGTATTGACAATGCCTCGTTCGAAGTTGGAACAACTGGTAGGCGACCTCATCGACAGAACTGTCGAGCCGGTGAAAAAGGCTCTAGCCGATGCCGATATGGCTTCCGGCCAGGTCGACCAAGTGGTACTGGTCGGAGGGCAGACTCGCATGCCGGCGGTTGTAGATCGGGTGCGCAATCTCTTTGGGAAAGAGCCAAACAAGGGGGTCAACCCGGACGAAGTGGTAGCGGTCGGGGCGGCTATTCAAGCGGGCGTTCTCCAGGGTGAAGTCAAAGACGTGCTGCTACTCGACGTCTCGCCGTTGACGCTGGGCATCGAGACGCTTGGCGGAGTCATGACGCCCCTCATCGAGCGTAATACGACGATACCGACGTCGAAGAGCCAGGTCTTCTCGACGGCGGCCGACAATCAGCCGTCAGTCGAGATCCACGTCCTGCAGGGCGAGCGCACTATGGCACCCGAGAACAAAACGATAGGCCGGTTCATTCTAGATGGGCTTCTTCCGGCGCCGAGGGGTCTGCCTCAAATAGACGTGGCGTTCGACATCGATGCCAACGGCATATTGAACGTTTCAGCCAAGGACAAAGGCACCAGCCGCGAGCAGAAGATCACGATACAGGCCAGCTCGGGACTGTCGCAAGATGAGATCGACAATATGGTACGTGATGCAGAGTCTCACTCTGAGGAGGATCAGCGCAAGCGGGAGGAGATAGAGCAGCGCAATCACGCCGATAGCCTGGCGTTCCAGGCAGAAAAATTGCTCGGCGAGAACAGCGAGAACCTGCCGGCGGAACTCAAAGACGAGGTCGAAGGTAAGATCAAGGATGTGAGAGAAGCGTTGGAGGGTACAGACATAGAGGCGGTGCGTTCCAGCAGTGCAGCCCTGTCCGAGTCGATGCAAAAGCTTGGTGAGGCCGTATACTCGCGCGCCAACCAGCAGGCCGATGCTCAACAGGGCGACACGCCAGGTCAAGGCGGGCCGCAGGGATCGGATCCGAGTGAAGGCACGGTGGAAGGCGAGTTTCGGGAAGTCTAATTGATCCGCAGGCTTGGTTCACTGAGGCCGAAATCGTCTGCCGAGTTAGCTTGCCGTAGGGCGGAAACGCTTGCACTCACGAAGCCCTGTGGCGAGTGGTAGCACAACGAAAAGGATGTACAATCGATCAGCAATCTAGCTGGGCGACGCATAATGAAAGCTACTTGAATGAGCGGACGATCTTTCTGCCGTTGGGAGCCGCTCTTTCGAGAAAAAGGAAACAGCTACATTGGATGAAACTACGACAGTCGTAGAGCAAGAAGCGCAAGAGCAGGAGCAGCCAAACGAGCAAATGCTCGAATCGTTGCCCATGCTGCCACTACGCGAAACGGTAGCTTATCCTCTTACCGTGATGCCGCTCGCGGTCGGTCAGGAGCGGTCGCTAAGGATGATCGAGAGCGTCCTGTCCACGACGAGGATCGTCGGCATGGTTGCGGTCAAGGACCGCGCCGTCGAAGTCGCCGAGCCGGAAGACTGCTTCACCATCGGTTGCACCGCCCGCGTTCAGCAGGTCTTGAGGGTGCCGGATGGCACAATCCGACTACTGATACAGGGTCTAGAGCGGATCCGGATCCTTGAATGGCAACAACGCGAGCCGTTTATTACTGCTCATTGTGAACCAATCCCTGAATACGAGGAGGATGCGGAAGAGTTAGATCCGCTAGTTCGCAACGTGCAAGGACTCTTTCAGCGTTACGTAGGGTTGTCTCCGGCCCTTCCCGACGAGATGGTCACAGCAGCGATCAATATCGAACTGCCCAAGCACCTCGCATATTTCATCGCGACAAATATACGACTAGAGGTTGATGAGAGGCAGGAGATTCTTTCCATCGATTCACTGAAGGCAAAGTTTGAATGGCTGACCGGGGTGTTGACCCGAGAGGTCGAGGTGCTCGAGATCAGCAAGCGGATCCAATCGGAAGCCCAAGAGCGGATGAGCAGTGCCCAAAAGGAGTACTACTTACGGGAACAGCTAAGGGCGATCCGCAAGGAACTCGGCGAGGTGGATGAAGAGCAGGCCGAGATAGCCGAGATACGCAAGAAGATCGAAGACACCGAACTATCAGCGGAGGCCCGAAAAGAGGCCGATCGCGAACTGGCGCGACTCGAAAAACTGCCGGCCGCCTCGCCGGAACACTCGGTCATCCGCACATACCTGGATTGGCTGACCAGCCTTCCTTGGGGCGTCAGCGGAGGCGGAATGATCGACGTGGCCCAAGCGCGCAAGATTCTGGACGAAGACCATTACGATCTGGAGAAGGTCAAAGCGCGGATACTCGAGTACCTTGCGGTGCGTCAGCTAAAGGAGAAGCGACGCAATGTGCAGGCGGACGAGTCATCGGAAGAAATCACCAGGGATGATACATTAGACCGAGAACCTATCCTGTGCTTTGTTGGGCCGCCGGGCGTTGGAAAGACGTCGTTGGGCCAATCGATTGCCCGCGCTATGGGACGCAAGTTCGTGCGGATGTCGTTGGGGGGAGTGCGTGATGAGGCCGAGATTCGCGGTCACCGGCGAACATACGTAGGCGCTATGCCGGGCCGCTTCATTCAGGCCATCCGGCGAGCCGAAACCAACGATCCAGTGTTCATGCTGGACGAGGTCGACAAGATTGGCGCTGACTGGCGCGGAGACCCCTCATCGGCACTGCTTGAAACACTCGATCCCGAACAAAACAAGGATTTCCGGGACCACTACTTGGACGTATCATTCGACCTCTCGAAGGTAATGTTCATTACAACCGCGAATACTCTAGATACGGTACCGCCGGCGCTGCGCGATCGAATGGAGATCATACAGCTTCCAGGCTACACGGAGGAAGAGAAGCTCCATATCGCCAATAGGTACCTGGTGCCAAAGCAGCGCAAGGCCCACGGTTTGGACGATGAAGAGGCGGTAGTGAATGACGATGGAATCAGAACGGTCATTCGGGACTACACGCGCGAGGCCGGCGTTCGCAATCTCGAACGAGAAATAGCGAATATCTTTCGTAAGACAGCGACCAATATTGCCGAAGGGAAAACCGAGATAACTCCGGTGGGTCCTGACCAGGTCCGTGAGCACCTGGGTAAGCCTCAACATTTTTCGCAAGCGGCGGAACGGATCGATAGACCTGGCATTGCAACCGGCTTGGTTTGGACTCCAACCGGCGGCGACATAATATTCGTCGAGGCTGCCACGATGCCGGGTCGTAAAACGCTGCAATTGACGGGACAGATCGGCGATGTCATGAAAGAGTCCGCCGAGGCGGCACTGAGCTACGTAAGATCACAGGCGGAGCGCTTCGGAATAAATCCGCGGTTCTTCGACCGGAAGGACATACACATACACGTGCCGGCAGGAGCGGTGCCGAAGGACGGCCCCTCGGCCGGAATCACGTTAACCGTCGCACTTGTGTCACTCTTGACTGAGCGGTTGGTGCGCTCCGACCTTGCGATGACCGGCGAAATTACACTGCGCGGCAAGGTGATGCCAGTTGGCGGCGTGAAGGAGAAGATGTTGGGCGCACATCGCGCCGGCATCAGCACGATCATCTTACCCAAGCGCAATGAGAACGATTTGGATGACCTGACGAAGGAGCTGAGAGAAGAGTTGAACTTCGTGTTGGTCGAGAATGCGGACGAAGTAGTCGAAGCCGCTTTAGAGGCGGCACCGGCAAGAATGGACGAAGCTTCGGAGCCGGTCGGCGTCGCGTAGGTCCGAATTCCCGTGCGGGTTGCCGGCGGCACACCGATGTATGCAAATTGGCGCCACCCCCTATGCTTCCCCAGGGTTCCAGCCTGCGCGGAAATGACAAAGGCGGGTAGCGGGAATAACCACATAGGACGCAATTCGGCGACTAGACCCAACTTGGGCGATTCGTGAATCGCCCCTACAATGGCATTGGGTGGGACGCCGGATGGTGCGACTGGGCCGGCTGGCCGTCGTGTCCGTGGCTGGAGACAAGCCTCAGCCCTACATTTTTCTCCTGGAGCTGGGGACGAGCCCCAGCGCCAAGGATTCCTCGTTCGCGCACGACGTCGGTGGGCCGCGCTTGCCGTCCAGACGAATTGTGTGAAGAATAATAGGGTGTTGTTTTGGTGAATTTATACGCCAGCAACAGTACTATGCCAGAGGCGACGTGACGCATGACTGAAAGGGGAACGATGGCCGATACTTCCAAGCATTTCGATGAGACCCAGGTCGGCTGTGAGTATATGCGTTTCAGGGTACGTCCTGAGATATTCTCTAGGTTCCCGGACTATTACGTTGGGATCGTCGTTGCTACGGAAGTGAACAATGCGACCGTTGATGTGGGAGACTCACTCGAGTCTTCCATACGGGAAACTCGTGTCGCACTCCGAGCCGATGATGGGACGAATGAGTCTGCCAGCATCACGTTGTGGCGGGAAGCATTTGCTGCCTCTGGAATCGATCCGGATGAGTTTCCAAGCTCGATCGAGGCGTTGATCCACGCCGCGGTCCAAGGAACCGGACCTAACCCGATCAACCCCGCAGTCGATCTGGCGAACGCCGTGAGCTTGCGGTATCAGCTGCCGATCGGCGCCCACGACATCGACAAACTGCGAGGTGACTTCGAGGTCCGAGTCGGACGGGCCGGCGATCGATTCGCTCCCTTAGGCAAGCTCGAACTCGAAGACGTGCCAGCAGGCGAGCAGGTGTACGCTGACGAGAACGAAGTGCGGACTCGCCGTTGGGTGTGGCGACTCGGCGAGCGCGGCAAGGTGACCAAGGCCAGTACAAACGTGTTTTTCCCCATCGATGGATTCAAGGGCAAGAATGACGGGCAAGTCCGACAAGCAGTCGAAGACTTGTCTGAACTGCTAGCCGGCCACCTGGGCGCTCGGACGCGCACGTTCTTTGTCGATCGAACACAACCGGAGTGTACGCTGCCCGTGCCCGCGCGCCACGGTCCCGACGACATCGATTATCTGCTAGGGCGAAACGTGGTCGATGCGTTGCCGCGCGAAGGGTTAGAGCGCCGGCTTCGAGATGGCGAAAAGTTGCGCATATACCTGGGCGTGGATCCGACAAGTCCTTCAATCCACGTAGGCAACGCAATTGCCTTGCGGAAGCTTCGTCATTTCCAGCGTCTCGGCCACAAGGTAATTTTTCTGATAGGGGACTTTACCGGCAGGATTGGCGATCCGACCGACAAGTCGGCCGTTCGGCAGCAATTGACGAGTGAGCAGGTAAGCCATAACGCCTCTTCCTACGTGGAACAGGCCGGCCGAATCCTCGACATCGATTCGCCGGTGAACCCAATCGAGGTGCGCTACAACGGCGACTGGTGGGACAAGATGCGCGCTCGAGATATCATTGAATTGGCGGCAAACTTTACCGCCCAACAGATGTTACAGCGGGACATGTTCCAGAAAAGGTTGGAAGAGAACAAGCCTATCGGCCTTCATGAATTCCTATACCCCCTGCTGCAGGGCTACGACAGCGTCGTGCTGAATACGGATATCGAGATTGGCGGCACCGACCAGACATTCAACATGCTGGCTGGTCGTACGCTGGTGGCCGCCTTGCAAAACCGCGAAAAGTACGTAATGACCTGTCCTCTGCTCGAAGGTACCGATGGCCGCAAGATGAGCAAGAGCTTCAACAACACGGTCGGGATTACCGATCCACCTTTCGAAATGTACGGAAGATTGATGTCGCTGCGCGACGAGATGATTCTCACCTACTTCGAACTCTGCACGGACGCTGCGGAAGCGGAGTTGTCCGAGATCGGAAACCGGCTTCAGGCCGGCGCCAATCCGATGGAACTGAAGAAACGGTTGGCCTTTAGCGTCGTCGAGATCTACCATGAGCGGCCGGCGGCGATCGAGGCGCAGCGACGCTTCGAGCGGGAGATTCAGCAGAAGCAGCTGCCGGACGAGATTCCCGACGCGCCAATCGCCCGACTGGAGGACTGGTCGATCGTCGATCTGCTGACGACTACAAACCAGGCCGAAAGCAAGAGTGAAGCTCGCCGGCTGGTGCGGCAGGGCAGCGTGTACCTTGATTCGGACCAAATCAAGGACCCGAGGGCCACCCTAAACGTCAATGAGGGAGCTGTTCTACGATCCCGCCGGCGGAGATTCGTCAGGCTGGTGCGGCATGATTAGCTGTATCTCCCGGTCATAGGATTGAAGGGCAGCCAGACAACGAGAGCCTCGATTGTGAACCGAAAAGATGGGACTGGCGCATGAGCGCGTACATGGGTACGGACCACATCAGCTTCACAGTGGCGGATATCGAGCGCTCGTTGGTCTTCTATCGCGACACACTGGGGTTGCCTGTGATCGCGGATCAGAAACCTGGGCACGCGCATCACACGCGGCTGACCGGCTTTGCCGGGGCGCAACTTAGAACCGTCTTTCTGGCTCTTCCCGGCGTGTCAACGAAGCTGGGATTGGTGCAATACATCCATCCGCCGGGACAGCCACAGGACCTGGCTACCAATAAGATCGGAGACGCCCACATCTGCCTGGAGGTCGCCGACATTCACCGAGTGTATGAAGAGTGGCGGACAAGAGGAGCACATTTCAAGTCTGAGCCGATCAGATCGGGGACCGGAATTAACCAGGGCAGCTTCACGGTGTACCTGACAGACCCCGATGGAATCACAGTGCAGTTGTTGCAGCGCCCTCGCCGGCCGGCGGGTTGAATCCGTGTGAACGAGCGTTGCTGATCGCTCGGTACGGCGATTCGGCATCCGGCGATCGCCTGCCGGATAGTCGCTCTTCGACTGGGCCGATGGATGTTTCGTTTTCTGGCAAGGTGCCTTTACACGGTTCGACTTCCTGACCTCTCATTGAATGTATACTTGCGACACGTTACGACATCACTCTTTCCCGCAAGACCTGCTCTGAGAGAGGGCGAGTGAGATCCGGTTTCAGTGATCGAGGCTTTATAACCCAACGATGCGCGGTCTTATACTAGGCGGCGGCCTATTGCTTGGCGCGCTTGCAGCGATCAACAAGCTATTGGTGCTCAACGCCGGCGCGGTTGAGAGCCGGTTGGAAGGACCTACGCGCTTCTATCACTGGAGATATCAAGGCGAGATTCACAGTATTTTCTACAAGTCGGTGGGTGAAGGACCTCCAATCCTGCTGGTTCATAGCATCCATGGGGCGGCGTCTTCCTTCGAAATGCGCAAGATCCACTCGGCACTGGCAGATGAATACACCGTATACACGCTAGACCTGTTGGGGTTCGGACTGTCCGACCGGCCGGCGATTCACTACGACGCGGATGTATACATCACCTTGATTTACGATTTCATACGCGACGTAATCCAGACGCCCACAAACGTATTGGCGTGCACACTCAGCGCCGCTCACGTGATCGAGAACGCCGCACGTCATCCGGATTGTTTTGAGGCGTTGGTTCTGGTAGCGCCAACCGGGATAGAGCTCTCAATTGACGGTCCGAGCCCGCCCGGCCATCTTGCATATTGGATCTTTCGTATACCGATCGTCGGCAGCGGCCTATTCAACCTGCTCACATCTCGTGCGACGATAAAACATTGGCTCAAGGAAGAATCATTCTTTGACCCTACACACGTCTCCGACGATGTTGAGGAGGCTTACTACAAGACTTCCCATCAAGAAAACGCCCGCTTCGCGCCGGCAGCGGCCTATTCCGGTAGACTGAACCTGAAAATTGTCGACGCCTTTCGTTCGTTGGATAAGCGGGTGCTCATCGCTTGGGGACGTGAGGCGCGATGGGCAACGGTAGACCAATCGGCGGCCTTTCGCCGGATAAACCCCAACGCCAGATTGCGCGTTTTTGATAGGTGTGGGATATTAGTGCACGACGAATGCGCCGAGGAACTGGCCGAAGCGCTTAAACAAAGCTTGAAGCATACGCCGGTCGATTCCGAACAGGGCAAATCAAAGACGTTGAGCCAAGTAGGCAGAGCCGAGGAGGTCTAGAGTGAGCGTCATAAGGTGTCTTGTCGCCGGTCTTGCAATCGTGCTTATTCTGGCCGCGTGCCAACAAGAGGAGCAAACTGACGTGCCGAAGACCTACTCCGAGATGCCTGCGATGCAGATCGACCCAAGCAAAACCTATAAAGCAACGATTGAAACGACACATGGTGAGATGGTTGCGGAACTCTATCCTGACGATGCGCCGATCGCGGTGAATAGTTTCGTGTTTCTGGCGCGAGAGGGATTCTACACAGACGTGAAAGTCCATCGCATCATCAAGGGGTTCGTGATACAGACCGGCGATCCTACCGGCACCGGCTCCGGCGGTCCAGGATACACGTTCCCGGACGAACCAATCAAGCGGGAGTATCTTGTCGGCACGCTGGCGATGGCTAACCGCGGTCCTGATACCAACGGCAGCCAGTTTTTCATTGTGCTGGCTGAGGGACGGCTGTCGAAGGACTACACGATATTCGGCCAGGTGATAGAGGGTCTCGACACCTTGAAGGATATTGAGAATCTGCCGGTGGAAGCGTCGGGTGGTGGGGAGATGTCGAAGCCGACCGTCGACATTCGGGTGAAGTCGGTGACGGTCGAGGAGAGCTAGGTCTAGCGCCGCCAAAGGCGGTTTGGACTGGCCATTAACCGCGATAGCCTCCCCAAGTACGGTGGTGGCCGGAGTCGCTTGCCGATCGCAGGGTTTCCCGAGCGTTCGGCCGGAGTCGACTTGGCGGAGAGAGTGGGATTCGAACCCACGATCCCCTTACGGAGATACGCGCTCTCCAGGCGCGCCTGATCGTCCACTCTAGCATCTCTCCACTAGGAATTATATACCGCGAGCTTGAGTATTTGTCCCGGTGATTTTATTGAGCCTCACCCCCGTGTCAGGGTAGGGGGCATGCTTTCGATCGGCGGGATGACGACCACCACGCACAACTCGAGAGCCGGCCCTACGCGGGACTTCCTTGCGCGTCGGCAATTGCGGGTGGCGCGGGGAATGGTGGGATCAGTGGGAAGGCCACCACTGCCGGCCGTGCGGGCCGGGTTGGGCTGGCTGGGGACAAGCCCCAGCCCTACATGTTTTTCTTACGAATGTCGGCCTGCTAACGCCAGTGTAACAGGGGGGACGAAACGAATCGCCGGCGCTTTACCCAGCGGGTCTCGTCCTCCCGGTAGTGTCCCTTCCTCTGGTAGAAGGGATAGTACTTTCCAGGTGGAGACATCTGAACGACATCATTGCCACGGATGATCATGTTGAATTCGGTGCCGTTGATCTTTTCCGTGACCGTTCTCTCAAATATCGGAAATCGAACGGTGACGACGTCGCCTGGATTGGCCGCTCCGGCCTGAGCGTACCTCCCATTCCATCCCAATTGGACGGCTTCGCCATTCTTGCTAGCGGTGGCTTGGCTGGGCTGGACCCATTCAGGAATCCTGACTTCTACGTCGCATGGCTGCTTGATCGTCAGATCCACTCGGCCTTGGTAGGGGATATGACTATCCACGTCAGCCCAAGGCGATGCCCGGTTGAGCAGCAGGTTTACTCTGAGTTTCCCACCGTCGAAATTCAGGATGTTCTCCCAGAGGTAGTAGATGGCTCGGGTCTCGTTGCCGGCGCAGCAGTGCATGAATCCCTTGCCGTCTCCATCCCAGATGTCGTTTGGCACTCCCCAACTGGCAAACGTACCAATGTGCCTTTCGGCGACCCGCTCGGCCGTGGCCGAGGGATTAGCCACCGCCCAGCCACTTGGGTGATCCCAGTCTTCGGTCGATACTGGCGGTGGAAAATCCTTCGTCATCTCCGCAACCCAATCGCTGGTCAGCATTTGGCTCTCGAAGAAATGATTCCTCACACATCGGTCCAGATCATCCCAATAGTCGGCGACTCCAGACTCACACAGCTTCGCGGCGATTGCAACAAAGTCCCCCTCCGAGCATCCTTCAGCGATGCCACTGGAGAACTCCTGAACGGTCGCATAATCGTAGGTAACGTCGGGTCCGGGAATGCCCGGGTAATATCCTATGGATGGCGCACCACAGGAACGGGCGTACTCGTACCCTTTTCGAGCGAACTCGATCATCTCTTCGTTGCCGGCCGTCAGTCCGTACTCGAGTAGGCCTATCAATGGCTTGAGATGGTGGTGGGTGTGGGGCATACCGAGGAATCGAGCCTGGTCGTCGTAAGAGCCGGAATGTTTCATCAGGTAGACGGCCAATTTGCCGGCCAAGTCAAGGGCCGGTTCGTAGCCGGTGGCGTGATATGCCTGAGTGAGAGACTGAACCCACCAGCCGGACACGGTACCGCCGGCCTCGAGCTCGCAATTGGGATCCAGGATCGGAGAATCCGCCGAGATTGAAGCCTCTGGGTAGGTGGAGAAGATTGGATTGTAGGCGTAGTCGTCCTTGTAAACCATCAGCTTGGCGAAACCGTCAACCAGCCGCCGCATTTGGTTTTTCCACATCTCGTCGCCGGTCTGCTGATAGTAAAGGCCCATTACGGCGATCAGAATTCCATTTACATAAAGACTACCAAGTTGGTCGCCGCCATCGTCGCCCACATCCCAACCAGGGCCGTTTCCGTAGCGCGCCCAAGGCCGGCCGATGACCGGTGAATAAATGATTCCGTCTTTACCTTGGGACCGCAGCATCGCCTTGGCCCATTCTCGATCGACGATAAGATTCGAGCTATTTCCGGTAATGGACCGCAGTAACGGTAACGCCTCCATGAACTTGGGTTGGATGTATGCGCCGCTCTGGTCATGCCACATCACTGCGGGATTGCAATTTAGAGCGACTGAAAAGTAGATCTCATAATCGGCGTCGGGATTTACAACATTGGTGAGGAAATGAATTGCCAGGTCCGCCCGCTCATCCACGTCGAGGGTGTCTGGCACCATCCGTTCGTACTGTTCTCCTTCAAAAGGGGAAAAGTCGAACTTCGGCACCTCATCGCCAATGTATCCAATAGGATCGCCGCGCTTCCACAACTTCGTCGCCACGAAAGGCCTCCTTGCAGTGCTCTTCTTAGTGGATCCCTTTTGCTAGTTTGCCGGCTTCTGGCTAAGATTGCTATGCGGTGCGATTGCCGGCCAATTGGTGACATTCTAGCAAACTGTTTTGGCAATTGGCGGTATGAATCCATCACGGCGAACAGCGACTTAGGCAACGATCTGAGGGGAACCTAGAATGAAAACGCGTCGATGCGAACCGACTCTGACCGATACTCAAGTACTGAGATTTTGCAGAAACGGATTTCTGCTGCTCGAAGGCGTGGTTCCGGACGAGACCAACCGACGGACAACCGAATACTTGGAGTCAGATTCCCACTACGAACCCAGCGGTATTCTCAATCAGGACTGGTTCGTCGAGAACGTGATTCTCAACCCACAGGCGGCCGGCGCAGTTCGATCGTTGCTTGGCGACGAATTTGGCCTTCCAATCGTCATGAGCAACCATAGGGCAGCGGGTAAACTGCCGGTGCAGAGTTGGCACCGCGATGGCGCCTCAAGATACGGCCCGGAGCTCAACTATCTTCAAGTCTTCTATTACCCGCAGGCAGTCGATATCCAGACCGGGCCAACTGAGGCGTTGCCCGGATCGCATTTTCTATTCGCCCTTCAGCACTACATGGGGCATTACGGCAAGATTCGCGGTGCGGTACCGTTGGTCGCGCCGGCCGGCTCAATCTTCATCACGGTTTATTCGATCTGGCATCGTCGTTCGGCCAAGATGACGGACGGCATTCGCAACCTGCTCAAGTACAATTACTGGCGGACACAGGCACCGCGACGGGACTGGGTCATCGAGCCTGACTTCGATTTTGCCACCGCCGACTACTCGTCTCTCGACGGCCCTACGTTCAGGGCTCAGCACGAGGAAAACGCGGATGCGGCCCGGATGTTCTTCTGGCTGTGCGGATTAGCCGATAAGTTCAAGGCAATTGGCGGACAGGGGTGGCCAATAACCAAGGCAGATTCCAAGTTCTTGGACACGCCAGTGGGGTACCCGCTCGCCGACTAGACCACAGGGCTCGGCAGATAAGACAGCCGGCTAACGCCAGTGAATATCCTGGGATGAGACGAAGCGCGGTCGCTTCAACCAGCGGGTCTCGTTTTCGAGATAGTGACCCTTCCTCTGGTAATACGGGTAGTTCTTGCCGGGTGGATCCATGTGCACTACATCGTTACCCTTGATGACCATCGTGTACTCCACGCCGTCGATAGTTTCTTTTACCGTTCGCTCCGATATTGGAAATCTCAAGGACACAACGTCGCCGGGTTTCACATCTCCTAGTCGTGCGTACCGGCCGTTCCAGCCCGGCCGGCGGGTCTCACCATTCACGGTGCCGGTGGTCTGACCAGGCTCGACCCACTCAGGTATGCGTATCTCCAATGCGCATGGCTCTTTGATCGTGAGATCTACCCGACCTTCGAAGGGGATGTAGCTATCGAGGTCTGCCCAGCGAGAGGTTCGATTGAGCAGCAAGTTCACCTTGAGGTTCCCGCTGTCAAAACTCAGAATGTTGTCCCAGATATAGTAAATCGCCCGAGTCTCGTTGCCAGCGCAACAGTGCATGAAGCCCTTACCTCGACCGAAGAACATGTCGTTTGGCGCTCCCCAACTGGCGAACGTTCCGACATGTCTCTCAGCGAGCCGGTCGGCCGTCTCAAACTTGGATTCGTCGACTGGCGTTGCCGGCAGATCTTGGGTCATCTGACCTATCCAATCACTGGTCAGCATCTGACTCTCGAAGAACGTGTTTCTGATGCAACGGTCGAGGTCGTCCCAATAATCAGCCACGCCGGATCCACTCAGCTTGGCGGCGATAGCGACGAAGTCTCCCTCGGTGCAACCTTCGGCAAACGTCTTTACATATTCCTGTACCAATGCGTAGGTCCACTGTACATCCGGCCCGGGAATGCTGGGGTAATAACCGATGGATGGAACGCCACATGAGCGGGCGTATTCATACCCCTTGCGCGCGAACTCGATGATCTCGGCATTGTCAACGATGAGCCCGTATTCCAGAAGTCCAATCAGCGGCTTGAGATGATGATGGGTGTGGGCCATGCCGAGGAAACGGGCCTGGTCATCGTAGCAGCCAGAATAGCGCATAAGATATTCGGAGAGCTTGCCGGCCAAGTCCAATCCCGGCTCGTATCCGGTAGCGTTGTAGGCTTGACAAAGGCCGTGTATGATCCAGCCGGCCACGCTGCCGCCGGCCTCCGCTAGGCAATAGGGATCGAGGACCGACCCTTCTTGGGACACGGTGGTGCCGGGGTTGGCCGTCAGAACCGGATAGTAGCACCAGTCTCCCTTGTAAATCATCAACTGCGCCATTCGGTCGATCAGACGCCGCACTCTGGTCTTCCACATTTCGTCGCGCGTCTGGAGATAGTAAAGACCCATGACGCCGATCATTATCCCGTTGGTGTATAGGCTGGCAAACTGATCGCCGCCATCGTCGCCCGCAAACCATCCCGCGGCCCCCTTGTAGCGCGCCCATGGGCGACCTTCAACCGGCATATATAGCAGTCCATCTTCACCCTGTGACTTAATCACCGCGCTGGTCCAGGTCTCATCCACAATCATGTCGTTGCGGTTGCCAGTTATCGAGCGAAGTAGGGGTAGAGCTTCCTGGAATTTTGGTTGGATATTGGCGCCATTCCAATCGTGATACATGATGGGCGGGTTGCGCTGGAGATCGACCGGGAAGTAGATCTCGTGGTCAGCATCCGGGTCGGTCACATTAGTCAGAAAGTGGATGGCCAAGTCAGCCCGTTCGGCTACATCCAGTGTCGCAGGAACTAACCTTTCAGAAGCTTTGCCGGAGTAAGCCGGTAGATCAAACTCAGGGATTTCTTTGTTGATGTAGCCTATCGGATCGCCGCGTTTCCAGTCGGTAGTAGCCATGACGCCTCCCTGAAACTGTTACTCAACCTGCAATTCAATTCGCCATTGTTTGATCAGATCTGCCGAGAATCGGAAATGCTAGGGCAGTGCCGGCTTTGCGCCACGGCCAGCCTTGTACTCTGCCCGGAGTACGCCGGCGCATTGGGCTAGCTTTTCCTAGCAGAATTGGCCGGGCCGACTACTTGCGCGGCCGGACGGAAATCTTCCTATTCGGCACCCGAGTATCAACCCTTTATTCCGCTGATCACGATGCCTTGGATGAAATAGCGTTGGGCAACAAAGAACACTATGATCGGCGGAATAGTAATCAGCATGGAGGCGGTCATAATCGCGCTCCATGGCTTGTTCTTCAGCGCGCCGCCCTCGTGGGTTGACCTCTGCCAATCCATCAACAGAATTGCGAGCGTTTTCTTATCGTTGGAATTGAGGAAAATGATCGGGGCGAAAAAATCGTTCCATTCGCCCATAAACGTGAAGATAGCCACTACCCCCATGGCGGGTAACGCCAACGGGAGAATAATGTGCCAGTAAACCTGCATCACCCCCGCACCGTCGATGCGCGCCGAGTCGTCGTACTCCAACGGAATTGTCATGAAAAATTGCCGGAGCAGGAACACAAAAAATGCACCGCCTCCCAAGAAGGCCGGCACGATCAGAGGAGCATATGTGTCGATCCAACCGAACTGCTTGAAAATCAGGTATTGAGGAACCAAGGTTACGTGGTAAGGAAGCATCATCGTGCTCAAGACGCCCAGGAAAAGTATGGTCTTGAATCGGAATCGTAGGCGAGCAAATGAGTAAGCGACAAGACTGGCACTGAGAAGCCGACCAATCTCTACTCCGGCTACGACGATCAGCGTGTTCCGCAGGCCAACAAAAAATTCGAACCGGGTGAAGACCAGATCAAAGTTATACATCGTAAGTTTGCTGGGATCGGGCAATAACTCCGGAGGATAGGCCACCGCATCCCAAGGAGTCTTGAAGGACGTGAATAACATCCAGAGGAACGGAATCATAAATATGAAGCTGAGGCTGATCAGCCCGAAATACCCGGCGACCTTTAGCGCCGGACGCCGGACTCTCAGCCCGTATTGGTCGGTTGTTCCTGTGTGTGCTTGGACTTGCATTTCTCCCCTCTCACTCGCCGGCAGACAGAACATTCGGGAGACGCGCCGGGTCGATTTACCCGCAAGTCGACAATAAAGACTGCCGAGCCAACGAGGTGAATACTAACAGTTTTCCCGCGCTGTTGATACCCTTCGACCTAGATCGCGCCTGTGGAAAGATTGGCGAGCGAGCGCCTACGTCGAGAGCGAACCTTTCCACTCGCACTTGCGCAGCAGCCCTTTCATTGCGACAAGCTCGATGAAACAGCCGACAGCCCATTTATCGGCACGTCGCGCATTTCCGTCCATTGACCAAAAAATCAGTCTCGTGAAGACAAGAGGCCGGCTGCGGGGCTAATGACCGATCAATCTAGCCCCAACTGGCAACGAACTCTTCGAAGCCAAAGCCGGCGGGTATCTCATTGAAGTAATACCTACTGCGTTTGGACCCAAAGCCGGGCGCCGATTGCTCTTCGTCTCCCTGCAGCTTGGAATCGAGAACCTTGAACCGTTCCCAAAGCTGCTCGGCCTCCTCATAGGAGAACCTGCGGGCGAATTGGCCGCCCCAGTTCAGAGATAGCGAGTGGGCGGATTCGGCGTGGTAACGAACGTCGGCCGGCAGTTCGTCAGAGTTGGGGCGCGTCAATAGGTGAATTTTCTTGGCCGCCTTGCAAAGATATACCGTCAGACCCAATCTGCCCTTTTCACCTACTCCTGGGTGGAGGGAATCCAATCCCCTAAGATAGGCGCCAGCGTCCCTGCGGATCGCGGCTCGCATAGTTGCTTCCGTACGGTCCTGCATGTCCTCACTAGTGCGGTCCCAACGTTCGAACGTCTCCTGGGCTGCCGGAGAGAGATGCTTAGTGAAACTGAGGTCACTGTAGTGGCCGAATCTGCAGTATGCCCCATGTAAGGTTCGCCGTAGCTTGGCGCTGTAGTTGCTGCCCCAGTGCAACATGTAGTTGTCGTAGACGAGGCCGTCGCCGGCTTTGAGCTCGACTGGCGTGCCGTTAGAAAGCGCCGAGCGCGGATTATTAGACAGTTCTTGGTTTTCCTGGTCGGTATTTAGCCGCCGGTGGCTGGCCGGCACCACCCAGAACACATCGTCGTCGTAAAGGGGAATGTTCCACTGGAGGTATCTCGGTCCATTCTCACTCACGTCGTCCTGCAGCACCTTCAATGGCCCCATTTCTGTGCTCACATCACGGTGCCAATGAGAGGGCCCGCGATCGCGCACAGGACTACACATCATCGAGAACATGAAGATTGGGACATCTGGAACCGCAAGCAACTCACTGCTCGCGCCCAAAGTGTTTTCACTCAACCAGACTTCGAATGCATTTGCAGTAGTCGTGTCGACCAGATCGGGAGTGTAGTGACCACCCCATTGAAAGAGGTACATGCGGGGTTGTGGGTCCGCTTCCCAAACGCCGCCTGGTGGATCATCCGGCTTCCGTTCTCTCGCCCATACAGTCTTCTGTCGTTCGAGCAGTGTCTCATAACTGGCGCGTACCGCATCCAGCTGATCCGGCGGTATCACATTCCGCCGGATGAGATATCCTTGCTCCAACCACCGTTGCCGATCAACGCTCATTTGTCGTCCACCCCTCCATTCGATTCGTCTATTGGACACCTTGTCAGAGTGTGTCTGTTGACGCTGGGTCGTAGTAATTCCCAATTATGACGATGGCGCGGCTTCATGCCAAGAGGCTTTCGACACGGAGGTCGAAATTGACAGATTCTCGAGCAACATTTCAGACTTGGATGTATTTCTCTCCTCCATCCCCGTGAACTGGGAAGGCCGAGTCGACATTCGTGACCTCAGTCGGCGGTCGAGGGGTGATATCCAACTTCACGAGCTGGTCGAGCTCAGCCCCTCGCCTTGCGTAGTCTTCGACCTGGCCTCCTTCTCCTGACCAGGAGAAGGAGGATGTTTGTTGTGGGGGACACCCCCACATCCCCCGGCAAGGGCGAAGGCCTTGCAACCCCTTCCTGGCTTTCGTCGATCAGAGGTCCTCGCCTGTGGTAGACCCTCATTGGTACGATATTACGCCCACACGGAGCAGGTACCCCTAAATCTGAACACTTACATTCTCGAAGACCGATTTGAGTTGACACTATCGGCGCCGTTACACTATTCTCTGGCATAGGCAGACCCGCCCGGATCATCGGAGCATCAGTCACCTAATATGCTGGAAATTTCCCACAGAGGGGTTCGAGTAGGGACACTCGTCGTCCTTATAGCGGCGACGATGCTGATCGCATCCTGCGGTGATGGCGCAACAGAGTTGCCCGAGCTCGATAGCGCGGAGGCGTACTTTGAACTCGGTCAAGAATTCGACAAAGAGCAGGAATATTACGATGCGATCAACGCCTATGGCAAGGCGATAGAACTGGATCCCGATTTCGCACTCGCCTACCGCAACCGAGGGTTTAGCTATTACCGTCTCCGAAAAGGCGAAGACGCGATCAAAGACTACGAGCGATTCATCGAGCTAGATCCGGATTCCCCAGTACGGCAGTCTTTGGAAGATGCCATCATCGAGATCAGGCGCGGCGATTACTAGCACGGCGTGTATGCCTGGCGCCAAATCATGCACGGTCGCGAGCTCAGATTGTGTCGGGACCGCCTGACTTAAATTCATCGTGCCTGCCGCTACCTATCCCTTTACGCCGCTGATGACGATACCCTGTATGAAGTAACGTTGGAAAACGAAGAATACAGCAATCGGTGCCAAAGTTATCAGCATCGAAGCGGTCATGATGGCGCTCCAAGGCTTATTTGGGCCAACCGACCCCTGTATCCTTTGCCAATCCATCAGCAATACCGAGAGGGTTTTCTTGTCGTTTGAGTTGAGATAGATAATCGGGGCAAAGAAGTCGTTCCATTCGCCCATAAACGTAAAGATCGCCACGACGCCAATTGCCGGAATGGATAGGGGCATGATTATGTACCAGAAGATTTGCATTAAGCTGGCCCCGTCTATGCGTGCCGAGTCATCGTACTCCAAAGGGATCGTCATGAAGAACTGGCGAAGTAGGAATACGTAGAACGCACCGCCACCAAGGAATGCGGGCACAACGAGTGGGGCGAATGTATCAATCCAGCCAAGCTCTTTGAAAATGAGGTACTGCGGCACCAAAGTCACGTGGTATGGCAGCATCATAGTGCTCAATACCGCCAAAAACAGCACGTTCTTGTGCCGGAACCTCAGTCGGGCAAATGAGTAGGCGACCAGACTGGATGTCAGGACGCGACCGATTTCGACTCCGACCACAATTATCATCGTGTTCCTCAACCCTATCCACAACGGGAATTGCTGGAATACGAAGTCGAAATTGTACATCGTGATCTTGGCAGGATCGAGCAGTAGTTGAGGCGGATAGGCCACGGCGTCCCATGGAAACTTGAACGACGTGAACAACATCCAGAAAAAGGGTATCACGAAGATTATGCTTAGGACGACCAAAGCGAGGTAGCCCAGGACCTTGAGGGTAACCTTTTGGGCCCTGAGCAGTCTGACTTCTCGTGTCGGAAACGTAGCCGCTGCTCGCATCTGCTATACCCGTTTGACTGATTCTAAATTGCCCGCAAGAGCGTTGCGGTGAAGGCCAGTCTTACATTTTGTCGAAAAAATGAGAACTGCAATTACCCGCGCCGAGCGGAAGCTTGATTGAGTGTAACAGCCTCTAAGAGAACCGTGCAACCACGTTGACACGATAAATTACCTTGCACTATTCTATTTGTGCAGAGTACAGTTCACCCAAGAATTCGTGCAGCGTAGGTACAAAGACTTGAACAGATTCTTCAAACCCGGGCTCTTCGTAGCTATGGCGCTCCTCCTGGCGTGCGTGCCGGCGTGTGGCGGTACATCGGACTCGACCGAGACGCTTCCCGAGCTCGAGAATGCACAGGCCTACTACGACTTGGGAGGCGAGTACGAACGCGAGCAAAGACTTGACGATGCTATCGCCGCCTATTCCAAAGCAATCGAACTGGACCCGAATTTAGCCGTCGCGTATCGGAAACGAGGGTTTAGCTATTACAAATTGCGAAAAGGTGAAGAAGCGATCAAGGACTACGAGAAGTTCATAGAGCTCGAGCCGGATTCATCCTTTCGCAACCAAATCGAAGAGGCGATCTACAAAATTGGGAGAAATGAGTACTAGTAGCCGGCCCATCCCCAAGTGGGGCTAGTACGTTTCTCTCAGAAAGGCCCTTCATAGTAATCTCCTGTGCCGGTTGCCCCAGGCACACTGGCGCCTGAAAATTGGCGTTGCCCGATACTCTCCCAGATTACGGCATCCGTGTGAATGGCCATGGCCCTGCGAAGGCCATTTAAGAGGATGCGAATGGTGGGACGCCGGACGGTACAACTGGGGCGGCCTGCCGGCCGTGCCCTTGGCTGGGGACAAGCCCCAGCCCTACAGGTCGCTCATTCGACTCCCGGCAGCCATTGCCAGGGCGATAGTGGTTGGTATCGCCGGTCCTCGCCGGGATCACGACCATGTGGGACGGCTCGAGAGCAGGCCCTACGCGGGGTTCCTGCGGGCACGGGAATTTGCAGGACTCGCGGGCGGGACGGGAGCCGTTCTATCCCGGACCGGAGTCCGGGACATGCTTTCGTGCCAAGGCTCGGGCTCAGGCAGCACCTTCATCCCTGAGAGAACCCTCGTAGTAGACCCTACCCTTAGAAGCCTTGAATGAGAGCCACGTAAGCACGATGATGATGAGGAAGAGTATCCAGGCAAGACCCGACGCGTAGCCCATCTTGAAATACTCCCATCCGTTCTTGTACAGATAGAGTATGTAGAACAGCGTAGCCTCGGCTGGTCCTCCCCGCGTGATGACAAAAGCACCGGTAAACGTCTGTAGATTGATGATCATGCCGATGATGAACGTGAAGAAAATGACGGGTGAGGTCAAGGGAATGGTCACATTCCAGAACCGCTGAAAAACGTTCGCTCCATCGACCTTGGCTGCATCGTACAGGTCAGATGGGACACCTTGAAACGCGGCCAAATAAAGAAGGATATTACCGCCGACAGTCCACAGGCCCATGATGTAGAGCGCTGGCAGCGCCCATTGGGTCGAGAAAAACCAGTCTGGCCCGTCAATCCCGATTGCGTCCAAGCCGGCGTTGACCAGTCCCACCTGGGAGTTGAGGAGCCACCAGAACAGGTAAGCCGATGCGATCTGAGGTACGATCGATGGCATATAAAATGCCGTTCGAAAGAACGACAAACCCTTTACCTGCTGGTTAAGTGCGAGAGCCCAGATATAACCAATGATCACGCTGGCCGGCACAACAACTCCGACATAGCTGAAAGTGATTCGTAGGGAGTGCCAGAAGCGCCAATCGTCGAAGAACATCAACTGATAGTTCTTGAGTCCGATGAACTCCCCGCCACGCAACACGTTGTAGTCAAAGAAAGACAGTACGAATGAGGCAATTACCGGGCCGGCCCACAGGCCAACGAATCCTATTATGAAGGGCAGTAGGAGAAGGTACCCCATCAACTCTTCGCGGCGCCGCATCGGGGACATTCGCCTTCGTTCCGACCGGGCTACTGTAGTTCGCGCCATATGATCCCTCCCGCCAATTGCCTATCAGCGTAGCCGGATTTCAAGATGGCCCAAGACAGTAGGCGACCGGGTCGCCGCCCACTGTCGTCAGGCCATACGCTCAGTCACAGATAACTGTAGACGCTTCGGTATCTCCCGAAACTCCGGAGCAAGCTACCGAGCTAACTGCTTATTTCAGGAGCGGGTCGATCTCCGCGACGACATCGTCCAACGCCCCTTGGGTAGTTTTCTCGCCAAGAAGGATTGAATCGACGGCGTTGTTCATCACGTCAAGGAACCTGACCGGCTCCTTGCCACCGAATATGCGGTTCGACCAACGCAAGCCCTCGGTCGCCTTCAGGTCGAGAGAAGTGTGCGGGTTGCGCGAAAGAATGATCCGCTCAAGCGTCTTCTTCAGACCATCGGGCAGTCCCTCGACCTGCTCCTTCGACTTGTAGGCGACGCTGTATGCGGACTTCGTGAAGGTCTCACCCACGTCCCAGTCGGTCGAGAACCCCATCAAGACTTCCAATGCGATGTCCCGGTCGACCGAAGAGACGTTGACCGCCCATTGGTTCGCACCCATAAAGGTGAATCGCACCTTCTTCCAGGGATCCGCGATTGGCTCAACCTCGAAGTGGGCCTCTTCCATCACGTTCGGCCAGGTCCAGCGAACAACCGACTTGCCGGCGAACCACATATTGCCGGTGAAGGCCTCCGATTCGGCCTTGGTGGGAATGTGGTGCAACTTGGTTGAAAGATCCACCTCTTCCTGGACTGCCTGCACCTGGGCGGGCTCATTGACCGTACACTTCGTCTCTTCGAGACTCCAGATGTCGTCATACCAATCCAGGGCGGATGTGGCCATCGAGTTCATCCAGAAATAGCTCCCCACCATGGGGTAGCGATCGATTTTGCCATCCTTCTCGATCTTCAACTTTGTCAGAAAATCAAGGAACGTAGCGTAGTCCCACTGATCGTAGTCATCGGTACCCCAAGCCGGAAGCTTGATTCCCAATTCGTCAGTGATTTCCTTATTGACGTGAGGGTGCGTCTTGTGGGTGTAGTTGACCGCGACGCTCCACGTCTTGCCGTTCCAGGCATTCTCCCTACGCGGGTCGATCCCGTAATTCTCGACATCGAAGTCGAAGAACCCGGCCGTGCCGGCGTTCAAGACATCATCAAGAGGCACCAGACCACCTGACTTGAAGTTCTCTCCGTTGAACAGGCCGTCGATCATATTGATCGGCGCGGCGGTACCAGCAGCTGTCTGGGTGGTGAGCTTCGTCTGATACTGGCCCCAGTTCGTCATCTCATGTCGGAGAGTCCACCGGTCGCCAAACTTTTCATTCCACCTATCGATCGTCTGATTGGGTAGGTCGCCCCACCAGCTACTGATGGGCATATCTATGCGCGCCATTTGCTTGGGGACTTCGACGATCTTCTCGACTTCCTTCTCCACAACACGGGTTACTTGCTTCTCGACTTCAACCGGCTTCTCGACGACGCGTGTGACTTCCTTCTCAACCTCGACGATCTCTTTTTCAACGCTTGGGGCACACGCCGCTAGAAGTGGCAGTGCCGCCGTGGCTCCAAGGCCGACCATGAAGGCGCGACGAGTAAATGTTCGCGAGATTACGCTTTCGTACACTTCAAACACTCCTCTAAAGATATGAACTACGACAATAGGGCCCATTACCCATCAACAGTGACCGTGAGTCAGTCATGAATCACCCCCTTTTTTCCATCCGGTATTTTCTCGGAACATAGGTATTTATGTACCGAAAGAGTCGTTCAGCCGGCGGATGCACTTGGCATACCGCTACTGGTGGTTAAATGAAGTCGCTGACGCTACGTTACCGTATTATGTTGAACTTTGCAACGACTTTATGGTTGGGCTCCATGCCGGAGACGTACGTCCTCTCGAAATTGAGCTGCGATTGCGCCTTCCTGCGGGGTGTGGGAATTAAGCAGTGGTCAGCGGACGAGGGCCGGACTCGGGTGTGATCTATTCGCGCTGAGCTCGATTCTCTCCGGTTGCGCCGGCCACGCCTCCCCTGGATTCCGGCTAAGAGGATGAAATTGGTGACGTGCCGGTTCTTGCCTATTGTATGGTGGTTTTGCCGCTCCCCTCCCCGTCTGGATTCCGGCCTTCGCCGGAATGACGAATTGGGGGGCCGGAATGACGATGAGAGGTTACTCGGACGGTCTATCCCGGATCGGGGTCCGGGACATGCTTTCGTAGCAATCGTTCATGCCGGTGACAACCGGCACACCAAGGTATGAAGATTGCGGCTGCTGGTAGGGAGTAGAGTTCGGGCGTCATTGCCGCGTGCGGCCCCTCCCCTGCTGGGGACAAGCCCCAGCGCTACATTTCTCTTGGGACCCTGGGCTGTCGTTGTTCCGGCGACGGTGGTTGGTGTCGCCGGCCGGTGCCGGAATTCATTTTCGTAGAAATGACGCGGATAAAATCTCGTCACTAACTAGCTTATTTTCAGTGAAACCGCCAACCCGTCGCGCAAGGGTACCAGCGAGCTGATCAGGTTGGGATGATCGAAAATCCGGCGGTTGTACTCAGACAAGCCAGCGGCGGATTCACTGTCCGGCGAAATCGCTTCACCACCGTGGAGAGCGTTGTCGGTCAGCAGCAGTCCTCCGACCCTCAATCGAGGCGTCACGAGGTCGAGCAGTCGCAGGGCATCCTCTCGCCGGGCAAGTCCACGCAAGATGTCCACGAATATCACGTCATAGCTGCCTCGATCTTGTTCGAGGAACTCAAACGCGTCCTGATTGACGACCGTCACCGTGTCGCCGAGGCCACAATTTTTCAGATTGCGCCGGGCGGTCTCCGCTCGTTCGGGGGACATCTCCAATGCGGTGACGCGCCCATCCCTCGGCTTCACTGCTCGACCCAGCCAGGTGGCCGAGTAGCCGGTGGCGGTGCCCACTTCCAGGATGTCGGCTGCGCCGACAGAACGTGCCAGAATATGCAAAAGTTGGCCCTCTACCGGTCCGACCATGGGAATATGGTTGGCACGCGCATCGCTTTCGACCTGCGCAAGCGCTGAGTCCCGATCGGGGATGAGTGAAAAGAGGTAGTCATCAACTTTGACGTCGGTAATCTGCAACGTAATCTCCTCATTCAGTATGAATGCGACAAAGGCGGCTCTCTGCCGTTAGCCTATCAGATAAGCACTCTTCCCGACTTTCAAGGCAGAGTGTGCATCTCATACCGTACAATTGGGTCGTTCGATCGGGCAAGCGGACCGCGTCCGACAGTATGCGGCTGCCGCCCAAAAGACGCGAGGATGAGTGGATTTGCCGAGGAGCCAGTGAGAGAGACACTAGAACTGGTGACAGACATATTTAGGCTGGTGGTATGGACTGCGCGCCGGCTGAGCGAAGGGGACGATGACCGACTGACGCCGAGAGGGGTGATGCGTTGTGCCGGTGGAATCGTCTGGATTTTGTATCTGGCCGCGAAGATGCGGTTGCGTCCTTACTGATGACTGCAATCGGATCAGAGCATGCGCGGCAGGTTACTCCGATAGGTGAGGAGGGCTATTCCAACGCCGGATTGGATTGGCGGATCGAACTACCAGAGTTCTTGGGGCCATTCGATCTTTTGTTGCAATTGTTACAGAGGCGAGAGCTCGATCTATCAACCGCTTCGCTAGCCGCGATTGCTCATCAGTTCGCTGAGATAGTTAGCCAGGCCAGTGACTCGATTCCGTTGATAGAGACGAGTGAGTTCGCGGCCGTCACGGCAAAGTTGCTGACAATCAAGTCAGCGGCCTTGCTTCCAAGCGCGGAAGACGAGGACGGACCAGCCGGCGAGGAGGATCAGCCGGAGATAGAAGACCCCACCGATCTTACCGAGATGCTGGCGCGTTACCGTGAGCTAAAGAGCCGAGCGTCGGTCCTGCGACAGCGCACCCAAACTGGCCTCCGATGCTATCGCCGTTCCGGCCCTCGCATCGCCGTCGACGCACCTCGCAGATTTCTCATTTCTAATAACGAACTGATGCGAGCCTTGCTCCGAGTGGCGGCGCGTGACCGTCATAGACTAAGGGAGCGCCGAGTAGGTCGGGATACTCTGACGCTCGTGCGGGCATTGAGAATCATCGAGGACAGAGTGCGAAGGCAACCACGAGTCAAGTTCAGCCAGCTGGTTGCCGGAGCCGGCACCACCCGTCAACTCATAACATTCTTCCTGGCGACGTTGGAGATTTGCAAATCGGGCAAGGCAACTATGGATCAACAGACGGCTTTCGGCGAGATCTTCCTGTCCAAAGCGGACTAGACGGGGCTGAGGTTTGGTGGGCCGAACGGCGTTAGGGCTGGCCTGGTCATTGTCTCGATCCGCTAGTCGAATGCCTGCGTTCCAGCGGATAAGCAAGAAGAGAGAGGTGGGACGACATGCCACAGTTTGAACTCAACATCATAGCGATCGTGATCGCTACGGTTGTGGGCATGGCGATCGGCTTTGCATGGTTTTCGCCAATCCTGTTCGGCAACACTTGGTTGAGTCTTGTGGGGCTCAGCGAGGAAGATGCCGGCGAAGGGGCAACGCCGGCCATTTTGGGCAGCCTGATCGCCACGATTGTCTTGGTAGTAATACTGTCTATATTTGTTGATCTGGCTCAAGCCGATAGCCTCTTGACCGGAGCATTGATAGGGTTTCTCTCTTGGCTTGGGTTTGTCGCAATGACCAGCGGCGTGAATTTCTTATTCTCCCGGCGACCTCTCAAGCTTTGGCTGATTGAAGCCGGCGATCACCTAGTTGCGATGATCGTGGCTGGCGCCATCCTTGGCGTTATGGGCTAGCCGAGGCGGGCTAGCTCCTCCCAGAAGGCAGCGGCGGTTCGAGAGCCGGCGTAGAAGTTAGCCAGATTCATGCGCTCGTTTGGCGCATGAGCGTTGCAGTCCGGCAGACAGAAACCCATCAATACAGTGGGAATCCCCAGTTCGCTCTGGAGAGTGGCCACAACCGGTATACTGCCGCCGGAGCGGGTGAAAACAGGTCGCTTACCGAAACCGCGCTCAATGGCGGTGGCGGCAGCCTCCAGCGCCGGATGGTCCAGTGGGGTCAGGGCCGGCTTGCCACCCAATAATGGTATTACTTCTATTTTGACACTAGCCGGCGCAATCGCGGCGAGGTGCGAGGATAAGAGTTTAGTGATCTTGTCCGGATCCTGGTTCGGGACCAGGCGGCAACTGATTTTGGCTGCGGCGAAGTTGGGTAGGACGGTCTTGGAGCCTTCGCCGGAGAATCCACCCCATATGCCGTTGATCTCGAATGTTGGCCGAGCCCAAATTCGCTCCAGGGTCGTGTAACCGGGCTCGCCAAAAGGAGCCAACGCGCCGATCTCACCCAGATATTTTGTTTCATCAAAGGGCAGCGCGGCTAAAGCACCTCGTTCATCATCGGAGATGGGCACCACGTCGTCGTAGAATCCTGGAATAGTGACACGACCCTCGCGATCCTTGAGGTCGCTGATTAACTGGGCTAAGACTTGAATCGGGTTTGCAATCGCTCCGCCAAACAACCCGGAGTGCAGGTCGCCGGCGGCACTCGTGATCTCGACCTGTAACACCGCCAGTCCACGCAGCCCGTAATCCAGTGACGGTACGCCCGGAGCGTACATCGATGTATCCGATATGAGACCGATATCTGCCTTCAGAAGATCGCGGTGGTCTTGAATAAATTTATCCAAATTAGGACTGCCCACTTCCTCCTCACCTTCAATGATGATCTTGACGTTGGTCGGTAGGCGTCCGCTTGTCTTCAGGTGTGCTTCTATAGACATCAACTGGAGGAATATCTGGCCCTTGTCGTCCGCTGAGCCACGGGCGTAGATGTTGCCGTCGCGGATGGTGGGTTCAAATGGCGGAGTATCCCACAGCTCGAGGGGTTCGGCCGGCTGGACATCGTAATGACCGTAGAGCAGAGCGGTTGGCGCGTCGCCCGCTCCCAGCCAATCGGCGTAAACGACCGGGTGCCCCTTCGTGGGGAAGAGCGTGACGTTATTGAGGCCGATCTCGCGCAGGAGGTCTGCTACGTGCTCGGCGCAACGGTGGACCTCGCCAGCCATGGCCGGATCGGTCTTGATCGACTGAATCCTGAGGAGGTCAAAGAGTCTTCCAAGGTGTTCCTCTTCGTGGGTTCTGAGATAGGCATCGGCTGCATTTGACATTAGCGCACCTCGCTTGAGCAATTATGCATTGATGATAATGGATTTCAGCCAGCATCCGTACTCTTCCGGGTCCGGAACCTGAGCGGGCGTGCGAGTAACGGTCGGTCAGTCGTAGCGGTGATTTCGACAAGCCGGCAGGCATGTCAACAATTCGGGAATCGCCGGGTGGGTGGCCGCGCCAGGCAACGGCGGATTCGCGTGGGGATTTGTTTTGCATTTTCGTATTCAGTCGGCGGGTCTCCATTTCCCGGCAGGAATCGGCCGGCCGGCCTTGTGCCCTTAGCTGGGGAGAAGCCCCAACGCTACACTTCATCTTTCCCTTGTCGGATGTCGTTGCGCGGTTCGGCAAGGTGAGGGCGACAGGTTTTGGGGAGTCGACCGGGATAATGATTGGCCGGCTAATACGCGCCGAATGCCGGTGGTTAAGTCTCAGCGCTTGTTTTGGCGCGCTGGACGGATGAGCAACGCGCCGACAAACACGACGAGGAACAGGCCGACAAGAGGCCCCCACATGATATAGGTGAACTCTTCGTAGGAAATTGAGGAATCTAACAACGTCTGCCGGACGAAGTTGTGATAGGGGGAGAAGGGAAAGTAGAGTACGCGAGTGAAGGTGTACCAGATGATGGGCAATTCAACTACCCAGAAATTCGCCTTGAGAAGCTCGTAAAGGCCGGTGACGAGGTAAATCACCGACACCACCGCTACCAACCCGCGAATTGGGATTCTCCGCAATGTCTATACCCTTCAAGCAAGAGCTAGGGCCGGCCAGACCAAATGAAGTGGTCTGGCCGGCCCATGAACCAGTCGCAAGTGCTCACACCCGGAATCGCAGCTCCAGATGCTCGACGAATAGCGCCTATTTCTCGGCAGGCAGGTCCAGGTTGTTGCCCCATTCCTGCCAGGAGCCGTCGTAATTCGCAGCAGAGTCATAACCCATGAGGCGCAAGACAAAATACCCGACCGCCGATCGCTGGCCGGTATGACACAGGGTGTAGATCTTCATATCTTTGGTAATCCCGGCCGCGTCAAACAATGCTTGGAGCTCGGGCGCCGACTTATAGGTGGCGACATCGTCGACTACATTGAAATTCTCTCGCCAGTCGATGTTGACGGCACCGGGAATGTGACCGCTTAGCTTCGCTCTGTCGTCTTCGCCGGAATATTCTGCCGGCGAGCGGTTGTCCAAAACGATAGCCTTGGGATCGTCAATCGAGAGCTTGCATTCCTCGGTGGTTCCCAAGACCGATTCATCCACCTTGGCTTCGAACGTGGTGGGGTTTGCCTTGGTCGGCTCTTCAGAAACAGCCCGCTCTTCGGCAGCCCACTTGTTGTAACCTCCATTCACAATGGAAACTTCGTAGTGCCCGAGGTAGTTGAGGGTCCAGAGAATGCGCGCAGCATCGGTCTGTCGGCCATTGTCGTAGACGATGACTTTGCTATCGTTGCTAATGCCGGCATCGCCGAACACCTTGGCGATCTGGTCTGCCGGACCGGCCATGTTCTTGGGTCCTTCGGCCATGTAGGTAAGCGCTTTCGGCAGGCTGATGGCGCCATCTATGTGGCCAGCGTCGTACAAGTCTGCTTTACGTGCGTCGATAAGTACGATACCGGAACTCGTAAGATTGTCGGCGAGCCAATCGGTTTCGACCAAAAGCTCAGGCGCTGCGTATTCATCGGCGTCCGCTCCGCCGGAAGTCTGCGTTTCGGGCCTGATGAGTTGACAGGCGGCCAAGACCGTGCTCATCAGAGCGATCAAACACACCAGAACAATTCCGCGCAGAATCGCCGATGCCGGTTTTGGAAATGAAATCAGAGACAACTAGCCCTCCTTATTGGGAATAAATATAGAGTATATAAATCGACTATATACACAATTGTCGGAAATATACCGGAGATGTTCGACGGAGTCAAATGTTTTCGGGAAGTGCAAGAGCTCAGATTTGGGTGTATGTCTCTCCTCCACGCCCGTGAACTGGATAGGCCGAGTCGCCACCCGGGATCTCAGTCGGCGGTGAAGGGGTGATTTCCAACCTATCGATGCCAGATCCACGAGCCGGTCGACCTCATTCCCTCGCCTTGCGTAGTCTTCGACCTGGCCCCCTTCTCCTGGCCAGGAGAAGGGGGATCTTTGTTGTGGGGGACACCCCCACATCCCCCGGCATCCGCCTGAGGCGGATCGCCGTTGCAACCCTTTCCTGGCTTTCGCCGATCAGATGTCCTCGCCTGTGGTAGACCCTCGTTGGTGCGACCCGCCTAGGCGGACGCCCTTGCGGAGCAGGTACCCCTAAATCTGAACACTTACCGTGAAGTCCATCCCGGTACTAACCGCGTCCAGCGTATCGTCGGTTCACGCGTAGATCGTGGGCAAGTTGCCGGGGTCCGCGGGATTGCCAGACCGGCCTCGACGAAACGAAGCGCCTTCGCTCAATAAGGAGAAGTAGTCTACAAGGGCATGCTAGTTGCCAGGTGCCGGCATAGCGATATAGCCGGGAGGGGCCGCAATCCTGATATCATTTTTGCGCCTCCTTCCCGTTTAGATTGAGGTTGTTTGATGGAGGGTCACGCAATTGCCGGACCGAAAGGTAGTTATTCTCGACTGCAACTTCCCTGACATCGATATTGAAAGGGCAGTGTTGGCGGAGATTGGGGTCTCGCCGGCGTTGTTTCAATGCAAGACTGAAGATGACGTGATCGCGTCTGCCGGCAATGCCGATGGGGTGATAGTTCAATACGCGCCGGTGACGGCCCGAGCGTTGAACGCGCTGGAGCGTTGCTCGGTGATCGTTCGCTACGGCATAGGCGTTGACAACATCGACTTGACGGCAGCGACGGCGAATCGAATCTGGGTCTGCAACGTACCCGGATTCTGTACGCCGGAGGTCTCCGATCACGTGATGGCCTTGCTGCTGAATTGGGCCCGACGACTGCCGGCGCTGGACGCGTTGGTCCGATCCGGAGGCTGGCTGCCTATGGACATAATGCGCCCGACCGCTCGGATATCCACCCAAACTCTGGGGCTTGTCGGCTTTGGCAACATAGCTCGCGCCGTTGCAAGAAAGGCTCAGGCATTCGGTCTGGAGGTGATCGCGTCGGCACCCCGGACAACGGCCGCGACTATGGCCGAATTCGGCACGAGAAAAGTTCCGTTCGAGACACTCGTGGCCGAGTCCGACTACCTTGTGTTGCTTTGCCCGCTCACCGACGAAACCCACAACTTGATCAATGCCAATGTGCTGCGTTCGATGAAACCGCGAGCGTTCCTGGTAAATGTTTCACGCGGCGGTCTGGTAGATGAAGAGGCTCTCGTCGCCGCATTGGAAGGCGGCCACATTGCCGGCGTTGCGCTGGACGTGTTTGCTCAGGAGCCGGTATCAGCCGACAGTCCTCTGCTGAAAATGAAGAACGTTATGCTAAGTCCCCATATCGGCTACTATTCCGACGATGCCCAAGCCGACTTGCAACGGGCGGCGGCCGGCGAAGTTGCGCGGGTGCTTTCTGGACAAAGGCCGCACAACGCGTTGAACGCGGAGTTGACGCCGAGGTACTGGCATCCAGCTGGCTGATCCGGACTCGGAGGTCCATTCGAACTGAGAGCTCCGAGGCTAATTGTTCATATTTGAATGGGAGCTGATTCTGCACCTGTGCGCGTTGTGAATGATCAAGGGTTATGAGTTTTGGTGGGGCTCCTTGTAGCCACCTGCCTTGGTGGTTGGATTGTAGCCGGCATTCACAGTGGCCTTGCAAAGGCTACACGGGGGGATGATAGCGATGAGACGCACGGCTTGCCGCCAACTTGGGGACGTAATCGAAGGCCGGCGTAGTTGCTACCCCTCGCGGTTTCCATTGCAGCGGCGTCAATTGTTTTTAGGCGCCCACAAGGGACGCCCCTCGGAGACTTTGGCTCTTTTGTAGCGCAGTCCTTCGTGTGTGCCTTCTGGATTCCGGCCCCGTAACGGGGTACGCGGCATGCCTTTGACCGCCGCAATGACGAGATCGGGGAATAATGGTGAATCACGAGAGCGTGCATGGCGGGATTCGCCGGCTGGTTAGCCCAGTCCCTCGGCTGGGGACTAGCCCCAGCCCTACATTTTTCTGTGTCGAGTATCGGCTGTCGATGTTGGGTAGGTATTCGTTGGCGTCGCGCGCCGGCCCCGAAATCTGTTTTCGTGACATTGACGGTCGCAATACCAGCCCTTTAGGTCCGAGCAGTTACTTCCGTGGAGAAACCGTTGGCGAGGGTACCGTTGTTGGCTAGAATTGACTCGCTAAGGTAACCGTCAGGTCGGATATCTCAATAGACTCTAGTCGGTTGTCCTGAGCTAGAGTTTTGGTTGACTCCAGAGAAAGAGGGAGAATTATGGCAGCTATCCGGCAAGCGAACGCGGTTTGGAATGGTGGGCTAGCGGATGGTTCCGGCTCGGTAAGCGCCGCAACGAGCGGTAAGTTCATGGACTTGGACGTCACTTGGCCTTCGCGATCGGAGGAGCATCACGGAGGCCGGACGAGCCCGGAAGAGCTCTTGGCAGCGTCTCACGCCAGTTGCTTCGCGATGGCGTTGTCGCACGTGCTCGGTTCAGCCGGCACGCCGCCTGAAAGGCTAGAGGTTAGCGCGAGCGTGACTTTCGACCAGGTTGGGGAAGGCTTTGGCGTCGTCTCTAGCGCATTGACGGTGCGCGGCAAGGTGGCAGGTATCGACTCGGATGCCTTTAGCCAGGCAGCGGAGGGCGCCAAAGACGGTTGCCCCATCTCCGGAGCCATGAAGGGTAACGTTGCACTCAGCGTTGAGGCAGTTCTAGACAACTGAACTCGTTGCTCGTAGTATAGGGACGTTTTGGGCGCGGTTGGTTGCTGGAGAAAATTTGCCGATCGCTTTATCGAAAATACCGCGCCGTACGGGCATTAATTCGATTCTAGGATCTAGCCTACATTGGCAGCCCCAGGGATATGCTCCCAAAGAGCATATTGCCGCAGGTGGCCGGTTTGTCCCTTGGATGTCGGGATCGAACTGGGGCAGCAGCGGTCACATCACCGATAAGCATCGCCATGGAAGCGCCCGACTTACCCTGGCTTCTTTGGGGTGTTTCAGCTATCGCAAATCCTCTAACTTAGCCTTCCGCGGCGTTCGCCTTGCCCTCCGCATGCGCGCACGACGCCTGTGCCGGCCTATTGGATCACTTCGGTTGACTGGGAAAGACTACTAGATTGACGTCTTCATATCTCATAGTGGGCAATGGAATCGCCGGCACCGTTGCCGCGCAGCGGGTTCGCGAGGCGAAGCCGGATGCAGACGTGATCATCTTCGCCAACGAGCCGTATCCCCTATACAACCGCATCGCATTGCCGCCGTTCTTGAAACGCAAGATCAAGAGGCGAAAGGTGACCATTCACGATCTCGAATGGCACCAAGACCGCTGCATAGACCTGAGGCTGAACTGCACGATCACTCGGATCGATCCCAGGAACCACAAAATCGAAACCGACGAGGGCAAGGAGTATCGCTACGACAAGCTATTGGTAGCGACCGGTGGGCGCCCCTATCCTCTCGACGTCCCGGGAATGCCGACGGACGGCGTATTCAACTTTCAGACGATGGACGAAACGTTGGGACTAGACGCGCGAATAGAAGAGTCGAAGACGGCGGCGGTGATTGGCGGCTCCTACATTGCGTACGAGCTTGCGGAGGCTTTCAACGCCCGCGGTTTGAAAGTGTCGTGGATCATGCGCGGCCCCTGGTTCCTACGCCGCTTGCTGGAACAAGAGGGCGGCGAGCTTGTGGACCGCATCGCCGACGATCACGGCGTAGAGATAGTGCACGGCGATACGATTGGAGGGGTGGAAAGCGATAACGGCACGGTTTCCGGGATCGTGACGAACGGCGGCCTGCGGCGGCCGGCCGATATCCTCGGCGTAGGGTTGGGGGTGAAGCTGAATACGGAGTGTCTGGACGGGTCGGGAGTCGAAACGCGGTCGGGTGTAGTCACGGACGAATATCTGCACACGAATGTGCCGGACATAATTGCGGCGGGGGACGTCGCCGAATTCTTCGACCTGGTGCTGGAAGCTCACAGTACCATGGGTACTTGGGACAATGCCACGAACCACGGCAAGGTAGCGGCGGCAAACATGCTGGGCGAAAGGACCGCTTACGAGTCAGTCCCTACGTACTCAACCACATTATTCGATTCTCGGATCGCAGCGTTTGGCGCAACGCCAGAGTCTGATCCGACACTTGAATCGGTGTTTGCGATCGACCACGCTAACCGGTCATATCGCCGGCTGTTTTTCCGTGGCAATCACTTGGTCGGTGGGGTTATTATTGGTAAGCCGGCTGGCCGGGCGCGACTCATCCGGATGATCAAAGACAGATCGGAAATCTCTCCATCTGAGCGCGAGTCCCTGCTGACGGTTTGAGCAGGACTAAGGTTGTAATTCGGAGGAGCGGAAGTTCAGGTGAGCACTGACAGCAGCATGCCATCAAGTGGCGACAGCTTCGATTTCAGCGGGCAGGTCGCCTTAGTGACGGGTGGTGGAAGAGGCCTGGGAAGGGCGTTCGCCCTGGCACTGGCCGGCGCCGGAGCCCGGGTGGCAGTGACCGCACGAACGGAGCGGGAACTGGCCGAAACCGTTGGACTAATCGAGGAGGCGGGCGGGACTGCGATTGGACTGCCGGCGGACGTGACCGATCACCCTGCGGTCATTCGGGTGGTGAAAGCGGTAGAGGAGCAACTTGGTCCGGTCGACGTGCTGGCAAACAACGCCGGCGTCCTGGGCCCTTCGGGTCGGGACTGGGAAGTCGACGTCAATGACTGGTGGCACACGTTCGACGTCAACCTACGAGGTGCTTTCCTATTCGCTCGCGCAGTTCTTCCGGGAATGATCGCGCGGCATCGGGGTCGGATCGTCAATATCTCGAGCGCGTCGGTCAATATCCACCTGCCGTACGCCTCCGCTTACGGTGTTTCCAAAGCCGCTTTAACTTACCTGGCGAATTGTCTGGATAGCGCTACAACGGAGTATGGAGTGTTCGTCTTCGCCTACGCTCCCGGATTCGTTCGCACGGACGTGATAGATCAGGTTGCGGAGTCGTACAACATCCGAAAGTCGGTGGTTGACATCTATCGCAAGAGACTGGAAGACGATCACGACACTACATTGGAAAGGGCAGTGGAGGTCTTCATGTTCCTGGCCTCGGGAAGGGCCGATCAACTGTCCGGCCGCCACATCGATGTTTACGATGATGAATTGGAACTGGTTGAGCGGGCCGATGACATCCGGCGGGACGATCTATACACGCTCCGACGAAGGGTCTAGCGCCCCTGGCCAATACGCTAGGTTTAGAGCGGCAAACGATCCGCCATTATCTCCGCGAGATGGGCGATTCGCAGCGAGCGGCCGGACGCCTCGGCTGCGCCGCGCAAGTGTAGGATGCATCCTGGGTTGTCGGTGACTACTACTCCGGCGCCGGTCTCATCTATGTGTTTCAGCTTGCGCCTGACCACCCTCTCCGCCACCTTGGGGTGATCGAAAGAGAACGAACCACCGAATCCACAGCAGGCGCTCGACTCGTTCATCTCAACTAGATTGCAGCCAACGACGTCTCCCAAGAGCCGGCGTTGCTCAGCGTGCAAGTTCAGGCAGTTATGTGATTGACAGGAGTCGTGATAGGTGAGTGTGGGCGTCTCGGGACTGGCGAGCGCCCCGGCCGGCAGCTTCGCCACTCGGTCGATAAACGTGACGAAGTCGACAACACGGGAGGCGAGACGCTGTGCTCGGGCCAGCCAATCTGGATCATCGGCTAAGAAATGGGGAAAATCCTGCACCATAGAAACGGCACAGCTAGCCGACGTGCTCAAGATATAGTCCGCCTCTTGTGATTCGAGCGCCTCAATAGTTTGTTTGAACATCTTGATCGCGAGTGTCTCGTCTCCGGCGTTGACTGCCGGGAGTCCGCAACAGCTTTGTTCAGGCGGGAAGAATACCTGGCAGCCGCAAGCTTGGAGAACTCGGACCGCAGCTTCTCCGATACTGGGATATAGCCGGTCGGTTATGCAGCCGGGGAAGTAGGCGATGCGCGTGCCGGAAGCCTGGCTCCCGGAGATGGACACGACACCATCCGGTTTGCTGAGCTGCTTGACGCGGTCACGGAACGGTCGGCGGGTGGGAGCGGGCAAGTTTCGCCAACCGGCTTGGGACCAGAGGCCGGGTATGAATCGGAGCAGGTCTTTACTCAACGATCCGTTCTTGTCGACAAAGGGGGAGGCAAGAGTCCCAGCCAGGCGTGTTACGCGATCCAACTGGGCGGGCTGCGATAGTGTCTCGATAGCCTTGCGCTTGGTCCACGGCATCCCTTGCTCGGATACCTTGTGCCGGCGGAGGTCGAGGATTTGTCTGGCCAACGGAATCCCGACTGGACAGACAGTCTCACAGGCGTTGCAGCTAACGCAGAGTGACTGTGGATCAGCCGCGTGCTCCATCCCGTGATGAAACTTGGTAACCACAAGGCCTATTGGTCCGCTGTATATATGGCCGAACACGTGACCGCCGACGACTTGGAATGGGGGACAGACGTTGGCGCAAGCACCGCACCTGATGCACTGGAGAGCCTCACGGAACTGAGGATCATCGCGCATCTCCCATCGGCCGTTATCCAGCACGACGATGTGCAATTCTTTGGGTCCGTGGACGCCTATCGTGAGTGAGAGCTCAATATCGGCGCTGCGACTCGGACCGGTGATGTAAGAGACATATACGGACATCTTCTGTCCCGTAGCGCTCGGCGCCAGCATCTTGAGAACCTCGGTCGCGTCGTCGAGTGTCGGGACGATCTTTTCGATACCCATCAGTGCGACATGGACCGGTGGCAGCGTAGTGACCAATCGGCCGTTGCCTTCGTTTGACAAAATTACCAAAGTGCCGCTGTCGGCAATGGCGATGTTCACGCCGGAGATGCCTATGTCCGCGTCGATGAAGCTCTGCCGGAGCTGCTTGCGGGCGACGCTAACCAGTTGATCCAAATCGTCCGGGGATAAATCCTGGCCGGAAGCTTGGGAGAACAGCTCGGCGACTTGCTCGCGCGTCTTGTGAAGGGCCGGCGCCAGGAGATGGGACGGACTCTCGCCGGCGAGCTGAATGATCCACTCTCCGAGGTCGGTTTCAACAACCTCGATGCCCCGTGACTCCAGGTGAGGGTTCAGCTCAATCTCATCGGCAGCCATAGACTTGCTCTTTACCGCAAGCTTTGCGCCGCGCTCGACGGCGATATCGCCGATAATGCGACGGGCGTCGTCGCCGGTGCGGGCAAAGTGCACCGTGGCGCCGACCGCCTCGGCTGAGGTCTTGAACTGCTCGACCAGCTCCGGAAGGCGTTCGACACCCGCCGCCCGCCGGCGGGCCAGTGCCTGTTGACGCTCCTTGAAATCATCATTGGCCAACAACGCGTCGCGCCTCTGGCGAAATATAGGTAGCGCGCGGGTGAGCGCGGTTTCGAGAGTCGGCGACTGAAGAGCGTCGTTCAGGCGCCTCTCAAATGCGGCGTGAGTCTTTGACAGCTTTATGTCCTCCTAAGGGTTGTGCGCCAAGTCTTAGATCAATCCATGATAAGCGGCACTTGAGTAAAGACACAATTCTTGGTGCGCAATTTGGTGCTTTGCATCAACCATTGAGACCAAGCCGACGGCGCCAGTATGGTCGATAAGGATTAGATGCGGGCTACGCTAGCTTACTCGATTCAGTCGCTCATGATAAGGACTTGCCCGGGGCAGGTTCTGGCCAACCCAGCCTAGAGCTACCGAATAGGGACTATTGCCGCTCATCGGGTTGTAACCACGCTCGGTCGATTCGGTTCAGCCTCGTAACGACGCGTGGTCGTAGCGATTGCTAGAGACGGCATGATTGACCGTTTCGATGTTGTATGAGCCCGTTTTCAGGTTACGTCCATGTATCGCCGCGCGCGCGTCTTGTTGATATAGCATCTGCCGGCTATACTTGGTGGCCCGGCTACACACCACCCCCAGCCGGACGCACTTGGGGCGTACACTTCAAACACTACATCTCTTCCCACCCGCTCCTTTAGGTTTCAGGCACACTCACACATCGCGTGAGACTCTTCACAGTAGGAGGGTTGGTCATATCAATCGATCTTGAAGCCACCCAAACCGGGCCAGGCACGCAGTCGTCGCCAAGTTCAGAGTCCCGTCCATCTTTAGGACCTACTGAGCGCCGGCGTATTCTGCGGCAGAGGGCGTCCGAAGCTCCGGTCGGGCCGGGCGTGTACAAGTTCCTGGATGATAGCAATAGAGTCTTGTACGTTGGCAAAGCCAAGTCTTTACGCAAGCGAGTCGCGTCCTACTTCACCGGAAAATCCTACGGCCGCACACGGAAGATGTTGAAAGAGGCGTCCGATATCCGCTGGGAAGAATTGGGCCACGAGCAGACCGCTCTTCAACGCGAGAATCATCTGATTAAGGAGCTGCAGCCGTCGTACAACGTCCGGCTCAAAGACGACAAGACGTACCCATTTCTCAAGCTGACAATGGCAGAGAAGTGGCCCAGGCTGCTATTCACTCGCGAAAAGCGAGATGACGACTCGATCTACTTCGGTCAGTACGGCAGCGCCAAGTCAGTCCGCGTCTTTCAGCACGCTATGGGGAGAATATTTCCCATGCGCAACTGTGACGATGACATCCGCGATCAGCCCACGCGTACCAGGCCATGCATCTATTACGACACGCACCAGTGTTTGGGGCCATGTGCCGGCTTGGCAAACCGCGATGAATATATGAGGGCAGTACAGGGGGTCCGGGACGTTCTTGAAGGCCGGCCTAAGAAGGTACAGGTTGAACTGCGAGACCGGATGCTAAAGGCGGCTGATGACCTGCAATTCGAGCTTGCCGCGCACTACCGCGATGCGACCAAGAGTTTAAACCACGTGGTCGAACGACAGAAGGCGTTCGCGGGAATTCTCGATAGCGATTTCGTTGGACTGGGAAGGGACAACGGTTCGGCCTGCGCACAGATATTCGGCGTCCGCGGAGGACAGATCATACGCGAGTCCACGGTAGCGTTGGAGAATTGCCACGAGGTCGAAGCACGCACGTTGATGACGCGGGTAATAGAGAGCTTCTACGCGGAAACCACGGAGATTCCCCCGGAGGTCGTTCTGCAGACGAGGATCGATGACGCTGACATCGTCCGGCGTTGGCTGGGAGAGAAACGCGGTCGGCGAGTGCGCATCATAGTACCTAGGCGAGGGCCTAAGGCTCGTATGATCGAGTTGGTCGCGCGCAATGCAGCTCAGGAGCTGATGAGGATGAAGGAGCGCTGGATGCGCGACTTCGGTCGCACTTCGGCGGCGGTAGCGGAGTTGGCCGAACATCTGGAATTGCCAGATGCACCCAACCGCATCGAGTGTTATGACGTGGCACACATCCAGGGAGCAGAGACTACCGCGGGGATGGTCGTCTTCGAGAATGGAGCCAAGCGCCCGGAGCACTACCGCACGTTTTCGATCAAAACGGTCGAGGGTGTGGACGATTACGCCGCAATGCGGGAGGTGCTGGCACGGCGCTTCCGCCGGCTGGCAAAGGATGACGAGAGGGACAAGTCGTTCAGCCGGCGGCCCGACTTCATCCTCATCGACGGCGGCAAGGGTCAGTTGAACGTCGCTCGTGAGGTGATCGGCGAATTCAGTTTAGAGGACATCTGGCTGGCCGCATTGGCGAAGGAGAACGAGGAAGTTTACCTAATGGGCTCGACATCCCCGGTGGTCCTCCCACGTAATTCACAAGCTCTTTACCTGCTCCAGCGCATACGCGACGAAGCTCATCGCACTGCTCGCCGGCTGCACCACATTCGCCGGCACAAGCGCACCAGAATGTCTCTGCTCGATAGAGTCGATGGGGTGGGCAAAATTCGCAAATCCCGGCTGTTGAGAAAATTTGGATCGATAGCCAAGATCGCAGACGCCAGCGACGATGATTTGCGATCGGTTGCCGGAATGAACGCCGCGGTTGTAGCTAACCTGCGCGAGGTTCTGGGCCGGCCATCGAATCGAGATCCAGATCCGAAGAAATAGCCTTCCAGCTAGGTTAAATCAATCACTCTTCTACAGCCAATCCGGAAATAATCACGTGGTCTCCTGAGACTTGGCCGTCCTCATCTACTATCGGGACTCTCTGACCGGTCTCTGGATCGTATAGCCCAATGGCTATCTTGTATTCGCCGGCCGGCAGATCCGGCGCGAGTGTAAGAGTGCGCAAATCGGCGATCACTTCGCCGTCGTCCCAAACCGAGGTGGGATATTTCCCAGCCATGGGGGGTGAATCGGCCTGACCTCGGAGTTGTCCCGATGAGTCCAATAGATGTACGAAGACCGTATAGTCGTGCATTGGTCTTCCTCGAGGAGACCAATAGAGGGTCAGGTCGAGCGACTCGCCTGACACGAGCTGGCGGTCACTGAGGCTATAACCCAGAAGGTCGATCTGATCCGCGAAGCTCGCCGGCAGGGGATTATCTGGTACTGACGGACTTAAAACCGGCCCCTCCGATGCTTGTGCCGTTGGCCGGCCGTGGACCTTGATCGGTCCCAATTTCAATTGATTGCCGGCCTGATTCCCCTGCGCATCGAATACGGGAAGGTTAGAGATATCCGTCCTGCCCCGATCGTACATAGCGACGCGCAGCCAATATGCGCCGGTTGGCGTGTCTGGGTCAATATCGATCACGAAGGTAGTAATCCCAGAAGTACCAACCGGCCAGTAGCCGGGCGCAAAGCCTCCGTCATCAAACTGACCTCGACGGCGTCCATCCGCACCAAATAGCTGGTTGGTAAACGAAAACTCTCGCTCATCGGCGACGAGCAGGCGCCAGTACCATCTTACGGTCATTGTTCCATCTGCGCGAGCGTCCTTGGGGAGATCGAATCCATAGACGAATACCTGCTCGCCAAAGCGCGCGGAAACCGGCCATTCCGGCTCGAATGGTGGTAGGGGGCGTACGAGGGGATGCAGAGTGATTGGCCGGCCGGATGGTGCTGTGTCAACGACTCGAGACGACGCCTGGTCGAAATACTTTCCCAGTAAAGGCGCGTGGGGTTGTACCCAAGTAAGCAAGTAGCTCGCATCGGCAGGAGTGGCTGGAAATATGATCGACCTTTCAGCGTCAAACGTCCGAATGAATTGAGCCTCGGGTTGACCCGAAAGAATGAACGGGTCCCTTGGATCATAATGTTCGCCGCCCGACATTAGGATGGACGTGTGCTCTGTCCTGACGAGCCTAAAGGCGGTTTGAAAAGTCGCGATTCGATCTGCACTGAAAATTGGTGCGAGATCAGTCATTCTTGCCCATATTCCGAAACAGCTGTGATATGCGTGAAACATTCCACCTATGAATGCGATCGTTACGAGGAGGATGGGTAGTGTGTTCAGTCTCGCCGGCACACGAGAATCCCAGGCTCTCCAGAGCCAGGCAGCACCCAATGCCGGCAGGATGAAGATAGCCGGGATAATCGTGGTTGCCCTGAGGAAACTCGGAGTTCCATCGACGGCCAGGATACTGGGCACAAACATCACGACAAGCCAGATTAGTATGAAGCCATATTGTGGTTTGCGGAATTGCCTTACGGCCAACGCGATCCCAGCGAGCATTAACGCGGCTGAAAAGGGATCGAATACAGGCCGGCCGGAGATGTTCTTTTCCCAGCCTCCGTCTCCTCGGATGGCGAACATTCCCAATGAGCGAAGTGCCGAGTCGAATATTACCTTTCCGGGATTACCTTCTCGCAAAGCTGGATTGGCAATAGTCACCTCTTGAGCTCTTTCCACGAACGACTCTGGATGACTCAAGAAGAAGAGTCCCTGTGGCAGGAAGACGAGCGCGGTCATCGCCAAGGCCAAGCCCAATCCTGGCAATGACCGTCGGAACAGGTCGCGATGCAGAACCGCTAAGTACAACGCCAGAGCCACAATGACCAACGGGGCGAATCGAGCAGTCGGATAGGTGTATAGCGAGAGCCCTATCACAACACCACCGAGAGCGAACCATATGGCGGGTTTTGAACGGTTTGCAGTCGTGGGCAATTGCGCAGCATTGCCAGAGTCTGCTTGCTGCAGTCCGCGCCAGAGGCAGTAGAACCCGACCGCAAGGAAAAGGGGCAGTGAAATCGTGCGAAATCCCATTCGACTGAAGATAACGTGCCATATGGACAAGCTGAGCCAGCCGCACGTAAGCAGGGCGACCCGCGAATTGAACATACTTCGTGCCAGCGGGTAGGCAGCCGCAACCGTCAATATTCCTAAGACGGCAGAAACCGCCCTTAATGCAAGGGTCGTGTGTCCGAGGAGGGTAACGCTGATAGCCTGAAGATAGATAAAGATGGCCTCGCGACCAAAATTTACTGTAAAGAAGATCGGCCGTTCGCCCTTGAGTACCCTCAGAGCATCGAGCCCATTGTAGGCTTCGTCCCACAGAAGGCCGCGAGGTACAGTGTCTAGGCTGTGAAATCGAAGGAAGATCGCGCCCAGTAGAACGATCATCGGCAAGACTCGATCGCAGTACAACCCAAGCAACTCGCCTCGGAACATTGACGAACCTGCCGATAATTGGCGTTTCAGATGGTGCATTCAAACTACCCGTAACGGGCTTCTTGAAGTCGGCTACGATGTCGTAGCAGGTTCCTAAGCTTCTTCATTTGGCCTCAATTACCAATCCGGGAATGGTCACGAAGTCCCCAGCGGCGTTGCCCTTCTTGTCTAATCTCATTACGCGTTGGCCGGTTCGTGGATCGTATAGTCCGATGGCTATCTTGTATTCGCCGGCCGGCAGATCTGGCGCCAATGAAAGAGTGTGCAAATCGGCGATCACTTCGCCGGCGTCCCACACCGAGGTGGGATACTTGCCGGATGCGGCGGGTGAATCGGCCTGCGCTCGGAGTTGCCCTGATGAGTCCAATAGGTGAACGAAGACCGTATAGTCGTGTGCCGGCCTTCCTCGTGGCGACCAAAAGAGGGTCAAGTCGAGTGTCTCGCCTCGCACGATCTGGTGGTCACTGAAGTTATATCCCAATAGGTCGATCTGATCCGCGAAGCTCGCCGGCAGGGGATTTTCCGGCACCCGCGTGCTTGGAAGCAGGCCCTCGGAAGAGGGGGCCGGCGGCCCGCCATGAACCTTGATCGGTCCCAACAATAGGCGATCGCCGGCTCGATTGCCTTGCGTGTCGAACACAGGCAGATTCAAGGGACGTTGGCTACCGGGCTCATACATCGCGACAAGCAGCCAGTAGGCGCCAGTTGGCGCCTCTCGATGAATGTCGACAAGGAAGGTCGATATCCCGGAAGTGCCGATCGGCCAATGCCTGGGAGAAAAGCCAATCTCGTCGACTTGGCCGATATGGGGGCCATTTTCTGCAAATAGCTGGTTGGTAAATGCTAACAGTCTTTGCTGCGCGGAGATTACGATCCAGTACCACCTGACGGTCATGACGTTTCCGGCCCAAGCATCGTTGGGCAGATCAAACCCATTTACGAAGATCTCATCGCCGAAGCGTGCGGGAACTGGCCAGTTTGGATCGAAGGGCGGTCGAGGGTCCAAGAGGCGATACAGAATGATTGGCCGGCCTGAGGGCGCGGTGCCGACGATTTGGGTGGACGACTCGTCAAAATATTCGTCCAAAATGTGCGCTTGGGGCGGCGTCTTGGTGAACAGGTAGCTGGCGGTCGCTTCGCCGGCTGGAAAGATCACCGATTTTCCGTCGTCAAATATCTGAATGTATTGAGACTCAGGTTGGTCCGAGAGGATGTACCGCATACCGGGGTGTTCGTGTTGGTCGCCGGTTACGAAAACCAATTTGCCCTCCGCGCTTGCTATGTCGCGGGCAATTCCGAGGGCAAAGAATCTATCGGCGCCAAAGGATTGAAGGGCCACAGTCAATTTGGACCATAATCCAAAGTAGCTGTGGTAGACATGAATTGATCCGCCAAGCAGGGCCAGCATCACGAGGAGAACTGGTAACGCACGCAGCACTGCCGGCGCGTGGGTCTCCCAAACTTCCCAAAGCCAGGCAGCTGCCAGCGCTGGCAATATGAAAACCGCCGGGATGATTCCAGTGACGCGGAGATAATTTGGCGTCTCCTTGGTGGCTATGAGGCCAGGGACGATCATCACGACAAGCCATATGAGGATGAGGGCGTATGCCGGCTGCCGAATTCTCCGCACGGCCAGCGCGATTCCCATGAGCATCGATAGCGCCGATAAGGGATCAAATATTGGCCAACCAGGGAGATTTCTGCCCCAATTCGAATCGCCTCGTGTGGCGAACATTCCCAGAGTGTGTGACGCCGAGTCTAGCAATGTCTGTCCTAGATCGCCCTTTTGCAGCGCTGGGTTGACTATCGTGACTTCCTGGGCCCTTTCAAAGAAGGTTTCCGGATGGCGTAGGAAGAAGAACCCCTCCGGTAGGAACACTAGAGCGGTCAAAACTAACGCCAAGACCAAACCCGGGATGGCGCGGCGTAGGAGTTGGCGATGGAGAAGAGCGACGTACAGAGCCAGCGCGACAATAACGAAGGGCGCAAATCGAGCAGTCGAGTATGTGTACAAGGACACCCCCGTCACTATGCCGGCGAGGGCGAACCACAGGGTCGATTTATGGCGAATCGCGGGTGTGGGTTCGTCTGAAGCGTCTCTTGCGTAGATTTCCTCCAGACCGCGCCAGAGGCAGTAGAAACCAAGGGCAAGGAAGAATGGAAGCGAAATCGTTCGAAGGCCCATCCGGCTGAAGATAACGTGCCAAAGGGACAGCGTGAGCCAGCCGGAGGTAAGAAGTGCGACTCGGGCATCGAACATGCGTCTTGCCAGCAGATATGCTACGACTACTGTCAGGATACCCAGGACGGCAGATACCGCCCTCAAGGCGAGAGTTGTTTGTCCGAGGAGGGCGACGCTGACGGCTTGGAGGTAGATGAAGATAGCTTCGCGACCAAAGTTCTCGGTGAAGAAGATCGGCCGTTCGCCGTTGAGAACTGCGACTGTGTCGAGACCATTCCAGGATTCGTCCCAAAGTAGGCCGCTGGGTATGGTATCCAAGCCGTATAGCCGGAGGAACACCGCAACCAATATCACGAATGCGGGCAGCACTCGCTCGGCCTGTGATGCAGCTATTTCGATGCGCGATTGTTTCAGCATGGTTGCCGCTCGTCCAACTCCCCTAGGTACCTAGTCAATGGGCGGTAGGCTTCTCACACGCGGACACGGAAGTCGCATGCGGGACTCTTGCCTTTTCATTCGCCCTCGACTACTAGCCCGGATATGGTGACATGATCAGCCAATGTTCGGCCATCTTTGTCCACAACTGACAATCTCTGGCCGGTTTGTGGATCGTATAGGCCGATTGCCACTCGGTATTCCCCGGCCGGAAGGTCCGGCGCGATGGAAATAGTGTGCAGGTCGGCGATGGTTTCGCCGGCGTCCCACACCGATGTGGGATAAGTTCCAGCCCTGGGAGGTGAATCGGCCTGACCTCGGAGTTGTCCTTGGGAATCTATTAGATGGAGGAAGACGGTGTAGTCACGGACCGGTCTACCCCGGGAAGACCAATAAAGGGTCAGGTCGAGCGACTGACCAGGCACCAATCGGTGGCCACTGAGGTCATATCCCAGAAGATCTATCTGATCGGCGAAGCTGGTACCGAGGAGATTATTCGGCATAGGCGGGCTTGAAACCGGCCCCACCTCTGATGGTGCCGGCGGCTGGCCGTGGACTTTGATTGGTCCCAATATAAGGTGATTCCCGGCTTGTTTGCCGTTTGTGTCAAATACGGGCAGGTTTGAGATTTCCGGGGCGCGGCGATCGTAAACGGCGACCTGCAACCAAAATGCGCCGGTCGGCGTTTCAGGGTCGATATCTATTTCTACGGTAGTTATCCCGGAAGTGCCTACAGGCCAGTAACCGGGAACGAAGCCTAGCCGGTCGGCGTGACCACTTGGACGGCCATCCTCTCCACGTATCTGGTTGGAAAACGCAAGCTCTAGCTGATCGGTCGCGAGGATGCGCCAGTACCATCTGACGGTCATCGCGGCCCCGGCGCGAACGTCCTTGGGCAGGTCAAATCCATAGACGAATACCTGGTCGCCAAAGCGGGCCGGAACAGGCCACTCCGTTTCGAACGGTGGTCGGGGGTCTAAGAGGTTGTACAGAGTGATGAGCCGGCCGGAGGGTGATGTCCCAACGGTTTGGGCCGAAGACTGGTCGAAGTACCTGTCCATAATGGAGGCGTGGGGCAGATCGAACGGAAAAAGGTAGCTGGCGCTGGCGTGGTCGGCCGGAAAGATCATAAATCTTGAGTAATTAAATGTCCAAGAGTATCCAGATTCAAATTGACTCGAGAAAACGAATCGCACCCAAGGTTCGTCGTAGTTGCCGCCCGCCACGAGAATTGGCTTTTGCTGGATCCCTACCATCCGGCGAGCAGCCGCGAGAGTCGCAAGGGTATCTGTGTTGAACACGATCGGGAACGCTGGCAACCCGGGGTCATCCTCGAGATGAATGTCAACATGGGATTGCACAACTGGCCCACCTCTTTCGTCCGCTGGTAGAGAGCCATCGGTGTTAAGCAACAGTCCCAGTACGTTCGGAATGTGGTGCGCAATGTATTGATCCATCACACGGACGGGCACATTGAGCGTGAATGCGGGTTCAACTTCTTCGTACCGGAACATGCCTGCACGCGAAGTAGCCCGCCCCAATTCAGTGACCGCTGTCAGGGAGCCAAGGACCAACGTCACTGCTATGCCGGCAAACCCGAGTCGTTTCCACAACCCTGCGGCGCCAACTGATATAGCGTGGGCTTGATAGGAGAGAGTCTCGGTACAGTAGTAGCAAAGCACGAATATGGCGGGTAGAGAAGCACGCATAGAGAGGTCGTTGTGATGACCGTAACGGTATAAGGGCACGAGAATTAGAATGGCCAGACTAACTATGAAGAAGTGTTTACGGCGCAGGTTGGGGCGAAGCGCACACAGCAAGAGAGCCAGCAACAGGAACTCCGTCAGATAGAACATTGGAATCCAACGCGCCAGTATCGGCCAATCATATATTTCCCATATCCAGCCCTGTTCGAGATTAAGTGAGCCGCTGGCTAAGTAGATAACGATCAGCCCGGCTAATGCCGGTGCGAGTGCCAAATTGGACCAACCAAGGAATCGGCGAAGGCCGTTCTTCCAAACCAGCACAGCGGTGAAGGGCAACAGCCCGATGGCGACTAAGGGTGACCAGAAAGGCGCAGTCGCGAGCAAGATGGGGCTCACAGCTAGGAAGCGAGGCGCCCGGTTAAGTTGCAACAACAAGAAAGTGTACAGCCCTGCAGGTATGAAGTGCTGGGGAGCCCACGAGAAAGAGCGCATATTGGTTAAGTATTTAGCTTCGAATCTCCGTTCGATGTGCTCGGTAGACCCAGCGACCATTTCCAGGAGAATCGGGCGCAGAACGTCCAGACCTCCAAAGAAGATGAAAATCACGACGGCCAAGATGACGCCCCAAGCGTGGCGTTGACGGATCACATGGAGCAGAACGAGGGCGATACCCAGCCAGGTCCAGAGCGGCACTACCCAATTCAAGGCGTCCGATCCAAGGAGGCGCGCGAAAAAACCGGGTACTATGTACCAGCCGAGGTTGTAGCGGAGCAGGTAGGGTGGACTAAACTCTGCAGGCAAATAGGCGGCAAGAGGTTCGGGAAGGAAAGTTGGCCAAGGGTAAAAACCCAGATTGAGCAAAATCGAGCGATGCTTGAGCCAGTCGGGGTTGCTGTTATTGAACACGCCACCGGCCGCGGTCGACATCATCCAGACGGCGGCAACGAGCAGGATGGCCAACGTCATCGGCCTCGGCGTCGAAAGTTGGAGCGGGCCGGACAGTGCCGGCCGGAGAGCTAGGACGATCAAGACTGCCACCGGCACACCGAACCACCAATGGAACCAAGTTACAAGCCAAGTTACCAATGGCACCATCAGGTAGATGATGGCCAATCGGTGCAACAGCGGCAGATCGTCGCCCGCTTTGTCCGCACGCAACATGCGGGCGGTGATCGAGACGACTCGCCGGCCAATGGTCGCGATGGGTAGTCTCGACATGCTGCTACTCATTTCCGGAGCAACCTTTCCAGAGACATATGGGGTAGGGTGGCCGATGCGTTGACCTCCTCATTCGCCCCCGACTACCAGTCCGGAAATGATGACGAGGTCGCCGGCCACTTTGCCATTCTGATCGATTATCGGTAGCCGCTGGCCGGTCTGTGGATCGTATAGTCCTATGGCCACTGTGTATTCACCGGCCGGCATATCAGGCGCCAAGGACAGAGTGTGAAAGTCGGCGATCACTTCGTCGGCGTCCCACACTGAGGTGGGATAGTTGCCAGAGGTGGGAGGAGAATCGGCCTGACCTCGGAGTTGTCCTTGGGAATCTATTAGATGGAGGAAGACGGTGTAGTCACGGATCGGTCTACCCCGGGAAGACCAATAAAGGGTCAGGTCGAGCGACTGACCAGGCACCAATCGGTGGCCACTGAGGTCATATCCCAGAAGATCTATCTGATCGGCGAAGCGCGAATTTAGGAGACTATCCGGCACTGGCGGGCTCGAAATTAGCCCCTCTGATGAGAGCTCCGGCGGCCGGCCGTGGACCTTGATCGGCCCCAACTTGAGGTGATTGCCGGCCTGATTGCCTTGCGCGTCGAATACAGGCAGGTCAGAAGGATCCTGCCTGCCTCGGTCATACGTGGCTACGCGCAGCCAGTAAGCACCCGTTGGCGTCTCGGGATGGACATCAATCTCGAAGGCAGTTATCCCGGAGGTGCCAGCCGGCCAGTAGTTGGGAGCGAAGGCGCGGTCGTCAATCTGCCCACCACGGCGGTCATCCGCCCCAAATAGCTGATTGGAAAACGCAAGCTCTCGCGCGCTGGTGGCGAGAATGCGCCAATACCATTGCACGGTCAGCGTATCTCCGGCTCGAACGTCCTTGGGCATATCGAATCCATACACGAATACTTGGTCGCCAAAGCGGGCGGGAACAGGCCATTCCGGCTCGAATGGAGGTATAGGGTCTAAAAGGCTGTGCAACTCAATCGGCCGGCCCGATGGTGAAGTATCGACGATTCGGATGGAAGTCTCGTCGAAGTACCTTTCCATTGTAGAGGCGGGGGGTAGGTCAAAGGTAAACAAGTAGCTGGCGCCGGCATTGCCGGCAGGGAAGACTATCGTTCTTTCGTAGTCAAATGTACGAATATTTTTGGCATCGGGTTGGTTCAAGAAAATGAACCGCAGCCAAGGGTACACCCAGGGATCATCGTAGTCGTTGCCTCCGACAAAGACCAGCTTCTGCTCTGTCTTGACTATCGTACGAGCGGCTTCGAAAGGTACAAGTCGGTCCAAATTGAAGTAGAGCGGCACCTCCGCGGCTTTGGCCCATACTCCAAAGTAGCTGTGGTATGTATGTGCTGCTCCGCCGAGAAATGCCAGGGTTATTAGCAGAATCGGAAGGGCACGGAGGATGCCCGGCCCGCCGGCCCGCCAGACAGACAGGCGAGACTCCCAAGCTTCCCAGAACCACATTGTCCCCAAGGCCGGCAATATGAAGAGGGCCGGGATCAGCGCACTGGCGCGCAGATAGTTTGGGGTGTAGGTGATGGCCAGAAGGCTCGGTACAAACATCACGACGAGCCATATGATGATGAAGCCATAGGCCGGCTGGCGAAATCGGCGTAGGGCCAATCCGAGTCCTACAATCATCAAGAGCGCTGAGATTGGATCGAATACAGGCCGGCCAGAAATGTTATGAGGCCAACCTGGGTCACCACGGATGGCGAACATTCCTATGGAGCGAATCGTTGAGTCGAATAGGGCCTGTGCAGGAGTACCTTGGTGTAGCGTTGGATTGAACACCCAGACATCTTGAGCTCTTTCTAGGAAGGACTCCGGATGGCGTAGGAAGAAGAGTCCCTGCGGCAAAAAGACAATTGTGGCTAAAGTCAGGGCCAAGGCTAATCCTGGTAGGGCACGAGGGAGAAGTTGGCGGTGCAGAATGGCCAGGTATAAGGCCAGCGCCAAGATGACGAATGGCGCAAATCGAGCTACCGAGTAGGTGTAGAGGGAGAGTCCTATGATTATGCCGCCAAGAGCAAACCAGATTGCAGGTCTTGGGCCAATCGCGGTGGTCAGAGATGAGGCCTGCCTAGCGTCTAACTGAGCGCTGACGCCCTCTAGGCCGCGCCAGAGGCAGTAGAATCCTACCGCAAGGAACAGTGGTAGGGAAACTGAACGCAAACCGGTCCGGCTGAAGATCACGTGCCAGAGCGATATTGTCAGCCATCCGCTGGTAAGCAGGGCTAGGCGTGCACTGAACATGCGCCGAACCAATATATATGCCGCGCCAACTGTGAGTATCCCTATGATGGCTGAGACCGCCCTAAGGGCCAGGCTTGTCTGGCCGAAGACGGCGATGCTAATCGCTTGAAGGTAGATGAAAAGAGCCTCGCGGCCAAAGTTGGCGGTCAAGAAGATCGGCCGTTCGCCGTTGAGGATCCTCAGGGCGTCTACACCGTTCCAGGCCTCGTCCAACATGATTCCCCGAGGTATCGTAGGCAGGTTGTACAGTCGGAGGAAAACGGCAACCAATAGCACGAATCCTGGCAGTAGACACTCGGAATATGTCCCAAGCAACTTGAAGCGGGGTGTTGAAATCCGTCTCACTGCTCGCCCTATTATTCGACGCATTCAACCTACGCGGTGCAGGCGTATTGAAGATAGTAAGAATGAAATAACCGGCTCGCCTGCTTCTTCATTAGCGCTCAACTAACAATCCCCTCACGATCGCAAGGTCCCCGGTCAATTCGCCATTCTCATCTACTGTCTGTACCCGCTGGCCGGTCTCTGGATCGTATAGTCCGATGGCCAACGTGTATTCGCCGGCCGGCAAATCAGGCGCCAACAACAGAGTGTGCAAATCGGCGATCAATTCGCCGGCGTCCCACACCGAGGTGGGATACTTGCCGGATGCGGCGGGTGAATCGGCCTGCGCTCGGAGTTGCCCTGATGAGTCCAATAGGTGAACGAAGACCGTATAGTCCCGCATTGGCCTTCCACGAGGCGCCCAGAATAAGGTCAGGTCGAGCGACTCGCCTAGCAAGAGCCGATCAACACTGAGATTGTACCCCCGAAGATCAATCTGATCGTCGAAGCGCGCCGGCAGGAGATTATCCGGCACTCGCGGGTCTGAGACGGGCCCTTGTGATGAGGGCACCGGCGGCTGGCCGTGAACCTTGATCGGCCCCAATATCAAATGATTGCCAGCTTGGTTCCCTTGCGCGTCGAATACAGGAAGGTTGGATATATCCTGCTTGTTTCGATCATACATGGCGACGCGCAGCCAGTATGCGCCGGTCGGTGCCTCGGGGTCGATATCTATTTCGAAGGTGGTTATCCCGGAAGTGCCTGGTGGCCAATAGCCGGGAGCAAAGGCTCGGTCGTCGAGCTGTCCGTGACGGCGGTCATCCTCGTCAAGCAGCTGATTGGAAAATGCGAACTCTCGCTCGTCAGTAGCTAGGATGCGCCAATACCATTGCACGGTCAGCGTATCTCCGGCTCGAACGTCCTTGGGCATATCGAACCCATACACGAATATTCGGTCGCCGAAGCGGGCGGGAACAGGCCATTCCGGCTCGAATGGAGGTATAGGGTCTAAGAGGCTGTGCAACTCAATCGGCCGGCCCGATGGTGAAGTATCGACGATTCGGATCGAAGTCTCGTCGAAGTACCTTTCCATTGTAGAGGCGGGGGGTAGGTCAAAGGTAAACAGGTAGCCGGCGCCGGCATTGCCGGCAGGGAAGATGATCGTTTTCTCGTAGTCAAATGTACGAATATTCTTGGCATCGGGTTGGTTCAAGAAAATGAACCGCAGCCAGGGGTACACCCAGGGATCGTCGTAGTCGTTGCCTCCGACAAAGACCAGCTTCTGCTCTGTCTTGACTATCGTACGAGCGGCTTCGAAAGGTACAAGTCGGTCCAAATTGAAAAACTGCGGAAGCTCAGGCGACTTGGCCCACAACCCAAAATAGCTGTAGTGAGTATGGTACGCTCCGCCAAGGAATGCCAACGTAGCGAGGATGACGGGTAATGCGCGCAGGATCCTCGGCCGGCTGAATTGTCGGATAAATACGCACGATTCCCAAGCCCCCCAAAGCCAATTGGCCCCCAATGCTGGCAATACGAACAGGGCTGGGATCAGCGCACTGGCGCGCAGATAGTTTGGGGTGTAGGTGATGGCCAGAAGGCTCGGTACAAACATCACGACGAGCCATATGATGATGAAGCCATAGGCCGGCTGGCGAAATCGGCGTAGGGCCAATCCGAGTCCTACAAGCATCAAGAGCGCTGAGATTGGATCGAATACAGGCCGGCCAGAAATGTTATGAGGCCAACCTGGGTCACCACGGATGGCGAACATTCCTATGGAGCGAATCGTTGAGTCGAATAGGGCCTGTGCAGGAGTACCTTGGTGTAGCGTTGGATTGAACACCCAGACATCTTGAGCTCTTTCTAGGAAGGACTCCGGATGGCGTAGGAAGAAGAGTCCCTGCGGCAAAAAGACAATTGTGGCTAAAGTCAGGGCCAAGGCTAATCCTGGTAGGGCACGAGGGAGAAGTTGGGGGTGCAGAAAGGCCAGGTATAAGGCCAGCGCCAAGATGACGAATGGAGCAAATCGAGCTACCGAGTAGGTGTAGAGAGATAGCCCTATTACTATGCCTCCAACTGCGAACCAAATGGCCGGCCCCGTACTAGTGGTTGTGGGCAATTTGGAGGAGTGCCTGGCGCCTGCTTGGATCTTGACACTCTCTAGACCTCGCCAAATGCAGTAGAAGCCTACGGCGAGGAAGAGTGGCAGGGAGACAGAGCGCAGGCCGGTTCTACTGAAAATTACGTGCCAGATGGATATGGACAACCACCCACTGGCAAGCAGGGCAACACGTGCCGAAAACATACGCCAAACCAAGAAATATGCCGCTACAATTGTGATTATCCCTATGATGGCTGATACTGCCCTTAGAGCGAGGCTGGTCTGTCCCAAGAATGCGACGCTGACGGCCTGAAGGTAGATGAAAAGAGCCTCGCGGCCAAAGTTAGCTGTTAAGAAAATGGGGCGTTCGCCGTCAAGGATTCTGAGGGCGTCGACCCCGTTCCAGGCTTCGTCCGGCGTGAGTCCACGTGGTATGTCGTCCAGGTGGTGCACTCGCAGAAAGATCGCAACCAATAGCACGAAGATTGGGAGGACACACTGGGTGTAAAGCCCAAGCATCTCGGAATAGCGCGTTGACATCTGTGTGGTCGTTCGGCAAATTCCTCGGCGGAGAAAAGCTACCACCGGCAGGCTCATTTTATGAGGCACTACTGGCTTGCCTGCGTATTCATTGACGCTCAACTAACAATCCCCTCACGATCGCGAGGTCCCCGGTCAGTTTGCCATTCTCATCTACTGTCTGTACCCGCTGGCCGGTCTCTGGATCGTATAGTCCTATGGCCAATGTGTATTCGCCGGCCGGGAGATCGGGCGCCAAGGATAGAGTGTGCGAGTCGACGATGACTTCGCCGGCGTCCCACACGGAGGTGGGATATTTGCCTGCCATGGGAGGTGAATCGGCTTGACTTCGGAGTTGCCCCTGGTCGTCCAGCAGATGGACGAAGACCGTGTAGTCTCGCATCGGCCTTCCACGAGGCGCCCAGAATAAAGTCAGGTCGAGCGACTCGCCTGGCAAGAGCCGATCAACACTGAGATTGTACCCCCGAAGATCGATCTGATCGTCGAAGCGCGCCGGCAGTTGCTTATCCGGCACTGGCGGGTCTGAGACGGGTCCTTGTGATGAGGGCACCGGCGGCTGGCCGTGAACCTTGATCGGTCCCAATATCAAATGATTGCCAGCTTGGTTCCCTTGCGCGTCGAATACAGGAAGGTTGGATATATCCTGCTTGTTTCGATCATACATGGCGACGCGCAGCCAGTATGCGCCGGTCGGTGTCTCCGGGTCGACCTCGATCTCAAAGGTAGATATTCCGGAAGTGCCAGCCGGCCAGTAATTGGGAGCAAAGGCTCGGTCGTCGAGCTGTCCGTGACGGCGGTCATCCTCGTCAAGCAGCTGATTGGAAAATGCGAACTCTCGCTCGTCAGTAGCTAGGATGCGCCAGTACCATCGCACGGTCATCACCTGTCCGGCTCGAACGTCCTTGGGCATATCGAATCCATACACGAATATTCGGTCGCCAAAGCGGGCGGGAACAGGCCATTCCGGCTCGAATGGACGTATAGGGTCTAAGAGGCTGTGCAACTCAATCGGCCGGCCCGATGGTGAAGAATCGACGATTCGGATCGAAGTCTCGTCGAAGTACCTTTCCATTGTAGAGGCGGGGGGTAGGTCAGAGGTAAACAAGTAGCTGGCGCCGGCATTGCCGGCCGGAAAGATGATCGATCTCTTGTAGTTGAAAGTACGAATATACTTAGCCTCGAGTTGATTGGAAAATATGAACCGCACCCAAGGATCATCGTAGCTACTGCCCGCTACGAAAATCGGCTCTTGTCCCGCCCTAACTATCCTGAGAGCAGCTTCGAGAGTCACGAGTTTTTCCGTGCTGAACACCTGCGAATACACGGGGAATTCAGGCCGGACCACAAAATAGCTGTGATGGGCATGAAATGCTCCACCGAGGAAACCCAGCGTAATAATAAAGACGGGCAACGCCCGCAGGATTGCCGGTGTACGAGACTCCCAAGCTTGCCAGAGCCAGTCGAACCCTAGTGCCGGCAACATGAAGAGGGCTGGGATAAGTCCAGTGACGCGGAGGTAATTTGGGGTCCCCTTGATAGCCAGGAGGCTTGGAACAAACATCACGACGAGCCATATGGCTATTAATCCATATGCCGGCTGCCGAAATCGCCGCACGGCTAGCGCTATCCCTATAAGCATCAAGAGTGCCGATAGGGGATCGAATATGGGCCGGCCCGGGATATTCCTGTCCACGGCACGGTCGCCTCGGATGGCGAATGAGCCCAGTGTGCGAAGCGCTGAGTCGAGTAGCGCCTGCCCGGGGTTACCCTGGTGTAGTTCTGGGTTAAGTGCCGAGACTTCTTTTGCCCTTTCCAAGAACGACTCCGGATGCCGTAGAAAGAAGAGTCCCTCCGGTAGGAAGACGAGGGTGGCTAGGGCCAAGGCCAAGACCAATCCTGGCAGGGCCTTAAGGAGTAGTTGGCGATGGACGAGGGCTAGGTAAAAAGCCAACGCTACAATTACGAAGGGTGCAAATCGGGCGGTCGAATAAGTGTAAAGGGACAGACCTATCGCTATGCCGCCAAGAGCGAACCAGATGGAAGGTCTTGGGCCATTCTCAGTTGCGGTCGATCCTGGAGATTCAGTGGTCTGAGCGCGTACACCCTCCAGTCCGCGCCAGAGGCAGTAGAATCCGACCGCAAGGAACAGCGGCAGCGAAACCGAGCGCAACCCGGTCCTACTGAAGATTACGTGCCAGATAGATACGGTGAGCCAACCGGAGGTAAGAAGGGCGACACGTGCGCTGAACATGCGTCGGGCCAGCAGATATGCTGCGACAACTGTCAGTATCCCGATAATGGCCGGAACCACCCTAAGGGCCAGGCTTGTCTGTCCCAGAAGGGCGACGCTGATAGCCTGAAGGTAGACGAAGAGAGCCTCGCGGCCAAAGTTTCCGGTCAAGAAGATTGGTCGTTCGCCGTCTAGAATCTTCAGGACGTCGAGCCCGTTAAAGGCTTCGTCGTACAAAAGGCCGCGGGGTATGGTGTCCAGGTTAAACAGTCGGAGAAAGGCCGCAACCAATAGCACGACTATCGGCAGGACTCGCTCCGCGTACAATCCAAGTAACTCGACGCGGGATATTTGCTGCTGGGTTGTCGCTCGCCCCTTTCCCTGACGCACTTAATCTACTCGGCGTGCGGTTCTTGCAGATGGTTGTATACGGGTAGCTGTCCAGCCGGCTTCTTCATTCGCCCGCAACGGCTGATCCGGAAATGATCACGTGGTCTGCTGTTATCTTGCCGTTCTCGTCAACTACCTGTACTCGCTGGCCACTCTCTGGATCGTATAGTCCAATGGCGATCTTGTATTCGCCAGGCGGAAGATCTGGTGCCAGTGAGATAGTGTGCAGATCGGCGATCACTTCGCCGGCGTCCCACACCGAAGTAGGGTACTTTCCAGACCCGGGAGGTGAATCCGCCTGACCCTGGAGTTGCCCTTGATCGTCCAGTAGATGGACGAAAACTGTATAGTCGTCCGATGGTCTCCCTCGGGGCGACCAAAAGAGGGTCAAGTCTAGCGACTCACCAGGCGCGAGATGGTCGTCACTAAGGCTATACCCCAGAAGATCGATCTGATCCGTGAAGCTCGCCGGAAGTTGATACTCGGGTACGGTTGGATTCGAATCCGGCCCCTCCGATGCTTGCGCCGGCGGCCGGCCGTGAACCTTGATCGGTCCCAATATCAATTGATTGCCAGCCTGATTCCCCTGCGCGTCGAATACGGGAAGGTTCGAGATATCCGTCCTGCCTCGATCATACATAGCGACGCGCAGCCAATATGCGCCGGTTGGCGTCTCGGGGTCAATATCGATTACGAAGGTAGTTATCCCGGAAGTGCCAATCGGCCAGTAACCGGGAACAAAGCCTCGATCATCGTACTGACCGCGAAGGCGATCATCCTCTCCGAATAGCTGGTTGGTGAATACGAACTCTCGCTCATCAGAAGCAAGTAGCCGCCAGTACCATCGTACGGTCATTTTTCCACCTGCCCGAACGTCTTTGGGCGAGTCAAAGCCATAGACGAAGATCTGCTCGCCAAATCGCGCTGGAACAGGTAATTCAGGTTCAAATGGAGGCCGGGGATCTAGGAGACGATACAGGGTGATCGGCCGGCCTGACAATGTGGTCTCAATGATCCGGGCCGATCCCGGGTCGAAGTACCTGTCAATTATGGAGGCATGGGGCGGGTCAAAGGCAAACACGTAGCCGGCGCCGGCTTGGTCGGCTGGAAAGATGAACGATCTTGTGTAGTCTAAGGTCCGAATATGTTCTGCTTCAGGGTAGCTCGAAACAGTGAACCGCACCCGGGGATCGTCATCGTCATTGCTCACCACGAAAATCGGCTGTTGCTCTGTCCTCACTATCCTACGGGCAGCTTCGAAGGGGACGAGTCGATCCATATTAAAAAATTCCGCGAGTTCAGGCGCTCTGGCCCACAAGCCAAAGTAGCTGTAATAAGTATGAAATGCTCCACCCAGGAACGCCAGCGTCACCAGGAAAACCGGTAATGAACGCAGCACTTTCTGTACGCCTGCGTCGCGGACAGACAGGCGAGACTCCCAAGCTTCCCAGAGCCAGGTAGTCCCTAATGCCGGCAATATGTAGAGGGCCGGAATCATCGCGCTGGCACGGAGATAATTTGGCGTGTAAGTGATCGCTAGAAGGCTCGGCACAAACATCACGACGAGCCATACGACTATGAATCCATATGCCGGCTCGCGGAATCTCCGTACTGCCAGTCCCACCCCAATAAGCATCATCAGCGCTGATATCGGATCGAATATCGGCCGGCCCGAAATATTATGAGGCCAACCTGGATCACCACGGACAGCGAACATACCGAGTGAGCGTAGTGTTGAGTCGAATAGTGACTGTCCGGGATTGCCCTCGTGCAGCGCTGAGTTGAATACCCAGACATCACGAGCTCTTTCCACGAAGGACTCCGGATGGCGTAGAAAGAAGAGTCCCTCCGGCAGGAAAACGAGAGTGGTCAGAGATAGTGCCAGGACCAATCCTGGTAGGTTTCTAAGAAGCAGTTGGCGATGCATTAGGGCTAAGTATGTAGCCAGCGCTACAATGACGAAGGGGGCAAACCGAGCGGTCGAATAGGTGTACAGGGACAGCCCTATCACAATGCCGCCGAGGGCGAACCACATGGCAGGTCTTGGGCCATTCTCAGTTGCGGTCGATCCTGAAGATTCGGTGGCCTGAGCGTTTACGCTCTCCAGTCCGCGCCAGAGGCAGTAGAATCCGATCGCAAGGAACAGCGGCAGCGAAACCGAGCGCAAACCAGTCCGACTGAAGATCACGTGCCAAAGGGATATGGTGAGCCAGGCGCAGGTAAGCAGGGCGGTCCGCGCACTGAACATGCGTCGAACCAGCATATATGCCACTACAACTGTCAGTATCCCAATAATGGCCGAAACACCCCTCAGTGCCAGGCTCGTCTGTCCCATGACCGCGACGCTGATAGCCTGAAGGTAGACGAAGAGAGCCTCGCGACCAAAGTTGCCGGTCAAGAAGATCGGCCGTTCGCCATCGAGAATCCTCAGGGCATCGATCCCGTTCCAAGCTTCGTCGAACATAAGGCCGCGAGGAATAGTGTCCAAGCTATACAATCGGAGAAAGACAGCAACCGATAGCACAACTATTGGCAGTACTCGCTCCGCCTGCGACGCAAGCAACTCGACGCGGGATATTGTCTGCGCTGTTGTCACTCGTCCCGTTCCCTGACGCACTCAACCTACCCGGAGCAGGCTTCTTGGAGATGGATTATTATACACGCGGCCCCTGTCCTGGCTTTTGATTCCCGACAGGCGTAGTCGAATGCTCATTCGCGGATTGGGTCGCGCGGACACTCTGCGCTAATAAGAACATGCTTAGGAGACTAATCCTGTCGATCATTGTCACCTACGCGGCTTTTAATTTACCTGATATATGCGATTACCTTAACCGGCCCGGCATCTTGATCCGCCGAGACTAACATTTTGTCGCTCTTGCAGATCTCGTTGATCGCCGGAATACTGGCTCTCAGCGCCGGCTTTCGTCTTTGGGATATCGGCGACTTGACACCCGGTGTGTGGTATGACGAGGCGGTCAACGCCATCGACGCACGTCTCGTCATCCAAGACGGGTTCCCTGTTTTCTTCATCGGAAACAACGGCCGCGAACCACTCTTCATCTATTCGTTGGCAGCCGCTTTCAAATTATTCGGGTACAACACCCTGGCTTTGCGGTTCGTCTCAACGGCTGCCGGCCTGCTGACTGTTGCGGTCACCTTCGCACTAGTGCGGAATATTTGGGGGACGCGACCGGCATTGATCGCATCCGCCCTCTTAGCCACTTCTGTCTGGCACCTAATATTGAGCCGGCTGGGGATGCGTACGGCACTATTGCCGCTCTTGCTCAGCGCAGCAGTTTTCTGGCTTTGGACCGGCCTGCAGAAGAGATCAGCTTGGCGGACCGCACTCGGAGGCGTATTCTTCGGGCTTGCGGCGTACAGCTATACCGCCGTTCGCGTGGCGCCGGTCTGGGTGTTAGTCTTTTGCTTGGTATGGATCGTGATGTGGCGCGGGAGCCAGGGCGTGAGTCTTCGTCGAGCCCTTGCGCTCGTCGGAGCGTTCTGGATCGCTTCATCGATCACTGCAGCGCCGCTAGTCGCTTATTTCTCGACAAATCCTGATCAAATCACCACGCGCATTGCAACAGAATCCATTGTGGACGCAGAATCCGACCAATTGCGGGCACTCGGCGAGAGCGCCGTTAGCACACTAGGAATGCTGAGCGTTCGAGGAGACCCCAATGGTCGACACAACCTTCCCGGTAGGCCAGTACTTGATCCACCGCTTACCGCATTCGGACTAGTGGGATTGGCGGTGATAGCTGCACGCTATCGCCGTCCTGAGTCGGTATTAGCGCTACTCTGGCTCGCGACAATGTTCCTGCCGGGCATCCTGAGCGGAGAATCCCCTCATCAGCTGCGGACTGCCGGCATCATACCGATCGTTTACGTCTTTCCGGCCGTTGGTTTGATTGCAACCGCCGACTGGATCAGGCGAGTGATCCCGACGAGACGGGCGGCTTGGGCCTATGGAGTCATAACGTTGCTCCTACTCTGGAGCACCGGAAACTCTTCCAAGGCATTCTTCGTTGATTGGGCAGAAGGTCAGGACACAGCCGATCAATTCCATGGCGCACAGCGAATTGCCGGATCGCTACTGCGGGATGCAGAGCAAACCTCTACCCAAATTGTCGCGACCCACATCTACCGAGGATTCCCGGCAGGATCTCTCCTTTTCAATCAAGAGGTAGACCGCCTGCAGGTCAGGTTGTTCGAGGGCCACTACTGTCTCGCTATCCCCAGCGAAGGACGCCTGCGCTACGTGTTGCCGCGCGATACGCGTGGGCCCTGGGAGGTTGCCCGGAACGCGATTGAAACCCACGAAACGTCGACAGTCCTTGACAGAAACGGCGAACCGTGGGTGCAAGTGTATGAAATGGACGCAAATGAGCTACTGCGCCTTCAGCCCTCAACGCCTACGCCAGCCGCACTAGGCGACCAGTTCGCGATGCTCGGTTACGACCTGCCGAAGAGTATCCGTGTTGGTGAAACCTCGTTTGCACGCATTTATTTGCAAGTCGACAAACCGTTCCCCAGGCCGGCCTATTTCCAATTCTTCGCTCATTTAGTCAATATTGAAGACAATTCAACGCCTGCGCTCTTCCATGTCGATTCGTGTCTTGCTGACCGAAATTGGAATCCCGGCGACCGACTGTTGATAGAAATACCACTCATCGTGAGCGCTGACGTCCAGCAAGGTACTCATCAGCTCGCGTTCGGAATATGGGAGAAGTATGATGACGAGCGATTGTTAGTCCGGGATGGCGCGGGAACACCGATAGGGGACGCGCTATATCTTGGACCCTTGAGGATAGTTGGCGAAACGGGACCCTCGCCCGATCTTCAACACGAACTGGGTCTTCAGCTCGGTGAGGCAATTGGCCTCAAGGGATTTGACCAAACCGGATCCGGCATCGAACCAGGGGGGATTGTTAGGCTAACGCTATACTGGGAAGTGCTCGGCCTGTTAGAGGAGGACTACACGGTATTCGTACAGCTACTAGACGCGGATGGGCAGGTCGTTGCCCAGAAAGATAACTACCCGCAGAACGGCACCTACCCGACAAGTATCTGGACCGAACAAGACCCGATTGTGGCGGACGAATACGAGATCGATTTACCTGGCGAAATTGGCAGGTCGCCACACCGAATCATTGTTGGAATGTACCGGCTGGAGGATGGCAGCCGGCTACCGATACGCGATTCCGATGGGCAGTTGGTGGGAGACCACGTCGTACTCGATCAGTGAGTCGCGACATCGTCGGAGTGTGCGACCATCACCCGCTGGTACAAATTGGTGCTCTGGACTCTACCCCTGGTTGATCCGGCGATCAACCAGCCTCGCAAACTTCGCCTCGACCTGCCGGCGGGTTTCGTCGAAATCACCTGAGTTGTCGATGACTACGTCAGCGTAGCGGACTTTCGCGTCTACCGGCCCCTGTGCATCGAGCCGGCGGCTCGCGTCCGGTTCCGACATACCACGCGACATCATCAGGCGAGTTAATTGTTGATCACGATTTGCGGTGACTACCCAGACGCTGTCGCAGCGGTTGTGACCACCAGCCTCAATCAACTTGATTGCCTCGATGGTCAGGACGCGCGAGCCGCTTGTGGCGACCAAGCGGTCGAGCTCGTCGTTGACGTGGGGATGTACCAGTTCATCCAGCCTGGCCAGGCGAGCCGGATCTTGGAATACGATGGCGCCGAGCTTAGGTCGATCTATTGTCCCATCCGAAGCCAGAATTGACCGCCCGAATTCATCCACGATCGGCTGATAGGCCGGTTGTCCGGGCGCCATCGTCTGATGGGCCACCTTGTCAGCGTCAATAACCTCACCTCCAAGGTCGGCCAACATGTTGGCGACTGTGCTCTTGCCGGCGGCGATGGTGCCGGTGAGGCCAATTACAAAGGGCAGCCGGTAATGATCAGGCAAAGTTCTACGCTCGACATTGACAACGCATACGGACTATTTGCCGTAGCTCTTTCGATAAGCCTAGGTTGGTCATGGCTCATTGGTGAAATGAAAAAGGCCCCGGCGCTATCGCCAGGACCTTCCTCTGCCAGAAATTCTTCTCGGTCTAGTACTCTGGCATACCGCCCGGAGGCGGTGCTGCTGCTGCCGGCTCTGGAATATCGGTGACAAGCGCCTCGGTCGTGAGGATCATCCCCGCGATCGAAATCGCATTCTCTACCGCAGAACGGGTCACCTTGGCCGGATCGATAATGCCGGCGGCTGTAAGGTCGGAGTAGTCGTTGTTGAGCACGTCGTAGCCAACGTTATTATTTTTCGATTCCCCGTGTTTTCGCCGAATGGCCTCGACCACGACTGAGCCCTCCATGCCGGCGTTCTCAGCCAGTTGGCGGGTTGGCTCTTCCAATGCACGGCGCAGGATCGTGATGCCAGTGGAAGCATCGCCGGCGATCTCGAGGCTGTCTAGCGCATTGGCCGCGTTGAGCAGCGTAACACCGCCGCCTGCGACAACACCTTCCTCGACCGCTGCCCTAGTCGCTGACAGAGCGTCCTCGACTCGGTGCTTCTTCTCTTGAAGCTCGGGTTCGGTCCCAGCGCCAACTTTGATAACGCCGACTCCGCCGGCCAGCTTTGCCAAGCGCTCTTGGAGTTTTTCGCGATCATAGTCGGAGGTAGTGTCATCCACTTGGGCCTTGATCGACTTGATTCGCGCCTGGATATCTTCGTCACTGCCGGAGCCTTCGATGATCGTCGTGTCGTCTTTGGTCGATACGACGCGACGAGCGCGACCCAAGTCATCGATAGTAGCCGAATCGAGCTTTCGCCCAGTGTCTTCAGAAATCACCGTCCCGCCAGTGAGGATGGCCATGTCTTCAAGCATCGCCTTGCGGCGGTCACCAAACCCTGGCGCCTTGACTGCTAGCGCATTGACGGTTCCTCGCATCTTGTTGACTACAAGAGTAGCCAGCGCTTCTCCCTCGACGTCTTCCGCCACCAGGACAAAGTTCTTGCTGACCTGCAGGACCTTCTCAAGCACCGGCAATATGTCTGAGATCGCACTGACCTTCTTGTCTGTCAGTAGAACATACGACTCATCGAACTCGGCGGCCTGACGATCAGGCTGGTTTATGAAGTACGGCGAGATATAACCTCGGTCGAACTCCATACCATCCACGTACTCGGTTTCGAACCTTAATCCGCGGGATTCCTCTACAGTAATAACGCCATCCTTGCCGACCCGGTCCATAACTTCGGCAATCAACTCGCCGATTTCGGGGTCGGCGGCCGAGATCGATGCAATGTGAGCAATGTCTTCCTTTCCCTTTACGGGAATGGCCATGCTCTTGATCGAGTCGACTACGTTAATCACGGCTCGATCCAGTCCACGCTTCAGCAGCATAGGATTGGCACCAGCCGCGACGTTGCGCAGGCCTTCATTGACTATCGCCTGGGCGAGAACCGTGGCTGTGGTCGTACCATCGCCGGCGACATCGTTAGTCTTGGTGGCGGCTTCCTTAAGAAGCTGCGCGCCCATGTTTACGAACGGGTCTTCCAGATCAATCTCTCTCGCGACTGTGACGCCATCGTGGCTCACAGTTGGCGTGCCAAACTTCTTATCAAGCGCTACGTTCCGACCCTTCGGTCCGAGCGTGGTTTTTACCGCCTGGGCCAGAATATCTATGCCTTGGCGGAGAGAATCGCGGGCCTCTTCCTTGAATTGTAGTTGCTTGGGCATTTACTCCTCCTAAATGTAACTAGTAGCTGAGCTTAGTTCTCGAGCACGGCCAAGATATCTTGTTCACCAACAATGAGATACTCTTCGTCGCCCAGAATTACCTCAGTGCCAGCATACTTGGCGTAAATCACGGTGTCTCCAACTTCCACCTGCAGAGCAATGTGATTGCCATTTTGGTCGAGCTTGCCAAGACCAACAGCCCTGACCAAACCCTCTTGGGGCTTTTCCTGCACCGTATCGGGTAGTACGATCCCACTACTGGTGGTCTGTTCCTTAGCGATCGCTTGGATAACTACTCGATCACCCAACGGTTTGATGTTTGACATGGTTCCTCCTCATAAAATTGATTGCGAGTTACGGTCCCTCGAAGCTCCCAGGCCAATTTGTCGAAAGCACTTACCATATTCGATCCAAAGCTGGATCAGCCGTGTTGATCTACGGGATGTACGGAAGCACATACCGTGACAAGACCCCACGACAAGTTTAGAGAACTGAGAATCCTGGGACCGACGCCTCTTGCGTGCAGTTCGACAAGAGATATCCTGTAACATAGTAGACGAGCCGCATTTCTCTCGCAATCAACAATGGGCTCTTGCCGGGCTGGGATTTGTCTCTTAGACAGTAATCTATCAATCTTCTAACAAACGACGTTATTGATCTGTGGCGAGGCTTTGGATGGCGGGATAAGACAGTTTGGACCCCGGGTGACGGCCGATGACCTCCACTTCATCGGCATGTTTGGCGAAAGCAAACCACGCTAAGTTCTGAGCATCAGGTACGGAGAATTGTTCGACACACTTTCAGATCGCCTCCAAGGCGTATTCCACGAATTGGGCAGAAAAGGCCGCCTCACCGAGCGCGACATCGATGAGGCAATGCGCGAGGTTCGGAGGGCGCTACTGGAGGCCGATGTAAATTTCCGGGTCGTCAAGCAGTTTGTCGTTCGCATCCAAGACCGAGCAAAGGGCGCGGAAGTGATGTCGAGCCTTACGCCGGCACAACAGGTCATCAAGATCGTCCGAGATGAGCTGATAACTACCTTGGGCGAAGGCGCGCCATTGATCGCCGAAGGTGATCCGGCGGCAATCTTGTTGGTGGGTCTACAAGGATCTGGCAAGACCACGGTCGCAGCGAAGCTCGGCCTCCAACTTAGAAAAGATGGTCGCCGCCCATTGCTTGTTGCTGCGGACACACAACGGCCGGCGGCCATCCAACAGCTTATCGCTCTGGGCAAACAGATCAGCTTGCCGGTTTACAGCGAGTCTAGCGGCGACCCGGTAGCGATTACGATCAACGCGCGAAAATACGCACTTGAGAACGGCATGGATGTAACGGTGGTGGATACCGCTGGCCGGCTGCACATAGACGAACAGCTGATGGCTGAAGTGCTGAGGGTGAAGGGTCAGGCAGGACCGCAAGAAACGCTACTTGTCGTCGACGCGATGACGGGCCAAGAGGGCGTCAACGTGGCTGATGAGTTTAATAAAAGGATTGGCGTCACCGGCCTAGTACTGACCAAGCTCGATGGCGACGCCCGGGGTGGATCAGCTCTTTCTATTCGTGCGGTCACTGGCGTCCCGATCAAGTTCGTAGGGACGGCCGAAAAGCTGGATGGGTTCGAAATATTTCACCCGGATCGACTGGCCGGTCGCATTCTGGGTATGGGTGACGTGCTGACGCTGGTTGAAAGGGCGCAACAAACTGTCGACAAGCAACAAGCAGTTGAAATGCAGAGAAAGCTGCGGACTGCTACGTTCGATCTTAACGACTTCATGGTTCAAATGCAGCAGATCAGGCAAATGGGCTCGCTCGACCAGTTGATGGAGATGATCCCAGGCATGAATCAGTTGGCCAAGAGGCTACCGGCCGGCGCTTTGGACGAAGGCCAGTTCAAACAGATCGAAGCCATTATCAGCTCGATGACCTTGGAGGAGCGACGCGCTCCGAATATGATCAACGGCAGCCGGCGGCGCCGAATCAGCCGAGGCAGCGGTACGACCCTGCAAGAAGTGAATCAGCTCCTGAACCAGTTCCGCCAGGTTCAAAAAATGATGAGGAATTTCTCGCGGGGCAAGGGTCCGAAGGGTCTCATGGGCATGTTCAACTAGCCGAACGCCAGCAGATCTAAGGAGAAAACTCGATTGAATCTTGGTGCACCGGTGCGCAAAATCAAGCAGGATTTCGGACTGTGGTCGGCGATCAAGGGCGCCTTTAACCGGTTACCGAGTGGATCACTGCATCTGTTCATACTCTTCAACTTGGCAATTGCGCAGCCATTGTTCGAGCTGTTGGCTCGGAGTGCTCCGTTCTTCGTAGCCGAGCGTTCTGAACCGATGGACATCTTGCTGTTGGTCCTGCTCATTTGTGTTTTCATACCCTTGTTTTTCGTAGTCGTGGAGGTAGTGGCCGGGCTAGTTAGTCAACGGTTGCGGTTGGGGATTCACACGGTATTGGTGGCATTTCTGCTGGCAATAATCGCTCAAACAATTCTGAAGCCGGTAGTAGGTGCTGCCAGTATGGCACTGGCCATTGGGGCCGGCGTGATCGGGATCGCGGGAGCGTTGGCCTATTTGAGGTTCAACCCAGTGCGGCAATTCTTTACTTTCGCTTCGATTGGAGTGTTGGTCATCCCGGTTGCCTTTCTCCTGGATTCTGACATTTCAAAGATCGTGTCTCCCGATGTGAGTGCGAGGAGCATTGAGGTGGAAGTGACCTCCACGACTCCGGTGGTTATGGTGATATTCGATGAGTTACCGGTAACGTCGCTTATGGACGAGAAACGCCAGATAGACTCGATACGTTACCCCAATTTTGCCAGGCTAGCCAAAGACGCCCACTGGTTTCGCAAGGCGACGACGGTAGCGGATATGACCCATTTGGCGGTTCCGGCGATTTTAACTGGTCGAGTTCCGCGCGAACTTCTGCTACCCACATTTCAAGAGTATCCCAACAATCTCTTCACGCTCCTAGGCAACTCGTATGAATTGAGTGTTTTTGAGGGGTCCACGCGCCTGTGTCCACCGGAACTGTGTAGCGAAAGCGCCCAGACACCCGCATTGGCAGATCGAATGCTGTCGATGCTCGTTGATGTTGTACTTATGTACCTGCATATAGTTCTTCCAGACGAGATGACAAACAGGCTGCCTCCGATTGACTCGGCGTGGCACGATTTTATCGAGCCTACCGGGAAAGAGGATCAACAAACGAGCGTTGGAGGTCAGGGCCAACCATATTACAAGAATTTCTCCAATTTCGTCGCGCGGTTTGTGGACTCGATAGAGAATTCGGATGATCCGCAGCTATATTTCATACACCTAAAGCTTCCTCATGTACCGTGGCAGTATCTGCCAAATGGTAGGAAATATCTGCTAAATGGCAAATCCATAATTCGCGGCGACGGTCCGATCAATGGGCTTACCGTAGCTGAAGGAATGACCGGAAAATGGTATCGCGACGACTGGCTCATCGCCCAAGGACTTCAGCGCCATTTGCTGCAGTTGGGGTTCGCCGACAAGCTTCTGGGCGATGTGATAGGAGGTCTGCAGACTGCGGGGCTATACGAGCGCTCTTTGGTGATAGTAGTAGCCGATCACGGCGCCAGTTTTCGTGCCGGGGAATACCGGCGACAATTGAGTAACGCCAACCTGCCTGACATTCTGCCAGTCCCGGTTATTGTCAAGGTGCCCTATCAAGACCGCGGCGTGATCAGCGATCGCAACGTCCAGGTCGTGGACATTATGCCGACGATTGCCGAAGTATTGGAGGTGACGATACCTTGGAGTGTAGACGGTCGGTCACTGTTTGACACGTCGGTACCTGATCGGACCAAATTGACTATATTCGACCGCGTGGACGTAACAAGGCTAATCGTGCCGTCAGTCGGTGAAGAAATGTACCAAATGCTCGACCTCAAGATTAGAACTTTTGAATCGGGAGAAAAGGTTGGTGGACTATATAGGATTGGTAGATACAGTCAAATGATTGGGCAAGATCTCGGCGCACATGTTGTGGGCCGGGCACCCGATGTAAGAATCTGGATAGACGATGGACACTTGTGGGAGGACATAGATCCTGGCTCTGGGGCGGTGCCGGCTCGTATCACCGGTCAGGTGGATATCATCTCGGGGGAGCGTGAAAACTTGGACTTGGCTGTTGCGGTGAATGGAACCATCCAGGCGGTGACTAGGAGTTTTTTGAAGTCTGATGACATTTCGTTTTCGGCAATTGTGCCTGAAACGTCCTTTCGGAAGGGTCACAATCGGGTGGAGTTGTATGTGGTGTCCGGGCCGGCTGATGGACCTAGCGTGCGGGCACCAGCCAATGCTCGAGCAGCGACGAGTAACTACTCGCTCTCGAAGTTGGATGGACGAGAAACCATTGAGACGCCGGAAGGTCAACTGATCCCAATCGTCCCCGGTGCGGTGGGCGGAACTGTAGATCGCGGCATCCAGGAAGCCGATGCCGCTATTATCGTTGGATGGGCCGCCGACTTGCGGGGTTGGCAGCCCGCGGAATCCATTTTGGTGCTGCTGAATGGTGAAGTTGTCCATCTGGTGCAACCAAGCCGTACGCGGCCGGATGTGGCTGCTCATTACGGAAAACCCGACTTGGCGAGGTCGGGATTTGTGCTAATGTTTGTGTCCGAAGCACTGGGCGACTCGGCAAATGCTGAAGTTCGCGTAATAGCCTTGTCCAGCCATGGCGTGGCTTCGGAGTTAACCTACGGGGAGGAGTATGCTTGGGGCAATAGGCCCAAGCATACTCAACCGGCTCCGGTCCAACTGTCAGACTTTGAATCAAGCCCCGAATATGCTCTGTCGATGGATGGCGGGAGCATCAATATCGTTTCTTCCAGCGGGCAGATTATTCCGATAGTGTCCGACACTGTGGCTGGGTATGTGGATTTATGGTCCACTGACGGCCAATTCGTTTTCATTAGCGGATGGGCCGCCGATGTACGGAGGTCGCAGCAGGTCAAATTGGTATTGCTGTTCGTGAATGGGCAGTCCGTTTCTGCTCGAGAAACTAATTTCGCCCGCCCGGACGTGGTAAGAGAAAGTGGTATTGAGTCCTTGTTGACGTCTGGATTCGACTTTGCTGTTCCTTCGGAGTTGCTAGGTGCCTTAGACAACACCGAGGTACGACTTTTCGCCATAACCAAGGATGAAGAGGCCCAGGAGTTGGCCTATACTTCGGGTTACCCTTGGGCAAGAATTTCTGGGGACTCGACCGAGTAGGCGGGCGCGGGTTTCCAATTAGCAAACGCCGGAGGAGCACACGTGAGCAACCACGAATGCATAGGGAAGGCAGGTGGAATATGACCCATATAGTAGGCACTATGTTCGTAATCCGATTACTCTGGAACACGGCCTTTCGCAAGTTTGCCTACTTAGACCCTTCTAGTGCGAGCATCCTGATTCAGGTGCTATTAGGTGGCTTTGCGGGTGTTGCAATAGTGGTAAAAATCTTCTGGTATCGGATTGCCAACGCGCTTGGTATCCGTCGAGGATATGGCGAGAATGTGCAAGACGAAGACACGAGTTGACAGGACACGAGGAAGAACAAATAGGCTTGGCAACAACCAGCCCGCGCTCCGGACGAGGGCCAACACAAGCAGATAAATGCTGTATTCGGGTCGACAACTCCAAGAGTGCGAACTGCGCCGAGTAAATTTAGCGGCCGGCTGCTGGGAAGCATCAACCCAGGCAGCGGTACGACGTCGTAAGAAGCAAATCATCTTTTGAGACAGTTCCGGCGGGCTCAAAAGATTCTGAGCGATATCTTGCAAGGCAAGGCTCCGATGGGGCCCTGGGCAAATTCAACTAGCCGTCCGCAAGCAGGCCCGAGGAGACAACTCGATTGAGTCTTGGCGCATTGGTGCGCAAGATCAAGCCAGTTTTCGCACCCTGGTCGGCGATCAAGAGGGTTGCTGGTCGCTTTCCACCTGGGTCGCTGCATCTATTCATTCTCTTCAACTTGGCGATTGCGCAGCCGCTTTTCGAAATGTTGGCGCGAAGCGCGCCGTTCTTCGTAGCCGAGCGTTCTCAGCCGGTCGATATCATCTTGTTCGTTCTCCTCCTATCGATTCTCATTCCCGCGTTCTTCTTGGCGTTGGAGATAACCGCTTCTCTACGTAGCCAAAAGTTGTGGATTGGAATTCACACTTTATTGGTCGCAACTCTGCTGACTACCATAGCTCTAACGATCTTGAAACCGGTGGCGGATGCGCCTGGCATCGCATTGGCCTTCGGTGCCGGTCTGATCGGGATTGTGGGGACGATGGCCTATTGGCGTTTCAACCCAGTGCGGCAATTCTTGACGTTCGCATCGATAGGAGTGTTGGTCATCCCAGCTGTCTTTATTCTGGACTCTGACATTTCAACGATTGTGTTTCCCGACGTGAAGTCAAGCAGCATCAGGGTGGATGTGACCTCCACGACCCCGGTGGTGATGGTGATATTCGATGAGTTGCCCGTGACTTCGCTGATGGACGAGAAACGCCAGATAGATCCGGTACGTTACCCCAATTTTGCCAAGTTAGCCAAAGGCGCCCACTGGTTTCGCAATGCCACCACGGTAGCTGATAGGACCACCTTAGCAGTTCCGGCCATTCTAACGGGTCGAGTCCCCGACGAAAAACGGCTACCGACGTTTGAAGAGCATCCCAACAATCTCTTCACACTCCTCGGCAACTCGTACGAAATGCGTGTGTTTGAGGCGTTCACGACCCTTTGTCCGAAGAGATTATGTAGCGACACCGTGCGGACGCCGGCTCTGGCAGACCGAATGCTGTCGATGCTCATTGATGTGGGGGTCATCTATCCGCATATCATTCTTCCAGATGAGATGACTACGAGGCTGCCAGCGATCAACCGGACTTGGCACGATTTTGTCGAGCCTACTGGGAAAAAGGATCAGCAATCGAGCGACCGAGCACAGGTCAAACCACACTACCAAGACTTCTCCAATTTCGTCGCGTGGTTTGTGAATTCGATCGAGAACTCGGATGGTCCGCAGCTATACTTCATACACATAGAGATTCCTCACCCACCTTGGAAGTACCTTCCAAGTGGCAAGTCTATTATTTCCGAAGTGCCTGCGAGCCTGATTGATGGCCGTCATAAAGAGGGATTAACCGAAACGTGGACTCGTGACGAATGGCTAGTCGTTCAAGGATTTCAGCGTCATTTGCTCCAGTTGGGATTCGCGGACAAGCTGTTGGGGGAGGTGATAGGCCGACTGGAGACTGTAGGGTTGTACGAGCGCTCCCTGGTGATAGTAGTGGCCGATCACGGTGCCAGTTTTCGTGCCGGTGAAAACCCTCGGCTTGTGAGTAACGTCAACCTTCCTGACATTCTGCCGGTCCCCGTTATTGTTAAGCTGCCACATCAAGACCGCGGGGTGGTCAGCGATCGCAATGTCCAGGTTGTGGACATTCTCCCGACAATTGCCGAAGTCTTGGACGTGGAGGTACCCTGGAGCGTAGACGGCAGGCCATTGTTTGACACGGCGATACCTGATCGGACCGAATTGACTATATTCGGATACGCGACCCAAAGGTTAATCGTCGCGCCAGTGAGCGCAGAGATGTACGAAACACTCGACCGCAAACTTAGCATTTTTGGATCGGGAGAAAGGGTTGACGGACTATATAGGATCGGTCGATACAGTCGACTCGTCGGGCAAGAGGCCGGCAATTATCCAATAGATTACGCACCCGATGTAGGAGTCTGGCTTGACGGAGGAGACTTGTGGCAGGACGTAGATCTTGAGTCTGAGTTTGTGCCTGCTCGGATTACCGGGCAAGTGGATACCAACACCGATGCGCGTGAGAACTTAAATTTGGCTGTAGCGATCAATGGAACCATTCAGGCTGTGACACGAACGTTCGTCAGGGGGCAAGATATGTGGTTCTCGGCAATTGTGCCGGAGAGATCCTTCCGAAACGGTTACAATTCCGTGGAGTTGTTCGTGGTGTCCGGGCCGACTGATAGACCGCGACTACTCGCACCAGCCAATGTTCGACCGGGAATGAGCAATTATTCGCTAACAAGACTGCACGGACGAGAATCAATCGAGACTCCGGAGGGAAGAATAGTTCCAATCGTCCCCGGTGCGATGGGCGGAAATGTAGACCGCGGCATCCAGCAGGGGGATGTGGGGATTATCAGGGGATGGGCCGCCGACTTGCGGGGTTGGCAGCCCGCGGAATCCATTTTGGTGCTGCTGAATGGTGAAGTTGTCCATCTGGTGCAACCAAACCGTACGCGGCCGGATGTGGCTGCTCATTACGGAAAACCCGACTTGGCGAGGTCGGGATTTGTGCTAATGTTTGTGTCCGAAGCACTGGGCGACTCGGCAAATGCTGAAGTTCGCGTAATAGCCTTGTCCAGCCATGGCGTGGCTTCGGAGTTAACCTACGGGGAGGAGTATGCTTGGGGCAATAGGCCCAAGCATACTCAGCCGGCTCCGGTCCAACTGTCAGACTTTGAATCAAGCCCCGAATATGCTCTGTCGATGGATGGCGGGAGCATCAATATCGTTTCTTCCAGCGGGCAGATTATTCCGATAGTGTCCGACACTGTGGCTGGGTATGTGGATTTATGGTCCACTGACGGCCAATTCGTTTTCATTAGCGGATGGGCCGCCGATGTACGGAGGTCGCAGCAGGTCAAATTGGTATTGCTGTTCGTGAATGGGCAGTCCGTTTCTGCCCGAGAAACTAATTTCGCCCGCCCGGACGTGGCAAGAGAAAGTGGTATTGAGTCCTTGATGACGTCTGGATTCGACTTTGCTGTTCCTTCGGAGTTGCTAGGCGCCTTAGACAACACCGAGGTACGACTTTTCGCCATAACCAAGGATGAAGAGGCCCAGGAGTTGGCCTATTCTCCGGGTTATCCTTGGGCAGGAAAACCTGAGGGCACGAGCGAATAATGAAGAGAACGGTACAGGTGAAGTATCGCCGGAGTCGGAGAGGCTAGCAGGAATGAACTCACACGGAAGGAGCCTGGGACCAATTGTGACGCATTTGTTCCGAATTGTATTAGCGATGCGAGTGTTGAGAATAACGATGCGACGGACGAGTAGCTACATAGACCCCGGAAGTGGGAGCATGCAGGTGCTGCTTGGCGGCGTGGCAGGCGTAGCAGTAATCGCCAGGTTGTTCTGGTATCGAATAGCAAATGCACTGGGAATCGGTCGACGGCGTCCCGAGAATTCCCAAGACGACGACAAGAGTTGACGTCAGACTTGGTGAGTTGAAATTATGAACGAGCCGAGTCCGCCGGAACGAGAAGCGCCTCCCGTGGACTGGAACAATGACGGAATTGAGGCGGGGTCATTCCGCGATCGCAATGGCAGAGTGTTTTACATGGACAATGCCGTGTATCGCGCATTGAGCCTGGAGGCCCTCAAGAACTGGGAGCTTCTTTCATCCAAGGAGTTCTTCCATCGGCTGTTGGCGGATCGAAAAGTCGTACAAACGGAAAGGGTCGAAAGTGAAAACATCGGCGACTTGCCCAACGTGCAGGGATGGGCCGGTTATCTGCGGCACGAAACGATTCCTCTTGTTTCCTACCCATACGAATGGTCATTTGGAATGTTGAAGGACGCCGCACTTCTTCACTTAGAGTTGCTAATGGTGGCGCTCGAAGAAGGGATGACGTTGAAAGATGCTTCAGGGTTCAACGTTCAATGGCGAGGCGCAAGACCTGTCTTCATCGACGTACCATCATTTCAATCCCTATCGCCCGGCGAGCCTTGGGTAGCCTACCAGCAGTTTTGCGAAATGTTCTTGTACCCATTGTTTTTGCAGGCTTACAAGAACGTGCCATTCCACCCGTGGCTGCGCGGAAGGATTGATGGTATCGAAGGGGAGGAGCTACGAAAGCTAATGTCCTTGCGGGACCTCTTTCGACGGGGAGTCTTTACCCATCTTTACTTGCAAGCTAGGATGCAGACGCGCTTCGCCGATTCTAACCAAGATATAAAACGAGAACTCCGTAAGGCAGGTTTCAGTCAACAGCTAGTCAAAGTGAACGTACGAAATCTCTCGAATTTGGTCCAAGACTTGAAGTGGAAGCAACCGCATTCACCGTGTTCGCACTATGCGGACGAAAACGACTTCACCGGTGTTGACCGTACCCGAAAAGAGGATTTCGTCCGGCGCGTGGTCGGCGCTCGCCGGCGGAAGCTGGTTTGGGACCTTGGCTCCAACACAGGCGCTTTTTCTCGGATCGCATCGGAGAACGCTGATCTGGTAATAGCGATGGATAGTGACCACCTGGCAATCGAACGTCTTTATCTCACGCTAAGAGATGAGGGAAACACAACTATTCATCCGCTTCTATACAATGTCGCTGATCCTTCGCCAAGGGTGGGATGGCGCTTACTGGAACGCAAGAGCCTGACCGACCGTGGGAAACCTGACCTCACTATTTGTCTCGCCCTACTCCATCATCTCGTAATTGGAGCGAACATTCCATTGCACGAAATCGTCGGTTGGTTAAGGGCCCTTGGCACCGAACTGGTGATTGAGTTTGTCACAAAAGAGGATGCTATGGTCAAGAAACTGCTACTGAACAAGGCTGATGACTACGCTGACTATGAATTACCTAAGTTTGAACATTGGCTATCAAATGCATTCACCATCGAGCGACGAGAGACGCTTACATCGAACTCACGGATTCTGTATCACGCCGTACCAAGATCGTGTTAGGTGCGGTCCAAAGATGAAGTGTGCCAAGACCAACGACCCGCGGTCGCGCACTAAGGAGCAAGGGTAGTAGCGAGCTGCCTAAGGGCTATTTGCCGTCTGGAAACTACCCTTTGACGCCGGTTACGACAATCCCCTGGATGAAGTGTCGTTGCAGGAAGAAGAACACGAGCACCGGTGGGATGGTGATAACCAGCGACATCGCCATGACTTGCGGGAACGTGGGTGTTTTTCGGGTCAAGGCGGAGTCGTCTATCTGCCACTTGCTGATGGCAACGGCAAGTGTTTGAGTTTCCTGGTCGTTAAGGTAGATCAACGGCGCCAGAAAGTCGTTCCACTCGGCAAGGAAGGTGAAGATGGTCAGCGTGCCCAGTGCCGGCAGCGACATAGGCACGATGACGTGCCAGTAGATGCCAAAGTAGCCGCAGCCATCTATACGCGCCGCATCGTCGGTCTCCCGGTGTATCGTCAAGAAGAACTGTCTTAACAGGAAGATGTAAAAGGCGCCGCCGCCGAACCACGCCGGCACGATTAGCGGAAATGGTGTGTTCAACCAGCCGAGCTGGCGGAAAAACGCGTACTGTGGGATCAGCGTCACGTGGTAGGGGATCATCATCGTACATAGCACCAGTACGAAGATGGCTCCACGCAATGGAAAGCGCAGACGAGCGAAGCCGTAGGCGACCAACGTCGCAGACAGCAGACGCCCGATCAGAACACCTACTTCGACCACCATAGTGTTCTTTAAGGCCACGAAGAACGGAAACTGTCCGAGAGATACAGTGTAGCCATCCAGTTGAAAGGGATTTGGGATGAACTCAGGCGGTATGTTACTTGCCTGGCTCGGGTGCTTGAAGCTTGTGGCGATCATCCACACCGTCGGCAGCGTGAAGACCACTGTGCCGAGGATCAGTACGAGGTATAGCGAGGCTCGCCCGATTATTCGCCGGAATCGATCTCTTCGCAGCTCGGCGGCGACAGTACTGGGACGGACGGGTACTAAATCGCCGTCGGGGGTTCTGGAGCTCATTGTCATCGGCAATCTTCAATCAATTGCCGCATAGCGCGCGAATTTGCGCGCCAATGAAAAGGGAGGTCTAGCGTATCTGGAATCAGCGCGTCGTAACGGGCGCCTTTGTACGCCGGAATCACCATGGGCTTGCGAAGGCCGCATAAGAGGATGAAAATCGCGGGATGTCGGGTCGGTTTTTTCCCATCGTCTGGTGGTCTTACCTCTCCCCACCCCTTCCCTTCTGGATTCCAGCCCCGTATCGGGGTACGGGGCATGCTTTCGATCGCTGGAATGACGAAATGAGTGGCGGGAGTCTATTTTCATAGCAATCGCTCATGCCGGTTGCCACCGGCACACCAAGGTATGAAAGTCGGTGCGCCGGTTGTGGTATTTTTGGATAGGCATTTGTGCCGCCTCTCCGCCCCCTGGATTCCGGCCCCGTATCTGGGTACGGGGCGTGCTATTGCCGGAAAGACGAATTGGGGTCGCCGTGTGGACGTAGGTGGTGGTATCGCGGTTGGCGCTCTTTCGCGGGATTTTAGTGCGTGGATTCCCGCCTTCGCGGGAATGACGAATTCAGAGGGACCGGAGTTATGGCTTGGTACAGCGGATTCTGCGACGCCCCACCCCGACCCCAGCGGGGGACAAGCCCCCGCGCTACATTTTCTCATTGCGCCATCGACCGTAGGTCTACAATTCGGCACGTTTCGCCGGTGGAGAGCCGGCTCTGAGGTTGATTGGAGGGCACATCCCGGATCGGAGTCCGGGACATGCTTTCTTACCAATGTAGAACGCGGGGATGCTTGGTCTGACGTAAACGAAAGTCGCGGCGACCTTGAACTGTAGACACTCTTCCATTCATTGCAAACGGATTTCCATCCGTCGGCAACGATCCCAAAGTGACGGGTATCGTCCGGCACATGATAGGTTGACAGGCGTCCTCGGACTAACCCTTTACCCCGGTAACGACTATGCCCTGGATGAAGTGTCGTTGCAGGAAGAAGAACACCAGCACCGGCGGGATGGTGATCAACAGCGACATCGCCATGATTTGCGGGAACGTGGGTGGTAGATAGTTCTGGCCGGACGCGACTATCTGCCACTTGCTGATGGCGATCGCCAGTGTTTGGGTTTCCTGGTCGTTCAGATAAATCAATGGCGCCAGAAAGTCGTTCCACTCGGCCAAGAAGGTGAATATGGCCAGGGTGCCCAGCGCCGGAAACGACATAGGCACAATAACGTGCCAATAGATGCCAAAGTAGCCGCAGCCATCTATACGCGCCGCATCGTCCGTTTCCCGGTGTATCGTCAGGAAGAACTGTCTTAACAGGAAGATGTAAAAGGCGCCACCGCCGAACCAAGCCGGCACGATCAGCGGGAATGACGTGTTCAGCCAGCCAAGCTCGCGGAAGAACAGGTACTGTGGGATCAGCGTCACGTGATAGGGGATCATCATCGTGCTCAGCACGAGTACGAAGATAGGTCCACGCAATGGAAAGCGCAGCCGGGCAAACCCGTAGGCGACCAGAGTAGCCGACAGTAGACGCCCGACCAGAACGCCAACTTCGATCACCATCGTGTTCCTTAAGGCTTGGTAGATCGGGAATTGTTGGATAGAGAGTGTGTAGCCATCCAACTGAAATGGAATCGGGATGAACTCGGGCGGTATGGTGGTGGACTGGGCTGGGTGCTTGAAGCTGGTGGAGATCATCCACACCGTAGGCATCGTGAAGACTATTGTGCCTATTATCAATACGAGGTAAAGCGACGCTCGCCCGATTATTCGCCGGACTCTAAGCTTTTGCCGCTCGGCGGCGACAGTACTGGCACGGACACTTACTGAACCGCTGTCGGGGGTCCTAGCGCTCACGGTACTCGTCCTTCTTTAGTCAGTCGCAGCATAGTACACCAGACGCCGCGAGGTAACTAGCGTGATGATCGTCAGCACCAAGATGATGATGAAAAGGATCCAGGCAAGTCCAGCCGCGTATCCCATATTCAGCTCTTTCCAACCGACCTGGTACAGATAGAGCACGATAAACAGGGTAGCGTTCACCGGACCGCCCGCTGTGATCAGAAACGCTCCGACAAAATTCTGGAACGAACCGATGATACCGAGAATGAAGGAGAACAGTAAGATTGGGGAGGTCATCGGCGCCGTGACCGCCCAGAAGCGGCGCCAGGGGTTTGCTCCGTCGACCTTGGCCGCGTCGTACAGCTCGGTTGGCACCCCTTGGAGCGCCGCCAAGAAGAGAATCAGCCCACCGCCAGCGCCCCACGTGCTCAGGATAACGAAGCTCGGCAGGGCCCACTCAACCGACGCGAACCAACCCGGTCCTTCGATGCCAATGGTGCTGAGCAAGCCGTTTATCAACCCGAAGTTTGGCGCAAACATCCATGCGAAGATATAGGACGCCGCGATAGCCGGGACCACAACCGGCATGTAGAAAAAGGTGCGCCAAAAGGAAAGCCCCACCACCTTCTGGTTCAGAAGGATGGCCAAGGCATAGGCGATCGTCACACCCAGCGGCACGACCACGATCGAATAGATTGTAGTAACTTTGAGTGACTGCCCGAAGAGATCGTCGCGGACGAACATTTTCTCGTAATTGCCGAAGCCAATGAACTTGGGCGGGCTCATAATGTTGTATTCTGTGAAGGACAGGTAGAGCGCGTAAACCATCATTCCGGCTTGGAAGACCAGGAATCCCACTATCCACGGTGAGATAGCAACGTAGCCGGCGATCGCCTCCTGGCCGGCCAGTGTCTGCCACCAGTGCCGTCTTCGCCTGACGACCCGACTGGCCATAACTCAATCACCTCCTTCGCTGGGGGCAAAGGCCTCGCTGCCGACGCCGATTGTCTGTTCGATCACATAGGTTGCAGGCAGCCGACGCTGGGCGCTACGGTTAGGGTTCGCCAAGAATCCCTAGCGCAGCCCGTCTCCCTGCAGGTCGCCAGAGGCGGCTCTCGTTGACCGATCCGCTGGAAACCTCAGGCAACTGCTTGTTGGTCGGTCCGACCAATCTCACTGGGCTGGGCTCACACGGTCAATGCGATGCCCTGACCCAGAAGTAAAGGTTTTCCGCCGAGGCCGACATATTCTGACCAGACAAACGGTTGGCGACCTTGGGCATCGATCCTATCAACTATCCACCGACCGATTATTCTGGTTCGTAGACAGGGTGGGCATGACCCCTACCCTGTCTACGAATTAACTCGCCTAGTTCTTGGTATCGAGCTCAGCGTTGATCTTCGCTACCGCTTCCTTGATCGCCACATCAGTGGGCTGTTTGCCTAGCCCGGCAGACTGTAGGGCCGTGCCGATGGTCTTGACCAGGAACTCGGGCGCTTTGACGCCGTCGTGGATCGGATAGTGGAACGCCTCAGACTTCTCCGGGACCAATGAGGCGGGCGCCCAACGCGATGTTTGGATCGACGCCGTCATCTTACCGTAGAAGCTGTCGGGCAGACTCTGGATTGTCGAAATCGCGTTTAAGGGTTGCGCGATTCCGGTGGCCAAGACGAACTTGATCCCGACCTCCCCATCTGTTACTTGAGTGTAGCAATAGTCATAGGCGGCGTCCAACACCTTCGATTTCGCATGCACCGAGTGGTAGTCCTGGCCGACGTGCATCGTGCGCTGCTTCCACCACGGTAGGAAAATCTCGGTCATATCGAAATCTACGGTTGCGCGTGGGATAGCCGTGATACCCACTGGACCCGAGGTCATGACAAGCTTCCCTGCCCGGAACAGGCCCCCGGGGACCGCCTTTTGATCGGCCGCTGTCGGCGTTTGCTTATTGAGGTGCAGATTAACGAACGCTTCGAACACTTCGATCGCCTCCGGCGAGTCGAGCAAACACTTAGACTCCTCGAAGTCCCAGTTGGGTGTAGTGTCGTAAGACACCGCGTTGTTCGAGAAGACGGGCATTTTGGAACCGTAGCCCCAGCTCAGGCCAAATCCGACCGGCCACGCGTCGGTCGAACCGTCTGCACGCGCCTCTTCGATCTGATCGACAAACGCCAACAAATCATCCCAATGCCACTCGTCGTATGTCGGTGAGTCCCATACCGGCAATTGATCGGTAAGGCCCAACTCGTCGGTGAGGGTCGTGTTTACGTGGAAGACGACTGGGTGGGCAATGTATGTGTCCAAAGCGTAGATCTTGCCGTTAAACCCGCCGGCCTGCCATGGGTCCCAGTACCACGCGCTGACATCGAAGTTGACTGCCTTCAGATAGTCGTCAAAGGGCGCTAAGGTGCCTGTTGGGAAGAAAGTGCCGGCCAAGTGGCCCGACCACATCGGGACGTCCGGCGCGTCGCCGGAGGCCAACTGGAGGATCAGCTTGTCGTGGTACTGCGCCCAGGGCGTGAACTCATATAGAACCTTGGTGTTGGTCTTCTCCTCGACCATCGGCGAGTACGCTTTCCAGAAGTCACCCCACCAAGTGCTGAAGCGGAGCTCAGTTGGTTCCTTCATCATCGGAGTGACGACTTTTTCGACTTCGACCTCTACAATCTTTTCGACTTCGACCTCTACAACCTTCTCAACTTCCCGAGTTACTTCAACCTCGACCGTCTGAGGTTGGCAGGCGGCAAGAATGGGTAAGGCGGCGGTTGCACCCAGGCCGGCTAGGAATGTGCGGCGAGTAAAACGGGTCGACAAAAACTTTGCTTCCATTTAGGCATTCCCTCTTTGTTAACAGAATAAACAATCAACCTATCGACAAATGTGCCCTCAAGCATCAACCAGGACACGCTCACTCAATAATTTGAACGGCGTCACCTCCTCAAGTACGTGAGTGCGCACCTCAGGCGCACCATTCTATATTCCCTACGGCTACGTGTCGAGACATAGCCTGAAAGGGCAATTCTATTTGCCAACGCCGGATGATGTCGGTAAGGAGATCAGATGGACTCGCAAGGCATTTCACTCTAGGGAGGAAGAATGGAATCCGCCTGTACGGTGAGAGTTCTTTGCAAGGGACGGGAAGGTGGGGCAAGGCGCGCCGGGAGGAGGTTTGGGAGTTGGTATTAAATACGTTTATCGATGTCGACACAGTCGCCAAGGTCACACCTTGGGTCTGCTGAATGAACAGGGGTACCGGAACGCCTTCAAGAATCCCGACGCGCAAAGGCGACGACTGCTCCAACCCATTTGGTGACTCGCGGACCCGAGCATTTTAACGTAAACATGTCACCGTTGGTTGGTTCCGGATAGTCATGCCTTGAACAACGAGGTTCGAACCATGGCGTGGCTCAGCGAATTAACCGCGAGACGATTCGACCCCGGATTTTACGAACTCGGCGTAGCGCTCCTTCAGGCGCCGGCGATATTTCAGACCCTGCTCAAGATGGACCATGCGCTCTGGCGAAGCCTCGCTAACCATGTAGGGACCGTATAGAGTGTCCGTCAGAAAACGCGCTTCGTGGGAGATCATCTCTTCAAATTCACCCACTCGGGCTTCGGGATAACGCTGGCAAAAGTTCATGGTGTACATCCGGCGCCGTTGAGAGCCGCCAAAGGCCCCGTGCTTTAGATTGTGGTTGAACACCAACACATCACCGGCTACGCTCTCAAAGGCGACGGCCGGGATTTGGTCGCCCCGGATACCCCAATTCACTTCTGAGCCGGCGTCACGATCCGGCATCATGATCTGAGTTTGCACGGCGTCAGCATATGCGTCGCCGACGCGATGGCTGCCAGGGATGACGCGCAGTGCACCTGTTTCGCGGGTCATGGCGTCGAGGTAGAAGGCGATCTTGATGCTGGGCAGACGCTCGTTGCTAAAGCCATCGGAATGCCAATTCGTGTCTCCCACGTACAGGTTACCGTCACCGCCCGTATAGTTAAAGTCCTCGCCTAGAATAGACACGGCGATGTCGTGGATGCGCGGATCGTCGATTAGCGAGGCCAGATAGGGGTGGCGTCCGGGGAACGGGAGCAAAGCCGAGCGTCGCGTCCGGTCGTGCTCTTTTCCGTCGTGTCCTCCGCCGCGTTCTTCCCAAACCTGCTCAAATGCGGCGATAATCTGGTCCGCACAGTCTCGGAGAAGGCCGGGAAGGCCCAAGTAGCCGAATGTGTCAAAAAACGCCAACTGTTGTTTGTTAAGCATAGTGTCGCTCATAGGGCAATTTCCTTATTGAAATTGGTCTGGACTGCCGCTATCGGTACCAGAAGTGCTAGCGTCCACAGGACGCTCGATCCTCAGGCACAACAATGGTATTGGCGCTCTAGAACGCTGTCAATCAAGCATTCGGGTCCGCTGGTTCGCGTGGAGCACCCGTCGATATGGCGCGCTTTTGTAAGCACAATATTACGCTGTGGTAAGAGTCTAGGGCCAGGCATAACCAATGGACTGCCAAGACCAATGCTTATGCGTCCCTTAACCGAAGAAGAGCGTGCCCGTACGGAGGCTGGTCTGCTGTGACAATTCGCTACGGAATCTCATGGGAGCTGTCCAAAAGGATTAGATCTGGGCCTGTTTAAGCCGAGATCTCAACCGAACGCACGCCACGCTGACCAAGCTGAACGATGCAGCGGGCGAGATCCTGCGCGATGTGCCGCACCAAAGCCCTAGGAATCTCGACAATCCTGCCAGCCTGTGGAGGCCGGAGCCGGCCACCAAGGATCTCTCGCCATACACGACTACAGACGAATCTGGCTGCCACAGACAGGGACGGAAACCGACGGTGGCGGTTGATGTATCATGTCTACGTAACCTAAAGGGAGAAGAACTGGATGCCGATCAATCTGTTCAGACGGGCCCCAAAACCTCAAGATGACCCTGAGAGGGTGCCACCCGGTCAGTCGGTGACTGCAAAGTGGCCGGTTCTGCATTACGGCGGTATTCCGTCGGCGGACCTGAAGAGCTGGGATTTCCGCATAGTAGGCCTGGTCGAGAATCCGATCCGGCTGACTTACGAGGAGTTCATGGAACTGCCACGGAAGAAGGTTCACTGTGACATTCACTGCGTGACCCGTTGGTCTAAGCTCGATAATACGTTTGAGGGCGTACCGTTCAGCGAGTTACACCGATTGGCGAATCCAAAGCCGACAGCTAGGTTCGTCATGATGCACGCCGAAAACAACTTCACTACGAACCTACCGATCGAGGATCTAATGGGGGACGAGGTGATCTTCGCCGACAAGCATGACGACAAGCCACTCACCCCTGAGCACGGCTGGCCGCTAAGGTTGGTAGTTCCTCACCTCTACTTCTGGAAGAGCGCAAAATGGGTGCGTGGGCTCGAATTTATGGCTTCGGACAGGCCCGGTTTCTGGGAACAGTATGGATATCACATGCGCGGCGATCCTCATAAAGAGGAACGCTACAGCTAACCTGTTGTCTCGTACTTCATCCGGCCTTCTACAGGGCCACCTACTCCAATGAGTGCTACCGACAGCCTCCACAGGCTAGGGCCAAGTGTTTCGTACGACGACGACAGTTTCCACATCAACGAGAATTCCTACCTGCGTAGGCAATATCGCGTCGACACAGTGCTGGAACCCATCCAGAGTGAACGAGGCAATGGACGGTGGCGAGGCCCTATCGACAGCCAACTGGATCGACTACCTCCCCCAGCAGATCTTGCAGCAGAAGTGCCGACGGAACCCGAGACCTTTACCTACGTTTCTCCGACGATGGCCCACACGCTCAATCGAATGGCAGAAGTGGACGCCACGATTGGACAGCGCGGGTTCGTCCTGCTGATCGGCCCTACGGGATGCGGCAAGACAACGTTGGCCAAGACCTATTGCCTTCTGGCCAATCAGCCTTGCGCTGAGTTGTCGTTCAGCGGGGATACCTCACTGACCGACTTCTATACGAGGGTGGAAGTTGTGCGGCGAAGCGACAGCGGCCCGAGCACCTTGACGGTGCCGGGGCCTGCGATCGACGCCATGCTTCGCGGCAAGAAGCTCTTGATAAACGAGATCAATATGCTGCCGGCCGACGTGTTAAACGTCTTTTCCCAAGCGATGGACACCGGCCGGCTGGCGCTGTCGGGCACGGACAGGGGAAATATTGAGATCGAGGTTCACGGCGATTTCGGCATCATTGGCACTGCGAATCCGAACTACATCGGTACATTGGAGATCGGGCGGGCAATGGAGCGCCGATTTGGCCGGGGACTCGGCTACATAGAAGTCGACTTTCTCCCGCCAGTAGAGGAGGCGCCGGCGCTAAAACACGAGTTCGACCGGGAGGCCCTATTTAGTCGCTATCGCATCGAAGTATCACTGGCCAGTTGCCGTCAGCTGGTCGACTGCGTATCCCGGCTTCGCGCTGATCCTCAGATTGGCCGAGTAATACAGGGCCGGCTCTCAACTCGTATGCTTCTTCACTGGCTTCAACTGGCGCAGATCACCGGCTTCTCTCTGCCCGTTATCGCCAAGCATGCGATCTTGACTACCTGTCCAGCGGATGCCCGGTCACGAGCTATGGAGATCATTCATCGCGACATAGGTAGTCTAAAGCTTGACAACCCGTCTACCCGGCGGCTGGACGATATCCGCTTGGACTGGCCGGCAATCCAGCCGGACGAAGTGTTGCCAATCGAGAAAGCGCCGCGACTACGAAACTCGCGTCGCCCCAATACGAGAGAGCGTCCGGTCATACATAGGATTCGCTACCAACGGACCTTCGCGGATGGTAGCCGAGTGCTGATCGGCGAGCCATTCTACGCGCAGGACCATCGCTGGGTCGGTCTGGGGCTTCGAATCCGGGCCTACGATGCTGATGGACGGCAGATCGTCGATCCGAGCCGGCTAGACGACATATCTGACCAGCTACGCAATCAGTACGGTCTAAATGTGCCCCGCCAGCTAGGCCGCCGGCCGAGGATGGACGAGATTCTACCATGCTTGACTTCAAGTTCGATCCGAGCCCTCCAAGTACTGGAGGCATCCATGTTGATAGGCAGGCCAGCATTCCTGGCCGGTCCAACCGGCAGCGGCAAATCTACGTTGGCCCGTACCTATGCCTTCCTGACGTCCAAGACCACGAGCGAGTTCTCGTTCACCGGCGAAACGGCCAAGAATGACCTCAGCGCTACACGACGATTGATCGACGGCCTGACCAGTTGGCAAACTCAGGCGTTTCTTGAAGCGATGGGTCGCGGCGGCGTCACCATCATCAACGAATACAATTTGGCCTATCCAGACGTCCACTCGTTGATTAATAGCCTGTTTGACAAGGGTGCGAAGTTGAGCCTGCCCGATGGTGAGGTTCATCACATGGATGTCGATAGCCGCGTGATCGCAACGGGCTACTTGGAAGGGCCCGGCGTTAAACCGCTGAACGAAGGGGTTGAAAACCGATTCGGAGCATTGATCGATATAGATTATCCACCGATCGAAGAAGAGGTCGCGTTACTTCGATACCTGACGCCCGAAACCGAACGCAATTCAGTCCGGCATTGTGTGAGATTTGTCGACTACTGCCGGCGACTTACCGCCGGGCAAGTTGATCCCAAGTCGATGGAAGGACTCTCCAGCTCGGCCAAAGAAACGCTGCGGCAGGCGGCGCGACGGGCGGCAATCAGCACGGCGGAGATGGTGGCGATCGCCCGAGCATGCCGCCGGTCAGGTGATTTCGTGCGACGATTAAAGGCTGGAGTGCTGGAGGGCGCCGGTATAAACGTCCGGCGGGTGTTGGAGCCGGTGCTCCAACAATATGATGTTCGGTAACCGAGATGGCTACTGAAGCTATTGACACAGCCCAAAGCCGGCTTTCGCCGGGTGAGGTCGAGGCCATAGCCCGGCTCATCCTGCGGGACGAGCCGATACGGATCCAGCCCGGCGAATGGTGGGGCTACAATCCCAACGAAGCGATTCTGAGCTATCCCCGAACCCTGCTGGCAGTTTGGTCGGCGGCTAGGGTTATCGGAGCAGTTTGCCACGAAATCGCAGAGATCAACTATAGCGGGCGAACGGGCGCCGACGTCTTCTACGAGTTCGCGCGGGCCGGCGAAGCGGCCGGCGCCGCACCCAACGCCGCGATCTTGTTGCTGAACGCGGTAAATGACCTCCGGGTAAACCGTCTCTATATGAGCGAATTCGCAGGTAGTACGCCATTCTTTGCGGCCCTGTATGCGGACCAACAATCACTAGATCCTAAAGACGACGTTGGGCGTCGACGACCAGGCACTGAATCGCTTCCGCATCACCAGTTCCTCGACGCCCTGACACGTCGATGGGCGGAGGAATTGTGGTCAAACCAACAGCAACCTGACTGGCCTGAATCAATCGAGCGAGCTTTGGAATATACCTGGCCGGCCGTTGTGCGAGCGTTCCAGACAGACTCTTTGGAAACAACCGCAGGGGTACTGCTCGAGAGTGTCCTTCCGACTTACGTATACCTATTCGCACAGTCGCAAGAGATTATGCAGTCCGAAGCCGAGACCGAGTCCCAGCCGGCCGAAGGGGAGTCGAGCCGGGACATCTCCGATGATGGTCCGGCCTCCTCTGATGAGGTGGGCGGCGACACCGGCTCGGACAACGAGGAGGATGGGCCGGGGCCCGAGACGGAGCCCGAGGAGGCGTGGGTGATTATCCGCGAGCCGGAAGAAAGAAGCCAGGATGAGATTGCCGAGAGGACACCTCCTCCGACCAAGCCGGCCAATCCGATTCCCCCCGGCGAAAAAATCCAGCAGTTCCAGCGGAAGACGGCGTCATGGTCCGGAGGCACCATACAGCGATTTCATAGGTTGAATCGTAGGCCGAGAATAGATTATGAAGACTTCGACTACTTGGGCGCGGTTAAGAACTTGGAGCCGCAGATCGACGCAGTAATAAATGGCACGGAAGGATCGAATGGTCTTGCTGCGATTCTAAATACCCGCCGCTTTGGCAGCGCTGATCCATGGCGGAGACCGCGCCGGAGCCTGAGGGGCGAGACCGGCGAGATAGACTTCGATCACCCTGAAAACCTGCTCATCAATCCTGACATCGCCTTTCTGAGAGGAGTCAAACGCAAACGCGACGACGGGCAGAAGGACTTCGCCAACGCGATACTCCTAGACGTCAGCGGCAGCGTGATCCAGTACGGATACGAGAGCAAGAAGTTCGCACAATTGGTTGAGACTTTGGTGGTGTTTTGCGAGATTCACGAGCGATTGAAACTGCCGTATCAGCTGATGGCGTTCAGCGAACGAGCCGCGGTGCTGCGAAGCTTCGCCGAATGCAGATACGAGCACCTTCACCTGGACCCAACGTCGGCCTATATTCCCAAAGATTCAAGTCACCTAGTACGGGAACTTTATACGACCGAACATGCCGAAACGCTAGAGGCTCGAGCGATTGAGCTAGCATTGACGGACGTATCCCGGCAAAGAGGTCTGAAGACGATACTGATGGTGACCGATGGTATCAGCTCGGACCGCGATGCTCTCGTTCGAGTCTTGCATACGGTGGAGGAACGCAACGCCGTTTCTCCGGCCAACGAAGCGGTCATGTTGCTGGCGTTTGGCCTAGGCCTGTCGCAAACTGAGTTCAAGGCATCCTACGAGCCAGTCGTCGGAGGTAGGCAACTCCGCTGCTCCAAGGGTCAGCTTGTACCCAATATCAATGCCTTGCCAGCGATCGTATGTAACGTAGTCGAGAATAGAATTCGCGGCGCCTAGCGGGCTGCGGTCAGTCGTTAGCCGACGCGCTTCCATATGTCGCCACCAAGTGTGGCGGCAAATACTGTCCGGTCTTCCGAGTAGTTAGGCGACGGCTGCACCGATACAACCGAGAGAATTGACAATCCCTGGCTTATATCGTGCCAGCCCAGACCACCTGTCTGCGACATGTATACGCCGGTGCTAGTTGCGGCGAAAAGTGTCTCGTCGTTATTGTAGTTTGGCGAAGCCACCACCGAGACAACGCTCGTCGTACCCTGGCCCACTCGCTCTCCCATCCATAGCTGACGACGACCCGCTCTGCTAACGTCGGCGGAGCGACGCAGCGGCCGAAACACACGGTTTCGCGAGCCGGCAAAAACTGATTGATCGCGGGGGTAGGATGGCGGCACCAACACGGTGATCCAGTAGGAGCCACCGCCCTGCGACATCAGGGTGTCCCAACTCTTGCCAAAGTCCTGGGATTTCCATACTCCGATACCAATCTCGCCGTTACTGCGTTGCTCTCGTACTCCGATGACGAGCGTACGGTCATTTGAGAAATCAGGAGAAAACGAGGCGACGGCAATACCGTAGTTCTGGTATGGAAAATACAAATCGCGCCAACTATCGCCCCCGTCCTCTGTAACGACCATCTCCCCACGAGCAGGGCAGGCAATGACTGTTCCGTCCTCGACAAAACTAGGGGATACACTTATTGAGTTGTACGGTATTTCGGCGATGTCGGGAGCCATGCGCTGCCACTCTTCACCGGCCAACTTACTCTTATAAAGTCCGATGCCGGCGGCGCAGAATACCGTGCGGTCATCGGCGAAAGCGGGAGAAAGGGCAATCGCGCCGACTTGGTATGAACCCAAACCGTCGACGATTGATTCCCAGGTCTCGCCTCCATCAGTAGACCGGCCGATACCGTCTTCTAGATAACCGGCAAACATTGTCTGATCGGATTCGAATTGGGGGGACAGCGTTAGGGAAACCAAGGCCCTGGCCGAGGGCTGGTTTTGAACCTCTGTCCATTCCGACCCGCCATCCTTCGATCCAATCAAGCCCTGTGACGCCACGCCGGCGTGCACAGTTGAGTCGCGCTCAAAATCTGAGCTTAAGCCGACCACCATTGTGCCGGCACCGCCATACACTTGCTCCCAACTCGCACCTTGATCTTTGGAACGATATATGCCGCTTGGTGTAGCGACCAGAATATTGCCTTCGTCCCCAGGTGCCGGCGATACGGCGATTGAATTCACACAGAGGTCACTGAGACCTTCGTTGACCTGTTCCCACTTGCGTGCTGCGTCCGTCGAGCGCAGGACGCCGTGCTCTTCAGTTCCCAGATAGACGGTCCGATCAGATGCGAAATTGGGCGAGAATGCAACGGCTTGGGCAGCGCCCTCAATGGGCAAGCGAACTTCTCGCCAAGCCCTTCCCTGGTTTCGGGTTCTGAACAATCCGGAGGTTGTCGCGGCCAATGCCACCTCATCCTCGGCAAATTCGGGTGAAACCGCCAGAGCTATGACGTTCAACTCCATCAAGCCGAAGTTGGAGGCACTCCAAGTACGACCGCGGTTGTTAGAAATGTAGACGCCGTCTTTGTCGGTGCCGGCTATGAGCAATCCGTCTTCGTCGTAGTTCGGCGAAACTGCGATCGCAGTCAAATTGGGTCGAGTCCGCCAGACCGGCAAGGCCACCCAGGTGGCGCCACGGTCAATCGAGTAGTGGATCCCGCCCTCGCCAGCGCCGATAAAGATCGTGTTGTCGCTCGCGAAGTTCGGCGAGAATATGACCGAGTTCACGAACGGACTGGTGACCCCGTGATTCGCGAATCGCCAGGTATCGCCGCCATCGGTCGAGATATGCAAGCCGGCCAAGGAGCCAATGGCGATCACCCGGTCCTGGGCAAAGTTTGGCGAGTAAGCGACGCAAGTGATTGTTCCGCCAGGAACACCACCTACTCGCGTCCACCCTTTCGGTTCTACGGTCGTCGCTTCACTCATTAACGATCCACCCTTCAAATGTCTTAAATATGCGCGCTCGACGCGTTCAAAGTAACTTCAAGTCAGGATTCAAGCAGTCTCATCTCGCCGGCTGAATCAAGCGTACCGGCATTCTAGCCCAAGGTCAGCGCGTTGGGATCTAACCAGTTTTCCTTGTCGAATACCAAAGCCTCGGTACTCAATGCCATAAGGCTGTTACTTACCGAGTAGGAAATGGCCTTGAGGACGATCCTGGTTGGATCTATGACGCCACTATCGCGCATGTCTTCGAATTCGCCGGTGAGGACGTTGAGTCCCCAGCCTAGGGGCCGCTCTTCAACCCGACGAACGGTTGCGCTCGCTTCGTAGCCAGCGTTCTCGGCTATGGCGCGCATTGGCTCCTCGAGAGCGCGAGCCAGGATACGGAACGCGGCCGCCTCTTCTTCATTCTCGGGCACCAATTCCCCGACGGCCTTGGCCGCCGCCAGATAGGTCGCGCCACCACCCGGCACCGTTCCCGTTTCGATGGCCGCTCGAACCGTCTTGACGGCAAACTCGGCTAGTTTCTGCTTGATTTCCTGCCCCGGTTCAGTCGGATCCCCAATCTTGAGGATGCCAACACCACCTGCTAGTTTGCCGAGGCGTTCGATCCATTTACCCTGCTCGTACTCGTCAGTCATCTCTGGGATTTCGGACTTGACTTGATTGATACGCTCGCGAATCGCGACCGGGTCGCCGAGGCCGCCCACGATCGTATGGAAGTACTGATTCGCCCAAACTCGACGGGCCTTCCCTAGGTCATGGATTTTTGCTTCCGCCACCATCTCGCCGGCGTCATCGTTGAACACCCGGCCTCCCGTCACGATTGCCATATCTTCCAAGATGCCGATTCGCCTTTCACCTACGCCCGGCGCCTTCATCGCTACCGAATTGAGCTTGCCTTGTTCTTTGTTGATAACCAGCAGGCCAAGCGCCTCTTCTTGGATGCTACCGGCTATGATCGCCAGATTCTTTTCTCCAGCAGACAGAACGGTATTCATCAATGGGATAATGTCTTCTGCATCTTTTATGTGGGCGTCCGTGAATATTATCCGGGCATTTTCGAGAACACACTCGGTGTCGTCGTCGTCATTAGCGAACTTAGGCGACAGCCAACCAGAGTCCCACTGCATGCCCTCCATATACTCGCGTTCGACCTTTACACTATGCGATTTCTGGACCACAATCGAGCCTTCGGGACCTATCACCTCGTAGATCTCGGTGACATAATTCCCGATCTTCTTGTCACCAGTCACCATTTCAGCCAGATGTCCCAGCACGTCGGGATCGTCGTCGGCCGGTTGGGACAGGGACTCGACTTCTTCGAGGACGTGGGTCACGCCTTTTTCCAAGCCCTGGCGGAGGCGCATTGGATTACCGCCCGCCGCCACATACTTATTTGCCTCGTCCAGCAATACTTGAGATATGACGACCGCCGTCGCCGAACCGTCGCCGACTTCATCGTGAATTCTCCAAGCCATCGTGCGCATGAGCATGAAGCCCATATCGACAAATGGGTCGGGCAATTGGATAGTGCGCCTAGCGATTACGCCGGCTTGATCGAGTAATTCTGGCGGTTTGTCTGGCATCATACGGCCCATCGCCACCATTCTGGCAACTGGGCCGATTGTAGGTCGCACTAAGTTGCCCATCAGGTCCACACCTTCTTTGAACAGCTTGCGCGCGTCCGGCGACAATTTTACGTAGGTGTCGACAGGTACGGACATGAACTAGCGCCCCCTTGTCTGGTTTTTTGGCACAACTTTCGAATTCTATCGGAAAAACCAATGCCGCGCCACTTCATTTTTCGACCGGCATAGTATAGCGCCTGGAGGAAAAATCAATTCTTGCAAAACCATTAAAGGGCCGGCAATTTCCTCGTCAACTGGTCGGGTGCCGGCGCATGGGGTTTGCGAAACCGCGGGTGATCGCGAGTGCGATTGTTACGCGCTCTCCTGTCGGCTATGCAGGAGGGTTTCTGGAGTCGTGCCGCCTGTGAATCACGATGACTGTTCGGGGGCGCCAGGACGGAGATCAAATCAGGGGCGCCCGGCGTTACAATTAGGGCGGGTTACCCGCTATGGCATTGGCTGGGGACAAGCCCCAGAGCTACATGTTCCCCCTTCACTATTCGGCCGTAAACTCACGGGTTGACAAGTCTTAGGTGTGGGGAAGCGCCCTCCAGGTTGAATGGAGCGTCTATCTTAATAGTAATGACCAAGTGGGTTGCCGGAATGCAGGGTCCCGCCAACGTGACCGGGAACTCTGTCTATTTATCCAAGACTGAAACACTCCTAATCCGGGTCGCCCTATAGTGTTAAATAAGCGTTAAGGCATCGGGACAACCCCACTTCAACGTAGTGAAGCGCCCGATTCCGAACGGTTACCTCATACAGAATCGCTGGCCGAACTCCTGGCTCTAAGCTACAATGCGGTTGATATCTCTCACCCGAAATACAGGCGGAACCTGCTTAACGAGGCACGCATGGAAATAGTTGTTGCGCCTAAATTCGCCGGATTCTGTAATGGTGTAAAACGCGCTTGGAAGCTGGCGTTTCATGAGGCGGGCCAAAGCAGTGGCCCAATCTATCTGTCTGGCAAGTTGATACACAACGATCCGGCGATGAACGAACTCGGCAACATGGGTATCAAAGTCTTGGGGTCCGATGAAGCCCCGCCGGACGACGCTACGCTGATCGTCCGGGCCCACGGTGAAGGTCCTAATCTGTACCAACGGGCCGATCAGTTGGGCATGCGGACGGTCGACGCGACCTGCAGTATAGTCAGGGCGGTTCAACGCCGGGCTAGGGCGCTCGAACAAAGGGGATACCAAGTCATACTCTTCGGTCACAAGAACCACCCCGAAGCCAATGGAACGATCGCGTATACCGACCACGGGATTATCGTCGAGACACTGGAAGAAGCGCGACAACTCGGCTTCTATGATCGGATAGCTGGAATCGCCCAGACTACTGCCGCGCAGTGGGAGTACGAGGAAGTAATAGAGGTTCTCAAGACGAAGTGCAACGAGTTGGAAGACCAAGGGCGCATATGTGGATGGACGGTCCACGCCCAGAGGGAAGCGGAAGAGATGGCCAGCTCAGTTGACGCAATGGTCGTAGTTGGGGGCAAGGATAGCTCGAATACCAAACGGCTGGTAGAGGTGTGCTCGCGGCACTGTGCCTCGTACCAGATAGAGACGCTTGACGAGCTAATGCCAGAGTGGTTCGAGGGGCTTGGACGAGTCGGAGTGACAGCCGGCGCTTCCACGCGCGACCAAGACATAGAAGCTACCGTCGAGTGGCTATCGAACCTGGAAGCCGCAAGGGTGCACTAGATGATCGAGCGCAGGACCACGAGGCAGGTAATCGTCGGCGGGGTCACCGTCGGAGGCGATGCGCCAGTCCGGGTCCAGTCTATGTGCGACACCGACACACGGGACGTAGGACAGACGGTCGATCAGATCCATAAACTCGAAGAAGCCGGATGTGAGCTAATCCGGGTGGCGGTTCCGGACAAGAAAGCGGTTCAATCCCTGGGCACTATCAAGAGCCGCATAAATATTCCGCTTATCGCCGATATACATTTCGACTATCTGCTAGCGCTTGAATCAATCCAACAGGGCGTAGACAAAGTCAGAATCAATCCGGGCAATATCTTCGTGCGTGCGGGCAAGAGTGGCATCGAGGAAGTTGTGCGAGCGGCAAAGACGGCCGGCATAGCGTTGCGTGTTGGCGTAAACGCCGGCTCGATTGAGCCGCGCCTGCTGGACAAATACGGATACCCGACGCCGGAAGCAGCTGTTGAGTCTGCCCTCGATCACATTGCGTTCTGTGAGGCGCTGGACTTTCAGGACATGATCGTGTCGGTAAAGTTCAGCGAAGTGCCAAACATGATCTCCGCGTATTCGCAACTTTCTCAGCGGACGGACTATCCGCTGCACCTGGGTGTGACGGAGTCCGGAACATCGTGGAGCGGCACCGTCAAGTCATCGATAGGAATCGGCGCGTTATTGTCCCAAGGGATCGGCGATACAGTGCGAGTGTCTCTGACCACGCCGGATAAGGCTGAAGAGGTGCGCGTCGGGTATGAGATGCTCAAGGCGCTGGAGATTCGCTCACACGGGCCGATGCTAACCGCCTGTCCGGGATGCGGCCGCTTGGACGTCGACCTCTTGAAGCTTACGAGCGATGTAGAGGAGGTCTTGGCCGAGGTCAAGTCGTCGTTGAAGGTTGCGGTAATGGGATGTGTCGTGAATGGGCCGGGCGAAGCGGCCGGCGCCGACCTTGCGGTGGTCGGAGGCAAAGGCCGGGGCGCCATCTACCGCCGGGGACGTCTAGTACGTACCACCGTCGAAGCTGGACTGGTGCCGGCTTTGGTCGAGGAGCTAGAGGCCTGGAATTCGAACGAAGGTCCAGAAGCGGCCTATGATGGCCCCACTAAGCGCGGTGGCAGTGGCAGGATATTGATTCCCGTGCAACAGAAGAGCTAGGCTATCCATTGAGATCTAGGAGGAAAAATTGACAGTAGAAACGATCTCTAGACCAGGATATTTGCTGTCGAAAGAGGAACATCAGCATTTCGACGCGATGGGATTCCTCGTTTTTCGCCAGCTGTTTGCACCGAGCGAGATGGCCGAGATAGATGCCGCGTTCATGCGAGTCATAAGCGGCCCGGCGAAAGAGCTAGGATACGATGGGACTTCGCGCCTATCGGTAGTTCCCACGATCGAGGGTGATGACCGGCTCAGGGAGCTCTTCGACGACAATCGAATCAACGACATTGTCGACGGTCTACTTGGAGACGACTGTATATACCACGGATCCGACGGCAACTTCTACGTTGGTAACACAAACTGGCATCCCGACGGCGGCGCGCCCGAGTACCGGACGATCAAAGTGGCCTTCTACCTTGATCCGGTTGGCGAAAACTCCGGCTGCCTGAACATCATCCCAGGGAGTCATCTCCATAAATTCCATACGGGTATACATCAGGCGATCAACGCGGGAACCTACGACCGCAGCTCGCCGGACCTGCCCGGTCGATATCCGCTGGTTTCCGAGCCAGGGGACGTGGTCGTATTTCATCACGGCGTTTGGCATTCTTCTTGGGGCGGAAAGACCGGACGACGTATGTTCACCATCAACTACGATACGAATCCGATCACGCCTTGGCAGGAAACTTATATGAAGGGCCTGATTCGAGCGATTACCCACAAAACCCGTAAGGACCGGCGAATCTACACGGAACGCATGATGGAGACGGCCGATGAGCGTCGGATGAGAAAGCTGAGCAAGCTCATCGAGTGGGGCTATCAGGATGAATCACTCCTGCCGATGGACAAGCCATACTCCTGGGTTTATTAGGTTCGGTGCGGGTTCCCCTTCCTCGAACCGATTGAACCAGATTCGCGTCGATCGGCGGTGTGTTCTCTGCACGCCGGACGGTCGCTGAGCCTCAATCTCCCCTCAAGAATACGGCTTAGCACGCGACGATGCTCCTCACGACTTCAAGACGACCTGATCTCTAAGGCGCCGAATACGCTACGGAGAGCTCTACAAAATGAATCTCCCATCGGCGGACGCTAAGACAGCTTTCCCTGTGGGAGGCTGCTAACTCCGATGAGTGAAACTGGTATTTCTGAACTGACGAGAATACTGCCACCGGAGCGCGTTACGAACGATCCAACGGAGCTTACCGTTTACGGTTACGACGGCACCTGGCTGGAGCACCGGCCGGACGTTGCGGTATCGGTGTTGAGCGCGGATGAAGTGGCGGGGGTTCTGCGGTGGGCGAACCGACACCAGATTCCGGTTGTGCCCCGCGGCGCGGGCAGCGGGTTGGCCGGCGGCTCGGTGCCGATATCCGGGGGTGTCGTGCTCAACACGACTCTGATGACGCGCATAGAGAGCATCGATCGCCGGACGATGCGGGCCGTCGTCGAGCCGGGGGTGGTCAATGCGGACCTCCAAGCCGCGGCGGAGAAGGAGGGATTGTTCTATCCGCCCGACCCGGCCAGCCTGCGCCAATCGACGATCGGCGGCAACGTCGCGACCGGCGCCAGCGGGCCCAGGTGTCTCAAGTACGGGGGCACCCGCGAGTATGTCGTTGGCCTGGAGGTAGTGATCCCCACCGGCGAAATCATCCACACTGACGCAACCCGCGGCAATCCGTTCGATTTGACGCGTCTGTTTATCGGTTCCGAAGGCACTCTGGGGGTCATCACGGACATCACTCTGCGCCTGATATCGAAGCCACCGGTACGGGGCACCGTGATGGCCACTTTCGCCAGCTTGGACCAGGCCAGTGCCGCGGTGGATGCGATACTGGGCGCCGGCGTAGAACCACTTGCCTTGGAAATGATGGACCAGACGACCCTCAAGTGCGTCGAAATGCACCTGAAATCGGGCCTGCCCCTCGACATGGCGGCGATGCTATTGATCGAGGTCGACGGCGATGACCATTCCGTATCCGACCAAATGGCAGTGGTTGTCGAGGAGTGCAGCACGAGTGAAGCAGTGGAGGTCCGGCCGGCCGGCGATGACGCCGAGGCCCAGGAGCTGTGGAAGATTCGCCGATCGACCTCGTCCTCGTTCGGGCGCATGTATCCGAACAAGCTGGGCGAGGACATCTCCGTTCCGCGAAGCGCGATACCGGAGATTGTCCGGCGTATACAGGGGATAGCACAGGAATACCGCCTGGATATACCGCTGTTCGGCCATATAGGCGACGGCAACTTGCATCCAAACGTACTCTGTGACCTCCGCGACAGCGCCCAAATGGAAAGAGTCGTAAAGGCGGCGCAAGAGATCTTCATCTCAGCCATCGAGCTGGACGGAACTCTATCCGGCGAACACGGGATTGGCCTGCTCAAGCGAGAGTTCGTTCGAATGAGCCTCGATCCTGAACTGGTGGACCTGATGCAGGAGATCAAGTCGTCATTCGATCCGAACAACATCTTGAATCCTGGCAAGGTGCTTTCAGGAACCTCGTCCGAATCGGGGCAACGAGATTGAATGAATCTCCGCACGATAACGCTCCTGATCCGAGCAGGCAAATGAATATTGAGATACGAAAGGCCGGGATCCGGGAGAAGCCTGTCCTCCGAAACCTCATGGAGCTGTACAGATACGATTCCAGCGAGTTTGACGGCGAGGACGTTGGCGAGCACGGTCTATTCGTTTACAGATACTTCGATCATTTTTGGACTGAGCCGGGACGTCACGCCTTCCTCGTGAGAGTGGACGGCAGGCTGGCCGGATTCGCTTTCGTCCGAGGAATTGGAGTTGACGAAGGCGAGAGTATTCACTCGATTGCCGAGTTCTTCATCATGCGAAAGTACCGGCGGCAGCGCATTGGGACGACGGTGGCGCGTCGTATCCTCGATATGTTCCCGGGTAGATGGAGGGTGGCCGAGGAAGAAGCTAATACGCCGGCGCAGGCGTTCTGGCGGCAGGTGATCTCTCGGTACACTCGAGGCAAGTTCAGAGAGATACGCGATGACGAATGGGACGTGCCTGTTCAGGAGTTCGGCAACTGAGTCCAAAGAACCCAAGCAAGAAGCAAAAGATCAGGACTAAGGCGCTCTGCGTTTTCAGAAACGGCGATAAGATTTTGGTATACGAGCGATACGACCCTACGAAGGGAAAGCGGTTCTACCGTCCCATTGGGGGCGGGATCGACTTTGGGGAACTCAGCCGGGAGGCGATGGTGCGCGAAGTCAGGGAAGAGCTGAGCGCTGAGGTCACCGACCTGCGTTTTCTCGGGATCTTGGAGAACGTGTTCACGTACGTCGGCCGGCCCGGTCACGAGATTCTTTTGATGTATGACGCTCGGTTTGAGGATGAGTCGTTTTATGAGCGAGCGTCGCTGGAGGCATACGAAGAGAATGGCGAAAGACACTTCGAGGCGGAGTGGAAGTCGTTGGAGTACTTTCGGAGCGCCGGTTCACCACCTCTTTATCCTAATGGCCTGCTCGAGCTACTGTCGAATGACCCTGGCGACCCATTTCGGGCGTGACTGAGACGTTGGATATCGCCAAGTATTCGGGCATCGGCCAATTCGGTCGGGCCTACCGTTACCTAAATCAGATCAATATCATTTCGAGGGGTTCGAGGGGCCTAATTACACCCAGGTCCCTGACGCGCTCTTCGATGAGCTTCTCAGCGTCCTCATTGGGGCGGAACTCAAAGCGCTACTCTACATTGTCCGCCGCACCTACGGCTTTAAGCGAAATAGCGATCACATCTCATTTAATCAGTTTATACGGGGCATCAAAACCAAAGAAGGGCGTATTCTTGATAGAGGTTGCGGCATCCGGGATCGCACCACTCTGAGTAAGGCCTTGAAGTCCTTGGAGGCCAAGGGAATCGTAATAAGCGAGAAGGGGGTAGATAAGAAAGGGGACAATGTCACCACCCTGTACAGCTTGCGGTTCAAGGAAGGCGCTGAGGGGGTAGTAGGGAAATCATACCAGGGTAGTATGAAAAACCCACTACCGGTGGTAGGGAAACCATACCCACAAGAAACAGTATTACAAAAAACAGTAAGACAAGATAATTCGAATATTCGAAAGGCATCCAAAGATAAAAAAATTAGTCGAAAGAGGCCACAAGCGATCGAACCCGACAAATCGAGTGCTAATCCACTACTAGATGATTCAGACAATGTCACAGCTTTATCGAAGTCTGTGAGCACTTCCATGAGTATGGAAAAGGAGAACAGACAGATTGCGAGAGGCGAGTCCGATACTCTTGGCGGTTCCTCAGGGGATCTTGAGAGTGTAGGGGAGACTCTGAAACGACGGACGATACGGCCATCCGTCCAGGAGTACGACGAAGACCGGCAGGCGATCCTTGTCTTCATAGAAGACTTCGCAAGGCTGCTTAATGACCAGGCCCCTTTGAAGAGCTCAGTAACTCGGGCATACAACATCTTCAAGAAGTCAGGCCTGAGTCGGGATTCATTCCTGCAGCAGATGTACCAGGCCAGGTCGATCACTCAGGAGAGGAGCGCTTCGATAAAAACGACCGCAGGCAGCACCGAGGGCTTGGGCCCTAGGAAGAACAAGATGGCTTACTTCTTCAGCGTGTTGGCCCACCTGGTGGGAGTGCAAGAAGCACAACGGCACTACGAAGCAGGTGAGGGGAGTAGAGTAGATAACCGCTAGGACTCTCAGAGGGCCACAGACAGATCGGTTATAGTGAAATGGCGTGAATGGTGGTTTAGACCGAAAACTGACGCTAGATGCGACCTGACAGCCCCACAGCCCTTTTTATAACACTTTTCCGACCAAAGAATTGTCCACCCAATAGTTTGTCACCTGCGTCGCCCGCCGTATGGCCTGGTTCATGGATCGAGATGGTGATGAGGCCCGCTCTCGCTGCTCCGAAAATGTACCGAATCTCCACTAGCTGATGAACTACCCATCTCAACAGCTAGTTGGAAACAAGGGGGAAGGAAGGGCCCGACAGGAGCGGTGGGGGCCGACTGCCCAGGCGAGACATACGTCTCGTGGAAATCGCCGTGAAACGGCGAATGTGCCGTCGGCCCCCACCGCCGAAGCCCGCCGTGTCCGCACACGGAGCGTATTACCAAGATGAGACATCTTCCAATTACATGAGACCGTGTGCCCTCTGATAGACGGCGGGCAGAGGCCGCCCACTTGCCCGTAATGACCCCAGGTATCGGTACATTCTCATATCGGAATTACAGTGGCGAGCCACTAGTCATCGAAGCGGACGCCTTGCAGCGCCGATGTGAGCCCGCCATCGACCAGGAACACTCCGCCGGTGCAAAAAGACGATTCGTCAGAGGCCAGAAACAGGACCAGCCGAGCGACCTCCTCCGGCTGGCCCACCCGACCGAGCATGTGAAGGTTGCCTACCTGACGCATTCCCTCCTCGACTTCCAGGTTGGCTTCTTCGAAGTAGACCCGCTGTATCGGTGTGTCGATCGCGCCCGGACAGATCGCATTGGCTCGGATATTGTGCTGGCCCAGATCGACGGCCATGTTCTTGGTCAGGGCGATGATTCCACCCTTGGCGGCTGCGTAGGACGCGACCTTGCGCGTGGTAGCAAGTCCCTGCGCTGAAGCGGTGTTTACGATCGAGCCGCCTCCGCGATTCATCATGTAGGGTACGCAGTAGCGCGACACCAGATAGAAGCTCTTGAGGTTCACCGCCAGCGTGCGGTCCCAGACATCCTCCGGCGTCTCCCAAACAGTGCCGAAGGTCTGGATGCCGACGTTATTGAATAGAACATCGACCCCGCCAAAGGCGTCCGCCGTTTCCTCGGCCAGCCGGCGGGCCTCGCTGTCGAGTGAGACGTCAGCCTCGACAAAGAGCGCCTTACCTCCCTGGCGCTGGATCTGGTCGACGGCCTCATTGGCCTTGGCCACATTGATGTCGCCGATTGCGACTGCCGCCCCCTCGGCGGCGAAGGCTTCAACCGCCGCCCGGCCGATGCCGGTGGCGCCGCCGGTGACAACCGCGACCTTGTCAGTGAAGCGCATATCCTCTTCTCCTCGCATGATCCTCCATTATATATAGGGCCTCGTCCTTGTGTGTCAATCGTTCCAACTTATTCGAATTTGGGAGGGTTCGGACGCAAAATACCCTCACTCTGCCTCTCCCAGCGGGAGAGGGGACTCAAATCAGTGTTAAATCATATTTGGCATCTACTTCACTATCTCGGGCAACAAGCGCCGCTTTTGGGACATTTCAAACGCCGAACGGGAGCTTGGCTTCGCCCCCAAAGACAACGCGGAGGAATACGCCTCCGACCCAGCCCTGGCGCAGTGACCGCCGGCTACTAGCGACGACCCATGCCGGAGGCGATTTACGGGGCAGGCCTGGAGACCATCAATCGACGGCTATAGTCCCTCTTTGATGAGGTCTGCGATCATCTCGCCGATCGCCATAACCGTTGCATTCGTATTCCCCCGGACGCAGTCCGGCATGATCGACGCGTCGGCGACCCTCAGACCGCCGATCCCGTGCACTCTTCCGTACTGGTCAACAACCGCAGTCGGATCCGTTGCCGGGCCCATCTTGCAGGTCCCTGAAGAGTGATGGCTCGTAACGACAGTGTCGCGCATCCATTGGTCCAAGGCTTGATCAGAAGCCAGGACTTCGTCCGACGGCGAGACTCGCGCTTCGATGAAACGCTGGAATGCTGCCTGATCGCCAAGCGCCGCGGAAATGCGGACCGCTTCTCGCAGCCGTTGTCGATCGGCCTCAGATTCCAGATATCTGTAATTCAGACTTGGCTGCCTGTCGGGAACTTTCGACTCGAGGGAGAGTGTTCCCGATCCAAGGGCAAGATTCAAAACTACGGTAATCTTCACACCATACATTTCTTGCTCCCCGACGGCCCCAGCGCTTTCCATGGGGATGACGGAGCCATAGTAGAGACCAACATCATTCCTCAGCTCCGAGCCGCTCGCCGTGTATCGAAGTATCACCTGCGCCTTGGGTGCGAGTGGATCTTGCTCAAACTCTGGTCGCGTCCTCCACAGTACCGTCACCTCAGGATGGTCCCGCAGGTTCTTCCCCACGCCTGGCAGGTCATTAACGAGGTCTACGTCGAAAGCATGGAGCTGTTCTGGGGGACCAACCCCAGACAGCAACAGGATATGCGGCGATCCAATTGCGCCGGCGCAGAGTATGGTCTCGTGTCCTAGCACCGAAAAAAGCTCGCCGCCGCTCTCAACTAGTACGCCTCTGGCGCGTTGGCCTTCGAATAACACTCGATGCGCTAGGCAGTTGGGACGGACCGTCAGGTTGGGCCGATGCCGGGCTGGGTTGATGTATCCGATCGCGGCACTCCAACGCATCCCCTCGAAACAGTTGCTGGCTACCGGGCCCACTCCAGATGAGTCCGGCCGGTTATGGTCGGGGCAACCCGGATAACCGGCCGCACGACACGCTTGGTAGAAGGCGGCCTGGTCGACATTCCACTGATCCGGCTTGAACTGCCTGACCTTGATCGGACCACCCTGGCCTCGATAGTCGTCTGCAAACTCTGAGTCTTCGACCTTATTGAGATAGGGCAGCAACTCGTCGAAGCTCCACCTGTCGTTGCCCGACGCCGCCCATCCGTTGTAGTCCTCCGGTACTCCGCGCAGCCATAACATGGCATTGATAGCGCTGGATCCCCCGACGATCTTCCCCCTTGGAACCTCCATAGTGCGAGCTGTACCGGTCGGTCTCGCAACAAAGTTCCAGTTGTGCTTGCTGTCTGGCCCACGGGCCCTAGTCCACAGATCAGGTGCACGGCCGAGGCCATACTTGATCTCCTCTGGCATCTCCTCCAGATTTGGATAGTCCGGCCCGGCCTCCAGGAGCAGAACGGAACGACTCGGGTCCTCGGACAGCCGGCTGGCGATGATAGCGCCGGCCGAGCCAGCCCCCACTACTATATGGTCGTATTCCACGATGCTCCTTTCGACTGGTATGCCATAACTGGAAGAAATGTCAAGGGCGGCCCAATCTCGCAACAATGGAGCGTGGTCGATCCATAGGCGTTCGTGGTCCGAGCACCTTAGAGCACTGGCCATAGCGGCTGCCCGCTACGATTCGCCGGTCAGGGAACGCGCTAGTCAGAGGATATCGAGTCCAGATTCACTTCAACGTAGGGAAGTGTGGGCAAAACCCGTCTCTGCTTCTTACCGAAATTGATGGTCTGCCATCCGTTCAGGCTTCGGAAGTGGTCATCGTCCCAGATGTTGAAGATGATGTACTCAGCCGGCACCCGTGCCTCTTCCCGCCTCATGCGCAGATAGGCCTGGTAGACCGAGTATCCGCCGACGCCGAAATTGCGAATGGGCTCGCCAAGATGGGCGGCAAGCCTCTCCTGCCAGGTCTCACCACCATTCACCTGGTCGCAATGTGTGAAGCTGTCTCCGTAGGTATTAATGCCACAGGGCTCGCCGGCGAAAGCTATCTGGCTTCGCGCGCTGTTCTCGTCGTAGCTGTAGGTACAGATGGACCCATCCATTCCGTCCTTCCGCCACCCTCCACTATGGACGTAGCCCAACTCGCTGTCGTATCTTGAGACTGAATACGACCTTCCCGCGAGCCAGTCGTCCACCTCCTGCGGTGTATATACGAGGCTAGCCAGATACTCTCGCCTGTCCAAACCTACCTACTCGGGCGTCCTCGTGAGCCCATTATGCTCGTCTCCCGACCTGGAACCCACCGCACCCGCTAGTCTCGCACCCATATTTCCTCTCCGATTATGCGTATGGTTACCTCCTGCTGATTCACTTGGCCGGCTGAGCCTCAGCCCAGAGCCGGCTGACGTTCATAGCCGTCTCTTTCAGCGCTTCGCTTGGGTCTCCCATTGGCTCGCAAGCGAGGCCGAGAAAGCCATCGTAGCCGACCGCCTTCAGCGCGCCAAATGCCCGCTTGAAGTCGAAATGGCCGCGACCTGGCTGCCCACGGTTGTTTTCAGCTACGTGGACGTAACCGATGTGGCCAGCGGCTGCTTTGATGCTCACGGAGATGGCCGACTCCTCGATCGCCATATGGAAGAAATCAACCAGGACTTTAACCGCCGGGCTAGCCACGTCCTTACATACCTCTACTCCATGTTCCAAACGATTGAAATAGTAAGTATGGTAGCGGTTTAACGGTTCTACGAGAAGAATCACCTTGATCTGCTCGGCATGGGAAGCTAACTCCTTGATTTCAGGAATCAGAACCTCAGTCTGCCGCCTAATTGCTTCGACCTCGGCTGGCATGCCTTTGAAAGAGTTGCCGGGAGTTCCTGGCGGGGCCAGTCCGAGGTAGCCGACTAGCTCCCCAGCCGGAGGTTGGCCAAAGATGGGATGGACCAGGGCGCCATAGGCGCCGAGAGCCTTCGCGAGATCGAGCAGTTCGTGATTGCCCTGCATCCGGCGCTCCCTGGCCTCTTCGTCGGAGTCTAAGACGCTGAACAGCAGGTCAATCGTCCCGACTTTGACCGACCGGCTGGCGAATACCTTCACCAATTCGTCCAGCGAGACCTCGAGCGCCGGACCGTCCAGGTCTATGTAGTGGTGGCCGGACTTTTCCAGAAAAATTAGCTTGTCAGCTAAGGTGTCGCCCGGCACAATATTCCAGCGTGTTGATAGCTTCATCGCCAAGCTCCTTCCTGTCTATTTGACGCAATTCGGCCAGCGCAGCCTCCTCGTCGGTCAGGGCCCAATGAAAATTGTCAGGTCAAAGCCGGTCTTGAGTAGATTGATGGCCATTTGACCGCCCATCTTGCCGCAGCCTATGAAACCGACTTTCTTGATGGTCAATTTCGATTCTCCACAATTCTTCTCTTGAGTTCAGCCTGCTCGCACCTCATACCCCGCTAACTCTAACAAGTCCGCTTCTGAGTTGCAAGGCCTCATCCGCACCCCAAATCCACCGCCTAACTTATGATTGAGGCTTTCGTGGGCATGCAGCGAGTGTACAGGACCGTGTCGGAGCCGTCGGGGTAATTGGTAGGCCACTGCTTGGCGGTCTTGTAGGCGTTGGCGGCGTTGTCAAGCCGATTCGGGCTGTTCTCGGGCTGAGGTCGAAGACTCCGCAAGGTCGGAGATGCGCCAAGGCGTGCGAGATGGCATGGCTAGGACTGGGCGACTTGGCTGAGTCGCCTTCGAGTGATGATTAGTTGTAGTAAACGTCAGGCTACGGTCGGGGTGGTGAGTGTGCCAGTGCCAGAATTCTACGGCGTGATCTGATCAAAAGGTAGTATGAGGGATGACCACGCCCTAGGCGGATGATCAGAGTCCGGGCATGACGCACCACCCGTCCGGCGAGGGTGATGATCCCAAAGCGCAGAGCCTTCAAGCGTTTGCTCACCCACTCACCGCCCAAAGCCAACTGCTTCAGCGCCGAGTTGAGGTTGAACGCCAACACCGCAATGGCCCACCAGGCAGCGTTGACTCCGAACTGCCCTGACGGCAGCCTGCCGCCAGCAAGGTCCTCTTTGAGCACCCCATGCACCTCCTCCCCCTTCCCGCATCTCTGACGATACCACCAGATCAACTCGTCTCCTGGAATACCACTCGCCTTGCGTAGTCTACGACGATTGGTGACCACTCCTGTGACCTTGTACCATCCTCTATCCGGCATCTCCATGACGGGGATCGACAACTCCAACTGAGACTCCATTCCCGGCAGAGGCGGCTTGCGCAGTCGCTCCCTGATCGCTATGAAACGGTACTCGGGACTGTTCTTGGAGTGTCCTATCCAGTTGGGCACGAAGCACACCTCGGCCCACTGTTGCCCTGTCATCGCCTCGCAGGAGCCCACACTCCGTCTCAACTCATACCATTCCTCCTCCGCCACTTCACCGATCGCCCGCTTGAACTCCTCTGTAACGTCCACCCCCACGGCAAACTCGATCACCCCGAAGCGTTCGTCTCTGCCCTCCGCGCAATACTTCAGAAGCTCCCTCTGATACCCGGCCGTGTCTGACCTCAACATCACCTCTTCTACTCCGGAAGGTATGTACCTCAACGACTCCCTCAGCACCCGAAGCTGCTGATAGCCCGCCGGTACATTGCCATCTCTAAACTCCGAGTGCACGATCTGATCGGCTTCGGCCCAGTAGGTGCTCAGCGGCTGATACGCCTTGTGCTTCTTGTAGCTGTAGAGCGCCTCCTGCTTGTGCGTCTCAACCAGCGTAGCGTCCATGTCCAGCGTTGCACCGGTATGCCGAGTATGGCTTTGCACGAAGCCCACCATCTCTGCGTTGACCCTCTTCAGACCATCCAAAGCTTCTGTCCCAGAGGGTATGAACGCCCTGTGCGGCTCACGCTTAGTCTCCTCCTCTTCGTCGTGGAACTTAGACAGATATCGGAACACCGCTGAGGACGACGGCACACTCCGCCGACGCTCCTTGCGCCACCTTCGTGGTAAAGCCCGACGCTCCCTCTGGCGCATCCCCTGTGTCTCTGCTCTGCTCAACACCCGACCCAGACCCTCGTCTTTCTCCAGTACACGGAGGTCCTCCACCGACTCTCCACCTGCCAGGTTCAGTAGTATTAACGAGGTGACCATCTGGCTGTCCGTCCAGCCCTGACCACCTTCCCGAAGCCCCACGTGACGTCCCACTGACCCTCTCAGATCCGCGACCTGAAAGAGGTCCAGGTAGGTTGCCAGACCCGCGAGAGCCGTCATACCGGTCGAATTCTTCTCCTCGGCGTACTGGAACGGCAAAGCTCCTTGCTGCATAATAGGTGCACCTCGTTGGTGATGGATTATTGCTTTCACAAATCATCATAGCCCGCTTTTACAGCGGGCTCCAACGAGGTCTTACATTTCTTTAGGTGGTGGATTTGGGCGCAGGCTACGTCTGCCACGCGCTTTCTGCCGCTCAACGGGGAATCCGTTGGCGCCGGCTCCAGCCGCAACGGCCAAGAGACTCTCGAACACTGCCTCGATTTTTCGAACAGCGTGAGTCGGCGGAAGAGGGCCGCCTGGCAAACCAATCGGGAGCTGTATCGCTGGCCGACCCTGGTATCCTATGGACGCGATAAGGTAATTGACAGCGTTCGGGAGCGTAAACAACAATTGGCGCCGTCAAGCGTGGGGGTTCTTTGGACGCCCCGCACTTTGAAATAGGAAATGTCGGCTCACAAGGAAAAACGGGCCGGGTGGAGGATCGGTGAACAGAGAGAACCTGAACTGGTCCGTAATTGGAGCCGCGGCCATCGCCAGGCAAATGATTCCGGCTATTCAGGAGTCCGCGACCGGGCGCGTCGCCGCAATAGCCAGCCACAGCGCTGAAAAGGCATCGGACTTCGCGCAACAGTACGGTATCGAGCGGTCCTATGGCTCCTACGACGACCTTCTAGCAGATCCAGACGTCGACGCGATCTACAATCCTCTACCCAACAGCGTGCATCTCGAGTGGACGATCAAGTCCGCGGAGGCGGGGAAGCACATCCTTTGCGAAAAGCCCCTGGGCGCTACCGCCGACGAGTGCCGCCAGATGATCGAAGCGGCGGCACAGCATGACGTCCTCCTGATAGAGGCGTTTTGGTATCGCTACCATCCGAAGAACCTGCTGGTGAGAGAGATTGTCAGCGAGGGCCGGCTGGGCGAGCTGCGCGCCGTGCGTGCGTACCACTACTACGGGCCCTCCAGGAAAGGAGCGTCAAGCATATCTATGTCCAAAGAGCTCGCCGGCGGCACGCTGATGTTTTCCGGTTGCTACCCAGTGAATCTCAGCAGGTGGCTGTTTGACCAACAGCCGGAAGCGGTCAGCGCGATCTTCGAGTTTGATCCGCAGCGCGAGGTGGATGTGACGTTCGACGGCCTACTCGACTTCGGCGCCGGCCGACACGGGATAGCCAACAGCTGCTCCAGGCACGCTCGCATGACCCGCTACGAGGTCATTGGCGAACGTGGATACGTGGTCGTCGAGCCTTTCCTGGTTCCCGATCACGGCCCTATGACGGTGCTCGTTAACATCGAAGGAGCAACGACAGAGAGGCAGATCCCGCCGGCCAACGCATATACGTTGCAGACCGACGCATTCGCCTCCTGCCTGAAGGGCGAGGCGCAGTCACTCACCACCCCGGAAGACGCGGTGCTTAATATGGAAGTGATCGAGGCACTATTTCGCTCAGGCCGGACGGGCAAGCGCGTGACCCTCCGGGAGTAAACGACTGAGGAGGAGGCGACATGACCAGGGTCACAGGAGTTGGAAAGCCCTAATGTGTGGACGATACACCCTGATCGAGGAAGACGGCGTACTGCGCTGGCGGTTCGTGCACTACTGGGAGGTGCATCTGCCCCGGCCTTTTCGCTACAACATCGCGCCTACCCAGGAAGTGTTGGCCATTACGAACCATCGCGGGGAAGAATCCGAGGCCGAGCTGTTCCGCTGGGGCTTGATCCCGTACTGGGCCAAGGACATGCGGATCGGCAACAGGATGATCAACGCCCGGTCCGAGACTCTCGCTGAGAAGCCGGCGTTCAAGCGCCCGTTCGCCAAGCGCCGCTGTCTCATTCTTGCCGACGGATGCTTCGAGTGGCACCGGCTGCCCGGCGGCAAGACTCCGATGCGCGTGGTATTGAAATCACGGGAGCCATTTGCCTTCGCCGGCCTCTGGCATTACTGGAAGCGGCGAAATAGAGACGGCATCCTCTCCTGCTCAATCATTACCACCGAGCCGAACTCGATGATGGCACCAATCCACAATCCGGTGATCCTGAAGTGCGAGGCCGAGGAGCTCTGGCTGGATCGAACAATTGAGGACACGGACCTGCTGAGCAACGTCCTTTTGCCCTACGCCCCAGAAGAGATGGAGGCCTACGAGGTTTCCAGAGTGGTGAACCGTCCCGAGAATGACGTGCCAGAATGCGTTGTCCCGCTGTCTCCGCCAATGCTGTAGCGGTGGAGGTGGTACTCCTGACTGTGCTCACGGCGTGTGGAACCACCGAAACCGTCATAGTTGAACTTCCGCCGCCCACCGAGGCAATCATCCCAACTCATACGGTGGCGCCTGAGCCGACGTCTACGTCGGCGATGCCAGCGTTCGCGCTGATGGCGCCCACGCCCACGGCAGTCGCGACTGGGACTCGCCCGTTGAGTTCTCCGACCTCGGAGATTGTTGAGCTCAGCGGGCCAGTGATCGCCAACATACCCGCGGACCTGCCACCCTACGATCGAGATGAATGGCAGCATTGGGTCGACCCTGACGGTGACTGTCAAAACACGAGGCACGAAGTTCTGATCGATGAGAGTTCGGTCGAGGTTACCTTCAAGACAGACGAGCAGTGTCATGTGCAATCTGGACAAAGGCTCGGCCTGTTTGCCGGAGTCATCGTCGGCGAGACCGGCGCCCTCGACATAGACTATATGGTTCCGCTGAAGACTGCCCATGTCTCGGGCGGATGGGCCCGGAGTCCAGAGAAGAAAAAGGCCTACGCCAACGACCTCAACGACGCCGACCACCTGATTGCCGTCACTTCATCGGCCAATCGCTCCACAGGCGCGAAAGGACCCGACGAATGGAAGCCGCCGGACGGAACATACTGGTGCGAGTACGCCCGCGACTGGATTCGCATCAAGAATGCTTGGGAGCTGACCCTCACTCCAGCCGAATGGGACGCTCTCGTCGAAATGCTTCGAACATGTCCGCCGGAAGTCACAGCGGGCATCGAATGGCTCGTCGAGTTCAACCTGAGGCCGTTCCCAACTGCTCCGACGGAGACGACGTCAGAGATCGTCATCCTTGAGATGACCTGCTTCACACAACCCGAATGGGTCAGCATCGTCAATGATGGCATCACCCCTCAGGATATGACGGGATGGCGACTGCACGACGAGGGCGGGAACTGGACTTTCGAGTTTCACAGGGGCTTCGTGCTACAGGTTCGGAGCGCCGTCCGGGTCTGGTCATTTGGCCAGGCTCCCGAGGGCCCTGACAGCCTGCATTGGACCAACAGTGCCGTGTGGAACAACAGTGCCGTGTGGAACAACACAGGAGACACCGCCTATCTCTATGATTTGGCCGGCGGGTTGGTGTCGCATAGGCCTTGTTAAGCCGCCGCGCTAGGACTGCGCTCCGGCTTATTGTCTGTGAATCGAATCGGGGAGAGGAGTAGTCGATGGGTGGCGTCCAACGCGCTGAATACTACGTAGAGTTAGCGGAAAGCCTGGGAGACGAGGATAAGCACGACGAGGCCGAGCAGGCACTGCTTCAAGCGCTAAGACTCGACCCGAGCCTTTCAAAGGTTTACTTCAATCTCGGAGTAAGCCAGGCACTTCAGGGCAATAATGTTGACGCTGAGCGGTCTTTCAGAAGGTTCACCAGCGAGTTCAATGAAGTACCGATGGGGTATTTCAACCTGGGCCTGACGCTTTCTAACCAGCAAAAATATGAGGACGCTGAGGCGGCCTACAGGAGATCCATAGACTTAGGCCTCAAGAGCGGCGACGTCCATTACAACCTGGCAATGAGTCTCATTGGACAGAACAGAGCCGCTGAAGCGGAACAAGAACTTATCAAAACAGTCGCTCTAGACCCGAAGAACACCAATGCGCATTACAACCTTGGCGTGATACTCGCTCGAGACAAGGGTGATTACGCGAAGTCGGAGGCGAGTTTTCGCAATGCACTCGAAGTGGATCCTCGGCATCAGCCCTCCCAGTTCAACTTGAGCGTCGTTTTGATAAAGCTGGAAAAGTGGGCGGAGGCAGAGCCAGGTCTGAGAGCCGCAATTGAGCCGGGACCTAAGAGTTTCTTCGCGCATTATTTCCTGGCAATTAGTTTGAGCGGCCAAAACAGGCTGGCAGAAGCCGAATCAGCGTTTCGGCGGAGCCTGGAGTTGGAGTCGGATCACGCTGATTCCCACCTTCGCCTGGCGACACTCCTACGATTTCGCGGCGACTGGACTGGAGCGGAGTCAGAGTTCAGGAGGGCGATCGAGTTCGATCCGAACGAAGCGCTGGCCTACAACGGGTTGGCCGACGTGTTGAGAAGAGTTGGCTATCCTGAAGCGGCCAAGAGTGAGGCCCTCTTCTGTTTGGACTAACTAGTGAGTCGTGCCCAAATAGCTAATATACGCCGGGCTGCTCGATCCGCAGTCGTAGCGCGTGGGCTTGTCCCACGCTAATTGGTCGGTCCGCCAATCTGGGTCGGCTGAGGACAAGCCTCAGCGCTACATGTACTGGGCACTTTCATTATGGACCGACTGAGCTGAACTGCACGAGATTCTTAGCCAGTTATGTTGAACATTCTGGCAGCGTTGCCACCCAGGATAAGGGCCTTCTCCTCTTCTGATAGAAGCTCAGAGTTGCGTACATAGTTCAACGCCTGCTTATACGTGGACCACCACTGCACAACATATTGGTCGGTGCCCCACATCATCTTTTCAGGGCCCAATTCATCGCACAGTCGTCTGATCATCTGCTGAGCTCCCAGGAAGGGGTACTCTCGCCAGAAGGCGAGGAAAAACATCTCGAAATACATGTTAGGACGCTTGAGTAGAGCCATCAGTTCGTCAGGGATCTCATGCTGTTGGGGGGTTCCACGCCTCATGCTAAAGGAGTCCAAGCCGTGAGTAAGAACCGCCCGGATGTCGGGATGCCGCTCGGCCCAGCGGTTCAACTCGGCTACATGCTCCATAAAGCCCGCGAAACGGTCGATCCGTCGGCTATGGAGATACCACCAAACGGGTATCTTCAATTCCCGCACCTTCCGCCACAGCGGTTCAAACTTGGCGTCATCCAAATGATCGGCGTAGTTACTCAGCGCAAAAGGTTCTACACTGAAATACAGGCCCTTGTTACCGTGTTCCAGGATGGCCCGCTCCAACCGCTCGTGCTGAGCCGGCTGGTCGGCTTCCCATTCACGGACCTGCGCCAGGCCAATAAATCGATTCGGGTATTCACTCATCGCTTCGCCGTAGTATTCGTTTAGCGAGCCATAGATATGGTCGTGCTGTAACACGCCCATGTCGACGCCGACTTCATCCATCTCAAGGACCATTCTTTCGGGCGGCAATTCGTTATCTTTTCCCAGATGGGGCGGCAAGGCCTGATAAATGTAATCGACACCGTCGACAGTGATTTCGGCCTGGCCAAAGTGGGTCATCCGAAAATTTACGTCGGGCATATCTTTGAAGTCGTTAGTTGCGAACTGAAAAAATGGTTTTTCCACCAGCGCGCCATCGGATTTGCGCCGGAAGCTGTTCGAGCCTCGCATGTGGTACTCGAAAAACTTTATGTTCAACCTCGGGTCTTCTCCGCCTGATTCGGTGCCAAACGGCGGAAAGATGTGAAAGTGGGCATCAATGATCATTCTTATGCCTCCTCGCCTCAAGATGATGACTCGACTGACGCAAAATTGGCTCCAACCCCATACGGGCCGCCGCGTTCAAAGCGGCAATTCACGTGCTCGCACTCGACCGAACAGAAAGCCTCGCGCTTCACTGGCCAATGTCAGCCTTCTAGAAGAAAGGCCAGCAACTCCCTGGTGGCGCGCTCGGGAGCCTCTTCGGGCATAAAATGGCCGCCTCCAGCTCCTGGAACCTGTCCAGGGAACTCTTCAGGTCCGTCTGGACTGTCGGCTACTTGAACCCAAGCTCTACAAGCTTGCCCACCATAGATTTGATACGTGGTCGGTCGCTGTATAGGAAAGCGTCGTCGTATAGTCGGCCCGGCTGGGTGTATTGGTGTGACTTTTGGTAATCCAGGTTGGCCTGGTAGGTGCTGCGCATATAGTCGATGTGATCCTCCGTGGTCGGCTTGGCTTTGACGTTCAATGTTAACATACGTCGGCCGGTTCGGCCACCGAAGGCGGCATGCCAGGTCTTGTGGTTGAAAAACACCACATCGCCCGGCTGTGATTCTAGCGGGAAGCACGGAACATTGCGCGGCTCCAGCAATGGTGATGGGCTGGGATCATTCCGTCGCAGCAGCGTCCTCAAGTCGTCGTGTAATGGTAGTCGGTGTGAGCTGGGGATGACGCGGAGGCAGCCGGTGTCTTTGGTCACCGGGTCGAGATAGAAAGCAACCTTGATGCCGTCGTAGTAGGTATCCACTGGGGTGTCTGGATGCCAACCGGTGTCACCGATGTACAGGTTGCTATCCGAGCCGATCCATACAAACCCCGGCCCAAGCAATTGTTCTATTGGCTCAAAGATCCGGTCGTCTTCGATTAACCACGGGAATCGCGTTTCCGGTACCGAATATACGCAGTGTCGCTTTTCGCCATCAAACGGCTGCCCTTGGCGGTCCTCAGTCAGGGCTTGATCAAACTTCGCACTGATCTCAGCCATCTCCGCCAGCGAGAAGCATTCTCGCATCACTATGAAGCCAAAAATCTCGAAGTAAGCCTTCTGCTCTGCCGAAAGCATCGTGTAACCCCCTCAATTTCGTTTCAGGCACGGATCCCCAGCTATTCATAACCGAGATTGGTCTGACTGAGCTGAACTGCACGAGATTCTTAGCCAGTTATGTTGAACATTCTGGCAGCGTTGCCACCCAGGATAAGGGCCTTCTCCTCTTCTGATAGAAGCTCAGAGTTGCGTACATAGTTCAACGCCTGCTTATACGTGGACCACCACTGCACAACATATTGGTCGGTGCCCCACATCATCTTTTCAGGGCCCAATTCATCGCACAGTCGTCTGATCATCTGCTGAGCCCCCAGGAAGGGATACTCTGGCCAGAAGGCGAGGAACAGCATCTCGAAATACATGTTAGGACGCTTTAGAAGAGCCATCAGTTCGTCAGGGATCTCATACTGTTGGGGAGTTCTACGCCCCATGCTAAAGCAGTCCAAGCCGTGAGTAAGAACCGACGGTATGTCCGGATGCCGCTCGGCCCAGCGGTTCAGCTCGGCTACGTGCTCCATAAAGCTATCGAAACGGTTGATTCGTCGACTATGGATATACCACCACACGGGTATCTTCAACTCCTGGACCTTCCGCCACAGCGGTTCAAACTTAGCGTCATCCAGGTGATCCGCGTAGCTACTCACCGCAAAAGCTTCTACACTGAAAGTCAGGCCTTTGTTGCCGTGCTCCAAAATGGACCGCTCTAGTCGCTCGTGCTGAGCCGGCTGGTCGGCTTCCCATTCGCGGACCTAGCCGATGGGGTCGACGCGTTTCCAAACCCTGTCGTGTCGAGCGCTCACGATGACTCCCTTACCCCTTGATCCCGCTGATCACTACGCCCTGGATGAAGTAGCGCTGGGCAAAGAAGAAGATCACGATAGGCGGTATGGTCATCAGCGTGGCGACGGCCATCATATGTACCCACAGGACAGGAACGACAGAGACGCCAACGTGGGCCGTCTGCACCCAGGTTGCGAAAGCCACCGCCAACGGCTGGTTCTCCGGCCTGTTCAGATAGATCAATGGACCGATGAAGTCGTTCCAGCGGCTCATAAAGGTGAAGATCGCTACCGCTCCCATCGCCGGCAGCGACAACGGCAGGATGATCCGCCAGTAGATACCGAAGGTCCCGCATCCGTCGATCCGTGCTGAGTCGTCGTACTCCAGCGGAATGCTCATAAAGAACTGGCGCAGAAGGAAGATGTAGAAGGCCCCTCCGCCGAAGTAGGCCGGGACGATCAGCGGCAGCGGTGTGTCTACCCAGCCAATCATCCGGAAGAGGAGGTACTGCGGGATCAACTCTACGTAATAGGGTATCATCATGGTGCTCAGCACCAACACAAAGAGCACGTCCCGCCCGGGGAAGCGCAGTCGGGCAAAACCGAACGCTGTCAGGCTGGCAGTCAAAATGGTCCCCACCATAGCGCCCACCAGGATATACATCGTGACCGCTGTCGACCTAAGCAGAGGGAAGCCGAAGATTGCAACCTGATAGTTTTCCCATATGAGGGGATTGGGAATCAGGTTGGGTGGAATCACATATGCGTTAGCCTCGGTCTTTAGCGAGGTGGTAGCGAGCCAGACAAAGGGTAGAGCGAATGCGGCGCCCAGAACCAACAATAAGCCATAGATCACCACGCTACCAGATAGCCTTCGCCACCTAACTTGCCGGAAGAACCCGGCCTGCCCCGGCCTTCTGGCGGCTATATGAGTATTTACCGATCTCGTACTCATCTGGTTAGGCCCTCGTAATACACCCTGCGTGCTGCTAGACGGAAACTCAGGAGGGTAAGACCAAAGATGATTGCAAAGAGCACCCAGGCCATGGCCGAAGCGTAGCCCATCTCCAAGTATTGCCAGCCTTTTCGATAGAGATACAGTATATAGAACAGCGACTGATTGCCCGGGCCGCCCTCCGTTATGACGAAGGCAGGGGTGAAGACCTGGAAAGTGCCGATCAAACCGGTGATGAAAGTGAAAAATATTACCGGGGAAGTCATCGGCACCGTGATGTGCCACAGCTTGGCCAATGGGCTGGCTCCGTCCAGCATTGCGGCCTCGTACAGTGCTGTTGGCACGCCCTGAAGGGCGGCCAGGTACAGGACCATGCCCGCGCCCAAACCCCATAGTGCCATGATGACGAAAGCCGGCATCACCCACTCTCGCGAAAAGAACCACGATGGTCCTTCGATACCGAAATACGCCAAAAAACTGTTAATTAGGCCTATCTCTGAGTGGAACATCCAGGCAAACAGGTAAGATGTCGCGATGGCAGGGACCACGACTGGAAGGTAGAAAACCGTGCGGAAGAAAGACAGGCCGAGAACAGTCTGGTTCAGCAAGAGAGATATCAGGTATCCACAGATTACCCCCAAAGGCACCAGGATAATCGTGTAGACTGTTGTGACTCTGAGCGAGGTCCAAAATAGCTCGTCGTTGGCGAACATCTCGACGTAGTTATTCAGACCAATGAAACTGGGGGGTGCCAAGATATCGTATCGGGTAAGCGATAATGCCAACGATGCGAACATCGGCCCTGCGGTAAAAACGACGAAGCCGATAATCCAGAGCGATATGCACAGGTAGCCGTCCCTGATCTCGCGCAGGCGCATGCGCGAGATCCTGCGTCTTTTGGCGGGTATGTTAGCCGGAACGCTCACGGTTACCCTTCACCCAGGCCGAAAAGTCACTATCCCGCCAACTGTAACGTGGTCGGTATCCCAGCATGCTCGTGGCCTTATCATATGAGACGAGCGTTGCATACCCCTCTAATGGCTTCTTCAAGGGCACATCTGGATAGTACTTGGCGACGAGTGTCGCCGTCTCCACCGTGGAACAGGTATCATAGCCGTTGATCTGGAACACTTCGTGCACGACATCGTCGTTCTCTAGCGCCAATCTGAAGGCTTGCGCTGCGTCTCTGGCATCCGCGACGGCCCACAAGTTAGCCTGACCGCGAGATTCCTCCTCTAGATACCGCCGGTAACCGGCCCACTGCTCGTCCAACGTTACCTTCCTATCTTTATTCCACCCCGACCGAACCGCGATTTCGGCTCCTTCCCGATCGAGGTACCAGTTGTGATTAAGGCGCAAGCAGATGGTTCGTATACCATAGACTTCTGAGTACCGCTTGCAGGCGATCTCATTTACCAGTTTGCTGATGCCATACTCATGTCATTAAAGAATTTGAAAAGCCCTCCATAACTGGGGGTAGCAGTGTCTCACTGCATACCCCCTGTACGGTTCAGGCCGCTACTTACTACCTAGTCCTTCTTAAGTTCTGGGTCGACCTTTTTCTGCACATTAGCCATCGCTTGTTTCATGGTCTGCTCACCCAGGAGAACCTTCTCCACCTCCGCGTTCATCGTGTTCCTCATGAGAGAAGGTTTCCTTCCGGCCCACCTGGGCATCCATCTGGTGTTCTCGGTGGCGGGTCGGTAGGCACTGAATTTGTCGTCCCGCGCCAGGAAGTTCTCGTAGATCTTTAGGAAATACGCATCCCTTGGCAGCTTGGCCATCTGCGCACGCATGTCGTAGCCAATCAAATTGATCGTTGAGGTAAACCACCAGCCTACATCCTCGTTGGTGGTCGCGGCGATGGCGAAAAGTGCGGCATCATCCTGATGAGGGCCCGCGCTATTTATCCCATAAGAGTTCGATCCCACGAATTGAATGCGATGCTTGTACCACGGAACCGGAGCGAACTCCAGCTCCATAGACTTGATATGCTCACGGTAGCTTGCGGGTCCGGGATGGGTTATCTGGACGGCGGCTTTTTGAGCGAGGAACAGGCCACCCTTGACAGCTCGAGCTTCTTCAACTGATGGCACCACTTTGTGCTTTTCGGACAGATCCACCGCATTCTGCAGCGCCTCAATGACTTCAGGAGTGTTGACCCTGGTTTCTGTTTCGGCGTACTCCCAGTCCTGGTCAAAGAGGTGCCCACCGTTAGAGTAGATCATGTACAATGAATTATAATATAGGCTATTCGCGAAGGGCATATCTAGTCCATACTGTTCCACCTTCCCCGCGCTGGTGACCTTGGTCAACGATTTCAAGAACTCGACCAGATCATCCCAGTGCCAGGTGTCGTATCCCTCCGTAGGCCCGTCTAGCGTCCAAATGGGCGGCATCTTGATGCCATCCTTCTCGAGCAGGTTACGGTTGATGACCATCTGGTGGTTGGGCTGGTAAACGATCGTCAGAGCGTAGAGCTTACCTTTGTAGCCAGCCCACTTCCAGGGATCTACATCCCATAAGTAGTTATCTATGCGAGCTGCCTTCAGGTGATCGTCAAACGGGGCCAGGACTCCCTTAGTGATTGGATTAACCGCCCAACTGGTGTCGACCATGATGACATCGCCAGCTACGCCGCCGGCTGCCTGGGTCATCACCTTTGTCGGATATTGGCTGTATGGAGTCGACTCGCTAATCAACGTGAGATGAGGATACTTCTCCTCTATTATGGGAATCATATTGTCCCAGAATCCCCCGTGCCAGTGGGTGAAGCGTAGGGTGACCGGTTCCCTCATGGCCGGCGCGGCCGTCACGACCTTCTCGATCTCGACGACCTTTTCCCTCTCTACGATCTCCTGCTTAACAACCTCGACCGGCTTCTCGACGACGACCTCTTTTTCGACGACCTTTTCGACGACGACCGTCTCTTTTACGACAACCGGTACCTCGACCCTCTTCTCAACTACCTGAGGTTGGCACGCTGCCAGGATAGGCAAGGCAGCCGTCGCCCCCAGGCCGGCCAGGAACGAACGACGAGTAAATCGGCTGGACAAAAACTTCGCTTCCATTGAGATCCTCTCCTATGTTGTCGTTTAAACGACTGAACACTGTACTACCGCGCAACAAAGGCCAACCAACGAAGGCTTGCTCGATTGTCTGAATGGCATCCCCCCTTTCAGATGTTTGCTATGATACACTCCCCCCCCAAAGGTTTGCAAACGCGGGCATCTCAGCCGGACTGACGCCGAACGCTGACTGCGTCTCATTTGCAGGTGCTCTGCCTGTCTTGCCACCTTGTGGACGCGCTCCGGCCATTTCGCGGTAGAGAGGTTCGTGATGGGAACCCGGTATCACGCGCAGCGCCCCATTGCTCGCGTTCAACCGATCAGGGTAAATGCAGAACTTGACTCCGGTGTAGTCGAATGAGCCGGCGTCGGGATGCCAGCGGGTGTCACCAATGAAGAAATTCCCCTCCGGCGCGATGCCCAGCACGGGCTTGCCGAGCAACTGCTCGGCAACGTCGACAAAGCGAGGATCCGACATCAAAGAGACGATGAACGGCGTGTCGGAATTCGTGAAAAACCTGAAGTGATAGGCTGGGTCTCCGGGCCCGGCATCTTGACGTATGTTCTCGATCCCCGCGTTGAACTCGTCGCTGAACCGTTTTATCTCCTCCGGTGACAGCAGTTGCCGAAAGATCAGGAACCCGAATGTCTGAAAGTAGTTCACCTGCTGCTCTGTCAGTTGCACCCATACCCTCCAATCATTGAAATGTTAGGCGTGGATCAGTCTATCATCCGGCACCGGACAAAATAACAGTGGTCCGCGTTCATGCTTGCTGCTGACGTTTCTAGCCTCTTGCGTTCCAACTAGCGATGAAGTCTTCGACCTCAAAGTTGGCCGGCATCTCGTAGCCTCGATACTTCGTAGCCTGACCCTGGGCGCCAGGTACTATCTGCTCCTTATCCATCTGCAGCTTGGCGTCCAGCGTGCCGAACCGCTGCCAAATCAGCTCTATTTCATCCCGAGAAAAGCGGCGCAAAATGTCCTCGTACAGGTAGAGACTCGCGTCACCAGCGCGTTGCTGGACGAACCCCGGTCGTGTCATCTGGTAGAGTTTTTGGGCCACCTTGCACAATATCGTCACGCATACCATCCGCCCCACTTCGCCGGAGTGGAGCGCGAGCAACCCAGTCTGGAATGCGCTGGCGTCCCGGTCGAGCATTGCGCGGTAAATAGATTCGATCAAGTCGTGCTCGCGTGCGATGCATTGATCCCAATGCTCGAATGGCGCTCTGAGGTCGGCCGGCAGGTTCTTGGCGAAGCTTACGTTCCACCAGAGGTGAAAGAAGCGATAGAGGGGACCAAGGAAAGTCTGGTGGCCGAAGATCATGGTCCGGCGGAGCTTGGAGCTGTAGTTACTGGGCCAGTGCAAGATGAAGGTGGTATATGCCACCGCGTCGCCGGCCTTGAGTTCAACTGGGATGCCACCCGGTAGCGGCGCCCGGTCGTTCTCCAGCAACTGGCGGTTCTCCTCGTCGGTGTTGGCGCGGCGATGGCTGCCAGGGATCACCCATAGAACGTTGTCATCATAAAGCGGGAGGTTCCACTGTACGTAGCCAGGGCCGTTTGCCATCATATCCATTGCGAGGCCCTGAAGTGGCGCGTCCGTAGTGGGACTGGTGTCACGGTGCCACTTGTCGGGACCGTGGTCGCGGACTGGACTGCAAAACAGTTGCAGCTCGTGGAGGCCAACCTCTGACCCGCGAATCAGCTGCCGGCTGACGCCAAGTGTATTCTCGCCCATGCAGAGCTCGACGGTGTTGGCTGTAGACTCGTCGACCACGGTGTCGTATTTCAAACGAGGCTGCTTGTGCGTGTCCCAGACACCACCGGCAGGATCGCCCGGCTGGATTTCGCGCGCCCAGATCGCCTTCTGCCGTTCGACCAGGACTTCAAAACTGGCCCTCAGCTCATCCAACCGTTCCGGAGGGATGACTTCGCGCAGGATGATGTAGCCATCATCCAAAAATTGTTGCGGGTCTACCTGGAATGCCATGTTCCCCTTCCTAACTGGGGGGTAGCAGTATCTCGCCGCATACCCCCTATACGATCCAAGCTGCTGCCTAGCTACCTAGTCCTTCTTAAGTTCTGGGTCGACCTTTTTCTGCACATTAGCCATCGCTTGTTTCATGGTCTGCTCACCCAGGAGAACCTTCTCCACCTCCGCGTTCATCGTGTTCCTCATGAGAGAAGGTTTCCTTCCGGCCCACCTGGGCATCCATTTGGAGTTCTCGGTGGCGGGTCGGTAGGCACTGAATTTGTCGTCCCGCGCCAGGAAGTTCTCGTAGATCTTTAGGAAATACGCATCCCTTGGCAGCTTGGCCATCTGCGCACGCATGTCGTAGCCAATCAAATTGATCGTTGAGGTAAACCACCAGCCTACATCCTCGTCGGTGGTCGCGGCGATGGCGAAAAGTGCGGCATCATCCTGATGAGGGCCCGCGCTATTTATCCCATAAGAGTTCGATCCCACGAATTGAATGCGATGCTTGTACCACGGAACCGGAGCGAACTCCAGCTCCATAGACTTGATATGCTCACGGTAGCTTGCGGGTCCGGGATGGGTTATCTGGACGGCGGCTTTTTGAGCGAGGAACAGGCCACCCTTGACAGCTCGAGCTTCTTCAACTGATGGCACCACTTTGTGCTTTTCGGACAGATCCACCGCATTCTGCAGCGCCTCAATGACTTCAGGAGTGTTGACCCTGGTTTCTGTTTCGGCGTACTCCCAGTCCTGGTCAAAGAGGTGCCCACCGTTAGGGTAGATCATGTACAATGAATTATAACATAGGCTATTCGCGAAGGGCCAATCTAGTCCATACTGTTCCACCTTCCCCGCGCTGGTGACCTTGGTCAACGATTTCAAGAACTCGACCAGATCATCCCAGTGCCAGGTGTCGTATCCCTCCGTAGGCCCGTCTAGCGTCCAAATGGGCGGCATCTTGATGCCATCCTTCTCGAGCAGGTTACGGTTGATGACCATCTGGTGGTTGGGCTGGTAAACGATCGTCAGAGCGTAGAGCTTACCTTTGTAGCCAGCCCACTTCCAGGGATCTACATCCCATAGGCGGTTATCTATGCGAGCTGCCTTCACGTGATCGTCAAACGGGGCCAGGACTCCCTTAGTGATTGGATTAACCGCCCAACTGGTGTCGACCATGATGACATCGCCAGCTACGCCGCCGGCTGCCTGGGTCATCACCTTTGTCGGATATTGGCTGTATGGAGTCGACTCGCTAATCAACGTGAGATGAGGATACTTCTCCTCTATTATGGGAATCATATTGTCCCAGAATCCCCCGTGCCAGTGGGTGAAGCGTAAGGTGACCGGTTCCTTTACGGGCGCCGCGGCGGTGAGCGATCCCACTCCGGTCGTAGAGCCGATCATCGAACACTTCCCGGCAGCGGTACTCTTTGCTGACATCTCCGGCTTTACCCCTCTGACCGAGCAGTTTACAGCCTGAGGCCTGCGGCTAGGAAGACATAGGCTAATTACCGCCGCAAGGGGCTAGCTCGCTAATAGAGTCGCGCGGATTTGCCGGAGGTGTTCTCTTTTATGGAGGGCGGCATCTCTCAGAGCACTCAGGACGCTGTATTCTTGGTGCAGGGCATGCCGTAACCGGTAGAATGTCTCTTCATCGACTCCTTGGACTGCGGTGATCAGCGCCTGCTTTTCAGTATTCAACTGCTGCAATGCTTCGGTGACAGAGATAGGGGTGGCCACTGACGCTTCATTTGAAGTCTCTTGATCGCGTAAAGTGCTCACGATGTGGGTATATCCCCGGTCAGCCTCGGCGAGATGGGCCAGTACTGCCCGCACGGACCACTCGCCGCGCTTTGCCGTGTTGAGATCGGCTTCACTCAAGGAATCGATTGTTCTTAAAAGTTCCTCGTGTGCTTCATTGAGATCCCGTAGTGCCCCTTGCAGATCTTGCTCAAATTCTGCAGACAGCTCTATGCACCTCCCGAGAATCCTCTCCAGGTACCTGACCCATGAACCTGCGCCGTAGGTTACTGCTTTTCTCTCATGAACGCACAGCAGCGGTCAAGCTCTATCGCGATCGTCTCTTAGAATGTGTGAGCGCGTAGAGGGGATTTGCGTAGCAACTAGCATGGGTCAGATTCGTGATGCTGCGCGGCGTGGACAGGCGTGGTTTCGTCTTCTACACCAGCTACAAAAGCCGCAAGGCCCTGGAGCTGGCTGAGAACCCTTGGGGGAGCCTCCTCTTCTATTGGCCGAGGTGCGAGCGTCAAGTCAGGGTCGAAGGACCAGTCGAACTTGTTGGGGAGGAGGAATCCGATGCGTACTTCGAGAGTCGGACGCGTGAGAGCCAACTAGAGGCCTGGGCATCTCCCCAGAGCGGGGTGATAGCCACTCGTGCATATCTGGGCTGAACCGTTCTCGGAACATACTCACCTAGGCGCCCACCACAAGCTCCTATGATGCAGACCATCATCAACTTAGCCCGAAAGAGCCAGAGGGTGCTCGTGGTTGCCTTGTTCCAGTGAAACCGGTATGAGTTGGAGCGAAGCCGAGTCGAGGGAGGTTCAACATGCCCGAAGAAAAGAAATCTGCGTTGGTAGCCGGCAAGATCGCCTTAGTCACCGGCGCGAGCCGTGGCCTGGGACGAGGAATAGCCCACGAGTTGGGAGCTCAAGGCGCAACGGTCGTCGTTTCCGCCAGGACGATGAAACCCGAACAGTCACCGTTTCTCGGCACGTCCGGTCGTCGAGTGCCAGGGACCCTTTTGGAAACAGTTGAACTCGTACGAGCAACAGGGGCCGACGTTTTAGCACTTCCGGCCGACCTGCGCGACGAACGACAGGTTCACGACCTGATATCTGAAGTCGTTGAGCGGTTCGGGAAGATCGATATTCTCGTGAACAGTGCCACAGAACAGTTCTCAGAACGATATGGAAAAGGCGAAGACGACAACCTCCATACAGGTCTCTTCTGGGAGGTCTTGCCTCCCTCCGACTGGGACACGCAAATGGCGGTTGGATTGCGATCGAATTACTTGACGGTGTACTACAGCGTGCCGCATATGATACGGCGGGAGGGTGGTCTAATCGTCAACCTGTCTTCTGCGGGAGCCGAGCTGGAATACTGTAACGTAGCCTACCGAGTGGTAAAGGCTGGCACAGACCGATTGACAAAAGCCTTAGCTCATGAGCTGCGCTCGTACAATACCGCTGTAGTTTCCCTATGGCCCAGGATGACTCGTACTGAGCGTTGGGAACTCATATCGCGAGGGGAGCACCCAGGATTCGAAAGCCTGAAAGGAACTGATCTTTCCAAGAGTCACACGCCCGAACTTAGCGGTCGTGCAATCGCCTATTTAGCGGCTGACCATAACATCATGGAACGTAGCGGACAGATTCTGCGGGTGGAAGAGGTAGCCCGGGACTACGCATTCACTGATATAAATGGGCGCGTGCCCTACTAAGCCGTCGTCCCAAACCGGCATTGTTCCTATAATTATCCAGCTTGTTGAAAAAGTCTGGATTTTGATTCTTCAGGCGATTCTAGTCGGTGCCCACCAAGGTGTCTCAAGAAAGCTCGTGTAAGAGGCTCGTCGAACATCTCCGCTGTTCGAAGTAAGAACCAGAATGGCGCTGCCCAATCGAGATCACCGAGTTGTCTTGGCTCCTTCGCTCACACGATCAAGGGTGTCAGCGATAACGCTCCTGGCCCAAACATCCGGCGGCAGATCGAGTCGCTCATTGTGGCGCTGAACAAGACGCTGCAGGCCTTCTCGGGGATGGACGCCGCCAGCCAAGCACACTAGGCAAAAAGCGATACTTGACCCTTCGCGAGAGTCCCTGAAGTTCGCCAGACTCTCCTCGTACAGTTTGAAGGCTCGCTCGAATTTGCCTTGAAGCCAGGCGGTGTTCCCGAGCCCGCAAAGGGCACACGCGGTACCGGTGAGGTCATCGTTATCGCGGAACAGCGGCAGACTCTCACGGTAGTGAGACTCCGCCCGTTCATACTGGGCGGTATGCAGTGCCCGACCTCCCAGCGTTACCAGCAGGTAGGCGAGGTTGAAGTGGCCACCAGCCCGACGAGCATAGGCCAGACCCCGCTCAAACAAAGCTGTGGCGCGCTCGTCCCTACCCTGTGTTCCGGTCGCCCAGCCGTGGATCATCGAAGCCCACGCCAGACCCGACGCAAACCCGCGTCGCTCGAGAAGAGGCCATGCTTCCTCCACACACTTGGTTGCCTGTCCAAGTTCGCTCTGGAAGCAGGCCACCGAACCCATGCACAGCAGCACCTCAGCAATGCCTTCGGGCCACTCATCCTCCTGGCACAGATCGAGGCTTTCTTCCAGCCACCTATTGAGGCGATCAAAGTCGGTCAACTTGTTCGCGTGCAGCACAGCGCCCCGGGCAAGCGCTCTCGCTCTAACTCTAGGAGGCGCATCGCCGGCGTGTAACACGGCGCGCTCGAGCCATTCTTGGCCGTCGGCAACCCGGCGGTGATAAATCCAGAACCAGGCGAGCGCCCCTGCCATTCTCAGCGCATCCTCTCCCTGGTCCAAGTCTAGCACCCACGCCATCGCGGAGCGGAAGTTGTCGTAGTCGCTTTCCAGTCGATTCAGCCAGGTGACCTGCTTCGAGGTAATCAGCTCAGGTCCTGCCGTTTCTGCCACGCTCAAGAAGAAGGCGGCGTGGCGACGGTGGACATCGCCGGCCTCGCCCTTCTCGGCCAACCTTTCCCGACCGTAGAGCCGTAGAACCTCCAGAAGTCTGTAACGTGGGTCACTTATCCGGACCTTGCCCGACGACAACCAGTGACTTGCCAACGAGCTGAGAGAGCACATCAAGCACTTCATAGCTGTCCAGACCCTCTCCTGAGCAGACATGCTCAGCAGCTTCCAGTGTGAAGCCGCCTCGGAAGACCGACAAACGGTTGAACAGCAGCCGCTCGGGCTCCGAGAGGAGATCGTAGCTCCACTCCACTGTGCCCCGGAGGGTCTGATGACGGGGCAGGGCGGTGCGACGACCTCTGGCGAGCAGGCGGAAGCAATCGTCAAGGCGTTCCGCTATCTGCTCCGCCGACAGCACGTTGGCTCTCGCCGCGGCGAGCTCGATGGCAAGGGGAATCCCATCCAATCGCTGAGTTATGTGGGCGGCGGCCTTTGCGTTCTTCTCAGTCAGGGCAAAGCTGGGTTGGACGGCTACTGCCCGTTCGGCAAACAAACGTACCGCTTCGCAGTCAGACAGCGCCTCTAGGGATGCATTGGCCGATGCCGGCACCGTTAGCGACGGAACACGATGGACCACCTCGCCAGGGATATCGAGCGCTTCCTGACTGGTAGCAAGGATCCCGATCCCGGGTGCCCGCTGAAGCACCACGTTGGCGAACTCGGCGCACCCGCCCACCAGGTGCTCGCAGTTGTCAAGGATCAGCAGCGCTGACTTGTCCTCGAGGTAGTCATAGAGGGCCTCTTCTCCCACGTCGATGGCCGAAGCTATTTCGTGCAGCACAAGGCCGGGATCCGATAACGGCGCAAGGCCGGTGAACCAGACGCCATCAGGGTAAGCATCCAATCTCGACAACCCGATTTCCTGGGCCAGACGGGTCTTCCCAGCGCCTCCGCTTCCCGTCAGAGTGACGAGACGGGCCTCGGAGAGGAGGCTGTTGATCTCTGAGATCTCGTTCTGTCGCCCGATAAAGCTGTTAAGCTGGACTGGCAGGTTATGCTTCGCTTTCGGGCCTGGTGCAGTCGACACGGCCTTTGCGCCCCGGCGGCGTCACGCATTCTCGTTTTGCAAGCTGAGACTTCGCTACGGTACGGTTCAAGGGCTGGACCAAGCAGTTCTTCGGGATCGCCATAGGCGGGTCCGAAATCAAAATAATTGATTGCCCTGGATGGGGCGGATGACCCCGTGGTCGTGCTGCACCGGGTCGGTGAAGCCCAAAGCCAGTGGGGCGGTTCTGTCGCATCTCTAAAACGCCAGCAACCAGGACAGCCCATTTTCAGGGTTAGACAAGGCCTTACTCCGCTCCACCCAACAGAAACAGCGCCAACCCGCCAAGCGCAAGACACCTGCTTCTGATCGGGTTCCGGATGAGGCCACGGACCCCTCACAAAAAAGCCCATCGGTCGAGGCAAGCGCCCCGAGAGCAACGAGTAAAGATAAAGAGCTATCTAGAAAGACGGACAGCAAGATAGATATCTTTATAGATAGCTATCATGATAGCACGATATCTTTATATCATTCGGGCCTCATCGAAGCTATCAGAAAGGCTGTGAAACCTCGCGGCAAGGACGTCACCATCCTGCGCCTCACCGAGGACGAGAAGCGGCAGTTGGCAGATATAGCTCACAATTACAAACGTCGAGGTAAACGAACCTCAGAAACTCAGATCCACCGCATAGCGGTCAACTTCATTCTGCAAGACTACAAGGCGAACGGTGAAAATAGCGTGCTGGATAGAGTCATTCATGCACTGCTGTCCTGACGGGGCGCACGCATACGTCCTAGGCAGGATTCGCCAGGATCAAAACATGTTGGAAAACGACGCGCATGCGGCCGGATCGGTGGACCGGGCGTTGGCGGCAACTATGATGCGGCTGTGTCCCGAAACCGCCGCTTATCTTTACGACAACCACACGACACTCGACATAACCTATCGTTACGGGTCACGGCCAGAGCTGGAGAGGTGGGTTGAGAAGGTCACTGCCGGCTCTGGCACCGTTGGGGAAACGATCGAGAGAATCGCAGCATTCACGGCCGGCCTGCAGGAATCCGTAGTCCACGAAGGGCCGGACGAGATGCTGTTTGGCGGTACCGAAGAGAAGATCATTGACCGAGGCTCCGATTGGTGCACCGACGTGGCGCGGGTTGGATGCGCGCTATGCCAAATCGCCGGATTCCCTTCGCGATTGGTGAATCTTTTCGACACGTCACAGGCGTACAGTGGCCACGTGATCATCGAGACGTACAGGCAGGATCGATGGGGAGCGCTCGATACGACGACTGGCGCGGTGTACAGACAGCCGGATGGCCGGACGGCGTCAACGTGGCAGCTGATGAGCGAGCCGGAGCTTATTGAATCGCACCGGCGCTCCCATGAACCGGCCTACACTTCGACCCGCGAACAGTTCTCCGGCACCGCGATTTCGAACTACTACGTGTGGCACTCTGAGATGTACAACTATGCCGTAAGCTCATTAAACGACTACTATCGTTCGATTCTATCCATGGCGAATCAACGATGGCCCGGGGGCCTGCGATGGCTGCATGGAGAAGAGTTGCTTTGATCTTGAAGCTGGCGCGCGCCGGCCGGTTGACTAGATCTGCTCCTGGGTGAGTCCAACAGGCTGCGGGGCCAGGTGTCGGCTGTACGGATGCTGAGTAGTTAAGTGTGTTATTCCGTCCACATTTCATCTCTCTACCGGTTTTGTTGACCCGCACGGAGTCGTTTTCGGCTTAGCCGGGTTTCGGATGAGGGCGGTTACGTGCGCGACTCCCATTTGATCGCACCTTCCTTTAGATCATTTGGGACGACCGTCGGGATCGTCGGTGAATGTTCCATCGGCCTTCTCCCAGACGACCCGTCCGTCTTTGAACACGGCCACCTTGCCGGTAGTCCGGAATGCCCGTTCGCGCGCCTTGACAGCCGCCCGGCGCAATGCCGCTTCAGCGCCGACAATGTCCGGGTCGCGCGGCTTGCTTCCTGGATCCTGACTTGATCGCTCCCGAGCGGTCATAATCGACTCTCGTTAGACAACAGCACGGGAGTGACCCCGGAGCCGTCGTAAACGAGCCACTCATCTACCAGATCACGATAGATTGATTCGAAGTTGCGCCATCCGCTGTGGAACCGGCGCCGAATTACCGACTCAGGCACATCGTGGCCGCCTTCCGTTACCCGCTGCTCGACGCGCGCGATGGCCATTTCCGGCGTGGGTAGTCGCAGGAAGAATAGCTTAATGGAGTAGCCACATTCCCGCCATCGAGGGATCAGGCGCGAATAACCGCGCCCGCTAAGAGTGGTTTCGAATGAAAAGCTTTCACCCTTTCTCACGTAGTCGTGAATCATGCTCACCATCAGTCTACCGGCTCGAAGGGCAGCTAATTCAGGTCGAAACGGTCTCAATCCAGCGGCTATCAGGTCGGCGTTGATGAAGTTTGGGCACTCCGCTTCGCGCGGCAGAAACTCGGTGGCGAATACCGTCTTGCCGGCGCCGTTTGGTCCCGCAATTATCAGGATCCGCTTCGGGGCAATCACGCCACTGCCTCGGCACCGGCGAGCTCTTCTTGGGTCATACAAGTCACGTATCGTGCCCTAGTTCGATGCCTGTGATAGTTGAATTGCAAACCAGTTGGAGTGGCGGATGTCACAAATGGATCCAAAACCGAATGTCTACATCCGAATAATAAGAGAGACGAACTCTGTAGATACCCATGGTTGTAGCTGCCGATGCTATCCGGCCCGGTACATCGCTTTTCCAAAGCGTGAGTTCGTACCGCGTAGGGCGGACTTGATCGGAAGGCCGTGCGTCAACCCGGGTCGAGCGGTAGCGCCGCCTAATCGACAGACAGCTTCTTGGGCACTGTCACGTTCCTGCGGGAACCGTATCGCCTTCTTACGGCGCCCTCCTGCCAATAGGGAAGGCCTTGGTGAAAGGCGACAACCCGCCGTACCACCTCGATGACCGTGTCGCAATCGGTGACGCTCCATACGTTCGACAGAAACAGAATGCCGAGGTCTGAGAGGTCGTCTACAATCTCGCCGGCCCGTTCAGTAGCCTCGCGCGCCTTATTGCCGGCGGCTACGAAGATGGCCTCCGCCGTCGCAAGCGCATCCGCCAACGCCGGCTCGGCGACGGCATGATCGACGAACGCCTGGGCGTAGGCCGCGAACGCCTGGTCGAGGAGCAGCACCATCTGCAGATGCGCCAGGTAGGCTTCGGTCTTGCTCACCAAGTATTTAAGGAAATACTCACCCTTGGCGTTGACTGCCGGCTGGGCCTGGCGCAGCTCGGCCAACGCGCGCTCCAGCAAGGCGATCCCGGGTGTGTAAATGGCCGCCTGGCCGTTAGCTTCACTCACCATCGCGGCCGGGTCGGGTGGACCGTAATACGGTATTTCTTGCTCCAAGATCTGGGGCGCGAAGATCCCGTTCAGCTCGGCGCAGCCCCCACCGAAACCGAAGTTGCGGTTGCCTCTCCAACCAAGCCACTCCTCCAGGTCCTCGAGCAGACCGAAAGCGCGCTGGACCGCCGGCGCCGCGTTCGGGCCGAATAGCTCATTGGTGTAGCGCCGGTAAAACTCCTCGGAGGTCAACCCAGGCTCCCAGGCACCGTGGGCAAGGTACCTGGTGTGGTGCTCTGTCCCTCTGGATCTGAAGATCTGGCCGACGTATCCAGACGCGCCGGCCTCGAGGGCTTCGGCGAATAGGCCGTCGCGCTCGAACTGGCGCAGGTAGAAGGGCATGCCGAACATACTGCCGTCATCGTCGATCCGGCAGTTGATGTACCGGTCACGCTCACCCATATCGCTGAAATACGAGGCGTTGACGTCATCTTTGATTGGAACTACGCCGTACGATTGCATGTCCATGAACGGCACGTCGCGGTCGATGACCTTGTCAGCCTCCGGCAACATGAAGCCCTTGAAGAAGAAGGCGGCACCGACCCGGACATCGGGATTCAGACGCCGAGCGATCCCCACCATTTTTCTGACGAAGACAAGAGATCCCACGTCACAGTCTATGATCTGGTCCAGCGTTCGATTCCACCTCACGAGGAGGGACTGCCAATTCTTTTCGACGGTCCGGCGGGCGCCGGCGAAGAGGGGCCGCAGCTCCGCGATCGCCTTGCGGCTCTCCTCGTCCTCGTAGGTCTCGTAGATCTCGGCGAGAAAGAGGAATATGTCATCGATGTCGGTGTAGGTATCGAAGATTGCCCTCAGCCAGGCCTCGCTGATTTCGAGTCCCACTGGATCGTTGGCGCTGACATGCGCGCCGTAGACCGTACTGTGAGGCCGCGCATCATATTCTTGGGCGAAGCGGGCGTGGTTTGGGGCCACATATGTGGGATCCAGCGACATTCCAAGCGACAGTCCCTTGCTCTTGGCGTAGCGCTGAATCTCCTTCACCATACCGCTGAACCGGCGGACCGCCTCTTCCTGGGTTTCGACATCCTGCATCTCCGGCGGGGCCATCCGGCGCATGCTGGCGAAGTGCTCCTTGCCGATCTCGACCTCGCTGACGTTACAGCTGGGGACCGTACGTGCGATGACTATGTAGCCCGAGTCAATAGTGGAGAGGTCGCCCAACAGGTTTTTTTCGCCCCGATAGTGGTATTCCACCCAGGGCTGATATGCTTGAACGAAGAACTCGAGGTAGTTCATTCGTAGCTTCACCATCTGGTCGATGATCTTCTTGTAGTGGGTGGCACCCCAGGTCACGTCCTGCAGATCGTTCGGAAAGGGCTGTATCCCCCGGCGTGAGAACGCCGGCTCCCAGACGCGGCTCGTCGCCGGCAGGCTCAGGTCGTCGACCGGAGGCGGCAGGACATCGCCGCTGAGAAGAAATGTCGCGCCGAGCAACTCGATGAGCGCGTATGCGGCGTACACCGTGGCGACGCCGTTCTTTCCGGAAATCGCGACCGCCTGCCGGCCATCGACTTCGCCGGTGTGAATCACGAATCCCTCGTCGGCCAGGCTGTTCGGGTCGTGTTGACCGTTCAGGGCTTTGCCGGCCAGGGAGTTCGCATCTGGATTGCCGACAAGGAGGAGCGCATTGTCCTGTGTGGTTAGGGCTTCCTCGGGACCAACGATCTCCAAGCGGGCACCGCCGAGCTTCTCGACGTAGCGTTGGATTTCGCCGGCGGCTTCGCGATCTCTTGGATCGGGATTCTCGCCGATGACTATGAGCGCGGCCGGTCGCCGGCCTTTGACAATCGGGACACCTGTATTTGGATCTGTCATCTATGACCTCCGTTGGCCTAATCAGACTTGCCAGCCGGCCTTGTGCACGACTGGAGCAGGTTAAAGGAAGCGTGGTTAACGGCAAGGAACTCGCTGGCTGTTGACGCCATTGTTACCTCACTACGGAGTCAGCACGGCAGCTTCGATGCGCTGGGCGAGGGCGTCGAAGTCTTCCCGGCACTTCTGCCGGATGGCCTGGATGCGGCGGGAAGCTTCCTCGCCCAAGACCTTGCGACCTCCTCCGAGCGAGTCAGCTAAGCCGCGTTGATTCGCAAGTGGTTCGAAGTATTGTTCCTTGACATGGACTTCCTTGCGAACTACCTGCCAACGCCATTCGCCTGGCAAGTCGAGTCCGGCGAGCACCCACGTCTCGATCTCTTCCCATGCATTCTCAGATAGGAAAACACACTTGGGTTGGAACTCGGATTCGATTTGATCGAGTCTTTGGCGTCTTCCGGTTTCGCCATCTCTATCAACGCAAAGAACAAAAACGTCCGCCTTTCCTTGATATTGATCGACGATTTCCGATAAAAGTTCGGATTTCAGCGCCTGCCTCACGCCGCCAAGAAGGGGGTCGACACAGACCTCCACGCGCGCCGAGGGCCGGCCAAGGTTATCCATCAGCGCCTCAAAGATGGGCTTCAGAATATATCGGTCTTGGCGGAAGTCCTCCGGAATCAACAGAACGTTCACCGCACGTTCACTGGATCCGCGTTATCCGCCTCTTCGAACGCCAACATGTTTTCCATCCAACCGCTTGCATGGAGCCGGCCCAATCCTTGGGATTTCCTCAGTTTCTTAACCCGGGGTAGATCGGTCACTGGGCGAATGATGGCATCTGCGGATTCCTCGCCTCGGTAAACCACTGATGTGTTGTCGAACGTGGTGTCGTTCACTAAGTCAAGCAGACCCGGAGAATGGGTGGTCGCCACTACCTGAACCCCTCCTTTGGCGGTCTGTCGTTCGATTAGTTCGATCAGTAGCGACAACCGTGCTGGGTGAATACCTTTGTCGATTTCCTCGAAGAAGTAGAGGGGTGTCTCGACATCGCCGAGCAGGGCTGCCAGCAAACCAAGAAAGCGAAGGGTACCATCGGAGGCGCTGTACGCCGATACTCTGCGGCCATTGCGCTCGACGAGTTGGAGATGGACCCTACCGGTAGGGTCGCGCGGGAACTCGAAATCCACGACGTCCATTGGTGTAAGTTCGTCGAGCCAACTAGTCAAGACTTCTTTGCGTCGGGCATCTTCGCAGATTTCCTCCAACGCGGCGGGCAGGTTTTCCCCCGAGTCACCCAATTTGGCGGCACCAGGCAAGGAGGGCTCCCGCATGCTCTCAGGCATTAGCTCAAGAAAGCGCACCCGACGGAGCTCTTCTATCGCTTTAGCGGTAAAGTGAACTATCTCTTCGGGGCTAGGCTCTTGATGACCCCACCCCATCGGTTCTTGGAGCTCGACAACATGCTCGGTAACTTGGTGAAGCGCGGGTTGCTCTGGAGCCAAGATTATTTCGAATTCGCCAGGCAGACGAATTGGGAGAATCTCAGGGTTCTCTTGTGCGCCTATATTGAGGTTGATATACGTGTCACTCGTGTACAGTTCCGAACGATTGATGGCAAGCGATTCTCCTACAACTCTAAATTTTCCGCCTAAATGCCCGTCTTGTCGGATTGCGATGAAATAGTTGATGTCCTTCGATTCGGCAGCTTCGAGTTCGAATCTGAGTTCAATCGAGAAATGCTGTTGTCCAAATCGCATGACCTCGTTAGCCGCGCCTCGGATTTGTCTCCACCCCGCGTCGCGCCTTCCACCGATTATCTCCGGCAGAGTGTACCCGCGGCCGATGCCGTGCAAGAAGCGGAAAGCGTCGCGAATGTTGCTCTTGCCGCTGGCGTTGGCACCGACGATTACTGTGAATGGTCCCAGCCGGAGAGTCTCGTCGGCAAAGTTCTTGAAGTTGACTAAACGCAGTGACGTAATCATCAGGCGTTATTACTTAGCACCTATCTGCTATCAAAGTGCGCAGTCCAAACGTCGAATTTATCTGCACCGGACCTTGGCATTGGACCTCTCTTGAAGTCGCGGCGATTGCTCTTGATTGTTGCGATGTAGGCGCCGCGGATAGTGGGTCATGCTCGCCCGGTCATGTCCACGATACCGTAGCGCTTCTTGCTATCGACGCCCTCTTTCCAATAGGGCCGGCCGTGATGGAAGTTAACGACCCGGCGGACTAGGTCAAGTAGCTCGTCGGTCTTTTGGATGTCCCAGACGTTCGCCAAGAACAGAATTCCCAGGTCTGTAGGATCGTCAATAATCTCGGCGACCTGTCTGGTCGTTTCACGCGCCTTTTCCGCGGCTGCCACGAGGTGGCTCTCGGCGACGCGAAGCGCGCCTCCCAAGGCCGGCTCTTGCTTCGTGTGGTCGATGAACGCCTGGCAGTAAGCGGCGAGGCCCCGGTCGATGAGTATCACCATTTCCAGGTGAGCGATGTAGGCCTTTGTCTTGCTGATCAAATACTCCAACTCGTATGCACCCTTTGTGCTGACCAGCGTTTGAGCTCCTTCCAAGACAGCAAGTGCCTGTCGCAGTATTTCGTTTGCGGCTGTGAACTGGCCCTCTCGGTCCTTGACCTCGTCAACGATTGATTGCGCATCGGGAGGACCGTCGAAGGGGTTTTCTTGATTCAGCAATATGGGCGCGATTCTGTTGAGCTCGCGGCTGCCGCCTGAAAATGAAAAATTCCCGACACCGTTCCAACCGGTTTGCTCATCCATGTCCTCGAAGAGACTGAATGCCTTCTGCATGGCGCCGGCCGCCTTGTCACCGAATATGTCGCGTGCATAGCGCTCATAGAAGGCTTCCGGGGTCAGCTCGGGTTCCCATGCGCCGTGGGCCAAGTAGCGGCTGTGATGCTCGGTACCCCTGGATCTAAATATCTGTCCGGCGTAGCCTGACACGCCGGCTTCTCGCGCCTCCTTGAATAGTCCGTCGTGTTGGAATTGCCGCAAATAGAAGGGGAGGCCAAACATCGAAGCGTCGTCGTCGATCCGGCAGTTGATGTAGCGGTCGCGGTCGCCCATATTTGCGAAATACGACGCATTCACATCTCCCTCGACGGGAAATACGCCTGACGATTGCATGTCCATAAAGGGAATCTCCCGCTCGATCAGGTTGTCCGCAGTCGGCAGTAGATATCCCTTGAAGAAGAATGCCATGCATATCCGGGTGCCCTTGGTCATGCGTTGAGCCGCATCCAAGAGCTCACGAATGCGGTGAATCCAACCGGTTTGGATGTCGATCAAGTCTTCGGGCGAGAGTCCCTTGTAGGTAAAGTTGGTGTGACCGTAAGTGAGAGAGGCCCAGGCGTCTTTCAGGGCCTTCAGCGCCGGCGCAAACTGCGGGCGCATCCTTTCATAAAGCGCCTGAGAATCGGGGTGAGGGTCCAACTCATAGCTCTCAGACACATAGAGAAACAGATCGTCGATTTCGGGATATGTTTCCAATACCGCTCGCAGCCATGTCTTGCCATACTCAAGTCCGACCGGATCGGTAGGGCTGAGGTGAGTGCCGTAGCCATGCTGCGTATGTGGCCTTTGGCCGTAATTCCGAGCGAACCTGGCCAGGTTGGCCGGCGCATAGGTGGGATCGGTCGAGAATCCCACCCTCATACCCTTGCTCTTGGCGTACTTGATTATTGCCTTGATCATCCGCTTGAAGCGGCGCACGGCTTCTTCCGGCGTATCGACGTCCTGCATCTCAGGAGGGGCCATGTTGCGCAGGCCGGCGAAGTGCTCTTTGCCGATCTTGACCTCGTCGACGCTACAACTGGGCACGGTGCGACTGATGACCAAGTAGCCAGAATCCGGCTCCGACTTGTCTCCGAGCAGGTTCTTCTCGCCGCGGAACGTGTACTCGACCCAAGGTTGGTAGGCCTGGACGAAGAACTCCAAGTAGTTCATGCGCAGCTTGACCATCTGGTCGATGAGCATCCGGTAATAGCTCTCACCCCAAGTGACGTCCTGGAGGTCATTTGCGAACGGCTGGAGACCGCGGCGGGAAAAAGCCGGCTCCCATACGCGGCTGGTTGCCGGCACCGACAGATCGTCTACTGGTGGCGGCAACAGATCTTTCGTCAATACGAAGGTTGCGCCCAACATCTCGACCAGAGCGTAGACAGCGTAGAGGGTGCCGATGTCAGTGCGCCCGGCGAGCGCGACCATGGGACGGCTTTGAGCTTCGCCGGTATGTATGACAAACCCCTCTTCATCGAGGTTCGCGGTGTCGTGTATGCCATCGAGGGCATTCTTGACCAGCGAATTATTCTCTGGTTGCCCAACAAGGACCAGCGTTATTTCGCCAGAGGACGCCGCTTCGGCCGGATTGACGATATCGAGCCGGACCTTGGCCAGTTTCTCAATGTAGCTTTGTAGCTCTGCGGCGGCGAAGCAGTCCCTGTCGCTAGCGTCCTCGCCAAGGACGATCTGAGCCGAGGGACGTCCACCAGACACTAGGGGAACAGCGGTAGTCGATTGCGCCATTATTGTCCTCTCCACAAGCCGGCTATGTAATTAGTTCGGCGATGCGAATTGTATACTAATCGTCGCGCTTGACCGTGCGAGGGTGGAATCAAACGGCTCGGCCAACCCAATCTGAGGAGGTTATGCAATGATTAAGCTCGCTTGTCCCGACTTCACCTGGCCATTGATGCCTCACACCACCGCATTGGACCTGATTCGATCGCTGGACTTCTCGGCGGTGGTTTTGGGACTCTTCGGGAACAGATCGCACATACGTCCAGAGGTGGTTCGCGAGGATGTCCCGAAGTGGGCGGGAATATTGGGCGAGCGCACGGCGCGGGCCGGCTTGGAGGTAGCTGACCTGTTCGTTCAGGCTTGGACGGACGTAGAGACAATGGCGGTCAACAATCCCGATCCACAGCAGCGAGCCGACGGCGACGCGTTTTTCCTCGACATGCTCGAGCTGGCCCGCCGGCTGGACTCATCGGGGATTACAACGCTTCCGGGCGTCCGCTTTGGCGACGAGAGTTGGGACGACTCGATCCGAAGGTCGGCAGAGGGTCTGAAGTGGCGAGTTGACCAGGCGGCAAAGCACGACATTTTGGTGTCAATAGAACCGCACCTGGGGTCGAACGTCGACACGCCGAACAAGGTCGCCCAACTGGTAGAGCTCGCGCCGGGCCTCAAGCTGTCGCTCGACTACCCTCAATTCACCTTTGCCGGCTTCTCCGACTCGGAGATCGAGCCCCTGTTGGTCCACAACCGGCAGCTACACTGCCGGGGCGGCGCAGTGGGAATGATGCAAGCGTCGTTTCGGGACAACACGATCGATTATCGGCACGTTATCGAGCGTCTGAAAGAAATGGAATTCAGCGGCTACGTCAGTATCGAGTACGTCTGGATGGACTGGCTGGACTGCAACCGGACGGACAATATCAGCGAGACGATCCAGTTTCGCGACTTTGCCAGGGCGGCGATCGAGGGCCGGGAGTACAGGCCGGTTGGTCTGACGGCGTAGTTACGCGGGTATCCGAGAATGATTAGATTCCCGGATATCCGAGAGCAACGAATAAGGGCGAGGTTCAAACCCGCTGCTACGATCCACCAGTCCTCACGAGCTTTTGCATGGAGCGCAACTCACGAGGCGGATCTATCTTGCTGCCGTAGTCGCTCCAAGACACTTCGGCCACGTAGATGTCTCCGCGGGAATCAACGGCTATGCCATGCGGCGAGTAGAATCGGCCGGCCTGATCGCCATAGGACTCGCGACCCACCCGTGCGAGGATTCGGCCCTGCTTGTTCAAAATAGTGACCCGAGGGCCCAAGTCCGTACCGGTGTCGTTGGTCCGAATGCCGGCGAAATACTCACCAACGTAGAACAGCTCCTCGCCGGAGCGGTCGTCTATACATATGGTGGCGGCTCGGGAGAGGTTAACCCATTGGGTCTCGTACCGTCCCTTCGAGTCGAATACCTGTACGCGATGGTTTTCTCGGTCGGCGACGTAGACCCATCCATCCTTGTCCACGACAAGGTTATGGACAATGTTGAACTGGCCTTCGCTGGTGCCGGAATCTCCCCAAGAGAAGAGCAGCTTGCCGTCGGGTGAGTACTTGTGAACGCGAGCATTTGAGTAACCGTCGCCGACGTAGAACTCGCCGGTACGCTTGTCGACGGCGACGTGGGTAGGTACCGAGAAAGGTTCGCCACTCATCTTTGGCGACGGGCTGTTTGCGGTGCCAAGGGTCATCAACAGTTTGCCGTCGAGCGTGAACTTGCGGACGGTACTGTCTCCGTTATCGACGCAGTAGACCGAATCGTCCGGTCCGATGGTTATGCCATGCGGGTTCGCGAATATCCCCTTTCCCCAAGTGCGAACGATGTTACCGTCCTTATCAAAAACGATGATGGGTGAAGTGCCCCGGTTGAAGACATAGACCTGATCCTTGGAGTCCACATCGACCGCGGTCGCCTCCCTATAGGTCCAGCCTTCGGGTAGGTTACCCCAGTCTTTGCCGGACACTTGATAGTTGAACCCATTCTGACCCAGGACGACGGGGCCGCCAGGGTCTCCTTCGACGGTATGTCCCTCCATAGGCATCCCGAATTCCCAGTCTTGTTCCCGATCAGGCATGTAACGCCTCCGTAAAGAATCTTCTACCAATTACCCGGTCTTTCGTCCGATTGCGCGCGTTGGCCGAAACGAAGTCAGTGTTCACGACGAACTGTCAGATGCGCTGGCGTACCACAGTTCCAGCGGTACTCGGAACCTCATTTGCCCGTTTTCTTGGGGCACATACGCCGGAGCCGGTGGAGGGAATCGAACCCGCAACCTGCTGTTTACAAAACCTAGGGAGGGCCGTCCGCAGGGCGTTGTCAAGGGTCGTTTTGTTCCTGATTACGGGAAATCTTGTTTCGATCCGTCCGCCGAGCTTGGCTGTCAGATTGCCTGTAAATCGGCTCAATCGGATTCGCTCTTGTCGGGCTTCAAACCTCACCATTAAGACGAACAACTCAGGGGGTCTCTACCTTATCACCCTCGCGAAGTAAGCAACTCCCCCCTGGATTAACCACACCCGGAAGTCGCTATCTCTGAGATGTACGTGCCAGCGGCCACCTTCCCATTTTACCACCAGCAACCCGTGACCTCTCTCATCGGCAAGCCGCCCAATCAGACCTGGCGCATCCGATCCGCTGCAAGGCCCCGACAATAGGTCGCCGCGACTGCGCCGACGGCAATTGTGTCACCCTCTCCTTCTGATGGCCCTGATCCGAATGCGTTTTGCTGTCTTCAAGCCCCTACATTGGGTTGAGCAGCCTCGCTGGCAGTACGCCAATATTCTCGCCCCTCTGCATCACCAGGCCATCATCCACGCTTTGGGAGAACTCGAAGGCGGGGTGGTATCCAAGGATGGCGCGGGCCTTCGCGGTGCTGACCTCGACAGCCTGGCGGAAAGGCAAGGCGGCCGTGCGCCAGGGAAGACCAAGCCGCTCAGCCAGATGACGAACGGCATCGATTGTAGGAACCGGTGCTGGTCCATGAATATTGAAAGCCTCACCGACGGCGGCCTCGCACTCGAGTGCGAGCACGGTACCCTGGACGGCATCTCGCACGTCAGTGGGGTGCGATTGCCAAGGCCGCCCTTCTGCGTCAACCAGGGCAATGAGCTGGGTCTCCGCTCCGACCAGAGGCTGGAGGTACTCCCACGGACGCTCGTATTCAACTACGTTTGCCCAGAGGTAGTTATCGTGCGAGCGTTTGGCATCGCGGAGATTCTCGATGTGGGCACTCAATAAGAAGCTTTTGCCGGTCGCGCGCTCGTCGGGAGTAGAAACCCCGCCGTATCGAACCACCGTGAACGGCACGCCGAATTCGGTCAGGTAGTCTCGGCACATCCGTTCGCCGACAACCTTGGTCAGCCCATACAGGTTGACTGGATCCTGGGGATGATTCTCATCCACTGGTGAGTAGAGCGGCTTCGAAGTCGGGTAAGTAGCGTCGCTGCTTGCGAAAACGATCTTGGCCAGGCGGCCATTGTGACGTGATCCTTCAAGCAGGTGGAGAGTCGCGTCGACGTTGATGTGCCAGTAGTCGCTGACGGACATCTTGGTGGAATCAGGACCACCTAACACGGCCGCGAGGTGGCAGATAGCATCGACGTCAGCGCAGGCGGAGATAACGGCCGGGGCGTCCCGAAGGTCAATGGTAAGAATGTTGATGTCGAGACCGGCTAGCTTCACTAGGCTCGGATCGTCAGGGAGAACGATGGCACGCACGCGATAGCCACGGGCCAGCAGCACGCTGCAGAGGTTGGCACCGATGCGGCCAGTTGCGCCGGCCACCAGAATCAGGTCCCCTGGCTGGGGAGCCAAACGAGACAAAAGCGCCTCCTACTGAAGCTACGTGCCTACCTGTTCGCCGCTCACAATTTGAGGGCTCCGGTCAACACGCCGCTGACGAACTGCCGCATGCCGAAAAAGAACATGATAAATAGGGGGACCGAGGCGATCACCGACCCGGCAAAGATAGCGGTTGGATACGTTTGGAGAGGATTCCGGAACTGGAGGAGATGCAGTGCGACCGTCCGTACCTTCGCATCGTTGAGAACTAGTAATGGCCAGGCGATGTCATTCCAGGCAAAGAGCACGTGGAGGATGCTGACGACGACGAGGATTGGGATCGATAGGGGAATCACTATCCGGATGATGATGTCCAGGTGACCTGCGCCGTCGAGGCGTGCCGACTCAAATAGCTCCTCCGGCAGCGAGGCGAAGAAGGTGCGCAGGATGAAGATATTGAACGCCTGAGCACCTGCGATATACGGTAAGATCGCTGCCCACAGGGTGTTGATCAGCCCCATCTGGGCGACCAGGACCAGGAGCGGCACCAGGATCACAATGCTCGGGATCATGAGCAGCGCGAGCAGAAGATAGAACAATATGGTACTACCGGGGAACCGGTGGCGGGCGAAGATGTAGGCCGTGGTGGAGGCCGTGACAATCAACCCGGCCAGCGACACCAAGGTGATGATAGTGGTGTTCACCATCCCGATACTCACGAGCCGCCAGGCCACCACATAAGCGTAAATTCCCTCCGGCCACTCGATGGCGAGGGGGTTGCTATAGAACTGGAACTGACTTTTCGTCGACACGTTGAGGAGAAAGAAGATAGGATAGACGGTCAACACGACGAACACGATAAGGACGAAATGGTTGGCCAATCCTCGCAGGGAGCCAGCTAGGCGACGCCGACCTATACTTGTTACGCGCATCGGAAGTCGTCTCCCTTCACGCCACTCAACGCGGCTCGAACTCGGTGCTGGCGCGCAAATAGCGCTGGCTGAGGATGGTGACCACCAGTATCAATGCAAACAGAGCGACGCCGATGGCTGAAGCGTAGCCGTACTGGAACTCCCCCACTAGGACATCGAACAGCCGCAGGCCAGGGACCATTGTGGCATAGCCCGGCCCACCTCTTGTCACCACCAGAGGAAGGACAAACTCCTGAAGGCTCTGGATAAGGGTCAGCGCCAAGAGGAGCTTCACCTGACCCATCACCAGTGGCAGCTCGATGTAGAAGAAGCGGCTGAATGTCCCGACGCCGTCAACGATGGCGGCCTCGATTGTCTCGCCCGGAATCTGTTGGAGGCCAGCCAGGTAGATGAGCATCGCCAATCCTCCCGCCCAGGGAAAACCGATGAACATAAGAGCGTATAGCGCGATTGACGGCTCGCCCAACCACGCGAGTGCGGCTTCCCCCTGGCCGATGGCGTGCAGCACAATGTTGATAAAACCCTCGAGCGAGTAGAACCACTTCCAGACCAGGAAGGTGACTATGAGAGGCACTATCATCGGTAATACCATCAGGGTCCTGTACCAATAAGCCGCCCGCACGTTGCGCATACGGTAGATGAGCACTGAGACGAGCAGGGGGAAAGTCAGTCGAGTGGCAACGGCAAAGACGGTCAACCTGACCATGTTCCACACGCTGTTGTACAGCGCCGCGTCGGAGGCGAAAGCAATGTAGTTGTTGAATCCGAGCCAGTAGGATGTGACCCCGTCCCATTGAAAAAAGGAGTAGTACCCCGCCGTGGAGACTGGGAGGTAGACGAACACGATGACCAGGAGGTAGCTCGGGACCGTTAGCAGGTAGAGCAGCCAGTAGCGGCGGACGTACCAGGTGACCCCGCGGCGCGGGACGGATGCCACAGGTCGCCCGCTCACGGAGACAGCGCCGCCAACCTCTCGAACCCCAGGGCGCATTCTACCGACCTTTCTCTACTGCGAATACCAATCACATCACGAAAGCGGTATTACTTTCTCAGGGAGCGGTCCTCTGTTACCCACCAATATCCAGTAGCGTTCCCTCACTTTTTCCACCCTGAGGCTGGTTCGACTCGTTCGGGCGCAGTCGCCAAGCTCGCCAAAATAAGACGACGTTGCGGTCGAACAACGTGCGCCCAAGAGGCGGAGGCTCGAAATCTGCGTCAGGAGGACGTCCTCACTTGAGAAAGCTGACCTACCTCGGCCGGCCCGGCATAGTTGGCGGCGCTGTACTCGTAAAAAAGGTTGGTGAGCGGTAGCTTCGACTTGTCGCAATAGCCCATCTCAATAAACTTGCCGAGACGTTTCATTCGACGCGGGCCAGCCGTCTCGACTAGATGGTCGGAGTAGATCCGATGCCCCGCCTTGACGTACGGCAAGTGCATTTGGTTGACCCCCATCAGATGGTACGTCTGCCAGCGCTCGATAGGACTCTCCTCGTAGTGAAGGCCCAACATTCTGCGACCGGGCTTACCGCCCCAGGACGAGTGTAAGATTTCGTGGCGGAATACAACGACATCGCCAGGTTCTGATTCGAGCGGATAACGCCCGGGCAAGTCGGCCGATTTGAAATCATAGAGACCAGATTTCAGCTCGCGAGCTAGCGCATCGTGAAACTCACGATGATGGCTACCTGGGATCACATTGAGACAGCCCGAGTTCGCCCCACCGGGGTCAAGATAGAAAGCCATATGGATGCCCCGGTGGCCGACCACACCACCATCGGTATGCCAGCTACTGTTCCCGACGTAGAGGTGGCCGCCGGAGCTGTGGTAAATACAGTCCTCCCCAAGGAGCCCTTCGACGATGTCATTGATCCTGGTGTCGTCGAAGAGCTGGTCAAAGTACTCATCTCCTTCGGTAATCGGATAGACGGCTAAGCTTCTGGTGCCGTCGTAACCCCTCTCCGTTGCGGCCTTGGTCATAACTCGCATAAACGCCGCCTCAATCTCAGCGGTTTCGCTTGGCGAGAAGAGCCGGCGAAAAACCAGGAATCCCATCGCCTCGTAACGCCGCTTGTCGTCTTCCGTCAAGACAGACGACTTAATCGTCTGCTGCTCTCTCACGACGTTTCCGACGTTTCCTCTCCATTCTTTCGAATATATCTGTTTGCGGTCCTTGCCCACTCACCTGGGTGCAAGTTCAAGCCGGCACCAGCATCAAGGCAGGGCCTTTCCGCCCTGCTGCCGGTGCACCGGGCTCTCCGAGCTGTCCAGGTCCAAGACCACTCGCTGGTGTGGTGCGTGGACATCGCTCGCTCCGCCCACTGACCGTTGAGACGCACCAGTACCTCCAGGTTCTCCTCCTGGTGAGCACCTCTGTCTGGAAGCGGCTCAACGTGTTGGTGCTGGCCGCATGCCTCTTGGGTGCTCGTCGGCTGGGAATCACTCTAATAGCAGAGTCCCGGGCCTGTCTGCCTATGGCGGGCCAGTCGCTCGGCGTGGTTAGGGCCCTCATACCCGGCCACAGGTACCGGCTGCCGGCCCGTACCCGGCAATAGACCGGCTGGCCGACCTCTCTAAGCCATCGCCAAGGATACCGCGACCCTGACCAAGCGCCGTGCTTGGTCAGGGTCGCCTGTGGTTCCGGCTAAGGGTGGCCCGCTACTTCCAGGTGTCAGGCTTTGGTTCGAAATCCGGGTTCTGAGCGACCCACCTCTCATTTGCTTCCAGCGCCTGCTTATGCATCTCAGCGGCTCCCTCCTTAGCGGTCCCGATCTGGCCGGACAGCCATTGCTCGTTAATCTTGGTCATTGGCGCCTCGAGACCGGGGCCGGCGAGATGCCACCACTCCTCCCAGCCGTAGCGCTTGTTGCCCTCAAGGATGCTCTTCGGCTCGTAGTGGAACTGCCAGCGATACTGCTCCTCCTCATCTTCGGGGTAGACGTCTTTCACCAACGAACCGGGCGGCGCTGACCGCGGCGATATCGTCCCGGCGAATTTCGCAAGCTGTGGCGGCGCGGTCATCCAGTGCAGCAGGTCCAGCACGAGCGGGAATCTGCCTTCCTTGACCGTCTTCTGCGGAATCATGAACTGGGCGCCCCTCGCGTAGCTGCCCGCCTGCCCGGTTGCTCCCGGCGGGCGTTGGGGTAGCCCTGGAGCGCCGTCCCAGGTAGTGCTTGTGATGGAGGGCCACATGACTATGCCCCACTTGAACTTGCCCTTCAGCAGTTCCGGCCACTGGTAGGCCTGGTTGATTAAGGCAAAGGTCATCCCGGCCTGGCCGGAGAGGAAGAGACTCTTGGTCTGATCGGCCCGGTATCCCGGCTGGAAATACTGAGACCACTCCTTATAGATTTCGAGGTAGGCCTCGGTGTGCTCGTCGTCAAACGTCCACCTGTCCGTCTTGAACAGGTAGACTCCGTGCTTGGGGCTCATCATCCCGGAGAACTCCTCGCCGAAGAAGCTGGTCGCTTCCCTCTCTAGCCCATCGTGGTGATCCTCGATGATGTTGTCGTAGATCGCGCCGTGAAACCAGGGGATGGCATAAATTGACCTTGTTGCCCAGGGCGCTTGGGTGTCGAAGGGAACAACCCCGATGGCCTTGAGCTTCTTGTGCCAATCCATGAATTCGGCCCAGTCCTTGGGTGGGTTGGTCAACGGCGATTCGATACCCGCCTTTTCGAAGAGGTCGCGATTGTAACCCATACCCAGGGCGCCACCAGCACCGGTCCTGGTCATGGCCACCTGCCAGTAGCTTCCGGGCTCGGCGCCAGCGTAGCCGCCAAAGGAGATGCCGTCAAATGGGAAATCGTCCCACCATCTCGCGTTCTTGCTGTAGGGGTTGGGCTCGTCCAGCACGAACTGTGGAATCTGGTAGAAGAGGCCCGGGTTCATCGTCGACGGTCTCGGCTCAAAGATGTTAAGGTCCGGGATATTACCGGCTATGGCGCGGGTCCGTTGGGTTTCGTAGTAGACCGACCCCTCGGGCGTAACGATTTCTTCTAACTCAAGCTTGACGCCCGGCTGCACGTCTCTCTGGTATTCGTCGAAGAGATCGAGAATGGACTGGGCGATCGGCGTCCTGGTCTCTGGCGTCGTGAGCCCGTATTCTTCACCCACCAGGATAGTGATCTTGCCGGTCAGCGGGACTCGCGTGGGGGTGACCATTACGACACGGTCGACGATCTTTTCCTTCTCGACCTCGACGACAACCTGTTTTTCTATCTCGACCGGCTTCTCGACAACGACCTCTTTCTCAACGACTTCCTTGACAATGACAGTCTCCTTCACGACGACCGGCACCTCGACTGTCTTCTCAACAATCTGTGGCTCACAGGCCGCCAGGATTGGTAGGGCCGCGGCAGCGCCCAAACCGGCTAAGAACGAACGACGAGTAAACCTGCTGGATAGAAACTTCGCTTCCATTGGGAATTCTCCTCCCTATTCGCTTATGCGACTAAACGGTTGACGGTCGGACCCCGAAAGGCAAACCAGGAAACACCTGATCAAGTATTCGAATGCCATGCCCCCTTTGAACCTAAGCTACTCCCGCTACGGTGGTTCCCGTCCTGGGTTTCACCCCCTCTCCTCGCAAGTGCCGAAATATATGTGACGTACTATATCACGCGATCACGCAAAAATATAGGATCGATATTCTTTGTGAGAATCCAGATTTAGTATTTGATAGGATAGCTGCAGATAGCAGTTGATGAAATGCAACAAAGAACTCTATTGTCACGAGGTTTTTGGCGATAAATGGCTGAAGAACGACTGGGGCTTGCAGATTTGGCCTACGCAGAGCTCTTGGATGCGATCATCGAACAGCGTCTCCCGCCGCTCGTACGTCTAAATCCTGAGCGACTGGCCAAGCAGATGGGGATCAGTCCAACGCCGGTGAAGCTTGCGCTCACTCGATTGACCTCGGAGGGGCTCGCGACTCTGGTTTCACGTCGTGGGTTTTTTGTGACCCAGCTCAATCCCAGCGAACTGGTCTCTCTCTTCGAAGCTCGACTTCTTCTGGAGACCTCCGCTGTGCGCGACCATTTTGACAGAGTCACGCCCCGTTTCGTACAACAACTACAGGAAGCAGCCCGCGAGTATCAACGACTGTGCGAGAACAACGTGGACAATTTGAGCCGACTCCTGGGCGCCGCAAGCGGGAGATTCCATAGCTTGATCGTGGGGCTCAATGGTAACGCATTCGTCATGCGCTGGCACGAGCAGGCTATTATCCACCTTCGAGCGTACCAATCAAGAGATCCAGGCGAACGGTATCAGATCGCGATCAGCGAACACTCAGCCATTGTTGAGGCATTCCGACGCGGGGATGCTGCGCAGGCAGAGAACGCAATTCGCACACATATCCGCAACGCCACAAAACATTATGAGCAGCTTCTTAGTCAGTCGGCAATGCGCGGGCCGCGCCTGCGCAATATCCGAATGGTTGGTCCAAAAGGTGGGCGTCCCGAGTGAGTCGTCGGAATGCTACGTAGGGGACAACAAGCCACGCGCCGAAGTTGAACCCGCGAGAGCATATTTGGCGCTGGCTGGGTGCCAGGGTCACCCACAATCACTCCTTCGGTAGCTTAGCCGAACTAGAGGCAAGCCCGCAGCCGCAATCAGTTGGGTCTCAGCTCGCCCCGCGTCCCGCTATGCGAAGACGGCAATCTCCTCTCGCTGTGCGGCGAACAGCTCATCAACCATCGCTTTGATCTCGTCGAGAGTGAGCACTGCGGCCGTGAGCGGATCCAAAGCGACAGCCTGCTCGATCGCTTTGCGGTCTCCTTCGAGGGCGCCTTTCACTACTAACTCATCCTGATTGCTTCGGTTGCGATTCAGGCCGGCGCATTGCGGCGGCAAATCGCCGACGTAACAAGGATGGACTCCGGCGTTGTCGATCAGGCACGGAACCTCCACGCACGAGTAATGGAGGTTCGTGATCAAGTTGGTGTTCATGAGGTTTATGTTTGCTCGGGCCGGCTCATTCGTCTCGATCGAGTTGATGATCGCCAGCGCGTACTCGTGCGTCGCCTTGATTTCGACGGGTTTATCGCCGAAGGCCTCTTTACGTTGAAGGTCGCGCCGGGCAGTCGCGGACTGTTTATGCATCACGGCGTTAACGTCAGCGAAGTATCCGACCCCGGGAGCATACCGGTCGATGAGGTCGGGCCGGCGTCGGAAGTATGGGACGTACTCTGAATTATGCCAGCTAGACACGGTGGTGAAGTGGCCGAAGTGTTTCATCAGCTCAAATCGGACCATGTCATTTCGATAGATTTCCGGGTCATTCATCTTTTCGAACAGGAGCGGATAGGCGTCCTGTTTATTCCACTCGTAGCGCAAGAACCACGACTGATGATTGATACCTGCCGCCCAATAAGTGACCTCCCCCATCGGAGCACCTGAGTAGCCGGCGATCTGCTCAGCGGTTCCCTGCACGCTATGGCACAAGCCGACATTCCATATCTTGGTCGCCTCGGTGACGGTCCACGTCGTAATCGGCGTTGGATTGGAGTAGTTCAAGAGCAAAGCGTGCGGGCACAACTCGTCCATATCCCTGCAAATATCAAGTAGAACCGGAATGTACCGTAGCGCGTGGAAGGCACCGGCGGGCCCGGCAGTGCATGCAACCGCCTGATCAACACCATACTTGAGGCAGATGCGCTGCTCGCGTTCGAGAGGCTCTAACCTCCGGCCAGTATCGAGACGATGACGTAGTTGGCACCGTCGAGCGACTCCCGTCGGTCCATAGTCGATCCTCAGATTGCTGCCCCCCGTTCAATGCCGCTTCGCTCCCCGTGGCCTGCCGCGCCAATACCTTTCGTTGGGGACGGTCCGGGCCGCGAACGGCGGCGCTGCGCGCGCCAGCGCCGACTCGGGGGAACCGCGGCACAGCTTCCGATCGCCAGATAATTTCGGGATGACCAACTAGGTCAACTCGACTCGTGGATCGCGTTCTCGTCGTGCTCGACGTCGCGGACGCTCTTGCCGTGGAATAGGCGCACGAGCGGCGCCCACTCGTCCTCCGGCGCCATCCCGGCGTAGAACTCAGGGTTGGGACCCATCCAGCCCCCCGCCAACTGGCGCTTGATCGGGTCGCACTTGGCCAGCAAGGTCTCCGGCGGCTCTTTGTAGTCTCCGATTCGCGCCCAAATCGGCCCGTACATGTAGTACAAGTTGCGCCGAGTCACGCCCGAGGTGTTGCGCGACACGGCGTGCCAGAGCCCGTTGTGCATCAGGAACGCGTCGCCCGCCTTGAGGGTCAACTGCAAGGCGCCTGGTACGCCCGAGACGACGTCCTCCAGATCGTCCGTCCCGCGCGCAGTGAGTCGGTGCGTGTCCACTGCGCCGTTCGGGAAGCCGTTAACGTGACTGCCCGGGACCAGGACGAAGTTGCCCATGTCCGAATCGTCGATGTCGTGAAGGAACCAGCCGACACGCAACTGGATCAGCGGCATCAGGCCGTTCACCCGCGGGTAGCGGTAGGGCGACGGTCCGTCATCGTGCCAACGGGTGCCAGCCAGATGAGTCGGCGGCCGGCTCATGATGACCGATTCGGTCACTTGGATGTTGGCGCCCATCAGGTCACAGACGATCCCGAGATGGTTTGGGTGATCGATCAGGTTCAGGAAGGCGTCGTCTTTGTCGATGATCGGCCGAACGACCAGGAACCCATCCCGGTTTCCCGTCTGCTCCCGCGTCGCGCGCTCGAGCCGGTCGAATGCGTCGCTCAGCACCGCGATTTCAGCCGCCGAAAGGGCGCTGGGAATGATCACATAGCCGTTCTCGTTCCAGAATCGCCGCTGCTCGTCGGTAAGGCACGTCAAGGGCTTGGTATGCTCCACGGTGGTCTCCTCCTCATTCCGTTTCATCTGGGTGCGTTGCCTGTATGGCTGCGGATCATTGAGCACCTGGTTGCCGAACGACTTCTACTTCGAGTTCAGCAGAAGAGTTCTCGGCCCCCATTTCCAGATTACTCACAACCCGTAATGCTCGTTGATTTCCCTTTGATACGCGTCGATTTCACCACTCAGCACCTCGGCCACCTTTACCGGCCGGTTCACAGTCGCCGACTCCAGTACGCCAAAGGCACAGCCCAGGTCCCGCACCCCCTCCTCGCCGTCGGTCTCCATCGGTCTTCCACTCTCAATCGAACGAAGGAAGTCCAGCTGCTCCAGCGCGTAGTGGTTCCGGATGCCCCGCGGGAACCAACTCTCCTTCAGTTCGGTCGGGGCCTGCTCAGCGAATAGATCCCTGAACGAAGCCCTCTGACCCCCGTCGAGGATGATCTCACCACCCTTTATGCACCCCTTCGTCCCGTAAATTGCTGCCCCTTGCTCGATGCCGGTTGGCTCCCCGTGGCCTGCCGCGCCGTCAAAGATCGCACCTAGGGCCCCGTTGGCAAACTTCAGGTGGGCGAAGTACGAGTCCTCCACGTCGCTCTCCATCGACTGGATCACCTGGCCAGAGTCGTCCCGGGTGACCCGGCGTGGCTCCAGCCGAGTGGCCATAGCGCTCATCTCCTCGATCTCGCCGCAGAGGTAGCGAATCTGGCTAAACAGATGTACTCCCGCGTCCACAGCCAAGCCCCCGCCCGCCTTCAGCTTCTGGTGGCGCCAGGGTGTGTTTCCGAGGATTAGGTCCGGAGACCAGTCCGGGTCACCCATCCGTCCCGATAACCACATCTGAACGCTGCCGATCCGGCCAGAATCCAACAGCCACCTCGGGATCCTGGCCTCCTCTCCGTAGCGGACCGACTCGCCCACACCCAGGCTCAACCCACGTGCCCGGGCCTCCTCGACCATGCGCTGGCCGGCCCTGACGCTAACTGCTAGCGGCTTCTCGGCCAGGACGTGTTTCCCCGCCCTGAGGCTCTCCAGCGCGACCTGGTGATGCAGATAGATCGGTGTCAGGATCAGCACGGCGTCGACATGGGCCGATTTGAGCATCTCGCGCCAGTCAGTGTAGAGTGCTGGGAGGAGATCATCGTGGATGTCGGAAACGTACATGTGGGGGCCCCAGGAGCTAGTCACCGCCTTGGTTGGGTGGGGAGTGGGACCCTCGCCACGCTTCCGGAAGATCTGCGCGTACTCGATCTTGAGTTCGCAGAGAGCCGTGATCCGAAAGTTGTCGAAGCCCGCGTCGCGCAGCGCCTTGAAGGCGTGAAGGTGTCCGGTCAGTATCTGCCCGCAGCCCACCACCCCGATCTTAATTACGCTCGACATTCCCAGCCTCCTCACCGTCTACGTTAACGCCCGCCGACCTAGGCGGATAGTCCGGGGACAACTACATCTCCAAATTGAGCCAGGCAACCTCCTCCGCCGTCGGATGCACCTCGAGAGCCCCCAGACAATCCTGGAGATGCGGTGCTGTGTGCGGTCCGATCAGGGCAAAGACATTGAGGGATTGGTTGAGCATCCAGGCCAGGGCCACCTGGGTGGGCGTGCATCCGTGGAGCGCCGCCACCTCCCGCGCCCGCCGCAGCCGCTCCCAGTTGTCCTCGCTGTAGTAGACGCGGACCATACTCGGGTCATCGGGCGCATCAGGTGCGAATCGGCCGGAGAAGAACCCTCTCGCCTGCGACGACCAGGCGAACAACGGGAATTGGCGCTCGCGATACCACGCCAGCGCCGTGGCGTCGCCCGCGAGTTGAACCACACCTCTTGACCCTTTCTCCTTGGCCACGGCAAGCGCCAAGTGGGGACTGCTCGCGACGAAGCCGTGAAGCCCGTGAACCGCGGCGTAAGCATTGGCCTCATCAATGCGCTGGTGGGTCCAGTTCGAACCCCCAAAGGCGCGGATGCGCCCGGCCGCAATATGCTCGTTGAGGCATTCGACGATCGGTCCAACCGGCGCGCTCATGTCGTCGCGATGCAGCAGATAGACGTCAATAGTGTCCACGCCGAGGCGCTTGAGGCTCTCGGCCAACTCCTCGGCAATTGCCTCAGGATACACGCGATCCTCGCCGTCCGGGCCGTAGCTTACTCCCTTGCCAATGATGATCACGTCATCCCGACGGCCACGTTCGCGCAACCATAGGCCAACAGCACGTTCGCATTCGCCATCTCCGTACACGTAGGCGGTGTCGACGGTCGTGCCGCCGGCCGCCATGAAGGAGTCGAGCATGCTCCTCGCCAGTTCCATTCGTTCTGGCGAGAATCGGCTGGCGCCCAGCACCAGCCGCGAAACCCTGTCCCCCACCCCTGGGATTACGCCGTAGATCATGTCATTCACCTGCTGGCAGCAACGCGGCCGTTGCGCTTAATTCACCTGGGGATGACCGCCACGTCAGATCGCGCTTGCCAAGAGTATCCGACACTTTAGCATTCGATCCTTACCCAGTTGGGTCACGTTAGACTCCGAGGCCGAAACCGCTCCCCCAAACTGCTACTCCAACTATTAGTCGTAAACACCAGGGAGCCAAGCAGTCAGTCCACCATCGATCACCAGGGCGGTCCCGGTGACGAAAGCCGACTCATCGGATGCCAAATAAAGGGCTCCGTAAGCGATGTCAATCGGTCGAGCCAGGCGTCCAAGCGGGTAATACGAAAGCTGGCGTTCGCGTTTCGCAACTTCCTGTTCGCTCAGGCCTGGGACTTTTGTCCACGCAAGAGCCATCTCCTCGGCGACGGTTTGGCCAGGGCAGATCGCGTTGCAGCGAACGCCTTGCGGCCCAAAGCTGACCGCGATCTCCCGGCTGAGGTTGATCACCGCGGCCTTTGCCGACTCGTACACTGTGTGACGGACCGCCGCCATCAAGCCATGGATCGAAGCCGTGTTGATGATCGACCCCCCACCCGCTTCGATCATGCGAGGAATCGCATACTTGCCGCCTAGATAGATGGAGCGGAGCATGACGTTGATGCCCTTATCCCAGTCGGCACGCTCCAACTCAACGACATTTCCCCCCTTGCTGTAAAGGGCGTTATTCATCATCAAGTTGAGCTTACCGTAGCGGTCGATGGTGAACGTCACCATCTCCTTGATGTCATCCTCGCCCTCGACATCCGCGTGCACCCACGCGGCCTCACCGCCTGCCGCCCGGATCACGCCGACCATTTTCTCCGACCCGGTATCGTCGACATCGGCGATGACGATCCTCGCTCCCTCCTCGGCGAACAGCTTGGCGGTGGCTCCGCCGATCCTTCCCGCGCCCCCGGTTATGAGGGCGACTTTGCCTTTCAGACGCATTCGCGGACCTCCAACCGATTAGGTAGTGTTGACATTTGGCAGATATTGATTATATGTCATCAATACAGCTTCCAGCCGATCAATGGACAAAGATCCAACAGTGTCTCAGAGATTGCCCAGATGTCTACGTTGGTAAGGAGTTCGAGTGTCGTCGCTTCATCGAATCTGTCCTTTGGATGGCTCGCAGTGGTGCCCAGTGGAGACTGCTGCCGGCCGAGTATGGCAAGTGGAGCAGCATATACAAGCGATTCGTGCGCAGGTCTCAAAAAGGTATATGGGAGAGGATGTACAGCCACTTCATCGAAGACGCCGATATGGAGAGTCTGATCATTGACAGTACCATAATGCGCGCTCATCCCTGTGCTGGTGGGGCATCCACCAAAAAAGGGGGCAGTGCTCACAGGCTCTCGGTCGCAGTAGGGACGGATTCAGCACCAAGGTGCATGTGAGCGTTGATGCTCTGGGGAATCCTCTGCGTTTCAGACTCAGCCCTGCTCAGAGGCACGACATAACCGAGGCCGACGCACTTGTGGCCGATTACTCCTCCGAGTACGTCATTGCCGACAAGGGGTATGACTCTGATAGATTCCTTCGGGTCATTGCTGAAAGTGGAGCGATTGCGGTTATACCTCCGAGATCGAAGCGTATCACTCCGCGTGATTACGACAGGCATCTGTACCGTGAACGACACCTTGTGGAGTGTTTCTTTGGCAAGATCAAGCAGTATAGGCGCATATTCAGCAGGTTCAACAAGCTGGCCAGTTGCTACCTCAGCTTCCTTTATTTCGTCGGCGCGCTAATCTGGTTACGATGAAATGTCAACACTGCCTAGTGTTTACGACGACTATTGGGACGCCGCTCGACGGGGGAAAGGTCACACGGGGGTTTCAGGAGAAACTCGCCCGAGCCGGCCTGCCAAAGCTACGATTTCACGATTTGCGCCATACTTTTGCGTCTCTTCTGCTCGCCCAGGGGTTACATCCCAGGATCGTCATGGAAACCTTAGGGCACAGCCAAATCAGACTGACGATGAACACTTATTCACACGTTATGCCGGCGATGCAGCGAGAGGCGGCCGACCGGATGGATGCGATCCTGACACGAACAGACTAGAGTCTGACCTGGTGGCTGTCAACTTGGCTGTCAATTGGATGTCTGCCCGAAACCACCAGATTAATGGAATCGGCTTTAAGCCCGTAGAATAAGGCTAAACAATGGAGCCGACGGAGGGAATCGAACCCACAACCTGCTGTTTACAAAACAGCTGCTCTGCCGTTGAGCTACGTCGGCCGGCAGGACCATTGTATTAGGACTCCCATGGGCAATCAAACTGACGCCGGAGGGTACGGCGTTGGAATGCGAAGTTTTCCGCGATGCGATAACATGGGTGCCGGACGTCGAAAGTGGCAGGGTCCGGCCACGATCTTGCGACCGGAGAGTTTTTGTCCAGGAGCAGAGGGGATGTCGATAGGATCTGCTGAAGGGCTAGAGGGCGTAATCGCGGCGGACTCGTCTATCTGCACGGTCGACGGCCTGGTGGGCAAGCTCACCTATGCCGGGTATTCAATCAGGGATCTCGCGGAGCACTCAACCTTCGAAGAGACGACGTTCTTGCTCTGGCATGGAGAACTTCCGACCAAGAGTGATCTCAAACAGCTCAGGTCGGATCTAGCGGCCGCCCGCGAGGTGCCGGACTGGATCGTCGGAGCTCTCAGCGCGATACCTGGGCAGAACCATCCCATGACAATGCTCAGGACCGCGGTGTCGCTGCTGGGCAACGGAGTATACGGCGTAAGCGACGACGCACAGGAAGTGAGGCAGCAGGCTGTCCGGCTCACTGCCGCGATGCCAACGCTTGTCGCCATCATCAATGCGATCCGCCAGGGAAAGCCGGCTATTGCGCCTGACCCGAGTCTCGACCACTCGGCCGATTTTTTGCGAATGTTGACGGGCAAAGAAGCTTCGGACAGGGCGGTAAGGTGTTTTGACATCCTGTTAATTCTCCACGCCGAGCACGAACTGAACGCCTCAACTTTCGCCGGCCGAGTAACCGCCGCTACTTTGGCGAGCATTTACGACGCCACGGTATCGGGCATAGCCGCATTGTCGGGGCCATTGCACGGTGGAGCCAATGAAGCTGTGATGGAGATGCTCGAGCAGATCGAGGCGCCGGAGAACGCGAAAGGCTACGTGGACGATGCTTTTGCCCATAAACGGAAAATAATGGGCTTCGGGCACCGTGTTTACAAGACCTGGGATCCGCGCGCTTTAATTCTTCGTCAGATGGCTGAGGACGTGGGCGGGATGACCGGCACCGAGCGGTGGATCAACATCTCAATCGAAGTCGAGAAGGCAGTTCGCTCGCATCGAGAACTCTATCCAAACGTCGACTATTTCTCACCCTCTGTCTACGCAGCCCTAGGAGTGCCAACCGAGCTGTTCACGCCGGTATTTGCCGCCAGCCGGACAGTCGGTTGGACGGCACACTTTATGGAGCAGTATGCCAATAACCGACTCATACGGCCACGAGCCAACTACGTCGGACCGCCTGAGCGGAGCTATTTGCCGCTGGCCGAGCGGGAATAGGCAAGAGAATTTCACTGTCTAGGGATCGAGGCAGCGCGCCCGGCGTTGCCGGATAGTCCACGCCGCAGGCGAGTCTTGGTGTAGTTCTGGTTCAGGTGCCCAGCTCTTGAGCAGAGGAGATCCAGTATGGAACACATCCATATGCTTGACAGACCGAAGCTGCGCAACCCTTCGCTGGTGGCCGCGTTCGCCGGATGGAACGACGCAGGCGAGTCGGCCACTGCGGCTGCTCGATATTTCATCAAGGAGCTTTCCGCTCACAAGTTTGCGGAGATCGACCCGGAAGAGTTCCACGTCTTTACCGAGACGCGGCCGCGCGTCCGGCTGGTCGGCGGACTCCATCGGCAGATCGATTGGCCGGCAACCGCCTTTTTCTACGCTTCGGGGCTAGCGTCGGATAACGATCTTATCGTACTCGTGGGCACGGAGCCCCAGTTGCGTTGGAGATCGTTCGTCCGGGTAGTCATGGACGTAGTAAAAGAGTACGAAGTAGGTTTAGTGATCACACTCGGCGGCCTACTCGCCGATGTAGCGCACTCGTTGCCAGTGACGCTCAATGGAACAGCCAGCAGTCCGCAATTGCAACGCCGTCTCGAAGACTTGGACGTGAAGGCGACGCGTTACGAAGGGCCGACGGGGATTGTGGGTGTGTTGAACAGCGTCTGCCGGGACGAAGACGTGCCGGCCGCCAGCATCTGGGGCAATGTTCCCCATTACGTAGCAGCTTCACCAAATCCGAAAGTGCAGGTGGCCTTGGTAAACCAGGTCAACTACCTACTCGATTTGAATCTCGATCTCAAGGAGCTTAGAGCCGAGTCGGAGCAGTTTGAAGCTCGAGTAGACGCGGCTATCAAGGGCAATCCTCAGATCTCAGCGTATGTCAAACAGCTAGAGGCTCGATTTCGCGAATCCGACGAACGCGCCATCGATCCACCTTCGCCACCCGAAACACCGACGGGACCGCCTGAACTTCCCAACGCTGACGCATTGGTCCGTGATCTAGAGGACTTTCTCCGACGCGGTCGACAGCAAGAAGAAGGCGGCCAGGAAGGCTAAGCCCTAATCATTACAGGTATTCTCCGCAGTCCTTACCCAGACTTACTCAAGCGGGCGATTGCAAGATAGGCAAAATGAGCGCATCCGAGGCGGCGTCACGCTTGGCCTACTTGCTTGACCGCAAAACAATAGATCCCTAGGAGTACGCAAATTGATAACCAAGTCAGCCGTCGAGCTCTCAAAGATTGGCTATGAGATATTCCTTCGAGTCGGCGCTCCCCACGCGACTGCAAAGCGGGTCTCGAGTGCACTGGTAGATGCAAATCTGACCGGACATGACTCGCACGGCGTCTTCCGCATCATGGAATACCTGGATCGGATCGAGGACAAGGAAATCATACCAGAAGCGCTGCCAAGTGTTCTGGACGAAAGCGGAGGAATGACGCTGGTGGACGGCAACTGGGGATTCGGGCAGGTCTCGGTCGAATATGCCACAGAGCTCGCTATCGAAAAGGCCCGCCAGCACAAAATCGCTGGCGTTGGCGTGGTGCGTTGTAGCCACATTGGCCGACTGGGAGAGTACTCCACGCTGGCCGCGCGGGCTGGGATAATAGCGCTGGTCACGGCTGGAGGGTTCGGCGTTCCACCCGGCGCAGCGCCATTTGGAGGATCGAAGGCAGTGCTGAGTACGAATCCGATCTCGATGGGATTCCCGGCGACCAAGATTCCTATGGTGCTGATGGATTTTGCGACGACCCAGGTCGCGGCCGGCAAGATCAGAGTAGCGGCGGAAAAGGGCGAACAACTTCCACCTGGGTGCATCTTCGACTCGGAAGGCCGGCCCAGCACCGATCCACAGGACTTCTTCGACGGCGGAACAATGCAGCATTTTGGTGGCCACAAGGGCTACGGTCTTTCGGTGGCAGTGGATCTGCTGGGAGGCGCGTTGACGGGCGCCCCGCTTTATGCGGAGACGCAATTGGGCAAGTCGATCTACGGTACGTCAGGCACCTTTATAATAGCGATCGACCCTGAAGCTTTTCGCCCACTCGACCAGTTCCATTCGCTGTCCGACGCCCTCATCGGACGCATCAGGGACATACCGCCGGCACCGGGTGTCCGGGAAGTACTCATCCCCGGTGAGCCGGAGTTGAGGATGTTCGAGCAACGCTCGACAGAGGGCATTCCGCTTCCCGAACAGACCTGGGAGCAGATCGTGAACGCTGCTACAAGCCTGGGCGTGGAGGTATAGGCGAACGAGTGCCTAGTTGCTATTTTCGGGAGTAGACGTCACTTCCTCACGCAAGGGCTCGGTGTTATATTCTCCGATTCCATCTAGAATTCTTGACGTATTGATATTGAACCCGTACCAGCGCTCGTTGTTGTGGTTGAACAAACCAAAAACCATGAATCCTCTAACGTACGCGTCCTTGTTCATTTCCTCGGCCAACCAAATAAAGTCTTTGACCATTTCGCCTCCGGAAGTCACGTCGCGAAACCCATCCCAAAGACCCACTTCAGTAAATACAAATGGTCCATGTCTCACTCCGGCCCGATCCAACTCCACCTTTATCCGGCGGTAACGGAGCATCAACTCTTGTCCGGCCGGCTCGCGGAATGAGCGCGCCTCTGGCGGGGAATAGGCGTGCAAGCCGAAATAGTGACTGGTGGAGATTGCTTCAGAAAAGTATTTGGCGTAATCGTCAACTTCTACTGTCGCGGAGGCGTCGTTAGCCGCAACCGCTGAGATGCCGTAGTGATCTTGCAGCCGGCGGGCGAATTCGGTCTGAAAGATATTGTAGGCGACATAAGATTCTTTGCGTTGGTTATCGGTTACCTCGTTGTAGCTCATCCAGGCGTCCACCACGCCTTTCAGAGGGACCGCGACCTTGGCAACTTCATCGGCGAATGCTCGGCCACGCTCGGCAGGATTGTCCAGCGGCTGATCTGCCACATATTTCCTTCCGACGATAAACGCTTTCGGAAACATTTTACGAACGTTCTCCGCGAAGTCGATATTGGGATCCATCAGCAAAATGATGGAGGGGCGAGCTCGATCCATTGGAGTTTCCATGCTGCCGCCACTTGCGTACACCCCGATGCCCAACTTGGTAGGCCGAAGGGGCCGGCGAGTGGGCGTCGGCGTGGGGGTTATGGTGGGCGTTGGTTCCGGCTTCGAGACGGCTGTGCTGGTCCATGACGGTGTGGGCGTACTACTCGGAGCAGCCGCGCGGGACGAGCTGCCTATGAGGGGGAAGTAGACTCTAGCTGGCGTGCTGGGTAGGGGCCTCAACGGCGAAGGATAAGGAGCAACTCTCGTCGCTGGACCGGGGTAAGATGTCAACAGAGGCGAGGCTGTCTCGTCACCATCCCGAGCTGGTCTAGGGGTTTGATCCGCGGAGGCCTGTCGAAGGGATTCCACCAACCGGCTGTCTAAACCAGGGGTAACCGGCCTGGAGCTATCGATCGTACACGCTGTTAAAAGGACAATGAACGGTGCTAAGACCGCAGAAATGCAAGACCAGAACTTTTTCTCAGCTACTATGATTGTTTACCTTACTATTGTTTTTTGTATTGGTTGGACGTCCAAAAACAACCCTATCACGCAATTGCGACTCGCGGTTAAGTAGCCGGCGACGGATCTTTAGCTGGCTGGAACCAAGCGCAAAATGACCGTTACCCGGAGAATGAGGACGCAACTGAATGCCCGGAGGTGATCGATGCTGAGATGGACCGGCCGGATCATCAGCGCCCTGTTAGCGATTGTAGGCCTAACCTGGGTGCTCCAGGGACTCGACATTCTGGGCGGCAGCTATATGTCCGGCGACCCATTCTGGGCCGGAGCCGGCCTGATACTTATGGCGCTCGGTGTGCCACTATTCTTCCTGTCGCTAAGACGGTCCGCCTAACCGATCAACGTAGGCCTAACCTGCCGCGCAGTGGATCGAAGATCGACTGTTAGACCGAGACGCGCGGGCCGGTAGTCGGTCGCCACTATCCGCTCGGAGGCCCAACCGTGGAGAAACGCTCAAATTTTAATCGGTGGGTGGCCTCTTCAGGGCGGGAGCCGTGTATTCGCCTTTCAGAGACCCCTAATCATCCGGCAGTCCAGGATAATCTACTTACCGGCGCTTTCGAGCCGCGAGATCATCTCTTGAGCCGACCGCGAGTCCAGATGGCATACGATGGCCGGTGTAGAGTCTTCGCCTGCCGGCAGAAACATTATCGAATCCTTATGTCGGTGGCCGTCGTTTTCCCGGTAATGCTCTACACCGTGCGAAATGAAAAAGAACTCGAACTGGACCGTTGGGCGTGATTCGGTTTGTCGTTCACCGAGTAGGTCCGCCGACATTTTCGAGACAAGATCGATGAGACCGTGCACGTCGATGCAATGGTGCAAGTTAAGAGTAACTCGGACGTTGCCGTCGTCCAACCTCAATTCAAAGTCGCCGTTCTTCTGACGGCTGGCAGACCTTACGACAGGGCTATACAGATGAATCGCGTCGACCTCGATGACCGACGGTGGAGGATCGTTGGCAATCTCGCGTCCCTCCAAAACGTGCATCGCCGCAAACACGGCGAGCCGGCGAATCGACTCCTCGTCGTCGGGGTCAAGATTTAGGGCCTTGAGCATCCCTCTGGCGCGGGAGCGCGCGAGTCCTGGAAGACCCATTCTCGACTCATAAGCTTCGAAGTTTGAGAATATCTGCTCGAAGTCCATCCAGAAGGGGTCATCAGCCTCGTCGAAAGAATCTTTATCGGACGACGATTCGGCGGAATCGCCGCCGGGCGCCGGGCGCTTGTTGATAAACTCCAATATGTGGCGAAACATGTCTTCGTAATCGCCGGGTTGCCCTCCCCTGCGATCTCTATCAATCCTGTCTGCCATGGAGCACCTCGATCCGCAGTTGATACTGCTGCCGTTACTGGAGTCAAAGTCATCGGGCCGCGCACTCTCATATGTCCGGCTCTTGAATGCAAATTAGACTGGGCGTGATCCCGCACCCGGGAGCGCCATCTCCGCCTATTCACGAAATTTCACTCGGATTGCTCGTCTCCGACCACTGCGAATATGGCTAAACGTGAGATACGTCGGCAAGTAGCGATACCTGCGCAACCTGACTAGGAATCTGGAGAAACATTCGCCGGTAGAAGTTGCAGAGATTCGAACCAATGCTTGTAGTGACTGAATAAAAATTAACCTAATTTGTGCGGCAGGTCAAATTAGGAAGTTACCGCTCGGACGCTGCCCAGAGCGGCGACCAAGTACCCAAACAGATACACTGGCCAATTGAACGTCATGGGACGAAGGGAAAAGACCTCGTCAGGACCGCTGGGCAAAGCTGCAATGGCCGGCTCCATAAATGCGTACAGCAGGATTAGCATTCCTACTACCGCCAGGGCGGGCGACCACGCTGGTGGGTTGAAGGCGCTATTCCGCTCTGCCCTGATGGCGAGAATTGCACCGATGACGATCATTAGGAGCGCGATTAGCGCCGGCGTGATGACCGGGCCCCACCAAGGCAACGGTATCAAGAACAGAATGTCAATATCGAAGATAGTTCGAGGCCAACCCGTATAGACTCTCAGCCAGGCGTAGTAGCCGATGTCCCACACTCCAAACGCGGCGAGGAAGTATCCAAGCCGGCCGTAGACATTAGTGCCAGCGAGCCATCCGACTGCCAGAAGCATCACCATCGTCGCCGCTTCGCGGACAACTTCGATCACGCCATATTCATTCACTACGGAATCCAACGTGACGGACAGGGGATCGATGCCACCGTGCAGCTCCCGAATGTAGATCACAGCAGCGGCTTCAACATTTGCCATGCCTACGGCAAAGATCACGACGACTGCCAAGGTCAGTGGCCAGCGCATGGGGCTAATTCTCCGACTAAGATTCATTAAGATAATACACGCCAATCCCCAGATGGCAGGGCACCGCAAGCCTTCGATCACCGGAGTGACGAGACCGGGGGTCAAAGGGGAATCAGGGATCCGAGGATGGCGGTATGCGCCGGCCGGGCTACCCGCGGGGCCTCGGTTGGGGACAAGTCCCAGCCCTACATGTCTCTCTTTGGACTCTCGACATGAGCCGGCCATCCCGGATCGGAGTACGGGACATGCTTTCGTACCAATCGCTCATGCCGGCTGGTGCCGGCACACCAAGGTATGAAATTTGGGTGCATTGGTTGAGGGAAGGGTTCAGGTGTGGTCTGTGGCCCCGCACCCCTCACCCGGCTGGGGAAAAGCCCCAGCGCTACATCCCTTCTTCGACCCTCGGCTCTCGTTGTTCGGGCGACGGTCGTTGGTGCCGCCGGCCGGTGCCGGACGCCACGCCCGGTGCTTGCCGGGAGCTGGAGCCAGGAGGAAACTACCGCGCGATCTTGTCGACTAGAGCGCCCTTACCGCCTCTTCGATTTGCACCGTCGCGTCCTGGTATGTAACCCCTGGCCCGAATATGAGCGGCTCGCCGAAGCGGATCTCGACCTCACCTCGGCTCAACAGAGGGAAATAGCGGGGGAAGCCCGTTCGAATGACCTTTAGCTTGAGTGGGATGACCGGCACACGACCACCGACGCAGATAAGGCCGGTCCCGGCCAAGAAGGGCTTCATCGGTCCGGCGACGGTCAGCTCTCCTTCGGGATAGATCAGAACGGACCATCCGTTGTCGATGATCCGGCCAACGTTATCCAAGCTCTTGCGGACGTTTCCTTCCTTCGAAAAGGGGAATCCGTTGCCCAATAGGGGAATCGCCAGACTGCGGATGGGGCTTCGCCACATATGGTCCGACGCGGCTATGGCAAGTCTCTGGCGGAAGCGGGTAGGCAGCGACCTCAGAATGATCCCATTGTCGAGGTGAAGCGTGTGATTTGCGGCGACTAGTGCCGGACCTTGGAGGTCAAGGTTGTCGACGCCAGTCACTCTCATCTTGTAGGCCATGGTCATCGCCGGGAATACGATGCCTCTCTGCAAGAGACCTCTCAGCGCCCTGCACCAAAACGCCATTCCCCAGCGAGGGAACCTGATGTCCGTCGCCGATGGACCAGAGTCCACTAGCGCCTCAAGCTCGGACACGGTCGTGCCAGGCGTTACCTTAGATTCGTCGACGTAGACGCCAATCGTCTCCTCTATTGCGGACAGAAGCTCGACTCGATTAAGTGAATCCAAACCCATGTCATCGCCGAGGGCCAACCCGGGCTCCACAGCTGTGGGCATCACGCCGGCGATGTCCGCCACCAGAGCTACGACTGGACTTCGAACTGCCTCCTCATCATCTTGCGAGCGCCGTCCGTCGACTGCTGAAGCTGCCGTCGCGCTGGTCAGACGGTCGATAACGACGAGCTTCTTAACTTTCAGGGTGTGAGTCCTGGGAAAGTCATCCTCCGGCCAGACAGTATGGCCGCGAATTCTTTGATGCTCGGCTAGTTGACGGTTGGCCCAGGCTACTGCATCCGCTGCTTTATCCGGCTGCTCCGTCAGAATGACGGCGTGAACTTCCAAGCCGTCATCCTTAGGCAGACCCACGACCGAGACGTCGGTAACGTCCGGGTGCTTGTTGAAGACCGTCTCGACATCTTCCGGGTACACGTTCTGTCCGCTGGCCAAGACGATCATGTCCTTCTTACGACCCTTGACGTGGACCGAGCCTTCCGAATCTATGAAACCAAGGTCGCCGGTCTTGTACCATTCGCCTTCGAACGCCTCGACGGTGCGGTCTGGGGCCTCCCAATAGCCTTTGGTCACGTTCGGACCGCGGATGAGTAGCTCGCCATCGGCAGATACCTTGACGTCCATGCCCGGAACCGGAGGTCCGGCGGACCGGAAGTCCGGCCGTTCGAAAGTGTGGCAACTGATCACGGGAGAGGCCTCGGTGGCACCATATCCCTGGCTGATCTTCACTCCTATCCGCTCCCACTTTTCTCCGAGCTCGGGATCGAGCGCCGCGCCGCCGGAGAATATGTATTCAAGGGCACCGCCCAGGCGTTGAAGGACACGCCTGAAAATGACGCGCCTTACCCGGGTCGGTGCGTGCTGCGCGACGGCCATAGACCATCGCCACACCTTTTCCTTCCCTTGCCGCGCCACCTCGCGCTCGATACCGTTCATGAGCACGCTGAGCGCCTGAGGAACCAGCAGCATGAGCGTCGGCCTGCGCTCGCCGGCGGTCTTTACGATAATGGAAGGCTGGATGCTCGTAAGATAGGTGATGTTGGAACCGTTGCGAAGCGGGATCAGCAATCCACCCATTTGCTCGAACATATGGCTAAGCGGGAGTAGGGACAGCAGACGGTCTGTCGGCTTTCCAGGCGCCTGTTCGTTCACCGCTACCATGTTTGCGAGCAAGTTCCCGTGCGATAGCATCACACCCTTGGGGTCGCCGGTCGTGCCGGAGGTAAAGATCACTTCGGCTAGATCGTCCCAGTCGAGACCGACACGGCGGGGTTCCGGCATGTTGAGGGATTCAGATTCTATCTGGTCCAGTAACATCTCTGGGACATCGAACCCGTCCGGCCGATCAGGCGTGACACGCGAGACGAACGCCAGCTTGGGTCTGGTCTTCGACGCGACTCGTTCGACGAAGTCGGGGCTACTGCGCAAGTCGAGCGGAACGACCACCAGCCCGGCTCTGAGGCAGCCAAAGAAGACCAGGACCCACTGGGGGCAGTTCGGTCCCCAGAGGAGGACGCGGTCGTTTTTTTCAAGTCCACGATGCTGGAGAAGACTCGCGATTCTGCCGGAGCCTTCCCATAGGTCTTGGTAAGTCCAGGTCTGGTACCTGAACCCGGGCTTGAAATAGATGGCCGGGCGAGGACCATATTCCCTAGCCTTGGCTTCCAGGAATTCAACCAGAGTATCGCCTTCTTGGCGCCAGTCTAGTGCAGATGTATTCATGTCGACCTCGATGATTTTCCGGTTGATGGAACGCGTCGATCAGCCGCCGACGCGACTCCAACGAAGGTGGCATGTCGATTGTTAAATTGCGAGCTAGCTGTCTGGGGATTCCGCACAAAGAAAGATGATTTCCCAGCCGTACCCAAGTGTGTGGCCGGCCCTGAGCGTCTTGGTACTTGGCATCGTGACCCCACAGTAGAGTCGATGGGGGACCAGCGACCCAGAACCCGCCGGAGTCCACGGTAACCATGTCTCATTTCTAAGAACCCCCTCGCAGTTCTCTTGCGGCGGAGACATATTGTTACGGAACCAGGGTAGATCGCCGGTTATGTACGGCTAAGGATAGCACGTTTCGAGCGCGAGAACGGCGGGTGATTGAGAGTAGGGTAAGTCGGAAGAGAGGACACACGCGAAATCTCGGTTGACGGTGGGTCTGAGACTTTTAACGAATTCCGACCGATGCCGGTGCGCAATCGCCCTGGTTCTTGTGTGCATTGGTAAGTGACAGACGACGCTATAGGCTACGGGGTTGATCCGCTGGTTCAAGCATCGAGGTCACAGGCCTCTTTATCCCGGTCGCACGGCGCGGCGAGTCTCTCGGGAACATGTCCGAAAGCTGAAACGCACTCTCGCTGTGCTTGATTACAGTCGTGTGCCGCACAACACGAGCATATGTGGGTTCCGGACCCATCCTCTGAACGGCGCGCTTAAAGGATTCTATGTCGTTTCGGTTTCGAGTAAGTGGCGAGGAACTCTCAGGTTCGCGGATGGCCACGCGGTCGGTGTCGATGACACGGACTATAATTGGGGAGGTGAAATGATGACCCAACACAATCCTCCTCATCCGGGCGAAATCGTAAAGTGTGAATGTCTCGATCCGCTGGGCTTGACAGTGACCAGGGCGGCGGAAGGCTTGGGCCTAACCCGCCAGGCGCTTTCCGATCTGGTGAACGAGAAGGCCGGCATTTCGGTCGAGATGGCCCTTCGCCTGTCACAGGCGTTCGGCTCTTCACCGGAAACCTGGCTTGGTCTACAGGCGGCCTATGATCTTTGGCGGGCCCGCGAACGAGCCCAGAATATGAAGGTTGAGAGATTCGCGGCCCCTAATATAAGGTAGCTGCAACCGTTCCAAACCTAGATGAGGTCTCGGACTTGATATGTGCGTTACTTCCGTTTCTTGGGTGTGCCTGAATTGAATCGAACCGACGGTCGGACTGCGATGGGGATTGGTGAAGGAGCCGGCTACCAGGGTGCCTGGCTTCAGCCGGCCGTCGACCTTGCAAGCTGTGGCAACCTGGGTTACCTGACACTGGAATGCCTGGCAGAACGTACCGTCAGCTTGGGCAACTTGGACCGGCGCAAGAATCCCGACCAAGGTTATGATCCCAATCTTCGCCGGCGGCTGCAGGCGCTATTGGGGCCTTGCCTCGCAGCAGGCACCAAGTTGGTGACCAGCATGGGAGCGGCAAATCCAGCGGCGGCCGGAGACTTGGCGGTGGCGGTCGCGCGAGAGTTGGGGATCAAGCGTCTGAGAATCGCCGTGGTCACCGGAGACGACGTTCTCTCGGAGGTCAAGGACGGGGACTACGAGCTGCTGGACGAGGGCGGAGATCTAGCGTCCATCAAGGACCGTATCGTGTCCGCGAACGCGTACATAGGGGCCCAACCCCTGGTCGATGCGCTTGAGGCCGGCGCTGATTTGGTTCTCACTGGGAGGGTTGCCGACCCGTCACTACACCTAGCCTGTATGCGGCACAAGTTCGGTTGGGGAGAAAGCGAATGGCAGATACTCGGCGCCGGAACGGCAGTCGCCCACCTTCTAGAATGCGGCCCACAAGTCACCGGCGGATACTTTGCCGATCCGGGGTTCAAGGAAGTACCGGCGCTGGACAACATCGGCTCCCCAATAGCCGAAGTTTTGCCGGATGGATCGGCCATCATCACGAAGCTGGCCGGGACAGGCGGGATCGTCACTTCGGCAACCTGCATTGAGCAATTGCTGTACGAGGTGCACGATCCCGGCAACTACATCACGCCAGACGTAGTTGCGGACTTTACCGGTATGGAGATGGAGCAGGCGGGCCCCGACCGGGTGAAGGTATGGGGGGCGACCGGCCGGCCGGCAACGAACACGTTGAAAGTTTCGGTGGGCTACCTGGACGGATACGTCGGAGAAGGACAGATCAGCTACGCGGGCGAGGGATGCGTGAACAGGGCGCGCTTGGCCGGCGAGATCATCGAGCGCCGGCTGGAAGCGGCTGGGCTGCCGTTGGACGGGGTCAAGACCGAGTTGATCGGCGTAGATGCGATGCTCGGCCGGCAGCGTTCGGCCGGGCGGCCGGAGCCGGCCGAGGTCAGGCTTCGGGTCGCCGGACGGTCTACGGATCGCGACGCGGCCGAGGCGATTGGCCGTGAAGTGGAGGGATTGTGGATCGCCGGCCCCTATGGCGGCTCCGGCGCCACGCGGGACGTTCGCGAGGTGTTGTCGATCGCCTCGATCTTGCTCCCCAGGACCCGGGTCCGCCCCGAAGTCAACATTCTGGAGCCGTAGACAAGCCATGAGAACGAAGCTGCGACAGGTAGCGCACAGCAGAGCCGGCGACAAGGGCGATGTTTCGAACGTATCGCTGATTGTCTACGACCTCAAGGACTACCCGGAGATCGAACGTCAGGTAGACAGCCGGCGGGTCGCGGAGTGGTTCGCTGAGCTGGTGAAGGGGCCGGTGACGAGGTACGAAATCCCGCAACTCGGCGCGCTGAACTTCGTGATGCGCGGCGCGTTGGGCGGCGGCGTGCCGGCGACGTTGTCGCTGGAAGCCCACGGCAAGAGCCGGAGCTCGTTGCTGCTGGAGATGGAGATAGATATTCCGGACCGGTAGCGGTCGGTCGGGCTTGTTGGCAAGACCGACGGGGCAACGCGTCCGGTCTCGTGGGCGTCGCATTTGTTGAGCATATCCACGGACAGGGGCGACAGAGTTTCCGGGATGCTGGCGAACGGCCGGCCGACATCCAAGTCCTCACAGCCTCCGGTTTCGCCATTGCCCGCTAATGATTGCAATGCAATCGTGATATAATAGCGTGCGAACTGCACAGAGGTATCGCTATGGCTAGCATCACGGTGCGCAATCTTGACGACGGGCTGAAGCGAAGGCTGCGCATTAGGGCGGCTGAGCACGGCCGTTCTATGGAGCAGGAGGCCCGCGACATCTTGAGGGCGGCGTTAGACGATGAGGCAGCTCCTACCAAGAACCTAGGAACCGCTATCCACGCGCTGTTCAGGCCCCTAGGTGGCGTGGAACTGGAGCTCCCTAAACGGGAGAATATGCCCGAACCTCCAAACTTCGATTGAGGATACGTTGGACTTCATTCTAGATACCAACGTGGTGTCTGAGTTAATGCGGTACCGCCCACATTCGCAAGTCCTTGCCTGGTTGGACGAACAGCCTACAAGCACTCTATTCGTCACGTCGATCACCGAAGCGGAGATTCGAACGGGTATCGCGTTGATGCCGGGCGGTCACCGTAAGCGCGAGCTATCCGCTGCGACGGAGCGGGCTTTCGGTGTGCTATTCGCAGAACGGATCTTGCCTTTCGACAGCGAAGCCGCACGAACGTATGCAGCGATCGCGTCAATTCGTCGGACCGCCGGCTATCCGATTAGTCAGGCCGACTGCCAAATCGCGTCGATTGCCCGATCAGTGGGAGCCTCCGTTGTTACCAGAGACGTTGACGGCTTCGAAGGGTGCGGCTTCAAGGTGATTAACCCATGGTCTGCCGAACGTCTATAAGCCGGCGGTCAATGCGCTCACCGCATTTTTCCCGCGTATTGAATTGGGCGAGTTTGAAACCCGGCCCCGCGAACCGCGTGAACCCTTTGTGTGTTAGCCGTACTTAGTCTCGACAACGAGCGGGAATGGCACGTCCGGAGGCGGATCTGCCGGCGGCGGAGTTGGGCTCTTTGGGGGTGGGGTTTTGGACCTCGGGGGTGGTGACTGGAGTGCGGGGGCCGCGCCAGGTGAGCCGGTCGACTTCACCATCACTGTATTGGTGATTAGCCATCTGACAATCAAGATCAACTCAACGGCACCCACGACGAACCACATTAACTCAATGGTCCACCAAGGATATGGCGCATCGAGCGCGATCATTGGTGTGACCGAGAGTGCCACGAAGTACACGGGGAAGAGCCTCCAAAACAGTCCCCAACCAGTCCCGATGAACTCGAATCGCACGCCGGCACCCTCAATCTGACTTGCGAACCATCTCAGGAACGCCGTTCCGACCCAAGCCCAGGCGACTATGGTTAGGACTGAGAGCCCTATGAGCATATTCCAAACCAATAATCTGGGAAATCCTCCCGCGAAACGCAGATCAGGACCCTTGTTCAACCTGATTCCGGAAAATCCCCAACGAAAAATCACCAGTTGCACGTATATAACGACGAACCAGGTTAAGAACACCAGTGCCCAAAAGACAGCTCCAACAACAGTGTCTCCTCCGCCTAGAGCCGCTTGGTGCGCTTCGGAATCGAAGAACATAGCAAAGGGATCGATGCCAATTATCGTGATCAAGACCACAACGGGGACGTAGCCGATGCCGGCCGAAAGGGCGAGCCAACCCCAAACCTGACCGGGTCGCCCCTCAAACGACGCCTCCGTACCATCGCTTAAGCGGATATGTTCGACAACCCAGCGATAGAGGATCGCGGTCCCCCAGGCGGTTGGGAAAATCAATTGGGTGAGGATCCACAAGATCGAGTAACGTAGTAACGTGCCGGCGATGGATCCGCGGTACTCTAGGGTGACTCGTTCGTAGCCGGATTGGAAGTAACCCATAGCGACTCCCTATCGATGTCTGCTATCCGGCATTTTGGGTGCCGCTCGAAAGGCCACGGCGTCTGGGGATCGGGCCGGCCGAAGCGGATCCCGGCGTCTGGCTGCAGAGATCGCCGGCAGCTACATGTCCGTTGCTGCCATCCCGGGTGACGGCGCCGACCTGACCAGGACGACGTTGCTGATTAGCCATCTTAGGACCCAAACCATCGCCCACAGGTACCAGATCACACCCAAGATATCTAAGACATCGCTGAGCATGTCCGCTACCACGCCGATCACGCCGCCTACGATAGCAATGCCAAACGCGCGCCAAAGGATGCCCCATCCACTGCCATGGAACTCGAACCGTACGCCGGCACCGATGATATTGCGAGCGAACCACCGGAGGTATGCGCTGCCAACCCAAGCCCAGCCGATAATGGTGAAGAACGAAACGACATAAAGCAGGAACCAGACCAACAAACGAGGATATCGTCCGGCGAAATGCAATTCGGGCCCATCGCTCTGATTGATCCCGGCGATCGCCCACCGAACAATTACCAGTTGGACGTATATAGAAAAAAATGTGACCACAATCGCCAATATCCCAACGGTGAGCATCGCGTTAACAAAGGCGAAGGCTACGGCATCACCGTTGGCGGCAATAGAACGCTCTATGTCTTCGGAGAGCAAGATCAGTGAGAAGGGTTCACCGTTGTACACTATCCCACCAACGACGATGCACATCACGTACAGAACAGCCGGAAGAACGAACCAACCCCATACCTGCCCCGCTCGGCCTTGGAAGGCCGCCCGAGTGCCGTCGCCAAAAGAAATTCGCGCAAGTATCCGGCGATAAAGGAACGCCGCAGCCCAAGCGGCCGGAATAACTAAAATACTGATCACATAGGTGATGAGGAGCCACAGCATAGTCCTGAGGTAAGGACCTTCGTACGCGAGATTGACTCGCTCTTCTGCTAATTCAGAAGCGCTCATAAGGCCTCTCCTTTCGATTCATCTCACCGACTGCGTTCAGAGGCACCCCGGCGCACCGAAACCAAGAGGGACCAAAAACCACGATCCATGATCGAATATCGATCGGCTGCGCGGCTAGGTCAAGGTTGGACGTGAATCGAGTATGAGAAGGGATTGTACGGGTTTGGCGCGATTATCGAAAATAGTAGTGGTCGACGAAACGCAGGTCGACCAGCGTGGGGCGGGCGTTGCGCTCCTCGAGCGTATCGAGGACGAACGGAAGATTCGACGCTCGCTCCTCGAGTCGATCTTGCCAGCCGAATGCGAGCCGGAATCCGTTCGGATGGGGCAGCACGACACCGAGCCGGCGGGAGTATTCGAAGTAGCGGGGCCGGATTTCAACGAGCATTGGCAGCCAGACCGAAAGCTTCGCGGCCGTCTTCAAAGCCGAGAGGTCGACCTGGTCGCCGATCTCAACCGGCTGACCGTCAACGTCTACCAGAACCGTTGGTTTGTCCTCGACTTCAGTGGTGCCTAGAACTATGCCGTCGGCTGAGACGAGGTAGAGCGTCGGGTGGACCTTCCAGAGGTAAGCCGGCCGGTGCTCGTCGATCCTTGCGTGGATGAGGTCCGGTAGCCTGAAGGTCACCTCGACTGACTGTAGGGCCTTGTGGGCGAGGATTTGCTCAGCCACCTCGGCCTTGCGAGCTAGAAAGACGTTCTGTCCCTGTACTTGGATCTGGTCGGCGATTGTTTTCTTGGAGAGGAGGTTTTGCCCGGTGATTTGGGCCCGGCGCAACCTGAACTCTGGATCGGTAAGAAGATTGTAGGTAGCGCCGGCTACGAGTAGTATCGCGACTCCGTAGACTAGCCTTGTTAACAGATTGCCAAGTTGCCTGGACAGGGCGCCACGGCGGACAGGGGACTCCTGCTTAGCCTGGTCTGAAGCTCCGCCGGCGTCCGCGGGTTCTACGCTATCCATACTTTTCAATGCTGAAGGAGTTTCGTTCGTCGCGGCGCTGTATGGCCAAGGCGATCAATCGGTCGACGAGCTCAGGGAATGGTATGCCGCTGGCTTCCCACAGCTTTGGATACATGCTGAATCGTGTAAACCCCGGGATCGTATTGATCTCGTTCACGGTGACCCGCTCGGTTTGTCGGTCGACAAAGAAATCCACCCGCGCCATTCCGGAGCAGTCGATTGCGAGGAAAGCCAACTTGGCCAGACGCTGAAGCTCCTGCCGGCATTGGTCGCCTACATCCGCCGGGATGTGCATCTGGGTTCCTTCTTCGTCCAGATACTTCGCATCGTAGTCGTAGAACTCTCGCTGATAGGTGATCTCTCCAGGTACCGAGACCATGGGATCCTCGTTGCCTAGAACGCTGCACTCCATCTCGCGGACATCGGGCAATCCCTGTTCGACAATTATCCTGCGGTCATATCTTGCCGCAAATTCCAAGGACGCCCGCAACGAGGCGCGACCCGTCGACTTGGAGATGCCGACGCTGGAACCGAGGTTGGCCGGCTTGACGAAGCAAGGGTAGTCGAGACTGTCTTCTATAGATTCGGCGACGCCGTCAGGGTCGGCAGCAATATTCTTACCCAAGAACCACATGTAGTCAGGAATCGGCAGGCCCTCGGCGCGGAACAACCGCTTCATCACGATCTTGTCCATGCCGGCTGCAGAGCCAAGAACGCCGGCACCAACGTATGGCAGGCCGGCCATCTCGAAAAGGCCCTGGACTGTGCCGTCTTCGCCGTAGGGGCCGTGTAAGACGGGGAAGACAACGTCCAGCGTTCGAGACTCGTCTGAACCGTGGAATTCCCGCGGGTCCAGCATTGGCAAGCTCTCGGATTGATGCACCGGGTGCGTTCCATTGGTGGCCTCGATGAGCCGGCTATGCGAATCGGGGCCGGTCAGCCACCGGCCTTCCTTGCTGATCCCTATCTGAACAACCTCGTAACGATCCGGATCAAGGGCGCCGATGATCGCCGATGCGGAGTGCAACGAGATCTCGTGCTCGCCGGAGCGTCCGCCGAAAACCACTCCGACACGCAACTTTGTCATGTGAGCTCCCTTCTCGTTACCCACCTGGCGCCCAAATGATGATTCGCCTGGGATATGCGTGGATGGGAATCACCGTGGCCTTGCGAAGGCGGCGCAAGGGGACGAAAATGGTGGTACGGCGGGCGGTGCAACGTGCGCGAACGAGCGGCCCGCCCTAAGCTGGGGACAAGCCCCAGCGCTACAATCCCCCCTCCCCACCCCCTCTGGATTCCGGCTTTCGCCGGAATGACGAATTGAGGGGCCGGAATGACCGAGGTATGTCGCGAATGACCAATGAGAGGCTGTTGGGGCAGTCTATTCTCATAGCAATAATGGATCATTCGTCCGCTCCGGCTCGGCCCGGGCCGACTAGCTCGATTTCCGGCTCAAGCCAAATGTCGAACCGATTCATGACGTGCTCCTGGATGACCTGCATTAGTGCGCGGACGTCGGCCGCCGTGGCGTTGCCCGTGTTGATGATGAAGTTGGCGTGCTTTGGCGATACCAACGCGTTGCCGACGCGTTCGCCCTTGAGGCCGGCGGCTTCGATCAATTGACCGGCAAATCCACCTTCCGGATTCTTAAAGATGGATCCTGCGCCCGGATCGGTTGGCTGAGTGGCCTTTCGCCGGCGACGATACTCCTCGATCAGCTTCAGGCACTCTTTTGGATCCGCCGGCTGCAATTGGAACCAGGCCTGTAGCACGATCTTCTCGCGCTCTCGGCGCAATCTACTGGAGCGGTATGAGTACTCCAAATCCGGCGCGGCAACCTCGAAGATGGTGCGCCGATCGAAGACAACAGCTTTCATCAGTGTGTCAGCGACGCAAATGCTCTGTGCGCCGGCATTCATGGCGACGGCGCCGCCAACGGTGCCGGGTATGCCGACCACCCATTCCAGACCGGTAAGGCCTTTTCTCGCCGTCTCGATTGCCAGCGCCGGCAATCGCACGCCAGAATCGACAGCGATCACCCCGTCAGGTCTCTCGTCAATTGCCGATGACTCATTACGAACGACAATCCCGCGCCTGCCCTTGTCGCTGAACAGCAAGTTGCTGCCACGTCCAAAGACATAAACTGGCTCCTGTGACCTACCAGTCGACTCCAAGACCGCGACCAACTGATCGATCTGACGCACGCCCACCAAGATATCGGCCGGGCCACCGACTCTGAAGCTGGTGTAGGGGGCGAGTGGCACCTGCTCAAAAACAAACTCGGCGTCAATGTCATACAGCGGATTTCTGCGGCCAGCGTTGTTGGGGCCACGCTTACGCGATTGGACAGCCGTCACCCGCTCTTCAGCCACAGCGTTCGTATGAGGACTCCTGTCCAACGGGTCTTGCGTCATTTGTTGAAAACTCCCGCAAAGACCCCGGGAAGCCTGTGCGCCAGATCGGTGACGTTGCCGGCGCCCATCACGACGATAGTGTCGCCGGGTTGGGCAATCTGCGTCAGCAAGGTTTCGGTCGCCTTCAGATCGCCTGAATATAGGACCGCGTCATGACCTACGGCGGACGCCAGTCGCTCTGATCCAAACGAAGGATCGGGCGAATCGCGTCCAGACGGTGAGTAGGTGTCCGTAATGAGAACTTGATTGGCCATATGGAATTTGTCCAAAAAATCATCAAACAAAGAGCGTGTGCGCGAGTAAAGGTGAGGCTGAAAAACGGCGATAATCCGTCCGCCTGTCAATTCACGAGCCCCGGCCAAACTAGCCGCGATTTCGGTTGGGTGATGGGCGTAGTCGTCATAGACTGCGATATCATTGTAGCTCCCGATCAGCTCCAGTCGACGGCGCACACCATTAAATGTTTCTAAAGCCCGGCCGGCCATAGAGAGGTCGGCCCCCAACAGTGAGCAGACGGATAGTGCGGCCAGCGCGTTCAGCGCATAGTGCCGGCCCGGCGATTGCAGCCGGAGGCTGACCTTGTCACGTCCCAACGCGTATTCGACATCCTGGGACCCTCCGGCTCGAGGTAGGCGAACGAGCAATCGATTCTCGGCCCGACTGTCGGCACCATAAGAGACCGCTCGCCGGCCCGCCTGGCGTGCCAAGACGTTGGCTACGGGATCGTCGCGGCAATACACAACTACGCCGTTCGGTGTGACTCGGTCGAGAAACGCGTCGAAGGCGGCCTCGACCCGGCTGGCGTCGCCGAAGTAATCGAGATGATCTGGCTGGACGTTGGTCACGACCGCGATGGCTGGAGAAAAATTCAGGAAGCTGTGATCGAACTCGTCGGCCTCTACCACCAGCAGATCCGACTCTCCTATTCGTGCGCCGGACCCAAGCTCGGGAATCTCGCCACCAGCCATGATCGTGGGATCAGCGCCGGCCGCTGTCAGCGCCAATCCGCTCAGCGCGGTGGTTGTCGTCTTGCCGTGCGTGCCGGCGATCGCAACCGTGCGATGAAGCTCGGTGAGTGCGCCCAAGACCTGCGCCCTTTTGAAGACCGCCACACCTGATCGCCGGGCCTCAAGCACCTCTGGGTCCTCGTCAGGTACCGCGGAGCTACGAACGACCGCGTCCGCCTCGTGGACAAGCGACGGCCGGTGGCCGATTTCGACCCTGATACCTTTGTTCCTCAGTCCAGCTGTAGCCTGTGAATCTCGCAGATCTGTGCCAGTCACGTGACAGCCCCGGCGAGCCAGAATTTCGGCCATTGGCGCCATACCGACCCCGCCTATACCGACCATGTGCAGCCGGCAGGGCCGGGTGATAGTTGCCCTGACCTGATTCAGCTCAACGGCGTGCATTTGGACGGCTCGAGCCGGCGAATATGGAGAGATTGCTGGCGAGCGACAGTATGATCAATAACCCGACGCCTACCAGAGTTGCGGTCAGCAAGTTGTCCGAGAGAAGCTCCTCGGCTGAGTAGAGGTTGAGCGGAATCGACGAGCGCAGCCAGGGTTCGGCTGTCAAGAATTTGAGCAGCACGTATTGCAAGAGATAGCCGTTAGCCACGCCAACAACACCGCCCAAAGCCCTTGCCCGTCTTGTGTGCGCCGGGGGCGCTATCTTTTTCGAAGCTAGCAGCGAGGCGACGCTCAGTCCTAGGAACAGGGCCGATTGGAATATCTCGCCGGCTCCGGGACCTATCAGCGGATTCGCCTCAAGAGAGTCCACCAGCGCTGACGCATGGGCCCCGTCGAATCCTCCCTGGGTCCAGAATGAAGCTACCATGTGCAGCCTGTTTATCAGTTGGCTCATTGGAGGACCAATCACCGTACCGAACAACCAACTCACGAAGATTCCGCCCAGGGCGGTAATCTCTCGTACCCAACCTCGGCGAAAACCGTTGGAGCCAAACAACAGTAGCACCAGACCCATTACATACTCGTGCGGTTGTTCAAGCAACTGCAGGTTCTCCATCCGCGGCCACCGCCAGAGTTATGCCGGCTATCCTGACCGCAGCGTCGGAGCGAGCCAGCCTCGAGCCGGCCTCCCTCATCGAACTCAGCCGGTCCGGATTTCTTAGCAGCATGGCAGCCATATCGAGAATACGCTGTCCGCTTACCTCGCTATCGGCCAGGATTTCAGCCGCGCCAGCATCCGATAGTACTTGGGCGTTCCGCCACTGATGGCGCCCGGCGAACTCGCCGGGTACGAGAATGCTGGGGAGAGCAAATGCTGGTAGCTCTCCCAATACTGAGGCTCCTGCGCGCGAGATGGCCAGATCGGAAGCCGCCAACACGGCACCGTAGTTGTGATCGAACCGGGGAGCCGCCAAGTAGCGCTCCTGTAGATCCTCGGGCAATCGGTTGCGAGCAGCAGCTACGTCATCAAAGTGATTCGCTCCAGTCGCGTGGATGAGGAATCCAAGTCCCAACATCTGAGGTAAGCTCTCCACTACGGCAGTGTTTAGTCTGAGGGCACCGCTGCTGCCTCCCAAGATGGCAATCACGAATTCATCTTCGGCAATTCCAAACTCACGACGGGCAGATTCTCGGTTCCAGGTCAACAACGAACGGCGCAGCGGATAGCCGGTAACGTGTATTTGGTCCTTCGGCAGGCGTAAGTCCTTTCCGGATGAACTCGCGGCGATATCGCTGCCGAGGCAGGCGGCCAACTTGACTGCTAATCCTGGTTCCGCATCCGGCAGTATGCAAACGATTGGTTTGCGGGAAAGCCATCCAGCCAGAATCGCCGGCACCGAGACGTAGCCGCCAGTCAAAAGCAAGACCGAAGGTCGCCAGCGCCTTATCAACAGCAAGACTCTCACGGTGCTTGCCAATGCCAGCGCGAGGCTAAGAGCGCGGCCAACTATGCCTTTGTAAACGAATCCTCTCGCCCGGATCGCCTCGAATGAATATCCTTGGGCCAGAATCATCTGGCGCTCAATATTCGACGATGTACCGACAAAAAGTAGGTCCTTTGGATCCAATCCCGTCATACGCAGCTCTTCTACCACCGCGAGCAAGGGCGTCACGTGGCCGGCGGTGCCTCCGCCGACGAGCATTACTCGAACATTGTCGAGCTGTCCCTTGGCGCCAGGTGTAGGCGTTATTGCGGCCAACGTCAATCACCCATTCGCGCCCAGGGCAACTGCCGCAGGGTCGCCCTGGGCCGGCCGACGCTCTTCGATCTGACGCGAAATGTTGAGCATCAGGCCGACGCTGACCATCGTCATGACCAGTGAAGATCCACCGTAGCTGACGAAGGGAAGCGGTATGCCAGTGAACGGTATCAGCGAAGTCAAGCCACCGATGTTCACCAGCGCCTGCAAGCTGAACCAGCAAGTTATTCCGGCCGCCAGCAGCGCGCCAAACGTATCCGGCGCAAGTACAGTCATGCGAAACCCTCGCCAGGCGACGATCGCGAACAAGAGGATAGTCGCGAGGTTGCCGATCAGGCCGATCTCTTCGCCAATCACAGCGAAGATCGCGTCAGTGTGGGCACCTGGCAAATAGTAGAATTTCTGCCGGCTGGCACCCAAGCCCAGTCCAAACCATCCCCCGGATCCTAAAGCGATATTAGACTGGATTACATGCCAACCCATGCCCAGCGGGTCAGCCTCGGGTGACAGAAACGCCTCCAAACGCTGCATCCGGTACCCCGCCGTAACTACCAACAACGACAAGATCCCAAGGCCGGCGATGATGCCTAGGGCAAGCTGATAGAGGCGGGCGCCACCGATAAAGAAAAGAGCAAGCGAGAACCCTACTATGACTACCACACTGCCGAGATCGGGTTGCACCATGATCAAACCACAGACCACCGTGAGGACAATACCGAACGGGATAGCGCCATTTCGAAAGCTACCCAGTCGCTCCCGCCGGCTGGAAAGCCAGGTGGCGAAATAGATCACCAATGCAAGCTTGGCAATTTCCGTCGTCTGAACGGACGGGAAGGGGCCAAGACGTATCCAGCGCTGAGCGCCATTCAGCTCGTATCCCAAAGGGCTAGCGATCGTGGCTAGCAGCAAACCAATCGTGACTAACAGGATTGGCAACGCCAACTTTGCCCAACGATGGTAGTCGAAGTTGGCGGCGAAAAGCAGCGCGACTAAGCCGATCGCAGCGGCAGTTAACTGCCGCATCAGAAAGTAGCTATCACTGGCGTAAAGAGGGTTGTTATGGGCCACGACGAAGCTCGCACTGTACACCATGTTCAGTCCGAGGACTATGAGAATTCCGGCGGAGATCAACAGAACGTAATCCGGCCTTCGCCAGCTTTCCGTCTCGAATTGCACGTGATCCTGAGCGCTCATGCTGATCCCCGACTCACTGTTTCTCTGATTGGCAGTCCGAAGTGACTCACAACGCGTTCACCAAGCTCTTGAAAACTTGGCCGCGCTCCTCGAAGTCGCGAAATGCGTCGAAGCTGGTGCCGGCCGGCGAAAGCAACACCGCCTGCTGAGGAAGCGCGGTCTCTCTCGCAAGCGCGAACGCTTCGGACATTGAAGTCATCGCACGGGCCGGCGGCACGGAATTGCCTATTGCGTCGATTGCCTCCACTATCTCTGATCCCAACTCACCAAACCCGAATACCGCAACGCATTTCCTAAATATCCATTCGAGCATCTCGTCAATCGGAAGATGCTTGCTGCGCCCGCCGGCTAGGAGCACGACCGGCCGGTCCAACGATTTTAATGCGGCCACTGTGCGTTCAGGCGAAGTCGCGATGGAATCGTTGTAATAGCAGACATCATCGACCTCGCGTACCAACTCCAGCCGATGCTCCACTCCGGCAAAACTTGTCAAGACATCGCGGATCGCGGTCACTGGGCAGCCGGCCCTGGTTGCGACTACGGACGCCGCGAGAGCGTTCAGCTGGTTGTGCTCTCCAAGCAAGCGCAAGTCGGTCTGGTGGCATATCGCTTCCGATCCCCCATCGACAACCAGCTTCAGCCATCCGTCGTCCAAATAAGCGCCGTCGGTGAAAGCATCGCCAAGGCCAAACCAGTCGACCCAGCCGGTGCAGCCGGCCGCGAGTTGCCGGCACGCCGGATCCTCGGCCCCGAGCACGGCACGCCCATCCAGGTCCTGAAAACGCAGAAGATTGAATTTACTCTGTGCGTATGCTTGTAGAGTATGGTGGCGATCGAGATGATTGGGAGTCACGTTCAATATTGCACCAATCTCTACGCTTGCTCGTACCAGCTCTAGCTGAAAGCTGCTGAGCTCCAACACCAGCCAATCCGGCCGCTTTTCGGAAAGCTTGTCGATCAACGGCAGGCCGATGTTGCCACCGACGAGTGCGTCGGCGCCGGCCGCGCGCAGCATCTCGCCAACCAGCGTCGTCGTCGTCGTTTTGCCGGCACTGCCGGTTATTCCCGCAATCGGAGCTTCGCTTACAGAGAACAGCAACTCGATCTCGTTGCTGATCGTCGCGCCGTTATCATCGGAGGCACGGATTAGCGGCAGCTCGGGGGATACTCCATAGCTGACGAACACGTAGTCAAATCCCTTGGTCAGCTCCATTGGGTGCCCACCCGTCACCAAACGAGGACTTAGGTGCTCGACTAACCCTATCTCCTCCTGAAGTTCGGACTCCGGCTTGCGATCGTTGATAGTGATCCGGCAGTCGAGTGAAGCGAGGTAACGGGTCAACGCCACGTGAGTCCGCATTCCCAGACCAACTACCAGCACCGACGATGCCGGAAGCTTCTCAAAAATGGGAGCCAGCATTTCCCGTCGTCGGGACACGTCCAAAGTTAGCACTAGACCGTCGCTCCGAGCGACGCCGCCGCGACACCTACCAGTCCGGCGATTCCGGAACCGAGCCAGAAACGCTGGACGATCTGAGGTTCTGTCCAGCCGGAAAGCTCGAAGTGGTGGTGGATTGGGCTCATTTTGAAGATCCGCTTGCCTCCGGTGATCTTAAAGTAACCGACCTGGATAATTACCGAGAGGATCTCGATAACCAGCAAAGCCCCGATCAACGGAAGCAGAATAAGCCATCCCGACATGCCGGCGATTAGCGCCAACGCCGCACCCAAGGCCAGTGATCCCGTGTCGCCCATGAAGAGCGAGGCAGGGTTCACGTTGAACCAGAGAAAGCCTCCGAGTGCGCCAGCCAGAACCAGAGCAACGGCCAGGAAATCGTAACGCCCGTAGATAATGAATATCACTCCGAACGCAAAGAGTGAGCAAATCGTGGTGCCGGCTGCCAGCCCATCGAGGCCATCGATTTCGTTGACGCCGCTGGTAGTCGCGAATATCGCCAACGCCATCAGTGGGACGATCCAACCGCCCAAGTCCACACTCTGTAATCCGGGAATCCGAAGGATCAACGGCTCTCCCCAGAAATGTGCGATCAGAGCCAAACCCAGCGCTATCAAGATGTGCCAGACGAATTTCTGACGCACCGATAGTCCGATGCCGGTCCTGCGCTGGAGATTTGCAAGATCGTCCATAGAGCCGAACGCGCCAAAGGCAAGCAGGCCGGCGACAACCACGACCGCAGTCTCGATCGGCCGTACAAAGGCAACCAACAGCAGACCGGCCGGAAGGATGAAAATCCACCCACCCATTGTCGGAGTCCCTGCCTTGGATCGATGGCTGGCCGGCCCCTCCGGCCGTATCTGCTTGCCGGCTCCGATCCGCCTCAAAAACCCCACATATCTAGGCGTCAAGAGCAAAGTGATTACGAAGGCAGCTAGGCCCAAAGCAATTGCCCCTGGTATAGTCAAGTCGAATCCCTGCTCAACTTACCGGCCTTCTCGGTCAGTCGTTCAACTATTCTTTCCATTTGCATTCCACGGGAACCCTTGACCAGGATCACGTCGTCGGGACGCGGTTCATAGTCAACATCGGCGATCCCGGCTACCCAGTGGGAATCCTCGAGCCCGAAGCTCCGAGCCGCGTCGTGAGTGTGCCGCGACTTAGGGCCAACGGCAATCAGGACGTCGGCAACTTGACCGGCTTTGTTGCCAACTTGTCGATGGCTCGGCTCTTCCATCTCGCCCAACTCGTACATATCGCCAAGAATCGCGATCTTACGTCCCGGAATCGTCGCCACAAGATCTAGCGCGGCTTCGACCGAGGCCGGACTTGCGTTGTAGCTATCGTCGACTATTAGCGCCCCGATCGGGGTTCGTATCGGGCGCAAGCGCAAACTTTGCTTAACTTGCGCCAACCCGGCACAGGCGTCCGTCAGACTCCATCCGACGCAGATAGCCGTCGCGACTGCTGCCAGCGCAACGTAGAGTCCAGGCCGGCCGACCAGGGGAGTCGTGAACACTGCCGACTTGCCGCTCCATGACATGCGGCCGGATACTCCTTGCAATCCTTGAATCTGAACGTCGCTGCCGACCAGGTCCAGGTCCGGCTCGATACCGTAAAGGAAAGAACGCGCCGCCGTTCTGCCAGGATATCGCCGCAGATGAGGGTCGTCGCCATTCAATACAGCGACGCCGGAGGGCGGTAGAGCCTCCACCAACTCGGCTTTACCGTCGATGATCGCCTGCATAGTTCCGAATCTCTCCAGATGGACCGGACCAATGGAAGAGACCACACCCAGTTCCGGCTTAGCGATCTCGCATAACGTCCGTATTTCGCCGGTGGTATAAGCGCCCATCTCGAGCACCGCGAAGTCAGCGGATTGCTCAACTGACAGCAAGGCGATGGGAAGCCCGATTTCATTGTTGAGATTACCCGTGCTGCGGTTGACGCGCGAGTTCAGCGACAGTAGGCCGGAGATTGCCTCCTTGGTGGTCGTTTTGCCTACGCTGCCGGTCACGCCGATCACCGTCGCGGCAAACTGATTCCTCCACCAACCGGCGAGCCGTTGGAGGCCGGATAGCGTCGAGTCAACGGTCAGATAGGCGTAGTCGCTACCTTCCTCGGCGGGCGGCAACACTACCGGCCGCTCGGCGATAATCGCCCGTGCGCCGCGCCTGATCGCGTCAGGCACGAACTGATGGCCATCGCGTCTGTCCTTCAGGGCTACGAACACGTCACCTGATTCGACCGTCCGGCTATCGTTTCGAAATGTACCCAAGGCGATATCGCCGGCCGGCCGGCGAATCACCTCGGCGGGAGAAAGCCCTTCGAACAGTTGCGAGAGAGTCAGAGTCATGTAACTTATATTCAGTTTTGTGCAATTTCGCCGGGGCGGCTCGGAGGAATACGGAAGTACAAGAGGAGGTCGCTGGCCGCGCGCTTGAAAGTTGGCGCCGCCACAGTCTCGCCCCATGGCGTGTCCTTCGGCTCATCAATTCGGACCAACATCACGAATCGCGGCGCTTCGGCCGGGGCGTATCCGACGAACGAGGCGATCGTCAGGGCGGAATATCCTCCACTCACAGGAATTTCGGCCGTACCTGTCTTCCCAGCGACGGCGTATCCGTCGATGCGCGATGGCTTACGTTGACCCCCCTCTTCGTAGTCCACCACCGAAACAAGCATCGTATTCAAGGTAGCGGCGGTCTCGGCCGAGATCACCTGGGTAAGTGGAAGCGGGTCAGTGGTAGTCTCACCATCCGATTTTGCGATCCTTTGTACAAGGTACGGCCGCATCAGCGTGCCGCCGTTGGCCACCGCGGCAACCGACGAGGTCAGTTGCAGAGCAGTCACAGAAATTCCCTGACCAAATGCATTCGTCACCAGATCAAATGGATGCCAATCGGCTCGATTTGGCAAGCGGAGCAAGCCGCCGGTCTCACCCGGCAATTTCAGGCCGGTAGGGCGGCCAAGACCGAAGGCAGTCAGGTAATCGTAAAACTTGGTGGAGCCCAGTTGAGTCGCTGCGAACGCTGCGCCGATGTTCGACGATCTTTGCAATGTGAGCCACATCGATTCCTCGTAAGGAGGCCGGGCGATCGCATTCTTCACCGTCCCGCCCATATAGGTAAAGTGCCCCGGGTTGTGAAACGACGTGTCTGGAGTAACGGCCTGGCCATCGAGGGCCGAGGCCAGGGTTAACACCTTGAATGTGGAACCAGGTTCGTATGCATCGATAATGGCCGGCACACGGAACAGCCGGAGGTTATCCTCATTGAAAAGGTCAGGGTCATCGAATGAGAACGCCGGCCGACTCGCCAGGGCAAGCACTTGCCCGGTGGTAGGTTCAAGCACGACTATGGTCCCGCTACGAGCGGAGTGCTTGTTAAGCGTGTATTCAAGCTCACGTTCGGCGACGTGCTGAACGTAGGCGTCAAGCGTGAGATAGAGGTCGCCGCCGTCAACCGGTGGTTGGTATTGGCGCGAACCGAAGGCTATCTCATCACCGTCGGTGTCTCGGTCGGCGATTATCCAGCCAGGTACCCCTGATAACACGTCATCGAAATACGCTTCCAACCCGCTCAGACCAACGTTGTCTGCTCCGACAACTCCCAGTACTTGGGCTGCGAGGTCGCCATTAGGATGGGCGCGAGTATACTTGGGAACCAGCGTTAGGCCATCCGAGTCAAGCTCCCGTATGCGGTCCACAACAGCGCTCGGTAGCTTAGTCGCCAGAAGCACCGGGACCCGCCGTTCTCCCGCAGACTGGATTTTTCTCTCGATTTCTATCGCCGGCTGATTGATGATTGGTGCCAACTTTGTCGCAAGTTGACCTGCATCCCTCACCTGGACCGGGTCGGCGTAGAGCCATTGATATCCCACCGTGGTGGCCAGCAGGTTTCCGTGCCGGTCGAAGATATTACCCCTACGCGGCTGAACAGCCTCCTTTCGCCGGTGCTCGTCGCGCGCCAGTCCGGCGAAATATTCGTGGCGCAATACCTGAATATCGACCAAACGGGCCGCAATTATCAGCGTCATACCAAACAGTACCAGGATAATTGCTAGGAGTCTCCAACGCTGTTGATCGACGTCATTCATTGAAAGTTCTCGATGACGAATATCGCAGGTGTTTCTGGGGCCGCTGTTCTCTGGACTGTCTTTGAAAATACAGGGCTTCGTTTGGCGCTGACGTTCGTTTCATCTGTGCAGCACCGTCCAGATGCATCTGCTTAGCCATCGTCCAAGTCCATCAATTCGCGCAATACACCGAAAAATTCTTCTGCCGGCGCCGGCCTACCATCCAGAGAACCGCTATCTATCGTTGCGGAGAATGGTTGTACGATTTGTTTGAAACTCCTCTCCGGCGCCGGCGGTTTTTCTACAAAGATGACGGAGCTCGGCAAGGACATCCCTAGCTCCGAGGCTCGCCGCTCGATGACCGGAAGAGACTTAAGCCGGTCGATCTTCATGCGGACCTGCTCGTTGTTGATCTCTATCTCAAGGCGTTGCCTTTCCAACTTGTGGATGTCATAACCCACTATTGCGACGTTCGATGTCTGCGTCAGATATAGAGTGCTGATGAGTGCGGCCACGATTAGGATTATCATCCCGAAGGCCGCGAAGCCGTTTGACTTCCTTGCGTCCGTAGAGCGGGCGTAGGTACCTACAGTATGGAGCATACTGGTGGTTGCCTGGCGGGCTGTGCTGATTTGCTGTTTCAAGGCGTCTCCAACTTCTCACATGCGCGCAAGCGCGCACTGCGACTGCGCGGATTGGCCTGGATTTCTTCGATGCCGGATTTGACCACTCGCCGGGTTAGCAATTTGACCGTGGGTTCGTGATCGCACCGACACTCCGGCAGAGCCGGCGGACAGATGCATCCCGTTGCCCACTCGGCGAATGTCTGCTTCACTATCCGGTCCTCCAGCGAGTGGAAAGCCACCACCACGAGTCTTCCACCGCGATTCAAGAGGCGAAGTGATGCAAATAAGGCTCTCTTCAGTGATTCCAACTCGTCGTTGACGTAAATGCGCAACGCCTGAAACGTTCGGGTGGCCGGATTGATTCTGCCCCGACGCCCGACCACTGATTCGACGAGACGGCGCAGATGAACGGTCGTCGTTATGGGACGGAGCCGGCGTTCTCGAAGTATGAGGCGCGCGATCTGCCTACTGCGCCTTTCTTCTCCATACTCAAACAAAACGTCAGCAATCCGTCCCTCGTCGGCCGTATTGATAAACTGATGGGCCGGCATCCCTGTCGTTGGATCGAATCGGAGGTCGAGCGGGCCCTCGTGTTGAAAGCTAAAGCCGTGACCAGGATCGTCGAGCTGCATGCTGGAAACGCCAAGGTCGTAGAGAATTCCATCGGTCGGCGCGGCGCCATTCGTCCACGCGAGGCGCTCGATCTCCGCGAAGTTGCCGGCGACACAGGTCGCCCGATCTGCAAACTCCGCCAGATTCGCACGGGCAACTGGAATAGCCCTGGGATCGCGATCGATACCTACCAATCGGCCATCGGGCGAAGATCTAACCAGAATCTCACGGCTATGACCACCGGCGGCGACGGTTGCATCTATGTACGATCCGCCTGGCCTCGGCTCCAGCAGGTCAATGGCCTCTTTCAAGAGTACCGGCTGATGTCCGTAGGCGCCGGCTTCAACGGATGGTCTGGCCGCCGGCGACCGCGTACGGCCGGCGTAGTTGCTTGAATTCTCGGTCACGATTATCGCCTCGGCAATTGAGGCACCACAGGAACATCATATGCTTGACTGGCCCATCGTGAACGTGAGAATTGCGTATTAAACGTTTGTGGTAGGTAAGTTCCCCGTCGTCATTGAAAGGTATATGTATTTCAAAACCCTATCCGAACGAAAAGGGCTGTACTAAATGGCAAAACTATTAGACGGACTGACAGTCCTAGACTTCACCAGGGTACTGGCTGGCCCATTTTGCACAATGATCTTGGGTGATCTTGGCGCAAGGGTGATCAAGGTGGAGCCGCCCGGCGGTGATGAAGCTCGCCACATTGGGCCGATGGTAAACGAGAGCAGCGTCTACTTTGCGAGTATCAATCGGGGCAAGGAGGGTATCGCCCTCAACCTGAAGCATCGGGCTGGATTGGAACTGGCCCGAAGGCTGGTAAGAACCGCGGACGTGCTGACCGAGAACTTCCGACCGGGCACGCTAGAGCGGATAGGACTTGGGTACCAACATGTGTCGAACATCAACCCAGGCATCATATACGCCTCGCTGTCGGGATTCGGCCAGACTGGTCCCTACAGCGAGCGCGGCGCCTACGACATCATCATTCAGGCAATGTCCGGCCTGATGAGCATCACCGGCCAGCCGGGAGGCCCCCCCACTCGAGTCGGCGCATCCATTGGCGACACCATACCGGCACTCTACACAGCAATAGCGATCCTTGCTGGTCTGCACCGACGCTCGGCGACCGGGCGCGGTGTCCGGATCGACATCGGGATGATGGACGCAGCTTTCGCGGTAGTCGAGAACGCGTTGGCTCGCTACTGGGCGACCGATGAGGATCCTGCGCCCATCGGCAACCGGCATCCCGCGATAACGCCTTTCTCCGCCTTTACCACCGGGGATGGCACGATCGTCATCGGCGCCGGCAACGACACGCTTTGGCGAAAACTGTGCGTCACGATCGGCCGGCCGGACCTTGCCGATGACGATTCACTCGGTAACAACGAGATGCGCAACGCAAATATAGAGCGCCTGAGCGCCGAGCTGAATAATACACTCTCGTCACAATCGACCGAACACTGGCTGAAGCTGCTGCTGGAAGCCAAAGTACCGTGCGGGCGTGTAAACTCGATGTCTGATCTGGCCGGCGACCCGCACCTGGCCTATCGAAACATGCTCGCTCGTATCGACCAGGCCGGGATAGGCCGGATGCTGGTGCCAGGTTCGCCAATCAAGAGCGAAGAATTCGACGATTCGATAGGGGATCCGGCGCCGGACTACGGCCAGCACACCCGTCAGGTATTGGAGAGCTTGCTAGGGATGAAAGACTGGGAGATCGACGATCTGTACGCCGCCGGCGCGGTGGAGTAACTGCCACAAACGATTTGAGCAAAACATGATTATTGCTATAAGTGGAGTAGGCGACGTAAATGGTGTAGATATTTTCTACACACTCTGGGGCGACGGGAATCCACTAATATGCCTCCATGGAGGCATGGGAGTCGATAGCTCTTACCTCAGAGTTCCCGCGATTCTTCAGTTGGCGAGCAGAAATAGGCAGGTCCTCATTTTCGACCAGAGAGGTCACGGCAGGTCGGGAAGATCGAACATCAAGGACTATTCACACGCTCGCTGGGTCAAGGACGTGCAGGAGTTAGCGGAGGTCCGCGGCACAAGGAAATTCGCGCTGATGGGTCACTCTTACGGAGGCTTCATAGCGCTCGAGTTTGCCATCAAACACCCAACACACTTAACCCATCTAATATTAGTTGGGACGTCGCCAGGCCCAGTGGACACAGGACAGCTTCCGACCGCCCACAATGATCGGGAGATGCGAGAGATATTCAGAACGCAATGGCCAGTGCTATTCTCCGGATCCGACAAGCACTGGTGCGTCTTTGACGAGATTTGCTTTTCGTGCGATCCGTATAACGTAGCCCTTCACGATGAGTTGAAAAGGTACGACGTTAGAAAGGAGGTGCGGAACCTCCGGGTCCCGACCCTTCTGCTAGCCGGTAGTGAAGATCGCTACGCCGCTAACATGAGGTGGCTCGATCACGAATTACCGCGCTCGCAACTCAAGATCATCCCTGGTTGCGGACACTTTCCATTCCTTGAGAGGCCGGACGAGTTCATGGCCGCTGTAGAAAGCTTCTTAGCCAGAACGTAGCAACTTAGCGGCGGGGCGTGTCTGGGTTCTGCCCAAGCATGGGCTCTACCGTCCGTCCAGTCCGGCGCTTCTTTTTCTTCGGGACTCGTAGACTCTGTAGGTTCAGTTGCCGCTCCACCAAATCCGGGGACTCTCTCAACAAAGGCAGGAACTTCGCCAAAGGAATTCCCACGCCGAGAACTGGCCCGCCGGGAGCGCTCAACTCTATCTCTTTCAGCCTGTTTTCCAAGGCGGCTAACTCGTCGACGAGGAGCGTCGACGCGGGGAACAGTATTGAGGCAAAGAATCTCTTGGCAGTTCTCTTGAAGAGACTCAGACCAGCTTCACGATTGCGACTATCAGGCCGCCGATGGCTAGATTAATGCCTGTCATCTTGACCAGGACACGCGTTTCAAGATACTCGATTTTGCTTTCCAGCATATTGATATCGGCTTTGGTGGCGAGTTGCCCCTGGACTGAGTTTGCAACCTCAACAACCGCTTCTGCTGTTCCTTCTGCCAATCCAGCGTCAATAAGTCGTTTTACAGCCGCATGTGTATCAAGCAATTTACCACCTATCCGCAGATTCTTCGTCAAAAATCTTAACACATAGGATGTGCGGAATTCCTGTACATCTACGCACTCCAAGGGTTTTTGATTCTCTAATATTCGCTGCTACCAGGACTGATACTCTATAGATGGATTCTGGCCCGGGCTTTCGCCAGGGTGACGTAGGGGGTAATCGGAATTCACGAGCGTAAGACTAGCGGCGGTCTTGCCTCCTCCCACCCCTCTGGATTCCTGCCCCCGTATCGGGGTACGGGGCAGGCTTTCGCAGGAATGACGACGTGCGGTTTGCGGACTATCGAAATGGCCTCAGTGTGTTGACTGTTTCGATCAACTGCTTGTCGGCCTAGGAAAACCCTCTAGAAGTCCCAAGCATTAAAAAATTGAAACCCCCTGACGCACTCCCAGCGACTAGCTACTGATGCCTTGATCGCATATCGTTCAAGCTGTGAATCATTGTCGCCATCTGGTTGAGCGCATTAGCCGACCGGTAGTAGCGGCGTCAGGAGGACTCATCGACGTGGCGGTCAAGGTCCTCTAGGCTCATCGTGTGGTCAGTACCACGATACCCGCGCTTCGCGCGATTCCAGAACGACTCTAACCCATTTGTTTGAGCCTGTCCGTCAACGAACTTGCCGACGCTATTTGAAAATATCTGCTTCTCGTGTGATCCGCATAACGTAGCCTCTCACGATGAGTTGAAAAGGTACGATATCAGATAAGAAGCACGGAATCTCCTGGAACCGATCCTTCTCTTAGTAGGAAGCAAAGTTTATTACCTCCCGGATATGAGGTGGCTCCACCAGCGATTACCTTGCTCGCAACTGGAGATCATCCCTGATTCCGGGCACCTACCGTTCCTTGAGAAGCCAAACGAGTTCATGTCCGTTGTAGAAAGGTTCTTGTCCAGAGGGCCGTCTTAGCAGTGGGGTGGGTCGGTCGAACAAATTGCGGTCAACGCTGCTAGCTGTATTGCATCGGTTGAATCTCAAAACTAATTCGGGAGCTACTCAAAGCCTGGCCAGATTTCTGACCAAATTGAAGGCGAACCAGCCATCCTCAAGTGTGTATATCTGGGGCTTGGCCCTGGCGGCGTCGCGTTGCACCCCGAGACCGTCACTATGTGGATGGAACGAGACAATCTTCGTGTAGGGAGTTCTGTGGCTCTTGCGGCTGCCGGCGAAATACAGGTGCTTGGTGGTAAGGGCCAACACTCCGCTATCTATGTGTGACAATTCGGACGTCACTACTGGATGGCCCCGGAACGCGCTTTGGCGGACGTACAAGCCCCTGGCAACCCGTACGCTGACCCCTGTTGATCCGCCTTCAAATCTCGTCCTGGTTGTTTCCTCGAAGAAATCGACGTCATGAAACACCCAAACGCATTGTTCGGACTTTTGGAAGTTAAAGGGAAGATCATCTGCGGAATCCAGTGGCATAGGTATCTGCCCCTCGGAAGTCTTTCGAAGGACGACTCCTTTGGCCACACGGTCACTGGCGCCGCTGCGGTCGATTTCGCGAGGTTCCAGGCCGAAAGTATTGGCGTACGCGTTCAGATGCTCCTCCTCCTCTTTGCTCACAGAGTGGTCGTCGAGGATCAGATCGACCGCTCTCTCTAAACCTTGTACCAACGTGGCCCGGACCTCAGTGTCGGTAACGAAGCTCTCGGAGGCAAGGAGTTTGATCTTAGCCGGCATGTCTTCGATATCGGCGTCGCCCGTCGCGCTATCGGTAGCCCGTCCTAGAATTTCATTGAGGGCCGAGTCGTGTAGCTTTTGGCATTCGCCGTGTTTGCTCCGGAACATGCCGGCATTTTTGTCGCAGTACGTACATTTGCCCATTTACCGAATGCTCCGTTGGCGGCCAACCCGATTGGCAATTCGACCCGATCGGTTAGGATTGTTTCCTAGGGCGCCCACCGGGTAACCCCAATCATTTGGGTGCAGCATTCGCGCGACTGCGCTCTCAACAACATTTGGCCTGCCTGTCTCGTCCTCGAAGCTTCGTTTGCTGTTTCGGTGTGCTCCACGCACATGGCTACCATCGCTCGCGATAGGCCGGATCACTCCCCAGTCAGATCCGACACCTGCGGCAACACTTCCTCGGTGAAGAGGCGCATTGACCGTTCGTAAGTTTCCATATCTTCTGAGTGGTCGTAAGTCATCCACAATAGGGTGCCGAAGCCACCCACCATCTCGTACAGATCCCTGATCTGGCCGGCAACGGTATCGGGCGAACCAATCAGCCACAGATTCTCCATACAATACTCAACCGTTACCGCCTCGTCTGGGAGACTATCATCGTGCTTCATGCTCCTGATTAGCGGCTTATCACCTATGGTGTACAGCTCGATAATATACTCACGCCAAGCGCGGCCGAGCATGCCATTCATCGCGCTTTCCCGAGCCTTCTCGTCGGTTTCATCCACCCACATATCTCGCACTATTCGCCAATGGCTGCGGGATGGAGGTGGCTTGCCGGCCCGCCGAGCACCTTCCTCCATAGCCTCCCAATGGCTGGCTACGTAACGTGCATTGAGCCCAAGGCTCATCGGGATGTAGCCTCTCTCCCCGGCGATTTTGAGCGTCTCTGAACTTGGACTGGCGGCCGCGACCCCTATCGGAGGGTGAGGCTTTTGGAACGGCGTTAGGTAAGCTCTTAGAGTAGCGGCCTCATACTCCGTCGGATCTGGAGTGTTGAAGTTCCAGAATTTGCCCTTGTACTCCCAATGCTGGTCTGTCTGCCAAACCTTCAGAATAATGTCCAGGGCTTCGCGCGTCATCTCGCGATGCTCTCCGGCTTTCATATCGACGTCGAACAGCGTATGATCCGTTGGCAATCCGCCGGCGCCAATCCCAAACATGAATCGTCCCTGGCCAAGGTGGTCCAGATAAGCCACGCGGTTGGCCAACTCAACCGGATGGTGGAAAGGCAGGAGATGGGCACCGGTTCCAAGCTTGATCTGCTTGGTCCGCATCAACGCCTGGGCGATCAGGATATCGGGAGCCGGAATAGGTTCCCAAGGCGCGGTAAAGTGTTCCCCTACCCAGGCCTCGGCCAACCCGAGTCTGTCGGCGAGCTCGATACATTCCAGGTCCCATTGATGGGCGGCATACAAGTCTCTCTCTGGTGGATGGGACGGCATCATGAATAGTCCCGCTTTCATGGTCACTCCTCAACAACGGCTCGAGCGCGTTTCGCCCTGATCCCGATAGTAAGCATTTAGGCTAGAACTGAGGTCATTATATTGGCTACGAGCCCCTGAGACCATACGGAGTATGGGGCAGGGTCGGCCTTAAGAGCCTTGTTGGCCGCCTCGAGCAGACAGCCCAGGGAGGCTCGCGGAAGCAACTTCTGGGGCCGGATCGATGAACCGTCTCCGCAGGCCTATGCGCGTCGGACAACATCGTCGGTCAGTGCTACAAATCAATGCCTTGCACAAACCAGGCCAGCGCAACCCGAGGGGGGCAAGCGGTACTCCGCACTCGACGCAAACCTTCGATTCTCGACCTAGCGATCGCTGCTCCAGTCGGGGAAAATACCGTCGGGATCGAACGCATTCTTCAATCTCTTGAATGCCAGAAGAGAGTTTGGCGTCGGCTCGGAACACCTCGGATCGGCGTCTATCGGCAGACTTCCGGCGTCGCTGAGAAGAACTGCCCCCTTTGCGGCCAATGAGGGAGAGGCATTTAAGGAAAGGGTACCGTCTAAAACACCACCGGCGACCTCGAACTCCTGGCTTTGCGATTCGTCCGCCAAATTCGCCACAACTTGCAAGGCGGCACCGGCATCCGCAGAGACGTTCCAATTCGACGCGTTCGGTTTTCTCCAAGGCTGATAAGAACCGGGACTACAGGCGTCAGACACAGGCGTTTGGCGGGTCGTGATTTCGACACGGCTGCCCATGCGCTCGTGGATTATCTTGGAACCCTTAGCGGCTATGCCGGACACCTCGCTTTCCGATAGTCCAACGATTTGCAGTTCAGCCGAGGCGCAAGAGGTCGTCGGATGCCAGCGGAAGTCAACGCCGGATGGAAAGACTCCAGCAGCCGGAAGGTCCAGCAATGACAGGGCCAAGTCAAGTCCTTCGTCGGTCCGAGCGCGGAGGACGATAGCCGATCTTGGTATCGGATGCAGGCGCAAGACCAGGTTGGTGAGAGCGCCGAGCTGTCCCCAAGCTCCCGCTATGCTGTGATGCAGGCTGTATCCGGTCTGGAACTTGATCATCTTGCCGCCCATGCGAACCGTGTTACCGTTCCCCAGGACCGCATCGGCACCCAAGAGGTTATCGCTCGCCGTTCCGAAGAATAGATTGCGCACGCCGTCGTTGCGCGAGACGACGCTACCCACGGTGGAGCTTGCGTCGGCATAGCCAATTGGATGCCACAAGAAGCCGGCCGACTCCACCTGTCGATGAAGATCGCCGACTGTCACGCCGGCGGAGGCTCGCACGCAAAGATTGGAGTGATCGATATCGATCACATTGTCGATGCTGGACATATCCAGGCGCCGGAATGCGCCGGGCCAGCTTTCGGAGAAAGTGGCGCCACCCCCGACCGGCAGCAAACGAATTCCATAGGCGCGAGCATTCAAGACCACACCTACCAGATCAGCAGCGTCTTTGGGCGCGATTTCTTCCAACTTATCTCTCAACGAGCCGGGCCGGGGCAAACGCCCGACATGGTACAGGATGACATCTACCGTGTATGCGGTGGATTTGTCGCGCGCATGGAGCCAGTGCCGCCGGTAGACAGCTTAGTCCTCACTGACATCTAGTTCAGCCTTACCGATAAGCTCCATACACCTGTCTGAGTTCGGCGGCATTAAGGTGGCCGTACGAACGTCCCGGTACAGTCTCTCCAATGGAAGCCCTTTGCGGATAGCGCGCCCGCCAACTGTCTGGATGCATTTCGAGGTCACAGCTAACGCGGCACTTGCTGCCGCATACTTGGCCCGGGCGGCAAGAACCGCCCTATTCGCGGGATTGGTACTCTCCCATAGGCCGGCGGACTTGTACAAGACTTGCCGCGCTCCCTCCAACGCCATAGTCATTTCGGCTACGTTGCGCTGTACAACAACATTCCAAGACATCGGGGCCGGATCCGGATCGAATCGATGAGTCTTGCAGTACTCGACGGTGAAGTCGAGCGCCCGCTGAGCAGCGCCCAAGTAAACCGCAGCATATCCCAAACCGAATCCCTCGATAACCCCCTTCTCCAATACGCTCCCAGGCTCGCCCAGCAAGCAACGTCGATCCACGACGCATTCATCGAATGAAACGCTGGGGCTAACCGTCGCCCGCATTCCCAACGCATTCCATTCACCTTCGATACTGATTCCTGGAGTGTCGCTGGGCATTAGCACCAACTGAAAAGCATCCACGCCCTCGTACCCGCCCATAGCACAGTGGATCATACATCTATGCGCCGCACCGGCCATGCTGCAGAAGTGCTTTCTGCCGTTTACAACGTAACCGCCTTCAATCGGAGATATTACGGTCCTTTTCCCCGCTCTTGTACCTCCTCGACTCTCTGGCTCACTACCCCAGCTGCCAAACACTTTCCCGTCTTCCACGACATCCCTGTAGAAAACCTCTTTCTGTTCTTGAGTAGCGATCGCGTTTATCACCTGCTGCACTATGGAGTGCATATGCAACGTCATGGTGGAATTGGTGCACCCATACGCCAGGCTCTCGATCGCCATGATATATGTGAGCATATCTGCACCCAGACCGCCGTAGTCCTTGGGTACGGAGATCGCCAACAGACCGTGGTTCCACAGGTCGTTCCAGCTTTCCCAGGTGTGGCCGGCCGACGCATCGTACCCAGCGGCACGAGGCTCCAGACACTCCTTGGCGACCCATCGCGCCTTGTCAACTACCTGTTGCCGAGGTCCTGAGAGCGTGAACCGCATGGAAATATCGGCCTCCGAGAATTACAGTATGACGTTCCGGCGACGGCGGACGGCACCGAGGCCGGGACAGGGACGCTGTCTTCCACGAAAGCTCGCCGGGAGGAGCCACCAAACGAACCCGTGAGCAGATTTGCGCCTCGTGGAACCCTTCGCCAAGTCAATGATATACCGTGTGGCCTTAAGATTGTTCGAGGGGGTGGAGGCGCAAGGCGGTCTCGTATCTGAGGTCGTCGGAGTCCGGGTCCCGGTGCCGCCAATGGGTATGCTTCGCGGTGATGAGGGGAGATATAGACGCTCGCAAGTGAGGCAGGAACCTCATTCTCCCATTGCGTCGCTGAATTTCTCAACGCCGTCCGTCCGGGCATTTGCACCAACACGTCGGGCTCTCGTATTTCCGGCCAAACTCCAACGAGTTCGGGGGATCAGAAGCCGGCTGGGCCGACTCGGAAGTCCTAGCTACTCCTCCTCAGACGTCTTGTCGCCACCCGATCGAGCCGCACCACGGGCCACCCGTGTGAACATTTCTATCAAGTCTACTGGTACTGGAAAGACAATTGTCGAGTTCTTCTCAGCAGCCACTTCATTAAGCGTCTGCAAGAATCGGAGCTGCAAAGCGCTCTCCTGGCTGGAGATGACTCGGGCCGCGTCGGCAAGTGTCTGTGACGCTTCGAACTCTCCCTGAGCGTGAATAATCTTGGCCCGCTTCTCTCGCTCGGCCTCGGCCTGCCGGGCCATCGCCCGTTGCATGACGTCAGGCAACTCCACGTCTTTGACTTCTACAACTGACACCTTGATTCCCCACGGGCCGGTCTGCTCGTCAATGATCTGCTGCAAGCGCAAGTTGATCTGTTCACGCTCGGCCAACAACTCGTCCAACTCAGATTGACCCAGGACACTGCGCAAAGTGGTCTGGGCAATCTGGAAGGTCGCGTTGCGGAAATTCTCCACCTTTATTACCGCATTCTCAGGGTCCAATACTCGGAAGTAGACTACCGCGCTGACTCTAATGCTGACATTGTCGCGGGAGATTACCTCTTGGGGAGGCACGTCAAGCGTTACCACCCTCAGATCCATCTTCTGCATTTGATCTATGAAGGGAATGATTACAAATAGGCCAGGACCGCGGGCGCCAACCAACCGGCCGAGCCGGAAAATTACTCCCCTCTCATATTCCTGAACGATCTTGATGGCCGAGGTGAGAATTGCGAATGCTACGACGACAATTATGCCCAACGTAACGAGACTATCCATGTTCAGCTACCTCTCTTCAGTGGCCTCTACACGCAGCTTTAGATCTTCCTGAGCAACGACCCGAACCGTCGAGTCGCTGGCGATCACGTCGGTCGAAACCGCCCGTGCTCGCCATAGCTCACCGTCCAATGTTACTACACCCTCAGGGCTGAGGTCGCTCTTTGCCCGTGCCAGCCGGCCAATCAACGCCTCAGCGCCGGTTGTTGACCGCCGCCTCATTGCACGCACCGCAGCCGCTACGACGACGAGGAAGAAAACAGCGGTCACCACCACTACGGTCAGGACAAGCCATAGTGACACACCGCCGGCCATCATCGGTGTATTGAACAGGAGCAACGATCCCATCAGAACCGAGATTACGCCACCGACTGCCATCGCCCCTATGCCCGGCGTGATGAACACCTCGGCAATTAGCAGGGCAAATCCGAACAAGAGAAGTGCCAGGGCCACATAGTTCACCGGCAGCGTGCCCAGAGCGAAGAACGCGAACAAAATCGAGACCACTCCAATCGCGCCAGGGAAGATCGCGCCAGGATTGGCCAACTCATAGATGAGCCCGTATACGCCAATCGACAGGAGGATGTATGCGATATTGGGATCGCTGATAGCGTGCCCTATCTGCTCGAGGAGGGTCATTTCAGACGACAGCAGCCGCGCGTCCCGCAGGTTCAGCGTCACGGACTCTCCGTTCACCTCGACTATCCGGCCGTCCGACTTTGCCAGGACGTCTGCAACGTCAGGGGCAACGATATCGACGATATTCATCTCCAGAGCGTCCGTGCTTCCGACGTTTACGCTCTCGCGTACGGCGCTCTCAACCCATTCGACGTTGCGGCCGCGAGTTTCAGCCAAATTGCGGATCAACGCGACGGCGTCGTTGGTAACTTTCGCGCTCAATATCCCGTTGTCAGGTTGAGGAGACTGACCTTCACCGCCTGGCGCGAGGCTGACCGGATGGGCCGAGCCTACGTTGGTGTTGGGGGCCATCGCGGCTACGTGGGCCGCCTGCAGGATGAAGAGCCCGGCCGACGCGGCGCGGCCGCCGGCCGGATACACGTGAACGATCACCGGGACTTCCGAGTTGACGATCAGCTGGACGATGTCGCGCATCGAGGATTCGAGGCCGCCGGGCGTGTCCAGTTGGATCAGGACGGCGGTGGCGCGTTCGCTGGCGGCGCGGTCGATCACCCTTTGGAAGTAGCCGAGCATCACCGGGTTGACTACGCCGCTGACGCGGGCCACGAGAACCGTCGAGCGCTCGCCATCCTCCTGGGCCGAGGCTTCGGGCGGGCCGGCAATCGCCAAGCCGGCGGAACCCGCGATCCAGAAGAGCAGGAACCCGAGCCGGAGCGCTCTTAACACTTCCTGTGACTAGCCTCCCTAGGCGCCGTCCTGCAGGGCTTTCGATTGCGCGATCCTGTGATTCAGAACCTCGACAATCTGGGCTTGATCGACGGTCTCTTGGGCTCCTTCATTCATATCTTTGAGGACAACGGAGCCGGCGTCGGCCTCATCGGGACCAAGAATGGTGCAGAATGCGATTCCCTTGCGATTGGCGTACCGGAGCTGGTTGGGCAGTCGGCCCGTGCTGAGGTACATCTCCACCTTGAAGCCGGCTTTGCGCAACTGGGTCGCCAGCCGCAATGAGTTGGGCAGCAACTCCGGCGAGAAGACCGTGACCAGGATCTGGGTTACCGAGCCCTGGTTGCCTTTGCCGTCAACTCTCGTCTCCAAGAGATCGACGATGCGCTCCAACCCTAGACTGATCCCGACGGCCGGCGCGTCCTGCCCTGAAAATGCGCCTATCAGCCGGTCGTACCGTCCGCCGGCACCGATTGAACCAATGCCATCCTCCAGATCGACCGCTTCGAATATCGGACCAGTGTAGTAGTCCATTCCGCGCACCAGGCTGAGATCGAGCGCGATCCGGTCCTCGTCGACGCCGGAGTCGAGAAGGTGTTGCCAAATCTCTCGAAGCTCCGAGACGCCCTCGCGCCCCTGCTCGGACGTTGCCAACTCGCGTTCGGCGTAGGCGAACTTGTCCTCCTCGAGGGCGGCGCGGGAGATCACGTCGAATAGCCGGTCGGTCGATGAAGTCGGGACGCCGGCGGCCTCGAGCTCCTTCTCGACGCCGGAGGGGCCGATCTTCTCCAGCTTATCGACTGAGCGAAAGAGCGCGCCATGAAGGTGGCTAGGAACTTGGCAGCGCTCTGCCAGCGGGACCAGGAGCTTGCGGTTGTTGATCTTGATCTTGAACCGCTCGAATCCGAGCTCGAGAAGGGCGGCGTGGGCAATGGAGATGACCTCGGCATCGGCCAAGGTGGAGCTGGAGCCGACGATATCGGCGTCGCATTGGTAGAACTCGCGGTAGCGGCCCCTCTGAGGACGCTCGGCGCGCCAGACTTTGTCTATTTGGTAGCGCTTGAACGGCCGGCCCAGATCTTGGTGCATCGCGAACACCCTGGCCAGCGGCACGGTCAAGTCGTAGCGCAGTCCGATCTCTCGCTGGCCGCGATCAAGGAATCGATAGAACAGTGTGTCGGTCTCTTCGCCGGACTTGCCGGCGAGGGTCTCGGCGTACTCGAGGGCCGGCGTGGCGAGGGGCTCGAAGCCGAACCGCTCGAACACGTCGGTGGCGGTTCGAATGACGCGCTGGGTGAGGCGCATCCGGTGCGGCAGCAGGTCGCGGAAGCCTCTCAGTACCTGGGGTTTCTGTGCCAAGCTGTCGGTCTCCCTTACTTTGATCCGCCGCGATTATGGCAATCGCCGGCGGTCGCGCCGAGGAAATTATACCTTGCGAAGTCGGCCGATATCCTATGGATCGACGCGTGAGACGAAGGAAATAGGAATCGCCCGGCAACGAGGCCGTGTGCCGGCGAAGGAGAGGCGACGGGATATTTCTCGGTCGCCGCGGCAATTTTGTTTTGCAAAAACAGGGTTTTTCGACGGCTGCCGGTCTTTTCTTGGGTGTGTCGGGGAATTTGTTTTGCAAAAACTAGTTTTTTCCGGCAGGTATGGACCCGTACCTGTACGGCGGGGATTTGTTTTGCAATTTCGTGTTTTTGGTTTACGTTCATGGTATCGTACATGTGTTCTTCCAGCTTGATTTTACCAGATATTCGTTGTTGCCGCCGGCGAGTTTTGGGGAGGCATGGGGAGGTATGGGGAGGTATGGGGATCGTTGGTGTTTGTTGGGAGGCCGGATGGTTCGTCGGAGCGATTGCCGACGGGTGGCAGGCCGTAGCGGGGGACAAGCCCCTGCGCTACATTGACCGTGGTAGTGATTCCCGGTTTTTCGATTGACGTTTTACGGTGGGGCATTGGTGCGTGGATTCCGGCCCCGTATCGGGGTACGGGGCATGCTTTCGATCGCTGGAATCACCATGGCCTTGCGAAGGCCGCATAAGAGGATGAAAAGTGGGTGGTGGGTCGGTTTTTTCCATCGTCTGGTGGTCTTACCCCTCTCCACCCCTCTGGATTCCGGCCCCGTATCGGGGTACGGGGCATGCCTTCGATCGCCGGAATGACGATTGGGGGGCCGGAATGACGAAGGGATGCCGCGAATGACCAATGAGAGGCTGCTGGAGTAGTCTATCCCGGATCGGAGTCCGGGACATGCTTTCATAGCAATCGCTCATGCCGGTTGTTGCCGGCACACCAAGGTATGAAAATTAGGGTGCATTGGTTGGTGGGAGAGTTCTAGCGTCATTGCCACAACCCGCACCTCCCCTCTGGATTCCGGCCTTCGCCGGAATGACGATTGGGGGGCCGGATTGACGAAGGGATGCCGCGAATGGCGACTGAGAGGCTGCTGGAGCGGTCTATCCCGGATCGGAGTCCGGGACATGCTTTCATGGCAATGACGAATTGGGGGGGCCGGGTTGACGATTTGGGTGGGGGGAACCACGAGTTAGGGGATCGGAACTGTCCGTTTTCGCCCGTACGACACAAAAAACCGGACCCTTGTTCCGAGCAATTGCCAGCAGAGAACGTCATATACTAACGAAATATGGGTCAATTACGCTGTCCATATGATGAATAACGACTCGGGGCCGTTTTAGTTGGGGAATACTGGGAGATTCAGACTGTCGCCGGCCGGCGGGGAGGGCGCTGAGTAGCGTATGCCACACCAGACGGAGCCTAGCGCCAACAACGCATTGGGCGGCCTGCTGCAGGGGATGCTGTCCCGCCGGCAGGTGCTGTCGGAGAACACGCAGACGATTGCCGGGCATCCGGGGCTGCGTCCGGACATCCTGATCACGGCGGCCGGCTGCTCGCCGGTGGTGGTCGAGGCGGAGTATATGCCGGCCGCTCACGCGGAGGCCGAGGCACAGTCGCGGCTTGGGCTGGAGGCGGTCAACGGCCGGGTGATCGAAGCGGCGATCGCGCTGCGGTATCCGGAGGATGTTGGAGACGCCGACGACCTAGTAGACGCCCTCAAGGCGGCGAGGCTATCCTACTGCGCGTTCAGCGAGGAGTCCGGCGGGGTGAACCGCTTCCCGGCGTCCGGTTGGCTGGACGGGTCCGTCGAGGACCTGGCCGACCTGATCCGGCTGGTGTCGCTGCCCCAACGGGCGGTGGACGAGGCGACAACGACGCTGCAAGAGGGCATCAGCGGGGCGGCAAAGCACCTGGACGAGGTGACCGACAGCCGGCCGGCGATAACGGCGGCGATAGCGCGGCTGCTGGGGATGACGAACGTGCCGCAAACGCGGCGGATGGCCTGCGCGATCATCGCCAACGCGATGGTGTTTCACGAGCGGATCGCCGGCATACACGAGAAGATCAGGCCGCTGAGCATGGTCTGCGGCGACGCGGCTCCGAATCCGCAAGGGGAGGTGCTGGCGGCCTGGACCGACATCCTGGACGTGAACTACTGGGCGATATTCGCCATCGCCAAGGACATACTGGAACAGCTGCCTTCGGCGGATGCGGCCAATATATTGAGGCGGCTGAGAGACACGGCCCAATCGGTCAACGCGACTGGTGTCGACAACGCCCACGACCTGACCGGCCGGATCTTCCAGCGGCTGATCGCCGACCGCAAGTACCTGGCGACGTTCTACACGCTGCCGGCGTCGGCGGCACTGCTGGCCCGGCTGGCGGTTGCGAAGATGGATGGCGTCGACTGGTCGGATGCCGAGGCGATCGGCCGGCTGAAGGTCGCCGACTTCGCCTGCGGGACCGGCGCGTTGCTGTCGGCGGTGTACGACCAGATTGCCGCCCGTCACGAGCGTACCGGCGGCGATCCGGCCGTGCTGCACCGGCTGATGATGGAGGAGGTGCTGTACGGTTTCGACGTGATGCCCTCGGCGATACACATCACCGGCTCGACGCTCTCCGGGGTGGAGCCGTCGGTGGGGTTCGGAAGCTCGCGGCTGTACACGATGGCCTACGGCCGGCAACGGGACGGCAGCGTGAAGATCGGCTCGCTGGAGCTGCTGCAATCGTCGTCGGCGCTGACGCTTTTCAACACGAGCGACCCGGCGATGCGGACCGGCAGCGCCGGAGAGGAGACTGCGGCGCAGATAACCGCGGATATTCCGGACGAGGGCTTCGACCTGGTGATCATGAATCCGCCGTTTACGAGGGCGACGAACCACGAGGGGGCCCACGCCGACATCACGAATCCGGCATTCGCCGCATTTGATGCCACGCGCGACGATCAGACGGCAATGGGAGGCCGGATCAACCAGCTTGGAAAAAACACCTGCTATCACGGGAACGCCGGCATTGCCTCGGCATTTGCGGCGTTGGCCCACCGCAAGCTAAAGCAGGGTGGCGTGTTGGCGTTGGTGTTGCCACTTTCCGCCGCCGCCGGCTTGTCTTGGAAGGGCTTTCGAGAGATGCTTGCGAGAAACTATACGGATGCGACGATTCTGAGTATCGCGGCCACTGGCCGTGATATGTCGTTCTCGTCGGATACCGGCATGGCCGAGTGTCTAGTAATAGGCCGTAAACTTGAAACATCGAAGACCACCCCGCAAAGGGCTCACTTCATTTCGTTGAAGCGTCGTCCGCGAAGCTTTTCTCATGCCAACGCAACGGCTATCAACCCCTTGAACGGTGATGACCCTAGGAGCATCGAGGACGGACCTTATGGCGGAACGCCAATGATGGTAGGAGATGAACTGAACGGCGAGGCGCTAGACGCGCCTTGTCGTTCGGACGGAGAGATATGGGGCGTGGTACGCTTGTCCGATTGCGCCTTGGCTCAGACCGCGTCGGCGTTGTCCGAATCTACGTTGTGGCTTCATGGCAGCGGACCCATTCTCGAGTTAGAAACAGTGCCGCTAGGCGAGATAGGCAAACTGGGGTTGGTACATCGTGACATCACCGGCCCGGCGCCGCGTGGGCCCTTCACTAAAGTGTCACCGAGCCCGACTGCAAGTTATCCATCCTTATGGAACCACGATGCCCAGAATGAGACTCGGATTATTTGCTCTCCGGATTCGCAGTTGTTGGTGCGGCAAGGATTGGAGGCTAAGGCTGCTGTCGTATGGGCGACTGCCAGCCGAACACATTTAAACCTTGACTTTCGATTCAATTCCCAACCCTTGAGTGTTGCATTCACTCACCAAGAGAGTATTGGCGGCACTGCTTGGCCAAACGTGATTTTCACAGATGACCGGTTCAACTACGCGTTTTCGATCTGGTGCAACTCGACGCTTGGATTGCTCGCTCATTGGTGGCATTCGAGTCGGCAGCACAACGGGAGAGGGAGAACGTCAATCCGTTCCGCGGATTCGTTACCGGTGCTTGATTTGCGTGAACTGACGGACGATCAGCTGATCATGGCGGAACTTATATTCGATGAGTTTCGGGACAAGGAGTTGAAGCCGGCCTACCTGGCGGATGCGGACCCGAATCGGGCGCTGCTGGACCGGCGGGTGGTCTGCGACCTGCTGGGGTTCGACGAGGAGACGTACGTCGGGGTCCGCCGGCTGGCGGCGAAGTGGTGCGCGGAGCCGTCGGTGCACGGGGGCAAGAGCCGGCCTAGGGGAGCGGGCTTGGTGGTGTAGCCGGGGGGCTGGCTAGGCCGGCTTTGGTGTTGGCAGAAAAGTCTCGCGTTTCATCGAGATCGCAATAAGTCGTCCTGCGGTGGCTTCCACGATTGCAAAGCCCATTTTCGAGAGTTGCCTAGTGAGGCAATCATCTTGCTCCAGCCTCCCAATCACCTCGGGAGACGGGTCCAAACTGCCTAATAGAACTAAGTGAAACTCCATGTCGCCGGAGGTTCGTATTCCATTGCGCTCTAGTTCCGACCGCAAATCTCCAGGCTGGGTACGGAAATACGATTCAAGTCTCTCAATTTCCCGCAGTAACCCTAGTGCCCAATGCGTGCACAATAAACTACTGCCAGCAAGCACAGTCCCAAATCCGATTGGCGCAATGGCGCGTCCCCCCAACTCCGGGGCATTATTGACGTTCTTCCGCCTTAACTCCTTTTTCTCAAGGTCTGTTAAGGTGTCTCCACGTACGCCGGGCATGACTCGGGCATTTGTAATCTCCGGCCAATTCGAATCTATGATGTCCAGAAGATCTTGCCGTACCCACAAGAGTTTCTTTGGGTCGGTGTGGGGTCTCACGTCCACGAAAAACGCGTCCGAATCGCCTACGAGAGCAAGGAGCAGGTAATCTGATCGCTGGACAAACCCTGATTTGTCAATCTGTCGACTGAGATGAAAATGGTGGATACCATAATCCCATAGAAGTCCGTCCTTACTCGTCGAATCGTTGACGCTTTTGCTCAAATACGGCCTAACGTCTCTGCCCATTACGAAATGGTGCCTGAGGAAGAAAACCGTTCCCCAAGCCGCTTGTGCCTTCTTGTGTTGCTCGCCAGTTGTTTCGCGGATGAGCCTTCCCAGAGAACTGTGAATCTCGCTGGAGAAATGCACCTCACGGGGCTTCGGTCCAATCCTTCTCATCCGCATTTCGCAGTAGCGGGTGGCGAACGTAGAGGCATCTGCGCCTTCCTCAAAGGAAACGCCTTCCTTACGAAAATAGTCCTTAATGATGTCTATCAGGTCAGATTTGAAGTCCATTCTCAATCCTATTACGCTGGACTTGCTTACCCACAAGCCAAGCAACAAACTTAGCAGTCACGGCGCGTCTATCGCTGCCGTGCCAACGAACTTAAGTAATCTTCAGGTTTCATTACAATAACACCAAGCTTGGTTTTCAATTGAGCGGCGATGTTGAGGATTCCTCGGTCCCACGTCAGGAAGACATCTCTTCCGGAAGAATAATGCCCATAGATGTGGTCCCAATCCGCCCACTCCGGAATCTTTCTTCCTTGCAGTTGGAGATCGCGCTTGATCGACTCCATCTCCGCCAACTGTCTATCGCCTCCGAGTACGTCACCGCAGTCAAGTCGGGAAACGTCGAGCCGGAATACCGACCCCACTTGCCGAACGCCGAGCATTGGTAATTTGCTTATGCGATCGGAAAGTGGCCGTCGCGGAACGTCGGCATGAATACGGGTTGTTACCGCCAAATCAAGACGCCCGTTTTGGGCGAGATCGAGCAGGTCTTGTACCACATCGACTCTATCCCGATTCCGCCAGAATTCTTGCAGCAAGTTGGTATCAAGTGTTGCGGTGGGCATTACTCGGCACTCCAAGTTGGGCCGCCGGATTCAATTGACGGCAAGTTCCCGCCGGACTTGAGGATCGGGAAAGGTTGACCTAACCCTCTGGCGGATGTGGATCCGGGCCATATGTGTTTCTTTCGCGAATACGACCGTCGCGCCCGTGGATGAACAACTCCGTTTCCTGATTCTCAGCAATCAGGCTGGCCTGGTCGATTGCTTCCTTTTGTGTGCGATGGACGGATGATGGTCTCTTGCCTCTTGCTGGCTTGACGGCCCATCCCTTTGGATGCGGCACCACGTGTTGGTTGCGCTTTCCCATTATCTCGAATCCTCACTGTTTAATTTGTCCCAATTTGTAACTGTCAACGTCCCTCACCTGTGCTCATCGGCACTGCCCCCAACACCGATTTGGGCAACCCAGGTTAGCGTAGGATGGTAATCTTGCTGGGACGCATGTTCGGTACGTGGAATTTTAACACACAACGGGCATTCGGTGCCATAAATCACATCGATATCTGAAATACTTGGCTCAAGACCCGGGAGTCGACGGAAACTACGATGACGTATGCCCAGCAATGAGGAGGCGGATGGCGGGCCGGCAGACGGTCGGCATTTGGCTATGGACCAGCCCCAACCCTACATTTCTTCTGCACGGTCGTAGTTCCCGGTTCTTCGATTGGCGTGTTGCCGAGCGGCCATGGTGCGTGGATTCCCGCCTGCGCGGGAATGACGAATTGAGGGCTCGGAATGTCCATCCCTTACGCAGGCATCATTCTCAACGTTTCTGCGCGGGACTTGGGCTTCTCGCGCCATATATCCCACCCATACTTCGTAGCTAGATCGAGTCCGTGCGACTCTTGGAACTCGTCCAGCGGCTCGTTTGAAACTAATGCGGTGCTGTAGGGTATCGCCACCTGCCGGCCGGTAGCCTCACTCTCAGCCCTGGCGGCCTTCCAGCCGAGGAAGGCGTGAGATATTTCGCTTACGTCGCCGGCATAGAGAGTTCGGAGGGCATCGATGACCTGGTCGACAATTGCTATTTCGGCGCCGGAGAAGTCTCCAAGGTCCGGCTCGCGCAGGGCAATGACGCGCTGCTGTCGTGCCCCGCGCTGGATGGCGATTTCATTGTCCCTAACCATGGCTTCGCGTTCGGCGACAAATTGGCGCGGGGCAGGTCCGTGTTCGAGGGCAAGGTATTCCGCTCCAGTGATGGAGGAGCCGAGGGCTCTATAGGCTAGGAAGTCGGCGTAGAAGAGACACTTGTTCAACTTGGTGGCGCCAAAGAACTGGTGCGTCTCGGATTTTAGGGCGCAGTAGAGGATCAACTCTCGAAACCGGGAGCGACTGAACTGGCGGGTAGTATGGGTAGTCGCCGGCATCTCTCCCTCTGCGTTAACGGTCTGGATGCTCTAATCGGGCTGGTGCAAGGGTAACATAGCGCGGCCGGGAATTCTCCTGGCTTGCGAGGGGTGCCGGCCGGCGGGTCTTGCCAATTTTTCCTCCGCCCCAGGCGGGTTTCAAACCCGCCTCTACGGGGATCGTTGGTGTTTGTTGGGAGGCCGGATGGTTCTTCCGAGGGGTTGCCGGTGGGCGGCACACCGTAGCGGGGGACGAGCCCCCGCGCTACATTGACCACGGTAGTGGTTTCCGGTTTTGCGATCGACGTTTTACGGTGGGGCTTTGGTGCGTGGATTCCCGCCTGCGCGGGAATGACGAAGCGGCCGGCCGGCCGGCGGGTGTTGCCATTTTCCTCCGCCCCAGGCGGGATTGAAACCCGCCTCTACGGGGATCGTGGATGTTCTTTTGGGGCCGGATGGTTCGTCGTAACGGTTGCCGGCGTGTGGCAGACCGTAGCGGGGGACAAGCCCCCGCGCTACATTGACTGCGTTAGTGGTTCCCGGATTCGCGATTGACATCTTTCCACGTGGCGTTAGTGCGTGGATTCTCGCCCCGTATCGGGGTACGGGGCATGCCCTCGACCGCGGGAATGACGAATGTCGCGGAAAGGAGGGAATACAGCCTGGGCACATGGGTGACGCTGTCTTGGGTCCGGCGGATTTGGCTTGTGGTAGTATCTGCGCACACTGAAACCACTGCTCAATGAGGCCCATCTTATGCTGCGCATTTTCGACGATACGGCGACCGCTAGGCGGGAGCTGCTGTGCCGCCGGCCGGCGGGCGAGATCGAGCGGCCGGCCGATGTCCGGGACGACAACCTAAGGGTGTTTGGCCGCGATCTGACTCCCTCGGAGGCGGTCGATGAGATTATTGCGGCGGTCCGGAAGGATGGGGACGCCGGCCTGAGGCGATTCGAGCGGGAGCTGGGCGGAAACAGGCGCGAGTCGCTGTTGGTCCAGCCGGAGGAGTTCGAGGAGGCCGACCGGCTCGTTCCGCCGGAGGTGCGCAAAGCACTGGAGATTGCTGTCTACAGGGTGTGGCGCTTTCACGAAAGGCATCGCCCGAATAGCTGGGTGGATTTCGACGAGGCCGGTACGCTGGGACAAGTCGTCCGACCCCTGGAGCGGATAGCGCTATACGCGCCGGGCGGCCGGGCGGCCTATCCCTCGACGGTGATTCATCTTGGCGTGCCGGCTAGGGTTGCGGGAGTGGGCGAGATTGTGATGGCATCGCCGGCGGATGCCAACGGCAAGGTTTCGCCGGGTGTACTGGTCGCGAGCAGGCTGGCCGGCGTTGACCGGGTATACGCGATGGGCGGGGCCCAGGCAATCGCGGCGCTGGCTTATGGCACCGAGTCGGTGGAGGCGGTCGACAAGATCGTCGGGCCGGGCAACGTCTTCGTGGCGCTGGCGAAGCAGAAGCTGTTCGGCGTGGTGGGAATCGATCAGATCGCCGGCCCGACGGAGACGGTGATCATCGCGGACGAGACTGCCCGACCGGGGATTGTTGCGATTGACCTCTTGGCGCAAGCCGAGCACGACCCGATGGCGTCGGCAATTCTGATTACCGATAGCCGAGAGTTGGCCGAAGCGGTGGCTTGCGAGGCGGAGGCGCTGGTCGAGCGCTCACCTCGGCGGGCCATCCTGCAGGATTCGGTAGCGAACAACTGCGGCGCGATCGTGGCGGCCGACCTACATGAATCGGTAGAGCTGGCGAACGAGTACGCGCCGGAACACCTGTGTCTCTCGGTGGCGGATCCCTGGCGCTGGCTGCCGACGGTGACCAATGCCGGCGGCATATTCCTGGGAGAAGCGAGCGCCGAGGCGATTGGAGACTATGTATCAGGACCGAGCCATGTGATGCCGACCGGCGGATCGGCGAGGTTTTCGTCGCCGGTGTCGGTCGCGGATTTCGTGAAGGTCTCCAGCCTATTCGCCCACAACGAGCAGGCGGTCGCTCGGCTTGGGCCGGCGGGCGTTACGTTGGCCGAGGCAGAGGGGTTGGCGTATCACGCCGAGGCTATACGCCGGCGGCTGCCGGATGCGGACGATTCGTAGGGGCTGCCACTGTCTACCTTCAAGGCTGGTTGCCGGAATCGCCATGGCTTTGTGAAGGCCGCATAAGAGGATGAGAGTGGGGTGACGGGTCGGTTTTTCCATCGTCTGGTGGTCTTACCCCTCCCCGCCCCTCTGGATTCCGGCCTTCGCCGGAATGACGAATGGGGGGCCGGATTGACGAAGGGATGCCGCGAATGACCAATGAGAGGCTGCCAGAGCGGTCTATTTTCATAACAATGACGAAATGAGTGGCGAGAGTCTATCCCGGATCGGAGTCCGGGAGGTGCTTCCGTGCCAATATGAGGCAGGCCCTGGGTTAGAATCGATCCGATTTAGGGATAGACGGTGATGGAACCAAGAACGAGCATGGAAGACTGGCCGGCCAGACTGATCCGGCCGTGGCTTGCAGAGAAAGAGCCGTATGCGGCGCCGGCTACGCCGGAAGCGATCGCCGTTCGCCTCGGCATACCGCCGGCGCAGCTAATCAAGCTGGACCAGAACGAGAATCCGTACGGGTGTCCCGAGCCTGTGCGACAGGCTATCTACGAGTCCGAGAGGCTGAACCGATATCCGGACCCGGAGGCGCGAGAGTGCCGGGAGGCGATCGCGGAATACACCGGGGCGCCGGCCGGCCGGATCGCGGTCGGAAACGGAGCCGATGAGCTAATCGAGGTCTTGTCTCGGCTGCTGATCGATCAAGGTGACGCGATTGTGTCGGCGGTTCCATCGTTTGGCTATTATCAGACCGTTGCCGAGATGAGCGGGGCTGAGTATCGGCAGGTCGAGCGAGGCAGCGATTGGCAGATTCCGGTTGACGAGCTTGTCGCCGAGTGTCAACGGGGCGTCAAGATGCTGCTGATTGGATCACCGAACAACCCCACCGGCGACACAATCGGTACGAGCGAGCTATTGCGGTTGGTCGAGGCGCCCTGCCTGGTGGTCATAGACGAGGCGTATTTCGAGTTCAGCAAGGAAACGGCACTAGACACGGCACTATCCAGGGAAAACGTCGTCATCCTGCGCAGCTTCAGCAAGTGGGCCGGCCTGGCCGGATTGAGGATCGGCTACGGCATATTTCCCGAATGGCTGACACCCTATTACCAGACGGTGCGTCCGCCGTACAGCGTCAACGCAGCGGCACAGATTGCGGCCCTGGTAAGCCTTCAGCACCGGGCAACTTTGATGGAGCAGGTGGAGTTGGTGATCGATGAGCGCGAGCGCTTGTTTTCCGCAATTTCTGCACTACCATATTTAAAGCCGGCTCCGAGCCGGGCCAACTTCATACTCTGTGAAGTCAGCCGGCTCAGCGGCGCCGAGCTGTGGGAAATGCTGTTGCGGAGGGGAATAGTGGCGCGGACCTACAGCGGCCGGCTGGAAGGCTACATCAGGTTCTCGGTCGGACGGCCGGAGGAGAACGACCAATTGATCGCCAGTTTGGTGGCGATAGGGAAGGAAATTTCAGGTGAGTAAGCGAATAGGCGAGATCGAGCGCACCACCAAAGAAACGAGCGTCTCGTTGTCGATAGACCTGGATGGAACCGGCAATTCGGAAGTCGACACCGGCATCGCGTTTCTCGATCACATGCTGGGTGCGTTCGCCAAGCACGGCCTGTTCGACCTGAAAGTTGATGCCAAGGGCGACCTGGAGGTCGACGAGCACCACACGATCGAGGACACGGCTATATGCCTCGGCCGGGCGGTGAACGGGGCGCTGGGCGAGGCAAGAGGCATCGTCCGGGTGGGCCACAGCTACGTACCGCTGGACGAGGCGCTGGCGAGGGTGGTAGTCGATCTGAGCGGACGAGGTTACTGCGTATTCCGGGCGGAATTCGACGACCTGAGGGTCGGGCAGCTAGAGACGGACATGGTGCGGCACTTCTTCGAGACGCTGGCGGTCGAGGGCCGGCTGAACCTGCACGCGGAGGTTATTCACGGCCGGAACGATCATCACCGGATCGAGGCGCTTTACAAGGCTTTGGGGAGGGCCTTGGACACGGCCAGCCGGATCGATGAGCGTCAGGCCGGGTCTATTCCGAGTACGAAGGGGACGTTGGACCGCGGGGGCTAGACTGGCCGGCCTCGTTGCACACGCCGTGCCCCTGCGGGCGTGTTTTTTTGCGACCCGGTGGAGACCCCGGGTTCGCGCACGCTTCGGTAGTCCTTGGTCATCGCTTGGGGGCACCGGTCACAGATCGACTGTGATGCGCGATTCATTCCCTAGAGGCATACGTTTGAAGGATTGGTCTGTATTCTGAGGAAGCAGATTCTGGAACTCGCTCCTTACCTCTTCTATGGAGGAATATCCCGATGAAAACTCATACAGGGTCAGTTCAACAGAGCCTATCAATTCCTTCAACTCGTCATCGCAGTCGAGCAGATTATCCAATGTGCGAAGGACAATCCACTCCTCGAGTTCCTGAATGTCGATCTCACCGTCGATGAACGTACTCAACTTGGTGAGTATCTCGTGCTTGGTCACCAATGCCTGAATCCTCGATCAAACGCGTGCCTGCCGGCCAGATTCGCCAATGGTTCAATGATAATGTGCTTGCTCGCGAAAATCGATTTTAAGTAAAGGTCATCAGAGAGAAACACCCATCCAACTCTCGAGCCCGGCAACCCTTTTGCACTCGAACGCAAATGTTACTCTACACGCGGGATGGGAAGGAAGTTGCCCGTGCTCTCGTAAGTGTTCAGATTCAGGGGTGTCTGCTCCGTACGGGAGCGGTATCGCGCCTATGAGGCTCTGTCACCGGCGAACGCTAGGAATGGGTTGCAAGGGCGAAGCCCTTGACGGGGGACGTGGGGGTGTCCCCCACAATTTAGTTCCCCCTTCTCCTGGCGAGGAGAAGGGGGCCAGGGGGATGAGGTCGGCCGGCTTGGGGAATTCACGTCGATGGGTTTGAATCTCCCCCTTGGCCACCGAATGAGCTCCCGACTGGCGGTTTGGCCATGTTAATTCACGGGCATTGAGGGGAAAAATACACCCAAATCTGAACGGTTACGTGCTCCGCGTTTCCTTCGAAGCGATGGGACAATCGGGGCTAGCGGTAGCCCCGATCCAAAAAGGATCATTGTTAACGAGCAAGTATATTGCCCGCAATTGGATCAGTAGATATTCTCCGTCAAGCGGCACGCGTCTTAGTCGGAATCCTCGGAGATTGTGAACTCGAACTGCTCCACGACCGGGTTGGCTAGCAGTGTTTCGCACATGGACTGAACGGCTTCCTCGGCGGCGGTTTGGTCGGCGGCTTCTAGCTGTATCTCGAAATGCTTGCCGGCCCTAGTCTGACTTACTCCACTGAACCCGAGCTGGCGGAGAGCGTCGCGGATTGCCAAGCCTGGAGGGTCGTTCACCGTCGGCTTCAGCATCACGTCGATCTTGGCTATCCAGATTGGCATCAGGCGGCTACCAATCTTCGCCGGTGATCAGCTTGTAGACCTCGATGTAGCGCTGCGATGTCTGCTCCACCATTGCGGCCGGCAACGTGGGCGCGGGCGGAGTCTTGTCCCAGCCGGTCGACTCGAGCCAGTCGCGGGCCAACTGCTTGTCGAAGCTCGGCTGGCCGTGTCCCGGCTCGTACTGGTCCGCCGGCCAATAGCGTGACGAGTCCGGCGTCAATACTTCGTCGATGAGCGATAGCTCGCCATCGATAAAGCCGAACTCGAACTTGGTGTCGGCCAGGAGGATGCCGCGCTTGGCGCAGTGGTCAGCGCCGTACTGGTAGACCTGGATCGACAGATTCTTGAGCCGTTCGGTCAAGTCGGGGCCTACCAACTCAGCCATCCGCTCGACGCTGATGTTCTCGTCGTGGCCGGTGTCGGCCTTGGTGGCCGGCGTAAATATCGGCTCGGGGAGCCGGTCGCTCTCGCGGAGGCCGGCCGGCAGCTTCTGCTCGCAGACGGTGCCCTGCTTCTGGTACTCCTTCCAGCCCGAGCCGGCCAGATATCCCCGGACCACGCACTCGATATCGACGCGTTGGGCCTTGTGGACCAACATCGACCGGCGGTCGAGTTGTTCTTCGTAGGCGCGAACGCCGTCTGCCATCTCGGCGAGGTCGGTGGTTACGAGATGGTTGGGCGCAATGTGATCGGTGCGCTCGAACCAGAAGCGGCTGAGCTGGGTACGGATAGCCCCTTTGTGGGGGATCGTCGCGGCGTTGACCACGTCGAAGCCGGATATTCTGTCGGTGGCGACCAACAACAGGTGCTCGCCTAGGTCGTACATGTCACCGACTTTGCCGCGATAATGTAGCTTCAGGCCGGGCAGGTCGGACTGATTCATTAGATTCGTCAAGCTGTCACCTCTGTTTCTTGATCTAGTTCAATGTTCAGGCGATCGAAGGCAGTTCCGATGTGGGCCAGGTAGTACTGGTAATCGAAAAGCTCTTCCAAATCGTTTGTTGTCATAACGGTGCGGACACCGGGGTCCGAACCCAATAGTTCCTGAAACGGTTTCTCTTCTTGCCAAGCGATCATCGCATTGCGTTGAACTATTCGATAGGCGTCTTCGCGAGACATGCCGGCGTCAATTAGCTTCAGCAGCACGCGCTGTGAGAAGACCAGGCCGTAGCTCGATTCCAGGTTTCGCAGCATCCGCTGGGGGTAGACAGACATGCCGTCGATCACCCTGGTCATCAAATCGATGCAATAGTCCAGCAGAATGCAGGATTCCGGTATGATCAGACGCTCGGCCGAGGAGTTGGACAGGTCGCGCTCGTGCCAGAGGGCGACCGACTCCATCGACGTGATCGCGTTTCCGCGAATGACGCGGGCGAGGCCACAGACGCGCTCTGAAAGCTCTGGGTTCCGCTTGTGGGGCATCGCGGAAGAGCCGGCTTGTCCGCCGGCGAATGGCTCTTCGACCTCGCGTACCTCGGTTCGCTGGAGGGATCTTATCTCGACGGCAAATTTTTCGAGGGTGGAGGCGACGAGGGCGAGCGTCGCGAGGTAGTGGGCGTGGCGATCGCGTTGCACGATCTGGCTCGAAACCGGAGCCGCTTTCAAGCCGAGCAGGGCGCAGGCATCTTCCTCGATGGCCGGCGATACGGTGGCGTGGGTGCCAACGGGGCCGGAGATCTTGCCATAGCTGACCTGCTCGGCCGATGCGTTCAGGTTCTTGACGCACTGCCGGACATCGTCGACCCATATGGCCAACTTGAACCCGAAGGTGATCGGTTCCGCGTGGACTCCGTGGGTGCGGCCGGCCATGAGGGTGTCCTTGTGCTCTACCGCCCGCCGGGTGATGGCTTTTTCGAGAGATTCGAGGTCTTTGAGCAGGATATCGGTGGTATCGCGAAGCCGCAGCGCCAATGCAGTATCGACGATGTCATACGAGGTCAGCCCGACGTGGATATAGCGGGCGTTCTCGCCGACCGATTCAGCAACCGCGGATAGAAATGAGACTACGTCGTGCTTCTTGACTCTCTCGATTTCATCGATGCGATCGATGTCGACGGACGCGCGGGAAATATCTTGCATAGCCTCCGGGGGAATCTCGCCGGCGGCGGCGCGAGCGCGGCACACCGCCAACTCGACGTCGAGCCACAGTTTGAATTTATGCTCTTCGGACCACACCCGGCCCATCTCCGGGAGCGTGTATCTTGCTAAGGACACGGCAGGTACCACATGCCGGTATCGCCATGGCCTTGGGTAGGCCGGACAAGAGGATGAAAATGGTGGTACGCCGGGCGGTGCAACTTGCGCGAACGAGCGGCCCGTCCTAAGCTGGGGACAGGCCCCGGCGCTGCAATCCCCTCTCCCGACCCCTCTGGATTCCAGCCTTCGCTGGAATGACGAAATGAGTGGCGGGAGTCTATTCCGGATCGGAGTCCGGGACATGCTTTCGTAGCAATGACGAGTTGAGGGGCCGGAATGACCAAGGTACGTCGCGAATGACCAATGAGAGGCTGCTGGAGCAGTCTATCCCTGATCGGAGTCCGGGACATGCTTTCGTACCGATGGACACAAGGGGACTCGAGCGCGTGCCGGCTCTCTGACGGTATCACTCGCTTTGGGCCTCGGCCCTGATCTTGGCCGCCTCCTGAAGCTCCTTCCGGCCGAGCATCGGCGGCGGAGGAGGCTTGGGCGACTCGACTTCCGATATGGCCTCGTCGGTTGTCCAAACGGCCGAATCCTCATTGAACACGGCAGCAAAGTTGGACACCAACCGGTGGGTCGACTCGTCGCAGCCCTCACAGGCGACATCGTCGGCCCGGCGGTGATCGCGGACCAGCCGGCTGAACTGATGGCCGCAGCTATCGCACTCGTATTCGTAGATTGGCATTTCCGCTAGTGAGCCTTTCAAAAAGCGTATCTGATCAGCTTGCGGGGATCAGGAGTCTCTTAACGTTTTCTAGATCATGATGGGAAGGCAAGCTTCATCTTCACACACTCGCGACCTATGCTACAACTCGCGCAGGGCGATGTCCCGACGGTAGTGCATATTCTCGAACTCGACTCTCCCGACTTGCTCGTAGACCTTGTCTCGCGCCATCCGGAGAGTGTCCTCGCAGCGAACTATCGTCATCACCCGGCCTCCATCTGTGACGAGATGCTCGCCGTCGCGGCGGGTGCCGGCGTGAAAAACGAGCGTTTCTGGGTCCAGTTGGTCCAGGCCATCGATTCGGAATCCTGTTTCATACGCTTGGGGGTACCCACCGGATGTCAACACAACGCCAACCGCGTGGCCACTCTTGCTCAGCGGGCCGGCGTCCGCACCCAGGTCTCCGGTTGCGGCCGCAAATAACAGCTCGTACAGATCGACTGACGCCATGGGAAGCACAACCTGGGATTCCGGATCTCCGAACCGGCAGTTGAACTCAATTACCGAAGGGCCGGAGTCGGTGATCATGAGGCCGGCGTAGAGCGTACCGACAAACGGCGAACCCAAATCGGCCAACCGGGCAAGTGTGGGAGCGATTATCTGGTCTCCCATCAATTCCAAATCGGCGCTTCCAACCGCCTTGGTGGGCGTATAAATGCCAATGCCGCCAGTGTTCGGTCCCTTGTCGTCATCGAGCGCGCGCTTGTAATCGCAGGCCGGCGCCAGCAGCGCGAACCGCTCACCGTCGCATATGGCCGTGATCGTCACCTCTTGGCCGCTTAGACGGTCCTCAAGAACTACCAGGGACCCGCTGTCGCCAAACGCTCGCTCTACCATGGCTGTGCGCAAAGCGGCAATCGCCTCGTCGTGAGTGGCCGGAACAGTAACTCCCTTGCCGGCGGCTAGGCCATCGGCTTTGACGACCGGAGGATCCGGCCGGCTTCTGACAAAGTCGCAGGCCGCATCGAAGTCATCGAAGCTGCGGCCTTCCGCCGTCGGCACGCCGGCATCGCGCATGACCTGCTTGGCGAACTGCTTCGAGCTCTCTATTCTTGCGGCCGCTTGTGACGGACCGTAGGTCAACAATCCGCGTGAGCGAAGGCTGTCAGCCAAGCCCAAAGACAACGGTATCTCAGGTCCCACCACGACAAGGTCGAACGACTCGCCGGCGGCAAAATCCGTAAGCCCAGAGATATCAGTAACGCCGATCGGCACATTGGTCGCCGAGCCGGATGTCCCTCCGTTTCCCGGAGCGCAGAAGACCTTCGAAACGTGGGAAGAATTGGACAGCGCCCAACAGAGTGTGTGTTCGCGGGCGCCTTCGCCCACTACAAATACGCGCTTAGACATTCCTTACTCCCACTCGATTGTCGCCGGCGGCTTTGTGCTGATGTCGTAGACCACTCTATTGACGCCGGGTATCTCATTGACTATGCGATTGGAGACACGGGCCAAGAGATCGTAGGGAAGGCGGTTCCAGTCAGCAGTCATGAAGTCATCGGTCGTCACGGCGCGGAGGGCGACGACGTTGTCATAGGTGCGACCGTCGCCCATCACACCGACCGACCTCGCGCCGGTGAGCACCGCGAGCGCTTGCGAGACCGAACGGTACAGGCCGGCCCGGCGCAGCTCATCGATAAACCTGGCGTCGGCCTCCCTAAGCACGGAGAGCCGATCCGGCGTTACCTCGCCCAGGATTCGGATCGCCAGGCCGGGGCCGGGAAACGGATGCCGCCAGACGATCTCTTCCGGTAGTCCCAACTCCTCACCCAAGACACGCACCTCGTCCTTGAACAGGTAGCGAAGTGGCTCGACATTGATCAGCCCCATGCGCTCGGGGAGTCCGCCGACATTGTGGTGTGTCTTGATCGTCTGGGCGGATGGATTCTCAGCAGTCGCGCTCTCGATCACGTCGGGATACAACGTGCCGTGAATAATGTACTGGTAGTCGCCTAATCTGCCGGCCTCTCGCTCGAAAACGCGGATGAACCGCTCGCCGATGACTTTGCGCTTCTGCTCAGGATCGACTACACCCTCCAAAGCGGAAAGGAACTCCACGCCGGCATCGACAAAAACGAACTGTCCGGGAAATCGCGAAGAGAACACCTCGCGGACTTGCTTGGCCTCGCCTTTGCGCAGCAGTCCATTGTCGACGAACACGCAGGTAAGTCGATCACCTAACGCCCGACGGGCGATCGTAGCGGCGACCGCGGAATCGACGCCACCGCTCAACGCACAGATTGCGCGGCCCTCACCGACCCGCTCTCGAACCAGCGACTCAGCCGCTTCGGTCAACGCGCCCGGCGTCCAATCACCGACACAACAACATACCTTGAACAGAAAGTTGGCGATCAGTTGCTGGCCGAGCGGCGTGTGAACGACCTCTGGATGGAATTGGAGACCGATCAAGCCGTCCTTAGCCATCGCTGCCGCCGGCGAGCTCTCGTTCTCGGCGATAACCGAGAAGCCAGGGGGCATCCGCTCAACACGGTCGCCGTGACTCATCCAAGCATCGATCGTCGCCGGCAGACCGGCCCATAGATTATGGGACTTGGTGAAGGCGACTTGGGCGGGACCGTACTCGCGGACATCCGAGTAGGCAACTTGCCCGCCGAGCTGATGGGCCATGGCCTGCATCCCGTAGCAGATTCCGAGAATTGGCCGGCCGCTTTGCAGGATATGATCGGCAATGTAAGGGGCCTTTGGCTCGTAGACGCTGGCCGGACCGCCGGAGAGGATAAATCCTACCGGGGCACGCTCGGCAAACTGCTCGGCCGGCGCGTCCCAGGGAATCAATTCGCAGTAGACGTTGGCTTCCCGGACGCGTCGCGCGATTAGCTGGCTATACTGCGATCCGAAGTCGACTACCAGAACGGTTTGATGCTTGCCGATCCCCACCTTGTCTCCGACCGTCGTGGTTTGGCTGTGCCTACTTTTCCGAACCGGTCTCGGATGCCGATGCGCCGGCCTCCGCACTGACCTCAGCCGGCTGCTCGGAATTGCCGTTGGCTTCTTCAGCCGGGAACACGCGCGTGGCGGCACCCACCGACTTGACTTTCACAAGTCCTCGGCGCTGGACCTCTAACAGGAACTGCTTGAACTGCTTGAATCCGCGGGCCTTTTCGTCGAAACCGCCGATACGCTTCGTCAGTCGATTCTTGACGAACGCGGCGCCTACATAAGGCTTCTTGTCGGTTACGGCGTCACGCACGATCGTTGCCGCCTCTTTGAATGGATCCGGCTCGTCCTCCTTGCTCTCGGCTTCCTCTTCGGCCCCGGGCTGCTCGGCGGCGACCTCCAAAACGGGCTCCGGCGGGGCAGCCGGCTGTTCGTCGGCGGCGCTCGGCCCCGTTTCGTCGGCGGCGCTCGGCCCCGTTTCGTCGGAGACGCTCGGCCCCGTTTCGTCGGCCAATCGAGGCGCTTCATCGTCGACGGACGGCGCGGGCGCCTTCTCTTCAATTGGCTGTTCGGCGGCGGCAACGACCAGCGGATGGTCTTCGTTAAGGTGGCACATCCTCACTCGATGACGGGAGCTGCCGACCTCGATCTCACGCGGCTCTCTGTCCACGGTAATCGCGTTGTCCTTTACCAGACGATCCAACGCGCTACGGGCCTCGGCGTCGACGCGGGATGCCGGCACGTTCTTGGCGAGGTGATTCGCCAGATTTGTCAGCACGTAAGTGTAGGTAAGCCAACGCGAGCGAGTGCGCAATTCGGAAATGAATCTCACCACGTCCGTCAATTGACCGTCGACCGACTCGGGAGTGAGCTGAGGCTCCGCGGTTGTCTCATCCGGAGATGGCACGGCTGCGCTGGGCGGTTGTTCCGTTGCCGTATCAGGCTGAGCAGGCTCCTCTGGTTTTTTTAGCGCCGTAACCCAAAGGACCGGACCCTCGCGCTTTACTTCGATGAAGCTGTGCTCTTCAGCAACGTCCAGGAGGTCCTTGAAGCGGCGGAAGCCCAAATTCTTTTCATGGAATCCACTGTGCCGTCCGTGCATCAGGTCGCGAAGGTTCGTGCTGCGCACGCGACTTCGGCCGGCTGCGTCCTTCTCGGCCAGTATGCCTAGCAGCTTGTCAATGACGACCTTGACCTGCTCGGTAAGCTCAATTGGGGAAGAAGCAGGCTCGCTTGGTTTCGGCTCTTCCGCCGAGGCCCTGGTTGGCTCGGCCGGCGCAGGCGAACTTTGCCTGGGTTGCGGCGCAGGCGAACTTTGCCTGGGTTCCGGGGCCGGACGCGCCGGCTCCACCTCGACGACCGGCGCGGGGGCCCGCCCACTGGTCGAGGATAACGGCTGGCCTCTCGCCTGGCGGCCGGAATCCGATCGTCGACGCCGATTGTTCGTCGGCGCCGGCGGCTGCAACGTGGACGGATCAACAAGGGAACGGTAGGGAATATACTCATCCGCCATGTCCCTGAGTATGGCGGCGACGAGATCTGGACCTATTACGACGACTCTCTTGCCACGCAATTGAGTCAGCCGGACTACCGGGACCATGTCCTTGTCGCCGGATATCAGTACGTAAACCTGGATTTCCGGCAACAGGTGCAAAAAGTCGACACAATCCGCGACCATACAGGGATCGGCAAGACTCTTGCCCTTAGAACCGCCGGGTTGAGAATCCGACTCGAATCGGAAAGTTGGCGCATACACCGGCTCCACGCCGGCTCTATACACAGCCAAGCGTTCGCTGGTCATTTGCCATTCTGAATAGGCCCGAGCGACGACTACTTCGCCATAGCGTTGGGCCGTGCCGACTAGAGCGGGGACATCGGGCAGAGCTCCACCCATATCTGCGGAGGTACTGATCGCGAGGTTGTCCCAATCGATAAAAAGCGCCACTTTGGTTGTATGTTGATCATCATTGCGCACCATGTCTCGAAAAAATTCCTCTTTCCTGGATAAAAATAAAAATGCCTGGACATGACTTCGCGTTCAAACAGCGAAGAGCCAGGCAAAAAGGACAAAACTAAAACCGAAAGTCTAATCTTGGTAATCTGCTCCTGCGTTTATCGGCAGCCGGCGGTGTACTGAGACTGACCACCGTCCACAGGTAAGAATATAGCAAATGTGGCGCCGGTGAGTCAACGTATCGAATTGTTCACAGAGGTTTTTGATTCTCTAACATCCGTTGTCACCCAAGGGTTGGCGGTGGTCTTGCCTTCCCCCTTCTGGATTCCAGCCCCGTATCGGGGTACGGGGCGTGCTTTTGATCGCTGGAATGACGAGGTGGGCGGCGGGAGCCTATCCCGGATCGTAGTCCGGGACATGCTTTCATAGCAATCGCTCATGCCGGTTGGTGCCGGCACACCAAGGTGTGAAGAATTGGGTGCATTGGTTGGTGGGAGAGTTCTAGCGTCATTGCCACAACCCGCACCTCCCCTCTGGATTCCTTAAGTTCACAAACGAAGTGCAACACTTTGTTGATCTTGTTTTCGAGGCAGGGACTTGAAGACAAAGCTAAGCAGCGCTGAGCAAGCATTTTATTAAAGGGTTTTGACCGGGCAAGATCGCTTCAATTGGCGGGAGACCATCAGTTCCTCGAACTCTACCGCGAGTGCGTGTCCAGGAACTCCAGCATATGACGAAACATAGCCGGCCTGATAGGAAATGCCTGTGGCGCAGGCACAGGGGAACGTAATTTGGCAGAATGTCCGTGCAGTTACTCTGCTTTAAGAGAGGGTGCAAACAGTATTATCTGGTACGTCCGCTGATCGCAACTTGCCGCAGAGGTCTTCGAAGGCGCTGGTCAGCGACTCGGTCGGACCATGGTTGCCTGGTCGCTCGACAGGACAAAGCCAGCCCGGCCAGATGTAGGAGGGAATCTAGATGAGGACGAACGGAGTGTACGACGTCATCGTATTAGGCGTGGGAGGAATGGGTTCCGCGACTGTGTACGAGCTCGCGAGCCGCGGCCGGCGGGTGCTGGGCCTCGAGCGTTTCGATATTCCGCACGGCTTCGGCTCGTCGCACGGCGTAAACCGCATCATCCGGATGTCCTACTACGAGGACCCGTCCTACGTGCCGCTACTGCGCCGATCGTATGAGCGGTGGCGCGAGCTGGAATCGGTTAGCGGCGAAGAGCTACTGCATATCACCGGGTCTGTGGACACTGGTCCTGAGGACGGCGAGGTGTTTAGTGGCTCTCTGCGCTCCTGTCTGGAGCACGATCTGCCGCACGAGCCGCTCACCAGCGCCGAGCTGACTCGACGATTCCCCGGCTGCCGTTTTCCGGAGGATTGGATGAGCGTATACCAGCCGGACGGCGGGTTTGTGCTGTCGGAGCGGTGCATAGTCAATCACGTGTTTGGCGCGTTGGAGCGGGGCGGCGAAGTGAGGGCCCGCGAGATGGTGCTGGAATGGAGCAGCGCCGGCGACCTCGTGCGCGTCGAGACCACTCGCGGATCTTACGAGGCGGGAGCGTTGGTCATCACCGCCGGCGCCTGGGCCGGACCGCTAATGCCGGCGTTGGACCATTTGCTGGTGCCCGAGCGCCAGGTAATGGGCTGGTTCCAGCCTCTGCGGCCGGAGCTCTTCGCGCCGGATAAATGCCCGGTCGTGATTGGCGAGTTCGAAGAAGGGAATTACTATTCCTTCCCGACGTTCGGTGTGCCGGGTTTCAAGATTGGCAAGTTTCACCACCTGAATGAATCTACAACCGCGGAGGGCTTGGATAGGGACTGCCGCGATGAGGACGAGGCGGTGTTGCGCCAGGCCGTCGCTCGCTACTTCCCCGACGCGAACGGGCCGACGATGGCCCTCACGACCTGCATGTTCACGAACACGCCGGACGAGCACTTCATCATCGACGCCTTGCCCGGCTTTCCAAACGTGTTTGTCGCGGCGGGGTTTTCGGGCCACGGATTCAAGTTCTGCAGCGTGGTGGGCGAAATCATGGCCGACTTGGCCACAAAGGGAGAGACGGGCCACGACATTTCGTTGCTCCGCCTGGAGCGCTTCGACGGGAGTGGGTGAGGCGCCGGCGGGGCCGGGCGCTCGGAAGGGAGGCGGATGCGATCAAGCTGAACTGCAGGCCGTAGCCGATGGTGGCCGGGAGGGGCGAACGCTCGTTGACCTCGTCGCCGGGGTTCTGAGAAGCTGCCGGGGCCATTGTTGACTCCCGTAGCCGGATGCGTGGTGGGCTAGGGGTGTTGTACTACGAAGTTTGGGGAGTGGCCGGCGGTTTGGGGGGCGCGAATCCTCGACACACTGGAATGATGATGCCCGGCAACGGAGGCATCGGTGCGTTCCGGTATCATGTTACGAAGCAAGCGTCCGGTTGGAGAATTGGAGGGACTAACCCTGGCTGAGCGGAACACAACACACAGCGAGTGCTCGAAGCAGGAGCCGGCCGCGCCGGCGCGACCGCAAGGTGCTCTTGCGCTGGTGGGTGCGTGGCGGGAATTGAGCGATGAGGAGATCGAGTCGCTGATCGAGGATATCTATGCCAGTCGGCAACGGGATGTGGGGCGCCGGGTGGAACTCGAGGCCTGAGTAGGTCCCGGCATGAATCGAAGGTAACCCCTTTGCAAGGCGAACCCGACCAAGCCGACGGCCACGTTACTTGAACGCATAGAAGGCCAGCTTGTGGGAAATCCGCCGGTGGCGCCGCACGTCCTGACAGCGCGGAGGGCCTGCTGATGACGACCCTGCTGCGCTATGCCGGCTTGCGGGCGTGGATGAAGTACATCGGCGTGAAGATGCCCAGCCGGCCGGCGTCGGCCATCGCTGCCGCGCAGAGGTTCAGGGTCTGCGCCACGCGTGCGGTCCCCTCCGGCGCGATGCGTACCGCCTCCAGCACCCTGGTCAGACTGTGAGTGGCCCAGCGTCCGAATCTCGAGCTACGAAAGCTGGCCAGTGAAACGCCTGAGCCGGCCAGGGGCTCATACCAGGGAATCGAAGGGCCGGCCTGTACAGCGAGGTCCCGCGTTTCCAACACCTCGAATCCCACCGTTCGAAGCGCATCATCAACTGTGTGTCGGTTGTCGATCACGAGCAGTCCGCCTCCCAGTTGGATGTCGGCCTTGATCCTGAGATGCAAGGGATCCTGGGAGTCAAAGCGATCGGTCATGCAGTACTCGTAGGCGGCGAAATACGCGCCCGGCTTGAGCAGGCGAAAAGCCTCGCCATAGATGCTGAGCTTATCCGGCGCGCAGCACGTCGCCTCGATGGAATAGATCGCGTCGAACGACTCGCTCGGAGCATCCACGTCGAGGAAGTCGCAGTGCAGGTAGTCGGCCAGATGGGTCAGCCCCGCCTCTTCCGTATACCTGCGAGCGCGATCGAGCTGATAGGCATTGCTGTTGACGCCCACGATCCTGGCGCCGGAGAAGCGGGCGATCTCCAGCAGCGACCCGCCGATGCCGCAACCGAGGTCGGCGACGACCATCCCAGGCTTGAGTCCAAGCGCGCGGGCCAAATTGTGCTCGTGGCGAACGAGCGATTCCTTGAAGCTCTCGCCCGGAACCCGCGGGGCGAAGTGGAAAGAGCTGCCCCAACCGTACTCATAGAAGTCCGTGACCAGGTCATAGTAGAGGTTGTTGACATGCGCGTGCTCGCTCTCTTCGGTCTCGGAGCCGGCGCGCCCGTGCGACCTGAACCGGCGCTCGTAGTCGCGAATCGCCGAGGACACGCCGGAAGGGCTCAGCTTGTCCCTGAGAGCCTTGGCGACCTTGACTGGCATCGAATGGGTTCCCTGATCGGGTTTCTTGCGGGTGCGACTCGTGACACCGTAGCAAGGGGCCGGGGAGATGTCAACTGTGGACGGGGCGCCGGCGGGACGCTGCCGGCCTCGCTGCGGAGGTCCGAGGAACCCGCCTGATCCTGGCACTGTGAATACCATCGCGATGATGGCCGGGGTTACGAGCAACATGGCCGGCCTAGAAGGCGATGAAAGCTGCGAAAAATCCGAGGGCGTGAAGAATAGTTCCGGGTGTTGTCATTCGCGTTTTCCTGTCCACGTCGGTAACCATACTTCGATGTCTTTGCCATAGACTATGGGCCTGCCGTCGCTCGTCTCGACCTGCTGACAAGCCCTGTATATGCGTTTTCTCGCCGATTCTGCGCTGTTGGCGACGTGGAGCCAGCGATCCGTCGTCTGGTGGACGCGTTTCCAGTCGTTAGGGTATTTCTTCATTGAGTCCGGGTAGTCCTCGGATGTTGGGAAGAATGGACTGCCACTGGAGAACTTGCATTGGGCGTAGAAAGTTTGGGCGCCGCGCTTGTCGAGGTTGGCTAGGTACTGGCAGACCTCGAGGTACACGGTGCGTACGAAGTTGCAGACGCACCAAGCCTCGCCGGCTGGGCGCCAGGCGCGTTGCCATTGCGAGCTCTGAAGTTCCGTGCCGTCTTCTAGCACCAGGGTTGGGGATTCTGGGTCTGTGTGACTTATTGGTCTGGGCTCGATTATTGGTGGCTTGTCGAGGAAGAGGGTTTTGAAAGCGTTGACGAAGATGGGTCTGACGAGCTCGATTTCTGTATCTTCGGACTTTGTCTCTTTGGTTAGGAATGTGAGGAATTCGTCGCTTGGACTCTCACGTGTCTTGTGTAACCAATGTAGGAATGTAGCCTTCAGTTTTACAGCCAATGCCTCTCGGTCGGCCTGATTCGGGTCGAAGTTGGCCTGGTTGACGATGCTCGGCAGCCAATGGAGCTCGATGGGGCTTGGGCTGCGCACGTCGTGGGAGAGGAATGGCGAGTCTTCGAGTTGGAAATCCTTCGGCTTGGCGCGGTACCAATTCCAGACCAGACCGTCGGTCAGTGCAGCGAATTTGGCTTCGCAGCCGACGAAGTAGCCGTTCAGTTGTCCGGGTCTGGCGTGGTTGGTTTGGATGGTGCCAATGGATTTGGCTTCGACTATGATGATCGGCTGGCCGTTGTGCAAAAGTGCGTAGTCGACCTTTTCGCCGGTTCCTTTGATGTCGGCGGAGTACTCAGGTACGCAATGGTCTGGGTTGAAGGGGTTGTATCCGAGTATTTCGTCAAGGTAGGGAGCGATGAGGAAGTTCTTGGTAGTCGCCTCGGAGTTGCATTTCGGGGCTACGTCGCGGGCGCGGGAAACAAAAGCGGATAGCTTTTGCTGAAGTTGTGGCGCGTCTGGTGACATGGCGAGACTCCTTGTCTTGGTCAGCGGCCGGCTAGTTGAACCATTCTCTCGGGAACGCCATGATTATGACGGTCAGGAACAGTAGGCAGAGGACCAGGGCGGACGCTCGTCGACCTCGTAGCGGGGATTCTGAGAAGCTGCCGCGGCCAATATTGACTCCCGTGCCGGAATGCGATTTGGCTAGAGGCAATTGTACTACGAAGTTGGGGGCGGATTGACGGGATATTGGGCCGTGATAATTATCGACTATTCATTAGGAACTAACTGTCGCGAGACCATGATTTCGTTTTTCTGACCCTTCCCGATTCAAACGTGGTTCCTCGGAGGCAACCACCAAGGCCGGCGTTACGACCCTCCAACAAGGTCAGCGCCTTTGTCTAGGAGGCGGGCTCTCGGCTTCGCGAAGAAAGTCGATCAACACTGCCAAGAACGTCGCAATCTGACCAGTCGTACACTTATTGACTACGCTGCGAATCGCTTGGCCGACAATCTTGTCATCGTCCTTATGCTTCTCCAAATACTTGACCATGGCGGCGAGGTCTCGCTTTGAAGCCGCCTGCCTCGAGTGCTCCTTAGATAAAGAATTGGCAAGCGACTTGTCACGCGAATGAACGGCAACCTGACTTGGTTCATCAGATCTGACCGTACTTGAGCCACCAGGGATCAAGGGAAGGCGGCCCGAGGGTTCCTTCGCTACGGGCCCGCTCGTCTTGTCGCCCTTGAGCGAGAGGTCGGTTCGGTGTTTGATCAACAATGTCTGACCCGCAGCCAGCTTCAGCCATTGCCACATGAAACCATTGTCTCGCGACTTTATCGGTTCGCCCTTTAGTTCGGCAGCTCCTAAACCGCTGACGGAATAGCTCCCGTGACCTGAGCGGACCAACGCATCAGCATGGGTTTTCGGCGCGGACCAGTGAAGGAGGTCTGGGTAACGGTGACCCTTTGGCGTTTTCCCAATAGCGATCTCAGATAGCCGATCAGCCTCAGATCGGAACAATTTGGCATCCATGACTTCAACGGGCGGATCGGTTTTGGCATTGATGCCAAGAATGGCACCGGCCATCGTAGCGATCGTGTCGGTATCAGTACCGATAGCATTTGCCGCGATGCTCATGGCAGACTCAGGCTGCGACTCGCTCCAAATCAAACCCATAGCGGCTACCGCGGTCAGCATACCGTTGCCGCGCCTCGCAGGATCCCGAAGCATTAGACCATCTACTATAGCCGCATAACGTTCAACACTGGATTTTTTCGAGGTCTCCGCCGCGACTTGGATCGATTTCTTGCAATCGTCGACCGCCCGCGCCCAGGCGTCGTCGAACGCGCCGGATTTCCTCTCAAATTCCGCTCGCCAATACTGCGCTATTTCGACATCGTCTTGTACGAAAGCGAAGAGGTCCGTAACCTTGTTCGTCGCGTTAAAAAGGTCCTCGGGGGACGGAGGATGCCCCGCAGCCATGGCGTGGGCGAGTGCCAACGCGTGAAAGACCGCTCCCATCAACCCGTGTGGGTGGGAGTGGGTGCATATCGCGTTACGAATTACATCTGGGAGGAACGTCGCCGGGTCATCCGGCGAACGCGCTGACCACACGTGTGGCTGAATGCGCATCGCAGCGCCGTTGCCCCCAGAGTCGGTCCAGCCTCTAAACGTATTGGCATACCATTGGACTGGGGACCTGGCCAGGTTCGTGGCTGCTGCGGTTGTGGATTTCCCCCCTCCAAGCTTATAGCTCAGCCAAACCGGGAGCTCCACCTTGGAAAAGGCTTCTACATCGAAACCGTCTGGCCTTATAGACCTAGCAGTCGCCAATCGCAATTGCGAGTCATCTGAGTAACAACCCCTTGGCAGCGTTACAGTGACACCTGACCGGCCACCGATTCGCCGCTTCCATTCAATCGGCTTGTCGAGCGGAGCGCCCGACGTGCGCCGTTTGAGACCTTTCTCATTAGTCAGAAGTTCACTGATCCAGCCAAGCGCATCGCCGTAAGCAGACCAAAGGGCAGATCGACGGACGCTGCCAGCGGGGTCGTCTGAGCTCGCTAGAGCTCTTATTGTTCGTTGGGTCCATCCACCGGCGCTCAAGTTCTCTGAGTCGTCAATCGACCTCGGTTCCGTCATTCAAAAACCTCTGGTGCGTGACAAACTGGAATATTCGTGGCTAAACCACCCAAGATTCCATGAATCGTCTCTATCGATTCTACATGTTGGACGTCAATCCGTTGTAAATGTATGCAGGTCAACTCACCAGGATACAAGACTTCTGCCTGTCGATCGGTGGGCCAGGCGGCCAACTTGTCAGTCCTATCATGCAACTGCTGGTAGCGACCGCGAATCACTTCAGCGAACATACGGCTGAATCCGGCCAAGCCTTCCGCGCGTTCGCAGGCGGGGTATATATTGTTCGTCGTAGTAAAGACAACGCCGGGGTGAGCAAGAATGCGTGGATGGAAGGAGAGGACGACCCAAGGATTATCCGCCGCATGGTGCCGCCTAACTGACGTCTTGAACATCCAGTCGTTGATCCGTTCTATGGAAAGATTAACATAGTCGAGCCACGGTTGGTCATTGCGGAATTGTGCGTTCGGTTGGTAAACGTGCTCCAAGTACTCGTCCTCACCCACCCGTGCCCGGCTCTTGAGAGCGTTCACAGCCAGAATGCCTACTGCGCCACTTACCGTAGTGAAGTGGACCACTTGGGTAATCCCACGACGCTTTGCGGCACCCTTGATGTCAGTGCAACATGGCATTCCCTTGATCTCTCCGGCGGTTCTGGGATGCGCCGGGATATACCTTGGTTGAAGCCCCATCTTCAGGCCTCCACTAGATCGAAACTCTCGGGATCAATCCAGCTGAACACCGTAGATTGCTCACCGGGCTTATAGCCCAACATAACTGTTTTCCTCGCGCGTCCAACGCCCATCGCTATCAGCCTACGCAGCGATTCGAGGGTGCCATCCCCATCTTCGTTACCGTGCGGCGTGACCTGGTTGCTCAATCCGGGCATCAATACGTGATCGAATTCAAGACCCTTTGCCGAATGGATAGTGGACAACGCGAGCAGTTCAGGCCCACTCGGCCACTCGCGGTTTCGTGTCAGTTCACAATATCCAATATTTCGTTGCTCCAATTCACGTCTTGTAAAATCAAACCAGCCGCCGCCTCTTAGCTGAAGAATAGCTACGGTTTCGCCATCGGCAAGTCGGCACTGTACCCTGTTCAACATGTAGTCGATTTGTGCGCTGTATGTGCCTTCAACAATTTGCGGGTTTGAGCCTGATTCTGGGCAGGCGTCTTCGTCTGGCAACACACCATCAACCTCAGGTGGCAAGCCCTGAACAAGAGAAGAAGCGAGCCGCGCGATCTCAACTGTGTTTCGATGGTTGCGTTCCAGTACAAAGACCATCTGCGGCCTCATATCGATGCCAAGTTCGGCCCACTGGAAGCCTTGGGGATAAATCCGTTGTACAGCATCGATGATGAATGTCGTCACATGGTCTGCGTGCAGGTGTGCCAGTATCGCACGAATCTGATTGGCTGAGAGATCCTGAGACTCGTCGACAATCACAACATCGTAACGTCGGCAAGGGGCCTTGGCAGCTTCCAAGGCGATATCGTTCCAGTCAAACTTGCCGCACTTCGACTTCCACACTTCATACGGACCGATCACGTCAGCTAATAACCTACGTCGCAGTGATCTGGGAACCGCGGGCGCTATTCCGCGCCCAGACCGAGTTGCTTGCAAATAACTGTCACGCCGATCTAGTGGAAATCTACCCAGGATGTAATTGACCTCGTCCAAGAAGTAGTTTAGATGGGCAGAACTGATCCCTGCTTGCGTAAGCAGCGAGCGTATACGTGTACGGCAGTCGTCTTCAAAGACCTTTCGTGGCCCAACGAGAGACAGCGCCCAGCCCCCGACGGTCTCGACCGTGAGTGCGAGATCACCCGCTGCTTTGACCTGTTCCGTCGCAAGTTGGTTGATGTAGCCTCGCAATGTTCGGTTGAATGTCAATGCTAGAACACGCACAGGCTCGACGGAACCTTCTCGAATGCGGCGGTTCAGCCGCGACCTGCACAGTTGGCGTAGCCGAAGTAGGGCTGCGGTAGTCTTGCCACTACCGGCAGCGCCCCGAATCAATCGGAATCCAGGCCCGGCATCAGTCAAAATCTTGAGTTGCTCAGGTGAGGGCTTGACGTTCTGTAGCGTACGCATTTCACGTATAAGCGTGTCCAGTTCTCGTTCGTCAGCAAGGTATCTTTTGCTGGGCTGGGCAAGGGCGCCATTCTTCATTAACCGTCGGGCAAGCAGCACTATATTACGAGCTCTCGAGTTGCCGGTCGAATTGTGCGCGCGCGGACGGCTGGAATGCCGGCAAGTTCGGCGCGCCCACGAGGGGCCCTTGCGCTGGTGCGCGCTTGGCGCGAGGTGCCGGACGAAGATATGGACTCACTAATCGAGGACATCTAGGCGAGCCGGCAGCGGGATACCGGCCGGCCGGTGGAAATCGAAGGCTGATTTGTCCCCGGTTTCACGCCACCAGGGTTCGCCAATGCAGCCGGCACGACCTGGCCTCTATGGCTACGAGCCCGCCACGCTCGACCTCGATGTTCAAGTTGTGCCTGTCGAGCACCAGCATACCCACGAGCGGAGTGCTGCGCGTGGCGATGGCACAATTGCCGCAGCTGTCCGCAAGATGGTAATCTGTAACCCGTAGAGGAATGCCTTTGAATGGGAGGATGTATGAGGGACTCGGAGACCACAACTCCTACCCAGGGAGGTCAAGCTGGCTCACACTCGGGCCGACCGGCAGAGGAAACGGCCCGCCTCGGAAAAGAGATTTACGAGAGGGACATCCGCCGCCTTGTTGAGACAGCCCACCAGGGGGAGGTTGTCGCCATCGACGTCGACACCGGAAGCTATGCACTCGGCAAGAACGCCATTGTCGCCTCTGAAAGCCTGCGGGATCAACGCCCGGACGCCCAGGTCTGGCTGATGCGGGTTGGTCATCGGGCGCTGTATCACTTCGGCGGCAGTTCCCTTCGGAGAGCAGAGTGATCGAGGGGACCGTGAATGCCCATCTCGAAGCCGTCGTAACCCTTCCCTTGCTAGGCCCTTCGGGGCAGGCGCGGGAAGTCGACGCCGTGGTCGATACCGGCTTCAACGGCTACCTGGTCTTGCCGCCTACATTAGTGGCGGACTTGGGACTGCCTGTTGTGGGTGACGGCGAGGCGGTCCTGGCCGACGGCAGCGAGGCTGCTTTCGACTTGTATGGCGTTACGATGCTCTGGGACGGACAACTGAGATACGTCGAAACCGGGGCGGTTGGCGTAAACCCCCTCGTGGGCATGGCTATGCTCGAAAACCATGACCTGAGCATCCACGTCCGGGAAGGCGGGCGGGTCGTCATACAGGCCGGAGCGTAATCGAGCTCCGTCTCCCTTACACGCTTCCCGCCCAAGTTTGTGGCACAGCTTATGCTCTCGGCCCCCTGCCACGCACGAGTCTTGGCGTCCCGTCTCCCCAAGCCACTCCAAGACATATTCGCCAACAGTGTCCACCTTGAGCCTCCGCCGGCGGACAGCTATAACCATAGTACAAATGTACCATAACTTTAGAATCTGCCAGAGCACGTCTACGAGAACTGAAGAATTGCAAGAGAAACTGCCGGCGGCCAGTCGCCGCGCCACGGCCTCTCGATTTCTGTAGTCCGAAGGGACGGCATTGGCGGCGGCAAGCATCCGATATGCCTCTACCCTCTCAGATCTCCTTAACGTATTGTACGTTATAGCGTACAATATGATCATGTACACGATCCTACGAAGCGCGTCGTTCGACCGTTGGCTGGGCAGGCTGCGGGACCACCGGGCAGTGAACCGCATCGTCGCCAGGTTGCTGGCAGCCGAAGATGGACATCTCGGAGACGTGAGGTCTGTTGGCAGCGGTGTGTCCGAGATGAGAATTCAGTATGGACCTGGATACCGTATCTACTTCATCACGCGAGGGTAAGTGTTCAGACTTAGGGGTGCCAGCTCCGTGTGGGCGTCCGCCCAGGCGGATCGCATCCCTGAAGGTCCACCTCAGGCGAGGTGGCCTGAGCGCGAAAGGTCAGAAACGGGTTGCAAGGGCGAAGCCCTTGACGGGGGATGTGGGGGTGTCCCCCACAACAGAGTTCCCCCTTCTCTTGGCCAAGAGAAGGGGGCCAGGGGGATGAGATCGAACGGTACTTGGATGTGACGCGTCGGCGGGCTGGAAATCATTCCTTCACCGATGAGTGAGGTCCGGCATGACGAACAGGTTGTTCGAGTTAGCGAGCAGGGAAGAAAGCGATAGACTCAAGTGTAAGCTGCTAGGGCTGTGTAAACACTTCGAAGCACATCCCAGCCGTGCAAGTCGCCCGCCCAAATCTGAACAGTTACACGCGAGGCGCTGAGCTGATCGTCCTGCTATGTGGCGGCGACAAGGACAGCCAACGGCGAGACATCGAGCGGGCCAAGAGAATGGCGACAGAACGGAGGAGCTAATGGCTGAGGAGTACCGAAAGTTCGACGCAGCGGACTACATAAAGACCGAGGAGGATGCCCGAGGGCTTCTCACAGCGGCTACGGATGAGGACCCTGGGGACGGCGCAGTGATTCGCGCCGCCCTGAAGCACGTCGCTCGGATGCATAACATTAGCGCCCTCGCCCGCGACACCGGGCTGAACCGCGGCAACCTCTACGAGGCGCTGTCAGAAGACGGCAACCCCACCCTGGCAACACTGCTGAAGGTCACCCGCGCCTTGGGGCTGAGGCTGCGTCTTGAGCCCGTCGAGAGCCCCGAACAGGGCGCGCAACCGGCTGAACGCCGGAATCTCCCGGCAGGCTCGACGGCGAATGCCCCACGCGGCTTCTGAGTCTCCACATTCGCAATCAATATCCACCTTGAGCCTCCGCCGGCGGACAGCTATAATCATAGTACAAATGTACCATCCCTTTAGAATCAGCCAGAGCACTTCCACGAGAAATGAAGAATTGCAAAAAAGACTGCCGGCTGCCATCGGTCACGCCGGCCCCAGTGAAAAAAAGTACTTTTTGCAAAACAAACTGCCCGCGGTCAGCCGTCAAGCCGAGCCCCGGCGGAAAAAAGTACTTTTTGCAAAACAAACTGCCGGTGGCGAGTCGTCAAGCCGGCACCCGTTGACACCGGCAATCGTCGGCAATTACCATCGAACTCGCGGCTAACCGACTCTTGGACCAGGAGGGGGAGGTTAAGGTCAAGATGACCGCGAGCGGGGTCTGTCACAGCTGCCTTCACACGGCGGACGGCCGGCTCGATCAAGTTGAGCTAATGGCCGGCGGTGACCTCGACCTTGAGACTGCGACCCACCGCTCGGAGCGCCTTTTGGACCTGACTCATGTGGGAGCGGTGGTCCGGGTTGGTAAGCTTGCGTACGGCGGACTCGCTGATGCCCAGCCTTTCGGCAAGCTCCACCTTGGTGATGCGCTGCGCCCTCATAGCCGAATACAGCGCAAGTTTGGCGGCGACGACGGTCGGCACCGGCACTGAAGCTTGACCATCAATCGCCTCGCTGGGAGTGGGGATGTCCCACTTTTCGTGGACGTATCCGGCGAGGGCCGTAGCAAGCGCATCCTCCGCCATTGCCAAAGCCTCGGAGCGGTCTCTTCCGCCGGTGATGGCCTCCGGCACGTCGGCAAAGGTGGCCACCAGGCTCCCATCTTCATCGTGGGTCAGCCGACATGGGTATGCGTAGATCATGGCTCAGAACTCCCTTGAGTCGATGTTCAACTGACGCAGCATCGCCGCCAAGATGCCCTTCTTCAGCTCGCCCCGTCGCACCGTGGTGAACCGGGAGCCAACGTAGAGTCTGCCGTGACTGCCCTTGCCGTGAGTCGGATCGAAACGGAAGGCATGTCCTGTCTTGCGAGCATAGTCCCTGGCTCGCCTGATGAACTCACGGCTGGTCATCGGCTCATTTTCGCACCTTAGTATACGAATTACAACTAAGCTCTCGACCTAGGGGCGATGGGATTCGCCAGGTGGGAGTTCCTCCACAAGGTGCGATTCGGGGCGGTTTCAAAGCTGAGGCAGGTGTGAATCGGGGCAACCAGCCACATCGGAGCAAGCATTTTGGTTCCAGAGCACCTTTCGCTCCAACAGGACAGTCGGCTCTTTGGAAATTGCAGAAGTGCAATCGGCATCCCCGCGCCCGTTGACACCGGCAATCTTCGCCAATTACCATCGAACTCGCGGCTAACCGTCTTTTCGATCAGGAGGTATGCCAAGTGGGACAGATGATCAAAGCGCCACTCCTCTACAGACCGCGGGAACCGATGGGGGTCGAGGATATAGAGGTGGAAGATCCCCAGGAGGGGGAGGTTAAGGTCAAGATGACCGCGAGCGGGGTTTGCCATAGCTGCCTGCACGCGGCGGATGGATCATGGACCCGTTTCGACGACGCGATGCCCATGGTCCTGGGCGATGAGGGCTCCGGCGTGGTCGAGGCGGTAGGCGCCGGCGTGCATTCGGTCGAGCCGGGGGATCACGTAGTACTCTCGTGGTCGCCAAGCTGCGGCCTATGCCGGCATTGCGTGATCGGCAAGCCGGCGTTGTGCCTGAACCGGGCGACTGTGGGCCGCATATTGGGCGGCCACACGCGTTTCAGGTGGCAGGGCAAGCCGGCCTACCATTTCGGGGCGACCGGCACCTATGCGCCGGTGACGGTGATACATCACTCGCAAGCGATCAAGATCGACGACGACGTGCCGCTGGAAACGGCGGCGTTGATCGGCTGCTCGGTGACGACCGGCGTTGGCGCGGTGCTGAATACCGCGCAGGTTCCGGCCGGCGCGCCGATCGCGGTCTGGGGAGCCGGCGGGATCGGATTGAACGTGATCCAGGGCGGTGTCGTCTGTGGGGCCTGGCCGATAATCGCGGTCGATATCGACGCCGGCAAGCTTGATCTGGCGGAGGAGTTTGGCGCTACTCACGTGGTGGACGCGTCGAAGGAGGACCCGGTCGAGGCGGTGACGCGCATCACCGACGGCGGGGCCGATTTCACGTTCGTCGCGGTCGGACATATGCCGGCGGCGGAGCAGGCCTGGAACGCGCTGGCGAAGGGCGGCCTCTGCGTGGTGATCGGCCTGGGTCCGACCGGCGGCAAGGTGGCGGTCGACAACTTCGACTTGATCTCGAAGGAGCGGCGCCTCGCCGGCTCATTCTACGGTACTGCCCAGCCGCGCAACGACTTTCCCCGGTTCATCAATCTGTACAAGGCCGGCAAGCTGAAGCTCGACGAGCTGGTCACGAAGCGGTACAGCATCTACGAGGCGAACGAGGCGTTCGATGACCTGAAGGCCGGGCAGTTGGCGCGGGGATTGATAGTCTTCTGAGTGCGGTACGGTCGTGGAGCGTTTGCGCCGGAATTACAGGGGCCTCGGCAAGGCTTCACAAGGGATGAAGATCGCGGCACTGCGAGACCGGCGGCGGGGGACAAGCCCATCTGCTCCAACTAATTGTTATAAGAACCATCCTTCCCTTGGGAAAGAACTCCTGCACAGTAGTGAGGAACAATACTACTCTGCGGGAGGAACAGCGCGAAATGCCCAAGAAACTCGGTGACGATACAGACACCTTAGGGAACATAGAGGAGTTCCTCCAACAGTGTTTGGAGGGGATGGAGCCAGACGGCAGGGTCAAGGGGCCTGGCAGGCCGCGTATTCTGCCGGCGATGGCTCTGTGGGCTGGACTGCTGGTGTGCGTACTGAGAGGCTTTGGCAGCCAACTGGCCTTGTGGCGTCTTATCTCGGAACGGGGGCTGTGGTTCTTCCCCCGATTTGAGGTAACAGACCAGGCTGTTTACAAGCGGCTACATAGCGCGGGGACCGAGCCGCTGGAGAGGCTGTTCGAACAGATCAGCAGCGTGTTGGCGGAGCGATTTGAGGGTTTGGTCTCCGATAGGCTGGCATCGTTTGCCGAAGAGGTGGTGTGCATAGACGAGAGTACACTGGAGGCCATCTCGAGAACGCTGCCGACTCTGAGGGAAATCCCTGAAGGGGACACTCGTCTGCTCGCCGGCAAGCTGGCCGGCGTGTTCGACCTGAGACGCCAGCAGTGGCGTAGGGTCAGGTTCCAGCCGAATCCCAATCAGAACGAGAAGGTGTTAGCGCGAGATCTGGCGGCAGAGTTGCCCGCGGGAACACTGGTGGTGGCAGACCTGGGATACTTCGGTTTCGCCTGGTTTGACTGGCTGACAGACAGGGGTTGCCATTGGCTGAGCAGGCTGAGAGCAAAGACCAGCTACAAAGTAATTCATACTTTCTATCAGCGCGGCGATGTCTTCGATGGCATCGTGTGGCTGGGAGTCCACCGCGCGGACCGGACCAAACACGCCGTTCGGCTGGTGACTTTCAGACAGGGCAAAACACTGCGCCGTTACATCACCAACGTTCGAGAGCCTCACAGGTTCCCGATTCCATCCATAGCCGAGGTCTACGCTCGCAGGTGGGACATTGAGATGGCGCTGGCGTTGGCCAAGCAACACCTCAAGCTGCGTCTGCTGTGGTCTGCCAAGCAGGTGGTGATTCAGCAACAGATATGGGCGACGTTGATAATATCGCAGGTCCTCCAGTCATTGAGGCTTGAGATTGCCTACAAGGCCGGGGTGGACCCTTTCGAGGTGTCGATCGGCCTGCTGGTGGAGTATGCGCCCCAATATGCCTACGAAGGCAGAGACCCTGTAAAGGTCTTCGTCGAGCGAGGTCGTGAACTGGGCTTCATTCGACCTTCACGAAGAACGCGCATCCAGGCCCCGAGCATACCTGTCGAGTCAATCCTGCCCGCACCGCCCGGACTAGCGCTCATTCGCAAGCCCCGATATGCTAACCGCAAATGCTACAGACGCACCGCAAACACCCTGAAAACCAATTAGTTGGAGCAGATGGGACAAGCCCCCGCCCTACATTCCCCTCCCCATTCCTGGACGCCGGCCCCGGATCAGGGTCCGGACCATGCTTTCCTACCTTCAGCTTAGCCGTGCGGAAGCCGCGTAACGGGATGAGAATAGCGGCGATGGGAGACCGGCGGCGGGGGACAAGCCTCCGCCCTACATTTCCGCCCCCCACCCCTGGACGCGGGCGCGGCAGGAGGCTAGATGACCGAACCAGTCGAGACGGGTAGCAGCCTGTACGCGCAGGCCGGCGTGGACAACTTGGCGAAGGCCGGCGGGCTGGCGGACATCGGTGAGCGGGTGCGGGCGACGTTCTCATACCGAAGCGGGTTGGGCCGGCCGCTGCTGCCCCTTGGCTATTTCGCCAACGTGATCGACTTGGCCGACGGTAGGGGCCTCGCGATCTCGACCGACAACGTCGGGACCAAGGTCCTGGTCGCGCAGATGATGGGCCGCTACGACACGGTCGGCATCGACTGCGTGGCGATAAACGTCAACGATCTGCTCTGCGTTGGCGCGGAGCCGCTGTCGCTGGTGGACTACATCGCGGCGGAGAGGGCGGACCAGGAGCAACTCGCCCAGATAGCGGCCGGCCTGTGCGAGGGAGCTCGGCAGGCGCGGATCAGCATATCCGGTGGAGAGACCGCGCAGGTCGCGGAGCTGGTCCGGGGCGCTAGAGAGGGCTACGGATTCGACCTGTCCGGCACCTGCGTCGGGTTGGTGGACCTGGACCGGCTCGTCGTCGGCCGGCACCTTGCGCCGGGCGACGCGGTGATCGGGATGGCCAGCAGCGGGATTCATAGCAACGGCCTCACGCTGGCCCGCCGGCTGTTCTTCGACAAGCTGGGTTACAGCGTCAGCGAGCACCTACCTTCGCTGGGGCGTAGTATTGGCGACGAGCTACTGGAGCCGACTCGCATCTACGTGCCGGCGGCGCTGGAGATGCTGGGCCGGCTCGACATAAAGTCGATGGCCCATATCACCGGCGACGGGCTGACGAACCTCTTGAGGGTAGACTCGGACCTGGGATTCCTGATCGATGACCTGCCGGACCCGCCGCCCATATTCGAGCTGATTCAAGCGGCCGGCGAGGTACCACCGCACGAGATGTACGAGGTGTTCAACATGGGCGTAGGGTTCTGCGCGGTCGTGCCGGCTGAGCAGGCGGACGAGGCGATCGCGATCAGCCGGCGCCACGGCACGCCGGCCTGGAGGATCGGCTATGCCACCGACGAGTTCAGCAAGAAGGTGCGGCTGACGCAGCCTCGACTGATCGGAGAAAACAACCGATTCAGGCCGGCACCATGAAGATGGGTTTCAGGCTGGAAGAGTGGGTGCCTCCGACCGACGGGGCCCATCTTGGCATCGCCGTGGTCGGGGCCGGCCAAGTCGTGAACGGGGCGCATCTGCCGGCGTACCGCAAGGGCGGGCTGTCGGTAGCCGGAATATTCGACCGCGACCGGGCGAAGGCGGAGGCGACGGCCGGCAGGTTTGGCGTCGAGAAGGTGTACGGCAGTCTGGAGGAGCTTCTGGACGATCCCGGCGTGGATATCGTCGACGTGGCGGTGCCGGGCGTGGAGCAGAAGAGAATCGCGCTGGCAGCGGCCGGACAGGGGAAGCATCTGCTGTGCCAGAAGCCGTTGGCGGCCAGCGTGGAAGACGGCCGGGAGATAGTGGCGGCGGCGAAGGCGAACGGCGTTCAATTGGCGGTGAATATGAACGGGCGCTGGGATCCGGCGCTGAGAACAGCGAAGTCTCTGGTAGAAGACGAATTCCTGGGAGCGCCGCGCTTCGTCCGCTTCGAGGTCAGCGGAGGCGGTTGGCCAAGCACCGGGTGGATAAGCGCCGGCCGGCACATGGCGATCCTATACAACATGATCCATTGCATCGACTTTCTGCGCTACTGCTTTGGCGAGCCGGAGCGGGTGTCGGCGACGGACATCAGCTTTCCGGACGAGGCGCCGCCGGGCGACCGGATGGCGATCATCACGATGGAGTTTCCGGAGCATCTAAGGGGGCTGGTAATCCAGGACTGCTACAGATCGGCGTCGCCGGCGAGATGGTTCTTCCAGTTCGAGGGAACGGATGGAGTCATCGAGGGCGAGCCGGGGTGGCACGAGTATCCGAACCCGCGGCCAAGCACGATCAGGCTCGCGTCTCGACGGTGGGACTGGACTTGGTCGGTGCCGAAGCTGGCCGGATGCTGGCTGCCGGACGGCTGGCTGGGGACGATGACGGCGCTGCAGCAGGCGGTGGTTACGGGCCGGCCGGCGCACCACAGCGGGGACGACAACCTGAAGACGCTGGAGCTGGTCTTCGCGATATACGATGCGATCGATCAGCGGCGGGTGGTGGAGCTGCCGGGGTAGCGGGAGCCGGGCCGGCGTTTGTAGACGCAGCGTTCGCCGGCCTAGCTTGTTGTTTCCGCGTAGATGCCAGTTTCTGCAAGCCCAGCAATTGATGCACGAGCCAATGCACTTTGGGGACATCGAACTCTAGCTCGTAGTCCTCTACCCAGCCGTGATAGAAAATCTTGTGAAACCCCTCTGCGATCGCAAATCTATCGTTCAGTGCCGGCATGTCATATGTCTCGGCGAGCTCCCGGACTTTCAACCGCATTGCCCTGTGTGACTGAGGCGTCCTGCTATTCGTTTGTCCTGCCGCGGCAAGCAATGCGTGGCAAGTCGCCCCCCACAACTTTTCCGATCCCTGGAAGACATCGCCTCTCTCGAATTCTCTTTCGGAGTGGTTCAAGAAAGTCAGCGCTTGGGCGGCGTGATCCTGCGGGGACGTGATATTTGTATTCGTGGTAGCCATTACCGGCTTACTCCAATCCTGTTGGAGACAGCTGTTTCGAGCGAGTGATAGATGACGACGCGACAACTGCACTGGGCCGGCTCTTCGTAGTAGACCAACTCCCAGACTTCATTATACTCAGCGTAGACGCACGTTTTGCAACTCCCGTCAACATCGCCGGCTTTGACTGGTGTCTTGCGGACTGTTCCGCGTCAGGAGCCGGCATTCCCGGCACGGCGATGCGGCCGATTAAAATATGACATATCCGGCGTTTTTGCGGTAAAATCACTTGTTGCCGCATGCGCCGGATGAATGGATCTATGGCGCCGGCGGTCTCGCCCGTGGAGGGGTGGGAGAGTGGTTAAATCCAACAGACTGTAAATCTGTCGCCAAAAATGGCTACGCAGGTTCGAATCCTGCCCCCTCCACCAATTGAGAGTTCCAAAGGAGATAGCTGCATCGGCCCCCCCGGAAAAATGCCGATAGGCTATCGATGCTGGTGGATCTCCTTTAAGTAACGAGTAAGACCTACACAACAACTTCAATCAGCCAGGAGGCTTTAAAGTTATATGGCAAAGCAAAAGTTCGAGCGGACGAAACCGCACATCAACGTTGGCACTATCGGTCACATCGACCACGGCAAGACCACTTTGACATCCGCCATTACCAAGACTCTCGGCCTTGGCGGCAGCGGCTCCGTCGAGTTCCGCTCCTTCGATAGCATCGATAACGCACCCGAGGAGCGCACCCGCGGTATCACCATCGCTATCGCTCACGTCGAGTACGAGACCGACAACCGCCACTACGCTCACGTGGACTGCCCCGGCCACGCCGACTACATCAAGAACATGATCACCGGCGCCGCCCAGATGGACGGCGCCATCCTGGTCGTCGCCGCTCCCGACGGCCCTATGCCTCAGACCCGCGAGCACATCCTGCTGGCCCGCCAGGTGGAAGTCCCCTCGATGGTCGTCTTCCTCAACAAGGTGGATATGATGGACGATCCGGAGCTGCTGGAGCTTGTAGAGCTCGAGCTTCGCGAGCTCCTATCCAAGTACAACTTCCCCGGCGACGACATTCCGATCGTCAGAGGTTCCGCTCTAGCTGCGCTGGAGTCCTCCTCCTCCGATCCGAATTCTCCGGAGTACGAGTGCATCCTCGAGCTGATGGAGGCGGTGGACAGCTTCATCCCGACGCCGGAGAGGTCCATGGATCAGCCCTTCCTGATGCCGATCGAGGACGTGTTCGGCATCAAGGGTCGAGGCACCGTCGTTACCGGCCGGATCGAGCGAGGTACGATCAAGGTGGGCGAGGAAGTACAGATCATCGGGATGGAACGCGAGACTCGCAGCGTCGTCGTCACCGGCGTCGAGATGTTCCGCAAGACGCTCGACGACGGGCAGGCCGGCGACAACGTGGGCTGCCTACTGAGAGGTATCGAGCGGGCGGAGGTCGAGCGCGGACAGGTACTGGCAAAGCCCAACTCGATAACTCCGCACCTGACGTTCAACGCCGAGGTCTACGTTCTGAGCAAAGAGGAAGGCGGGCGACACACCCCGTTCTTCACCGGCTACAGACCGCAGTTCTACTTCAGAACAACCGACGTCACCGGCTCGGTCAACCTGGCCGAGGGGGTCGAGATGGTGATGCCGGGAGACAACACCCAGATGAGGATCGAGCTGATCGTTCCGATTGCTATGGAGGAGGGCCTGCGCTTCGCAATCCGCGAGGGAGGCCGTACCGTCGGCGCCGGCGTAGTAACCAATATAATTACTTAGTGGTCCGACGTACCGCAGACCGGCTCTGCCGGCTGGCGAAAGGACCGAATGGCGCCTGATGGAGGGCTCAAATGGCTAGGAAGAGCGACGCCCGCATGGTCATCACGTTGGCCTGTACGGTATGCCGCGAGCGCAACTATACGACAGAGAAGAACCGAAGAAACGATCCAGATCGGATCGCACTGAACAAATACTGCCGGCGTTGCCGTAAACACGCGGTCCATCGCGAAGTTCGTTAAACGGTAGTGCGGTCATCACCTGATGTAAATCTCTAATGCCAGCGCGCGCGCTGGTTTGCTAGACTTCAATCCGTGAGCGATTTCCCATTTGAGCTTGTCGACTTAGTCATTGTTGGGCTAGTCGTGGTTGCGGCTCTCACTGGATGGAGACTCGGATCTATAGGCGGTCTGGTCGACGCGATCGGCCTCCTCGCGGCAATCGGCCTTTCCACCCGGTTCTCAGCCCAACTCACGATAACGGCCGGCGAAACGATACCGATATCGCCCCCTCTGCTTCGACCGGTGGCCACCCTTGCCATCATCGTGGTGGGCTTCATCGCCGCCGGAATGGTCGCGCGGATCTTCGGCGAGATCTCAAGAGCAATCCTTCCGCCGGACACGTTCGCCGGGACGATGAACTCATTGATCGGAGCGATAATGGGCGGATTGAAAGCCTCCATGCTCGTAGGGTTCGTCCTGCAGATTGGAACACCGCTCCTTCCTCAAGATTCAAATCTCTATCACCAAATCGACCGGTCCAGGCTCAGCGCATCGGTCATTTCCCTTTCGCAGCGCGTACAGCCTATTATCCGAAACTCGATCGAACCGATCTTCTCTGGTGAGGCACTAGTGGAGCCGAGCGCCGAGTTCGCCGAAGGTCAGCGTTTGCCCATACCGGAGCCGATTCCCCTATTCGCATCGCCAGAGTCGGAAGAGAGAATGCTGCAACTCATCAACGAAGAGCGGCGGGAAGCCGGCCTGCCGGCACTGGTGATGAGTCCCCTGGCCCGGGAAGTTGCCCAGCAACACAGCAACGAAATGTTCCGATTGGGCTACCTCTCTCATACCGACAAGAGCGGCAAATCTCCGCCCGAAAGGCTGCGAGAAGTCGGCATTAGCTTCACGTCGGCGAGTGAAAACGTTGCATTTGCCCCATCGGTGGATTCGGCTTTTAGGGCGCTTCTCGACAACACGAATCAGAGGCGAAACATCCTATCGGACCAGTTTCGCCGGATCGGAATCGGTATATACGATGGCGGAATCTGGGGCATAATGGTAACGCAAGATTTCACCGACTAATGGCTCCGATTCGACATAAGGCACCACAACGGCAAACGAGGAATCCGCATTGACATCGCACGAGATCGTACGACTCACGAGTTTAAGCCACGGCGCCGGCTGAGCCTGCAAGCTGGGTCCGTCGGACCTGGCGCAGGTCCTGCGTCATCTACCACCAGTCTTCGATCCGAACGTGTTGGTGGGCGCCGGCACGTTCGACGACGCCGGCGTATATAAGCTTTCGGACGACCAGGCGCTCGTGGCGACGGTGGACTATTTCACGCCGGTGGTGGACGATCCTTATTCGTTCGGACAGATCGCAGTCGCAAACTCACTAAGCGACGTGTACGCGATGGGGGCGCGTCCGATCTTCGGATTGAACATTGCCGGCTTTCCAAGAGATACTCTGCCGCTCGATGTCCTGGGCGAAATCATGCGGGGAGGCTCCGACAAAGCCGAAGAGGCCGAAATATCGATCATCGGCGGACATACGATTGACGATCAGGAGCCCAAGTATGGAATGATGGCGCTGGGACTGATCCGACCGGACGCGATCGTAACCAACATTGGCGCCAGGCCCGGCGACAAGCTGGTCCTGACGAAACCCCTGGGAAGCGGGATCATCTCGACCGCGATAAAGCGCCGCGTGGCCCAGCCCGACATTATAGACCGCGCGGTGCGGGTTATGGCGACGCTAAACCGGGACGCGAGCAAGGCGATGACTTCCATCGGCGTAAACGCCGGCACCGACGTTACAGGATTCGGGCTTCTCGGCCATCTGAAATCAATGCTCGCAAATCAGGAGGTCGGCGCCAGGTTGCAGGCCGGCTCGATCCCAGTGATGGAGGAAGTTCGCGAGCTTGCCCAGGACGGACTGATACCGGGGGGAACCCGGCGTAACTACGCTCACGTTCAGGCCTCAGTCGACTGGCCGGCGGACATGGAGGACTGGGAGCGGCTCATGTACTGCGACGCTCAGACCAGCGGCGGGCTGCTGATGGCGGTACCACCGGACCGGGTCGACGCGATGGTGAGCGAGCTCGGCCGGCTGGGGGTCCCGTGCGCGGCGATAATCGGCGAGATCGTGGCCGGAGAGCGGATCGAAGTCTCCCGCTAGCCGGCGGATCAGTCGCCGACCGAGAAAGCCGGGAATGGCTTGTGCGGCTCGGCCTGGTACCAATATGCGACGCTGCTGTAGTCGTTCGACTGATTGTTTGCGTGACCGTGCTCGATCGTGACTCGTATCGACTCGCGGAAGCAGACCGGGTCCTCGACGTGGAACCGGTACATCGACCACTGGCCGGCTGACGTCCAGCCATCGTCGCCGCAGGTGACCCCGTGATAGGGCATAGAGTACTTGCCGGGGAATCCCCACGCGGCAAGGAAATAATCCTCGGTGCCGGTCCCGTGAAGCCTGGGGGGCCACGGCTCGCCATCGACGACTATCATGTCGTCGCCCTCGCCGAACCAGGGGTGCCCCTGATGGAAGGCGTTGACGTTCGTCACGTTCAGCAGGCAGCCGACGTAGTGTCCCCAGCCTTCAGCATCCAGAATAACGTAGTTCTGGTCGGTGCTGAGGTTCTTCTCCGGGTAGATTTGATTTTGAAGACCGGTTGGGCTTCTCTCGGGACTACTGGGCTGCACGGCAGTGACTGGCGTCTCCGACACGGCTTCGGTTGGGTTCTCCTGACGCCACTGGGCGTGAAAGCGACCGAGCCGGTCGTCGAGCAAGCCATAGGTCTCGTAGTCAATATTGAAATAGAGGTGGTCCACCGGTAGTTCGGAATCGTTGCGCACCGCGAGGCGGGCGGATTCGGCGAACGGCATTGGGAAGAAGGAGTTCATAGCCGCCCGGTTGTTGCCGATCACGCGGGGGCCGGTCACCATGTTGACCGGCAGGCTGGCGAAGTGATTGACCCTGGCGTGCCCGACGCCGAAGAAATCACCCAAAGGACACTCGACACTGGGCGTTCGCTCGCCGTCCCAGAAGATACGCAAGATGATCTTGCGCAAGGAATCCTGGTCATCCGACTTGGAAGTTATCCAGATGTGCCTGACGCAGCCGGGGCCGGCCAGCTCTCCGAGCAGCGCGGTGTCACCCGGCGCGACCGTTACAAAGTCGGCGTTTCCACCGGTTCGGTCCCAGCTACTGACGCGCCGGCTGGCAGCGTCGCGCAAGAAGGGCAGCCCGGCCAATGGGCTTCCAAATGGCGCAGCACTTTTGATGAACGGCATTGGACACGCTCCTATTGGACATAATCACGCGAGATGGATTCAGTATACGAGACGGACCGGGAGGAAATGGTCGCAGTTGCCGGCTTAAACGCATACTGCGGCGGCAGGAAGCAGCGTGGCCCGGCGGGTCAAGTTGGTCGCTGGGAGTACTTCATCGACTGAAGCCAAGGTCAGTGTTCAGATTTGAGAGTAATTTGTCCTGCGCCTGCAAAATTGTGATCGAACGAGGACTATAGGTTATGGTGGAACTGCGCATAGAGACTCAATGTGGCACAGGCGTGCCGGCCGCCCCTCCCCTCTGGATTCCGGCCTTCGCCGGAGTATCTGTGTTGGATGTAAAGGGTTTTCAGGTGGCCGGAGCGTATTCCTCCGTCCAAGGCGTGCCCCGTTGTGCTACCGCGTGCAGCTGCATCAGCAGCTTGCGCATCACCGCCACCAATGCCACCTTCCCCGGCTTGCCCCGACTTCGCAGCTGCTGGTGGAATCTTCCCAGGCTGCTGTCCCGCCGTCTTACTGCACTCATCGCTGCCATGTACAACGCCCGTCTTACCGGCCCTCGCCCTCCCTGGATCGCTCTATATCCCCTCTGCCTTCCGCTGTCCCGCGACCAGGGCGCCAGTCCCACCAGTGATGTCACTCCCCTGCCTTCCCCTTGGCCCAATTCCGGCAATTCAGCCACCAGCGTCGCCGCCGTCAGTTGGCCCACTCCACGCACACTCTGGAAGAGCTTCGCCCGCTCCGACAAGGCCCTACTGCTTTTCAATGCCCTCTTGTACTCCCTGTCCATCCGTTTTATTGCCTTGTCCAGATACTCTATGTGCTCTTCGATACTCTCTCGTACCCCTGGGCTCACTGCCTTGTCCAGCCGATTCAGTTCCTGGATCTTCTGGCTCACCAACTGTCGCCGTCGCCTCAGTTTCCCCCGTATTTCCTCCCTTTCCGGCCCTTCTTCTATCTCCCCTTCTTCCCTTTCCCTGAATACCTCGCCGTACCTTCCCAGCACCTGGGCGTCCACTCCGTCCGTCTTGGCCCCTTTTCCCCACGCTCGTGCCAATCCCCGCACCTTGTTCGGGTGCACCCGTCGCGTCTTTATCCCTTTCTCTCTCAGCCTTTGTCCCACCTCCAGCTCGTACCCGCCCGTGGGCTCGTACACCGCCTCGTTCACTCCATGGCGTCCCAGCCATTCCACCAGCGCCCCGATCCCCTCCTCGTTGTTGGAAAATCGTCGCGCAGGGCCGGCTTCCACCCACACTTCCAGTCCGGCTTTACTCACGTCGATGCCGGCTACCCTTCTGTTGCATTCCTCTTCCATTGAGATCTCCCTTTCCTCTATGATTGAACTGCCGGCCTCCCCACTTGTAGATGCGGGCCATTACGCCCCGGTATCTGTTCGGAGGATCCGGAATTGAGGTGAGGGGTGTCCTACTCCGGCCCGGCGCAACCGTGCAACTGCCCGGCTCGCCCAATGACGGGCGACACCTCCCTCACCCATACCCCACAATTTGGTCCCATTTGCGAGGCATTTTCAACATACAAATGACGAATGGGATACCGGATTGGCGAAGGGCTGCCGCGACTCACCGATGAGAGACTGCTCGAGCGGCCTATCCCGGATCGAAGTCCGGGACATGCTTTCATAGCAATCGCTCATGCCGGTTGCCACCGGCACACCAAGGTATGAAAATTTAGGGCGCTGGTTGGTGGAAGAGTTCGAGGGTCATTGGCACTTCGAGCCCGTATAGCAATCTGACTCTGGCGACCCGTCTAGTACACCTAGCTGTCGCCACTCTGCCAAGAGTGAGCACGCGTACGAACTTTACTCGTTTTGGGGTCGCCCCCAGCCAGTAGACTATTTACGAGGAGAGAGGAATGAGGACAGTAATTGGAGAAGTTCGTGAACGCTGCTGCGGTCTGGACGTCCACAAGAAGTCGGTCACTGCCTGTGTGTTAACCCCGGACGATCGACAGATTCGGACCTTCGGGACTACCTACGGCGAGCTACTGGCTCTTGCCGATTGGTTGACTGAGATGCGGGTCACCACTGTGGCGATGGAGAGCACCGGTGTGTTCTGGAAGCCAGTCTACAACGTCTTGGAGCACGAGTTCGAGTTGGTGGTGGCAAACGCTCGCCACATCAAGGCGGTCCCTGGTCGTAAGACGGACGTCAAGGACTCTGAATGGATTGCGGAGCTACTCAGGCACGGCCTGCTGAAGCCAAGCTTCATCCCCGATCGACCACAGCGTGACCTACGAGAGTTGGTTCGCTACCGACGCAGAGTGGTCCAGAATAAAGCTCAGATCGCCAACCAGATGCACAAGGTGCTTGAAGGTGGCAACATCAAGCTGGCCTCGGTAGCTACAGACATTCTCGGCGTCTCTGGCCGTGACATGCTCAGAGCCCTGATTGCTGGTGAGAACGAACCCAACGTCCTTGCCGAGTTGGCCAGAGGTTTGTTAAGGAAGAAGCTGGACCAGTTGCGTTGGGCACTGCGTGGAACTGTGGGTCACCACCAGCGATTCATGCTTGGAGTCCTGCTGCAATCTCTGGAGATGTTCGAGACTCAGATTGCACATCTCGACAAGGAGGTCGCACGTAGGTTCGCCCCTTTAGAAGAGACGATCAATCGCCTTGATTCTATCCCCGGTGTCGCTCGCCGTGCCGCCGAGGACATCATCGCCGAGATAGGTACTGATATGTCTAGATTCCCTTCGGCCAAGCACCTTGCATCTTGGGCCAAGCTCTGTCCTGGCAACTACCAGTCCGCCGGCAAGCGCAGGAGTGGATTCACTGGCCGGGGCAGTCCCTGGCTCAGTTCCATCCTCACTGAAGTCGCACAGGCTGCTGCACGAACCAAGGACACTTACCTCTCAGCTCGATATCGCAGAATCGCCGCTCGCAGGGGACGCAAGCGCGCCATCACCGCCATCGCCCACACAGTGCTCAAGATCATCTACCATTTGTTGCGAGATGACACCGAATACCACGACCTGGGTGCCGACTACTTCGATCAGAGGGACAAGCGCTACATCGTGCGCAGGAGCGTCAAACGCCTCGAGGGTCTAGGATATCGGGTCACTATAGAAGCCGCGTAACGTCATTTTCGTACGAATGACGAATTCGGTGGCGGGAGCGATTCATCCCGGATCGGAGTCCGGGACATGCTTTCGTACCAATCGCTCATGCCGGCTGGTGCCGGCACACCAAGGTACGAAAACCCGGAGGAGTGATTTGGTATGGCGAATTAGCGCGGCGGATTCTGCCACGCCCCACCCCGACCCCAGCGGGGGACAAGCCCCCGCGCTACATTTTCTCATTCCGCCATCGTCCATCAGTCTACAATTCGGCACGTTTCGCCGGTGGAGAGCCGGCATCGAGGTTGATTGAAGGGCACATTCCGGATCGGAGTCCGGGACATGCTTTCGTACCAATCGCCTATGCCGGCTGGTGCCGGCACACCAAGGTATGAAAATGAGACTTGGTCGTTGGAAGTGGTTGGGTGTGGTTGGTGCCACCCTTCCCCTCTGGATTCCCGCTTCCGCGAGAATGACGAATTCGGTGGCAGGGGATAACTATTTTCGTACCAATCGCTCATGCCGGCTGGTGCCGGCACACCAGGGGATGAAATTGGGTGCATTGGTTGATGGAAGGGTCAGGTGTCGTGTGTGCCACGCCCCCCGCCCCTAGCTGGGGACAAGCCCCAGCGCTACATGTCTCTCTTTCGACTCTCGACGGCAACCGCCCAAACCGGGGGGCAATTGAATCCACAAACTCCCGATATACGTGCGCCAGCAGGTCGTTAGCTGTCGCCGGCGGCGCTATCGGTCCCCTGGTAGCGAAAGATCATGGTGTAGAGGTTGAAGTACTCGCCTCTCCTGGCCAATAGCTCGTCGTGGACGCCCATCTCAGCGATCCGGCCTTCCTTCATCACCACCACAAGATCAGCCTCTTTGATCGTCGAAAGGCGATGGGCGATGACGAAGGCGGTCCTGTCCTTGAGCAAACTATTGATTGCCCTCTGAATGAGTTGCTCGGTCGCGGTGTCGATGTTCGAAGTTGCTTCGTCCAACACGATGATCCTCGGATCGGCGATCAGCGCTCGCGCGAAAGAGATGAGTTGGCGTTGACCCATCGACACGCCTTGACCTCGTTCTCTAACATTGGTGAAGTATTTATGCTGGGACTTCATAATAAAGTCGTGGGCGCCAACCGCCTTGGCGACGGCAACGATCTCTTCGTCCTTGGCGTCGAGCTTTCCGAAGCGAATGTTATCGCTGATACTGCCGGAGTACAGGAACGGTTCCTGCAGCACGATGGCGATCTGGCGCCGGAGCGACTCCATGGTTACGTCGCGAATGTCCGTGTCGTCGATCCTTATGCTGCCATCGGTCACATCGTAAAACCTAGTCAACAGGTTGATGATCGTACTCTTACCTGCGCCGGTGTGTCCCACCAGCGCCACCGTCATCCCCGGTTCGACCTGCAAAGACACGTCCTTCAGTACAGGCGTTTCGCCGTCGTAGCTGAAATGAACGCGATCGAGTGTCACTCCGCCTTCAATTGGCGGCATCGGAGTTGCGTCGGGCTTGTTTGCCACGTCAGGTTCGAGGTCGATCACCTCGAAGATGCGCTCGCCGGCTACCACCGCTGACTGGAAGACGGTGTATTGGAGGCTGATCTGGCGGATCGGTTCGAAGAACCTCGTGACGTAAAGAATGAAGGCGACCAGGACGCCAGACGTCATTTCCAGCTCCAACACCTGGACGCCGCCAAACCACACGATCAACGCGAGCGCAGCGGCATTGAGCATCTCGACGGCCGGCATGAACATCGCTGCCAACCGGGACGCTTGTTTATGCGATTCGCGATGCTCCTCGTTGATGGTCCGAAAGGCGCCGAAGCTATCGTCCTCGTGGGTGAAGGCCTGGACTATCCGGACCCCGTTTACATTTTCCGCCAGGTTAGAGATGGCCAACGAAAGGATCCGGCGGGTCTCCTGAAAGACGAGCCGCGCCCTCACACGCCATAGATAGCTGAATAGAAACAATAATGGAAGCACCGCGTAAGTCAGGAGCGACAGAGTAGGGTTCATCGTGAACATCACTACAACAATGCCGACAACCGTCAGCAGATCGCCTATGGTATTGATGATCCCGTTAGTAATCAACTCCTGCATGGCGTTCACGTCACTCTGCAAACGCGCAACGACTCGGCCGGCTTGAGTCTTGTCAAAGAACCGCATGCTCAAGCTCTGGACGCGCCAGAACATATGCACTCTCAGATTGTGGAGAACCGTGAACCCGACGTCGGCCATCAGATAGGTCTGACCGTACTGGGCTAGGAAAAATATGACGCCATTGGCCATGAAGATGGCGACGACCAAGCTGATACCGCTCAGATCGCCCTCGAGAATTGGTCCGTCAATTGCGCTCTTAATCAGGAAAGGGCCGGCCACTTGGGACGCGCTGCCAACTAGCATGAGCAAAGTCGCCAGCACTATCTTCCCCTTCATCGGAATCAGGTAGTCGAGCAACCGAGCCGCGACACGCCGGTCATACAACCTGGCGCCCGACTCGACATCCTGATCGCCGGCAGATTCAAAGAGGAAATGGCGACGATTGGCTGTCGGAGTAGCTGCCATTCCTACGTAACCGGATGAGCAGCCAGAGCTGCTTCTACGCGCTGGGACATCTCTTCCTGATCCTTCAACTGGGAGCGGTATATCGAAGCGTAATATCCATCCTCGACGAGTAGCTCTTGGTGAGTTCCGCGCTCAACGATGCGTCCGTTTTCTACTACAAGGATCTCATCGGCAGACTTCACCGTGAGCAATCTTTGAGCTATCACAATCGTCGTGCGGCCCTTCATCAAGCGGACCAGCGCCTTCTGAATCAGATACTCGGTCTCCGTATCTACGCTGGAAGTCGCGTCGTCGAGAATCAGGATCTTGGGATCCTTGAGCAGCGCGCGAGCGATGGCGATACGCTGACGCTGTCCGCCGGAAACCGTGGTTCCCCTTTCACCGACCTTGGTCTGATAGCCGGCGGGAAATGAACCGATGAACTCGTCGGCCTGGGCTTCTCTCGCCACTTCGACGATCTGTTCCTCAGTGGCGCCGGGCCGGCCATACGCAATGTTTTCCGCTATCGTCGCCGAAAACAGAAACGATTCCTGCTGCACGATCCCTATATGGGACCGAAGTGATTTCAGATCAAGGTCGCGAACGTCGTGACCATCGATAGTTACTCGACCGGACGTTACGTCGTAGAATCGAGGTATCAGGCCGGCAATCGTCGACTTTCCCCCGCCGGTGTGACCGATCAATGCAACTACTTGCCCGGGCTTAGCGTCGATGCCGATATCTTGAAGCACGTGGTCGCGGATTTTCGGATCGTACCTGAAAGACACATTGTCAAACCTTACGTGTCCCCGGAAGTTCTCCGGCTTGATTGCTTCGGGCCGGCTCTCGATCACGTTCGGGGTGTCGAAGAATTCGAAGAGGCGCTGCCCCGACGTTAACGCGCCGACCAGTGCGTTGATGACCAGGCCGAGGCGCCGGAGCGCCGGTGTAATCAGGACAAGGTAGCTGGTAAACGCGACGAGGCTGCCGATGCTCAGATTGCCAGCGACAACCTCCCGACCTCCGTACCAGAGGACAACCGCGGTGCCAGCTGTGCTGAGAAACAACAACAGGGGGAACGTATAAGCCCAGACATGTATCGCCCGCAGGTTTAGATCGACGTAGTGCCGGTCGGCGGCCCGCAGTTTTTCGATCTCGTGCGACTCGCGCGCAAAGGCCTTGACGACCTTGATGCCGGTCAAGTTCTCTAGGATGACTGTATTTACCCGGCTGAGTTGATCCCTGGCGCGCATAAACAGGGGACGTGCGACGACCTGGAACTGGTACGTGGTCAACGCAATGAGTGGAAATATGATCATCGAAAGCAAAGCGAGCTTCCAGTGAGAGAAAAGGAGAATGACCGAGGTCCCGACGAGCATCAATCCGGCGACTACAACATGCATCATGCCCTGGCCAAGGAATCTGCCGATCGCCTCAGTGTCAGAGATGAACTGATTGATCAGATGGCCGCTCGGCGTCGTGTCGTGGAAGGAGAAGCTTTGTCGTTGGACCCTCTGGTAAAACTCGTTGCGGAGGTCAAATCGGACACCAACCGCGGTGTACTGGGCGAAATACTGCTGACAATAAAGGAACACGCTCCGGAACACGGCCAGCACAATCGCCAGAACCGCCGCCAGCGCCAGGTAGCCGCGGTCGGCGCCTATGAGACCCTCGTCGATGACTATTTTGATGAGGAGCGGGAACGCAAGATTCAAGCCTGTAGCTAGAACCGCGCTCGCCAGTGAGATGGCCAAGAAAGGCCAGTAAGGCCAAGCTCTGCTAAGGAGCCTGGCGATTATTCTCCACAAAACGTGGTGTAATACCCTCGAAGATCAGGTGAAATTGGAAACACAAGTCGTTGCCGCATCCTGCACCGAGGTCGTGATGCGGTGACCACTAAGTGACTGCTAGCATTGTCTCGCTATTAAGTTTACCTTATATGTCGAACGCAGTCCGGCGACCGAACGCCAACAAAGCATTTTGGAGGCCGTCTAATGCAGAGGTTTAACGACCGTGTAGTCTTGATCACTGGGGCCGGCAGCGGGCTCGGCCGGGAAACCGCGCTACTATTTGCCGGCGAGGGCGCCAAGATAATCGTAGCCGAGATTCGTCTCCAAGCCGGTCAGGATACGGTCGATATGATCCGCTCCCTAGGCGGAGATGCGACTGTGGTAGTTGGCGACGTGTCGAAGTCGGTGGACTCGGAGCGAATTGTCCAGAGCGCAGTCGAAAGCTACGGCCGGCTCGACGTCCTGGTTAACAACGTCGGCGTACAGGTATCCAAGCCCGTGCCGGACACCTCGGAGGAGGAATGGGACTTCGTGATCGATACCACCCTAAAATCGGCGTTCCTTTGCTCGAAATATGCCATTATCCAAATGCGGAAACAGGGCGGCGGCAACATTATATGCATCTCCTCACTATCCGGCCTTGTGTCGAACCCGAATCAGGCCTCTTACAACGCGGCAAAGCACGGCATCATTGGATTGACCCGTTGTATGGCGCAGGACCACGCCGGCGACAACATCCGGGTGAACGTAGTGTGTCCAGGTTCGATGGATACTCCGATGGTCGCGGACATCGCGCCGGAGATACTCGAGCCGTACAAGCAGCTTAACTTTCAGAAGCGATTCGCCCATCCGAGAGAGGTAGCCCACGCGGTGCTGTTCCTGGCCAGCGACGAGGCATCGTTCATGACCGGCTCGGTGATGGCCGTAGACGCCGGCTACACGGCGCGATAGCCGGGCGCGCGCGCGTTTCCGAACGCCGTGACTGGGTAGCTGCGAACGGAAACTATGCGAATGATTCCATCCTCGGCTAAAAAGAGCGGTACGTGGGCTAAGGAAAGAAATCGAGCGGCCGAATAATCGGATTCGGGCGTCACGCTAGAGTAGGGTAGGCCGTCGGCTGGTTGCGACGGCTACGACCACCATTCCGTCGGTTCATGTCAGACCCGGCGCTCCAGCGGGTTTGGTTCGGAGGTTTGATTTGTGGCGGCTCCACCAGGTGTAGGTAAATAACCCGCGGGCGTTGACGCCACCAATGGCGACGAGACCTGTTGCCATAACGCCGCCAACTGCGACGAAACCCACAGCGTTGACGCCGCCGATGGCGACGATGCCTGACGCATTGACGCCGCCTATAGCGGCGCGGCCCATGGCATTGACGCGGCGGATCAATAGCCGGCTCGCAAGATTCACGCGGGTTGTACTCCAATAGTTCGTCGGTGACACGCTCCGACCGGTGTTGATTTACTGAGATTGAGACGCCACTTGATGCTTCGCAGTAGTGGCACTTGGTCTGCCGGGTCGCTGCGCTTCAGTGGGCGACGGACTAGCCGGCCGACTCGCGCGAATCCATAACCCTACCCGGCCAGTTTGAGACTATGCCGTCGACCTCGGCTTGCGCAAGATTGCGGATCAACTCCGGTTCATCCACGGTCCAAGGGAAGACCGAAAGGCCGGCCTCGTGGCACAGCCCAACGTCTTCACCGGTGACGAAAGACCAATGGGGCATCAGCAGGTCGGCGCCGGCTGCTCGGGCCAAGCCGACCGGATCGACCGGCCGGCAGCCGTACACCGCGCCGGTAGCCAGCGACGGGTTGGTGCGACGGAGCCGACGGAGCACCCAGTGATCAAATGATATGACGACGACGCTATCTATGAGACCCGCCTGGCGAATCTCTTCGGCAACCTTGTCCTCGATCCCCGCGTAGTCAAACGGACCGGTTTTGATCTCGATCAGAAAGCGCGCTTTGTCGCCGAACGACTCGAACACCTGGTTCAGGGTCGGGACGCGTTGATCCGGCCAAGGCGGGCTCGCCCAAGAGCCGGCGTCCAACTTCTTCAGATCCGCCAGCGTCGCGGCCCGAACAGGCCCAATGCCGTTTGTAGTCCTGTCCAAGTCATGATCGTGGATCACGACCGGAACACCTTCACCGCTGAGATGCACGTCGAGCTCGATGAAATCGGCTTTCAACTCGACGGCGCGTTCGAACGCGGCAAGAGTGTTCTCCGGCCGCTCGCCGGACGCTCCTTTATGGGCAACGGCAAGAGGGGCATGTCCAAGCGGAACTCTCAGGGCCGGCTTTGACCGGATTGACTGGTTCATCGGACTCCACTCGCCGGACGGTTGATAGTACGGCTCATGCTTGGTCGGTGGCGCGTCCAATGGGCCGGTTTTTCGCCGGCTACTTGTCTATCGGAAGTCCCGCTTCGCCCCAAGCGATGGTGCCGCCTTCGAGATTGTATAATTCGGTCCGTCCAAGTGCGGCGGCCATCTCGGCCGCAACTGCGCTGCGCTGGCCCATGGCACAGACGAATATCAGACCATCCCGGTCAGCATATTTCTCTGGATCAGCCAGAAACTCCGCCAGCGGCGCCAACTCGACGCCAGGAATATGACCTTCGACGTACTCGCTGTGCTCACGAACATCGATCACCTTCAGGCCCTTAGAATCTATCAACTCTTTCGCCTGACTGACATCGATGCGGTCAAAGGGCTCATTCAGATCAATGTTTGGTCCCGAGGTCAATTTTCAGCCTCCCGTTTTAGATAGCTTAGTCACTGGTGCGTGCAACAGTTCAGATTTGGGGCTCTTGTCTCCTGCGTGCCCGTGAACCGGATACTGCGAGCCGGCATTCAGCAGGTCAATCGGCGGTCAAGGAGTGATTTCCAACCTAACGATGTCAGATCCGCGCGCTGGTCGACCTCATCCCCTCGCCTTGCGTAGTCTTCGACCTGGCCCCCTTCTCCTGGCCAGGAGAAGGGGGAACTTGATTGTGGGGGACACCCCCACATCGCCCGCCAAGGGCTTCGCCCTTGCAACCCTTTCATGGCATTCGCCGAACAGAAGTCCTCGCCGGTGGTACACCCTCATTGGCGCGATATTAAGCCCATACAGAGCAGGTACCCCTGAGTCTGAACACTTACTAGCGTATCAGTTGATATGACCCAATTGCGAGGGTTGTGCGATTGCAAACGAGATCGAGTCACACCACCATAGGTGTCGGCATCGGCCTGCGAAGTGGTGGAGGGGCCGCCCTGCACGTCGGTCTCTCCGACTCGCAATTCTCGAAATAAACGGCGTTTCCAATTTAGCGGCAGAAGTAAAAGGACCACTATCCTCCGACCAAGTACAAATCCCAACAAGTGTTCACCGTCTAACTACTTTTTGACGCCTACCGGTTCTAGAATAAGGATATTCTAGAGAGGTAACGGAGCGTCTTCAGGTGGCTGACATGTTCCCGGACTGGGCTTTTCGAAGGGTCGATGAGAGCCCTGACAGCATCTTCTACGCGGAGCCGCGGATGGTAGTGCACCTGGACGAACCTTCCCTGATGGCGATCACGCAGCTCTATCGGCAACTATTGCCGGCCGGCGGTACCATATTAGACATTATGAGCAGTTGGAAATCCCACCTACCCGATGAAATCGAGTACGCTAAAGTCTGTGGATTGGGGCTCAACGCCGAAGAGATGAGATGCAACGACCGTCTGGACGACTTCGTCGTCCACGACGTCAACAAACTGCCTCATTTGCCCTTTGCCGACGAGAGCTACGATGCGGCGGTGATGGCCGTCTCTGTTCAATACCTGACCAATCCAGGCGAACTGTTTGCCGAAGTGGGTCGTACACTCAAGTCCCAAGGAGCATTCATAGTCACCTATTCTCATCGGCTCTTCCCCACCAAAGCGGTCTACATCTGGCAGTCGCTGGACATGGGCAGCCGGCGTAGATTGATCGAGACCTACTTTCGGGATGCCGGCTGCTTCGATGAAACGACTTTTGTCGATCGCAGTCCCGACGAGCCGTACGATCCCATACACGCAATTTGGGCTCCACGCTCGGTCAGAGCAGCAGGAACGGATAGTAGCGTAGGGGAGCTGTAGCCAGACAATGTCGTGGCGTCTACTACTTTGGTTAATACCGCTTGGGCTGGCTGTCTGGATCATTGTTACAGTATTCGATTGGCAGGCGCAGCTCAGATCCGATATCGCTCAGAGGCAAGCGGTCGCAGTTACAGCCATTGCGCTCGCATCCGCACCAACAGCTACGATGGCGCCACCCACCGCCGATTATGACCTCGAACAGGTGGACGCCATGATCCAAGCCGGCGACGTACGCGGCGCGCTATTCAGGCTGGAGCGAGTCAGCGAGCTCCATCCGAACGATGAACGGATATATCTCACTTGGACCAAGGCCCTGATAATCTGGGGTAATGCGCCGATGGCTCTGAAAATGGCGCAGCGCGCAGCCGAGATAGCGCCCAACAGCGCCGACGCACTTGCGCTAGTCTGTCTGGCCCACGACTGGAACAACCGATACCAAGAGGCTCTCACCTTCTGCGAGCGCGCCCTGAAGATCGATCCCAGCAACGCACTTGCCCACGCGTACTTGGCGGAAACGCTAGCTGATTTGGGCCGGGCCGGGGAGGCATTGGCCGCCGGCAAGAAGGCGACTGAGCTCGCGCCGGAAGGCGCCGACTCCCACCGAGCCTACGGCTATGCCCTGGAGGCGTTGGCACGTTTCGGAGAGGCAGAGAAGGCCTATCAACGTGCGATCGAACTGCAGCCCGGCTCCCTCCACTACCGCATTACGCTGGCCCGATTGCACCGCAGAATGGGAAGCGAAGACAAGGCGCTGCAAGAGTTGGAGCAGCTTGGCGATCAGTTCCCGGCCAACCCACAGCCGTTCTACGAAATTGGACTCGTCCACTATCACGCCAAGAGGTACGATCAAGCGATAGCCTACTTTGAAGAGGCTGCCAGGTTAGATCCGGACCGGGCCGCCTCCTACGTCCGGCTCGGTTGGAGCCACTATCTGAAAGCTAGCTACCAGCCGGCGGCCGAGGCGTTCGAGCGCGCCACCGACCTCGATCCGGAACGAGCCGACGCATGGTCCGGCCTCGGATGGACGTACCTAGAGCTAAGGAGGGACGCGGAAGCCCGCGTAGCCTTCGAGCGAGCGCTGGAGATACAGCCGGAGAATGGCGAGGCCCTTCGCGGCATGGCCGCCCTACGTGGTTGAAGGCTCAGTACCGCAAGCCTATTTGGTGAGCGATGACCGGTAGACTCAAGCGTCCACTCGACGCAAAATCAGCCTTGGCAATAGCCCTGCTTTCGATGCTCGTCGCGGCCTGCACGCTACCTTCCGACCCTACGCCATTAGCGCCATTGCAAACTGTCACTGCGCTCCCGTCACCAACCCAGACCTCTGCGATCGACAACCCGTCGCCGTCTACGCCAACGCCGGTTGTACCCACCGCAGTTCAGCCGGCCGATTCACCTACGCCACTTGATTCAGTCGAAACAACCACGGTTCCACCAACCGCGTCCGTCACTCTGGCAGCCAATTTGGAACTCACGTCCGCAGTTGTCCGCGAGCGGCCGGACAACCTGCTCGATCTGAAGGACACGTTGAGCAGGGCTGTGACCTCGTTTGCCGGCTCTTCTCCGCCGCGCGGGCAAAACGTCCGGCTGGCCGCATCCAAGCTGAGCGAAATCTGGGTTGCGCCCGGCGGGGTTTTCTCATTCAACCAGGAGATCGGTCCCACGACCGTCGACGCCGGTTTCCAGCGCGGCTTTGGCATAAACCTGAAGGATGGACGAGTTGATCCGGTAGCCGGCGGAGTTTCGCAGGTGGCTTCGACGTTGTTCCAGGCAGTCTATTGGGCCGGACTGGAGATCGTGGAACGGTGGCCGCATCTGCATTGGGATCAGCGCTATGGTGAACCTCCGTCCGGATCGCTGGGTCTAGATGCGACAGTCGACGATCCGGCCATCGACTTCAAATTCCGCAACACCAGCGGGTACTGGATACGCATTCAAGCCGAGGCGGGCGATAGCGCTATCGCCTTCACCATCTATGGACTCGATCCGGGATGGGAAGTGAAGTCCGCCGAGCCCGTCACCACGAATGTGGTCATAAAGAGCGAGGAAGTGGACCGCCAAGAGGACCCGGAGCTAGCGGCCGGCGAAGAGATTGAAATCAGCCGAGCCGAGAATGGATTTGATTTGAAGATAGTACGAGCGGTGATCGGCAAGGACGGCCGAGTCTTGGAGGACGATCATCTTGTCAGCCGCTACCTGCCGGCGCGCAGTATCTTACTGGTTGGGGCCCAAGGCGAAACTCCAACTCCTGCTGCGAGTCCGAGTCCGACCCCGACAGAGGCTCCGATCGTTCCAACCGCAACTCCCGCCTTCGATCCCAGCATCTACAGGCTCGAGGACGGCCGGATCAGAGTACCGGACCTGGTCGGATTGCCGGAGGCCGAAGCGCAAGCTCGAATCACCAAGGTAGGCCTGATGACCGGCTACGTAAACTACCAGGGAGCGGATGAGGTTCCAGCGCATATCTTGGACAAGATCCCAGTGGGCCACGTCTTGAGCCAGACGCCGGCCCCTGAGACGATCCTTCAGCCCGGAGCCCAAGTCTTGATCGCCGTCCGCAAGTAATAGAATCGTACTCTTTGGTGCGGATCGGCAAACCGTCACATTGTCCTAAAAGCCATGATTGACTGCAGAGAAGGTCAACCTCAAGTAAAATCGCTTGAGACTCGCCTGACGGACTTCGACTGCGATGCTCATTCAGGCTAGGTCAACCCGATAAGGAAGGACGCAGGTCCGATGCTCGACATCAAGCTAGTACGACAACAGCCCGAACGGTTGAAACAGGCGCTCTCAAAACGCGGTCTGGCGGTCGATATCGCAGAGTTGATTGAACGCGACGAGAAGCGGAGGTCGCTGATAGGTAGTGTCGATGAGCTTCGGGCTGAACGAAAGAGAAAGTCTTCCGAGATCTTCGCGCTTGGCAAACAAGGCATGCCCACAGAATCACTGAAGATTGAAGCACGCAGCCTGGCGTCCGAAATCAAGGACGCGGAATCGGAGCTATCCGAGGTCGAGGCCCGAACCAGAGACCTCCTCGAAGCGCTGCCCAACGCCCCTGACGACGACGTGCCGGCCGGCGGGAAGGAGAGCAACAAGAAGATCAGGGATTGGGGGGTAAAGCCCGGATTTGACTACGACAGCCGCGATCACGTGGAGCTCGCCGAACAGCTGACGCTGATCGACTACCGTCGCGGTACGAAGTTGGGTGGCAGCGGGTTTTGGATGTACCGCGGGCGCGGTGCATTGATGGAGTGGGGACTCCTGAACTACTTTATCGAACAACACGTCCGTGACGGCTACGAGTTCATGCTACCGCCGCACATTCTGAACTATCAGTGCGGCTACACTGCCGGCCAGTTTCCCAAGTTCGTCGACGACGTGTTTCTAGTCGAGGACAAGTCAGGCGGTCAGCCGAAATTCTTGCTGCCAACGTCCGAAACCGCGCTGGTAAACGTCCATCGCGACGAGATTCTTCGAGAAAGCGATCTCCCGAAGAAGTATTTTTCTTTCACACCTTGCTACAGAAGAGAGATTGGTAGCTACAGATCCGAGGAGAGAGGAACGATTCGGGGGCATCAATTCAACAAGGTCGAGATGTTCCAATTCACCACCCCAGAGCAATCGGACGACGCGCTAACCGAGCTTCTAGGAAAAGCCGAACAGTTGGTCCAGGGGCTGGGACTGCACTACCAAGTTTCGATGCTGGCGGCGGAAGACGTCAGCGCGGCGATGGCGAAGACTTTCGACGTGGAAGTATGGATGCCGAGCATGGAAACCTATCGGGAGGTTAGCTCTGTATCCAATGCGCGCGACTATCAAGCAAGAAGAGGAAGCATACGGTATCGGAAAAAGGACGCCAAGGGAACGGCATTCGTTCACACCCTGAACGCATCAGGGTTGGCAACCAGCCGGCTGATTCCGGCAATAGTCGAGCAGTTCCAGCAGAGAGACGGGGGCGTAGTAGTCCCTGAAGTCCTTAGGAAATGGGTGGGCTGCGAGGTTTTGCATCCCGAAGATCGGCCTAGATAACTAGGCTACTACCGCGACACGGTGGGTTTCAGGCGGCCGGCGACGTGGAATGTGCTCCTCGTCCGGCGGAGCCGGCGCACGTCACTTCGAAAGAAGCTTTGCCGGCAACTGTACTAACGATAACGCCCGGCCTGCATCTCATACAGCGCGGCGTAGCGACCGCCCATTTCGACAAGCTCGTCGTGGCCGCCAGCTTCGATGATGCGCCCATCATCCAGCACGAGAATCTGGTCGGCCATCCGGACGGTTGAGAACCGGTGGCTGATCAGCAGTGCAGTCCTGCCGACCGCGATCTCCCGAAACCTCTGAAACAGCTCGTACTCGGCCTCGGCGTCGAGCGCGGCGGTCGGCTCGTCGAGTATGACCAAGCCGGCATCTCGGACGAATCCGCGGGCCAGGCCCACCTTCTGCCACTCGCCGCCGGATAGCTCGACTCCGCCCTCGAAACGACGGGTGAGTTGGGTGTCGTAGCCGGCCGGCAGCCCTGCGGCTATCGCGTCCGCGCCGGCCCAGCTTGCCGCATCCTCGATCCGGCTCGACATCTGGCCTGGCACTGCCGCACCGACCGCGATGTTTTCGCCGAAGGTCAACGCGAACTGGGCGAAGTCCTGGTAGACGACGGCGATGCCGCGCCTGAGCGATTCGAGATCGTACTCGGCCAGCGGGATGCCGTTGAGGATTATCCGCCCTTCGTTGGGGTCGTACATTCGAGTCAGCAGCTTGACCAGCGTGCTCTTGCCGGCGCCGTTCGCTCCAACGATGGCGGTTACGGCGCCGGCCGGCATTCGCGCGGTAACACGGCTCAGGACCGGCGCATCGCTGTTGGGGTAGGTGAAACTCAAGTCGCGCAGCTCGATATCGTAGCGGCCGGGGTCGGGAGCCGGGCGCCCTTCTCCAGGACGAGGCAGCTTGATCGCCGGCTGGGCTTCGTCGGTGAACCGGAAGAGCGCGCGCAAGCGTAGGTACGTTTCGTGAAAGTAGCTGGACCCGTGAACAAGCCATTCAGAGAGACCGTGGACCTGAATGACGGCGTTGACGTAGAGGGCGATGTCGCCGAGGGTAAGCCGACCGGCGCCGGCCTGGGACGCGACGTACCAGAAGCCGCCGGCAAGCGCCAGCGCGGAAAGACCGCTGAACAACGCTGACTTACGGAGATGAACGAGATGTAATCTCGTTACGTCGGCCAGGACTAAGGCGCTTCGCCGGCGAAATCTGCCGAAGAAAAAGTTGCCGAGCCCGAATATGCGTACCTCTTTCGCCGCATCCGGTTGTGTTGTAACTTGGGTACAATATTGCATCTCGCGCATAGCCCGAGTTCGATTCCTCATTGCCGCCCACACATCGATGTTGTGCCGGCGCCGGGCCATCAAGCTGAGTCCGCCGCTCACACCGAGCGCTAACGGGATGAGCGGATGGAGGCCAATCAGTAAGACCAACATGCCCACGAGGCTCAACAATCTACCCAACCACCCCTGCATATGATGGAACAGGCGCGGCGGGAAGTAAGCATTCTCTTGCAACAGTTGAACTTCGTCCTGGTAGGCTGGTTGCTCAATGTGGTCAAGGTCAACCAGTCTGACTGAGTTGTCGATCAAAGAATAGTCGACTTCCGCGACAGCCCGAGCCTCGAGCCAAGAAGTGAGAGCACTCTGTATGGGCGCGACGCCGGCCGGGACGAGCAGCGTGAGTATGTAAAGGACAGCGAAGGTGAAGGCCGCCGTTGCCGCCTGGTCAGCGAGGCTATCGACTACGAATTTTGCCAGTAGCACCTGAGCGACCGGAGTGACCGTAAGTACTGCGCCAAGCACCAGAAACACGGCGGCCGCCAACGGCGCCGGCCGAATTACCAATCCGATGCCGCGTCGAAATATCCGAAGATCGTCGATTAGAACACGTACGAATCGGACTGCGCCGTCGCATCGTGCCCGGAGATTCGGTGCGAATACTCCGATCCTCATAGGTCCTCGCGATCGAGGTAGCTCGCTGATTGTAAACCGTATAGATGGGCATATTGACCGCCAAGCGCCATGAGATCGGCATGGCTGCCTTCTTCCTGAATGCGGCCATCGGCCAAATAGATGATCCGATCCGCCATTCGGACGGTTGAAAACCGGTGGCTGATCAGCAATGTGGTGCGGTCGCGGGTCAACTCGTGGAAACGGAGGTAGATTTCATACTCGGTCTGGACATCCAAGTTTGCAGTCGGCTCATCGAGAACAAGCAGCTGGCTATCGCGCATGAACGCGCGGGCAAGGGCGAGCTTCTGCCACTCGCCGCCGGAAAGCTCTCGACCGCCGAACTCCCGACCGATCCAGGTATCCGGTCCTTCGGGCAGCTTCTCCAGTAGCTCAAACGCGCCGGCCTTGGACGCGGCCGCCATGATCTGCCGCGAATCTCTCATCGCTCGAAGGTCGCCAAGACCAATGTTTTCGCCGGCGGTTAGCTCGAATCGGACGAAGTCCTGGAAAACAGCGCCGATCTCGCGGCGTAGGTCTTCGAGATCGTACTCGCGCAGATCGACACCGTCGAGCAGGACGCGGCCGGCCGATGGATCGTAGAGGCGCAGCAGCAGCTTGACGATAGTCGTTTTGCCGGCGCCGTTGTGTCCGACCAATGCCAGGCATTCGTCTCGCCGGATGGAGAACGACAGGTCGTCAAGAACAGGCCTGGGGTTTCCCGGATAGGAAAAGGAAATCCGTTCGAACACGATCCCTTCTCGTATAGGCTTCGGCGCGGGGGTCGGATTCTCTGGGACCGCCAGGTCGGGCGGCGTTTCTATCACTCGATATAGGCTGGGCAAGAAATCGAATGCCAGGGTTGACAAGAATCCAACGTCGAATCCGAGCATTGGCAACGTGGCCTGTAGAAGCACAGTGGCCCCGCCGTAGAGCGCCAGATCGCCGATGGAGGCTTCACCATTGACTATAAGCCAGATGACATACAGGTAGACCGCGCCGGATGCTAGGCCGAAGAGCACACTCGCCCACGTTGCAGATATCGCCAGCCGGCGACGCAATCGGTCGAGAGATCCCATCGTTCGGTCGAAAAGCTCGCCGTAACGTTGGCGGAAGAACGAGGCGAGCCCGTAGAGCCGGACATCTTTGGCCGGCTCTGGTGTGAGCAGAGCGTCGCGGCTGTACTGAAGCCGGCGGGACTCCGGCGTCTGGACATAAAGGTGGCCACCGGTCCGCTGTTGGTAGAGGTGGGCACGGGCGATCAATGGAATAGACGCAAGCACGAGGAGTACCGGTGCCAAAGGGCTAAGCAGTAACAACACGATGAGCAGACTAATTGAGGTGAACACGGATAGGGCAAACCGGGTGCCATAGGAAAGGATTTGGAGACCGCCGCGCGTTGCGTGCCGGCGCGCGACGTCCAGGTCATCGGCAAAGGCCGGGTCCTCAAAGCGGGCCAGACCCTGCCAACGGTTCGCCGCCAGGATTATCTGCTCGCCGATATAGGCATTCAGACGCTCTCCGACCAGCGTCTGGAACGTTGCCTGAAACGGCTGAATCAGGTGGCTGCCGGCGATGACCAGCGCGGCGAGCATGATCCAAGCGAAAAGAGGTAGCTGCTCGATAAAGGGATCGGCGGAAGCAGGCAGGCCCATGTCAAGGGCGGCGCGGTCGATCACGGCGCGCGACAGGTAAAGCGTGAGAGGCGCCAGTGCAGCCGAAAGCACCGTCAGGGCAAGGATTCCGGCTACAAGTGTGGGATTCGCTCGCCAAGCCAATCGGATCGCCAGCCAGGATACGGTGCCGGTGTCGCGTAACAGCTCAGCGAGCGGTTTTTCTTTGTAAATCTCTCTCACTGCTTTCCGTTCGATTCGCCTCGACTACCGCGAGCTGGGCGGCAAAGGATGGTTGTGACTGCAAAAGGGTAAAACGTTAGTGACAACAGTTGTGGGGAAGAATTCGCTGCACCGGAGGAGAGATGTTACAGGATTGGTGGGATGCGGGATAGTATATTCTGAGCCCGGTTGACCGAATAGGGTGGCGAAGGTTTGCGCAAAGCCGGCCGGCATCGGCTGATTTGGAAGGATTCAGCCGGCGACCGAGCTAACGATAACGCCCGGCCTGCATCTCATAAAGTGCTGCGTAACGGCCGCCCATTTCAATGAGCGAGTCGTGACTGCCGGCTTCGATGATTCGCCCATCATCCAGCACCAGTATCTGGTCTGCCATTCGAACCGTCGAGAACCGGTGGCTGATCAAGAGGGCAGTCTTGCCTATGATTATCTCCCGGAACCTCTGGAAGAGCTGGTATTCAGCCTCGGCATCAAGGGCAGCGGTCGGCTCGTCCAGTATCACCAGGCCGGCGTCGCGGACGAATCCGCGGGCCAGGCCCACCTTCTGCCACTCGCCGCCGGACAGCTCGACTCCGCCCTCGAACCGACGGGTGAGCTGGGTTTCGTAGCCGGCCGGCAGCCTCGAGGCTATCTCGTCCGCGCCGGCCCAGCGCGCCGCCTCTTCGATCCGGCTCGACATCTGGCCTGGCACTGCCGCACCGACCGCGATGTTTTCGCCGAATGTCAACGCGAACTGGGCGAAGTCCTGGTAGACGACGGCGATGCCGCGCCTGAGCGAATCGAGATCGTACTCAGCCAGAGGAATTCCGTCGAGCAGTATTTGGCCTTGGTCGGGATCGTACATGCGCGTCAGCAGCTTGACCAACGTACTCTTGCCGGCGCCGTTCGCTCCAACGATAGCGGTAACGGTGCCGGCCGGCAGCCGCGCGCCGACGCCGCTCAGGACAGGCAGGTCACTATTGGGATAGGCGAAACCCAAGTCCCGAAGCTCGATATCGTACCGGGCTGCGTCTGGAGCCGGCCGCCCTTCTCCCGGACGGGCCAGCTTGATCGCCGGCTGGGCTTCGTCAGTGAACTTGAACAGCGCGCGCAATCGCAGATAGGTCTCGTGGATGTAGTTGGTACCCTGCACCAGCATCTCGAACTGGTACTGGGCCTGTATTACGGCGTTGAAGTAGAGGGCAACGTCGCCAAGAGTGAGTCGGCCGGCACCGGCCTGGGTCGCGACGTACCAGAACCCGCCGGCCAGCGCCAGGGCGGAGAGGCCGCCGAACAACGCCGAGGTACGAAGATGCACAAGATGCAACCTTGTGGTGTCTGCGAGTACTAACTCACTGCGCTGGCGAAATCGGCGGACCAGAAAGTCACCCAGGCCGAATACGCGTACCTCTTTCGCCGCATCCGGCTGGGTAGCGACTTCGATACAATAGTCCATTTCCCTTTCCAACCGGTTGCGCTTCTGCACGGCCTCCCAAAAGCGAAGATTGTGATTGCGCCTGACTGTCAAGCTAAGACCGCCGGTCAACGCAAGGGCCAACGGGATGAGTGGATGTAGGCTAGAGAGTAGGACCAGTACGCCCACCAGAGTCAGGAATCCCACCGGCCAGTGCTGAAAGTAGTTGAACAGCCGCGGCGCCCAGAAGGCGTTTTGTTGCAACAGCCGAACTTCGTCCTGATAGGCTGGTCGCTCGATGTGGTCAAGGTCGACTAGTCTGGCGGAGTTGCCGATTAGAGCGTAATCGACTTCCGCGACTGCTCGAGGTTCAAGCGATGAGGTAATCGCCTCTTGGATGCGCCCAACGCCGGCCGGGACGATCAGTGTAAGCCCGTAAAGTATGGCAAAAGTGACAGCCGCGGTTGCCGAATTGTCGGCTAGGCTGTCGACTACGAGCTTGGCCAGGAGCACCTGGGACACCTGGGTCAACGCAATGAAGGCGCCAAGTACAAGAAAGACTACGGATACGAATGGCGCGGGTCGAATCACCAATTGGAGACCGCGCATGAGTATTCGAAGATCGTCGATTAGCACCCGCACGAACCTGACGACGCCGTCCCGTCGGACTCGCAGGTTTGCCGCGAACCTTGCAGTACTCATCGGCCCTCGCCATCCAAGTAGCTCGCTGACTGCAATTCGTAGAGATGGGCGTATTGACCGCCGAGCGTCATAAGATCCGTGTGGCTACCCTCTTCCTGAATGCGGCCATCGGCCAGATAGATGATCCGGTCTGCCATTCGAACCGTCGAGAAGCGGTGGCTTATGAGCATTGTCGTGCGGTCCCGGGTTAGCTGGTGGAAGCGTTGGTAAATTTCATATTCGGTCTCGACATCCAAGTTAGCCGTCGGCTCGTCGAGGACCAAGAGTTGGCTATCGCGCATGAACGCGCGGGCGAGGGCGACCTTCTGCCACTCGCCGCCGGAAAGCTCCCGACCGCCGAACTCCCGACCTATCCAGGTATCCGGCCCATCGGGCAGCTTCTCCAGTAGCTCGGCCGCGCCGGCTTTAGAAGCCGCCGCCATAACGTGTTCCGAATTGTTCATCGCCTGAATGCTGCCAAGACCAATGTTTTCGCCGGCGGTTAGCTCGAAGCGGACGAAGTCCTGGAAAACGGCGCTGATCTCGCGACGCAGGTCTTCAGGGTCGTACTCACGCAGATCAATGCCATCGAGCAAGATGCGGCCGGCCGATGGGTCGTAGAGTCGCAGAAGCAGCTTCACGATAGTCGTCTTGCCGGCGCCGTTGCGTCCCACCAATGCCAGGCATTCGCCTTTGTCGATGGAGAACGACAGGTTCCTAAGGACCGGCGTGGGGTTGCCCGGATACGAGAAGTGCACCTGTTCGAACACGATGCCCGCTTGAATTGGTCGCGGTGCTGGCGTCGGATTTGATGGGACCGCCAAGTCGGGCGGCGTTTCTATAACTCGGTACAGACTGGGTAGGAAAACGAACGCCCAGGTGGACACCGTTCCAACCAGGTCCCCCAGCACTGGTATGGAAAGCTGAAAAAGAACAGCGGCTCCGCCATACAGCGCCAGATCGCCAATAGAGCGGTCACCTTGGAGGATCAGCCAGACGACATACAGGTAGACTGCGCCGGAGGCGAGGGCGGAGAGCACGTTTGCCAGCGTGACCGATATCGCAAGCCGACGCCGCAATCGGTCGAGCGATCCCATCGTTCGATCAAAAAGCTCTTTGTAACGCTGACGGAAAAACGAAGCCAGCCCGTAAAGCCGTACGTCTTTGGCTGGCTCGGGTGTGAGTAGCATATCCCGGCCATACTCGAGCCGGCGGGATTCCGGAGTCTGTACGTACAGATGATTACCGGTCCTCTGCCGGTAGGCGTGGATACTGGTGATCAACGGAAGAGATGCGACTACAAGGATTGCCGGTATCAAAGGGCTCAGCGTGAACAAGACAAGGAGCAGACCTATCGAGGTGGTCAAGTACAAAGCAAACTCCGCGCCGTAGAGGAGAACGTACAACCCGCCGCGAGATGCCCGTCGGCGCGCTATGTCCAAATCGTCGGCGAAAGCCGGGTCCTCGAAACGAGCCAGTCCCCGCCAGCGGTTCGCCGCCAGGATGAGCTGCTCAGCGATATGTACATTTAACCGCTCGCCGACCAGTGCTTGGAGCGTGCCTTGAAACGGCCGGATGAGATGGCGCCCTGCAATAATGAGTGCGGCGAGCATGATCCAGACGAGAAGAGATAGCCGTTCGATAAGGGAATCCGCCGACGTGGTCAAGCCCATATCGAGAGCGGCTCGATCGATCACGGCACGCGATAGGAAGAGTGTCAGCGGTGCCAGGAGGGCCTCGAGCACTGCCAGCGCAAGGATTCCGGCCACTAGAAGTGGACTCGCTCGCCAGGCAAGCCGGATAGCCAGCCAGGATACTTTGCCGGTGTCTCGCAGGAGCTCAGCCAGTGGTTTCTGTTTGTAGTGCTCTTCCACTGCTCTCTATACCAATGTGCCTCGACGGTGATAGACGTGGAGGACACCGCCCGTTGCCCTCGCACAGGGACAACCGTTGGTGACGGCAATTGTAAGGACGTCCCGGCGGCGCCGGGCTAGAGATACTACCCCATCGGTGACTTGCGGGCTAATACCACTTGGAGATGGTTGTTGGGGTAGGATGATGCTTCAATCTCTAGGTTGGGGATCAGGATCGATTAATGTTCGAAATGACGTCAATTTGCGTCCGAGTGTTTGGCCCGATGACTGGCCTTTGTTCGGGATCATGTAGGCGCGGAGCGTTCTCTTGTGCAGTCTTGTGAATCTCCGCCGCCGGAAATGACGCGGTGGGCGGACGATGAGGGCCCGCCGGGATTCTCGCGAGAACGTGCATTCGGCATGCTTAGTCCATTCCGCCTGTTGACACCCTGGGGCCACAAGCATTATCCTGCTCACCGATTCACGTTTTGGAAGGCCCCAACCGAACCCGCGTTGCGCTGGATTTTTAGCGAGGAGGTCGGATGGCTGTCCAAGCCTCCGCCACAACCGAGTCGCATCTTCTCCACTTCCGCGCCTTTGGATTTGTAGTACTCAGACAACTGTTTGAGCCGGAGGAGATCGAGCATTACGGTCGGGCCCTCGAAGCCGTCATGCTTAGACTGCGGGGCGGCACTGACTTCGCCGGCATCCAGCGTGAGAGCGTGGAGCCAATCATCGAAGAGGATCCCGACACGTTCTACCCGCTGTTGGATGACTGCCGGCTGCTGGACGCAGTCGAGGGGATCCTGGGTGAAGATTGTCTTTACACTGGCGGCAACGATGGCAATCTATATGTCGGCGACACGAGATGGCACTCGGATAGCGACCATCCCCACGACGTTGTGCAACTGAAGACCGCCATCTACTGCGATCCGGTCGCGGATGGCGCCGGCTGCCTGAGTGTGATCCCGGGCAGTCATCATTCAGCGTACTCCCTTCAGTTACGGCAGGCGGTCGATGAAGGCCTCCTGTGGGTCAATTCGCCGGACTGGCCGGGAAGGCAACCGCTGGAATCCTCCCCGGGAGATATTGTTGCGTTCGACCACCGACTTTGGCATTCCTCTTGGGGCGGTAAGCCTGGGCGTAGAATGTTTACGTTCAACTGGGTCAGGTACCCGAAGACGCATTGGGAAGAGACTTGGCTCTACGGATTCTATGCTGCGCTGAACAAACGAAACGGTCGCCAGTTGAGCGACCGCTTATGGAACACGGCAGGCCGTCGCCGCAAACAGAAGATCGCCAAATTCATCGAAATGGGACTCTAGACCAACCCAGCTAAACAGGTCGAGAACGATTCGAGTATGGGGGTAATAACTGACACTGTAGGATCAGCCAGATTCATTCGAACAATTTTGAAATAGGGAGAGGTTCTTAAGATGTTAGACAAACTCGCAACACGCAGGTTTGCTCGTCGCTCATTCCTGGCCGGCCTTGGCGCTAGCGCGGCGCTGCCGATCTTGGCTGCGTGCCAGCCACAGATCGTCGAAAAGGTGGTAGAAAAGCCGGTCGATAGGGTTGTTACCCAGGTGGTTGAGCGGGTGGTGGAAAAAGAGGTTGAAAGGGTAGTTACCCAGGTAATCGAAAGAGAGAAGATCGTACAGGTTGAGAAGCCAGTCGAAATCGTCAAAGAGACGGTGGTCGAGAAGATCGTCGAGGTCCCGGCTATGGGGCCGGAGTTGGTCGAGGTCACGCTTAGCCACTGGGTGGGCAACTTCCTGACGCCGGTACACAACATCGTCGCGGACAAGGCCGGCATCAAGGTCAGCGAGGAGAGCGTTCCCGAGTACAACGACAAGATCAGGCTGCAGCTGGCTTCCGGCACCGCGCCGGACGCGATGTGGATCTCGTCGACCCATGCCGGCGACTACTTCCCGTCCGGCAACTTCGAGGCCCTGGATCGTTTCTTTCCGACATTCGATTTCGACCAGTCCAGGTTTTATTGGGATACCGTCGAGGCCGGCGGCTACAACGGGGAGACCTATGGTCTGGACATGTATGCAGGTCACCCGGGCGCTATGTTCATCAACGTCGATTTGATGGAGGAGCTTGGCGTGCGCAAGGAGCTGCCGCTGTGGCACCGGGTGATGACGGATGAAGAGCTTGCCCGATGGGACGAGTGGAGCTGGAGTGACTTCTTGATCTTTGCTGACTCGATCAAAGACGAGTTCGACGGCTGGGTGGCCGGAGGGGGCGCCACGGGCGGCTGGGGTTACCACGCGAAGGAGTTGGTGGTATCAAACGGCGCTCGCGTATTCGACTCGTCACCCAATTGGTTCTTTACAGAGACGAAGTGCACGCTCGACTCGCCCGAGTCCATCGATATGTTGCGAGACCTGACCAATCTCAGAATCAACAAGTACGTGCCTTCGGCTGCCGATGAGAAGGCGGTGCCGGGCGGCCTGTTCCGAGCCGGCAAGGTGTTCATGATGTTCGCATCGGCGGTCGAAAAATGGCTGCCGAGGGAGACGGTCAACTTCCCGATGACGGTGATGCACTTCCCCATTGCGAAGGACCGAGTAAGTCACGTCGGGCAGGACTACCTGACGCTCAACGCGAACTCCAAGGTCAAGGACGAGGCCGCGAATTTCATCTTCACCCGGATCACGGACCACGACGCGCTCAAAGCGTTCGTGAACATTGTCGGCCTCGCGCCCTCCTACGACGGTGTCGAGATCTACAATGGGGTGACGGACGACTACATCAAGATGATCCTGGCGACCGGCATTTCCCGGTTCGAGAACTCCTCGCCATATGCGGGCACCGGCAAGGAGATCGCGTTCCATTACCCGGTCCACGACGGGGTGAAGGCGCCGGAGTTCCTCAGGAAGAACATAAGTAACGCTATGCAGGCCGCAACGCTGGGAGAGGGCGACATCGAGTCGAACATCAAATCGGCTGTCGCCAATATCAACGAGGAGATCGACAGCAAGTCATAGCCGGCCGATTCGTCCCCGCCAGCGATCGCGAGCTCGCGTTCACGGCAAAATTCGAGGGGCAGATGGATATCTGCCCCTCTCTATTAGATCGAAACTGGAGCGTGGTGCCGCGATTGAGTGACTCACCCAGTCAAAGCTCAGGTGATTAGGTAAAGGTGTTCAACATGTCAGTTTCTGCCGGCATCGACCTAGATGAACTGAAGGTCGAGATGGATGAATATGGATATGTCATCATCAAAGAGCTGATCCCGTCGGACGATGCGCTACGCATGGCCGACCGGCTGATGGAGATAATGCTCCAGCTGCCGGACGCGGACAAGCCCAATCAGAACCTGGGGGGCATGTTCAACTACTTCGAACCGGATGAGCTTCCCCTTTTCACCACGCTGATCACCAATCCCGTCTTCCTGGAGATCTCCCGACATCTATTGGGGGATCAATTCATGCTGGCCGGCTCCGGCTGCAACTGGTGGAAGCCCGGCGCGCCGGCCCAGGGTTTGCACGCGGACGTACCAGTTGGCTGGATGTTGGGAAACGGCCTGCCGGTGCCGAACGTATGCCTGATGGTCAACTGTCTGTGGATGCTTACCGAATTTACAGCGGGGAATGGCGCGACGCGGGTGGTGCCGTTCAGCCATCTCAGCGGGCGGGTGCCTCGCACGGGCATCGACTATCGGCACAGAGTAGCAGCGGAGGGGCCTCCGGGATCAATCATTATCTTCGACGGCAGGATATGGCACCAGGCCGGCGAGAACGTCAGCAAGGATAGTCAACGAGTCGGGGTATCGTCTGGCTATTGTAGTGGCATGATCGATCCGACCGGTCCTGCCACCAATTGGGTGATGTTTAAACAAAGCGTGTGGGACCGGATGCCAAAGCTCGTCCAAGAGATGAGCCCGCACGTGATCGAAGGCTGATGTACGACCAAGCGGGTGGCAATAGGTAGACGATGAAAGTTAGCCGGGACCAACTGATCGAAGACGGCTACATAATACTGCGCGAGGTCGTGCCGCCGGACTCACTCGAAGACCTACGCGTCAGCGCAGAGAAAATGGTCCAGCGGCAGAAGGCGATCTGGGCGTGCGAGCGTGGGCCGGCCGATCCGCCGGGCGGCGTCTGGGAGACGGCGCCCCAACCTCGGCTGGTGATCAATGGATTCGCCGGGACGGACGGCGTCGAACTGGTCGACGAAGAGACGGCGCCGGTCGTGGAGTTCTGGTTGCACGAAAACGTGCTGGGAGTCAGCACCGAGCTGCTGTGCGACCCCGATGCCGGCGTAACCGAGATGATGATGATGTGCAACCCGGTGCGCAACCACGGGCCGGCGGACTGGCACCGCGACGTGAGCGCCACGTTCCACGGCCCGTTGCAGGCTTTCGTAGACGACGTGTTGGAGAATGGGCCAAGGTATGTCCAGTGGAATATACCGCTCTACGACGATAGCGTATTGTGGGTGGTGCCCGGGAGCCACCGCCGGGTGAATACGCCGGAGGAGAACCGCAGACTGGACGCGGATCCTAGAGTCCCATTACCGGGCAGTGTATGCACCGGTCTAAAGGCGGGTGACGGGGTCGTCTACATGCAGCCGATCCTCCACTGGGCAAGCAACTACAGCACGATGTTGCGGCGAACGATCCACGGAGGGTTCTGTACGTGGTCAGGGTACAGAGACCTGAGCTTCACCGAGTACTTAACGCCTTCCGCAAAGTCGACATTCGACGGCTGGTTGCGACGCAGCGGACGGATGCAGGACCTGACGGAGTCGGCGCTCAGGGCAGCGACGGCCGGAGACGTGACGGCGTACCGCAGAGCCCTGGAGGGCCTTCAGCCCGGCATTGGACCCGCCGGCGGGAACCTGTTGACCGTGTATCTCTCAAAGGTCGCCAAGAACATCCGGGAGTTGAAGCGTCCCGACCTCGACGATTTGCCCGCTGCCAGGCGTACAGCGGTGGGCGCCGGACTGACAATAACTTTGAACTGGGGAGCGCAGTTCGCCGACCGGTTCTCCTGGCCAGAGGCCCAAGCCATATGGCGACGTTTCGAGCCGATAGATACCGGCCTGCAGGCCGACGAAGCCCAACCAGCGCCCGGTCTGCAGCAGGAGCCTACGAGATACTACTCCAACGAACTACCGGCCGAAGTCAGCTTCGAACGGTTCGTGGCCGGCTGGGTTTAGAGCTATGAGGACAGGTACTATCGAAGACTTGGGGATGACGCGATGGCCGTAAGGGCAATAGAGGCGGCGCTGGGCCGGCGACTAAAGCTGGCCGAACGCGAGGCGATAGACGGCTATATCTGCGTCTCACCCTGGGTCATAGGGTTCCTCATCTTCATTCTTGGAATGATGGTATTTTCTCTCTACACCTCCTTTACCGAATACGACATCATCAAGCCGGCCAAATGGATCGGGTTTGGCAATTACGAGAAGATGTTCTTCCGTGACGACTTGTTCTGGTGGTCATGGTCCCGTACCGCGATCTACTCGATTGTCACGGTACCGTTGGGCGTGGTCATCGCCTACGCCCTGGCGGTATTGCTCAACCAGAAGGTATTGGCCCTCTCATTCTGGCGCACACTGTTCTATATGCCGGTGGTTGTACCGGCGGTAGCAGCGGCATACATCTTCGGCTGGCTATTCGCGCCGGAGGTTGGGCTGATAAACGGCTTTCTCAAATTAGCCGGGATGGCGGACCCGCCCAGATGGTTCGATTCGCTGCAGTGGGCGCTGCCTGGGATGGTAATTCTGACCACCTGGGGGGCCGGCGGCGGCCTCATCCTGTACCTTGCGGCCCTCCAATCAGTGCCGACCGAGCTATACGATGCCGGCAAAGTCGATGGCGCCAACGCTTGGATTCGCTTCTGGTCCATCACCATTCCAATGACCTCGCCGGTCGTGCTATTCACTACCATTATCGGGATTATCAATTCCTTCCAAGTGTTCACCGGCGCTTTCCTGCTAACCGAGGGTGGGCCGGTCAACGCAACGATGTTCATCGTGCTCTATCTCTATCAAAAGGGATGGCAAGAGTTCCAGATGGGATACGCCTCTGCCCTCGCTTGGGGTTTGTTTGTCGTCATCATGGCGTTGACCGCTCTAGTGTTGTACACCAGTAGGCGCTTCGTCTACTACGCCGGCTCGGACTGAGGAGGACCACCCATGGCACTTGCCAAGAGTTCACAGCTGCCGGTGCGCGATCGAGCCGGCGATTCCGAGCGAGCCCGGCGCGGGGCCCGAGGGCTTGTCGGACGCAGTCTCCTGTACCTGACGCTGGTTGCTGGCGCCATAGTGTTTACGCTACCAACCTTCTGGATGATCAGCACTAGCTTGAAGATGCCGTGGCAAGCCACCGCGTTTCCGCCGGAGTTTATTCCGAACCCTTGGGCGTTTGAGACCTATGCCGAATCTTGGGAGCAGTTTCCTTTCTGGGTATCCTTGAAGAACACGATGGTCATTGAGTTGGGTGTGCTGGTTGGACGTCTGCTGTCGGCCTCGCTGGTCGCCTACGGATTCGCACGGTTGCGGTTCCCGGGTAGAGAGTGGCTTTTCCTAGTAGTGCTGAGCACACTAATGATCCCCTATCACGTCACTCTGGTGCCCCAATACCTCCTGTTCAAGGAGCTCGGATGGCTGAACACGCCGCTTCCGCTGATTGTGCCTTGGTGGTTCGGCGGCGGCGCGTTCTTTATCTTTCTGCTGCGACAGTTCTTCCGCAGCATCAACCGCGAAATGGATGAGGCGGCGCGCATTGACGGATGCGGGACGTTCACGACGTTTTGGTACATCCTGCTGCCGATGTCGCTGCCGGCACTGGGCGTAGTTGCGATATTCACGTTCCTGAACGAGTGGAACGATTTCCTGGCACCCCTCATCTACCTGAACACGGAAGACACCCAGACGCTGGCAATCGCAATACAGTTCTGGAGAAACCATGCCACTCTGGCAGTACAATGGCAGCGGGCCACGTTCCCGCAAACGATGGCGATGTCGACGATCCTGACCATTCCGCCAGTATTGGTCTTCTTCGTCTTGCAGCGCTATTTCATCCAGGGCATCGTCGTTACGGGAGTGAAGGGATAGGCGCCGGCGCCTATCTCAGCTTGAACCGACAACTGGCCGGGTCGGCAATGGCAGCCGGCCCTGCAAACCTCAGGAGATCTCGCCCACTACTCTGAAGAACTCGCCATCTTTAAGCGTCAGGAAGTGAAACCTGTTTTCCGTTACGAACTCGATCCGGCTCTTCTTCACGTGCTCCCCGAGTCGCTTCTGGACTCCGCCGGCTGTGACAACCCAGTCCTCGCCGCGCCGCGCCCCAAAGACAACTGACTGGCTGTCCAAACTGAAGGCCAATTGGCCGAATCTGAGCTCCCGGCCATCAAAGCCTTGCTCATTGCCGTTGACGACGATATAGCTGTTGGTACCGATTGACGCTACGTACGCCACCTTGTCGCTGTCCGGACTGAAGATAGGCCCGCTTCTATCGATGCGGTCGTACTGCTTTCCGGTGGAATCGTCGACAACGACCGCCCACTTACCGCTTTCCCTAGTCGCGTAGGCGACCCTCTGGCTATTCGGGCTGAAAACCAGCGAATCACTCCTAATGTTCGAGAACTCAGCACCCTCCGAGCCATCCACAACAACAACCCATGCGTCGCCGCGCTTGCCGGCGTAAGCTAGCCTCTGGCTGTCTGGGCTGAACATCACCGAACCGTCGCCGATCTCGTCGTACTCCTTACCTTCGGCCCCGTCGAGAACGACGAACCATTTTCCGCTGCGCCTGGCGGCGTATGCGACACGTTTGTTATCCGCGCTGAACACAGGCGTACCGTCGCCAATCAGATCGTACCCAGGCCCCTCATCGTCGCCAACAACGGCGATCCACTTGTCTCCGACCTTGGCGCCGTACGCTACTATTCCGCTGTCTTGATCGAACGTCACAGTCTCAGTAAGTACCTGGTCGTACAGCTCTCCCTCCACTCCATTTCCTTCGAGGTCTCCGACAACGACTAGCCATCTTCCACTACGCTCGGCCACGTAGGCGATACGTTGGCTATCGGGACTGAATATGAGGCTGGGTGACAGGACGGCATCGTAGCGCTGGCTTTCGACTCCATCAACCACCACGAACGACTTGCCTTCTATCCCAGCAACGTAGGCGAAGTGGCTACCATCAGGACTCACAATCGGGTGTGCTTCGCCGATGCCGTCGTATGGCTGCTGCTCGGTGCCGTTCACCACGACGATCCATTTATCGTGGCGCCGGATCACGTAGGCGATCTGGCGGTTGTCGGGGCCGACCGCGATGGTGTCGTTGAACATGCCGGCGACGGACTTGCCCAAGGACTCATCGGTAGTCGAAAAACCGCCGCCGCCGCCTTGGCACGACACGAGTAGTGCTGTCGTCGCCAGCGCCGCAACAATTAACCGCGTTGCAAACTTCATGGAAATGGTCGACACTGGTCCGCACCTCTCCGTTGACAAGCTACCCTCGGCCTGATGTCTATTATCTCAGACTCCGGCGTAGCTGCGCCGGCAACTTCGTGGACAGAGCGGATTCAGCGCGGCGGATTGAGTGGTATCTGTTGACGGAGACGACCAAGCGGAGGTCTTCCCGGTATTGGGTCAACAGCGGACAGGCGCATGGAAGATCACACTTGCTCTTTCAAGAATTGTTATGTGCATCCCAAACCACAGGATTACTCCAGTGGGGAAATTCTGCCAGGTAACTCCAAGCGCTTTGCTAGATCCCAGGCCTCCCGAAGCTCCACTTGGCGAAGTGAGGCCCACTCGACCACCAGACCCTGAGCCCGCGGAGGAAGACGCCCATGCAACAGGGCCAAGCTATCGATTCCCACCACCGCGTCATCTCCACCATAAGATGCGTGGAAGTGGGGCGGCGCGTGGTCATCGAAGTACATGCGTATTACGATTCCGTAGAATCGGCTAAGCTCAGGCATTCTCCACCAGGAACTGCGCCTCCGGCATCAGTTCCGCGACAGACTTGCCGGTGAGTCGCATGTAGAGAGCGTCCGGGCAAAGCTCGGCATCATCTCCCCAGGCGATACCGCCGGCCGGCGCGATGTGCATAGCCTCGAAGGAAGCGCGGTGATTCCAACATTTGAATACGCCACGCCCTGCCAGATAGGACAGATCAACTTCGCCGGAAGCGCCGTCCGAGTACCGTAGCCATATGCGGTATCCCTCGCGTGGTTCTACCTCAGTCGGTCGAACCATCTCGCCTCCTTATGTGATTCCTCGAAGTCCCAATTCACGCTATTTCGGCCCAATAGCAATTATCTCAGACTCTGGCGTAGCGGTGCCGGCGTAACTGTTCAGATTTGAGCGTAATTTGTCCCGCGCGTTTGCAAATTGTGATCGAACAAGGACCGTAGGTTGTGGCGGAACTACCCATAGCGACTCAATGTGGCACGGGTGCGCCGGCCGCCCCTCACCTGGATTCCGGCCTTCGCCGGAATGACGAGGTGGGTGGCGGGAATGACGAGAGTGGGGATCTTTTCTCGCACCAATGACACTCACGAGACTGGTCCCGCCAAGTCTGAACAGTTACGTGCCGGCAACTTCCTTGACAAAGCGGATTCAGTGCGTCGAACATAAGGACATCGGTCCATATCAAGTACTTCCATCAGAGGACTGCAGGGTCAACTCGGAATTAGGTGGAGATGTCATGAATCGCGCGTTCATAAAAGGCGAATTGCAAGGATGTATCGAAGACCTCAAGAACGGAGAGCTCCACGAAAAGAGACTGCAGGCGATCGTCGATTACGTAGAATCGTCAGGTCCAAGGCAACAGGATCTGCTGTACCTTCAAGCCCGAGACTCTAACCTTAGCTCAATCATCGACGGAATATCGCTGGTGGAGAATGGCGAGGTGGTGGAAGGGCCGGCAGATCCGGATGACTGGCCGTATCAGTCAGTGCTCGAGGCTATCCGGGATGGCTGGCGGGTGATTCAATTCCCCAATCTGGCGCTGATGATGGACGAGAAGCGGACGTACGGCCTGGGCTGCGAGTTCGTCTTGCAACGCGACAGCGCTTCGAACTAGAGCCAAGAGCCTCCGGCCGATCCAGAACGTTCCGTCGGCCATAGCCGCGCGCACCAACCCTTATCTTCAGGAGGAAGGGATTAACGTGACCGATGCAAAGACAGCCGCTACCAGTGCGAGCTCACAAGAAATGGCCGCTGTGATCGAAAAGCTACGGCAATTCGACACTGCGACTGTTTGCAACGTAATAGAGCTCTTCGACGTCCGACCACACCACAAGGGGTATCTGGGCGGATCGATCAAGTCGTACTTTCCAGATCTTCCACCGATGGTTGGGTTCGCATACACCTGCACCTACAGCGGCGGGGAACCGGGGCCCAACATTACTCTAGGCGAGAACATCGACAATTTCGCCAAGACTCCTGAGCCGCGCGTAATGGTGTTCCAATCGCTGGAATCTCCGCCGGCCTCGGCCATATTCGGGGACATCGCCGTCAGCTTCTATAAGAAATTTGGCTGTGTTGGCCTCGTCACGGATGGAGCCGGGCGGGACTTCGAACAGATCAGACAGCTTGAGTTTCCCTGCTTTGCCGCCGAGACGATATGCTCGCACGGGTATGCGCGTGTTACCGAGGTGAACATACCGGTCACGCTAACCGGGCAGGAGATACTGCCTGGCGACCTATTGCACGGTGATGCCAACGGCGTCGCCATCGTTCCGATTGAAATAGCCTCCGCGGTGGCAGATCTGTGCGGGCCCATGCGAGATGCCGAGAGCGATTTGCTCGGCAAGGTGAACGCACCCGGCGCAACGGTTCAGGAGGTTAGCCGAGCGCACAGGGAGTTTCTCGCCGCGTGCGACGAACTGACGCGCATCGCGGCCGGCTAGTTGCCGGCCGAAACACTGACACGATTCGGTAAGGCGGGAGTCATCAAAACCGTTTGACAACAATCCTGCTTCATCACTTGTCCTATCCTGAACTTACCCTCTTTTACATACAGGGGTTTTTGATTCTCTAACTTTCGTTGTCACCAAAGGTTGGCGGTGGTCTTGCCTCCCCCCTCTCCTCTGGATTCCTGTCCCCGTATCGGAGTACGGGGCAGGCTTTCGCAGGAATCACCATGGCCTTGCGAAGGCCGCATAAGAGGATGAAAATGGTGGGACGCCGGGTTTTTGCCTATTGTATGACGGTCTTGTCCCACCCTTCCCTTCTGGATTCCGGCCTTCGCCGGAATGACGAGACCGGCAGGTCGAACGGGTGCCACCTATTTCGTACCAATCGCTCATGCCGGCTGCCGCCGGCACACCAAGGTATGAAAAGCCGGAGTTGTGGTTTGGTCCAGCGAATTGGCACGGCGGATTCTGCCACGCCCCACCCCGACCCCAGCGGGGGACAAGCCCCCGCACTACATTTTCTCATTCCGCCATCGGCCACCGGTCTACAATTCGGCAGGATTCGCCCGTGGAGAGCCGACATCGAGGTTGATTGGAGGGCACATCCCGGATCGGAGTCCGGGACATGCTTTCGTACGAATGACGACATGCGGCGTTCGGACTATCGAAATGGCCTTGGTGGGTTGACTGTTTCGACCAACTGCTTGTCGGCCTTAGAGAATACTCTGGAAGTCCTAACCATTAAAGAATTGAAAACCCGTGCTTTAACATAACCTAGTGAGTACAAACTAGTCTATGGTCAAGTAGAATATGATCGTTGCCTGAACGGCGAAGGCAAAGCAGCGGAGTCAGCCTCGACTCGTCAGAAGTGAGGAGCATCATCTATGCCGGCGCTAACTGAGGCCCAACTCGAACAGTTCAATCGCGAAGGATTTCTCGTAGTCGAAGACATATACGACAAGGAACGTGATTTTGGGCCGATTGTGGCCGAATACTCCGAGTTGCTCGGTTCTCTCTGCGAACAATGGTATAGCGAAGGCAAGCTGCCATCCGCGTTTCAAGAGCTGTCGTTCAGTGACAAATTCACGGAGGTCGTGGCAGCCGGCCTCCCTGTATACCAGCACTTCGACATCACACTTCCTCAGGCCGGCCTCGAGCCCGACACCCCGATGCACACCAGCGCGGCGGTGTTCAATCTGCTACGCAATCCGAATCTCCTCGACGCGGTTGAATCAATCGTCGGCCCGGAGATTCTCTCCAGCCCAATCCAACACACGCGTGTCAAGGTACCGGAGTACCGACTGCCGAGCGATATCAAGCACAACAACCTCGTCGGTACGACTTGCTGGCACCAGGACCAAGGCGTGGGCCTTCCCGAGATCGATAATACGAACATGCTGTCCGTGTGGTTCCCGATGGGCGATACTGACAAGGAGAATGGATGTCTCAAGGTGGTTCCGCGCAGCAATCACAAAGGTCTGATTACCCACTGTCCGGCGCCGGGCAAGCTCGAGATACCTCTACACTTCATCGACGAAGATGCGGTGACGCCCGTCCCGATGAAAACTGGCAGCGTCATGCTATTCACTCGAACTACGATGCACGCGTCGTACGACAACAATACCGAGCGCCTTCGCTGGAGCTTCGACCTGCGCTACCTGCCGGTGGGACAGCCCACCGGCCGGCCGATGTTCCCCGACTTCGTCGCTCGGAGCCGATCGAACCCGGCCAGCGAGCTACGTGATGCCGCGGTTTGGGCCGACCTGTGGATGCAGGCCAGGGCTCGAGTTGCGGCAGCCAATCCTCCTGTATTCAATCGCTGGAACAGCGATCATCCGCTTTGCGCTTGATGGGCAGCTCCGCGCCGGCAATTGGCCGTGACAGGGTAGACATCGAGTAATTTCCAGATCTCCCAAGGAGACTTGCCAATGAAGACCATTCCGCCGGATGAACTACACAGCGTTGTAGAACGGTTAGTCGCCGCTGCCGGCACCCCCCAAGAGGGAGCCACTCTAATGGCCGATCATCTAGTCGGATCGCACCTAGCCGGGCATGACTCGCACGGAGTTCAACACCTACCACGCTACATCGGACAGGTAAAGTCCGGCGTAATAGTGCCGGACGCGGTTCCAGAGATCGTGTCGGAAGTCGCCGGCGCGGTACTGGTCAAGGGCAACTGGGCCTGGGGCCAAATTACGACCGACTATATGACTAAGCTGGGAATAGAAAAGGCCTCTACACATAAAGTGGCGCTGATTTCCGGCGTACAAGTGACCCACATCGGCCGGCTCGGTCACTACGTCGAGCAGGCATCCCGGGCGGGAATAATGATCTGGCTGATGACCGGCGGACAGGGCGTCGACGCTCCGTTGGCGGCGCCCCACGGCGGGCGCAAGGCTCTGTTTGCGCCAAACCCGATGGCGTTGGGCTTCCCAACTGCCGAGGAACACCCATTCGTGTGGGACATCGCCACTACCCGGGTAGCCGGCGGCAAGATTCAACTGGCACACTCGAAGGGCCAAGAGCTGCCGGCTGGATGGATCATCGACAAGGACGGGAATCCATCGACCGACCCGGATGACTACTACGACGGCGGCGCATTGCTCCCATTTGGTGAGCACAAGGGATTTGGGCTGATGGTGGCGTCGGAGATTCTTGGCCGCATCCTCCCCGGCTCGGAGGACTACGTGGAGGACAGAGGGGGCGGCGTCCATCACGCAAAGCAGGGGGCGGCCCTGATTGCGGTCGACGCCGGAGTCTTCACCTCGGCCGAACAGTTCTCGTCGCGCACGACCGATCTGATGAACAGCATTAGGGCGGTTCCGCCGAGGACCGGATTCTCCGAGGTACTGGCGCCGGGTGACTTCGAACACGCCAGCCGAAAGAAAAGGCAAACAGAAGGGATTCAGATTCCGGAATCCACCTGGGACGAAATCGTCGAAACGGCGGAGTCTCTGGGGTTGAAGATATAGTCTGTTGAACGGCGACTGTCAGGTCCTACGCTGCGCCGGATTGAGTAGCCTGCGGGCTTGTTGAACAAGGGTAGAGGGTGAACGCATGAAACTAGCTTTACACTACGAGATGGCCAGGCCTGTTCTAGACGACCACCTCCTATTGGAGGAGACGATGGAGCAAATCATCTTCGCCGATGAGGTCGGGTTCGACTACGTGTGGCTGGTGGAGCATCACTTCCTCACGGGGTTCTCCGGCTGCCCGGCCAACGACATCATCTACGGGGCATTGAGTCAGCGAACCAAGCAGATTCGCCTCGGGCTCGGAGTAATCGTTCTGCCGATGCACCATCCGGTTCAGGTGGCGGAAAGAGTCGCGGTTCTGGACCACCTTGCCGAGGGAAGGGTCGACTTTGGAACCGGTCGCTCGGCAATCTATGAGCTCGAAGGGATGGGTCTCGACACACGCGATAGCCGCAGCATGTGGGATGAATCCCTGACGATGGTGCCCAAGATATGGGAGACCGACTGGTTTTCTTGGGAAGGCAAGCACTGGAGCGTTCCGTCTCGGCAGGTATTGCCCAAGCCATATCAGGACCCTCACCCTCCAATCTGGGTGGCTGCGCTACAGCCGGCTACCTACCGTATTGCCGCCGAGAAAGGAATAGGGGTGTTGGCGATGGGCGCCAGCGATCCGACGGTTTTGGAGCCGCACATCAAGGCCTTTCACGAAACGCCGGCCTCGATTCCAGTTGGCTCCTCAGTCAACAAGCAATGGGGCAGCCAAACGATTGGCATTTGCACCGAGGACAACAATGAAGCCCGTGAAATGGCAACCAGGTCCATCAAGAACTTCTACGGGCCCGAGCGACCCTACGCCAAGAGCCAGGCCGACCTCTACTCCAAGCTGATTAAGCAGTGGGGAGGACTGCCCGATCACCAGGTCCGAGACTTCGGCAGGACCGTCGATCTCGAAGGCATCAAGGTGCCGGATTCAGACACTCCCGACTTCATCACTCAGAAGCTCTGGGAGGACTTGGATGCCGATACGCTCTGCGACCGTGCCGTCATCATTGCCGGCGACCCGGACGGCTGCATAAGCGGATTGAAGAAGCACGAGGCCGCCGGCGTAGATCAGATGCTGATATCGATGCAAACCGATACGGTGCCCCACGAGGTCGTAATGAAGTCGATCGATCTTTACGGAAAATACGTTATCCCGGAGTTCAAGTAGGCGTAGGCCAGGTTGCCCCAGGTCGTCAAAACCCACCGGAGGATCGTTGTTTGGAGTACCGTAGCTTAGGGCGCACCGGGGTGAAGGTGAGCCCCCTGATTCTCGGATGCGCAGGTCTTGGCGGTCGAGCCGATGAGGCAGAGTCGATCGAAATCATCGACCGGGCAATCGATGCCGGCATCAATTTCATCGACACAGCTAACTCCTATAGCCGGGGAGTCAGTGAAACCATAGTCGGCAAGGCGTTGAAGTCCAATGGCGAGCGTGACCGAATCGTCCTAGCCACCAAAGTACACTTCCCCATGGATGATGATGAGCCAAATGCGTCCGGCACCAGCCGGCGCCACATTGTCGAGCAGTGCAATCGTTCGCTTAAGCGCCTGCAGACCGATTGGATAGACCTCTATCAGATCCATCGGCCGCACTCCGACCTTGCCATCGACGAGACGTTGCGGGCGTTGGACGATCTGGTCCGCTCGGGCAAGGTGCGATACATCGGCTCCAGCACGCACGCCGCCTGGCAGGTGATCGAATCGCTCTGGGTAGCCAAAGAGCTTGGCCTGAACCGGTTTATCAGCGAGCAGCCGCCATACCACCTGTTGGACCGCCGGATGGAGCGGGAACTTGTCCCGATGGCTTTGACCTACGGGTTGGCGATAATCCCCTGGTCGCCCTTGGCGTTCGGGTCTTTGAGCGGCAAATATAGGCGCGGGCAGCCCCGGCCCAAAGGCGCCAGACTATCGGGCGAGCAGGACACTGATAGATGGAGAGGATCGTTCTCCGACGACGCGTTCACGGTTATAGAGACGCTCTCCGACCTCGCCGAGCGGAAAGGCTGCACACCCAGTCAGTTGGCGGTGGCGTGGTGTTCGCAGCAGCCGGGCGTAACCGCGCCGATCATCGGCCCGCGAACGCTCGACCACCTCTACAGCTACTTGGGTTCCCTGGACGTCACGGTCACGGACGAGGACCGGGCGACTTTGGACGAAGTCATTCCGCCGGGCGGGGTGATCGCTCCCTATTACGAAGGCGACTTCGGTCCGGCTCAGTACCGATGGTGAGATGTTGAGATGCGACTAGCCGGCAAGGTTTCGATTGTGGCCGGCTCCGCGAGGGGGATAGGGCGCGCGACCGCGGAGCTATTCGCCCGTGAGGGGGCCAAGGTTGTCGTGGCCGACGTCGACGAGGAGAACGGCCGGGAGACAGTCCGGCGGATCGGCCAGGATGGCGGAGAGGCGTTCTTCTTACCGACGGACGTCGGGCGGGACGAAGACGTGGAGCACATGATTCGGGTCGCGGTCGACCGCTACGGCAAGCTCGACGTTCTGCACAATAACGTGGGCATCGCAGTGGGCGGCAACGTGGTCGAGACTTCGCCGGCGGATTGGCACCGGATTCTGAACGTAAACCTGGCAAGCACCTATCGCGGATGCCACTTCGCGATTCCGGAGATGCTCAGGAATGGCGGCGGCTCGATTGTAAATACCGCATCGGTCCAGGGGTTATTGGGGATACCCGATTGGGCCGCATACGCCGCGGCGAAGGGAGGCATGATCGCCCTGACGCGCCAGATCGCAGTTCAGTATGCCAAGCAAAACATCCGGGTGAACTGCGTCTGTCCCGGAGGGGTGCTTACCACCATGGCCGAGAGGATACTTGCCGAGTCACCCGATCCGGAGACCGCGCTGAAGGCCGTTACGGACACCTATCCGATGGGGCGACTTGGGCGTCCTGAAGAGATCGCTTACGCGGCGCTATTTCTCGCGTGTGACGAGTCCTCATTCGTCACCGGCCACGCGTTGGTAGCGGACGGCGGATTCTCGGTAAGTTAGCCGGCGGCAGGTCCCGCCCGGTCAATTACAGTGACCGAGGCTGTCCTGGGTACGCGTTTCTCTCCGGCGCTCAATCACCTAGCGCCGCCAGCAGCCCTTTGACGAATCCGACTGCATACCCCGACGCCATCCCCTGGAACCGATTGTCGCCGTCGTAGTTGGGAAGATGGTCGATCTGCAGGCCCCCGTCGAAACCCACCGACTTTAGCGTCTGGAGCACGCGGAACATGCTCATGTCGCCGTCGTCGAGGGCCACCTCGTCGTAGCCGGCGGTGGCCGGGATTGTTCCCCGGACATTTCGGAAGTGGGTATGAAAGATCTTGCCTCGTTGCCCAACGGAGCGGATCTCATCGTAGATGTTGGTACCTGACTCGTAGCGGGTACCTATGCAGTAGAGAAACCCGCTGTGCTCGCTGGGCACGTCATCGATAATCTTGAACCAACGCTTCGGCCCGAACTCCGCCTCCGGCAGCGGTGGATCTGCCGGATGTATGATCAACCTGATATCGTATGCCTCGGCGATCGGCACCAGCCGGCGATATACCTCTACGCTCCGCTCATAGTGTGCCTCAACGTCCACTACGAACTCGGGAGGGCTCTCGGCAAGCCTGCGGCGCATCAACGATGCATCGAACGTGTACATCTTGTAACCGCCCCGATGGACGCCTACCTTATTTCCGTAGTGCCCGGGGTTTGCCCCCTTTTGGCTTAGACTACTCAGACCATTGCCCAGTAAGACCGGCATAGACATGAAGGGAACGCCGGCCTTTGCCAGCGCCTCCAGCGTGCGACACAAATCGTCCAGCTCAGCATCGCCGCCGGGTTGACCCAACAGGTAGCGCTCCGGCGTCGGAGGAGCTACTCTGTAAACGCCAAGTCCCAATCGGCGAAGCTTGTCGAGGAGCTTGCGGACTCCATCCTCGTCGGCGTAGCCCTGTTCCTTGATCCCCGGAATATTCTCCGGCTGATGGATGTCGAGGCCGTCGGCGCCGATCTGGGCGGCGAAACGTATGTAATCGTCGGAAAGATCGCGTTCGCGCATCAGGATTTTCATCTCGCTTGTCGCTCCCCTCTAGTCGAAAACTATCACGCCGCGGGCGACCTCGCCGGCTTCCAACGCCCGGAACGACTCGTTGATCTCTTCGATGGCGAAACGCCTGGAGATCAACTCATCGAGCTTCAGCTTGCCATGCCGGTAGAGGTCGATCATTTTGGGAAAATCAACGTGGTGCCGGTTCGAGCCATAGAAGCATCCGATGATTCTTCGCCCGGTCCGCATCATGGCCAGCTGTGAGAATTGCATCGTCGTCTCGGGGGCCGATACACCTACCAGCACGGCGGTTCCGCCCTTACGCAGGCTCTCGTAAGCCTGTGTAAGCGTCTTTTCCAACCCGATCACCTCGAACGCATAGTCGACGCCGCGACCGCCGGACAGCTCCTTTGCGCGTTGGACTACATCTTCGCGACCGGCATTGATCGCGTGCGTCGCGCCAAACTCGCGAGCCAACTCGAGCTTATTGTCCAACAAATCGGCGGCGATGATCCGGGCCGCGCCAGCGATCCTAGCGCCCTGGATCACGTTCAGACCTACGCCGCCGGTCCCGATGACCAGAACCGTGCTCCCAACCTCGACCTGCGCCGTGTTGATGACAGCGCCAACGCCCGTGGTGACACCGCAGGCAACCAGCGCCGCACTGTCAAGGGGCACGTCTTGTGGAATGACGACGGCATTATTCGCCGGCACAATCGACTCCTGGGCGAACGAACTGACATTCTGAAACTGAAAGACGCGATTCCCGTTTCCTCGGAATCGATTCGAAGCGTATGCCGTCTCGATTGGATCGGCGCCATCCTCAGGTACGCAAAGGTTCGGCTCTCCACGCAGACAGTAGAAGCACTCGCCGCACTTGGCGCCGAACGCGATTATCACGTGGTCGCTAGGCTTTATCCTGGTCACGCCGGGCCCTGCCTTGGTGACAACGCCGGCGCCTTCGTGGCCCAATATCAAAGGAAGTGGACTGCCCATCTCCCAACGCCAGTGATGCAGGTCTGAGTGACATACACCGCTCGCGGCGAAGCGCACGGACACCTCGTTGAGGCCGGGTTCGCTTAGCTCCACCTCCTCCACCTTTAGCGGGTCGTTGCGCCGGTACATGACTGCTGCTTTCATCGACATTCTCCCTGCATCTACTCAAAACACGCTGGGTAGAATATTGTATCTTGAAATGGGGAGAGTTCCCGGCCGGACCGTGGAAGTTGGCGAGGCGTGGTCGAACGTGAAGTGCGGACAGGAGTTGTCCAGGCAGTCCGGTCGATAGGGAGACTATCAGGAGCAATCATGGACCTTGAACTGAACGGCAAGATCGCCTTAGTCACCGGCGGCGGCCGCGGCATCGGCAAGGCGATTGCACGCGAGCTGGCGCTGGAGGGTGTGGGTGTAGTCATAGCGGCTCGGACAAGAAGCGAATTGGAAACGACCGCCGAAGAGCTGTCGAATGAAACCGGAGGCAACTTGTTGCCGATTCCGGCCGACACTGGCAATAGTAATGACGTAAGACGCGTGGTCGCCCAAGTGGTGGAGGAATTTGACCGCCTCGATATCCTAGTAAACTGCGCGGCCCAACCGGCCGGAGGCAAACCAGCGCCCAGTCTATCGGAGACCACCGAAGCGCTCTTCTGGGCCGATATGAACGTCAAGGTTATGGGTTACCTGCGATGCGCCCAAGAGGCGGCTCCGCACATGCGCCGGCAGGGATGGGGCCGGATCATCAATATCAGCGGCCTGGCCGCGCGCAGGTCAGGATCGATAATCGGAAGCATGCGCAACGTAAGCCTCGTCGCGATGACCAAGAATCTCGCCGACGAGCTGGGGCCGGACGGGATTAACGTCAGCGTTGTGCATCCGGGGTTGACCCGTACCGAAAGGACGCCAGGCATGTTGGCTGACCAGGCGCGGATTAAAGGCATCTCCATAGAGGAATCAGAGGAGCAAATGGCCCAGGGAAACTCGGTCCACCAGATCATCGACGCGGGTGACATAGCCTACGTCGTGGCGTTTCTGGCTTCACCCAAGTCAATCGCCATCAATGGGGACGTCATCGCCGCCGGCGGGGGAGTCGATCGGGCAATCTACTATTGATATTGGGGCAAGCCCTGAACCGCATATCGAAGGGGAAGACGCTGGAGGCAAAGATGAAGCAGAGCAGTTTTCCGCCGGAGTGGGATGAAGAGAAGGTGCGGAGGGTCATCGCTTACTATGAGAGGCAGTCGGAAGATCAGGCTCTGGCCGAGGACGAAGCGGCGTTTCAGGGTCAATCTCAAACCCTTATGGAAGTTCCCAGCGAGTTAGTACCTGTAGTCCGGCAGTTGATCGCCAAACGTCAGGGGTAGGGGGAGAGGAATGAACCGGCCGAATCTGATTCAGGGGTTCCTTGCCGGTGTCGCGGCGGGATTCGCGGCATCGTTGGTCGCTCTAGTGTTTCGCGCCGTCGCCGGCGTCCCCACACCGGCGGAATCGATGGCCGATCCGGCAACCCTGGTAATGCCCCCGGAGTTGTTCGCGCTCACGCTCAGCTTGCTTGGTTTTCTCGCCAAGCCGTTGCTCGTCGTTGGGCTTCTGACGCTACAGATCCTCCTGGCCGGCGCGGTCGGCACAACGTACATCCTGTTCAGACGCACCATTCCGGGCATCGTCGGACTCTTGCGTGATGCAGCCATGTTGACGCTGGCGGCTTCGACGGGTGCGTGGCTGGCGTTTCTGCCGCTTGTCGGCAAGGGCCTTGTTGGTGCTGACGATCCGGCCGGCGCCGGGAGCCACGTCATTGCGGCTTTGCTGACGAACGGCGTCTACTCGCTTGTGCTCGTCCTAAATCTCCGGTCGATGACCGATGAAGCGGCTACGAGAGACGGCGCGGTGTCGGTAGCGAGTCCCAGCCGGCGAAGACTGCTTGCGCAGCTGGGCGTAGGTGTGATCGCCATCATAGCGGGCGGCGGCATCCTGCTCCAACGGTCACTTCGGAGCTTTGGAAACATTGTCTTGGAGCCGATAAAGGGTATGCCCAGCGAGGTCACCTCTAACGACCGATTCTACGTCGTCTCGAAAAACATATATTCGCCGTTGATGGATCCCACCCGCCTTGCCGATCCTGTTCTAGAGGCCGGGGACTGGAAACTTGAGGTCAAGGGCCTAGTCGAGCGCCCGCTGACACTCAGCTACGAGCAGCTGCGGGCCCTGCCGGCGGTGGAACAATACTACACGCTGTGCTGCATAAGTAACGAGATCGGAGGCAGCCTGATCAGCAACGCCTTGTGGAAGGGAGTTCCGCTCAAAGCGGTTCTCGACATGGCCGGCGTAAAGCCCGGCGTCCGCAAGGTCGTGCTGCGTTGCGCCGACAAGTACTTCGAGAGCATCACTTTGGAGAAAGCAGGCCAGGAGTCGAACCTCATCGCCTTGGAGATGAACGGCGAGCCGTTGCCGATTGAGCACGGCTTCCCAGCGAGGCTTCTGATACCCAACCTGTACGGAATCAAGAACGTCAAGTGGTTGACCGAGATCGAGCCAATCGACCACGACTTCCAAGGGTACTGGCAGCTTCGCGGATGGAGCGAGGAGGCGGTGATTCAGACGATGTCGCGGATCAACGTGCCGAATCGATTCAGCAAGGTGAAGGTCGGCGACACAGGGGCCGGCGGAGTCGCGTTCGCCGGCAGCCGGGGCATAGCCCGGGTCGAGATTAGCTCCGATGAGGGCGAAACGTGGCATACAGCGACGGTAAAACAAGCGCTTTCTCCATATAGCTGGGTTCTCTGGACCGCCGACTGGAGCCCGCCGGCCGCCGGCAGCCACGAGTTGCGCGTACGGGCCACGGATGGCACCGGCCAAGTTCAGACCGATGAACGCACTAGAACGCTACCCGATGGCGCGACCGGTCACCATACTATCGTTGTGAAAGTTGCGGAGCCGGATGGGGGAGCCTAACCAGACGCTGGCAAATCACGCGCCCTGGTAGAGAAGCACTGGATCCAACCGCCGAATCCCCTCCACTAGATCGAAATGGGAGTCCGTAGACACGATTTCAGCCAGATCGTTGCTCTTCATCACGGCGACGTGGACCAGGTCGCGGGCCGTCACGCCCTTGGGCGCATAGCGTTCGAACAACTCGATTGTGAGCGCCGCGTCCGAGGGAAGGACCGGATACACCGTCTCGACCACATCCAGCAGGTTGCTGGCCAGCGCCGTTGCGATAGACCATTGCCGCAATGCCCCATAACGGTAGAGGATTTCCTGGATGGTCTCGGTGTCGATAGCTGCGTTCAGCCGGCCCTCCGCCACGTCAGCCATCGCCTTGACGCAGGCATCTCTGTAAGGGTGCGGACGGCCGGCCGCATACATGGGTATGTTGACGTCCAGTAGCACGGGACGGTCGATCACGACGACGCTCCGCGGATAATCTCCTCCTCCATCCGTTCCCAATCATCGACCGGCGCCTCGAGCGCAAGCAGTCGATCCAATGCCGCTCGACGCCGCTCTCGCTCGGCCGGCGCGAAGTACACCTGCTCGATTGCTTCACGGATCAATCGGCTGACCGGCTTGCCCAATTCGCCGGAGCGTTCCTCGAGCGCCTTATACTGTTTTTCAGATAGAACCGCTTGAACCCGTTTGGTTAGCTCCGCCATGTTACTACCTCAATGATATTAAGCTCCTATTCATGCCTTCATGATACTATGTCGGAGCGGGAATGAGCAAGTGGGATCGACGCAAGGACATTGCCATCTACGGGGATCGGTCCGCCTACAAGGCCTGGACAGGTGGCGGGTGACTATCTAACGCCCGCCGGCCCCGGCTACGGCCGGCTCGGTCGATTCGGCCCGTGAGATTGGATCTTGCCACTTGGTCATCATCGCCGAGGCGACGAGGGCTAACGCGATCAACGCCAGGGGCAACAAGAAAATGTCGCGAGTGGCCAGCGTCAGAGATTCGCGGAAGTTCTCAACTGTTGTGGCATTCACATCGCCGTTGCCACCAGCGAGAACTATGGATGGGTCCGGCACAGGACCGCCGAAGTAAGATTCCAGCCGCCAGATCTGGAACGAGCCCATAGCGCCTATGCCGATCGCGCTGCCCAGGTTGCGGAAAAACATCACCAGGCTGGTCGCCACGCCAAGCATACGAGGATCGACTGAATTCTGTACGGCCAGCATGTGAGTCGGGCTACCTATGCCGCATCCGGCACCGGCAATCGCCATTGCAATCACGAAATCGGTCAACGTACTCGACGTGTTTATTCTGAGCAACAGTAGGTATCCAACTGCCAGAAAAACGAAACATGCCAGGCTAAGATTGCGATAGCCCAGGGGCCTTACCAAGGGGCCGGAGGCAGCGGCCATTATCGACCAGCCGAAGACCATCGGGGTCAGCGCGGCGCCGGCGTTTATCGCGGTACCGCCAGTCACCGCTTGGGCCAACAGCGGCACGAATGCGGGTAGGGAGAATGCCGCCCAGCCGAATATCAGGCTGGCGATCACCCCCAGTGTGAACATTCGCCTGCGGAACAATCCCAAAGGTATCGTCGGCACTTGGATTCGGCCCTGCCGCCGGACGAACAATACGATCAGAGCTACGCTCACACCTACGAGCAGCAGGGCCTGGATCTGCTGGCCTTGCTGGCGAGCCAACAACATCCCATAAAGAAGGGCGAACACACCCCCGGCCAGTAAGCCGGCGCCGAGAGCGTCGACCCGCGCCCGGCCGGCCTCTCGTGGGCGCTCTTTCAGAAAGAATCCCAAGCTCAATAACGGAATCAGGCTCACCGGCACGTTGACAAAGAAAATCCATCTCCAACCCACGGACTCAGTGATCAGCGCGCCCAGTCCCGGCCCAACCACCGCCGAGATAGCCCACATCGAAGCGATAGCTCCCTGGAACTGTCCTCTGCGTTCGGGCGGGTGCAGGTCGCCGACGATTGCAAACGTCAGGGCGAATATGGCAGCGCCACCAAGTCCCTGCAAGGCACGGAAAGCGATCAGTTGGGGCATTGATTGGGACGTGCCGCAGAGAATCGAAGCCAACACGAAAATCGCCAGCCCACCCAAATAGAGCTTCTTGCGCCCGTAGACATCGGAGAGGCGTCCAAAGATAGGTAATGCCGCGGTCGAAACGAGTGCATAGAGCGAGAAGACCCAGCTAAACAGGTCCAGCCCACCGAGAGAGGCGACTATCGTGGGCATGGCGGTTCCCACGATGTTGGCGTCCAGGGCGGCAAGCAGCATGCCCGTCCCGGTGGCAAAGGTGAGCAGCACGGTACCCACGGTAAGGGGCGGGTACTGCTGGGTATCAGTCATGAATCGAGTTTCTCAGTGACATTTTCTGTCGGCAGTTAACAGCTGTAAATGAACGGGCCAGGGCTTGCTTGGCAATTACTCATGTCGGCTACCACCGGCCCGCCACGGTAGGACCATTTTCGCCTCCCCCACCCTCCCTGAATTCCGGCTTCCGCCGGAATGACTCGGAACTGCTAGCGTTGCAGCAACTGAATGTTTTCGTACCAACCGCCAGAGACGCCGGCTTGGCGAGAGTCCGCATTGCGCCGTCGAGTCGGCGGCTTGAGGCTGGGCAGTGCTATCTATCCGGTGCCACGCCGGAGAGATATTAGCAGAGCGGTACCCCCAAGGTTGACCTAGGTCAATGGCCAGACAGGCATGCTTCAATTGAGTCAACGACAAGGAAGCGTGGCCGGAGATACGCGCCGAGACATACGCCGCAGGCGGATCTCAAAGGGAGGAATCGCCTTTGCTCCGGCGTGGTGCCATGGCCCGGAGAATCCCTCTCGACAGGTGATGAGGGTGACCCGATGCAATCGTAGCGAACGAGTCGTTACTCGATCTGAGCGATGTCGACGCCGACGCTATTGCCGGCCTCGACGAGCCCATCCCACGTCGCCTCCGGCATCGCCACGCCGTCGCGTGTGCGCTGCTCGCGCGCTCTCTGCTCGGGCTCACCCGGAAGAAGAACCTCCTCGAAGCCAGGAGCCGGCGGGACTTCCTTGATTCGGCGAAGCTTGAAGTCGGCGACTGCCTCATAGCTGCCATCGGGCCGGAATGTCCCTGGATCTATGGCGATAATCACGGTGCCGCCGTGGGCGCCGTCCTCAGCATATAGATCCCCCGGCGCCAGCGCACCGCACAGCAGCTCAACCAGCATGGCTATCGAATAGCCCTTGTGTTCGCCGAACGGCAGGAGCATCCCACCATCGTAGAAGTCCGCCGGCTTGACGCTGGGTCGACCGTGCTTGTCGAGGATCGCGCCGGGAGGCAGGTCGGCGTTCTTGGCCTTAGCGAACTGGATTTTGCCCTCAGCGATGAATGAGGTTGCAATGTCCATCGTCATTGGAGGCATTTCGCCGGCCGGCGCTCCGAATGCGAGAGGATTGGTTCCAAGCGCGCGGGCGGCTCCTCCGAACGGTGCGGTCGTCGTGGGCCCCGTTCCGCCGGAGCCACCGACCATCACCACCGAGATTATTCCCTGCTCGGCCGCCTGCTCAACCCATTCGCCCAAGCGTCCGATATGATGGCAGCGCACCACCGAAACAAGAGATATCTTGCTCTGTTTGGCCTTGCGTATCGCGACCTCAGTCCCGTAGTGCGCCGCGACGTGACCAAACGTCCACCTGCCATCGACCAGCGCAGTGGTCTCGGTCTCCTCGACAACCGCCGGCCTGACGTCCGGCACCATGGCGCCGTCTTTGATTCGAGCAACATAGACCGGAACGCGCAGGACGCCGTGCGAATCATGGCCGGCGAGATTGCTTCCTACCAACACCTCGGCCATCAGGCTGGCTGAATCATCCGGAGCGCCAGCCGCGGCAAATATGGTTTGGACTATGGACCGGAGACGCTTTGCCGACACATTGAGCACAGGACATTACCTCCAATAGATCTTGGAATCTGTTTCAAGCGCAAGGAGAACGAAGTCTTTCCTTCGAACCTGAAGTTTATCACTCACCGGCGCTAAGTATAGTCCGGCCGTAGCCTTTGAGGCAGCGCTGACCCGCGTGCGGGCCGAATGCGCTGGGCCTAGCCGGCTTCGGGCTCTATCAGGTGTCCGATCGGCACGCCCAGAGCATCGGCGATCCTTAGCACGGCGCCGATCGTCAGGTTCTGCTTGCCGTGCTCGACCATGCTGATGTAGGTCCGATCCAGCCCAGACGTGTTGGCTAACTCCTGCTGTGTCATGTGCCGGCTGGTGCGAATCGAATTGATCCGCCGGCCCATCGCCGTCAAATGGTCCTCCAGGGTGAAAATCTTATCCCCCAGGCCGGCGGCTTCCCGTCGATACAAGTCGCGATGTTGATTCGTCCATTCTCGCCATCACGGCACCAGAAGAATAGAATTGGCTGAGTCGCGCCGGTCAAAGCCGGCCGGCACTCGAAGTTTCAAAACATCGTCTGAGTTGGTTCACGGGAGGGAAACCGCGGGTCTGATACCGATCTTCATCCCGCGGACAGAGAAATGAGCCGAATCGTCGTATTTGGGGACACACACCTGGTCTACGGCAGACGATCGGATCTTTACGAACAGCTCGTGTCTGATCTGGCCGGCTGTGACCTCGCCATCCACACCGGTGATATCGCCACGGCCTCGACGCTGGAGATGCTTAGGGAACTCGCCGAAATTGTGGCTGTCTACGGCAACGTCTGCTATCCCGAACTCCGCCTGCGACTGCGCCGGCGTGAGATCGTCGAGGCGGACGGGGTGCGCATCGGAGTTGTGCACGGTGACGGAGGCGCGTCCGCTTACCACGTCGCCCGAGCCGCGTTCCGAGGAGAAGACCTGGACTTGGTAGTCTTTGGTCACAGCCACCGAAGACTGAAGGAGACATACAACGACAGATTGCTGCTGAATCCAGGATCGGCGTGCCAGCCCCGTGGCGAACGTAGGTCTCACGCTATCGTGACGACCCGTCCCGAACTCTCGGTCGATTTCGTGATCGCGGATTGAGCGGCCGGCTGAGACCGCTCTATAGCTGGGTCAGTACTTGGGGGCCATTCGGGGTCACCGCTATGGTGTGCTCGAACTGAGCGGACCTGGATCCATCAACGGTGCAAACTGTCCAGCCATCTTCGAGCAACCGTGCCTCAGGCGCGCCGGCGTTGATCATCGGCTCTATCGTAAATACCATTCCCGGCCGGATCTTGAATCCTATACCGGGAACGCCATAGTGCAGGACGGTCGGCTCCTCGTGAAGCGAACGACCGACTCCATGTCCCGATAGCTCCCGCACTACCGAGAACCCCTGTCCCTCGGCGAGTTGCTGGATAGCCGCGCCGATGTCGCCAACGCGAGCGCCTGGACGAACCTGCTCGATACCGCGTTCCAGGCACTGGCGGGTCACGTCCAATAGCCTCTGAGTTTCGCCGTCGATCGGCCCTATCGCAAACGTCTTGCAGGAGTCTCCGACCCAACCCTTGTAGCTCAGTCCTATGTCGATTCCCACGATCTCACCGTCGCGCAGCTCCCGATTCGGGCTGGGGATTCCGTGACAAACCACGCTATCGATCGCGACGCAAATGCTGGCCGGAAACGGCCGGCGGCCCGGATCGTTCTGCCGGCCGGCCCTGCCGCCATAGCCTTTGTAGATGGGGATCGCGCCCCTCGCCCGGATGAACTCCTCGCAGATGCGGTCGAGCTCGCCGGTGGTGACGCCGGGCACGACACTTTCCTTGAGGTGCTGGAACGTCTCGGCGACGATGCGGCCGCTCTCGCGCAGCCGCCGGATCTGCCTCGGCGACTTCAGCTTTATCGCCATGGCCGGCGTTTCGATGCTGTGGCTGACGGCACGTCTCGGTCCTCCATTGATGCGATCGGCGATGAGTGCAGGATGTTCCGTAGATGATACTACCGATGGAGGAGAGCCGGGGCGTTGAATGCTATTGGAGGGCGAAAATAGAATTACGCCGGCACGGCGTTCGCGAGTCCGGTTGCGGGCCATTAGCTCAACTAGGCAGAGCAGGCGACTCTTAATCGTCAGGTTGCAGGTTCGATTCCTGCATGGCCCACCAAATGTACTCGTGCTATTATTGGCCGTTGATGGCTCAGGCTTCACCCATCAGCTTGACCTGACCAGAGGTCGTATTTGTGAACGTGAACAGTCGTTTGCTGCGACACCATCATGGCTGACTTAAGGGCCTCAGCAACACATGGAGGCTTGGGAACATGGACGTCCTCTTTAAGTATGTACCCGCGGAGCGTGTTCTGAGGTGTCTTCCAGAGGTGGGCAATGGAACACTTCGGGCCACGCAGCCTTCATCCTTGAACGACCCCTTTGAGTGCTCCGTCAGTAGACTCTTCAGGGATCAAGACGAGGGTAAGGCAAGCGAGCGTGTGGCTGGTCCTACGCCGGCACTTGGAGCGGGCGGGCTGGTGGGTGTTGGCCACCATCGCAGGTGTCCTGGTCACTCTTCTTCTGGAATCTCTTCTGTTCGTCCCTCTTACAGTAGACATCATGATCAAGGCACGGGAATCAGGAAACGTCGAGGTCTTACGTGTCTGGCTTGTACGCGAATCCGCGTTCAACGGGGCAGTACTCGGGATACTTCAGTGGCTGGTGTTGCGGCGGCAACTGGCAAAGGCGGGATGGTGGGTGTTAGCCAGTACCGGAGGCTACGTTGCCGCTGGCTATGTTGCGTCAAGGGTGACCGTATTCCTATATGGGGCAACATTAGATGTGACTCTGCCGATTCAGCAGGTCGTGACCAGTGTGGCGTCCGGACCGGTGTATGGAGCGATCACTGGAGTTGCGCTGATGTTGCTCCTGAGCCGCCGAGCGAACGGCGGAGACGCCACTTCCACATCAACGGTGCGCACAGGTGACTGGCGCAGGTCCATTTGAGAATGTTTCTTAAGAAATTCGATCCAAGAATGAAGGAACAAGAGGCGGCGCAGAGGAGGTAAGACGTGAATCATCCCAGGGCTGTGCGCCGATTATTCGGACCGTGGGCGACAGTGATGGTGAGCGCGTCAGCCAAGAGTTCAGCACGTCTGGCTATATGGGCGCTGGTTCTGCTAGTGACCGCATCCTGCGGCATCTTCGGGGGCGACCCAAGTCCGACTCCAGCGCCCAAGCTGGTCTCAATTAACATCCTCACGCCGACTGCTAACGTCGAGAGCCCAGACACTGGTGACCGTCCCGAAGAGATAATCATCAATCCGACGCCGCAACCGACCTATACCCCTGTTCCAACGAGCATTCCAGAGCCGACAACGACGCCCACGTCGCAGCCCACTCATACCCCTGTTCCTACGAGCACGCCCGAGCCGACAACGACGCCCACGTCGCAGCCCACTCATACCCCTGTTCCTACGAGCACGCCCGAGCCGACAACGACGCCTGAACCCACAGCCGCGCCGGAATCGACGGCCACAGCTACAACAGAACCTACGGCCACGCCAACGCCTCCTCCGCCACCGCCGCCGGCAGCGACACCTCTCCCCACGGTCGCACCCACGCCAAGGCCGACATACACCCCTGTACCGACATACACCCCTGTACCGACTCCCACGCCGCTGTGGGACGAAGATTTCTGGCTCGCTTACGACAACAGTGATCGTAACTGGACATTCTGGAGCAGGGTCAGTGTGGAGGAGGTGCGAACGAAACTGGAGCGGGGAGCAGCCGTCCATGCTACTACCAAGTACGACAGTACACCTTTGCATTGGGCGGCGCGGTATAACGACCCGGCGGTGGTCGAAATGTTGCTGGACTGGGGCGCAGACGTAAATGCTGCGACCCCGCCAGTTGAGGGCCGTTATCATTGCATCATATGTTTGCATGGCGTGACGCCTTTGCATTGGGCGGCGGATAACGACAACCCGGCGGTGGTCGAAACACTGCTGGACAGGGGCGCAGACGTAAATGCTGCGAGGAGTGATGGCCAGACGCCTTTGCATCGGGCGGCGTATAAGGACAACCCGGCGGTGGTCGAAACGCTGCTGGACTGGGGCGCAGACGTAAATGCCGCGGACAGTGACGGCTGGACGCCTTTGCATTGGGCGGCGAGAGATAGTACCGCGACGGTGGTCGAAATGCTGCTGGACCGGGGCGCAGACGTAAATGCTAGACAGCGGCGAAACTGGACCCCCCTGCATTATGCGCTGTCTGAGGAAAAACGCGCAGTGGTGAAAATGTTGCTGGACCGGGGCGCAGACGTCAATGCCTCCGCCGATACGATCCCAGGCGATTCTGGGTTCCTCGGTATAGGAGCATCGGATACGATTTACGGGGGGACGCCTCTGGCTTTTGCGGTAAGGTGGGGGGATATGCAGATTGTCGCCCTGCTGTTGGACTATGACGTAGACGTAAATGCCGCGAGCAACCTAGGCTTTACGCCTTTGCATTGGGCGGCGGATAACGACAACCCGGCGGTGGTCGAAATGCTGCTGGACCGGGGCGCAGACGTAAATGCCGCGAGCAACCTAGGCTCTACGCCTTTGCATTGGGCGGCGAAATATAGTACCGCGACGGTGGTCGAAATGCTGCTGGACCGGGGCGCAGACGTCAATGCTGCGAGGAGTGATGGCCAGACGCCTTTGCATTGGGCAGCCAGCTACAGCAAGAACCCGGCCGTGATCAAAACGCTGATGGACCGGGGCGCAGACGTGAGTGCCATGAACAGTGAAGGCCGGGACCGTCTGCTGCTTTGGGGGGTGCTGAACGACACCCAGGAGGTGGCCGAAACCGCGCTCGCCGAGGGCGCCGACGTCAACGCCCAGAACCGCGAGGGCTTTGCGCCCCTGCACTGGGCACTGAAGTATTACCCGGAGATGGTCGAAATGCTGCTGAACCACGGCGCAGACGTAAATATCGCGAACCGGAACGGCTGGACGCCTCTGCATTACGCGCTGGAGTATAGTAGCGAGGCAGTGGTCACAACATTGCTGGACCGGGGTGCCGACGTTAATGCTGCGAACGTCAATGGTTCGACGGCTTTGCACTACGCGGCGAGGTTTAACGCAGATTCAGCGGTGGTCAAAAGGCTGCTGAACCTGGGTGCAGACGTCAATGCTGGGAAGCCCGGCGGACGGACGCCTCTGGGAGAGGCGGCGTCGCATGGCAGCGCGGCGGTGGTCGAGACGCTGCTGGACGGGGGCTCAGACTTCAATGCCCGGAATACCTTTGGCTGGGGGCCCTTGCATTGGGCGGCGAGGGACAACGGAAACCCGGCGGTGACAGAAATGTTGCTGGACCGGGGCGCCAACGTCAATGCCGCGAGCAACCTAGGCTCTACGCCTCTTCATCTGGCCGCGCGGGAAAATAACCCGACGGTAGTCGAAACGCTGCTAGACTGGGGCGCCGACATAACCGCCAAGGACGATGAAGATAGGACGCCGTGTCAAGTGGCCAGGGAAGAGCGTAATCTCGCCGGCACACCCGTCTTGGATCGGCTGTGCAGCCCATAGCGCGCGGGTTGCCCGCAGCGCGGCCCGGTGTCTTTGGGCCAACCAATACCGTGTACTTCAGAGATGGCGATGGGGTGTGGTCCCCGACACGGCAGTGAGGAGCTGGCCCTCTCCTCACGCCCAGGTGACGCTCCATCGACTCTCTCACGTCCGCGACCTGAAAGAGATGCAGTTAGGTTGCCAGTCTGGAAAGAGCCATCATACCGTTGGATTTCTTCTCTTCGGCGTACCGGAACTGCAGAGCTCCTTGCTGCATAATAGGTGCACCTCGTTGGTGATGGTTTATTGCTTTCGCGAATCATCATGGCCCGCTTGTTCAGCCGGCTCCAACGAGGTCTTCATATATCTAGGCGGTGGACTTGGGACCAACCATCTCGTTCACTACAGAGCCCGCAGCATTTATGATGTTATCGCCACGGGGTTAACTTACGCAGGATAAGGTGCCGAACCCAATGACCTGCTTGGGCAGGGTAGGGTCTTTGATTCCAACAAAGGAGATTGGAGATGATTCCTGACTTAGTGAGCCAGTCGGGTCTTATCGGCCTCTTGGCCGCCCTAGGCGTTGTCTTCGACGGACACCAAGGATGTTTCGCAGATCATACGATCGACGAGGCAGGCCGGGCGCCGGCGTATTGACCCTGGATCGCCGGTGAAAATATAAATGCGCCGGCGCGGTGCTCCCGAATTGGGTGCGGGCCATTAGCTCAACTAGGCAGCGCCGGCGACTCTTGATCGTCAGGTTGCAGGTTCGATTCCTGCATGGCCCACCTCGTATAGGCTTTTAACCTTTCGGAGACAATAATAAATGGAGAACGCTATTTACACCCCAGGGGGCTACACGGATCGAATACGACAAGAGCTCGGAAACTGCCTCATTGAGACGAATATCTCTCGAGGTGAGAAGTTCATAGGCAAAGTACGGGATCGATACGATCTTGGGGATCGTATGGTACTCATCACCACCGACCGACAGAGTGCCTTCGACCGGGTGCTGGCCGCTGTCCCCTTCAAAGGGCAGGTCCTCAACATGACGAGCGCATGGTGGTTTGAACAGACCCGCCATATTGTGCCAAATCAGGTTCTATCCATCCCCGATCCAAACGTCACAATTGCAAAAAAATGTACCGTCTTCCCGATTGAGTTCGTGGTGCGTGGATACATCACCGGAACCACGAGCACCTCCCTCTGGACGGTCTACCAGAGTGGTCGGCGTCACTACTGTGGCAACGATTTGCCCGACGGCCTAATGAAAAACCAGAAGCTCCCGACGAATTACCTCACACCGACCATCAAGGAGGAGGATCACGACCGTCCGATCAGCCCTGACGAGATCGTGTCCGAGAACTGGATGACGGCCGATGATTGGGAACAATGTAGCCGCATCGCGCAGGAACTTTTCGCTTTCGGTCAAGCCAAGGCAGCCGAGTATGGCCTAGTTCTCGTCGATACCAAATATGAGATGGGCCGTGACGAGAACGGTGAGATCCTTCTGATCGACGAGATCCACACCCCTGACTCTAGTCGCTACTGGATCGCCGACTCTTATCAACAGCGCATGCGGGAGGGACAGGAACCCGACAACGTCGACAAAGAATTCCTCCGGCTCTGGTTCAGGGAGAACTGCAACCCCTACGAGGATGAGGTCCTACCACCAGCACCGTATGACCTTATAATCGAGCTCTCAAGACGCTACATCTACCTTTACGAGAAGATCACCGGTCGCTCTTTCGAGTTTCCAGAGGCGGACCAACCGATCGAGACACGTTTGGAAAGCAACCTTGAAGGAATCAAATGAAGGTATACGGAGGGCGATAGGGCCAAGGTGATTCTGCTTCCACTTCAATTGACAGAAAACCCTATCCAATAAACATGAAGTGTAGGCTAACCAGGCGCTCAACTTGACCGAGCCAGCGAAGGTTTTTGAAGTTTTCGCTTCGCATCGCAAACACCGTTAACTCTTCTCCGACGGTTCGTCGCCGGGGCTCGTCAAGTTAGCTTGATCGTTAAGCCGAAAATGAATCGAGCACAAAAGTGAAAAAATACATTCTCTTTGACCATGATGGGGTTTTAGTCGAAACAGAACATTGGTATTACCTAGCAAACAAACGAGCGCTGGCATCTCTCGGAATTGATCTCCCACGAGACGCATACTTGGTGAATATGGCCAATGGAGTTTCCGCGTGGGAGGCGGCACGAGTTTCAGGAATATCCGAATCTGAAATTAAACGTGGCCGAGAACTAAGAAACCGATACTACCAGGAATACCTGATGACCGAAGACATCGAGATCGAGGGTGTCCTGCAAACACTAGCCGAACTCGCAGATACGTATGGGATGGGTATAGTTACTACATCCAAACGAACTGACTTCGCCTTAATACACGAAAAGCGATTCATTCTAGACTATATGGAATTCTATTTAACTGTGGAGGATTACGAGCGAGCTAAACCACATCCCGAACCCTATCTGAGAGGACTCCAACGCTTTGGTGCTACTGCCGCTGAAACGGTAGTTATTGAAGACTCGGCGAGAGGGTTGAAGTCGGCAATAGCGGCGGGTATTGACTGCATCGTGGTTGCAAACGAGTTCACTGCAGCTCACGATTTGTCCAAAGCAACTGCCAAGGTCGCTACGTTTAAGGAATTGCCATCTACTATAAAGGGCTTAACAAGTTTAGCCAGGCGACGCTGAAAAGCGCGCGCCTGCTAAAAGCGTTAGGTCTTAGAAAACGAGAGTCATGAACCTATCCCATAACCTGTACCCAGTTGTGGTGCGGATGAGTTCCGATGAATTGACTCGCCGATCCAATGGGTAGGCGAAGAGGCGCTAGGCTATGTCACTGAGAGTGATCACATGGAATGTCGAGTGGGCCACAACCAGCTCACCGCGAGCCTCTGAAATCTTGAGACGCATTGGCCGACATGCCCCCGAAGTTGTCTGTCTCACTGAGACGCATGTCCGGCTACCGTCTCAAGATGGGCACACCATCTGCTCTCAGCCAGACTACGGGTACACGATCAAGGAGGACCGCCGGAAGGTTATGCTCTGGTCGAGGGAGCCCTGGGAGCAGGTTGATGATGTAGGAATCAATTCGATGCCTCCCGGACGCTTCGTGTCCGGAGTCACGAAGACATCCTTGGGTACGGTCACAGTCGTTGGAGTCTGCATTCCCTGGTTCGGATCACGGACCGAGGCCAGACGCAAGTTGGAACGGAAGATGCGGTGGGAAGACCATGGGCAGTATCTGGTCGGCCTGACCAAGGTTCTCGAAGGTGGCCCTGCGAATCGGCTGATAGTGATGGGGGATTTTAATCAGATTATTGGGCCTGGCAGCCGCGCACCCCCTGAGCTTCGATTGGCACTTCAGAGGGCCTTCCCATCGAGCATGACAATCGTTACGTCGGCGCTTGCTTTCCAAGGACGCAGAAGCATCGACCACATCGCTCTGAGTGAGGACTTGGCAGTTGAATCGCCAGACGTGATCAGCAACATCTACGACGGGCGGGAACTTTCAGACCACTTCGGAGTTATTGCCGACCTGTCTCTCGAAGCCTTTCCATAACGTATACTTGCCAAGCCGTACTTGGCTCTCGGATGGTATGCACCAATGATCGGACTTACCGTAGCGCGGCAGCCTCCCAGCGAGTGCCATCCCCGGAGGATTCATCCATCCCCCTTGGGGCCAGCTGAGTAAGCCGGCAATCGCGCCGGTCATGCAGGTAGCCATCGTGCCCGCCAGAATTGACTTCATGCCCAGGTGCGCGACTTTCTGCTGGCCCATCGTCCGGCGCAAGCCACCGTCTGAGCGCAGTTGCGCAACTTGGTCGGACAGCCGTGCCGCAGAGTGAAGCGAGGATTTCAGATATTTGGCCCTGCCAGAACGACCGAATACGATCTGCCAAGACAAGCTGCGACAGAGGCCATTGCTCCATTCGAGTAGGTAACGGGTTGCGGCACGTCCGCGCGCTTCACCTTGATGTCTTCGACGGACACCAAGGATGTTTCGCAGATCATGCGATCGACGAGGCCGGCCGGCGCCGGCGAATTGACCCTGGGTCGCCGGGGAAAATACAATTACGCCGGCGCGGTGCTCCCGAATTGGGTGCGGGCCATTAGCTCAACTAGGCGGCGCCGGCGACTCTTAATCGTCAGGTTGCAGGTTCGATTCCTGCATGGCCCACCACTTCATAGCTAAGGCTTGCGGGGACTCGAACTCGTCCTCTGTGGCAGACGACTGACTTCTCGGGGTGGAGGTCATCGCCGAGGAGCCAGTCAGTCCAACGGGCGCAGGCAGGCGATCCACTTGGTCAATGCCTCGGCCAACACGCTGTCTCTGCGGCAGGCTAAGACGGAGGAGAAGTCCAACGAAATCACCGCCATACCCCGGTTGCTGGAGATGCTGGAACTGAGGGGCTGCCTGGTAACCATTGATGCCATGGCTGCCAGAAGGAGTTAGCCCGAGGATTGTGGACCGGGGAACGGACTACCTGCTGGGGGTCAAGGACTCCTCGCCTAAGACGCAATTACACTGCGCGCTCTGGTCCTCACTCAGTTGCGAGATAGCGGTTAGCTGACTCCAGCAATGCAAGAGGATTCGCTCGCTTGGCTGTGTCGGAGATACTCTCCTCCACAGGAAGACCCAGACGCAACGCCTCCACGTCGAGGACCGAGGCGTAGCAACTCGAAAGGCCATACAGCAACGCACAGAGCTTGCTTAAGCACCGAAAATCATCCTTCCTCAAGCCGCCCGCGCTACTGTAGAACATGAGAACTACGGCAGTAGGATGTGAGAATGGAGCCAGCAACCCATCCCAAGTAGAGAAGCATCTTGGCATTGTGCAGTCTCTATCCCCCGGCTCGTGCACTTCGGCACAAACTCCACCACGTACCAAAGTCTTCAATTGTACGAATGCTGCCCGGATATCCGGAGCCATCGCGTGGATCGCCCACTCGTCCATCGGACAGGAGGTGACGGCTATCGCATGACAGTAGACCTTGCGGAGGCGAAGGAGGGTATCGGATTCCTGTTCCAGCTCGGCGTCAAGGGGACCAAAGAGGTTCTCGTGAGCCCTCCACGTCCTCCATAGTGCATCAATCTGTTCCTCGCACGCCGATGTCAGTTGCTGGACCAGCCTTTCTTCAGTGATTTCGGGATCATTATCCACCTGTTGCACCTCCGTCCGCCCGGACCGAGTCATCTTCTTTCATCTCTTGGGGCCACGACCTAACTAGAGCTGCTGCCTCTCTTGTTCTATCGAACAACGCCGAGGCGTCATCAAAGAGTTGGCTACCGTTCCCCGTGTTTATCCTGATCGCTCCGTATGCCAGCAGCATCTGGCATACGTAAGTTAGCGCACAGTTCAGGATCACAGCGAAGGCGAGGTCAAATTGCCACTCTGGTGCGGGAAGGACCCCACCACGACCCGGCGACTTCCTAAGTACGCCGACAGTGCTATCACAGAAGCCGCGGCTCAGATAGTCATACCATACCTTGCCTTGGGTTAAGATGGAGACCCGGTCGGCGATGGTCGTTCCCTTGGGCTGCTTGCCGTCGAATAAACCAATACTCTCCCTTGCCTTTGTTGTGCTTGCTTCGAGTTCCTCCCTGGTGACCTGCCCTCTCGTTATCCGGCGCAATAGTTGATGCGCGTCAAACTCCTGAACATTCAGAACACGATTCAACATTTCTGGCGTCCCCTCGACGGCGGCATGTCCTACCAATGCGACTTCCGCAGCGCACTCAATGAGGATTCTCGCGTGCACTCCAAGAGCATGAACGTTGTTCTGCTCATTTGCACGGAGAACCGCGGCGATGTGGATTCCTGCCTTCTGGACGCAGAGGCCCTCGAAGCAGAGAGCAAAACGTTCAAGAGCTTCATCACTCGGTTCCTCAAGGTCGCTTGACCAGAACTCGTCATAGTTGACCTTGTCAAGAGCTCGTTGGAGAAGTCCTTGGGCTTCCTTGAAGTGACTGATGAGTGCTGCACGTGTTTCGCGCAAGGTTCCGCCTTCTATGTCCAAATCATCTGGCAGCCGCGGTTATGGCGGTCGTCTGTTTGATTTCATGCTGAAATAGGCAGATAGGTTCTTGCCGGGTAGCCCCACTACCGGGCCCCGTAGCACATCCCCCGGCCGGGGTCAAAAGCAACCCACTGATTAACAGGGCAATCGCGCCTCGACCGAGTTGTCATGCTGAGCCGAGTCGAAGCATCTAGACTCCGGCCAACTGGCTCCGTATCGGACCTCCAACCACGACCTACAGTTGAGACGTCAGGTCCTTCGGCAAGCTCAGAGCGACAAAGAAACGCTCAAGGTGACATGATTCAAGCTGCAGGGCTTTAGTTCAATAGGAATGCTCTCATGGCCCGATTGCCCTTTCTACTACAGCCTCACTTCCCACCGAAAAGTTCGCAATACGGTACACTTTGGCCCACCAAACTTGGCAGAAGCAGAACCTTCGATCCGACTATCCCTCTAAGGATCTAAGGTGCGCCGTAGCATCCTTCTTCTACAGGGAGATGTATGTGATCGTCATTCCCTCGTGCTTCTACTTGACGCGGTCACCTGTCGACATATGTGGTTCGTACATCTATAAAACGACCTGCACTGTGTCGTAACGGACTGCCTTCAAGGTTATTGCATCGGCTGCAGTCTGTGTTCGACTGTTCGAGAGCATCAAATTGTTGCGGCCCTTGTCCTGCAGCGACATCCTAACCCTCTGTGCTTAACCCGCCTCCGCAGCCTCCACGGTGAAGTTGCCAGCGGCCCCTACAATTGTGAAGACGTCCTGCCGGCTAGGGTGACCGATCCGGCGACCGCCACAGCCACGGTGAATGTGGTCGTTAGGGGCACCGAGGTGAACGTGGGCCCCACGCTCAGATACCGAAAATAGGTTTTGTATGGGGCCGGCCGGTGTTCTTCGCCAGTCCCACATCCAGGGTAGAGATACCCGGCTTCCCCGGCGAAACCACGGCGCTCTTGCACCTTGCCATACGCGGGTCACGCACCTCCTGAAGAAATCGCTGACCCTGGCCACTTACCGGGCCACGGAGGCAACGCGCTGCAGGCTCGTCACGCCGGTCAGGTGCGCATCGATGCACGCCGCGGCGTCTCGGCCCTCAGCCAGCGCCCACACCACCAGCGACTGCCCCCGCGCCATGTCGCCCGCAGCGAAGACGTTGGACACGCTGGTCATCTTGTTCTCGTCCGTGCGTACGTTGCCGCGGTCGTCCAGCTCGACCCCGAGCTCCGCCAGCACCCCATCAGGTTCGGGATGCAAAAACCCCATGGCAAGCAGCACCAACTCGGTCTCTATTTCGAACTCGCTCCCCGGCACCTCGTGCATCTTTGGACGTCCAGGTCCGCTCATGTCCCACCTGACCCGCACCGCCTCGAGTTTGCTTAAATGGCCGTTGTTTCCCGAAAGCCGCTTGGTCAGTATGTCGTAGTCCCGGACCCCACCCTCATCGTGCGCCGCCGACGAGCGAAGTATCATCGGCCATTCCGGCCATGGATTCCCGGGACGACGCGTCACCGGAGGCTCGGACAGCAGCTCGTATTGGTACACTACCTCGGCGCCCTGCCGATGCGCCGTCCCCAGGCAGTCTGCCCCCGTGTCTCCGCCGCCGAGGATCACTACGCGCTTGCCCTCTGCCGTGATCCGCTCGTTAGGCTCCACGCTCTGCCCACTCAGCAGCCTGTTCTGTTGCGTCAAGTATTCCATGGCGAAGTGAACACCCTTCATCTCCCGTCCCGGTACCGGAAGATCCCTGGGTCTTGTCGCACCTCCAGCTAACAGCACGGCGTCGTAGCCGTCCGTCAGTCTGGACGCCGGGTAGCCCTTCCCCACGTGCACTCCTGTCTTGAATTGAACACCCTCCGCGTCCATCTGTTCGACGCGTCGCTGAACGGTCTTCTTGTCCAGCTTGAAGTCCGGGATTCCCAACCGCAGCAGACCGCCAATATACTCTGACCGTTCGAACACCGTGACCATGTGACCGCATCGGTTGAGTTGCTGCGCGGCCGCAAGCCCCGTCGGACCCGATCCCACCACCGCAACACTCTTCCCCGTTCGTCGCTGCGGCGGCGCTGGCCTGATCCATCCTTCCTCCCAACCTCTGTCCGATATCGCTTTCTCAATGTACTCGATCGTCACCGGGTCTTGGTTGATCGACAGCACGCACGAGCCCTCGCATGGTGCCGGACATATTCTGCCGGTGAACTCAGGGAAGTTGTTCGTCCGGTGCAGAGCTGCCAGGGCCGCCTCCCACTCCCCCCTGTAGACCAGGTCGTTCCAGTCCGGTATCAGGTTGCCGAGAGGGCATCCACTATGACAGAACGGCACCGCGCAGTTCATGCACCGCGCACCCTGGGCGCGGGCGTCTTTCTCTGTCCACGACGATACGAACTCGTTATAGTCCTGCACCCGAAGCACTATCGGTCGCTTGGGCGGCGGTTTGTGGCCGTACTCCTTGAACCCCGTGGGCTTACCCATGCTAAACGGCCTCCACCGTGTCGCGGACCGCCCGCTCCGCCAGTACCCGCTTAAACTCGCGCGGCATCACCTTCTCGAACCGCGGCAGCATCTCATCCCACGCCGCGAGCACCCGCTCGGCGTTCTTACTGCCCGTATGCCGGTAGTGGTCCACGAGCATCCGTCTGAGAGTTGCCTTGTCCTCCTCGTCCTCGACTTCCTCCAAGTCCACCATCTCCAGGTTGCACAGCTCGGCGAACCGACCAGCCTCGTTCAGCACGAAGGCCACACCGCCGCTCATCCCTGCAGCGAAGTTTCGGCCGGTGGGGCCCAGCACCACCACCGTCCCGCGCGTCATGTACTCGCACCCGTGGTCCCCAACCCCCTCCACCACCGCTTCCGCCCCACTGTTGCGCACTGCGAACCGCTCCCCTGCCATACCGCGAATGAATGCCTTGCCACCGGTGGCGCCGTACAGCGACACATTGCCGACGATGATGCTCTCCTCTGGCACGAACGTTGCGTCTGTGGGCGGACTGACCACCACCTTGCCGCCCGAAAGACCTTTGCAGAAGTAGTCGTTCGCGTCTCCCTCCAGGGTCATGGTAATGCCCTTGGTTAGAAAGGCCCCAAAGCTCTGTCCCGCGGACCCCTTCAGGTTGATGCTGATCGTATCCTCTTGCAGCCCATCCGGACCATACCGCTTCGACACCTCATGGCTCAGCATCGTCCCGACTGTCCGGTTTGAGTTCGCGATCTCCATGACCAACCGTACAGGCTCCTTGCCCTCCACAGCCGCCCGAGCCGCCTCGATGATGCGGTGGTCAAGCGCCTCCTCTAGGCCGTGGTCTTGCTCCTGGCATTGGTGGGTCGCAACCGTGTCCGGCACGTCGGGCATGTGCAGCAGTGCCGACAAATCAAGGCACCTCGCCTTCCAGTGCCCTATCGCCTCCGCGGGGTCAAGCCGGTCCATCCTCCCTACCATCTCATTGATAGTCCGGAACCCCATCTCAGCCATGATCTCGCGGAGGTGCTCTGCCACGAAGAAAAAGTAGTTGATCAGGTGTTCCGGCCTACCGGCGAACTGCTGCCGAAGTTCAGGGTCCTGTGTTGCGATGCCCACCGAGCAAGTATTCAGGTGGCACTTGCGCAGCATGATGCACCCCAGCGTTATGAGAGGCGCTGTCGCCAGCCCGAACTCCTCCGCCCCGAGCAGGCAGGCAATCGCCACGTCCCTGCCGGTCTTGATCTGGCCGTCCGCCTGAACGACGATACGGCCTCGCAGGTCGTTCATCACCAGAACTTGTTGTGTCTCCGCAACGCCGAGCTCCCACGGGAGACCGGCGTGCTTTATCGATGACTCTGGAGATGCCCCCGTGCCGCCGCTATCGCCGCTGATAAGCACCACGTCCCCGTGGCCCTTGGAGACACCGGCAGCGATGGTCCCGACACCCGCCTCAGCAACCAGCTTCACATGCACCCGCGCCGAGGGGTTCGAGTTCTTCAGGTCGTGGATGAGCTGCGCCAGGTCCTCGATGGAGTAGATGTCGTGGTGCGGCGGCGGAGAGATAAGCTCTACACCTGGCGTGGAGCTTCGCACCCAGCCGATATATTCGTCCACCTTGTATCCCGGAAGCTGTCCGCCTTCGCCGGGTTTGGAGCCTTGCGCCATCTTGATCTGGAGGTCGCTCGCGCTCGTAAGGTAGGCCGACGTCACCCCGAACCGGCCCGAAGCCACCTGCTTCATAGCGCTGTTTCTCGAATCACCGTTAGGCTCTGGGCTGTAGCGCCCCGGGTCTTCACCCCCCTCGCCGGTGTTGCTCCGGGCGCCGATACGGTTCATGGCGATCGCCATCGTCTCGTGCGCCTCGCGGCTGATTGATCCCAGTGAAACAGCCCCCGTAGCGAACCGCTTCACAATCTCACTCGCAGGCTCCACCTCATCGAGCGTAAGTGGCTCTTCCTCTTTCTTGAGCCTTAGCAGACCCCGTATAGTGCATAGCCTGCGCGTCTCGCCGTCGGCGTATTCGGCAAACTGCTTGTACGTAGCAAAACTGTTCGTGCGAGCAGCATGCTGCAAGCTCGCAATCGTGTCCGGGTTCCACATGTGGAATTCGCCGTCACGTCGCCACTGGTACTGTCCCCCTAGCCTCAGATCCCCGTCCATGCCTGCCACAGCTTCTCTGAACGCGAGAGTGTGACGGCGCCTGGACTCGAACTCAATCTCGCCGATGCCGATGCCACCGATCCTCGACGGCGTCCAGGTGAAGTACCGGTCCACCATCTCCTGTCTCAGTCCCACTGCCTCGAACACCTGGGCGCCGCGGTAACCCTGCAGTGTTGAGATGCCCATCTTCGACATCACCTTCACCACGCCTTTATGCACCGCGTGCACGAAGTTCTCCTCTGCCTCCTCGTAGCTGATGCCGCTGGGGTTGGCAGCCGTCATGGCCGCTATCGTCTCGTATGCCAGGTATGGATTGATCGCTGCGGCTCCGTACCCGAAGAGCAGAGCGAAATGCGCGACCTCTCTCGCCTCTCCTGTCTCGACTATCAGCCCTGCCTTCGTGCGCGTCCCCTCCCTGACAAGGTGGTGGTGTACTCCCGACACCGCCAGCAGGCTCGGCATAGGTGCATGCTCAGCGTCGACTCCCCTGTCCGAGAGCACAAGTATCTCGTAGCCTTCCTCCACAGACTCTGACGCCTGCCTGCAAAGCAGATCCATGGCGCCCTCCAGAGCACCCGGCCCATCTCCTGGCCGGAACAGCATCGACAGCGTCGCTGACCGGATGCCGTTCCGGTCTATGTCTTTGATCTTCGCCACCTCGGCGTTACGCAGGATCGGCTCCGACACCTTGAGCTGTCTGCACTGATCCTGAGTCTCGTCGAAGAGGTTACCCTCCGACCCCACGAACGTCTCCACCGACGTGACTAGCTCCTCCCGTATGGCGTCGAGCGGAGGGTTGCTAACCTGCGCGAATAGCTGCTTGAAGTAGTTGTAGAGCAATGGGCTCTCGTCCGACAGAACTGCTAGCGGCGCGTCGTTGCCCATTGACCCTACAGGCTCTGCGCCCATGTCGGCCATCGGTTCGATGATCATCCCAATGTCTTCCAGCGAATACCCAAACGCCTTCTGCCGCTCCGACAGCGTCGATAGGTCGGGCATCTCCGCCTTCGACGGCTCCGGCAGGTCTTCCAGCAATACCCTGTTCTCTCGCAGCCACTCCCCGTAGGGATGCCGACCGGTCAACTCCGCCTTGATCTCCTCATCCCCGACGATGCGGCCCCGCTCGGTGTCCAGCATGAACATCCGCCCAGGCTGAATTCGCCACTTGTACCTGATGTTCTCAGGCGGAACCTCGAGAACTCCCGTCTCCGAGGCCATCACCAGCACGTCGTCCGTGGTCACTAGGTACCTGCACGGCCGCAGCCCATTGCGGTCCAGGATCGCACACACCTTGGTTCCGTCCGTCCCGATGATCAGCGCCGGCCCGTCCCACGGCTCCATCAGGCACGAATGGTACTCGTAATAGTCCCTCTTCGGCTGCTCCATCGGAATGTGCTCGGCCCACGCCTCTGGGATCATCATCATCAGGGCGTGTGGCAAAGATCTGCCCGTGGCCAGGAGCAGGTCCAGTACGTTGTCGAAGGTTGCCGTGTCGCTTTGCGCGGGAGAAACTATGGGCAAAAGCTTGCCTACCTGCTCGCCCAGCAGCGGCGACGAGAGTGCCGCCTCTCGCGCGGCCATCCAGTTGATGTTGCCCCTGAGCGTGTTAATTTCCCCGTTGTGGATTATGTGCCGGTAAGGGTGGGCCAGCTTCCAGCTGCCCAGCGTGTTTGTGCCGAACCGGGAGTGGATCAGCGCGAACGACGTAACCATCGACTTGTCGTTCAGGTCTTGGTAAAAGCGCTCCAGCTGGTGGGCAATGAGCAGCCCTTTGTAGACTACCTTGGTGGACGACAGACTGCTTATGTAAAAGTCGTCGGCATCCGCCATCCCGAACTCGGCAACCGCCTTCTCGATCTGCCGGCGGATTACGTACAGACTTAATTCCAGCGGAAGCCCGTCCTCCGAGTCCGGGCCACCGACAAAAAATTGGCGTATTTCCGGCCGCGCCCTGGCCGAGAGGGTGCCAATAGAGTCGGGGTCCACCGGCACGTCCCGCCACCCCAGGAACCGCCGCCCCTCCTCCGCCACGATCCGCTCTATGATTCCCTTGCAACGGGCCGCCTGTGACGATTCCCGCGGCAGAAACACCATGCCCACGCCGTAGGCGCCCAGCTCCGGAAGCTCTATGCCGAGGCCCAGGCACTGTCGCTCGAAGAACTCGTGGGGCATCTGCATCAGGATGCCTGCGCCGTCGCCTGTCTCCGGGTCGGCGCCCTGGGCTCCCCTGTGGCCCAGGTTTTTCAGCACCTCGAGTCCTTGGGTTAGGACGTTGTGCGACTTGACTCCCTTCACATTGGCGACGAGCCCCACCCCGCACGCCTCATGCTCGAACTCGGGGTCATACAACCCCTGCTTGATGGGCTTCGGTAATCCGGGAGTCGCGTAGCTCTGTCTCATTTGCTAGGTTTTCTGCGCCCGATACCGCAGCCGCATATAACGTCCCGGTTCATAAACCGTGACGCGCGCTCTATACGCTTCCGGTTCTTTAGACGTCACCGCCACTCCATTCAGGATGGGCATAAGGTCAGTGAACGGAAGCCTCACGAACTCGGTGCAATTCTCTCAGTGTCATGGGCAACGTAGCTTCTTACCTCGGGGTTTCTCTCGATCATTCTCAAAGTGCCGGTGGGCCGGCCTGTTCGTGGGGCTGAGGCTCCGACGGTTACTGTCAAGTACGTGAAATGAACCAACGGTAAATGTATCAACTTGTTAAAAAAGTGTCAATCGGCTTTCTATCTCATATACGTATATGCGTCTCCGGCGGCTTGTCTTACTCCCGTAAGCAAGGAAGAAACGCCTCCTTGTAAGGGCTTTGAACCGTCTAAGCGACGGAATGAACCTTGAATCGCCGGGGAAAATATAATTGCGCCGGCACACCATTCGCGAGATCAGTCGCGGGCCATAAGCTCAACTAGGCAGAGCAGGCGACTCGAAATCGTCAGGTTGCAGGTTCGATTCCTGCATGGCCCGCCATACTCTACGATACACAGTACGGAGAGCAATTTCCATGCCGCCGACGTTTTTCCTTGAAGCTTTCGGACAGCTATCCGGCCCGGCGACCATTGATTCCCAGGAGGAAGACCTCCACAGCGTTTTCAGAGAGCGGGCTGAATTGATGCGTTGGGCTACCACGTCCAATGACTCCCCATTGCTGTGGTCGATGGAGGAAGCGGAGATAGTTGCCGATATCGACCCATACCGTATCGGATGGGTACAGGTCGGACTGGGGGTTGGCCCCTTCGAGGTACTCGGGCCACGGTCGAACCCGGTCCCGGGTTGGTTAGAGTTGCCAATACGCCAGATAAGCACCGACCCGGTCGTGGCGTTGCCGGCATTGGTTCAATGCTTCAACGACTCGCTCTCCCGCTTTGGAGTCGTCGAGTTGTCCGGTCTCCAAGTGACGGCAAGTGGCATGGAGACCGGTATAGGGGACTGCCTTGGATACTTGGTGACTGTGCTCAACTGGTTTAACACTACCCCGAAGGCAAGAGCGGACGCGATAGTCGCATTCGACCAAGGACTGCTCGGAGACCATGACGTTTCCGAGTTGGTCGCGAGACTCAAGTGGAGGAACACCGGATCATTCGAGTTCGGACCGGTAGTAGCCGTGCCTGAGCAGCACTCGATCAAAGCGGGGGTTGAGGCGCCGGTCCGCTCCATCTCCCCTGCGCATTCGGGCCTCGGAGTGTCGGTTACGCTGCCAGAGTGGACGGCGAGCGCGGCTGGGTGGGTACTCGCCAGCGTGGTTGATGCAACCCGACTCATCGAACCAGATGTCAGCAACTTCTCGGTTCGAGTGACACGGGTTTAGGTGACGGCAAGCTTTCCTGCTCGCTTTACCCGACCGATCAGGTACCCGCTGCCCTGGTACTCCCTTGCTGTATCGACGAAGTTGACGCCCATGGTTGAAAGAGCCTCCGACCCCGGGACCGGAGGCTCTAAGCGCCTGCGTGGTATTGCCTGGCTGAACCCTAAATCGAAACCTACCAGCGAAAAGTTCGCAGTACGGTACGCTTAGGCCCACCAGCCGCGCTCGCAGGGGTGTGGGCCGGCGCTACGGCTCCATAAACTGCGTCGCGCCAGTTCGAGTCCGGCGCGCCGTTCGCCACGGTGGAAGCGCTCGATGGAATACGTAAGTTTCCTATATACTTATCTCCCATGTCAGTCTTGGCGCGCATCGACCCGCCGGCTTCGCATCCCCAGTCATGTTGCGGGGCTCTACGGGAATGCAACCGCCGTTGACCATGCAATCGACGTACCCCGCTGCTCCTGAGTTGGCTATTGCCCGTTGGTTCAATACTGGCAACAATCCGACTCTGGCCGATCTCAGAGGCGAGGTTGTCGTTATCGAGGCGTTCCAGATGCTCTGCCCGGGTTGCGTTTCCCACGGGCTGCCGCAGGCCCAGCGCATCCAATACGCCTTCGGCGACGACGTCACCCTGCTCGGGCTCCACTGCGTGTTTGAGCACCACGACGCGATGACGCCTGTCTCGCTCGAAGCGTTTCTGCACGAGTACCGCATCACGTTTCCAGTCGGCGTCGACGCACACGACCCTGGGGTAACCCTGCCCATCACCATGGGCAGGTTCCAGCTGCGTGGCACCCCGAGCCTGGTTGTCATCGACCGGGCCGGACGATTGCGCCTCAACGCATTTGGCCAAATCGACGACCTCGCCGTGGGCGCCACCCTCGCCCGCCTCATTGACGAACCGCGCCCCGAGCCATATTGTGGGAGAAGTTGCGGAATCGCATAGGAGACTACATGCCCGTTCGTATCGTGACCGACAGCACTTCCGACATTCCGCCCGAGGTCGCACAGAGACTGGACGTTACCGTGATCGCGCAGAACGTCCACTTTGGCACCGAGACCTACAAGGACAACGTTACGATAACGCCGGACGAATTCTACTCGATGCTGGCCAGCAGCCCGGAGCTGCCCAAGACTTCGCAAGCTTCGCCCGGCGATTTCAAGAACACCTTTGACGAGCTTGGAGTCGACGCCGACGGTATCGTATCCATCCACGTATCGTCAAAGATCAGCGGGACCTACAACTCGGCCGTGCAAGCCGCCGCCATGACTTCGGCGAAATGCCCTGTCGAGGCGATAGATTCCGAGCAGGCATCGATGGGGTTGGGCTTGATCGTGGTCGCGGCAGCCGAGGCGGCCCACCGGGGGGCCGGCCCTCGCCGGCCAGCTGCCGCAGTCTGCACTCCGAGACGAGTGGGTCCAACTTGCTCAATGATGGTGAGGGCTACCTCCTGTGAAAGGGATTCTGCAACTCAACCCCAAGCTGGTCGAAGTCGCTCACATTCCGGGTCACCACCGTTAGCCGGTGCACTCTGGCTGTCGCCGCGATCATGGCGTCTTCGATCATAGTGTCCGACCTCTTGTGCATGAGCCGTGCCCACTCCCGGAAGGCCGGCGCGTCCATCTGCAATACTCCGTAGGAAGCTAGGACTTTGTCCAACCAGTCCTCCAACTCCTCCGCCTTCGCCTCATCCTGCTCACGGGTGATCTCGATCCCCGCCTGTATCTCCCCAACGGTAACGGCAGACACGAAGAGCTGTTCCGCCGGCACATCGGCGATCCAATCCAGCACAGCGCCATTCGGACGGGGGCGCCGTAACTCCGAGACCACGTTGGTATCGAGGAGGTACATGGACCTACTCGACTACTAAGGGAGCCCGCCGGCGATGCTGTTGCCGTGCCGGCGTAAGGTGCTCGGTCCGTGCCTCCGAGGCTAGGAGAAGCTCCTTCAGGTCCGGCCTAGTCATCCGCTCCAGCCTTCGCCACTGCTCGATGGGAAGGAGCACTGCGGTTTCCACCCCGCGCTTGGTCACGATCTGCGGCCCTTCGGCGAGAGTGGTATCGAGGAGCTCGCTGAACCTGGACTTGGCATCTTGAACAGGCCATTTCTTGCTCATGCCTTACTCCCAACAACTATCGCTCTGACTAGCTACCAGACTAGGCTTAACGGCCATCAATGTCAAGTACACAGGGCGATTACTCGAAGACCGTGCGGTCTGCGGTTCCGTCGTTGACCCGTGGCTTGAGAGTTCGCAGTACGGTCCCTGTAGGCTCACAATTGCCGGTCATTTAACGTGTATTGCAACCTCACCCCAAAGCCGTAACGTTCGCGGTGCTGCGCTGATTGTTATGCGGCCGGGCCCGCCGGCGCCGAACGCCTTCTCAAACCAATCCTTCTAGTAGACGGGCCGGCCCGCCTGATCAAGAGCAAAGCCAGTGGTACTGGTTCCGCCAACCCCAGTCCGGCCGTTCGCCAGGGAAAAGCCCACCGGTTCTCGCTGGGGGCCCAGGCAAGGGCGACGAGGCCGGCTATTCCAATGAGACCCTGGAATATCGCCATGCTTCAACAGCCCCCCGGTCGAGGATTGGCCCGCCGGCGCAATGAAAGCAGTTGGGCGCCGGGGGAGACTGCCGGCCGGGCACGCGGCAATCGACTCTCAGATCCGGTCCATTAGCTAAGTTGGCACGACATGCGATTCCTATTCGTCTGGTTGTGGGTTCGAGTCCTGCATGGCCGACCAGCTCATACCCAAGACTTGAGGGGACTCGAAATCGTTCGTGCTGGAAACGCGTTCGGCGTAATGGTGGGAGGCGTAGCAGAGGTTAAGCGGCGAGTAGGGCCTGACGTCTGTATCACGGCGGACGCCGCTTCCAGTGGATTGTTCCAATTAGAGCAGCTCAGACGATTTGCATTCGCGGCGAGAGCTCGGTGATAGAATCAATGGGCGAGGAGGAAGAATATGACGCGAACGCTTGCGGTCGAAGAGGAGATCCCTAGGCCCGCCGCCGAGGTGTGGGAGGCGCTCACAGACTGGGAAAATGCCCATAGGTGGATGCCCGCGATCGAAGGGATGGCGGCCGACGGAGAGACCGCCGCAGGGACGAATCTGGTATTCCGTGCGCGCGGCGCGGAACGCTCGAGCGCCATCGTCCACTGTGACAAGGGTAAATCGATCGTTCTGCGTTCGGTGCAAGGCGGAGTGACGGCCGACTACAGATACGAAGTCCAAGACATTGACGGACGCTCGACCCGCGTCACGCTGGTAGCTGACTGTCAAATCTCGGGGCTGTGGTGGCGCATAGTCTCCCCCCTTCTTCGCATCGCCATCCGTCTCACCGACGGCAAGCAACTGACGTTACTAAAGGCGATGATCGAGGGAGGATAGTGCTGGGAAAAAACCCCAGCGGTGCCTGCGAACTCTTCGCCGTAGCTTGGTCCAGCGTCTCAGTTAGAGACGCCAATCTTCGGCGTTTTCTACGTCGCTTCTCCGGCGTCAAGGGCTCCATCTTCAGGTCTCAGTGCCCACTCCGCCGGCCCGGCCTCCGTGGGGCTCCCCAGCTTGTCGAAGGACGCCACGCTTGGGGAAGCATCCCAGATCCTAATACATGATGAGGTGGGTTGGAACCAGGCGTTGCTCGACCGGGTCAACCGCTAGGCTAAGGCCTTCCAGGGTGTAGGCACCCAACAGGGCAGGAGCTTCCTCGTCTCCAAAGACTACAATGGTGACCACGCTGTCACCGTCTATAGTAGCCCACGCCTGCCCGTAGTCCATTTCGATCCGCCGCCCGTCGGCCAGAAGAAACTTGCGCTTACCCATCGGCGCAACCCCTAACTCGCGCAGCAGCGGAGCGGGCATCGTAGTATATGCGGCACCGGTATCAACCGTCGCCTCGATATCCCGAGCGTGTTTGCCGTCCATTCTGGAAATCCGCAGCGGCCAGTTGAAAGTTCCCATGTAGAAGCCCCTCTTCGCGCTCTCTATTACTCATTCTAACCGATTGCGCACCCTTCTGACGGAGCCTCAGACCTATTAAGGCACCGCGCAACGCAACCCCCGGCTACCCCACCCGCCGGCAGGCTCAGCGCCCTCCTTATGTTCGCGACGTACTCGGCGAAATCCTGCCGGCCGGCGTCGCCTGTAGCCAGGTTGCACGGCTTAGAATCCTGAAACTCTCTCGTGCCGACCAAATAACCGGCGTCTTCGAGCTTCCGCAGATGGGCGGTCAGGTTGCCGGCGCCCGGCGCAAGGGCTGGAGTCGCCGGTAAGTCCCAACCCGCCATAGCCACTCGGCCGGGCCAAAGCGGAAATGGTTGAGCCAGGCCTGCGACCACCACAGTTGGACTGTCCACACGGCGAGGACAAAGAGCAGCATTCCGCTGCGGTTCACTGTAACCTCTGCCAGCAGTACGGTCAGGACCAGGACTCCCATGATCGTTTGGGTCAGGTAGTTGGTCAATGCCATCCGGCCGGCGGCGCGAAGCCGGCGCTTCAGTCCGCTGTCGCTGCCCTGATTCCAAAGGACGATGAGGCTCATATATCCCAGCGAGGCGGGGATGGTACCCAGGTTATTGGGCATGTTGCCGATAATTGCAACCTCAATAGAGAAGTCGTTGATCACTACAAGGATCACTCCCAAAGCAGCCAGGGTCAGGCCACTTCCCAGGCCAATTATGGCGGTCAGCCGGTAGGTAATGGCAGACTTTGTCCCTTGCATGAAACCGGCTCGGTAAAGGCCAGCGCCAATCAGTATCAGCGCCAGACCTCGCAGGAAAAAGTTGAACAGAATTCCCAGTCCCAATAAGGAGTCCGGCGTCGCGCCAGGCTGCGTCCAGATTCCAGTCAGTGGGTCGCCGGTGTCGTTGGCGATGGCCTGCAACTGGAAATCTATGGCGATGACCAGCAGAAAAACCACTCCGCCAATGCCTATGAGGGCCTTGCCTGGTAGTTTGCGGAATGCGATAAGGAAGAGGGAAGAAAAGGCGTACACCATCAATACATCACCCATCCACACTAGTACGTGCAGGATGCCGAAGACGAGCAGCAAGGTGTTGCGCCAAAGATTCAGCAACACGGCTCGCGCTCCCCGCGCCGCGGCACGTTCGATAAACATGAGCAACCCAGCGCCGAAAAGCATAGAGAAGAGGCCCATGAACTTCTGGTCGACGAAGATTTCGCCGAAGATGCCCACCGACCAGTCTAGCCACGTCTCCGAACCGCCGGCGCTGAGGTTGTCGTAGGGAACCAACCCCAGCTTGACGTGAACGGCGTTCATCAGCAGGATGCCCAATACCGCCACGCCCCGGATGAGGTCCAGGCTGGTTATGCGCGCCGACTCCGACACCGGGCCGGCGCTGACAACTTGCGGCTCATCTTTCATCGGCAATGCTCCTTCTCAACATCCATCGATGGACAGGTTAAAGGAAAGGAAACAACCTGTGTATCCTGTCGGGGCAATGTAACTGTTCGGATCCCAGGGGACCATTCTTGTCACCATCATCTTGTCCCTTGTGACAACGAGAACGTAGCGCTGGTCGCTGACCCCGGCCTTGGGCGCGCGGCCGGCCGGCGTCGTCGCTCACGCTTATCCGCAGCGGTTGTCGGAGCGCTTGCGAATTGCGCACTAACTAACTAAACTTTTACGAACGATCGCTTTTCCAATCCCTGACCGAGGAGGCAGACCCGGCATGGCGATAGATCGAGATAAAAAGTACCGGGAGATGGCGGCCCGGGGCAAGTACCGAAGGCTGTACACCCATCTTTGCAGCCTTCCGGCCCAGGCGTGGAGGACGACCTTTGGCGAGATCGAGTCAATCCTAGGCTTCGACTTGCCGGCGTCTGCGCGTCTTCACCGGCCCTGGTGGTCAAATCAGAGGGGAGGCAACGGCCACAGCCAGGCCCTTGCATGGAGTGTCGCCGGCTGGGAGACAGCTAGTGTCGACATGGATTCCGAGACGCTGTTGCTCAGACCGCGGAAACGTCCGGCGGCCATTCGCTCTCCCAATCTCGACGAAGTGTGGCCCGTCCACAGCGCGGGGTCGTGGCCGGAAGCACTAAGCCTCAGGCGAGAGGACATTTACGAAGACAGGGTCTAACCCCAATGTTCATAGACACGAACATCCTCGTAAACTCCCGCATACTCGAGGCGCCGGACCACCACATCGCCCGGGCGAGGCTGGAACGCGCGTTCCGAGAATCTCAACCCCTGAGAATCAGCCGGCAGGTCGTGCGTGAGTACCTGTCAGTGGTCACCCGTCGCCAGATTTGGGCGGTCGCCATCGCACGCGAGGACGCGCTTGATGACGCGAATAGATTGATCAGCAGCTTCGAGATTCTTGAAGACGGCCCCCTTGTCACCGAGTCTCTGATCGCGCTGTGTCGTGAGGTTCGCGTCGGAGGCCGGCAGATTCACGACGCCAACATCGTGGCGACCATGCTGGCGCACGGAGAGCGCAGGCTGCTGACGCTAAACACATCGGACTTTCGACGTTTCGGCGGCCGCATAGAGCTGGTGGACAGCTAGCGGAGTCCAGGTTCCGTCCCAGAGTAGCGGCCGGGGCGTCGAATGAGACCGCGCCGGCGGCTACCCACCCGCCGGCAGGTTCAGTGCCTTCTTAAGATCGGACAGGAACTCGGCGAAAGCGCGCCGGCGTGGTTGGGCGCAGCCGCCGCGAATATCACCAATTGGCCGGTTTGGCTATCGCGCCAACCTCGTCCGTGAGCGTGTCGGGAAGCTGACTCCGTCTCAGGTGGCCTTTCCAAAGGCGCTTGACGTAAGTCGCAGCGCCGGCTCGGCCAGCGGAGGACGTTTGATGCCCGCCCGGAAGGGTTGCCAATGCTCTCAAGGAGGCCTGCTGGCGTTGGGGTTGAGCGGGATTGCCGGGACGCGGATCGAGCCGGGCGGTGAAGTAGCATACCCTATGGATGGCGTCCTGAGGGAAGATGGTCTCGGCCAACTTCCGCAGGTCGAGCCATCTGAACGGTGTGTCCTTGAGGGCTCGGTAGTAGAGATTGAAGCCGTCGAGGTAGAGGCTGGTGACCAATCGCTACCTCAAATAAAGACAGAGACCGCCACGAGGACGGTCTCGACCCTACCGCCTAAGCGACAGGGGTGGTACGAGAACAATACCACGAGCGGCCGCACCGGTCAACGAGCCGAACTCCTCGCAAATCGACCACCTCAGGTCACGAAAAACCCAGCTAATCCCCACCGCGTAGCGGTGAGTCTATGGGGAACCGTTGATTGACCCGAGCACGGAAACTCCGTGTCCTTGAGAAAGAACAGGATGTGGGTCGGGTACTGAGCACGGCAGGGACGCAAGGCCGGCCCGATACCTCCGGCTACCCATCCGCCGGCAGGTTCAGCGCCCTCCTTATGTTGGCGACGTACTCGGCGAAGGCCCGCCGGCCGGCCGGCGTCGCCTGCAGCCATGTGCGCGGCTTGAGATCCTGGAACTCTTTCCTGACGGTCAGATAGCCGGCGTCTTCCAGCTTCCGCACGTGGGTGGTCAGGTTGCCGCCGGTAAGGCCGAGCGTCTTCTGAACGAACCCGTAGGACAGCCGGCCCGCCTCCGGCTGTGACACCAGCAAAGTCATTATTCGCAGCCGGGTGGACTGGTGGATCGTCTCGTTTAAGACTATCGACTCGTCGGTCATGCCACGCCGGACTTGCGTATCCAAGCCGCAGCCATCGCGGCAACTATCAGAGTCGCGATTGCCGACACCGCCGGCGCCGCGTCGATGTCCAGGTAGCTGGGGATGTAGAACGCCGCCGCGATCCCCACGCCCGCCACGGCTATCACCGGGCGGTGCATTATGCCGAACAGGATGTATCCCAGCGCGATAATCCCGATAGTGGCGCGCCCTACGTTGGCGCCGGCAGTGCCCGGGGCCCACATCCCCGCGGCTGCCGGGATGAGGAACGCCGCCGCTGCGACCGCGAGCCAGAACAGGAATACCCTGATGCCGGCGCTTTGAGCGGCGCCGCCTGCCGCATTTTCACGGCCGGCGCGGTGCCCGATGATCGCGCTCGCCGTCATACCGGTGGTCACGAGGACGGCCCATAGCGGCGCGTAGATCCAAGGATTGCTCGTCATAAAATCGGGCGCGAGCGTCTGGAGGGCGTACATTGAGAGATAGCCCAGAGCGGCAATCACGCCCCAAAGGAGCGCTATGGTCGCCGCGCCGGCGACGTACATCGAGCTTCGGGCGCTGTCCATCGTCGTATGAATGGAGCGCCAACTCTCCTCAGGTGTGAGCGCCCTTTCTTCGTCGTCGGATTCTTGCATTTCCCGCCTCCTGGTCGTGATTCGCATCGCGGCGCCGCCCGGTTACCGGGCGAGCCCGCCTACTTGACGCTCCTATAACTCTTGCTTGACTCTCTTGAACTTGCAGGATACTATTGTTGCACAAACTAGTTTGTTTTACAAACTTAATGCTCTCGATGAAGGAGTACCAGTATGGAACCCTCGGATGCCCTCGCGCTGCAGGTGAGGTCGCTGCGGAAGGTCTATGGCGACGTGGTGGCAGTGGACGACGTGAGCTTCCAGGTCGAGCGCGGGAGCGTGTTCTGCATGATCGGCCCAAATGGCGCCGGCAAGACCACGACGATCGAGTGCCTCGAAGGGCTCCGCAAGCCGGACGCCGGCTCGATTCGCGTAGCCGGACTCGACCCCTCTGCCGAGCACGCCAGACTGGTTCGCAAGATCGGCGTGCAGTTGCAGGAAACAGGGATTCCGCCGCGCATGAAGGCCAGGGAGGCGCTCGGGCTTTTCGCGGCGCTGTACGAAAGATCCATTCCATTGCCAGAGCTCAGCGACGAGTTGGGATTAGAAGAGTGCCTTTCCAAGCACTACGGCTCCCTCTCCGGCGGCCAGAAGCGGCGAGTCAACATCGCCCTCGCTCTCGTCGGCGATCCGGAAATCGTGTTCCTCGACGAACCCACCACCGGCTTGGACCCTGAGTCCCGATTCCAATTCTGGAGCTACCTCCGGCGGCAGAACGCACGTGGTATGACGATCGTCGCGACCACCCACTACATGGAGGAGGCGCGTGAGTACTGCGACACGGTGCTTCTGATGAACCAAGGCCGCGTCGTAACCTCTGGACCGCCCGACCGCCTCATACAGGAGTCCGGGCTGGCGGCCCGAGTCGTACTGCCCCGAGCCGGGTTAGGGTCCGTCCGAGCGAAAGATCTGGAAGCGCTGCCGGCGGTAATCCACGTCCGCACAACGCAGTCCGACTTTTACTTATATGGGGATGGTGACATGGTGGGCGACGTGACCGCCTTTCTACGACGCGAGGGGGTATCCGCCGGCGTAATGCAGACGCGGCCGGCGAATCTGGACGACATCTACTTTCTAGCCGTCGGAAATGAAAACCCACTAGGAGTACAGGCATGAACACGACCGCCTTTCGCAGGCTGATCTATACAGAGTTGCTGCTGGCGGTGCGGGAACCAGCGGCTATGTTTATGTCCATCATACTTCCGCTGGCAATCTTCCTCGCCCTCGGATTCTCGATCGGCGATATCGAGATTCCGGTCGACCGCGAAGGTGGCGGAGTGGACATGTTCCACGTCCGGGACGTGCTGCTCGCCGGCAACATCGCCTGGGTCACGGCCATATTCGGGATGGTGGCATTGCCCCAAACGCTGGTGGAGTTTCGCCAACACGGTGTGTTCAGGCGTTACCGCGCCACGCCAATGCCCTCTTACATGCTGATAATCGCGCCGTTGGCGATCGGCGCGTTGGTCGTCCTGGCGTCCCTGGCTCTGATGCTCGTTGTAGGATGGCTGGTATTCGAAGTACGCTTTGGCGGCGACGTGGCGCTGGTCGCGCTCGCGATTCTGGTGTCGTACCTGGCGTTCACCGCTTTGGGGACGGCCCTCACCGCCCGAATCCGCAACGTACGGACCGCGTTGGGACTGGGTCTAGCGTTGTTCTTTCCAATGTATGTGCTGAGCGGCTCGTTCGGCCCCCGGGAGTCCTTTCCGGCGGTGCTCCGGGCAGTCGGCGACTGGCTGCCGCTGACCCACGCCTACGACCTGCTCACGTTCCTCTGGCTGGGCGGGACCTGGGACGTGGAAACGACTATCGGCATGCCGATCTGGGTCTCGTTCGCCTACCTGGCGGCGATAGCGGCGGTGTGCGTAGCCGCCGGCGCGCGGCTGTTCCGCTGGGAGTGAGGAGCCGGCTGGTTGGGTAAGGGACCACGCCCAGCGGGTGGCAAGAATCCATCTCCACGCGAAGCTGCTTCAGCGCTTCGCCGCGCAACGCATCCTCAGAGGTTTCTAGGTACACTGCGTGTTCTCGAAACAGGTCCCATTTATCAGGACAGAGCCGCACCGAGGTGACCTTTTGGCCAGCGATGCCTTAACGCGGTTTACTTCCGCCGGCGACACATCGCGCGAGGTGAGCGCATCGCCGGCGTACGTCTGCTCCAGGCCAGTTCGCCATCGCTTTGCCGCCCAAGTTCAACACTACGTTTGAATGATGATGCGTAACAAGGTAGGCCCCACAACTCTACTGGCAGTACTGCAAACCGGTCTCGTCCAAGTCGTTCTTGGAAACGTCTCGCAACTCAACGGGAATGCAGCCGGATAGCTGGTTGCCGGCGAGCTTTAGGTCGCCAAGGTTTGCCAGGCCACCCAACACGGTTGGTATATTGCCCGTGAAGCCGTTGTTATCGAGCCAGAGCAGCGTCACGCCTGACAAGTTGCCGAGCCACGAGGGCATCTCACCTGTGAATCCGTTGCTTGACAGGATCAGAAAGTCCAGTCCCGTAAGATCCCCAAGTTCTGGCGGCAACTCTCCTACGAGGCGATTGTAGCCCAAGTCCAGCACCGTCAGCCCGGTTAATTGGCCCAATACAGACGGAATTTCTCCAGTCAAGTCGTTTGCGTGCAGCGCCAACTCGGTGAGCCTGGAGAGATCGCCCAATGCGGACGGAATTGTCCCGGTTAGATTGTTGAAGTCGAGATCCAGCCTGGTCAAATTCGTAAGGTTGCCTAATTCGGCAGGGATAGGCCCAGTCAATTCATTACCGTCCAGATCCAGCTCTGTCAGGCGGGTCAAATTCCCCAGTTGGGGCGGAATCTCACCGATCAACTCATTGTTGTCGAGGTCCAGCCGCCTCAGATTAACGAGATTACCAAGCTCCGACGGAATTTCGCCGCTGAGGTCATTCCAGTCGAGCTCCAACTCGCTTAATTCGGACAGATTCCCCAGCGCGGGCGGGATCTCTCCTCCCGCCAGGTCGTTCAGGACGAGGGTCGTGACGCGCCGCGGCGAACCCCCGACGCCGATGCCGGTCCAACTTGTGATTGGCGTGTTAGGCGACCAATTCAGCGTCCCTGAGTGGTCGACGGTATCACGGGCCGACAGCAAAACCTCGCAGTCGGACACGAGCCCTGGGTTGTTGGGGGCATCGGCGACCGCAGTTCCTGTAGCGCATGTGACGCTCGATGTGCAGAACACAAGATTGAGTTCGTCGACGTCGGTCCTGTCCTTGTCGCGGTCGGCCTTCACGAGAGCGCGGAATACGTCGGGCACGCAACCGGTCAATTGGTTACCATCAAGGTAGAGCGCCTGCAACCGGGACAGGCTGCCCATCTCAGCGGGAATCTCTCCAGTCAAATTGTTGTTTCTGAGGTCAAGAGCCTTCAACTTGGAAACGTTACCCAGTTCAGCGGGAATCTCCCCGGCCAGGCTGTTGTCACTGAGATTCAGCGTCTCCAAATTGGAAAGGCGACCCAGTGCGGCTGGAATCTCACCGCTAAAGTTGTTGTTGCCGAGGTAAAGAGAGTTCAGCTGGGCAAGATTCGCGAGTTCGGCCGGAATGTCGCCGCCCAAGTTATTGGATGAAAGGAACAGGCTCTTCAAATTAGAGAGTTGGCCCAACTCCCGCGGTATATCGCCACCCAGGTCGTTGTGGTTGAGCCGCAACGACTGTAGTTTCGCAAGGTCGCCCAACTGCGGAGGAATCTCTCCGCTCAAATTCCTATTACCGGCAAGATTAAGGGTTTCCAAATTCGTAAGGCCACCCAACTGCGGCGGAATCTCTCCACTCAACATGTGCCACCCGAGATTCAGCACACGCAGTTTTGTCAGGCTCCACAATTCTGGCGGGATCTCACCGGTCAGGGCCTGATTCCGATCGGATTGCCCAGTCTGGTCCGTTAAGTTCAGTACTTCTAGGTTGGAAAGGCTGCCAAGTTCGGGTGGGATTTGCCCAGTGATGGCATTGTTCTCACTGAGGTCGAGCACTATCAGATTCGAAATGGTACCCAACTCGGTAGGAATCTTGCCACGCAACTCGTTATCGCCGAGCTGCAGGTGAGTCACACAGCCATCAACGTCTGTGGTTACGCCATGCCATTTGGCGATTGATTCTTCCGTTCCCCAGTTCCTGTTCTGTCGCCAATTCGCTCCGTCCATGGCGTTGTAAAGCGCGACCAGCGCTTCCCTGTCTCTTTCCACGCATTCAGACGTGACCGTCGGTGTCGAGGTTGCCGCGGTTGTCGCTGTTGCTGTGGGTTCGGTTGTTGCGGTTGCAGCCGGCTCGATTGTCGCTGTTGCTGTGGGTTCGGTTGTTGCGGTTGCAGCCGGCTCGATTGTTGCGGTTGCAGCCGGCGCGGTCGTTGCGGTTGCAGCCGGCTCGGTTGTCGCTGTTGCCGCGGGTTCGGTTGTTGCGGTTGCAGCGGGCGCCGAGGTCGTAGTCAGCTCGGTGGCGAGCGTAGCCGCGACCCTTGCCTGCACCGTAGACTCGACGTTTGGCGTAGGAGTCGTGGTCGGCTCGGTGGTGAGCCTGGCTTCGACCATCGCTTGCACCGTCGACTCGACATCTTGCGTAGGCGTGGTAGTGGGCTCGGTGGTGAGCCTGGCCTCGACCATCGCCTGCACTGTAGACTCAACGTCTTGCGCAGGCGTCGCCGCATCCTCCGTTGGCTCAGTAATGTCCACCTCGCAGGCGGATAGAACGGCGGCAATGAGCAACACCCCTATCAGGACGCTGGGCCAACGCATGACACGAACGTGAACTTGCACCTGAGTCCTCCTTCGTCAACGCAACAAAATTCTGATCGATCCGATCTTTGTAGTTCAACGTTGACTTCATTAGCACCGGGAACGCCCTGTAATGTTTGCACTGGTAACTTTTTCGTTTCTCGGAAGGCGCCGTAAGGTTTGTTCGTACCTATTTGAGGTGGTACATTTGCACCTGTCGTGTGTGGTATGAGCGAACCTCACCACCGCAACCGATCGGCACGAAATCTTGGAGGCGAGGCTTGGATCTGGGCAACAGGCCACTTGGTCCCCTTAGAGCGTCAGGAGGCGCGGTTGACTGGACGGATCAGGACGACCTGCGCTTTAACCTGAGTATTTCGGTTTGGGTGCGATGGTTCGTCTTGATTGCCTGGTTAGCTCAACTGCACTATCGAGTAAACTTTGACCACCCTGCCTATCTTGCCCATACGCTGTTCGCGGTCTACCTGTTGGCACTGAACGGCTACACCCACTACCGCATCAAGACCAAACGTATCTTGACGTTGCGTTGGGCGTTCGTGCTCAGCGCGATGGATCTGCTGATGGTGACAGCGGGCCTGGCGATTGCCGGCGGGTTCGCGAACACCTTCTTCGTGCTGTACTACCCAGCGTTGGCCATGTTTGCCGTGGTGTTTACGTCCTTCAGTGTCAGTTTCTTGGGGGTCACGGCGGTAGCAGCCGCGTATACCGCGATTAGCCTGGCGATTGAGCCAGGTGTCGATTTCGAGATCAAAGAGGAGAAGGTCCTGTTCACACGAATCGTCGTCATGTACGCAGTAGTGGCGGCGGTCAATCTGGTGTCCAGGTTTGAGCGGCAAAAAAGGAAAGAGGCCGTGGAACGGGAGCGGGACCTGCAGCGGGCGCGAATAGAGCAATCTCAAACCATCCACGATACTCTGGCCCAGTCCGCGTACATGATCGACCTGGGGTTGGAGACCGCAATCGAGCTTGTGGAGGACCACGAGCACGACAACCGCAATGAGCTTCTCACCAAGCTCTGCGCCACACATGCGCTGTCGAAGTCTACGATGTGGGAGCTGAGGCACCCCATCGGTATCGGTCCCATATTCGAGGGAGGAACGTTGAGCCGCGTGCTGAAGTCGCACGCCGCGACGTTCGCTGCGATCACGTCGATCCCCACAGACGTGGTCCAGTCCGGCCAAGAGCCACAACTCTCTACCACTACGCGTCGCTTGCTTTTCACGATTGCTCATAACACTATGGCGAACACGCTTCGCCATTCCAACGCCACAAAGGTCACCGTCTCGCTGAGATTCGAAGAGAATGGGCTCCGCATGTCCATATCCGACGACGGGGTCGGCCTCCCTCCTGACTTCCGGGACCGCGGCCAGGGTTTCAAGAACATGACGGGTGACGCCCAGCGCATGGGAGGCACAGTCACGGCGAAACCGGGTGAATTCGGACGCGGCACTACCGTAACTTGCACGGTCCCGTTTTCGGCGGACCAAGGGGGCCTTTGACTTGTCGCCTACACCACGAATCAGGGTATTGCTGGTGGATGACCACGAAATAATGCGGGACGGCCTGCATGAACTGCTAGATAGACAAGGCGTATTCGACGTGGTTGGCCAGGCCTCAGATGGCGAGGCCGCGGTTAGAGTTGCTCTGAGTGTCAAGCCGGACGTGATCATTATGGATGTGATAATGCCTAACAAGAACGGTATAGACGCCTGCCGGGAGATTACTGAGGCACTTCCGGATACGAGAGTGTTGATCCTCACAGCCGCACCTGAAGAGGATGCAGTGGTTGAGGCCATCGCCGCGGGCGCGATCGGATACGTCCAGAAGTACTCCGGCAAAAAGGTCTTGTTGCGTACGCTCCGTGAGGTGGCGGCCGGTGAGTTCCGAATACCGCGCGACTCAATTAGACGCGTGATCTCCGGAATCCGTGAGACACCGCGGCGAAAGATCCACGAATCCAGCAGGCTGACCCCGCGGGAGAGGGAGATACTTGGCCTATTCGCTCAAGGCAATTCCTATGCGGGGATCGCAAAAGTGAGGGGAAATCAGCCGGTCACTATCCGCAACGCTATCTACGCTATTCAGGACAAGCTGGGGATCGGGACGAAGCAGGAGCTTGTGGTATGGGCTGTGCTAAGCGGTCTGCTGGATGAACGCGGGATCGGCATGTGACGCCGCGCTTCGCGCGGTGGGCGATTGGTTGCCGCTGACCCACGCCTACGACCTGCTCACGTTCCTCTGGCTGGGCGGGACCTGGGACGTGGAAACGACTATCGGCATCCCGATCTGGGTCTCGTTCGCCTACCTGGCAGCGATAGCGGCGCTCTGCGTAGCCGCCGGCGCGCGACTGTTCCGCTGGGAGTAGGCCGCCAGTCTCGAGCGATATTGGAACTCCGAGAACCGAGCTGGATAACGAGCGACGCAATCCGGCGTGTTGACCCATATTGGTCGGGGAAAATATAATTACGCCGGCGCGGCATTCGCGAGATCAGACGCGGGCCATTAGCTCAACTAGGCAGAGCAGGCGACTCTTAATCGTCAGGTTGCAGGTTCGATTCCTGCATGGCCCACCAGAATCGAGAGCGGTGCCGGTGACCCGCTCCACATAGTTAGCGGCTCCGCCGAGACAGTCTGGCTTGAAGGAGAGCAGCTGTCATGTCGTCTTTGCTTTTCGTCGAGGCTTTCGGACAGCTTTCCCCGGGCACGAACCTGATTGATTCCGAGGAGGAGGATCTCTACAGCGTTTTCAGAGCGCGTGCTGAATTGATGGGCTGGTCCACCACGTCGGCTCGCCGCCGCCCACTGCTCTGGGACATGAACGAGGCGGAACTGACCGCCGGGATTGACGCATCCCGGATCGGATGGGTGCAGGTCGGACTGGAAGTTGGTGACGTCGAGCAATACAGGGCGCCGCCGGCGCCGACCCCAGATTGGGCAGCGTTAGGGGTACGCCGACGCCCCATCGAGCCAGCTATGGCGCTGCCGGCGTTGATCCAGTGCTTCGATGACGCGCTCCGCCGCTTTGGGGACGTCGAGTTGTCTGGGCTCCAGGTGACGGCAAATTTCCTGGAACCCAGGACGCAATCTTACGCTGATCTTGTCAGTATGCTCAACTGGTTTAACACTACCCTGAAGGGGAGAGCAGATGCGCTCATCGCATTCGACCAGGAGTTGCTCGGGGGGCATACCGAGGCAGAGTTGGTCGCTAGCCTCCAGCGGAAGAACACCGGATCGTTCGAGTTCGGACCGGTAGTAGCCGTGCCTGAGCGGCACTCGATCAAAGCGGCGGTCGAGACGCCGATCCGCTCCATCTCCCCCGCGCGCTCGGGCCTCGGCGTGTCGGTTTCGCTGCCTGAATGGACGGCGAGCGCTGCTGCGTGGGTACTCGCAATCGTCATCGACACAGCGCGCGCCAGCGCGCCAGATGTCAGCAACTTCGCAGTTCGAGTGGTACGGGTTTAGGTGACGGCAAGCGCGATCTGCGGTAGGAACCTGGGGGTGCTGGAACGAAGGCTCCCTGCGTATGGTCACTTCTGACCCTTGATCCGGCCCTACGCAATGAATAATTAGACGGCGGGGTCGGCGTCTCCTGCTCCTGCCGGTCCTCCAGCACCGCCACGAAGCATGCCTTGAGCGCAGCCAAAGGGGTGGAGCACAACCAGTTCAGGCACGCCCTCTTCCAGGGCACCCTGTTCGCTCTCTTCCCTTGAACTGCTGAGCAGGGTTTCGGTATCTTAACGGTATTCAAAGTAATCGAAGGCGTCGCCGCCTTCGCGCTGTTGCAGCGCAAGATCCTCGCAGGGGCCAGGGGCGAGTGATCGTTCGTGTGCTACGCCTGCCCCCTGGGAGACGCACATCTAATGCAGAGTTCTCGTCAATGAGCCATAAGGCGACGGCCAATCGAAAAGTTCGCAGTTCAGTACGCTCCGGCCCACCAACCTTCGAGCCTTTGTGTACCGTATCCATGACTCCTCACCCGCATCGGTCGTGCGCCTTGCCATCCGGTGAAGTGGCAAGAGCGGCTTCGTCCGGCATTGGTTCGGTCGGTTGCGTGAGATGGGTCGCGAATCCCATGAGACCCATCTCCCAGCCGACGCCGACCGCGCCCAGCCCGTACTCGCCCCAGTGTTCTGAAAGGTGCGCGGTGTGCGTGAGTGTAAGCCCCGCGCGGCAGACTCCGTCGTCCGAGAAACGTACCTCCACCCAACTGGTATCCTCGCCGAACCCCCATGTGAGCGCGAAATGTGATGGGCGTTCGCACGCCGTGATCACGCCGCCTGCGTTGCCTTCCAACTGATAGCGACCGCCGAGTTCGAGCTCGCCGCTGATCGGCAGAAACCAGCGCGGAATTCGCTCGCCGTTCGTCACGGCGTCCCACAAGTCTTCAACTGTCGTCGCATAGCTTCGAGAAAGAGTGACGGCGCCGGCGGGTAGTCCATCGCGCTCCAGCAACGACACGGAGCGCTCTACTGCGCCGAGGTGACTTTCGAAATCGAAGCCCATGCTTCCTCCTTGCTTGACTTGTCGGGCCGTCGAACACGCGGGCCCAAGTAGTCTGACTGGCCGGACCCTAACCGGGTCACAATCTCTGGGAGACAGTCAACCCGTTCAACTTCATGGCTCGTACAGCCAGGCCATCTCCGTTAGGGGGTCTAAAAGCGCCGGCGCGTCCGCGAGCTGCCGATCGAGGCGGACCTCAGGGTATCAGTGCGGGTCCTCCAAGGGTTCTCACTCGCCGCCCCGGCTGTTGCCGCCACGGTTGAGACTAGGTCGCGCTCCTCTTCCCGTTCAGCAGTGTGCCAAGGAGTGTGTACCGAACCAGGTACCGATATGTCACCAACCCAAGTACTGTGGTCACGACGCACGCTGCCAAGAACTTCAACTCAGCGCTCCAGCTGAAGCCGGTCAGGTATTCCAGCCGGCCCTGCCTGTCGAGGTGGGCCAGATAGAAGGTCAGGAACGTCACAACCGGCAGATGTACTATGTATATCCAGTACGACGAGTCTGCCAGCCAGCGAACCCACGCGCGGGATGACCGCAGCAACCGCTCGAAGATACCGACTAACCCGAGGCTGAACAAGACCGCCGACGCACCATAGAATACTGTCCCGACCAGCCAAAGGAACGCGATTGTCTCGCCGTCTACGCCCTGCTTGGAGGACTCGTCCATCGCCCCTACCAGCACCAGGTGGATGAAGAACATCGCCGTCCCAATGGCCCACAAAGCGGCCAACGAACCCGTTCCCCTAAGCCGATCGATAAGCTTTCGCCGAGCGTAGAGTCCGTATCCATAGAAGAAGAACAGTGAGCCGTACAGCACGTCAGGCACGTTCAGCGGCCAGATCGGCCTTGACTGGTCGCCGGCCCGGACGACGAGCAGGATCACCGCTGCCAGTGTCATCAGCAGCGGTAAGCGCATGTAGACGGCGTTGCCGGTGTATCTGCCGAGCGAGGGCCGGCCGGCTGCCCCGACGCTCGCCGGCGCGCGCCGGAGCCTTCCCAGCAGCCGGAAGCCTATCAGCGCGGCGTACATGACTAGCAGGTAGTAAAGGAACCAAAGATGGGCGACGAGCTCGCCGCTGGAGTCGAGGTCCTGCCTCTCACCTAGCACGTCCTGGAATGCCTCGATGGAGATGCTGCCGTACCAACCGTAGATCCATATCGGAGGGATGATCACGACCATCACCGCTCCGAACAACACCAGCGGCAGTGCGATTCTCTTCAACCTATCGATAACGAACGTCGACGTCGGGCGCCGGACCAACGCCAGGTGGGCGAAGAAACCCGCCAACAGGAAGAACGTCGGCATCCGCCAGGCGTGGATGAAGTCGAACACCACGAACAGCAGGATGGACTGGTCGTCGTCCGCCGGCCAGAAGTACTCGATTTCGGCGATCCGCGAGAAGTAGGGCAAAGTCGCGTGGACCACGATGCCCATCAGCATCGCGAATCCTCTGAGGCCATCCAACCCGTGGTATCGTTCGGTCTGCTTCTCGCTGGACTGTTTAAGTGTGGGGCCGGAATTCATCCGCAGAGCTTACCACGCCCAATACAAGAGTATTCGGCGCGCAAAGGCCGGCCGTGGTTAGACCTACCGGAGTTCTTCTTGGATGTCGATGGATCAGAGTTACAGCCAGCTGGTCCCGCTTCCGAAGCCTGGCGCAATCTATGCGAAAAAGGCGGCCAATGATACTATATAGCTATCAATACGATAACTTTTCCTGGAGGGAGGCCGGCATGCCCGACGTCGCGCTACGAGGAATCCCGCAGAGTTTACACCGAGAGCTCAAGTCAGCCGCCAAGCGAAACCACCGCAGCCTGAACGGTGAGATACTCGCCAGGCTGACGGCGTCGATTGACGACGAACCGCTGGACGTCGAGGCGCTCCTGAGACGCATACGCCTTCGACGCGAGACCATCGGTCAGATCGATCTGAGTGATGAGACTCTCCGCGAGATGCGGAACGCCGGCCGGCCGTGATCGTAGTCGACACGAATGTCATGGTGCGGCTCTTGATGGGTGAACAAGAAGGAATCGACGCGATCAAGCTGCTCGAAAAGGACGCTGAATGGGCCGCGCCACGCCTCCTGCTGAGCGAGTTGCGCAACGTCCTGGTTGGTTTCGTCCGCAGGGGCGAATTGAATCCAGACCAGGCCAAGGCGATGAGCGATGACGCCTCAATGATTCTGGGAGGTCGCATTGCCAGTTTGAGCGGACCTTATGTGATCGATACCGCGTTGGAGTGCGGCCTTACGGCGTATGACGCGGAGTTCGTCGCATTGGCAAGGTCGTTGGGCGTGCCATTGGTAACGCAAGACAATGCCATCTTGCGTGGTGCGTCGGACGTGGCGGTATCATTACAGACGCAAGTAAGCTAGGTCGACTATAGGGAGCGTCTTGGGTACGCAGGTACGCAGGTACGCAGGTACGCATCAAATGTAAACGCCGGTCCGGCTCGATACCCAATGCATGATCAGTAGAACGAAACGCAGGTCTCGTCTACCACTTGGAGCACTGACTCCTGGCCGAACCGGCGCTTGTACTGGTCCGAGATCTCGTCGATCCGGCGCATCCCATCGTCTCCCGGCGGCGCCAGGATTATCAGCAGCTTCGAACGCTCCTTCTGAATCGATCCATCCGAGTCGCGCCACTGGCCCCGAGCGTCAAGGACGGTCAGGCCGTCAGGGAACCGTGGGGTCACAGTATCTCCCAAGAAGGCATCCCACGCCGCATCGTCCACCACCTCGCCGGATTGATTGCTCCGGCCCAGGAATAGCTGGTACTCGACGAATGGGTCGGTTCCCTCCGGACAGGGAGCCGCGCCGATCTCGGCACACGCGGTGGCCGCCAAGACGGCCAAAGCGAGGCAAGCCAAGATCGCCGGCCGCATCAGACTCCTCCGCAGGAGATTCCATAGACCAGGGTCTTGCCCTGGCGCCCAGAGGCGTAATATCGACGCCGCCGCTACCGAAGTCGTCGAAGTATACAGGACAGCCACGCCCATTGCCGGCGTGGTGGACCGTGTACACTTCTCGATACGGCTCAATGAGGGCAGGGGACTTGCTTACTTCGTGGGTGACCCACGAGCATGCCATCGCGCAGGGAAAGCGAGTCAGCCCGGACCACGGAGGCCATTGGTAGGGACGCTGGAGCCGAGATTCCTAAGGAGGGAGTAGTTGGATATAAGCCAAGCTCTGGAAGACCTGGGCGTCACCGAGCAGGGTTTGACCCAAGAAAAGAGAGCCGAGCTCGATGAGAAGGGGTATACCGTGCTGCCTGGCCTGATTGACGGCCCGTGGCTGGCGGCGCTGCGGGAGCGATTCGAGAGTCTATGCGAGGCGGAGGGCGCCGGCGCGGGATTGGAAGTGCATCAAGAAACGGGCACACGGCGTCTCGCGGACCTGGTGAACAAGGGTGCGGCGTTCGACGATGTATACACCCACCCGACGGTGCTGGCAGGCATCCACCATGTCATCGGTCGCGATTTCAAGCTGTCGTCGCTGAATGCGCGAGATGCTCTCCCTGGCGAGGGCCACCAGCGCCTGCACGCCGACTGGTCCACCGACTACGACGGGCGTTTCCACGTCTGCAACTCGATTTGGCTGCTTGATGACTTCACCGAAGAGAACGGATGCACGCGCCTCGTCCCCGGCACACACAAAGGGAGACATCCCGGCAGTGCGCTCGAAGACGCGCTGGCGACGCATCCAAAGGAAGATCATCTCGTCGCTCCGGCGGGCACGGTCGCGGTGTTCAACAGCCACACCTGGCATGGCGGCACTCTGAATCGCACCAAGAGCGGCAATCGCCGAGCGCTGCACTGCTATTTCACCGCGCGGGAGCACGAGCAGCAGCTCGTTCAGCGCAGGTACATCCGCGACGAGACCTGGCAACGCATCTCACGAGCCGCACGGTACATTCTCGACATAGACGTAGACTAGCGAGGACCAGGCGCTCCTCTTTCGGGCATTGGCTTGAGACGGGCGGTACAGCTGGAAGGCTGGACCAGGAGTCAACCACAGCCCAGCGAACAACTGACCGGCCGCCGGCGGTGAGCAGTCCTTGCCGGCCGGCGCCAGGCGCAGTCGCGACCATTCCGACTAGAACCAAGCCCTCTGGCTCACCACGCAGGTCTCGTAGAACTGTTCATCGGACTTGGCAAGGCAAATAATGCCCTCAGTCAGGCCGATGATCGCGCTGACGGTGTACTACAATTTGAGAGGGAAGACGGTTCCAGTCGCTTATACGTGACGCAGACTTGAGCGCACACCATATGGAATCGCTTCAGTACAGTAGAAGGAGGGCGGACGCATTGCTTAACAAGAGTCGTCTTTTTCGCGCACAGCAGCGCATGCGGGACCAAGGGTTCGACGCCTATTTGATTCTGACCCACGATGACTATATTTACTTCTTTGGAGAAGACCGCTTTCAACCGCGCGCGATCATTCCTGCGTTGGGGCCGCCCCTTGTCATCACGTTTGTTGGCGAGGAGGACGAAGTCAAGGAGTCGCTTGGCATTGACGACGTCCGAATCTTCGCAACCGTAGGGCAGCAGATCAAGGATGTCGTCGGGGTAATGCGCCAAATGGCGGGCAACAAGGAGTCTACGAAGGTTGGCGTGCAGATGTGGTTTTCCACACCGGCATTCCTGCTCAATCTGTTTCAGCGGGCCAACCCCAAAGTGCAGGTCGCCGATATCGCCCCGGTCATGGATGAGCTCCGCATGATCAAAGACGAGTCTGAGATCGAGCTGATGCGCAAGGCGGCGCGGATAGCCGTGGTCGGGATGGACACAGCATCCAAATGGCTCAAGCCCGGAATTACAGAGAACGAGGTCGGCGCTGAGATCGAATACGCAATGCGTAAGGCCGGTGGAGATGGGGTCGCGACACCCGTTTTCGTAAACTCTGGAATCCGATCGGGGTGGCTGCACGGTACGACGACTCACAAGGAGATTCAGGCCGGTGACCTAGTCGTGATCGACCTAGTCCCTAGATTCAAGGGCTACTGCGCCAACCTCGCTCGTACATTTGTCGTCGGCCCGCCCACCCCAAAGCAGCGGGCGATGTTCGACACGTACAGGCGCGCGCAGGCAGCCGGGATAGAGGCAATCAAGCCCGGCGCGCCAAATCGGGCCATCGACGCAGCGGCCCGGGCGGTCTTTTCCGAAGATGGGTACGAAGACTTCTACGTCTCCGGATTCAGCCATAGCATAGGTCTCGACTTTGAGGAGATGCCTCGACCTACTATCCATCCTGCGGACTCTCGCGTTCCGCTCCGCGACGGGATGACCCTAACCGTGGGACACTCCGTGCTGTCGGTACCGGGCATCGGCGGGGTTCGCATTGAAGACACATTCCACTTGAGCGAGGGAGTAGTCGAACCACTGACAATCTTTGAATCGAGGTTCGAACTCCAGTTGTGTGTCGTATCCCAACAATCCGGGCAAAATCAAGAACCGTCGCGTTGAGGTTCAGGCCAGCGCCGGCGTTTCAAATGCTGTGATATCGTCGGACTTCATGACTGAGAGGACTGTGACGCGAAGGAGGACAACGTGCCCGACATATCGCTCCGGGGCTTACCCCATCGTTTGCATCGAGAGCTCAAGTCAGCCGCAAAGCGAAACCACCGCAGCTTGAACGGAGAGATACTCGCGCGGCTTACGGCGTCGGTTCACAGCGAACCAGTAAATGTCGAGAAACTTCTGGAGCGGATACGCCTTCGACACCAGACCATGGGGCGGATCGATCTGAGTGAGGAAACCTTCAGAGATATGCGGGACGCCGGTAGGCCATGATCGTCGTCGATACGAATGTTATGGCGCGGCTCGTAGTGGGTGGAGACTACGGGGCCTACGCAGCCATGCTGTTCAAACAGGACACCGAGCGGCCGCTCGTGAGCTAGCCCAGGCAACGGGAACACCGTGACCCCCAAGCGAGTCTTCGAACCCCGTCCATCGGAACGAGTCGAAGATTCTGTGAATGCCCCCGCCGGCCAGGACGCTAGCGAAGCGCGCGCGGGAGAACGAAGCTCACGTCCTCTTCGATACTCTGGACGTGATTAACCTCTTCCGGCCCGATCGCCTCCACCACCTTATGGACAAGAGTCTCGGGCGTCGACGCGCCTGAGGTTATACCCACCGACTGGACGCCCATCAGCCAACTGGAATCCAGCTCCTCCGGACCATTTATCAAGTAGGCAGGTCTACCTTGGGCCTCGGCGACTTCGCGGAGTCTCATGCAGTTCGAGCTGTTCGAGGCGCCGATGACGAGCACAACCTCCACCACCTCGCAGAGCTCCTTCACCGCCGCCTGGCGGTTTGTCGTCGCGTAGCACAGGTCGTTGCGGATGATGGCGCTGGAGAAGCGCTGCCGGATCGCCTCGATCGACCGGCGCGTGTCCTCGACGGAAAGAGTAGTCTGAGTGAGAATGGCGACCTCGGTGGATTCATCCCACTCGGGGAGACTTACGTCCTCGCGGTCATCCACCAGCGCCATTGGCGCCTGTCCCATGGTGCCCTTGACCTCTTGGTGTCCGCGGTGCCCCACCATGATGATCTTGCGACCCTCTCGGCTATACTTGCGGGCCTCGTTGTGCACCTTGGTCACGAGCGGACATGTCGCATCGATGACGTTGAGGTTCCGTTCTCGTGCAGCTTGGAAGTCTTCTGGCCGCGAGCCATGCGCCGAGAATATTACGTTTGCCCCTTCCGGAATGTCCCGGACGTCTTCGACAGTTACGGCCCCTCGCGCCTCCAAGGACTTGCCCACGTAAGAGTTGTGCACGATCTCGTGTTTCAGGTACACCGGGGGACCGAATCGCTCAAGCGCGATCTCCACCACGTCGATCGCCCTATCGACGCCCGCACAGAAACCACGCGGGGCTGCTAGATAGACCTTCACGAATCAAACTCTCTGCGGTGACGCGAGGATTTCGACCTCGGGAAAGAAGACGTTCCGGACTTGTTGGGCGATGCCCTCGGCGTCCAGCTGGTGCTGGCGGCGTTGATCAGGCGCGGTGCCATGCTCGATGAACGAATCCGGCATGCCAATGCGGTGGACCGATACACCGTGCAGTCCGGCTTCAGCGAGAACTTCAAGTACGGCCGAGCCGAAGCCGCCCGCGAGCACGTTCTCTTCTACCGTGACGATGCGGCGGGCGCTACGGGCTGCGTCCAAGAGCAGATCGACGTCGAGCGGCTTTACAAATATCGGGTTAACCACGCCACAAGAAATACCTTCCTCAGCAAGCACCTCCGCTGCCCTCAAGGCTGCGTTGGCCGGCTTGCCCAGAGCGAAGATCACGACGTCGCGGCCCTCTTTAACAACAGAGCCCCTGCCGATCGGCAACTCCTTGAGGTCACTGTCGAGCGGGGTCCCAATGCCAGCTCCCCTCGCAATTCGAATTGCGAAGGGGCCCTGATGCCTATAGGCCGTGTAGACAAGATGCTGCAGCTCGTTTTCGTCCATCGGCGCCGCAACGACGGCGTTTGGCAGACACCGCAGATACGAGATGTCGAACGCGCCGTGGTGAGTCTTGCCATCTTCGCCGACCAGACCAGCGCGATCGGCGATTATCGTCACAGGCAGATCCCGCAGACACACGTCGTGGACTATTTGATCGAAGGCCCGTTGCAGGAACGTGGAATAGATCGAGACGAATGGATTCAGGCCATTGGAGGCCATACCCGCCGCCATGCTGACGGCGTGCTGCTCCGCTATGCCCACGTCGAAGATTCGGTCGGGGAATTCGCGTTGGGCCTTCGCCAGCCCCGTGCCCTCGAGCATCGCTGCGCTGATACCGACGACGGATTCGTCCTTCCGCATTAGGCGTGTGATCGTCTGGGCAAACACGTGCGAGTAAGTGGGTGCTCCCGATCCATCCCCCAGCGGCGAACTTGGCTGATGAAATTTGACTGGATCATCTTCGGCCGGCTCGTAGCCGTGGCCCTTGTGCGTAACAACGTGCACCAGGGGCACCGAGCCTGTGGGCATCCTGGCTTGCCGGAGCGTCCCTTCGAGTTGCTTGAAATCGTGGCCGTCCACCGGACCAAGGTATTGAAATCCCATCTCGGCCCAGAACATCGTGGGGAGGATCAAACCTGCCAGACCAGTATTGAATCTCTTCACAAGACGGTACAGCAACTCGCCGGTGGGCACTTTCTTCGAGAGGGCCTCCATGCGCCTGAACATTGCGTGGAACTCCGGGTGGGTTACCAGACGATTGCGCCAGTTCGTAAGGAACCCGATATTCTCAGAGATGGACATCCCGTTGTCGTTTAGGACTACGATGAACTTCTCAGGGTTGAGATGCACGATGTTGTTCAGCGCCTCGAAGCTTGATCCAGAGGTCATCGCCCCGTCCCCAACCACCGCAATGGTCCACGAGTCTCTCCGGAGCTTCGCCGCCCCTTCCGCGATGCCAAGAGCGATTGAAAGCCCGGTGCCGGCGTGGCCGGCGCAGAGCGTGTCGTGCGGACTTTCGCTTGGCTCGCCGAAGCCGGAAAGACCGCCCTCCAATCGGATGTTCTGGAATTCGTCGCGTCGCCCGGTCACCAACTTGTGGGTGTAGGTCTGGTTGGTCGTGTCCCAGACTATGCCGTCCTTGGGACTGTCGAATATGCGGTGCAGCGCCAGCGTGAGCTCTACGACCCCTAGATTCGAAGCCAAATGACCGCCGCGCTCGCTTATGACGGAGATGATAATATCCCGCGCCTCTTGCGCAACCTGGGCCAACTCCTCGTGGGTCAGCGCCTTGAGATCGCTCGGTGCATCGACCCGATCCAGGAGACGATGGGACATCTTTGGGCTCCTTGTAGAGTGAGTGGGCTGCAACGCCGGATCACCGTAGCCGAAAAAGCGTTAAGTTGATTGTAATACATAACTACAAGCGCTCACGAGCGCCAGTTCATCGCAGATTGCCTGTTCGTTCCTTGCCGGCGTGCGTCTGCGGCCCCCTCGCCGAGCGGCGCCGGCGCGCCCTGCGTCGAAACGTCATTCAGTGGAGCTTTGATCGTCCGGAATCTTCGTGTCGTAGAAGAATCTCAGATGCAGTACTGAACTCGCCGCCGGCAGTGTGAATGGGACCGCGTTGGACACTCCTAAAGTGCCGCCGGACTTACCACTTAGCAGACTCTTCCGCATACACGTGGTCGGGCAATCCGTAGCGGATGCCTTCCTCGTCGAATACCGAAGCTTCGAGCAAGGAGGTGAATCTGGTGTAGTCGTCGTTCCGGGCACGTTTCGGGCGCAGCTTGGTCAATATGTGGCCAAAACGCTGCTGGAAACTAAACGCCGCGACAACTCCGTAAGGACGAATACGAAGGATAATGAGTTGATCGGCAACATCTCTTCCGATAAGTCCGCGCGAGATGCGCTACACGTAGCGGGCTAGTTGTTGGCGATCTTCCGGACTAGTCATCCCGGCAATCAACGGAACGCCGATGAGGAGGATGCTGACGATGGGGTAGCGCGTGACGACGCGAGTAACAGCCACCCAGAATCCATGCTCTGTGGTCTGAGGACCCTTAAGGGAGAATCTGGCGAGGAAAGGGATGGACAGGAAGTTCACCCTGGAGCCGAGCAGCGAGAGCACGGCAGGCAAGAGGGTGAGGGTCGCGGCCAAGGCCGCTATGACAACCAGGATGGCGCCGAGCCCCAGCGACTGGAAGAACGACACCGGAACGATGAGCATTCCAAGGAGTGCCACCACGACGGTGGTGCCGCTGAAGAGCACCGTGCGGCCTGCCATATCACCCGTCTTCGAGATTGCCTCTTGCTTGTCAAGACCACTGCTCATCTCCTCGCGAAAGCGAGACACGATCAGCAGCGAGTAGTCGATGCCCACCGCAAGGCCAATCATCGTGATCATCATCGTGACGAAGAAGATCAACTGAAAGAACTGACCGATAACCCCCACGGCAGCGAGCGCCAGCATTATGGCGACAATGGCGATCCCCAACGGCAGAAAGATGGCGACGATAGTGCCGAAGAGCACCAGCAGAATGATCAGCGCTATGGGGATGCCAAATCGCTCCCCTTTCTCCAAGTCCGCCGCGCTCATCTCGTTGTTCTCGAAAGCTACGCTGGCATCTCCGCCAATGAGCACGCGAAAGTCGGCCGCTTCGTTGGCTTCTTGGACAATGTGAACGACGTCTTCTACGTTCCCCGTGGCCTCCTGCGTGGTGCCGGCCAGGACGAAGGCCAGTATTGTGGTCTTGCGGTCCGGGGATACCGAAATCGGATCGTTGGACAGATAGTAGTGCACCCCCAACTCCACCTTGTCAGGCCCCAACGCCATGATCTCGTCATGCAGAGACTCGACCATTTCCTGGAACTCAGGATCATCGACAGTGAAAGTCGGCGATTGAACGATGACCAGTTCGGCAACTGGCTTAGGACCTCGCAATCTGTCTTCGAGTAAGGCGGCTGCGCGTTCGGACTCGTATCTGTCGGCCAGACTGAAGTCGGTGGTAGTGGCGCTATCCAGGAGCGTGTTTCATAAGTCAGGGATGAGAGAAATTAGTAAAATTGAGGGAGGACAGGTGATTGGAGGATAGGTAGATGCCACATAGAGCGATGAGCCGAGAGCAGATGTGGATATTGCCGCCGAGTCTTGAGGAGTTGCTGCCGGCGGACCATCCGGCTCGATTCGTGGGAGAGTTCGTAGATGCGTTAGAGGAGGAGAAGTGGGCGGAGCTAGGGGTGGAGATAGAAGGAGGGCGACTGGGAGCGCCAGCATACCACCCGCGAGGTCTGTTGAGCGTGTGGTTGTATGGGTTCATGACGGGAGTGAGGTCTAGTCGAAAGCTGGAGATGGCGTGTGGCGAACAGATACCTTATCTGTGGTTGACGGGATGTCAGCGCCCGGATCACGTGACGTTGTGGAGGTTCTACAAGGCACATCGGCAGGGAATGAGAAAGCTATTCGAGCGGACGGTGCGGATGGCGGTGAGGATGAAGCTGGTGAGCCTGGCGGTGCAGGCGGTGGATGGCACGAAGGTGGGGGCGAACGCGGCGAGAGATAGGACGTATGATGCGGAGGGGCTGCGCAGGCTGTTGAAGCGGTTGGAAGAGACAATAAGGGAACTGGAGGCTCAGAATGAGGGTGGGGAAGATGCAGAACCGGCACGGCTACCAAAGGAGTTGGCGGAGAAGAAAGGCCTGAGAGATCGGGTACGTGAGGCGATGGATGAGTTGGCAGGTGAACCGGATTCCAAGCGGATCAACCTGACGGATGCAGAGGCTCAGTTCATGAAGACACGTCAGGGGATCATGCCGGCCTTCAACGCTCAAGCAGTGGTCTCCCCGGTGGAGTTAGAAGGGAACAACAAGAGCATGTTGGTCACAGCGGTTGAGGTGGTGGAAGAGACGAATGACTTCGCTCGACTGATCCCGATGCTTGAACAGGCCGAGGAAACGACGGATACGAAAGCAGAAACGACGTTGGCCGATGCTGGTTATCACTCGGGGAGCAACCTGGAGGAATGCGCCAATAGAGGTCAGCAGGTGGTGATGCCGGAGTCGCAGCGCAAGGCGCTGAAGAGTCCGTACCACAAGGATCGATTCACTTACGACAAGGACACCGACAGCTATACCTGTCCTGAAGGACAGAGACTTCGCTTCACAACAATGAAGGACACTCGTGGCGTACGGATGCGTTTGTATCGTGCCCCAGCGGCCTTGTGCCGTCGATGTCCGGCCTTCGGGGTGTGTACCAAAGATCGACGCCATGGACGTGCACTAGAGATCGGGCCTCACGACCAAGCGCTGCGAAGTCACCGAGCCTGGATGTCCACTGAGGAAGCCCAGAAGAAATATAAGCGGAGACAACACTTGGTGGAACCGGTGTTCGGCATCATCAAAGAGCAGCAGGCGGGGCGAAGATTCCTGCTCCGCGGTAGGGCCAAGGTGGCGGCAGAATGGACCATGTTGGCGACCGCGTTCAACCTGCGTACTCTCTGGCGCGCATGGCGCTCTCGGACAGGGCCTCGATGGGGCGGGAGCTGTGTAAACAGCGAATTTTCAACCTATAGATCGATGCTGGCGGGCATCATTCGTTCAGCCCTAGAGATTTTGGCACTGCTTAGGACCGATCTTCAGCCACCTTCACATGGTGGACTTGCCTTCCGTCCACCACAATCCAATATCTGAAACACGCTCTCCAGGAGAGCCCCGATGATCACGAGTGAGATTACCACCACAACCACCCAGATGCAGACAACTACCAACGGCCTCCTAGGGGTCACCTGGGAAGGCGCGCATTCGCGTGGGAATGCTTGTTCCTGCCGGATGAGCCAATCCGGTGTATCGACCCTTATTCGTCGAAAAAAATGTTAATTGCGCTGGTACCGCATTCCCCAAATCGGATGCGGGCCATTAGATCAACTTGGAAGAGCAGGCGACTCTTAATCGTCAGATTGCAGGTTCGAGTCCTGCGCACGGCCCACGATTCCCTGATGTGCTTGTCTCTCAGCGCTGACGTAGCCGAAGCCCGCCTCATGTCCTGTTTGAGTGGGCGCTCAGCCTCTGGGGAGGCGAAGCTGGTCCGCCCAAGACGCTGACCAGCCGATAACAGTGGGGGGCCGTCGGAGGTATAGCGGTCGCCCTATCTGCCTATTCATGTGTGCGGCCCATTGCCCGAAATCATCCCCGATCTGCAACGGACCCTTGAAGGGAGAGAATTGAGCCGAGGGTGAAGATGCCCCTACTCGTACCTCCCTCGAGACCGCGCTTTCTCACGGGTGACAACCCAGGGCATGCGTTTGAACCGGCGGCCGAGGACTGCGTAACAGGGCGGTTCTGACACCCGGTGCCGATCGCGGCCACTCCGCCCAATAGGTTCGAAATGAGTGAACCCTTGGGACTCTACGATGAGAAGCTGCAGCCGAATCCCTTAGGCCCTAGTGGTGGGCATTTTTATTGCCTCCGGGCTGGGGCCATGTAGTTCCCGGAGGCAGTTGGATGCCCTATAATGAGGGGCATGACTACACTGCCAGAAGAAAACGAAGAGTCCCTCGCCATCGTCACGGACATGCGCGACAAACTGCTCGAGTTTATCGAGGCGAGTGAGCGTGAATCGGAAGCCCACGACAGCCGCTTTGACGCCCTCCATGATTTTGTTAAGGCGGTGGATGCCCGTGTGGACGCCCACGGCGTTGTTGTTGACGCGGTCAGCAAGGCGCAAACGGCGACGAATGATGTCCTTGAGATGGTGAAGCAGGGTCTGGACGAGTGGATGACCAAACTCGACAGCTTTGAGGGCAAGGTTGATGGTCTCCAGAGCAAGGTTGATGGTCTCCAGAGCATGCTCGGAGGGCTGGAGACCAAGTTCGACGGTGTCAGGGATGACCTCGGCCTGGTCAAGGGTGGACATGCCCGTAGCGCAATGGTTCACAACCTGCCCAGAATAGCAGATGAGTTTGGTTTTCAGTTCATTGCCGCTATGCCGCAGACAACCGTCATAGAATTCGCCAAGATGGCGAAGGCTCTAGAGGAAGAGAAGGGCCAAATAGCCAGCTTTAAGAATGCGGATATGGTGATGCACGTGCTGGATGATAAAGGGCAGCCGGCGTATGTCGCCATCGAGGCCTCGTTTACCGTTGACAGCAATGACGTAACCCGGGCGGTTAGAAACGCTGGATATCTTACACAGTTCACCGGACTCCCTGGTTTTCCTGCCGTAGCTGGCGTCGCCGTGATGCCTGAAGCGCAGGCAGAAGTCGATACCGCAGGGGTGTTCCTTTACAAGATAAGTCCAGGAGAGTTGCAGTCGGAATAGACATCTCTTGGCGACCGTACCCAGCAAGTGCTAGAAGGGGCAGGGAAGTCCCCCTGCCCTCTACTCTTGCTGGCGGTGTTCATTGAGGAGCACCGGTCGCAGTGCTTGGCCAGGAGATCTACTCCCCGGAAACTGGTCCGGTGGAAAAACGAGTCTTGTGGGATGATCTAAACTGACCGTAGAAGAAGTCTAACCTCATTATATCGGGGCTTCCCAGCAAAAAGTTCCCAATTCAGTCTTACTAGGCCCACCATTCCCTGGCATGCTTGTCCCTTAGCGCTGACGTAGCCGAAGCCCGCTTCATGTCCTGTTTGAGTCGGCGCTCAGCCTGGGAGGCGGAGCTAGTAGGCGCGGGGCGCTGACCAGCCGATAACAGTGGGGGGCCGTCGGAGGTATGGCGGTCGCCTGCTCTGCCTATTCATGTGTGCGGCCCATCGACCGCAATCATCCCCGATCTGCAACGGACGCTTGACGGGAGAGAACTGAGCCGAGGGTGAAGATGCCCCTACTGGTACCCCCCTCGAGACCGCGCTCTCTGACCGGGGACAACCCAGGGCATGCGTTTGAACCGGCGGCCGAGGCTCCGCTCGATCTCCCGCCACTTCCGCTCTTCATCCGGAGTGATTAACGTCACTGCCTCGCCGGAGCGGCCCATACGGCCAGTCCGTCCGACCCGGTGTGTGAAGAGCAACTCTGTGTCCGGCAGGTCATAGTTGATAATCTGTTCGATACCCTCGACGTCCAGGCCTCTGGCAGCGACATTCGTTGCAACCAGGATTGGGGCGTCGCCGGAACGGAAGTCCTTCATCACGCGCTCGCGGGCGTTCTGACTGAGGTTACCCTGAAGTGCCCCAACAGGATAGCCCATGTTGTCGAGTCGTTTCGCCAGCTTCTTGACGCCGTGTTTGGTCCTTCCGAAGACAATAACCATGGCGCCGCGCCGCTCGTTCAGCAGGTCTTGGAGGACCTCGATCTTATCGCTCTTGCGGATGTTGTACACGAGGTGTTCCACCGCGGGCAGCGATCGCAGGTCTGCGTCCACTTCGACCGTTACCGGATCTTTCAGGTACTTCGCCGCGGTCTTGGCAACCCACTCAGGCATCGTAGCGGACATGAGCGCCGTCTGGCGTTCCGAGGGAGTCTCGCCAAGGATCGCCTCCACATCGTGGGCGAACCCTTTGTCCAGCATCTCGTCGGCTTCATCCAGCACCATGAATCGTACTGATCGCAGGTCGAGGTTGCCTTGGCGTATATGGTCCAGCGTCCGGCCCGGCGTGCCAATAATGATCTGGGCGCCGCTCCTCAAAGCTGCACACTCTGGCCGCAACGACCGGCCGCCGTACAGTAACGTCACGCGGAGGCGCTGCGATGATGCCAGGACCTTAGTGACTTCGGCCACCTGAATGGCCAACTCCCGCGTGGGCACCAGCACCAGCGCCTGAATCCGCCGGACCGACGGGTCGCACTGCTCCACCATGGGAACGGCGAACGCGAGCGTCTTGCCGGACCCAGTTCGTGCCTGACCTATCAGGTCACGGCCCTCCAGCAGGTGCGGGATGGTCTTCTCTTGAATGGGTGTGGGGTCGAATATGTCCATCCGTGCAATCGACTGCCTGGTAGTGGCCTTCAGGGCCATTCCGGGATACACGGAATCCACGGCGTTGGCGGTATCATTGCGGGACTCATGGCCCGTCACAGGCTCGTTCACAGGTGATGTGACTGCGGCTGGAGGGTAGTGACGACGGGATTGATGGCCCGTCGCCGGCTCGTTCACAGGTGATGTGACCGCGGCTGGAGGGTAGTGACGACGGGATTGATGGCCCGTCGCCGGCTCGTTCACAGATGATGTGACCGCGGCTGGAGGGTAGTGACGACGGGATTGATGGCCCGTCGCCGGCTCGTTCACAGGTGATGTGACCGCGGCTGGACGGTAGTGACGACGGGATTGATGGCACGGGGCGCAGTACACCGGCCTGTCCGGACTTGGTAGGAAGGGAACGGACGTAGATGCACTACAGGCGGCACATATCGCGGGGTGGCGCCTCGTACGGTCGGACCGACGGGCGCGGGTTGTCACTGGCATGGATAGCCTACAGGCAAAGAACACCTCTTTTTAGTTGATTGAAACAATGAGCCGGCGCGGATTGGAGAAGACGAGACAGTGGGACAGATGCTGGTCCACTTCCGTTCAAGCCGGAGTGCGCCGGTAACGCGTGTCAGTCTATTCTAGCAGAAACTCCGCTGAACGTTTTCTGGCCTGCTTGCGCCACCGCAATAGATTTGGCAGTCCAGGGGCCGCCTAGTCTCTGGCCCGGACTCCGTCGCGGCGCTTACGCTTGCGGTCCACGGGGGCGAGCTCCATCTTGCGTATTCGCAAGTTCTGGGGCGTGACCTCCACGAGCTCGTCATCGGAAATGAACTCCAGCGCTTCCTCGAGGCTCATCCTCACAGTGGTCTTCAGGCGTTTCGCCACGTCGGCCGTTGACGAACGAATATTCGTTAACTTCTTCTCCTTACAGACGTTGATCTCGATGTCGCCCCCGCGGGAATGGGAGCCCACGATCATGCCGGCGTAAATCTTGGTGCCGGGGTCGATGAACGTGTCGCCCCTGCCCTGGGCGTTGAGCAGACCATAGGTGACGGCGACGCCGCCCTCGGATGCCACAAGCACTCCGCTGCGCTGGGTCTGAACTTCCCCCTCCATCGGTTCGTACGAGGTGAAAACACTGCTCTTCACCCCGTCGCCTCGGGTTGTGCGGAGGAAGAAAGCGTTGAATCCGATAAGCCCTCGTGTGGGAATCTTGTACTCCAGGTAGACGTAACCGTCCTCGCCGTACCGTATGTCTCGGAGCTGACCCAAGTTGGCGGATAGGTGTTTGGTCAGCACGCCCACGTACTCTTCGCGGGTGGTGATATTCAAGATCTCGCAGGGCTCGTGTACCTTGCCTGCGATGATCTTGGTGACGGGCGCGGGACGGGACACCTGGAATTCGAACTGTTCACGGCGCATGGTCTCGACCAAGATGGACAGTTGCAGCTCTCCCCGTCCGGAGACCACGAACACGTCGGGGCTGGACGTGGTCTCCACCTGCAGGCTGACGTTGGTCCGCAGCTCTCTCATCAGCCGTCCGTAGAGATTGCGGGAGGTGCAGTGGTCCCCCTCTCTGCCCATGAAAGGGGAGGTGCTGACGCCAAAGGTCATGCGAACAGTAGGTTCGTTGATGTCGATGGACGGTAGAGCCTTCGGGCTTGCGACAGAGGCGATGGTGTCGCCTATGGACACGCCCTCAGGGCCGGTGACGGCCACAATGTCCCCTGCATGGGCTTCGGAGACTTCAAGCCGCTCCATCCCACGAAACACGAATATGCGCTCGACGGGGTGGGAGGTTGGCTCAGCGGAGCGGCCCAAAAGGACCACTTCGTCGCGCAGCCTGAGTGTGCCGTGGGTGATCCGGCCGACGGACACTTGACCGAGGTAGTTGTCGTGGTCGAGCGCCGCAACAAGCATTTGCAGCGGTGCGCCGGGGTCCCCTGACGGCGGCGGCACGGAATTGACGATAGCTTCAAAGAGGGGTTGCATGTCCGCCCCAGGCTCATCCGGGCTCGTTGTGGCGTAGCCCTCCCGGGCAGATGCATAGAGCACAGTGAAATCCAACTGCTCTGCATTCGTAGCCACCTCCAGGAACAGGTCATGGACCATCTCTACCACCTCAGCCACCCGGGCTTCAGGTCGGTCTATCTTGTTGATGACCACCAAGGGGGTGACGTTCTGCTGGAACGCTTGGCGCAGCACGTAAGTGGTCTGGGGCATGGGTCCGTCCACGGCGTCGACCAGCAACAGACAGCCGTCGGCCATATTCATGATACGTTCCACCTCGCCGCCGAAGTCCGCGTGGCCCGGCGTGTCGATGATGTTGATCCTGATGCCCCCATAGGAGACCGAGGCGTTCTTCGCCAGAATCGTGATGCCGCGCTCTCGCTCCAATGGGTTGGTGTCCATAATCAAGGCTCCGACCTGTTGGTGGGCCCGGAAGACCTGACCCTGTTTCAACAGCGCGTCGACCAAGGTAGTCTTGCCGTGGTCGACGTGGGCTATGATGGCAAGGTTACGGATATCGCTGTTCTGATGGTCGCTCAAACTCATTACCTCAAGTGCTATCATAGAGCATTCTACGAAGGGCTCAGTTCCTGCTATAGCGTGACCACCCACCGGAAAGTTCTCAATACAGTACCTGTAGGCCCACCATAGAGCCAGCTACCGGACAAAACCATTATTCAGGCTTGACTGTTGGATGAAGCACAGGTAAACGAAAACGTCCGCTACGAACCGGATGAGAACCCTCCCTCTTTAGTAACCATTGGCGCCGGCGTTCAGGCTTCGATGGTCCTACTGGCGCCGGTCGTCTTGACGGTCGTCATTGTGGCCCGAATTGCTGGGCAGACCGAAGGTTACATGTCATGGGCCGTCTTTGCGGCGCTGCTGGTCAGTGGCGTCACGACTATTCTCCAGGCCATCCGCGTTGGGCGGATCGGAGCCGGGTACGTGCTCATCATGGGCACTTCGGGGGCTTTCATCGCGGTATGCGTCGCTGCTCTCGTCAAGGGCGGCCCCTCTACGATGGCAAGCCTCATCGTCATATCTTCCCTGTTTCAGTTCTTGCTCGCGTCGCGCCTCTCCCTTCTGCGGCGGATATTCACGCCTACCGTGGCCGGCACCGTGATCATGTTGATAGCAGTCACGGTTATGCCACTCGTATTCAATGCGTTAGAGGACGTTCCCGAAAGCACCTCACTGGCTGCCGCCCCGGTGGTTGCGTTCGCTACCTTGTTTACTATCGCGGCGCTCGTATTGCGTGCCCCGCCGTCATGGCGGCTGTGGTCACCCGTGATAGGCATCGTGGTGGGCTGTTTCGCGGCCGCGCTCTTCGGGATGTACGACTTGCAGCAGGTGCTGGAGGCGCCTTGGATAGGCGTACCCTTAGACGCTTGGCCGGGGTTAGACCTGACGCCGGGTGAGGAGTTTTGGGCGCTCCTGCCGGCATTCGTCGTTGTTACCCTGGTGGGCGCCATAGAGACAATTGGTGACGGAGTTGCGATACAGCGGGTATCTCGACGGAGGCGGCGGGCGACCGATTTTCGCGTAGTTCAGGGCGCGCTCAACGCGGACGGCTTGGGCAATCTCCTCTCTGGCATCACAGGAACGCTGCCCAACACCACCTACTCAAGTAGTGTGTCACTTGCCGAGGTGACGGGAATCGCCGCGCGGAGGGTCGGCGTCGCTATCGGTGTAATTTTCCTGGTGCTCGCATTCTTCCCCAAAGTTGCCGCTTTGTTGATCGCTATCCCCGGCCCCGTGGCGGCCGCCTACCTCACCCTTCTGGTGGGAATACTCTTTGTGCAAGGCATGAAGATCATCGTTCAAGACGGTGTCGATCACCGGAAAACAACAATCGTGGGATTGTCGTTTTGGATAGGTGTGGGTTTCCAGAATCAAGTTATCTTCCCAGACTTGTTGGGAGATGGATTCTTGGGCGTGTTGCTTGGCAACGGCATGACGTCGGGAGCCCTCGTTGCCATCATAATGGTGGCATTCATCGAGCTAACCGGCTTGCGACGCAGGCGTCTGAAAGTTGCGTTGAGCATCGACGCTTTGCCGAAGATAGACGAGTTCCTGCGGGAGTTCGCGTCGAGGGCGAAATGGAACGCTTCTTCGGCGGACCGGCTGGCCTCCGCCGGCGAGGAGACGCTGTCGGTACTGTTGCAAGGGAATACCGACGGCGCTGTCGGCCCAGGACGCAGATTGGCAGTAACCGCACGCCTCGACGGACGTTCGGCGGAGCTGGAGTTTGTGACCGCGTTGGAGGGGGAGAACATGGAGGACCGTCTGGCATACTTGAGCGAGTTGCCTCCTGTTCCGGACGAGCGCGAGGTGTCGTTCCGCTTGCTACTGCACTACGCTTCCACAGTGCGGCATCAGAAGTATCACGGCGTTGATGTCGTTACGGTAAACGTAGAAGGACAGCGCTAGGGCCGGCACGCACCCATCTTAATCGAAGAGGCGGTGGGTGATACCGCACTAGTCGAGACCCCTAGCCGGCCGACACCAGCGCATCGGCTGCGAAGACGCCGCTACGTACCGCGCCCTCCATCGTCGAGGGCCAGCCGCTCTGGGTCCAGTCGCCGGCCAGGAACAGGTTCGATATCGGCGTCCTCTGTGGCAGGCGATGCTGCGCCGCCCCCGGCAACGGCCGAAACGTCGCGGAGTGCTCCTTGACGACGAATGACCTCTCGATTTTTGCTCCACCGGCGCGTGGAAAGAGCCGGGCCATCTCCTTAGTAAAGGTCTCGATCAGCTCATCCTTGGGCAAGCCGGCGTAAATCCACGCGCCGCTCAGCGAGATGCAGACGTACTGCCCGTCGCCTGCGCCATCCCCTTGTATCAGGCTCTTGTTGAAAACCCACTGCACAGGGCTGTCTAGGAACACTACGAAGTCCTGTTCCATGACTGGCCGGTCGTACCAAAGGTGGATTCCCACGATGGGTGCGGAGTCGAGCGATGAAGCCTTGGAAAAGAACGGGCCACGGGCGACCTCCCCGGGCAGCGCGTCCAGAAGCGCCCCGTAAGGTAGGGCGCTGACATAGGCGTCCGCACGGATGGTAGCTCCGTCGGAGAGCCGTATCCCGATGACCCTGTCGTCGGCCACCTCGATAGATTTCACAGCCTTGCCGGATCGCAATGAGCCGCCGCTATCCTTCAGCAGCCGGGCCGCCGGATCACCGTTCAGGGACGTAAGGCCGACCCGCGATAGGCCGATGGCGGCGTCCGACGGCCCTTTGAGAAGCGTCTCCTGGAAGACCATCAAAGCCATGTCCGCGCTGACGTTGCGGATGTCGTCGTTGAGCGCCGGCAGGATGAAGAGGTTCCAGAGGTTGTTGATGGCGCGATCGGTCTGGTGGTGCCGCTTGAGCCAATCGTAGGCGGACTCTCCGTCCAACTCGGCCGCGTTCTTGGCCCGGTCGGTAAGCCTGGCTCTGAGCATCCCGTAGCCCACCAGCAACTTGTCTTTCAAACCCAGGTGAGGATATGCAGCAAAGGACGGAACAAGGTGCAGCCGACCGAGAAATGGGACGCTTGACAGAACTCCGGTGACTCCATCCCGGACTACTTCAGCTCTCAGCGTCTTTGGTAGGTATGTCTGATCGAAAGAGCCGATCGCCTGGAGGAAGTCAACGTAGTAGGTGCAGCACCCCAGGAAAACGTGCTGGCCATTGTCTACTTCAGGACCGTCCTTGCCGTCGCGGAATGAGTAGGCGCGGCCGCCGAGAAAAGGGCGCCTCTCGACCAGCGTCACCTCACAGCCGTGCTCCAGCAGCCTGCGCGCCGCCGAGAGTCCCGCCAGGCCGCCGCCCAGGACTGCTACTTTCCGCCTGGGTAGACCGGTATCAGGCTTGTTGCCCATAGCCTCGCCATCATCAGCAGTTTTTCGAACGTGCTCAAGCCGACTCGCTTGGTGAACACGTCGAAATCGGAAGACTCGATCCGATCAAGTATACCGCTGTAAACGGCGATTAGAATCGCCGGGCAGGCGCTGGCCCGGGCCGGCACCAGTGGAAGCAGGCGCCGGCCGCTGTCGAAGTGGCGCCTGGCCCTGGCGATCTGGTGCCTCATCAGGGCGCGAAAGGCATCGTTAATCACTCCGGCGCGAAGCTCCTCCGGCGAGTACCCGAACGAGGCGATCTCGTCTAGCGGAACATATATGCGGCCTCTCTGGGCGTCCTCCTTGAGGTCGCGCAGGATATTGGTTAGCTGCATAGCGAGGCCCAAGTCGACGACGTACTCCTTTGCGATTGAGTCCTCGTAACCGGATATCTCGATGCAAATCAGGCCAACCGCCGACGCCACCTTGTAGCAGTACGCCCTGAGATCTTCATAGCTCTTGTATGAGGTGTGCACGAGGTCCATCTCGACCCCCTCGATCACTTCCTCGAAGCAACGGGCTGGAATGTCGAAGGTCGATAGTGTGTCCGCCAATGCGGCGAACGTTGGGTCGGACACGGCGTCATTCTTACTGCGGAGCAGCGACTGCCGAGTACCGGCTAACAGGCGCCTCTTCTCCTCCAGCGGGTTGGTTCCGTCCGCTATGTCGTCGCAGATCCGGCAGAATGCGTACGCCGCATAGATCGAGCGCCTTTGACGGACCGGTAGCGTCCTGAACCCGTAGTAGAAGTTCTTGGCCTCGGACCGGGCGACCCGCTGACAGTGTTCGTAAGCCAGCTCGAGATCGGTAGCCACTGGGCAACTCCTATGTCTTGAACCCGAAGCCCAGCTTTAGAGTGGTGACTAGCATGAGCCGCAGTTTTGAGGCCTTGGATAGCGCGGGCCGCCGGCTGAGCACGTCGAACCCTTGCCCTTCGATGGCGTCCAGTATCTTGATGCCGCCCAAACTGACCAGCGTAACGTCCAGCTTGAAGCGACCGTCGAGGGTGTCTACCAGCTTCAATCCTTTGCGAAAGAGTCCGCGCGCCCTCTCGACCTCGAAGACCATCAGTTCGCGGAACTCTGGTGTAAAGGCGCCATCGGCGAGCTGAGCCTCCGAGTATCCGAACCGCTCCATGTCCTCCAGCGGTAAATAAATGCGGCCCATTGCGTAGTCCAGCGCCACGTCTTGCCAGAAGTTTGTCAGCTGCAGTGCCGTACAGGTGTAGTCTGATAACCTATGCCGCTCCTCGTCGCGGTAACCGAACACGTAAAGCACCATTTGGCCTACCGGGTTCGCCGAGTGCCGGCAGTAGTGCTCTAGGTCCTCGTACGTCGCGTAACGTGCGTTGACCTGGTCCATCCGGTTGGCCTCGATCAGCTTCAGGAAAGGCGCCCTGGGAATGTCGAACGTCCGGATGGTCTGTTGCAAGGCGACCATGTACGGATGCCGCGGAGTACCTTCGTAGCAGAGATTCAGTTCGCGCTCCCAGGTATCAAGCGCTCTTAGCCTGTCGCCCTCGTACTCGTCACCGAGGTCGTCGACGAAGCGGCAGAAGGCGTAAACAGCATAGATGTGCTTGCGCTTGTCGCGAGGTAGAAGCCAGGAGCCTACGCTGAAGTTCTCGTAATGAGTACGCGCCAACTCGGCACAGCGTGAGTAGCCCTCTTCAACCGAGACCGCTTGAACATGCTCGGAGAAAAGTACCTCCATTGGTATGCTCACACCTCCAGGATTCATTGCCTGCACGGCGCCTTCGCGGGGGACCATTTGGCCCGCGTCTGTCTCGGCCCCTCCGCATGTGAAACTACATAACGCGGGATCTATTTTCAAGTCGATGGGAGCGAGTGTCAAACGCCATTACGCCCCTTGCAGATTATTTAGCCGGAGGCCCTACGACACTCTTCACTGGTGGAAGCCCCTGCTCGGTCGGCTCACCCGATACCTCGCTGCCAGCACCAAGATACTTCGGTAACCTACGATTTCTCTATGGGACTGTACCGTCCGGCCCGCTTCGCGGTAGGATATGTAAGGCCATCCTCGCCGGCGCTGCTACCCAGCGGGTGGTGCATCCGATTTTCAGCCAGGCGTGTATCTTTTCCGGTTTTTCTACCTTTACATATGGGTCTTACGGCAATTTGCAATAGTCTGGGGCATTTCCCGCTGCTGACATGAGCGAACCAACGCTAATGATCTATGGCGCTTCCGGCTACACAGGCAATCTCATTACCGCGCGAGCGGTTGCATCGGGCCTGCAGCCCATTTTGGCCGGACGTAACGCCCGAAAGATTTCCCTGATGGCCCGCAAATTTGGCCTTGAGAAAAGCATCTTCGGTCTGGGCGACCCCGGCAGGCTCGCGAAGGCCCTCGAGAACATCACAGCAGTGTTGAACTGCGCCGGCCCGTTCGTGCACACAGCCATGCCCATGGTCGAAGCCTGCCTTAGAACCAAAACCCATTATCTTGACATAACCGGGGAAATGGACGTCTTCGAAGCGCTCTCAGCACGTCACCAAGCTGCGAAAGAGTCGCGGATCATGATTCTGCCGGGCACCGGGATCGACGTCGTGCCCAGCGATTGTCTGATCGCCGGCCTTGCCGCGCGTCATCCTGGCGGCCAATATTTGCGGCTCGGCCTCGCCACCCGCTCCGGCGTCTCACGAGGCACCATGCGGACCATACTGACGAGCATCGAGAACTTTCGCATCCGGCGCGAAGGCAAGATCACCCGAGTCGCCGCCGGCAGCCTACGCCACGAGTTTGATTTCGGTGAGCCGCCCCGGTCTGCTCTGGTCAGTTCATTGGGTGATGTCTCTACCGCCTATTGGTCGACCGGTATCCCAAACATTGAGAGCTACAACCAGGCCAACAAGTTATTTCGCATAATGACAGGCATTAGCCGGCTCTACGGCCGGCTGCCGGCGGGACACATTTGGCTGACTCTGTTGAACGCTTTGGTTGACCGGGCGCCGGACGGGCCAAGCGAATCCCAGCGTCGAGCCAACTATGCGACCTTCGTTGCCGAGATAGAAGATTCGAACGGCAAGCGCGCGACGGCGCGTCTGCGCACACCCGATCCCTACGACTTGACCGCGGAGGCGGCCGTGAACATCGCGAGGCGCACGCTAAACGAAGATTTCAAGATCGGATACCAGACGCCATCTTTAGCATACGGCGCCGACCTGATTCGTGAATTCGATGGCGTACGCTGGGAATACCTTGACGATTAGATCTCCGATCCGCGTCCGCAGCCAAAACAGGTTCGACCAGGGTTGAGGCGAAGCAGCTGTGCCGTCGCCAACGGGCTACGTCAGGAGGTGACATTCTGATAGAAGACGCGACAATCCTTGAAAGCCTCCTCGCAGACCAGACAGCGGAGGAATATCGCCGCAAAGGTTACGAGGTCTCAAGAGAGCCTCAACTTGATTTCTTGCCCGGATTTCGTCCGGATCTGATCGTTCGGAAAGATGATCAAGTAACGGTGATTGAAGTGAAGGCCAGATCGTCGCTGGCGGCAAATCCTAAGATAAGGGAATTGTCACAGATCATCCACTCGAAGCCCGGGTGGAGTTTCGAGTTGCTCCTAGTAAGCGAGCCGGAGAAGCTGGATCCGCCCGAAGGCGCACAACCCTTTGAGGAAGAGAACATCCTGAAGCGGGTTGATGAAGCTGAGAGAGCTCTTGAGTCAGGATTATCCGAAGCTGCTTTCTTGCTCGCTTGGTCGGCATGCGAGGCTGCGATCAGAGCATTGATAGCAGCGCAAGGAGTCTCAAATGAGAGCATCACGACACCGGGCTACGTACTGAACCAAGCGGTATCCCACGGCGTCATTTCACGGGATGAGTACCGGAATCTTGCCGGTATCCTGAGGTACAGGAACGCCATAGTTCACGGCTTCGCGCTCGACGATTTTAGTGATGAGCTGATCACTGACTTAATCGAGATTGTTCGTCGCATGACCAATACGAAAACTGGACCTGCCAACATCTCCTAGCCGCCACAAGACATTTCCTCGCGCGAAGGGATGAGGGAAGAGGGCCCCGCGCCAATGTGTCGCGCAAAGCCAACTTAGTTAGTCAACTCCATGAGCAGACGACGATGGATATTGTCCGCACGGAAGAAGAGTGCAAATTGCAAGTAGTACTTGCAATTTGCACTAACCATGATTATATTCATTGGTATGATCGAGCGCGAGATTACACGCCGGTTAACCACGTTGTTTCGGCAGTACCCCTTTGTCACGGTAACCGGACCGCGGCAATCGGGCAAGACAACGCTCTGTCGGGCCGCCTTTCCCAATTTGAAGTATGCCAATCTAGAGGCACCCGACCAAAGAGATTTTGCCGAGTCCGATCCTCGCGGATTCCTCTCGCAATTCGCCGATGGTGCCATCATAGATGAGGTCCAGCACGTCCCGGCGCTGCTGTCCTATCTCCAGGTTCTTGCCGACGAAATGGGCCGCAACAGCCTCTTCGTGCTCACCGGCAGCGAGCAGTTCAGGCTCTCCGACGCCATCAACCAGTCCCTGGCGGGACGTACCGCCCTGCTTCGTCTCTTGCCGTTTTCTCTGAGGGAGCGGCAACGAACCGGGGTAAGCAACGATGTGGATGACATCCTTTACTCGGGGTTCTATCCCCGAATTCTCGACCAAGGACTCGAGCCGCGACAAGCGTTGGCCGATTACTTCGAAACGTACGTGGAACGTGATGTGCGCCGGTTGGGCGAGATACGCAACCTCTCGAGCTTCCGGCGATTCGTCCGGCTTTGTGCCGGGCGAGTTGGCCAACTGGTGAATCTGGCGTCGCTGGGTGCGGACGCGGGCATATCCCACACTACTGCGCGGGAGTGGCTTACCGTCTTGGAGACGAGCTACATCATATTCCAGCTACCACCGTTTCATGCCAATATTCGAAAGCGTTTGGTCAAATCACCGAAGTTCTACTTTTACGATGTTGGACTCGCGAGCTATCTCATAGGGATCGAAGGCGCCAAACAGATTGTCACTCATCCCCTTCGAGGAGCCCTCTTTGAGAATCTAGTCGTCGCGGAAGCCCTCAAGCACCGTTTCAATCGGGGCCTCCAGTCCAATCTAAGCTTCTTCCGCGATGCCCGGGGTCTGGAATGCGACCTATTCTACGAGACGGGACAACGCATCGGCGCTATCGAAATCAAGTCGGGTTCTACCGTCGCTTCCGATTACTTCAATTCGCTCAATCGAGTCTCCGAGTTGGTTCCGGCAGTCTCGGCTAAAGCCGTAGTCTATGGCGGCACGGCTCGCCAACCTCGCAGCGATTGCGAGGTTGTGCCGCTCAGCGACTTGGGAGGCATGCTCGCAAGATTTGAAGTAGATCAAGAGATTGCCAAATTCGTCACAGAGAAGAAAGGACCGGCACCGGATCACTCAGACGTTGGGACCTTAGATTCCATCTACCGAACCCGCATTCGGCCCACGCTCGACGGACTAGACTATAGATGCAAGCTCCTAGCAGAAGCACTCTTTCGATCTCTTCAACAGGTTTCATACATTGAACGCGGTCGCTACAACACCAACTCCAGCGAGTACCTCAAAGCTCAGAACTGGGAGGCGACAAAAAAACAGCACATAGTGAATCAGGGTTTCAACCTCAGCGACGACCTGCCCCTTGAGCTAAGGAGCATATACAAGTTCGATTACTACACTGGTACTGGCCGTAACGGGTTTGGCCTAGACGTCTGTATAGCGTGGAGGCTTGGTGGCAAGAGTCTTTCACGATTTGCGACTATCGACGAGACACCAATTCCAGAACTCAAGTCCACCATCAATTACTCTGAATTGCACGCGCGCAGTGCGGAGGTGGACCGTACAATTGCGGTGATCACCGAATACGCCATGAAGAGGATTGAAACTCTGTCCACAAATTAACGACGTGGAAACCCACTCTTCCGCATCATGAACAACAAGACTCGATCAACGGGGTTGCCGGTTATGGTCATCTCCACCCCATTCGCAACTCCAGGCGCTTGAGTGGAGCGCGGACTAAGAATCGGTTAATTCAGAGCATAATCAAACAATACCTACGAGCGCCGGCTAAAATCTGCCGCGCGTCCGCCATTTAGCCCAGCGAATTGGACGAATTTCCTATGCCGTTTCAAGAGTGTCCTAGCGTTAGCTCGAACTGGTGAATCCCGTCTCGAAGTCTCTTCAAGCAAGATACCTCGCACTCGACGTGGGCGGGACGACCACCAAGGCCGGCATCGTCACTTCGGCGGGCGACGTACTTGCTTTGAACGTGGTCGAGAGTCACGGCGGCGGTGCTCGCGCACAAGTCCTAGCCGACATCCGTGCCGCTCTGGATCCATTCGCAAACGAGCCGGCCGACGGCATCGGAGCCGGCTTTCCCTCTTTCGGAGACTTTGAGCGCGGAGTCCTTGACAGCCGGCTGTCTGGAATGTTTCCATCGATGCACGGATTTCCGCTGCGCCAACACCTTGAGGACACGTTTGGACTGGCGACGAAGGTCGTCTCCGACGCCAGCCTGTTCACCCATGGGATACTCCGCTTCGGCGAAGGCCGGCGCCTGAGCAGCTTCATAGCCATCGGCCTGGGAACCGGGTCCGCGATCGGCCTCGTCCGCGCCGGTCAAGTGCTCACCGGACCCAGAGGCTTTCCCGATGTCGCCCTACGCTTTTACACGGAATGGGGCTGGCCGGCTGCCTGGAGACATTCGGGCTACCACTTTGCCGACAACTATGGCGCGGACCCAGAAACCATCCATCGGCGTGCCCTCGCCGGCGACGCCGCCGCTCTAAGAGCCTGGGAACAGGTCGGAGAGGCTCTCGGAGAAACCATCATCCGACTGTCCGCCGAATCCGGCACCCGCAACGCCGTCGTCGGTGGCGGGCTCTCCAACGCGTGGAACTTCATCGAGCCTTCCCTGCAACGTGCAGTTGAGCCTCTGGGCATCGACGTAGTAAAGACCGCCCTGGAGAATCCGTCCCTGGCCGGTGCCGCCGCGCTATTTCTCGTCTAGGGCAATTTGCCCCCAGAACGGCGGGATCGGGTCGAGCTCCGAGCCGCTGGAAACGCTCCTGACTCCGGCGGCGAGAGCGTGATGTCCTTTCTGACCTAGTAATTGCCTCTATCTCGTCGGCGAATAGCGCATGTCCTCGCAAAGCCCACCCAAGAGTTGGTGCCTCCAGCCGTTTTATTTAAGCAATTTCATAGTTGCATCGCACCTAGTGCCGGCTATATTCGGGATGTACGCACCACCAGTAGCATCTCCGTGTTACATGCAGCGTTCCGGCCGGGTCGGGCGAGAAGGGGCCCCAAGAAGCGCAAGCTGGAGATGAAACGATTCGAGGTGGGTAGTCACCGACGCGCAATGCCGCAAGGGAGAGTCAAGATATGGGTGGTTGCCTCAGAGACGTAGGCGGCGTATCCCTATCCGTAGTACTCGTCTGGGTCATAATTGCTTTAGTAACGGGTAATACTGCTGCGACGCAACCGATAACCGAATTGGGCGCTGCTAGCGTAGCTGCAACGGCTACGCCACAGCCTATCGAGGTCACGGCGGCTGAGCTTATTGCGGAATATGACGCTAATGAGGTCGCAGCTGACATAAAATACAAGAACAAGACGGTCAGTGTCACCGGCGAAGTTGGCTCAATCAGCGAGGTCTTCGGAAGGAAGTACGTTTCACTTTCGGAGGGCGGACTTCTCCCAGTGAGCCGAGTGCACTGTCATTTCGAGAATCGTCACACCGATCAACTCGTCGATCTAAGAAAGGGCCAGGAAGCCACTTTGCTCGGCACTGTGGACGGCTACGACATTGGCAATGTCACTGTTAGCAGCTGCACAATCGTGGATTGATAGCGAAATGGCGCACGGAGTCAGGATTGAAATCTCATAGCTGCGAGCCCACGCCGACAGACACTCACGTCCTTGAGTTCTGCAAAAAAGGCTACTTGGTGCTCGAAGCGGTTGCGCAGGACAAGATCAAGCGGCGCTCCTTCGATTTCATCGAGGGTCTGCCGCATTCGGAGATTCAGCCCAGGCGACCAAGATTCTACCCAGATTCCTACTTAATGCCGGACGTGAGGCTTGGCGGGAGAATTGTCGCCAAGCGAGCCGGAACGATACTCTTGTCACTTCTTCTTACGCGCCTCGCCATCGATAGACAATGCCCGTAATTATGGGTAAAATAAAGGAAACGATACCAAGAGTTGATCGGGTTCTAGGACTGTCACCGCAGCTAGAAATTGCGAGACTAAATACCGTTCTCGGAGCCGGGCTGAATGCGTGTCCCGGGCGATACCTGAAACACCATGCGGGGTGTCCGCGAACGGAGTGGATCAGCCGGCGTTGTCTTGCATAACTTCGCGTTCGCGAGTCCAATCGGAAATTTCGGACTCATTGGCACGGCCACTTCTGCGGCCGTGTCCAACTGTTAAGGTCGGCGGATAACTGTTTCTCAGTCCGGCCAAGTGTCCGCACAGTACCGGTCCGGCACGGGGTACGCACCTTGCATATCAGGACGAGGTGAAGCCTTGGGCTCAGAAGCCACCTGAGCTGTTTGCCAAATCGCGGGAGGAGAATGAACATAGCAGTGAATGCAACGTCGCGACGACTCTCCCGGCCTGGGTTGCCGCAATTGCAATTACCGCCAACATCGAACGAACTTTGCCCAATTCGATTGTCGTACCACTATACATGGGAGTTGGGGGTTGAATGGCGATAGACTCAGTTAGAAACTTGGACGAGTCACAATATGGCGTGGAGAGTATCCATGTCCTTGAGGGCCTTGAAGCGGTGCGGCGCCGGCCGGGGATGTACATCGGAAGCACCGATGTACGCGGATTGCATCACCTGATTTATGAGGTGGTCGACAATTCGGTCGACGAAGCGCTGGCCGGCATTTGCGACCAGGCAACTCTGACAATCCATCCCGATGGAAGCGTGACCTCCGTCGATAATGGACGCGGAATACCTATCGAGATTCATCCCAAGACCGGCCGATCTGCGCTCGAAACAGTAATGACCACCCTCCACGCCGGAGGGAAATTTGGCGGGAATGGCTACAAGGTGGCAAGTGGATTGCATGGCGTCGGTGTTTCGGCCGTAAACGCTTTATCCGAATGGCTCTGGGTAGAGGTAGTTCGAAACGGTAAGCTATACCGGCAGGAATACGCTAGGGGCGTGCCCACCACGCCGGTAACGGAACTGGGACCGACCGATCGCGTTGGGACCAAGACTTCCTTTCTCGGTGACAAGAGCATATTCGAGTCACTGGAATATAACTACGACACTCTGGCGCAAAGATTTCGCGAGATGGCCTATCTGACCAAGGGCTTGCAGATTACGTTCATTGACGAACGAACCGACCGAGAGATGTCGTTTTACTTCGAGGGTGGCGTGCTCTCTTTCGTACGTCACCTGAACAAACATCGGATCGCGGTCCATAAGCCCATCTACGTAGAACGGTTGGTTGACACTTCCCAAGTCGAAGTTGCAATCCAATACAACGACTCGTTTACCGAGACGGTGTACAGCTTCGCAAACAATATCAACACTTCCGACGGCGGTACCCACCTGACCGGGTTCCGTGCGGCGATCACAAGAACCATCAACGATTACGGACGCAAGAACAAATTCATCAAGGATGACGACGGGAATCTGAGTGGCGACGACGTACGTGAAGGCCTCACCGCGATAGTAAGCATAAAGCTGCCGGAACCACAGTTCGAAAGTCAGACCAAGGCGAAACTCGGCAACGCCGAGGTGCGAACTCACGTAGAGAACGCTGTGGTAGACGGTCTGAGAATCTACTTCGACGAGAACCCATCCGATGCGCGCCGAATTATCGACAAGTGCTTGACCGCTGCAAGGGCGCGCAAAGCGGCGCAGATGGCCCGAGATGCCGTCATACGCAAGAACGCCTTAGACGGAATGACACTTCCCGGCAAACTTGCGGACTGCACCGAAAAAGATCCGAGTCGTTCTGAACTCTACCTCGTGGAGGGCGACTCGGCCGGCGGGTCCGCAAAGCAAGGACGTGACCGCCGGTTCCAAGCCGTGCTACCGCTCCGGGGCAAGATCTTGAATGTCGAAAAGGCCCGCGAAGATAAGATGCTGTCCCACACGGAGATTCGGACTATTATCACGGCCCTGGGTGCCGGGATAAACATCAACTTCGATCTGAGCAAGCTTCGTTACTACCGGGTCATTCTCATGTGCGACGCTGATGTAGATGGCGCCCATATCCGCACGTTGCTACTGACATTCTTCTACAGAAATATGCGTGAATTGATCGATAACGGTTATCTTTATATAGCCCAGCCGCCCCTCTACAAAATCCAGGCCGGAAAGAAGCACACGTGGGTCTACTCCGAACAAGAGAAGGATGAGATGCTGGGCTCTATGCGAAGCAAGAAAGTCACCGTCCAGAGATACAAGGGGTTAGGTGAGATGAACCCGGAGCAGCTATGGGAAACGACCATGAATCCAGAACACCGAACTACTTTGCAAGTAACCGTCAATGAGGCAATCGAAGCGGATAAGATATTCCAGATGTTAATGGGTGAAAGTGTCCCACCCCGCCGGCGATTCATTCAGACCCACGCCAAGCAGGTACGGCATCTAGACGTATGACGGCAAATACCGACGTTCCTTCCAAAGAGTCCGAGCTGCCGATAGCCTTGGATGCAGTGGGAGGAGACCACGCTCCCGGCGAGATCATCGAGGGTGCCGTACAGGCTCATCAAGAGTCCGGGGTTCCGGTTGCGCTTGTCGGTCCACGAGATCTTCTCCTCAAGGAATTGGCCCGCATTGACGCCGGCGACCTTCCAATTGAATTGGTCGAAGCCCCCCACAAAATAGAGATGGATGAAGCGCCAGTACAGGCCGTACGGCACAAACGCAACTCGTCGATCGTCGTCGGAATGGATCTGGTCAAAAACGGCCGCGCCTCGGGATTCGTATCGGCCGGTAATAGCGGGGCGATAATGGCCGCATCCGTATTGCGATTAGGCCGCTCGGCCGAAACTGATCGGCCGGCTCTGGCATCCGTGTTTCCCACCATTGCCGGCGAGTGCTTGATCCTGGATGTTGGCGCTTCGACCGACTGCAAGGTTGAGGACTTGGTCCGTTTCGCAGTAATGGGAAGCGTCTACTGTCAGCATGTGATGATGACACCGAATCCTAGGATTGGACTGTTGAGCAACGGGGAAGAGAGTTCGAAGGGCAACTCGATCGTTCAACAAACACACGGTCGTCTGGTCTCGAGCAATCTGAACTTCATTGGGAATATCGAGGGCAAAGACATCCCATTCGGCAAGGCAGACGTGATCGTCGCCGACGGGTTCGTCGGCAACGTGGCCCTGAAGACCGCGGAAGGCGTCGCCGAGTTTGCCTTCAAGCTGTTGCGAGACGAGGTCGAACGGGCAAGCCTCTTAACCAAGATTGGAGGTCTACTGCTGATGCCCAACCTCCGACGGATCAAGAGACGTTTCGACTATGACGAGTACGGAGCCGCACTGCTGCTTGGTGTAGATGGAATAGTCTTGATCGCCCATGGTCGGAGCAAGGCGAAAGCGATCAAGAACTCTCTTATCAGAGCCTACAGCGCGGTAGAATTTGGAGTAGTGAGCCACATCAAAGCGGGTAGTGATCAAATGGTACGAAGCAGCAGCATCCCGGTTTCGGGATAGTCGCGTCTCGTTTGCCTTTAGGAGTCCTGGCATGGCTCGATGCGATCGCGACGGCAAGTCGAGAGTAGTGGTCACCGGCATTGGTGCTACAACCGCCTTGGGAAATGATCCGGAAAAATCTTGGGGTAACCTCCTGGCCGGGAAATCGGGCATTCGAACGATTACTCAATTTGATGCTAGCCCGTTTCCCACGCGAATTGCCGCCGAGGTGGACTTCACCGACTCAATGCCATTTGTTGGGCGCAAAGACCTACGGCGAATGTCTCGTTTCGTGCAGTTCGCGCTCTTTGCCTGCCATCAAGCTATCACCAACGCCGGCATCGAAATTGAAAACGAAGATAGCTCGGAGATCGGGGTCATTATTGGAACTGGAATTGGCAGCCTTACGACGACCGAACGCGAATGCGGCACGCTGCTTAAGCGGGGCGGTATGCGCGTCAATCCAAACTTCCTTCCTATGATGCTACCGAATATGGCGGCTTCACAGGTCACCAGGATCCTCGGCATTCACGGATATAGTTCGACAATTGCGACCGCCTGCGCCAGCGGCGCCCAAGCCATCGGAGATGCAGCAGAGGTCATCCGCCGCGGTGGCGCTCAGATAATGCTGGCCGGGGGTAGCGAAGCGTCGATCTGCGCGCTGGGAATGGCGAGCTTTTCTGTCCTCCGAGCACTCTCCCTCAGAAATGACGAGCCCGCCAAGGCCAGCAGGCCGTTTGACGGCGAACGTGATGGATTGGTTCCGGCGGAGGGTGCCGCGACGCTGGTCTTGGAGAATTTAGATCGGGCAAAGAGTCGGAATGCACCCATTCTTGCAGAGATCACCGGCTACGGCGCCTCTTCCGATGCCTATCACGTGGTCGCGCCGCACCCCAAAGGCGACGGTGCTGTCAAGGCAATGACTCTGGCTCTCGAGGATGCCGAGATTTCGCCGGATGAGGTTGACTATGTCAATGCACATGCGACGTCCACGCCGGTTGGAGACGATGTTGAGACTTTGGCAATCAAGCGAGTGTTCGGCGACCGTGCGTACAAGCTACCTGTCAGTTCGACCAAGTCGATGATCGGTCACGCGATGGGGGCGTCTGGCGCCATCGAGGCCCTCGCCGCCATTCTGTCCATCAGAGACAATATCGTTCATCCGACTATCAACTATGAGACTCAAGATCCGGATTGTGATCTTGACTACGTGCCCAATGAGGCGCGCGAGCTGCCGGTGCGGACCGCCATCTCGAACTCATTTGCATTTGGCGGGCATAACGTCGTTCTTGCCTTCCAAAGATTCGAGGGTTAGCACTTGCTCGTACACACAGACGAAAAACTCGTAAAATCCCGCAAGCGGATTGGCCAAATCGCGTCTTTTGGCGGAATGGGCGTGTTGTTCGGGGGACTCCTCTTCTCCTGCCAAGCGCAGCCTGCATTTCAAGAAGGTGAGTCTGCGTCTATTGAGGCAGCTCTGATATCGTGGGTGGCACTGATTGGCGGCTTTATTCTCGTCAGTATCGGTAGAAACCACAGCAGTCGATGGGGCGGTCAATTTCCGGCTCACGACGTTCTCACGAACTCGTTGAAAGGGTTGGACAACCGGCACCGGTTGTACAACTATGCCCCACAATTGCCAACGGATCACTTGCTTCTCACGCCCTACGGGTTGATTGCCTTCGTGTCGCGGCCAAATTTTGGCGGCATAAATAATACTGGCGATCGTTGGGGACGGGAAGGCGGGATTAAAAAGCTACTGATGTACTTTGCCGAAGGCAGTCTTGGAAACCCCACTCGTGACGCCCTCACGATGGAGGAGCAGTTGAAGAAATGGCTTGACGAGCAGTTCGGCGAACGGGTAGCTAGTGGCATACCTCTTCAGACTGCTGTCGTCTTTACCCATCCCCGTGCGTCGCTGAACGTCAAAGATCCCGCGGTGCCCGTTTTGGGAGGGAAAGATATCCGAGCGTTCGCCCGTGGAGGCGACGGCAAGTCAAGGAAGGCTCGCCTGCCGACCGAGTTACGCAGACAGCTCGTTGATTTCTTGCGCGTCTACGAGTCCGCCGAGAGTACACCCGCGTAAGAGCCGAGATGATCACATGTATCGGATTTAAGGACGACTCGACGAGATCACAAAGGAGAGTTTTGTTGCTTTGTTTCGAATTAGGCCGATTTGTCAGTTCCGTGGATTTGGACCATGAGTGAGATTTCGATGGAATCATCAACAACGCTTGGACAAGCTGTGGGAGACTATGTATCGACGTTGACGAACGAAGAAAGGGCGGGGCATCAAGGCGAGCTAAACCGCTTCGTGCTCTTCTTTGGCGTAAGGTCAAACATCGATCGGATTACTGCCGCCGAGATCGAGAGCTACCAGACTCAGATTCAACTCAGCGGTGTAGATCCTGCGATCCGATTGGACCCCGTTCGTCGCCTGCTGGCATTCGCTCACAAGAAGGGGGTCACGTCTATCAATCTAGCCAAGGTCCTGAAAAGCCGGCGGACGCCAACCAAGTCCAATATCCAGAAGGCCCAAAGCAGAGCGAGGCAAGAAGCGGTTTCGCAGGTTACCTCGGAAGGCTACAAGGAGCTGAAGAAAGAGCTCGAATATCTGTCCACGGAGGTACGGGCTGAGATCGCCCAGTTACTATACGACGCGCGGCTAGACAGAGATATCCGAGAAAACGCCCCCTACGACGCGGCAAAACACCGTCAAGGCGAGGTTGAAGCACGAATTAGACTAATATCGCAAACATTGGCCACGTCGAAGGTCGTGGATAATGCGCAAGCCGAAGGCGATCAGATCGGCTTGGGCATGCACATAGTCTTACAGGACTTGACTCACGGTGGCGAGGTCGCCTATATGTTGGTAGGCAGTAGCGAGGCAAATCCGAGTGCCGCCAAGCTCTCGAACGAGTCTCCAGTCGGTAAGGCCTCGATTGGCCGCCGGGTGGGCGAAGAATTCGAGGTCCCGGCGCCGGCCGGCATCATCCGTTATAAGGTCGCGAGCGTCGGCTAGCGGTCGTCCTCACTGGCATTCGTGTCAACTCGTCAGTGGTGCCCATCGGTCTCGCTAGCCGGGCCTCACTCCCACGTGATGATCCAAACACACGCGCCGGCAAGTAGGATGGTCGCGATCACCAGGGCTGAGCGCTGGGTTACGAGCAGGTCCACTTGTCTGGCTGAGTAAAGCATTACCGCCACCATCACCGCCGCCAAGGCGAACCACATCGACAAGTACGGATGTTGTGCGATCCAACCCTTCACCTGCCTCACTCCAATCTCCTTCTACGCCGTGGATACGGCCAGAACCCGCCAAACTCTTACTCTCCAGAACGACTGCCCTATTCTAACATCAAGCGGTGTCGTGGACACTTGTCGACCCAGGCGGGACCGAGATCATTCGCCCTGCGGTGTTTTGTTGATGCTGAGCGCCGGCGGCAGGCCAGGCGCCTATCTTGAGCCGGCAAAGTCTCCTACCGCTACCGTGGCCGCACCTTCAAACACGTACGAGCCCCCTCGGAAATCTACTCGAACCAAGCTGCCATCGAGGAACTGGCCCTCCAGTAGTTGGACCGCGAGAGGATCTACTACGCGTCCCTGTAGAGTTCGGCGCAGTGGCCGGGCGCCAAACACCGGATCGTAACCCTCTTCCGCCAGCGCGCGCCTTGCTTCAGCGCTGACTTCGAGCGAGATTCTCCGTTCCTTCAACCGCTCGGCAATACCCTCCAACTGTATGTCAACGATGCTCAAGATATGATCCGGCTCTAGTGGCTGGAAGATCAGTACCTCGTCGATCCGATTTAAGAACTCAGGCCTGAATCTGGCTCGCAGTTCCTGATTGACCATACTGCGGACCCTATTCTGATCGACGTTGCTGTCCTGGAAGATCAACTCCGTGCCCACGTTGCTGGTCATGATGATCACGGCGTTCTTGAACTCGACCGTGCGACCCTGCCCATCGGTCATTCGCCCATCGTCCAGGACCTGCAGCAAGGCATTGAAGACATCTCCGTGGGCCTTCTCGATCTCGTCGAATAGGACCACTGCGAAGGGCCTCCTTCGTATCGCTTCGGTCAACTGGCCGGCCTCTTCGTAGCCGACGAAGCCCGGAGGAGCGCCGACAAGTCTGGATACGGAATGCTTCTCCATGTACTCGGACATGTCTATCCGGATCATCGCTTGCTCGTCGTCGAAGAGAAACTCTGCCAAGGCGCGCGCCAACTCCGTTTTGCCCACTCCGGTCGGCCCCAAGAATATAAAGCTTGCCAAAGGGCGATGAGGATCGTGTAACCCTGCACGGGCCCGCCGGACCGCGCTCCCCACCGCGTCTATAGCCTCGTCCTGACCTATTACGCGCTCGTGCAACCGTTCTTCGATCTTCAGGAGCTTCTGCAACTCGCTCTCTAGCATCTTGCTCACCGGTACGCCGGTCCAGCGGCTGACTACGTCCGCGATGTCCTCTTCGTCGACCTCTTCCTTCAGCAGCCTGTTACCTTCGTCGCCGATACCCGTTTGGGCCTCGGCTAGCTCCAGTTCGTAATTGACGAGATCAACGTATTTCAGTCTAGCCGCCAGCTCGAAGTCGGCGGCGCGCTCCGCCTTTTCGATTTCGATTCGCGTGTCCTCCAGCTTTTGTTTAATCTCGCGCAGCCTTGCAATCGATCGCTTTTCGTTATCCCACTGGAGGCGCAGGCGGGTTTCGATCTCTTTGAGCCCGCTGATCTCTTTCTCCAGCCGCGCGAGGCGGTCCTTCGAGGCGGGATCGGATTCTTTCTTCAGAGCCTCACGCTCGATTTCCAGTTGCGTCTTTCGTCGCTCGACCTCGTCGAGCTCACTTGGCATACTGTAGATCTCCACACGAGGCTTACTCGCCGCCTCATCTATCAGATCGATCGCCTTATCCGGCAGGAATCGATCGGTGATGTAACGGTTTGAAAGCTGAGCGGCGGCAACCACGGCCGAGTCTTTTATCCTTACGCCATGATGAAGCTCGTAGCGTTCCCTTATGCCGCGCAGAATACTGACCGTCTCCTCGACCGTTGGTTGATCGACTAGCACCGGCTGGAACCGGCGCTCCAGCGCGGCATCCTTCTCTATTTGCTTTCGGTACTCGTCCAGGGTAGTCGCACCAATGCAATGAAGGTCGCCGCGCGCGAGCATCGGCTTTAGCATATTGGAAGCGTCCATCGCACCTTCGGCCGCACCTGCGCCCACGACGGTGTGCAGGTCGTCGATGACCAATATCACTCGTCCGGCCGCCTCCCGCACTTCACGCAGTACCGCCTTCAAGCGTTCCTCGAACTCGCCCCGATACTTCGCTCCGGCCACAATCGAGCTGAGGTCAAGCGAAATTATCTGGCGCTCCTTGAGGCTATCAGGGACATCTCCTTGGACGATACGTCGAGCCAGACCCTCCGCGATAGCTGTCTTGCCAACACCTGGTTCGCCGGTCAGCACCGGATTGTTCTTGGTGCGACGCGAGAGCACTTGGATAACCCGGCGGATCTCTTCGTCGCGTCCGATCACCGGATCGAGCTTGCCGGCCTGCGCCAACTGGGTAAGATCGCGGCCATATCGCTTCAGAGCCTGGTATTTGTCTTCTGGATTCTGGTCGGCAATGCGTTGGCCGCCGCGCACCGACTCAAACGCCTTATAGACGTCTTCTACATTGACGCCAATATCGCTCAGCCGGCGCCCGATATCCGTAGAGCTTCCGGAAAGAACCATCGCGATGAACAGATGCTCTGTACTCACGAATTCATCGTGGAGACGCTTCGCCTCTTCCACCGACTTGGACAACACCTTCGATAGCGTTGACGACATAGCCGGTTGAACCGGGGAAGCCAAACGGGGGAGTCGGTCGAGCAGCATCCGGGCTTCACCGGCCAGAGCTGCCGGGTCGTGTCCAAGCTTCTCGACAAGGCTGGGCACAATTCCGTCCGGTTGCTCCAGCAGGATCAGTGCCAAATGCTCAGGCTCGATCTGACCGTGGCTTGACTGCTCGGCAAATTGCTGCGCGCCATACATCGCATCTTGAGCTTTCTCGGTAAAACGGGTTGGATTCATAGCCATTCACCACCAATAAAACACTGGACTCGGTCATCTTGAACATTCAATAAAAGGATATTATCTTTAGTGCTCCTTATCAAGTTTCTAATAGTAGTTTATAAACTTTACTATCATATTCGCGCAACTATCTTGACTAATTATAGAAGATGTACTAAAGTTTAGATCAAGGCGCGTGGGTGCCGAGCGCATAACCAATCGAATCATCCGAAGGAGGATATGAAAATGCGAACCGTTACAAGATGGGAGCCAGTAGGCGAGTTGGTGTCGTTGCGGGAGATGATGAATAAGCTATTCGAGGATAGCTTCGTCCGCCCGCCGGCCTGGCCTGCTGACGGGTCTGGGACCAGAACCTTGCCGATCGACCTGCATGAGACGCCGGACGACTTCGTCGTGTCAGCTTCGGTACCGGGTGTAAAGCCTGAAGAGTTGGATATCACCGTCACCGGCGATACCCTCCAGCTAAAGGGCGAAACCAAGGCCGAGTCCAAAACCGAAGAGGCCAGCTACCTCCGAAAGGAGCGGCACTACGGCTCGTTCTACCGTGAGCTCGCGCTACCGACCGAGGTTCAGAGCGGCAAGGCCGAAGCGACTTTCGATAATGGCGTCCTCACCGTCAGGTTGCCGAAGGTTGACGAGGTCAAGCCGAAGCGAATCAAGGTCAACGTCAGCTAAAGTAGCGAACTGCGGTCCACCAGCGGGCGGGTGTGCAACCCGCCCGCCTTTTTTTGCTTCTGACAGGTCAACTATTTGGAAATCGAATCGGAAATGCGATCCCAAGAATCGGATCGCGCGTAGCCATCTATCGATTTACTTTCCCGATTGACGCACCTCCGGCACCCGTCTAGACTCATACCCACAAGTGACGGTCCGCCACTTGGTTAACAACCAGTCATCCGCGTAAACAGTGGGTTGAACGTAATGCTAGACCTCAACCGCCTCCATGGGATATTCCCCCCAATCTTGACACCGATGAATGACGACGAGTCGCCGGATCTGGAGTCTTTGGCCAGCTTGATCGACTTCCTGATCGGTAACGGGGTGCACGGCATATGGGTGAACGGAACCACCGGCGAGTTCCCCTGCTTCGACACTTCCGAGCGAGCCGCCATCGTGCGAAGAACCGTCGCGACGGTCGCCGGCCGGGTGCCGATCATTGCCGGCATCGGCGACTGCAGCACTCGGCTTGCGATTCATCACGGCCGGCTAGCGGCCGAGGCCGGCGTGGACGCCATCGCCCTCACTCCGCCCTACTACTACGTCACGAGCCAGTCCGAGCTCTTGGACCATTTCCGCCGGCTGCGAGCGGAGGTCGACGCACCTTTGATGGTCTACAACATTCCCCAAACCGTTAAGGTCAAGCTCGACGTTTCCACAATGCTGCAACTGGTTGACGAAGGAACGGTCATGGGACTCAAGGACAGCCAGAACGACCTGGACTGGTTCCGGCAGGTAATGATAGGCGCCCGCCGCTCCGGCAAGGAGATTCGAGGCTTTCTCGGCACCCAGGCGCTGATCGACGCCGGCCTCCTGGCCGGTGCCCACGGCGCAATTCCCAGTACCTCGAACATTGCGCCGCGGGCCTGCGTCGGCGCTTACGAGGCGGCTCGACGAGGGGACATTGCCTCCGCCAACCTCTATCAAGAGAACGTGATCGCCACGCGGTCGATCGCTTCGGTTGTCCGGGGATCTACGCAGGGCGCCATCTTGGCCGGCATGAAATCGGCGCTGAAGCTGATGGGAGTCATCAAGTCTGCAAGGGTCAGCGGCCCCTTCAGAACCGCGTCGGCCGATGAAGAGGCAAGAATAGGTCAGCTGATCGAAGAGTTGGAACTGTCGCCGGCCGCCAGCGCCTTCTAGACGCACCGCAACCGCACGGCGGGATGACGGCATAAGGGTTGATGATCGGAGGACACCGATGAAAACCTATCGAACGGCGATAATCGGAATGCGTGGGATCGGAAGCAGCGTGGCCAAACCGCCGCCAAATCCGGTCTTGGGGCAGCTCATACCCGCGTCGCATGTCGAAAACTATGCCCTTCTTCCCCAGACCGAGCTTGTCGCCGTCTGCGACCTGGTGCCGGACCTGCTTGAGGGCTTCCGGCGAGATTTCGGCGCAACGCTTCCCAATGTCAACATCTACGCCGACTACCGTGAGATGCTCTCGAAAGAGCGGATCGACATCCTCAGCGTCGCCACCTCCGACCACGTGCACGCCCAGATGACCGTCGATGGAGTCGAGGCCGGCGCCAAGGCCATCCTGTGCGAAAAACCCATCGCGACGACACTTGCCGATGCCGACAGAATGATCGCAGCCTGCGAGCGGGCCGGCGTCCCATTGATGATCCACCACAACCGGCGCTGGGAGCCAGAGTATCAACAGGCGCGCGAGCTGATCCGCTCCGGTGAAATTGGCGAGCTGAGACTCGTCTTCGCCACGCTCGGCGGCCCCCGGGCGATGCTGTTCCGCAACGGGACCCACCTGATCGATCTCCTCTGCTTCTTCGCCGATGCGGATCCCGCTTGGGTCATGGGCGACCTCGACGACCATTTTCGCGACTACGGACCCAGGTACGCCGGCAGCGGCGGCCGCGACGCCACCACCGATCCCGGATGCAGCGCCTACGTTCACTTCGACAACGGCGTAAGAGCGTTCATCAACATCTCCAAGAACGCGCCCCAAAACTTCGAGTTGGAGCTCGTCTGCGAGAATGGCCGCATCAGGGTCGGCCGCAACGTCGGCGAGGTCTGGCGAATGCCGCCCCCCTGGCAGGCGTTCGTCAGCCGGCTACAGCCGGAGCAAACTACCAGGATCAACCTGCTAGCCGCGATACCTGAGTTGATTGACATGATCGAGAGTGGCCGCCGCGAAGGCACTTCAACCGCTCAGGACGGCCGCCGGGCCCTGTCGATAATTCTCGGCATACTCCAGTCGAACGTCGCCGGCTCCAGCCGGATCGACTTCCCCATCCAGGATATGTGAGCGGTTGGTGCCGCCGGCCCGTCATGGTCGCCGTGCGGCCGGCCGAAACCAGAACAGGAGTTGGGAATGACTCTAACCATCGGAATGATCGGACTCACCCACCCGCACTCACGCGGACATCTCTCAACGCTCGACACCCATGATCGGGTCACCGAGATTGCAGCTTACGACCCCGACGCGGAAGCGCGCTCCGCCGCCACCAAGAATTGGCCCAAGATCGATTCGACATACGATGACCTCGACGCCCTGTTGGCGCGGAGCGACATTCCGGCCGTCTTGGTCGCCGTGCCCAACGATCAGGCGCCCGAAGTCATCATCAGAGCCGCCCGAGCCGGCAAGCACGTTATGTGCGACAAGCCTTGCGCCCGAAACGCGGACGAGTTCCGGCCGGTCGTCGAAGAGCTGGAACGCTGCCGGGTACGCTTCACCACCTTCTACAACTGGAGGCGGCATCCCGCCGTCCGAAAGATGCGCGAGTTGGTCGTCGCCGAGGCATTGGGCCGGCTCACTTCGGTCGAGTTGAGGATCGTGACCACCCAGGTGAGGCTCCGGGACCCGTCGCACTGGATCTTCAAACGTGACGTAGCCGGCGGAGGCATCCTTTCCTGGCTCGCCTGCCACTATATCGACATGATGCGCTATCTGACCGGCCAAGAGGTGGCAAGCGTAGCAGCGCTCGCCGGCACCCTGAGCGGCGAGGATATCAGCGTCGAGGACGTGGCGAGCGTATCGTTTCGCCTCACCCACGGCACCTTGGCTAGCCTCCATGCCGGCTACCTGCTATCGACCGGCAAGGCCGGCTATGAGGGCGCTCGCAACGACACCGCCATCATCTTCCGCGGCACCTACGGCACGCTGTCCCTTGTCGAGAGACGCGGCCAACCGGTCGTCAAGCTGCAAACCATCGCCCCGGACTGGAAGACCGCGCCGGAGCAGGGTTTCCGGTTCGCCCTGCCGGCGGTCGCGGCATACGGCGGCGCCCACGGTCTCGCGTTTGTCGATGACTTCATCCAGAAGTCCCTCGACGGCGTTGGGCAAATCTCCGTATCCGCCGACGACGCGCTGAAGCTCCTTGAGATCGTCGACGCCATTTACCTCTCGGTAGAACAAGAGCAGGTCGTCCACATGCCCGGCGGCACCCCATCGCCGTAGAGGCGGGTTTGAAACCCGCCTGGGGTGGGGGAAACGCAGCGCGGCGGCTCGTCCCCCCAAACCCACCGCCGGACCCTAGATTCGTCATTCCCGTGTAGACGGGAATCCACGCACCTCAGCAGCGCGGCAATACGTCAACCGATACGCCGGGAACCACCACCGTGGTCAATGTAGCGCGGGGGCTTGTCCCCCGCTGGGGTCGGGGCGTGGCGCGGCGGAACCCACTGTGCCAAACCACAACTCGTGCTTCTTCATACCTCGGTGTGCCGGCGCCGACCGGCTGGCCCGCCGACCTCCACCGCCTCTGTAGGGGCGATTCGCGAATTCCCCTGGGCGGGGCCGCGGCAAATCCCCGCCGGACTCCACGAGGCCGGGAGGGGAAAATGTAGCGCGGGGGCTCGTCCCCCGCTGTAAGCACCGCCGCCGGCCAGCCGGCCCCAATCGCACCAGCCGGCGTCACATCAAACACCAACGGCCGCCGTAGGGGTGTCCCTTGTGGGCACCCAGAGCCGCCGCACGGCATTCGCGGCGAGCCCACGACTCAACACAACGTATAATCACACCGCCGGCCGGCAACACAAAACTGACCCAGGAGACCACCATCCCTACCCCTGATCCAAACGCCATCACACCCGGCGAGTTCATCGCCAAATGGCGCGCCTCCGAGCTGAAGGAGCGCTCCGCCGCCCAGGAGCACTTCATCGACCTCTGCCGGCTCCTCGGCGAGCCCACGCCGGCCGAGGCCGACCCAACCGGCGATCGCTACTGCTTCGAACGCGGCGCCCGCAGGGACGCCGGCGGCGAGGGCTGGGCCGACGTCTGGAAACGCCACCGCTTCGCCTGGGAGTACAAGGGCAAGCACGCCAATCTAGACGCCGCCTTCAATCAGCTGCGCCAGTACGCCCTCGCGCTGGAGAACCCGCCCCTCCTGATCGTCTCCGACATGGCCCGGTTCCGCATCCGCACCAACTGGACCAACAGCGTCAGCGAGACCTACGAGTTCACGCTGGACGATCTCTTCGACGCCGGCATCCGCGACAAGCTCAAGTGGGCAATGTCCGATCCCGAGCGATTGCGCCCCGGCGAGACCCGGCAGGCGCTAACCGAGCGCGCCGCGGCCGCATTCGCCTCGCTCGCTCAATCGCTGCGCTGGCGCGGCCACGACGGCCAAGCCGTAGCCCATTTCGTCAACCGGCTCGTCTTCTGCATGTTCGCCGAGGACATGGGCCTCCTGCCCGACGACATGTTCACCCGTATGCTGCACCACGCCCGTCGCCGGCCGGATGACTTCACCGCACTGGCCCGGGACCTGTTCGGCGCGATGGCGACCGGCGGCCGGGTCGGATTCGAGGAGGTCGCCTGGTTCGACGGTGGGCTCTTCGACGACGATACCGCCCTCCCCTTGAAGAAGTCCGAGATCGAGATGACCCTGGAGGCGTCGACGCTCTACTGGTCGGAGATCGACCCTTCCATCCTGGGAACGCTGTTCGAACGCGGCCTCGACCCGGACAAGCGCTCGCAGCTTGGCGCCCACTACACCGACCACGACAAGATAATGCTGATCGTCGAGCCGGTCGTGGTCCGGCCCTGGCTCCACGAGTGGACGACGGTCAAGACCGAGATCGCCGCCATCTTGGAAAGATCGGACGCCGCCAAGACCAGGCCGGCCCGTACGCGCCTGCGCTCCCAGGCGGAACGACTGCTGCGCGACTTCCTCGACCGGCTGCGTCGCTTCACCGTCCTCGATCCGGCCTGCGGATCCGGCAATTTCCTCTATCTCGCCCTTCGCGCCCTCAAGGACCTGGAGCACCGCGTTCAGCTCGAAGCCGAGGCAACGGGACTCCCACGAGCGTTTCCCGTGATCGGCCCGGCCAACGTAAAGGGCATCGAGATCAACCCTTACGCCGCCGAGTTGGCCCGCGTGTCCGTCTGGATAGGCGAAATCCAGTGGATGCGCCGCAATGGCTTCACCGGCTCCCGCGACCCGATATTGAATCCGCTCGACACAATCGAGTGCCGCGACGCGATCCTTGGCCCGGACGGTGAGGAGCCGGACTGGCCGGAGGCCGACGTCGTAATCGGCAATCCGCCCTTTCTCGGCGGCAAGCTCCTGCGCGGCGGACTGGGCGACGAATACATCGAGTTCTTGCGGCGCCTCTACGGCTCTCGGATTCACGGCGAGGCTGACCTGGTATGTCACTGGTTCGACAAGGCCGGCCGCCTGGTTGCCGACGGGCGCATTTCCCGCGCCGGCCTCGTAGCCACCAACTCGATCCGAGGCGGACGCAATCGCCCGGTGCTGGACCGGATTGTCGAACACGGCCAAATATTCGACGCTTGGTCGGACGAACCATGGGTGATCGATGGCGCCGCCGTCCGAGTCTCGTTGGTGTGCTTCACTGGGAGCGACGCGGGTTTGTCCAACGCGTTGGATGGAGCGCCGGTAACAGGCATCAACGCCGATCTGACTGCGGGCGACCTGAGACTCGCAGCGGCAAACCGTTTGGCGCACAACACGAACAGCGCCTTCATGGGCGACATAAAGAACGGCTCCTTCGATATTCGCGGCGAAAAGGCGCGAGAGTGGCTTACGCTGCCCGCCAATCCCAACGGCCGGCCCAATTCCGATGTTCTCAGGCCTTGGGTCAATGGCATGGATCTGACGCGCCGTCCATCGGGTAAGTGGATCGTCGACTTCGGTGACAGAATGGGCCCAACGCAAGCGGCGCTCTACGAAGCGCCGTTCTCCCACGTCGCTGAATTCGTAAAGCCAGCGCGGCAACGGAACCGAGCAAAGAAGGTCCGGGATTTCTGGTGGCGTCACGAGGCACGGCGACCGAACATGTGGAACGCGCTTCACGGCTTGTCTCGCTATATAGCCACCCCACGCGTCGCCAAGCACCGGCTGTTCGTCTGGCTCGACGCCCGGATCTGTCCCGACTGCCAACTGATCGTCACCGCACGCGACGACGACACGACCTTCGGCATCCTCCACAGCCGGTTCCACGAGGCCTGGTCCCTCCGGCTAGGCACCAGCCTGGAGGATCGGCCGCGCTATACGCCGACCACCACCTTCGAGACCTTCCCCTTCCCGATGGGACTGTCGCCGGACGTTCCCGCCGGCTACTACGCCGACGACCCGCGCGCAATCGCCATCGCCGAAGCCGCCCGCCGGCTGGTCGAGCTGCGAGACCGCTGGCTCAACCCGCCGGAATGGATCGCCTGGGTCGACGAGCCGGTCCCCGGCTATCCCAAGCGCCCCGTACCCCACGACGAGGCCACCGCGAAAGAGCTCAAGAAGCGCACCCTCACCAACCTCTACAACGCCCGGCCCCAATGGCTCGCCGACGCCCACGCCGGCCTCGACGCCGCCGTCGCCGCCGCCTACGGCTGGCCGGCCGGCATCTCCCAGGACGACGCCCTCCGGGAGTTGCTGGCGCTGAATCTGGCGAGTGAACATTGATGGAGCCGGCGAGACGCAACATCGGAGAATCGTCGTGATGAATCCAAAGATAAATTGTCCTGTTTGCAAGAATATTGAAGGAGGTTCCTGCACCATTTTCCCAACCTGCTCGTTCGAGTGCGATATCTGTGGCATTTACAGAATGGACTCTGAACTCTGTGCACAAGCTCGAGCAGGTGCAAATAATGTAGAGCATTCGCAATTGAGCCCGGTGCAACGAGCGGTTCTTTCTCACCGCATCTGGATGAAGACCGCCGAAGGGCCGAAGAACGAAAGCGATCTGTTTGTGATCACGCCTGACCTATTGGCATCACTCCGTGCTGGCGCGGCCCTACCCAGTCCCACTGTCCAAGCAGCCAATATCGTTAGATTTGTCGGCGACAGCGTTTCTCTTTCGGGCGAACCGATAGAGCGATTCCCGTACAAAGTACACGCGATAATCGGTGCCCTGAATCGCAAGTCTGCCGTTCGATTAATAAATGAATTGGCTGACATGAGAATCTTGACGAGTCTGGGTAGATCTCAGTACCGAGCTCATAGCGGAGAGTTCCCTTGGCCAATGGAGCCTGCGGTAATAAATCTTAGTCTCGATGGATGGGAACAGTACGAATCGCAAAGGCGTGGCAGCTACGAGAGCAATTACGGTTTCATCGCGATGCAGTTCAACGAGAGCGATCTGGAGGACTTCGTCCAGAACGTTGTGAAACCGACTGTGAAGAACGCCACCGGTTACGATCTAGTCGATATGGGTGATGTCGCGACAGCGGGGATCATCGACAACATCATGCGCGTCAGAATCAAAGAGGCGAGATTTATCATTGCTGACCTAACGCACGATAACCGTGGAGCATACTGGGAAGCCGGCTACGCCGAGGGACTGGGCAAACCCGTCATATACATTTGCGAAGCGGAAAAATTCGAGCGTGACAAGAGCCACTTCGACACGAACCACTGCACGACCATTCCCTGGTCAAGGGACGACGACGAACGCTTCAAACAACAGTTGGCCGCGACTCTTCGCCGGTCGCTCGATCTCAGCTAATGACCATTGGACTTCCGCCCCCCAACTCGTCATTCCAGCGAAGGCTGGAATCCAGAAGGGGGAGGGTGGGGTCAAATTGCCATACAATTAACGAAAAACCCTACCCGAATGATAGTGTCACACCGGCAAAGGCCGGGTCCGGACTCAAGAACGCTTACCCATGAAATCGCCCTGCGTCTACATCCTCGCCAGCAAGCGGAATGGCACACTATACACAGGCGTAACCTCGAATCTCGTCCACCGGGTCTGGCAGCACAAGAACAACTTCGTCGAAGGATTCACAAAGCGCCACGATGTGCATACACTCGTCTGGTACGAGAGCCACGACACCATGGAGAGCGCGATCATGCGGGAGAGGGCGCTCAAAGCATGGAAGAGGTCATGGAAGCTGGCGTTGATCGAGGAAGCCAATAAAACCTGGCGAGACCTGTCCGAGGATATCCTCTGAGGTTCGCGTCGAAGGCCTGCACTCCCGCAAAACGCCGGCAACCTGTGACTCACTCAGGAGAGCAACGTGGCAGCCTCAAACCCAAGAGCAATGTCGCCGCACGACCACGCTACTCAGGCACGCACCTTTCTTTCGCAGTCGAAGGAGGAGTTTGCGGCCAACGACATATTCCAAGGCTCCGAGAAGTTATGGGGTGCCGCCTGCCACGCGCTGTTCGCGGCCGTAGGTCAATCCGGCGGCAGAGTCCCCGAGTCCCATGCCGCCATCAGGAAAAGAGTCGAGCAGCTTGCCAGGGACCTAAACGAGCCTGAGCTGAGCTCCGGCTTCGCCATCGCCGAGAGCTTCCACAAGATCTTCTATCACGGCATGATGGAAGAGCACGAGCTAGAGTTGGACTTTCCCAAAGTGGAGCGCCTCGTTAACAGACTCTTGGCCCTAAACGGGCAGCAAGGCAACGGCTCTACATCCGCACACTAAGCGAATTCGGCAGCCGGCCGGCCTCGCTCCTCCTCACTGTCGCCTATCAGCCGCTCGATCCGTTTAAGCTCAGCAACCTCTCGACCAGCCGATGGACCACAGGGCGATCTCGTTCGACAGCATAATCTTCCATGAAATCGTTATAGAAATTTGCGTGGAATTTCTCGGCGATACCGTATCCGGATTTCAACCAAGACTCCTCGCGCTCATCCGCCAACCTGTCAACGACCACCGAGCGATGCTTGCTCTTGCCGTAGCTCCATCCTCGCTGCTCGGCTATCGCCATGATCGCCTGGCAAGTTGCGCCCCATAGCTTCTCAGAGCCCTGGAGTACGTCGTTACGGGCAAATTCCTCGTCCGATTGCTTCAAGAAAACCTGCGCTTGCGCGGCGTGATCCATCAACACCCCCATTTTCGCGACGGCTATCGCTGTAGATTAACTCGACAGCTTGAATACCATGATACCCACTTTGACGGAGGTTTTCGACAATCGTCGCTACCAAATGAACCAGCCGGATCATTCTGGTAACACTCATCCGAATCTCTCCCCTGGCTCGTCATAACTGGCCCTGGTAGGAATGCCGGCCGGCCCGCCCCCCGATTCGTCATTCTCGCGATCGAAGGCCTGCCCCGTACCCCGATACGGGGCGAGAATCCACGCACCATAGCCACACGGCAATACGCCAATGGAAAAAACGGGAACCACTACCGTGGTCAATGTAGGGCTGGGGCTTGTCCCCAGCCGTCGGCGCCGCGGGCAGTCAACCGGCCCCATGTCCACCCGCCGGCGTCCCCACAGGAGCGAACCCCTCGCCGCAGGGAGGGACCTCGTTGACGCAACTCCCGCCTGCGATACGTCGAACTTGGGATTTAGATACAATTCACCGGCCGGCCCGGCTCACTTGCCCCAGGAGAAGACATTGAAGCTGATCACCTACGAGTACAACGGCTACATACAGTTGGGTGTAGTTCACCAAGATAGGGTCGGCAGCCTCGTCGGCCGTTTCGCCTCGGCCCGCGACTTCCTCGAAGACGGCGAGAAAGCCATCGCCCAAACCAAATCCCTCGTCGATACTGCCATCGCCAGTGGCGCCGTCGCTTCCTGGCCGGCGTTGGCCGAAGTGGACATAAAGGCGCCGATCTTGGATCCACGCAAGATATTCGCGCTCGCCGGCAACTACCGCGAGCACATCCGCGAAGGCGGCGGCGAAGTCGTACCCAAAGAGCAGCAGGTGCCGCAGGTATTCGTCAAACCAGTCACCACGATCATCGGTTTGAACGACGAGATCCGCCTGCCCGGACCCATCTGCACTAGCGTCGATTACGAGGGAGAGCTTGGCATCGTAATCGGCAAGCGCGGTCACTACGTCGATGCGGCGGAGGCCCTGGACTACGTGGCCGGCTATCTCAACTTCAACGACGTTTCCGGACGCAAGCTGAACATCTCGGCCGAGCGAAAGCCAATGCCGCGAACACCCTTTTTCGACTGGCTTAATGGCAAGTGGTTCGACACGTTTGCCCCGACCGGGCCGTTCCTTGTGCTGAAGGATGAAATCGAGGACCCGCACGCGTTGGACCTCGAGCTGCGAGTCAACGGCGAGGTCCGGCAAACGGCGAGCACCGGCGATATGATCTTCTCCGTGGCCGAGACGGTCGCCTGGGTCAGCCAATTCGCAACGCTGGAGCCAGGAGACATCATTGCTACCGGCACGCCGTCGGGAGTAGGTGCCATAGAGAAATCATTTCTGAAGCCAGGCGATGTCGTTGAGGTAGAGATCACCGGTCTGGGAACGCTGCGCAATACAGTCGCGCCGGCACTCACGCCTCGATAGCGTTCTTTATCAACCTGATCGACTGGTCGTCGTTGGACAGCTGCGTTATTGCCACGACGTCGAAACGGGCGGCCACTTCCGAGGCGCCAGATTTTTGCAAGTAGTCTTCGGCGGCGTTGATCAGCCGGCGTTGCTTCGGCCGGCTGACCGCCTCCTCGGCAGTGCCATAGCTGGATGGCCGGCGCATCTTCACCTCGACGAAGACCAGTGTATCGCCGTCGCGGCAGATCAGGTCGATCTCGCCGTAGCGGGACGTGAAGTTGCGTTCCACCAGCTCATAGCCGCGAGCGATCAGGAAGGCCGCCGCCCGCTCCTCGAATTTCATACCCTCAGCGCGTCGGACGTTCATTCGTTCGGCGGCCCCAAGATATTGGAGAGAAACGATCTGCGGTGGATGGGACAAGGGCCGGCTTCTACGATCGCCGCGAGGTGCTGTTTGGTCGCATAGCCCTTGTTCGATTCCCAGCGGTAGACCGGCCATCGCGACGATTCCGCGATCATTAGGTCGTCGCGAAAGACTTTGGCCACTATCGATGCCGCCGCGATCGACCGGCAGATGATGTCCCCTTTCGCAATACCCATCGTAGGCCAACGCCCACAGCTCAACGGCAGATAGTCGACTATGACGCAATCGGGCTCCGGCGAAACCTGATCGACGGCGGCAGCCATCGCCAGCCTGGTAGCCGGCGCGATACCGATGCGGTCGATCAGCTCTGGCGGCATCGCCCCGTACGCCACGTCGCAACCTGACAAGATCTGGCGGGCGATCCGGCGGCGGCTGACGTCGTCGAGTTGCTTGGAGTCGCGTACGTCGCTGAGCGATGCCGACGATAGTAGGTCGGGAGGAATTCGACAGGCCGCCGCTACTACAGGTCCCGCTATGGAGCCTCGCCCAACTTCGTCGACGCCTACGATGATGCGGCGCCCAAGATGGTAGAGCGCCTCTTCTAGCTTGACCGTCGGTTGAGCGATTGGCTTGAGCGGGCCGGCTTGGTGGCTACCGCCTCTCCTTGATGCGAGTCTGCTTGCCAACACGCCCTCGCAGGTAATACAGCTTGGCTCGCCGTACATGCCCGCGCCGCAGCACCTCAATGCTCTCTACCCGGGGTGAATGGAGCATGAACGTGCGCTCGACGCCAATTCCATGACTGGCGATCCGCCGGACGGTAAAGGTGCGAGAAATCCCATTGCCCTTCATGGCTATGATTGTGCCCTCGAAAGGCTGGCTCCGCACGTTGCCGCCTTCGACGACCTTGGCGATGACCCGGACTCCATCGCCGGGCCCCATTTCGGGCAAGTCTTGCTTTAGCTGATCTTTCTCAATCTCTCTGATGAGGTTCAAATTCATTTCCTCGCTGGAGTACCCCTCTAATTCCCATGTGACTACCGGGTACTGTTCATTCTCGAGTATGTATTTCGCACTTGCCGCCCCGACCAAGAGCTTGTCGCCTGCCTCGATCGCGTCGGAGACGGGACGAACCCGCCTTCCATCCAACCATTGTGGCGAATGGGCCTAACAATTATATCAGTCCAGATCGTGAAAGGTGCCGAGGCCAGGACTAGCTACATAGTCTTGACCTACAAGGTTCCGTACCCCCGATACGGGGCCCGATTCCAGGGGCTCGAGTTCGTCACTCCAGCGAAACCCGACCCCGTACCCCGATACGAAGCCCGGCGGTTAGGCGAGCCTCGTAGCGCCGCAGCACGTCCCCAGCCAAGAGGGCGGCAGACAGCAGAGTAAGCGCCTTCCAATCATTACCCTCGTGTCAATAACGTGTATTCCCCGCAACCCACGCAACAAGGGCGCCTAATCACGCTGACACTGTTGTCACGATAAATGACACGTTTGTGATAACATTGGCGCTGCTACAAGTGCTTCACGCGCGCCTTCCGCGATCGCGGATGAGCCTATTGGCGCTGGGGTGAGGCTTCGTGCCCCCTTGTCGGCTCGACGTGGGATGAAGCACTTGTAGCAAAGTCAACATCCCAATGCCACAAGGGGGACTCCTCAATTAGGAGCCTCCCAAATCGCATCGCTTTCCACCACCATCCGGGCTATACCCCTAGCGATCCTGATGGCCATCTTTGCGATGGTCGCCTTGATATCGTTCGTCGTCGGCTGTGACCCACCAACGAGCACAGTCGAAGGCGAAGTTTCAACGCCGCGCCCAACCGTCATCCAGGCCACGCGGGCGCCTGATTCAAACCCGACGCCGGCTCAGACCGCCATTGGGATGACGGCGACGCCTCCTGCCGAGCCTTTGCTAACACAATCGCCGGGGACAACGGTAGCAGCGGCGCCCGAATCATCTCCCTCGGGGAAAGTTTCAACCCCCCGCCGGGGCGTCATCCAGGCCACGCCGGCTCAGACCGTCATTGGGATGACGGCGACGCCTATTGCCGACCCTTCGCCGACTCTATCGCCGGCGCCGACAAAGGCGGCTCCCGAGTCTTCTCCAACGGCGGAGACCCTTGGGCAAACCTACTATGTAGCCAACACTGACGGGGATGGAGTCTACATCCGGCGCACACGCGATATAGAAGACAAGATCAAAGCTTGGCCCGATGGCACGGCGATGATCGAGATCTCCCCTTCGGTCGAACTCGACAATCGCCTTTGGCGCCACGTAAGGGACCCCGACGGTAACGAGGGATACGTTCCGGCTCAGTATCTGGTGGAAACTATCGACCAGCCCACGCTAGTATTCCCTCGGCAGGCTCCTGTCCCCAGCAACATCCCCGACTACAATCGTAAAGAGTGGGGCGATTGGATCGATGCCGACGGCGATTGCCAAAACACCCGACATGAGGTGTTGATTGCCGAGTCAACCACGCAGGTCACATTCAAGAGCGCCCGTAAGTGTCGGGTCGCCTCCGGTACCTGGGACGGCCCCTTCACCGGCCGGCAGTTCAGCGATCCCAGCAAGCTCGACATTGACCACATGGTGCCTCTCAAAAATGCCCACCTTTCGGGTGGCTGGGACTGGGATAAGGCCAAGAAGAGACGATTCGCGAACGATTTGAGCTATGACGGCCATCTAAATGCCGTGCTCAACTCCGCGAACAGGTCCAAGGGCAGCAGGGGCCCGGAACACTGGGAGCCGCCGGACCAGAGCTATTGGTGTGAGTACGCAATCCACTGGATCAACATCAAGGTCGACTGGAATCTAACGGCCACCGGGGCTGAGCTTGCCGCTTTGAAACAAATGCTCAATACCTGCGATCCGAATGCGGGCATTGGTGTTGTGCAGCCATCGAAAGAATCGACGACGCCGGCGTCAGCGACTCCGACCCCAGAACCGAAGGCGACGGCAGTACCTCCAACTGCAACAAGGCCTGCACCAGCACCCACTGCCACCGCGGCACCAACCACACCAACGCCGACCGTGGAGCCCACTGCCACCGCAATTCCGGCTACCCCAGCTCCGGCTCTCCTGTACGATCCAAACGGACCGGACAGAAACTGCACAGACTTCGACACTTGGCGACAGGCCCAGGATTTCTACCTGGCTGCCGGCGGGCCGGAAACTGACCGGCACCGCCTAGACCGCGATAGGGATGGAATCGCATGTGAGAGTCTTCCCGGTGGGCCGTAGTTGGGCCGCGCCGCCGGCTCCGCTACTCTCCCTGCAACACCTGAATCTCTATCGAAATAAGCTCGACGTCCGGCCTCGTGTCTTCGATCCAACCAACCGCCCGCTCGATCACCTGCTGGGCGACGGTCGGACTGCCGCTAACGCAGGCCAGCCCCACCTCGGCCGTTTGCCAGCTCTCCAGGTGACCGATCTCGGCTGTCGCCAGCTTGAGATGATTGTTGACTCTCGACAGGACCGACTTGACGACTTTGCGCTTGTCCTTCAACGATCCGCTGCCCGGTATGTCGATGATTAGCCGAGCCATTCCGATAAACATCTCTAAGATACCCTATCTCTTTGCCACTACCCATGTGACGCCGGCCAGGGTCACGACCGCGCCGGCCAGCGCCGGCCAGGTGAGCTGCTCTCCTAGGAATATGGCGCTTAGCGCTATACCGCCGATTACTTCCTGGGTGGCTATCAGATTCACGTAGGTGGGATTGGTCAGCCGGACCGCCGTATTGTACAGCGTGTGGCCAATTGCCAGAGGAAAGATTCCTAGCGCGATAATGGCTATCCATTGGCTGGAGCCGGCTGCGGCAATCTCCCCGGGCACAACAAGAGCGATCGGCAACAGCCAGAGGCCGGCGGTCGTATAGACGGTGGCCGCGTAGGTCGCCACCGGCACCGTTCTTCGTTCAGCCCGGCCTGCCACCGAGTAAAGGCCGTAGCACAGGGCCGATCCGACCGCCATCAGATCGCCGAGCGCCATCCTTGGATCCAGCCTCGTCTCGAAGCCGGCGATCAGAGCGACTCCGACGAATACTACCGGCAACCCAAGCAGCTTGCCGGCCGATAGTCGCTCGCCAAGCATGATCCAGGTGAATATCGCTACGAATACCGGGGACGTGTAGACGAGCGTCAGGCTATGGGCGACGGTGGTGTAGGACAGCGACGCAACGTATAGCTGGAAATGGAGCGCTGCGATCAGACCGTAGAGCGCCAGCCGGCGAAGCTGACGTGCATCTGGGCCCGGAGACCCGATGATCAAGGCCAGCGCCGCAATCGCCAAACCGGCGATGAGCATACGGCCCGACGTTATCAGTGCCGGCGATAGCGGCGCCGCCCAGCGCACTAAAACCGGACTCGTGCTGAACAAACAGGCCGCGACCACCATCAGAGATATGGCAAGTCCGCGCCGCTCGGCTACCTCACCGCCGGCGCTCCTGGCCAATCTGACCAATAGAGCGAAATCAGTACCGACTATCCTACCTTCACCTTCCCCCAATCACGCAGTGTTCCGCCTGTTGACGACTGCGATGATTGTAGGCTGCGTCCGCTCTTCGGGCGCCGATTCACAATGAGCATCCAAGCTCTGAGTGAAGGGAGCAGCCGGATACATGCTATGACATCAACTCCGGTGACATCTTTACAGACGGTGGACGCCATTTGTACGGACCAGCATTTTCATAGCCAATGGGCAATAACGACGAAAAGCCTCGGCCCTCGTCGCTCCTTCTTTTCGAGTGGGCGTTCAGCTTGGAGCAGGAGCGGGAGGAACTGATCGGCGCAGGGCGCTGACCGCAAAACCACAGGGGAGGCCATCGACATATCGACGGTGGCCTCCCCTGCTCATCCACGTATGCGGGGCCCTTTTTTGTTGCCCGAAAACATGCAATTCCAGGCGAGGCGGGCTACGGTCCGGCGTCCACCGTTACGGTGTACCTCTTCAGCAGCGCCCAGAGGTTGGCGGGGTCCCGAAGCTCGATGACCACCGTGCCCTCCCGGCAGCCGGCCAGACTGAGCGATTGGTCAACGCTCATCTGGTACCCCGAGTAGTGCGCGCTCCCCAGACCTCTCCGGCTGGCGGAAGCGGATTGGCCGTCGAGTATCCTACCGTTCCCGTGCTGCTCAGCGCTCCGTCGAAGCCGTTTAAGTTCAACTCTATCCAACCAGCTGTCCCGCGGTGCGAAATGCTGCCATCTCCCGACGAAGGGTTTGTACTCCGGGGTCGACTCTAACCACGCATCCGCTAAGTTGTGGACTCCTCCGCCTCCGGCTCTGGGTCCGGCGCAGCTTCGGCTCGGGTGACGGTGACCGCGTAGGTCTTCGTGCGTTCCCCGTCCTCGGCAGTGACTTCGACGCTGACGACGTTGGAGCCGACTGACAACTCGACGGTCCCGTCCTCGTCGGTTTCCTCGCCCAGCCTCAACACGTAGCTGGCTCCCTCGTCGTTGGCGGTCGCCGTCACCGTAGTCTGCTCAACGTCGTGGGCGACGCTAACCTCGTAGCTCGTGGTGTCCGAGTCGAAGGTCAAGGGGACGTCGCTCAACTCCAGGCTGCTTAGCGTCGCGTCGGTAGAGAGTACCGGCGGGTCGGCCCGGTTGACGGTGACCGTGTAGGTCCGGGTGGTCTCCCCGTCCTCGGCGGTGACTTCGATGCGGACGACGTTGGAGCCCACGGCCAACTCGACGGTTCCGTCCTCGTCAGTTTCCTCGCCCAGCTTCACCGCATAGCTGGCCCCGTCGTTGTTGGCGGTCGCCGTCACCGTAGTCTGCTCAACGTCGTGGGCGACGCTAACCTCGTAGCTCATCGTGTCCGAGTCGAAGGTCAAGGGGACGTCGCTCAACTCCAGGCTGCTTAGCGTCGCGTCGGCGGAGAGTTCCGGCGCAGCTTCGGCTCGGGTGACGGTGACCGTGTAGGTCAGGGTCGTCTCCGCGTCCTCGGCAGTGACTTCGACGCTGACGACGTTGGAGCCCACGGCCAACTCGACGGTCCCGTCCTCATCGGTTTCCTCGCCCAGCTTCAACACGTAGCTGGCCCCTTCGTTGTTGGCGGTCGCCGTCACCGTGGTCTGCTCCACGTCGTGGGCGACGCTCACCTCGTAGCTCGTGGTGCCCGAGTCGAAGGTGAAGGGGACGTCGCTCAACTCCAGGCTGCTTAGCGTCGCGTCGGTAAATGGTACCACCGGGTCGGCCCGGTTGACGGTGACCGTGTAGGTCAGGGTCGTCTCCCCGTCCTCGGCAGTGACTTCGACGCTGGCGACGTTGGAGCCGACTGACAACTCGACGGTCCCGTCCTCATCGGTTTCCTCGCCCAGCTTCAACACGTAGCTGGCCCCCTCGTTGTTGGCGGTCGCCATCACCGTGGTCTGCTCCACGTCGTGGGCGACGCTCACTTCGTAGCTCGTGGTGTCCGACTCGAAGGTGAAGGGGACGTCGCTCAACTCCAGGCTGCTTAGCGTCGCGTCGGTAAAGGGTACCACCGGGTCGGCCCGGTTGACGGTCACCGTGTAGGTCAGGGTGGTCTCCCCGTCCTCGGCAGTGACTTCGATGCTGACGACGTTGGAGCCGACTGACAACTCGACGGTCCCGTCCTCATCGGTTTCCTCGCCCAGCTTCAACACGTAGCTGGCCCCCTCGTTGTTGGCGGTCGCCATCACCGTGGTCTGCTCCACGTCGTGGGCGACGCTCACTTCGTAGCTCGTGGTGTCCGACTCGAAGGTGAAGGGGACGTCGCTCAACTCCAGGCTGCTTAGCGTGGCGTCGGTAGAGGTTGCCGGCGGAGCTTCGACTCTAGTGACGGTGACCGTGTAGGTCCGGGTGGTCTCCTCCTCCTGGGCGGTGACTGCGATGCTGATGGTGGTGGAGCCCACGGTCAACTCGACCATTCCGTCCTCGCCCAGCTTGACTGTGTAGCTGGCGGTATCCGAGGCAAAGGTGAAGGCCACGTCGCTCAATGCCAAGCTGCTTGGCGTGGCGTCGGTAGAGAGTACCGGCGGAGCCTCGGCTCGGGTGACGGTGACCGCGTAGGTCTTCGTGCTTTCCCCGTCCTCGGCAGTAACTTCGACGCTGACGACGTTGGAGCCGACTGACAACTCGACGAGCCCGTCCTCGTCGGTGTCCTCGCCCAGCTTCACCGCGTAGCTGGCTCCCTCGTCGTTGGCGGTCGTCGTCACCGTAGTCTGCTCAACGTCGTGGGCGACGCTCACCTCGTAGCTCGTGGTGTCCGAGTCGAAGGTGAAGGGGACGTCGCTCAACTCCAGGCTGCCTAGCGTGGCGTCGGTAGAGGGTGCCGGCGGCGAGCCCGGGTCGGTGACCGAGAAGTTGGCGCTGTCGGACGCCAGTTGGTCGTTATCGGCGGAGGCGACGCTGACTTCGAGAGTGTAGTCGCCGGGCGGACAGGCGGCTGAAATGGCCCCGCCGCGAATCTCGGGGTCTTCATCGACCTTGAACATGTAGCGGTCGAAACCGATGCCCCCGCCTTCACAGACGTCGACAGCGCCGTTCGCGTCGAGCACGTCGGCGCGGAAGACGAGGTTGGCGTCCTGCCCGATGGTCAGACCTGCGAAGGTCATCGTGACGGCGGCCTCGGTGTTCAGGGGGACGGAGGCGGGCACCGTGAGCTGGACCGTCGCGACGTCGCCCTGTTGATCCTGTGGATTCCCCGGAACATCCAGTACGAGCGGTTGGCCGAGGGCGGTATTTATGCCACTATATCTCCGGTTCTCGGGGAACGTCGCCGAGTCAACCGTGATCGTCACCTGCTCCGGCTCGTTGCCCTCCACCTTGACGCCGACTGGTTCGGAGGCGAATGCGCCGGCCTCAACCACAACGGTTGTACTCGAAAGCGTCCCGCCCTGGGCTGAGAGCGTGACGGTCAGATCGAACGGTGCGCCCTCGGCGACCCCGACGACGAACTCGCTGTCGCCCTGCGGCTCCAGTTCCGCCGTAAGCGTGAAGGGTGCTCCCTCATTGCCGCCAAGCTGCAATGATTCCAGGCTGACGAGACCGCCGAAGACGGCCTCAGGCAGATCGCTCAGGGAGTTCTCGGCCAGGTGCAACGCCCTCAGGCTAGTGAGACCGTCGAAGATGCCTTGAGGCAACGTTTCGAGGGCGTTGTTCCTTACGATGTACAGCGACGTCAGACCGGTGAGACCATCGAAAACGTCCTCAGGCAACGTTTCGAGGCCGCTGTCTGTCAGCTGCAGGTCGTCCAGATTGGCAAGACCTTCGAAGTCTCCCGACTTCAACACAAGTATTTCCCGTATCGACAGAACCAGCTCTCCCGTGATCCCGCCCAGGTCGGCGTCGGTAACCGCCGCGCAGTCGCTGACGTCGGTGAGTTTGGCGAGAATCGCATCGCGCACCTGTGGGGTGCGGTCGCAGATATTGACGATGGTGGGTTCAGCATCAGCCTGCTGAGCGAGTGCGACACCGCTCAGAGAGACGGGAGTGGGTGCGAATGCGAAGACTGACAGCAAGGCCAGTGCTACAACTCCCCGCAGAATCAAGTGTAGGTTAGGCAATCGATATGGCATTATGTCCTCCGTTACACGTCACAAGCAGACTGTGAAATTGCTTGAGTCAACCTCGAAATCAGACGAACCCCTTAAGTAGATGATGCCGGTATACTCCACAAGCAGCGTTGTCGCTTCTTCGCCCAAGTAGGTCTTGGGGCGCTGGTCCAGGCGATTCTGCCACTCCCACCTCTCCAACTCCCGCTCAACGGCGGCGAGCGCCGCTGCACTCATCGTACGGTTGCTCTCTCATGCTTGGCGGCGGAGGCGTTCGTGAAGGCCGTCCGGTATGTTCCTTACTCGCAGATCGGCCATATGGCGAGAATACCATGACATTCGCGTCAATAGAAGGCGGCAGTGGTACCATTGTCAGGGGATTTTTCTACTCTCTAACGCCTGATGACGTCAATGAGGAGATAGAATCCCAAATCCGCCGCCTAACTTGTGAGGGAGGCTTCCGGCGCCGGTTCACCGCGTGAGTCCACGCACTTAGCGAAGGGCGCAGCCGGCCCCGCGCTACGACATTAGCTGCGCCGATATATTTACAGACTGTGGACACCGTTTCCGCTAACCGGTATCTTGTTTAACGTATATCGGGAGTGGTAATTGGGTGCCTTCCAATCGGAGTGGCCGTCATCTTTGACCGATGGAAATATGTCGTCGTGCCCCGGGAATCGGTAAAGCGGAACACGTGCACCAGTGACTACTGAATCCCGTCGATCCGGCCTGATCCTCGGACTCGACTATGGCACCAGCGGCGTCCGCGCGGTGCTGTTCGATCTGAGTTGGCGGCCGCATGGGGTCGGCACCGCCGGCTATCGCCAACTCTCGCCCCGCCCACGATGGGCCGAGCAGGACCCGATCGAGATCTACGACGCCGGCTGCCAGGCCATCCGGCAGGCGTTGGCCGATGCCCAGGCCGACCCTTCATCGGTCCTCGCCGTCGGCATCAGTACGATCCTGGCCACGCTGATCGCGTTCGATCGGAACGGCTCTCCAATGACAAGCTCTTGGTATTGGGCCGACAGCCGCTCATATGCCGAGGTCGACGAGCTTGTTCAGGCCATCGGCGCGCACGCCCTCTACCAGCGCACCGGCTGCGGACTCCATCCGATGTACTCCCATTCCAAGCTGCTGTGGCTCAAAAGACACATGCCCGACGTTTTCGCCAGCGCCGCCGGCTTCGGCACGATCAAGGAGTACATCCTGCGCCGGCTGACCGGCGAGTGGGCAGTCGATATGTCCATCGCCTCCGGGACAGGAATCTACGACACCCAAGCCAAAAATTGGTACCAGGACGTCCTTGATTTTCTGGGAATCACGACCAACCGGCTCGGCAGGCTCATCGAAGGAGACGAGATGATCGGTCGGATCAGCAACGCCGCCAGCGCGGAAACCGGCCTGAACGCCGGCACCCCGGTCGTCGCCGGCGGCGCTGACGGACCCCTCGCGAGCCTAGGCACCGGTACCGTCCGGCCGGGCCGGATGACTCTCATGATTGGCTCGTCCGGCGCTGTCCGGACCATCGCCAGGCGTCCGGTCGTCGACCCACAACGGCGCACTTGGTGCTACTACCTCTGTCGGGATCGATGGGTGCCAGGGGCCGCGATCAACAACGCCGGCATAGTCGCGCAGTGGACCTCCAACCTGCTCCTTGGCGAGGCCGGCGAGTCCGAAGCGGCACCTGGTATTCACCAGCTCGAACAGCTCGCGCGTTCGGCCCCTGCCGGCGCCGGCGGCCTGGTATTCCTGCCCTACCTCACCGGCGAACGCTCGCCCTACTGGAACGCCGACGCCCGGGGCGTCCTGTTCGGTCTCGCCATCAACCATGGGCCGGCCCACGTAGCTCGCGCCGCCTTCGAGGGCGTAGGATTCCGCATGCGGACCAACCTTGACGTAATGGAGGAGCTGGTTGGACCGGCGACTCAACTGCTCGCCGCCGGCGGCTTCATCCGGTCCGACTTCTGGGTCCAGTTGCAAGCCGACATGCTCCAGCGCCGGCTGACAGTGACCGATTCCGACCAGGCTTCCGCGTTCGGCGCGGCATACCTGGCTGGTCTGCACCTAGGGGTCAACCGCTCGCTGGAGGAGATAGATTCGGTCGTCCAGCCGCTCCGCGAGGTCGACCCGGATCCGACGCATGCCGGCTTGTACGACCGGATGTATGGCCTCTACACCGAGGTCTATCATCAGCTGGTTAGCCAGTTCACCGAGATCGCTTCCATCCAGGAGGACTCCGCCGGCGGGGGGCCGGCCTGACTTATCGTCCATCTACTCGGTACCGTCTTCATACATTGCTGACCGCCACCACCCATGGAGCGGATCGCGCTCGCCGGGCAGGTAGCTCGCGCCAGACTCCATTGCGGCCAACGCCTCTCGTAACTCAGCTCCAGAAACTGAGGCCGCCTCGTCCCATAGCTTCAACAGCTCCAAGGTGGAGACTAACGTGATAGATTGCGGGAGTTCGGCCAATATCCGGCGGGCCTTACGGTCGTCGGTGGCAACTGCGTACCCGCGATGCAAAGCGATTGCGCCCGTAACAGCTTCACCGTCATCCATTAGAGCCGCAAGATCCACGAAGGTGCGCTCTTCTTCCCCGCTTTCCAAACGCATCACCCGGATTAGGCCTTCCTCGACCAGATGCACCAGGTCCACTGGCACCCGTGTCTCTTCGGCGACTGACGCGCCGGGGCGCCAGACGTATAGTGCTTCTCTCTCGAGTACGTAGTCGGCGACCCCGAGGCGGTAGGGCACCGCCAACGCTATGTCCCGTAACCGACCAGTCGCATAGAGATTGATGAGACAGCTGGCGTCGAGAAGGACGAGATCGAACGGCTGCCTCACTGAACGCTACGCTTCCGTCAAATATCTCGACCCTTGACGACGTTTGCGAGTGGTAAGGAAAGATACTCACCGTTTCCTTCGTCGACTAGATCCGGCGAGTGGGTAAGTCTCCGAACCATCCTCCGCGCCGACACGCGGTCGACCCGCAATATCTTGGCGAACTCACCTTCGGTTAGCTTCCCTTCTTCGTAGGCCCTCACAGCCAACAGTTGATACCGAATAGGTAGGCGACTATCGTCGTGAGCCTGTGAGACCAATCCCAATTGCTCACGAGCTTCACGGACCCTGTGCCCTCTATCGCGCAAACGCTCCCACGCGCCGCCCGGCAGAAGTCGCAGCTCTTCCATTCTCAGCATCATCGCTGGCACGGAAACGGAGTAATAGTTCGCTAGTCTGTAGACTTCAGCAACCGTTACGTTTCCACCGGAAGCGCGAAGCGCCTCGTTGAACCGCCGGCGAAGCCCGACCGCGGGCATGAGCAGGCAGCCCGCGAAGGCATCGGCAAACCGCTCGCCGGCGGGAACCCGCTCGTACGTTGTTCGCATCGTTACTTCCGACCGAAAGCGGCTGGTTAGGAAGTGTCCGTACTCATGGGCCATCGACCATCGCCGGCGTTCCTCCCGATGCCGGGCGTTGACCGCGATGCACCCGCCCAAATCATCCGTATAGGCGAACAGGCCCGCCACACGGGAAGGTAGCTCGGTGTAGAAGACACGAACTCCAACGTCGTCTTCGAGGGTCTCTCTCAAGTTGAAAATCGGGCCATCGCCAATTCCCAAACGGTTTCGCTCGGACGAGGCCACGTCTTCCGCCGCAACTTCTGGCGAAACGCCGCTTATCAAGTACTGGGATGGATAGCCACGCCTGATCGGCGCGCCATTCAATCGTTCCAGGTGCAGGTAGTCCTCACACAGGCCTTGAAAGTTTTGAATCGCTTGTTCTAGTTCGTTCTGGGCCTGTCGAGTTTCCGCCCCGGCAACAGCCGCCCGGAACTGTACGCTGAAGTCCTCCCGAATCTCCCTTGGTCCAACGAGTTGGCTCACCGGTCTGCCGTACAGCAGTGCCAGTTGAATTAACTCGCTCGGCCGGGTTCGCCGTTCCCCCTTCTCCAACGCCGTGATGGTCGTCCGAGCTACCGCCAACGACTCGGCAACCTCCTGTTGAGTGAGGTGGCGGGCCTTCCTCGCCGCTCGAAGCCGCCGGCCCAACACTCTCGGGTCAGTGGCTTCGAGCACGTGTTGCTGCATGACGACTCCCAAGCCAACTCAAGGTATGAACTGACAATGTCATGTAATAATAGGCGTATGTAGACCTTAGTGTCAATTCGATGGCAACAGCAACTTGCCGATGGATTGCACGCACCGGCGTTCCCTCAGGCGCCGTCCTTCAGCCTCACCCCAGCACCGGCGTAGCCCAAGGCTCGTTGACGTGCCGATGCCAGTAGATGTCTTTGATCTTCTTGGTCAGCTCGCCCGGCCGGCCTGCGCCTACCCTGCGGCCATCAATCTCGACGATTGGCATGATCCCACCGGCCGTCGTGCAGAAGAAAGCCTCGTCGGCGGTGTAGAAATCGTAGGGGGTCATTTCGCCCAATCGCGCCTCAATCCCATTGTCCTCGGCTATCTCCAGCACCGCCTCCCGACTCACGCCCTGCAGGATTCCCTCCGATGGCGAATACAGCCGGCCATCCCTCACCGCGAAGACGTTCTCGCCACGGCCTTCAGTGACGCGGCCGTCCAAGTCCAGCATGATCACCGAGTCGGCGCCGGCGTCGTAGCACTCCCTGCCGGCAAGATAGCTGTGCAACCGGTTCGAGTTCTTGATCTTTGGATCCACGTTGCGAAATGACACGTTCGGCGTACGGGCAAACATCACTCTCGCGCCGGCCTCGATCTTCGCCGGCGGAACGTTCCAACGATACGGCACCGAGAAAATGATCACGCTGGTCTTCCAATCGTAGACCGACCCGGGCGAATAGTCGCCTGGCGTCGCGATACACTCAATGAACGCATCCCTCAGACCGCCGCGGCGATAGGTCTCGATGAACAGCTCCCTGAACTCCGCCTTTGTGTAGGGCATCTCGAGTCCCACCGCGTGGGTCGATCGATAGAAGCGGTCGATGTGCGGATCCAGCTTGAAGATCCAGCCCTGCCAACCCGCCATCACGTCGAAAACCATAACGCCACTGATAAAGCCGACGTCAAAAACCGACAGCTTGGCGTCGGACGGTTGCACGAACTCCCCGTTGATATATACGCATCCCGGTAGGTCAGCCATAGTTCACCTCACACTCATATTCACGCGTTCGAATTGTCGATCGGTCCGCCGCATTCCACTAAGTCGATGGACGCCCGCTTAGCCCGCTCGATCTTGCTGCTGTTCGACGGCTTCAGATCATGTGCCCGCTGTAGGTCCGAGACAAACTCAGCAAATCCCTTCTCCGGCCCCTTGTCCAACTCCACCTCGATCTCGTGGTCCCGCCACCCAAGCATGTCCGGCCGAGAGGTGCCGTCCAGGCACAAGTGCATCCGAGCATCGCCGGCCACTATCAACAGCACGGTGCGGTCCATCGTCAGGATAAGAACCGGTTCCAGGCGCCGGCCGCGGGCGACCGCCTCGGCCATCACAAGCGGCTGCGGACGGGTGACGGGCTGTGCTGGATCATAGTCCGCCGGCACCGCTGTTTCAATCTCCTCTCGACGCGAGATCCCGCCGGCAACCCGACCCCTCTTGAACGAGAGTAACGGACCCTCCGGCTCGCCCCTGCGCAGCCTGAGCGCGCAGTCGTGCTCGGCCAACCGGCGATCCACAGTGTCATAGTACACGGTCTCCAGTCGCAGCCGACTTCGTTCCGCGACCGGCCAGCCCGCCACCTTGCCGGCGCTGGACAGCCGCTCCATCAAATCCGCGTCGGCCAGAAACTTCGCCTCTATCTCCATATGACCGCAAACCCCTTCAGATTTCCTTGTCGTCGGCGGTGAAAATCACCGAGATAAGGCAGCGAAGGAAGGCCCCTCTCTATGCCCAATCGATGCTTGAACAGCCCCCGCCTCCTTCGATACCGACAACAAGGTCCGCTTTTCTCCCCGTCTCGGATCGCACCCACGTTACTCGTACTCAGCCTACAGCAGCATGACTAAGATACCAAAATATCCGTCTCAGAATACTAATGACGCCGCCGGCGTAACTAACGTTAACCGGCTGGATGGTCTAATTCGCGGCAAGCGTTAAACTAAGGCGCATGGTTGAACGGCACGTAGTCACGGCGTTCTTGGCGCTGGACGAGCAAATAATGCTCCTCAGGCGCAGCGACCGCGTCAGCACTTACAAGGAGCGCTGGGCCGGCGTAAGCGGCACCGTCGAGGCCGGTTCGACGCCCATCGAGCAGGCCATCCAGGAGATCGAGGAAGAGACCGGCCTTTCGAACGCCGATGCAATCCCCGTCCTTGCCGGTCAGCCCTTCGACTTTGAGGACGAGGCGTTCAGCCGCCGATGGATCGTCCATCCATTCCGATTCAGGGTCTCTGATCACGCGAAAATCAGATTGGATTGGGAGCACAGTGAGGCTCGTTGGATCGAGCCGGCCCAGCTGGAGCGGATGTCCACCGTTCCTCGCCTCGTCGACGGTTGGCGCCGCGTGGCATTCCTGCCCCAATGGATAGAGCAGTCGCTCGACGACATACGCCAGGATCGTTCCTCCGGCGCCGCCGAGTTGGCGCGCGAAGCGCTGGCCCTACTAGCAGCAGCCGCCGAGCAGTTAGAAACCGATTCGACTCAAGATTTGACCGGCTTGTTGGACCGAACCGCCGGAGCGCTTAGGCTCGTCCGGCCCACGATGGCTCCAATCGCCTACTGGGCCGGCAGATTCGAGGCCAACTTGGCCGGCATGGAGGCGAACAGGCCGAGCCTGCCGGCGCTGCGCTCGGCTGTCGCAACGTCGGTTTGCGACCTAGGAACCGAGGCCGACCAACTGAGTCATCGCCTCGCCGACGATATCACCAACTCTCTGGGTGACGGCGACGTAGTCGTGACCGCCAGCTACAGCTCTTCCCTGATAGGCGGTTTCAGGCGGGCTGCAGAGAAAGGAAAACGCATCCGCGTATTAGCGCTCGCGTCCGGCCGCGATCGGCCCTCGTTTGGCCAGCGAGTCGCCGATGCCGCGCGTTCGGCCGGCTTGGACGCCATTCTCGTGCCGGACGATGAGCTGCCGTCGGCAGTGCAACAGGCGGATTTGGCGCTGATCGGTGCAGATTCCGTATTGCCGGACGGCGCGGTCGTGAACGGTACGCCTTCCGGATTGCTGGCCGAGACAGCCCGCACAGCGGGACTGCCGGTCATCGTAGCCGCCGGCTTTACCAAGCGTATCGAGAAGGACAGCCCGGCGTTAGTCTGGCTGCGCCCCGGCCGCCTGGAGGCCGGATTCGACCTGGTGCCGGCCGGCATGATTGACGTTATACTTTGAGAAGTCAGTTTATCTCTTAGATTGCCAAAGGTTGCAACCGGGCGAAGCCACGTCGCGTGAAATGCGCTTATGTTACATAATATTGACCATACATCGGAAGTCAGAACCTACCACAATATCGTGATCGCCCGAGAACAGATCGCGGGTTTCTGCCGGAAACATGGCATCCGCAAACTGTCACTATTCGGTTCTATTTTGGATGGAAGCTTTCGCCCCGATAGCGATATCGACGTGCTTGTAGAGTTCAATCCCGGCTGCCCAGTTGGTTTGATCCGGCTGTCGGGCATGGAAAGAGAACTTTCCCAGTTGTTGGGTAAAAGGGTTGATCTGAGGACGCCGGCTGATCTCAATACGAGCTTCCGAGATGATGTGGTTCGAAACGCGGAGGTCCAATACGCCGAACAATGACCTGATCCGCCTTGGACACATGTTGGAATCTGCTCTTGAAGCCGAGTCGTTCGCCCACGGCCGGACCCGCCGCGATCTAGACCATGATCGTATGTTGTCGCTGTCATTGCTCAAATGCATTGAGATCATTGGTGAAGCAGCCACAAGAGTGAATCCTGAGACTCAGGCCCGGTACACATCAATCCCATGGTCAGACATTATCGCAATGAGAAACAGGCTCATACACGGCTATTTTGATATCGATTTGGATCGAGTGTGGGACACCGTTACCGACGATCTTCCGCCGCTGATTATCGAGTTAAGGAAAGTAGTGCCTAACGGAAATTCCATCTCGTAGCCACACCAGTTCAGGGTTTGCCTTTAGTCATTGTCGTCGCATACAAGAGTGAGGCCGACGTCCCTACCAACGACACTAGTCGCTTTCGATTGCACGACGAACCTAGACTTCTTGATTCGAGGGCACGACGGGCCGGCGCTCAATGAATTTGGCGACCCGTGCAACGTATCGTCACTACCGAAAAGGCACCGGCACCGTCTCGCGTCTGATATACAGCGGGTGGCGAGGCTGGCCGGCTTGGGTGAGACCCAGGCAGTGGAGTTGGCTCCGGCCGGCCAGTAGTCGGAACACCTCCAGACCTCTATCCATTAGCGCACCGTGTACGCCCCAAGCGACAACCACCGTCTGGACGCGGTCCGCCGCGTCGACCAGATAATCGTCGTTGGCCGGCCCAATCGGATCCGGCGTCTGCCGGAGGCGCTTGGGCTCACTCGCGCGGTAAGCGAATAGGTTCACCACCTCCAAGGACCCATAGCCCCACGACCGAGCGAAGCTCGCGCAGCGCCGGATCGTCGGGTCATCGTTCCCGGCGTCAGCGGTGCTCGGGTTGAGCATCACGAAGGCTACGGCCGGCGCACGCGCGTCCCACTCACGCCACAAAGAGTAGCGATAGGCTCCGGTCCCATCGAAGTCGGCGCCCGTACGTGAATAGACCCCTTTAGCAGTTGCCACGACAGTTGCCCTTCCCGAGTCGATGGCTCTCGCTCCAATCCGCGTGGTGCTATCAGGACGTCAGATCCCGAACCACTCCGGCGATCGCACCCCCCTCGGCGCGTCCGCGAAGCTCCTGCTGCGCCCGCGGCATAACCTTGCGCAGCTCCGGCCCCAGGTCCGTGATCAGCTTGCCGACGTGCTCGGCGATCTCCTGCCGGCTGAGCTGCGCCGGCAGATAAGCCTCAAGTATCGCCAATTCAGCCTGTTCTTTCTCCACCAGGTCGGTCCGGCCGCCCTTCTCGAACGCCTCTATCGACTCCCGGCGCTGCCTGGCCTCGCGACGAATGATCGTGACGACCGCCGCCTCGTCCAACGGCTTGCCATGGTCCCGGTTTTTCGGATCTGTCCGGGCAGTCTCAGCGTTTCGGATAGCCGCCACCAGCAATCGGATGGTCCCGACCCGCGTCTTGTCGCCGGCTCGTAGGGCATCCTTTAAGTCATTTTGGAATCGTTCGGCTGCGCTCACGTTTCACCTCGTATCGGTCTAGCAAACGGGATTCCCTTATTCTATGAATCACCCGCCGCCAATTGGATGTTGCCTTGGTTGATAATATCTCCGAGATGGAAGATACCAGAGAAGTCAGCTCTAAGGAAGAATCGACGATGAAGAAATTCAGCGAACTGCTGCGCGAATCCGCCGCCGATATCTGGGAAGCTCAGCACCGACACCCATTCGTGCAGGGCATCGGCGACGGATCCCTCGATCTCGAGCGCTTCAAGCACTGGATCCGGCAGGACTACCTGTACCTGATTGACTACTCCCGGCTCATGGCGCTGGCCGCCGCCCGATCGCCAGACCTCGCCACGATGACCCGCTTCGCCACGTTGTTGAACGAGACGCTGCATACTGAAATGTCCCTCCACCGCCAGTATGCCGCCAGCTTCGGTATCTCGACCGAAGAGCTGGAGCAAGAACGGCCGGCGCCTACGACCCGCGCCTATACCGATTTTCTCCTGCGAACCGCCACCATAGGCGATTTCAGCGAGCTTGTCGCCGGCCTGCTGCCCTGCATGTGGGGCTATAGCGAGATCGGCCGGCAGCTCGCGACCAGGCCGCGGCCCTCTGACACCCGTTACGCCGAGTGGATCGATAGCTACGCCAGTGATGAGTTCGTCAAGCTGGTCGAATGGTGCCGCGATTTGATCGACCGACTAGCGGAAGGCGTCGGTCCGGCAGAGCGGGAGCGCATGCGCGACGCCTTCGTCACCAGCAGCCGATGGGAGCTCGCATTCTGGGAGATGGCCTGGCAGCTCGAGCGCTGAGGGACTGCTGGCCCAACGAACCCAAACGCATTCGCCGGAGTGTTGCCCGATGCCCTGACGCTCAACGGGGCGATGGTCGAAAGCGGAATGAGAAAATGTAGCGCGGGGGCTTGTCCCCCGCTGGGGTCGGGGTGGGGGCGTGGCAGAATCTGCCGTGTAAATTCGCTGTACCAAGCCACAACTCCGGCTTTTCATACCTTGGTGTGCCGGCGCCAGTCGGCATGGGCGATCGCTATGAAAGCACGTCCTGGACTCCGATCCGGGATAGACCGCTCCGGCAGCCACCCATTCGCCATTCGCGGCATCCCTTCGTCAATCCGGCCCCCCAATTCGTCATTCCGGCGAAGGCCGGAATCCAGAGGGGTGGGGAGGGTAGGCCTGCAGCGCGCCGGCTTGTCCCCCGCCAAGGACCACCAAATCCCTCTCTCGGGCTAAAGAATACCCCGTACCTCGACACCCAGTCGGAATCCAGAGGCCCCCTCCGTACGCCAATTGGAGTTCACGGCAGGATTTGATACAAAATAGTGTGTATTCTGCCTCTACAGAAATTGCAACTTCGGAAAGAGCCGGCTCCGCCGAGGCGCTCTGTGGTATAACAGCGTCGAATATGGCATGTTCGCACTCCCGGCCAATAGTCCGGCTACGCGACGCCGAGGTGAGATCGTGATAACTGGAGTCCACGCGCTAATCTACAGCACCGAAGCTGAAGCCCTTCGAACCTTCTTCAAGGATATCCTCGAGTTGTCGTCGGATGACGTCGGCCATGGATGGTTGCTCTTCGCCCTGCCGCCGGCTGAACTCGGTATACACCCCACGGACAATGACGTTCATCATGAACTGTACCTGTCGTGCGACGACATCCACGCGACCGTAGAGAAGTTAAAGGGAAAGGGAGTTGAATTCAGCGGGACGATAACAGACGAGGGCTGGGGTCTGGTGGCTTGGGCCAAGATACCCGGCGCCGGCGACCTTGGCATCTACCAACCCAAGCATCCAACCGCGTTATCGGCTCAACACCAAGGACAGGCGTGAGTGCCCAATGGTACTACCGCGAAAACTCGACGAACGAAGTCTGAATATGAATAACACGACCGGCAAACCAAACGCCGCAATATTCCTCCTGAGCGTGGCTATGGTCATGAGTGGGCCCATCCGGAGGTCGAGACGATAGCTTAGACGTCTTTGCCGCGGGTGGGCCTCAACTCACCCGCGACCATTTTTCTAATTTCGAGGCCGCGGGCATTATTGTCCGCGGCCTTTTTCTTTTCATAGGAGAACTCGGAATGAAAGAGCGCATTTTCATTGGCGTAGCCTGGCCCTATGCCAATGGGCCCCTTCACCTTGGACAAATCGCCGGCTGCTACCTGCCGGCCGACATCTTTGCCCGCTACCACCGACTCGCTGGGAACGATGTGCTGATGGTATCTGGCAGCGACCAGCACGGAACCCCAATCGTAATCCGCGCGGAAGAGGAAGGTATGACACCAGAACAGGTAGCGAATCGTTACCACGACGAGTTCCTGGATAGTTGGCAGGGTCTGGGCATATCTTTTGATCTATTCACAACTACCGGCACCACGAACCACTCCCGGATTGTGCAAGATGTCTTCAATCGACTTCAACAACGCGGATATCTGCGCGAGGCAACAATGCCAGTCGTCTACTGCCCAGGCTGCCGGCGCTTTCTGCCGGACCGCTTCGTCGAGGGCACATGCCCGCACTGTGGCTCGGCGCACGCTCGTGGCGATCAGTGCAGCGGTTGCGGTCGCGTACTCGATCCGAGCGACCTGGTCGCTCCACGCTGCCGGCGATGCGGGACGGCCCCGGAGCAGCGCAATCGGAAACACGTCTTTCTCCGAATGTCCGCCCTTCACGACGAGGTACAAACCTGGGTCAGCCGGCAGGTCCATTGGCGGCCAAACGTGCGCGGAATCGCCAACTCGTGGTTGGCCAGAGGCCTTCGCGACCGAGCGATCACGCGAGATCTCACGTGGGGCATCCCGGTGCCGCTCGAAGGCTACGAGGACAAGTGCATCTACGTCTGGTTCGAGGCCGTGATCGGATATCTCTCCGCCAGCGTAGAGTGGGCGACCCGGCGGGGCGATCCGGCAGCCTGGCGGTCATTCTGGCAGGACCCGGCGCGCCATTACTACTTCATGGGCAAAGATAACATCTTCTTTCACACGATAGTCTGGCCGGCGATGCTGTTGGGCCACGGTGGGCTAAAGCTCCCGGACGATGTGCCGGCAAACGAGTATCTGACATTGGGGGGTCGTCCATTCTCGACCAGTCAGAACTGGGCCGTGTGGCTTTCGGATTACCTTGAACTCTATGATCCGGACCCATTGCGGTTTTTTCTATCAGCAAATATGCCTGAGACTGCGGACGCGGATTTCAATTGGGATGCCTTCGTCCGCACCAATGATTCCGAGCTTGTGGCAACCTGGGGCAATCTGGCGCACCGAGTTCTGACGTTCGTCCACAGACAATTCAGTGCACGAGTGCCCGATCCCGGGACGCCCAGGCCGGCCGATCAGGCGCTCTTGGCCCGCGTCGATGAGGCGCTCACGCGCACAGGGGAGCTGATCTCCGGCTGCCGATTCAGGGCAGCAATACGCGAATCGCTGGCGCTTGCGCGGGAGACCAACCGCTACCTAGACGCTCAGGCGCCCTGGCACGCGCTCACGACCGATCCGGCCGGCTGCGCGGCGACGCTCTACACCGCGCTCAATGCAATCGACGGGTTAAAGCTGCTCTTCGGACCTTTCATCCCGTTCACCAGCGAACGCCTGCACCACCAACTCGGCCATTCCGACACCCTGGTGGACCAGGGTTGGCAGGTCCGGAGGCTGCCTGTCGGACAGAAGTTGGGCGACCCGTCGCCTCTTTTCCAACAGCTGGCCGGCTCCAAAGCGCCGTTGCCTGATAAACATGATTAACCGGCCGGCCAGTGTGGAGTGGAGATATTCTCGCCATCAGTCCACAACTCGTTCAAGAACCAGGTTCCGCATTCCCCACTCTATATCCGATCCGCCCGACGATGACTCAACCAATGCCGACAGCTCCGCTTCGATGTTAGCTATGGTTCGCGAGGAATAGTTCTCTCGGATGACGGAGTTGTGCTGCCACGTTCTAATATTCAGCACGAACATCGTCGCGGTTTGACGGTTCGATACCCGCACCTCTTGGACACCGCCGGCTCGTCTCCTGAGCCGGCGCGAGTCCTCGAATCGGTCGATGATCGGACCCACGTACAGGTGGTTGCCTTGATCTGCCAGCATTTCCTCAACGATTGCCAGGTACTCGCAAAACAGTGGGTTGTTTGTGCGGATCCACTCCACCTCCTCGACCAGCAATAGGCCGCCAGGACGCAACTGAGTTCCCCACTCATGGAGCATGTCCAAGGGTTGGGAGAGATGGGTAAGCAATAGCCGACAAAAGAGTAGGTCCGCCGAACCTACCGGAAACGGCACTCTCGTGACGTCGTGAAGAAGGAACGATACCTTATCAGTTGATGTCTTGCTGGCCACGTTGACGAAATGCTCGGAGCTATCGAGACCGACTACTTGGTCGCATTCGAGACTCTCTGCCAACAGGTGAGTGGAGTAGCCCGGGCCGCAACCCAAGTCAACTGCCAATTTCGGATGAAAGCTCACCGCGTCGCGAAGCAAGGCTCTTGACGATCCGGCGTACACTTCGGCGATGACGGCGAGCCGGCGTGTCGCCTCATCGCTGTCACCGAATAGATAGCCTGTTTGTGCGTCCGAGTTGTGAATACCCGGCACCCCTAAGTGATTGGCGGACCGGCCAGCCAATCGTAGCCAATTGAGGGATCGTCGTGCGGAATCCGGCCCTCATCGGCCGGATTGTAGACTGATGACGTGACATAAAACAAATGGCTGGCGGTAAGCGCCCTGCACCCGTGAGCAACGCCCGGCGGGATCTTCAACACCGTCGCATCGTGGCCTTCGCCCATATACAGAGTCTCCGTCTGGCCGGCCGTCGGCGAATCCGGCCGGCGGTCGTGCAGCGCCACTTTCAGCACGCCGATCGGCACATACCACCAGTCGACTTGCTGCTGATGGATGTGCCAAGCCTTGGCCGTACCAGCGTGCATCTGCGAGTGGCTTAGCTGGGCAAAACCCTCACCGAAGAACTCATCCGTGTGCCGGATGATCTCGCGAAAGAATCCGCGCTCGTCTGGATGCGTCGTCAATCGCTTGATCTCAACGCCAGATATCATCAGCCAATCCCACCAGCCATCAATCTCGAATACTCATCGCCTGACCAATTTACAGTATAGCAATCGCAAGAGAAATGTAGCGCTGGGGCTTGTCCCCAGCTAGGGGCGGGGTGCGTGGCACAGACGACACCTGACCCTTCCATCAACCAATGCACCCAATTTTCATACCTTCGTGTGCCGGCACCAGCCGGCATGGGCGAGTACTATGAAAATAGTCGATTCAATCAGTCTCGGGGCGTTTCCCACACCCCGGAGCGCCGAGTGCATTGAAAGGATCGAACGCGCTATCCTGTTGTGGTATATATCTCTTCAACTCCAACCTCGATGAGGCAGTTAGCTTACCGTTTTCAATCTTCATATATCTTGCGGGAGTTCCGCTTTGCAGATTAACCGACCAGCGGTCGTTGTCGCCGACGACCTAACCGGCGCCACCGACACCGGACTGCAGTTCAGCAAGGTCGGTCTGCGAACAGAAGTCTATTTCGACCCACCCCTCCTGCCCGGTTCCGGCGATGTCATCGTCATTACGACCGAGTCCCGCTCCCGTCCGGCCGACGAGGCCCGCCGGCGAGTTGCCCAAGCCGGCGCGCGAATTCGCAGCTGGAACGTTAGGCATATATACAAGAAGATCGATTCGACGATGCGGGGCAATATAGGGGCCGAAGTAGAAGCGCTCGCCAATTCTTTGGATCGCCGGCTGGTCATACTCACGCCGGCGTTTCCCGCCAACGGCAGGACCGTACGGAACGGACGAGTACTCGTGAACGGTGTCAATCTCGCCGCGAGTGAGTTTGCCAACGAAGCGTTGTCGCCACAACGTCACTCTCGCGTCGCCCAGATACTCGCTCAACAATGTAAATGGCAAGTCGTGGAGATCGGATTGGAGCAAGTGAGATCTGGTGCGGCATGGCTAAGCGAACGAACAGAACAGCTTGCGGCGACGAGGACTCCAACGCTAGTAGCATTAGACGCGGTGAGTCCAAGTGATCTGAATCAGATTGCGAAGGCCATCGCCGGCAACAGCTTCGTTCTTCCTGCCGGCTCCGCCGGTCTCGCTGAATCGCTCCCCCATGCCCTACAGATGAGGCCGTCACCGGCAAGCTCCATTCCCCAACTGCCCTCGGTCGCTGCGGTTGTCGTCGTCGTCGGCAGCGTCAACCCAATTGCCCGCCGGCAGTTGCAGATACTGGCCGAGGATGACGAAGTTTCGACCGTCAAGGTGTCCGCAGACAGGTTGGTCGACACGGGCACACGCCGGCGTGAGATTGAGCGCGGCGCCCGTGAGACGAAACACGCTCTCGCCACCCGCAAAGACGTTGCGATGACGTTCGACTTGGAACACGGCGCCGATAGACTCGCCACCCTCGCCGACGGGCATGGACTCACATTGCAAGACTTGACCGAAATCATAGTTCATAGCCTTGGTAATATAGTGGCGCGAGCCTGCCCTTCGATGGGCCAAATAGGACTGGTCCTGACCGGTGGTGACACCGCCATCGCCGTTTGCAGGTCCCTTGGCGGCAAGGGTATGGTCGTAAGTCGAGAGGTAGCGCCTGGAATACCGATGTGCGCCCTGGTGGGCGGCGACTACGACGGCGTCCCGGTCGTAACCAAGGCCGGTGGATTTGGCACGGAGGAAGCATTACTGGTGGCTCTGCGAACCCTCAAAGGGAGGTCCATCCGGTGAAACCAATCGTCGGCATCACGATGGGAGATCCCGCCGGCATCGGCCCGGAGGTCGTTCTCAAGGCGCTGGCGAGGCCTGAAACCTACCAGATGGCCCGGCCTATTGTCATCGGTGACCTATCGATAATGAAACGCGACTCACGCCTCCTTGGTCTGGACGTCGGAGTCGAGCCAATCGATGCCGTCGAGCGGGCAAAATTCAAGCCCGGCCAGGTCGAAGTACTTTCGGCCAGTGATGTCGATTTGACTGGACTGGAATACGGACGAGTCGATCCTCGCGCTGGAGAGGCTGCCGTCAAATCGGTCTTCAACGCAATTGATCTGGCTCTGGCTGAAAAGCTCGATGCGATCGTCACCGCCCCTCTGAACAAGGAAGCGATGCAGTTGGCCGGATTCAAGTACCCCGGACACACCGAGATTCTGGCCGAGAAGACCGGCGCCGAAGATTTCTCCCTGATGCTCGTCGCCGACAAGCTGCGGGTCATCCACGTCACGACCCACGTTTCGATGCGCCAGGCCTTGTCTCTCATAGAAAAATCACGGGTGATCAAATACATCCGGCTGGCACAACGCACGATGGCGATGTTGGGCATCGCAAATCCCAGGATTGCAGTGGCCGGCCTCAATTGCCATGCCGGCGAGCACGGCCTGTTCGGCGAAGAGGATATCAGGGAAATCGAGCCGGCCGTTCGCGCAGCCCGGAACGAGGGGATCGACGCAAGTGGCCCCTGGCCCCCGGATACCGTCTTCTATCGTGCCGGCAGAGGTGAGTTCGACATCGTAGTGGCGATGTACCACGACCAGGGACACATCGCGGTCAAGATGCTGGGACTGGACGCCGGCGTCAACATGACCGCCGGCCTGCCGATCATCCGCACGTCGGTCGATCATGGGACCGCCTTCGATATAGCCGGCCGTGGCGTTGCCGATGACGGAAGTATGATGGCCGCAATCCAGCTGGCCGTCGACATGGCCTTACGGAAAAATAGCGGGGCAAGCGACTAAGGCGATAGTTCTTAAGTTGGCTGCTCCGGCCTGACTCCTTAAGGGATCACAATCGATCTCCTCAAGGCGACAATTGCAATCGGTCATTTGGAGGAGAGGAATGCCGTACCCTTGGTAGCTCCGAGCGACGCATGACGGGTTCCGACATGGATTTGAAGAACATTCATATCAGAGAAGCCGAGAAGGATGATGTAGACCAGGTCCACTGGATGCAAGTCCAATGGGCTGAAGAGGACATCACTCACGGATACATCGCCGATAGTAGAGAAAATCTATCAAAGAAGCTTGGCCGATACTTTTTGGTGGCGGAAGTAGATGGCAGTGTGGTTGGACATGTTTACGGCTCGGCACTAGTAAGCGAAGGTTTGGCCGTGATTCCGGCGCGGGAGCGGTACTTTGAGATCGAAGACATCTATGTTATACACAAGTTCCGGGGCAAGGGCATAGGCAGTCTGCTTATCGACGAGTTGCTCCAAGCTGCTAAAGCGGACGGTATCGAGACATTCTCGGTGTATTCTTCAACAAAGGACGTGGACCGCATTCTCCGCTTTTACCGCAGCCACGGCTTCGAGTCATGGAACGTTCAGTTGTTCCGACGATGAATCGAACCCCGATCTAGTCTGCCAAGTCCAGCGCTAGCTGCACGAAGTTCCGGGTCGGTACACCGGTCGCGCCTTTGGCAAGGTAGGGCGACTCCCCCTCCGTCCAGGCGGTGCCGGCGATGTCCAAGTGCGCCCACGACACGTCGTCTTCGACGAAGTTCTTGATGAAGTAAGCGCCGGTAATGGTCCCTCCGGCCCGTCCGCCTACGTTCGACATATCCGCTATCGGGCTCTTCAGTTGCTCGCCATATTCATCGCCTATAGGCAGTTGCCACAGACGGTCGCCGGCTTTTCTTCCGCTCGCAATCACCTGGTCGACCCATTCCTGGGGCCCGCCCAGAACGGCCGAGTGATGGTTTCCGAGCGCTATGATCACTGCGCCGGTCAACGTCGCGGCGTCCACGATTCGCTTTGCCCCCAGTCTCTGGGCGTGGACGACCGCATCCCCCAATATCAACCTGCCCTCGGCGTCGGTGTTCAGCACCTCCACCGTCTTGCCGTTCATTGCCGTCAGGACGTCGCCGGGACGGATGGCTCGGTCCGAAGGCATGTTCTCGACAGCCGGTACCACGCCGATGACGTTGATCTTCGGATTCAGTTGGGCGATTGCCGACATTGCCGCGATGGTTGCCGCACCGCCGGACATGTCCATCTTCATCTCTTCCATGCCCCTGGAGGGTTTGATCGAAATCCCGCCCGTGTCGAACGTCACCGCCTTGCCAACCAGCGCGAGATCCGGCGGACCGTCACCGCGTCCGTTGTGCGTCAGCACGATCATTCGCGGCGGCTCGGCGCTGCCCAGGGCGACGCCAAGTATTAGTCCGGCGCCAATCTCAGCCAGCCGGACTTCGTCCATCACGTCAATTTCGAGACCGTACCGCCCGGCAACCTCGATAGCCTCTTCCGCCAGTTTCCGGGGAGGAAGCAGATTTCCCGGCTCGTTGGCCAGCCGGCGGGCAAAGTTGATCGCTTTGCCGATGATCGCTCCCCGCTCGACGCCGGACCGCGCGTCGGAGATTCGCTCGTCAGAATCGTGAACGATCAGCTCTTCCAGAGACTTGCTGTCATCCTCCTTCTTCTTGTAAGTGCCCAGATCGAACGGACCGATCACTGCGCCCTCAACCGCGGATTGGGCCAGCCGACCCGAATCCAACTCGGACCGTAAGCACAGCGCCGCCTTCGAAACGTCGCGCTTGGAGAGCTGTCGAGCCGCCACGCCGGCAACGTTGCGGGCCCTGACAAGGTCGAACTCGTCTCGTTTCCCCCCGCCAACGACGATGAGCCGGCCGGCGGCTATGCCATCGACCAATGGAACCGATGTCACCTCGTGTAGCTTGCCCTCGATCTCGCCAAGCTCGATCAGTCGGTCGACCAACCCGTTCGTCATCCCGTCGACTTCTGCGAGGTCGCCGGCCTGTTCCCCTTCGTAGACAACCACCGCGATTGCGTCGACGGCGATCGTACTCAGCGACTCGGAGCTGGCAGTGATCTTCATTGTTTCCCTCCTGACTCCCTGAGGCCGTGCCTCTTCAAGAGCGGTAGCGATTATAGCACCGCGAATAGAGTCGAATGCCCCCAGCGCATACCTCTCGCGCCGGCCCGAACTCTAGACAAGCCGGCCGGCGCGAAAATAGAATCTCCTACGATTGTCTATCTCACTCGACGGAGGACCTGTTGGAGCAACAACCGACCGAAGACCAATCCCGCGTACTGATAATTAGCGCCCACCCGGACGACAGCGAGTTCGGCGCCGCCGGATCGGCCGCCGTTTGGACCTCCGAAGGCAAAGAAGTCTTCTACCTCGTATGTACCCGGGGCGACAAAGGCAGCGACGACCCGAATATGACCTCCGAGCGTCTGTCGCAGATTCGGGAACGAGAACAGCGCAACGCCGTAGCCGAAACCGGCGGGAAAGAGATCAACTTCCTCGATTTCAAAGATGGCGAGTTGACCCCTACCTACCAGTTCCGCGAGGCCATCGTGCGAGAGATCCGGCGGGTGCGACCCTACACGATCGTCACCCACGATCCAACTCACGTTTACTCGGACCAAGGGATTAACCATCCAGATCATCGAGCAGTCGGCACCGCCGTGCTCGACTCGGTCTATCCAACTGCGCGCGACCGACTTAACTTCCTTCAGCACGAAGTCGAAGGACTAAAACCTCACAAGGTCAGGGAAATACTGCTCTGGGGCGCGCCCGAGCCCAATCATTGGGTTGACATTAGCGAAGGCATCGACAAGAAGGTCGCCGCGCTGGCTCAGCACAAGAGCCAGATCGGTGAGCTCGACAAGCTGCGCGAGCGTTTGGCGGAGCGAGCGAGGCAGGTGGGTGTGGAACAGGGGATTCCCATGGCCGAGGCGTTTCGCCGCATCACCATGGGCAGATAACTCCTTTACAAGTCAATCGCCGGAGTTTTCCCTATATAGAGTAGGTTCCCGCCACCCGCTACGTCATACCGGCCCCGTACCGCGATACGGGGCGGGAATCCAGCCGAGGAGAGCTCTCCTCCCTCTCCCTCAGGGAGAGGGTTGGGGTGAGGGTCAATGGCGGAATCCTGGTACGACGTAGGCCCCCGACATTCATACCTTGGTGTGCCGGCGCCCGCCGGCGTGAACGATTAGCGCGAAGACGGCAGGCTCCCGCCGAGAGCCGAGACAGAGAAATGTAGCGTTGGGGCTTGTCCCCAGCTAGGGGTGGGGGGGCGGCAGCCGGCATCAGCGATTGATACGAAAGCAAATGGTGCCCATCCGCCCACTCGGTGGAGTCAGAATCCGGCGCGAGGCCCCGAGACATGCCTCTGGTAAGACGTCCAGGTGATCCCCACCGATCGGCCTCAGTCGCAACTCGGCCGGGTAATCGTTGTGTCCACGGCACGGAACACGTTAAAGTTTAGGCGAGCACATTTGGACAATACGCAGGGTTCCTACAACCCTGCCGGACTTTGCTAATAGAAAGGGTGATATATGTCGTCAACAACGCTGATCAAGGAGGAGGACGTACTCGCTGCGCTGAGCACCGTGAACGATCCCGATCTAAGACGAGACCTTGTTTCGCTGAACATGATCGAGGACGTGAAGGTCGATGGCGGCGACGTCAGCTTCACAGTGGTCTTGACAACGCCGGCCTGTCCGATGAAAGGCGTAATCGAAGGCGATTGCAAGAAGGCTGTATCGGCCCTCGACAACGTCTCGAACATCACTATAAACATGACTTCCCGGGTTGTATCCACCCGGAGTCCGGCGAACAAGCAAGCCCTACCCGGCGTGCGCAATCTCATCGCCGTCGGCAGCGGCAAAGGCGGTGTAGGCAAAACGACCGTGAGCGTCAACGTGGCGCTGGCCCTCGCCGAGGCCGGCGCAAAGGTTGGTGTGTTGGACGCCGACATCACCGGACCAAATGTTCCGCTCATGCTCGGAGTCGGAGGACAACCGACCGGATCGAACGGCAAGATCGCGCCCTTGGTCGCTTACGGCGTGAAGGTGATATCGATTGCATTCTTCGTCCCAGAGGGTCAGCCAATCATCTGGCGAGGCCCCATGGTCGGCGGTGCCATTCAGCAGTTCCTGCGCGACGTCGATTGGGGCGAACTCGACTACTTGATCGTGGACCTTCCGCCCGGGACCGGCGACGCGGCGCTATCGCTCGCCCAAGCCATCCCGCTAGGCGGCGTCGTTATCGTCAGCACCCCACAGGACGTGGCAGTCATGGACGCCTCCAAGTCGCTGGCAATGTTTCAGAAGCTGGAGGCGCCGATTATCGGCTTCGTCGAGAACATGAGCCAGTTCATTTGCCCTCATTGCGGCGAACGCACCGACATATTCAGCTACGGCGGAGGTGAGCGGGCCGCGGCCGAGACGAATATGGACTTCCTAGGACGGATTCCACTGAACCCGCAGATCGTATTCGGTGGAGACCACGGGATGCCCGTACTGAAGTCTCATCCTGATTCGCTGGAGAGCCAGGCGTTCCGCGAGGTCGCGTCGGCAATAGCGGCCCGGGTGAGCGTCCTGGCGGTCGGTTCCGCTTCCAAGAGGCCAACCTGGATTCCGCTGAAACCCGTATAGCGAATTTCTGCTGCGAGGACCGCCGGGCGAGAGTCACGGTTCATTCGCCGGATCAGTAGCTCCAGGCAAGGTTGGAGAGCACTCCCTCCCGGCTTAGCCCTTTACTCCCGAGATTACGACGCCCTGCATAAAGAACCGCTGCGCAAACAAGAAGATAACCACCGTGGGTACCATCACCACCGTCGACGCCGCCATTACCGACTGAATCATGACCTGGCCCATCATCATTTTCCCGAACAGCCTCAGTCCGACCGAAATTGGATAGAGATCAGGGTCGCTGAGAATCACCACCGGCATCAGGAACTCGTTGTACGCGCCCAAGAATGTGAAGATCCCAATCGCCACCATCGCCGGCTTCATCAACGGCAAGACGATCCGCCAGTACACCCCGAACCATCCGCAGCCGTCAATTCGCGCTGCGTCGTCCATCTCATGGGGTAGCGTCATGATGAACTGCCGCATCAGAAAGATGAAGAAGGGTCCTCCTCCCAGGAAGGCCGGCACCACCAGCGGAATGTAGGTGCCGAGAGCGTTCAATTCTCTCCAGATGATGTAAGTTGGGATCAGCGTTACGTAGAAGGGAATCATCATCGTGCTCAACACGATGATGAACAGCACACCTCTCCCACGGAAGCGCAACCGCGCAAACGAATAGGCGCACAACGATGAACTGAACAGGGTGCCGATCAAGTTGAGGCCCACAAGGATTGCCGTATTCTTGAACCAGAACCAGTGGAAATGGTCTGTCCGGACCCCAAAGTTGTAGCCCGTGATGAAGATTGCACGGTAGTGCTCGATATTTATCTCTCGTGGGATCAGCGACGGGGGAAAGCCAAGCAGGTCGTCGGTGTACTTCAACGACGTGCTGACCATGAAGAGGAACGGCAATATGAGTACGCAGCTAAACGCGATGAGCACCAGCTGCTTTATTGCAGCGGGCAGCGCGACCCGCAAAACCCAACCCTGTTGATGTCGGGTCGCAATCGTGCGCGGGACAAGCCTCGCGCTCTGGTCCATCCGTCACCAACTCCAATTCAGATCGATTCTAGTCCGTACGTGGCAGCCTTCCCTTAGCCGTCAGGCAACGTTCCCCGCCCCGCGGGAAGCCAACCCCAGATCGTCATTCGTACGAAAGCATGTCCCGGACTCCGATCCGGGATGCGCCTACGCCGCTTTCGAGCGCGCCGTTGAATCCCTCCATTCCGCGATCTCGGCATTCCGGCCCCTCAATTCGTCATTCCCGCGAAGGCGGGAATCCAGAGGGGAGGCGCGGGTTGTGGCAATGACGCTAGAACTCTCCCACCAACCAATGCACCCGATTTTCATACCTTAGTGTGCCGGCAACAGCCGGCATGAGCGATTGCTATGAAAGCATGTCCCGGACTCCGATCCGGGATAAACCGCTCCAGCAGCCTCTCATTAGTCATTCGCGGCATCCCTTCGTCATTCGTACGAAAATGCGCCTACGCCGCTTTCGAGCGCGCCGCTGAACCCCTCCATTCCGCGATCTCGTCATTCCGGCCCCTCAATTCGTCATTCCCGCGAAGGCGGGAATCCAGAGGGGAGGTGCGGGTTGTGGCAATGACGCTAGAACTCTCCCACCAACCAATGCACCCGATTTTCATACCTTGGTGTGCCGGCAACAGCCGGCATGAGCGATTGCTATGAAAGCATGTCCCGGACTACGTTCCGGGATAGACTCCCAACTCGTCACTCCGGCGAAAGCCGGAGTCCAGGGGTGGGGAACCTCGTAGCGCCGGCCCTTGTCCCCCGGCCAACGACCACCGTCACCGCATGTGCATTTCGCAAATCGCCCAGGGGTCGCCGCACACCCCTGCTGCCGGCCCCGCCTACGCCATCCCGCCGGCCATCTCTATGATCGTCACGTACGCCCTTTGCGGATCGTTCAAGCACACGAACCGGCCCACGCCCGCGACTTCCAGGACCGGCGTAATCTCCGTAGCGCCCAGCCCCTTCGCCTTTGCCCGCGACGCCTCCAGGTCGGCGATCGCGAAATAGATCGACCAGTTGGCCGGCGTCGGGCCCCACTCCTCTCGAATCGCGATCATGCCCGCGGCCGGCTGGCCATCGAGCTGGAACAACGTGTACTCACCGCCATCCGCGCTCGGAGTGGCCATCGCCGACCACCCAAACAGACCCGTATAAAACCTCCCGGCGGCTTCTGTATCATGCGTCGACAGCTCGGTCCACGCCAGCGCGCCCGGCTCTCCGAAGATCTCAGCGCCTATCTGCTCCAACGGCTGCCAGATCGCGAACACGGCCCCCGTTGGATCTACTCCAAATCCCAGGCGACCCGACGTGAAAACGTCGAAGGGACCTTGAACCGTGCCTCCCAGCTCCTGGATCCGTCCGGCAGTCGCGTCGGCGTCCTCGACCGTGAAGTAGCTCGTCCACCTCGCCCGGCCGCCCGTCATCTCCTTCTGGTCCGGAGGCATCTCGTAGATCGCGCATGAGCTTCTACCCTGCTTGCTCAACATTGAGTACACCATGCCTTCGGGACCCTGCGTGTCAGTAGCGTCCAAGTCCAAGAGCTCGGCATAGAATCTCCGGGATCCCTCGGCGTCCGGCGTTGCCAGGTCCGCCCAGCTGAACATCCCCGGCTGGTGCTTTGTCACGTTCATTTTTGCCTCCTCGTTGGCTAAGCGCTGAGCGCCTCAGACAGTATACCCATGGAAACGGCTGCACCGAACCGATCCGCTTTGGCGAACAGGTCGTCGAGTGAGGGTAACCCAGGCAGCAACGCGTGCACATGGGCCCATACGGCCCATCCAACCCGACGTCACACACCCCAGAGGGAATTCAAGGGAGGTTCAAAGTATCCGCTTGCATGTGCACCGGCGCACCAATAGTTGCCGGCAGGACCTCGAACGACGGATTGTTCATAAGAGCGTCAATGCAGCCGGCAGCGCCGCCGACGTAAGTGGTGTCCAAGTCGATATCCGTAGCGACGCACCACGCGCGGTCCTCCGGCCACCATATGCTCGCTGAGCCGTGCCAACCCCAGACGAAGAATGAAGCAATAGCTGAGAGAGGTCCCGCGTAGAGCAAGTAGTCCCGCCCGATGCCCCTGATTCGTCCGGCCGTCAGCACCTCGTCCGGCGGAGACAGCGCCTTGCTGCCTCCTGGGTAAGATAGTACCGACATCCCGCCCGGCGAGAACTGCCCGTAGCCCTCCCACACCGCGAAAAAGGATCGGTCCGGCGTCCCGGTGAAGCCGGCCAGGAATCCCGCCAACGCGACCGCATCGTCTTCATCCAGTCTCCCGTGAGTCGGATCCTCGCTCCACGGCGCGTCACCGGTCCCAGATCCGCTGACTGGTGCGCTGATACCCTCGAATGCCATCAAGGGATGCACCGTCCTGCCGCTCCAGCCGGCAACATCCGCCCATCGCACGCGCCCGTCATTCTCGTCCCGCGCCGGATGGAACAGCCGAACGTATGAGGCGAACCCTCTCGGAATCAACGCCCCCACCGTCGCGAACTCTCTCCCTAGACCCTCTTCCACCCAACGTGCCGGCGACACGTCCGGCAGGAACGTCAACCCCGGCGGATGAAAGCCCCGCCCGCCATCACTCAATGAATCCGACCCACCATAATCGATCCGCTTTGTGTATCGCCGGCGACTCACAGCGGAAGCGTCCGGCCGACCTCGCGCAACCGCCGGCGCCGCTCCTGCGCATCCGGCAGCGCACTCGAGACCAGTCCCCAGAACTCCGGCGAGTGGCTCTTCACCGTCAGGTGTGCGAGCTCATGGACCACCACGTACTCGATCAGCGCCGGCTCCAGCATCATCGCCCTCCAGTTGAATCTCAACGTACCGTCCGGCGAGCAGCTTGCCCAACGTTGGCGCTGGTCCCTAATCAGTACCCGCGGCTCTTCTCCCCGGCCGAGCCGTGACCACCATCGTTTCACGCCCGCCGGCAATCTCGCGCCGGCCCGGACCCTGTACCACCTGACTATCGCCCGGCGAATCCGCTCGTACCGTTCATCGCCATCCAGCCGCCCAGGCACCGTGATTCGAAAGCGCCAATGATCGAATCGCAACACCGGCCACCGCACGTCGGCCTCTTCGACGATCATACGCACGTTCCGGCCCAGGTACGGCAGCGTCTCTCCGCTCACGAAGCGCTTAGGCGCCGCCTCCAGCATTGTCGATGACGAGTGGCTGAGGATCCACGCCGCCCGCTTTCGGACGATGGCATGCAACTCGCCGTCCGGCGTTGCCGCCGGCGCCGCCACCTGAACACCGCCGCCATCCACCGTGATCTGCACCGTCTTCTGCCGGCGCTCGCTCCGGCGGACGTCGAACTCGATCGTCGTGTCGCCGAAGCGGACGCTGTCCCGTACCGTCACGGCTGAACCCTGCGGCGGGCTAGGTCCAAGATCTGGCCGGCCAGTCGTTCCAACCGCTCTTCGTCGTATCCACACGTCTTTCTCAGCTTGCGCTTGACATCGCGCCGCATCTCTCGCTGGACCTCCAGGTTAGACTGCCAGTCGACTACGACGTTATGTTGCTCTATCACCGCCTCCACCCCACGGGCAATGTCCTTGGTCCCTTCGTCAAACTCGGTCCTGTACAAGGTATTCTGCTCGCTCACCACCGGCTCCGGCACGGACTGGCCCGGCCGCACCTCCAGCAGTTCATAAATCGCAAACGACACCGGCGACAGCCCATGCTTCTCCGCAATCTCCGCCTCGCTCTGGATTTGATGTTTCACGGCCCCTAACCGCCGGCAGGCCTCCGCCGAGTCGATCACCCTCCGGCGCAGGTCTTCGATGATCCTCTCTAGCTGCCACGATAGCCTCTCGAAGAAGACCGGATTGTCCGCCAACCTCTCGTTGATCTGCGCCCGGATCGCGTGCTCCATGATCGACGCCCGCGCCTCGTCGTGCGGGAGGCTGGCGATCTTCTCTTCGAACTCCTGGTCCAGAATCGACACCGGCTTCATCAGCTCGCGAACTTCGGCGTCGATCCGCTCGTCTATCAGCTTCTTCACCTTTGCACCGATCTCGGTCCAGTTCGCGCCGGCGTCCTCTCGCAGAAACTGCGCCCGTACGTAGGCCCTTATCTCCGTCAGCCGGGCCAAGCGGTCGACGTATTTGAGCGCGCGCGGGTCCGGCAAGAACCGGTCCATCAGCACCGAGAACCGGCGGTAGTCCGCGTTGAAGCGCTCGAACAGGTCGGCCTTGAAGTTTCCCTCCGTCGCAGCGTCCGCCGCGAACACGGCAACCCACTCCCACGTGTTGCCCAGGTTGCGACCCTTGAAGTGAGATTCCGCCTGCACCGCCGCCGCCTCGATGACCGGCGCAGGATCCTCCTCCAGCTCATGCATCGCGTCCTGCACGTCACTTTGCTCGAACGCCGACAACGCTGCCTCCAGGTCTCGCGAGACGCCGTGATAGTCGACCACCAGTCCATACGTCTTCTCGGTTGTCACGCCGTCTTGCTCGTGCGAGAACCGCCGGTTGACCCGGGCGATCGCTTGGAGTAATCCGTGCTCTTGCAGTGGCCGGTCCAGGTACAGCACCTGCTCCACCGGCGCGTCGAAGCCGGTCAGCAGCATGTCGACCACGACCAGGACCTCCGGCTCTCCCTCCGGATCGACGAACGCGTTCTCCACCTGCTCCTGGTCGAGCTCGCGCGCCGCGCCGAACTCCGGCCCGTCGTTCGCATCCGTCGTAATGATCGGGTATGCCCTCACGCCAAAGTTGCCCAGGTGCTCCGCGTACCGCAGCGCCGCCGCCCGGCTCGGCGCAACCACCTGCGCCTTGAATCCGTTGGGCCGGACCTTTGTCTTGAAGTGCTCAGCGATATCCAGCGCGATCATCTCGATCCGGCGCTCCGCTTCCGCCACCGTCTCCTTGTTCGCGTACCGCCGGCGAATCCGCGCCCGCAGCTCCTCCGGCTCCTCGCCGAACATCGCGTCGAACAGCCGGTCCAGCGTCGCCGGCCCCTCCAGCGCCAGCGCCGGCAGCCGCGCCTCGTACAGGATCGGCACCGTCACGCCGTCTTCCACCGACTGCGGAATCGTGTACGAGTCGATCAGCGAGCCGAAGCGCCCCATCGTGCTGCGCTGGAACCCCTTATCGATCGGCGTTCCGGTAAACCCGATCAGCGTCGCGTTCGGCAACGCCTGCGACATCCGCGCGCCCAGCAACCCGTACTGAGTCCGATGGGCCTCGTCCACCATCACGACCACCTGCTCCGAGGAGTTGAGCACGTCTAGCTCGCCCCTTGGCGAAGTCAACGCGTCCTCGAACTTCTGTATCGTCGTCATAACAGTCCGGCCGGCCCCGACCGTAAGCAGCCTCCGCAGGTGCCTCGCCCTCCTTGCCTGCTCCGGCGCCGGAAAGCCGCACCGACGGAACGTTTCCGAGATCTGCCGGTCGAGCTGTACCCGGTCGGTAACAACCACGATCGTCGGGTTACCCAACCTCGGCTCCCGGCGAAGCTTCGTCGCCAGCCACAGCATCGTCAGCGACTTGCCCGACCCCTGCGTGTGCCAGACCACGCCGCCCCGTTCCTCCGGCTTGACGCCCTTCAACATGCGGTCCAACGCCGCCCCTACCGCCCGGTACTGCTGGTAGCGCGGCAGCTTCTTCACCAGCCGGCCCCGCTCCGGCTCATACACTACGTAGTCACGCAGCACGTCCAGCAGCGTTGCCGGCGCCAGCAGCCCGACGATCAGCTGCGTCTGTCCCTCCGGCTCCACGCCAAATCGGCGGCGCACCTCCTCCTCCGAGTACGGCAAAACCGACTTCCATGCGACGTAGGCGTCCTCTCCGGCCCCCACTCCGGCGTATTCCGCCGCGGCGCCGCAGTGAGCCACGCACAGCAGGTTGTAGTGGAATAGCGCCGGCGCCCCGGTCCCGTGCCACTCCGGCCCGGCCTCCTGGTACCGCCGCAGCTGCCGCACCGCCTGGTACTTCCAGACTTCGAGTATGGTCGGCGACTTCGCCTCCATCACCACCAGCGGGATCCCGTTGACGAACAGTACCAGGTCGGGGATCACCATACGCTCGTCGTCCTCTCGGCCGCCCCGCTCGTTGCCCCGGCGCACCCTGAACTGGGTCGTCACCACGAACTCGTTGCCGCCGCTCTCCGGATGGTCGAAGTCGAAGAGGCGCGCGATGCGCGTCCGCCGGCCTCGCGGCGACTCCACCTCCAGCGGCATCCCGTACGTCAGGTACTCATGCACCGCCTGGTTCCGCGCCATCCCCGTCGCGTCGAGGTGCTCCAGCTCGAACACGACCCGCCCGGCCTGCTCCTCCGTCATCCACTCGTTCAGCCGCAGCAGCGCCGCCTTCAGCCGGCCCTTCAGCAGCACCTCTCGCTGGTCGCCCCGCTCCGCTGCCAGAACCTCACGCGGAACGTACTTCCAACCCAAATCCTCCAGCAGCCGGCGCGCCGGCTCCTCGGCATGGTTCAACTCGTTTAGCTTCGCCGGCGTGGTCATGAGTTCCTCTGTAACTGTTCAGACTTGAGGGTCAATCGTCATGCACCAGTGCAAATTGTGATCGAACAAGGACTATAACTTGTGGTGGATCTCTCCTTTGCCAATAGATATGGTGTTTGTATTGCGGACGGAAATGACGCTCACAAAACTGGTACCCTTAGGTCTGAAAAGTTACGTTGCTCTCGTTTCCTCCCAATCCCATGCCCGCTCCAGTATACTAAGCCATGCGCCTCGCGCGGCAGGAGAGCGATAGCCCTGCGAATAAATCTTGGAGGCCACAACTAGGTCTCCATCATGGAAACACGGACCAAGCGAATACAACAAAGGCTGCAGCGCGAAGGCTGGGAGTTAGCCCGCCACGGAGGGAACCACGACATCTACCGTCATCCTGAGTTCGAAGCCGTGATTTTGCTGCCACGTCACAGGTCAGTTACCGTAGGCGTTGCTCGCGTTATAGCTAGTACGGCACGCTGGAGGGAATAGAGAGCATGGTTAGCTATCCGGCACTGGTCGATGGAGAAGAGGGAGCCTACGGCGTGGTCTTTCCGGATTTGCCGGGTTGTGTTGCAATGGGACATACGGTAGACGAGGCTCTTGACCACGCCGAGGAAGCTCTGCGCGATTACGTCAGCGAGATGAACAATAATGGCTGGGAGACCGCGGCACCTAGCGCCCCCGATAGCCTAGAAGCGCCGAAAGGCAGTAGGCTGGTTTCTGTACCCTTGATCAAGAGTTCGCGCCGGCGAGTCGGGCCTCCTATGGCCCAACGTGCCGGCCGGTGAATCTCAAAGAAGTCCTCACTGCGATGGCCGATCTAATCAAACAACAGGCTTGAAACGACAATCCCAATTACTCAGATGACGCCGGCTCCTCGGCGTGGTTCAGCTCGTTTAGCTTCGCCGGCGTGTTCACGAGGCTCGGATCAGTTGAAGACCTGGAATACCGGAGAAATCGCGGTCGTGTGAAGCCAGGGGACACTTCAACATGACCGCGGTGGCCGCGATCCACGAGTCCGCAGTTGCGAGTGTTTGGCCTACGATCTCACGCTCGGCACGTAGGCGCGAAGAGATATGCACTACTTCTAGGGTTGGCCATATCACGGCATATCGGTCGAGATACCGCCTCAACGCGTTTTTTCGATTATCTCCCCAGGCCGCCTTGTAGGCCCCGAACCACAACTCCTGCAACGTCTGGAACGAGATGACCGCCCGCATCCCTTCGATTCGTTGATGGTAGTAGTCCGCCAATTCGTGTTCTCGGATGAACAATGAGATAACGCTGGTATCGACGACCACTAGCGAGGGATTTACAATCATTCACACATCTCTACCTTCACGTATTGCGTGATTGAAAGACTCCCACTCTTCATCCGTCAGATCGATGTGGACGACTTTCTTGGGATCGAAGATTTTGGGGTTGGGATCGTTCAAGAACCCCTCCAGATCGAACGGCTCTCGCCACGAGCGCGTACCGTCGATCTGTTCGACCTTCACGTTCGTCCAGTGACCGGTCTCGTTGAACTTCCCCAGTCCTCTCACCTCGACGTATTGCGTCGCCAGCCGGCGCATATCTTCAGCCATCTCGGCATCGAATCTCAGCCGCACGTACTCCCGCGTGTAGTCACCCAGTTGCGCGGTACCCTTCTCCCAGTTCACCTCTTTTAGCCAGCCGTGCAAGAGGGCCTCTTCCCTCTCCAGCCCAGGCCTCGCAACTCGGTCCACGCGTATGATCTCGACCCTTCGCGGCACGTCTACACTGCCCATCCAGAGCCGCACCCCCTCGGGCAGTGCGCGCGGTATCTCGTACAGCCTGTCCGTCACCGCCTTGGGGAGATTGGAACCCTCCGTACCGTCCCATTCCAACAGCGCGTCCATCGCCTGCTCCCCCAAGTTATCCATGTGGACTTGGCCGGCCGGAGGCGCAAGGGTCAATTCGGCGACGAAGGAGCCCTTTCGAGTCGCGGCAAGCCGCAAGACGCTCTGGTCTCGTACCCACCTGGGAGGCCGGCCCGGTCCTGGCTCGCGGTCTCCCAGGCGTTCGACTATCATTCGCATCGCATCCTGGATACCTTCCAGCGCAGCGACAAAGCCGTCTATCGTCAGGCCATCTTCCCTGACTCGCGGCCCTTCAAATGTGATACATAGCTGTTTCATAGCCATCACCTCCATTCCGCTCCCCCCACGCCGGCGCCGTGCCGTCGACCTCGCCGATTATGCTATCACAGGCTCCCACCCCGCCAGCATTTCACGCGGAACGTACGTCCTCCCCAGCCCCTCCAGCAGCCGGCGCGCCGGCTCCTCCGCGTGGTTCAGCTCGTTTAGCTTCGCCGGCGTGGTCATCGAGGCTCCATCAAGCTCACTGCGCAGGACTTACCGCGCGTCGAGGTCGGCGCGTATCTTGCGAAAGAAGTTAACGACGTCCGCCATTTCAGATTCAGCATCTTCGGCGCGGATTGCGCGGGCCACTGCTTCTGCGAGGAGGGGCTTCCACGCGTTTCTGGGCGCAAGCTTGGATAGCAGATTCCTGAGTTCTGGAACCCTTTTTCCGACAGCAAGCTCCTCCTCAGGCGCTTCTTCGCCTAGGTCCTCCAAGGCCCGCCTGAGCGCACTCCAAGGATAGTGATCCTCTAAGGCGCCGTGACTGAGAATCACGCATCGATCTTGAGGGATGTGGCAATTCTCTATCGCGTCTCTTGCTTCTTCATCCGCATCCTTGTCAAATATCGCATAGATTGGTACTCCGGCCTCCCGTCCAACTTCTGCCCAGAACTCGATCTTGTATTTCCCGCGCGACTTGCCGTTGGCTTTCACTACCTTGACGTGGCGTTCCGCCAGAGGTGCTCCAATCTTGTTGCTAAGCGCATCAAAGAAAACCTCGTCAGAGAGTCCGTCTACCAAGAGGATCGCGTCGCAAAAGAGCACGTCGCTTGGCCTCATCCCCATGTCTAGCAGAAGGTCCCTCAATTCACCGATGTCACGCATGGGTGAGACCTTCGTCCCGTTACCCTCATTCTTAACGACATAGAAACAGTCTAATGATGATTGGTCGACCAGGAACGGTGAGTGCGTGCAAACGAACAACTGCTTACCCTTGGTGGCCGCCTGTTGTAGTGATCCCCCAACTTTCTTGATGAAAGCCGGGTGAAGATGGGTCTCAGGCTCCTCAATCGCCAATATCTGGGGACCACGCTCAATCTGGTCGATAAGCCGAAGCATCGCCTGGCTTCCTTCACCAGTCATTCCAATCGGAATCGATAGATTACTCTCCTCCATTTCAATTGACGATCCTACCGCGACGGGACGCTGACGGTTTGGCGCCAAGTCTTCGTACCGGTGCGTAACTGCTAGCCAATCCTGACGCTGCCGTCCCGAAGATTGAGACAGATTGCGTAGCTCTTCGAGTTCAGCATCATCGATTATTGTTGGCCGTTGGGTGAATCTGTCTGACCAGACTCGCGGACTCTCAGTTGTGTGGATGACGTCAAAACTTGACCGTAAGAGCGGCCCCAACTGGCTCAAGAATTGGCTAACATGGAATACCTCTCCGTCAGGCCAGTCATCACCTATGATGTCGGGGAATATCGAGGCACCAATGTCTAAGATTTCACCATCCTTGACTAGTTCTGCCATCCCAAATCGAACCTCGTTAGTTTCCCAAAAGATCCCGTCGTCGGTGGCCACCATCTGTTTGACTAAACGCAGTTCAATTGGCGAGAATTTGTCCTCTTCAAGCGCCTCCAGATCGAAAAGATCGGCACATTCTTCGGACGTCAAACCTACAGTAACCGCGATCTCTGGTGGAGGCTCCACGTAAATATCGTGATTGGGAAAGAGATACTCCTCAGTGCCGACACTTCGCTCCATCTCAGTGCCAAACTCTGTGAAAAGTAGGGCCAAGGCGTCGATTAAATTGGACTTCCCCGAGCTGTTTTTTCCGATGAGCACCACCAGATTCGGCAAATCGGAAAGATCCACATCAATCAGACTTGTAAAGTTCCGTACCTTGAAATGTTTGACCTTCAATAATCCTCTCCAACCATCAACTGCGGAACAAACAGACAGATTCGCAGTCTAGACGTCGATATCAACATAACACCTCACTTACGTGTGCCTGCGGCCGGCCCGCCGGCACTTCGGTATGGCTGAAGTGGAAGGACAAATCTGTGTACCTCATAGATCTATAAGAAAATAGCGATCGGATAGACTTGCATCGTCGGTCCGTCAATTTGGGATTCTAGGGATCCTCTGAAACCTGAGTCCTGCGCCTTTGCCATTGCCATGCCGAGTTCCGTGACAACGCGCCCGAATTTCCCTAGCGCCGTCTTCCTTAAAAGGCTAATTCCATCAGAGTCGTCAACAATTATTCGAGTTGCCTTTCCAAAGACGCGGAACGTTCCGTCGATGATGTCATTCATAGAGGGGTCAATAAAATACCTTCGCTCAGTCGTTAGAACTAAACGCATCTTGCCAACCTCCGCAATCATGTCTTCGGAACCCTCTGCAGTCACTGCCCGAAGAATCTTGTTAATCTGAGTTTCAGTGTCCTGAGCAGTATCTTTCTCTTGCCTGCGTTGTTTCCCCTTGCGTACCTGACCCTGGGAGCCCCGTGAGGTAGCTTGGCCGGCGGTCGTTTCACTCATTTGAATCAGCGGCGCAAGTTGAGACAACGCGGTTAGCATCTCCACAACCGGACTTCTCTGAAGAGTTGCTTCAAACTCAACAAAAATACCGGGCTGAATTTTAAGGAAGTCGATCGGCGGTGACAGTTCGTGTACTAGCTGACGACTATGCAAGTCCTTGCGGAGCCTGGCGAACAACGATGCGGGTGTATGCACAATATCCCCTGTGGTGGTCTCACTTTGCCCCTTATCCTCTTGTCGAGATCCATGTCCGCCGAGCTTGACATCGAGAAGAGCGAAGACATTGCCGAGACCGAGCTGCGCTCCTCCGGATACATCCGTTGATGTTCCGCCGGACGAGGTAGTTTGCACGGTGGAAAAGCTGGAGAAGCCATCCTCTAACGACGCCAGAACATCGAATGTAAGTCGTTGGTTTAGGTAGAGTGTGAAAGGCAGGTCAGTCGCAACTAGTTGAGATTTGTCTCCGTCAGACATGTGTACGCTCCCTTGTTGTGATCCGCAGCCGGCCCGTCAGCAGCGCGTCTGCCGCAGAAGCTTTCATCGCCTGCAGCCCTTCGCGTTCCGCCCTACCGGAATCTATCGCCTCGTCTATACCGTCGAGCCCGCCCGCGATGGCCCGTTGCTCGGTCATTGGCGGAAGGGCAAATCGCAGAGAAGAGTACTCCGCCGCGTTTATGTTGGGCTGTGCACCTGCCCTGAACATCGACGCAACCCACTGGTCGTAGGTTTGCGAGTGCGTCATCAACTCCAAATACTTCGGCAGAACCCTATCACGGAGAGGTCTAAACCGTATTAGATACCCCGCATACACACACGGCCCGTCCGCACCCCGGTAAAGGTATGTCTTTCCTACTGTCGCCCCACTTCGAGCAAACAAGAGATCACCCGGCTCAAGCTCATAGCCTGTGACTTGCGCCGGGTTTGCTGAGCGTGCGTCCTCCGTTCGAAGTCGACCATCATCCGTCACGTCAGTTATGCGGACGTAGCGCGGCAGTTGTGGATCAAACGGATATGCCCGCGCGGCCGCTCCGTATTGTGCTGAGGCACACACCTCCCCCAACCGCACCACCTCCCAGCACGCCGGCACCGTCCCAACGCCGGCAACCTCCTTCCACTCGCTATGCCAGCCCGGCACCCCTCGGGTCAGCAGCTCGTGTAGCAGCGAGTCGCGCAACCGCTCCGTCGCCGCGATCACCGCCTCGGTCCGCTCTATCGCCTCGTCGATCGCATCCAACACGCCGGCAATAGCCCGCTGCTCTGGCAGAGGCGGTAGCAATATGGGAAGCGCAGTTGTCGCGCCTAACGTCAATCCGAAACGGGTCACGCCGTTTGCCACTCGGGCAAACTGTCGCCGCGACTCGCGAGACTGCAAAGCGCTTGTAAGGTATGCCCCCTCTACAACCCCGCATCGAGGCCGAGCCAAACCCAAATGGTAGCCACACAAGACATTAGGCATGTCCTCAGTCACATATGCGGAAATACCGATCTCGTCAGGCGTCTCGGAATCCTTGGTGAAGAGCACGTCCCCCTTTCGCAACCTGTACCTGTCACGCTCCCTTGTGTTCGCCGTTGCAGCCATTAACTCCATACCGGGGCGGATTCGGCGGTTGTAAAAAACGTCTGTGTAGTTGCATAATTGGACTTGCTCTTCGCCGTCCACTATCTTCTTATCTACGCCACTGAACGCCACATCCGCCACATCCCCCAGCCGCACCGCTCGCCACCCATCCGGCACCAGTCCCTCGCTTCGCATCAACTCCCCTGCCGCGTACCTTCCTACAAGCCCCTCGTTGTCGCCTGTGGCAAAGCGACATCGACCTCGACCATCTCTACCGTTATCGACCCCTCCGCGGTCGGTTCGCCATATTTGGCCAGGCTCTCCAGGACGTACTCATCCAGTGGCTCGCTGTGGTAGGCCATCGCATCCTTAACCGACATTCGCGGCTCAGGGGGTGTCTCGCCGTTCTCTACCATTCCCTCGATATGGAACGCCAGTGCCTCCAGGATGTTGGCCTGTATCTCACTCCACGTTGTCCCCGTGCTCACGCAGCCTGGCACGTCCGGCGCATAGGCTCCATAGTTGTTCGGCGTTTGTTCAAAAACTACAGCGTACCTTAGTTTCATTATCGCCTCCCCTTTAGTCCCGCCTGTCTCAAGATATTGTGCCACAGGCCCCTCGGTAAATCGCTCCCCGGATTGCCCGCAATCGTAACGGTTCCCGGTTTATCGAAATGACGGTACTGGCGATGGCTTCCGCGTGTTCGAACCAACCGCCAGCCGTCGCGTTCGACAAGCCGTATCGCATCCCTAACCTTTGGCAAAACCCAGCTCCGCCAGCAAATCGTCCATCCTCGCCACCGCCGCGTCCCGCTTCCGCTCCGCCTCTCTTAGCTGCGCCAATGCGTCCTCTACGCTCATCACCTCCACCGGCTCCGTCGTGTCAACGTACCGGCTGATGTTCAGGTTGAAGTCGTTCGCCTCTATCTCCTCCAAGTCTGCCACGTGAGCGAATCGCTCCACCTCCTCGAAGGCCCGATAGGCCGCGACGATCTTCTCTATGTGCTCCGGATCGATGAAGTTCTGCGCCTTCCCTTGCCGGAAGTAGCCCTCCTGCGCCGCGTCCACGAACAGCACCTTGCCCCGGCGCTCCGCCGGCTTCGTTTTGTTCAGCACGCATATAGCCACCGGTATGCTCGCCCCGAAGAAAAGGTTCGGCGCCAGCCCGATGATCGCCTCGAACAGGTCCGCCTCGACGATACCCCGGCGTATCTTCCCCTCCGCGCCGCCCCGAAAGAGAATCCCGTGGGGCATAACGACTCCCACCATTCCCTCCGAGTTGGTCACCCCTAACATGTGCAGTAGGAACGCCAGGTCGCCCTTCGTCCTCGGCGGAATCGCGCCGTACCGGTCGAAGCGGTGATGCTCGTCGTTCGGCGCGTAGTCGTGCCCCCAGTTCTTCAGGCTGAACGGCGGATTCGCTATCACCCGGTCGTACGACAGCAGCCGGCCCGAGTCGTCGACCAGCCTCGGCTCCGCTATCACGTCGCCGGCCTCCATCCGCGCCGCCCGCAGGTCGTGCAGCAGCAGGTTCAGCTTGCCTATCGCGAGGGTGCCGAGGTTCCGCTCCTGTCCGTGCAGCACCAGGTTCCGCGCGTCTCCCCCGCGCTCCCTCACGTACTGCGCCGTATAGATCAGCATTCCCCCCGAGCCGGCCGTCGGATCGCAGATCCGCATCCCCTCTTCCGGCTCCAGCAGCTCTACGATCAGCCGGACTACCGAGCGCGGCGTGTAGAACTCGCCACCCTTTTTCCCGGCATCGTCCGCGAACTGGTAGATCAAATACTCGTATGCGTCTCCCAGCACGTTCGCGCCGGCGCCGCCGGCCCCGGCCCGCAGGTTCTCGTCGCGTAGGTCCAGCTCGCCGAAGTGGTTCAGAAGGCTGCGGATGATCCGCTCCCGGTTGGCCGGGCTGCCCAGCCTCGACTCGTCGTTCCAGTTCGTGCCGGTCAGCACCCCGTCCAGCCGCGGGGTATTAGCCTCCTCGATCGCGTGACTCGCCACGTTGATCGCCTCGCCCAGGTTCATCGACGCAGCCGCGATTGCCGGCCAGCGCGCCGGCTCCGGCACGAAGAACTGGTGCTCGTCCCGGTCCCTCAACGCGACCTCGCGCGTCACCCCCGACCCGACCGCGTCATCCACTTCCTCCTCGAACCGGTCCGACAGCCGCTTCAGGAACAACATCGAGAAGATGTAGTTCTTGTAGTCGGCCGCGTCTATCTGCCCCCTCAGGATATCCGCCGCCCCCCACAGCTTCGACTCCAGCTCTTGCCTCGTCAGTGGCATCGATCTCTCCTATTCATCCGCCAGCCGGCCGCGCGCCATATCCGACTTGCCCAATCATTGCGTCCCGCAGCGCTTCGCGCCGCAGCCGCGCCGCCTCTACCTCCGCCGCGTAGGCCTCCTCCGACGCTTCGACCAACCGGGCTATCAGGTCGAGCTCGCGTCGGGCCGGTACTGGAATCTCGACCTCCGCTAAATCCTTCGCCGACAGCGAGGTCAAAGTAGCGCTCGTCGTCATCCGCTTGGCTATCTGTGCCCGTCCATACCCCGAAGTCAGGAAATACCATAGGTAGTGTCCCATCCCCGATTCCGGCTCCTTCGGCCGGACCACCAGCAGTGTCACCGAGGCCATCGTCCGGCTCACCGCCGGCGGTACCAGCGCAGACTGCACCGAGCCGGCCCGCGCCGTCACCAGCACGTCGAACGGCCGGAGCAGGTGCCGCTCCGTCCTAGTATTATGATGGACGTTGATCTCCTTGAGCCTGTCCAGTTTGAGCCAGCCATCGCGCACGTCGCCGCTCTCCGCTATCCGCACATTCCAGTCGCCAGCCCGTGCGCCGGCCGCGCGCCCCGACCTAGCGAGGCCCTGGCTTACGTTCGCTAACTCTACTATCCTTTGCATGTGTCACATTATATACGTAATTCTCGTCGTTGTCAACACTGAGCCGTAATACGTAGAGAGAATAAACCACGTTTGCGTCGATTACTCAATTTCGCGAATGGAATCTGGCCCGGCCGGCTAAATGCAAATCCGGCGGGTTATGTTCGCGCCGGCGGCCGGCGCCGCTGCTACTCGGTCGATTCCAACAGCAGCTTAAGTTTGGGTAACAATTCGGGGACGTCGGTTTGTACGATGTCCCAAACTACGTCGACGTCGATGCCTAAGTATCCGTGGGCCAATCGGTTCCGAGCTCCTACTATCCTACGCCATTCAATTTCCGGATGTGCTTCGCGCACGTAGCTGGGGATATGCCCCGCTGCCTCGCCCAGCAACTCCATGTTGCGCAGGGTAGCATCATAAGTCCTCTCATCGGCGACGAAGTCGTCCTGGCCGAGCCCCTCCGTATAGTTCAAGACCCTTTGCCCGAATTCGATCATGTCCTGTATGTATAGACGCCAATTGCGTGTCTCTTGGGGGCGGTCACACATCCAGCGCCTCACGCTCCACGTAGGGACGAAATTCCGACCGCAAAGCCTTGTCGGTAACTAGGTCGACCCGGCGGCCCAATAGGTCTTCAATGTAGAACTGCACCCCGAAGTACGACCTCGAAGTGGCCGGACCGTCGAATCGGACCAGTATATCGACGTCGCTTTCTGCGGTCGCCTGGTTCCGGGCGACCGAGCCGAACAGGGTGAGCCCGGCTACATCGAAACGCTCCACGAGAATCCGCTTGTGCGTTCGAAGCTTGTCAAGGACTTCATTTCTGTCGATTTGATCTTCTCCTCTTCATTTATCAGCCGGCCACCTTCACGCCCGTTCGTCGCGTGTGCTAATGTAGCGCGGAGGCTCGTCCTCCGCCCGGCTCCCGTCACGCCGACAGCTTCCGGTCACCACCGGCAACTCCATGGTCCCAACCAGCACCGTCCCCCCGGCGCGAGCCCGCCTCGTACACTTTTACCGCGCCGGAATTCACAGGCGGCGGGGATGGAGACAACCACCCTCCAACACTCCCACCGGCCGGCCCGCCGGCTCCTCCCTGTGGTTCGACTCGTTCAGCCTGTTGGCGGAATTCATGAGAATTCTGATCCAGTTAGCTCAGGGAAATAGCTGGAGAAGAACCCCCGGTCCCGTGTGAGGAACGCGTCTGCGGTCGCCAATGCGTGGGCGCCTATCAGAAAATCGGTGATGATGCGAATCCGCGGCCCACCAGCTGCGCGATACAGCTTCCACCGCAATCCCGCCTCGTACGCGATCGACGAGTCGATAGGGGAGAGTGTGGCCCCTATCTCGCGAAGTGCCTCGTCTAGCGACGCCTTATCGGCGAACTCGGGAACTACCTCCGCGTACACGAGATCGCACACGATGATCGCTCCCCTGTCGTACGCGTCCCGTAGCCATCCGCGCGATCGGGAGTGGTGCGGCGAATCGGTTCGAAACAGATCAAACAGGACGTTCGTGTCGATCGAGGTGATCACCTTCCCCTGATTTCCTCTACGTACTCGTCGATGTCAAAATCTGCGCCATCCAGTATCCCAGCGACCCGGTCGACAGGGTGCAATCCGGCCGCGCGCTTCTGGATGAGCAGACCACGCTCCGTCGGCGTGATCTCAACCTCGACGTTGTGATTCATACCGAAGCGTTCTCTCAGGTGCTTAGGGATGGTGATCTGGCCTCGTTCGGATATTCGCATTGTTTCCTCCGTATGAATTACTGAATCACAACATCATACCGCTTGCCGCGGCAGAAGGGCAACCCATCGGGCGCCAGGCGGCCGGTTCCGGTCACTACCATACATCGAGTGCTTTGATGTAGCGCGGAAGCTCGTCCGCCGCCTAACTGCCAGCGCGCCAACGGCTCCCGGTCACCTCGGCGAATATGCGGCACGTACACTTTTACCGCGCCCGAATCCAAAGGCGGCGGGGATGGAGACAATCACCCTCCAACACTCCCACCGGCCGGCCCGCCGGCTCCTCCCTGTGGTTCGACTCGTTCAGCCTGTTGGCGGATATCATAAGACCTCTGATCCAGTTAGCTCAGGGAAATAGCTGGAGAAGAAACCCCGGTCCCGTGTGAGGAACCTGTCTGCGGTCGCCAAGGCGTGGGCGCCGATCAGAAAGTCGGTGATGATGCGAATCCGCGGCCCACCAGCTCCGCGATACAGCTTCCACCGCAATCCCGCCTCATATGTGATCGACGAGTCGATGGCGCGGATCACCTCCCCCGAATCTCCTCGATGTAGTCGTCGACGCTAACACCCTCGCCAAGGGAGTCCTTGCCGAGTATTCTGTACACACGATCAACAGGGTGTTGCGCGGTTGTTCTTTTCCTGATGAGCAGGCCCCGTTCGGTCGGCGTGATCTCAACCTCGACATTGTGATTCATACCGAAGCGTTCTCGAAGATGCTTAGGAATGGTGATCTGGCCCCTCTTGGATATTCGCACGCCTTCCTCCGTATGCATTACTGAATCGCACAATCATGCCGCTTATCCCGGCAACAAGGCAATCCGTCGGACGCCGGCCAACAGGGCTTTTCTATTCTTTAATATTTAGGACTTCTAGAGTATTTTCCTAGGCCGACAAGCAGTTGGTGGAAACAAGCATCCCACCTTAGGCCATTTCGATAGTCCGCAAATCGCATGTCGTCATTGGTACGAAAATGACGTTACGTGGCCCCGAGACTGCCCGAGTGCCACCGCCCTCCAATCAACTTCGATACCGACTCTCCACCGGCGAATCCTGCCGAGTCGTAGACCGATGGTCGATCGCGGAATGAGAAAATGTAGTGCGGGGGCTTGTCCCCCGCTGGGGCGGAGGAGGGGCGTGGCAGAATCCGCGGTGCCAATTCGCCGTACCAAGCCACAACTCCAGCTTTTCATACCTTGGTGTGCCCGTGGCAACTGGCATGAGCGATTGTATGAAAGCATGTCCCGGACCACGATCCGGGATAGACCGCTCCGGCGGCCTCTCATTCACCATTCGCGGCATCCCTTCGTCAATCCGGCCCCCCAATCGCCATTCCGGCGAAGGCCGGAATCCAGAGGGGTGGGGGAAGGACAGACCACCGCCAACCTTTGGTTGACAACGGATGTAAGAGAATCAAAAACCCCTGCGCCGGCCAACGGGTCTGCCGGCCGGCTTTGCTGGCCTATGCGATCATCCAATCCTGCGGCGTGGGTCTTGCGCTACGCCTCTTCGGTACCGCTCTTCAACAATTCCACACGCACGCGACACGCTTCGTGAAGCCATTCAGTCATCTTCTTCTTCACCGCGGACCGGTGCGCGTCATCAAACTCTCTCGCGATCCAGATGATCGTCTTCGCTTCCAGCCCGGCTAGGTAGGTCAGGATTTGGCCCAGATGGGAATGGTCGGAGCCTTCTAGAAAATGTAGTACGGGGGCTTGTCCCCCGCTGGGGCGGAGGAGGGGCGTGGCAGAATCCGCGGTGCCAATTCGCCGTACCAAGCCACAACTCCAGCTTTTCATACCTTGGTGTGCCGGCGACAGCCGGCATGGGCGATTGGTACGAAAGCATGTCCCGGACTCCGATCCGGGATGTGCCCTCCAATCAACCTCGATTCCGGCTCTCCACGGGCGAATCCTGCCGAATTGTAGACCCATGGCCGAGGGCGGAATGAGAAAATGTAGCGCGGGGGCTTGTCCCCCGCAGGGGTCGGGGTGGGGCGTGGCAGAATCCGCCGCGCCAATTCGCGGTACCAAACCACAACTCCCGTTTTTCATACCTTGGTGTGCCGGCGCCAGCCGGCATGAGCGATTGCTATGAAAGCATGCCCCGTACCCCGATACGGGACTGGAATCCAGAAGGGGCGGGAAGGGGTAAGACCACCAGATGATGGAAAAACCGACCCGTCACCCCATTTTCATCCTCTTATGCGGCCTTCGCAAGGCCATGGTGATTCCGGCGAAGAGCCGGTCCCGTACCCCGATACGGGGCCGGAATCCAGAGGGGAGGGGGAAGGCAAGACCACCGCCAACCTTTGGGTGACAACGGATGTAAGAGAATCAAAAACCCCTGGTTCTCGCCGGCCATCACCTTGAACCCACGCCCGAGAAAATGTAAAATAATAGTACATATGTACGATGTAACGCGAAGCATGGAGCAGACGTTGGAAGGCCAGCCAATCCCGCAAAACAAGCGGCCGGCCTTGATCGAGCCGAGCGCCCACGGAAAAAGCTGTTTTTGCAAAACAAATACCCGACGGTCAGCTATCCACCGGGTACGCCCGGAAACACTACTTTTTACAAAACAAATACCCGGAGGACATATATCGCCCCGGGCACGTCCAGAGAAAAGTGCTTTTTGCAAAACAAATGGCCATGTCCCGCAGTCCGGCGAAGCGCTACCTGCTCAGCGTTTTAACTCGCATAGCCAGCAAAGGCACCAGCGCCACCAGCGTTACTACCGCCGCGGCAAAGAACGTGTCGCGGTAGATGCCCCATATGGCCGCCTCCAAGATATCCTGGTACTCAGCGACTCGCTGCTGGTACAACTCTGCCGCCTCGTCGAGACGCGGCAGTGGAAGCGGCACCTCGGCCATCGCCGCTTGGAAGCGGGCCAGTCCCCACGAAGTCAGCACCGAAAGCCCTATCATCATGCCGATGACTCGCGACACATGCGTCAGAGCGGTTGCAGTGCCGGCGTGCTTTGGCCCGACTGCGGCGACCGCGCTGCCCACCACCGGCGCCAGGAGCAGACCGAATCCGAATCCGGCAAACGCGAGGTCGCGCGTGATCCGCAGATCGTCGACGCTTGCCGGCCACATACTCACGCTAAAGAGGCCCAACGCGATGAGCGCAAGTCCCACCGCTCCCGTTGGTCGGTTGCCAAACCTACGAGCCGCAAACCCGCCGATAACCCCTCCTATCGGCAGGAACACGCTGAACCGCATCAGCATCAATCCGCCTTCCAGCGCCGTGCGCTTGAATACGGCGTTAGCTAGCAGTGGAACATCCACCATCACGATGATGAACGCCACTCCTATCAGGATGCTTACGACGCTTGCCGCGGCGAAACCAACGCGCTTGAACAAGTGGACGTCCACTACCGGACTGTCCCAGCGGTAAGCGACTACTGCGTAGGCCGCCAACAAGACCAGGCCCGCAACCACTAACCACGCCGGCGGAACTGGAACCCTCGGGTGCCGGCTCGCAATTTGAGAGAGTCCGACGATCAAGACCCCAAGGCCGATCGCTATCCAAGCGGCACCTAACCAATCGACGCGCTCGCGACTCGCGGCGCGCTTGTATGATCGAAGTGACCACCACGTCGCAAGCGATAGCGCGGCCACGAGAGGGATGTGTATCCAGAATATCCAGCGCCAACCCAACCAATTCGTGATTACTCCTCCGTAGAGTGGTCCCAATACGGCGCCCGCTTCGGCCACCGCGCCCACGATGCCTAGGAGAACTATCCACGCTCTGCCGTCCGAATCATCGACGGCGAGAGCCAGCCCGACGGGCAGAAGTCCCCCGCCGCCTATCGCTTGAACTAGCCGAGCCGCTACCAGCCACCACAGGCCCGGCGCGAGCGCGACGGCGACTGAGCCAAGCAGAAACAGTCCGAAGCAACCGAACAGCACCAAGCGCCGGCCTCGGACATCGCTCAATCGGCCGATCAGCGGAAGAGATGCGGCGTAACCGAGTAAATAGCCGTCCACGATCCACGCCGCGTCATCCAGGCGAGTAATGGGCACCCTTAGGTCCTTGATCATCTCGGGGAGCGCCGTAACTACCACGGTCTGATCCAATGCGCCTACGAAAACGCCGATGGAGACTACAAGTAACGCCGACCGGTTCCGCGAAGAAGCGCCGAGGAGGTTGGCGCTCACGGAGGATCGATGGTTACTGGCTGGTCGAACTCTGACAGGGTTATTTTGACCAGCAAGGGCTCGCCTGTATCCGAGGGTATGGTTAGGAGTATCTCGCGGGGAAGTTCATCTTCGACGCCAATCCATATGTCGGACACGATTGGCTTCTCTCCAACCTTAGTTCCCAACAGCGGAACTAATGCTTCCGGAGTCAGGGTGCCGCGCACCTGCCAAACCTCGACGCCGCCAATCCGGCCGCGTCCAACATACGTCAAGTCGCTGGCACGTCTGAAAACCTCGGCCGCGGCAAATTGGTCCAATGACTCCAAGTTGCTGGAACCCGGCGGAAGTAGCTGCCATTGCTCACTGAAAGGATTGAGCAGATACAGATCTGAGCCGATCTTGATCAGCTCTAACTCTACGATCGCCTGATCCATTGTTACCGTCGACTTGAGGCGCGCCCGGTCAGGGTGTGCCACTACGCCGATAAGGTTGTTCACCACGATGCCAGAGCCCAGATCGATCGCACCGTTGGCAACCTCCAACTCGAACTTGACCGAACCCACCGTGCTGAAACGTTGCGCCGCGCTCTCGATCAGCGCGTCGGCCGAGGGACCGGAATCTTCCGCCGGAGCGGGTTCTGATGTCGGCGTCGATGGAGGGGTCTGGGTGGCGGTAGGCGTGTGCGTTTGAGTAGGGGTTGGCGTCGACGTAGGGGTTTGAGTGACAGTAGGTGTATGGGTTTGAGTAGGAGTTGGCGGCGGAGTCGGTGTATCAGTGGCAGCCTGTGCAACCATTGGTGTGGGGCCGCTAGCAGGCGGACGTGTCGGAGTTGGTGCCGGCTGCGAACCTTCACACGCGGCAACGACCAACATCGACACAAGCAAGGCGGCAAGCAGGACCGTGCTGTTGCGCAAGATTGACAATCCCTTCCCTTGGATGAACTACCGACAGCGCTCTTCCACTACAACTCAGTCTCCAGACACTGCATTCTTAGCACAAGTGGAACGTACTAGCTAGGTTAGCGATCAGATTGCAGCGCGAGAAACTGGTGCCGAGGGGCGGAATCGAACCGCCGACACCATGATTTTCAGTCATGTGCTCTACCGACTGAGCTACCTCGGCCCGAATAGCGTTATGTGGTAGGGGTTTAACCTGTATGGCGAATTGTTCGAGCAGCACAAGAGTTTATCACGCACTCAATTCTGCCAGCAACGTTCCGGCGGCCAAGTAACTGTACAGATTTAGGGGTGCCTGCTCCGTGTGGGCGTAATATCGTACCAATGAGGGCCTGCCACAGGCGAGGGTGTTTGATCGGCGAAAGCCGGGAAAGGGTTGCAAGGGCGAAGTCCTTGCCGGGGGATGAGGTCAACCAGATCGTGGAGTTGGAACTCACCCCTTGACCGCAGACTGAGGTCCCGAATGGCGACTCGGCCTTTCCAGTTCATGGGCATGGAGGAGAAAAATACACCCAAATCTGAACTGTTCCGGCGGCCAATACTCACTTCGAAGACTTCCAAGAAACAACATTTCAGACTTGATTTGGAAGAGTCGTCCTGCTGCAATACGCTGATCGGATGTGCTCCGGTTAAACGATCGCCGCGACTCGAGCTATGACACCACGTTCGTCCGCATTCTGGAGGCCGGTGATTACATGCAACCATTCTCGTCACCGGCGCGGTTCGCGGCCGGCGCTTCGTCGACCGAAGGCGCCTTGATTTGAAGATGATAGAATGGATTTGGTGTTGAATGGAACGACGCGTCCGCGTAGACGCGGAGGATCCAGCGATTGGACTCCGACCGACCTACGTGCGAGCGACATCGCGGGCGACAATTGCGCGCAGGTCGGCGGGTCTGTCAACGATGGTAACCGCAACATTGCGGCTCTTCAATTAGAGCGCCGCTAGAGATCTCCTTACTCACATAGGAACTGCGAAAACTGCGTCTGAATCGCGTTGACAAATTCCTCTCAGGTCGCCAGAAGGCGCTGGTGTTTGGTCATAGCATCTTTTCGCGAGATGTATCAGTACCTTGCAAGCAAGGTGACCCGGGCTAGCAATGACAACGGGATGCCGTTCGGTGGTAAGGTCCCCGCAAACCCGTAACTGAATTGACAACCTGACCGTCATTATGAGCATCTGCTCATTCACCGTGTGGACTGAAGATTGATCAAGGCAGCGCCTGAGACTCAGCGAATTCTCAGATTTCTCAAGCCAATTGGACTGGCTGCTTTGGTTGGCCTGTTCTTGGGCGCGGCAGTAGCGTTGGGCTCACCGCTATACGTTACGGTCGCAATATTGGGCGTAGGCGCCTTCGTGGCCGCTCTGGTGAGCCCATTCTGGGCGTTGGTTGCGGTATTCGCAGCAATCTTGGGCCTGCCATTCGCCGTTATCCCCGTAAACCTGGGGCCCGTGCGACTTACGCTGGTCGACGTAGCGCTGATCCTCGCCACCATCTCGTGGCTGTCCAGGCTTCTGGGCACTCGCATTGAGTTCCGATCTAGCCATGCGGACGGCATCGTCCTCGTCTACCTGGGAATAACTGTGGTGGCGTTTTTGCTCGGCACAGCCTTTGCAACTCCATCTTCGACGGTCCGATTATTTCTGAAGGCCATCGCCGCTGGAATACTGTTCTTCGCCGTCATCCAATCTGTAACAACTATCTCTATCTTGAGGCGGATCTCACTGCTGTTTGCGTTCTTTGGCTGGGGTGCAGCGGCCCTGAGCGTTGTATTGTACTTTCTGCCACACTCAGTATCGATCGCGATATTGTCTTCATCGAGGCCGCTAAATCATCCGGGCGGCTCAGTCCTCAGATTCATTGCCGGCACCGACGTGCAACGTGCAATTGGATTTGCCATAGACCCAAATGTACTCGGCGCAATGATGGCTGTTGTGTGCCTTGTAACGCTGGGATTACTAGTGACCAGTCATAGTGATTCGCGCTACGTAATATTGGCCGGCCTGGCGATTAGTCTTCTCGCCTTGCTGTTAACCTATTCTCGTAGTTCGTGGCTTGGCTTAGTGAGTGGGTCTGCCTTGTTTGCAACCCTGTGGCTGCGCCGGCCGTGGTTCGTATTACTTGCTATCGCGGCACCCGCAGTCGTGCTTCTTCTACCGCCTGATCTCGCGTTTGTCTCCCATCTGCAATCCGGTCTTCAGGCCCAAGACCAAGCGGCGGCTATGCGGCTTGGGGAGTTCAAAGACGCGCTGACGTTAATTCAACGCTATCCGATCTTCGGAGTTGGCTATGGGTCAGCACCAACGGTCGACTTGTATTTGGGCGTAAGCAGCATCTACTTACTTATCGCCGAGCAGACCGGGCTTGTAGGCCTTGCTATATTCCTAATATTGATCGGAATCGTCTTGGGACACGCAGTTCGGCCGGCGTGGAATAGCTCGCACACCGAAGGACGCGTCCTGCTCATCGGGTGGTGCGGCGCGATGGCGGTAGTGCTGACTACAGGAGTTCTTGATCACCACTTTGCCAATATCCGATTCACACCTATGTTGGCCCTGTGGTGGACCGTCGTCGGGCTAGTTGTGGCGTCATCGTTGATACTGAACCGGCTTGGCACCGGCCAAGATTTGCCCCTCGATGATCGGTCTACCACCTGATTGAGCGAGATTTGGTTTGGTTCGCCGTCCAAAGCGAATCAAAACCACCTCCAGATCCGATGCAGCGGCGCTTTAATCCAATCGTCTTCACGCGTTACAGAGGAGAACAGATCCGCACTGAATCCACGAACCAGTCTGTAGACGATTAGATAGCGCAGTGGATGAGCCGAAGACGAACTGAACTGGTCGATAAGTAGATGGGCTGCAAACGAGACTACTAGTGCGGTCAGCCAAGACCGGCGACGAACAAGCGCGAGTACGGTCAAACCTGTCGCGACTTCCCACGAGTGGATCGGCAAGATCAGAATCCGGCGGGAGGGCCAGAGCCGCCTTATCGCGTAGTCCACCAAGTGGTCGGTGTCAATAAAGAACCCGCCTGCCAAAGAAGCCAGCCAATTCGGCCGGCTTGGCGACCCAAACGCTAAAACGCGGGCAATTGTGAGCGACGTCAACAGGTGGTATCGAGGTCTAGCCATCGAGGCGAAACGTGATCGTAGAGGTCTTCATGGCAATAAACTCATCACCGAATAGTCTATCGAACGCTTAGATTAAAGTGTAAGAAGCCTTGTGTGCAATCTATCTGGACAAAGTCCATACATAAACCATACGTCATTTGCGTTGACTGCAATCGGCGCGCTGGAATATACTTGGTGGCCGATTGCATGCTGCTCTCGCAGAAGCGAAAACGTCGATGGCGAAAGAAAGGGGTGATTCAAGAGGGGTGATCCAAGAGAAGAGCGATCGAAACGCCAGCCAGAGTTAGGCTCGGCAAGCAGAGTGATCTAATTTGATTAAGGAACCATGTAAGGAGTGAATAAGTTGCTTGACAGTTCATTGACACGCGGGTTCAGTCGCCGATCATTCTTGGTTGGGCTGGGCGCGACTGCTGCTCTGCCGATTCTGGCAGCCTGCCAGCCGCAGGTAGTCGAGAAGACGGTCGAAGTGCCGGTCATAGTCAAGGAAACCGTCGTTGTTCAAGAGATCGTCGAGAAGGAAGTCGTCGTCGAGAAGGCCGTAGAGGTCGAGAAGGAAGTCGTCGTCGAGAAGGAAGTGATCGTCGAGGTCGAGAAAGAGGTCACTCGGATGGCTGGGCCTCCCATGGCGAAGGAGCCGATCACCCTTCGACACCACACGGCTATTTCAGTAATGAAGCCCCAAATCGAACTCTATACCTTGATCGATAATAATGTCACGATCAACTTCGAGCAAGTTCCTTGGGCTCAGCATGCCGACAAGTGGCTGATCGACGTCGCGGCCGGCAGTGCCGCCGATTACGTTACGATTGGTAGTCCATGGTGGCCGCCGATAAAGACAAGGGAAGTCACGTATGCGTTAGACGACCACCTGAGGGCTAGCGGTCTTGAGAACGATAGATTTAGCGCAGACCCGCAAAGGTTCATGGGACACAATGGTAAGCTGTGGGGGCTGCCGTTCGCACCGACCAATCCGCGCACTCTCATCTATAACATCGGACTCTATGAGTCCGCCGGCGTCGACCTACCGACGATCGATTGGACGTGGGATGACCTGACGGCAGCACTCAAGGTGCTTCACAACCCACCGGACGTCTATGGGATGCCAACCTTGAAGAACCCCTGGACGCCACAAGAGATGATCTGGCAAAAGGGTGGCGCGCTGTTCAACGAAGACCAGTCTAAATGCTTGCTTGACTCGCCGGAAGCTATTTCAGCGATCCAGCAGGCGGTCGACTGGACGGTGAAAGATAAGGTCGCGATGGCGCCCGGCCAGGAGAAGGTCCTTGGAGACAACATATTCGGCAGCAACAAGCTCTCGAATATGGTCAGTTCGGGTCTCGACTGGGATGCACTGTCGAAGCGCTGGACGAAGAACTTCGAGTTTGAAGCATGGTCGACTGGTTTCCCACTCGCTCCCGATGCCGTAGAGCGCGTCTATAGCAGCGAGGTACACGTCAGGGCCCTCTATGGGCAGACCAAGTATCCAGACGATGCCTTCAATTACATGCAATGGATGCTAAGTGACCCTGCGGCCCTGACCATCCAGTTCGTCGATATCGGCATCCCTGTAGGTTACGACCAGAAGAGGATGCTGGCAGGTCTGGAGGACGAAAAGCAAAAGGCGTTCTTCACTAACCTGTTCGACAACGTGCTGCCCTACTGCGCTCCCGACATTTGGGGTCCGCAGACCAGCGAGATTCAGAAGGCCTTCTTCTCCGAATACGACTTCGCTATGTTGGAGAAGAAGACCGTCGCAGAGGCAATGAAAGACGCAACAACAGCTATTGATGCCATTCTGGCCGACTCCTAATCATTGATTTGAAGTTAGCCTAGCCTCGCAATGAAGAGTGGCGGCCATCGGGTTAGTCCTGATGGCCGCCACTTTTGCTTTACCAATCAACACATCGAAATACAATCCAAAAGGATGAGTTGCCAATGAAGGTAGATCGCCAGCAGTTGCTCGAAGACGGTTACATTATCTTGAGGAATGTAATACCACCTTCGGAGCTCGACAAAATGCGCGCCGGCGTTGAGACCTTGGTGAGCCGTCAACGGGCCATATGGGCCCGCGATCGCAAGCCGGAAGAGCCTTCCGGCGGCCAGTGGGACGTAGCTGCCCAACCCCGCGTCATCCTGAACCAGGTAGTCGATGCAGAAACTGCCTATGTAATCGACTTCTTTATTGGTGAAAACACGCTTGGAGTAGCTCAGCAACTCACGAAAGGGCCCAAAATGGCTCCAATCGTCATGTGGGTAATGTGCAACCCGATACGCGACCACGGTCCGGCAGATTGGCACAGGGATCTAGGTCCCCATAAGGAACCTCCACTTCGCGGCCTCCAGGCAGACCTTCTCGAAAACGGCCCCGGTTTCGTCCAATGGAACGTACCTCTATACGATGACGACGTGCTTTGGGTAGTTCCAAGAAGTCATCGCCGGATCAACACCGAGCAAGAGGATCGCGAACTTCTGGCAAATAGTCGGGCGCCTCTGTCGTCCGGCATGCCAGTTCGGCTACGCGCTGGTGACGGCGTCGTCTATTTGAATGCACTTCTCCATTGGGGAAGCAACTACAGCGCCAAACTCCGCCGGACCCTCCATTTCGGTGGTCGTGCGTTTGAAGGGCCCAACTATCCGTACGTATTCGATCGATACTGGGAACCGGATTTCACCGACCGACTGCCAGATCATTATCGAGAAACATTTCACGGCTTCGCCAGGCACTGGTCCGAGGAATGGGACACTATCGAGTCGCTGTTTCGGGCCATGATCGACCGAAACGCGGTGAGCTTCGATAACAATATTAGTCGGCTTCATCCTGGGAAAAACCATCGCATGGTGTTTCTAACAATGCTCTCGAAAGTAGCGCAGCGCGTTCGTGCGATCAAAGCTTCCGAGGTCGAGAATGACTCCGAACCCAGTGCTGCCGCTGCCCCGGTCAAGGCGGACGTGACTCGAACCATGTACCAAAACCTGTCCGCCCGGTTTACTGCAGACGAAGTCGAAACGATCTGGAAGAGATTTATTCCTCTGGACTCGCGACTCCAGTCCGATGAGGACCAGTTTATCCCCGGTTTCCAATCGGGGCCGACAAAGTACAATTTCTATGATATGCCGGCCAATTTCGACATCGAAGACCTGGTAAAGAGTTGGGCCTAGTTTTCCAACTTCGGGCGTTTCCCTTGGGCGACTTGTTCACAGTGTCGATGTTGGATCGAGTCTTGGACACAGCCTTCAGGGCTTCTGAAGAATCCTGATTGCGTCTTCGACCGGCCTGCCATTCGTGTAAAGCACAACACTAGGAGATTGCATTTATGAGCGGACCAGGCGCCGGATATCCGCCACCTGACTTTGATGAGCCCCGAATAGCTGGCGAAAGGTACGAGGCACAGGTCCCGGACACCCTTGACCTGGCGGACAGGGCGGCGGCGGCCATCAACGGGATCGGCGGCGCGATCGATACCGACATGGACCATCAGATGTGGTTTTGGATTCGCTATGCCTACAAGAATCCCTTTATGAAACATCACGGCGCAGACCCTACCTGCGATGCGTTGCTTTCGCCAACCCTGCCCATGTTGAGGACGATGAGCGGTAGCAGGGAGCGAATGGACCAGGAAGTCGGGTTAATGAGACATCTATTGCGGGACACTTCTCCCGACGATGGGCTCTATTACAACGTGTACCGGCCAGAACGGCATTGGCATTCCAGCTATGGTAAAGAGGGCAGCCCTTTAATCACAGAGGACTTCGCGGTCACGGTCGCAAATGCATTCCTTTTACACGCAATGATGCTTTGGAAGGGATTGGACGGAGACCCTGCTTGGGACAAGCGTATCAGCACCATGGTAGATGGGCTGATATCCATTGCAGAATTTCGGGGCGACTACGCCTATTACCCTGACGGAGGGTTCTCCGAAGTCTGCGGTTATCCTCGTTCCGGCTGGCGGCACACCGATGAGCCTCTTACCGACGATAACAATGCTGAAGGCTCGATCACCAGCTACTACGGCGACATCATCAGGGTACTTCCCGCCTGGTATTTGGAAAGCGGCGACGAACGTGCCCTCGACCTCGCCGGCAGACTGAGCAGATTCTGTATGAACCCACGATTCTGGGGCGGCAATCCGGAGCCGGTAATGGTCGCCGGCAATGAGCTGGGACACTTCAACTTCCACACCCACAACCGCATGTTGACACTTGCTTCGATGCTGGAGTACGGCCGCGTAGCCAACGATGACCGCGTGTTGGAGTTCGTCCAGCGGGGATACGAATTTGCTCTCACTTTGGGGATTGCCAAGCTGGGCTGGATAACGACGCCTTTCTGGGGCAGCAGTCTCGAAGGATTGAATGAGGCGTGCACCTTTCAGGACCTGGTGCGCCTTGGCATCAGGCTGACTGACGCCGGCGTCGGTGACTATTGGGACATCGTCGATACGATTGTGCGTAACCACCTAGCCGAGCAGCAGCTCTTGCGTCGGGATATCCTTGAGAGGGTGTCTGAAGCAGGCGCTGAGCACCGCGCCGATCCCATCTCCGAGTCGAGCGGCAGAGTCATCGAGCGTACTTTGGGGCTATTCGGATCCTGCGCGGGGCCAGCTGGTATCCCAAAACCCTGGGTGATGCAGTGCTGTTCCGGCAACGCGCCACAGGCTCTATATTACGCTTGGGAAGGCGCTGTTAGGCACGACGCCGGCACCACGACAATCAACTTGCACCTCAACCGCGCCTCATCGTGGGTAGACGTCAGCAGCTATCTTCCCCACCAGGGCAAAGTGATAATAGATGTGAAAGACTCGAGCAGGGTTGCGGTCCGCGTAGCTTCTTGGATGCCGGTGCGCCAGCTACAAACCAGAGTCAATAGCACCGCGCGCGACGGCGTACGTGTCGGCAACTACCTCATATTCGACGGAGTGAAGCCGGGAGACACCATTGAGCTTGACTTCCCCATCAAGGAGTCGACGGTGTCTTACACCGCAAATGCTCACAGGCCCGGGTCCAATCGGAGCCACGGTCGAGAGACGCAGTACAAGGTGACATCTCGGGGCAGCACCGTCGTAGATATCTCACCTAAGGACACCGATCCGACTTCGTATCCCTTCTATGAGCGCGAACACCTCCGGACGGAAATGACACCGATGAAGACTACAACCCGATTCGTTCCGGCCAAGACGCTTCTGAACTGGTAGGTTTGGTCGCGCGAAGAGTCTGATTGAATCAGCGCCTGCTGCTATAGCGGACACCTGATGGTCCCGCCATTTGCTCAAGAGGTAGCATAGTCGGTGGAACGCGGCGCCCACGTGGCCGGCTTCGCCACGCAAGTCCGGTACAGTTCTTACCTATTGACCCGCGACTTTGTCTGCAGTGACTGCAACGGAGGTTCCAAGTGAGAGGGGATAGTCAAAGCGACGTCGAGGGCACGCGCTATCCGGCAGTGGTCCCAGACACGTTGGATTTGGTTGACCGAGCTGAGCTAGCACTTAATGGCATGGGAGGTTCCCTAGACCCTGATTGTGGTTACGAGCAGTATTTCTGGGTCCGGTACCGTTGGCGCCCTCCCTACATGCTCCACGCCGCATTCGGCACGACCATAGACCCCGAGTTCGGCGAGTCATTCGCCATGATGCGGACAATGAGCGGCAGCGACGTCAGCCTTGAGGGAGAGCGCGGTCTTGCCGAAACTCTCGTAGGCCGCCTGTCACCCGAAGACGGCCTTTACTATGCTCTCGCCAGTGAGAAACGTCCTTGGCACTCGATAGGTCATCAAGGATACGACAACATTCAAGAAGACTTCTCCAACTTGGCAGCGGATGGCCTGATGATGCGCACGCTGCTGACTTGGAGAGAGCGTGATGGTGATTCCCGCTGGGACGATTCCATCGCACGAATGGCCAAGGGACTGCACGAGATTGCCATTCATAAGGACGACTACGCCTATTACCCAGACGGCGGATTTGGCGAGTGCTTCTCATTCCCTCGCTCGGGCTGGCGTTCTACCACCGAGCCGATGAGCGCGCACGATGGTGGCGAGGGAGACGCGCCATCGTACCAGTCAATCGCACTTCAGGGTCTTGCCCGGTGGTATGCCGCCAGCGGTGACACGGCGTCGCTGGAACTCGCCCGGAAGGTAACTAACTTTTGCATGATGCCCAAGTTCTGGGGCGGTAACCCTGAGCCGGTGGGAGTAGCCGGCAATGAGCAGGGTCACGTCGATTCCCATTTTCACAACCGGGCGTGCACACTGCGGGCGATCTTGGAATACGCGAAGGTCGCGAACGACGACCGGGCCGCAGAATTCGTACGGCGCGGATATGAGTACATGCGCACTTTTGCCATTCCGAGGCTAGGATATGTAACAACCTGGCCCGGAACTGAATATGCCCAGTTCTGTGAAGGATGCATGCTCGGAGACTGGGTAGCCCTTGGCATTCGCCTGAGTGACCTGGGGACGGGCGACTACTGGGACGATGTGGATCAATGTGTCAGAAATCACCTCGTAGAAGGACAACTCGTCCGGGCGGATCTGCTCCAAAGGGTGTCTGACGAAGGCACCGAACGACCAGCCGGATCCAGTTGGGACTGGAAGAATCTCTATGAGCGATCGGAGGTGCTGCCGGGTCAGGAAACCACTGACAACGTCATTCGACGCACCTTGGGAATATATGGTGCCATGTCGGAGGTCACCAGCATCCCCAATACCTGGGTAATGCAATGCTGTACCGCTCACGCCACCCAAGGTCTCTACTACGCTTGGGAAGGGACGGTCCGTTGTCCCGACGGCAGGAACGCGCAGATCAATCTTCTTTTGAACAGAGCCTCACCCTGGTTGGACATTGACAGCTATCTTCCGTACGAGGGGAAAGTATCAGTCAAGAACAAGACATGTAAGCGAGTTGCTGTGCGAATGCCGTCTTGGGTAAATCGAAATCAAATTCGAGCGGACGTGGACGGGCAACTCAGGACAGCATTTTGGGCCGGCAACTATATGATATTTGACGGCCTGAAGCCGGAGGACCGGCTGACTCTTCAGTTCCCTGTGGAGGAGCATACAGCCAAATACACTACGATGGCTCACATCTGGAAAAGATCGAAGACCTACAGCTGCACGTTCCGAGGGAACACAGCCGTGGACATTGCACCACGGGATGATTCGCCCGGGAGCTATCCGTTGTACCAGCGAGATCATCTCAAGAGTGCTGGGCCGGCTCCAACGAAAAACATCACCCGCTTCATACCGTCTCGTGTCATACGAGATTGGTAAGTACAGCGTGTGTCAGAAGGCGAAGTCGACTGAGGAGAGCCAGCGTCACAGGCTACCCGACTACCTGAGCTCCGGGTGAGGCCCAACTCCACCGAAACGGTCGCGCTGGTTCAAGGCGACCGCGCAGCCTGCTAAGCCGGATCCCGTGCTTGCCGAGTGCCGGCGACAGTTCCCGAACCTCTGACGGCTAAGTCGAACACAACTTTGGTCAGGTTGTTTCAGATGTGGGAGTACCGGTGAATTCGTAGATCGAAGCGAGCCTGCATAAACGTGACGAGCGCCACCCACCCAACGTGCTTGAGTGATCTGCACCGTCATTAGTTCCGCGGCTTTCTCCAAAATTGTTCCAAACGGTGCCGCGGCCGCCATCCAAGTACGCGCTTCGCTTTTTCGTTTGAAAACTTGCTATGGGGCAGGTCAGCAAATACGTAAAACGTCTCGCACCGTGAGTTTAGGCTGTCCAATTCAAGATCGAGGGCGCAGGAGAATGCCTCCGCCGCATCGCTCCACACTACTGAAAATGGTTTGATATCTTGGCCCTCCGCTGACAGGTCGTTGTGCTCCCTGAAATGGTAAAAGAGAAGAGTCAAGACATATACGTCGTGGTTTTCCGTAAAAACCCGGCACACCTCCTGGCCTAGGGATTTGGTGAGTGCGTACACGTTAGTACCCGGCTGCGGCGGCATATCCGGGCTCAGCAAAAAGTCGAAGTCCTCGTACGTGGCTCCGGCGATCGCGAAGTGAGGGCCGGTATTAATTACTCTCTTGATTCCGTGGTGCACCGCCGCCGCCATCACGCTATAGCATCCTTTGAGATTCACGTCGAACGCAAGTTGGCGGTCGTAACGCACCACAGAGCAGTTGATTATCGCGTCCATTCCTTGGGCTGCCTCTGTCACCTGGTGTAAAGAGCTGACGTCAACTTGGAGATATTCGTGGGAAGTCTCGAACTTGGGCTCGATGCCGGATAGCCGCAGATGGTGCCGGCCTTCCAGGGCCTTTACAACGTGAGGACCAAGCCTGCCGTTTGCGCCAACGATTAGCACCTTCATCCAGTCGATCCTACCCGTTATATCGAGGGGAGTACCCCAGAATACTTTCGGCCGAAGCCGTAAGAAACCGCGCTTCCGGTACTGGAGATTGGATATGAAATAGGCTGCGCGCCCGGCCTCGCGTACCCGTAAAACCTGAAACCTCGGCGGTTAGCGCGCAGGCGACGGCATGCACCGCGTCGTCAATGTGCAAAGCTGAATCACCTCCGGACGCCAGATCCTCGGAACCATACATGATTCTTCCCAGTCGCAGGCATACCAACGTAATCCGGCCCTCTCGCGCAAATTCTCTACACACGAACTCACCGAGGTGGAAACACAGGTCCGATTTACTAGAGCTAGGCTTCGGCCTCCACTGCTCGGTCACCGCCAACGCCGCATCGTACCTGTTTACCTGCGACAGCGAACTGAGGTAGATTAAACGCGGAACACCTTCCTCCACTGCGGTCTGCAAGATGTTGTAGGTACAACGCGTGTGGAAATCAATCTGCCCAATAGGGCCTGAGTGGACTATCGCATCCACGCCCCTCACCAATTCATTGGTCCCAGCATGATGGTCCAAGTCACCGCGCTCGAATGGCAGCCGCGTCGACATCGCCTCCACATCAGTAAGTAGGACGTGGTGCTGCTTGCTCAGCGCCTCGCCCAGATACGACGGTAGTCTGGATGCGGCGTTTGTAATTAGTATTCGCAATCGGAATTACTCTTCACTAGGGTGATTGTGCGGTGCATCGTGACGGCAACGCGGTAGCGACGCTGACGCAAGGCCGGCTCGGGCGCCGTTGAGCGAGATCTTACCAAGGAACCGGCATCGCCGGGCCCCATATCGAGCGCCACTTCAAAAACCCCAAATGGCCTATCCGGCCTCGTGCTTCGACTTGCTAACGACTTCGCTGGCCGCCTTGTGCATTCAACGCGCCAAAGTGGATTCTTGATCGAATCGTATTACGCGTAACATTGTGTCGTCGTCCCAGACTGGGTTGTCCGATATTGCAGTAACCTGGAGGCCTTGGCCCGTTTGTGGGTCGGACACCCCGACTCCAACACCTTCAAGATCCTTGATGCGAGGTATCGTTACCCGCATGACGATTATTTCGTCTTGATTCCATTTAGACGTGGGATACCAGAGAGGTTCAACTGCCCGATTCTTCATCTCGCCGATCACGGCGCCATCAGGGATTCGCGTGAGGAAAAACGTGAACTCTAGATCACCGGGGACAGGCCGGACGATGCGCCAGTAGGTAGTGAGGTTGGCTGAAGGACCAAAGATCGTGACCGGAGGATTCAACTCTAGTCGGTATCCAACTATCCGAACATAACCGCCGAAATCAGCGGAGATTGCCTTTTGGTTGGCGTCGTGCAACTCATCCTCACTAGCTCTGACAAATTCGAAGAATTCCTCCGGCAAGACCGCCGGTCGCTGACTTGCATGTCGCGCCAACACCACTAGCCCGGGCGCTACGGTCTCTATCCGGTACCGCCGCTGACTGAGAAGCCGAAGTACCCTCTCATTGAGAGTGGCGGGTTCTAGAGGATGCGCACTACCGGCCACGTCGATCACGACGAACTCGGCGTCTTGGATGGCGGGAAACCAGTACGCCTTGGCACGACTTGACAGGTGAGGATAGATCGAAGAGGTTGCCGAGATCGCGGCATCCGGGGGCACATGCGCCAATGCATGTTGAATCATGCTATTTCGTGCGCCAGGTGCCGGCCAACTGAGACCTCTGGATAGTGGTGACGCCCCCAGCCATAGATGATTCGCGAACGCTGATCCGAGAACACTAGCAAGTATTACTCCTCTCACTATCCCTCCGATCGCGTTCTGATGTGGCGACCCAATCCGATCGGCTAGCTTGAAGATGCGCCGGCATCCCTCAATCCCGGCCAGAATCGTAATCGGAACAATGAGCACGCTGTAATGGGCGCCGCCGGAACGCATCCAATCGAAGGAGGACAGGGCGTTCTGCAAGATCGCCGGAAGAGCAATTAGCAATGCACCTGGCGCCAGTAGAGCAACAATACCGCCATTTAGCACCAGTGTAAGAAAATATTCCAACACATCGCCCTGGACTAGCCAGCGCAGCAGTTCTCCCGGATGGGTCACTATATTCCAAAGTGCATCAAATGGGTCCTTGCCCAACCAGGAGTATCGGTTCCAGAACATTGAGCCGGGTGCTTCTGCGTTGTCCAGGAGAATGCTGATCGTCCCGTTGAAAAACGGAACTATCAGGCCGAAAGAGACGAGCGCCCAAATGCCCGCGCCGGCGAACAATATCAGCCCCGGTCGGCGTTGCCGGTCCAGTGGATCCACCATCCGAGCAGCGCGATCCAAGGTTTTCGGCACCGATTTCTTATCCGGCGGAGGGTCCTCGGAGGCAATCTGAGACCGGTTGTCCTTGGAAAGGAAACTTCGGAATAGCAGATACAGACCGAGCATCGACACTGCCACCGCGGTATCTTCACGCGTTATAGCGGTGAATAGCGCGGCGATCAAGGCAAGCTTGGTGCGGCCGGCAGCGAACAGGCATATCGTTGTCATCAGGAGGGTCGAGCCGAGCGCAACGGTGTGAAAATCGGAAAGAGCGGCTGCCGCTATCGTGGGTGAGAGAAGAAACGTCAGGCCGAACACCCGGCCGGCAGTAGGGCTATTCAGGCGTCTTTGGGCCAGGAATGCCGCCGCTAGCGCGCCTGCGGCGAGGGTAACAGATTGTAGTACCAATAGCAGCCGCGGATCCGGCCACAAAAGGAACAAGGGGGCTATCAGCAGCAGAATTGGCTCTACGTGGAAGGCCAGTAGCGAATGAGGTCGCCGTAGATAGTAAGGATCGAATATGTCATCGGGACTAAACGGAACACCTTCGAGGGTAGTAAACCGAAATGGATCGCCGTTAGCCGTGTTCCAGAGTGTCTGCGTTACGTATCCTAGGTCGAAGGCATTCGACCCGAACGATTCATGGCGGGCAATCGCGAGCCACGCCCACATCGCCCCAAAGAGAACTGCGAACGCGAGAGTAGTCTTCAGAGGCTCCAGTCAAGTCCACAGCGTCGACAGGCGTCAGGTGGATCGTCTGACAGAAACTGCCGGCGGAATTCGCGGTATTTCTCACCGTTCCAGACAGCATTGAAGCTGCCCTCTTCGATGACGTTACCGAGCTTTATACCTTCGTAGTCGGCACCCGTAAACGGTGCGATGCAACAGGGTAGAGCATTTCCGTTGGCTGTGACGTAACCGAGTCGCCAAGGCCGGCGACAGCCAGACCACGCCCGATCAGGTACTTCATCCGCGAAGTTTTCCGTAGGTGAGATTGCGCCGGCGCCCTGGAAATCGACACCCAGTTCCTTTGCCAGCGCCGCACTCGTTTCGATTACCGCAACGGCTTCTGCGCGAAAATCACGATATATTGACTGGTTTTCGACGGCCAATCCTGTACCGAAGAAAACCATGCGCGTCAGGTAGACTTCATCAGCACCGATCCGGCCTGCTATCTCGATCAGGCCCGGTAGCTCGTGAATATTGTCCTTGACACCGGTCATCCAAAGGCTGACCTTGGGCGAATGGGCGTTCATCTCACGCCGGCGTTTGAGCAACGCTTCCACGTTCCTGAGAATCAGGGGAAACTTGTCGATTCCACGCATTTTCTCGTAAGTCTCCGGGGTGGAGCCGTCGCAGGATACGCGAATCTCGTCGAGTCCGCTTTCGATTAGCTCGGTCTGCTTAGAGCTACTCAGGAGCACGGCATTCGAGTTGAAAACTACCCGAACGTTTCGCTGTTTCAAGTAACTGATCATTGGACCTAGGTCTTTGTTCAACAGCGGTTCACCGATACCGTGCAAGACTGCCCGCTCCAGGTCGGGAAACTGATCGACAAGACGTGTGAACTCGTCGAAGGTCATGTAGTGAGCCGCTTCTTGCGGATCGAAAGTAAGGGGACAGGTCTCACACAAAGAGTTGCAGCGGTTGGTGACCTCTACGTACAGCTCGCGAGGATTGGAAATGTGCTCACCATCTGGAGGAATGGGAGCATCAACATTCTTGGGTATGACCGGTAACTGCAAGGGTTCCAGTTGGATAATCCTCCTAGCAAACTTCTAGCAGTATGCCCTAGTGTTTGTGATTCGGCAAGTTTTCATCGAACTTGAAAGTGTTCAGATTTAGGTGTACCTGCTCCGTAAGGGCGTAATATCGCACCAATGAGAGTCTACCAAAGGCGAGGACGTCTGATCGGGGAAAGCCAGGAAAGGGTTGCAAGGGCGAAGTCCTTGCCGGGGGATGTGGGGGTGTCCCCCACAACAAAGATCCCCCTTCTCCTGGCCAGGAGAAGGGGGCCAGGGGGATGAGGTCGACCAGCGCATGGATTTGGCATCGATAGGTTGGAAATCACCCCTTGAACGCCTACTGAGGACCCGAATGGCGACTTGACCCATCCAATCCACGGGCATGGGGGAGAGACATACACCCAAATCTGAACTGTTACTCGAACTTAAGACCCGGACTCATTACTTGGGCTGTGTTGCATCCGTAAGTGTGGATCGAACATTTGGGTTATCTACGCTGACCGGCAGCGACAACTCGCCGGCAAATTCGTCAAGCGCGGCGCGAGTGTAACGCATTGTGTTCGCTGCTTCGGGCAAGTCGCGTTCGATTAGGATAGCCAAGTCCTCGATTGTGTCGATATCGTATCCTGCCGGCCCCTCCGCGGCTGTTAATCCGAGCGCCGAGGCTTGCTCCATAGTAGCCGTCCGAATAGTCGCACCGTCGTAGGGCTTACCCAGCAGAAGGTCCGGAACGCGACTCCATGCCGCTCGCCGCGCCGCGATGAGATAGTATCCACCGCCGCTATCCGGGCCCAGCACCACGTCGTAATCGCGAGCCAGTTCGAGACAGTGGAGAATATGACCTTCCGGCAGGCCCGGGATATCCGATGCGATCGCCGCCGCATACTGTGCGCCACTACCGAAGCCGGTATCGAAGACATCCGTTAGACAACCCATTAGTCCAGTTCTCGTCTGGACCTCAACAGTCAGAGATTCGCCGACAAAGCCTCGCACGATTTCCGCGTGTCGCTGGTCGGGACACATCAAGAATCGTCCGACTCGTCCCAGCTTTGCCGAAACCCGACCCAACATAGCTATCGCGTCAAGTAAGAATGCGCGATGGAGCTTGGCGGCAACCTCGTAACCCAACCCGCGTCCCAGGCGAGTCTTGGCCACTCCGGCAATCGGCGCTTTGGTTGGCACCCCTAACGCTATCTGTACAGAACACACGTGTTGTTCGATCCGGCTTTCCACTTACTCCCTTACTAACACTGCCCGATTGGAGGCAATGCCGTCACTCCGGCGCAGACTATGGCGGGCCAAGACCCGAAGAATGGCGAATGCCGCTTTAATCGAGGCAAGGGCGTTGCCGCTCACCTTTGACTCCCCGCCGACGCGGCGAGCGTATCTTAAGGGCACTTCACGGATGCGCAAACCGCGGCGGGCAGCTTTTACTATCATCTCTATAGTCCATCCGTACGTCGCCTCCGTCATTTGCAGATCCACGAGATCGCGACGCCGAATAGCCTTGCAGGACGGAAGATCGGAGATTCGCTGTCGCCACAGAGCGGTTATCATCCAAGCTGCGAGTGAGTTGCCCAGCCGAGCATAAAAGGGAAGTGCGCCGGGTTCCGTCTCGAGCCTGGAGCCTAGAACCAAGTCCGCCTCGTCGCGAACGATCGGATCGACTATCTGGCCCAGCGCCGAACCATCGTCGCTGCCATCGCCGTCGAGGAAGACGATTATCTCGCAATCGGTGTGAAGCACGCCCGTCGCGCAGGCGCGACCGTAACCCGGGCGATGCTCGGTAACTACCTTTGCGCCGGCGCGTTCGGCGACATCGACTGTGCGGTCCTTGCTGCCGCCATCAACGACGATTGTCTCGCTCACAATGTCCGAGCGTATCGAGTTGACCACGTCGTAGATCGCGATCTCTTCTTCGAGAGCAGGGATTACGGCTGCTGTTGGTTTGGCTACACCACTCGATTCGGCTTGCACCCGCACCTCCCGGTCCGAGCTTCTATGGTAATTGAACTATTCTAAATGTGGATTTCAGAGATTAGTAGCATATGGGGCCCAATATGTAACCGTTTCAACGCCACTCCGATACCGGGAAACAAGCCGCCAACTATCTGTCATCCGCGAAATCAACCACGTTGCGGTAGAATCAACTCCCAGACGACTAAGGGGAGGCAGATTGAAAATGGAGAACAGAAACCCGGACGCAGTGAGGATGATCGAGCGCATGTTTCCAGAGGTTGGTGTCAAGGGCATGGAGTTTCTGGAGCAACTCGACCCGTCCTACCGGCGTTGGTGGGAGAACACCGTATTCGGCGGTCTGTACTCGCGTGAGGTGCTCGACCAGAAAACTCGCGAGCTTTGCGCCCTGTCGGCGTTGGTCATGACCGGCAAGCTGGCGCAGATTCGGGCTCACATATTGGCATCCCACTATGCCGGTGCGACTAGAGAAGAAATCCAAGAAGTAATCTTTCAAACCTTCATATTCGGCGGCGCTCCGGTTGTCCTCGGCGCTCTAGAAACAATGGTTGAGGTGTATCGCGAATTGGAACCGGGCGATTGAGGAGACGAGCTTAGTGGACCCGAGCGGCAAGGTCGCCATAGTGACTGGCGGCGGCACCGGATTGGGCAGGGCGATGTGCTTCAAGCTTGCGTCAGCCGGCGCGACGGTAGCGGTGAACTTTCCGGGAGATGACGAGGAGGAGGCGCGAGGAACCGCAACCGAAATTATCGCTAACGGCGGCGAGGCGCTCGCGGTCAGAGCCGACGTAGCCAAAGCAGATCAAGTCGACGCGATGGTCGACGAGGTAGTGCGAAGCTTCGGCGGCGTCGACATTTTGCTCAGCAACGCCGGCACTACGGTCTTCGTTCCATTCGACGATTTGGACGGACTGGACGAGGCTGATTGGGACCGAATCTTCGCCGTTAACGTGAAGGGATTGTTTCTCGCCTCCCGGGCGGTTGTACCGCACATGAAGCGCCGTGGCGCCGGAGTGATAGTGGCCACAACTTCGGGCGCGGCGTTCAAACCCATCGGCAGCAGCATCCCCTATTGCGCCTCCAAGGCGGCGCTCGAAATGGTCACAAAGTGCCTGGCCAAGTCCCTGGGTCCGGAGATTAGGGTCAACAGTTTGGTCCCCGGCGGGATGATGACCCGCTGGTCTGCCGGCTTTGGCGCAGAGCTCCGACGCGAGCAGGCCGAAGCCCTACCGCTCAAGCGCCACCCCAACGTGGAGGACGTGGCCGAGGGCGCCATGCTCGCTATCCGCAATGAGTCGCTAACCGGCTCATCGATACTTATCGATTCTGGTGGAAGCCTGATCGCGTAAACTCTTAACCACGAGTGGACCGGATCGACGGACCATCGAATGGATTACCATGTGACGACAGTCACTGCCAAATGAAAGAGGTTTAACCATGCGCCGAAACAGACTACGCGAATTACTGAACAACGGGCAAAGTAGTATATCGACACACATTCACAGCACTTGGCCGTCGATCATCGAATTGGCAGGTTATTCCGGAGTGTTTGACTACGTGGAGTTCGTTGGCGAGTACGCGCCGTACGATCTGTATGCCCTGGAAAATGTCGGCCGCGCGATCGACTTATTTGACAATATGTCGGGGATGATGAAGATCGAGCAAGAACCCCGTATGTACCTGGCTATCCGAGCAATCGGGTCCGGCATTCAAAACCTCTTGTTCGCCGACGTGCGCACCGTTGCCGATACCGAGGAGTGTGTACGGGCCGTTCGGGCGGAGTCGCCGGCTACTGGCGGCCTGCACGGCGTGGGGATGAGACGAGACGTATATGGCACCGTGTTCGAAGGTGGAACGCCGGAGTGGGTACAGGCGTTGGAGGATTCGGTGATCATGTTGATGATCGAGAAGAGGCAGGCCGTGGAGGACTTGGAGGAAATCTTGTCGGTCAAGGGCATAGACATGGTGCAATTCGGACCCGCCGACTACTCGATGAGCCTAGGCCTGACCGGGCAACGAGATCATCCCAGCGTAGTGGAGGCGGAGGCATACGTCATCAAGACGGCGCTGGATAAGGGCATTCAACCGCGGGCCGAAATAAACGACCCAGAGCAGGCCAAGAAATACCTGGATATGGGCGTGCGGCACTTCTGCATAGGCACCGACGTAACCATTCTGTTCGACTGGTTCAAAGAGAAAGGGAACTCCTTGCGGAATCTAATATCCGATGCCTAGGCCGGACTTCAAGACTGGAGCGCCGTCGAATCCGCTCAACTAGTCGGTCGGCGCGGTCGCTTAGGCCACGACCGCCTTTTCTCCGAGGTGCTCCAATAGCCAAGACTTGAGCGGCACATCCTCGTCGCTGGGCGAGGTGTATCCCAATCCGCCTGAGCTGGCGCCGAGTAGCTGCCGGCGTATCGGGTCCGAGCGATCCATATAGTGCGATACCGTCATGTTGTCCCTGGGGCGCAGCCACCGATAGCTGTAACCGTAGAACAACACCTTCCGCGGCACGTTAGAGTAGTTGGGAGTGGCGGAGTGCCATGTTCGCCGATCGAAGAAGACCGCTGAGCCGGCCGGCACCCGGATGGCTAACGCCGCTTCTGGGGCGACACCGTCATCCGACGGGACTTCCAACCGATTACTCAGGTGGCTGCCTGGGATCACGTAGAAATTAGCGCGGCCGAGCTCGGTTGTGTCGGTCAGAAAATAGCCAACTTTGAGTGAGATCCGGGGCCGCGGATCGGATTCGATGTCGTTGTTCAGACGTCCGCTGTCCTGATGCCAACTGAACGGCTTCTGATTGGCCGGACTGCCAGCTGCGCGCGGCGGACTTACGGCAAGATGCGAATGGTAGAGCTGAATGTGCCAACCCAATATTCCCCAGACCTTTGGGAAGGTCGCCGGCCAATCGAGTAGCTCCAGAAAGAGATCGTCACTGCCGATAAAGTCGAGAGAATTGACCCGGTCACCGGGGGATAGCCCGTCCCGCGCGCGGGTTTCGGCGTCGATCCGATCCGCCGCAGTGGTCAGTTCTTCGACCATTGCCGGCGACAGGGCGTCATCCACCACGAAAAAGCCGTCCCGATCGAATTGTTGGCGTTCGTCGTCGGTAAGAACGTGCGCCAAGCAAGAAGCATCCATTTCGCGCCTCCAAATTCTAAGCCTGAACTACAGGTCGTTTCGGAATGAACGCCACCTTATGGCAATCATCATTCGGAAGTGTATTAACCGAACTAAACCCAGTCAAGCCGCGGGCCGGCGGGGTTGGTCCGGGCATTTGTTTTGCAATTACTACTTTTTTGTGAGCGATCCTCTGCCAGCTTGCCGGGGCAGGCCGCCGGTTTTCCGGTTCCTGATTCGAGAGAGTTCCCAAACCCTTTACACCTTTGTTTTGCAATCTTTGCTTTTTTTCGATAGATGGGAGGTTCGCAGTCACAGAGGCGCCCTAATCCCCCTCCCAATGGTGGACGGCGGCCGAGGGTGGGGATTACCGGGAGCCCAAGGCGCGGTCTACCGACGCCTCACACGTTCGTACACCACGGGCCCACCCATCGCAAGTATCCTGGCAGCAACGACCAGAAGATTTCCCAGGCCCCACACAGGGCCGGATCACGTGGTTGTTGAGGCACCGGTCCGCTCGTACCGGCTTGAGGAGCCTGTCCCTCCCCGAGGGCGTCGAGGTCAGCTCGGGCTTGCCGGAGGAGGGCAGTTCGACTGCATATGCCAACTGTATAGCTGTCGTAGGCATAGACGACGTAGTCCTCTCCTTCGATGAAGGCAAACCCACAACTCCCGCCAGTCGGTGGAGTGGTGACATACATGTCTTCGTGGACAGCGCCCTTCCAAGCGGTGCTGACGTCAAATTGAACCGTGGTGCGGTCTTCAGGGGAGTAAGACTCTGCATCAGGATCGAAGGAGTGTTGAATCGAGACGACTGTCCCGGCGAAGACTGCGGAGAACTTCTTCAACTCGTCGGAAGGAGAACCGGGTTGCGCACACTTACAGGCGTGGACCTGGCCCGTGTTCCCGAGGAACCATATGAGGTTAATTATGAGCGCGAGGCTCACTGCGGTTACGAATGTGACCGTGAACCCCATCCCTTGACGATTTGCGATCATTTTCCGCATGACCTATTCACTTGCAGCCGTTCCTTTGTGGCAGAGCTCGCGTGTATTCCATTTGGTGGTCCTTGGTATTTCTCCGGGTCTTGCATTCTATGGCCTGCTGTCAATCTCCCTACGCCTTTGTTTTGCAATTTTTACGTTTTTTCAGGTGATCCTCCGCGGGATTGCCGAAACAGCCCGGCGGGTTCCCGGTTCTCGAATCCAAGTGAGTTGCCAAATCCCTGGCATATTTGTTTTGCAATTCTTACTTTTTCCGTAGCGATCCTATGCGAGCTTACCGAGGATTGCGGGTGCCTACTCCGAACATGTGTTCCTGTATTATGCCATCGCGGGAGAGGTCCTGCGCAGTTTTGCGCAGGCACGCCAAGGTGATTCTATGTCCGGCTTGGGGCGACTCTGTGTGCCGGTTTTGGAGTATGGTGGTGCTAGCAATAGGCAGTTGATATGGTATGGGAAATTCAGCGGCGCGCGACGGAATCCTGAAATCGCACCTGTCGGAGTTGAAATTTCGCCCACGCCGTGCGCTGAGAAACACCAGGAGGAACACGTGGCAGACGTAACCGGAATGCGAGGTATCATCCCGCCGAGCCTCACACCCCTGAATCCGGATCACACGGTCGACAGCGCGTCGACCCGGCGCTTGACCAGATATCTCATAGATAGTGGCGTGCACGGGATATGGGCGCTGGGCACGACCGGAGAGTTTACGAGCCTAAGCGAAAGCCAACGGCTCATCGGCCTCGAAGCCGCGGTCGAAGGAGCCGCCGGACGGGTGCCGGTGATTGCGAACGTGAGCGATTGCTCCACTGAACTCACTATCCAGCATGCCCGCAACGCGGCAGCGGCGGGTGCCGACGCCGTAGCCGCGACACCACCCTATTACTATGCGAACAGCATGAACGAGCTATTGGAGCACTTCCGAGCGATTCGGGCGGCGGTCGATCTGCCGCTCTTTGCCTACAGCATTCCCCAGACGGTCAAAGTCAAGTTCGAGCTAGAGACAGCGGTGCGCCTGGCCGAGGAAGGAACTTGCGTCGGCATCAAAGACTCGCAGAACGACCTTGTATGGTTCCGCTCGCTCGCACGCGCGGTCCGTGCAAGCGCGCCCCATTTTCGGCTGTTCATAGGTACAGACGCGCTGATCGACTGCACTGTCTCGGTAGGAGGCCACGCCGCAATCCCAGGTATTTCGAACGTTGCGCCTCGGGAGTGCGTGGCAGCTATAGAGGCAGCAGAGCGGGGAGATCCCGCCGGCGCCGCCAGGGCCCAAGAGGCCGTTTTCGAGTACCAGTCCCTGTTCGGCGTCGTAAAGGGAGCATCGCTATTCGGCGGTGCCTTCGCTGCCCAAAAAGCCGCGCTGGTTCGCTGGGGCGTGATCGCTCATCCTACCGTTAGTGGTCCATTCCGTTCTTTGACGCCGGACGAAGAGCGAGAGATCGACGAGCTACTGCGAAAGCTCCCGGATCCGGTGGGCGTTACAGCCTAATCTAGCGACGGAAGGTTGATTGGAGCCAAGAGGTCGGGCGAAGCGTCGCCGGCCAATAAGACGCGATGGAGCCGGGTCAATCCATCGTAACTACGCTTCTTGCCACTTCGCCGTTACGAAGAAGATCAAAGGCGTCGTTAATCTCTGGCAGACTCAACTCGCGAGTGATCAGCTCATCTACCTGCAGCTTGCCGGAGAGATACAGGTCGATCAACCTCGGCAAATCCAATCTGGGACGGGCGGCTCCGAGAAAACAGCCCTTAATTGTCTTCTCGTCCAAAGCGAGTGAAAAGGCGTCCAGATGCGCGTCGGTACCCATTGGCGCCGCGCCGACTATGACTACCGTGCCTCGTGGTCGAGTCGCATCTACAGCTTGGCGGATTGTTGGTGGAAGGCCGATTCCATCGAAAGTGTAATCGGCACCGCGACCCTCCGTTAGCTCCTTTATTCGCTGTACTGAGTCCTCGCGCGCGGCGTTGACCAGGTGTGTCGCGCCGAACTGCTCGGCGTACTCCAGCTTGTTATCCAGCAGGTCCACCGCAATGATGCGGCCCGCGCCGGCCAATCGGGCGCCCTGGACGAGGTTGAGCCCCACTCCTCCGCATCCGATCACAGCGACCGAGCTTCCTATCTGGACTTCAGCTATGTTCTTGACGGCTCCCACGCCGGTGAGCACTGCGCAGCCGATCACGGCAGCCTGGGGCAACGGCATCTCCTCGGGCAACGGCAACAGCTGCTCGGCCGGACTCACCGCGTACTCGGCGAAGGACGCAACGAGCGCCATATGGTATATCGGCTGGCCATTCTTCGAGAGCCGCGTGCTGCCATCCATGAATTCGCCGTAGGGCATTGTTCTTCCTTCGCAGAGATACGGATGCCCCAGTTGGCAGTAGAAGCAAAAACCACAGTTTGGACGAGATAGGAAGATCACCTTTTGCCCGGGCTGAAACTCCTCGACCCCTTCGCCGCAGGATACAACCGTGCCTGCCGCCTCGTGGCCAAGCACCGTTGGAAGGGTGCAATCAATCTCCCTCTTGATGAAGTGAAGATCGCTGTGACAGATACCAGTCGATCCAACCTTGACCAGGACCTCTCCAGGCCCGGGTTCGGCGAGATCCACCTCCTCGACGACCAAAGGCGTATTGAACTCGTGCAGAACTGCCGCGTTTGTCTTCAAGAAACTACTCCTCGTATTCGTTCCGTTTTTTCGAACCCCGTTTCTTCCCGTTCAGAGCCGGCTGCCAACCGAAGCCGAATTCCTCACTTCTCGCCGAGAGTTTCGGTCCTGGTCTCGACCTCGTGGGTCCAACGGTCCCACCAACGCCGGAACGGGCCAACGATGCGGTTCGCCTCCAGATCGTCCAGATAGGGATCCAATTCCCGTAACTCGTCCTCGCTCGGCCAGGTGTAGTTTTGCACGCGCACAACCGGAGTCGAATCAGGCGCCACAGCATCCGTGACCCTTTGGCGATAGAACGGGAATAGAGCTACCGGCAACTCGTCGGGCGAGAAATAGCCGACATCGATCGTCAGTGGACTGAGTCTCGGCACACCCGAGATTGGCCGAGCGACAAAGGAAGCCTGATGGTGGCCGGCCTTTCTCCAGTTTGGACGAGAATATACCCCCAACAGCCGGACTAGCTCCACCTCTACACCTGTCATCTCGAGAGTCTCTCGCACCGCTGCCTGTAGTACGCTCTCGTTGGGCTTGACATAACCCCCAGGGAAGGCCCATCCGCGGACGTTTGCCCAGCGTATCAGCAGTACCTTGCCTTCATGAACAACCGCGGTCTCGACAGCGAATACCGGTACGTCGGTCTCTATGTCCAGCAGGCTCAATTTGCCTCTCCATCTACTCGATTTGTGGGTAACAACTCAGTTGTGAGAATATTTTTACGCTCCGTTCCCGCGACCTTGAAAGGCTGGCTAGACATTCGCGACCTCGGTCAGCGGTCAAGCGTTGACTTCCAATCTTTCGATGTCAAGTCCACGAGAAGAGGGAACTCAGCTGCGGGGTACACCCCCACATCCGTCGTCAAGGGCTTCTCCCTTGCAACCCTTTCCTGGCTTCCGCCGATCAGACTCCTTCGCCTTTGGCGGTTCCTCATTGGTGCGCTATTGCGACCTTTTGGATCAGGTCCCTATAAATCTGAACACTTACTTGCGCGGGCCGGATTGACTTTCGTACAGATTATCCCACGGGTTCGGCTTCACCGTTTCTTGAACTCCTCGAACTCCCTTTGCAACTCTTCGTTGAGCGGGTAGACGTCCAGGGTGCTGAAACCCTGCTCGACCTTCATGCGGGTGAAGGCCTCCATCTCCTCGATTTCTATGCCTGCCTCCGCCACCTTAGTCGCCAACGCCGGCGGTACTATCATCACGCCGTCTTCGTCCGCCAAAACAATGTCGCCCGGCATTACCAGAACACCGCCGCATTGGATAGGAACATTCGCGTCGGTATTGATGATGCCGTAGGGGCTGGGGACGGGATGCAGGTTCTTCGCGAAAACCGGAAGTCCTACCTCTTTGAGACCGATCAAGTCGCGCACCGGCCCGTCTACGACCAATGCGGCACCACCTCTGTTCTTGATACGGGCCGATAGGATGTCGCCCACCATTGCGCCTTCCGGCCTACCCATTGCGTCAATGACCAAGACGTCTCCTGGTTCGAGCGACTCGATCGCTTTGCGGTAGGGAGGAGACGTTCTCTCTTCCTCGGACATCGCCTGCCAAACATCCTCCCGCCGCGGCAGAAATCGGGCTGTAACCGCCCGGCCGACGATCCGGGTGTTTGGTCCGGGCAAGACTTGGGGCGCGATCCCGGACATAAAGGTAGGTCCAATTCCCTCTTTGATCAAAATCGAACTTGCCGTCCCGGTGCTGACCAGTCTAAGCTGGTCCAGTTGCTGTGCGGAGACGAATGCTGGTTCTTGAGCTTTCAATTTTGTAATCCTCCCAACCGCTATTCTCTCGGAAATTGTCCACAGTGCCAAACACGGAATTGGAGCGTCCTAGCCGAGTGTTGGGCCGGTTTCCGTCGGCATGCCGAGGTAGGAAAAGCCGGAGTTGTGGCTTGGTACGGCGAATTGGCACGGCCGATTCTGTTACGCCCCCCCGACCCCTGCGGGGGACAAGCCCTCGCGCTACATTTTCTCATTCCGCCTTCGGCCACCGGTCTACAATTCGGCCGGTTTCACCCGTGGCGAACCGGAGTTGTGGCTTGGCACAGCGAATTGGCACGCCGGATTCTACTACGCCCCACCCCGATCCCCGCGGGAGACAAGCCCCCGCGCTACATTTTCTCATTCCGCCCTCAGCCATCGGTCCAGGATTCGGAAGGTTTCGCCCTTGGAGAGCCGGCATCGAGGTTGATTGGAGGGCCCATTTTCGTACCTTGACCGGGTCATTAACACCTCGGATTTGCGTGCCATCGACTGGACTAGCGGGCTTTGCGGGAACCATTAATCCTCGCACCAACCCCCTTATCGTAGTTGAGAAATCGTCCTGCCTCGCCGGATTATCTCTCTAGCACGAAAACTTCGCCGGTCTCCGCATCGCACATCCAAAACGTCCCATCGTGGATGGTCATCCCGTGCGCCTCTGGCCCGGCGACTCCGAAGGCGTCCAGGATTCCACCTGTCTCGGGGTCGAGCCGAAAGACCGCGCGCCGGTTCGTGTCGACGCACCATAGGGCCGGCAGACCGCGCGGAGAGCGCCAGGGACCATCCAATCGATGGCCGTTTCCATCCGCATTATGGCCGCCGGATGGGGGCTTGATCCGCAGACGCCAAAGTCCTTCACCCTCCAGGGCAATTCCGTGGGTCCGATCGCCAGATACTCGCACCCAATGGATCACCTCCCCATTGGCCGGATCCAGCTCGACCAGCGCTCCGGGGAACTGTGTCGCGACCCAAAGATGCCCATCGGCCCAAATCAAGCCGTGGGGGAGGGCCGGATTAGACTCCAGCCACGGTGTGGGGAAAGCTGCGAGCTCCGTGCCGGTTTCAGGATCGTAACAGATGATCTCAAACCCGACCGTGGAGGAGACCCAGATGTTGCCTTCTGGGTCTTGAGTAATCCCGCTGCCGCGTTTAGTGCGGACCTGGAATTCGTGGAGTAGCCCGCCGTCCGAGTAACGAAGCAAGCACACTTTGCGCTCTTCGCTGTGGTCCACGACCCAAAGACCGCTCGCGGTCGCCTGCAGTCCGTTGGGTTCGGCACACGGCGCCTTCCAAAGCACCCGTGCATTGCAGGTCCCGGGCATATCTCTAGGAATGAATGAAAGCGTCAAATGGGGCTCCGGGATGTACAGATCGGACTGGCTCATCTTCACACAACGGTATCGGTTCGCGCAACATCAATGGAGGCACGGGCGCAGGGTATCTCCCGTGAATCCGGCCGGAGGCTGCGTCTATTCCGATCTGTGGTCTATCGTACGCGGTCAGGTCGGCCACTCCCCGCCTTCCGGATTCCAGCCTTCGCAGGAGTGGCGGGGGGTCGCAATGACGAGAGCGGGGGAAGTGTTTGAAGCAAAGTCACACTCAAACGCTGCATGAGCTCATTTTCGTACCAATCGCTCATCCCGGCTGGCGCCGGCACACCAAGTTATGAAAATGGGGCGACGGGTGAGTTTTTTCCATCGTCTGGTGGCCTTACCCCTCCCCACCCCTCTTGGATTCCGGCCTTCGCCGGAATGACGAATGGGGGGCCGGATTGGCGAAGGGATGCCGCGAATGGCGAATGAGAGGCTGCCGGAGCGGTCTATCCCGGATCGGAGTCCGGGACACGCTTTCATAGCATAGCAATCGCTCATGCCGGCTGGTTCCGGCACACGGAGGTATGAAGAATCACGAGTTGTGGTTTGGTACAGCTAATCGGCACGGCGGATTCTGCTACGCCACACCCCGACCCCTGCGGGGGACAAGCCCCCGCGCTACATTCCCCTCTGGATTCCGGCTTTCGCCGGAATCACCATGGGCTTGTGAAGACCGCATAAGAGGATGAAAATCGCGGGATGTCGAGTCGGTTTTTTCCATCGTCTGGTGGGTTTACCCCTCCCCACCCCTCTGGATTCCGGCCTTCGCCGGAATGACGAATGGGGGGCCGGATTGGCGAAGGGATGCCGCGAATGGCGAATAAGAGGCTGCCGGAGCAGTCTATCCCGGATCGGAGTCCAGGACATGCTCTCATAGCAATAACGAGATGAGTGGCGGGAGTCTATCCCGAATCGGAGTCCGGGACATGCTTTCATAACGATCGCTCATGCCGGCTGGTGCCGGCACACGGAGGTATGAAAAATCACGAGTTGTGGTTTGGTACAACTAATCGGCACGGCGGATTCTGCAACGCCACACCCCGACCCCAGCGGGGGACAAGCCCCCGCGCTACATCCCCCTCTCCCCGCCCCGCTGGATTCCGGCAGGTCTAACTGGTGCAGCCTATTTTCGTACGAATGACGAGGCGCGGGCGGTGGCATTCAGGCACTTTCGCAGCTGTGTAGCATCATTTTCCTACCAGTCGCGCATGCCGGTTCTCGCCGGCTCCGCGCCTGGCATCAGCCCCCGTTATTCTTCCACCCTTCTCTGTCCAGAAGGCTGCTCGGCGAGTGATTGTACGGCCAGCCGTTTCCGCCAAGCCAGCGGAATTGATCCGATTTGCCGCATAGCCACATGAACATTTCGGCAACACGCGGCACCGACTGCCACCTGCGGGTCGCGGTGGTAAAGTACTCGCTGTCTATCGCAAAGTCGGCTGTACCGATGTCGAACTCGGGATCGACGATCCAATCCCGCCGGGGAGGCTCGGAACGCCAATAGCTCCACCTGACCAGATTTCGTGTCCCGGGATCGGTCTTGAGTGCCTGCCGGTGCCAAATCGAGCTATGTACGATGAACACGCTGCCAGCCGGCGCGACAGTTTGCACTTGGCCGGCCAAGTGTCCGAAGTGTTGCAACTCTTCTCGTGTGATCGGCACCAGGTGCGAGCCCGGCAAGAAGTAGGTGGCGCCGCCCGCCTTAGTGTTGGCCTGCGGTACGTAGAACGCGTAGACAAGATCACAGGTCCTATCGAACCGGGCGCCGGCGTCGATGTGCCAAGGCAGAGGCTTCTTTGGACCGGCCAAACGATGGTTGTGGACCTGCTCCGGGAACAAGAATTTGTCTCCCAGCAAGGACCGGATCACGCCGGTCACTGCTGGATTGAGGAACACCTCATTCACAAAGCGTTCGCTGTCCGCAAGGTCGGTCTCGTGCCCGTCGTCGCGGTCCAACTGCTCAAATACCCACTCGTTAGTCGATTGTGGTATCACGCCTTTCAGCGCAAGAAATCCGTTCTTGCAAAACTCCAGCACGTCGTGGTCATTCAGCGTGGGTTTGATGCCGGTGACGGTTCGTTCGATAACTAGCAAGTTGATCTACTCCAATTCCTCACATACGGAGCCGCAAATCGCGCAACTATCCGTCGATCCTCAGGGTGGCGGCGCCCGGAACCGCATCAGGGGTCAAACATCGCATACGACTTGAAGTATCGTGTAATAAGATCGGCTTGCAGGACCATCCGGTGAATTCATATAGCGCCACGCCCTAGGACGAAGAGGCTGTGCCGAAGCCTAGTTTACCAAAGAGGAGCTGTGGACGGCACGTCCAATTGTGTTGAGAAATTGGAGATCAAGAATAACGATCAAGATCGAACGCGTCACTCCGATAACCCTTAGGGGAACCAGGGGGTACAAAGAGTGGGTCATGGTGCGTATCCTCACCGATCAAGGTATCGAGGGGATCGGTGAAGGCTTTACTTGGGCCGGCCGGGCAGCGGCAATTCGCTCGCGGATCGAAAGCATCGGGGAACAGATTGCCGGCAAGAGTCCCGTCGAGATCGAGGCCTTTCTGGGACGGTTTTCGCCAAAGGCGAGTGATCGCAACTGGCATGCGGCGATCTCTGCGATAGAAATCGCGCTGTGGGACATCCTCGGTAAGATGGCAGGCCTTCCAATATTCTCCCTACTCGGAGGTCCAGTTCGCAAAGAGATACCGCTCTACGCGGATCACGGCCTCTTCGATGGAACGAAGAGTTGGGAAGAGCAGGTCGACAGAGTTCTGGCGGCAAAGGAAGCCGGCTTTCGAATGTTCAAGTGGGATCCCTTTGTTGGCATGGATTCGCACGACGTCAAGGAACTCGGCAAACGGGTGGACCAGGTGAGTCAAGTCCGTAAAGCCGTGGGCGAAGGCTACCAATTGGCTATCGACGCGCACAATCGATTTGACGAGGCCGGCGCGATCGCGGCCGCGAAGCGCCTGGAACCGCTGGACATTCTATTCTTCGAAGCGCCCACCAAGGACGACCCTGAGACGCTGAAAAAAGTTGCCGGCGCAATCTCGATTCCGTTAGCAACGGGGGAACTTACCACCAACCGCGGAGAGGCCAAGGAGCTTCTCGATAGCAGGGCACTATCGGTTTTTCAGCCCGAGGTTGGAACCAACGGCGGCATCCTGGAGAGTTGCAAGACTGCCGCGCTCGCCGAGCTCTATGACGTTAAGATCGCGACGCATAACTGGTGCGGACCGATACTGACCCGGGCCGCTTCTCACGTATGCGCCCGGACTCCGAATCTCTTGTACCAGGAGTATGCCGGCGGGGCGCCAAGGAATGAGTGGGAGAATGATTTGCTAGATCCGCCGACACAAATCAAGGACGGTCGCATCGTGCTACCGGATGGCCCGGGACTTGGCTTCGAGTTGAACGAGAAAATGCTCGCTTCCAGGCGGATTGATTGAACAATCACACTAGCGAGTTGTGCATATCCCTACGAAAGTGTTACCCATCTTCGCGGTCGCACATCCCCCAGCCCTCCCCTCTGGATTCCGGCTTTCGCCGGAATGACGAATTCGGTGGCGGGAGTCTATCCCGGATCGTAGTCCGGGACATGCTTTCATAGCAATCGTTCATGCCGGCTGGGGGCGGCACGGCGAGGTATGAAAAGCCGGAGTTGTGGCTTGGTACAGCGAATTGGCACGGCGCACTCTGCCACGCCCCATCCCGACCCCTGCGGGGGACAAGCCCCTCGCCTCGCATAGTCTTCGACCGCACTACATTTTCTCATTCCGCCATCGACCATCGGTCTACGACTCGGCAGGTTTCGCCGGTGGAGAGCAGGCATCGAGGTTGATTGGAGGGCATATCCCGGACCGGAATCCGGGGCGTGCTTTCATTGCAGTCGCTCGTGCCGACTGGGGCCGGCACACCAAGGTATGAAAAGCTGGAGTTGTGGCTTGGTACGGCGAATTGGCGCGGCGGTTTCTGCCGCGCCCCTCCTCCGCCCCAGCGGGGGACAAGCCCCCGCACTACATTTCCCCATCCCCACCCCTCTGGATTCCAGCCTTCGCTGGAATGACGGGATCAGTCGCGGGAGTCTGTCCCGGATCGGGGTCCGGGACATGCTTTCATTGCAGTCGCTCGTGCCGGCAGGCTCCGGCACACCGAGGTTTCAAAAACCGGTGTTGTGATTTGGTGCGGCGAGTAGGCACGGCGGATTCTGCCACGCCCTACCCAGACCCCAGCGGGGGACAAGCCCCTCGCCTCGCATAGTCTTCGACCGCGCTACATTTTCTCATTCCGCCCTCGGCCATCAGTCTACGATTCGGCACGTTTCGCCGGTGGAGAGCCGCCATCGAGGTTGATTGGAGGACACATCCCGGATCGGAGTCCGGGACATGCTTTCGTACCAAGAGCTACTATATATCTCTGTCCGGTAGTGTATCGGTTTGAAATTAGGAGCCGAACATTGCGCCGTGTTATATCAGCGATGGAGATTAGGGTGCCTCAATGAGGTAAACTGATAGCCACGATGCCCCGGCCGTGTGCTACTCCGTGGAGTGACATTAGCACACGTGCAAGCTGGCCGGGTCAGGGGCCGGTTCTACCGGGGCATTCGCTATTCTAGCCGACTATGAGCCTCCGGGATGATCGGCTCATAAGTGCACCGACAATAGCTCTCAGTACAGCTTGATCCTGGCAGGCGCATGCCCCTGATTGCGCTCCTCACGTTGATCGCCTGATTGTGTAGGGAGCGACACTCCTCACAGACTCTCTCGTCCTGACTTGTCCTCATGATGGCCTGCTCAATGCCCAGAGAGCGAAAACTTCGCAAATTGGCTTTACGCCACTTGTTGAACCTTGCCCTACGTCGCTATGGGATTGATAAATGCGTACTGGCCTCACCATCGATCCAGTGTGTGGATCGGCGCTAGGGTAGTGACTAGGGCCGGTCGTCCTATTGGGCTCTTCAGACCGGCCTGATCGATTTAGAAGTTGCCTTGGCCGACTGTAGTGTCGATAGGCCGGCTTCCCTAGCGGTGCGTTCCACCACTTCCCAAAACAGGCGACGGTCGGCAGACCGCACGACAGCCTGTTCGTGTGCTTCAGTCAACGAAACAGGGTAGCCGAGACCTTTCTCGATCTGATCGACGATTGCTCCGTGAACGAGATCCAGCGCCGCGTCATCATCAGCTACCCATTCCGGCAAGTCGACGCGAGCGATTTCGTCCCCCGTGTTCAAATACACGAAGTGAACACGGTGCTCGCGGTACTGATCGCGCGAAGTGCGCCAACTGCTGCAAAAGACAGCTGAGCGGTCGCCCTCATCCGTCAGAACCTCCTTGAAGACGTCCCTATCGTAAATCCCGTCAAAGTCTTCATCCGCCAACTCTATCGATTTCTGATCCGCTGCAATCGGTCCAAAATTTCGGAACCAGAGGCGCAAGGCGCGGACAACGTCGTCGCTGCGGGGCCGGCTGACGTAGCTCGCGACTGGGACCTCGCATTCCCTCAGCTGGTCCAGCGCCTGCAAATGCCGGTGCGTGAACTCATCCCGCAGGCTCTGATTGACGCCGGCTCCATCGAGTACGCTCAGCCGCATCGCCCCGTCCTGCAGCGCGAGCTTGGGCGCCGCCAATCTATCATCATCCGCCGCGAGCCGGGCCAATAGCTTCATTTCACCTAGCTGGCGACGGATACCAAGCAACTGTCCGTTTAACGCGATGGGGCGGCCGGCAACCTCCAACACCAGATCTTCGGGACGATAGTGCAGATCGGTGCGGCTGAAGAGCCAGGCAGCCGAATCTCCTTGGAAATCTGTTTGGTATCGAAGAATAGCGACGCCGTAGTTCAAGAGGAAACAGTAGACCGGGGCATGAGGGTCCAGCTCGATCTGGGACCCGTCGACGGCAACTACACTGTAATCGTCCTGGCCGGCTGGACGAGGCCTCCGCAAAGCGGGAACCTCGATAGGTTCCGCGGCGCGAACGGTGCTCAGATGATCGTTGACGTTCTTTCGCAACAGATCGAGGTCGAATTGGCCGGAGACCGAGTGCATCCAACGAACGATCTTGCTGGTCGTGATCCGCCGGCGCTCGCCGGCCTCTTTCAAGTAGCCGGCCAACTCCGAGGCGCCGGCGACTAATCCACCGACCTCTAAGGGTGCCAGCGTGCCCTCACTCAGACCAGAGCGCCGCTCAACGAGCGGAGCTTTTCGATGATCGAGGGCAACTCAACGAGGACGCGCTCGACTTCCTCCATCGTGTTGTCTTTGCCCACAGTCAGCCGGAGGCTGCCATGGGCAAAGTGGGCCGGCAATCCCAGCGCCATCAGTACATGGGAGGGCTCCAGCGACGCCGAAGTGCAGGCCGACCCACTCGACGCCATGATGCCCCGTTGATCCAAGGCCAGGAGGATAGATTCACCCTCGATGTTTTCGAAACAAAAGCTGGCATTATTCGAGAGGCGACTCGTTGGGTGGCCGCTCAACACCGCGTTGTCGACCTGGCTCAAAATACCTTCAATCAACCTATCGCGAAGCAGAGCGGAGTGGCCGTTAATCTGGTCAAAATTCTCGTATGCCGCCCTAAATGCCGCAGCAAAGCCGACAATGCCGGCCACATTCTCGGTTCCGGCCCGTCGGTTTCGCTCCTGGGTACCGCCATGCTGTTGCGGCCAGTACTGCACCCCTCGACGAACAAATAACGCACCGATCCCCTTCGGACCATAGAACTTATGGCCGGCAAGACTGAGCAAGTCCACGCCCAGTCTCTTAACGTCGAGATCGAGGGCGCCGGCGGCTTGTACCGCGTCCGTATGAAAATACACGCGACGCTCTTTACAGATCTGGGCTATCTCTTCTATCGGCTGGATTGTGCCGATCTCGTTATTCGCATACATGATCGTGACCAGAATCGTCTCATCGCCGATTTCCTGCTTCAACAATTCCAGGTCGACTAAGCCATTCCGGTCAACTGGTAGGTAAGAAACTCGAAATCCGAACTTCTCCAAATATTGGCAGCTATGCAGGACCGCATGATGCTCGATTTGGGACGTAATAATGTGGTTTCCGCGAGACCTATTGGCGAAGGCCACCCCTTTTATGGCAAGGTTATCGCTCTCGCTTCCACAGCTGGTAAACACAATCTCCCTAGCTCGCGCATTTAGGATATCGGCTACGGTATCGCGAGCCTCGTCCAACGCCCGCCGCGCCTCTCGGGCCGACTGGTAGATGCTGGATGGGTTGCCAAATACTTCGCAGAGATAGGGCTCCATCTCTGCCAGCACCGAGCGGTCCAATGGTGTGGTAGCCGCGTGATCCAAGTAGACCAGACTGCTCACCGGGAAACCCTCCGACTCTAGCGAACTCGTCGCTTCGTCTTGACAATACTAGCTAGTTTATTAGGGCACGCAACTATTAGTACGGAATCAATCTACCTCGCTCAGGGCTTTTCTATTCTCTAACTTCATTCGTTGTCACCAAAGGTTGGCGGCGGTCTTGCCTCCCCCTCCCCTCTGGATTCCTGCCTTCGCAGGAATGACGAATTGAGGGGCCGGAATGACCAAGGGATGTCGCGAATGACCATTGAGAGGCTGCTGGAGCGGTCTGTTTTCATAGCAATCGCTCATCCCGGTTGGGGCCGGCACACCAAGGTGTGAAAACCCGGAGTTGTGATTTGGTATGGCGAGTTGGCACCGTGGATTCTGCCACGCCCCACTCCGACCCCAGCGGGGGACAAGCCCCCGCGCTACATTTTCTCGTTCCGCCATCGATCATCGGTCTACAATTCGGCACGTTTCGCCCGGGGAGAGCCGGCATTGAGGTTGATTGGGGTGCAAATTTTCGTACGAATGACGACATACGGTTTGCGGGCTATCGAAATGGCCTTTGTGGGTTGACTGTTTCGACCAACTGCTTGTTGGCCTAGGAAAATGCTCTAGAAGTCCCAAACATTAAAGAATTGAAAACCCCTGCTACCTCGCTACCAAGAGCGATAGCTTGGACGCGTGCTGGTATGACATAGGAAATGCCCCGGACAAGCTGCCTGACAACCAGCTTGAAGAGGCGGGTATCTCACTATACCTATCCGCCTTGATCCGGGGCACTATTGTGGAAAACGGCCGGTCCTTGCCGTCCCTTTTCCTAGGTCAATCCTAGCACACCTGTCGATTGTATACCATGGCAAATACGATGCCGGTGGGGTCAATAGCCAACGTCAGCACTAAGAGCCGGCCCCTACGTCCGGCGGCGTGTTTTCTTGATGCCCTGATAGGATATAGCGTCAATGCTTGATCCTATGCTTTGCCATCCGCTTCGAGAATCGAACGCCCCTGTGTACCGGCGCTACAGTCGTTGACGGTGATACAGCCATTTGCTAGGCTACTAATGACGAGCTTGAGGTACTAACCGTTTTTCACAGCCGTTCCAGAACCTCATTTTCCCACAAGTAGCGGGTTTAGTGCCGACTGTCGCAGGACCGCGTATCTTACACCAACCCTCGATGCTCGCCGGCGCCAATCGGGCTGTATGTCCTCGGAGGCCGAGAATTGGCACGAATGCCTTCACGAACTGAAGAAACGGATCGGGAGCGCCGGCGCGCATTAGCTCTGAGGCTAGCGGTTGCGGCGCTCGCGGCAGTCGAGCCGGCCCAGGCGGTGAAGCGCAACGTTCAGCTATCCGGATCCAGCCTGAATATCGCCGGCCGGCAGTACGACCTCGACCGCTACGACCGCATCCTCGTAATCGGCGCGGGCAAAGCCGGTGCACCCATGGCCCAGGCCATCGAAGAGACTCTAGAAGACCGAATTGCCTCTGGGATCGTAAACGTCAAGTACGGCTACGGCGGCCCCAGCAAGATCATCGAGATCCACGAAGCCGGACATCCCATTCCAGACGAGGAGGGCGTCGCCGGAGCTCGCAAGATGGTCGAGATGCTGGCGGGTTCTGACGACCGTACGCTCGTAATCGCGTTGATATCCGGTGGCGGTTCCGCACTTATGGTCGCGCCAGTTGACGGCGTCACTTTAACGGATAAGCGCCAACTAACCGACAGCTTGCTGCGCTCCGGCGCCAACATCAACGAGATGAACACCGTTCGGAAGCATCTATCCTTGGTAAAGGGCGGCGGACTAGCGCGGCTGGCGATGCCGGCGGACATAATATCTCTGATGGTATCCGACGTCATAGGGAGCCCCCTCGACGTGATCGGGTCAGGCCCAACCGTCGCCGACACCTCGACGTTCGGGGATGCATGGGGAGTGGTGGAGAAATACGGCTTGATCGAAGACCTGCCGGCGAGCATCCGCGGACACTTCGAATCCGGGCTAGCGGGGCGAATCGAGGACACTCCGAAGCCGGGAGACCCGATCTTCGACAAGACCGCCAACGTGATAGTCACCAGCAACGAGATCGCGGCCAATGCCGCCATAGAGCGAGCGAGCAAGGAAGGCTTGAACACACTCCTGCTCTCCACCTGGGTTGAGGGTGAGGCCCGCGAGATTGCCCACGTGGCCACCGCGATAGCCAAGGAAATCGAATACTCCGGCAATCCTGTTCCGGTACCCGCTTGCATCGTGGCCGGCGGAGAAACCACCGTGAACGTTCGCGGCGAAGGCATTGGAGGGCGAAACCAGGAAATGGCGCTGGCAGCGGCTATTCAGATGGCCGGACTTCAGCGCAGCCTCATCATGACACTGGCGACCGACGGCTCCGATGGTCCAAATGATGCCGCCGGCGCTATCGTAGATGGATCTACCGTGGAAAAGGCGGTCCGGGCCGGAATCAATCCGGATACATACTTGGCGAACAACGATAGCTACAATTTTTTCAAACGGATCGATGACCAGTTCATTACCGGGCCTACTAACACCAACGTAAACGACCTGATCTTCATCCTGGTCACCTGACGAGTGAGAATTGATGGCTCGATGAATATCCCTACCATTGCGATTGAGCATGTCCGCGGCCGCGAGATCCTGGACTCGCGCGGCCGGCCAACGGTCGAGGCAGAAGTGCTCCTAGCCGATGGCAGCGTGGGAAGGGCGTCCGTGCCTTCGGGTGCATCGACCGGCGCCCACGAAGCAACGGAGTTGCGTGACGGCGATCCGAACCGGTTCTCGGGCGCCGGCGTGTTGAGGTCGGTACGGAGCATAGATGAAATCATTGCGCCTGTCCTGACCGGCGGTTCAGCAATCGACCAAGCCGGCGTCGACCGGGCGATGATAAAACTGGATGGCACCAAGAACAAGAGCTCCCTGGGCGCAAACTCGATACTGGCAGTTTCCTGGGCCGTTGCGAACGCGACGGCCAACTACCTAGGTATCCCGCTTTTTCGTTACCTGGGCGGCGCGAACACCCAGGTCTTGCCGGTGCCGATGATGAACATATTGAACGGCGGAAAACACGCCGCCGGCTCGACCGATTTCCAGGAGTTCATGATCGCGCCGGTTGGATTCGAACGGTTCTCGGACGCTCTTCGCGCCGGCGTCGAAGTGTACGACGCGCTGAAGAGACGATTGGCGAGCGAGGGACTCTCAACGAACGTTGGTGATGAAGGCGGCTTTGCGCCGGCGATTGGCTCCAACGAGCGGGCCCTGGAGCTGATCGCGGCGGCAATTGGAGATGCTGGGTACGACTATGGCCGGCAGATAGTGCTGGCGCTGGACCTGGCGGCGACCGAGCTCTATGAAGATGGGGTCTACAGATTACCCATTGAGGGTAAGGAGTTGGACGGTCGCCAGATGGTCGATCTACTTGCCGATTGGGTAGAGCGCTTCAAGATCGTATCAATCGAAGATGGAATGGCGGAAGACGATTGGGCCGGCTGGAAGCTACTGACCGAGCGCCTTGGCGATAGAGTGCAGCTTGTAGGCGACGACTTGTTGGTGACCAATACAGACAGAATCCAGCGCGCGATCAAGGAAGGAGTCGCAAACACGCTCCTGGTCAAACCGAACCAGATCGGAACCGTGAGCGAGACCCTGGCAGCCGTAAAGCTGGTTGAGCGGCATGGCTGGGCGGCAATGGTTTCCCATCGTTCCGGGGAGACAAACGATGCCTCGATCGCTCACCTGGCGGTAGGAGCCGGCGTCGGTCAGATCAAGGCCGGCGCGCCTAGCCGGGGCGAGCGTGTCGCCAAGTACAATGAGCTTCTGAGAATCGAAGAGGACTTGGGGGACTCGGCGATATATCCCGGTTGGGAAGCTATTCGGGCTGCCCAGGTTTGAGTGCGGCAAGTGAATAGACGATGAGTGATGTAACACTCGAGGACATCCGGCAGGCTGCGAAAGCAGTCGGTCTGTCCGGTCGCGCCCTCGGCGTTCACTCGTCTCTGCGATCGTTTGGATGGGTTGAAGGAGGCGCTCAAACCGTCATTGACGGCCTCTTACTGGAAGGCTGCACCATCGTGGTGCCATCCTTTACTGACTTTGTAAGGCCAGCGCCAAATGGAAGGGGCCCGGCGCGCAACGGGTTCGACTATGAATCGTCAATCGAGTGCGTGGCCGGCAATCAGGACTGCGTGTACTCTGCTGACACTAACGAAGTGTCCAAGTCGATGGGCGTGATTCCCAAGAAGATTCTTCAGATGGCGAGTCGAGACCGTGGCGAACATCCGCTGTGCTCATTTGCGGGGGTGGGTCCTCGCTCGTCCCAACTCATTTGGGGACAAAAGCCATTCGACGTATTCGCCCCCCTAGAAGCAGTGGCGGCGGCGGATGGCTTCTACGTGCTTATGGGCGTAGGGTTGAACAGAATGACGGCCATTCACCTTGCCGAACGCAACGCTGGCCGCAATCTGTTTAGGCGTTGGGCGAATGGACCGGCCGGCACTGTGATAGAGACACAGGTCGGCGGATGTTCTAGTGGGTTCGAGAGCTTGGCGCCGGCGGTTGCTCCACTTGAGGCCAAGACCGGGGTGGGCCGGAGCCAATGGCGGATCTATCCGGCGCGAACCTTTCTCGAAGCAGCTGCGAGCGCTATCAGGAGTGATCCAGCATCTACCCACTGCGGTAGTACCGACTGCCTTCGCTGCAACGATGCGGTTCAAGGGGGTCCTATTCTGAATGGCTAGCCGCCTTACTCTTGTAGAATCAAATGAAGGATATTGAGAAATCACCGAGTGAAACACGATATTGCCCACTCGGTGAACTTTAGCAGCGAACACAAACGCCAGGAGATTAAGAATTGGCAACAAAGGTAGGCATAAACGGATTCGGGCGGATAGGCCGGCTAGCGCTACGCGCAATATTGGAGCGCCATCCGGAGGTGGAGGTGGTCGCGATAAACGACCTTGCAACGCCGGAACAAAACGCTCACCTGTTCAAATATGACACTAACTACGGACCGTACAAAGGCGAGATCTCCGTGCAGAACGGAGGACTGGAGATCGACGGCAGGAGTATCGTCGTAGTTTCCGAACGCGAGCCGGCCAAACTGCCCTGGGGTGATTTGGGGGTCGAGCTCGTGATCGAGTCGACCGGCCGGTTCACCGACGCCCCAAAGGCTGCCGGCCACTTGGAAGGTGGTGCGAAGAAGGTGCTCATCTCCGCGCCGGCCAAGGGCGAAGACATCACGGTCGTTTTCGGCGTGAATCACGAAAAGTACGATCCTGCGAAACACAACATAGTGTCCAACGCTTCGTGTACTACCAACGCGCTTGCTCCTGTAGCAAAGGTGATCAGCGACAGCTTCGGAATAGTCAACGGACTAATGACCACAGTTCACTCCTACACCAACGAGCAGCAGGTCCTAGACCAAGTCTTTGGGGACATGCGCCGGGCGCGCGGAGCGGCGATGAACATCACTCCCACCACCACTGGAGCGGCCCGGGCCGCCGCGTTGGTGATACCCGAGCTAGAGGGCAAGTTTCACGGACTAGCCTTGCGCGTGCCGACCTCGACAGTTTCGATCATAGACTTGGTGGTCGACACGGAACGGTCGGTGACCAGCGAAAGCGCGATCGAGGCGCTCTCCGACGCCGCAGCCGGCTCTCTCAAAGGTGTACTGTCAGTCACTCACGAGCCCTTGGTGTCGACCGACTTCAGGGGCAACCCCGCCTCTTCGATCGTCGACGCCGAGATGACGATGGCGATCGGCGACCGAATGCTGAAGGTACTAAGCTGGTACGACAACGAATGGGGCTACAGCTGCAGGCTCGCCGACGTCACCGCCTATATCATCGAACGGGGCCTATGAGCTGCGCTCATAGGCACTGACCCATTGGCTGCGCCACGCAAGAAGAGCATCGAGGATATACCGGTCGCTGGTAGGCGCGCTCTCGTGCGCGTCGACTTCAACGTTCCCATGAATGCCGGCGAGATCACCGACGACCTTCGGATCAGGGCCGGCCTGAAAACGATAAACCACCTGCTTGCCGGCGGTGCGACCGTGATACTGATGTCGCACTTGGGCCGGCCCGGTGGTAAGCCGGACGCGGCGTTGTCGATGAGGCCGGTCGGCGAACGCCTTTCCCAAATCACCGGCAAACCTGTCCACTTCCTGGACGAGTGTGTTGGGACAGCGGTTGAGACGGCCGTGATGGCCGGCAACCCGGGCGACATCTTTCTGCTGGAAAACCTTCGATTTCATCCGGAAGAGGAGAAAAACGACCCGGATTTCTCTGCGTGCCTTGCGCGCCTGGGTGAACTATACGTAAGTGACGCGTTCGGAGCCGCTCATCGCGCTCACGCCTCTACCGTCGGCGTCGCTAAGTACATTCCAGCCTACAGCGGGTTCCTGATGAACGATGAGATATCGGCCCTGAATCAAGTGCTGGAAGAGCCGATCCGACCGCTGGTTGCGATCATCGGCGGCGCCAAGATTTCCAGCAAGATCGGCGTGATTCACAACCTCCTATCGGTCGTGGACCGCTTCCTCATCGGCGGCGGTATCGCCAATACCTTCCTCAAGGCCCAGGGACTCGCTATCGAGAGATCGTTCGTCGAAGACGATCAGCTGGAGACGGCAAAGGCAATCCTGAAGGAGGCCGGCGACAGACTGACGTTGCCGGTCGATGCCCGCGTAGCCGCAGAGGCACAAGCCGGCGCCGCGTTTCGGGAGGTAGGAATCGACGAGATACCCGCCGGATGGATGATTCTGGATATTGGGCCGAAGACAGTCGCCGAGTTTTCCGGCATAGCCGGCTCGGCCGGCACCGTCGTCTGGAATGGGCCGGTCGGCCTGAGCGAAATACCCAACTTCGCCTACGGTACCCACGCGCTCGCGACACACTTGGCCGGATCGGATGCGCGCGTGATCGTTGGCGGTGGAGACCTGGTCGGCGCCTTAAGGGATTCCGGCGCAATCGACAAGCTACACCACGTGTCGACCGGCGGCGGGGCATCGCTCGAGTTTCTCGAAGGGCGTGAGTTGCCGGGAGTTGCAGCACTGGAGGACGAATGAACCGTACACCCTTGATCGCGGGCAACTGGAAGATGAACACCGACGTGACCGAGGCGCGCCGGCTGGCCGGCCAGATCCGGGAACGAATCGCCGATCTAGCCGGGGTAGAGGTGGCGCTCTGCCCGCCGGCAATATCCTTATCGGCAGTCGCCGAAGTCATAGCGGGAAGCGACATAGCGGTAGGTGCCCAGAATTGTCATTTCGAAGACAGCGGCGCATTCACCGGCGAGATTTCGCCAGCGATGCTAGTGGGCCTCTGCAAATACACGATACTCGGCCACTCCGAACGCCGGCAGTATTTCGCCGAGACGAATGAATTTGTGGGCCAAAAGCTGAGGGGAGCGTTGAGGCACGATCTGACAGCGATACTATGCGTCGGAGAAACTCTAGCCGAGCGGGACCAGGGTATTACCACTCAGGTCATTGGAGCGCAGCTAGCCGGCGCACTGTCGGATCTCCGCGAGCCCTCGGTGGTAGTCGCCTACGAGCCTGTATGGGCTATAGGCACGGGCTTGCCGGCGACGGGAGCCATGGCGAACGAGGTCGCCGGTTTCATTCGCGAGCGGCTGGGAGCGTTCGGCTCGCCGGCATGGGTCGAATCTGTTCGCATACTATACGGCGGCAGCGTAAACGCCGGGAACTTCGCCGAGTACATCAGTCAACCGGATGTCGACGGCGCCCTGGTCGGCGGCGCGAGCATCAAGGCTGACGAGTTCGCCAGGATCTGCGAGTTAGCGCAGGATTAGGCTGCCGTGCCGAGCCATCTTGCCGCTGCATTCCGATCGGACTTACAATAGCGGCCGGTTAAGGCGCGCTAACCCATCTCGAAAGAAGGTCTCTTCTAATCGGTCGCCCACGGCGATCGTACGTTGACCGGAACCATATGGATACACTCGCGGCTGGTCTGGTAACACTAGTCATCTTGATCGTCGTCGGCGCCGCGCTCGCGTTCGCCATGGGCCTGCCGCCCCCCGTCAGCGCGCCACGCCGAGATGTTTCCGCCGGACCGGCCGGACACTCGCGACCAAAGCGGATAAATCCCTGGTACATTTGGGTGCCGGGACTGCTGATCGGCGCGCTACTGATCTATCTTGTTGCCCACCCGCTATGGGTTATCTTCGTCGTGCATCGGGAGCGGCCGGCTGCGGATTTCAGAGCCGAGCAGATGTTCGTACGCACATGTGACGCATGTCATGGCGACAAAGGATTCGGGATCCGGCTGACGCCCTATCTGTCCCGTGACGAGCTGGCATCCCGGCTGGGTTTGGACCCGGCCAATCCACAGCACCTAGAAGTGTTGAGCGAGTACGTAAACCTGATGGTAAGCAACGGTCACACGATGATGCCGGCGTGGTCGGAGGAAAAAGGAGGCCCCCTCACTTCCGAGCAGATTCAAACCCTCGTCGATCTGATTATCGAAGACCGCGTATATCGGGAAGACCGCTAGCTATCCGCTGGGCACTGCGTATTCGAACACGGTTTCGTTAACACACTCGAGACCGGTGGAGCTTTCGATTCAGACAGGGACCCCAGCGCGCTGCTGAGAGGCGGGTGAATAATGTCGCCTGAGAGTGGGTCAGTGATCGGGGTTCGGGCGCGAAACGCTTCGACGAGTCGGAAATCACCATGGCCTTGCGCCGGCCACGCCTCCCCTGGATTCCGGCTTTCGCCGGAATTACGAGGCGGGAGGCCGCAATGACTAGAGCGGGAGTCGCCGGCAGCCCCCAATGGCCGGCTGGCCGCGTCGCCTTGGCTGGCGACAAGCCCCAGCGCTACACTTCTCTCTTTCGACCCTCGGCTGTAGCCGCTAGGGCGATGGTGGTTGGTGTCGTGGGGCGGGCGGGGAGACGGGTAACACTTAGACTGGGGACATAGGTGACACTTCCTAGTGGTATGCGGAACCAGTCTAGTGTGATCGTCCAAGAGTCCGATGATGAACGGACCTGAGGTTGTGAATCCGGCCAACGCCGAGCGAGATATTTCTCGAGCAATAGCCTACTTCCCGTAGAAATGGCGAAGGCTCCTGGCCCTTCTCTTGTAAGTGTTCGGATTTAGGGGTACCTGCTCCGTATGGGCATAATATCGCGCCAATGAGCGTCTATCAAAGGCGAGGGGATGAGGTCGACCAGCTCGTGGATTTGGCATCGATAGGTTGGAAATCACCCCTTGACTGCCTACTGAGGTCCCGAATGGCGACTCGGCCGTTCCAGTTCACGGGCATGGGGGAGAGACATACACCCAAATCTGAACTGTTACCTTCTTTTTTGTTGACTTGACTATTGGTTATTATTCATCTAATATTTGTTTTAGATTAACCTAAATACGAGGCCACGATGCTCAGTCAATCGATGGAAGACTATCTGAAGGCGATCTATAAGCTGAGACACGCGGATCAGCGGGTGTCCACTAACGCGATCGCCGAGAACCTGGGTGTCTCGCCGGCCTCTGTAACCAGCATGCTCAAACAGCTGGCGTCCTTGGAGCTAATCATCCATACGCCCTACCAAGGGGCTGAATTGACCGACCTGGGTACCAGGGTCGCTCTTGAGGTCATTCGGCACCACCGTCTCATCGAACTGTACCTGACAGAGTTCTTGGGCTATAGATGGGACCAGGTGCATGACGAGGCCGAGCGCTTGGAGCACGTCATCTCGGAGGAGATGGAGGACCGGATGGATCAGGCGCTGGGTAGACCAACCTCCGATCCCCACGGCGATCCCATACCCAGTCGTGACCTCGTGCTGCCGCCGTCGGACGCGATCATGCTATCCGAGCTAAGCCCGGGTCAACAAGCAACGATCCAGCGCGTCAGCGACCGCGACTCCGAAATGCTGCGCTATCTAAAGCAATTGGAACTGGTCCCATCCGCCCAACTCATCCTGATTGAGAAGTCCCCGTTCAGCGGACCGCTCTTGATTCAAGTAGGAAGCGTTCAACATTCGATCGGGCTCGAGCTTGCGTCAAACATCTATGTCTCAAACATTCACGATCCTCATGCAGCCCCTGGCGATGGCGCAATCGCGCGCGCCGAGTGACAAGGCGCTTGGGGACACCATATGAAATCGAACAGAGCTCGCTAGAATGAAAGGGTTACTGGATCTGCCGAAACAGTTCCTCCAACGTAGGGTGAACCGGCGGTCTCTATTTCGGGCAACTCCCAAAGCCCTGTTGGCGGCTAACGCGATTGGCGCGGCGCTTGGAGGTGCCGCGGTAATTGGGTCGGCGGTGGCCAAAGAGACGAAATCGCGGACCCAGGCCGGCATAGACGCGAGTAGCCACGTTCACGACGGCAGCGGTCCAGTCGGCGACGTTGACGTTCAGGCACTGGGATTCGATCCCATCGAACTGCTTCGAGATTGGGACTACGGCGAGGTGAGCCAACTAGATAGCGGCCAGACCTTGCGTGAGTACAGTATCGTCGCCATCGACCGCGAAATCGAGATAGCACCCGGCATTTACTTTCCAGCGTGGACCTACAATGGCCGTGTGCCCGGTCCGACGATGCGCTGCGTCGAAGGAGATCGAATTAAGGTCCAATTTACCAATGCGGGTACTCATCCGCACACCATCCATTTTCACGGAATTCATTCCGCCTCCATGGATGGCATTCCCGGTATTGGCCGGGGCGTTATCAACGTCGGCGAGAGCTTCACGTACGAGTTCGATGCCTTCCCGATGGGCTGCCATCTCTACCACTGTCACGCGGTTCCTTTGAAGAGACACATACACAAAGGCCTGTACGGCGCGTTCATCGTCGATCCAGACCCAACCAAGTACTCCGGCGAAGAGTCGGAGGTGGCGAAATCGCGCAACCGGCAGTATGAGGAGAACAAAGAGTTCGACGAGATGGTGATCGTCATGAACGGGTTCGACACCAACTTCGACGGAGACAACGAGATATACGCCGCCAACACTGTCGGCTTTCACTACCACAAACATCCCATAAAGATCAGTCGTAACCAGAAACAACGCATCTATCTAATCAACATGACAGAGTTCGATCCCATCAACTCCTTTCATCTACACGCCAACTTCTTCGACTACTACGACCATGGCACCACCTTGACGCCGACTTTGCGAACTGTCGACACAATCGTTCAATGCCAAGCGCAAAGGGGCATCATCGAGTTCTCGTATGCCGGATTCGAGCCGGGACTCTACATGTTTCACGCCCATCAGAGCGAGTTCGCCGAGCTCGGTTGGATGAGCTTCTTCGAACTCGCTTAGACGCTGGAGTACTAGTAATGAGTGAAACTTCGTTAGAACACCCATCCACCAGCGTCAATAAATCTTCACCAACGATGACGTGGCTGGCCGGACTCTTTCCCTTGGTCCTTCTGGGTGTATTAGTTTGGCTACTACTGGCCACCTCACCACTGAAGAGTCTGGGGGAGTTTCCGCCGATCGAAGAGCTGACCGTCGAAAGAGTGACGCTGGAGAGCGACCCGCACCAAATAATCATACAGGTGATCAACGGCGGGCCGGATCCGGTGACGATTGCCCAGGTTCTAGTCGACGAAGCCTATTGGATGCATTCCATCGAGCCGAGTAGAACCCTGAATCGATTGGACCAAGCCAAGATCGTAGTGCCGTATCCGTGGGTAGAGGGCGAGGCTCACGAGTTGATATTGATTACGGCCACTGGAGTGACTTTCAACCATGCGATTGACGTCGCAGTCGAGACTCCTAGGCCCGACATTGAGTTCTTTGGCATCTTCGCGTTGATTGGGATCTACGTAGGAGTGCTGCCGGTCGCAATCGGTATGTTGTGGACCCCTTTTCTCCGGCGGCTAGGCCGCAAGTGGACCCAGTCCTTCCTGGCACTCACGATCGGTCTCCTGCTGTTCCTTGGCGTTGACACCGTCGAAGAGTCTCTTAATGTCGCCGGCAGGGTGCCGGAAGCGATCCAAGGGATTGCTATTGTCGCGATTGGCGCGGTGCTCTCGTTCCTCGCATTGGAGGGCGTTACGAGATGGTTGACGCTACGGACCGGTGGCAACGACGCTACCGTACGCCTTGCGGTCGCGTTTTCCATCGCAATCGGCATCGGCATTCACAATATGGGCGAGGGACTCGCGATCGGCGCCGCTTACGCGGTCGGCGAGATTGCACTGAGTACATTCCTCATCGTAGGCTTCACCCTCCACAACGTAACCGAGGGACTTGGCATCGTCGCTCCAATTGCCCGCACCCGGCCCCGGCTGCTGACGCTGGTTTGGCTGGGGTTAATTGCCGGCGTCCCCACCATAGCCGGCGCCTGGATCGGAGGGTTTACCTACTCCGACGTCTGGGCGACGTTCTTCCTCGCGATCGGAGCAGGGGCTATTTTCCAAGTAGTCTACGCGGTGGGCAAACTCATGATCGGCAATGCCAAAAGGAACGCCCTGACTATCGGAAGCTTTGTCGGGATCGCTGCCGGCATGGTGATCATGTATGTAACCGGACTGATAGTCTAGCCGGCCCACGTCCAATGCCGCGCAAGGGACGGCACTGCATCGACGGCCACCCGATGGACGGTTAAGGGGTGCCTCCCCTGTTAGTCAACAATTCTCCGACTGCCTCCTCCACGGCGTTGCCCTCAGTCGATTCTCGTAACAATCTCTCGATCTTCCGATGGGCGAAGATTCTACTCCGGCGCAACGAACTCTCCTATCCAGTGTACGTTATCAACGCTTGGGCTTGCCGCCCGGAAAAACCTCTCGTCGGCGGTCCACAACTCGCAACCGACACTTTCCGCCAGTGCCAGGTAGTGGGCGTCGTAGGCCGCGCCCTGCTTGAGCTGGCTTGCAATTTGCAGTGCTCTGACGTGAAGGTTCGGCGGCTGACGGAGTTCAAGGCGCGACTCAAACAGCCGTGCGATCATGCGGGTACTGTCGCCGATGTTCAGTTCGCCGCGCAACACGCGCCGGTGAAGAGCGGTGGCGACCTCGAAAGGCATAAGGTGTGGGGCGATGCGGGTGATGTCCTTGGCAACCCAGGATTGGAGGACAGCGTGGGCTTTGTCAGAATCATCCTCTTCAACTAGCCATTTGATCGCCAGGCTTGCATCGACCACGACGGATCCGTTCACGCCCATCCCTCGACTTCGGCATCCCTGATTTCACGGGCCTCCCGAATCAAGTCGGCGGAACTCCCAGGGAGAGGCTTGCCCCCAAATATCTCCCTCCGGAGCTCTGCAAACAACTCATGGTCTGGTTTGTCAGACAACAGTCCGCCTATGCCGATGGCTTCGTCCTTTGTCAACTCCCGGTCAATGGCGGCTTGGCAGTATCCACGCATGCTGACGCCTTTGAGTGCGGCAATAGCTTTTAGCCGCCGCTGAAAGGTGGGGTCCAGATCCAAGGTGAGTCTCTTCTTTTTGGTTTCCATCGCCTACGCCTCGCTGGGTTGAGACTGGAAAACAAGAATATAACAAACACAGAAAGATTATCAATACACCGCTACGAGCATGGCAACAATAGAGTCCCTCCAATACACGGAATTGGCAGGGGGAGTCGGTAGCAGCGAATGCTGCCTCCCCCCTTGTTTTGTATATCCTGCGACCGAGCGCCCAGCGCCGAGCTACTCCCCCTCCGTCGTCACCGGCATCCCCATGCGTTAGCCGACGCGACGCCGGACAAAGATGTACTTCGCGCTGGCCGGGCGCTCGACCAGGTTGCGCCGAAGCCTCATCATTGGCGTGCGGATCACCCGCGGGTCGCAAGCCGGCCGGTTAGAGCACCTGGTTATTGCGGCCCATCCTGTGTAGTTTCGGACGGTGATCAGCCGAATCTCTCCGTCGATGAGCTTGCGGTAAGCTCTCAAGCCCTGTGATTCGATCTCCGAGTCGTGTTTCACGGTGACGTGACGAGAAATCGACTCCGGCCGGGCAACTACTGCTAGAATCCCCATAGCCGGGCGTGACTGACCGGAGTGATCCTTACCCACCCACGTGGCGGGCCAGGACCGACTCGTATTCGGCGCCCGGCTATTTGACCACGAGGGCGTGCAGTTCGACACGCGCGTCTCACCGGCACAGGACTCGGTCGCCGGGCAGGTCCCACAGACTTGGACGAGCGATCATTCGCCGCGTTGACGGCGATAGCGTCAACCCACTATAGTCTAGACCGACACGAATCGAGCAACTCGGCGAGGAAAGCCGATCCGGCCGGCGCAACTCGGGTAAATCGCTGCCATCGGGCGACAGGCACTAGAACGGTCGGCTCAGTGGCAACGGCAAAGGCGCGTGGGAACGTGCAATTTCAATGAATCTTGCGGCGGCCGGCGGACCTCGGTCAACCGATGTCTAGGTCCGGCTTCGCCACTCTGTCAATCGCCTCCGCAATAGGGCTCTATCTTCTGATCGTGGTCGGTGCCATCGTGCGCGTAACAGGCTCGGGACTCGGTTGCCCGGACTGGCCCTTGTGCCACGGCCAGCTCATACCACCCCTGGATTCAGCCGCTATCCTCGAGTATTCTCACCGGACGCTCGCGGCATTGGTAAGCGCGGTGATAGTCGCTGCGACCGCCGTGGCATGGATTCGCCACCGCGCACAACGGCTGATCGTGGTTCCAATGCTGGCAGTCCTGCCGCTCTTGCTGCTTCAGATTGGACTTGGCGCGGTGACGGTGATTCTGGAACTGCCTCCAATGATCGTGCTGGTCCATCTGACCATCGCGATGATTCTTCTGGCGCTCGTCATCACCGCCAGCCTGACAGCCATCTACGGGTCCAATGAAGCAACCTCGACGGATACCGGTGACTGGAATCTCAGCGACGCCTCCGCAAAGACGCGACTGGTACGCTGGTGTGGAATAGCCTTATTCGTATTGCTTCTGACTGGGGCATTCGTCCGGGCAACGGGAGCGACCTGGATATGCGCCGGCTTTCCACTGTGCAACGGCGAGTTGATGCTCGGCAACCGGCTGGTAGATATCCACATGACGCATAGGATCGCCGCGATTCTTGTGGGCCTCTTGCTACTATTCACGGCCTGGCGCATCGCCGGCGAGCGAAACGTTCCGAGGCGGATAGTGGTCGCGGCGGCCCTCGTGTTCCTCGCAGTCGCATTCCAGATCGGCGTTGGGATATGGGCAGTTTCGACCCAGGCGCCGGCATTGCTGCGGGGTTTGCACGTTGCCGGCTCGGCCGGTGTATGGAGCGCCTACGTGAGCTTCGCGGTCCTGGTTTCTCAACACGCAGCGGCGTCGGGGGAGAAGGCCAGCGACCTCGCGCCGGCTGAAGTATCAGTTGACCGCGCGCCGGCCTAGCGTATGCAAGCTGGATTGTTCGGATCGATGGCAGCGGACGCCCGGCCTCTCCCTGCAGTAACGTGGCGACATCGCTTGAAAGGCGATGGCCGGCGGTCTACTCGGCCGGCCCGACCTCAACCGATCCTCCGTCCTCTTCGCCAAATCCCATCCAGGAGAAGAACACGACCGTCAGAGCGAGTAGGTAGATTATTCCCCCGGGCACCCACATGATCAGGCCGCCCAACTGTTGGTCGTCGAGGGGCGTCAGCCCCCAACTCGCGGTCGTATTCTGATAGACGCTATACCAACCCTCGTCCGTCAGCGTCAGGACCGCGCCCAGCCAGCTGCTCTGCACCGCCGCAGCCAGCACGTAGACCATGCGCAGTGGATAGGGAAACATCCGGGCGGGATAGTTTATGACCGGCCACCAGAAAAGGATGCCGCTGGCGAAAAAGAAGAAGTGTTGAAATGAATGGAGCCAGTAGGACTGGACCGCCGCGTTATAGAGGGCCGGCAAGTGCCAGACCCACAGCACAGCCGCGGCTATGGCCCACGCGACGACTGGACGGCCGATGAAGCTCAGCACCGCTTTGACTCGGCGTGCAGTCAGGATCAATCGTAACGGCCGGTTCGGAAGCGCGCCGAATACGACGGTCATGGGTCTGCCCAGCAGCAACAAGGGCGCCGCCACGAGTATCAGAAGCATATGCTGGACCATGTGGAATGTGAGCAAGGCGTCCGCAAAAGTGTCTATTGGCGAGCTAAGCGCGATGAAGACGACGAATACAGCCAGGAAATACGCGGAGGCTCTCGGCCAGCCGAGACCACGGTCGAACCGACCTAGGGATCGCAGCCTCAACGTGCCGCTTAGGTAGAGACCCAGCAAAAGGCCCATCACAACAGCTACAAGCGGATCCCAAGACCAACTGCTCATGAACTGATCGAAGCTCGTCATCGGCGGCGTTCAAGAGGGGTCAAGACCCGACTCATCGTCCGGCCTGACTTCAAGAGAATCCGAGGGGTGTTGGTCAATTGAGGATTATGGCGACTCATTCTCACTTGCGGCGCGTTAGGCGTCTATGACAATGTACCATGGGCCAAGACAAGCCGGCAAAGATACGGTTTGAGCGCGATCACAACGCCTGGGCCTCAGACATTCTATAGGCTCAGCGCACTCCAGGCAGGAGCGTTAACCATGACAGCGGTGCGAATAGCCGCCATACAAATGGGTGCTACGGATGACTTTGCACTCAACCTCGATCGCGCGGCGGAGTCGGTCGATAAAGCGGCGAAGTCCTGGGACCAAGTCGATGCCATCTGCCTGCCTGAATACTGCTATGGACTGCCAACCAAGGTCTCAGACGATAAGCCATCTCCGTCGCCAAAGAGGCGGATTCTCGACGTAATGTCGGCAAAGGCAGTAGCGCACGGGACGAACATCATCACCGGCAGCTTCCCGGAGCCGGCCGGCGACGGTCGTTATTACAACACTACCCTGGTAATCAACCGGCGGGGCAACTTCATCGGACAATACCGCAAGACACACTTGTTTGACGCGCTGGATGCCGAGGAGTCGAAGACTATCGTTGCGGGGGATGCGCTTGGGATATTCGACCTGGATATAGGCCGGATCGGGATTATGGTCTGCTACGAGCTGAGATTCCCTGAAATCGCTCGAACTCTCGTTTTGCGCGGAGCGGAGCTCATATTCGTTCCGTCAGCGTTTCCATTCGGCGCATCCCTGCCCCCTCGCACAGACCACTGGGATACGCTTGCCGAGTCAACCGCAATCTCAAACCTGGTCTGTGTCGTCGCGGTCAACCAGTTCGGACAAGTGGGTGGCCAAACTCTGTTCGGACGCAGCTGCATCATCGATTCCTGGGGAACCAGGCTCGCACAACCGCCGGCCGGCGAGGGTGTGGCGATTGGAGAAGTCGATCTTGCCGCCCAACGCCGCCTTCGTGAGCGACTTCCCGTTCTGAGCCAGCGGCGTCCTGAGCTCTACGAACCTAGCTGACGGTCTTCGAAAATAGAGGAATTCGCGACAGTTCAGATTTGGCTGTATTTCTATCCCGCATGCCCGTGAAATGGAAAGGGCGAGTCGCGATTCCGGACCTCAGTCGGCAGTCAAGGGGTGATTTCCAACTCCACGAGCTGGTCGACCTCATCCCCCACATCCCCCGGCAAGGGCTTCGCCCTTGCAGCCCTTTCCTAGCTTTCGCCGATCAGACGTCCTCGCCCTTGGTAGACCTTAGTTGGTAGGATATTACGCCCATACGGAGCGGGCACCCCCAAATCTCAACACTTACAGGAATTCGAATACGCTAGCACCAACAGCCGGCGGGTGTTATGTTTACGAGTATTCACCTCTTCGCCTCGAGACAAGGTCCTGAACTCATACAGATTGGTGCGGACACTTGGAAGGACAATTTGAAAGGCGAGTAGCGCTCTGGACGCTCGTAGGCGTAATCGTCTTCTTCAAAATCTACACCGTCGTGCTCGTGATGATCTTCGACCGTTCGGCCGAGATGTTCATCTTCATGGCGGCAATGAACTTCCCGTTCATTCTGGGCGGACTGGCGATCGTGGCGGTCGTAGGATTGGTGTGGTTTCGGCTGTTGCGGGGAAGGGCCAAGCGCAGCCAGCTGTTGAGGGAAGAGTGGTACGTGGATGAAGAAGAGTCCACGGAGGTTTTGCCAAAGGGTCAAGACTAATCCGGCTGGGTAAATCCCCGTCGTAGAGCAACCCCACGACCCTAAGGCCGGCCTCTTCGGTCCTTGGGGCGCTTTTATCCTTGCGGGGAGTAGTTGGGGGCCTCTTTCGTGATTACGATATCGTGGGGATGGCTCTCTCGGACGCCGGCTCCCGTAACCTGTACAAATCGAGCCTTGTGCTTCATCTCGGCAATGCTGGCCGCTCCCACGTATCCCATCCCGGCCCGCAGACCGCCGACCAACTGGTAGATGACGTTGTTCAGAGGCCCTTTGTACGCCACTCGCCCTTCGATTCCTTCAGGGACCAGCTTGTCGACGAGAACCACGTCTTCCTGGCCGTATCGATCCCTGCTGAAACCTCGCGCCTTCATAGCGCCCTGAGAGCCCATGCCCCGGTGCTCCTTGAACCTCTCTCCCTGGTGGAACATGATCTCGCCGGGACTCTCGTCGGTGCCGGCGAGCAAGCCCCCGAGCATCACGCAGTCCGCTCCGGCGCCAATCGCTTTCGCGATATCTCCAGAGTAGCTAATACCGCCGTCAGCGATGATCGGGACGCCATAGGGTCCCGCCGCCTGGGCGCATTCGTAAATTGCCGTAAGCTGAGGAACACCCGCACCGGCAACGACACGGGTCGTACAGATGGTGGCGGCGCCGACGCCTACTTTGATTGCGTCCGCGCCGTTCTCGATTAGCTCGACGGTCGCGTCCGTAGTGGTCACGTTGCCGGCTATTACCTGAACGTCAAGGGCACTCTTCACCCGGCGTATCAACTCGATTACACCCATCGAATGCCCATGAGCGGTGTCGATTACAAGAATATCGACTCCGGCGGAGACCAACTCGCGCGCGCGTTCGAATCCATCCTTGCCTACGCCGGTCGCCGCGGCCACGCGCAGCCTTCCACGGTCGTCTTTCGTCGCCAACGGGTAGCGTATCTTCTTTTGGATATCCTTTACCGTTATCAAACCTCGCAGCCTGAACTCTTCATCGACCACCGGAAGCTTCTCTATCTTGTGCCGGCTAAGGATCTCCTTCGCTTCGTCCAGCGTCGTGCCGACCGGCACCGTCACGAGACCCTCTTTGGTCATCACGGTTGAGATTTTTTGGCTGAAGTCCTCCTGGAAACGAATGTCACGGTTGGTCAGAATTCCAACCAATCGCCCGTTTTCAGTGATTGGCACGCCAGAGATGTGAAATTTGGCCATCACTGCCAGCGCGTCGATCAAGCTGTCTTGGGGAACTAGGGTAATCGGGTCAACTATCATGCCGGCTTCTGAACGCTTGACCTTGTCCACTTCGACGGCCTGATCATCGATGGACATATTGCGGTGAATCACTCCTACGGCGCCTTCTCGCGCCATAGAGATCGCCATTCGTGCTTCGGTTACTGAATCCATGGCTGCGGAGACGAGCGGAATGTTCACCGGTATTGATCTGGTCACGCAACTTGACGTGCTAACTGAACCTGGCAATACCGACGAGCGATCAGGAACCAGCAAGACGTCGTCGAAGGTGAAACCGGTGCGGCCAAACTTGTCGTCCATGTATATCTCCTCCCGGGTGGAGCTTACGGGACCGAACAAATATGTTGATTAATTGTAGGCCGCGAACCCAAAAGTCTCAAGAATCTTTTCGGACGAAGGCGAGGCATCCACACCTCGATTTGGCGATCGGCACCGCAGTGGGTCTCGTCGAACCAAACTGCCGGCAATTCTAGGTGAGTTCAAGGGAATTCATTTTCTTTGCGGGGCTTTGCCCGGTTGCACTCTGACAAACAATTAGCTAATCTCAACTGATTCTGCAACCGATGAGGTGCGTGTTGGCCGAGACTCGAATGCCAGCCCGCAGCCGGAAGCCAGGGGACGTGGTGATCCGGCGGCAGCGCCTGCGCCCACAGCACATTGCGGTGCGGCCACGCAGGATCGTCAGGCGAGGACCTACTCCACCCATTATCTTGATTGCCGGCTTCATCGCGCTTATTGCCATAGGTACGGCTTTTCTCAGTCTACCCATAGCCAGCGTCGACGGGGGGTGGACGAATCTGGAAACTTCGCTGTTTACCGCCACTTCAGCATCCCTAGTCACCGGTTTGGTGGTTGTAGACACTTCCACCTATTGGAGTGGCTTTGGACAGGCCGTGATACTTATGCTCATCCAGCTTGGTGGGCTGGGATTCATGACCGGAGCGACTCTGCTCTTCCTGATCGCCGGCCGGCGACTAGGATTGCGCGAGCGAATTCTATTGCGAGACAGTGTAGGGTCATTCGAGTTGCGTGGAGTCGCCAGCATCGCGGTTCGCATAGCGATCCTGACCCTCATAGTGGAAGCCGTGGGCGCTATCGTACTTCTCGCGAACTTTGCCGCCCAATCCGACCAACCCCTTCAGTCCGCCTGGCCGGCTGTATTCCTAGCGGTGTCGGCGTTCAACAACGCCGGCTTTGACCTGTCCGGCGGGTTTCAAAGCCTGACGATTCTTCGCGGTGACAACATCTCGCTGTTAGTAATTGCCGTGTTGTGCGTCATCGGCGGTACAGGTTACTTTGTGTTGTCAGAACTCTACCGAAAACGTTCGATTGTTCGGCTTTCAATCGACTCGAAGATAGTCTTGAGTGCCATGTTGACATTCTCGGTTTTGGGCGCCGCCGTCATCCTAATCGCTGAACACTCAAACCCAGCGACATTGGGAGAACTGAGCTGGCCCGAGAAGCTTGTCCATTCTTTTTTTCAATCGATTAGCTCGCGAACTTCCGGTTTCACCACCATTGACATAAGCAAGATGACCGATCATTCTCTTTTCTACACAATCGGACCAATGTTCATAGGCGGAGCATCTGGTTCGACCGCCGGAGGAATAAAGCTCAATACGTTCACCGTATTGTTATTTGCGATCTTATCGGCGTTGGCGGGGAAAGGCTACGCGAGCGCATTCAAGCGGACGTTGGGAGCGGGGCTGATCAACCGGTCTCTCACAATCGCGTTGCTCTCCGTCGTGTTGGTCTTCGCATTCGCGTTCACTCTAGCAATAACTGAGGATGTACCATTTCTATGGGTGCTCTTCGAAACGGTGTCCGCCTACGCGACAAATGGCCTGTCTACTGGAATTACGCGCGATCTATCGCTGACCGGCCGGATGGTGATAGTCGCCGCGATGTTCGTTGGAAGGCTTGGGCCTCTGACGCTTGCGATATATATGGCCGGTCGGCCAGTAAGCAGCGGCGTAAACTACCCTGAGGAGCCAGTCCGAATTGGTTGAACACCGTGGATCAGCAACGAACCACCGAACATTGAAGTAAGAGATGTTAAGCGACGAAAGACTCAAGAAAAGAGTCCAAAACGGATTGGAAATCGCCGCGATACTGGCCGCGATCGCCACCGTGCCGCTGATAATTTACGACTATGAGAATCCCGGAGATCCGCTGATCAATGTCGGGGACTGGATTCTGTGGTCGATTTTCCTCATTCAATTTCTATACACGCTTGCCGTTTCGGCAGACAGGCTTGCCTATGCCAGAAGCAGGTGGGTGCTCGTACTAGTCATAATCATATCGTTCCCCTTGCTGCCCAATCTGCTATCGCTGTCAAGGCTAGCGAGGCTCATCAGACTGTTTCGTTTGTTAGTGGTCTTACTCTATGGGTTGCGCGCCCTGCGAAGGATTCTCGGGAGGCGCGGGTTGTTGTACGTTGGCGCTGTAGCGACGTTTCTCATATTGGCCGGCGGTGGAGTGTTGTCGTTGCTGGAGGGTGAGTCGGTACACGGCAAGTTCTTCGAAGGGGTCTGGTGGGCGATTGTGACGGTGACCACGGTAGGTTACGGCGACATTGCGCCAACGACAATTTGGGGCCGGATCGTCGGTGTGGCCCTGATGATTACCGGGTTGGGAGTCATTTCAACTCTAGCTGCCGCAGTCGCCGCCTACTTTGTTTCGCAAGACGAGGGCGATGAGTTCCAAGAAATCAAGGACCGGCTGTCGCGAATCGAGGCTCTCCTCCAGAAGGAAACAAACGCAAATCCATCGGGGCGAGATGAGTAGACTCATAGTTTCCCTGCGGACCGCTGGTGTATCATTTCCAGGCGACAACGACTCAGAACCGGGGTTCACTTGAGTTCAAAGATAGAACGCTCCAGTTGTCGTCGATAGGACAAACAGTGCGAGCGCTGCGATCGTAAACCTCGATCTAAACATCTCTATGATTGGGATTTGGCTGAAATGGCAAGACAGGTAGTAGTGATCGGGCTTGGCAGATTCGGTTCTGCGGTAGCTACCACATTACATCAGCTTGGTTATGAGGTCCTGGCGATCGACACCGACGGCCGGCTGGTCCAGGAACTGCTGCCCAACGTGACCCACGCCGTCCAGGCAAGTGGCGCCGACCGGGAGGCAATGACCGAAATAGGCGTCCGCGATTTCGATGCCGCCGTTGTCGCAATCAGCAGCAACATCGAAGTGAGCATCCTGACCACTCTGAACTTGAAAGAGTTGGGCATGCCCTACGTAATTAGCAAAGCCAGTAACGACCGGCACGCCCGAATTCTTTCGCAGATTGGCGCAGATAGGGTCATCTTCCCGGAGCGGGAGACCGGCACCCGCTTGGCACACGGGTTCACTTCGAGGGCGGTGCTGGACTATTTGAATATCGGCGTGGGCTACGGGATCAGCCGGATCCGGCCCCCGGACTCGTTTGCCGGTAGATCGCTAGGCGACCTGGGCCTTCGGGACAACTATAACTTGACCTTGATCGCGATTGTGCGCAAAGAAGAGGTCATCATGCACCCTCACCGAGGACAGACGATCGAGCCCAACGACGAACTGATAGTCGCGGGTGGCGACGAAGACTTGGCGAAGCTATAGCCCTGGCGAGATCAGCGTTCGCCTCAGATAGGTCCGGCGCGGACTAGCGGCGGCATCCCCATTTTTTTGACGAACCGGGTGGAGTGTCAAAAACCCCAAACCCAGCCGACCGAGGGACCTAAACGCGTTGTCCAATTTCTCCCAGGACTATTGGACATTTGGAGTTCGAGGTCAAATCGGCGCGGCGGGCGGCGAGATCAAGCCCGCGCATCGCCGCTAGCCGGCAAACTCGAATGCTTCTAAGCCTTTTGCTCCGGGCTTTGCCACGAATAATCCGCCGGCGGCAGGTTCTTGCTGTAGCGCCTCTTCATCCAGCTCGAAACGAGCGGTGGTGATATACAGGTCGCTAAGGTCCGGGCCGCCAAAGGCGCAGGCCGTTACCTGGCTGGCGGGAACCTGAATAGTGCCTATCAGCTCGCCGCTTGCCGGATTCCAATGTGTAACCCTGCTGCCGCCAAAATGGGCCACCCAGATCGTGTCTTCCTCGTCAATCGCCATCCCATCGGGGACGCCAATTCCAGGTGGGACGGTGACGGCGACGCGTCGATTAGAGATGTCACCCGTAGACACGTCGTAGTCGAAGGCCGCTACCTTCAAAGTGAGAGAGTCGATGAAGTACATGGTCGAGCGATCGCTGGTCCAGACAATGCCGTTTGAGATCATGACGCCGTCCAACATTTGACGAACGCTGTGATCGATGTCCATGCAATACAGGCTGCCGGACGGACTCCCTGGATCGTAAGGCATCGTTCCGGCCCAGAACCGTCCAGCAGGATCGCACTTGCCATCGTTGAATCTGTTGCCGGGCATGTCCGGTTCGGGATCGTGGATTACGGTCAATTCGCCGCTGTCTAAGTCCAAGCTAGCAAATCCATCGTGCAATGCGACCATAACGCCGCCGGCCTGTCGAGGAACGACGGTGCCCACCGGCTGCCCCAACTCTATGATCCGATCCTCTTTCGTTGCCGGATCGAACAGGCGAACCTGGCCATCCAACAAGTTCACCCAATACAATATCTGGGAAGGCGCGTGCCATATCGGGCCTTCGCCCAAGACTGCCTTTGCATCGTAGACAAGCTCTGCGGTAATCGACATCACAATCTCCATCCTGTCTGCATCCCTCTGATGCGTTGTGCCAAACGGCAGCTAAATGCTAGCACAACGCCCAGACCGTGATTAGCTTGAATGGCCAGAGGGAGCGCAGGTCCTCGGAATCGACGAGGCGGGGGCAAGATTTTCCAATTGTGGCGCAATGTATTGAGTGTCGATGGTGCCAGATTACCTGCCGGCCCGCTCGCGTAGCTCCGCCAACTCACCTTGGCGTGACGCATGATAGAGGTACTGTTGAGCCCAGCCGGCGGTATTCCCGTACTGTTCACGAAACAGGCGGGAGACGTGCGCATACGTCTTAGCGGTCAAACTCTTGGTGGGGATTCTGACGCCGAATAGAGTTTGGGCAAGTCTCCACAGGTGGGTATCCACCGGTACGGCACAGTCGAAGCCAAGGGCCATCAAGCAAACGCAGTCGGCGATTTTCGGACCGATCCACTTATAGCCTGCCAGTCGGTTGCGGGCGTCTTCATAGCTCATTTGCCGGATCGCCGGCAGCTCTTCGGCTAAACCGTCTACCAGCGCCCGCGCGATATCCCCGACACATCGAGCGCGATAGGCCATACCACAATCGTGGCGCAGGATGGTTTCTGGCGCTGAGGCGACCGCGATAGCGTCGGGGAACGCACGGTAAGTGACGCCGGCGATCGTTGCAACAGGCTCGCCTAGTAGGGCGGTCATCCCGTGCATCGAATCAGTAATTCGGGCGACCGAGTTTGCGCCGCTACAGGCAAACGTCAGGATGGTTTCGACCTCCGGCTGCGCGAGCACTCGAAGGCCCTTGTAGCGCTCGACTGTTAGCCGGAGCAAGGGGTCCGAAGAAGCGTTTGTCCATCGCATCAAGTCAAAGTCTGCGCGCAAGTAGTCGCGAATCAGACCGGGTTCGCCGTTGAATAGACGGATCAAGAGCTTGCTATCGCGCCGGAAAACTAAAACGACCGCCTGGCCGATCGTGTTTACCCAACCATTGTCCAGCCGGCGCCACCGGAATGCCTGGCCGGAGTTGAAACTGATGTCGGGGTCGAATTGATTCGACCCAAAGGGTAGCTCGAACTCGGTCAGGTCGTCCCATTCGAGGACAGGAAGATCTAGGTGAGGTCGCGCCAATTGGGCCCGGAAGAAAGGTCCACCTCTATCGGCACGCGAAGTTGCGCGACATTTTCCATGTCGTGCCGGACGATCTCGCCGAATTCCTCTAGTGATGCGGTCTTAACCTCGAATAGCAACTCGTCGTGAACCTGGAGCAGCATCCGGCAATCGTCGCGATTCGCCAGTTTCTCGTGCAGCGTGATCATCGCCAGCTTGATTATGTCCGCGGCGGCGCCTTGAAGCGGCATGTTGATCGCCGCTCGCTCGGCAGCCGATCTTATCTGTCGATTCGACGCCCTCAGGTCCGGCATGTTGCGCCGGCGGCCGTACATAGTACTGACGTAGCCCTCGTCAACGCCCTGCTGTATGACCGAATCGAGATACTGCTGCACGAGTGGGTATCTAGCGAAGTATTGCCTGATGAACTCGCCGGCCTCTGAGGGCCTGATACCCAGCTGAACCGAAAGCCCGTAGTCGCTTATCCCGTAGATAATGCCGAAATTGATCGCCTTTGCCGACCTCCGCATATCGGAAGTGACCTGGTCCAGGGGGACTCCAAGCACCTGGCCGGCCGTCGCCGCGTGGATGTCCTGACCCGCGCCAAAGGCCGCGATAAGGTTCGGATCTTCAGTCATATGGGCCAACAGGCGGAGCTCGATCTGCGAGTAGTCAGCGGACAGTAGCGCATATTCGTCACTTTCGGTGATGAACGCCTTGCGTACCTGCCGGCCCAATTCCGTACGGACCGGGATGTTCTGCAGGTTCGGATCGGTAGACGATAGCCGGCCGGTTGCCGCGCCTATCTGGTTGTAAGAGGTGTGAACTCTGTTCGTGTTGGGGTTCACCATCAACGGCAGCGCGTCAACGTACGTCGACTTGAGCTTGGCGAGTTGCCGGTGCTCCAAGATCAATGGCACTACCGGATGGTCGTTCCTCAGGGCCGACAAAGTGTTTGCGTCGGTGCTGTATCCGGTTCGCGTGCGCCTGAGTCCCTTCAGGCCCAACTCGTCGAACAGCACGCCGGCCAATTGCTTCGTGCTGCCGATTTTGAAAGAGTGACCGACCTGTTCGTAGATCTTCTCCTCGAATTGCCCCAACTGCTCGGTGATCGTAACGGACATCTCCTTCAGAAATTGCACGTTTACGGCTATTCCGGCCATCTCCATGTCGGACAGGACACGCACCAACGGCATCTCGACCTCTTCGAAGACCCTCTCCCCCTCCTTGGTCTGCAGATCCCTTCTGAGTGGGTCTACCAGGCGGAATGTGGCCTCCGCATCGGCTCCGGCGTAGGGTGCCACCTTCTCCACCGGCACCTCGTGCATCGAGATCTGATTTTTGCCCTTACCGATCAGATCCTCTATCGGAGTCATCTCCAAGCCCAGCCGATCTAGCGTCAATCCCTTGAGACCCAAATGCCCCCGGCTTGGGTTCTCCGCAACTCCCACCGCGATCATCGTGTCGAACCCGAAGCGATCTACTGGAATGCCGGCTTGGGCGAGTACTATCCCGTCGTACTTGGCGTTGTGTCCATACTTTGCGACCTTTGGATCACAGAAGACGGGTCCCAGAACCTCTCTCAGGTCGTCAAAAGATAGCTCGGAGGGACCTGATGGCGTCGCCAGTGGTATGTAGTACGACCGGCCGGGTTCGTAGCAGACGGAGATTCCGACCATCGCTACCCGGATCGCATCGCGGCCGGTGGTCTCGGTATCCAGCGCAAAGGCCCCCGCCGCGGTGAGCTTGCTCGCTAGTGCCTCGAGCTGCGGCCGGCTGTCGACTATTTCCACCGGCCCGAAGCCTTGGGCGGGACCCTCACCAACCGCCTCCTGCGTATCCAAGAACGAGGTCTGACCGCCTCTAGCGAACGTGCCGACGGCCGGCGGACCCTCGTCCAGCCTTGGTAAGTTTCGAAGCCTGGGTATCAACGTCCTGAACTCCAGGTCGTTGAACGCCTGCACCGTCTGAGTCATTGGCACTCCCGAGAACCTGCATCGATCCAGGTCCAACTCAATTGGCGCGTCGCACAGTATCGTCGCCAGCCGGAGGTTCTGCCTTAGCAACTCGTCTTGTCCGGCCAACTTCCGCGCGAGCCGGCCATCAACCTCGTCCATGCGGCTCAAGATGCCGTCTATCGATCCAAACTGGGTTAGCAGCCTGGTAGCCCCTTTGTCACCGATGCCGGCGACGCCCTTGATGTTGTCCGATGGGTCGCCTTTGATAGCCTTCCAATCCGGCAGGATCGAAGGAAGGACCCCATATCGCCGCTGTACCGCCGCAACGTCGTAGACCACCGTTTGGCTAAAGCCAACCCGTGGGGTCATCACCCGCACGCTGTCATTAACGAGTTGGAGCATGTCGGCGTCGCCGGAGACGATCATGGACTGGAGTCCTGCCTCCGCCGCCTGACGGGAGAGCGTGCCGAGCAGATCATCGGCCTCATATTCATCGAGTTCATAGATAGGTATGTCCAAAGCCGTGACGACGTCGCGCACCGGTTCGAACTGGCTTCGAAGATCTTCCGGCGACGGCGGTCTCTGCGCCTTGTATTCGACGAACTCACGGTGTCGAAAGGTTGGTTTGGAGCGATCGAAGGTTACTGCCATGTAATCTGGTTTCAACTCTCCGATTGCCTTGATCAACATGGAGGTGAAGCCGTAAACGGCGTGCGTTGGTTCACCATTGGAGTTGGAAAGCGGCCGCACAGCATGGTAGGCGCGATGCACTAAGGAGTGACCATCTAAGAGGACTATGGTCTCATTGCTGGACATGGTTCTAAAACGGCTTCCTTGAATCCACTGTATCACCCGATTCGGCCACGTCAGAGTGAACGGCTAGTTGTTCAAGATACTCACGGAAATACCAGGGCGTCAGCGCAATTCCTCGTAGCCGTGCCGTCAATTGGGTCATATTAGAGCGTAGATTGTCGCGATAGTCGCTGTTGGACAAGTCGCCGCTCCACATTATTACCGCGTCCTCCTTGTTGTCCGAGTAGTACTTCTTGCGGATCCCTTGCTGGGTGAATCCGTATTTATGGTAAAGCTTCTGCGCTCCCTCGTTAGAAACACGCGCCTCAAGCGTCACACGCCGGGTTGTGAGTTGCATCGAAACGTCGATCAAGCTGGCAAAAAGAAGCTCGCCCAGTCCGCGCCCGCGTAAGGACTCTTTTACGCCAATAGTGGTCACGTGCGCCTCACCAGCGATTAGCCAGATGCCGGCGAATCCTACCAGGCGATGCGGTTCCAGTGACTTGGGCTCTTCCCCGTCGCCGAATGGGCGAATCAGCCACTGTACGGCCCCAGAGAGTCCGCCGTTAACCGGATGACCCGAATTCCGCCGGCCAGGCTTGCTGTAGATGGAGGCGGCTTCCGCCGGGTCGACATAACCATCGCGCCAGACCAATACGATGTAACGGCTGTTCTTGTTGTCGCGGACTTCGCGTCGATAGGCGCTGAGCGGCCACGGGGTTGTAAAGCATTCACGCTCAACTCGACCCACATCAGCCACGTCTCGCAACGTCATGGGTTTGACCACGTACGGCATCTTAAACGTTCCTGAAAGTTCGGCGTGTAGACATCGTGATACGAGCGCCCTGTAGGTAGTAGGGTTCTAACTTGTCCACGTAACCTGGGACACATGCCGCGACTTGGGTGGCCGCCCATGCTGCCAGCCACGAAGGTTTCCGCCCGTGGAGTTCCCCGGTTAGATTTAACTCGCCGCAAACGTCCGTATCGTCAGAGACTATCGCCGCATAACGGCCGGCAAGAGTTGCGCCGCCGGATCGATCCACAACCCTCGGTTCCGTCCGGGCAACAGCGGCATTACCGTCGCAACTAAACCTCTGGGTGGCCCATCTACCACGCCCCATTGGCGCCACGATCAAGACATCGCCTATGAATTGGCTCATCCGGTGAGCGCCAACTTCGAAGCAATTGCCTCCGTAGACAGGACGCTCCCACACGAAACCAAGCGTCTTAGCCACGGCAACTCCGGCGCGCGCCGCGCTGAAGCTGCCGGGGCCTGTGCAGACTGCCAATGAGTCGACATCTCCTCGCGAAATACCGCAATCCCTGAACGCATTCTCGATCGCCGGGATCAGCGTTGTCGTGTGATTGCGGTTGGCCTGCCAAACAAATTCGTACACGGTTGAGTCTTCGGACCAGAGGGCGATGCCAACTCTTTGCCCAATTGTGTCAATAGCTAATAACATACTCGAATCTCTACTCGCCGTCGCCGCACAACGGTTTAGCGAGTTCCAACGCCTCATCCGGCCCGGAACTTTGAGGTTCATGCTCGGGCATCGATCGACCCTGCTCCAAGACTCCATTCAGTCTGGCGGGAATCGATATCTCGATCCGGCGCGTATCCGCCTCTTCAATGGACAACTCTACTCGAATGGCCTCTTCGCCCAACGCACTTCCCACATCGCCCGGCCATTCGATCAAAGTAACCGCATCGTCTTCGAAGTACTCTTCGAGCCCGAACGTCAACGCCTCTTCAATACTAGACACCCGGTACAAGTCCAGGTGGTGAATCCCGGGCCCGCCGGCTTCCGACGGATAGCTGTTCGCCAGCGTGAAGCTGGGACTGGTCAAGTGGTCGTCGATACCCAGACCGTCGGCGATACCCTGGGCAAAGACCGTCTTGCCGGCGCCGAATGGCCCGGTCAGAACCACGACCTCTCCGCCTCTGAGCAAACGTCCGAGCGCCGCGCCAATGTTGCGCGTGTCGGCGGCGCTTAGCGATATCCTCGTTTCACTGAACAATCTTTGCCGACCTGTCAATTCTCCTCCAACACCAGCGGTCCCTGAATGGTTCACTGCCTATACCAGATTATATATTTTGAGCAACTACCGTTAGCCTCGACACCCTGAAGAGTTAAGAAACGCTATACCCATAGCCGGTTCGATACACCATCTTATCGGAGCAGAGCGCCTCATCGGGTAAGTTCAAAGAACTGCTTTGCCCGCTGTTCGAGACAGATTCATTCAAGTATAGGACCAAACAATCGCGAACAGCTTGCTGTGCGTGTGGACGGAGCGAAGAAATCTTCCAGTCCGCGTCGTCTGCCACCCTTGTCGATGCCAAAGGTCGCGTAACGGATCGAATTAGCGTTTGCCGGGTGAAGTGGCCGGTGCTAGAATTTTTGTTTCCGGCAGGGTAGCTCAGCGGTAGAGCAGGGGACTCATAAGCCCTTGGCCGTGGGTTCGATTCCCACCCCTGCCACCTTTTTCCTTTGATTTCGGACTAACAACGCCATACGGACGGCCCACCAATGCGGCCAAGAGTGGAAGTACTCCCACGTGTCATAGCTCGAGACATACACCCCAAGACTCAACTCTAACCCTGGTTGGGGTGTATACTCATCGTTGTGAGAGTGGTGTTTGCAAGCAGGGAGCTCGAAAGGGCTTACATGGATGTATCCAGAGCAACACGCGAATGGGGTCATCCGCTCGGATTACGGTATATTCAGCGAATCAAGGTCTTGATCGCCGCCAACAACCTGAATGAACTAGGGCGGTCACGAGCACTGCGGCTACACCCACTCAAGGGAAACCGGCGTGGCGAGTGGGCTATGATGCTGCAAGGGCGCTGGAGGCTCATCATAGAGCCGATTGATGAACAGGCTGTGAGAGTCAAAGAGGTGAGTGCGCATTATGGCGACTGAGATCGTGACGGAACAGCAATCAAACGCCGTGATCCCGCCTGGGATGTTGATTCGGGACGAGCTCGCGGCCAGAGGTATGAGTCAGCGTCAGCTGGCAGCCGCGATGAACCGGCCGGTCAACGCCGTAAACGAGATTGTCCTTGGAAGGAAGGCGATCACGCCGAAGACCGCGCTGGGGCTTGAGAGAGTCTTGGAGATCCCAGCGCATATCTGGATGAGATTGGAAGCGGACTACCGGCTTGCATTAGAGAGGCAGAATCTCGTTGCGCCGTGAAAACACGTTCAACAGGCGCTATGGAAGCAGTGTGAAGCTAGCTATAGAGTTCAAATTGAAAAAAACGGATTTGTGTCGCGCCCAAATCGAAACGGCGACCGCGACCTCTGGGATTCCCTCTCCCGCTGACGGTGCCAAGTAGCGAGAGCGTTCTTAACGCAGGTCTGGAAAAACCCTTTGTAGCTAGTAGACTTCTTGCCTGTCGACCATTACCGAACATCCGGAGTACCTGTTAAGACCTACCATCGTCATCCGACGTCCTCACAGCCCCTGAAAGATCTCTCAAGACCCACCCACCTTCAGTTCGGCGTCGGCGGTGGATCTGATCCCCATTCAAGCACTTAACAATGATACGTCTGAAGTGCCATACTTATGCACGTAATGGAAACGAATACACGGCGTAGGCGTATAAGGCAAAGTCTGGAGCGAGAAGGATGGTACCAGGCGCGGCACGGTGCGAGACAAGACATCTACCGGCATCCTGACATCATTGCTCAGATCCGGCTGCCCCGACACCGCACGGTATCCCCAGGTGTTGCCCGTCAGATTGCCAAGATCGCCGGTTGGGAGCAATGGCATGAGATATCCCGCATTGATTGATGGTAAAGACGGTGCGTACGGAGTTGTCTTTCCGGACCTGCCGGGATGTTTGGCGATGGGCTACACCATCGATGACGCCCTGTTGGATGCCGAGAAGGCAATCCGGCAGTGGATGGATGCTGCCGAAGAACGCGGCATACCTATACCCGATCCGAGCTTACTCGAAGACGTTGAAGTTCCTGAAGGTAGCGCGTTAACCTCGGTCCTGCTGGTACGCACACCTCGCGATCGGCCGAGCGTGCGTGTCAACCTGGTGCTCGATGCTGACATCGGGGATACAATCAAATCCGAGGCTGAGCGGCGCGGTATGACCCGCAAGGCGTATGTCGAACATCTGGTACGCCTCGCCGCGCAAGTCGGTGCATAATTGGACTGAGGGACAATGCCTGAGCTTCCTGAAGTAGAAACGATGCGCCGGCATATCGAACACTCCCTGGCCGGCCGGGTGCTGCGAAGGCTCGAGATCAGGCTGGAACGGGTCGTGCTCTGGCCTTCGGGACTGGGACCCGGCGAACTCGAGGGAGCCACTCTCCGATCGGCTCGCCGCAGAGCCAAGTGGCTGTTGCTCGAATTCGACAACGGGCTTAGCCTCGGGGTGCACTTCGGCCTGACCGGCCAGCTCTTCCACGACGGGCCGCAAGGCAAAGCCATGTTGGGGCATCCGGTGCCGGCGCTTGACGTTCCGCGGCCGCACAAGAGCACCCACGCGATTTTCCACTTCGACGACGACTCGACTCTCTACTACACCGATATTCGCCAGTTTGGACGCATTCACGTCGTCCCCGCCGGCGAGATCCCGGACTTCCTTGGCCGGCGCAAGCTGGGAGTGGAACCGCTGACCGACGATTTCCAACCATCCATCCTGGAATCTACGGCCAGCAGAAGGCCCAAGACGAAGTTGAAGGCGCTACTGCTCGACCAACGAGTAGTGGCCGGCATCGGGAATATCTACGCCGACGAGAGCCTCCATCGGTCCGGGTTGCACCCGGCGCGACCGTTGGCAGAGGTATCGGGCGAGTCTTTCGGCCGGCTGCGGCAAGCCATCAAGGAAGTGCTGCGAGACGCTGTGGAGAACGGCGTTGCCGAGGTGGTAAACGGTAAAGCCAAACCTGATGCCAGATTGCCTAGGGTGCATGGTCGCCAGGGAGAGCCATGTCCCCGCTGCGGTACCGCCATCCTCAAAGCGCAACAAGACGGAAGGGGCACGTACTGGTGCCCCGAGTGCCAGTCGAGAGACTAACTTTGGCGCCAGCACCTTGGCGCAAAGTTGACTTCATAGGCGAGACTGCAAATCCGAACGCTTACCATCACAATGCAGTTTTGCCTGGGGGAGGCGGCCGGTGCTAGAATTTTTCGCGATTGGCAGGGTAGCTCAGCGGCAGAGCAGGGGACTCATAATGTGTTTACATTGTGGCCGGCTCCACCTTGGCATCCGCTCCTGTTCCAGAATCTTCCTCAGCGTCTGCCCAATCGCAGTACCGGCCTCAAGATTCGCATTGCCTCGAGTCGGGGTACCAGCCTTCCGGCTCACAACACGTTCGGAGTTTTCAAGAAATGAGGAATGATGTGCCTGCTACAAATGGACTGAGCTCCTGGCTTGCCTATAGCATCAACCCCCGGCAATTGAGAACAGCCCTGCGCCCGGCGGGGTTGTCCGCCTTTTTGTCATTCTGAACATCATTGATGTGTTTCAGGACTTTGGGCGGATGCTGGCGGTGACTGAAGGCGGCCCCTTCTACGCGACAACGACGCCGGCCCTTTATCTTTACTTCTCAGCGTTTGGCAGGGGCCACTGGCTAGAACCCATCTACGGTCAGGCGTCGGCAGTTGCCACAATCTTGTTTTTCCTTATCCTGACCTTTTCCTTGCTGGGACACCGGTTCCTGCGAAGTCAATACGAAGTTGAAGGGGTCAAAGCCTGACTCCATTTCGGAGAGGATCGTGCCGTCTTTCAGTCCATAGCGGCCGCAAACGAGAAGTTGTACTGAAATCTCTCCCTTCTACCAAGTTTCCGTCACCTGAAAGAGAGGAGCGGTATGGGGCTCAGATTCGCTAGCGTTGATGTCGTATTAGACCAAACTCTTGGGGCGATTAGTCCCCGTCTCTTTGGCTCGGCCTCCTGGTACGCTGACGGCCATGTTTGGGTGGGTGAGGACTCACCGATCCCAAACACACGTGGTTTTCGCAACGATGTCGTCGCCGCACTGACCAAGCTGTCTCCGCAAGCCCTGTCATTTTCGCTACCGATGTTGTACCGGTGGCAGGACGGCATCGGGCCTCAGGCCAAGCGCCCAAGTCGGTTCTGGGGCCTGGCGCGGTCGCCGCTTGAGAACTACGATTCGGTCGAGCTGTCGAACGCGTGGGGCACCCATGAGTTCCTCGACCTTTGCGAACTGGTCGGCGCGGAGCCGGTGATCCAGGCCGATGAGGATGACCCGATGGAATCACGCAATTGGGTCGAGTACTGTGTCTATGACGGGGATACCCGATGGACCAGACTGCGTAAAGCCAACGGACGAGAGGAGCCTTGGCCGGTACGAATCTGGCACCTATACGCTTGGCGTGATCATGATCCTGATGTCTATGCCAAAAATTATCGCGTATGGGCGAACTACACCCGCCTCCTCTGTCCTGAGATCGAGCTTGTGGTGGCCGGCAACCATCTCCGCGACTGGGATCCATTCGTTTTCGACGCGTTGCAACGTGTCCCCAATCCGTCTATTGGTGGCCTCTCGCTAGTGGACCATGTGGCCTATATTTTCTACTTCGCTAACCGAACACCTGATGTCGCGTTCAGCGACGGCGTCTACTATCGAAGCCTCCACAACGCCGGCGGACTCGGGCATCACTTTCGCAAACTCGAGGAAAGTTTCCGACGGTATGATCAACAGCGCAGTCCCTATGGATCTCGCAAGGGTTGGATGGAGGGCACTCGGTACGGCACGCGTGGTGAGCCAATGAAGTTGGCCGTATTCGAGTGGGGGACGGCGTTTCGTTTCGAGCGTCAGACGCTTCGAGATGCCATCGTTGCGGCCGGCGTGCTCGACAGCTACATCCAATGGATCCCGTTTGTGTCAATGGCCTTTTTGACCCACACCACCGGGCCGGGAATGTCACTCATCATGACCCAAGATGAGCAGATGTGGGTTACGCCGGTCTATCACGTTGTGGATATGTACAGTCCTTTCAAGGGGAAGCAGGCCGTCCAAGTCGAGGTCGCCGCTGATGACATCCTGCCCGAGGCGCGAGCACGCGAAGAAGAATTCTTTGGGGGTGCGAGCATAGCTGAACTTTCCTCGTTGCCTATGCTGACAAGCTCCGCTGCTCGTTCATCTAGAGGTGAAGAGGTGATCGTGAGTGCGACGAATCGTCACCTGGAGGATGAAGTTCGAGTGGAGATCAACTTCAAGAATTCGGCGAAGTTCAGTTCAGGTGAGGTGAAGGTTCTGACATCAACCGATGTACGTGATCACAATAGCAGTGAGCGCCCGGAACTGGTCTCGCCAATCTCGTCCAAAGTCGAGGTTATGTATAATAAGTTGACATATACCCTGCCCCCACATTCCGTGGGCGTGTTTCAGCTTCGCTTGTGAAACCCGCAAATTAGACAGAGATAAAGAGGATTTACCGTGTTGTTGACGAACGAGCAACTCGCCCATTTCGATACGTTTGGTTTCCTGATACTCAGGCGTCTGTTCCCGAAGCCTGAAATCCAAGAGATCATTCGAGATTTCGAGGAAGTCATGGCCGAAGCTCGCGGGGGACTGCCATTTGATGGCGTCCAGCGCCAGGGGATTACCGGCAGCTTCATCGAAAAGCGACTCTCGCTGATGCGACTGCTGGAGGAAGATCGGATCCACCGGCCGATCGAGCAGCTACTTGGCAAGGACTATCTCTACCGGGGTTCCGAAGGCAACCTGATGGTTGGTGATACCGCTGATTGGCATCCGGACGGTTACCGGCCCTGGCTGCATCCTGATGGCTGGCAACTGACCCTCGCAAAGGTGCAGCTCGTGTTCTACCTGGACGTGCTGACGAAAGACACCGGCAGCCTGCGAGTCGTACCCGGGTCGCATCGGCCGCCGCTGTATGAGGAGCTCAAACGGATCCTGGCATATCGTCCGGAGGCACATTACGGACTAGCTCGGTCCAATTTCGCCGGCGAAGTTGACCCTGATAGCCAGCCATTTGCCGTCGAACCGCGTGATCTCCCTTGCTTCCCCTTGGAGACCGATCCGGGAGATGTTCTTCTCTGGAGCCCTAATCTCTGGCACTCCGCTTTCGGCGGCCGGACCGGCCGGCGCATGTTCCGTATAAGCTTCGCCGCCAAGCCAACCACCGAGGAGCAGCTTGGCTACTTGCAGGCTTATCACCGGCTACAGATCGATACACGCAGGGAGAAAGATCCGCAGTGCGACCAAGTGCATGACGAGTCGTTCCTTGCTAGCGACCGGCCTCATATCCGTAAGCTGTCACAAAGTCTGCAGGAACTGAATCTGACGTAGATGCCTTGCCTCGCTTGAGGCCAGTGTTACGTCTCGAGTAGCTAGCGGAGTTTAACCTATGACCGAATCCGCAGTCTCCGGACAAGTCTTACTGCCCGATCTGCCGGGCGCCGCCCCGGTCGACGAGGCGGTGCTCTTCGCCTTCGATGAGTGGGCATTTCCTTTTCAAAACCATGCCCAGACACATCTTATCCCCGGCGTGAATCCGTCATATGTCCTTCGTCCCGGTCCGGAAGGTTCGCACGATGAGAACCTGATCTACTATGGCACAACTATACGGATCGGCGGGACTTTCCACATGTGGTATTGCGGTAGCTGGGGGCCTCTAAACCTGCATCCAAACTTTCCGCCGGCAGGTTGCAGTCTCTGCTATGCCACTAGCGCTGACGGCGTACATTGGGAGAAGCCCGATCTCGGCCTGGTCGAGTTCAATGGCTCGAAGCACAATAATATCGTGGACTTCCCCATCGAAGGCTTCTGGGCCGCGCAGGGGATTGTGTACGAGCCGGACGAGCCGGACCCAAATCGCCGGTTCAAGATGGCCTACGAGGTGATTCGACCCGGCACCCAACGGTCTCGCAGGATGCCGCTCTTTCATGTTGCCTTCAGTCCGGACGGCCTGCGCTGGACTACATCAACCAAGAACCCGGTGGGGCCTTTCTTAGAGATGACCGGCATCACCAAACGCAACGGGTTCTATTACGTCAATGGGCAGGCCGATCTTACGGGTCACCATCCGGGCGTAGCGCGGCGGCTGGCTACATTTGTTTCGGCCGATTTCGAGACCTGGTCGCCATTTGGCGCGAATGGTCTCGACCGGAGTCAGAACCTCATTGGTCCCTCGCTCGAAGCCGACGCGCATCAGTACGAGGAGGTTCATCTCGGCGCTGCCCTTTGGAACCGGGGAAACGTGATCCTGGGCATCTACGGCCAGTGGCACGGTCACCCCACCGGCGACCGCCGGATGGTGACTATAGACCTCGGCCTGGCCATCTCCCACGACGCTATCCATTTCCAGGAGCCAATCCCTGGCTTCCGGTTTATCCCTACCCGCGAGCAGCTGGAGAGCCCTTGGGGTGTCGGGCCGGCGCTAATGCAGGGTCAGGGGATGGAGAATTTGGGGGACCAGACACTTTATTGGTATTCACTCTGGCGGGGGCCCAGCGGCAGCGGCGTGCGAATGGTGTCCTGGGAGCGCGATCGGCTGGGAATGCTCAAGCCATTCGAGCCGCGCGAGGCGCGGGTGATCTCCTGCCCTATTCAGGTCACAACCGGCGAGGCGAACGTGTACGTCAACGCCAGCGGACTAAACGAGTATAGCCGGCTGCGAGTCGGCCTGATGGATGAAGGGTTTCGCATGATCCCCGGATACAGCGGTACGGATGCCGCCGTCGTCAGCGAAGATGGTCTTCGCAGCCCAATAAGATGGAAGGTCGATCGCTCATTGCGCCCATCACTGGGCAGGGTTCGGCTGGACGTCCAGTTTGAAGGCATCCGGCCGGAGGATTGCCGTCTCCACGCAATCTACGTTGGCGAATCCATTGCGAAGTAAGTGTTGAGATTTAGGGGTACCTTCTCCCAATAGGGGTCCGCCTAGGCGGATCGTACCGATCAGAGCTTGCCGCAGTCGAGGACTTCTGATCCGCGGAAGCAAGGAACGGGTTGCAAGGGCGATCCGCCTCAGGCGGATGACAGGGGATGTGGGGGTGTCCCCCACGACAAGATTCCCCCTTCTCTTGGCCCGGAGAAGGGGGATGAGATTGAGCAGTACTTGGATTTCACGCGTCGGCGGGCCGGAAATCACTCCTTGACCGCTGAATGTGGTCAGGAACGACGACCAGACCATTCGAGTTCGTGCGCTTGGAAGATAGCGAAAGACCCAAGTATGAACTGCTAGGGCGTTGTCAACACTTCTACACACATTGCGGGCCCACAAGCAGCCAACCCAACTCTGAACAGTTGCTTTGCGAACAGGAGATTGATGGGTGAGCAAGATTCGGGACTACAATGACTGGCTTGCCTACAGCATCGAGCCTCGCCAACTGAGGACGGCGCTTCGCCCGGCGATGTGGGGAAACGGCCAACTCGAACTGTTGGCCGAACTCGATCGCCCTTGCGTCAGCGAAGTGGTGTGTTTCGATTTCAAGGAAGAGGGCCTTTGGTATTCTCCTGCCTCCGGAGGGGTCGGCGGAGAGGAGCATCAGGTGCCGGCAATCTACGCAGCCGACACCGGCAAGAAGTATCTCCTCCATTCAGCCGCTTCATCGGCCGCCAGGAAAGTGACTGTAACGTTCCGTCCAGACCGGCAAATCTGGCGCTACGACTTTGACGACCTGGTCGTAGATCTTTCGCTGATACTGCCGCGCTTGAATCCTGGCTATATGTTCAAGCTACAGATTGCCCCCAAAAGAGGCAACCACTCCCAGAAGTGGCTGATCTACCACGAGTTGCGCGGGTTTCACGGTAGCTTGTTGCGAGCTACTGAGGCGGAATACGATCTCACCGGCGGCTCAGTGTGGTGCAAGAGCCCCGAGAGAGGGCACGGCGAAGCCATCGGCGCGACGGTCGATGCTGAAGGGGTTAACCTGGGCTGGGACGGACAGTTTGCGTGTGACATGATGGCGACACTTGCTGTGGAAAGGGCGAGCGGTAATCAACCTACTCAGGTCTATCTGGCGCGGGCCTTTGGCGCCGCGATACAGGATGCCAGAGACAGCCTGGCAAAACTGCTGGATTCGCCCGAGAAGTTGGAGAGTGATTCAGAGGAGTGGTGGAATCACTATCTCAACGAAGTGCCGCGCTTAGAAACACAGGATGAGCCCTTTTCCAAGAACTTTCTCTGGTCATGGGCCAACTTCCGGATGAGTCGAATTGACGTCCCGCGCGGCAGAGTGCCGGCGGGCCTGTTTTACTCCAACAACACTCATATCAGCGTTGACTGCTGGCTGGCGGCCGGCGGCGACCACGCAGAAGCGGAGGTGATACAGGTATTGCACGATCCAAAGCCGGCTCACGACCATATGCTGTTTATGTTCCGCGAGACGCGCAAACAAGGCATTCTGAGTCCCGGCTTTTGGGCTGGCAAGGAATTGCCTGGGGGACGCATACACGTTCTTGGACATCTTTGCGCGCTAGTCCACAAGTACGTATCAACGACCGGTGACTTCGACCTCCTGGCCGAGGATATTGGCGACGGCTTGACGGTTCTAGAGCGATTGGAGGATGCGTTGGAAGCGCAACTGCCCTATCGCGATGAAAACACCGGCCTGTTCTGGACTGACGACGATGTAACGGCGTCGATGGGGACGGGTGGCCTGGGCACAGCCGGAGAAACGATCAATCGCTACCGGGGTCACGCGGACGTCTTCTGCAATCACCACAATGCGGCGATGTTCGGCACGTTCATTGTGTTTGCCGATCTGGAAGAATTAGCAGGAAACGAAGAGAAAAGTTCGAGATATCGCCAGTTCGCTGAGGCCCAACGCCAGGCGATCCAAGAGCGCCTTTGGAGCGAGGAGCATGGGTTCTTCTGCGATCTGCGCAGGGACGGATCGTTCACAGACTATCGGGGCATCGGCGGTTTCTGGACCGGGCTATTTGCCAACCACATCTATCGACCTGGCGGCCTGGCGACAAACGAACAGGCTGAGAGATTGGCTGTCTGGTGCAATCACCCGGATTTCGTCAGCGACTTCGGAACGGTCTCTTTGGCGCGTAGTCATTCGCATTTCGACCCTGCCGATTACAAGGGCTTCAGCGGCGCTTTTGACATGCACTGGTGTAACCAGATCACCGCCGGCTTGTACGCGCACGGACAGCACGAGGAGGCACACCGCCAACTGTTCAAGCTATTCCGCCGGCTGGGAGAAAACGCCGGCCTGGGTCCGCGCTACCGAGGCGAGGCTTACCACGCAGACACCGGCGAGATACTTCCTTGGCGCTTTATGAATTATCCGTGCATTCTGTCGGCGCTCACTTCAGTGATAGAAGGTGTATTCGGTCTCCGCTGGACCAAGGATGCCTTGACGGCGTATGTCAAATCTCCCTGGCAGTGGGCCAAGCTCCGCAATTTGCGATTCAGGGAATCACTGCTGGATCTGGAATTAATGTCAGATGGGAGCCTAGCTGCCAGCATCAATGGTAAAGAGGTGGCAAGGAGCCCGGATGGCGAGTTGGAACTTTCCTGGGAATTGTTTGCCTAACCTTCTGCTTCATTAGTCGGAAACTCGATGAAGGTTGTGATGCTGGCTTGCCTACAACATCGAGCCTCGCCAACTGAGGACGGCGCTGTGCCCAGGCGGTGCAGCACTTGCGCGGAAGAGAGCCGCTGATGCCGGTCAAGCCAACGCCGGTTGGCCGGGACGGAGCGGAGTCGGGCGCGGCGGTCGAATGGGCTGACATTGCCGGCCGGCACCATTTAAGGCGAGCGCTGGAGGTCGCCGCGGCAGGATCTCATAAGCCCTTGGCCGTGGGTTCGACTCCCACCCCTGCCACCCTTTTCTCTACCCTTAGTTGGAGTGCCAATAGCATATTCACGTTCAACCGCAATTCGTGCAGCACGGGCTTTGACACTAACCACCTCAGACCGCCATCACCGTACATCCGGAGAACACGTTAACGCCCGCGATCGTCATCTGATGCCCTGACAGCCCCTGAAAGATCTCTCAAGACCCACCCACGTCCAATTAGGCGTAGGCGGTGGATTTAGCCCCTTTTTGAGCACTTAACAATGATACGCCTGAAGTGCTATATTTATGCACGTAATGGAAACGAATACACGGCGTAGTCTGGAGCGAGAAGGATGGTACCAGGCGCGGCACGGTGCCAACCATGACATCTACTGGCATCCTGACATCATTGCTCAGATCCGGCTGCCCCGACACCGCACGGTTTCCCCTGGGGTTGCCCGCCAGATTGCCAAGATCGCCGGTTGGGAGAAATAGCATGAGATATCCTGCATTGATTGATGGTAAAGACGGTGCGTACGGAGTTGTCTTTCCGGACCTGCCGGGATGCTTGGCGATGGGCTACACCATCGATGACGCTCTGTTGGATGCCGAGAAGGCAATCCGGCAGTGGATGGATGCTGCCGAAGAGCGCGGCATACCCATACCCGATCCCAGCTTACTCGAAGACGTTGAGGTTCCTGAATATAGTGCGTTAACCTCGGTCCTCCTGGTACGTACACCTCGCGATCGGCCGAGCGTGCGTGTCAACCTGGTGCTCGACGCGGACATCGCGCATACAATCACCTCCGAGGCCAAGCGGCGCGGTATGACCCGAAAGGCGTATGTCGAACATCTGGTACGCCTAGCCGCGCAAGTCGGTGCCTAATAGGACTGGAGCATCATGCCTGAACTTCCCGAAGTCGAAACGATGCGCCGGCATATCGAACACTCCCTGGCCGGCAAGGTGTTGCGAAACCTCGAGATCCGGCTGGAACGGGTCGTGCTCTGGCCTTCGGGACTGGGACCCGGCGAACTCGAGGGAGCCACTTTCCGATCGGCTCGCCGGCGGGCCAAGTGGCTGTTGCTCGAATTCGACAACGGGCTTAGCCTGGCCGTTCACTTCGGCCTGACCGGCCAGCTCTTCCACGACGGGCCGCAAGGCAAAGCCATGTTGGGGCATCCGGTGCCGGCGCTTGACGTGCCGCGACCGCACAAGAGCACCCACGCGATTTTCCACTTCGACGACGACTCGACTCTCTACTACACCGATATTCGCCAGTTTGGACGCATTCACGTCGTCCCCTCCGGCGAGGTCGCGGATTTCCTAGGCCGGCGCAAGCTCGGAGTGGAGCCGCTGACCGATGATTTCCAACCCACTATTCTCGAAACCGTGGCCGGCAGAAGGCCCAAAACCAAGCTGAAGGCGCTACTGCTCGACCAGCGGGTAGTCGCCGGCATCGGAAACATCTACGCCGACGAGAGCCTCCATCGGTCCGGGTTGCACCCGGCGCAGCAGTTGGCGGAGGTCACCGACGAGTCATTTTGCCGGCTGCGACTCGCTATCATCGAAGTGTTGCGAGACGCTGTAGAAAACGGTGTCGCCGAGGTTGTCAACGGCAAAGCCAAACCCAATGCAAGGTTGCCGAAGGTGCATGGTCGCCAGGGCGAGGCATGCCCACGCTGCGGCACAGCCATCCTCAAAGCGACCCAGGACGGAAGGGGCACGTACTGGTGCCCCGAATGCCAGTCGAAAGACTGACTTTGGCGCAAACAAATAAGCAGGCGTTGAAATATGTACGCAGCTCAGCGCTTCTATCAGTAGAGGAGAAGGCTATTATCCTGGGTGGCAACGCTGCCAGAATGTTCAACATAGCTGGCTAAGAATCTCGTAGGGGTGGTCCCCATTGAAAGTGCCTAGGATGGCGACCTGGACCCTCTCAGGAACGCTCGACCCAGATCGGCGACGACCAGCACCCTTGTCCGTTCTTCTGGAAGGCTCGAACGTAGTAGTAGTCCCGTTCCTTCTCTGCGACCGCATCTTCCCACTCCAGCTTTGTGCGGAACTGTGCCTCCGGCACCGCACGACCGAGTATCGCCGTTCCCGCGTAGTGGCCATAGGGTATGGCGTGCCTGCTCTCCCTCGCCAGTTCGCCTATCGTCGCTTCGATCACCGCCTGCCCGTCGAGCCGCACGATCATTCTGGTGTCCGGGCCTCCCTCGATGTCCAGGTCCACGTGCTGATACTGGCCCCCTCCTGGCCGCGGACTCCCCGTCTTCGACGTGATCTCCAACGTTTGGGGGTTGCGGATCGCGGCCCGATGAATGCCAGCCGGCTTGAAGCAGGGGCCGATGTCGGCTATTCGTCCGCCAGTCACCTCAATCAGGATGTTCCACTCTCGCTCCAAGGGAAACGAGTGATAGCCCCACTCGAATCCGACCTTGAAGCGCTTCACCCCTTCGGCCGAATTCAGGCCGAAGCCGGCCCACTGCTGCACCGCCCGGCCATTCTTGACCACTTCCACCACGTCGAGGCAATCCCAGCCGTCTACTTCGACCTTGAGCCGACGGGGCTCCTGACCGCCGGCGCTGACCACTTCGCCCATCGCCGCCTCGTTCAGCCCGAAATCGAGCCGGATGCGGTCCCCCGTCACGGCGTAGACCCGGCGCTTCCAGAACGAGTCCCACAGCGCCTCGCGGGTCAGCTCGTCAGCGTACACCCCAACCAGACCCCTGCCGTGGGTGCCCGGAAAGCTCTCGTGGCCATCGCTGGAACCGATAAACCCGATGACGTGCCCTAGCTCCAGGGCCCGCTGCAGAGTACCCTCCGGGCAACGAGGCCCCATCGGGTTGCCGGAGAAATGGTAGCGGGTCTCGTCGGTCTCGGACGAGCCGTGGCCCGAATAGATTTCGACCACCGGCGCTTTCGAGTTGTCGAAGCCCTCCCAGTCGTACCCACGATGATGCGGCGGATAGGCGGTATGGTGGGGGAACACCATGCATTCCACGCCGTCCAACTTGGCGTACAGCTCGGCCAGCGAATCGGCGTATCGTATCGGCTCGTCGTCGCGTAGATAGTAGACGTTGTGATCGCCCCAACGTTGGGAGCTCCACTCGTAAGCCAGGAACGTGACAAACTGACCGGGTTCGTAGTAGTCTCGGACGAGCCTCTGCACCTCCGTCCACCTGTCGCGCTCGGCCGGCACAGCCTCTCGCCAGCCGGCCATACGCTCTTGCACCCAGGTGAATCCTTCGTGGCGAGGCGCATCGTGCCACTGGGCGTGGTCAGCCAGGGCGCAGAAATCGAGGTGGGCCCTGCCTACGGCAAAGGCATCGGCCGGCTCACCGCGACCATCGCTCAAGCCGGTGTGGGTGTGTATCTCGCCAAAATAGAGCGCCAAATTATGACCTCCGAACAGACTACCGATTCACAAAGAGATTGAGCCTAGCTATCCGGCGGCCGAAACCGGCGTCCTGCCGGATAGCTAGGCGTCGGCTGACTGTTGAGTTTACATCGTCTTGGCCAACTCCGCGTCGATCTTTTCCTTTGCGAGGGTGAAGGCATCTTTCACGGACGCCTCCTCTATTATCGAGGCCTGAAATACCTCCGTCAGTGTGTTTTGAACGAATTGTGGCGATCGTCCATACGTACGCAGATACAGTTGGGTATTCTCAGCGTTCTGCGGCACGGTCGACATCCCTTTGATGCGGGAAAGAGTGATGAGCGCTACGGTCTTCGCCGATCCCTCCGGCTGAACCCCTATGGTCGTGGTAAGATCTCGCAACTGGGGGTGTAGGTGCCTATGAAGATCCTCGTCACCGGCGGCGCCGGCAAGATCGGCGGCTACGTGCTGCGGGAACTGCTCGGCGCCGGCCACCACCTGGCCGACTTTGGACGCTCCGCCCCCTTGGTTGACGGAGTGCCGTATATCAAGGGAGACATCACCGACTTGACCCAGATCAGGGAGGCATGCCGCGGATACGATGCGATTGCCCATATCGCGGCGGTGCCTGGGGCAGGGATCGGCGTGAGCCCCGAGCGTCTGATGTACGTGAACGTCCTCAGCACCTTCAACGTGTTGGAGGCAGCGGTCAGGGAAGGCGTAGGCAAGGTCGTCTTCGCCTCCTCCAACGCTGCGATGAACCTCCAGTACGATCAGCCCGATACATATCCGCGCTACCTGCCAGTCGACGAAGACCACCCGGCTGAACCACGGAACGAATACGGTGTCAGCAAGTTGGTGAATGAGATTACCTGCAAGCAGTACTCCGAGGTCTACGGACTACGGACCATTTCCCTCCGTGTTAATCACAGTTGGTACCTGGACCGGGAAGGGGCCGAGACTGCGGTTCGGTCTGGGTGGAACAGGGATCGGAACGTGACACTCGAGCGGCAATGGGCCGGATACCGGCGGTTTCTGGAGGACGAGACGGTCGGCCGATCTAACCTGTGGGCCGTGACGGACGCACGAGACACTGCCCAAGCGTTCAGACTGGCGCTGGAGAACGCCGATATCGTGCACGGGCTTTTCCAAGTCAACGGCTACGATACCTGTTCCACCGTGGAGACGGCGACACTCGTAGCCAAGCACTATCGGGGCGTGCCGTTGAGGAAGCCCCTCGAGGGATATGCCACGCTGGTCTCTTACGACAGGGCCACGCGTATGCTGGGCTACCGCCCGCGATACACCTGGCGAGAAAGCGACTTCGCCGACTGGCTGAGGACCAGCGGTTAGCTCGCAACTGGCGACCGCTGGCGGTCGCCAGTCACTTCACCAGAGATAGCTCTCCTTATCAGCAACGAATCTGGTGACCGACTTCAAGGGCGCCTTGGTTTGCTTGTAATGGTCGCGCCGGTACAGCGGGTAGCTCATGCGGTCGTCGTCGCGGGGCGAGATGTCAACCAGCGTGTTGCCCTTGAAGTGGCAGGCATATTTCTGCTCGGACCTCCACATCCTGGATAGCGCGGTGTAGGTGACCGTTTCTTCGACAATCGGGAACTCCAGCCTCACCAAGTCAGCAGGCTTCAGAGCGTCAACCACCAGGTAGCTGCCGATCCAGGCCTGGGTTCGGTCCTCGCCGTTCACCGTGCAGCGGATCGCGCTGCGATCGATCCAGGAAGGGATCCGCACCGATACCCGTCGAGCGGTCTTGTTCGTCAGCAACACCTTGCCCTCGTAGGGCAAATAGCTGTCCACGTCCAACCAGGACGATGCCCGGTTCAGCAGCAGGTTCACCTGTGCGTCGCCATCTTGTCCGCGGACTATACTCTCCCACGCGTAATACAGCCCCTGGGTTCCGTTTCCGGTGCAGCACTGCATGACCCATGGACTCGGGATGCTAGTCGGGGTGGAGTGTCCGGCGTAGTTGCCCAGGCTGCGTTCAATCACGTTCTCGGTCACCTCCTGGCCGGGGAACACATCGATATTCTCGAAGCCTCGGTTGGTGAGGCGCCAGGGCGTTCCCGCCGGCCGTGAAGGTCCGCCTTCGGCTACGTGCTCCAGGAGAGCGGCATCCGTCAGCTGTCCCTCGATCAGGTGGTTGCGCGCGATGCCATCTACGTCATCCCAATAGTCGCCCAGGCCGGCGTCGCTGAGTCTGATGCCCAAGGCTACCATGTCGCCCAAGGCGCAGCCTTCGCAATAGGCGAAGTGGTTGCTGGCGCCGTAGCAGGCGTACCATCCAAGCCGGGGAATCCCCAGCGTGCGGGCAAACTCGTAAGCGAACCGGACAAACTCCTTTGCCCGCTGGTCGTTGGTAGCTACAGCATACCTCAGCAGCCCTCGCAGGCCGACGCAGCGCGCGTGGAGATGGGTGATGAAGTGGCCCTGCTCGTGGCCGGCGACCATCAGAGGCTCTGGCTCGGCCCCCCAAAACCTTGGCTGCATGACGAATCGGGCCAGCTTCCGGGCCAGGGTCGCCGCTCGCTCGTCGCCGCTGACCTCGTACCACCAAGCCAGGCCATATAGCTGGTGGCCGTGGTACGCGACGACCGATCCCTCGCCACCCTCGTCCTCACCCAAGGGCTCGTCGGTGTTCCTCCAACCGGACCTGGGGTAGCTGAATGCCGTTCCGAACCCGCCATCCGGATAGTAAGCGTATTCCCCGCGATCGATCGCGACCTTCTCCAGACCACTGACGATACCGCGGATACGATCGTCCCAATCCGGCCGAGGGTCTCGCTCGCGCCACGCCAGCATCGCGCGTAGCATCCGGCCCTGAATGCCGACGTTGGCGAAATCCTCTGGCGCCTGCTCGTAACCCTGATGGCCCAGCGAGTGCCAAGGGCGATCCGGCCGATAGATGGAGTAGTAGAGCCCGTCATCCGGCGAAAGCCAATCGACCATCGCGCTCATCATCTTGCGCTCGCGTTCGAGGTACAGGTCGCTGCCGCACATTGCCCTCATAAGCGGAAACGACTCGGCGAACTTTGGGACGTTTTCGTAATCGTATGCCCAGTGGTACATGTATGGCGGCTGGGTATTGTACCGGACGAAGAAATGCATCAGATGATCTCGCTCGGGGTCCAGCACTCCGCCCAGTCCGTTTAGCGCCAGCTTGGCTCGGTCGGCCAGATCCAAAGTGTCTGGAATCGTCGCTTCATACCGCTTGCCGGTGATGTTCGGAGCGTCGCCGTTCACCGCCATCTGATCACCTCCTGGCGCGTTGGCCAAGCCAAATCATACCACGGAGATCGCCGCATCAAGGTCAGCGAATCACGCGTCTCCGGACGATTCGCCATGTGTATACTTATCGCGCCGAAGGATGAGTCCTGCCACGTTAAAATGCGGACATCTTCTACCGCACTTCACGTCAGGCCTTGGGCGTGCTTCATCGAGTAAGGAGGCGGAATCATGATCATAAGATGCTCACTTTCACGTCATTCCGCCGATCGGTAGGGGATATGGCGGAGGAGACACCAAGCTACAGATGAAGTTCTTCCAGCACGAGGTGAGGCGTAGGAGGCCATTCACCCGGAAGTCGGACAGGGTGGTGGTGGATGAGGGTCTGATGAATAACCCTGATTCCGACGACATGAATGATCTGCCGGACGTGAATCTGCGGATGCGCGAATATGGGAAGGGCGACATCACGGTCGATGGCGTGGACTACGAATGCCAGGCCTGGGGATACAAGGTAAGGGACAACGATGTGCCTCCCGAACACGGGGTCGCCGAGATGGGCCGGGTAGGCGTGGACATGGCTGTGCTCCAGAGCGACCATCTCTACGGCTCGCTCAATGAATACTACGGCGAGGCGATGCGTAACTACCCGAATCGGTTTATCGGCCTAGCCCAGATCCACGAATGGGAGGCTGAACAGCCGGCCCAGCTCGAGCGCCTGGAGCGATCGATTCTGGAACAGGGGAACAAGGGCCTGTATTTCCGCACCGAACCTCTTCCATTCGGCCACAACTACTTGCTAGCGGATGACCCGAAGTTCGAACCTCTTTGGCGAAAGGTGCGGGAGCTGAACATACCGGTCTGGTGGTATCTCTGCAGCACGCGGACTAAGAACCGATTCGATGGCTTTATGGAGCATATCGCCGCGATGGACCGCTGGGCGCAGCGGCATCCCGAGATCCCGGCCGTTCTAACTCACGGCATTGACAGCCTCCGGATTTTTGAGGGAACTCCGCGGGCCCACGAGATCCCAGACGAAGCGATGGTGCTGCTGAAGCGTCCCAACGTGCACGTCGAGATAATGTTCTACCGGTACTGGCCGCCCTACCCCTTCATCGGGGCTCAGCAGGCGGTCAGGCGGCTCTGCGATGAGCTGGGCCCGGAGAAGATCATGTGGGGCTCGGACCATTACATCGTGAATCTTTGGTGCACATACGAGCAGTCGCTGGACTATATACGCCACTCCGAAATCCTCTCGGACGAGGAGAAGTCCCTGATTATGGGCGGCAACGCCGCTAGAATGTTCAACCTAACTGGCCGATGACCTGGGCAGTTCAGCTCATGTCAGGCCTTGGTCGTGCTTCATCGAAAATAAGGAGGCGAAGTCGTGATCATAGATGCTCACTTTCACATCATTCCGCCGATCGGTAGGGGATATGGCGGAGGAGACACCAAGCTACAGATGAAGTTCTTCCAGCACGAGGTGAGGCGTAGTGGACGTTTTACCCGCAAGTCGGACGGGGGGGTGGTGGATGAGGGTCTGATGAATAACCCTGATTCCGACGACATGAATGATCTGCCGGACGTGAATCTGCGGATGCGCGAATATGGGAAGGGCGACATCACGGTCGATGGCGTGGACTACGAATGCCAGGCCTGGGGATACAAGGTAAGGGACAACGATGTGCCTCCCGAACACGGGGTCGCCGAGATGGACCGGGTGGGCGTGGACACGGCTGTGCTCCAGAGCGACCATCTCTACGGCTCGCTCAATGAATACTACGGCGAGGCGATGCTTAACTACCCGAATCGGTTTATCGGTCTGGCCCAGATTTACGAATGGGAGGCTGAACAGCCGGCCCAGCTCGAGCGCCTGGAGCGATCGATTCTGGAACAGGGGAACAAGGGCCTGTATTTCCGCACCGAACCTCTTCCATTCGGCCACAACTACCTGCTAGCGGATGACCCGAAGCTCGAACCTCTGTGGCGAAAGGTGCAGGAGCTGAACATACCCGTCTGGTGGTATCTCTGCGGCACTCGAACCACCAACCGATACGGTGGCTTCTTGGAGCACTTGGCCGCAATGGATCGCTGGGCGCAGCGGCATCCCGAGATCCGAGCCGTTCTAACTCACGGCATTGACAGCCTCAGGATTTTTGACGGAACTCCGCGGGCCCACGAGATCCCAGACGAAGCGATGGTGCTGCTGAAGCGTCCCAACGTGCACGTCGAGATAATGTTCTACCGGTACTGGCCGCCCTACCCCTTCATCGGGGCTCAGCAGGCGGTCAGGCGGCTCTGCGATGAGCTGGGCCCGGAGAAGATCATGTGGGGCTCGGACCATTACATCGTGAATCTTTGGTGCACATACGAGCAGTCGCTGGACTATATACGCCACTCCGAAATTCTCTCGGACGAGGAGAAGTCCCTGATTATGGGCGGCAACGCGGCCAGGATGTTCAACCTAACTGGCTGATGATTTGAGCAGTTCGGCAACCCTGGGGACCCCAGCAGGAGACTCGCGGGTAGCTGGCGGCCCTCCTCCCGCGGGTTGTCGGCCGCCCAGGCAGGTTGTTCGGCCAGATCCCCAGCCGGTGATGCCGCGTTCAGCGCGGGAGTTGGCACCAACAACTTGGCGCCCAGTGGGCTTCGCCGGCCGGACGCGGTAACCCGCCTAGGCTTTCGCCGGCAGCATCTCTCTGAGTGCTTCATGGTCGCTCACGGGACCGACGACGGCCAACCGCCAATCTCCTCGCAGAAGGTGCATATCCACAACCCGCCGTACCTCATCCAAAGACACCGAGTCTATTCGCTCGGTGACTTCGTCGACGGTCATTATCTCCCGAAGCAGGCTGCGCTGTGATCCCAACCAGAACGCGACGCTCCTGGTGTCTTCCATCGTCAGCAATAGCCGGCCCTTCGAGAACTCTTTCGCCCGCTTCAGCTCGGCCGCCGAGACATCCTGACCTAATCGATCAACCTCGGAGAATACTGCTTGAACGGCAGTAGCGAGATTGGGCGGTTCGACGCCAGCGTACATTACATGTGCGCCCGCGTCCGAGTAATGACTTGGATAGGAATGGACGTCGTAAGCGAGACCACGAGCCTCCCTTATTTCCATGAACAGACGTGAGCTCATTCCCTCACCCAAAATGACATTCGCCAAGCCTAGCGCGAAACGGTCTTCATCTCGGTACGACAGACCGGCGGCCACCGCACAGAAGTGGACCTGCTCCGTATCCCGTGTCTTCAGAACTACCTTCGGCTCCGCCGGACCTAACTGGGCCGGCGGCCAGTCTTTCGCGAACCCATTTCTCCATCCGCCCAAGAGCTTCGATATATCACTCACCACCTGCTCGTGGTCGACCGGGCCGGTCACGCTGATTACGGTGTTGGTGGGCGAATAATTACTCGCCAGGAATTCGAGCAACTGCTCTTTGGTCAGCAGCGTCACACTCTGTGGAGTGCCGCCTACATCTCGACCGAGCGCCTGCTCACCCCATAGCGCTTCGTCAGCCAACAAGTGAACCCACTCAGCCGGAGCGTCTCTGATCATATTCAACTCTTCGATGATGACTTGACGCTCTTTTTCAATCTCGCCGCGATCGTAAAGCGAGTTAAGCATGACGTCGCTGATGATGTCCAAAGCAAGGGGCAGATGATGACTGGCCAACTTGGCCCAGAAAACAGTCAGTTCTTTCCCGGCTTCGGCATTGAAGAGACCTCCGACACCCTCAATGGCTTCGGCAATATGTTTGGAGGTCGGACGCTTACGCGTGCCCTTGAACATCATGTGCTCCAGGAAGTGGGACACGCCGAATTCGCCATCCTTCTCCTGGCGCGATCCGGTGCGGACAAACGTACCGACGGTCACTGATCGGGCGGAATCAGCATTGGCCGTCACGATTTCCAAGCCGTTGTCAAGGACAGTGAGATTGTGCAACTGGTCTCCTCGGCAATAAGTTTAGTCGTATTCGGTGGAGGTATTCCGCAAATCTGCCGGCGCGGACTTGACCTCTATTTGGGTGATCCCTTGAAACCCAGATCTACGCGCGACTCAGAACAGGGATTGCGAAGCCCATTAGCTATCATGAGTCCCCAAGTGGCTGTGTCTGAAATCGGGTTGGAACCGTGTTTCCGCCCCTTTCACGATCTCACCTCAACAGGCCGGCGAACTGACCTAAGCGCGCAGCGCGAAATCGTGCCGGCGGCACATAGAATTCGTACTCCTTTATTGATACCATGCGCATGGTCGCAGGATTCATCCACACGCACCGATTATCAGACCACCGAGGTAATGTCAAACCGAGATCGCGCACATATCGGTCGTGGAGCATGCGCGGCAGTCCTGGTACCGGCTGGCCGTTAATTCTACATCGGAGGTATCGATCGCGTGCAAGCGATTACCCAGGCAAGAACAGTAGACAAAGTAACCATCGACGACATGAACCTCAGCCAGGGCAAACGAGCCCGGCTATATAGGCTTCTGTATCTGCACGGGCCTGCCAATGGCACCTTAATGCCCCTGCCGGTCGATCAAGGGCTTGAACACGGCCCCCGCGACTTCTTCGACAATCCAGATAGCATTCATCCTGAATATGAGATCAAAGTGGCAATCGATGGGGGGTTCTCGGCGATCGTCTTCCAAATTGGGATAGCCGAGCGTTACATGTATAAGTATACCGGTAAGCTCCCATTGATATTGAAGCTGAACGGCAAGACCGAGATCCCTTCGGACGGCGCGGCTCTTTCGCCCTGCGTCGCCTCGGTAGAAGATGCGGTTCGCATCGGCGCCGATGCGGTTGGATACACGCTATACGTTGGTTCACCCTGCCAGGTACAGGACTTCGTGCAGTTCCGGGAGGTGAGGTCCGAGGCCGAGCGGTATGGCATGCCGGTCGTTGTTTGGTCCTATCCTCGGGGAGACGCTATCGAAGGCAAGGGCGGCCGGGACAGCCTATACGCTATCGACTACGCGGCGCGCGTCGCTTCCGAACTCGGTGCGGACGTTGTAAAAGTAAACGTCCCAACGAGGGATCCGCAAAGTGACAAGATGTCGCCAAAACCATACAACGAACTGGACATCGACGAATCCGAGGCAACTCGCATGGTAGTCAGATCGGCCGGCAATTCGTTGGTCCTATTCTCCGGCGGCAGCAAGGTTAGCGACGAAGCCCTGATCGCCAAGGCCAGGGTTGCTATGGAATCCGGCGCAACCGGCTTGATCTTCGGACGCAATGTATGGCAACGCCCGTACGCTGAAGCGATGCGGATTTCGCGGGCTCTGGGCGACCTGATGTCCGAATATCCGGCACATCTGCTCTGAAGGCGCATTCGATCGAAGTGACAACTTGAGAAAGGCTCGAATAGAAAAACCACTAAAAATAAGTTGCATTAAACCCGTCCCTGATGGTAACTTTTTTACGGGAGGGTATTTGAGCAATGCCCAGAAATAATATGACCCTACGCATTGGAGGAGAGGCGGGTCAAGGCGTCGAGTCCGGCGCCATGGGCCTCGCCAAGACACTGGCGCGCGGTGGCCTCCACGTTTTCGGGCTAAACGACTATATGTCGCGAATCCGCGGCGGCTACAACTTCATGCACATGCGCGTCAACGAAGATCCAGTCTACACCCATATCGACCCGATCCATCTGATAATCGCCTTCAACACCGAGGCAGCCGAATCACATCTTGCTGACATTCCAGCCGGCGGAGGTGTGATCTACGACCACGGGCTAAGAAAGCTCGACACCAGTACTTGGGCCGATCGGCAAGTCCAGGCGTTTCCTATGCCTCTCGACTCAATTGCGCGGGACATCGGCGGCAGCCCAATCATGCTCAACACCGCGGCGATTGCCGGGGCGCTGGGGATAACCAACTACGACTTCCAGCAAATGGCCGAGGTGATAACCCAAAATTTTGCTCGTAAAGGGCAGAAGATCGTCGATAACAATATCAAGGTGGCCGAAACCGCCTATGAGTTCGGCCAAAAGAACTACGCCGGAGCGTTTGATTGGGAACTCTCGCCGGTCGATGCGCCGCCCCGTATGGTAATAAACGGCAACCAGGCGATCTCGATGGGAGCTATTGCAGGCGGGTGCCGCTTCATTTCCGCCTATCCGATGACGCCAGGAACGAGCGTACTCGAATACTTGACCGCGAAGGCAAATGAGTTTGGCATAGTCACGAAGCAGACCGAGGATGAGCTAGCGGCCATCTTGTTCGCAATCGGCGCGTCACATGCCGGCGTAAGATCCATGACCACGACTTCCGGCGGCGGCTTCTGCCTAATGGTCGAAGCGCTCGGGCTAGCCGGCACAACCGAGACACCAGTAGTAATTGTGCTCGCTCAGCGCGGTGGTCCCTCAACCGGCCTGCCCACCCGCACCGAGCAACCTGACCTAGAGTTCGCCATCCACGCGTCGCATGGAGAGTTTCCGCGCATTATCCTCACTCCCGGCACGATTGAGCAATGCTTCGAAGCCGGCCACCGCGCTCACAACCTGGCTGAAAAATACCAGTTGCCGGTGATCATCATGACCGATCTGTACCAGGCGACTTCGTTTCGGACGGTCGAGCTAGACGCTCTCGACTTCGCCGGGGTCAACATCGAGCGGGGAAAGACGCTGATGCCGGAGGATGTTGGCGAGCTTGCGAACGGATACTACCGCTACGCGCTATCTGATGACGGCATCTCGCCGCGCATGGTTCCGGGCCACGAGAAGGGAGTGTACGTTGCTGTGGGCGACGAACACCACGAGGATGGCAGCATCACAGAAGATTCCCAACCGCGCAACGAGCAGATGCGCAAGCGCATGCAGAAGCTGGAAACCGCCCTCCCGGAGATTCATCCTCCCGAATACTACGGCGCGGATGAGTCTGAGATCACTCTGGTCGGATGGGGTTCGACACGGGGCGCTCTGGTCGAGAGTGTCGACCGCCTGAACTCATATGGAATTCGTGCCTCGATGATCCACTATTCCGAGATTTGGCCATTCCCAGTCGAAGCCACCGAGCGGCTGCTCGAGCGCTGTAGAACCACAATCGCGGTCGAACAGAACTATACCGGGCAGTTGGCCAACGTAATCCGCGAGCAGACCGGCCACAAGGTAGACCGCAGGATCAACAAGTACGACGGCCGTCAGATTTCGCCGGATGAGATCGTCTCTTCCGTCAGAATAGGGGTAGCTCTCAATGTCTAACCCGAAGACCAACCTCAGACTGTACAACTCCCAAGAAAAGCCAACCTGGTGCCCAGGCTGTGGTGACTATGGCATCTTGGTGGCTGTCAAGCAGGCAGCCGCTGGCGCCGGCCTACTTCCCCATCAGGTAATGATCGTGTCCGGAATCGGATGCGGCAGCAAGCTCCCACACTACATGCATGCCAATGGATTCAACAATCTCCACGGTCGATCTTTGCCGATCGCCCAAGGGATCAAGCTGGCCAATCACGAGATGACCGTCATAGTCGTCACCGGCGATGGAGACGGCTTGGGAATTGGAGCAGGGCATTTCGTCCACACCTGCCGGCGCAATCCTGACCTGACACACCTCATCCAGAACAACCAGGTTTACGGTCTGACCAAGGGCCAATATTCGCCGACGAGCCCAGTGGGATTTGTGACTTCGACTTCGCCGGAAGGAACTATAGAGGCCGGCATCAACCCTGTCGCGCTTTCACTCATAAACGGCAGTACTTTCGTCGCGCGCACGTTCGCCGGCGACCCAAAGCACATGGCGCGTATCCTTATAGAGGCCATCAAACACCCCGGCCACGCTGTGATCGACGCGCTGCAGCCCTGTGTAATCTATAACAAGATCAACACCTACGATTACTATCGCCAACGGGTCTACAAGCTAGAAGACACCGACTACGATCCGTCGGATCGCGGTGCCGCGCTGCAAAAATCCTTGGAATGGGACGAACAGATTCCAATCGGAATCATTTACCAGGAGTCCGGCCGGCCGAGCTATGAAAGCCAAGTCGACGTGTTGCAAGCCGGACCGTTGAACCGACAGCCAATGGACGGCCAATCGGTCGAGGCTTACGAGGGCATGAAGACGGAGCTAGTCTAGCTCCGGCCCCTGACTAACCCAAAGAGTGCAGGAACCAAGCCTCTTTGGGTACACCCGCCTGATCCATCGCTGTGCCTGGCAGCACGGGTTCGAGCGCACTGGGTACTCCTCCCCAAACAACCGCGTCTCACAAAATGGGCGCCAGGAGGCGTTGGACAGCCGGAGCTTGCTTCCTGTTGCTTCCTCGTATGACCAAGATAGTGGCAGCCAACACTGGTGGGAGCGTCATTCTCCCGACAAGCCGGCGGGAATCCCATATGGCCGGCCCAGGTAGTTCTTCCGGCCCTTGGGCCATCCCTGGCCGCCCGACAAACCGAACTGTTCAGATTGACCCCACAACCAACATAGCAACCCGGAAGCACCCTGCCTGATCCGCGATGAGGGTGTGTCGCTGGCATAGATGGGAAGATTAAGTGAGTAGTCCGCAGTGGCCAAGTCGAAGCCCGGCTCTTTGATCCAGTCGCGCTCGGGTTGAACGGTTCGCCAGTAGTTGTACTTCAGGTTGTTACGGACACCTGCGGCCGTGGAATCGCTGCGCCGATGCCAGATCGAGTACACCGTAATGAATATGGTGCCGGCGGGCGCGATCAGGCGCTTGGCCCCTAGGATCCTGCCGTAGTGACCCATGTGGGTCTGTAGCGTGTAGAAGTGATGGGACCCGGGCAACACCTCGGTCGGCCCCGCTTCCTTCGGACAATCCTGCGGATAATAGAATACCTGAAGATAGTCCAGCGGTGGCCCGAACTTCGAGCCCGAATCCACGTGCCACTCCTGAGCCGGCTGGGGACAGACAATCCTGTGGTTACTCACCAGGTTGGGTAGTCCGAAGTCCCGGCCGAGAAGGGACCGCACCGCTCCCGCAGCCGCCGGATTCTTTATGACGTTATCGACAAACCAGGTTTCATCCAAGAGTCCGTTCGGCTCAAGGGATTGGTCCTCCTTCAGAAACTCGACGGTCTTCTTGTTGACCTCCTCGGGAACGACGCCTTTTAGGACCAGGAAGCCCTTCTTGCAAAAATCAAGCACCTGTGTGTCGCTGAGCGTTGACTCACAATCGTATGCGACAGCCATACACCATCACCTTATCTTCTCCAAGATGAACTCGCACCCCACGCCATACGTCCGCTCCGGGATTAGCATCAGAGCGAGCTCCGGAAACTTGATAATCCTCCAACCGTCCTTGACGGCGTCAAGCACCGTCTTGTAGGGCCATTCGTCCGGGTCTTCCGGGCCATCGGTCAGCACTCCATCCTCTAATATCTTCATGCCCACCACGGGGGCAGTGATCGAGTTCTTGTCGGCCTGAAGGTATAGCAAGTCCTGCCTCATCCGTGCCAATACCTCCTTACACATATTACCCGAACGGTAGCTCAAGCCGGGGGCGAAACTATCGAAGCGTCGCTCGCCAAGTCGGAGGCCTTAGTACCCGGGGCAGACCCAGAGTGCTTCGAGACTTCCTATCTCGTCCGGCCCCTGGTCTTGAGCCCGGCCCTTTCGCATAGTCGCAATATGCGGTCGCCTCAAGATGACTGTCAACCATTGATATCGCCACAAATTCATTGCTTAATTGCGCTGCCGGTCCGCTCACCGGAAGGCCAGAGTCCAAGGGCATTTCACGTGGGTCGACTCGACGCATCGGCCGGACCTACCAACCCATCTGAGCCTTACAATCGTCTGTTGTCATCAGGTAATGGTGGCCGTGAGGGGCAGGCAGGACCACCAGCAAAGGGCAGGGAAGCCGGCCGGCTTGCTCTGGAGCAATCGCCATTGCGGACAAGATCTGGAGCGGCACAACGGACTCGAACCGTCAGTCTTCTGCTTGGGAAGCAGACGTGTTACCTTTACACCAGTGCCGCTAACTGGCCGGTATTCTATCACTCTGCGCGGCGCGGTCAACAGGCCGCGTGTGCCAAGTAAGTGCTCAGATTTAGGGGTACCTGCTCCTTATGGGCCCAATATCGCACCAATGAGCGTCTACCTCAGGCGAGGACGTCTGATCGACGTAAACTAGGAAAGGGTTGCAAGGGCGAAGCCCTTGACGGGGGATGTGGGGGATGAGGTCGACCAGCTAGTCCAATTGACATCGATAGGTTGCAAATCACCTCTTGACCACCGACCGAGGTACCAAATGGCGACTCGCCGCTTCCAGTTCACAGGCATGGAGGAGAAAAATACACCCGAATCTGAACTGTCGCGTGTGCCAAGGGTCCGCCGCTTGGACGGCAGCTAGTCGCTCGACTCAAACAAGATCGGCGTCCAGGCCGGCTCCAACCCAACCCAACGCGCCGACCCAAATCCACCACCTAAAGAAATGTAAGACCTCGTTGGAGCCCGCTGTAAAAGCGGGCTATGATGATTTGTGAAAGCAATAATCCATCACCAACGAGGTGCACCTATTATGCAGCAAGGAGCTTTGCCGTTCCAGTACGCCGAGGAGAAGAATTCGACCGGTATGACGGCTCTCGCGGGTCTGGCAACCTACCTGGACCTCTTTCAGGTCGCGGATCTGAGAGGGTCAGTGGGACGTCACGTGGGGCTTCGGGAAGGTGGTCAGGGCTGGACGGACAGCCAGATGGTCACCTCGTTAATACTACTGAACCTGGCAGGTGGAGAGTCGGTGGAGGACCTCCGTGTACTGGAGAAAGACGAGGGTCTGGGTCGGGTGTTGAGCAGAGCAGAGACACAGGGGATGCGCCAGAGGGAGCGTCGGGCTTTACCACGAAGGTGGCGCAAGGAGCGTCGGCGGAGTGTGCCGTCGTCCTCAGCGGTGTTCCGATATCTGTCTAAGTTCCACGACGAAGAGGAGGAGACTAAGCGTGAGCCGCACAGGGCGTTCATACCCTCTGGGACAGAAGCTTTGGATGGTCTGAAGAGGGTCAACGCAGAGATGGTGGGCTTCGTGCAAAGCCATACTCGGCATACCGGTGCAACGCTGGACATGGACGCTACGCTGGTTGAGACGCACAAGCAGGAGGCGCTCTACAGCTACAAGAAGCACAAGGCGTATCAGCCGCTGAGCACCTACTGGGCCGAAGCCGATCAGATCGTGCACTCGGAGTTTAGAGATGGCAATGTACCGGCGGGCTATCAGCAGCTTCGGGTGCTGAGGGAGTCGTTGAGGTACATACCTTCCGGAGTAGAAGAGGTGATGTTGAGGTCAGACACGGCCGGGTATCAGAGGGAGCTTCTGAAGTATTGCGCGGAGGGCAGAGACGAACGCTTCGGGGTGATCGAGTTTGCCGTGGGGGTGGACGTTACAGAGGAGTTCAAGCGGGCGATCGGTGAAGTGGCGGAGGAGGAATGGTATGAGTTGAGACGGAGTGTGGGCTCCTGCGAGGCGATGACAGGGCAACAGTGGGCCGAGGTGTGCTTCGTGCCCAACTGGATAGGACACTCCAAGAACAGTCCCGAGTACCGTTTCATAGCGATAAGGGAGCGACTGCACAAGCCGCCTCTGCCGGGAATGGAGTCCCAGTTGGAGTTGTCGATCCCCGTCATGGAGATGCCGGATAGAGGATGGTACAAGGTCACAGGAGTGGTAACCAATCTTGGTATACCAGGAGACGAGTTGATTCGGTGGTATCGTCAGAGATGCGGGAAGGGGGAGGAGGTGCATGGGGTGCTCAAAGAGGACCTTGCTGGCGGCAGGCTGCCGTCAGGGCAGTTCGGAGTCAACGCTGCCTGGTGGGCCATTGCGGTGTTGGCGTTCAACCTCAACTCGGCGCTGAAGCAGTTGGCTTTGGGCGGTGAGTGGGTGAGCAAACGCCTGAAGGCTGTGCGCTTTGGGATCATCACCCTCGCCGGACGGGTGGTGCGCCATGCCCGGACTCTGATCATCCGCCTAGGGCGTGGTCATCCCTCATACTACCTTTTGATCAGATCACGCCGTAGAATTCTGGCACTGGCACACTCACCACCCCGACCGTAGCCTGACGTTTACTACAACTAATCATCACTCGAAGGCGACTCAGCCAAGTCGCCCAGTCCTAGCCATGCCATCTCGCACGCCTTGGCGCATCTCCGACCTTGCGGAGTCTTCGACCTCAGCCCGAGAACAGCCCGAATCGGCTTGACAACGCCGCCAACGCCTACAAGACCGCCAAGCAGTGGCCTACCAATTACCCCGACGGCTCCGACACGGTCCTGTACACTCGCTGCATGCCCACGAAAGCCTCAATCATAAGTTAGGCGGTGGATTTGGGCCGACCGCGATGATTGATTATTATTGGATACCCAATTACACTCACGTCTGTCTTATCTTAGGAGGATGATGTGAGCAATATCGAGCGGCAGGCCAGCCCGGTTGCGCCAGAAATCAACACGGCATCGGACGAAGAAGAGGCGGCGTCCTGGTACACGGACACCGTCTTGCGCGCGGAGCTTGCCGACTACTCGCCGGTTCGCGGCTGCATGGTTGTCCGGCCTTACGGCTACGCGATCTGGGAGAACATCCAAGCGCGCCTCGACCGTGACTTCAAGGCGACTGGACACCAGAACGCTTACTTCCCAATCTTCATACCGTATTCATTCTTGCAGCGCGAGAAGGAACATGTCGAAGGGTTCTCGCCGGAGCTGGCCATAACCACCCATGGCGGCGGCGAGGAGCTTGCGGAGGGGCTGGTTGTCAGGCCCACCTCCGAGACTATGATCTGGGCCATGTACGCGAAGTGGATCCAGTCCTACCGCGACTTGCCGATGCTCCTAAACCAGTGGTGCAACGTCGTGCGGTGGGAGAAACGCACGCGGCCGTTCTTGCGCACTATGGAGTTCCTTTGGCAAGAGGGGCATACTGCCCACATAGACGAGGCCGACGCCGAAAGGGAAGCTCGCTTGATCCTCGATCTTTATGCCGATTTCGTGCGCGACGCGTTGGCGATTCCGGTCGTCGTCGGGCGTAAGACGGACCTCGAAAAGTTTGCCGGCGCCAACGTCACCTACGCGTTGGAAGGTTTGATGCGTGACGGGAAGGCCCTCCAAATGGGAACCTCGCACTACCTGGGCGATAGCTTCGCCAAAGCATTCGACGTGACGTTCTTGGACAGGGACGGGCAGCGCAAGCATCCCCATTCGACCAGTTGGGGGGTGAGTTGGCGGCTCATTGGCGCAGTCATCCTCGCTCACGGCGAGCAGAAAGGACTGGTCCTACCGCCGGCCATCGCGCCCCATCAAGTGGTGATCGTGCCGATCGCGCGCAATGACTCCCAAAGGGAACTGGTATCGCGAGCAGTAGAGGGAATACTAGCGAAGCTATCGGACGTGGATGTCCGAGCGAAGGCCGATTGGCGCGATCAACTCACGCCCGGCTACAAGTTCAACGATTGGGAGATGCGGGGCGTGCCGTTGCGCTTGGAGGTGGGTCCACGCGACCTGGCGAAAGACCAGGTCGTTGCCGCCCGTCGAGACACGGGCGCGAAGGAGACTTTGGCCCAAGCTGATCTCACGATCACCGTGCCGGCGCTTCTCGCAAGCATTCAACAATCGCTCTATGACAAAGCATTGGCCTACCGCGAGGCTAACACGTTCGAAGCGGAATCCCTGGCAAGCCTGGCGGCGATAATCGACCAGAGTGGTGGCTTCGTGCGAGCAAATTGGTGCGGTGGAGCGAAATGCGAGGAAGAGATCACACGGCACAAGGCCTCGATTCGCTGCATTCCCCTTGACGAAGAGGACGCTCGTCCAACCGGTCCGTGCGCCATCTGCGGCGGGAAAGGCGCCCACCGCGTGTACGTAGCCAAGGCCTACTGAGGTTTCCACCCAACGACGGGGCGGCCCCTACGCCGCTTGCGCTTGGTACAATAGGCCCGGTCGTAAATGTCTCAACGGCCTATCTTGGCAGTCGGTAAATCGAAAGTGTAAGTGTTCAGATTCTGGAGTACCTGCTCCGTTAAGGAGCGGTTTCGCACCGATCAGGCTCTATTACCGGCGAGGGCCTCTCTTCGGCGAAAGCCAAGAATGGGTTGCAAGGGCGAAGCCCTTGACGGGGGACGTGGGGGTGTCCCCCACAATAAAGTTCCCCCTTCTCCTGGCGAGGAGAAGGGGGCCAGGGGGATGAGGTCGGCCGGCTTGCGAGATTGACATCGATAGGTTTGTATCTCCCCCTTGACCGCCGACCGAAGTCCCGAATGGCGATTTGGCCTTGTTAGTTCAAGAGCATTGAGGGGATTAACACACCCAAGTCTGAACAGTTACTCGAAAGAATATCGTCCATTTTGCGCTCCAATTGTTACTCTGAATCTGAGGAAAAAACTTGAACGACGACTACTTGGTTTCACGCGGGCAGGAGATTCTCTCCGAGCGAGTCAAGGTCATTGAAAGCTCGGGAATCCGGCGCGTCTTCGATCTGGGCGCCAAGGCGATAAACCCGATCAACTTCTCAATCGGTCAGCCGGACTTCCCAGCGCCGGCGGCGGTACGGGAAGCGGCCAAAAGGGCGATAGACGAGGGCAAGAGCGGCTACACCCCGACCCAGGGCATAGACCCTCTCCGAGCCGGCGTCGCCGAAAAGCTGAATCGGGACAACAGCGTTCCTTGTGCGATGGACGAAGTGTTGATCACTGCCGGCAGTTCCGGCGGCCTGTTGCTGGCAATGTCAGCGGTTCTGGATCCAGGCGATGAGATCATAATCCCAGACCCGTACTTCGTGAGCTATATCCAGCTTGCGCGGTTCCTGGGAGCGAACCCGATCTTAGTAGACACATACCCCGATTTTCAATCGATCCAAGCAGGTTGGCCGACGCCATAACTCCGAGAACCAAGGCGATCATGCTAAACACCCCCAATAACCCCACCGGGGCAGTATATCCGGCGGAAACGCTAAAGGAGATAGCGAGTATCGCCGAACGCAACGGCATATTGATAATCTCCGATGAGGTCTACGAGGACTACATATACGATGGACTGCGCCACTTCAGCATCGGCAGCGTATATCCGTTCACCGTGACCATCAATGCGTTCTCGAAGAGTCACGCCCTGACCGGCTGGCGGATCGGATATGCGGCGGCTCCGAAAGCGATATTCTCGAAGATGGCCGAGCTACAGCAGTATACGTTCGTCTGCGCGCCTTCGTTCGCTCAATTCGCGATGTTGGAGGCGCTGAAAATGGGACCGGCCGAGGAGATATCGACCTACGAAAGCCGGCGCGACTTGGCGTATTCGCTACTCAGCCAAACTTTCCAGGTGACCAAGCCACAAGGGTCGTTTTACATAATGCCGGAGATGAGAGGTCTCGATACCAACGATTTCGTGGAAAAGTCTATTGCATCGAACGTATTGATCATCCCCGGAGAAATCTTCTCGGAACGCAATACCAACATACGATTGTCCTACTCCACTAACGAAGATGCGATCCGCCGAGGGATCGGAATTCTCAGCAAGTTGGCCCGGGGATAGGGATGACTAAAGGGTGCATCCTATGAACTACGTCTGCGCGCCGGGCGACGCTCGATCACCCGAGTTGATCGCGTATCCAACCACGAGGGCGATTGAAGCGCATCGTTCCTCCACGATTGGCCCAAACTTGATTGCAACCCAATGATGGATTCCTCCGCCGAAGAGCCCGGCGCGTACCCGGGACTTGGGCAGGCGATTCTCCTAATCCTAGCCTTGGTAAGTTCCCAGTTCATTCTCGCAATCGCTACCATCATTATTATTGGAGAAGATACTTTTCATTGGTTTACCCAGTTTGTGATTTCGGTCATCTCCTTTGGTCTGGCCATCTCAATCGGCCTACAGGCGGGACGCCTGTCTCTGAAAGAGGTAATGGCTCTCAGGCCGGTTCACAACGGTGTGTGGCTACCGCTAATAATCCTCCTCGCCGGTCTGACTATCGTCCTGTCTGAAATTGACAATGCTCTTAGGTCTGTATGGCCGATGCCGGAGTCGTTGGTCGAAGCATTCCTTCAGTTAAGAGCTAATTGGATCGCCTTCATACTGCTTGGAGTCTTGCTTGCGCCTATCACCGAGGAGTTGCTTTTCCGTGGGCTCATTCTCCGAGGATTGCTCCAGCATTACTCTGTTAACAGGGCGGTTGTCCTATCGGCCCTACTGTTCGCGATGGTACACCTGAGTCCCTGGCAATTCACCGGGGCATTTGTATTTGGACTGCTATCCGGCTTTCTCTACTTCCGGACAGGTTCGCTCATACCCTCGCTCGGTGCCCACGCCCTTCTTAACGGGTACGGAATTGTGGTTGGCGGCCTTTTGCCACCCATCTCCGGTTTCAATACCGACCCGTTAGGGGCTGTAGAGTTTCATCCGTGGTGGTTCGATATGTTCGGTCTGGCCCTGACGGTCGTAGGAATCATCCTACTCCTCGAGCATTTTCAACTCAGAGTGGCGCGAAGCCACAGTGCCAGCGATGGACAAGATCCCGAACTGCCTTAGCACATCGGAAAATAGATTAGAATCTAGGAGTTCGCTGGCGGATAGTCTTCGCCAACCTACAATCTATCGACAGAATCTATCGGTTAGCGACCGCGTCAATGCAGGTGTGCTGTCCCAAGACAATGCATGACCTACGTATCGATTGCCCAACAAGCGAGTAGCTTGCGGGGCATTTCCTGATACTCGCGGAGGCCTGGGCTAGTTTTTCCTTGACCGCGTGACGCCGGCAGGCCCCCATCTCGCCACACTGCCCAACCGAGACCCAGTACCGCAGAACGGATATTATCTTGGAGAATCTTCGAGCGTGCTAGCTAGGCGGGAGCCGGTCCACGGCCTTGATCGTGTGACGGCATGCCGGCCCAATCAGGTCAATTTCAACCCGGCGATTTCGGACCACGCGTCGGGGGTCGACATGTCCGTCGGCGTACAGGTCGTGCGGAAATCGCCGGACCCGACCGGTTAGGGAATTCCAGTTCATGTTACCCCTAAGATATTCGACTGTGTGGTCACTACTCGGGTGGATGCTCGTATTCATCGTTATCGCCGTTAGCTTGTTGCCGGGGCCCGCGGTCGTCTATTACTCGTTGATCGATAAGATCGGGCACGCATTCTCGTATTGTTTGCTGATGGTGTGGTTCGCCGGCCTGTACACGAGGCGGTGGCACGTGGTTATCGCATTTGCCCTCGTCGCCCAAAGCGCAGTTCTGGAGCTCATTCAGGCTCGCCTGCCTTACCGATCCTTCGACACGATGGACTTGCTCGCCAACACCGGCGGCATAGTTGTCGGTCTCTCATTCTCGCTCTTGCTCTTGGCCGGTTGGTGCCTGACAGTTGAAAAGCGGTTGAAGCTTCGTGCCTGATTCAAGCGGATCATCCGTCGAATGACCGCACAATCTCAGTTCGCCGAGTATTTGGCTACCCACCGGTGGGTCTGATACCCGGCACCGACCGGCAGTTCGCGGGCGGCTCGTCTAGGGTGCCGGGCGCACTACGGTCGCCGGCCCGCTACTGTTCTCCTCGATAGTGTCAACCGGCCTTCCTAACACTGCGTCAGGTGTCGTTCAGACTCTCTCCAACTCGTTGGCCGATCAGGGACGAAAACCCGAGCTGCAATCGACACGCCGGAGATCGACTAGAATCAGAGTGCGCGACGGCGCTTCGACTCTGTTTCGAATCACTGCCGCCAGCGCTTGTATATCAATCGACGACACGCTGCGGAGGCATCGATGTTGCTCGAAAACACAACCGGACTTATCTTTGGCGTGTCAAACCGGCGAAGCATCGCTTGGGCTATCGCCCAGTCCTTGGCCGGCGCCGGAGCCCGCCTCGCATTCACCTATCGAGAGCGAGTCGGCACCAACGTCAAGGCGCTCGCCGCCACGCTGCCCGGCTCCTTGACCATGAAATACGACGTACGGAGCGATGGGGAAATCCAGGCGGTGATGGATCGAGTAGACCGCGAGTTCGATGGATTGGACACCCTCGTTCACAGCGTCGCATTCGCACCGAAAGAAGCGTTAGACAAGCCTTATCTGCACACAACCCGGCAGGCGTTCCAGACCGCGTTGGGCGTTAGCGCCTACTCGTTGATTGCGATGGCGCGTTCCGCGCTACCCTTGATGCAAAAACGCGGTGGCGGAAGCATCATCACGCTGACCTACCTGGGAAGCGAGCGCGTCTTTCCAAACTACAACGTGATGGGTGTGTCCAAGGCCGCCCTCGAAGCCAGCGTGCGATATCTGGCCCACAATCTTGGTCCACATAACATACGCGTAAATGCGATTTCAGCCGGCCCGATCAGGACCCTAGCGGCCAAAGGCATTCGCGGATTCTCCGAAATGCACAAAGGAGCCGCGGCCGCGAGTCCACTCAAACGCGATACAGAATTATCAGGGCTCGGAGACTTGAGCCTACTCCTGTCCAGTAGATTAGGGCGCGGAGTGACCGGTCAAGTAATCTATCTCGACTCCGGGTATCACATAATGGGTATGACAGAACGGGGCCGGACCGCTGTGTCCGAACTCGTCAGCTGACTGTCGAAGTTTCGGGAGGTATACATGCTACTAGAAGGCAAGACAGGACTCGTATTTGGCGTAGCCAACAAGCGGAGCATAGCTTGGGGCATCGCTCAAGCGTTGGCCGGCGCCGGCGCTCGCCTCGCCTTTACCTATCAAGAGCGCGTCGGTGGCAACGTAAAGCGATTGGCCGCCACCTTGCCGGACTCCTTGACGATTCAGTGCGACGTGCAGAGCGACGAAGAAATCCAGGCAACGGTAGATCAGGTAGACCGTGAGTTTGACGGATTGGACATCCTGGTCCATAGCGTCGCTTTTGCCCCCAGGGAAGCGCTCGACGAGCCTTTCCTCTTCACCTCGAGGGAGGCCTTCTCTTCGGCCCTGGATATCAGCGCTTACTCACTGACCGGGATGGCGCGCGCGGCGCTTCCGTTGATGCAAAAGCGTGGCGGCGGAAGCATCATCACCATGACGTATCTAGGCAGCGACCGAGTCTTCCCCAACTACAACGTCATGGGGATCGCCAAAGCCGCCCTTGAGGCATCCGTCCGATATCTGGCCCACAACTTGGGCGAATACAACATAAGAGTGAACGCAATATCGGCCGGCCCGATCAAGACGCTCGCAGCCAGAGGTATCCAGGGATTCTCGGACATGCACGAAGGCGTTCGCGATGTGAACCCACTCAAGAGGAACACCGAAGTATCCGAGCTCGGCGATCTGGCGCTGTTTCTGTGCAGCGACATGGGACGCGGCATCACCGGCGACGTGATCTTTTGCGACGCCGGCTACCACGTGATGGGTATGAAACCGTAGCGCGGTTATCTATGCCCTGATGTCGCTCAACAACCTATTGGCCCCATCTAGGATCAAGCTGCCTGCGGCATTAAATGAGACAAACTGAGCGCCGCGATCTATGTGGGCTCTTGCCTGTTCGGCACCTGACGCCGGCAGCCCGGTCGCGATGCCTGCGCTCCGACAGGCGGCGATGACTCTGTCGATGACTTCCCGCACCCTTGGGTCATCGAATTGGCCCGGCAGACCCATACTGAACGACAGGTCAAACGCGCCGATGATGTATGCGTCCAAGCCAGGCGTTCTTACGATCTCGTCGAGCTCGTCCAACGCCTCCACATCCTCGAACATGCAGATCACCACTGTACTCTCGTTTGCCTCGCGAACGTAGTCGTCGGTGGTATGTCCCGGCCGCCGGCTGAAGAAGCGTAACGGCCCGAAACTGCGATTCCCTTCCGGCGCGTACTTGGCCGCCGCGACTGCGGCGCGAGCTTCTTCCGCCGTGTTGACGTGAGGAACGATTACGCCGCTGGCGCCGGCGTCGAGGTACGACAATATGGTATCGGAGTCGCCGTTGGGCACCCGCACCAGAGCCGGCTTGTTCGTCAAGAAAGCGGCCCGAATCATATCCTCGCAATGCGATTCATCGATCATGCCGTGCTCAGCATCCAACCAAAGCGCATCGAAGCCAGTCAGGCCGAGCAGTTCGGCAACAAGCGGACTGTGGAAGGTTATGCCCATGCTCAGGACTGGCCGACCAGTCTTCAGCTTTTCTCTTATGGATCGTCCAAGCATTTGTCCACCTCAAAAATGGGCCGCCCGTGTCCGGGAGGCGATCAATCGAACTTGTTAGCTATGTCGCCGGGTGCCAGAACTGTCCGCCCGCATCGACGCTTGCCCGGCGGCGCGAATCTCCGCCAGACCCTGGCGCTACGACGCGGCTAGGTCCTTGTACCTACCCAAGCCAACACTCTCGCGCACCAGTTCCAACGTCTCGGTGATCTCCGCGCCGGCGCGGCGGGCGCCTTCACTGAGGATGCCCTCTACCAAGTCGGGGTCCCGCTCGAGATCTCGTCGCCTCGCCTTGAACGGCCCGAAGTACTCCCTCAGCTTCTCCGTTAGCTCGGCCTTGGCCTGTCGATAGCCAACCGAGCCGGCCTCGTAGCGACCTCGCATATCCGCCTGCTCGTCCGGCGAGGCAACCAGGCTGTAGATAGCAAACACTATGTCGGACTCCGGATCGATAGGGCTCCCAAGTGGCAGAGGCGACGTCTTTATGCGCCCCACCTTCAATCGCAGTTCGTCGTCATCCGCGAAGATGGGTATCGCATTGTCGTAGCTCTTGCTCATCTTGCGGCCATCGATGCCGGGCACAACTGTAGGGATGTCGTAGCGAGCCTTCGGTAGCGGAAACACCTTGTTGCCGAAAGCCGCGTTGAAGCTCTTCGCGATGTCCCGGGTCATCTCCAAGTGCTGGCCCTGGTCTTCGCCGACCGGGACGGTAGTCGAGCGCACCGCCAAGATATCGGCCGCCATGAGCACCGGGTACAGAAACAGTCCAACTGACGGGCGCAAGCCCTGCTGAAGCTTTTCCTTATAGGCATGGGCCCGTTCGAGGAGGCCCATCCCGGCAACGCAGCTGAAGATCCACGTCAACTCGCAGACCTGCGGCACGTCCGATTGCCGGTAGAACGTCGCCTTCGCCGGATCAAGACCCAACGCCAGATAGTCGAGCGCTACGTCGTTGGCGTATTTGCGCAATAGCTCCCGATCCTGGATCGTTGTCATTGCGTGGTAGTCGGCGATGAAATAGAAACACTCGCCCGGATATTCGTCTTGCAGGTCAATGTGCTGTTTCGTAGCCCCGAAGTAAACGCCCAAGTGCAATATGCCTGATGGTTGGACGCCGGAAAGCACCCTCGGAGCGAACTTGGATTTTTTCGGACGTTGGCCCGACATTTTTGGATCTCCTCTTGATGATTGGAATCACTGAGTTCGATGAAAGTCGGTCGCCCCGGGCACGTTAGGTACGCTTCCGACAACGACGCAAGTTGGGTTCGGTTGGCTCACACACTTGAACAAAAAAGCCTCGCGTCCATTGGGGACGTGAGGCCAACTCCCGCGGTGCCACCCCGCTTGGTTCGCCATTGGCGAACCCGCTCTTGTATAGGGCACGGGTTAGGCAAACACCATCCGATGCCCGTTTCCAGATAACGGCGGAACTGCCGGCTGCGTCTACTGACTTCGGCGTTCGAGCAGCGACTCCCAGACCCATTCAGCTTCTTTGCGGTGGCGCCGGCTCACACCTTGCCCGGCTCTCTGGGCCACCCAGGGAAACCTACTATCTCTGTTCACGGTCTCTTGGATTTATTCGATTGTTCTTGGAGCATAGCATGGACTGCTCCATAGTCAAATCGATCTCCGCGACTTGTAACTGTTCAGACTTAGGGGGACCAGTCTCGTGAGTGTCATTGGTACGAGAATAGATCCCAACTCTCGTCATTCGTACGAAAACGGTGTTACGCGGCCTCAAGTATGCCTGAATGCCACCGGCCCCGCACTCGTCAGTCCGGCCCCCCAATCGTCATTCCGGCGAAGGCCGGAATCCAGAGGGGTGGGGAGGTGGGGACTGTAGCGCTGAGGCTTTTTCCCAGCTTAGGGCGGACCGCTCGTTCGCGCACGTTGCACCGCCCGGCGTACCACCATTTTCATCCTCTTATGCGGCCTTCGCAAGGCCATGGCGATTCCGGCTTTCGCCGGAATCCAGAGGGGCGGGGAGAGGGGAATGTAGCGCGGGGGCTTGTCCCCCGCTGGGGTGGGGCGTGGCAGAATCTGCCGTGCAAATTCGCTGTACCAAGCCACAACTCCGGCTTTTCATACCTTCGTACGAAAATAGGTGGCACCCGTTAGACCTGCCGGTCTCGTCATTCCGGCGAAGGCCGGAATCCAGAGGGGTGGCAGGGGTGGCACGCACGGCACCCAAACCTCTCCACCAACCACCACGCAGCTTTCATACCTTGGTGTGCCGGCGCCAGCCGGCATGAGCGATTGGTACGAAAGCATGTCCCGGACTCCGATCCGGGATGCGCCCTCCAATCAACTTCGATGCCGGCTCTCCACCGGCGAATCCTGCCGAATTGTAGACCGATGGTCGAAGGCGGAATGAGAAAATGTAGCGCGGGGGCTTGTCCCCCGCTGGGGTCGGGGTGGGGCGTGGCAGAATCTGCCGTGCAAATTCGCTGTACCAAGCCACAACTCCAGCTTTTCATACCTTGGCGTGCCGGCGCCAGCCGGCATGAGCGATTGCTATGAAAGCATGTCCCGGACTCCGATCCGGGATGGATGAGCCCCATAACTTCCGCTAACTCGCGTTGCCAATTTTCATCCTCTTATGCGGCCTTCGCAAGGCCATGGTGATTCCGGCGAAGGAGACTACGTGGGACGGATAGGCAAAACCGCCATGCGACGATGGCCAACGTCACATAAGGGGCGGCAATTGGACCGCCCTTAATGGGTAGTCGAGAGACCCTACCGAACCTCTGTTAACTCGCACGGGATCGCCCGTAAAATGCTAGAATGTTGAACGCATGTTCACTCTATCAACCTCCTACCCCGGTAAGGTCGGCATTAGAGCCGCCCTCGTCGGGCAATTGACCGACTAAAGACCACTCGAGAAAAGGCGAAAATGCAAAACAAAAACCCAAGCAATCCCACCGGCAGTCGCATCGGCGGCACTAGTGCCGTCCTGCAAGGAGAAACTCATTGGCTAATACAGACAAACTGAACTGGGGCATACTCAGCACAGCCCGCATCGCTAACTTGCATGTGATACCCGCTACTCAGCAGTCGCGGACCGGGCGTGTCCTCGCCATTGCCAGCCGGAGTAGTGAAAAAGCGGCCGAATTCGCGGAACGGTTCGGGATAGAACGACACTACGGCTCCTACGAGGAGCTTCTGGCGGACCCGGATATCGACGCCGTATACAATCCGCTGCCGAACAGCATGCATCACGAGTGGTCGATCAAAGCCGCCAAAGCAGGAAAGCATATTCTCTGCGAGAAACCTCTTGGGGTCGATGTCGACGAGTGCCAACAGATGATCGAGGTAGCCCGCAAGAACAACGTACTGTTGATCGAGGCGTTCTGGTACCGTCAACATCCGCAGCACCAGCCGGTACGGGACGCGATCGCCGAAGGGCGATTCGGTAAGATCAGGCAGATTCGCGGATATCTCCACGTCGATATCGCTAATCTTGGCTCCAATATCAGGATGTCGAAGCAACTGGCCGGTGGCACCCTGATGGACGGAGGATGCTACCCGGTTAATCTGTGTCGCTGGCTTTATCAGGCCGAGCCAAGGGTCGTCAGCGCCATTATGGATGTTGACCCGAACCACGGCGTAGAGGTCTCATTCAACGGAATGCTCGACTTCGGCGATGGCCAAGTTGGACTGGTTAGCAGCGGTTTCAAGTACGCCCGCAAGGTCAGCTACCAAGTGTTTGGCGAGCTAGGCTATGCCCTCGTGGAGAGATTCCTGACGTCCGACCATACCGATACGACGGTTCGCCTGGTAATCGATGACCGGATCTCCGAGTACCACTTCCCGGCGGTGAATGCATATACCCTGCAGGCCGATGCGTTCGCCGCTTGCCTCCGGGACGGTGTGGAGTCACTCACGCCGGCCGAGGACGCAATTGGCAACATGGCCGTAATCGAGGCCCTCTACCGCTCCAGCCGGACCGGCCGGCACGTCTCCCTTGTCTGATCAGAAGCCTTTCCGCGCCTAAACAGGATCCGGCAGTTCCCTCAAGTCCATTATCAGGAAGTCGTCGCGAATTGGATAGAAGATGCCGCGGAACTCGTCGTGAGTTGGGTGCACCATGTAGCTCTGCAACAGGGCGTCGTTCTCGAACTCCATGGTTATCGCGTACCGGTACTTTGGCGGTTGAACCACCTCGAACGACGTGCTGACAGCGAGGTTCTGCACGCCCTCTATACCGCTAAGATCATCTTTGGCGGATCTGAGAACTTCCTTAATGTCTTCTTCGGCGGCCGTCGAGAGCGTATTGAACATTACAATATGTCGGATCATAGGCTTTCTCCTGTTGGGCCAGTCTACATCCGTTTTTCCGTTCGCGTCGAGTCGCCGGGCTTTACCGGTGATTCAAGAGCTCAAGTAGAATACGAAGCCTGTCACTGACCTCAAGTCGGACGGCGACATGGCTGAAGAGGCCATACTGAGTGCCTTGGCGCATTCCGATCTCATTCCTTGCGCGCATACGCCCGCGTTCCTTTGCCGAGGAGATAGAATGGACCCACTCAATCACACCGATTTCAAGTTCCATCCTCAGATCACCCAGATAGGTTGCTATTGGGGCGGCGCCGGCCATACCGAGTTGTACCTCTTGGAAGGTGACCAGCTGGCGATCGTCGATACTTGCACCGCGCCCGATCCGGCGAGATATATAGCGCCGGCGTTACAGAGCATCGGTCGCTCGCTCGCCGACATCGACCTCATCATCAACTCGCACGGACACTACGATCACGTAGGCGGAAACGAGTCGCTGCGTCAAGCGGCGCCGGAGTGCGAGATCCTAATCCATCCGGCGGATAAAGAGATCGCTGAGGACCCAGACCGCCAGTTTGAGGTGTTGCAGCGGCCTGCCATGGAGCTGTTTGGTTTACAGGATCAGATGGAGGCCGGTCGCCAGGAGATGCACCGGTATATGGGCCGGCCTCCCCAAATCAGTGGCGTCATCAACGACGGCGATGTGATCGATCTCGGTCGCGGTATCGAGTTGAACGTCTTGCATACGCCCGGTCACTCGGCCGGCTGCGTTAGCCTTTACTGGGAGCGAGAGGGGATTGTCTTGAGTTGCGATTCTGCGCCCGGCAACGGCAGCCGCGAAGGTGGCTCACCGTTGATGCTGCATCCCGAGCTGTACGCGGCATCGCTGCGCCGGTTGCTCGACCTCGATCCAAGTGTCCTCTGTATGGGGCACCACTACGTCGTGCCCGGGATGACACGTGAGTCGGTGAAGTACGGTTCGGACTGCCGTCTGTACCTGGAAAAGTGTCGAGAGGTCGCCGATCTATACGCCACAGCGACCCACGAGGCGACCAAATCCGGCCCTGATCAACCGTTCTCCGCAATTGCTCACGACGTGTTCATCCGGCTGAGAGAACGGCTGGCGCTTCGGCCGGATCCGATCACCGGACACATTGGGTTGCTTGGCGCCCACATCATCCACCGGAGCTACCAGCGGTCATTGACGGCTCTGTAACGCGGGTCTGTACTAGTCCTGGCGCAACAGCAGTTGAATAACCTGCGGTAGGGCCATCTTTGCCCGTTTGCCCAACTCTTCCGGAGTGAGGCTGCCAATAGGATGGGGGATGACGGCAAATGGGTAGTCCGGCACACCTTGAAGCCGGCTCATGACCTTGCCGCTACTCACAAAGGGCTGAGTACATATGACGGCCGTGGGTACTCCCATGCGTTCCAGGGTCAATCCGTCGTGCAAACTGCACGAAGAGCAGGACCCTCAATCTCCGGTGGCGGTAATCACCACATCGCATTCCCGCTTCAGTTTGGCCATAATCTCGGAGGGCGCGGGTCGGGAAGCATTCCCCTTGTTACGGGTTGCGACAGTCGCGAAATCGTAGTTTTTGGCCAATTGTCCCAACACGGCTTGGAGTAGTTCTTCAGAGTTGGCCTTGCCGTTGGCGAGCAGTCCAATCCGTTTTAACTCCAAAGTCGAGGGACGCTGTGCCATATGTGCTGGGACGGTTACTGTCTCAGCAGTAGGATCTAAGACCGTCAAAGTCCTAAACGACGTGACCATTTGCACCTCCTGAGTGTCGGAGCTGATTGGCTTAAGAACTCAGTAATTGGGTTGGTCTTATCCGCCCGGCCCAACGGGTATTTCAATAGCTCGCGTGACCGGCGTGGAGTTGGTACCACCACCCCACAACGGGATTATATCTACAAAGGCTCCGGCAGCGCCACCTGCAACCACGATGGTGACCGAGTCCGGGCTGCGGCAAACACCCAAAAGCCGGCTCTCGTCTTCCAAAGACTGTTTCGACTCAAGACGACCGGCGTCCGCCCAGTCTCGCACGGTACGCTGCGCCTTATCCGCTAGGAACTCCTTCACTTGGAGCTTGCTCCAACCGGCAGAGCGAATGTGTCCAACGTGCTCAGGCGACATTATCAGCAGGACTTCACCCTGATCCGGGCCCACAGACTTGAGGGCATCGGCTGCGGTGGTGAGAATGGCCTCGGGGGTGTGTCCGGCGTGGTTGGTTGCCTGCCACGGTGAGAGCCCGGCAAAGACCGAAACGGCACTGTCGCCGGCCGGCATACCCCGCTCTACGTGGAGTGGCTCCCAGGGGCTTTCTTCCTCGGCTTCTGCGATGCACCAGCTGTACTTTCCCGCGTGTCCAAACGTGGCTTTGTCAAGCTCGCCCGGAATTGCGCCAATCACGTTGATTGCTATGAGTCGAATCGCGCGTCCAATAGTCGCGTTGGCCCGTCGACCCGGTCCGAAGATGTTGACGCCCGAGTTCAGGCCTATCTGCCGGCCGATGGGTCCGTTGACGACTATCAGAATAGCCGCGCCCATGGTGCTGGCCGTGATCGCGTGCAGATTGAACTGGTCCTCGCAGATAGCCTCGGCTGCCGCCAGAACCACCGGGAAATACTCCGGCCTGCATCCGGCCATCACGGCGTTGATCGCTGCTTTCTCCGCGGTGATTACCCTGCCTCTGACCGGCTCCGTGCCCAGTACATCTGATGCATCTCTGCCGCCTGCTTCTAGGAACGTTAGCACCAGGTCCTCGGTTGGCGGGATGATTGGTAACCCGTCGCTCCAACCTCGTTCGTGGTATAGCTCGTTCGCTTCTAGAAAATCATTCACTTCGTGACGGTGAGACGTCAGGTAGATACTGGACACGGACACACCTCCGACTGTTAGCTTTAAATGTACGAGTCTCCAGAAGACATCGCGGTTGCGACTCCCAAAGCTGTAAACTTGCTACCAAGCCAATCATCCGTAAATCCTTTCATAAAAAGGCCGCTATGGTAACGCTACAAGATCTGAGAGATAGTATGAGTTCGTCATTGCCCGATGTGACGCGTACGAGGACGATTGAGGGTCTGAGCGCCAACGTCGATATATATCGGGACAATAACGGAATTCCTCATATCAGAGCGCGGTCGGTCTTCGACGCGTTCTTCGGACAGGGATTCGCCACCGCCCAGGACCGGCTGTGGCACATGGACTATGACCGGCACCGTGCCTATGGGCGCTGGGCGGAATACGCCGGCAAGGTCGCTGTAGAGCAAGACTTGCTGATGCGGCGCCTTCAAATCCTGCCTACCGTTCAGGAAGACTACCGATCGGTTAATGCGAATGCGAGGGCAATGCTAGAAGCCTACGCCGCCGGGGTGAATGCATTCATCAAGGATGCCGACCCCTTACCGGTCGAGTATGGCCTGGTAGGACAACACCCCGAACCTTGGCAGCCTTGGGATTGTCTGGCGGTCTTCAAAGTGCGTCACATAATGATGGGTACGTTCGAAGGCAAGCTTTGGGTGGCGAGACTTGTACGTGAGCTAGGAACCGAGCGGGCATCACGTCTTTTTCCCGGTTACGGGCCCGGCCAACTACTGATAGTTCCGCCCGGCGCTCAGTATGACGGCCCTATTGCCGACGGAATCGCCGAGATATCCCGCGGTGCGGCGGCGGTCAACATGCTCAGTGGGTTGGATGCCGGTAGCAACAACTGGGCGCTGTCCGGAAGTAGAACTGCTTCCGGCAACCCGCTCCTGGCCGGCGATCCCCATCGCGCTTTGGATGTGCCGAACGCTTACTATCAGAACCACGTAGCTTGTCCGGAGTTTGATGCCGTCGGCCTCTCATTTCCGGGATGTCCCGGATTTCCACACTTCGGCCACAATGACCACGTGGCTTGGTGTGTTACACACGCAATGGCCGACTATCAGGACCTGTTCATCGAACAATTCGACCGGGATGATCCGAGTCTGTACCAATTTAGAGACGAATTGAGACGAGCCGAGGTTCGGAAGGAGACGATCAGAGTTAGGGACGACCTTCCCGTTGAGTTGGAAATCGCTTCGACTCATCACGGGCCAATCATCGCCGGAGACCGCGCAAGCGGATACGCCATAGCTTTCAAATACACTTCGACAGCTGAGCCGAACGCTACCGCCGAGGCCATTCTCGACATGCTCACCGCTTCATCCGGTGATGAACTGGACGAGTCGATGAGGACTTGGGTTGATCCCTGCAACAATTTCCTGTATGCCGATGTCCACGGCAACATCGGCTACCTGAATCGCGGAAGGGTACCCCTTCGATCGATGGAAAACGCGTGGCTGCCTGTGCCCGGCTGGACTGGCGCGCATGAGTGGCAAGGATATATACCATTCGAGGAGTTGGTCCGTTCGCGGAACCCGGATGCCGGCTATATCGTCACGGCAAACAATCGGATAGCCGGCGATGAGTATCCTTACCACATCTCCCTACACTACGCGCCAGATTTTCGCGCCCGCCGCATTACCGAACGGCTCGCCGAAATCCAGGCCGCGACGGTGACCGATATGACCCTGGTGCACTCGGACGTCGAATCCATTCCGGCCCTGACCTACACCAATCTGATTCTGCAGACCGATCCGGCTGACGATCTGTCCGCGAAAGCCAAAGAAATACTGGCAAGATGGGATGGCGGAATGAGGCGGGATGAGCCGGCGCCGGCAATCTACAGCGCCTTCCGGGACAACTTGACCCGAGCGTTACTAAGCATTGTATTTGGACGATTGGCGGACGAGGCACTCGACGGCACCGGGAGTGGAGTACCCGGACACGCGGCGCGGATGGAGGCCATGCTTGCGCAAATGGGCGAGGAGGATGACGGTACTGTTCTTCCGCCGGATGCCGACTGGAGTTCGTTGATCTCACGGTCGCTAGCCGACGGGTTGGCATTCCTGGAGGGCCGGCTGGGGCGGGACATCGACGCTTGGCGGTGGGGCGACGTCCACTCTACGCGGCCGACTCACACACTATCCGCGACGTTTCCCAGGTTCGCCGCTGTGTTGGACCCACCTTCGATTCCGATGGGCGGTGATGGCGATACACCTCAATGCGCCGCTTACTCCCCATCAGAACCCTTCGTGGTGGGTACAGCTTCCGTCGCCCGCTACGTCTTCGATCCGGCAGAATGGGACAATTCTCGCTGGATCGTCCCGCTGGGTGCCTCCGGCCATCCCGGTAGTCCACACTACAGCGATCAGTCGTCGATTTGGGCCGGCTTGAGGCTCGTCCCCATGCTGTACGGCTGGGATCGCATAGCCGTGGACGCGGAGACCCATCAGGTTCTCCTACCAGGGTAGTTCCTCACCCAAATCGAGATGCCCGGTACAAAATTCGACGATGGGTTAGCTCTAAACCCTCATCACTTGCCGCGGCGATGTAGGGTAATATGTTCTCGTCGAGAATGGTCGGGGTGCACAGGTTGTTCGGAAACCTCGCCTCATCCGGCCAGCTTTGGAGGTATTGTCGATGAGCCAGACGCTGCAATTCGTTCGACACAACACGTTCCTGTCGCCGGACTCGGCGAGTGCCAAGCTGTATGAAGAAGCGTCAAGGTTTATTCCCGGCGGCAGTTCACGTGTCCATTATCATTTTCAACCTAATCCTCTCTATGCTAAATCGGCGTCGGGCTGCTATCTGACCGACGCCGAGGGGGTAGAGAGGCTCGACTTTCTGAACAACATGACTGCGCTGATACATGGACACGGGAATCCAGCCGTCAAGCAGGCTCTGATAGATCAGATCGAGCGCGGTACCGCATTTTCCGAGCCGGCTGAAGAGGAAATTAGCCTCGCAAGACTAATGTCCGAACGGGTCTCGACCGTGGAGCAAATCCGCTTTGGCAACTCCGGTACCGAGAGCGTCATGTTGGCTATCAAGCTCGCAAGGGCGCATACAGGTCGCTCGATGATAGCGAAGTTCGAGGGTTTCTATCACGGCTATTACGACTATGCACAGATTAGCAACGGCTTGCCGGGATTGGACCTGGGTGACGAGCATGCTCCGACGAGCGTCGCGGGTTCGGGTGGTCTGTCTGACTCAGTTTCCGGAGATGTGTTGGTATTGCCCTTCAACAACCGGCCCGTTGTGGAGAGGCTGCTGGAAGAGAATCATCAGTCGATTTCCGCCCTCATACTCGACCCACTGTCGAACAAGGCCGGATTCGTTCGCCCTGTCGAAGGGTTTCTGCAATTCCTCAGGGAGATCACTTCCGAGTATGGAATTGTTCTGATTTTCGATGAAGTTATTAGCTTCCGCATCTCTCACGGCGGCGGCCAAGGCGCATACGGTGGAGAGCCGGACCTTACGGTGTTTGGCAAGATAATTGGCGGCGGTCTACCTGTGGGCGCAGTCGGAGGCCGGCGCGATATTATGGCGTTGCTCGATCCAAGCTTGGGCAACCCCGTAGTTGCGTCCGGTGGTACCTTTAGCGCCAACCCGTTGACGATGGTGGCCGGCTACGCAGCGTTGGAGCAGATGACGCCGGCGGAATATGACCGCATTGGCCGGCTAGGACGCAAGCTGCGCGACGAAGGCAACTCGATCATCGCCGCGGCCGGCGCCAAAGGCCAGATTACCGGCGATGGTTCGCTGTTCCGAATTCTGTTCACAGATGAGCCGATAGCCAACTACCGCAGCTCGATGCAGCAATCAGCAGTGTCCGACTTGATCGCAAAGTTACACATTAATCTTCTTGATGAGGGTGTGATTATCTCCAAGACTCTACTCGGGTGTCTATCGACGCCAATGGGTGAGCAAGAGGTTGGGTTTTTCCTGACTGCTCTAGAGCGGTCGCTGCACCGGGCTCTGGGGACATAAGCCGATCCAGCGTAACGGGCGTTCGTCGCTAAAGTTGGTACTTACGGCAAATATGCCGCGATTCTCTTGATCTGATGTAACTTGCTCAGCTCCAACGCATGAAGATGATCGGTTGGTAGCTCCAGCCGGCTCTGAGCACCGCTTCTGCGACCTTTCGTTTCATCAGCGATACGTCGTAGCTCCCGCGATTCTGTGATCCCGGGGCTGTTTTCGGATCAGCATCCGTGCTATTCTCCTTAAGATGGTTCCAATCTCTCAAGTCCAGCCCGATGACCGGCCGGCGCTGGATCTGCACCTCGCCGTCGGCTCTCCATTTTCCTATGGCAATGACTCGATATCGTTCTTCCGCCACCTTCACCGTCTTGCGTCGATTGTCGAGTCGCAACCGCAGCGCCAAAGCTCCGGTCATACCGTTTCTGCCAAATAGCTCTTGCCACGTACGCTCGCGCACCTCCCAGTCGGTCACAAACTCGTTGTCCGCTGATCTACTAATTTTCCAGCGCTGATCGTTGGCATTGCTCGACATGAGCGCTCTTCTCATCTCGTCGGCCGAGGCTACTCGAGACGACCGAGTTGGCCTCAGAGTCGAGGCCCGCGAGGCTACGACCGGCCAAACAACGCCAGCAAGCACCAGTCCGATGGCCGGTAACGCGATTTTCTGCTCGACCTCCAAGTCTCCAAGCGCGAGGAACGTGGATTGCTGATCCCGCGTCTTGACGTAGGGAAAGTGTCGGAGCATCGCTTCTTCATATCGGTCGTCAGGTATCAAGATGCTCGCGAGCCAAACTCCATCCACCCAAGTGAGAATCGTTGTGTGATATCGGATCACTACCCCATCCCAGTATCCGCTCGAGTACAAGAACCCTTGAATTGGATTGACATACGGACTGTCGAATCGACTCTCGCGCGCGAGTCGGATCAGGGCAACTCGTGATTGAATCGGATCGGAAAACTTCCTCAGTAGGACCCAGGAGTAGATGTAGTTTGGTCCCTCGAAGTCTTCCTCCATCCGCACCTGAGCCCACGCAACCTCGCCCAAGTTAGCGCGCACGTGTCCTATCCCCGTGCCGCCGGAGCTTACTGGCATCGAGGACGATTCCTCCGAGGAAATTATTCGGAACTCTTCCGAGGACAGCCGGCGCGCCTCAACCAACTGTTGAAGCACGTTGATTGGCGTTGACTGGGGATCTAGGGGACTGGCGCGATAGAAAGGGGCGGTCTCGAGCGCGTAGGATATCAATAGTCCTAGCGCCCCGCCAACTACGAAAAGTAATACGGTTGCTGGTAGGAGACGTCGCAAAGATCGACTCATACGCACCTCGCATGGCTTTCCCGTGAACTTCGAGCGTCCGGCCCGAGACGAGGGCATTCTTGCATTCGGACACTATCCACCACGTTCAGCAGAAGCGACTCGGTCAACTCCAATTCATGAAAACGACGGGCTGGTAGCTCCAGCCGGCGGTCAATACCGTCTCCACAACCTGACTCTTGATCGCGGATACTTTGTACCCTCGTCCCGCCGCCAGTACCGGATCCTCCGGGGCGACAACGCTGGTGGCCCCGTTCGAGGCGTAACGCCCAAGATACAAATCTATTCCGACAACTGGTCGTAGACCTATGGAAACTTGGCTATCGATGCCCCACTTGCCACGACTTCGAACCAAATAGCCATAGTCCGCCGCCTTTATCACCTTTCGCCGGCGGTCTACGCGCAGCCTGATGCCTCTGGCTCTGGAAAGGCCATGTCTGCCAAATAGTGCTTGCCACGTGCGGTCGTCAATCTTCCACTCAGCGATAAAGTCAGTGCCATTTGTGGATCTAATATGCCATCGTTGATCATCGCTGTTCAGAGACAATAATGTGTGACCAAGATGATTGGCTGATGCGGCCCCGATATTCCGGTGTGCACGCAGGGTAATCACCCGCGACGCCGCCACTGGCCAGAAGGCGAGTGATACCACCATGCCCAGGATCGGTAATACCAGCCTTCCATCTATCCCCTCAAGTAAATCCGGCTGTTCTGATACCTTCAAATAGGGAAAATGTTTCAACATCGCGGTTGCATACCGATCATCCGGAACCTGTATGAAGCCGATCCAATCCCCGTCAACCCAAACAAAACGGGTCCATCTAAGTGTTGCTGAGCTCCTGCCAGCCTGCGATGGGTCCACGGGCTCTCTGGACTCGCGTGCATCGGGAACATCGGCAGTCGTATACATGAAGCCCTTAATTGGGTTTACCTCTGGATTTGTTTCCCGACGTGCATGGGCCATCCGGAACAAGGTCAGTCGGGCATCGAGTGGGCTCGCAAATTTTTGCAACGTGATCCATGAAACAACTACTCGACTTGAGTTGCGGTCTTCGGGCATTTGTGCGCCGGCTGCAGCGACGGCTCCCCATCGTGTGCTCAAGCGCATTACCCGGTGCTCAATTCCGGGCGCGGGACCGTCGATGTCCCCCTCGGTTTGACCCAACATTTCTCGTACAGAGGGTAAGTCCCGAGCTTTGAGCAATTCGAGAACGATATCATAAGGCATCGACTCGGGCTCGAGTGATTTCGCTCGGTAATATGGCGGGATTTCCAGCAGATAGAATAGGACGAGGCCAACTGTCGCGCCGCCCACGCCCAAGGCCAGCGTGACCGCGAGCAGGCGCAGTAAGTTTCGAATCAAGGCGAAGATCTCCGGGATCTTTAGGCAATCGTTCGTATGCCGCCGAAATCTACTGTACAGACATTAATTCGAGCAAAGTGGGGTGTCAATTCGCAAGTCGAGTCGGGATGGGCGTCGTTAGCGGGCAAATCTGACCTTGATGTGTACCATCGGTCGGATGAGGGAATACCTCGGACGATGCGGTCGTTGAACGCGGAATATCGGAGCAAGAGGTGAGAGTCATTTTCATGGGCACGCCCGAGTTTGGGGTGCCGACGCTAGAGGCGCTACACGGAGCAGGACATGAGGTAGCCGGCGTATGTACCGCGCCGGATCGACCGGCCGGGCGCGGACGGAGGCCCCGGACATCACCGGTGAAGGAAATGGCGATGCAGTTTGGGCTGCCGGTCTTACAGCCTACGACTCTGCGCCGACCGGAGTTTTGGGAACAGATTGCCGATTACAAACCTAATAGTATCGTGGTCGCATCTTACGGCCTAATCTTGCCGGCGGAAATATTGCGAACGCCAAGGCTGGGCTGCGTGAATCTGCATCCTTCGCTGTTGCCTCGACATCGCGGCGCCACACCGATTCCCGCCGCTATTCTAGCCGGCGATCGTCTTAGCGGCGTCACCGTCTTTCTCATGAATGAACGAGTGGACGCTGGAGATATCTTGGGACAATGGACAACACCGATAGACGCTGACGATACGAGTGAATCGTTAGGCCGGCGTCTTGCAGTGCTAGGATCCGAGTTAGTGATTGATGTCTTAGGGCGTCAGCAGGGGGGCAAGATCGAGCCGATTCCCCAGGATGAGGGCGGCGCTACCCTCACCAGACTACTCAAGAAATCGGACGGACTTATAGATTGGAATCAATCGGCGGAGAACATCGGCAGAATGGTGAGGGCTTACTACGGGTGGCCCGGTGCGTTTAGCGGTTGGCGTGGTAGGTCCATCAAACTGGTCAAGGTGACAGTGGCGGAGTCGATCGGTTTGGCTCCAGGCGAGGTGGCCATCAGTCCTGATGCCGACACACTGCTTATCGGTACTGGGGATGGCCAGATAGCGGTAGAGCGCGTCCAAATGGAGGGACGCAAGGAGATGGCGGCCGGCGATTTTATCAGGGGATATAGGGCGATAGCTGGAACGCGACTGGGCTAATCGAGATACGCACGCAGTTTCTTCGACCGGCTGGGATGGCGCAGCTTTCGCAGGGCCTTCGCCTCAATCTGGCGAATGCGCTCACGCGTGACGCCGAATTCGCAGCCGACCTCTTCCAACGTGCGACTGTGACCGTCTTCTAAGCCAAATCGTAGCTGTAGTACCCTTCTTTCCCGCAAGGATAGTGATGACAACACGCCATCGACCTGTTCTCTCAATAGCTGGCAAGTCGCGAGATCCAACGGGGCCGGCGATGACCGGTCTTCGATTAGATCTCCCAAGTGGTTGTCTTGGTCTTCTCCGATTGGAGCTTCGAGGGATACCGGTCGGCGGGCTACTTTGCTCGCTTCGCGCACCCGGATGGTGGCCAACTCGACCGATTCCTTGTGCGGAGAAGGAAGGTCGCTTGCCCGGTTCAATATTCCAGATCCCAGGATAAAGTCCCGCCGCCGGGTTGGGTCTATGATCGGCACTCGCACGCCGCGCTGCGCCGCCGTGATCAGTACCAGGTCCACGAGGTCGGTTTCGAGCTCTTCATCGAAGAACCCCATCATCAGGGCAACCTCTTCTCGTGTCGGATCCCTTCCGAGACCCTGAACCAACTCGCGCGAGACTCGCGTGAGCCGGTTAATAACCTCGACCATATGGACGGGAACGCGGATCGTACGAGACTGATCCGCGATAGCCCGGCTGACGGCCTGCCGGATCCACCAAGTGGCATATGTGCTGAACTTGAATCCTCGGCGGTGGTCAAACTTGCTCACCGCCCTCATCAGCCCGAGGTTGCCTTCTTGGATGAGGTCGAGAAACGCCATGCCACGACCCAGGTACTTTTTTGCCACGCTGACTACCAGCCGGAGATTAGCCCTGGTCAATCGCTGCTCGGCTGATTCGGCTCCCCGTCTCAATCCATTGAAATGAGAGCCAATCTCGGCCTCATGTTGAATCAACTCTTGGCCCACGTCCTCGCAACAGCGCATTTTGTCTACTGAGGGGCAGTCCATCAGAGGTCTGAACCGAGCGGGCAGCGCCCTGGTGGAGACAGAGAAATCTACAATTATGCTCTGGCTGTCATCGATGGAAAGCTCGAATTTTTCGCTGACTTCTTGGGTGATGTCTGCATCAATGCTGTAGTCGATTTCTTTGCGAAACTCAGGGTGGTAAATGGTCTCGGCGACCGAGATGTTGGAGGGAATATCCGCGTGGTTGGTCACTATGTTGACAATCTTGCGATTGTCAGCGATGCAGCGATAGATCTCGGTGGCTACATCAAGGCTAGAAGGCTCATAATCGAGGCTTTCGGATAACTCCTGCTCGATCCGATCCAGCATGGACACTTCTTCGAGCCGGCAAGCCAACCATTTTTCGTCCTTTGCCGTAAGGAGCTGCCCTCGGCCAATCTCGTGTAGGTACATCTTGACCGGATCATCGATGATGATCTCGTCGGGGCTAAGGTTGCTTTCGTCTATGCTGATAGCCTGACCTAAAGAGGATTCCGCTTCTAGTAGATCGGCGTCAAAAGGTCCGACCTCGTCTATGGTGTCTACGCGGCGAAATGTAGCCTGAATCAACCATCCCCTCCTAAGTTGCGCGTCAATTTCCTTTGGCTGGGCGTCTGCTGACCTTGGTGATCATGCAAATGACGCGAAAAGGTAATTTGATGTGAGGCTGAATTCTTGTCCAACGGATACGATGCCCGGCGGTCCCTGTTCGTCAATTGCGAGACTGTTGCCGCCACACAAAATACATATGGGATTTTAACACGCCCGGCAACCGAATTTCAACGTCTCTAATGTCAGAGGACTTCTCAACTCTTATTTCTGTATCCACAGAGGGACAGACTGGGTGGGTCTGCGTTACCAGAGGTTGTTCCGGAGCTGCCATATTCGATATGGACTCGCGGATCGAATCAGGAAGGAGCTAGTAGGCCCTTCCTCAGAGCGTACCTTACCAGCTCGGAACGGTGGCGTAAGTTTAGTTTCTCCATGATTCTCGATCGATACGTGTCGACGGTCTTGACACTGATGATTAGCCGAGTTGCGATCTCTTGGTTCGTATAACCTTCGACGGTTAGCTTAAGAACCTCTCGCTCGCGTTCGGTTAGCAGGTCCAGCCCGGCGCTCTCACCGTCGTCGCTTGACCGGTCGTCCAGGAGCAGTCTCGCCGCCGAGGGATAAAGGAAAACACCGCCGGCGTGCACGGTTCGGATCGCCTGCATCAGCTCGGTGTCGGCAGAGCGCTTAAGCACGTAGCCGTTACCGCCCCGACGCAGAACCTGCATCAGATACTGCTCTTCGGAGTACATAGTAAGCACAAGGATCTTGGATTTGACGCCTCCTCGGCGCAATGCACTGATAGCTTCCAGGCCGTTTGCCTTTGGCATAGCGATGTCCATCACAACTACATCCGGTTCTAATTCCGTGGCCTTGGCGAGCGATTCTTGACCGTCACTTGCCTCGCCGACCACCTCCATGTCCGTCTCATGGCTGATCAAAGACCGAAGCCCGGCCCGGAGCACTGTGTGGTCGTCGGCCAGTAATACTCTAATCTTGTTGCTCATGGCCTGATACCTTGCTGGCTTCGTCAAGCGGAATCTTGATGGACAAGAGCGCGCCTCGTCCGATTTCCGAGTTGATCTGCATACTCCCCTGGACCAGTGCCAATCGCTCCTGCATACCGAATAACCCTAGACCCTGTCTCTCGCCAGCTTCGAGTATCTTTCCAGTGTCGAAGCCAACGCCATTGTCGCTGACTGTAACTAGTACGGAGTCAGTCCGTTGTTCGAGTCTCACCGACACTTGATCCGCCTTGGCGTGCTTAGTGATGTTAGTGAATGCCTCTTGGACCAGTCGATATATGACGACCTCTACGGGAGCCGGCAGTCGATTCTCGAATCCGATAGCCTCATACTCTACCTTGGCCGCCATCTTTTCGGAGTACTCGCGAGCGTACCATTCGATCGCTGCTCTCAATCCGAGGTTATCCAGAGTGCTTGGGCGTAGATCCATCGCGAGCTTGCCGACCTCGTCAATGGCCCTGGCAGTCAGTTCGCGCAACTCCGCAAGCCGCGCTCCTAACGCATTGGGCTCGCCATTGTTCTCTATTAGACGAAGCATCAACAGAATGGAGGTCAACGATTGCGCCGTCTGGTCGTGCAACTCTCTTGCGATTCGCTTGCGCTCCTCCTCTTGAGCGGTAATTGCCCGTGAGCTAAGTTCTTGTACCTGATCCCTGTACCTCTCCATCCCGTCAAGCATGCCGTTTATCGTATCGGAGAGCCGGTCAAACTCCGGGTCCGAAATCAATCCGAGGTTGGCGCGGGCGCCAAGGTTTCCCCGGCTGACTTCGTCGACGGTGCGCGACAACGCCGCAATCGGCCGGAAAGCTGCCCGCAACACGACCAAGTTCACACCCAAGCTGACGCTGGTACCAATTACCGCGAACATGACAACCATGAAACCGCGGGATTCATCGGGAGATGAGCGAACCGCTTCGGCGGTGATGAGGGTGCCAAATATTGCACCAAGCACCACGATGACAGAATTTGCTACTAAGACTTTGTATAGCAGCGGCACGCGCAGCAGCGCGCGGGCCCAATCCGCCATGGACCAAACGGCGCGGCTATCGGTGATTATTGACATCTCTGTGAATGCTCTCCTCTACCCCTAGATGATATCAGCGGACCTCTAGTTACCCCAAAGAATTGTCGTCCCAAGCTTACTGGCGACTGCCGGCGGGTTCTTGGGAGTCCCTCTGGCCTCGCCAGCGCCAGAGTCGGTCGATCGCGCGGCTCGCCACCAGGCTTGGCACGGGTTCAAGTGAACCTTTGTTTTGTAATCTTGCCTTTTTCGAATGGATCCTGTGTGGACTGACACACGCCGGCCGGGTTTTTCCGGTTCCGCGCCTGGGACGTTGGGAGCCGTCCCTACGGACGCCGGCGGGCTGCCTGGGCTCTTGTTTTGTATTTTGCCTTTTGGAAGCAACCCCAGGCGAACCGATGCTGGCCGGACGGAGTCTTTCCATTCTCCACCCTGGGCGGTTCTCGAACCGTCCTGACGACTGCCGGCGGTGTGTAGTACGGCAATGTGTTCATACCATTACCGCCGCAGGAGAGATCCTGAGCGAACTGATAGAGGCGGGCTGTCGAGATACTATACTTTACTGGATTATTCTCAGCTGGAGTAACTAAATGATTCGGGCGTTGATATTCGATTTTGACGGGCTAATCCTCGATACGGAGTCGCCGGATATTCAATCCTGGCGCGAGGCCTACGCCGACTTCGGCCACCCTTTCCCAGAGGAGGACTGGCTGCCGGTCATCGGTCGATCAAGCGCCGACTTAGTGTTCAATCCATACGAGCACCTCGAGTTACTCATCGGTCACCCTATCGATCGCGAAGCTATCCGGGCGAAACGCCGCCGGCGCAACCGGGACCTAATCGAGTGCCAGCCCATTTTACCCGGGGTCGAGACGTATATAGATGACGCCCAACGACTGAGGTTGAGACTAGGTGTCGCATCGAGCTCAACCCGTGAGTGGGTCGTGGGGCAACTCTCGCGGATCGGTCTATCCAAGGACTTCGATACCGTCAAGTGCCGCGATGACGTCGGTGCCGGCAAGCCGGACCCGGGCGTGTATCTCGCCGTGCTTAATGAGTTCAATATCAAGCCGGAACAGGCAATAGCGCTGGAAGACTCACCGAACGGCATCAGCGCGGCCAATGCAGCCGGCATCTACTGTTTGGCAGTTCCCAACGCGGTGACGCGAAACTTCAGCTTCGAACACGCGGATCATGTAGTGGAGTCACTGGAAGACTTGGCATTGGAGACGCTGATTGCGCAGGCGGAGGAAAGTCGCCAAGCGCTATGAGTCGGTGGCCCAACCCTTGGCTCTTTCGACGGCGCGAAGCCATCCAGTGTAGAGCTGCTCGCGTAACGCCGGCTTGATCCGCGGTCGGTATATTCGGTTGACTTCCCACATTTCGATCAACTCGTCGATCGATTCCCAGTATCCTACCCCTAGTCCGGCAAGATAGCCGGCACCGAGGGCAGTCGTATCAAGGTACTTGGGCCGGACGACCTCGACATCTATCTGATCTGCTAGAAACTGGGCTAGGAACTCGTTCGCGGAGGCGCCGCCGTCAATCGCCAAAGTTTCGATTCGTAGGCCCGTTTCCCGTGAGACCACCTCAACGACATCCCGGACTTGGAAAACAATGGACTCAAGTCCTGCTCGGACAAGATGAGCGCGGGACGAGCCGCGCGTTAGCCCGAGTATTGCTCCACGGGCTTGCATGTCCCAATGCGGCGCTCCGAGTCCGACAAAGGCCGGCACCAGATAGACGCCGCCGCTATCGCCTACTGATGAGGCCAACTCGTCGCTCTCACCGGCCGACTCGATCAGGCGAAGTTCATCTCGCAGCCACTGAATGGTAGCGCCGGCGGAAAATACGCTGCCTTCGAGCGCGTATGTAGAGTGGTCGCCCAACCGCCAAGCCATAGTCGACAGCAGACCATCTGGTGGAGTGTGGGCCTGACTGCCGGTGTTCATCAGTACGAACGCGCCGGTTCCCAGCGTAGCCTTGGTGTCGCCGATGCCGAAGCAGGTCTGGCCGAACAGTGCGGCGTGCTGGTCGCCGGCGACGCCGGCTATCTGGACGCCGGCTGGAATCACGAGTCGACCGGATTGGTCGAGGCACTGAACCGATTCCCCGAACAGGCCGGACGACGGCATCACGTCCGGCAGCATGGCCATAGGCACGTCGAGAATGCGGCAAAGCTCGGCGTCCCAAGTGCCCATGCCGATGTCGTAGAGCAGCGTGCGGGACGCATTGGAGGGATCGGTCGCGTGGACCCTGCCGCCGGTGAGCTTCCATACCAGCCACGCGTCGACGGTGCCGAAGCAGATGTCGCCGGCTTGTGCGCCGCTTCGCCAACTATCACTCCGATCGAGTAACCACTGTATCTTGGGGCCGGAGAAATAGGCATCAAGTACCAGGCCGGTCTTGGCGCGGAACATCGCCTCCAGTCCGGACCGTTTCAGGTCTTGACATATCGGCGCTGTGCGCCGGCATTGCCAGACGACCGCCGGCGCGATGGGAGAGCCGGTATGGCGGTCCCATAGGATGGTAGTTTCGCGTTGGTTGGTTATGCCGATTGCCACCAGAACGGGAAAGCCGGCCTGTTCGAGAGTTTGGCGAGCCGCGACCAGAACGCTCGTCCAAATTTGATTGGGGTCATGCTCGACCCAGCCGGGACGAGGGTAATGCTGCTCGATATCGCAGTAGCCGCGAGCGAACATGCGGCCGTCTCGGTCGATCAGATAGGTCGTGGTGCCGGTGGTACCCTGATCAATCGCGAGAACGAAGCGGCCGGCCATTGGAGAGTGGGGTCAGGCCGAACCCACGCGGCGAAACTTTTGGAACATGTGACAATCGGCCGGTACCAAACCCTGACTCACACCAAAGGTGAAGGTTACCTCTCCCACGTAGACGTCTCCGTGCGAGTCGACACAGATGTCGTGGGCCGCGACAAAGTTTCCGGCGGCGTAAGGATCGCCGCCGCCAAACCTGGTAACTATATCGCCGTCGAGATCGAACACCGTCACCCTAGAGTGATGAAACTCGGTTATATCGCCGAGTCTGAACGAATGTTGGCCGGGACGCCAGGCCATTTCCGAGACGTAGACGAGACCGTCAACGATCTGAAGGTTGGATGGGCGGTGTACCTGAGTCCACTGGTCAATAAACTCGCCATCGGGGCTGAAGATCTGGAGACGGTCATTCTCGCGGTCCGCGACCCATACCCGGCTGTCAGGGCCTACCCATATGCCGTGGGTCAGGTTGAACTGGCCCGGCTCTGTGCCGGGCTCTCCCCAAGACTGAATGAGCTCGCCTCCGGGGGTGAATCGGTGGACCCGAGAATTGCCGTAGCCATCGGATACGTAGAGCTCGCCGTTTGGGGCGACAGACAAATTGGTCGGCCGGTTGAAGGGCGGACCTCCGTGAGTGATCGTGGGCAGCGAACTCCCGTCGTAGCCGGTATTCGAAGCGACGCCTTTGTCGCCGATGGTCATCAGCAACTCGCCATCTCGAGTGAACTTGTAAATGACGTGATTTCCCTCGTCCACGCAGTAAACCTCGTCATTCGGTCCTATCGTGACGCCGTGAGTGCGCGGTGTGAAAAGGTCTTCTCCCCAGGAGGCGACGAAACTTCCGTCGCGCTCGTAGATCATCAACCTGGGTTCGCCGCGGTTGATGATGTAAACACGGTCGCGTGAATCGACGGAAACGCCACAGACATCCTGATGGGTGTAGCCAGCCGGCAGCTGCTCCCAGCCTTCAATGACATCGAAGCTCAGACCATCGGAACTGGTCATAATCAATCCTCACTTGGTGGCAATCGGCAGATCGCCAGTTTTCAGGAGATTTCTTTGCGGACGAACTTTTGCAGCGTGTGGCAATCGGTGGGAACCATACCCAACCTGCCGGCAAAGCTGTAAGCGACTTCGCCGACGTAAATGTCGCCCCGCGAGTCGACCGCGACATCGTGGGGTGCGCAGAAGTTACCTGGCGCGCAGGGGTCTCCGCTGCCGACGATCCTCTTCAGAACGACGCCGTTTCGGTCCAGGATGCTCAAACGCCCCGGCTGGTTCTCGGTAGTCTCGCCCCCGGTGAACCGCCTTGGTCCGACCGGCCACCACAGTTCTGACACGTAGAGGAGTCCGTCCGGACCTTGCTGCACGTTGGTCGGGCGCTGGACCTGGGTCCACTCCTCGAGGAACTCGCCGGCCGGGTCAAATATCTGGAGGCGGTCGTTTTCGCGGTCGGCAACGAATACGCGGCCATCGTCAATAACACCTATGCCGTGGGGTAGGTTGAACTGTCCCGGACCAGCACCCGGCTCCCCCCAGGACTGGATCAACTCACCTTCGGCAGTGAAGCGATGTACCCTGGCATTGCCATAGCCATCCGAGATGTACAGCTCTCCATTCGGAGCGATCGCGAGGTTAGTCGGTTCGTTGAACGGCGGTCCGCCGCGGACGATCGTACTTGGTAGCGCGTCCCGATATCCGGTGTCAGAGGGGACGCCGGTGCCGATGGTGAACAGCAGTTTGCCTTCCGGCGTGAGCTTATGGACTACGTGGCCCCGATCGACCACCAAGAACACCGAATCGTCCGGCGCTATGGTGAGGCCGTGAGGCCGCGACGTGAGCAGATCCTCGCCCCAAGAGGTTACAAACGAGCCGTCAGGCTCGTATACGATCACGTGCTCCTGAGACCGGGTCAGGACAAAGAGCCGGTCTTTTGAGTCTACGGCGGTCCCGCAGACATCGAGGTGGGCGTAACCGGCCGGTAGCTGCTCCCAACCCTCGACGACCTCGTAGCTCACCTTGCTCAGGTCTGTCATATGCGCCTCCTTGTCAGTCTATTCGTGCTCCATAGTGTATAGGAAAGCCGGACGCTCGTGTCGCGAGACCGGCGCGCTACGCGGTGAACGCCCCATCGGCGGAGGCCTGGCCGGCCGCTACGTATCAGGGCCAACGGAAATCCGGGTGCCGGCAAACACTCAGACTCTTGCTTCGTAGACCTGCATGATTTCGAACACGAAGCCGTTGGGAGACCGGAAGAATGCGATTCGTCTGGACCCGAAGCCGGCGTCGACATCGCGCGGCGCGATCAATACCTCGGCTCCCAAAGCCTTGATTTTCTCGAACTCGCTCTCAAAATCGTCCACTTCATATACGGCATGGGTCAATCCAGGCGGGACGTCATCGGGAATCTGGTCCTCGAAGACCACCTTGGGCGAAAAGACCAACATGCGATGACCGCCAAGCTCCAAGACGACATACTCACTGCCGTATGGCAACCGGTCCCTGAGCACGAATTTGGCTCCGACCGCTTGGAGAAACTCCACCTCTTTGTCAAGGTCGTCCGCCTTCAGTCCTATGTTCCACAGCCCTTTTATCACTGGAGCATCCTCCAACACGCGAAGTAGTTGGGCGCTTGCCGGCCCATCGCGGCAAGCGTATCAGAACGAGCCGGCAGGGGACGTACGCCGGCGGCAAAAGTTGCTAGACTTCGGGTTCATGTATCACCTGCTCCGCATTGATGGAGCAAAGGGGGAAATGAAATTGGTACAGAGCACAGCTACGACGGTCGACCAGTACTTGAACGAGCTTCCGCCGGATCGGCGCGAAACGGTCTCCGCGGTACGCGAGCTCATATTGGAGAACTTGCCGGAGGGATACGAGGAAACGATGTACTTCGGCATGATCGGATACGTCGTTCCTCTCGAGGTACAGCCGGAGACCTATAATGGTCAACCGCTAGGGTATATCTCGCTGGCATCGCAGAAGAACTACGTATCGCTGTATCTCATGAGCGTCTATGGGCATAAAGAGACCCAGGAATGGTTTCTCAACGCGTATAAGGCCAGTGGGAAGAAGCTGAACATGGGTAAGTCCTGCGTGCGATTCAAGAAGGTGGACGACTTGCCGCTTGACGTTATCGCCCGGGTGGTGAGTCTGACGCCGATGGATGAATTCGTGAAGGCGTACCACGCGTTGCGCCGGAGGAAGTAAGCGCTGGGCCGGATGAGATGATGGCGTGCAGGGGCGTTTGCACTTGGTGATTGGCCCGCTTGCCTCTCCCCTCCCCTTCTGGATTCCGGCCTTCGCCGGAATAACGAGGTGGGCGGCGGGAGCCTATCCCGGATCGTGGTCCGGGACATGCTTTCTTAGCAATCGCTCATGCGGGCTGGCGCCGGCATCCCAAGATATGACGAGCCGGAGTTGTGGCTTGGTACAGCGAATTGGCACAGCGGTTTCTGCCACGCCCCACCCCGACCCCAGCGGGGGACAAGCCCCTCGCCTCGCGAAGTCTTCGACCGCGCTACATTTTCTCATTCCGCCATCGGCCATCGGTCTACAATTCGGCATGATTCGCCGGTGGAGAGCCGGCATCGAGGTTGATCGGAGGGCACATTTTCGTACGATTGACGAGACCGGCAAGTCTAACGGATGCCACCCATCCCGGTTCGGAGTCCGGGACACGCTTTCGTACCAGTAACGAAGCGTTGCCACGAACAGACCATTGACGGGAGAGCTTGAATGACGAATGGATCAGATTCGCCGAGCGCAAGCGCACTGAAGGGCCGGCTTTTCCCGGCCGGGCTGCCGGAATGCGAGTGGGCGGACTTCGAGGCCGACGGGTTCGATGGGCCGGTGACCGGCATCATCTACCGGAAGGGCAGCGTTATGCCGGGAATGCCGCTTGGCGGTCTCGGGACCGGCTTCATCAGCCTGGGGACCGATGGTACGCTCGACTACGTCAGCACGATTTTCAACGAGTACGGCGCGCGTTGGACGGCGAGCCAGGCGGCGGCGGGACCGATATCGGCAGTCGGAGAGATGGTCCACGTACAGAGAGAGCACGTACCGACGCGCAGACTGCCGTTTCTGGGACTCTCGGTCAATGGGGAGACGCGGATTCTGGCCCTGCGGTCGATCAGAGGGATCGAGGCAGCCAATGACATCGAGTACTGGGGCCACTATCCGGTAGCCGATCTTCAATACGAGACGGATCTGCCGGTGAGCGCCGGCCTTAGAGTTTGGAGCAACTTCTTTCCAGGTGACGCGGTGGCGTCGAATACGCCGGCGGCGACGTTCGAGGTCAGGCTGGTCAACGATAGCGATGAGGCGCAGAGTGGAACTCTGGCCTTTAGCTTCGAAGGCCCCCGCGAACTGGACATTGGAATTCCCGCTAACATCAGTGAGACCATCTTCGAGCGCCAACCGGTGACTGATTCGATCAGCGGCGTCACGGTGGTTGCGGAGAGAGAGGGAATAGAGCTAGGCTACGCGCTCGCCGTGGCCGGAGACCATCGAGTACGGCTTGGCGCCGGATTGGGCGCGTCAGCGATCAAGTGGAACAACATTCCTACAGAGCTTCCCGCCGCGGAGGCCGAGGAGCCCGGCGCATCTATAGCCGTCGACTTCGAGTTGGCAGCCGGCGAGACAAAGACGGTCCGTTTCGTGCTCGCCTGGTATGCCCCGGTCTGGCGCTCCTGGTACGGCACCCAAGAAAGATTCGCCCGGCGACTAGCCCAGCCGGAGGTTGGTCCGGCGATACACTGGGAGCAGATGGCGGAAAGAAGGTACGTAAATCTATACCAGAGTCGATTTTCCAGCGCGCTAGATATTGCTCGGCATATAGCTAACGAGCACGACTCGCTGCTTTCGCGGATCATTGCCTGGCAGCAGGTTGTCTACGATGAGGATAGGCTGCCGGGCTGGCTGCGCGACTCGTTGGTCAACATATTCCACATCTTGGCGCAACAGTCGTTCTGGATCAGGAGCACCGATCAAGATCATCGGTGGGGATCTGAGGGGTTCTTCACTGTTAACGAGAGCCTGCTATCGTGTCCTCAGCAGAGTTGCCTCGCTAACAACGCGGCCGGAAATTGGCCGCTCGATATGTTCTTTCCAGAGCTAGCTCGAAACAACCTGCGCGAGTTCAAGTACCTGCAAAAGCCGTGGGGTTTGGTGCCTTCCACGCTCGGTCCGGGCGCCGAGCCGGACATGGCCTGGTATGAGCAGCAAACCTCTTTCGATGGACAGATATACGTTCACCTGGTCAACCGGATATGGGACGTCACCGGCGACGACGGCATTCTTGAAGAATTCTACGGATCGATCAAGGCGCAGACTAACTTCTTGAAGCTGGTGGATCAAGATGGAGATGGACTGGTCGACGTCTGGGGCAACAGCCAATACTACGACGCTTGGCCAACGATGTCCGGCGCGGCGATCCATATCGCCGGCTACTGGCTGGCGACCCTTCGGGTGGTCGAGCGAATGGCCGAGAAGATGGGCGATCAGACCTTCGCGGAGGACTGTCGGGCCTGGTATGAACGGGGCAGCAAGTCGATGGAGGAAAAGCTCTGGAACGAGCCGGCCGGATCATACCTGCTGTTCCATAACACCTCCAGCGGCGAGCGGTCGAACACCGTGCTATCGGACCAGCTGGTTGGGCAGTGGCTCGCCCAAATGCACAGCCTGCCCAGCATCTTTGCTGATTCGCGGGTGGACCGGGTATTGGAAACGATTTGGGGACTAAACGTCGCCAGCACGCCTTACGGTGTACGGACCGGTCTCCATCCCGACGGAGCTACCGACAGGTCAGGATACTATTCGTCCCTGATGGTACCGTCCTACTCCAGCCTGGTGCCGGCTATGTTGATGATCAATAGCGGTGACGAGGAACGCGGGGTGGATCTCATGCACCGGGTCTGGCGCCACCTCGTGATCGACTTGCCAATGGCCTGGGATATGCCGGTGATGTTAAGAGCAGACGGGGAACACGCTTGGGGACTGGAGTACTTCCACAACACGATGCTATGGGTGCTTCCGATAGCGATATTGGGACAGGATCTGGCGACGTTCGCAGCGGCCGGTGGGATGATCGACCGGGTCGTGCGCGGCGCTCGGGGATGTTGACCGGGGCTATCGAGAGTACGATCATTGGGTAGGTGCCGGATTGGCGTGGTCCTGCTGGCCGTGCCGAGGTGTATTCACGCTGAGCGCGATCCTCTCCCGTTGCACCATCCACCCCGCCCAGGCCTCCCCTCGAGTCCGGCTTTCGTCGGAATGACGAATTCCCGGGTTGGAAGGACGAAGGGACGCCACGAATGACCAATGAGAGGCTGCCGGAGCGGTGTATTTTCATAGCAATCGCTCATCCCGGCTGGCGCCGGCACACCAAGTTATGAAAAACTGGATTTGTGGCTTGGTACAGCGAATTGGCACGGCGGATTCCGCCACGCCCCACCCCGACCCCTGCGGGGGACAAGCCCCCGCGCTACATTTTCTCATTCTGCCTTCGGCCATCGGTCTACAATTCGAGAGGTTCCGCCCGTGGAGAGCCGGCATCGAGGTTTATTGGAGGGCACATTTTCGTACCAATGACGAGGCGGGAGATTTTGGTGTCCGCCGGGAATGATATAGTGGGTGACGGGAGCCGCTGGCGCGGCCGGAAGAGCCCATCCGCCTACCGAGATACTGAGCCGGTGGCCGGACTGTTTCAGGATCATGGGAGCGCAAATGTCGCGATGGTATGAGCAGTGTATGGCCCAGATGACATGGGCCAAGTTCGGCGAGCCGATGACCCGAGAATGGACGAGTAGCCTGATCGATCGGGCCAAGTCGTTGGGGTTTGACGCGCTGATCTTCGGGGCACAGCTGGGAGGGCACGTTCCCGGACATTCCAAGGTGGCCCCACCGATACCAGGTATGGAAGGCGACGTCCTCGGCCAGCTATGCGAGGAGGGTCACGCCAAGTCGTTGCGCATAGTTCCTTACTTCATGAGCACGACCGGCTCTTGCCAGATCCAGGTTCGCGAGCACCCCGACTGGATCGCGATGGGCCCGGAAGGGAAAGCGCGCATGGCGCTTTGCTACTCGTCGCCGTTCGGCGACTGGATGGAGGCGTTGATCCGAGACCTCTACACCAAGTATCCGCTGGACGGGATCATGTTCGACCAGCTCTCAGCCGCCTGCTATTGCCAGTTCTGCCTCGAGAACTTTCGCCGGCAATACGGCCGCGAGATGCCGCGAGAGAAGCAGTTCGCCCGCATGGCGCCCGGCTTGGTCACGCTACCAGGCGGGCCGGAAGCGCGGGCGCTCTACGACTTTCGCATTCGGATGGCCAGGTTCTTTTGCTATCGAATCCGGCGGGCACTCGACAGGGCCCGTCCGAACGTGATCTACATACAGAACTCGCTGTATGGGCCGGCCGCGGCGGACTGCGCCGAGTTCGTCGACGCATTCCTGCCGGAACGCCACCTAGGCGAGTCGATGGCGTTCATGCCCGATCCCTACCTGGGCGATCCGCACGACGTGGGCTCGATGGTGATGTCGGCGCGGCTGGCCGGCGCTTACAGCTCCAAGCCCGTGTGGTCGTACGTAGACTATCTCTACTTTCACCACGCCCACGCGCACCCGCCGGAGCATAGCCACCTGATGCTGATGGAGGCGGTGGGGATCCCATCCAGCCCGACTATGGTCGATCTCAACGCGCTGGACCATACTCCGAATAGACGCGCCGACCTTACGCGCGTGCTTCATCAGGTGCGCTGGTCGTCAGAAGCCCAGCAAGGCGCGCGTCCGGTGCGTTACGCCGCGCTGCTGCACTCCCGCCACAGCCAGGCATATTACAAGGAAGAACACAATAGCGAGTTTCACGGGTACTACGAGGTGCTACGGGGAGAGCACGTGCCGGTAGAGGTGATCACCGAGCAGGGAGTCCAGCAAGGCGATCTTGACGGGTTCAAGGTCCTGATAGTTCCCGATGCCGTTTGCCTCGCCGACGAGACGATCGCCGCGATTGAGCGATTCGTCGAAGCCGGCGGCGGCCTGGTTGCCACCTACCGCTCGGGAGAGCAGGATCCGGACGGGAATATCAGGACCGAGGCCGGATTCGCCGGCCTGACCGGAGTACGCCCAATCAAACTGGTAGCTTTTGACGCGGAGCTAACTTATCCGTCTCGCGAGGCGATGGTCAACATTCCCAGCATCGACGTTTCGCCAGGAAAATCGTTCTTCCGCTACGCCCGTGCTGCCGCGGGCCATCCGGCGATAGGCGGGCTGACGGACGAGTTGCTCGCTTTCCGGGCCGGCTACGTAGAAGCGGTGTACGAGCAGGACACCGAGACAGCAGTATGGATGCTAGAAACCGACCAAGCCAAGATCAACATGAACCCCTACAACCGCAGGGGGCTCTTCCCCGGAGACCCGCTGTGTCCACTGGTGTCGACCCGCGAGCCGGCCGGGCGAGTCGTCTACGTCGCAGCAACCCTGGGGCCCGAGCGCAGCCGAATGGAATCGTACGAGCTAGATAAATTGATAGGCAATCTGGTCGTCTGGGCAGCCGGAAGCGAGCCGCCGCTCGCCTCCGAGGGCCTGCCACCAGTGGTTCAGTTCTCCATGTCGGAGCGCGACGATGGCGCCGTCATCGTTACCGTGACCAACCACGCAACAAATCCGGTCCGCACCGGCGCTCCTTCCGCAACCTCTAGTGGACAGGCGACGGATATTCTTCAGACTACGCATCCAATAACGGCCGGCTCTATTCGCTGGGTCGCGCACATGAACCAGATCAGGTTCAGAGTCCGGGCTGCAGGCCGGCGGGCGATCGAGTCGGCGACAGGGACGGCAAGGCTAGTGGAGCAGAACGACGGGTGGGTCTCCGTAGAGTTGCCGCGATTGGGGCCTGGCGACTGCGTCGTTCTTAACAAGACCTAGACAACAGAGCGAGCCGGGCCGCTACGCCGGCACCAATCGCAGGGTAACGATCTCGTAGGGCCGGACGGGAAGCTCGACGGAGTTGCCGGAGGGCTCCAGAGCCGCTTCGTTCTCTTCCAGCAAGTTCGTATGCCACGCCTCCGCCAACTCGAATCCGGCGCTTAGAGTCAGGACGCCGCGCCGGCGCTGGCTCTCGTACAGCCGGACGATAATGCCGTTGCCATCTTCCGCTCGTTTCACCGTTTCGACGACGATATTGGGTAGATCGACAGATATGAGCGATCGGCAAGTAGACGCCGGAGATTCGTCGGTCCCTCTTCCTTGAGCCACAATCAACGGGTCGTTGAGGCCGTAGGCTTCGGCAATGGTCAACTCGCCCCAGGATCCCGCGTGGGGCAACAGACTGTAGGCGAAGCGGTGCTCGCCACGGTCCGCCTCGGGATCCGGATCCGTTGGACTGCGCAATAGGCTGATGCGCATGACGTTGTCTCTGATATCGTGGCCGTACTTGCAATCGTTGAGCAAGCTGACGCCGTAATCGCCCTCGCTAAAATCTACCCATTTTTGAGCGCAAGTCTCAAAGCGGGCCCAGTCCCAACTGGTGTTGCGATGGGTCGGCCGCTGCACGTTTCCCCACTGAATCTCGTAGGTAGCCACCGGCGAGAGAATCTTCACCGGGAAGGCCGCCTTAAGGAGAACGTGCCGCTCTTGCCAGTCGATGGTGGTGTCAATGTCCAGGCGGGCGCTGTTGTAGCTCAATGAAACGTGCTGAACGTATTCACTGCGCAAGATGCGCCGGCGGATCTTGAGGCCGGCTCTGAGCGGGCCGGCCTCGACTACTTCCACTGATGTCGCGGGATCAGCGGTCCACATCTTATCCTCGAAGAAGACATCCACGTCCCAGGCGTCATACTTCAGAGGACGATCTTCGAACGCCTGGAACTGGTTGGCAACAGCACTAGCTGGCAGCACCTCCCGCCCACAAGTCTTGTCGTAGACGCGGGTGATATCGCCGGCTTGGTCCAACTCCACTCGCAGGTAGGTATTTTCCAGCAGCGTTGGAGTAACTACGAGACCCGTGTCCGGGATGGGCGCATCGCCGGCGGACATCGAAAGGGATGAAACGCCGAAGCGCTCCTGCTCGCCCACCGCTATCCAGGTGCCCTCGTGGGTGATCTGGGTAGGCAGCGCGGTACCATCGGCAGCCTGCAACCGTTGCGACGGAGCGAGTCTGCCGGACCAGAAGGCAAGGTCATTCCTATCGAAGGACGTCGGATTAATGACGAGAAGGTCGCCGGCCACCTTGCCGACTATGGACTCCAAGGCTCCATCCCGTGCAGCGGCGCCGATCTTCCCGATCTGCCGGTAGTGCTCGAGCGACTCGACATAAACCTGCGCAATGCTGCTTCCGGGGATGATGTCGTGGAACTGGTTCAGACAGACCAGCTGCCAAGCTTTGCGAAGCTCGGCGGCGGGGTATTCATAGTCTCTATCCATCAGAGAGGCCAGCACTGCCAGGAACTCCACGTCATGGAGCAAGAACTCGCTCTTGCGGTTGGCCCGTTTGTTTCGGCCCTGGGTAGTGTAGGTTCCCCGGTGAAGCTCCAGGTACAATTCGCCGTTCCACGTAGGCAGGCGGTCGCCGGACGCCTCCTCAAGACGCTGGAAGAAGTCGGCGACGCGGGCGTGGCGCATCTTGGGCGCGGCGGGAAAGTCTCCCATCTCCCGGATATTCTCAAGCATCTCGCGGGTCGGTCCGCCGCCCCCGTCACCGTAACCAAATATCATGAGCAGATCTCGCTGGAGGTCCTTTTGCTGGAAATTGGTCCAGGTGCCGATGGCTTGGGCCGGCGTTGCCATCGCGTTGTATGTGCTGACGCCGGCGCCGCCGCCGGGCGTAGTGCTGAAATGCGTCAGGACTCGTGTGCCGTCCAACCCCTGCCACCAGAAACTGTCGTAGGGCAGGCGATTGTACTGGCTCCAACCGATCTTGATGGTCATGAAGTAATCAAGTCCGGCCTGCTTGATCAGCTGAGGCAAGGCCCAGGCATAGCCGAACACATCGGGAAGCCACAGCACCGGCGATTCGGCATCGGGTCCGAAGTGTTCGCGAAAGAAGGTCCGGCCGAGCAGGAACTGGCGCGCCAGGGACTCAGCGCCGGTTATGTTACAGTCAGATTCTATCCACATACCGCCGATCGGCTCCCAACGACCTTCGGCGGCGCGGTCCTTGATGGCCTTGAACAGCTCCGGGTAGTCCCGACGGACGTAGTCGTAGAGTTGGGGCTGGCTCTGGGTGAAATGGTAGTCGGGGAACTGCTCCATGAGCCGGAGTGCCGTGTGGAAGGTGCGGCCGGCCTTGCGACGAGTTTGATCCAGCGGCCAGAGCCAGGCGACGTCGATGTGAGCGTGGCCGGCGGCGAATATGTCGACGTCCATGGGAGGGCCGGCCCGTTCGATGCCGGCGCGGAGTACCGCGTCCGCCTCCGAGACGCTGGCGTAGAAGCCCTGACCGAACGGCTCGCGAGTATCGAGGACTTTGAATGCCTCGTCCAGGGCATCAAGCAGACGACCCTTGGCCGGCTGGTTGTCGAGGGTCTGGGCGACGCCAAGGGCTGTTCGGGCGAGAGCGACGAAGTTTCTCGTCGGCTGATCGATTTGGACTATTGAGCAGGGACGCATGAAGAGCTTGGTGTGAAACTCGCCCTGGCGGGTGCCGCCTCCGCCGGCCCAGCCGTGCAGTGCGAGGAGGTGTTTGGCGCCATCTTTCCATCGAGCGTCTAGCAGAATTTCCTGGTGGTGTCGGTCGCAGGCGGCGATTGGAACCTCATCCACGTAGGCGAGGAACTCTGGGTGACTGAAATCTCCTGCTTCGCCCAACGGCAGGTGGAGAGCTATAGGCAAACTCGCGTCCCACTCCTGGGGCACCTGAAATTCTGTGCGCAGCGCGTAGTCGGTCATCCATTGACCCCAATAGGTGTATGGCTCGATCACGGGCCAGAGGCCATCGTCTACGTCAGGACCTATTGGCGGGGCATCCGAGGGGCCGGCAAGCCGGGTGTGGCGAAAGGGCGGAAGTGGATGACGACGCCGGTAGACCAATGACTCAATCAGCTCGATCCGCTGTGAAATCTTCTCGGCAGTTCGCCGCATCTTGTGAATCAAGTCCCTTCCTCCGTGTTCTCCGTTTTGCGCCTGAATGAGATTGAGTCCGCTTCGCTAGAGCGCGATGATGCAAGAGGGCCGGACGGGTTGTCTCACCCCGGATAGATTCTCTCAGGTTATGCGACTGGAATGCCGGAAACGCAGTGGCCCACCGAAGGCCGGATGCGAGGATGACATTCTCGAATTGATAGTGCCGGTTGCGTCGCTATTTCGGAGGTTGACGTTAGAAACAGCCTACTGAGGAAGGCTAAGTTCTCAGATTGGTCCTACAATCGTCATGAAAAGTATATTGGTCCTGCAATCGTCATGAAAAGTACGAAGAATATGATGGCTGCCACGCCCGTTCCCGTCAGGGCAAGCCCCACTATGATGATGCGTATGTGGAAACGCGCATCCTTTATCTCCCGATGCAGACTCTCAATATCCGATTTGGTGGCGAACTGCGTCATTGGCTCCTGATTTCCAGGCAAGCTCTCTGACAAATGTGAAGATAAACCTCCCCGGTGTTATTGTTGGTGATTTCCACAGAGACGTTTGCTTCGCCGGCGACTGGTAGGACCCAGTCGCTAGATGAACAATTCGCCGACCGAGCCGCCCACGTGGATGCGTTCTATTGCCTGAGCAAGCAATGGGGCAACCGATAAAACGGTGAGCTTGTCCAGACTCTTCTCGGGAGGCAGGGGTACCGTATCCGTAGTAACGATCTCCGTGATCGCAGAGTCCTTCAATCTTTCAATCGCTGGGTCCGAGAATACGCCGTGTACGCAACACACCAGAATATCGAGTACGCCGGCACCCCGTAGCAGCTGCGCCGCTTGGGTCACGGTGCCGGCCGTATCTATCTCATCGTCGAACACGATAGCAGTTCGATTCTCTACGTCCCCGATGATGTTCAGCGCCTCGCTCGTAGCATCGTTCCTAGACGACCGGCGTTTTTCGATAAACGCCAGGCTGGCATCGAGCCGGCTGGCGAAGTTTCGGGCACGCTTGGCCGCTCCGAGGTCCGCCGCCACAACTACTGGATCGTCCAGATGTTTGTCCGCCAAGTACCGGCTGAGCAAAGCAATCGCCGAAAGTTCATCCACCGGGATGTTGAAGAAGCCCTGAATCTGGCCGGCGTGCAAATCCAAGGTGAGGATTCTGTGTGCGCCGGCGGTTGTCAGCAGGTCGGCTAGCAGTCGGGCGGTTATAGGAACCCTGGGTTGGTCCTTCTTGTCGCTCCGGCCGTAAGCATAGTAGGGAATTACACCCGTGATTCGAGCCGCGGAGGCGCGCTTCAGGGCATCGATGAGAATGAGCATCTCCATGATGCTCGTGTTGACGGGCGAAGTCAGGGGCTGAACCACGAAGACATCGTCTTCGCGCACAGTCTCCTTGATCTTTACAAAAATGTTCTCATTAGGAAAGTGGAAGACCTCGGCTTCACCGCGAGGCAAATCGAGGGACTCGCAAATGCGCATCGCCATTTGCGGATTGGCGTTTCCGGTGAAAATACTCAGTTTTCCCAATAGATATTCGATCCTCGCATTTCGAAGCTCTGCGCCGCCCACATCGGGACATGAAATGAACGAACGAGTATTATATCATCGTGCGTTTGGCATGCATCCACACTGATCGACACGGGCAAGAAATCGATTGAAGGAGTTTTTCAGCGCTTGGCCTGGCTAGTAGCTCTCCTGATTATCATTCCTTGGATTGCTGGCCTATTATCCGCCGTTGGAGGCAAGAAGCGCTGGACCACCTTCCATAGACTGGCGGCGTTACTCCTGTTCGGCCTCCTGGCGGTCCTCGTTCGCGCTTTCACTGAAACCCGTTTGACGGCGTTCGAAATCGACGGGTTTACCTGGATGCAGTGGCCCTTTGGCGCTGCGAGCACGAGCCTGCGGATTGACGCGATTTCCATTTTCTTCGCGGCTCCCATCGCTCTTATAGCAGTCGGATTGGCCTGGGATAGCTGGTCGCTCTCGCGTATGATCTCCGGCCGCCCGTTCATATTGGTCGGCGTTGGATTCTGGTTCGCCGGTCTGTTCTCCGCCGATCTTCTAGTTGCATCGCTATGTTTCGCACTGGCAGGGCTTTCTCTGGCCAGCATCGACCAAGGTTTGGGGGCAGATCGGCAATCTGCTGTCCGGCAGATCTGGCTTGAGTCGTCGATCTTCTTGGTTCTGATTGGGCTGGCCGCTCTCGCCGAGATGAACGACGGCTCGTTTCTCTACTCAAACATCGGTGAATATGAGTCCTTGGACATGGTTGTTTCGCTGCTAGTTGCTCAGTCGATAGCACGATTGGCGCTGGCCGCGGTCCACAACGTGCCGGCTCAATTCAGTCACCGGGAGGCAGTAGCGTCGCGGATGGCGCTGTTCAACGGCACCATAGCGCTGTACTGGTTGGCACGCGTCGTGGTGGCCCGATACAACCTCGAACTAACCTATTTTCCGTCTGAACTGTCGATTGGGATAGCAGCATTGGCGATCATCGCCACGGTTGTAGTAGCCAGACGCACCCGAGAACCGGCTTGGCAACTTGGGTTTTTCTGGTCGGCGATAGGTTTAATTTTAGCTTCGGCCGGCACGGTCACGGCCGGCCTGGTGATTTTCCTTGGCACTTCCTTGGCTTACGCGGGACGGCGTTGGCACCGAACCGAGGCGCCCGACAACATCATAATCAGCGCGATAGTCTGGACGAACAACCTGTCATTGCCGGGATCGATCAGCTTCGCCGGCTACCTTCTCCTGCTGAGCAACCTTCTCCTGTTACCTCCCGACTGGGCCGTTCCACTAGTTGCACTAATGCTGCTTGGAATAATTCTGGCCGATAACCTATCTGGTCTCGAACCGACGGCGAGCGCGGCGCAGCCTGTGGCCCGTAGTCGAATCCTAGCGCGCTTCCTCGCCGTTGGGCTGGCGTTGCTTGCGCTGGCGCCGGCCGAAGTGATTCAAGAGGTGCTGGGCCCTGTGACGACTAATTTCTTTCCAGCCGAAGGCGGACCAGCGGGGCCCCAGTTACTTTTCGTCTGGAACTACGTCGGGACAATACCCTTTATTGCCGCAACCGCGCTGATTGGCGCCTTCGTCGCCCGTGAGGTGGTACCGACCCAACTAATGCAGGCGGCAATCGGCGCCCCCCGGCGACTCATTACCACGAGCCTCCATGGCGTTACCCTAGTGGGGCGTGGATTGGCAAAGATCAATCATCCCGAATCTTTAGGCAGCGACCGAACTTACGTTTCGATCGCTCTAGGTTTTACTTTGCTAGTTACTTTCATCTTCCTACGCTGACATGACAATCGCTATTCTTATCGTCTACGTACTCTGCCAACTCGCCCTTGTGACGGCCCGTCGCGACGGGTTGCTCCTGTTGGCGATTGCGCTAGGCGTACTGGCTGAAGGAGCATTGGTCGCGCTTAGTTTCGACTCGGTGCTGATAGCGGTCGTCTATGCGGTGTTTGCCGTGGCGATCACCATAAGTCTCGTGTCCAAGAGCGTTCAGACGCAGCCGGCAGGCCCAGAGGCAAGTACCGGCCAGCGCCGGGGACTGATCGGAGAAGACGCGTTCCTCATTGCTTGGATAGTCCTAGCCGGCGCAATTGTCTATCAACTCGCGTCGAATCAACCAATAATCGGCGTGCTATCGAGCGACATTGCGGTCTACGCCGCCATCGCTTCAATCATCGTTTCCGTGCTGCTATCGCGTTCGAACCTCGGAATGATCGGAGCTATAGTTCTCGGGATCGGAGCTACTGGATTGCTGGGAAGCTCGATAGCAAGTGAGCGAGACCTCCTAGCCACCATTACCGTGATTCTGGCCGCAGGCATATTCGTCGGCCATTACCTGGGCGAACTGGCCGGTTATCAGCGGAGCGACGCCGTTGGCGACTAGCTTGGCAACGATCTTCTTGATGGTTGGAGGTCTGATAGCCGGCCGGTTCAGTGCCCGAATCAGCCCATTCTCCCTGCTGCCGGCCGTGGCGCTACTTCTAGTAGCGTGGAGCCTGGGACCGGTCTCGCTGGCCGTCGGAGACTTCTCTTTCTCGATACGAGAGCCCCACGCCGTGCCAATCGCATTGCTGATTCTGTTAGCTATCTCCATTTGTGTTGCGGCATTGGGCAGTCAAGGGCGGAAAAACACGAGTCTTATTGCCGCCGGCGCGGTCGCTTCGACTAGTGCAATACTTTCGCAGAACGACATCATGCTGGCCGCTGGAATCGGATCGTCGATTCTGCTCTGCGTCAGAAATGCCTGGGCCGGCTCGGAGTGGCAAGGAGATCGGGCCGTATCTAACCGCGTCGCCGTCTCATCCGTGCTGGCTGTGCTCTTGTTGATATCGGCCTCGATCTTGATCCAATCCCAGACCTTGCAGGCCAACCAGCATCTGATCAGCTCGGCAATCGGCCTGTTGATCGTGTCCGTCATAATGCTGAGCGGTGCATTCCCATTCGGAGGCATCGTGCCGGCCTTAGGGGATTCAGAATCTCGCTACCGCTGGAGCGTGTCGTTGGGCTGTGCACAGCTGATGGCGATCTTCCTCATATTCTCAATCTTCGAAGGGACTTCCGAGATCGTCGAACTCGACTATTGGTCAACCGCGGTCGGTCTTCTAATGGTCGTCCTATCCTTGACAGCGATTGGATCTTGGGCATCAACCGATCGTTACGCCGCGATGGAGTGCGGCAGATATGCGATAACGGCCCTGGCAATCGCCGTGATCATGGCTGGAGGATGGTTCGCCTGGCTAGGGATGTTTGCCGGCGGCGCAGCACTGATCGGGGCCGCCGTCTCCATCCAAACGCCTGCCTTTCAGACGAGAGCCGATCCCAGAACACTAGACAACGTTACGAATAGAATCGTCCTCCTGACCACGCTAGGATTCCCCGGCAGCCTGGGTTTCCTCCTCTGGTGGATGGCCATCCAAGTGTCCCTGTCCAAGAATATCTTACTCGCCTACTTGATCGGAGCCGCCGGTGTAGTGCTGGCAGTTTCGCTTTTCGCGACTTTCGAACGCTTGAAGAACCACGAGTCGTCCGCTGATAGCGACACCAATGGCGTTCAGGCTTCAAGGAGATGGCTGGTGCTAGTTCTAGTGTTGGTCAATGTGGCTCTGGGACTGTACCCCGCGCCTTTGTTCGAAATTATCACCGAGTGGAACGTGTTGATAGGTACATACCCATGACCTGTCAGCCCAGCCGGCGCAAGGCCACCTCGTCGCCTTGTTTCACACCCAAATCTTGAGCGGCGCTCCGGCAGTAGACAGCGACCTCCAATAAACCGGAACTGCCTACCAGCAAGCGCGGCTCAACGGCTTCTTCATAGCTGCTGACCAGACCGGTTACCTCTCTTCCGGCAATTTCCACAGCGCAAGATTCCCAATTGCCAATCTCCCTTTGTTGAACCGCCAATATGACATTGCCAAAGTGATCAATCCACAGAATGCGGGTTTGGATTTCGTTCTCGTCTATCACGATCGTCAATGCCGGCAACCCGCGAATCGAATGGACCGGATCGCCCAACTTGAGGATATCTTCTCCGCCGGCGAGTCTCGCGGCGACCGGCGCAAAGATGTCGCGTCCGTGGAAAGTAGTGCTGACTGTCGATCCCCAATAGCTTGAGTTCGTTAAGCTGACCGCTCGGTAATCCGAGGACAATACTAGATCGGGTCCGACCCGATCACTGAACTCCCGGAGCGCAAACGCGAACAAGCCATTATCCGGCCCAACGAACAAACCGGCAGGACCTTCGAGCGCCAGCCCGCGCCGGTCTGATCCGACGCCGGGATCGACGATCGCCACGTGAACAGTACCAGCCGGGAAATGGTCGACAGCCCGCTGAAGTAAATAGGCCCCGGCGGGCACGTCGTGGCGAGGGACCAAGTGGGAAACGTCTACCAAGGTCAGGGAAGGATCGATCGAAAGGAGGACGCCCTTCATCTCCGCGACGTATGAATCGCTCACTCCGAAGTCAGTTGTTAGGGTGACTATCCCATTGGGCAAGGTTTGTACCTAGCAGACTTCCTGGTGAGGCCAAGGAACTGGATGCACCTTCTGACCAAGTCTTCGGCGGATCTACCGGAGCGGGCGTCCGACCCAAGAAGAAACCGTGCCTCAATTCTACTGACCAATCGCCCATGCCGGTTGCCGCCGGCACACCAGGGTATGAAACTTGGGCGCGCCCACGCCTCCCTCAGGATTCCGGCCCTGACCCTCACCCCAACCCTCTCCCTGCGGGAAAGGGAGATTTGGCTCCTTTTGTTGTCGGTTCCGTTGGAAGAGGTTCGGCATCGCGCCGGCCGCGCCTCTCCAACCGGTGGGCTGGCTGGGAACAAGCCCCATCCCTACATTTTTCTGTGTCGACTATCGAGTGTCCATATTGGGCAGGCGGTCGTTGGCGTCGCGTGCCTGTACCGGGATCTATCTTCGTACCAAGTCAGCAGGAACGACAGATTGAGGAATATCCGCATGCGCCTGGGCCTTATCTGCGATCTGAACGAGGGGGCAGGACTACAGATTATCCCGATGCCGTCGCCATTGCCACGTTTATGGCCTCGACCTCCTCCTCAGTCAGAATGTGGGTTGATTTCCCGGCCACAACCTCCTTTGCAAACATTCTGCTCGCGGACCTGGAGAAAAGCGAGCTGAGGACTATGCCGGTTCCCTCGGCGTCGAGCAGTGCGACCACGAAGCTTTGATCGCCGCCGGCATCCTCGAAGGGATTGAATCGTATCAACCCAAGACGTTGGATAGGGTTTCGCGCTGACATCGTGAGGTCCTCAGTCAGGGCGGTCACGTCTTCGACGCGCCTGGTATTTGTTTCCACCGCGTCCACGTAATGATACAAAGCGTCTTCGAGGTTACCTTCTTCGAGCCCATCCGTAAGCGAATTCAAGACTTGTCGGAAGCGGGAAACTCGCCATTGTAAGGCGATCAGCCAGATCAATAGAACGGCGATTATCACTACAAGAATCACCAACAATATAGAATCGTCTACAGGAAGCAACTCTATACCCTCCAATTATCTGAGTCGGCGACCGCACACCCCGGCCCTCAAACACTCCTGACCGGAGCGCCGCGCCAGACGCGGTCATGGGCGCACCGCAATGATTCAGATAGAGTTCACGGCAGCTTGTTACAACCCATGATAATAGAACCCGGAGCCGGGAGTACGTTCAACACCGGGCGATAAGCGTCTATCCAGACCCTGCGTTGCAATACTTGAACATTGTCACAAACCGTCGCAACATGGAATAGCGATATTATACGCGTCTCGCGCCCAGCACTGAATTTACCAGAGCCGATAGCTACGAGCCGTTATAGGTAGAACCCGGACCACTATTTCAAAGAGATTCGACAAGTAAGTAAGAATCACGAGTTTGCCTCAACCACTGAATCGAGCGCTCTCCCAGGCTCGAAACGCCTTGAGTTGCCGTCCGGCCGGGCTTTTCTCCGATATCGATGGCACCATCAGCGCGATCGCGCCAACGCCGGCAGAAGCGGAAGTCGACCTCCGCTGCCGGGATGCGCTCAGGGCACTGTCGCAAAGGCTCAGTGTAGTTTCAGTAGTCTCTGGTCGTTCGGCCTCTGAAGCTCTATCAATGGTTGGTCTGCCCCAAATCGTATACATAGGAAACCACGGCTTGGAGACTTGGGAGAACGGTGAGCTAAGCGTAAATGAGGGCCTCAGCTACTTCAGCGAGTTCCTGCGAGGGTTCTTGGAAAAGCTGCGCCCCTCTATCGACATCCAAGGCATGCTAATTGAAAGCAAAGGCGCTACCGCGTCGATTCACTATCGAAGGGTAGCCGACCCCATCGAAGCCCGAAGAAATATTCTCGACGCGATTGGGGCAAACAGGTCCAACGAATCCTTCCGAGTCACCGAGGGGCGAATGATCGTCGAGATCAGGCCTCCAATAGAAGCAAACAAGGGCACGGCAGTCACGGGCTTGGTTCGCCGGAATGGATTGGAGGGCGCCGTCTATCTAGGAGACGACTGGACCGATCTAGATGCTTTCAGGGCACTCCACAGGCTCGTACAACAGTCGGACCTCAAAGCTCAGGCCTCAATCGCCGTGAAGGGAAATGAGTCGCCGCCTGAGGTATTGGCCGGGGCCGACGCGACAGTAGAGGGGGTCGAGGGGACTGCCGACCTACTCCAGACGCTCTGCTGTGAGCTAGGCTAAGAACGAGGCTCTTCTGGCCGCCTGTTCTTGTTCTTGCGCGACCTGGCGCAGATCGTGCAGTTGTTCGTCCACCCACCAATCCAAGTCCTCGCTTTCGACACTTCTACGAAGCGCTCGCGATTGGGCAAGTCTCTCAATCATCGGCATCTCTAACGCCCTTTCGAGCGCATTCGACGTCTCTTCGACATCGCCCGGCGAGACAGTGAGGGCGTGCCTACCCAACTGATAGTGAGCGCCAGTAGCCTCGGAGAGAATGAGCACAGCGTTCTTCTCGCTTACAATGACCGATTCCTTCGAAACCAAGTTCATGCCGTCGAGCACCGAATTCGCCAAGAACACGTCGGCGAGCCGCATGCCAGCAATAGCTTGGAGTAGATTGTTCTCGTAGTACACCTCTATGGGCTTCCAACCTGGTTTTCCGAAGCGCTTGTTCGCATCGTCAACCAGCCTGAACACGCGGTCCTGGTACCTTTGGTACTCCGGAATCTCTGAGCGAGAAGGAACCAAGAAGGCAAGGAACTTAACCTGACCGATAAGGTCCGGCCGGCGCTCAAGAAGCGAGCAATACGCCTCAAAGCCTCGGACGATGTTCTTCGACAACTCAAGTCGGTCAACACGCACAATTGTCTGTTGCTCGCACACCGGACGCAGCTTGGCGACGTACCCTTCGCATTCAGGGGAAAAGGCAACCCTCCTAAGTTCGTTGACGTCGACTGAGATAGGATAGACCTTGATCCGGACAGAATGTCCCCGGTACCGCACGATCCTATTGTGGTAATCGATGTTGGCGCCCTCCAGAAAATCCTCGCAGGTGTTGAGGAAATTGCGAGCGAACTCCTGGGTTTGGAAGCCGAGCACATCCGCCTGGCAAAGACTCTCGACTATTGCGTGTCGCATGTAATGAGGAATGAGCAGCCAATAGTTTGGCGCCGGCCAAGGAGTGTGAATGAAATGAGACAGAATTGCTTCTGGGCATCGTTCCCTCAGGAAACCGGGAACTAAGTAAAGCTGATAATCCTGCAGCAACGTGAATGGCGTCAGTCCACCACGGCTTCTAACTGCCAACGGCGCTAACGCCTCAGCTACAGCTCGGTTTACGACTACGTAGCCATCCTTGTAGGCCTCATGTGCCTTGGCGTCGATCTGGGGACCGTAGGCCGCATTCCACAGATAGTGATGGATGAACCAAAGGATCGGATTGCTGAAAACATTGTAATGTCGGTGCAAAACCTCTTCCGGCACCGCTACGAACTTGTGATCCAAAGATCGAGGCAAGAAATGGGGTCTTGGCAAATCCGGCCGGCTGGCGGCAAGCCGATCCTCGTCGGACATCGCGGCGCTCAACCAAGTCACGGCGGTATTGCGCGATAACGCTGCAAGGGCGGACACCACTCCGCCGGCCGCCCTCCTCGGCTCCAACCCACCGCTTTCGTTCAAAGCATAGTCGACCGGGCCACGATTCGAGGCAAGGATCAGTTTTCGATTGGCTAAGACTTCTCGCCTAAAATCCGCATTGGGACTACTGTGAGTTGGGGTTGAAAGGCTCGGATCTTCGGCCATCGGTCCCATTCCTGCAGCGCATCCCGCCGCTTGGGAAGATTTCATCGTGCGGATGGATATCTAAACGACCAACTCGGAAAACCACACGCGTGAGGGTAGGATTAGACTTGCCAGGGCTTGTCAAAGACTCAACTGTCCCTGTCAGAAGCGATCAGAAATCTCCGGCATTTCGGCTCGAACCTTGCCCGGCAGACTGGGGAACAGCCTCTGTTCGCCTTCGATTCTAACACATACTGCATCGGAGATTGGAGTTTCGTCGACGCCGTCGTCGGCGTTTCAGTGTAGACGTAGCTCGTGGTTTCTCGATTGCCGTTTTTCCGCAAGGCCACATTTGGAAGATGGAATTGGCCGGACGCCAATCCGTACAACCGGGGCAGGGTGCCCACCGTCCCCTTGACTGGGGGCGAGCCCGAGCGCTACATTTCCTACCCCCACTATCGGCTGTAAATTCACGGTTCGGCGAGCTTAGGGTGCGAGGAGGCGTCCTCGAGGCTGATTGAGCCGTCTGTTTTCGCGCCGAACGTCGGTCAATACTCCCGTGTTGAAATTGAGGGCCTGCCGGAGCGATCAAATATATGCAGTTTCCGCTGGAAACCCGGATAATATTGCGGTCATCTTACTCATCACTCAACACGAGAACATATAATTTCGAATCAAGATGCGTGATCGACCTCAGATGTTCAACAAAGAAAGCCTGGTGCTCGGGATCGAGACTTCCTGCGACGAAACCGGCGTCGCCGTCGTAGCCGGCGGTCAACGGATCGTAAGCAACGTAGTCGCATCGCAGATAGAAATCCATCAACGTTTCGGTGGCGTGGTACCCGAAGTAGCATCGCGCCAGCACATCCTGGCGATGACCCCGACACTCCGGCGGGCCCTGGCTGATGCCGGCATCGGAATCCGAGACCTCTCCGGGGTAGCGGTAACTTATGGTCCTGGTCTAGCCGGAGCATTGTTGGTTGGGGTCAACGCCGCAAAAGCGATTGCCTTTGGCAGCGACCTGCCGTTGATAGGCGTTAACCATATCGAGGCGCATATCTACGCAAACTGGCTGACCGGCCAAGAGATACGTTTTCCCTTGATATGTTTGATCGTATCAGGCGCCCACTCTGACTTAGTTCTGATGGAGGACAACTGCCGCTACCGCCTGCTCGGCAGAACACGCGACGATGCCGCCGGCGAGGCATTCGACAAGATCGCGAGGATGCTGGACCTCGGATATCCAGGCGGGCCGGCTATAGAACGACTGGCAAAACAAGGCCGGGCGGGAAAGGTCGTATTTCCCAGGGCTTGGATGGGCGACAGCTATGACTTTAGCTTTTCCGGGCTCAAGACGGCAGTTCTAAGGTTCGTTGAGCAGGTGGATGATCACCCGGATACGGTTACGCGGGCAGATATTGCGGCGGGGTTCCAAGAGGCGGTGGTCGACGTGCTCGCATCCAAAACGGCCCGGGCCGCCGAGGAGTACGACGTAGAACAGGTATTGTTGGCCGGAGGCGTCGCAGCCAATCTTGCCCTCCGTGAAAGGGCATCGGCAGCGGTGGGCAGGAATGTGATCTATCCACCATTGAATCTGTGCACAGACAATGCGGCGATGATCGCCGCCAATGGCTTCTTTCAATTGCAGTCGGGGATTCGTTCAAGTCTCGATCTGGACGTGGCGCCCGGCCTCCGCATCAGCGACGAATGAAGCCGGCCAAATCGAGCTTGGAAATTGCTCCAGTGCCGGCTAAACTGGGCAGCAGTTCGCCGGTATGAACACTGTGGTCGTGCTCAACGAACAGCGGCCAAACTCGGAACTCAAAGTCATACACAGAGGTAAGATCACATGGCCAAAAACTATTGGATGCTTGTCAGCTCGTCCGAGAATTTCGAGACTACCAGAGCGCACGGGTTCACGATACAGGGAATCAAGAAGCGGCATCGGAAAAAGGCGCAGGCGATGCAACCGGGCGACCGGGTACTCTACTACTGCACGAAAGTAATGGGATTCGCCGGCACGGCATCCATCACTTCTGAGTACTTTGAAGATTATGCCCCCATCTGGGCCAGCAAGAAAGACGGCGAGGACTACCCATTTCGCTTCCACATAAGCGCGGGCGAGAGTTTGCCAACCGGCGAGTTCGTGAAAGCAGAATCGCTCCTGGGGCAGCTGCAGTTCATAAAGAAATGGCCGGAGAAGCATTGGAAACTAGCTTTCCAAGGCAATGTCCACTTGCTGCCGGCGGACGACTTCGAGACTGTCGAGAAAGCGATAGCCGAAAAGAGTAGGACGCTGGCAGGAATCAGCTAGAGACGCAAGCCGGCGGCCGAAACGGCGCCTTCGCCAAGAACGGCGCCAGGGTCGAACTGCATTACTTCCGCATCGAAGGCCGCCAACTCGGCCTGAATCTCCGCATGCGACCATCCGAGTTCGCTTGCCATAATGGAGACCACACGACGAGCAGCCGCCCTTCCTTGGTCCTTGGCGAATAGCACGACGTGTGTCCGGCGCGCCAGGACATCGACGAGGCGCATGGCCATTTCGTTGCGAACCGCGTTGACGACTTCGGCACCGACGTAGGGCAAACCTGGCTCGATAGGCTCGGCCAACTGCGGATCCGCGGCAGCGATTTCCCATACCTGTTCCCACCAACTCCCATAGGTTTGGTATAGGTGCACGGCAGTGGCCAACGGCGCCTCACCAGCCAGATCGCTCTCAAATCCCCATGCGCCGGGACGGCCAAGGGCGCTACTCAATGGCAGTCCACGGGTGGGTGACTTGGGCCTCTTTCTCAATATTCCCGACCTATGAAGCCTTTTCACGGTCTGATCGACGACCTTGCTAGCCACCCTACGATACGTGGTGAGTTTACCTCCGGCTATACCAATCACGCCGGGACAGAGGTCAAAGATACGTTCTGACCGGGAGATATCCGAAGTCGAGCGTAACTTGTCCGAAGCGATCAGCGGCCTTAACCCCGCTTGGACGCTGATGATCTCATCAAATCCGACCTTAGCCGCGGGAAACACCTCATTAGTCAGGTCCACGAGATAACGAACATCCTCGCTTGAAGCACGCGGTTGGTCCAATTGACCCTCGTAATACGTGTCGGTAGTCCCGATCAAAGTCCCTTGCAACCAAGGGACCACGAACATCAGCCGCCGGTCCGGCGTCGGCGCCACAATCGCGTTCTTCGTGCTGAATCTGCCTGGAGGCAATACCAGGTGCACCCCCTTCGACGGTTGCAACCGCGATTCATTGTTTGGTGCGGCCTTCCCGGCCAACTCGTCAAGCCAGACGCCCGTCGCCAATACAGTCTGCCGGGCCGATATAGTAAAGTCTGCGCCGCCCAACTCGTCCCTGGCCTCGACCCCAACTACCTCCCCCTGAAAGCGAGCGAAATCCATCGCCGATACGTGACTGGCAACGACGGCGCCCCAGGCTACCGCCGACTTGAGCGCCTCGAGTACGAGCCGGGCGTCGTCGGTTTGGGCATCGTAATAGCGAAACGCCGCGCGCAGACCCTCGGGGTTCAGCATCGGCACTTCCGCCAGCGCCCGTTCAGGCGGCAATTTATTGTGGCGAGGCGTGCGCCTAAGGCCGGCTAGGAGATCGTAAATCCACAACCCGGCGCTGAGCCGGAGGGTCTCGATGCGGCTGTCGTAGACCGGGAAGACGAATGGCAGCCAACGAACAAGATTGGGCGCCAATCTGCGAAGGAGCAGATATCTTTCGGAAAGGGCCTCGCGGGTCAATCGAAATCGAAACTGGGAGAGATATCGCAGGCCCCCATGGATCAGCTTGGTAGATCTACTGCTGGTTCCACTGGCGAAGTCAGATCGATCGATTAGAGCGACACGGAGTCCGCGAGCCGCCGCATCAAAAGCTATTCCGGCGCCGGTGATTCCCCCTCCTACGACTAGGAGGTCGAAATCCTCACTGGAGAGCGTCTCAAGATTCGCCGCGCGGTCCCCCAGCGACGTTGGTGGACGCGGTTCAATGCGTGGTTTGCGTCTGAGTCTCATGAGCAGGCTCCAACTCCATCTCGATTATACCAACAGTACAAATCCGACTGAAGTTTGACCGCGACTTCGACGCGAAAACACGCGGCGGCCGCCTCGCTAGGTAAACGTCAGAGAAGATATGCCTGCCTCGAAAGGTTTATTAGACGACACACACGCTTCTTGCTCGGTTATCATTTGAATAATGATCGAGTGGAAGGCAAGAGTTGATCTATGCGCAGGTCCACCACCTACCGCGCTGAAGCGGTAGTCCTCCGGCGCCATGACTTTGGTGAAACGGACAGGATCCTAACTCTCTATACGCCCACACATGGCAAGCTGCGCGCAATCGCAAAGGGCGTTCGCCGGATAACCAGCCGGAGATCCGGCCATATCGAGCTGCTAACCCGAGTCAAAGTGTTTTTGGCCCGCGGACGCGAGTTAGACATACTCACCCAAGCGGAGACAGTTGAGGCCTATCGCCCACTCCGTGAAGACCTGTACCTGACCGCTTGCGGCTACTACGTGGCGGAGCTCGTAGATCGGGTTGTGGCGGACCGCATCGAAAACCCGCGGCTATACGGCCTGCTGGTTTCGACGCTCGAACGCCTGGCAACTGACCGCCGGCCGGAAGTTGCCCTGCGACACTTCGAGCTACATCTAGTTCGCGTCATTGGGTACGAGCCGGTGTTACACCGATGCGTCATCTGCTCGACGAACCTGTCCCCGGGGACTCATCTATTTGCGTCAGAGGAGGGAGGCACGGTATGCGGCGGGTGTGCCGCCAGGACACCGGGCGCACTTTCGTTGAGTTTGAACTGTCTAAAAGCGCTCCGTTGGCTATCGCAAGATGACTACTCAGAGGTCTCCCGTCTGCGCTTGAGTTCGGAATTGTCTCGTGATGTCACAAGAATCCTGCACTCATACTTGCGCTATGTAGTCGAAGACGAAATCAGGTCCGCATCGTTCATCGACTTAGTCAAAGCCTTGAGTGCACTGAAACCCAACACGAACGATCTTTCGGCGTGACTCTGTGGCAGCCTCATCTCCATGATTGCCGTCTAGATATTTGGCGATCTAACGGCAACAGCACCAGGTGGGAATCGAGAATTTCGACGGAATATGGGCTGAGCGAACAAGGACTCGCTGATATAATTGTGCGCGCGTGACAAACGCCACTCCGTCGAATGTGATCGGTCCTGTAGATAGCGGACCAAGCGTGCCCTATATTGTGCGCGGAGCATCAAATGCCCAGCCGGCTTGATCCTAGATTCGCACCCAACAATCAATGAGCCTGTCGGTATCAGTTCAGACCGCGTTCAGGCTAGGGTTGCCGGATGGCACCAAGATTGTCGCCGGCCGGATAGGCACGAGCCGGGAGGTAGGGTGGCCGGCAGTACCGAAAACGCGCCCACCAGCGTTCGGATCCGTAGGAACGGGCGACATCGTTCTGCTATCAGTAGATGCCATGCATCTGATCGACGATACTTTGACGCTGGACCAAGTTGTCAACAGCCTAGACGAACACGACGTTAGCGCGTTAGTCGTTCTCGGAAGTATCGACAAAGCAACCATCGCCTCTGCGGACAGAGTCGGAATGCCCCTGATGCAACTTCCGGCCGACGTTTCAATCCCGGATGTCGAGCAGTCACTCGCGCGCGCGATCAGCGAGCGGCGGAGCGAGCTGTACCGGCACAGCCTGGAGCTACACCGAGAGCTAGTCGAGATATCGCTCGCCGGACGGGGTCTGGAAGTGATTTTGAGCCGGCTAAGCGAGATCAGTAAGCGCAATGTCGCCCTGTTAGACGAACAACTAAGTGTCAAGACCTATCACTCGATGAATGATCACCCGGATCCGAGCGGGTTCCAGCGACTCATATCCTCGAAGGACCTGACACTCTATTGGCCGGACAACGATGGGCCAGGCGCGGGAGATCCTCCTACGACCGAATTGAATATCGATGGATATCAGGTTCTGCTTTCACCGGTACGGGTCCGCAACATTGTTCTGGGCCACCTGGCATTTGTCTCATCCATCGCAAATATGGATGAGAGCGACAGTTTGGCACTGTCGCGGGCGAGCGTCGTGTGCGCGCTCGAAATGGCAAAGCAAAGCGCAGTAGACGAGGCAGAGCACAGACTGAGGGGCGACTTCTTCAGCGAACTACTCGACGGGACAACTCCGCCGGAGGCTCTATTGGTCAGGGCTAATGGACTCGGCTATGAGTTGCGTCAACCCTTGCGGTGTCTCGTAGCGGGTTTTGACGATGGCCGGCTCGAACCACTGCACGCGGGCGCCAAGGCGACGAGTGGGCTAAAAGAGCTGTCTCGACAAGTAAGCCGGATTATCAACAGTCAGCGAATGGCTGCGCCCCTGACTATTCACAAGGACTCTTTGATAATAATCTGTCCGGCAAACACCGCTTCGGGCGCCGATCCTGTGCAGAGCCTCGCCCACCGAATCACCAGCGCACCAACTCAAGAGGGACGGTCCATTTCCATGGGAATAGGACGCGTTCGCCAGGATATAGAAGGGATACGGATCAGCTATCGCGAGGCGCAACAAGCGCTCATAATTGGCAGGAGGATTTTCGGCCACGGCCACGTGTCCGATTTCGCCGATCTAGGCGTATATCGCCTCCTGTACGCGCTGGCGGAAGGATCCGAGTTGCAAAACTACTGCGAGGAGACTCTTTCGGAATTAACACGATACGATGAACGGAACGGCACCCAGCTAATCCAGACGCTCGTCGCCTTTTTCGAATGCCACGGCAACCTTCGCGCAACCGCTGAGTCGCTATACCTACATCGAAACAGCCTGTCGTACCGACTGAAGCGAATCCAAGAAATTGCCGAAATCAATCTTGACAACTTCGAAGATCGATTTCGCGTTCACTTGTCGCTGAAAGCTCGCCAAGTAATTCATTCCTGAGCAACAGTTCAGATTTGGGTGTATTTCTATCCTGCATGCCCGTGAACTGAAAAGGCCGAGTTGCCATTCGGGAGTCAGTCGGCGGTCAAGGAGTGATTTCCAACTCCACGAGCTGATCGACCTCATCCCCCTGACCCCCTTCTAGTTACCAGGAGAAGTGGGATCTTCGTTGTGGGGGACACCCCTACATCCCCCGGCAAGGGCTTCGCCCTTGCAACCCCTTCCCTGGCTTTCGCCGATCAGACGTCCTCGCCTGTGGCAGACCCTCGTTGGTGCGATGTTACGCCCATGCGAAGCAGGTACCCCCAAATCTAAACACTTACATTCCTGAGCCAGGAGACCCCGCCGGCATCAAGTTGTGATACGATTGAGTCTGGATGAGCTGCTTCCAGATGCCGCTGGCCGGTAAACGGCTAGAGGAACTTCCCAACATCTTCTGAGCTAATAGTTGGTTCAGGTATACCTACCTGCTGAAACAGTAAGGCAGGCCGCTGTCAGCGTGAGCAGGCAGTGAGGTCAAGTGCAACAGAGAGGAGACCAGCCGCAGGCGAAAGCCAGGTGATGGGTGAAAGCTGGGATTAAGACCCCAGGGCGGCCGGTGGCAACACCGCCGCGCAGGTAAACACTGGTGGATGCAATTGCGCAAGGCAAGCAGTCCGCCCTAGGCGGACCAGGTCGCCTTCGGCGACCTGAGACAGATGGCATCTAGTACAGAATTGGGGGTATTCGAAGCCGGCTCATCCCCACCTCTGCGCGTCGACAAACTGCGGGTTCGATTCATTGGCGCTATCCAACAAGCCGTACGATGAGCCCGACGACCTGGGACACGTTATAGTATTCCTGCTGGCGGTCTTTCTGGCGGTAGCGGTGGGAAGCGCTCTCTACTTTGGCTACGATTGGGTTATTCGAGGCAGCTCTCAGTCCGACTTCAACTTCCTAGCCGGCGCACGCGCCGGATCGCCACAGCCCACTAGCACCGGGACGCCCACGTGGACGCCCACCCCCGATCTCGACGCTACGGCCACAGCAGTTGCCGAAGCGACGCCTGAGGGAGCATTGACGCCGGTCTTACAACTCGCTCGAGTAGGAAACACTGACGGCGATGGCGTGTATATACGGAATTCTCCCACGGACGGGGACAGACTATTGGCCTGGCCTGATAACACGGTAATGGTGTTGCTAGGGCCAAGAACCGAATCCGAAGGACGACTCTGGATTGCGGTACGCGACCCACGGGGCAACGAGGGATGGGTGCCGGCCCAGTATCTGATCATCGAAGAACGGTAGCCAACCCGACCACGAGTTGGACAGGAGCGCTGCATTGCCGGGCAAATACCGATGTTCCGATGGCGGGATCCACGAGTGGGTGACCAAGAGGGACGATTCCGGAATGGATTATCAGGAATGCAAGAAGTGCGGCGAGATCAGGCCGAGATAGGGGCGGCAACCATGGTGGCAGGACCTTGAACGTCGAGCAGTACGTCACCAGTCTTCTCAGAGATCGGAAACTTGGTCCGATGGTAACTTCGCACCGCGCCTTGAATGCCGAACCGGGCCGCTATCGTCCTTTGCCCGACGACCTACATCCCGCGCTGAGCAAGCGTCTAGTTCAGGCCGGATTGGGCCAACTCTATTCTCACCAAGCCGACTCCTACGCGAACGTGCGTCAAGAACGTAACATTGTCGTCGTCACGCCTACTTCGTCGGGAAAGACGCTGTGCTACAACTTGCCGGTGCTCCAATCCATAATCGAGAATCCAGGCACCAGGGCTATCTACCTTTTCCCAACCAAGGCATTGGCCCACGATCAACGTGACGAGCTCGCTCAATTCGTTCCCGGCCTTCCGGTCACGATCAACGCCAACACATACGATGGAGACACACCTCAATCGGCCCGCCGGATTGTGCGTCAGGCTGGCCATATCATCATCACGAATCCTGACATGCTTCACGCCGGAATCCTGCCTCACCACACGATTTGGATAAAGCTATTCGAGAACCTGTCGTATGTAGTGTTAGACGAAGTACATCAATACCGAGGAGTGTTCGGCAGCCACGTAGCTAACCTTATTCGCCGTCTGCGACGACTCTGCCACCATTACGGCAGCCGGCCGACATTCATATGTTCGTCGGCATCGATCGGCAACGCCAAGGAGCTGGCCGAGCGTCTCATCGGTGACGAAGTTACGATGATAAATCAAAGCGGGGCGCCGATCGCCGAAAAACAGGTTATCTTCCTAAACCCACGCCTTTCCGCCGCTCCCGTTCCCGTTCAAGCCACGATGAGCCGGGGACAAAGGCCGGCCGCGCCGATTGTCAAGGGACCGATTCAGTCTCCAGTAAACACCTTGAACCGACCGGCATCCGGCGCAGTCGCCCACGACACATATACAAGCGACTCCATGTTCTCCGTGACAATCAGGGTGGCGATGGACCTCATCGCGAATGGGATTCAGACAATCGTCTTCGGGCGCACCAGGCTGACGGTGGAGTTGCTCTTGTCAAACCTTCGCATGGCCGCCCAGCAGCGGGGCATACCAGTCAACGCGATCCGCGGATACAGAGGCGGGTACCTGCCGTCGGAACGACGGCAAATCGAATCAGAGCTGCGCTCGCAAAAAGCCCTTTGCGTCGTAAGCACAAACGCATTGGAGCTTGGAATCGACATTGGATCAATGTCGGCAGCGGTGCTATGTGGATACCCGGGAAGCATAGCGAGCACCTGGCAGCGCATGGGCCGGGCCGGCCGGCGCAGTCAACAGTCGCTGGCGATTCTAGTCGCCGGCTGGGCTCCGCTCGATCAGTTCATCGTGAATCGGCCTGACTATTTCTTCGACCGAAATCCTGAGAACGGTCTTATCAATCCCGACAATCTTCTGATACTCGCCGACCAGTTGAAGTGCGCGACTTTCGAGTTGCCCTTCGATGCGGATGAGCAATTCGGCACAGAGGCTACAGCCGATCTACTCGCTTATTTGCACGAAATTAACGTGCTCCACAGGTCTGGACAGCGATACTACTGGATGTCGGAAGGCTTCCCGGCGCAGAGTGTGAAGCCAAGGTCTATGGCGGGTGAGAACTTCGTGATTATCGACGAAACCGACGGCGCGAAGGTCATAGGTGAGATCGACCGATACGCTGCTCGGACCCTCGTGCACGAACACGCCATCTACATTCACGAGGGTCAGCAGTACGAGGTAAACCGAAACGACTGGGACGAGAATAAAGCATACGTAAGAAGGATCGACGTTGATTACTACACCAACGCAGAGCTGCAAGTAAACCTCGATATTCTCCACGAGAACAGAGCCGAGGACAGCGGCCACTACTACCGCGCCCTGGGTGACGTCCGCGTCCGCTTTATGCCCAGCATATTCAAGAAGGTCAAACTGTTGACCGGAGAGAATGTGGGTTCGGGCCCAGTCAACCTGCCAGAGGAAGAGGTGCATTCGTCCGGCTTCTGGATTGCGATTGGTCCCCAGGTCGAGACAAGATTCGCGAAAAACGAGCTCAGCCAGGCGATGTTCGGCGCCGCCAACGCGCTGGTGCACGTCGCCCCGCTCCACCTGATGTGCGATGCCAGGGACATCTACGTCGCGGCCCACCGCCGGAATCCGATTACGAAACGTCCGACGATATTCATCTACGAAAGGCTGCCGGAGGCCGTGGGTTTGGTCGAGAAGCTATTCCAGCAACATCAACTGCTGTTGGCGACCGCGGCTGAGTTGATTCAGACCTGCATCTGTCAGGCCGGCTGTCCTTCCTGCGTTGGACCGGAAGAGCAAGTCGGCTCCAAGGGCAAGCGGCTGGCGCTCGACTTGCTAAATACGCTGAGCGAGAGGTAGGGCCTTTGGACACACGCGAAAGGCTCGAACGTCTTCGCGTCAGCCTGGCGGGCGACCAAGCCGCACAAGCGCCTTCCGTGCCGGCTGGCCCGTCACAAACGGCAACGATTAGCAGCAGGCGCGTAGAGTCGCTTGCCAGTCTGCTTACGATGGAGGTTGTCGAGAACTCTGACGGTTGTTTCGCAATTCGCGAGCAGCGCTACGACGCGGACGAACTGATCTCAGGTTGGGGACTCGGACGCCCGATCTTGGGCGGTCTGGAGATGTGGTCTGGCATCGGGGATGCCGCACCGTCTGACTACGTATTCCTCGACCTCGAAACGACAGGACTCGACCGAGGAGCAGGCACTTACGCGTTTCTGGCCGGCTTGGGGCGATTCAACGAAAGAGGTTTCACGGTCCGGCAATTCTTCCTTGCGGATCCCTCTGGTGAGCGGGCGATGCTGCTGGCTGTGCGCGAGGAGATAAGATCGAGCGGCGTTGTCGTAACGTTCAACGGACGCTCATTTGACGTCCCGCATCTCTACAACCGATTCGCGATGAGTAGGATCCGGCCTCCCAACTTCGAACCGCACTTCGATGCTCTGCCGCCGGCCCGCCGGATATGGCGGCGTAGATTGACCAGCTGCAGCCTACAGTCGTTGGAGCAGGCTCTGTTCGATATCGGGCGTGAGGGCGACATACCGGGATGGCTAATCCCGGAGGTCTACTTCAATTATCTGCGCCACGACGACATCACGCGATTGCCAAATGTTTTCCTTCACAATGCGACCGATATCGTTAGTCTGGCTGCGCTAACTGCGATTCTGGCCCAAATCGGCCGTGGATGGCACGAGGCGGGCGTGACCGCGCCGGAGGACGCACTGTCCGTTGGATTGGCCTATGCCAGGGCCGGACGAGTCGAAGAAGCTTTGAGTTGCTACCGATACGCTAGCGAGATCGGCCCCCAAGAAGTCCGCTGTCAGACCTTGAGTCTTACGGCCCAAATCCTGCGCCGGCAAGAACGGATTGAAGAAGCCAAAGTCGTTTTGCGTCGACTTGCGCGGGAATCCGGGTATTACGCATTAAACGGGCTGATCACCTTGGCCAAGATAGCCGAGCATCGGGAACGCGATTACAATCAAGCGCTGTCCTATTCGCACGCCGCCTCTACAAAGCTGGACTTGGCATATCTCAAAGGCACTGGGACCTTCCACTCTCGGATTTCCGAAGAGATCCAGTGGCGAATTGCGCGCTTGCACCGCAAGATAGCGAGACAAAGATCGGCGGTTTTGTCGTCGCGAGGGACCGCTTAAATCTCGACTTTCTCAACGCAAGCAACTCGTGGTGCCCTAATTCAGTTCGCTTCGAGCGACGACAACGATTCTGCTATCAACTGCGGTCCCGGGACAAATCTAATGGTGGAAGACATAGGTGGAGCGAACTAGGGATTCTGAAGCCCAGCTAATCGACCGGGCAAGAGAGGGCGAGCTAGAGGCATTCAATCAACTGGTGTCGCTCTACCAAGACGGCGTGTACAACGTCGCGTTCAGACTGCTCGGCTCCGCGGAATCCGCTGCGGACGTAACCCAGGAAACATTCATCTCGGCCTTCAAGCATCTCCGTAGCTTTCGCGGCGGCTCATTGCGCGCCTGGCTGTTCCGAATAGCGACTAACGCGGCCTACGACATGATCCGCAAGATGCGGAGTCGTCCGGCGGAATCGCTGGACGCCTGGCAGGACACACCGGCCGGATCGAGTCCAATCGATCGAAGGGGCCCGACACCCGAGGGAGAAGCGATCCGAGGCGAGCTTTTGGACCAGGTGAAGAAGGGCTGCTCGCCCTGCCGGCGGAACAGCGTGTCGTGGTAGTTCTTATCGACGTCCAAGGCTTGAGCTACGAAGAGGCCGCGACCGCGACAAGTGCATCACTTGGCACGATCAAATCTCGACTGAGCAGAGGCCGAGGTCATCTGCGAAAGTACCTCTTGTCCCAAGGGGAACTTTTGCCGGGCAAGTTCCGTCCATGATCGTGGGTACTTATAGGCATCACTCATGAATACTAACCGCCCCCAGAAACTACGCGACTCGGGTTCCGAGCACCTCAGCGACGAGCTGATCTCCACCCATGTGAACGACGAAGCGACCGAGGAAGAGAAACTCGCCATATCTCAACATTTGTCAGAATGCGGCGACTGCGCAACACGTTTGGAGGATCAGCTAGAAATTGTGATGCTGCTCAAGGCGCTGCCGGCTGTTCCGGCTCCGCGCTCGTTCGCCTTACGGGCCGAGGTAGCCAATCCTGCCATTGCATGGTTCCGATGGATGCGTCTCGGGACCGCGTTCGCCACTCTTGCCTTTGTCGCCCTTTTCGCGTTCAACCAAGCCTACGTGAGCATGCTGTCCGGCCAAATGCCGGCTATGTTTGAAGCGCCGGCGGCGGTATCGGAACGAGCAGTATCGGGCGGTATGGCCGAGGAGCCGGCTTCATCCGACCCTCAGAGCACCGGAGTTGCCAAGATCGTATTGGAATCGAGAGAAGTCGCCAAGCCAAGCGGGCCAGCCACAGCGGAAATGGCGGCGGCCAAGATCGAGGCAACAGGCACCTCGCGATCGCCTGTCGCCGGATACGAGTGGGTGATTCTCGCGGTCGCGATAATGCTGTCATTTTCGGCGCTCGGGCTATGGTTTCTGAGGATTCGTCGCTAGCGGACTACGTCAGGCGACGGATATTCCAGATGAAGAGAATCAAACGCCAATCTGGGTAACACGTTCGCTTGTAGATATTCAACGGTCCGGCGTATCAGCCGCGCCGCGATTAGCAAGTCGCGCTCAGATACGACTGCGACGCCCGATTGTGTGTGGGGCGACCCCGATGGATCGGCGAGCGAATCCCAAACTGAAGCGGCCCACGTATGAATGCGTTCCCGTCCCGCCGACTGATCCCTCGTCCAATAGGTAGTGAACTCCGTTGAGCTACGAAGCCGGTCGGCGGCGGGCAGCGAGAATAGCTTGATCGGCTCGAGGGAATGCCGCTCTGCCAGATCGACCATGCTCGGCTCCTGAAACGCAGCGATAGCCCAGCCGGGCCGGCCGCGCGCTAGTCTACTGATCCGTGCGGCGTTATCCTCATCGGAGCCCATTCGCTCGATGAGATATCCCCGGATTTCTTCGACCGCGACGGGACTAAACGAAATCATTCTGCACCGCGAAACCACCGTATCGATCATCTGCCCCGCGCCATTCGCCGACAGGATAAATACCGTCCGAGACGGTGCCTCCTCCAACTCCTTCAGCAATCGGTTTGCTGCGTCGATCTGAAGTCGATCGGCATCCTCGATTAGAAAGACCTGCCACTTGCCAAGAAGCGGTCTTCTATATGAATCCCTCAACAGCCCCCGCACGGCCTCAATCGAGAGCAGCTTGCGCGCGCCGGTCCGCCGGCCGACACCATCACCGTCCATCCAATCGACCTGATTCCGCAGGTTGAGTGTCTTGAAATCCGGGTGTGTACCCGCCAAGATAAGCCGACAGCTTTGACACTTGCGGCAAGGAGTCATCGTGCCGGTGCAGTTGAGTACAATCCCCAACTCCGTAGCGGCCCGGCCCTTACCAACGTGGGTGGGTCCGGTAAGCAGATATGCGTGGAACGGTCGATTCTTAGCAGACTCGCCGGTAAGCAACTGAATCGCCCTCTCGTTGCCTACGAACTCCAACCGAGAACTCAATACCCGCCTCCCGGCCAATCTTGCGGCGATGTAACGCCGCCACCTGTGCCCACTTCGATGGATTACGGCGACAATGACTATAGTAACCTCAATTGTAGTTAGCGCTGCTCGTTTGACGAAGCGAACCAGGAGACTTAGACCCAGAACGCGTGATCGGGCGCATGCCTGCCCAGAATCACGCGCAATGGAGTCCATTGGACCGAGAGCGGCAAGAGCTCGACGCCCAGATTTCCGGTTGGAGGATAAGGATGCAGAGTGTCGAGGAGGTTGGAATCGCGGGCTACGGCAGCTACGGCCGGCCAATCGCATTGAATCTGCGATCGGCCGGCGTCGAAATTGTGGTTGGCGAATTGGATGACGAACGCGCGTTTGAGGCAATGCGAGAAGGATTCCCTAACTTTTCGCCGGCAGAAGTCTGCGGTCGATCAGAGTTAGTACTCGTAGACCACGAAGTCTCGGCCGCGCTGACGTGCGAAATCCTTGCCGGCGAGCGTTCTGTCCAAGCCGGCACTATCCTGTTCCTGAGCAACGACGGGCCCAACAGCCTACAGCTTCCCGGGCCATTGCGTAAAGACATTGCTTGGCTGAGGCCGTCTCTCTGCGACGATATGCTGCGGACGGCATTCCTCGGCGGCGAACATTCGACAATGGAATACTTCGAACTCGAGAATGTTTCTGGGCGTCTGAAAGACACCGTATGCGCGCTGGCCCAAGCTTTACGGATAACCGTTTGTTCGAAGGGATCGGGTTTACCGTAGCAATCGCGCATGCCGGTCGCCGCCGGCACACCAAGGTATGAAAATTGGCTGCATTGGTGGATGGAACGGTTCAGGTGTCGTCTGTGCCCCCCATCCCCCTGGCTGGGGACAAGCCCCAACGCTACATCTCTCCTTCGACCCTCGGCTGTAGTTGTTCGGGCGACGGTGGTTGGTCTCGCCGGCCGGCGCCTGAATCCATCCCGGATCGGAGTCCGGGACATGCTTTCGTACCAATCGCTCATGCCGGCTGCCGCCGGCACACCAAGGTTTGAAAAGCCGGAGTTGTGGCGTGGTACGGCGAATTGGCACGGTGGATTCTGCTACACCCCGACCCCACCCCTGTGTGGGACAAGCCCACGCGCTACAGGATTCCGGCCGTCGCCCGAACGACGAGGCCCGTCGGGGAAACCGGCAACCACGAGCGTGACGGGAAGCGTCTATTCTAGTACCAACCCATCTTGGACTAAGCGGGGCCTTTGGCGCATACGCAGTTCTTGCACAATTCTGAGCAATCGTTTCAGATGGTGCGAAGGTCTCCGTGTTATAATCCGCTGTCAAGCAGGGTCATCGGTCCTGGTTTTGGCCGAATATGCGCCTTATCCAGCCATTGGCTACCACCATAACTGAGGGAAATATGCCGACCTACGAGTACGCGTGCAACAGTTGCAGTCATCGATTCGAGACGCGACAGCGGATGACTGATGACCCAATTACCACGTGCCCAGAATGTCATGGAAGCATCTATCGCGTGCTTTTTCCAGTCGGAATCGTTTTCAAGGGCTCGGGCTTCTACAAGACTGACAACAGTCCAAACGAGGAGAAGAAATCCGAAGACCGAAAAGACGACAAAGCCTCGCCTTCGGACGACAAGTCCAAGACCTCTTCCAAAGACAAAGCCACCTCGGCCAAAGGCGAGTCCGGCTCGACGGACGCAGCCGCGTCTGCGAGCGGCGCCTACTAAGCGGCGGCGGGCGAACCCACACTCCGTCCGACCCGCTTGGTCCAACTCCGCTTTGTGATATAGTATCGGCCAAATTGCCGCGATCTGTTGAGCGTCACGTGGTCTGTCGGTGGCCTCATCAAGAGATTTTCCAATTCGCAGGGAGACGGATGCCGCCATTGGAGAATGGGCCGGCATCACAGGCGCCCATGCGAAAGCAACCTGAGATGATGAAAATGGGGAGGCCGGTAGCTCCTGTGAGGCGGGCCGGCAACTGTGCCTATCGCTGGAGATAAGCCTCGGCGCTACGGGTTCCCCTACCCCCTGGACTCCGGCCCCGTATCGGGGTACGGGGCATGCTTTCGACCGCCGGAGTGACGAGTCGGGAGGTGGAAGTCCGTCTTCAATGGAATAGGTCCGGCCGAAATGGCCGGCGAGGTGCAGGAGCCAGGTCTCATCGCGCCACGAATAAGAACAGACACAAATAGAGGGAGGTAGCATCGGTGAAGTTCGTTCGTTACCAGGGCAGCAGCGGAGCTCAATACGGCGTCGTCGAGGACGACGGCACAGTACGGGATCTCTCCGGCTGTCCATTCGGGGAATACAGTATCGGTGGGGCCGCCGGCGCGATAGATGATTTGAATCTCCTCGCGCCTGTCGATCCGCCGAGAGTGATCGGAGTCGGGAGCAACTACGTCGCGCATATCGAGGAAATGGGGTTGCCCACCCCGCCCTTTCCTATGTTGTTCTTGTTACCGTCAACGACAGTCATAGGATCCGGCGATTCGATTGTCTATCCGCGCCAAGGGGAAAGAGTCGAGTTCGAAGGAGAGCTTGTCATTGTCATTGGCAAGCGAGCACGGCGCGTTTCGGAGTCGGAAGCGTTAGACTACGTACTTGGTTACTCCTGCGGGAACGACGTCAGCGAACGCGTTATTCAGTTTGCCGAGATGAAGATGGGCGCCATAATGATCGGCAAGTCGTTCGACACATTTAAGCCACTTGGGCCCATAATTGCCACCGACTTGGATCCATCGAACGTCGACGTTACCACGCGGGTAAACGGCGAGGTAAGGCAGCATGGCAACACCTCCGATCTCCTCTTCCCGGCGGCAAAGTTGGTCTCGTACATGAGCGAGGCAATGACTCTATTACCCGGTGACGTAATCTATAGCGGGACTCCGGCCGGCGTGGGGCCGATAGCGCCTGGTGACACGATCGACATAGAGATCGCCGGCATCGGCGTCCTGAGCAATTCCGTAGTAGCTGAAGACTGACGCCGATTCGATCGCAATAGTCGGCGTGCCGACTGGGCGAACCGACGGGCGGATCAAGGACAAAACCACAAGAAATGCAGGGATCGTGTCCTCGACCGGCCAGCATTCTGGACGCAGCTCGCTGGTCAGGGGATTCGTACGAGGCGTGGGCATGAGAATCGGTCAAATCGGCATAGGACACGCCCATGCGGCGGGATGGACCAAGGCGCTCGCGAATAACCCAGAAGTCGAACTCGTCGGCATCTTCGAGCCGGATCCAAAAGTACTTGCGGCGCGATCGATGGATCCAGCATTCGAAGGCGTTCATTGGCTCAAAGAGCAAGAGCTATTGCGCGATGAATCCGTAACGGCGATCTTTGTCGAAACCCGGCCGGCCGACAACCTCTACTGGGCTCGGCGAGCTCTTGAGGCCGGCAAGCACGTTTCAATCGACAAACCTCCGAGCCCCTCTCTCAGTGAACTGCGCCAGATCTTGGATCTTGCTCAAGCGCGCAATCTTCACGTCAATATGGGCTATATGTTCCGATCTAATCCGGCCTTCCAATTCCTGTTCGAAGCAATCGAATCGGGAATGCTGGGGGACATATTCAGGATCGAAGCCGAGATACCGACCAGCTTTCAAGGTTCCAGATACACGAAGAATGCGCCTGCGATCGAAAAATATCCAGGAGGCATCTTCTATGAGTTGGGAAGTCACTTCGTTGATCTCGTGGTGATCGTGCTGGGAGCCCCACTCAAGGTCGCATCAATCCTACGCAAAGATTATCGATCGGATAATCAAAGCCCGTTTATCGACAATACGGTCGCGATATTCGAGTTCGCAAATGCGTTGGCGGTGATACAGACTTGGGCAATGGAGGTGGATGCGTTTCCGCATCGGCGATTCGAGGTCTATGGGACTCGTGGCAGCATCCGGATTGAACCCGTAGAGCGGCCGCCTAGATTGCAGCTTTGCCTGGCCGAGGCTCATGGAGAGTACAGGGCCGGTTGGCAAACAATCACCGTAGGGGACCGGCCACGCTACGTCGGCGACGTTGCGGAGTTCGTCGGCGTCGTAAGCGGCCAACGGAAACCGCGCTACGGCCCCGAGCACGACCTCGAGGCGCATAGAGCGTTACTACAGGCTTGCAGAGTCCCAGACTAGCCGGAGCGACTCAGACGGAAGCAACGCGCCGGGTCGATAAGCTGGAACGGCCGACACAGTGAAGCCTAAGCATTGAAGACTGGGATGGAGGTGACTCGTGATAAAAGTCGGATTCATTGGAGCCGGTAATCGGGCATTGAGCGCGCACTACCCGTCCATTGAACGCATAGCGCGAGCGGAGATTGCCGCGATCTGCGATCTGGACACTGGCAGGCTCAATGCCGCCGGCGACAGATTTGGCGTCGAGCAGCGCTATTCGGAGTACGGCCGGATGCTTGCCGAGGCCGACCTCGACGTGGTCTACGTCATTATGCCGCCCAACGATCTGACTCCGATCGTCATCGACTGCCTCGACTCTGGCCGGCACGTCGTGATGGAGAAACCGCCGGGCAATAACGTGGGTGAAGTCGAATCCATGATCGAGGCTGCCGAGCGAAACGGCCGCTGGGCCATGGTGACATTCCAGCGGCGTTTCGCCGCCATCACCCAAGAAGTCAGGAGGCTCGTATTGGAGCGAGGGCCGATCACGATGTGTCTTGGAGAATTTCACAAGAATCTGTTGACGTTCCCAGGACCGCAATACGGTATTAGTACGCTACTGGACGACGTTATCCATGCGGTCGATTTCGTCAGCTACATGTGCGGAGGCGAGGCGCGAGAGGTCCACGCATTGCAGGATCGCTTCTTTGCCGACTGGAAAAACTGCTACAACGGGCTGGTGCGCTTCAGTACCGGTTCGGTGGGCGTGATCTCCGGCAATCGCTCGGCCGGCGCCAGGTATCTCCGCCACGAAGTCCACGGTCGAGGCATCTCGGCCTACTTGCGCCTCCCCGAAGAGGCCGAAGTGTGGCGCGACAACGAACAAGAGCCGATGGTCCTGCGAGGAGCGGATATCGTGGGTTCCGACGACAGATTGGCCTACGAAGGTACTTTGGCGATGAATCAACATTTCCTGGAGTGCATCGACTCAGGCACAGAACCGCTGACCAGCCTGCAAAATAATCTGAGCACGATGCGTCTAGTGGAGGCTATGGAGGGTGAATAGCTCGCTGATCTAAGCAAGCACTGCGTTCAAGTTGCTATCACCATGCTGTATCGTTGAATTGCCCGCAGGGGCGCCGGCCGAATTGCGAAGATTTTCAACTACAATGGTCGGCCTCTGGGTACACTCGACTCTAGGAAGCTGGGGCTCCGGCGAGACTCTAGCGTATAAGGACGTTTATAATGCGCGCACTGCTGCAAAGAGTCAGCCGAGCACGGGTCATCGTGGATGGCGCGGAGGTGGGATCCATAGCTAGAGGATGGACCATACTCCTCGGGATCGGTCCTGACGACGACGAGAGCAAAGCCGTCCGCCTGGCCGACAAGATTGTATCCCTGCGGGCCTTCGAAGACGCGGCCGGCAAGATGAACCTAGACGCCAAGCAAGCGGCGGCAGAGTTCCTCGTCATTTCCCAAGTCACATTGTACGCCGATTTGTCCAGAGGTCGCCGGCCCAGCCTAGCCGGCGCGGCGCCTCCACGGATAGCCGAACCTCTGGTAAACCATTTCACCGAACTTCTCCGGGCCGCCGGCTTTAGGGTGGAAACCGGCCAATTCGGTGCCTACATGGAGGTCGAGATCCATAATACGGGACCAGTGACGTTCTTCTTGTCGACCGACGTAACCGAGTGAGGATTGTCCCAGAAGTGTTCATGACGGATCACTGGTTCCGTCTAGACGCTCACCGCTTCCAAGGATGAACGGCAGGCGCTGAGACCGGGCTCAACTAGAGCAATCAGATGGGTACGGGCATTAGTCGAAGGAAGATAGGCCGCTATGCTAGCTGGACGCGCCCACGCCGCTCTTCACGAAGATCTCAAAGCGGATCGATAGCCTTGAAAAGTGGCTTTGTGCGGGCGTACCGTTATTGTAGTGGGACTCGTTAATCGTGACATTGCCGGCTAACGAGCCGGTTTCTAGTCGAGTTATTCCGCCGTTCTTAGCTTCTACTATGTCGTCGACGGCACCGGACTGAAGCCATTCTTCAGTGAGATTACGTCCCTGGTCGAGAGCCCAACGGCTCACAATTCCAACTGAACGCAACTCTTGATCGGAAACGTAGTCGTGCAACCATGCAGTGAAAGCGTAGAACTTACCGCTGCCGGCAGGTTCGAGCCATTTGCTAGCGCTAAGGCCGCAAGCACCCAGCAGAACGCCGGTCTCGCGGTCGACGATTGGATGGATCTCGTCGTAAGGATCATCGCCCAACTCGTAGGTGGACTGGAACCCTACGCGACTGCGCGAGCTTGCGGCAGCGGCGCGAGCCGGCGCCGCGGTGTGTTGGCTTTCTACCACGGACTTGAAGCCGTTGAATGCACTGTTAGTGCCGGCACGGGCCGTCTCCGGCTTAGCCATTGGTTGCAGACGAGAGTGATAAGTCTGAGGAGGAGCAGCCCGGGTGCGAAAACGGGGAGGCTCCTGCTCAGTCATCGTTTGCGGCTGGGACTGAGCTCGCAACGAAGACGGAAACGAAATTCCGAGAAGTCGCATAGCAGCGAACGTTCCCGCAACGAGCGCCACCAATATTGCCACGATTGGGACGATCAAGTCGCCGGTCGCAGATGGCGCTGGAGCAACGCCCGCCTGTAAAGCCGGACCCTGATTTGGACTGGCCGCAGAAGAGTCACCGCCATCGAGCTTCACAGCCAGTTGTCGCAACTGTTCCTGTGCGGACAACGGCAACGTGGGATCGTTAATCACCGCTCTACGGGCGTCTTGCACGACCTGAATCGGGTCGCCCAGGCTTGAGAGCCGTTCCCGTGCCGCAGCAAGATCGTTGTCTCGGAGATTAGCTTCGGCGACAAGAAGCACGTACTCAGTCGAGCTAACCGACCCTTCCACCGGCGGGAGTAATATCCTGATCGCGATCGAGCCTACAACTACGCCCACTATCAGCAGCAGCGCCAAGAAGATTCCCTGCCGCAATGGCGAGGACGTTTGCACAAAACTTGATGCTTTAAACATAGAATTTATCAACTATTCACCCGCTGAAATCAGGGAATAGTAGACGTATCCCTCCAAATCCTCGTAAGTCACGTGGTACCATCGTGGCTCTACAGGGTCCACCGCTTCCCCATCCAATATATTCTTGATCTTTACAGTCGCCCCCTCGGGCAGTACGCCGAGCTGTTGGGAGTCCGTAGTTGGCTGACTGCGGAGTCGAGCAGCCGTCAAGATCGTGCCTGACGCTGGTATTAGCGGTTCTGGAGTAATAATCACCGACGTAAGCGGCGTCGCGTTGCGTGAAACGATCGGCGTACCTATGACAATTGGCTCGTTGGAAGTTACTTCTTGAGTATCTTGCACCGCTGGCGCCCCCACGGAGGCCACTGGTGACGCGCCCTCTTGTCCAACCACGGGCGCTGCTGCGGATGGAGCGCGATCCATCGCCTGACTGAACGATTGAAGCAAGCTTGCCTGGGATTGAAGTGTACTATCGCGGGATTCAGCGTATCTCGTCGCGAGGTGCGTTACCGAGGTGGATGGTTCGACGAAACCTGTGTCTCGCATTCTATCACGTAGAACGGCAACATTTTCGCCTTGGCGGTAAAGAGTAGCCGACAACACCAAGTAGGAGTCGTCCAAGGTCGCCGAACGTGCGTTGAGCGCAGCCGGCAAGTTCACCACGAGTCCTACCAGGACACCAACGACCAAGACTAGCATAGCGACCGAGGGCTTCCAACGTGATTCGAGCCCTAACGTCGTGCTGCTAATCCGGCTTCTTCGACGATACAAAAAGTGTACCCCTACCGTGTACGCACTGCTACCCGTATTCGGTCCATGGACTCGAGTTGCGGCATATCAGACGGCGGTGCTTCTGATAATTATCGGCACCCCATCCACCAACAGTCGAGCAGTCCCTTAGGCAGGTAGCATACGCCAGCACCGCCTATTGTATCGCACCTATGCCCACCGAAACTCATGGTCCAATTAAAGATATATAAGATTTTTTAAGGATCATCTACAGAGCCACAAATATGAGACCGCACGTCCAAATCATACTCACTTTTGGAACACTCGCCTTACTGAACAGGGCCGATTGGTAGAACTGGTGAGCTGTAAAATAGGGTTTCACCAGAATCCGCGCGGAACGTTTTTATATGGATCCAATAGCGGGAACCGGCCACTATTCGTCAGCCGTTCATATCGCTCCAAGAAACTCTCAATTTCCTCCTGATCAAGCAGGGCTCCAAGCGACTCTATCAAATTGTCGAATCTTGACCTATCCGAACGAAGTGACAATAGGTCAGCCAGAATCGAGTCAGGTACCTCCTCGCCGTCGAAAGCCCAGAGGACCGTGCGCAACTTCGGCTGCGCGTTGAAAGTGAGACCATGGTCTATGCCCCACATGCGCCCATCAGTGCCGACAAAGCAGTGTGCAGACTTTCGGTCGGCGTTGTTTGCGATCAAATCGAACGTCATGATCTGCTGCAGGGACAAGCGCCACTCGGGACCCAAACGTTGCATGCTCACGCCACTGTCGCACTCAACATAAAGTTGCATGGATCCAATTCCGTGGGGGCCGGCCGCGATTGTCGTAGGCGGTACGAATCCCCAACCTAGGGCCCTTGCAAGCTCGAAGGAAGCATATTCCCGCTTGTAAAGCGTGCCCAATGGGAAATCCCAAAGCGGCGCTTCGCCACGCCGCGGCTTGTATATCGCTAGAGCCTGCCCAACAGTATCGTGGTTCAGAGTTACGACGAAGGTATAGTTTGATCCCCATGGCAAATGATGGCAGGTCTCGACACGGCCGGCTCCGAGCAACTCCACCGCTTCTCCAACGGTTAGCGGAATGCCGAGCTCGCCGTCAAGATTCAATACGGTGGATAGCTTTTCGGCGAATTTATGGGATGTCGATAAAGGAGTTGATTCTTGAGGAGATGCGGGAACGGCCATCGTCATCAGAGTCTCTTGGCATCTTCTGGGTCCATTTCAGAGCATATTCCTTAAATGAAGTGTATGCTGGCACTCGCGGACAGTCAATTTTGGGTGCAATCCGGCTCTGGGGGTCTCAGGATGGCAGGGAATGCACGTTGTTGGCCGAGCTCGTTGCGGTGGTAAACGGCAAAGCTGTAGAATGCTCGCCAACAGTTGCGACGAGTTGAACGGATCTCGATCGACGAAGCGCCCACGTAGCTCAGTAGGTAGAGCACATTCTTGGTAAGAATGAGGTCCCCGGTTCAATCCCGGGCGTGGGCTCCACACTGCCTTTAATCTCGATATGGGCCAATGCCTCAACTCTTAAGGCGACACTGTTTGTCATTACTATGGCTACGACGGCGCCGGCCTCCATCTTGTCCGGCCGGTTGGTGCACTACGAGCACGATTTGAAAAGGTAGAGTGAGCACCGCAGCAGCCAGCCCGTCCGCAACCCAGGTGATTGCGGCGTCAAAACGGCGCCGGCGCTACCTGCGCATGCTTCGATCAGTCATGAGCCACGGCGTCGTGATCCTCGGCGGTCTCTTCGTTATCCTGCCGTTCTATTGGATGGTCACCGCATCTCTGAAGACCGAGTGGGAAGCTTTCACTATACCGCCAACCTGGATCCCTTCCGAGTTCAGGTGGATCAACTACGAGCGAGCGCTGTTCTCCTACGTTCCCTTCGGACGATACTTCCTAAACACAACGTTAATCACCATCGGCGTGCTGGTTGGAAGGCTAATCACGGCGTCATTGGTCGCGTTCGCATTCGCCCGGATGAGGTTCTTTGGCCGGAACGTGTTGTTCATTCTGGTACTGAGTACGCTCATGGTGCCCTTCCAAGTCACAATCATTCCGCTTTTCATCATCTATAGAGAGTTGCGTTGGCTGGACACCTATGCGCCGCTGATAGCCCCGGCCTGGTTTGGCGGCGGAGCGTTCTTCATATTCCTTCTGCGACAGTTCATAATGACGGTAAACCGCGAACTAGACGATGCGGCTCGGATCGACGGATGTGGGTGGTTCGGTCTCTACTGGAGGATAGTCCTCCCGCTGATAACGCCGGCGCTGGCGGCCGTGGCGATCTTCTCGTTTCTATGGACATGGAGCGACTTCTTCAACCCGCTGATCTTCCTCCGCAGCGCTCACAATTACACTCTGGCGGTGGGCCTGCACTTCTTTGCAAATATGGGCTCGGTAAGTGTCAGACCCGTCGTCACCGAGGTGATGGCCGGGGCTACGGTTATCATGATCCCGCCGCTACTGCTCTTCTTCTTCGCTCAGAAGTACTTTATTCAAGGCGTGGTGTTCTCTGGAATTAAGGGTTAAGTTTGAGTTGGAAGATTTGACCGCCCGCCCATTATCAACGCTGTAGGCACAAAGTGTTCGGATTCGTCAGGTCGGAGCGTGCGTCGCGGGGAGGGACGAGGAGATAGATTGAGTACCGTAGCAGCCGGCCCCTCCGCGGCCGAGGTGATCGCGGCTTCGAAGCGCCGCCGGCGCCACGTGCAGATGATTCGCTCGGTCATCAGCCATAGCGTCGTGATCCTCGGCGGTCTCTTCGTTATCCTGCCGTTCTATTGGATGGTCACTGCTTCTCTGAAAACCGAGTGGGAAGCGTTCCAGATACCGCCGACCTGGATCCCCAACGAGTGGATGTGGGTCAACTACGAAAACGCTCTGTTCGCCTACGTCCCCTTCGGACGATATTTCTTAAACACAACCGTAATCACCGTCGGAGTGCTGGCCGGGCGGCTAATCTCGGCGTCGTTAGTGGCATTCGCATTCGCTCGCATGAAGTTCTTTGGTCGGAACGTGTTGTTCATGCTGGTACTAAGCACCTTGATGGTGCCCTACCAAGTCTCGGTTATCCCTCTCTTCATCATCTACCGGCAGATTGGATTGATAGACACTTACGGGCCATTGATAGCGCCGGCCTGGCTTGGTGGAGGAGCGTTCTTCATATTCCTTCTGCGACAGTTCATAATGACGGTAAACCACGAGCTCGACGACGCCGCTCGGATCGACGGATGCGGCTGGTTTGGCATCTTCTGGCGAATAGTTCTCCCCATGATCACGCCGGCGCTGGCAGCCGTGGCGATCTTCTCGTTTCTATGGACGTGGAATGACTTCTTCAACCCATTGATCTTCCTCCGCAGCAACGACAAGTTCACTTTGGCGGTGGGCCTGCACTTCTTCGCCAAACTCGCTTCGCCGACTCTCCGGCCTGTTGTCACCGAGGTGATGGCCGGAGCGACGATCATAATGATCCCGCCTTTGCTGCTATTCTTCTTTGCCCAGAAGTACTTTATTCAAGGTGTAGTGTTCTCAGGAATCAAGGGCTAGCTCTGATCCAGGATCCAGACAGGAGTAGATAAGGAGAGAATCCGATGAAACTGACTCAGCAGCAACTGAACCACTTCAACACCTTTGGTTTCTTAGTCTTTCGCCAACTGCTGTCCCCGGATGAAATGCAGAAGTTCAGTCAAGAATTCGATAGCGAACTCGACTCCTGGCTCCCGGACGGCGTCCATGAAGGCAAGGCCAGGCACTACGCGTCGCTTATGGATTCCGGCACTCCCTTCTCCTCGTCTATGATGCACGATCCCCGTATAGCCGGCGTCGGCGAGCAACTCCTTGGTACCCGGCTCATCGGTGTCGGGATAGGAGGCAGCTACCACGTTGGCGACACCGCATGGCATCCGGACGCGGACAACTTGGACTACCGGGCGATAAAGTTCACCACATATTTCGACCCGCTCGATGCGAAAAACGGAGCCTTGCGCGTCGTTCCCGGCTCTCACCGTGAGCCGCTGCACAGCTCGATCAACACCGACACCCAAAGCGCCTTTGGCGTGCACCCTGATGAGCTGCCGGCCTACGTGTTCGAGACGAATCCCGGCGACGTACTTGCCTTCAACGCTCCAATCTGGCACGGCGCATTCCACGGAGGGAATCGTCGGCGGATGTGCGAGATCGTGTTCTACGAGGAGCCGGCAAGCGAACCAAGTCTGACTGCGGTACGTGAGCAGATGATCGCGAACCATCGAATGTTCGCCGAAGGCAGGGCAGTCTATCCAGGGCAACAGCTATACCCTGAGTTCTGGCGTTCGATCGAAGATGATACTCACCAACGCTGGATCCGCTGGATGGCGGACCAGGGTGTGCTAGACACTCCAGCAGCAGAGCGATCCGCCGAGTAGCTGGATAGGCGATCATCGGCTGGACCATGATTCGACCCGTCGCGGTGAAGGCTGGACGTGGGCCCACCCACAGCTTTTTTTGGGTGGGGACCGGTTTCAAGCCGGCTCAGGCACTCCTGATCGGAACCTCCAAAGACGCCATCACCGACTCGACGACTTCCTCCTGTCGGGTTCCCCGGAGCTGGCTTTCAGGCTTCATGATGATCCGGTGTGCCAAGACATAGCGGGCCAGGTGCTTCACGTCGTCGGGCAACACGAAGCTCCGGCCGCGCGCCGCGGCCATTGACTGCGACAGCCGGTACAGTGCCAACGACCCGCGAGGAGACGCTCCTAAAGCCACGTCGCGGTGCTCGCGTGTGCCGCGCACAACAGCAAGGACATAGTCTTCAACGCTGCGCTCGACGTGAACCTCGCCAATCGCATTCTGGCATTCGATCAGGGACTCGGCGTTGGTTACCTGCGTTAACGAATCGATCGGATGGGAGAGTTTCTGGCTGTCGAGGATAGCGCGCTCGTCGTCAAGGCTGGGATAACCGATGTCAAGCCGGATGAAGAAGCGGTCCAACTGCGCCTCCGGCAGCGGAAAAGTACCTTCAAATTCGACTGGGTTCTGGGTAGCCATAACCAAGAATGGCTTCGATAGCTGATGGGTGACCCCATCGACAGTGACCTGCCCTTCGCCCATACACTCAAGCAAGCTGGACTGGGTGCGCGGAGTAGCCCTATTGATCTCGTCGGCCAGCAAGATGTTGGCAAACGTTGGACCGGGCCGGAATTCGAAGTCGCCGGTGCGCTGATTATATACGGAGACTCCTGTGACGTCGTTAGGCAGAAGATCTGGGGTGAATTGGACCCGCTTGAAGCTGCATCCCAACGAAACAGCCAGCGAACGAGCCAGCATCGTCTTGCCTACCCCTGGAACGTCCTCAATCAGGATGTGCCCCTCACAAAGAAGCACCAGGATCGCGAGTTCGATCGTGTCGCGTTTGCCCACGATGACATTCTCGACGTTAGATATGACCGTTTCGGTGAATTCCTTGACGTTTGGCAAGCGGACCATCCTTCAGCCGGCCTCTTCGATTTGGCCTAGCAGTACCAATTATAGATGAGCGGTTGACAACGCGATGCGACTTAAGCACCATACAACGAAAATGCCGCCAAATCCTCGCACCGGCTCGACGTCTGCGTGCACTAAAGAAGTCAGATACACTGACAGCGGCACTCTCGCCGGCGGAGGAGAGTCCCGTCAAGGTGACCTTACGAAACAAAACACCGTGCTAGTCGTGCGGCGGAATTAACCCGCGGACAGCCTACCCTCGCGGAAACACTCAGCAACATAGACTAACAAAGGACGAGCATAGTTGAAAGAATCTCTACCAGCTACCCTTCGAAAATCAGGAACGCATCGCGCCGCGCTGGAAGGCGTACGGGTGATCGACCTGACTCAATGGGAGGCCGGCACCGCTTGTACCGAGACGCTCGCTTGGTTGGGCGCCGACGTGATCAAAGTGGAACGCCCGGAGGGCGGTGAGCAGGGACGCCAGTCCGTATCGGACCCGCCGGGAGTGGATTCGTATTATTTCCTACTCCTAAACGCGAACAAACGCAGCGTTACGCTCAATCTCAAACACCCCAAGGGCAAGGAAATGCTCCGCGAAATGCTCAAGAGCGCCGATGTTTTCATCGAGAATTTCGCCGCTGGGACTGTGGAACGTCTTGGCTTCGACTACGAAACGGTACGCTCTATCAATCCTAGAATCATTTGCGCTCGGATCAGGGGATTCGCGGCCGACAGCCGCTTTAGCGACTTCAAGAGCTTCGACGCAATCGCCCAATCGACAGGCGGTTCGGTGGGCATGACGGGAGAGCCGGATTCTTATCCGATGATCCCAGGGACTTCGATCGGTGATACTGGCAGCGGGCTTCACGGCGCCATAGGAATTCTCGCGGCTCTCTATCAACGACAGTTCACCGGCGAAGGCCAGCTTGTCGAAGTAGCGATGCAAGAAGTAGTCATGAACTTTTTGCGCGGAACCGGATGGGTACGGCACTTTGTATTCGGCCATGCGGCTGAGCGCCAAGGCAACAAGGGAGGGATGGGCCAAAACGCTCCGGCAAACATCTATCCTTGCAAGCCGGGCGGCGCCAACGACTACTGTATGGTGTACACGAGCCGAGGCGGGGGCGATCAGCACTGGAAGCGCCTGCTAGAAGTCATCGGCCGCGAAGACGCAAAAGACGACCCTCGTTTCTCGAATCCCGATAGGCGACTCGAGAACCAAGTACTGGTCGACGCGATGATTTCCGCATGGACCCGATCGCGAACCAAGTTCGAAGCGATGGAGATACTCGGAGAGGCGGGAGTGCCGGCTGGGGCGATCTACGACACAGCCGATCTTGCCGCGGACCCTGACCTCAAGCGACGCATGTTTGCCACTGTAAACCACCCCCAGAGAGGCACCTTCGCGATGCCAGGCTGGCCGGTAAAGATGTCGGGCTCCAAAGTGCCCGTCGTGCCGGCGCCGCTACTGGGGCAGCACACCAAGGAAGTCTATCGAGAACTACTGGGACTGTCGCCGGAGGACCTGCAACGACTGTCCGCCGAAGGCGTAATCTAGAGAACGCGAGGGAAAAATGGCTGTAGAAACCGAGACCAAGACACTTACCGGCTCGAAGATTCTCGCAAAGGCGTTGAAAAACCAGGGTGTCGAGGTCATTTTCTTCATTATGGGCGGCCCCCTAGAGAATGCGCAGGACGCCTGCTTCGCCGAAGGGATCACGATGATCGACGTCCGGCACGAACAGGCGGCCGCTATGATGGCCCACGCCTACAGCCGTATCGCCAACAGGCCATCCGTCTGCATGGGAGCGTCCGGACCCGGCACCTTGAATCTGTTGACAGGAGTCGCAAATGCATGGATCGACGGTGCGCCCGTCGTGGCTATCGGCGGATCCAGCGCGGTCGATACTAACGGTATGGGCGACTTTCAGGAGATCGATCAGGTTGGTATCTTCAAGCCAACGGTACGCTGGGCCGAACGAGTCTACGACCCGCGCCGCATCCCTGACCTGGTCAATTCCGCATTCCAGAATGCGTTCGCCGGCAAACCCGGGCCAGTCTATCTAGACCTGCCGGGGACCTCGCTCTACGTCTCGGTGGACGCATCTACGGTCGCATGGACTGTTCCGAACGAGACTAGACCGCGCCCCGTCGGAGACGGAGCACTGATCGACAAGGCGCTTGACCTCCTCTCGTCGTCGAAACGCCCGGTAGTCGTCTCCGGCAGCGGCGTTCTCTGGTCCGACGCGATGGCCCAACTCCGGGCATGGGTCGAAAAGACTTCCATTCCTTGCTACACGAAGCCCCACGCGCGAGGAGCGATTCCCGAAGACCACCCACTATCATTTCCGTTCAGCCGGTCCACAGCGTTCAGGGAAGCCGACCTCATCTTCGTCATCGGTGCACGGATCGACTACGTCCTCGGATACGGGAAGGCGCCGCGCTTCGCGGCGGATGCCAAGCTCATACAGGTAGACCTGGATCCCATGGAAATAGGGCGATCTCGCGAGGTGGACGTAGGAATCGTCGGGGATGCCGGCTCTGTACTCGGGCAACTCCTCGAGGCCTCAGACTCCAGGATTCGACCGGACCAGTACGCCGAATGGGTTGCGTACCTGGCCGCCACCAACTCACAGAAGGCCGGCGGGCGTGAGGCCGCAATGAGCACCGATCAAATCCCCATACATCCTCTGCGGCTATGCAAGGAGATAAGGGACTTCGTGCAGCGTGACGCGATCCTGGTCGTCGATGGACACGAGATTCTCAACTACGCGCGTCAGTCGATTCCGACCTACGTGCCCAGGCATCGCCTCAACTCGGGGCCATTCGGCACTATGGGAGTCGGCCTGCCATTCGGCATCGGGGCAAAATTCGCGGACCCAGACCGGCAGGTCGTCGTCCTCCACGGAGACGGCTCCTTCGGACTCAACGCGATGGAGTTGGACACGGCGGTCAGATTCGATCTTCCGGTGCTAACGGTGATTAGCAACAATGGCGGCTGGACCGCCAACGAAGGCTACCACTCCGACGAAGAGTTCCGAGTTGGCCGGGACCTGGGCTTCACCCGCTACGATCTCTTGGCGGAGACGCTGGGCTGCCACGGCGAGCACGTCGAAGACCCAGCCGAAATCCGTCCCGCCTTTGAGCGCGCCACGGCCAGCGGCAAGCCGGCGGTCGTGAACGTCATCACCGAGCCGGCCGCGCGCGCCTCCACGGTGAAGTTCGCCAGCTACACCTAAGCTGGCGTATGACCGGCGGCGCCGGTCAAGGCGACGGTGGACAGCTTGAAGTGACGGACGGTGCCGGCGGTGCACGATATATCCGGGCAGCCCGGCCGGGCAAGTGGACTTGTGGGTGCCGATTGCCGGGATCTCTTGGGACCTGAAGCCTTCGAGAAAATGGATTAGAATAGCCTTATTCACAGGAAGGACGCGTCGGCATGGACCATGCAGAGCAGGCTCGAGTATTTCTGAGGCAGTCGGACCAAGAGTTTGCTAGCAACGATGCCTTACAGGGGTCGGAAAAACTATGGGGAGCAACCGCCCATGCTCTGATGGCCGCCGAGGAGCAGAATGGTCGTCGCATACCCGGCAAGCATCGCAAGATGTTCGAAGCAATTCAACAGCACTATCCGGACCTCGCGGTGCCTTACGGCATTGCTCTATCGTTTCATAGAAACTTCTATCATGACTCTATGGAAGATGAGGAGATCGATGAATATCGTCCCGTGGTGCACCAACTGATCAACAGATTGCTGAACTACAACGGAAAGAGTAACAGTGACCGGAAATAGGAGTAGAGCCGGGAACCTGGGTGGCCGACCCGGCCGCTGACCAAGCCCATCGAGGACTCGTGCGCGAACGGCATCTGGGCGTTGACGAGTGCTTCCCCTAAGCCCAACCGTTCACTGGACTTTGCACATTAACCAGGCGGGGGCATGCCTCCGCGTCAGTAGTCCCTCTCAACGACCTTGCGAAACCGCGCCGCGCCATCGCTTCACCGGTCCGGCGGAAACTCCACGCGTTGCTCGTGTTGGATGTCACGCTCCCGGAGGTACCATTGGCCCTATCGGGCCGGCGTTCCACGCGCGGGTTCAACTGCCGGCATCTTCATTCGATCGGCACCACACTCACGGCGTGTCAAGGGTTCTGATGATCGCCCCACCGTCCACCACGATGACTTGGCCGGTCACCCAACGCGACTCGTCGCTCGCAAGGTAAACGGCGGCCCATGCTACGTCCCAAGGGGTCCCCTCGTCCTTGATCAGTCCGGCCGTGCGCCGGCGCTCTCTCACCTCGGGTGTAATCCTGCCGGCGACGAGGGGGCCATACACCAAGCCCGGAGCTATCGCGTTTACCCGTATCCGGCTGCCGGCAAGTTGGCCGGCGAGCGACATGGTCAGTCCGTTGACGCCGGCCTTGCTCGCCATATAGGAAGTTCCGCCCAAGCCGGCCAGGCGCATCGACGCAATTGAGGAGATATTTATTATCGACCCGCCGCCGGTCGCCTCGAGGTGGGGGATCGCGGCCTGAGCGGCCAGCACCATGCTCTTGAGATTCACGTCCAATATCCGATCCCACTCGTCTTCGGTCAGGTCTCGGATGCTGGTCGTAGAGTCAACTCCAACGTTGTTGTGGAGTACGTCCAGCCTCCCGTACCTATCGACTGCGGCAGCAACCATGCGCTCGCAATCTTCCTTTGAAGTCACGTCGGCTCGGATCGCTGAGACCTCGCCACCCTCGCTCTGGATGGTTGCGCAGGTTTCTTCCGCCCGGTCGAGCACAAGGTCCACGCACAGTACTTTGGCTCCCTCGCGGGCGAATAGGATTGCCACCGCCTTTCCATTCCCGGTCCCGGTACCGCGTGAGCCGGCGCCGGTAACGATCGCAACCTTGTCCAACAGACGACCTGGCATCATCGGCCCTCCTCTGAAATCAGTGCGGTCCAATCTCGCGGGTCTGCTCAAAGTCCGGCGTGGAGGTTCAGAACGCTGCGGATCGCACTGGCGCACGCCTCACCCTGAACCTTGCGGTGCATTATCGCATTACGATAGCCGGCGCCACATCCCACCTCCACCGTTACTATAGGCGCGTGCCCTGAGTACTCGAACAGAGCCTTGATGAGATGTTCATAATGGTGGCGAAGTCGCCAAGAGACGTGGAAGCCGGCGTTGGCCCAGTCATCCTCGATGCGCTGGGCGATCCGGTCGGCCCTCTCCTGCGCGGCACCCTGATACTGGGCCACCCAGAGCCGAACGTTGTCGAGCTGTATATGCTGGTGCAAGTCGACGATCGCGTCAACCTGGTGCCGGTCCATTATCGTCCTCGCCAACCTGGCCGTGCTGGTTGGATTATCTCGCAAGTCGGCCGGCGACTCGTGCCACGGGTCCCAGAACTCGTCCTCGCTGATCTGCTCGTAGCGAAGCGCGATCGGGTAGTCAGGATCGAAGTCGTGCTCCGACCGGTTGAAGTGCCCCGGTGGAAACGCCGGCAGCATCCACTCGTAGTCCTGTCCTCGCAGCTTGCCGGACCAGTAATAGGGCCCCTCGATCATGTCCACATTGTAGTCGAAGACTTCCCATGGAATTCGGTTGCGCCCGTCCGGGTTGCCAAGAGGGTTGATGACGATCACCAATCTCCGCAACAGCGTCGAAACGTCCAGCTGGGTTGGACGACCGTCCAGACTCCGCCCGGTGATCAGCTCGCTCAGAACGTCCATAGCGCCGGCCGTTTGAGCCGGCTCGTGCCCGTGCGGCTGAACAAAGAGAAGGACTTTCTTGCTCGAATCGGGGACGGAGCTATCGGTCACGGTGAGGGCGTGAGCGTCTAGTCCGGTGAAACCGGTGATCGTGTCCACGGGCATGGCGGGCCGGACTCGCCGCCAGGTTTCGATCTGTCTGTTGACGTCATCCGGCAACACCAACCAGGTGGGATCATGAAGTCGCGTCAACGTCCGTTTCAACGGTAACTGCTCCTTAGTCCCGTGGAGGTCAATCCAACGGATCGAGTCGGGGGACCATAATCCGTGCTAGACGCCATACTGTCAAGTTGCGAAATGATCGGGGAGCCGGTGCGGAACGCGTTATCGCGAAGGGAGTGATCGAGCTGCGGTAACTCATCGGAGTGCCGGATCAGGTCGGCGTGGGTCTCCGGTAGCATGTTTTCCTGGGACAGCAGCCGGCCGGGGGAAGCATAGTTACATATTGGTACGAAAGCATGTCCCGGACTCCGATCCGGGATGGATGGTGCCCGGCACGACCGTTGGTCTCGTCATGCCGGCGTCCGTTGGAATCCCCTCGCACTCTTCATTTGTATGTTGCAAATGCCTCACGAATGGGCCAAATTGTGAGGTTTAGGTGAGGGGCGCACGAACTCTCATACCTTGGTGTGCCGGCGGCAGCCGGTGTGGACGATTTGTACGGACCAGTCGCCAAAAGACCCCAAGTCTTTTCTGCACTTCGAGTCTGAGGGATGGATCACGTGGCAAAACCTGAGGCGACGACCCTGACAGGAGCGCCGTCAAACTATTTCGAAGACGCGACTCACGACCAGCAGGCCGGCTCTCCTAGGCGGTCAAAGGCACTAAAGGTCCTGCACAGCCGGCAATACCTCGTTGGCAAGCAATTCCATTGAGTGGGTCCACTTGTCTCGAGGTTCCCACTCGTGGCCGATGGCTAGAAGATGCCCGAAGCCGCCCGTCTCCTCGTAGAGTTTGCGAATCTTGTTCGTGACGTCTTCAACGCTGCCGACGAGCCAAACGTTTTCCATCAGGTACTCGAGGTTTACGTCCTCGTCCGGCATTTCAGGATCAACCTTGGTGAGGGAGAGGAATCGCAACTTTTTCAGCAGTGGGAGGAAATAGTTCGTCCAGTCCCGGCCGACCACGCCGTTCAATATGTCGTCTTGCGCCTGTTCGGTCGAATCGGCGACGTAAACGTCCCGAGCGATGCGCCACGAGGCCCTATCGACAGTCTTACCGGCTTTCTTGGCACCCTCTTCGACCGACCGCCAGTGCGTGTTCAAGATCCGCGCCGGAATAATGTTAATGCTCATCGGAATCCAGCCACGCTCGCCCGCCAGAACGAGGGTCTCGGACTTTTCGGAAACTCCGGCCACCGCAATGGGCGGGTGTGGCTTCTGGTACGGTTTCATATACACGCCCAAGCCTATCTCTGGGTCAGGCTCCGGCAGCCGATAGCGGTACGTTTTCGCTTCGTACAAACCCGGCGTCGGATCGGTCCATATCGAGACAATCTCTTCGATCGCGTCGTGGGTGATCGTGCGCTGCAAGCCGCTCCTCGGATCGACATCGAAAAGCTCGAAGTCGCCGGGAAAGCCGCCGGAACCGACACCCCACATGAAGCGACCCCGCGCCATATTGTCCAGCTGAGCAATTCGGTGCGCCAAGACAACCGGATTGTGGTTGGGCATGCAGTTGACGCCGGTGCACAGCTTGATGTTCTTGGTGAGGGGAAGTGCCTGCGCGATCAACAGGTCCGGCGCGGGGATATTCTCCCACGCTGACGTAAAATGCTCACCAATCCAGGCCTCAGTGAACCCGAGTTCGTCGAGCACAACGAGTTGATCCAGATCATCTCTTATCGTCTTTGCCGGATCGCTTCCTGGAGGATGCAGGGGCATCGTAAAATAACCGAGTTTCAAGGCGTCCCCCTCTTTTCTGTTGAGTTTTCGCCGGCCTTCAAGCCGGTATCAGAATGATATTAACGTTGGGCCTCAGCCATTCTATCATGCCAATTCGTCGCGGCACTTTCGTAGGTCCCTCCAAATCTTAGCTCCGACAACAACCTACTTTACAACGACCGGGAAATGCACATTTCCGCGAAGAAGCCCGCAATCCGTTTGACACGCCAGTCTGGACACGCCTACCATCTATTCAGGCCCGCGCTCGATCAAGTGAGAGTCGAGATAACCGGTCCACCAGCCTGGAACACACTTTAGGAACATAAACATGACAAATCCTGAATTGATTGCAGGCCTCAAGTCGATCGTCGGCGAGCGTTCAGTCCTTTGGCGAGAATACGACTTGATGCTCTACGAATACGACGGTTCGATCGACAAAGCGTGCCCAAGCGCTGTGATTATGCCCTCTAACTCCCAACAGGTTTCGGAGATTGTGAAACTCTGCAATCACCACGGAGTGCCTTTTACAGCGCGAGGGGCCGGCACGGGCCTCAGCGGCGGATGCCTTCCGGAGCATGACAGCGCCTTATTGGTGTTTTCGAAGATGAATCGAATTCTCGAGGTCGATGCCGCAAACATGCGGGCAGTTGTCGAGCCCGGCGTAGTGAATCTGCATCTGAGCGACCACACGGCCGACTTGGGACTGTACTTCGTGCCGGATCCTTCATCGCAAAAGGCATGCACGATCGGCGGCAACGTGGGCGAGAACTCTGGAGGCCCACACACGCTGATCTATGGAGTCACGACTAACCACGTTCTCGGTTTGGAGGTTGTCCTACCTGACGGCAAGATCATCAATGTCGGCGGCAAGGCGCTGGACGCGCCGGGATACGATCTCGTGGGCATGTTTGTGGGTTCAGAGGGCACACTTGGAATTGTCACCAAGATCATAGTGAAGCTGACTCCGCTGCCGGAAGCGGTCAAGACGCTGCTCGCGGACTTCGAGACGGTAGCAGACGCCAGCACAGCGGTGAGCGACATAATCGAGAGCGGCGTAGTACCGGCCGCCCTCGAAATGATGGACAATCTGTCGATCCGCGCTGTGGAGAGATCGGTCCACGCCGGATATCCGACCGATGCCGCCGCCGTACTCCTTATTGAAGTAGAGGGATTGCGCGAGACGGTCAGCGATTTGGTTGAATCGGCCGCGTCGGTCTGTCGCAAGAACCATGCGCGCCAGGTCCGGATCGCCGGAGATGGACGCGAACGGAATCTCCTCTGGGCCGGCCGCAAAGGCGCCTTCGGTGCGATGGGCCGGCTCAGCCCCGACTACTATGTGATGGACGGCGTAGTACCGCGAAATCGATTGCCAGAGGTCCTCGCCGGCATCGAAAAGGTTAGCCAAAAGTATGGTCTGCGAATAGCCAACGTTTTTCACGCCGGCGACGGCAACCTCCATCCATTGGTGTTATGGAACTCGGATCACCCGGGTGAAGAGCTGAAGGTCCGGGACGCCGGTGTCGAGGTATTGGATATTGTCGCGAGCGTGGGGGGCGCCCTGACCGGCGAGCACGGCATCGGCATAGAAAAGCGCGACATGATGGGACTCTTCTTCAGTGAGGATGACATCACGACGATGAGTTGGCTTAAGCAAGCACTCGATCCGGACAAAATCTGCAATCCCGGCAAGCTATTCCCAACACCCGGCCGCTGCATCAAACCACGACCCGGCCGGCTTCCTGTTATGGGATGGTAGTCCATGCCTATGATGGAGTTCCGAACAACCCTTTGCACAACACAGGCCGGCGGCGACTAATCCCGATGAGTCAGTATGTCGATTCAAGCCGCTTGTACGAAGGGATGGACAAGATAGGGCTTGGCTGGCGCCAAGTCGGTCCGGAGGATGATTCGCTGGCGTTCGACGGGGTGATGCCGGGGACCGTCGCCTACCCGTCGTCCTTGGAAGAAGCCGCCGGGGTGTTGGGCCTAGCGTCTCGAGTCGGCGCGCAAGTAGCGATTCGAGGCGCCGGAACCAAGCTTGGCCTCGGATACCCTCCGGGCAGAGTCGACTTGTTGGTAATCACGACTCGAATGAACCGGATCGTCGAGTACGAGCCGGCGAATCTGACGGTTACTGTCGATACGGGCGTGAGTCTGGCGTCGCTCCAAGAGACGCTCTCGCCACGCGGTCAGTGGCTCCCGATAGATCCTCCGTATGCGGATAGGGCCACAATCGGCGGTATTCTGGCTACCAATGCCAGCGGCCCTTCGCGAATGGCGTACGGCGGAGCCCGAGACCTGTTGTTAGGCAGCGTCGTAGCCACGTCGGACGGCCGTATCAGCAAGTCCGGTGGCCGGGTGGTAAAGAACGTCGCGGGCTATGATCTGAACAAGCTGTGGATCGGGTCTCTTGGCACCTTGGCACTGATCGGCGAGGTCACTTTCAAGATAGCCCCTTTGCCGGCTGCCAGCGGCATGGTTCTGGCCTCATTTGACGCCGTCGAACTCTGGTCCGAAGCCGTCAGCAGGATAATCAGACTGCCGGCTCCTCCGCAGGCGTTGGCGGTGTTGGACGCAAATTCGGCGAGCGAGCTAGGCATGGAATTCCCGACATCCGATCCGGCCAACTGGCTCCTGGTTGCCTTGGCCGCGGGGTCGGCGGGTGCCGTCAACCGCCAGCTTAGCGACATCATCGAACGCTGCGGCGGCGCCGGCAACGCGGAAGTATCGACGTTGGACATGGGAGAGTCATGGGACGCGATCAGGGAGATGTTCGCCTCGCGGGCCGAAGGCGAGCAAGGGTTGTGGCTGAGAGCCTCGGTTCCAATTTCCAGCTCAGGGCGAGTCGCGGAGGCATTCCGGGCGGCAATAATTGAGCGCCAACGGAGCAGATTCGTCAGAGCTTACCCCGCCCTGGGAGACGTTCAGGCATTTTGGCGTTTGCCGCTAGGTTCGCCGCCTGTGCCGGTGGCCAGAGAGATAGTTGCCCTTCGCCAAATCTGTGCGGACGCCGGCGGCAGCCTGGCAATCGAACGTGCGCATCCCAACATCAGGATTGCCGCGAATGTATGGGGCGACGTGGGATCTCATATGAGTGTCATGAGAAGTCTGAAAGACAAGTTCGATGCTCCCGGTATCTTGAATACCGGCCGATTCGTGGGACAGATTTGATGGAATCCTTCAACATTCAGCGATTGGCCGCCGGCTGGTCGCCACCCAGCTAGTGGAGTAAGTTTGTGGCCGTCGAAACCAAGAAGCCCGGGCTACATCAGCTCAACCTTATAGACCGCGACCTGATCCGGCAATGCGTGCACTGTGGAATGTGCCTCTCTTACTGTCCAACCTACAAGGAGTTGGGCAGCGAGCTCGATTCCCCGCGAGGACGCATCTACCAGATGAAACTGGTCACCGAGGGCCGGATCAGCGTCGATAGTCCTGACTTTCGGGAACATATCAATCTTTGCCTGAACTGCCGGGCGTGCGAGACCGCCTGTCCGTCGGGTGTGCAGTACGGACAACTCTTGGAGCAGTCCAGGGCCATAATCCCGCCGGCGTCCGGTCTCGAGAAGATTCTTCGGGACATCGTGTTAAACAGGGTGTTTACATCACCCAAGATGCTCAACCTCTTTGGCGCGGCGACTCGTCTATATCAGAGGTCGGGATTGCAAGCCATGGCCAGGCAGACAGGTCTCATCGATCGAGTGCCGCTCAATCTCGGCCGGCTCGAACGTCTGCTGCCTCGGTTTCAAGCCGGGGTGTTCAGAGGCCCGCTTCCGGAGTTCACCCCTGCATTGGGCGCGCGCAAGCATCGAGTTGCCTTCATCACCGGATGCGTTCAGGACGAGATTTTCCGGCGGACCAACGCGTCGACCATCTCCGTCCTTGCGCGCAACGGCTGTGACATTATCGTCCCCGCGGGACAGGGCTGCTGCGGCGCGTTGCACACTCACGGAGGCGAACGTGAGACGGCCCAGCAACTGGCTCGGCGAAACATCGAGGTCTTTGAAGAATTGGACGTGGATGCAGTAATCGTCAACGCCGCCGGATGCGGTTCGACCCTCAAGGAGTACCACCACCTACTCCACGATGATCCCGTCTATGGCCAACGAGCCCATTCATTCGCGCGGCGCATGCGCGACGTGAACGAGTTCCTCGGCGAAATCGATCTGAATCAGGAACTGGGTGAAATTCGCCGGCGGGTTACCTACCAGGACGCCTGCCACTTGGTGCACGGACAGAAGGTTTCCGAACAACCCCGCGATCTCATCAGGAGCATTCCAGGAATCGAGTACGTGGAGATGACAGAATCCGACGCATGCTGCGGCAGCGCCGGCATCTACAACATCACCAACTACGAGATGTCGATGGAGATTCTCGACCGCAAGCTGAACTTCCTCGAGGAAACCGGCGCTGAGATCCTGCTAGCGTCAAACACGGGCTGCATTATTCAACTCGCCCACGGCGTGCGTGAACGGGGCTTGCCGATCGAGGTTATGCACCCGATCGATCTACTGGACTGGAGCTACAGCGTCTTTCGCTCGAAGACCGGCTCGAAGTCGGGTTGATGAGTGCCCTTTAATAACCTGTCGGGCAGATAAGAGTCTATTTATCATCCGATATCGCGGGCGCTCGCGACTCCAGAATGCCTTCGCCCTCTCGGATATTCATTCGAAGCTAGCTGCCGTCGCGTAGCTACGATCCTGTCTACGCCAGTGCCGGGTCTTCGGCTCTCGCCAGACCGGTTTTGCTGATCAGGAACACGGTTGCGACAAGAACTCCCACTATGGCGATCGTGTTGTTTATGCCGATGAAATCGGCGATGCTGCCGAGAAATACGATTGGCAGTACGGCTGCCATATTGCCCAACATCAGAAGCATCGCGAAAATTCTTCCGCGCGAGTGGACCGGCGCTCTGGTCATCAGAAGGGTTTGAGACGATATGTTGATCAAGCCAAATCCAACGCCAAACGCCGCCGAGACCACAACCAAGATCGGCAGCAATTCCAGGCCGACCGGCATATTAAGGATGGCGAGAAAGATCCGGTCGACGAACCCCAACGTGATCATTGCCAGTGCAGCGACGACCAGGCCTACTTGGCTCAGACTCGTCAGCCGGCGTTTCTTTGCCAGGCGGCCGAGTACCGCGCTAACCAACACTACGCCTATACCCGTGGGTGCGAAGAGAAAAACCGCGTCTACGGCCTGGAGACCCAAGACTTTGTCCATGTAGCCAGGCACCAACATCGCCATCACCAGTATCACTGCCGACGCGGTTGTCAGATATACCATGGACCACCAAGTCTGTCGGTCCGTAGTGATGAAGCTCCATGCCTCGCCCAAGTCGCGCCTGGTATCCGCCACGATGGTCTCTCGCCGGAGCGTATCGAGACCCCTTGCCGGCGGCTGACTCGCCGGAAGCAGCATCACTAACCCACTGCAAACCAAATACATTAAGGCGATGATCACGAATAACGCCGGTGCGCCGGCAAACTTGATCAGCCACGGCGCGAGCAAGACGATTCCGATCATCTGGGATATCGTGAACGTGAAGGTGAATAGGGTGTTAGCGGCAAGTAGCTGTCGACGCCTGACGAGATCGGGAATCGCGGCGGCCTCAGCCGGCCCGAAGAATTGGCTGATCGCCACGAACATGATGTTGACGGCAAAGACGACCGCTAACGAAATCGGATAGAACAAATAGCCGAGAATCACTACCGCACGGAGAAGGTTGGTCCATACCAGGACGTTCTTCTTCTTTGAGCGATCGACCACAACGCCGGCTATCAGTCCAACGACAACCCCCGGCAAAACCGTCGAGAGGATCGCCGCGGCAAGTACTGCCGAAGACCGACTCGTTTCCTGCACGACCACCAACATTCCAAACCAAGTGGCCTGCTGCGCTGTCTGTGACAACCCCTGCGCAGACCACAGGTAAACGAACTGTCGATTTCGAAGTATAGATTCCTGCGGGACGAGCAAGTCGAGATAGCCCAACTCACTGGCCTTGTTCGGGAGGAGGATCTCCTCGGGCTACGAACGACTTGATCCTTCGCTCCATGTCGCTGCGCCGGAGCAGCAATCGGCGTTGGCACGTCAGGCAGCGCAGCCCGATATCGGCGCCCACCCGGAATATCCGCCACTCGGAGCCGCCGCAGGGATGAGGCTTCTTTAGCCGGACAACGTCGTTCACGTAGAGCGCGAGGACCAAGTTATTCACCCAAGCCGGCGGTCAGCGCAGCGTTGATCCTCTTACGCAAATCGTCTGCCGCCTCTCGAACGGCGACACGATAGTTTGCCTCTGCGCCGGCGTAGATCACCGAACGAGAAGCATTGATAAGGGCGAGACCGCCTGATTCGCTACGGCCGGCGCGAACTGCCGTCTCCAAGTCGCCGGCCTGGGCTCCAACACCGGGTATCAGTATCGGAAGCATTGGCGCCCGGCTACGAACATCAGCCAACTCCTGCGGGTAGGTTGCGCCAACCACCAGTCCGCAATTGCCGTGACGGTTCCAGGCAACCACTCGCCGCGCCACGACCAGATAGAGCGGTTCATTTTCGACCATGAGGTCCTGAAACTCCCTGGCCCCTGCGTTAGAGCTACGGTCCCAGACGAAGACACCCCGATCGGACCGTTCAAGGAAGGGCATTACACAATCTTCTCCACCGTACGGATTAACCGTGATTGCGTCGAATCCCATCCGATCCAATATCGCCTGTGCATAAGCCTCCGCGGACGAATCAATGTCACCCCGTTTGGCGTCGGCTATCAGCAGAACGTCCTCAGGGACCAGTTGCCGCAGATCGTGCAATATTCGCCAACCATCAACTCCCATCGCCTCGAAGAAGCTGAAGTTGGGCTTGTAGGCGCAAACCAGGTCGCTCGTAGCTTCGATTACGGCAGCTATGAATTGCCGCGCGCCGTCGGTGTTCCTGGGAACGCCGGCCGGTAGCCGGTCGACTACAACATCAAGCCCAACGCATAGCCAGCTCCGCTTCGCGGCCGCGGTGCTCTGCAGCCGTTCCACAAACGTCTGATTGTTCGTCAAAGATTGGTCTCCTGAAGCCGGCGCCTCGCCATCCTAAGAATCTTTTTCTCCGAACATGCTACTGTAGATTTCGCGCCTTTGCCGTATTTGAACCACACGACGCCACGCCGGTATCACCCATGGCATTCGAAGGGCCACGTAAGAAGACGAAAATAGTGGGGCGCCGAGTTTTTGCGTATTGTATGGTGATCTTGCCTCTGCCCTCCCCTTTTGGATTCCGGCCCCGTATCGTGGTACGGGGCATGCTCTCGCCGGAAAGACGAGGTGGGTGGCGGGTATGACGGTAAGTATTTAGATTTAGGGGTACCTGCTCCGTAAGGACGTCCGCCTAGGCGGATCGCACCAATGAGGGTCTACCAAAGGCGAGGATGTCTGATCGGCGAAAGCCAGGAAAGGGTTGCAAGGGCGATCCGCCTTAGGCGGATGATGGGGGATGTGGGGGTGTCCCCCACAACAAAGATCCCCCTTCTCCTGGCCAGAGGCTGTCTCACAAGTCCAAAGGGCAGCGATAAGCGCAATTCCGACCTTCGTATTTGGTCGATTTCATCAATAATGAACCGTTAACTAGTGTCCTGTCTCTAAAGTACGGTGACAAAAGCGAGCTACATTAGCCAGTATCTGATCGGATGTCTTGGTCCATACGAACGGCTTGGGATCCTCGTTGGTGACGTCCAAGTAATGGTAGATGGCAGCTTCAAGTTCACGGCTGCTCTGGTGTGCTCCACGACGCAGTTGCTTTTCGGTAAGAAGGGCAAACCACCGCTCCACCAAGTTGAGCCAGGAAGCGCTGGTGGGGGTGAAGTGTACTTGGAAGCGCGGTCTCTTGGCGAACCACCTCCGTATGAGGGCAGTCTTGTGTGTGCCGTAGTTGTCCAAGATCAGGTGCACATCAAGGTCATTGGGTACAGAAGCCTCGATAGTATCGAGGAACTTACGGAATTCGACCGAGCGGTGACGCTTGTGGCACCGGCCAATCACTTTGCCGGTCCTGGTGTCGAGAGCGGCAAACAGGGAGGTAGTGCCATGCCGAACGTAATCATGGGTGCGCCTCTCCGCCTGGCCTGGGCGCATGGGCAACAGCGGCCGCGTGCGGTCCAGTGCCTGGATCTGAGTCTTCTCGTCGACACACATGACCAATGCCCTGTCCGGCGGGTCGAGGTAGAGACCCACAATGTCACGAACTTTCTCGACAAAGAGCGGGTCCGCCGACAGCTTGAAGGTCTCGGTGCGGTGAGGCTGCAGCGCGAAGGCACGCCATATGCGGCTGATGGTGCTCCGACTCAGCCCAGAGCGCCGGGCCATTGAGCGCGTGCTCCAGTGTGTTGCCTCCGCCGGAGTAGTCTCCAATGTCAGTGTCACGACTCTCTCCACCTCAGCATCAGTGATTCTGCGCGGCGCTCCAGATCGTGGCTCGTCCACCAGACCGTCCAAGCGACGTTCCAAGAACCGAGACCGCCACTTTCCCACCGTAGGTTTCGACAGATTCAACTCTGCCGCCACATCGGTGTTCGTCTTGCCTTCGGCGCACCTCAGAACGATTCGGGCTCGCTGCGCCAACGCCTGGGCCGTCTTCGGGCGGCGAACCCACTGTTCCAACGTCTCCTTTTCTTCCTCGGAAAGACTCAATGGTGGGATTGGGCGGCCAAGGCGCATAAGCATCCTCCTGTTGAAGTTGTGCTGAAGGGTACAACAGCGCCGCACACTTACGCAACTAACTTTAAAGACAGGACACTAGGTCATGATGAGAAGGTCCCGCCGTATTTCGTACCTCACACAGAGTTATGAGACGAACTCTGGCCAGGAGAAGGGGGCCAGGTCGAAGACTACGCAAGGCGAGGGGATGAGGTCGAGCAGCTCCTGGATTTGGCATCGATAGGTTGGAAATCACCCCTTGACCGCCGACTGAGGTCCCGAATGGCGACTCGACCTATCCAGTTCACGGGCATGGAGGAGAGACGTACGCCCAAATCTGAACTGTTACGTATGACGCAACGAGTGGCGGGAACCTGTTTTCATTGCAAGACTGGCATGTTTGGCAAAAGCTCCGGCCAAGATTATACTGAAATCGATGGGTCAAAACGGCCGGCGCTGGGCGAGTACAAAATAGACGGATGGAATTGCACAAACTCAGGAACCGAGTCGAACGAATCTGGGCGGGCAACTACATGCCGGCGCACGATATCAAACACACCCTTCGCGTCGCGGCCCTGGCCCGTCATATTGCGAAGCACGAGGGCTGCGACCCCGACGAAGCGGAAGCCGCCGGTTTACTCCATGACTTGGGCCGGCTTGCCCAAGAAGAAGAGGAAGGGCACGCACAAGCCGGCGTGGCGTGGTCGGATTCCATACTTAGAGAGACTTGTGAGTTCTCGGAAGACGCCAGAAAGCGAATTCTCTCCGCCGTCCGGCAACATAGCCAGCTACGTAGCAATGGTCGACTTGCAAACATCATTCAGGATGCGGACAAACTCGAAGGTCTTGGCGCGATGGGTCTCATGCGCGCCTATGTATCCAAGAGCCATCTTGTCGACTATCCGGAAGGGGTGATCGCCGAGCGCGGCTCCATCACCCCACGAAATATCAGTGAGCAAATTGCGTTTCAAATGGAATGGTTCGACATGCTCTACACGAAGACGGCGAAAAACATGGCCGTACGTCGACATAGTTTCATGCGGACATTTCTAATGGAATTAAAGAGAGATATCGACGAAGCCAGCTATCAAGTTCGATCCGAGTGATGTGGTCCTGTTGGAAACAACTCGGACAGCGCTCTAAGAGCCGTGCGTGACCGCCATACCCTTCGCTGCACGGTTGGACCCGTACACCGCCTCGACCTCGTCGCGGTCAGACGATCCTCTTTTACCTTATCGCGCCTTGGATCAGGAACCCGACAACGAGCCTAGCGTCTCGATAAATCGTCAAGACAGGATTGACAGATGGCGCGCTCTTCACGACGTGGCGGCCCTTCGCACCGTTGTATAATCCGCTCGATGAGTCAATTGATACGGATACCCATTGGGCTTCTCACCTGCATCTCATAGGCTAGGGACCACAAAATCTCCACGGTTGTGGACAAGCTAGCGATAATGCAACAGCCGATCGACATCACGAAGCAGGGTGGACATTGAACGAGCATGTAGTTCGCGTACTCGAGTTCGATAAGATTCTCGAGCGCTTGGCACAGAAGACTTCGTTTTCGGCGAGCCGGCAGCTTGCGGTTTCGCTCAGACCAAGTCCTGAGCTGTCCAACGTGAAGTCCCGATTGGCGCTCACCACTGAGGGAAGGTGGCTAGCCGACGATCGTCCTGACCTGCGAGTCGCCGGCGCCTCGGATGTTCGCCCCCTGGTCGAACGCGCTGCCCTGGGCGGCATACTGGAACCGAGCGATTTGCTGGACATAGAGTCGACGATTGTCGCCGGAGGCAGGCTCCGCTCGGGGTTGCCGAAGACAAACGCCGCAACTCCGATGCTCTCGGAGCGCGCCAGCTCACTTCCCGTGCTGGACAGGTTGGGCCAAGAAATCACCCGTTGCCTAAATGACCGCGGCGAAGTGATGGACACGGCAAGTTCGCTACTTGGACGTTTGCGTACCAATATCCGCGTCGCCCACCGTCGCGTCCTCGATCGTCTAGAACAGGTCATGCGATCCGGAATCAGGTCGGGATTCGTACAGGAGCCCATTATCACGCAAAGGTCAGGCCGTTACGTTCTGTCCGTCAAGGCGGAACACCGGCGGCACATGCGTGGAGTGGTACACGATCAATCCGCCAGTGGCGCGACGGTCTACGTCGAACCTTTTGCTACGGTCGAGATGAGCAACTCCCTCCGGCGGCTTCAGATCGAAGAGCAGCACGAAATCCGCCGAATTATGAATGAGCTGTCCAAGCAGGTTGCCGCTGACGGGCCGGCAATTATCAAGACGGTCGAGCTATTGGCAGAAATAGACTTGGCATTGGCCGCCGGCCGACTCTCGGCCGAGCAGAGGGCTTCGAAGCCGCACCTATCGAATCAGGCGGACGGCAGGACGATTCAACTACACGGCGCGCGGCATCCGCTGCTGGGCAAGTCTGTAGTCCCTATCAACTTCGAAATGGATCAAACACATCGAGTCGTAGTGATAACCGGCCCCAACACTGGCGGCAAGACCGTGGCGTTGAAGACATTGGGTCTACTCACACTTATGGCCCAATCGGGCTTGCATATTCCGGCCGATCCAGGAGGCCGGCTTGTCGTGTTCGGCCATCTGTTCGCCGACATCGGGGACGAGCAAAGCATCGAGCAGAGCCTCTCTACGTTCTCCTCCCATATGACCCACGTGATCGAAGCGCTAGACTTGGCCGATGAAAATACCTTGATATTGCTTGACGAAATCGGTGCCGGCACCGATCCGGAGGAAGGATCGGCACTTGCCCGCGCCACCATAGTGCACCTCCTGGCAAAAGGAAGCTGGGTGGTGGCAACCACACACTTCGGTGAGCTTAAAGTATTCGCCCACGAAACGCCGGCGGTGATCAATGCGTCGGTGGAGTTTGATCCGGGGACGCTGTCTCCGACATACAACCTGGTCATGGGGCTTCCCGGACAGAGCAACGCTCTCGAGATTGCCAGCCGGCTGGGATTGGACACCTCCATCCTCACCGATGCTCGCGCAATGTTGGACGGGGGCCGGCTGTCGCTCGAAGGGCTGCTGCAAACCACCAGGAGCGAGCTCGAATCAGCGAGCAAATTGCGTCACGAAGCGACGTCGGGGCAGCAGGAAGTCGAGCGGATGCGGCGCGAGCTGACCGAACGCCTCGCCCAGATAGAGACGGAGCGCGCCGAAGTAGTCGAAGCGACTCGTCAACAGGCACTCGAAGAGCTGGATGAAGTCCGCCGCGAGATCAAAGACTTGGGCGAGCGTGTTAGGGACGATCGGGAACGAATCGCTCCAGCCGTCGCCACTCGCAAGGTGCGAGAACTGACCAAGCAACTTGCGGCGCGGGCACAGCCATCCGTGGAGGTCGATCAACATCCGTCCCGAGAAAATAAAGTGGGCGATCACGTGGTCGTTCAACATCTGCAACAATCGGGCGTGGTGACTTCGATTAGCCACGACGGTGCCGAGGCAGAGGTGCAACTCGACAGGGCCCGGCTTCGAGCGCCTACCAGCCAACTTGAGCGCGCGGCAAGAGCGCCGGCGACCTCCTACGGGCGACCGAGAACGAGCGCAATCTCATTTGTCCCAGCCTCTCCCAGGCCCCCAGCACCGGCCGAGATCGACTTGAGAGGGTATCGAGCGGAGGATATCGGGCCGGCGTTGGAGCGCCACCTTAACGATGCCTTCATGGATGGGATGCCGTCGTTACGGATCATCCACGGCAAGGGTGCCGGAACCCTGCGACGCGTGGTTCGCGAACACCTGGGAGAGCACCCAATAGTCAAGTCCGCTTTCTCTGCGCCACAAAGAGACGGCGGAGAGGGTGTAACCGTCATCGAGCTGGAACTATGATCGTGGTGACCGTGTAATGCCCTTGGGTATTTCCGACCTATTACCAGATAGTCTAGAGAGTGTCGTCCAGCTGTTCTTTGCCCTGACAGGGGCATATGTAGCCGCGTTCTGGTTCGGTTTGGTTGTTTGGACATTCCGGGACATTCAGCAGCGCAGCCGTGATGCCGTTGTACAAGTGCTGGCGACCCTGCTGGTTTTGTTCACCGGCGTTCTGGGAGTGGTGCTGTATATGATATTAAGGCCTCCGGACACGTTGTCGGGAACCTACCAACGCACCTTAGAAGAAGAGGCAATTATCCGTGAAATCGAAGCCAACCCAAGCTGCCCTCATTGCCATCACGCGATCGAGTCAGACTACATTCGTTGTCCTCACTGTGGCAACGCACTGAAAAAGCAGTGCGAAGCTTGTGAACGGACCCTAGAAATCCACTGGGAAATCTGCCCGTATTGCGGCACGGATCGAGTTGAATCGACCGGCACCACACAACTCGTCGCGGAATCGGAACCAACAGTGCCCGGAGTGATTCGCGGCGCTGGGACCCCGCCGGAGTGAAGCGCTAAGAGATCCTTCTAAGGGGCCGACTCAGACACAAAAAAACTCGGCCGGCAATCGCCGACCGAGTTTTATCCTCGCTACTTAACCGCGGAAGCTATACCACAGCAATCTGGGTCTGACGATCAAAAGCGTGCATATGCTCCATCGCCAATGTGACGTCAAGGTCTTGACCAGCCTTGATGGGCGAGCGAGCGTCCATGCGGGCGATGAACTGAGACTCGCCTGTCAGCAGGTAAACGTACTGCTCACTACCCATTGGCTCAACGACATCGACCTTGACGGTTAGCGACGTGTCTGGTGGAGGCGACTGTAGCGTTGCTCGCTCGGCAATGTCCTCCGGGCGCACGCCAAAAACTATTTCCTGACCGATGAACTTCACCAGCGCCTCAACCTTGTCGGATGGAACTCGGAGTCTAAATGAGCCACCATCGACGAACATCGAATCCGCAGTGCCGGTTACCCTCGCGTCGAAGAAGTTCATAGCAGGGCTGCCGATGAATCCCGCGACGAACATATTGGACGGTTCGTCGTACAGAGTCTGCGGCGCCTCCAACTGCTGGAGCACGCCATCCTGTAGTACGGCGATGCGACTGCCCATCGTCATAGCCTCGACCTGGTCGTGGGTCACGTATATCACCGTGGTCTGTAGACGCTGGTGCAACTTGATCAACTCTGCTCTCGTCGCCACGCGCAGTTTCGCGTCCAAGTTGGACAGCGGCTCGTCCATCAAGAATACTTGCGGCTCACGGACGATCGCCCTTCCCAAGGCCACGCGCTGACGCTGACCACCGGACAACTGCTTCGGCTTACGCGATAGCAATACCGAAATGCCCAGAACCTCGGCGGACTCGTGCACGCGTCGGTCAATCTCCTTGCGCGGAGTCTTGCGCAACCTGAGACCAAACGCCAAGTTGTCGTACACGCTCATGTGCGGATATAGCGCATAGCTCTGGAACACCATCGCTATGTCTCGATCCTTGGGTGCCACGTCATTGACCAGACGCTCACCGATGTAAATGTTGCCGGCTGTAAGCTCCTCCAAGCCGGCTATCAGACGTAGGGTCGTCGACTTCCCACATCCTGAAGGACCTACCAGTACAAGGAACTCCTTGTCCTCGACTGAGATGGTCATATCGTTAACCGCAACGACCTCGCCAAACTGCTTGGAGACATGGTCAAGGGTGACACTAGCCATAACTTTGCCTCTCCTCGTTAGAGTTGACAACGGTGTTGGTTTGAGGACCCGTTCCGACAGCCTTCAACCGACTCGCCCTACATTATCCGCCAAACCAACTATATCCGACACGATTTAACAGGCTTGGACCGCCGGCTTACGGCATTATAGCACATTATGAACATTGTCAAACTTCCGCGCTACACTGATTTTCCAAGAAAATAACTGCCGCTTCAACTCTCTATCCGGACGCTACATACAGGATCGCAATTACTGAGGCCGCCCAGAGCACAACCGACGACAGCAGCGGCTTATCTCGAAATAGCAATTCATCAGGGCTGCCGCCCTGACCTCGGATGTGGATCAAATATGAGTAGCGGAACAATCCATACAGAACCAGCGGGATCGTGAGCATCATCGAATAGTCCGCCGGCAGGTTCTCCGCGGTAAAGGTATATAGCGAGTAGGCCATTACCGTCGAGGTCATGATTACTGTAAGAAGTTGGTCGAGCAAGGAAACACTGTACTCGCCAAGTATCCGTCGATGCTGACTAGGGTTTTCCTCCACGACAACCAGCTCTTGACGCCGTTTGCCCACCGCGATGAATAGTGAGCCCAGAGCCGTAAACACGTATAGCCAGGGAGAGACTGGAACGTCGATTATCAAAGCGCCCGCCACAGCCCTGATGACGAATCCGGCGGAAATGACGAATACATCTACCAGTACGATATTCTTCAGGCCAAACGTGTAAGCCAACATGAGGGCGGAGTACACAATCACCGTTTCCGTCAATGGCCCACTAATTGCCGAAGATCCCAGAATCGCGGCCAGAAAGAGTGCGCCGGCCAAGATGCCGGCAGGCAACGTCCCCACCGCGCCGGAGGCAATCGGACGGAACTTCTTCGTGGGATGAAGCCGGTCCCGCCCCGCGTCTACTATGTCATTCACAAGATAGACCGCGCTACTCGCCAACGAGAAGGCCAAGAATCCTGACAAGACCGTGGCAACCGCGCCAACGTCGGTCAACTTCAGGGCGAATATCAAGCCAAAGAAAACGACGCCGTTCTTGATCCATTGACGGGGCCGCATGGATTTCAAGAGTCCGGCGGCTTGTGCCGGTATTGAAACCGCAGACCTCGTAACCGTTTCGGTGTTGGAGTAGTCCGTACCCACCGTCAATTCCATTCCATGATCAAAACATTCCTGTCGCCTCGTCGGGAATCAACCGACTTGGCGCACCCTACCGGCGAATATAATGGGCCTTCGACACCTCGTCAAACCAGACATTGGATTCGGGATCACGTTGTCCGCCAAATGAAGAAGTCCCCAGGAGAAATCCGCAGTCCAAACACCCCCGTCGATAGCGCTCCGGGACCCTTGGAAGGAATCCGAGTCCTCGATCTATCGAGAGTTCTAGCCGGCCCTTATTGCACGATGACCTTGGCGGACTTGGGGGCGGATGTCATCAAAGTCGAGCATCCAACGATTGGCGACGAGACTCGCAAATGGGGACCGCCGTTCGTCGGTGAGTTCAGCAGCTATTTTCTGTCGGTAAACAGGAACAAGCGCAGCATCGGCCTCGATCTCAGCACGCCGGGCGGACGCGAAGCGCTTTTCGACCTCCTGGGCGAGTCTCAAATACTTGTCGAGAACTTCCGCCCAGCGAGCCGGTCGAGACTACAGCTCGATCCGGTCCAGATCGGCAGCCGCAATGCCGGCATTGTTCACTGCCACTTTTACGCATACACGCCCGACGGCCCTGGATCGGAGTACCCGGGCTATGACCTCTCGATCCAAGCGGAATCTGGCCTGATGAGCATCACCGGGGAACGCGATGGCCCGCCGACCAAGGTTGGGGTCGCCATCATCGACGTTTGCGCCGGCATGCATGCGGCTACCGCGATTCTGGCCGCAATGTTGCGCCGAGAAAGGACAAACCAAGGCGAGTACATTCAAGTCGGCTTATTGGACGTAGCAGTAGCGAGTTTGGTGAATGTAGTGCAGGGTCATCTGGTCTCAGGACAACGCCCCCTCCGCTATGGCAACGCCCATCCCAATATAGTTCCCTACCGGGATTTCCAGACCAAGGACCTGCCGATCGTCGTAGCAGCCGGAAATGACCAGCAATGGGCCGCCCTTTGCACAGTGCTGAACCTCGAAAGTTGGACCAGGGAGCCGGAGTTTGCAACTAACGATGCGAGGGTCCGCAACCGGGAGAGAGTCGAATCCGTGCTACAAGAGATTTTCAAAGAACGTCCCCGATCGGATTGGATCGAACGCCTGCGCCAAGCCGGCGTGCCGACCGGCCCCGTCAACGCGATCGACGAGGTGCTGGAAGACTACCCGGATCTCCAATTCGAATTGAATTTGACGCCGGCGAGCAACGTATCTTCGATTAGATCGCCTCTCCGATTGGACCAGGCGCCCGTCGGTTACCGGTTGCCACCGCCCAGGGTGGGCCAGCACACCGACGAGGTGCTCAACACGGTGGCGGGTTACGGAGAGGGCAAGATCGCGAAGCTTCGCCGCGAAGGTGCGATTTTGTAGTCCAAGAATACTAGCTTCAGTTACCAAGAGCTACTAGGACGACTTCCGAGGCAGAGACTGGGTTTTCCATCAATAAAACACGCCTTGATCGCCCGACGTGATTTCTACTCGACCAAGGCGTTCGTCGATCGATGCGGTAGCAGGACGGATCCCCCCAGACCGTCCTGCCAAAGATCCTACTTCGCTCGTCAGTGCATTATGCTGCCACCGGTAATATTGATCGCTTGGCCGGTCATGTAGTCCGAGTCGGAGGACGCGAGAAAGGAGACCAAGTTTGCCACGTCCTCAGGCACCTCTATTCGGCCCAAAGGAACTCTGCCTGCAGTGTACTCTTTCAACTCTCCCAGCTTAAAACCAGCCAATGCGCCCGCTTCCCGATCGATCTGTTCCCACATTGCCGTGTCGACTATTCCCGGGCAGTAGGCATTTACATTTATCCTGTGCTTGGCGAGCTCCATTCCCAGAGAACGAGTTATCCCGATAACTGCGTGTTTGGTAGTGGAGTAGGCGCCCACCATTCGGGCCGAAGCAATCTTGCCTGCTGCCGAAGCGGCAAGGATGATCTTGCCGCCGCCGCCCCGGCCGATCATCTGCTTGGCGGCAAATTTGCAGGTGAACCACACGCCTGTCACGTTCACGGCGAATAGTCTTTGCCAATCGTCTACCGACGTATCGATCATCGGGGCAATGACTATGATTCCGGCGTTTGCGACCGCAATGTCGACTTGTCCGAACTCGCCCGTGGCGTCGGCGAACAATCCCTCGACCTGTTTCTCGTCGGTGACGTCGACTTGCCGGGCGATCGCCGAGCGGCCCAGTGAGCGAACCTCTTCGGCTACCGACTCGGCGCCCGACAGGTTGACATCGGAGGTCACGATGTCGGCGCCGTCCCGGGCCAGACGCAATGAGATGGCCCGGCCTATGCCTCGGGCCCCACCGGTTACAACTGCGACTTTTCCTTCCAATCTGTCCACTACCACGCTCCTAACAACATATTTCTCAAACCAATTGACGACTCAGCCGGGCTGGTGGCCGCAAGTATAACCCGGCGACCGCACCACTCTTAGCCAGAGGTTGCGACCGTGCTGCCTACGCCCGACTTCAAGCAAGCGTCGATGAACAAGTCCAACTCACCATCCAAGAAGGCGGTCGGATTGGAGCTCTCGCAATGCGTTCTCAGATCTTTGACCATGTTGTACGGATGGAGTACGTATGAGCGTATCTGATTGCCCCAGCCGGCGTACCAGCCGGCCCCGTCAACGCGATCGACGAGGAGTTAGAAGACTACCCGGACTTGCTATTCGATATGGAATTGACCCCGGCGGACACAGTGTCTTCCGTTCGCTCGCCACTTCGATTGGAACAAGCGCCTGCCGATTATCGCTTGCCTCCGCCCGGCTTGGGACAGCACACAATGGAGGTGCTCCGCGCGGTTGCGGGTTACAGCGAGGACTCGATCGAACAGCTCCGGCGCGAAGGCGCGATCGTGTAGAACCGGACCGCTTGCTCCAGCGATCCGGCGATGGCGGGACAGCTCTAGAAGCGGAATCAGAAGGCGCCGGCGTGAGCACTAACCGGCGCGTCAGTGCATTACGTTGCCGCCGGTAACGTTGACCGCCTGGCCGGTCATATAGTCCGAGTCGGAGGAGGCGAGAAAGGATACCAGGTTTGAGACGTCTTCAGGCACCTGTATCCGGCCTAGCGGAACCGCGCTTGAGGCGAGCTCTTTCAACTCTCCAACCTTAAACCCGGATAACGCGCCAGCCTCTCGATCGATCTGATCCCACATCTCGGTGTCGACAATTCCTGGACAGTAGGCATTGACATTTATCTGGTGCTTGGCCAACTCCAAGGCCAGGGAACGGGTGATTCCTACCACGGCGTGCTTGGTCACAGAGTAAGCGCCGGTGAAGCGAGTTGAGCCCACCTTGCCGGCCTGCGAGGCGGCGAGGATTATCTTGCCGCCTCCTCCCTGGGCGATCATCTGCTTGGCGGCAGATTTGCAGGTGAACCACACACCGGTGACGTTGACGTCGAACAATCTCTGCCAATCGGCGGCCGAGGTATCGATTACCGGTGCGATGACCATGATTCCGGCGTTCGCGATTGAAATGTCGACATGTCCGAACTCGCCCGCGGCGTCGGCGAACATCCCCTCGACTTGTGCCTCGTCGGTGACGTCGATCTGACGGGCAATCGCCGAGCGGCCCAGTGAGCGAACCTCTTCGGCAACCGACTCCGCGCCCGACAGGTTCACGTCGGCAGTCACGATATCGGCGCCGTCCCGGGCCAATCGAAGAGAAATGGCCCGGCCAATTCCTCGGGCCCCGCCGGTTACCAACGCAACTTTTCCTTGCAATCTGTCCATTGCCACGCTCCTTACAATGGGTTCAGCACACCAACTGATCGATCAAGCAAACTGGTGGCGGCCAGTATAACCCAGGGCCGGCGCCACGATTAGCCTGGAGTCGCGTCGGTGCTGCCTATCCGCGACTTCAGGTACGCGTCGATGAACGAGTCCAATTCACCGTCCAGAACGGCGGTGGGATTGGAGCTCTCGAACTCCGTTCGCAGGTCTTTGACCATGTTGTATGGATGGAGGACATATGAGCGTATCTGATTGCCCCAGCCCGGCGAAATATGCTCGCCCTTCAGCTTCGCTAGCTCAGCCTCCTTTTTCTCCTCTTCAATTTCCACCAACCTACTCTGGAGCACGCGCATCGCATTCTCTCGGTTCTGGAGCTGTGAACGCTCGTTCTGACACGTCACCACGGTGCCCGTAGGCACATGGGTGAGGCGAACGGCAGTCGAGTTTTTCTGCACGCTCTGCCCGCCGGCTCCTGACGACCTAAACACGTCGACCCGTACATCATCGGGATCGACCTCTACCTCAACCGCCTGTCCCACGTCCGGCATTACCTCGACCAGCGCAAAGGAGGTATGCCGGCGGTGGGCGGAGTCGAAAGGCGAGAGTCGGACCAGCCTGTGCACGCCACGTTCCGCCTTGAGGTTCCCATAAGCGTACTCACCTTCAACCTGGAACATGACGCTTTTTACGCCGGCTTCCTCGCCTGATGAAAGATCGAGAACTTGGCTTGCGAACTCCCTGCGCTCGGACCAACGTAGGTACATGCGAAGGAGGATTTCGGCCCAGTCCTGGGCTTCAGTACCGCCGGCTCCGGCGTGAATAGCGACGATCGCGGAAGAGGGATCGTGATCTCCGCCCAGTGTCAGTCGGAACTCAAGTCGATCGAGCTCGCCGGCCGTATCGTTGGCCGTTTGGCTCAACTCAGCCAAGAGCTCTTCGAACGAAGAATCGTCCTCTTGGTCCATCAGCTCCAGCAAGTCCAATGACTCATCGAGCCGGCGCTCGATTTCGCGCCACAATGCCACTTCCTCTCGCAATCGAGTGACACGGCGCAGCAACGCTTGCGCCTGCTTACGATTTTGCCAGATGTTCGGATCGGCTGTCTGCGGTTCGAGCCGTGCTAGCTCCGCCTCCTTGCCGGCTAGGTCAAAGACGCACCCGAATTAGCGTAGTCCGCTCGATCAGCCCTACAAGTTTCTCGCGAAGTTCATTAATTTGCATTCTTACATCCAATAGTGATCAGTTTATTCAGGGACAGGATAACAGGACATGCCCAACCCGGTGCACCGCGATTCAGCCGTCCAACCCCATACGGGTCGCCACTTTCGCAACCGTCGCATCGAGCCCGTCGGCCCATGCGCCGGCCGTTCTATCCTCCCTAACGGTGGTCGGAGCGGATTGGCCGGTAGAGGCGGCGAACTCTTCCCGCCACGCCGCAGGCGTCTCGTCCGGTTGAGCTAAGCCGGCGAGCGCGCAGACGACAGTAGTCCAGCACATTACCACGTTTCCTATGTTGTATCCACCACCGCCAAACGCGACCATCCTGCCATCGCAGTAACGGTCGGCTAGATTCACCAAAGAGCGCGTGATCCTGTCATAAGAGTTGGTAGTCAATCCCATATGCGTCAGAGGGTCGCCGGCGTGAGAGTCGGCACCCGCTTGCAGCAAGATGAACTGCGGCCGGAAACGCTCGATCACGGGAATGCCAACGGCCTCCCAAGCGGAAAGGTACTCCTCGTCACCCGTGCCGGGCGGGCAGGGCACATTCACTTTGAGTCCCTGACCCGCGTCAGTCCCAATCTCATCTTCATGACCGGTACCAGGAAACAAGTAACGGCCGTCCTCATGGAAGTCAACGTCAAGAACCCGGCCGTCGTCGTAGAACCCATACATCACGCCGTCGCCATGGTGTCCATCGATGTCAACGTAGAGAATCCTCTCGAGACCGTGGCTACGCTGCAAATGTCCGACAGCGATCGCACAGTCGTTCAGAATGCAGAAGCCGCTCGCCCTTTGCGGGCCGGCGTGGTGGAATCCGCCTCCTACCAGGAAGGCTCGTCGAAGCTCGCCGGCCATTACCTTATCGATTAAACCAATGGTCGAACCCACGAACCAGAGTGACGCCTCGACACAACCCGGGAAAGACGGCGTATCCCCAGTGTCCAGATATTTGCCGCGCTCCTCTGCCTCGCGCACTTGGTCTAGATACCGCATAGTGTGAAAGATCAGCGCCTGATCCTCCATCCCGGCGACCGGCGCCAACATCCGGACATTGCAGGTATCATCGACCACCGCGCGTATGAGAGAGGAGGTAAGAGTCAGCCGAACCTGAGCCAGCGGGTGCGCTCCGCCAAAATCGTATCGTAGTAGCTCAGGTCCGTACACAACGCCTACCGGCGCTTCACTCAACGATCTATCTCCGTCCGGGTTCATCAAGTTCGATGGCGAGCGCACGCTCGTAGTCATGGGGATTGTTCAGGTTTACAAGGGTCCACTCGGAATCGATCTCGATTCTGTTTATCTCATGTGCGTATCGGCGCACCACTGCCTTCAGACCTTGGGTATGTTCCTCGACGGCAAGCAATTCATCCCGCAGCGTATGGGAAAAGATCGTCGGATGGCCGTTCCGGCCCTTGTATGCAGGAAGACTGACCACGTGTCGTCCATCGAAGTGCCGATCTATCAACCGGCGCAGCAACCAAGCCGGACGAGGCTGATCGACAGAAATGATCATCAGGTCCTGGCCGGGCCGGGCCTGGGTTACACCCGTTCGGATAGAGCTCGCTCGGCCCGTTTGATAATCCGGATTGAACACCGCCGACGCTTGAGCCGGAGTGTGCGGCCGGACTTGGTCGGCATTCGCGCCTAAGACGACTATCGTCTCGTCTGCCCCAAGATCCGCCAACTGTTGAAGCTGGAAAGCATAGAGGTTGCTAGATCCGAAGGACAACAGGGGCTTGAATCTTCCCATCCGGCTCGACAGACCGGCCGCGAGAACTATGACGCTAAGGCGACGGTCGTCTCCGTCGTCAGCCAAGCTCCTTGCCTTCCGCCAATAGCCTTATGTAGCGGTCGCGTATGTCGTCCGACAGTGACTTGGCAGCGCCGCCGTACATTACCTTGATCATCTCGGCGGCAATGATCACGGCGATCTCGGCCGGTGTCTCCGTCTTTACGTCGATTCCGATTGGCGCGTAGATCCGCGCCAACTTGTCCAGCGGCACTCCTTCGTCGTGAAGCAGCTTGAATACAGCCCATACCCGCCGCTTGCTGCCGATCATGCCGATATATTTGACCGGCTCGTTGATTACCTTTCGAAGACTGTACACGTCGTACTGGTGCCCGCGAGTTATGAGTACGACGTAAGTGTCGGGCGTCAGCGGATACTCGGCCAACGTCTCTTCAAATCCGGCCGCAATGACTTCATCGGCATCGGGAAACCGCTCGGTACTGGCGAAAGAAGGACGGTCATCGAGAACAGCGACCCTGAAGCCGGCCAACTTACAGATCTTGGCCAGGGGCAACGCTATATGTCCGGCCCCGACGATCAGAGCCGTGGGAGGGGGCAAGAACACTTCGACATAAACTTCAGCAGATCTAACCGGCCTCTTACCGTTGCCGGCTGGCAAATCGATCTCAAATGTTTTGGAGCGCCCTTCCGCGATCGCTTGTTTCATCAACGACAGGGCGGCGCGTTGCATATCCTGGTCGTGAAATCTTCCCTCGATGACCTCTTCGGTCGTTGCCAATAGCTTCGCGCCGGCCTTATCGGGAACTCCCCTAGACTCGACCACCGTTGCTATCGCAAAGCGGGAACCGGCGTCCCCTAACCGGTTGATCTCGTCGGCGAACAAGCCATCGCTCCACGACTCGACGAAGATTTCCATCACGCCGCCGCAGACGCCTTCTGACTTGAGGTCTATCTCTTCGGTCAAATCGGCCAGCACTATCTCGGGCCGGCCTGACTCGATCACGCTGAGCGCCGCACGCCACGCATCGGCTTCTCCGCATCCCCCGCCGATTGTGCCGGCGAGCTGACCGCCGGCGCCTATGAGCATCTTTGCGCCTGTTTCTCGCGGCGTTGATCCTCGGGTGCGAACTATGGTGGCCGTGGCCACTGTCCGTCCCGACCCGGTCTCTTTCCTGATCAACTCATACATGGATTCGCCGGTCAAAATTGTCCCACCTTGTCCGTTCCGAGCTTCATACAGCACGTCAAAACGTCAATCAAGTCACTTGTCATAACACGTGATACGGCACGCCTGAGCTTTGACTTTAACCCCTTGCTATGTTAAATTAACCTTTGTTATGGAAATTGTCCTAGCCCGATTCCCTTAGAAATAAAGGGTCTTGGCTGGCGATGAAGATTGCTCCCTATTCTAGAGCAACTTGACCCGACATATCTATCGGATCGAAAAAGTATGACCGAGTTGGCAAACACCGTCGAATGTCCTCCTCACCATTGGGAAGTAACTTCGGTGCGCATAAATGGGATGGTGCACTACCACCACAAATGCATCCGATGCTCAGCAGAGAAGGACGTTCCGCTCAGCACTTCCAGCCCATCGAAGTGGACTAGCAGGAGCAACAAGGCCAAGAAGAGTAGCTAGAAACAGTTACTAAGGCTCGGCTTCGTGGGGCGACCGATTATCCGGTCGCCTTTTTTCGATGTCTTCGCGATAGCGTTACATGAACGCCTACTCGGCCCCACCCTCATTAGTAAGACTTGACATCAGCCAGGGCCAGGCTATCGCGCGCAGCCTGAGGTCCAGGATAACTTTGGAATAACCTGCCCCAAGGCGTCTTCATCGCGGCCGCGACTCTACGGCGCCCGATGAACCGGTACCAGTAGGCATTGAAGTAAAGATTCGACGCCAGGTAACTCCATCGCTGGATCACCGACCGCAGCAAGAGCTTCTCCAGCGGCTTCAGCGGACCCCAATAGATAAGTTTCTGCCCTCGGCTCGCGAATGTTTCCGCGCTGGCGTTGAACTCCCAATTCACATCGCTTATGTCCGCGCCAACTATCTCGATCTCCCTCGGATCGCCGCAGCCCAAGCCGTTCTCGTGCGCTATCCGGATGAAGGGAACGGACAGGGGATCTATGCCCATAAGTCTAGCGGAGGTCGCGTCGATAGCCACCTGGTCAGCACTCGCCAGAATTACATTCTTGACGTGCGGCCTCATCACGCGCGGACCGGGACCCTCGCCGGCAAATGTTCCATCCATCACGGCAAACAATCCTGGGTGGATCTCTTTCTGAATTCTCAGCAAATCAACCAAAGTCTCGTGGATCACCGAGTGCGTGTAATGGCGCTTGAAGCCCAAAAGGCCGCCAAACGCGTTTTTCATCGCGCCGGTCAATCGAGTAAAAACGTGAGTCTTCACCGTTGGCAAATGGATTATATTCTTGCCAATCAGCGTCTCAGGTATGCGAATCCCCTCAGGGAAAATGTCATGGAGCACCTGCATCTGCGCCTTGGGTTCGAAGTGAACCCACTTCACCGGAGTGTCGTTCAGGTGAACGTTGCGCACTCCGTAGCGTTCGACAACCGGCCGGTGCTTGTTGTTTACCTCGCCTTCGTGGGCATCGACGACGACAGTACTATTGTGGGCGGCTATCAGGCGAGTATAGCCATCCGCGGTGAGGGTTCTGATCACGCCTTCCAACTGCCACGGGGTTGTCGAGCATGCCGGGTAGAAGTGCTGCCAGGAGACATTTACCTTCAGAACGGTCTCTACGTCGCTGGGCAGATGGACCTGATAGTCCGCCATATGCATCAGCCTGGCGATATCTTCGAGAATCGACTCCGGCGACGTGAACAGAACTGCTACTTTGGACATCGGGCCTCCATTGTCTCGCTATTATCCCTTGACCGTATGGCTTAGAGCCCGGAGATTTCTTGAAATATCCCGCCAAGTTCGGTCAATGCGAAAACGCGCTTCCTCGCCGGGGAGACGATTGGGAAATCGGCGCTAACTTTAGTATACAAGACACTAGATCGAAAGAACGCCGGCACAACTGACCTGCCGCGAGTGGCCATTGGGTCAAGCTGTGACCGTCAGAATCTTACAGTTCGTCCAATGAATCCGAAAGAATGGAGACCGCTTCGTCCACCTCGGCTTTACTAACGATGAGTGGTGGAACCATCCGGACAGTCTTCGGGCCAGTGTTGTTCAAAATGAGCCCTTTCGACAGAGCTGTCGATACGACCGCGCCGGCGACCTCGTCGTCGAGGTCGGCCGCAGCCATCAATCCGATGCCTCTGACCTCTGTAACACGGTCGTTCTGTTGCTTTAGGTCGTTGAGCTTTCCCAGCAAATAGCTACCGGTTTCGGCGCTATTCTCGACGAGATTTTCGCCCACGATGGCATCGAAGGTTGCCACGCCGGCGGCGCAGGCGAGCGGGTTACCGCCAAATGTAGAGCCATGTTCCGAGGCCGCCAAGACGCTCGCCTTTTCTTTGGACAAGAATGCGCCGATCGGCACTCCGCCGGCCAGCCCTTTTGCCAGGGTGAACACGTCCGGCTCGACGCCGTACCGCTCGTACCCGAAGAGCTTGCCGGTCCGACCAAGCCCGGTCTGAATCTCATCGAGGATGAATAGCAGATTTTCACTGTCGCACCATTCTCGGACTCCGGCGATGTAGTCCTGGTCGCCGATGTGAACGCCGCTTTCTCCCTGAATTACCTCCAGCAATACCGCACAGGTATTGCCGTTGGTCGCCCCTTTTATCGCCTCCAAGTCGTTGAAAGGAACATGAACGAATCCAGTTGGCATTGGTTCGAACGGGCCCTTCATCTTGGCTTGGCCGGTGGCCGCAACTGTCGCCAGCGTGCGTCCATGGAACGAGTACTCCGCCGAGATTACTTCGTAGGCGCCTTCGCGGTACACCTTTCCCCACTTGCGCGCCAGCTTGATCGCGCCCTCATTGGCCTCGGCGCCTGAGTTGCCGAAGAAAATGCGGTCGGCGCACGAATTCTCGATGAGTCGTTCCGCCAGTTCTAGCTGGGGAACGGTGTAGTACAAATTGCTGGTATGGATCAACTTGGCGGCTTGGCTACTGATCGCTTCAACCAGAGATGGGTGGCCATGACCCAAGATATTGACGGCTATGCCGCCCACCATGTCCAGATAGGACTTGCCGTCAACATCTCGAACGCGGACACCTTCGCCCTCGACAAGGACGACTGGCAGCCGAGCGAATGTCTTCATGTAGTATTTCGCTTCGATATCCACCCAATTCACCGTATCTCTCCCTCTACCTATATTGCTTCTATTGCTTCGCTTCGGTCAGTTCTTGGTGAGCATTGTGCCCACACCGGAATTAGTGAATAGCTCGTAGATTAACGCATGCTCCTGCCGGCCGTCGATGATGTGAGCGCGCTCGACTTGCTCCAATGCACTGATGCAAGCCTGAACCTTCGGAATCATTCCACCCGAGATCGTGCCGGCTTCGATCAACTCGGCCGCTTCCTCGACCGACAATCGTGAGATCACCTCACCATTTGTGTGAATGACCCCCGGAACGTCGGTAAGGAATATCAGTTTTTCGGCGCGAATAGCTGTGGCAATCGCGGCTGCCGCCGTGTCTGCGTTAACGTTCAGCGCCTGATAGTCTTCGCCAATAGCGATCGGCGCCACTATCGGAACGAATCCGGCCCCTGCCAAGTCGGTCAGGGCAGTCAGGTCTACGTGGAAGATCTCGCCAACGAATCCGAGCCGAGCGTCCTTGCGGCGGGCCTGCAGAATCTGACCATCGACTCCTGATAGACCAACAGCCCGCCCACCGCGTTGGGCGACTTGAGCGACAAGCTCCTTGTTAACCTTGCCGGCCAGGGTCATCAGGGCCAACTGCATCGCCGCTTGGTCGGTTACGCGCAGCCCATCCACGAATCTTGCCTCCAGGCCCAGCCGCTCCATCCAAGCCGTGATTTCACTACCACCGCCATGTACCACAATCGTGTTGATGCCCAATCGTTGAAAAGCAACCAGATCGTCGAGCGTCGTATCGTGCTGACCAAAGGTACTACCACCCATCTTGACTACGATCGTCTTGTGAGCGTACCGCTGCAAGTATGGAAGAGCCTCGAGCAACACGTCGGCAACAATCCGATTGCCGGGAAGAGCGGGTTCAGTCATCAATCATTAATCCAACGGCCAATCATGTCGTGTAGTCCGCGTTGATATGCACGTACTCCTCGCTGAGGTCGCAACCCCAAGCCAAGGCATCGGCGTCTCCCAGGTGGAGATCCACTCGAATAGAAACCTCGGGGCCGGCCAACTGAGCCGATGCCTCCACAGGATCGAATTCCTGGATTTCCCCGGCGATCATAAGCGGCACGGTGCCGACTGAAATGTCGACTCGACCTTGATCGACCTCGGCGCCGGAATAGCCGGCCGCGCAAATGATCCGTCCCCAATTCGGATCGCTGCCATGAACCGCAGCCTTGACCAAGTTGGACGATACGATGGATCTGGCTGCGAGCTTGGCATCAGACGCCGACTCCGCTCCCGATACCCGCACCTCGATCAGCCTGGTGGCGCCTTCTCCGTCTCTGGCTATTGCTTTTGCCAGCTCGACACAGACCGCAGTCAGAGCTTGTTCGAAATTATGCGCCTCCGGAGTTCCCTCGACTATTGGAGGATTGTTGGCCCTCCCATTCGCAAAAAGGATTAGGCTATCGTTGGTGCTGTTGTCGCCATCGACGCTGATCAGGTTGAACGAGTTGTCGGCGGCCCGCGCTATCGCCTTTTGGGCGAAGCCGGGCGACAGCGCCGCGTCCGACGCGACGAAGCTAAGCATGGTAGCCAAATTGGGGTGGATCATTCCGGCTCCCTTGCTTATACCCCCTATGCTGATGGTTTGGCCGGATTGGTTGTATCTGACCGCCGACATTTTGGGGTTGACGTCGGTCGTCATGATCGCGCGCGCGGCGTCGGAGCCTCCATCATCAATCAGCTTGATCGACCGCAATCCAGCCCTTATCTTTTCCATCGGGAGGTGCACGCCAATCACGCCGGTCGAACCAATCAACACTTCATCGAGGTTAAATCCGAACTTTTCGGCCACGAGCCCAGTAGTCTCTAAGGCATCGTCATGACCTCGCTCGCCGGTGCAGGCATTTGCATTTCCGCTGTTTACTACGACCGCCCGAACCTGTCCTCCCAAGACTCGCTGTTGTGAGAGCAGCAGCGGCGCCGCCTTAACCTTGTTAGTCGTAAATACGCCTCCGACCTGGCAAGGAGTCTCAGAAGCGATTACGCAAAGATCGAGGCCGCTGGTCTTTATGCCGCAATAGGCGGCGCCGGCAAGGAAACCTCCCGGCGTCGTAATGCTTCCGCCCGGTACGAACTCGAATAGGTTCGTCAAATCATCCTCCAAGTTTCCAGAGCGATTATCGAGCTAGCGCTACCCTATCGACCGTAGTCGGAACACTAGCGAAGCTAATGATAAGGGCAAACCCAGTGCTTCTCAACCCGCGCCATTTTCGCGCCAAAGACTTCCCATCGCCTCGATTCATGCCTCCGGCGTGGCTGGCTCCATATCGTGACCGCGGCGTAACTTTGTTTGTTCGCCTCTCAGTAGAGGGCGATAGGGAAACCCCCATACCGACTTGACCGAATCGGGCAACGAAAGAAAATCAGCGTCACGACTCTAAAGTCGCCGGCGAGAGCTCACGGATATATGGGGGTTTGCCCGATAGACGCGGTCTCATCCAAGCCAAACATTAGGTTCATATTCTGTATAGCCTGGCCGGAAGCGCCTTTTACGAGATTGTCGATCGCGGCGATCACCAGCAACCTGCCTGTGCGGGCGTCTATCGTCGGATGGACCAGACAAAGGTTAGAGCCCCACACCTCCTTGGTCCGAGGCGGTTGGTCGACGACGCGCACGAACGGCGCGTTTCGATAGAAATCCGTGTATATGGACTCGATGTCCCCTCCGGACAGCGGCTGCTCAAGGCGAGCGTAGGCCGTAGTAAGAATGCCCCTCGTCATCGGAACCAGGTGAGGTACAAACGTGATACAAAGGTCCGGCCGGCCGGCGTCTGGCTTGCTTCGCAGCTTGCCTAGCTCCTGCTCGATCTCCGGCAGGTGTCGATGACCGCCGAGCCCGTACGCATGGCAACTTTCATTCACTTCGGAATAGTGATTTGTGAGCGTCAGGGACCGGCCGCCGCCCGAAACGCCGGATTTGGAGTCGATGATCACGTCCGGCTCGGTCATCTCAGCGACCGGTGCCAGCGCTAGAATCGCTCCAGTCGGGTAACACCCTGGATTCGCGACTATCCTAGCCGACCTAACTTCATCGGCATGTAGCTCCGGCAGACCGTATACGGCATCGGATAGTAGCTCCCTTGCGGGATGGTCCGCCTTGTACCAACTCTCGTAAACAGCTACGTCGTGCAATCGGAAATCGGCGCTGATGTCCACGATCCTGGCCCCATTATCAAGCAGGTCCGGAACCGCCTCGGCGGCTGCCGTGTGGGGGAGAGCGACGAATACTACGTCAGCTGATTCGGTGACCTTGGGCACGATCTGGAGGTCGAGGTCGGCGAGATGCGGGAATGCGTCGGCTAGCCGCTCGCCGGCTCTGCTGCGCCCAGTGACTTCGGTGATTTCAACATCCGGATGCCGGGCCAGAAGCCGTGCTAGCTCCACGCCGGCATAGCCGGTCACGTTCACGATCGCCGCCTTTACCAATCCAGATCCTCCTGATTCACTCGTACGAAAATGGTTCCACCCAGCTTCGAGAGCGACTTTGAATCCCGCCAATCCCCGCTCTCGTCACTCCGGCCCCCACTTTGTCATTCCGGCGCAAGCCGGAATCCAGGGGGAGGCATGGGCGGCGGAGCCGCCAAAAACAACAAAACCCTGCGAATGTTGTGCCGCCCTGCGTCCCAATACGTTCATTGTCTCATGTGGCCTGCGCAAGGCCATGGCGATTCCCTTGGACGCGATTATACAGCCCGGCGGCGTTGAAGCCGACGAGGTTCGCCCAATCCATCGAGCGGCACGCGGACGCTGCAGGCGCTAGACTATAATTCACAGAGACTGATTTCGATTCAAACTGCGAGCCGATCGACAATTTGCAACCAGAGTCCCCTGATCTTACGCGAACCCAAGTAGCGGCATTTGTCGATGCGCGGCCCGACCCAAAATCCTTTAAACGGAGTTAGATTTGGCGCTGCTTCAAGATCCTTTGATGATGGTTTTTTTCGCGGTCGCATTGATCACCGCACTGACAGTCCACGAGTTCAGCCACGCATACGTGGCCAACTCCCTCGGCGACGACACCGCCCGCCTACAGGGACGGATCTCCTTGAATCCTCTGAAACATCTCGATCCGGCCGGCACCTTGATGATCGTCATAGCATCGTTGATCGGCTTTGGGATAGGTTGGGGCAAGCCCGTACCGGTAAATCCATACCGACTTCGGATGGACCCTCGAGCCGGCATGGCGTTGGTCGCCGCCGCCGGCCCGATTTCCAATTTGTTTCAAGCGGCCGTCGGCTCGCTCCTACTGAGGTCCGGTATCTTTTCAACGTCCGTCATCACACAGTTTATTGTGATCCTTATCGTAGTCAACATCTCGCTCGCGGTTTTCAACATGCTCCCGATCTCCCCTTTGGATGGCTTCCGGGTGCTGGTGGGAATTCTGCCGAGCGACTTGGCAAATCTGCTGGCGAAGCTGGCTCCGTTCGGCCCGGGACTGCTGATCCTCCTTGTTTTCGTCCTCCCAGGAGTGCTTCGGGCGTATTTCGACTGGATCGCAGGCCCGATAATCGAGCTTATGCTCCGCTTCTGACGTCAAGTGATAAGTCGCCGGCTAGCGAGAGGCGCGAGACGAGTTCGCCAATTCTGGCACGTACTTCGGGCTCCGGCCCGCCCGCAGGACCTGCAAGTCTCCCAGCACCTCAATTCACCCGCCGAAATTGCTCTTTTTCGCTCGATGCCCACGGCCGATCAGATTCATTCGATAAAGGTGTTGAACCGATTGGTCTCGGCCGGGGTATGCGATGAAGACTTGCTCAAGGCAGCCCTGTTGCACGATGCCGGCAAGTCCTTGGCGAGCCCTGGTGTATTCGTCCGAGTTGCGCGGGTCCTTTTAGCGTGGCTGTGGCCGGCCGGCTGGCTTCGGCTCTCGGCTCTCTGCGACCAGACGCACTGGCGCTATCCGTTCTATGTGTTGGCTCATCACGCTGAACTCGGTGCAGAGTTGGCCCAAAAATCCGGCGCTGCACCCAGAGTTGTTGAGATCATCCGGCAACATGGCTCCGGACATCAGGGCCCGGCCCGGCTTCTCGACAGGTATGACGATTTGGGTTAAGGTAATCTCGGTGTCCGGAGTGATCCCCGAGATATATGGGCTGCTATCCGGAGACGGCCGGCGGCCTGCCGGCTGAACCAGCGCTTTGCCGGGCCGCTGCGAAAGTGGGATGTTTGAGCCGGTGCCCACGCGCTCCATGCTTGGGACAACGGGTTCGACCGCCGCTACCGTTACACGCGCTTGAGATTTGGAGGTTCTCGGATGGCAAGTAGCCGTAAAGGTGTTCCCCTTATCTGGTTAGCCGGTGATCCGGTCAATCTGGTGCCAAGGCTCGCGATGGGATGCGCCGGCGTCGTCACGAATACCGTCGTACTTCGCCTACTTTGCGCGAAATACGGTACGACCGAGAACCTGGCAAGGGCTTACTGCGACATCACGGATCTACCTGTTGTGATGGAGATCGAGGGCGAAACGACCGAAGAACTCATGGAAGCCGCGGACGCATTTCTGAAAATAGGTCCACAGATAGCAATAAAGATTCCAATGACCGGCCACGGAATGAGGGCGTTGCGACAGCTCTCGGACCGAGGCATCGAGACTATGACGACGACCGTGTTCTCGGCCACTCAAGCCGCTGCGGCGGCCCAAGCGGGTACGACTCACGTCTTGATATTCTGCGAGCCGATGCTTGGCCAGGGCGCGGACCCATTTCAACTTATCAGCGACGTGAGGGAGCTATTCAGCAACTGGGAAGATGCTCCCTATGTTACGGCGGCGTTGGTGCGCACCCGATCGACTGCTGAGTCGGCGCTCAGGGCCGGCGCGGAAGGAGTGATCATCTTCGACACCGTCTTCGACGAAATGCTCGAGCATCCGAGCACTACTGAGTGGAATACGACCTTCCGCGACAAGTGGGAAGAGATGCGCCACGATGACCAGATCGAGTTCTTAAGGACGCCGGCCAGGGTCTAACGTCCCCCTCTGAGCTGTCGACGCCTTTTGACGCAGCTATGTGAGCCCGCCACGATCCGCCGGCCTTACGATTAGGGTAGCAGCAGAATTTTGCCGAATTGCTGTCTGCCCTTCAACCGTTCCTGTGCTTCACGCGCCTGCTCCAGTGGGTACTCGCGATCGATGACCGCTTTCAACCTTCCCTCGGCGGTCAGCGACAATACCTGGGCCAATTCCGCCCTGGTGCCGCCATAAGTTCCCAGTAGGTTCAACTGCTTTACGAATAGCTCCCAAAGGTCTGTCACTCCCCTTGTTCCCGAGGTGGCGCCGCAAATGACCAATCGCCCATTGCGAGACAAGCACGCCAAGCTCCGCTCCCAAGTAGCGCTCCCTACGTGCTCGAAGACCACGTCAACTCCGCGCCTTCCAACTAACTCTCGAACTGCGCGGCGCATGTCGCCATCCAAATAGCCTATAGCGGCATCAGCGCCCAAATCCTTGGCCTTTTTGCGTTTCTCTTCAGTGCTGGCGGTTGCGATGACTCGTGCGCCGGCGAGCTTTGCAATCTGTATGGCTGCGCTACCGACGCCGCTTCCGGCTGCCAAAACCAGCACGTCTTCACCGGGCTTTACCATCGCCCTTGTGATCAGGGCGTGCCAGGCGGTCAGAGTCGAAAGCGTAACCGCCGCCGCCTGAATGTCGCCGAGGCCGTCAGGAATCGATAGCAGGCTCGCCGATGGTGCGACGACAAATTCGGCGTATCCACCCTGACTCATGAGTCCCAGAATGTCCCCCCGGAAACAGACTTCCTCCCGGCCCTCCAAGCAGTACTCGCAGTTTCCACAGTTCAGGTACGGAGCAATGACGACTCGCTGCCCCGGTTGCCAATCGACGACTCCGTCGCCCAGCGATTCGACGACTCCAGCAACTTCGGATCCTGGGATATGTGGAAACGTCACCTTGGCTGGTACCGAACCGCTGCGAATCAACAGATCTAATCGATTCAGTCCGCAAGCTTTAACTCTTACTAGCACCTGGTCCGGACCAGGGACAGGAGTCGGCAACTCGCCAACCTGGAGGTTTTCGACACCGCCGTAGCTGTTGAAGTAGACTGCGCGCATGTTGGACACCTCAAATGCTGCCGGACGGACAGGGTACTCCGGCCTAAACGCCTCGCCGGCTCTTCCTATCTTTAACCCGCCGCCCGGCTAGTTGACTACATTGCGAAATTATATCGATACCATCGTCCGAATGTGTTCACCGTTTTGATCCGCGCTAGGAGACCTCGACTATCCCACCTCAAATGCGACGAATTGCCGACCTAACTGAGGTGGAAGCGCTGTCGACCACTGTTCGTCTGTACGACCATCATCTCCAAAAAGACTGCACCACACTGTGGCGCGCTATCTGTGAGCGGAAATGAGCCTCTTAGCACTAGCGTTGATCCTGGTTTCGGCCGGCTGTCACGCCAGTTGGAACTACCTGGCCCAATCGAGCCACGATAAATTCGCGTTTTCCTGGGCGTTCTCGCTAGTTGCGTCGGTGCTGTATCTGCCAATCGCCCTATATTACGCACTGACCGTGGAGCTGTCAGCCGAAGCCTGGCTCTTCATAGCGGGGACCATCGTCCTCCATGCACTTTACTTTTACGCGCTAAATCAAGCTTACACTCACGGCGATCTTTCGCTTACCTATCCGATAGCGCGGGGCTCTGGGATGATGCTGGTGCCGGTACTGGCCGCCGTCGCCCTCGATGAACGAATATCGATTCAAGGCGCAATGGCGATTATTGTAATCCTCGCCGGCATCTTCATCGCCCATCTCCGAGGCACAACCGGCGTATGGCTAACAGAAACGAGGCGCGCGGTTACCGAGCCCGGCACGCGCTTTGCGCTACTGACCGGCCTCACTATCGCCTGCTATAGCACCTGGGACAAGCACGGGGTCAGTCTTGCGCCAGCGCCGTTTTACACCTATTTCGTCTTCTTATCTTGGCTTTTGTTCGGAGGTATAGACGTTCTAATGCACAGACGGCCGGCGCTGGGCCACCTATTCGCCAAACGAAAGCGGGCAATTATTGCCGCCGGCGTCCTGGCGCCACTGGCCTACGGCTTAGTATTGACCGCCCTGACGTTCAGTCGCGTGAGCTACGTGGCGCCGGCCCGGGAATTCGGTGTTGTGATAGGTGCCGTCATGGGGATAGTGATCGGAGGAGAGCCGCACGGCAAGAATCGGCTCTTCGGTGCTAGCTTGATCGCTGCGGGAGTGATCGCGCTAGCTCTGGCCCCGTAGAGGGCACCCTATCGTTATGAACGTCCGAGAGCCTGCGTATCAGGTTGCGTTGAGGTGATTCGTACCGTTGTTGGAGTTTGTACCGTGGTGTTCGGCCATAGCGAACAGCGTCCCTCCACGCTTTGCGCTGTCGGGTATAGTGGGAGCACTCTCTTTGTCCGAACCGGGTTTGGGGGAATTCGCTTGGACTGACGAGCTAGCATTCTTGAGCTCGTCTATCCGTGCCTGCGCCTGCGTAAGCCGTTCTTCCAATCGGACTTCTAGTTCCAGCAGTAAGCTGATCATCTCCTCGGCGTGCTTCTGGATGGCCTCACGGGTTTGCCGCAACTCAATCTCCATTTCGCGAGCCATTTGCATTGTCACTATGTATTGGTACCTCCATACACCTATTCAGTGCGCAGTTTGAGCGAATCGCTCCGGCGTCTACGATGCCGGAGTATCATGCACGTGTCGAACCAACTTCGCGGGCTTCGAAGGACCCTGCGGGGAACAGTTAAGAGGGGCCGCTTGAAGAGAGTGTTCAACCAACCCCACATTCACAACCTCCACCCCACCGTTGACTGGACCCAAGGATTGTCGCGACCCCGACGCTGATCATAGGAGGGCGTACCGAAGTTGTCGATTAACCAGTCGTTAAAAGTCGACCGTCTCCGCGTTCTCTTACGGCCTTTCAACGAATCGCGCCTTCGCTTCAAATTCCAATCCGGACCTCTTCCTTCCCGGCCGGCGAAATCGCGTCGCAACGAGCGCCTCGCCGGTCTCTCCTATCCACATGCGGCCCAGTCTCATACCGCGAACGCCGGACACTGAGTGAAGTCCTATGACTGACCTGTTTCTGGATCACGTCCTCATCGCAGTAAACGATATTGACGAGGCCGGCCGTACCTTCTCCGAATACCTGGGATTTACAGTTACTCCACAAGGCAGCCACCCCGACCGGGGTACTTGTAACCGGCTGATCGTGTTCGAATCGGAGTATTTGGAGCTCATCGCCGTGCAAGAGTCTGACCTCGCGTCGAGGCACAGACCCGACTTGATTTCCTTCTTGGCGCAAAGGGAGGGGCTCTACATGTTCGCCTTGGGCACGCGAGACATCGATCGGACGATAGAGTCGCTTAGGCTGCGAGGAGTAGGCGTCCATGACGCTACCGTCGGATCCAGACTAGCTGACTCCGATAAGGGTGGGTACAGCTGGCGTTCGGCTGCAGTTGAGCCCAGAGTCGTCCCAGGATCCGCGACCTTCCTGATCCAGCACGATCAGACGATCGCCGAGCGATATCAAGAGCCGGCAAATCCGACCCAGCACCCAAATGGCGCACTGAGGGTGGCTCAGGTGACACTTGCGGTCGAAGACGCTCGCGCCGCCGCCGCGCGCTGGCAACAGCTTTTCAAGGTGCCTGCCGGGCCAGAGTCTACCGCCAGACACGTGCTCGGCGACGTCAGACGTGCCGCCGTCCGGCTCGGCAATTGCGATATAGAATTCGTCTCGCCCCAAGGCCCGGGACCTATACATGATATCCTGAGTTCGTTCGGGGAGTACCCTGTCATGATCTCCATAGTCGTCAGCGACATCAGGAGAACGCTCAGGGATCTGAAGTCGAGAAATGAAGTCGAGCTGAGGATAATCGACGAAGGCGATAGAAGGTCCTGCTTGCTCGAGCCGGCCGGCAACCACGGCCTGTTTCTGCTACTGGTCGATGCGGCCGCAAGCTAATCGGGCAGGCAATTGTACCGTTATCAACGACAGGATAGGAGACCTTTGTAGCGCCGCTGCAACCTACACAGCATAAAATCGCGTCGCATTGAGCTTTGGAGGTGTTCAAGACTTGGAGATAAGACGCATACTCACTATTGTTGACGACAACCCGAACGAGCCCGGCCAGCCGGCGATGAGAGTCGCCACTGCCGCCGCAATAAAAAATCCGCTCGTCGAGCATTACGACGAGGACTTGGAAAAGTTGCTGGACATGGGCGGGACCTTGGGCAAAGTTCTGGCCGAAAAGGCCCTGAATATAGTAGGCAATGTGCAAATAATGAGCGTAACCAAGGCGGCGCTCGTGGGAACGGACAGCGAGTTCGAACATGCGGCCGCGCTCATCCACCACAAGTTCAGCACCTCCGTGAACGATACCCTGGGAGACCTGCCGGAGATCCTTCCTTCCAAGAAGGCTCAGGGAGGTCCAGGGGCCATTCTGTCGATCCCTATGGCTCATGCTTCATCCGGTAGCGCCGCTTTCGAAATCCGCCTACAAGGCTCCCCGCAGCCCGACGAGATTGTCGTAGCCCTAGCATTGAACTGCGCCAGCGCACCGACGATTGGGAAAGTCGACGCGTCTGGGGAGGGTTCAGCCGGCTCGGTCGGCTGATCTCTCGAAACAGACCGATGGGCCGCTCTGACTCCGCTCTCTCACACGCCGACGAGTTGCGCAATGAGCTGGGGTCTGACCGCGTAATCGATGATCCGAACGAGTTGGTTTGCTACTCATACGACGCCTCCTTTCTATCTATGTTGACGCCGCGGCTCCCAGACGTAGTCGTGACTCCTCGGACAGTGGAAGACGTGAGCCGCACCTGCCGTTTCGCGTTCCAGCGCGGAATCCCGGTCACGCCCAGAGGGGCGGCAACCGGCCAAGCCGGCGGCGTGCTCCCAACACGGGGAGGCATCGTGTTGGACATGACCCAAATGGACCGCATCGTCGAGCTCGCCGCCGCCGACTTGCAGGTCTTGGTCGAGCCGGGAATCGTTCACGCCGACCTCAACACCTTCCTGGCGAAGCACGGCCTGATATTCCCGCCCGATCCCGGCAGCAGCCGGATGTGCACGGTCGGAGGTATGGTGGCGAACAACTCGCGCGGCATGAGAGCCATCAAGTACGGTTCGACCAGCGATTATGTACTTGGCCTGACCGTCGTTCTGGCTGACGGCCAGGTGATTCAGACTGGATCGATAGACTCACGCGCCTTGCAGTCATCCTCCGGCCTTGAACTGACCAAGCTATTTGTCGGCTCCGAAGGACTTCTGGGCGTCATTTGCGGTCTCCGGCTGAAGGTGATTCCCATCCCAAGGACAAGAGGGATCGTTTTGGCGGCATTCGACCAACTGGAGGCTGCCGGCGAGGCGGTCCTGGCGGTATTGCAGGCCGGCATCCTACCCTCAGCAATCGAGATTCTCGATGAATCCGCCATCAAGGCGGTCAATATCTATAGGCCTGCCATCGCTCTTCCGCCGGCCGAGGCTATCCTGCTTTACGAAGTCGATGGCAACCCGCCTTCGGTCAGCTATGACGTGCAGGAGATCGCTCGAATAATCCAGGTCTCCGCCGCCTCGGTCGAGTGGTCCGACGAACCGAAACGCGTCGCCGCCCTGTGGGAAGCGCGCAGCGTCGTCGGAGCAGCCTCCGGCATGATCCGGCCCGGTGCGGCCAGAGTCTATGCCGGCGAAGACATTTGCGTCCCTTTGCACCAAGTCCCGGCGACGTTGCGTGCGATTCAGGACTTGGCCAAACAGTATGACCTGCTCGTCGTAACATACGGACATATCGCCAGTGGAAACATCCACCCCGCTCCGGTTATCAACGTGAACGATCAGGACGAGGTCTCACGAGTTTTGGCGTTTGCGGATCAGATTCACAAGCTGGCGCGCAGGATGGCCGGCACGGTGACTGGCGAGCACGGGGTCGGCCTTACCCGGATTAGCTACATGGCCGAGGAGCACGGTCCAACCCTTGAAGTAATGCGGACCCTGAAACAGGCGATCGATCCTAGCTGGATCCTGAATCCAGGAAAGCTCTTCGCCGAAACGACACCAACAGATTCGCCCACCACCGACCGTCAAATCTTGAAATAGTCTTCCAAAGGGGTATTGTCCCCCAAGACCGCGGATCCGAACTTGCTTAGCTCCTCATATTCTTCCGGGCCATAGTCCCGGCTGCGAATCACTACCGGCATCGGCACCGCGTGTCCAACTATCAGAGCCTGCTGTTTCGTCTCTAGACGCGCCAGCACCGAGCGCAGAGACGAGGCCCCTGAGGTGCCGGACAACACCGCGGCAACGTCTTTCTCGTCGTCGAGCAGACAAGTGATCCGCGTCCCGATTTGCGACATTACCTCGTCATCTATTCCGCTGGGCCGCTGATCGACGACTAAGAGCGTGACGTTGTACTTGCGCATCTCGCGCGCGATGGTGCCAAAGGTCGTGAGGTTCGCAACTTCCGAGCTCAGGAACTTATGCGCCTCCTCTATGACTATGACCAAGGGCCGGGGCTTCTCGCCCCCGGCTCCCAAAGCTATCTCGACGCGCTCGACGTACTCCTCGTGGATGCGCCTGGTCAGTATGTTTGCCACCAGAAGATACGCCTCGTAGGACTGGTAGCTGCCAAATTCCAGGACTACGTGGAATCCATGATTCAATTGGTCGATCAAATCGGTGACCTTTGTGGCAACCTGATTCGCGCTCGAGACCATGAATTCGAACCGGCTCATGCGAGTCTCTAGCTTACGATGCAAGGCATTCAGGGTTGAGGAGTTCAGATTATGACTATCCGCCATATCATCCAGATCGGCCGGCTCAGCCTCAACCAGTGATCGAAGCCAATCGGAATCCCCGTAGATACGAGCAAGCCGCCGGACGGTCTCCATCTGGGTCTCGTTTATATTGAGCATCTCGCGAAGAATCTCGATGTCCTCCGGCGTCACCTCATCGTAAGCTATCTGAATCACGCCGTCTTTCGGAGCGCCCCGCCGCCGGCTGGATTTAGGGTCCAGGGCATAGATCAACACCTTGGATCGAAATAGCTCTTTCAAACCCCTCACAGAGCCCGAGTCGGTCTCGGCCAACGGTCTCCAGCCGTAGTCATTGTGCATGTCGAAAACCAAGCTGACCGCCGCGTCGGATCGAATCAGGCCGGCCAAAAGTGTTCGTGTCAAGAACGTCTTGCCTGTGCCGGTTTTGCCGAAAACTCCCGTGCTCCGCTCGGTAAGCCGGCCGAGGTCGAGGCATACCTTGGCGTCCATGTCGAGCGGCGTTCCTATGAAGAAATTCGTAGGAGACTCGGCGCCGAAGACCTGCTCGATGTCGCTCTCGCTCGCCTCAGATATCGCGGAGAAGTGAGCCGGCACCGTCTTGACCGGCCTCGGCCCTTCGGCCAAGGCCTCCCCCTCGTCCTGGCTGATAGACAACATCGGCGTCACGTGGAGCAATCCGAAGGCGGTGGCGCCGGCCAACACATCCGCGACGTACGGATTGTCGACGCTAGGGGTCAAAGCGCCTAGGTCCTGGCTCGTGGAGCCAAGCTCTATGTCCGTCAACAGGCAAAAGAACTTCTGCTTGCGGCCGTCGGCGACGAGGTACCGACCGACAGCCAGTTCCTCGACCGATACTTCAGGATCGAGCCTCGACTGTATTCCTTCGGATAGAGAACCGCCTACAACGACTCCGAGACGAGCGCTCATCGGCCGGCCATGCGCAGGAGCAGCGCGTCGAGCCGGATCAGGTCCCGATTGAAGAGACGCGCCAGCCGTTTGCCGCAATCGCGCCTGAACGATGCGGAGTCCTCCGCGAGCGCCGCGAACCGATCGACCGCGTCTGCAACAACTTGGTCCGCTAGAGCGGGATTCGCGACTGCCCCGACTATGAGATCTACGAAGGAGACATCTTCCATGAACCGGCGAGCGGTGCCGGAGTCCGTGACATAGACGAAGCTGTGAAGATCCGGCGGCCTTGGCGGGTATCCGTGGTGAATCACAGCGTCATTTTCGGTCTCGTAGCCTACCAGAATCGCCTCGAACTCCGTCCGAACCAGCCGGCTCAACTCCGGATGCGCCCGCCTGAGGGCTTCTTCGTCCTCGGAGTTTTCACCGCGAGCCGCCGGGCGGCGCGATGAGTCGATCGGGACGTTGCTGATCGTTGTGACAATCCCCAGAACTCTCCCCGTGCCTACCGACGCGTGTACTAGTTGGCCAAGCACCAGATGTTCGCGGTCTTGGTAGCATTCAACTGTCAATCCGGTCGTGGAGGCGGCGATCGTCTCGCCGAGCCGGTATCCTGACAACTGTCTCTTGACACTGCCACCATCGTCCAAGGCCGTTTCCAACAAGGGTCTATCCATGCGAAACTCCCCCCGGCAACGTCCAAAGCGTTGGCGCATTCACTCCGTGTGATTCTAACCAACTCGCTTGGTTTTTCAACTGAAGCCAATCGCCTTGGTAAGCGACGCGCCCATTGAGCAGCACCACGACGTAGTCGCATACCTCGAACGCGAAATCGCTGTCGTGGGTTGCGACAATTGTCGTTTTGCCATCAACCTTCCGATCTCTCAGGACCGACCGGAGACGTTCAGCGCCGGCGTCGTCGAGGTCCTGTGTTGGTTCATCGAGACACAGTAACTCCGGGCCGGCCGCAATCGCCGATGCGATCGTCAACAACCGGCGCTCGGCCGCCGGCAAGTCGTGCGGCTTCTTCTCCAAGATCGGCAAGAGACCGAGGCGAACGGTGGCGTTTTCGACCCGCCGGCTGATTTCTTCTCTCGTTAGCCGCTGCTGACGAAGTCCGAACTCGACCTCTTGCCGGACTGTCGGTAAGAATATCTGGTCGCTCGGATCCTGAAACGTTCCGGCTGCGAGCGAAAGTATCTGACGCCCATCGAGTGTGGCAAGGTCCTCGCCATCGATCAACACGCGTCCGCTATCCGGCCGTATCAATCCGGAGCATAGAGCCAACAAGGTGGACTTGCCGGCGCCGTTCGCACCCATGAGCGCCGCCGAGGTGCCTTTTTCAATGCCCAAGTCATCTGCAACTATGGGCGTCGCGCTGGCATCGGCTTGATAACGCGGCGCCTCGAGTTTGACGAACGGCGGCATCGCAGACTAGCTCACCGTGGAGAAGTCGACCGGAATGGGGTCGACGTCACCCCGGTCGGCCAAAAGTATGGAGGCGGCCGGCAGGCCGGCTCGCCGCCAGCTATCAATCTCGGAACGAGGAATGCCCGCAGTCGTATGAATGCGCGAGACCAGCCGGCCGAGCTCCAACAGACGCACTTCACAAGATAGCCCGGCGACGTAGATCAGTCGATGCTCCGTGATTAAAATAGCGCCTCCCACTCGGCGGTATTGCTCTAACGCGGCCGCCAACTGCCGGCTGTGATTGCGGTCGAGGCCGGCGAACGGGCAATCCAAGACTATCAGGCGAGAATCCTGCGCCAGAGCCGCCGCCAGGCCCACCAGCTTCTGTTCACCTCCGGATAGCTGAAAAGGGTGCCGGTTTGCAAGGTGGCCTATGCCAACTTTTTCCAAAGCAGAATTGGCGCGCCGGACAACATCGTCATCGTTGCGTCCGCGATTGCGGAGAGCCATCGCCACCTCGGCGAATACGTTATCGGCCAGCCCGCTGAGGGCCGCGGCCGGTCGTTCCGGCAGGAATCCGATGTCGCCTTTGAGCACGCCTGGAATGGCCGGGTCGCGCCCATTGTTCTCCCAGCCGGCCTTCCCGGTGGTTACACACTCGTACAACAGTGGCAACAGGCCGGCGGCTGCCAGCGCAAGCGTCGTCTTGCCAGATCCACGCGGCCCGACGATCACAAGCATTTCACCCTGCGGCAACTCGATGCCGATGTTTTCGAGCGCCGGACTGCTCGAGCCCTGGTACGTGCATCCAAAATCAGTCAATCTAATCACCGATCCGCACAGAGACCTCCTAGTTTCTATAGCGCAAGGGGAATCGCAACACCGGCTAGGCCCAAAATCGAAGCCGGCACCAGTAACAATCGAGGCAAATTCGACCGGAATTGACCTTCCTCTGGTTCGCCTAGAAATCCCTTGACCACCAGTGTCACCGCGCGTTGCTCCGCTTCGATCAACATGCTAATTGCCAAGGGACCGGCCAAGGCGGTCAGACCCACGGCTCGGCCGACCAATCCGGCCGGGTAATAACCTCGAGAACGCTGGGCCAAGGCAATCGTGTGAATACGCCGGCGCAATTCTCGTGCCAGGACCAATGAGCTGACGAGCATCAGGCCCAGCCTCCTACCGAATCCACCGGTCCCGAAGGCGGTAGCCCACGCAGTCGCCGGCACTCGATCGATTGCCGCGAGTCCAACCAACGCAAACGCCCATATGCGGAGCGATTGCTCGAGCGCGAATCGCAGGCCATCGAGTTTGATAGCGATCGATCCGATCAGAGGCGTGTCGTAAGGAGCGCCGGGGTATAGAAATGAGTGGAACACAATCAGCGATATGCTAATGGGACCAACCGCGAAGGCCATAGGTCGCAGCTTCGAAATGATGCGCCGGCGCATGAGCAACAGCGCGGCGCATCCAACCAACATCGCCGCTTGCGAGTAGGGGAACCAGCCGAAGAGCCCCCAACCAGCGCCTATCAAGATAGCCGCGGCCGCAACGGTTGCGGAACCGTCCTCCGTCCGAATCTCCCGCCGGCGGAGTCTTGACAGCGAGCTTTCCTCTACTTGGGCCCGGCGCTGATCAAACGGTCGGGCAGCGCCCGAACTATCGCCCAACCGGCCAGAAACGTTATCGCTTTGTCTATTGGGTCGGATACGATCCCTTGCCCTAGCGTGGCCTCCAAGATATTGGAACCGCTCTGGAGGAAAACGGCAACCAAGAGATCCGTACCCCCGCCGGTGAATCCTCCAAACATGTACGCCGCGATTGGAGCGGACACTACTGCTGCGACGAGCCCGGTAACAATCCCAGCCACGACTGCGGTGTGGGGCCGGCGCATCCATCCGGCGCGGGCAGCGTAGCCGGCCAACAAGCCTATTACAAACGCCGTGATACCGAACGGGAGTGCGGTGTATCGTCCGGAAACGCCCCAGACGACATTGGTGCCCAACCCAGTCAAAGCGGCCGGCAGCGGGCCCAACAGAATCGCGGCAATTACGGTGCCCAGAGAGTCAAAATAGAGCGGGATTTTGAGCCGGGCAACGATCTCCCCGCCGGCCAAGTTCAGCACGACGCACGCGGGCACCGTCGCCAACATAACTAGGTCGCGTCGGGAACGGATTATAGAGCTCAACGTTCGAAGACTCCGCCTGTAATCTACGGCCGATTATACTCGCCGGCACCATCTCCAATTGATTCGCAAAAATGTGTTAACACAGAGGGAGTCGCCAATCGGAAAGAAAGCGCCCGCGCAGTCGCCTATATCCGATTGACCGCAAGGAAGATCGCGATGCCGGCCGCGAGCAGCGAGAAAGGACTCAGTAATACGCCCACAATACCGCCAAGAATGCCGAGAAGTACGGCCCCAGGCGCTGTTATCAGTAGCGTTGGGTTGAATAGCACCGCGCCCCCGACGCCCATTATGCCAAACGAAAGCAACACGCAGGCGGCCGCCACAACCTTGAGACCGGTCGTCGAGCGTCGATTGGCCGCATTGGAAACCGCCCCGCCGATAATGTACCCGACTGCCGCCATTACCATGAGGCCAAAGAACGGGATCAAACCTCGCAACAGGCCGGCAACCAGTCCGGTCGCCAGCGCAACCCCAACTCCGGTTAGGATGGCCGATTTATACTCTTGCCGGCCAGCGGTGAATATTGGCGACGGGCGAACGTCGGCGCAGGTTTCGCAGCGAGCTCCGACCGGCGTCATTATCAAGCACTGCGGGCAGATCGGCGTTTCGCAGCGACCGCAACGCAGCGCAGTCTCGACATCGGGATGTTCCGCACAACGAGTGACAATAGACCCAGAGCTGGGGAGCTGGCTCGGCGCGGTGAACGGCACCGGGGATTCAGATGACATCAGATATCTTGCCCTAAGTATCTTGCTTGAAACAACAAGGTGTTGGATTCTTGATTTCGAGCGCACCGTGGCCCATGGCCATCTATACACGAAATCCCATCTCTTGAATCTAGGATAAACTATAGCATGTGCGCGGTTTTAGACTTGCTACCGATGTTACGCGCGACAACAGGAGTTCCTATCCCCGATGGCCCTTGAAGGTCGCCGGCAGGCCGAATCAGCTAGGTTTCTCCGAGTTGATTTGCACTCCCACACCGATAGCTCATACGACTGTGCCTCAAAGCCAAAGGACATCATCGCGGCTTGCTTGCGCCGGAACGTGAGTTGTTTGGCCGTCACCGACCACAGCGTGATCGGCTTAGCCCACGAGGTCGCCGCCCAGGCGCCGTTCTCCGTCATCATCGGTGAGGAGATCTATACCTCCGAGGGAGAAATAATTGGCCTCTTCCTCGACGAGGAGATTCCCGCGCGCCTGACGCCGGAAGAAACCGTCAATCGCATCAAGGCACAGGGCGGATTAGCGATCCCGCCGCATCCATTCGACAGGCTGCGAGGATCCAAATTGCGTCCCCAGGCATTGCTGCGGCTGGCTAACCAATTCGACGCGATCGAGGTGGATAACTCGCGGATTCATTTCGTGGCCGACCGGCTGAAGGCAATGATATTTGCCCAAGCGCATAATCTTCCAACGACCGGCGGCAGCGACGCTCATCACCCTTCCGAATTGGGCAGCAGCCTGACTATAATGCCCAGCTTCGACGGTCCCGTTGAGTTTATGGAGTCTTTGCGCCGCTCGCGGACCTCGGCCGGCTTTTCCAGTGTCCTTGTGCACTTCCGCACCAAATACACCAAGTACAGGAAGCTTCTCGCCGGTTCCTAGGGCGATCCCACATCGTAAGTATTCGGGTTTAGGCGTACCTGCTCCGCATGGGCGTAATATCGCTCCAATGAGCGTCCACCACAGACGAGGACGTCTGATCGGGGAATGCCAGGAAAGGGTTGCAAGGCAGGGGTTTTCAATTCTTTAATGTTTAGGACTTCTAGAGTATTTTCCTAGGCCGACAAGCAGTTGGTCGAAACAGTCAACCCACCAATGCCATTTCGATAGTCCGCAAACCGCATGTCGTCATTCGTACGAAAATAGTTATCCCCTGCCACCGAATTCGTCATTCTCGCGGAAGCGGGAATCCAGAGGGGAAGGGTGGCACCAACCACACCCAAACACTTCCAACGACCAGGTCTCAATTTCATACCTTGGTGTGCCGGCGCCAGCCGGCATGAGCGATTGGTACGAAAGCATGTCCCGGACTCCGATCCGGGATGTGCCCTCCAATCAACCTCGATGCCGGCTCTCCACCGGCGAAACCTGCCGAATTGTAGACCGATGGTCGATGGCGGAATGAGAAAATGTAGCGCGGGGGCTTGTCCCCCGCAGGGGTCGGGGTGGGGCGTGGCAGAATCCACCGTGCCAACTCGCCATACCAAATCACAACTCCGGCTTTTCATACCTTGGTGTGCCGGTGCCAGCCGGCATGAGCGATTGCTATGAAAATAGTTATCCCCTGCCACCGAATTCGTCATTCTCGCGGAAGCGGGAATCCAGAGGGGAAGGGTGGCACCAACCACACCCAAACACTTCCAACGACCAGGTCTCATTTTCATACCTTGGTGTGCCGGCGCCAGCCGGCATGAGCGATTGCTATGAGAGCATGTCCCGGACTCCGATCCGGGATGTGCCCTCCAATCAACCTCGATGCCGGCTCTCCACCGGCGAATCCTGCCGAATTGTAGACCGATGGCCGATCGCGGAACGAGAAAATGTAGCGCGGGGGCTTGTCCCCCGCTGGGGTCGGGGTGGGGCGTAGCAGAATCCGCCGTGCCAATTCGCTGTACCAAACCGCAACTCCGGCTTTTCATACCTTGGTGTGCCGGCGCCAGCCGGCATGAGCGATTGGTGCGAAAGCATGTCCCGGACTCCAATCCGGGATGTGCCCTCCAATCAACCTCGATGCCGGCTCTCCACGGGAGAAGCGTGCCGAATTGTAGACCGATGGCCGATGGCGGAATGAGAAAATGTAGCGCGGGGGCTTGTCCCCCGCAGGGGTCGGGGTGGGGCGTGGCAGAATCCGCCGTGCCAATCCGCTGTACCAAACCGCAACTCCAGCTTTTCATACCTTGGTGTGCCGGCGCCAACCGGCATGAGCGATTGCTATGAGAGCATGTCCCGGACTCCGATCCGGGATAGACCGCTCTAGCAGCCTCTCATTGGTCATTCGCGGCATCCCTTCGTCATTCCGTTGAACGCCGGAATCCAGAGGAGAGGGGGGAGGCAAGACCACCGCCAACCTTTGGTGACAACGAAAGTTAAAGAATCAAAAACCCCTGTTGCAAGGGCAAAGCCCTTGACGGGGGATGAGATCGACGGGTTTGAAATCACCCCTCGACCACTGACGGAGGCCCAGATTGGCGACTCGGCCTTTCCAGTCCACGGGCATGGAGGAGAGAAATACACCCAAGCCTGAACTGTTGCCCTACATCCGGTCCGGCGCTGACATCCCCATTAGCTGCAGGGTTCGTGCTAGGGTCACCTTGGACGCCAAACACAGAGTAAGCCGGGCGGCAGTCAGATCTGAGTCGTCGCTGATAACTCTACACTGAGTGTAGAACCAGTGGAATGCCGTGGCCAACTCCTGCGCATAGTGCGGAAGATGATGAGGCTCCAGGTTGTTGGCGGCCAACTCGATCACCTCCGGAAGCGCCAATAGCTTTCTAATAAGTTGGAGCTCGGATGGATCGGAAAGCAGGGTCAAGTCTACGTTTCTTGGATCCAAGTCCACGTCGCCGGCATTTCTCAGAATACTGGAGATTCGAGCGTGGGCGTATTGGACATAGTACACCGGGTTCTCGTTCGACTGCGCTTTAGCTAGCTCCAAGTCGAACTCCATCTGGCTGCCTATCGAACGCGACAAGAAGTAGAACCGGCAGGCGTCGGAGCCGACTTCATCGATAACCTCGTCTAAAGTAACCAGATCACCGGTCCGCTTGGACATTCGCACGATCTCGTTCCCCCGGCGGAGAGTAATCATCTGGTGAACGACGATGTCAAGCCGGCCGGGATCGATCTCAAGTGCTGAGAGGGCCGATTTCATCCTGTGCACATGGCCTTGATGATCTCCGCCCCAAATATCTATCGCTCGATCGAACCTTCTCTTGACGAGCTTATCGACGTGATAGGCGATGTCGGCCGCCAAATACGTAGGAGTACCATTCGACCGAACCAGCACGTGGTCCTTGTCGTCGTTCAACCGACTGGATGCGAACCAACTCGCACCTTCTCGCTGAGTGACGTATCCGCGTCTATCCAACTGCTCGATAGTCGCAAGAACCTCACCATCGTCGTAGAGACTCTGTTCCGAGAACCATCGCTCGTAGCTCACGCCAATTCGCGTCAAAGTTGCCTTTATGGATTCGACAACCAGTTCAAAGGCCTTGCCACCAACTGCTACTACCGCAGCGTCGTTCGGCATCGAGAGGAAACGATTACCCTCGGCATCGGCAATCTGCCGCGCCAGATCTTGCATATAGAGGCCCCCGTAACCATCGGGCGGCAAGTCAACCTCTAGGCCGAAGTGTTGGCAGTAACGAGCGTAAGCGGTACGGTTGAATGCGTCCATCCGGCTGCCAGAGTCGTTGAGGTAGTATTCACGGGTTACCTTGTACCCCACGGCCTCCAAAACGTTGGCGAGAGCCTCACCTATCGAAGCCGCGCGGCCAGTGGCGGCGGTCAGCGGACCGGTTGGGTTTGCGCTGACGAATTCAACCAGTACCGATTCGCCGGCAACCAGATCTAGTTGCCCGTAGCGCTCACCTTGGTCGACCACGTCAACCATCTGTTGCCGAAGCCAATCTTCCGAAACATGGAAATTGAGAAAGCCGGGGGGAGCAACGTCTATCCGCTGTATGCTGGCGTCCGGCCTTATGAGATGCGCCAATGCCTTCGCCAGCACAATCGGAGGTTTACGCGCCGAACGGGCTAATTTGAGGGCTATACTGCTGGCGTAATCGCCGTTTTCGGGATTAGCCGGCCGCTCGACCACCACGTCTTGCTCGGTGAACGCGGGTATCGTCCCATCTTCCTGAGCCTTCTTGGCAGCAGCTGCCAGCCAGCCGGCGATCTCGTCGCGAATCATTCCGCCTAAACTGGGCCTCTTATTCGAGTCATCGACCGAGAGGTATCACACCTTCACACAATTGGACAGCTAGGCGGCGCGGAAGTCGCAATCCTTTCGCGCTTCCGGCCGCCATCGCCGGATCATTTGCCTACTTTGGCATGTCCCTTAGCCGGTTGTATATGTGTCGCGGACTCCAGTCCTCGTTCAGGATTCCGAAGATCGCCGTCTCGTGATGATGGTAATCCAAGAAGGTCCGGAAGTTGAGATTCCAGATGAATACCGCTCCAACCCAGGTGCGCTGAGTCTTCATGCTCTGGATCGAAGTCACGAGGTACTCTGCCACCCGACCTTCGTCGAGATGAGTAGTCCACTCGTACCCGGCCGGCACCGGCGCTTGCGCCGACGCCCAGTGGAACTCGGTGATCCACATCTGGCGGTTGTCGCCATGGTTGAGCATAATCTGGTGCAGTTGGTCGATTCTTCTGAAATAGAAACTGCCATGGCCCTTGAAACCAGGCGTGTTAACCGTCTGGCGATCAACCCAGTCGTCGGGGGCATTGTTATAGCCGCTGGCGTGAGAACCTACCGCGTCGGCGTACTGCTTGAACACCCCTCCCTGGTACTGGTACATCTGGGTCAAGAACACTACGTCGTCAATCCCGATGTTCAGATCATTGACGCCGGTAGGCGTGAGCGCCCCCGAAACGACGATCGCGTTCGGATCCGCCGCCTTGATCGCCTGGTAGGAAACCTTCAGCAACTCCACGTAATCGCCGGCGTTGATCGTTCGACCTTCCCATTCCCGCTTCAGGTTCTGCTCGTTCCAAATCTCATAGGCCTTGACTCTGCCGTTGTAGCGGGCCGCCAACTTACCCAAGAAGGTGCCGAAATCTGCAAAGTTATTGGGCGGTCCTTCCACCCCGTGGTGTCCAGCTCGCGACCACTCGGGAGCCGTCACGACGCTGAACAGAAGGTTCACGCCTTGGCCGTTGGCGTGATTTACCATCTGGTCGATCTCTCCCCAATTGATGTTGCCCTTGGACCTCTCAACGTCTGCCCAGCGGATCTGTTGCTTGAGCCAGCTAAAGCCTGCGCTCCTCACCAAGCCCATGATCCTTGCCTGAGGTTGGCCATAGAGATGTGCCTGCATCCCATATCGAAGGCCTGACGTGGCGGTGGGTCCCTGAGAAGGAGCCTGAGTCGGTGCCGGCGTCGGCTGCTGCTGTGCCGGCTGCTCTGGCGCAGGCTCCGGTGCTGGTTGCGGGGACGCCGGCGCGGTCTCGCCCTCTTTCTCGAATGCATCTTTCAGATTTGTGCCGGGTAGCTGTCCTGGGCGCGCTACTCCGTTGGCTTTCGTGTTGTCGTATTGCCTGTAAAGCGCACTGTTCCTGGCCTTCTGCTCCAGGTCTCCTGGTAGATTCTGGCCGGTGATGACCGACTTTAGATGATCGCCAAGTAGCAATCCCTGAGTATGACCAGTACTCTTGTCATAATGCATTATCCCGCGTTGGAAACGTAGATAGATGAAACTGCTATTGTTCGGGTCGGCGGCTGGATGTGAAGTTACGGCTCCCCACATCTCCAGGTTGATGCCCGGCATCCAACTCGGATTCCCGTCGCCGTCCGGGTATGCGTCCTCATACTTGACCGTGTTCAGGAAAACCTCGTAAAAATTGACGTTTACGCCTTCCCACACGTCGGGGACGTTCTGTTTGATCCAGTCCAAAAGCGCCGTCTGATAATTTGCGGAACCAGGAGGCGGTGCAGTCCCTACTAACGCCGGATCGAAGCTCGGGAACGTGGCGCCATTCGCCACGTTGTACTCCAGCAGACCTCTATCCAGAATATTGAGTTGGCCCGGACTGCCATCCGGCCTGATCTGGACGACTCTGCGCTGGAAGAACTGAACTTCACTCCCCCGGAAACGGAACTTGCGCGAAGCCGGATACCCGAAGGTGCTCACTCCTCCACGCTTGATAAAGTAATCCCATATCGTGTCGTCAGCTATCCAATAACCCGTCTGTGGAAAGTACCGGTCGCCGCTTACCGACGATACGGTCTCGTTTGGCGCGGCTCCCACCAGAGCAGGGGACGCCAAGATCGAAGTTATCACTACAAATGAAAGCAAGACCCTGAGCGCTCTAAGTTTAATCAACGCCTCTCTATGCCTCCCAATGTCTTATCTGGCTGAGTCCGCAAGTCATCGATCCTAAACCTACTTTGGCATCCTTGCAAGGGCCTCGTAAGAGAGCCTTGTGCTTCCATCGGGCCCAGTGATCGACCAGTAGAATTGCTCGTTATCTTCAGTCCAATTTGGATCGGATATGTAGATTACACTCATCATACCAATCCACGGAGACCAATTTTCGCGGGCCCATTCGAAAGCCCGCACCAAGTAATCGGCTTTTTCCTGCTCGCTCACCGCGTGCCAACGGTAGGGCGAGTTAGGCCTGTTGTCAACAGTCCAGCCGAATTCCAGAACGGCGATGCGATTCTCGGCGCCGCCATTCCGCACCATTATCTGTCTTATATCTTCGACGTGGCGAAATCCGTATATCCGGCCTACGCCCGGCTCCCCATGATTGTACAACGGGTTCTCGGCTATCTCCTCCGGCGACGTCTCCGGAGGCGCCTTGAATCCGGCTCCGTGGACGCCCAAAAGGTCATAGTTACCCTGTAAACCGCTAGCATACATCCTTTCGACGAACTCGGCGTCGGGCATCGCGATTGCGCCGGATGCCGTCGTCGGCGCCAGGCCGGCGGTGACTACAAGCGCCGACGGATCGGCGGCCTTTATCGCTTGGTGTGCAACAGCTAACATTTCCACATAGGCCTTCGGGTCAGGTGGCTGATTGGCCCATTCGCGGGCCAGATTGGGCTCGTTCCAGATCTGATACGCGTGAATCTTACCTCTATAACGTGTGGCCAAGGCTGAGAGAAAGTCTGCGAAGTCCTGAAGATTGTCAGGTGGTCCTATACCCGGAAAAAGGTCGTCGGATCGCGCCCACACCGGCTGATTGTCAACTCGCGCTATCAGCTTAAGTTGACGGGAATTGATAGCCTCGACCAAGCGATCCGGTTCGCCCCAACCCAATTTGCCCTTCTCGTGCGGTTCAATATATCTCCACTCGAAGCTCTGTTTTACCCATCGGAAACCCGCCCTCTTTGCCAGATCGAGGTCACGATCGACGTGGGGACTACCCCAGAGGAAGACTTGGACAGCGTAGTCTGGACTGGTGATGACCGGCTGCCGGTCGGGCTGAACCGTAGGAACGGTGGTCGCCGGTGGTTCGGTTTTAACAGCCGTAGGCTGCTGAGATTGTGCCGGCTCGGAAGTCTGGGTAGGGACCATTGTCGGTTCAATGTCCTCGGGCGTAGGTATAGCAGTAGCCGGCTCGCGCTCAATCGGGGCAGATGTTGGGGACGCTGCGATCACTTGCAAGGTCGGGGATGGCGACGGTTCGACTTGGGCCACTACAACAGTGGTGGCCGTGGGCTGCGGAGCCTGCGTTATTTCGACCTTTTCTTGCGTCGGGGTGGGTGGAGGTTGCGGCACTTCACACGCTGACACTATCGCCAGTACCACGCCGATTCCGGCGAGCAATAGGACCTTTGACCGCGTCCGACGAATTTGACGTTGAACAGGTTCGAAAAACGCAAAAAAAGTGTAGCTTGTCCCATTCACAAGGCTGCCAATTATAGTGCGGAGGAGTCCGGTCCTACGATGGAAAATCGTTGGAATTCTCTCTATTCGCTAACTCAGCGTATCTCCAGTCGAGAAATGATCTTGGTAGACCGATACTGCGGCGAAATACCCGCAGAGTCGCCACAACCGTAAGTGTTCAGATTTAGGGGTATCTGCTCCGTAAGGGCGTCCGCCTAGGCGGATCGCACCAAAGAGGGTCTGCCACAGGCGAGGACATCTGATCGGCGAAAGCCAGGAAAGGGTTGCAACGGCGATCCGCCTCAGGCGGATGCCGGGGGATGTGGGGGACACCCCACATCCCCCTTCTCCTGGCCAGGAGAAGGGGGCCAGGTCGAAGACTACGCAAGGCGAGGGGATGAGGTCGAGCAGCTCGTGGATCTGCCATCGATAGGTTGGAAATCACCCCTGACCGCCGACTGAGGACCCGAATGGCGACTCGACCTATCCAGTTCACGGGCATGGAGGAGAGACATACACCCAAATCTGAACTGTTACAGAGTCCCCACAACCTTGACAAGCAAGGGGAGTAAGTAATAGATTACCTACTGCCGGCCCACAGTCTGGCAGGTTTCACGTCTCGGATGAAGCCATCTGGGGCGTTTGTTTGTCTTTGGGTCGCGCCCCGGCTCCTTTCGCGAGCCGGCGAAGAGCACTTTAACAATCGGATAGTGGCAGTGAGTGCATTGAAGCCCCATAGATTTTGGGGGGCGGGGATCAGATCCGGGCATCTGGAGATGCCCTTCTCCAGTTCTAAATCGAAGTTCGATTTTTACGGAGAGTTTGATCCTGGCTCAGGATAAACGCTGGCGGCGTGCATTAGACATGCAAGTCGAACGGATCGGCTTCGGTCGGTCAGTGGCAAACGGCTGAGTAATACACGGGTAACCTGCCCGCAAGTGGGGAATAACCCGTCGAAAGGCGGGCTAATACCGCATAAGCTGCGTGAATACCTTTTGCGCAGTAAAGCCTCGTTCATTCGCGGCGCTTGTGGAGGGGCTCGTGCCCCATCAGGTAGTTGGTGAGGTAAGGGCTCACCAAGCCTTTGACGGGTAGCTGGTCTGAGAGGATGATCAGCCAGACTGGGACTGAGACACGGCCCAGACTCCTACGGGAGGCAGCAGTTAGGAATTTTGCGCAATGGGCGAAAGCCTGACGCAGCAACGCCGCGTGTGGGATGAAGGCCCTCGGGTTGTAAACCACTTTTATCGGGGAAGAATACTGACGGTACCCGTTGAATAAGCCCCGGCTAACTACGTGCCAGCAGCCGCGGTAACACGTAGGGGGCAAGCGTTATCCGGATTTACTGGGCGTAAAGAGCGCGTAGGCGGCTGCCCAAGTTGGCTGTGAAAGCCCCCGGCTCAACTGGGGAGGGTCAGCCAATACTGGGCAGCTATGAGTGCAGTAGAGGAAGGTGGAATTCCCGGTGTAGTGGTGGAATGCGTAGATATCGGGAGGAACACCAGTGGCGAAGGCGACCTTCTGGACTGCTACTGACGCTGAGGCGCGAAAGCGTGGGGAGCGAACTGAATTAGATACTCAGGTAGTCCACGCCCTAAACGATGGACACTAGGTGTGGGGGGCATCGACCCCTCCTGTGCCGAAGCTAACGCATTAAGTGTCCCGCCTGGGAAGTACGGCCGCAAGGCTAAAACCCAAAGGAATTGACGGGGGCCCGCACAAGCAGCGGAGCGTGTGGTTTAATTCGACGATACGCGAAGAACCTTACCAGGCCTTGACATTGGTCGGACCGCGTCAGAGATGACGCCTTCCCGTAAGGGACCTCCTAACAGATGCTGCATGGCTGTCGTCAGCTCGTGCCGTGAGGTGTTGGGTTAAGTCCCGCAACGAGCGCAACCCTCGTCGTCAGTTGCTTTTCTGGCGAGACTGCCGAGTCTAACTCGGAGGAAGGTGGGGATGACGTCAAGTCAGCACGGCTCTTACGGCCTGGGCTACACACACGCTACAATGGACGGTACAATGGGTCGCCAAGCCGCGAGGCGGAGCTAATCCCACCAAAGCCGTCCTCAGTTCGGATCGCAGTCTGTAACTCGACTGCGTGAAGGTGGAGTTGCTAGTAACCGCAGGTCAGCACACTGCGGTGAATACGTTCTCGGGCCTTGTACACACCGCCCGTCAAGTCACGAAAGCCTACAACACCTGAAGCCGCCGGGCTAACTCCGTCTCAGACGGGGGGGCAGGCGTCGAAGGTGGGGTCGGTGATTGGGACTAAGTCGTAACAAGGTAGCCGTACGGGAACGTGCGGCTGGATCACCTCCTTTCTAGGTTGCACTGCCAGTTAAGACCTCAGCCCGCTTACGCTGGCTCCAAGGTCTTCTCAGGTACAGCTTCCGAGGTCGATCCGCCACAGACCCTCAAAGTCTGCGGCGGCCAAGGCGATATCACTCAAATCTCTGCCCTTGACTCTATTGGGCTTACCCAGCCCTCGCTGCCACTATCCGATCGTTAAAGGCTCAACCGGAATCACCATCTGCGCCATCCCCGATCCCTATATAATGCCGAGAATCGGCTATACTCAACCTCGTCGTCCGATGCATAAAGCCTCTCTGGGGACATCAAGGGAATCGCCACAATTGGATTCGCTGACGCGATGCCCGACGTAGTGGAGGTCGCTGTCAAAGGTGTTCCCATCGTGATCGTGTGGGAACTGGGGAAGAAAGCCTGACGCCTGTTAATGTCCTCTATCCGACGACAGTCGGGATGCCTCAGAGGTGGCCGCCAGCAGGGATCGCCGGCGGTAATGTGCTGAATGACCGGACTTGGAGCGAGCTGTTCGTCCAAGCGTGGCCGCGATGAAGAGTTTACCGACCTTCGGGAGGTTCAACCTGTACTGGAGGGACTGGGGACGTCGCGCTAGCTTGGACATCATTTTCGGTGTCGAGAGCGGAGAGATCCTGGGCCTCCTGGGACCCAACGGCGCCGGAAAGACCATCCTGGTCCGACAGTTCCCGACCGAGCTTCTCCCCACGTCGGGCGAGGTCCAGGTGATGGGTAACAGCGTTCTCATGCCGACGCGCAGTCTTACCCGTCCTCCTAAACCTGAAGTCATCCGCGAATTGTTGACTTCACAGGAAAGGTGACGCATGTCGAAGGATGCTTCACGGTTCGTGGTCAACGTCCAGTGTGCGGTGGTAAGGGACGGACGGTACCTGATGATCTTGAGGGGCGATAATGTGGGGCATGCGCCGGGTGTCCTGGCGTTCCCGGGAGGTAAGACCGAGCTCCGCGACGGTCCGTCCGATGTCCTGGAGACGACAGCCGCGCGTGAGGTACTGGAAGAGACCGGTGTGCGCGTATCCCGAGACCTGCAATACGTCCGAAGCAAGACGTTTGTGATGACCGGGGGTGGATCTGTGGTGGATGTCCTGTTCCTCGGAGAATACGAGTCAGGCGAGCCGACCATCGCCGATGCCGCGGAGGTTGCGGACATCCGATGGATGACCGCGGAGGAGACACTTCTCCATGCGAGAACGCCTCCATGGCTGAAGGTGAGCGTGGAGCAGGTGGAGAGCGTCAGGCGGTCTGGGGACCGGCCGCACCATCAGGTTGGCTGAAAGGTATGAATGAAGGCGCGCGATGCCGATGGAAACTCCGCTAGGACCCGGGGGCGCGGACCGGGGGAGGACGCCCGTTCCGCGTGACGCTTGCTACCTGCCCTCGACTCTGAAGGCTTCACCAACCCTCGCTGCCACTATCCGATCATTAAAGGCTCGATCCGAAGTCACCGCCTGCGCCCTACCACCCAACCGCACGCAATGCCGAGAATCGGCTATACTCAACCTCAGTCCCTGGGCCTTTAGCTCAGTTGGTTAGAGCGCAGTCCTGATAAGGCTGAGGTCTCTGGTTCGAGTCCAGAAAGGCCCACCAATTTGGACAAATTCATGACCCTACACGCGGAGACTCGTTCTGGACCTGTAGTCACGCCCTGGCACCACGCCGACGAGTGAAAGCCGACCGCGTGTAGTCCTAGTCCCGTCGTCTCGGCCCTATGACCCCATTAGTGAGAAGCGCTCCCACTCAATTCGCGAACGCCCCCCGGTCAGGGGCCTGTGTACAACTCCGTGTCCGGGTGGAACTGGAACCATCCGAACCAGAACGCCATGTGCGTGGGTATCCGCGCGAGCTTCTCCGACTCGTCTGCCGTGTTGACCAGAAACTCCTCGGTCACCTGCCATGCTCCGCCATCGGCGTCCACTATCACGGATGGGATGCCGCGGCGACCGCCGTCGTCGTCCGGCGCCAACTTGAACGACCTGCCGCCGCGGTAGTAGGCCCTGGCGCCCTGGCTTGCGGTCGACCCCAGCACCAATATCTCCTCGCCCCCCACCACGTCATTTAGTATGCGGACCTTCCGCAGCGCTCCGGAGGAGTAGGCCTTGGAGCCATCGTTCAGTTGGACCCCTAGCACAACGTCCTTTGCCTCAAGCCGATCATTCCGGTCAGGGACCGGGAACATAGTCGTGGGATTGTTGAAGTAGTCGTAGTAGATCGCGCGCGGGTCTTCCTCCGGTACGTAGAATGCGGCGTTATACATGCCCGTCGCCCGGGCCAGCACAGTGGTGTCAGGATGAAACTCCAGCCACTCCTCCCACGTCGTGAGAACCACCGAGAAAAAGTCGAGCTCTATCCCCGAGTCCCACAACGGCCCAATGACGGGCTCGCCGGAGAGCTGGTTCCAGAGCGAGTTGGTCAGCCGGTCGTACATCAACTTGTTGCTGCGGTACAGCAACCCCGACGTGCCGAAGGTGGTTGCCTCTCCGTTGATTTTGGCGGAATACACGATTCCGCTACCGCAGAGGGTTCAGTAGGCAAGGACGATGGGTTCTCCCCCCAACGTGTCGTTGACCATCTCGTGGGCGTTCGCGATGCGTAGTGGGTACGCCCTGTGCTCCCCGTTGATGGATACGCCGAAGACTCGGTCGCTCGGCAGCAGGTAGTCCTGCCGGTCCGCCGAAACGACGGGAGCGTTTTGGAGGTCAGGGATTCCGTCGGGCCGGACGCCTCCCCACGTGATCTCGACAACGTTTATCCGCGAGCCTTGCTCCGCCGGGGCCAGGAACTCGCCGTACCTGCGGTCAATCTGGTTCAGGAGATTGATCTTCCACTGTAGGTACCCGTCAGGGGGACCGTACTCGTCGGCGTTCCGGCCCAGCCACTCCATCCACTTGTGCCAGCCGCGCGAGGGGCCGGTGAAATCCTGGCCCGTCATCGCCGAGAGGGCCTCTTGGGTCTCATCCAACACTTCCCTGTTCCGGAAGTAGCGGAACGCCTCGATCATCACCGGGACCATCGACTTGTCGTTGTTGGCGACGGTGGGTGCGATAGCCTTCAGCGAGTCGCTGGGGTCGTGGCCCCGGCCCGAGTAGAGCAGGTACATGTTCGCCGTGGAGTCGTAGTCCGTCGTGGAAGCCCGCGCGGCTGCCGCAGCCTGTGTCTGTGTAGCCGCCGGCGCGCTCCCCGCCGGTGCGACCGGCTCTTCCATACCCGAGCAGGCCACGGACGCAGCCGCTATGGTCCCGGCCGCCAGCGCCCCGAAATGACGCAAGAGCCTGCTCACAGGAGTCCTTCCCGGGACATTCCGGCCTGCCCCCGACAGTTCTAACACCTGTTATTTTACACCGACAAGGGCACCGACAAGGGGCAGGGAGACCGGGTTTGAGGCGAGGACGTGCCACTTGCTGGACCCGTGCCGATGTTTACCGCACCAATATAGCCGTTGGCATAACGTATGACAGCAGGTCAGACGAATTCAGACACTCGGCAAATCGGGGCTGGTAGGAGCTTATCCGATTCGCTCGACCAGATTCTTATATCAGAACCTCCCTGCGAAATGTTCGTAGTACGGTATGCTTAGGCCCGCCGGCTGGCGTTGCCGGCCAATACCTGCTACCCTATACCCGCCCGGGGATGTAGCTCAATCGGGAGAGCGCCTCCCTTGCACGGAGGAGGTCAGGGGTTCGAATCCCCTCATCTCCACCGCACCTTAACAACATAATAGAGCTTATGCATTGCCAAGAATTCCACTTCGATTTTGCCCAAATGAGGGCGAGTGAAGCGGCGTATAGAAGCTACTAAGGGCCTACGGTGGATGCCTTGGCGTCGAGGGCCGATGAAGGACGTAGCCGGACTGCGATAAGCTGCGGGTAGCTGCCAAGCAAGCTCTGATCCGCAGATCTCCGAATGGGGTAACCCGATGTGGGTCATGCCACATCATCCCGCACACCGCGGGAAGGTAAGCGGGAGAACTGAAACATCTTAGTATCCCGAGGAATAGAAATCAACGAGATTCCCCCAGTAGTGGCGAGCGAAAAGGGATCAGCCCAAACTGCTTCCTCTTAGTGGCCTATCGGCCTATGAGTTAGCAGCGTTGTAAGCCGGCTCGATCAAGGGGCGATAGACCCTTGCAGGAGTTACAAATGTCCTACTTAGCCGAACGATCCTGGGAAGGACGGCCATAGAGGGTAAAAGCCCCTTAGGCGAAAAGTTGGACACTCCCTGCGGGCCGACTTGAGTACCGGCGGACACGTGGAATCCGCTGGGAAGCCGGGGTGACCACGCTCCAAGGCTAAATACCCTCGACGACCGATAGCGAACCAGTACCGTGAGGGAAAGGTGAAAAGAACCCCAGTGCGGGGAGTGAAATAGAACCTGAAACCGTATGGCCTACAAACGGTCGGAGGGCTTCAGTCCTCTGCGCCTATTCCGCTTGCGTCTCTGCCTAGCAGTGACTACAGCGGTAGGGCCAGAGTCTGTGCCTGACGGCGTGCCTATTGGAGAATGAACCGGCGAGTCAATCTCGGCAGCTCAGGTTAAGCGTGGGAGACGCGTAGCCGTAGCGAAAGCGAGTCTTAATAGGGCGTCCCCTGTTGCCGGGATCGGACCCGAAACCGAGTGAGCTAGCCATGGCCAGGGTGAAGGTCGCCTAACAGGCGTCTGGAGGCCCGAACCTTCCTGTGCTGCAAAACAGTTGGATGAGCTGTGGCTAGGGGTGAAATGCCAATCGAACTCGGAGATAGCTGGTTCTCCCCGAAATGCATTTAGGTGCAGCCTTGATCTTTTTGCCTTTGCAGGTAGAGCACTGGATGAGCTAGGGGGCACAAAGCTTACCAAACTCAACTAAACTCCGAATGGCATTGGCCCTAGATCAGGAGTGAGACTGTGGGGGATAAGCTCCATAGTCGAGAGGGAAACAGCCCAGACCATCGGCTAAGGTCCCTAAGTGTGGACTAAGTGTCAAAGGTTGTGGGGTCGCTTAAACAGCCAGGAGGTTGGCTTAGAAGCAGCCATCCTTTAAAGAGTGCGTAATTGCTCACTGGTCGAGTAGCCCCGCGCCGATAATGTAACGGGGCTCAAGTCCACCACCGAAGCCGTGGCGTCTCTTTCATTACGATAGAGACGGGTAGGGGAGCGTTCCCTGGCCGGAGAAGGCCTTCTCGCGAGAGAGGTTGGAGTCCAGGGAAGTGCGAATGCCGGTATGAGTAGCTATTAGGCGTGTGAGAAACGCGCCCGCCGTATGCCCAAGGTTTCCGACGCAAGGAAATTCCGCGTCGGGTTAGTCGGTCCTAAGCTGAGGGCGTAATAGCCGTAGGCGATGGACAATCGGTTTATATTCCGATACTGGTGTGTATGCGTTCGATACAGCCGTGTGCGCGGCAGGGTAGGCGCTGCCTGGCGTTGGAGTTGCCAGGTCTAAGCCTGTGGCCCGCTTCCAGCGGGTGAGAGGTGATTGTAAGTCGGCGGCTTTTTGCCTATGACAATTGCGTCGAGCCCACTCCGCCTAGAAAAGCACGGCTGTTAGTGTACCGCCACCCGTACCGCATACCGACTCAGGTGGGCGGGGGTAATTGCCCCTAGGCGAACGGGATAACCCTCGTTAAGGAACTCGGCAAATTGATCCCGTAACTTCGGAAGAAGGGATGCCCCCAGCCGTGACTGCGCTTGCCGCATCAGCGGCCAGGGGTTGCAACACAGCGGCCCAGGCGACTGTTTAACAAAAACACAGGTCCCTGCAGAAGGTTAATACCTACGTATAGGGGCTGACGCCTGCCCGGTGCCGGAAGGTTAAGGATAGGGGTTTCATCGCTCCGAACCGAAGCCCCGGTGAACGGCGGCCGTAACTATAACGGTCCTAAGGTAGCGAAATTCCTTGTCGGGTAAGTTCCGACCCGCACGAATGGCGTAACGATCTGGGCACTGTCTCAACGAGGGGCCCGGCGAAATTGAAGTATGAGTGCAGATGCTCATTTCCCGCGACAGGACAAAAAGACCCCGTGGAGCTTTACTACAGCTTGGCATTGGGCCGAGGCCCTTGATGCGTAGAATAGGTGGTACCCGTTGACCTCCGAGTCTTGGCTCGGATCGAGGGGCCCGTGAAATACCACTCTTCTTCGGTCTTGTCTCTAACCCCAAAACGGAACAGTGCCAGGTGGGTAGTTTGACTGGGGCGGTCGCCTCCTAAAAGGTAACGGAGGCGTCCAAAGGTCCCCTCTGGCTGGATGGAAATCAGCCTTGGAGCGCATTGGTAGTATGGGGGCTTGACTGCAAGACTTACAAGTCGCGCAGGGACGAAAGTCGGGCAAAGTGATCCTACGGCCCCGTGTGGAAGGGCCGTGGCTTAACGGATAAAAGTTACCCCGGGGATAACAGGCTTATCTTGCCCAAGAGTTCACATCGACGGCAAGGTTTGGCACCTCGATGTCGGCTCGTCGCATCCTGGGGCCGAAGTTGGTCCCAAGGGTTGGGCTGTTCGCCCATTAAAGCGGCACGCGAGCTGGGTTCAGAACGTCGTGAGACAGTTCGGTCTCTATCCGTCGTGGGCGTAGGAGGTTTGCGGGGATCTGCCCCCAGTACGAGAGGACCGGGGTGGACGAACCTACGGTGTGCCGGTCGTCGCGCCAGCGGCGTCGCCGGGTAGCCGCGTTCGGCCGGGATAAGCGCTGAAAGCATCTAAGCGCGAAGCCCTCCCCTAGACCTGACCTCCCTCCCCGCTGTATCTTCAGCGGGGCTAAGGCCGCAGGTAGATTACCTGCTCGATAGGCGGTAGGTGTACGCGCAGTAATGCGCTTAGCTGAACCGTACTAATCAGCCGATGGCTTCTACTTACTCTGCTTCTCTCGCCCTTGTTTTGGCAAAATCTTCTTCTTTGCTCTTTGCTCTATTATCCGTACCCCATAGCTTCCTGGTGTTTTATGCGATGTCGTACCACCCGTTCCCTTCCCGAACACGGCAGTGAAAGGCTTCAGCGCCCACGATACTTGGCTCTCAAGGGCCTGGGAAAATAGGTCATCGCCAGGAAGCTTCTTTTCTTTTTCGTAGGACAATAGGCGGCACCAGTTAAACTTGCCGGTCTCGTCATTGGTACGAAAATAGTTATCCCCTGCCACCGAATTCGTCATTCTCGCGGAAGCGGGAATCCAGAGGGGAAGGGTGGCACCAACCACACCCAAACACCTCCAACGACCGGGTCTCATTTTCATACCTTGGTGTGCCGGCACCAGCCGGCATGAGCGATTCCTACGAAAGCATGTCCCGGACTCCGATCCGGGATGTGCCCTCCAATCAACCTCGATGCCGGCTCTCCACGGGAGAAGCGTGCCGAATTGTAGACCGATGGCCGATGGCGGAATGAGAAAATGTAGCGCGGGGGCTTGTCCCCCGCAGGGGTCGGGGTGGGGCGTGGCAGAATCCGCCGCGCCAATTCGCTGTACCAAACCACAACTCCGGCATTTCATACCTTGGTGTGCCGGCGGCGGTCGGCACGCGCGATTGGTACGAAAGCATGTCCCGGACTCCGACCCGGGATGTTCCCTCCAATCAACCTCGATGCCGGCTCTTCACCGGCGAAACGTGCCGAATTGTAGACCGATGGCCGATGGCGGAATGAGAAAATGTAGCGCGGTCCGACCCGGGATGTTCCCTCCAATCAAGATGCCGGCTCTTCACCGGCGAAACGTGCCGAATTGTAGACCGATGGCCGATGGCTTGTCGCGAGGCGAGGGGCTTGTCCCCCGCTGGGGTCGGGGTGGGGCGTGGCAGAATCCGCCGTGCCAATTCGCTGTACCAAACCACAACTCCGGCATTTCATACCTTGGTGTGCCGGCGCCGGCCGGCATGAACGATTGCTATGAACATAGACTCCCGCCACTCATTTCGTCATTCCAGCCAAAGCTGGAATCCAGAAGGGGGGAGGGGTAAGACCACCAGACGATGGAAAAAACCCGCCCGTCACCCCATTTTCGTCCTTTCATGCGGACCTCTCAGGTCCGTGGTGATTCCGGCCCCGTACCCCGATACGGGGCCGGAATCCAGAGAGGGTGGACGGAGGCAAAGGAACTCGAAAACTACCCCAATCAACTCACCAGGTTTTCATACCTTGGCGTGCCGGCGGCAGCCGGCTTGGGCGATTACTTTGAAGGGATGTCTCGGACTCCGATCCGGGATAGACTCCGGCACGGACACGCGACACCGATGACTGCCACTTGGCGCCCCCAACACGCCCCCGCCACGCCATCCTATCCAACCACGAATCACCACCCCCCGCACAATGGTCTTCATCCTGTAAACTAATATCGAACCAGACACACACGCGGAGGCAGCGAATTGGGCAAGATCAACGGCCTGGCTGAAATCGTCCTCTGGGTAAGCGATATGGGAAAGTCGGTTGGATTCTACAAAGACGTTCTTGGGCTCCAAGTAATCTCGCCGCCACAGAACACCTCGCCCATCTTCCTTCAAGCCGGCGAAGACCATCCCGGCATCCCAGATCTGGTAGTCCTGGTCCAGAGACCGCCAGGGACCACCGCTCCGGCCAAACCCAATGCCTTGCATCATATCGCCTTGGAAATCTCACCCGCGGACTTCGATGGCGAGTTCCAGCGCCTCAGCGACCTCGGATACGAGGTGCGCACCGGTCAGCACCCAATCATCCCGTCCCGGACCATGTACGTGGATGATCCCGACGGAAACGAGGTCGAAATAATCTGCGAAGCCTGACAATCCGGCGAATAACCCTCATGCGCTTCACCGACAACCCAACGAAATTCCGCGGCATACTCTACAGAGCGGCCAGCATCGGCGCCATATGGCTGTTCGCTATCGCGATCCCTATCTACTCCCTCACCGGCTGCCTCACAACCACATTGCTATCCGAAGTAACCATCCATCCACAGACGATTAGCCCGAACGGCGACGAGATTAACGACACGGCAACTCTGAGAATCCCGGTGGGGCGCCGCGCCAACGTAACCGTGATACTGCTCGACAGCAAAGGCACCGAAATAATGCTGCGCGACAGAGTTACCCGGGCCCCCGATGACTACGAGCTCGCCTTTAACGGAGCGGTCAGGGTGGGCGACACCGGCAATAGCCGAGTCTTGCCCGATGGCGAGTATGCCTTCCGGGTGATCGTCGAAGACGTCGATGGCGGCGAGAGAGTCGAGAAAGAAGCCTCCCTCACGATTGCGAACGCGGACACGATGCCAGTCGAGATCAGCAACTTGGCAACTTCGCTCACCACCATCAGTCCCAACGGCGACGCGATCGAAGACGAAGTCAGAGTCAGCTACGGGCTGAACAAACTATCGACTACCCAGGTCTATGCGTTATCAGATTCCGGCCGGCGCTACCTGATCGAGCCGCCCCTCGAGAAAAACGCCACTCTGCAGTCCCATATTTGGAACGGCGCCGCCGGCGACAAAGTCGTGCCCGACGGCGACTATCAATTCGTGGTTGAAGCTTGGGACACGGCCGGCAACTTCAGTGTAGCGTTCGCGCCGATCCGAATAGAAAACGGCGGCGTCAGCCGGCTCGAAATCGTGGATGCCAAGTTCAGCCCCGTTGCGGTGGCAAGTGGCGGAACTCTTAAAGTCCGTATCACAGTGAAGAACACCGGCGAAACGCGGCTGAATACCATGGGTCCCCCTCCCGACACCGCCTACACTACCGAGATGAACTTCGCTACTTTCCGCGATCCCGACAATCCAAACATCGCGCTGTACTTCGAACGGCCCGGCGTGTGGAGAGTTGGTATTGGATGGACGAATGCGCCCCAAAACCTTCCCGTTAGGTGGGGACTCTTCGACGATCTAGATCGTGAATTACTGCCGGGCGAGGAAGTGACAATAACCGGACAAATCGAAGTGATGGAGAGCAGCACTCGCGAGCTAACCTTCTACGCCTCTGTGGTTCAAGAAGGAGTCGGCTTTCCGGGCGGACAAGTCGGACATACCCGGGTCAAGGTCAGCTTTTGAGCGGGGAACATTTCTAGGAAGAATATTTGGAACCGGACGTATCGGCGATCATCGTCAGCCACAACACAGTTGATCTGACAATTGCCGCGATCAGTCATCTCGTCGCGTCAGCCAAGAGAAGTGACCTGGCCGTCGAGACAATTCTTGTCGACAACGCCTCGACAGACGGCACCCCGGTCGCCATCGACAACAGTTTTCCCGATGTCCACCTCATCTCCCTTGGCGAAAACTTGGGGTTCGCCGGCGCAAACAATCTTGCGATCGAACAAGCTCGTGCGCCTTATCTTCTCTTTCTGAATCCGGACTCTCTTCTTCTAGGCGACGCCTTGGGACAGTTACACCAGTTCTTGCAGTCACACCCAGGGGCCGGCCTCGTCGGCTCCTCCCTCGTCTATTCCGATGGCGAGCACCAAGACGCCGCATTTCTTTTCCCGACCGTGGCAATGACCTTGATCGACCTGATGCCCGTACCCAACCGCATGCGCGACTCTCGTTTCAACGGACGGTGCCTAATCGAGGAAGATCCCGTTCAAGTCGATCATCCGTTGGGAGCATGCATGTTCGCCCGCCGGACGACAGTTGAAGAGATTGGTGGATTCGACCAGGATTACTACATGTACTCAGAGGAGCTTGACCTGTGCCGACGCATGAAACGCGCCGGCTGGGAGGTCTGGAGCCTGCCATCCGCCAGGGCCATCCATTACGGCGCAGCTAGCACCAATCAAGTGGCCGATCGGATGTATCTCGAGCTATTCAAATCGCGAAGGAGGTTCGCGAGCCGGCACTATCCTATTGGGACGTACCGGGCCATCGACGCGGCGATACGGCTGGGGATGTGCTGGAAGATCACCGCAACGACGCTTGGTCTGTTAAGAGGTAGGCTGAGCACCCGCGACGCGAGCCGGTCAATCTCCACCTACCTCCGTATTGCCCTTTCGAGCGAGCCATGACCGACCGTCAATCGATTACCGCCGCAGTCATCGCCCGCGACGAGGCGGACCACCTGCCAGATTGTCTCAGCTCTGTCAGTTGGTGCGATCAAACTCTGGTTGTGGTAGATGATCGCACCACTGATGGCACCGCCCAACTCGCCCGCGATCATGGCGCCCGCGTGGTCGTCAGGCAGTTCGAAGACTGGGCATCACAGCGCAACGCGGCCCTATCACACTGCGGCACCGATTGGACGCTGTTCGTCGACGCCGACGAGCGTGTCCCCAACACGCTGGCAGAAGAGATTCGCTTTCTACTCGAGAATGACCGGCCGGAAGACGGCTTCTGGATACCCCGCGTAAACCTGATTTGCGGCCGATGGGTCAGACACGGTGGATGGTATCCAGACCACCAGCTGCGCCTGCTGCGCCGGGAACGAACTCGTTACGATCCCGAAAGGCCGGTGCACGAAGTTGTGCTGTTCGAAGGTGAGTCACGTTACTTGACTCAACCGCTTATGCACTACAACTATCGCTCACTATCTGAGATCTTCAGCAAACAGGCAACCTATGCACCCTACGACGCCGTCCGGCTTAAGGAGCAGGGCGAGGTCAGACCAAGGTCATTGCTTGGTGGACCGGTGCGGGAGTTCTGCCGGCGATACATTCAATTGGGCGGGGCGTTCGACGGGCCGATAGGCATTATGCTGGCCTTGATCTTGGCCGGCTACGAGCTACGGGTACGGCTGCTGGCATTAGCTCAGTCTAGATAACTTAGTAATTGCGCTAGAACTAGTCCGGACTCGCGCCCAACTCGTCGAGCAACTCGCGCAAGAAACCACCGACGTCCATAACCAAACCGATGCTCTGGAAGCTGCCCCGGTCCACCAGCTTAGTCAACGCGGCCGGATTGATGTCAACCGAGACCGTGTGAACGTGGGCCGGCAGCAAGTTGCCCATCGCGATCGAGTGCAGCATCGTAGACAGCATCAGCGCAACCCTTACCTTGTCCCGCGCGCACTCACGCATCGCCCTCTGGGCCTCAAGCACGTCTGTTATCACCTCCGGCAGCGGCCCATCGTCCCGAATGGAGCCCGCCAATACGAACTTGACGTCGTTTTGCACGCACTCGAACATGATGCCTTCGGTCAATTCACCCGATTCGACCGCCTTCGAGATACTTCCGGCCGCTCTGATCACGTTGATCGCCCTCAAGTGATGCTCGTGGCCGGTATCGGGCGGTTGTCCGCCGGCCAACGGAACCCCCAGCGATGTCCCAAACAAAGACGCCTCGATGTCATGAGCGGCCAGCGCGTTGCCGGCCAGCAGTACGTCTACGTATCCAGCGCGAATCAGCCTGCACAGATAGTCCCGGGATGCGGTGTGGACGATGGCCGGGCCGGCGACGACGGCGATTTTGCCGTTTTCTGTCTTGGCCTCTCTTATCCAGATGGCGGCTTCCTCGATCGCCAGGGAACGGGGCTTTTCACTCGATATCGTGCTGCCCATGAATCCGAACAGCGGCGACGGACTACGAGAACGCTCGAGCGGGATAATTCGTATGCCTTTGTGGCCTACCACCACCTCATCGCCGGCCCTGAGATCATATGCCGGCGCACATTCTGCCCTGTTATCCGCTACCCTGATAACACAATCCATTTCAGGATAGTCCACCTCCACCCAGCTGCCTTCAAGCCTTATCAAAGTATCGAGATTGGTAGTCGAATAGAAGTCTTCGGGTAGGACGCCGTCTGCCGGACAAGCATCGAGCTCTACGTCGTCAATCGCAATCGGCATCGCTCCATGCACTTGAACGGCGGTCAATGCACGGGAAAGTCGCTCCTGGCTGGAAGCTGAGATTTCTATCCGCGCATGGCTAGGATCGGTCTTATGCTTGCCAACGTCGAGCGATTCAATAGTGAAGTCGACCCCATGGTCCATTAGTTCATCTAGAATCCTCGGCAGGATGAGCGAATCGATAATATGCCCGCGCACTTCTACAACGTGGGAAAACGGTCCTGATGTTACCAATGGATACTATCCTTTCAGCCATCCGACCCTTCGGGCCGACTTCCCTAATCGCGGGAGGATTAAGATTGAAACGGGGGCAAACGCTAGGCCGGATAGTAGCGACGGCTGTTCGGCCATGTCAAATTTCAACGTATACTCTCGGTTGCTCTCTTGCGCTTGCGCCCGGCTCGTCTTGCGCTAGGAAAAATAGTCGATTTGGGCTATCCTGATTCTGCTCATTAGGCACCAAGGTCTGATCTTTAATGTATCCAACAAGCATTAGTTTCGAACGGACTTCCGCCGATCCCGTCAGGTGGCCCCGGTAGTGCGACTCTATTCCCCACTCCTAGGCTTAGTCACTCAAGTGGGACTCATGATCGTGGCTGGAATCATAGTTGGCCTACTCCTTGGCTTGTGGATCGACGATCAGCTTGGCAGCCGGCCTTTGTTCACTCTTGTGCTATCATTGGTCGGCACTGTCGCTGGATCATTCAGCGCCATACGAGTAGTTACCAAGTCGTTTGAGCGGGTATTACAAGCCAATAAACCGCCGGTTGAAAGCAAGGAATCATCTGATGATTCCGACGACAAACCGGCCCGAGGTACACATACGTAATGAGTGAGGGGGCTGAAAAGCCAGCCCGAAGCAAGGTCGGCGTTTACGTCGCCATAGGCGCAACGCTGGCCCTGGTGATCTTCGGCGTACTTGGACCCATAAAGGGCCAGGAACCACACGTCCAACTAGCGGCCGAAGTGCTCTTCAAGATTGGAGGGTTTAACTTAACCAACACGATGATCGGGTCATGGATGTCCATGATTCTCCTGATCGTCTTCTTCGTCATAGCGTCCCGGCGGGTCCAAATGATCCCGGGGGGATTGCAGAATTTCGTAGAGTTTCTTCTCGAATCCCTGCTTAACTTTGCCGAGTTGGTGGCCGGCCCTGAGCGCGCCCGCAAGTTCTTCTCAATCGCCGCGACGATATTCCTATTCGTGATAGTGTCGAATTGGCTCGGTTTGCTTCCTGGATTTGGACCCATAGGCATATATCACGATGACGGAAAAGGGCATCTGATATTCGCCCCCCTATTCCGCGCTGCGACCACTGACCTGAACGTCACCCTGGGACTTGCCATTATTTCAGTTGCGTTAACTCAGGTTTACGGCGTCCAAGCCCTTGGTTTCTTCAGCTACTTGGGGCGGTTCATAAACTTCCGGCAAGGGTTTATTCCGGCAGTCGTCGGCCTCTTGGAGATCGTCAGCGAGACCGCCAAGCTGATCTCATTCAGCTTCCGACTTTTTGGTAACATATTCGCCGGCGAAGTGCTGCTGGTCGTAGTCGCTTCGCTAGTGCCGCTCGTCGTGGTTGTTCCGTTCTACGGACTGGAAGTGATCGTAGGGTTTTTCCAGGCATTCGTGTTTGCCGCATTGACCCTCATCTTCATGAGTATTGCGACGACGAGCCACGATGAACATCACGAAGAGCATGCCGGGTCATAGATCCGGTGCTCCAACTCGAGCAAACTGAGGTTAACAGCCGGCTGTACCAGTCGGCAGAGACAAATTTGAACGGTGCAAAATATTTCACGCCAATCACGGCGGAAGGGAGACCCTGAGTGGAAGAAGGTGCAGCCAGATTGATAGGAGCCGGCCTAGCGATAGGCTTAGGCGCCCTTGGTCCCGGCATTGGTATTGGCATATTGGTCAGCAAAGCGATGGAGGCTCTGGGCCGCAATCCGGAAGCCCAGTCCGTGATCACCCCGAATATGATCACAGGCATCGTCTTTACTGAAGCTATCGCAATCTACGCACTCGTGGTGGCGCTGATTGTCAAGTTTGTCTAGATGACTGACTTTGGCTCACCGCGAATGGGTCGATCGCCGGTTGAAGATTGAGGGCTTGGCCGCGTTTGCAGTGCAGTCGCCGGCCAATAGTTGGGCGTTTCGACCGATTGGCGTTTCATCGCAGCATCGGACTAATGAGGGTTGATCTCTGACCAGTGATTCGTAACGAGCACTGGTCAAGATCGCAAAGTCTCTAGAAAATTGAATTATTCCTGTACGAGGTAAGTAGTTGGAAGGTTTGGGAATCAACTGGCAAGGTCTGGTCGTTCAGATCGTCAATGTTGCGATCCTGTTGTACTTGCTCCGCAGGTTCGCCTACAAGCCATTCCTCGGCATACTCGACCGGCGGGCTGAAAAGATCCGCGAAAGCGTAACCCGTGCCGAGGAGATACAGAAACGGGCCGAGGCAACCGAGCAAGAGTTTGCCTCCCGCATCCAAGAGGCCCGCCGGCAGGGCCAGGAAATCGTTAATCAGGCTAACCAGGCGGCCGAACGAATTCGGGCCGACGCGGAACAGCGTGCTCGCGGAGCGGCCGAAGAGTTCTTGAGTCGGGCGCGTGGGGAGATCACCCAAGAACGCGAGCGCGCACTAAGTGAGCTACGCCGGCAGACTGCGGACTTGGCGATTTTGGCCGCGACCCAGGTCGTGCGAGAGTCATTGGACACGGATGCGCACCGGCGAATCGTCGAGCGGGTCTTGGCCGAATCGAGTGACCCCAAGCTGAACTGATCAGTCGAGAGTTTATGACCGAAAGATTGATCTCGTTGCCGGCTCTTGATCGTAGTTCGGTTTCTGGGCGTTGAACAAACTTGGGCGGTAGCCGTCTTCGATACGGTCGTACTCGGAGCATTGAGGGTTGGGATTATGTCTCAGCTTTGCGATCTACAGAAATCAAGGGGCTTCGGTCCAAGAACTAGGATGAGTTCAGCCAGCACCGGCTCAAAGAAGAGATCGCAGATGTATTTGCGTCGCTCGTGGCACTGGCGGACCAGTTCGATATAGACATAGAGCAGGCGGTTGTCGAAAAGTTCTTCGAAAAAGACGGTCTTAGGAAGTGGAAATCGGCGATAGAATGAGAAAACTCACAAACCCTGTAACAAATTGAGAAGCCCAGAACACACCGTGTACCCAACCCGAAAACGAAGCTCGCTGCCAAGCATCTTGCGTCAACCCGCCGTAACAGCGTTCTCTCCGGTCAAGCAATCTCGAAGTTCAACGATTGGGAACGCTAAGTGAACGGCAGCAGGATAGCTCGTCGATATGCTCAGGCCGCGTTCGAAATAGCCCTCGAACAAGACACCCTGGTTGATTGGCAAAGCGATCTGAAGCTGTTCGACGATACTTTTTCCGACGCCAGGTTGTCGGCATCGCTCGAGAGTGGACGCATCCCTGTTGAACAGAAACGAAGAATACTTGACTCGGCATTCGCCGAACTGGCCGAACTCCGGCGCAACTTTTTGCTGCTATTGGTCATCCGTAAGAGGCTAGCCTACATCGGGCAGATTGCCACCGAGTTCGGCCGGCTTGTGAATGAGCACCGTAGGATCTCGGTGGCCAAAGTTACAACCGCGGTCCCGCTCGACGATGATCGCCGCGCGCTGATGCAGCAATGGTTGGCGAAGGCTACCGATCGCAACGTAAATCTGGATGAGAGGGTCGATGAAAGCATTCTCGGTGGTGTCGTCGTCCAAATAGGAGACCGTCGATTCATCGCCAGCTTGGTCGATCAGTTGGAGGCTCTCAGGGAGCGGATGAGCTTGGCTCAATAAGGGCGGAGATCACCGATGCGGTGTATCTTTCGTTTGAATGGTCGCCGAGTGGTCCTTTGTAGAAGAATTTGAATAAATCTGAAATCTCCTCGCGAAGTATATAGATAGGAGGACTCAATGGCTGTTAGAGCCGACGAAATAAGCTCGATTCTAAAGCAACAAATCGAGAACTTTGGCCAAGTCGTATCGGTCGTCGACGTAGGTACTGTCATCGAAGTTCACGACGGCATAGCACAAGTACACGGCTTGGGTGGTGTCATGGCCGGCGAGCTGGTCGAATTCGCAAACGCCACGATGGGACTGGCACTCAACCTCGAAGAGGAGTCGGTCGGAGTAGTCCTCCTTGGCGATGAGGCCGATATCAAGGAGGGCGACGAGGTCAAGACGACCGGTCGAATCGGTGATGTGCCGGTCGGCGACGCGATGCTCGGACGGGTCGTCGGCGCTTTGGGAGAGCCGATTGACGGAAAGGGCCCCGTTGCGACCACCGAAAGAAGGCCAGTCGAGCGCATAGCTCCCAACGTGACGTCGCGTCAAGAGGTCGAAACGCCACTACAGACCGGTATGCTGGCGGTCGATTCAATGATCCCCATTGGACGTGGGCAGCGCGAGCTGGTAATCGGCGACCGGCAAACAGGCAAGAGCGCGCTGGTCATCGATGCAATCATTAACCAGCGCGATAGCGGCGTAAAATGCATATACGTGGCAATCGGTCAGAAAGCCGGCAAAGTGGCCCAGGTGGTGGCTCGTCTTCAGCAGGAAAACGCGCTGGATCACACAGTTATCGTGGCCGCCAACGCGACCGAATCCGCCGCGCTACAATACTTGGCCCCGTACGCTGGATGCGCTATCGCCGAATACTTCATGGAAAAAGGCGAAGATGCGCTGATTGTCTACGACGATCTGACGAAACACGCTTGGGCTTACAGACAGATCTCACTACTACTGCGCCGGCCCGCCGGGCGCGAAGCCTATCCCGGCGACGTGTTCTATCTTCATTCCAGACTGCTAGAGCGCGCCGCCAAGCTCAATGACGAAAATGGAGGCGGCAGTCTGACGGCGCTTCCCATAATAGAAACCCAGGCCAACGACGTCTCGGCATACATACCTACGAACGTGATCTCTATAACGGATGGCCAGATCTACCTGGAGTCCGACCTGTTCTACGCCGGCATTCGACCGGCGATCAACGTCGGCTTGTCGGTATCGCGGGTCGGCTCGAAAGCGCAAACATCTGCCATGAAGAGCGTAGCCGGCCGGCTGCGCTTGGACTACGCGCAGTACCGTGAGTTGGCCGCGTTCGCCCAGTTCGGAACCGATCTCGACCAGGCTACCCGTGCCCAGCTCGATCGCGGCGCTCGCATCACCGAGGTTTTCAAACAGCTGCAATATAGGCCGATGGCGTCCCAGGACCAAGTCATCCTACTTTACGCCGTGACCAATGGCTTGATGGACGATGCCGAAGTCACCCAGATAGCTGCCTTCAAAGAGCAACTGCTGAAATACTTGTCCCTCAATAATCCTGAGCTCGGGCAGTCGATTGCCAGTGATGGAAAACTCAATGACGAAACGACCGGCGGGATTGGAACGGCAATTGCCGCATTCAAGCAATCAGGTGCGCTCTGATCAGTTATGGGACACGTCGAAATCAACAAAACCATCGCCCGGGATCGTATCTGAATGGCTAACACCAGAGAGCTAAGACGCCGAATTCGCAGCGTCGGCAACACCGCTCAGATCACCCGCGCCATGGAGATGGTATCCGCCTCCAAGATGCGACGCGCCCAGGAGATGATGTTCGCCGGCCGACCATACGCTGATCAGGTCGCGGCCCTAATCTCGGCTATCGCCGCATCTCTGGGTCCACAAGACGAGATACATCCCTTGCTCGATCGCCGGCCCGCGAACAAGATCGGATTGGTCCTGGTCACACCGGATCGCGGGCTGTGCGGAGTTCTACCTGGAAACGTCATCAGATTGGCGGAGCAAACCGTAGCGCAAGCCCGTGACTCTGCCCTGAGCTTCGTCACGGTTGGGCGAAAGGGCCGCACGTGGATGTTGCGCCGCGGTTTCGACGTAGTGGCCGATCTGAGCGGACTTCAGGACCGACCATCCTTGTTGGACATTCAGCCCGCGGCTCGCGTGGCAATCAGCGGCTACACTGATGGTAGCTTCGATCGAGTAGACCTAATCTACACCGACTTTGTCTCAACTTCGAACCAGCGACCGCGGCGGAGACAATTGCTTCCGGTCGAGATTCCAGATGAACCTGACCAACGTCGGCCGGACTATCTGTTCGAGCCGACGCCGTACGAGGTGCTGAGTCAGCTCTTGCCGCGCTATATCGAAGTCCTCATATATCAAGCGGTCCTCGAAGCGAAGGCCAGCGAGCACAGCGCTCGCATGATTGCGATGCACAATGCAACGGAGAACGCACGCGAACTCGTCCAGGAGTTGACGCTTACTTATAACAATGCCCGCCAGGCCAGTATCACGAACGAGATCCTTGAAATTGCGTCCGGCGCCGAGACGTTGCGCGCGAGATAAATCTATCGGCCGTCAGGCCCAACATAAGTGCGAAGATTGGAGGTGGCAATGGCCACCGGCAAAGTAGTGCAGGTCATAGGTCCAGTAGTCGACGTGGAGTTTCCACCAGACCAACTACCCAAACTATTCAATGCTGTCGAGATCGCCCAGAATGGCAGTCGGTTGGTTCTCGAGGTAGAGCAGCACCTGGGCGACAACTGGGTGCGATGTGTAGCCATGGACAGTACCGACGGCATACGCCGAGGTACCGAGGCGACCGACACCGGCGGGGCGATTACGGTACCCGTTGGCCCAAATACGTTGGGCCGCCTGTTCAATGTACTCGGCGAGCCTATTGATGGTCGCGGCCAAGTTGAGTCCGAAATGAAATATCCGATCCACCGGCCGGCGCCCGACTTTACCGAGCAGCAAACCCGCCCCGAGGTCCTGGAGACAGGTTTGAAGGTTATTGACCTGGTTGCCACCTTCACCAAGGGCGGCAAGATCGGTGCTTATGGCGGCGCCGGCGTCGGCAAAACCGTCATAATCCAAGAGCTTATCCGCAACATCGCGACCGAGCACGGCGGCATATCCGTCTTCGCCGGCGTCGGAGAGCGATCACGTGAAGGGAATGACCTCTATCACGAGATGACCGACTCCGGCGTCATAGACAAGACCGTAATGGTTTTCGGTCAAATGAACGAACCGCCCGGCGTGAGGCTGCGTGTTGGACTGACCGGCCTGACAATGGCCGAGTACTTCCGCGATCAAGAAGGGCGCGACGTTCTCCTCTTCATCGACAATATCTTCCGCTTCACGTTGGCCGGCGCGGAAGTGTCGGCCCTTCTGGGACGCATGCCCTCCGCGGTTGGATACCAGCCGACACTCGCGACCGAGATGGGCCAGCTGCAGGAGCGAATCACGTCGACGACGCGGGGTTCGGTTACGTCTATGCAGGCGATCTACGTGCCGGCGGACGACTACACAGACCCTGCCGTGGTCACGACGTTCGGACATCTTGACGCGATCATCTCACTGGACCGAGCGATCGCCGAACAGGCGCTGTTCCCGGCAGTCGATCCACTGGCGTCCAGCTCCAGAATTCTCGATCCAGAGATCGTCGGAGAGGAGCATTACTCAGTCGCCCGAGGCGTACAGAGTGTCCTACAGCGCTACAGGGACTTGCAAGACATCATCGCGATCCTCGGAGTGGAGGAGCTGAGCGAGGACGACCGGCTGACCGTGGGCCGGGCCCGCAAGATCCAAAGGTTCCTCTCCCAGCCAATGTTCGTCGCCGAAGCGTTCACCGGAAGATCCGGCACTTACGTGACTCGGGCAGAGACCGTCCGTGGGTTCAAAGAGATACTGGACGGAAAACACGACCAAATCCCCGAGCAAGCATTTTACATGGCCGGCACTATCGACGATGTGGTGGAGCGACACGAGAGTATGGAAGACAACTAATGGGCGCTTTGCAGATAACCGTAGTCACTGCCGAGCGGGAGGTGTTCTCCGGCGAGGCAGACGTCGTAATCCTACCGGGCGCTGACGGCGAGCTTGCCATATTGCCCAGCCACACGCCGTTGGTCACCGTGATGAATCCCGGTGAGCTATGGATTCAGGATGCCGACCGTGAGGACGCGTTGGCGCTGAGTGGCGGATTCATGGAAGTAAGGAATAACCGGATATCGATCCTGGCCGATACAGCCGAAAGGGCCGAAGAGATTGACGAGGCCCGAGCCGAGGATGCCCGGGAAAGGGCCCAGCTCGCTCTTCGCGACCGTCCGCCCGACATTGATCCCTCGACGTTTGCCGCCGCCTTGCGCCAGTCGCAGCTCCGGCTGAAGGTCGCAAGGCGTCGTCGCCGGCGCGGCCAACAATCTCGAGGGGATTAGTGGAGCGACTCGTAATCGATGGCGGCCGCCGGCTCTCTGGAGAGGTCGCGATAAACGGCGCGAAGAACTCCATTCTGCCCCTGCTTGCGAGCTCGCTCCTTACCAAGGAGCCGTGCACCTTTCACCAAGTCCCTTGGATCCGAGACGTCGAGGTAATGTTGGAAATCATGGCTCACCTCGGCTGCAAAATCGACGTAGATAGGGACCGGCGCACCGTATGCGTCGAATCATCTCACCTGAGCTCGACCGATCTGCCGACATCGCTCGCCTCCAAGATGCGCGCCAGCTTCCTGCTGGTCGGACCGCTGCTCGCACGAGTGGGCGAGGTCAGAGCTCCCCATCCAAGAGGATGCGCCATCGGACGCCGACCGGTAAACGTTGACATAAAAGCCTACAAGGCTATGGGCAGTACCGCCTCTTTCGTTGATGGGCTTTTCCATTTGCAGGCCACCGGGCTTTGGGGCACGCGTATATATCTTGACTACCCCAGCCACACCGGAACCGAGAACGTCATGATGGCGGCCTGCTTGAGTCACGGAGACACATATATCGTCAACGCCTCGGCCGAGCCGGAAGTAGTCGACCTGGCCAACTGTTTACGAAAGATGGGCGCTCGAATCGCCGGAGACGGAAGCAGTGTAATATACATAGAGGGCGTTGAAGAGCTTCGCGGGGCCGAGTACACGGTGATGCCCGATAGAATAGAGGCAGGTACATACGCGTTGGCCGCTGCGATCACCGGCGGGGAAGTGACCTTGAGTAAAGTCAATAGCTCGCATATGGAGCCCCTGACCCACAAATTGATAGATGCCGGCGCTATAGTCGAGGAATCGGAAGGGACTTACCACGTTGCCAGGAGCGGCCAGTTGAGGTCCGTCGAGCTCCAGACACTCCACTTTCCGGGATTTCCGAGCGACCTCCAAGCCGGCTTTACTACAATGCTGACTCAGGCCAGCGGGGTCAGCACCGTCCATGAGCGAGTGTTCGACGATCGCCTCCAATACGTCAACGAGCTGAGAAAGCTGGGAGCCAACATCAAGATCGACGGTCAAACTGCGACGGTTTACGGCCCCTCGCCACTGGCCGGCGCAAAAATACGAGCGCTGGACATAAGATCCGGCGCCGCCTCGGTCCTCGCCGGCTTGGTAGCCGAGGGAACCACTGAGATCGACGATATCCACCACCTCGACCGAGGATATGTCGGCATACACGACAACCTTAGCAATCTCGGCGCAAGCATCCGCCGGGTAGCTGATTGAAACACCTGATTTCGACTACATGTTCAGAAAACGAATAGGGATAGACCTGGGCACAGCGAACGTACTGGTGTACGTTTGCGGCAAGGGGCTTGTGCTCAAAGAGCCTTCCGTCGTCGCCGTGGCGGTCAACGAGAACGAAATAGTCGCCGTTGGCAGCCAGGCCCACGCAATGCTCGGAAGAACGCCCGGAAGCGTCTCGGTAATCCGGCCCATGCGTGACGGCGTCATCGCGGATTTCGTAATCACTGAAGCGATGCTCCACTACTTCATACAGCGCGTATGTGGCCGATTCAATCTTTTCAATCCGGAAGTAATGGTCTGCGTACCCGCCGGCGTGACCTCGGTGGAGCAGCGCGCTGTCCACGACGCGGCGGTTCAGGCCGGGGCAAAGATCACCTACCTGATAGAGGAGCCCTTGGCCGCGGCCATTGGAGCCAAGCTTCCGATACACCTGCCACAGGGCAACATGGTCGTCGATATAGGCGGCGGCACTACCGAAGCGGCCGTCATTGCGCTGAACGGCATCGTTGCCAAGGAGTCCATTCGCGTCGCCGGCACCAGATTGGACGACGCAATAATTGCCTACGTCAAGCGCAAATACAACCTGATGATCGGCGATCGAATGGCCGAGGAAGTCAAGATGACTATCGGAAGCGCCATTCCCCTGGATCCACCTGAAGAGATGGAAACGCGCGGACGGGACCAGGTCGGCGGCCTGCCAAAAACCATTATTCTTCGATCGGACGAGGTCAATGAAGCAATTTCGGAGCCGCTCGGCGCGATGGTCGCGGTAGCCATGCGCGTACTCGAGCAAACACCGCCGGAGCTGGCGTCCGACATCATCGACCGCGGAATCATATTGACCGGCGGCACCGCGTTGCTCCGGAACATAGATAGATTGTTTAGCCAAGAATCCGGCGTTCCTTGCTACGTAGCGGAAGAGCCGATGTCGTGCGTTGCGGTAGGCTCCGGCATGGCGTTGGAGCGACTCGACTTGATGCGCCGGAATCTACCCTCGGTCGATTAGGTTGCGTACGTACTTCCGGTCACTCCCGTCCCCCATCTTCCATCAGAAGAACGTGCTTCGCAGGCACGGGGCGGTGAGCGGCTGACGAGCGTCGAATCGTGGAGTGTTTCATTTGCAAGATCAAGCGGTTTCATCCGGCCGGCCCAAGATTCGACGAATCGTCCCACCGTCATATGAGACTGTCGAGAGTTGTTGGAGCCCCATCCGGCTCCTTCGAGAACGCCAACTTGAGCCGACGAATGTTCGCTAATCTTGAACTCCAGTCTATGTTACAATTTGCTAGCTTGTGCCGACTTTTCTCCCTACGTCCTAGCTTAATCGGAATTTGTCAATCGGGGCGCCCATAGAAATCCGGAGGGTACTGAATGCAGGAACAGATCGACGATTATTTGAATTACTTGCAAAACGAACTATCTTCGTCTCAAAACACTGTCGCTGCTTATCGCAATGACTTGAAGCAATTCCATCGATTCCTACTAGAGCCGGCCAGACCGCCGCTTGGTGTGATCTCGGAAAACGGCCTGTCTCCAAAGGGATGGAGCGAGGTCACGAGAACCAACCTCGTCGCCTTTCTCAACCACCTCGGCGAACGGCAATACACCACCACCTCCATCGCGAGAAAGACTGCGGCTGTGAAGTCGTTCTTTCGTTACTTGATTGACCATGCCCTGATTCGTCATGATCCTACCGAACGACTCGAGCCGCCAAAGGTCGACAAATCGCCACCACGCAGTCTTACTACGGCACAGGTGAAAGAGCTCTTGGCTCTGCCAGCGTCGTCGAGAAGCGTTGAAGGCCTGCGCGACAACGCGATGCTGCAAACACTCTACGCAACCGGGATGAGGGTGAGCGAGATGGTCTCCCTCAATGTAATTGACGTGGACCATAACGGAACTGTTCGCTGTGTCGGTAGGGGCGGCCGCGAGCGTTTGATTACCCTCGGCGAATCTGCCAGACAGGCCCTCGACACATACTTGAACGGAGCCAGGACCGCAATCGTCCGATCGCCCGAAGAACAAGCGCTTTTCCTGAATCATCGCGGAGTGCGTCTCACCCGACAGGGCTTCTGGCTAATCCTCAAGAACTATGCCCGGAAGGCAGGTCTTTCCGAAGACATAACACCCCAAACGCTGCGCCATTCCATTGCGATACATTTGCTGAACAATAACGCGGACCTAAAGTCGGTCCAAGAGCTTCTCGGACACGCCAATATCACTACCACCCAGGTCTACGTCCAAGTAGCCGCGGACCGGCGGCGGGACCAAGAGGTGCCGGCAAAAACCTGAGACCTCTGGCCGCCAGCATAGCCTGCCCGGCGCCGGGTTCATCGACCGCGTGACCAGCCGGCCTACCAACATGCCTCAGACTTAGAGCGTCGGACGAACACCCCCATCGGGTGCCGGCGCGATAAGGCATTCTTCTGTAGCGCGTGGGCTTGTCCCACGCAGGGGTCGGGGCGGGGCGTAGGAGAACCCACCGTGCCAATGAGCCGCACCAAACCGCAACTCCGGCCTTTCACACCTTGGGTGTGCCGGCTCCTTTAGGCATTGTCGGAAGTGGTTGGTACGAAAGCATGTCCCGGACTCTGATCCGGGATGTGCCCTTCAATCAACCTCGATGCCGGCTCTCCACCGGCGAAACGTGCCGAATTGTAGACTGATGGACGATGGCGGAATGAGAAAATGTAGCGCGGTCGAAGACTTCGCGAGGCGAGGGGCTTGTCCCCCGCTGGGGTCGGGGTGGGGCGTGGCAGAATCCGCCGCGCCAATTCGCTGTACCAAATCACTCCTCCGGGTTTTCATACCTTGGCGTGCCGGCACCAGCCGGCATGAGTGATTACTATGAAAGCATGGTGATTCCCGCGAAGGCGGGAATCCAGGGGAGGCGGAGGGGCGGCACCAATGACGCCCAAACGCTTCCAGCAACCAGACCCCCATTTTCATACCTTGGTGTGCCGGCAACAGCCGGCATGAGCGATTGGTACGAAAATGGTGTTACGCGGCTGTTGATGGCCAGCATAAGCGTCCTCCCTAACAGGCCAGCAAGAATGTCACATCATGGAGAATGTGACATTGACCCAGAGAGAGCAGGCAAGGCTTCAGGTACTCAACAGCGTACTGGCAGAGCACATGACTCTGGACCAGGCGGCGACTCTGATGGGAGTGAGCACGCGCCACACCAGGCGCATCCTGGCGGCTTACAGGAAGGAGGGCGCAGCCGCACTCGCTCACCATCGTTCGCGGCATCCCTTCGTCAATCCGGCCCCCCAATCGTCATTCCGGCGATCAGAAGGCATGCCCCGTACCCCGATACGGGGCCGGAATCCAGAAGGGGTGGGGAGGGGTAAGGCCACCAGACGATGGAAAAAACTCACCCGCCGTCCCATTTTCATCCTCTTATGCGGCCTTCGCAAGGCCATGGTGATTCCCGCGAAGGCGGGAATCCAGGGGATCGTCCCCAGCGGAGCCGCCCCATCCTGGCATACTCAGGCACCAATGACGCCCAAACGCTTCCAGCAACCAGACCCCCATGCCACGCCACCAAGGAAGCCCACTTCATACCTTGGTGTGCCGGCCAACAGCCCGCATGAGCGATTGGTACGAAAATGGTGTTACGCGGCCTCAAGTATGCCTGAATGCCACCGGCCCCCGCTTCGTCATTCTCGCGGAAGCGGGAATCCAGAGGGGAGGGGCGGCACCAATGACGCCCAAACGCTTCCAGCAACCAGACCCCCATCTTCATACCTTGGTGTGCCGGCAACAGCCGGCATGAGCGATTGGTACGGAAGCACGTCCCGGACTCCGATCCGGGATGGATGGTTCCCGTCACGACCGTTGGTCTCGTCGTGCCGGCGTCCGTTGGAATCCCCTCGCACTCGTCATTCGTACCAAAATATGCCCTTCAATCAACCTCAATGCCGGCTCTCCACCGGAGAAACGTGCCGAATTGTAGACTGACGGACGATGGCGGAATGAGAAAATGTAGCGCGGTCGAAGACTTCGCGAGGCGAGGGGCTTGTCCCCCGCTGGGGTCGGGGTGGGGCACGGCAGAATCCGCCGCGCCAATTCGCTGTACCAAATCACTCCTCCGGGTTTTCATACCCTGGTGTGCCGGCGACAGCCGGCATGAGCGATTGGTACTAAAATAGACGGCTCCCGTCCTTCTGTAGCGCGTGGGCTTGTCCCACGCAGGGGGCAGGGCGGGGCGTAGGAGAACACACCGTGCCAATGCGCTGTACCAAACCACAACTCCAGCTTTTCGCACCTGAGTGTGCCGGCGCGACCTCGAGTCGTTGAAAGAGCGGGCCTTAATGCACCATAGAGATGGCCTCTCCGAATCGTGGCTCCTAACCGAGGAGCACCTCGCGCCCTATGCGATGCGGTCCAGCCAGTCGGCCGGCCGTCACTATCCGGAGGACTCCCACGACCTTCGCTCCTCCTATCAGCGCGACCGCGACCGAATAATACACACCGTCGCGTTCCGCCAACTCGAAGGCAAAACCCAGGTCTTCTCCGCCTGGCGGCCTTACACGTATCGAACGCGATTGACCCACACCATCGAGGTTTCCGCACTGGCTCGCACCATAGCCCGCAGCCTTCGCCTGAACGAGGATTTGGTCGAGGCCATAACGCTCGCTCACGACATCGGACATCCGCCCTTCGGACACATCGGTGAGCACGCGCTCGACGACTTCCTTCGAGACCAAGGCGGCTTCGAGCACAATCGCCAAGCATTGCGGATATTGACGCTTCTGGAGCGCCGCTACCCCGACTTCCCCGGCCTCAATCTGACGATAGAAGTGCTCGCCGGCCTCGACAAGCCTCGCTGGTACGACGAGCTCGGCCGGCCTCGCCAAGGCAAGCCGGGCCAACTCATCGAAGCACAAGTGGTCGACGTGGCGGACACGATCTCATACAACGCCCACGATTTGGACGATGCGTTACACGCCGGCATCCTGACAGCCAAGGAGCTGGAGTCGACACCACTCTGGCGCCGCGCTCTTGCCCTAGCCGGCGAAAACGACGACCCGGCCGTGACCCAGCATCAAGCCATCCGGCGCATAATCGACTCCCAGGCCAGGGATCTGATCGAAGCGACTTGGCGCCGGATCCATGACTTGGATCTCAGTTCCATCGAAGACGTAGAGCGCTGCCGCCGGCCGATTGTCGTCTTTTCCGACACAGGCATCCGCGAATATAGAGAGCTGAGAATGCTCTTGCGCGAACGGGTATACGCCCATCCCACGATAGCGAGCAGCGCCGAGATAGCCAAAGGAACTTTCCAACGCATCTTCGCCAAGTACCGGAACGACCCCGACCGACTTCCGACCAACATCCGCCGGCTAGTCGCCGAGCACGGAACCGATAGGGCCATCTGCGACCACACAGCCGGCCTCACCGACCAGCAAGCTCTCGACGAAGCCGGCGCCGGCTGAGCGAGCGTCTAAATATTCCGGCCATCTTCTTCGAGAGGTTCGCGGTCGGCTTATGCCCATATAATGTGGTTCGCAGACAATGGTGACCCTCGAATGCGATAGGTAAAGATGACCCACACTGATCGCGCGCCGGCCTATATCAGCAGACATTGGGCCAAGTCCGACCGGCAGGACCGCCGCCGGATCCATCTGCTCGAGCACCACCTCGCTGATGTCGGAGCGTGTTTTGAGGCGATATTGAACCAGCCTACCCTCCGAAAAAGGTTGGCATGCACCGCAGGCCTCGACGACTTGGACCGCGTCACGCGCTCGCGATTAGCCGTATTCGCAGCCCTGCACGACATAGGAAAAGTCAACGTAGGCTTCCAGGCCCGAATCTGGCGCGCCGAAGACCTGCCGGCGTCCAAGCCCAAACCGCACCGAGCCGGCCATACCTTGGACCTAGCGCCAGTCCTCACCTTTGACGACGCATCAACGAGCGAATGGTTCTTCGACGCCATAGGCTGGGACGAGCTCTGCCAATGGGACGATGACGACGGGTGCACCGCCAGCGCGCTCTTTGTCGCCGCTCTGTCGCACCACGGCGTTCCATTGCAATTGGAGGGCACGCGCCATCCTAATCCCGGCATCTGGAAGCCCTACGCCAAGCTCGACCCATTACGATCCCTCGAACGGGTCGGAAGGCTTGTGCGGCAGTGGTTTCCTGACGCCTTCTCTTCCGGAGCGCCGCCTTTGCCCTCCGCTCCGGCTTTCCAGCATCTGTTTCTCGGATTCTGTACCTTGGCCGACTGGATCGGCTCCGATGAAAATCATTTCGAGTTCTGCGACCAGCCACAGGACGAGTACTTCCATCATGCCCGCCTCATTGCCAAGAGAGCGGTCTCCGAAATAGGGCTGGACATCTCGGATCAGCGGCATTCATTCTCGGAATTGCCGGCTTTCAGCCGCCTATTCGCTATCGAAGGCGCTCCAAACGCCATTCAACGGTCGGCCAAAGAGGTTCCTCTCAATGAACCAGTCGTCATCATCGAGTCCGAGACAGGTTCCGGCAAGACCGAAGCCGCCCTCTGGCGTTTCGCTCATATGTACGAGAAAGGGTTGGTCGACGGACTCTACTTTGCCTTGCCCACTCGGGCCGCCGCAAGCCAATTGCATCGACGCGTCGACTGTTTTCTCGGAGGAATGTTCAATGCGCCACACGCTCCGGTGTGCGTCCTTGCGGTACCTGGCTACCTACGCGCCGGCGACGCCGCCGGCAAAGCTCTCCCCGATTATCAAGTCTGGTGGGAAGACGACCCCGACGATGCCACCAAGAAACGCCGCTGGGCCGCCGAGAGCGCTAAGCGTTTCCTTGCCGCCCAAATCGCAGTTGGCACTGTCGACCAAGCGATGATGGCTGCGCTCCAGGTCAAGCATTCCCACATGAGGGCCGGTTCCCTAGCGCGCAATCTTTTGGTCGTAGACGAGGTCCACGCCTCCGATCCCTACATGCGCGTTATTCTCGAGGCGCTGCTCAACGCCCACGTAGACGCCGGCGGTTACGTACTTCTCATGTCCGCCACCCTGGGCTCGGTCGCGCGCCGGCGCTGGCTATTCAGACCGCGCCGGGAAAGCCAGCTTCCCGCCATCTCTCTGGATGATGCGATCGCCACGGACTACCCCGCCATCTCGTACCGAGACGTCGATCGTGAAATTGTGTCCTCGTCCGGCGAGAACCACCGAGCCAAGACCGTTCGCATCAAGGCAAGATCGGAGATGCACGACTTCGCATCCGTCGCTAAACGCGCGCTTGAAGCTGCCCGCGCCGGCGCCAAAGTCCTCCTCGTCCGAAACACTGTCCCCTACGCGGTAGACACGCAGCGCGCCATTGAGGATGCGGCAGGACCGAAGGATCGGGCACTGTTATTCAGTTGCCGGGGAATTCCGACACTGCACACTGGCAGGTTCGCCGCGGAGGATCGCAAGATTCTCGATCAAGCGGTCCAAGACCAGCTTGGGAAAGACCGGCCTCGCGGCGGGCTGGTAGTGGTCGGCACCCAGACCCTAGAGCAGTCTCTCGATATCGACGCGGACCTCCTCATCACCGACCTCTGCCCGATGGACGTGCTGCTGCAAAGGATCGGGCGCCTGCATCGCCATCCCCGCAAAGACCGGCCGAGCAGCAATGCTTCCCCGACCTGCCTCGTCCTGACACCCACCGATGAGGATCTGTCGTCGCTGATCTCGTCTGCAAGTCGCGGGTCCCCGCGCAATGGCCTCGGCACCGTCTACCCCGACCTCGGCATTCTTGAGCTGACCCGTCGCCTGGTAGTGAGGCACTCCAAATCCGACGAGCCCTGGAACATCCCCAAAATGAACCGCGAGTTAGTGGAGCGGACCACCCACCCCGAATCTTTAAACGCGCTCACCAAGGAGCACGATGCCTGGATCGAGCACCGCAACCAGGTTGAGGGAGTTGCGATCGCGGACAATCTCACCGCCAAGGCCGCCATCGTGAGACGCGACAAGACCTTCTTGGACGCCGGCGTAGTCTTCGCCAATTTCGAGGAGCGCATACGAACGCGGCTTGGGGACGAGGGCATCGAAGTCAAGTTCGATCCCGCGCCTCGCAGTCCGTTCGATCCGGCTATCTCGATCGCTAGCCTCGCAATTCCCGCGCATATGTCCTACGGACTGGCGCCCGATGAAACCGTTGCGCCCTCGGTCGTAGACGGGGGCTTCGAGTTCAGCGCGGGCAAGCGGCGTTTCAGTTACGATCGCTTGGGATTGCGTCGGTTGTAGCTCAGAGTGCCCGCGCGTTATCGTCATCGTGCCTTCACCTCGTTGAGATACTCACTCACGCCCACTACACCATTGACAACAGAGCTGCCCAACCTCTAGACGACTTAGAACGCGTGTAATATAATGCGCGATCTGGAGTGACAGCAGGAGGCTCAAAACCCATGTTCAACCTTTTATCCCACCCCTTCGTGAGAATTCAGAAGGATGATGGCACCTTGGTGTTGGCCAGTGTCCCAGGAACGCTTGGCGTTCTTATGAGCGATGAAGTTTTAGCCTTCCCCGCTCTCCGTCCCCACCAGCGACACCCATGGCACGCCTTCCTAGTTCAACTTGCGGCGATGGCATTGCACCAAGCCGGCGTCGACGAGCCACCGGCCGACGCGGCCAAGTGGACCGGCCTGATCAGGGGGCTCACACCGGAATTTGCCGACGACGAACCTTGGCATCTAATCGTAGACGACATCACCAGGCCGGCCTTCATGCAGGCGCCGGCCTCCTCTTCAGACAAGTTGCAAGAGTACAAGAGCACTATCGGAACACCCGACGGGTTGGACATTCTCGTAACGTCGAAGAACCACGACGTCAAGTCGTCTATCGCTTCTTCGTGCGACGTCGATGACTGGATTTTTGCTTTGATTAGCCTTCAGACCTCGGAGGGCTTTTCCGGCGCCGGCAACTACGGGATTTCCCGTATGAACGGTGGTTTGGGATGCAGGCCTGCTTTCAGCATTACGCCAACGACCCGTCCCGGCATTCACTTTCGACGCGACGTCGGCGCTTTGATGGAGTGCCGCGAGAGGCTCCTGGATGACTATCCGCTGCGCGACGGAGGGGCCCGCCTACTCTGGACCCACTCGTGGGATGGGACCAAGGTCGAGTCATTTGCTCTTAGGGACCTCGATCCCGTCTACATCGAGATATGCCGTCGCATAAGAATGCGCGCTGTCCGCGGGGACTCCCTCCACGCAATCCGCGCAACCTCCAAGTCTGCAAGAATTGATTCCAAAGCTCTGAACGGCAGAACCGGCGATCCTTGGACTCCGATCAATGGCAAGGAAGGCAAGTCTCTGACCCTGGCCGGCGGCGGCTTTACTTACAAGCGGACAGCGGATTATCTGACTCCGGGTGATTGGCAACCTCCCTTGCTGTTCGAGCCGACCGCTGCCGAAAGTGCGTCTCCACAGGACATGCAGCTAGTTGCCCGAGGCGTGGTGAGGGGACAAGGCAAGACCGAGGGTTATCACGAGCGCATAATTCCACTTAAGGCGAAGACCATTGGTGCATTCGGCCGCCCACGCGGCGTCGAAGAGCTCGGTGACATAGCGCGAGATCGGATAAATCAAGTGGGGACCGTACAGCGTATTCTGCGGCACGCCGTCTGGACATTCGCTGCGGGTGGCAAGATGGAGGGGGTCGCTGACGAGCATCGCGAGCGTGCAAACCCGTGGGCAAACAAACTGGACGAGACCGTAGATGTCAGCTTCTTCGAGGATCTCCAGGACGAGTTCGTACAAGGTGACCAAGACAAACGCGTCCGTATCCGCAACCAGTGGTTATTGGGTGTCGTCAATCAAGCCAGGGAACTTCTGCGCCAAGCCGAAGATGCGCTACCCTGTCCGGCAATCCAGCGCCACCGCGCCCGCGTCCGCGCCGAAAGCGTGTTCGAGGTGCGTATGCGAGGCAACAACGGGCTCCCGCAGTTGTTCGAACGAAGAGGAGATGACAAATGACAACGGAACTGACATCTGAAGTGCTCGCCCGGGCGGAGCGACCTCGATCCTGGGGCGAGATCGCCGCCAGCTTCGCCAATCAACTCGCCGCCCCAGATTTTCCCCGCGGCGACTTGGCCGACCTGCGACGGATGAACCCCGACGCCCCAGACGCGGCGGCGTTCTGGCGTTTGATGGCGACACAGGAGCTACTTGGCAGCCCTTCCGTAGAACGTAAGTGGGCGCTTGTGCTGCACGGTATTGCCTTGATGACCCGTACGGCGGGTAACGATGCCGCGAGCCGTTCGGCTCACGATAGGAATACCCCTGTGGGCAGGGCCCTGTTCTACGGCGACGACCCTAACCGATCCACCGGATTCTACAGCGAGTCCCGTATGAACAGACTTCTGACCGCCCGTGGGCCTATGTTGAGGACCCTTCTGGCGCGTATGTTCCGAATGTTGGCATCCGCTGGTCAGCCCTTCAACTGGTATCAGATGACCCAATTGATCCTGAATGACGATTACGACGAGGACCGAGCGGAGGCGGCCCGGCGGAACATCGCACGCGACTACTATTGGGCTGAGGATCGCGCCAGCCGCCAACGGGACTAGGAATTGAAAATGGCGACACGAAAAAGTTGCACGGAGAGATGAATTGACAGACCCAAGATTCCTGCAGATACACACACTACACTCCTACCCCGCTGCGCTGCTTAACCGCGACGACAGCGGCCTTGCCAAGCGGATGCCATTCGGGGGAAGCGTTCGCACACGAATCTCCTCCCAGTGCCTCAAGCGACACTGGCGGATGGTGGACGATGAGTTCTCCGTGCGAAACATCGATGCCACCCGCCACGCCATCCGGTCTCGAGAAATCGTCACCCGGAGCGTAATGCGGCCATTGCGTGAGGCAAACAATACCTCCGAGGCAGTTCTTGATGCCGTGGAAGAGGCGTTCCAGAAGGGCGTTTACGGAGAGAGCGGAACCACGCAGTCAGGCCGTCAACCCCTTCTGCTCGGACTGCCAGAGGTCGAATACCTCCAAAGCCAGGCGGACGCGATCTGCACTGCTCATCCTGACGACCCGGACGCCGCCACCGAGGCCGCCGACTTGCTATTCAGCGCCCAACGCCGCAACGAGCAGCGCGACAACTTCAGGGCGTTCAGAACCAATACGCAACTGCCCGGCGGTCTCGTCGGTGCCCTTTTCGGGCGAATGGTGACCTCCGACCCCGCTGCCAACATCGACGCCGCAATCCATGTGGCCCACGCCTTCACCGTACACGCCGAGGAATCCGAGAGCGACTACTTCTCCGTCGTCGACGACCTACAATCCGACGACGAGGACCCCGGCGCCGCTCACATAGGCGACATGGAGCTCACCGCCGGCCTCTTCTACGGCTACGTCGTCGTAGACGTGCCCGCTCTGGTCTCGAACCTTACCGGCTGTCCATCCGAGGATTGGCGGAGCGCGGAGCGCGGGCTCGCCGCCACAGTCGTCAATCATCTTGTTCACCTGATCGCGACCGTGTCGCCCGGCGCCAAGCTGGGCTCCACAGCCCCGTACGCCTACGCCGACCTGATGCTAATCGAGGCCGGGTCGCGCCAGCCTCGCAGCCTCGCTAACGCATTTCGAGAGCCCGTGCGCGCACATACCAAAGCCGCTGTCGATGCCTTGAAAGGTCAATTGGGCAAGCTCGATTCCGCGTACGGCTCCCACGAAACCCGTCGTGTCATGTCGCTTGATGCCTGCAATATCCCCGACGCAGAGCGTCTTGACCTTGATCGTCTCGCATCCTGGGCGGCAGATGCCGTCAGTAGCAGCCGGGCAAGTTGAGCCGTGAGACATCTGATTCTGAATCTTGAAGCGCCGTTGATGGCCTTCGGCGGCGAGACGATCGACAACCTCGGAGTCATCCGCTGGTTCCCGTCGGCGTCTATGCTTACCGGATTGCTGGCAAATGCTCTGGGCTGGCGCCGAATCGAGCGTGATCGAAACCAGCAACTGCAGAACAGGCTGGTATTTGCCGCCCGAATCGATCGGGAGCCGCGAGGTAGGCTACGCCTAAGGGATTTCCAAACCGCTCAACTGAACAAGAACGACAGAGGCTGGACCACGCGCGGACAGCCTGAGAGCCGAGCTGGCGGCGCCAACACCTACGACGCCCCCCACCTGCGCTACCGCGACTACTTCGCGGACATGCGCGTAACCGTTGCCCTCCGTCTCCAACCCGAAAACGAATCTCCCGCTCTCAGCGATCTTGAATCGGCGCTCGAAAATCCGGCCCGGCCTCTTTTCATCGGGCGCAAGCCGTGCCTCCCTTCGGCCCATTTGCTCGCCGGCGAGCTCGAGGCTGACTCCGCTCTTGGCGCACTCATCGCATTGCCCTTGGAGGCCGGTCGGACCCTTACAGAATCCGTCCGGCTGTTCTGGCCTGATGGCGAGGATGTTGACGGCATCGAGCCATCCAGAACATACATGCTCACCGACCAGCGCAACTGGGTGTCCGGCCTCCACGGCGGCGGACGCCTCGTGTGCGAGGGAGCGAGGCCCGTAGCCACATTCGAGCCCAATGCTGGAACACCGGAAGAGGAGTAGCTATGGAGACGGCAAAGGCGACGGCAAACCCTGTTGACACAATACCTCGACCCATCCACATGATACGGGCAGACCTCGATGTAATAGCCTTCCATCGCTGGGCCGGTTCTAGGGGTCTCATCGCCCGAAACGCGTTCGACGAAGGCTTCGCTATGCACTGTCTCTTGGTGGAGAGCTTCGGAGATCGAGCCCCAAAGCCTTTTCGCTTGATCATCCCCAGGGACCGTGATCGTCGCGGCGTGCTCTTGGGTTACTCTAGTCACGACGCGGACGCCCTGCGAGACGCCGCAGCGACGTTTGCTGATCCGCTCCAAGCCAGAGTCTTGCCGGCCTCCGGCTTCGATAGCAAGCCGATGCCCGCCTCTTGGAAACCGGCCCGGCGGCTGGGATTCGAGGTGCTGGTCCGCCCCATCGTCCGGCGCAGCAGGGGCGCGGAACATCCCGGCGCAGAGATTGATGCGTTTCAATGGGAAGCTTCCCGACATTCGAAGGACGGCATGGAGCGTAGTAGAGAGGAAGTCTACACTGACTGGCTTGCTGAGAGGCTCGGACAGCGCGGCGCGCAACTGGATGAGGCCAGACTGAAGTCGTTCCAAAGGGTACGAACGATCCGAAAGCTCGGTGCGCACGCAACTGAAGGTCCCAATGCCGTAATGCGGGGGACAATCACAATTGTCGACCCTAATAAGTTCACTGAGCTTGTGGCCCACGGAATCGGGCGTCACCGCGCCTACGGGTACGGAATGCTCCTTCTGCGTCCGGCGCCCAATCCCACCGGTTCATAGAGCTGTTGCACAAAGATGCTGAGAGGCAGACTCGGGCTCGAGACCGCAAGGGTTCCGCACGCTGACCGCCACGGTCTGCTCTGGCTGTCTCGGGGCGCCCTTGTCGTCAAAGACGGCACACTTCGGTTCAAACGAGAGAGTCCATCCAAAGCCGAAGATTCGTTGGATCGCGGCGAATACGGCGTCCCTTTCCAATCTCTTTCGATGATCCTCCTCGGGCCCGGATCTACGGTCAGTCATGACGCCCTGCGCCTGATGGCCCGCCACGGAACCGCGCTCGTCGCGGTCGGCGAGGACGGAGTCAGATGTTACACGGCTCCACCGCTTATGCCGGACACCTCTGACGTCGCCCGCCGGCAGATGCGTGCTTGGAGCGACTCTGAGGGCAGTCGAATCACTATAGCCCGCAAGATGTATGCCTTGCGCCTTGGAGAAATCTTTCCTCACAAGAGCCTCGACGCCCTACGGGGACTTGAAGGCGCCCGTGCGAGACAAACCTACAAGAACTTGGCCCGTCGCTTTTCCATACCTTGGCACGGTCGTCGCTACGACCGTAGCAATCCCAATGCGGCGGACATTCCGAACCAAGCTATCAACCATGCGTCGGTCGCGGTGACGTCGGCTGCGGTGATTGCGGTAATAGCTGTTGGGGCAATTCCTCAGCTGGGATTCATACACGAGCACAGCGGCGATGCGTTCGCATTGGATATCGCCGATTTGTTCCGTGACGCGATTCTGCTGCCTGCCGCGCTCAAATCTGCCAAGGACGTGATGAGTGACCCAAGCCTAAACATCGAACGGCACACGCGAAGGACTACCGGCGCGATGCTTCGCACCGAGCAGGTGATTCCCAAGATGATTGACCGCATAAAGACCCTCTTCGAGGATATTGTTCCGTTAGAAGAAACGCCCGCACAGGAAGCTCCGACAGCCTTGTCGAATCTCCAATGAGGACGTGTGTGTGACTGTAGTCGTCACGATCAATATCGACGCGAGGTATCGCGGATTTCTGGCGTCCGTGATGCTCGAGATAGCCCCGGGCGTGTATACGTCACCTCAGATGACTCAGGGAATAAGAGGGAGAATCTGGGACGTGCTGACGAAATGGTACTACGAGTTGAACAATGGCTCGATTGTGATGACTTGGCGGGACCCAGCTGCGGTAGGAGAACAACGAATACTGACTTTGGGAGAGGCGCCCAAGGACATTGTCGACGCCGATGGCGTGTTCTTGGTGAGGTATCAGTAGCCGTCTCGATCCGGGACGTGTAACCGGCGCATCACCGCCCTCCGAAAACAGTCTTTGACATAACCGCGAAAGGAGTCGCGGCGGCTCACAAACCGAACATTTAATCACATTAAGGGGTTCCCCCGCACGCGCGGGGATAGACCCTGACCAGCCTGTTCGGGATCGTCTTCGTAGCAGGTTCCCCCGCACGCGCGGGGATAGACCTCGAGCCGTGGGAACACCGGCTCTGGCACTAAGGGTTCCCCCGCACGCGCGGGGATAGACCTCTAATACCAGCTACGCGCCGCCTCCTAGCCGCGGTTCCCCCGCACGCGCGGGGATAGACCGCATCTTCAGGGCCGCCGTACTCTCTTCGGGTGGGTTCCCCCGCACGCGCGGGGATAGACCGTCTCACTGTGGAATTTGCGGCCGGAGACGCAAGGTTCCCCCGCACGCGCGGGGATAGACCCCGTTGAAGGCGCACGCGAAGGCCGGCCGGTTCGGTTCCCCCGCACGCGCGGGGATAGACCCTCCGATTGCGTCGTCGAATCCCACGTAATACGGGTTCCCCCGCACGCGCGGGGATAGACCGCAGGCCCGGAAGCGCGTCGCCGGCTTGTTGGTGGTTCCCCCGCACGCGCGGGGATAGACCCGGTACTGACTATCTCGTCAGTGCGATGTCGTAGGTTCCCCCGCACGCGCGGGGATAGACCTCTCGATATTCGCGTTGGTGATTCCCAACGTGTGGTTCCCCCGCACGCGCGGGGATAGACCTCGGTGCTCGGCAATCGGCGTAGGTATGTCGCGGGTTCCCCCGCACGCGCGGGGATAGACCCTGTGCCGGCGGCTACGTGGACAGCGACCGGGCGGTTCCCCCGCACGCGCGGGGATAGACCTGTTGCGCGGATTCCCGGCCTGGCTGCAAGCAAGGTTCCCCCGCACGCGCGGGGATAGACCGTGGACAGCCCACTTCCCGACCCGTCAAACCAAGGTTCCCCCGCACGCGCGGGGATAGACCTGTAGTATTCATCATGTATGACGACAATGCCCAGGTTCCCCCGCACGCGCGGGGATAGACCGTCTGACTCCGCGTCGGCAACGGCGGCGAGTAGGGTTCCCCCGCACGCGCGGGGATAGACCGAGTGACAGAGCTGTGGCGGGCTGTCGGCAAGGGGTTCCCCCGCACGCGCGGGGATAGACCCTCTAACCCTTGATGACAACGCCGATGCTACTCGGTTCCCCCGCACGCGCGGGGATAGACCCAAGGCGTACATCCGCACTCAGGCGGCCTCCATGGTTCCCCCGCACGCGCGGGGATAGACCCAAGCTTGATAGCCGGCTGTTAGGTCGTGGCGGGGTTCCCCCGCACGCGCGGGGATAGACCTCAACCATACAGTGCTATGGCGCATAAGTTGCTGGGTTCCCCCGCACGCGCGGGGATAGACCGCGGAGGCGGAGCACTACAGGGTGGCCTACTTCGGTTCCCCCGCACGCGCGGGGATAGACCTGACTGTAGCCACTATCCCTCTGCCGTGCCTTGGGTTCCCCCGCACGCGCGGGGATAGACCGACTCCAACGGTGATGATGTTACTGAAGAGCGAGGTTCCCCCGCACGCGCGGGGATAGACCGCACAAATGCCATACTGGGGCACGGTGAGAGCCGGTTCCCCCGCACGCGCGGGGATAGACCCGTATGGGTGACTGGAACAGCTTGGATAGTGGTGGTTCCCCCGCACGCGCGGGGATAGACCGTAGCTGACAGTCTGTCCAGCAGCCGACCGGTAGGTTCCCCCGCACGCGCGGGGATAGACCGTGTCGCCAATGAGTGACGCCGCCGGTGCATTGGGTTCCCCCGCACGCGCGGGGATAGACCTTTCGTTGCTTCGGCGTTGTGGGTTGAAGCTTGGGTTCCCCCGCACGCGCGGGGATAGACCCCATCTACCATGATAGGTATGATGACCGGGTACGGTTCCCCCGCACGCGCGGGGATAGACCCGTGTCGAGATTTTGCATTGGCATTTTGATTGTGGTTCCCCCGCACGCGCGGGGATAGACCTAGATCATCATTATCAAGTGGGTTATCTGCATCGGTTCCCCCGCACGCGCGGGGATAGACCCCAGCATGGCCACAATTTCCCACACACTGCCATGGTTCCCCCGCACGCGCGGGGATAGACCTCAGTAGCACGTCACAAGCCCACTCACCATCTAGGTTCCCCCGCACACGCGGGGATAGACCCTACTAGCAGACGTAATAGCAGAATCCGGCATCGGTTCCCCCGCACACGCGGGGATAGACCCCATTGCATTGATATCCGGGTCAAATTCCGTGGGGTTCCCCCGCACACGCGGGGATAGACCCAAGGTAGGCGCAAGCGTCGAGAGGATCGGGATGGTTCCCCCGCACACGCGGGGATAGACCGTGGTATAACGATCACCTCCGCGATATCTACGGGGTTCCCCCGCACACGCGGGGATAGACCTCATGCGCGTGATTCTGAATCCCTTATATCGAAGGTTCCCCCGCACACGCGGGGATAGACCTCAGAGTGGCCGAGGGTTAGACTTGCGTCTTTTGGTTCCCCCGCACACGCGGGGATAGACCAGAAGAAGAGGGAGGAACTGCCACCGGGATGTCGGTTCCCCCGCACACGCGGGGATAGACCTTCGTCAATGTCACCCCTCCTCGTTTTCCCGAAGGTTCCCCCGCACACGCGGGGATAGACCAACGTCGCTTGCGGTTTGCGCCCAGGCGGTCTTGGTTCCCCCGCACACGCGGGGATAGACCGCGGAAAAGGGGTTGGATCCGGCGCCGGCCTGGGGTTCCCCCGCACACGCGGGGATAGACCTTCATTCTCAAGAACGAACCACTGTTCCTCTCTGGTTCCCCCGCACACGCGGGGATAGACCTCATCCGGCATCCGAGTGTCCAGCATCGGGGAAGGTTCCCCCGCACACGCGGGGATAGACCGCGGAAAAGGGGTTGGATCCGGCGCCGGCCTGGGGTTCCCCCGCACACGCGGGGATAGACCTTCATTCTCAAGAACGAACCACTGTTCCTCTCTGGTTCCCCCGCACACGCGGGGATAGACCGTTTGTTCGTGTTCCGCTTGCACTCGCTTATCAGGTTCCCCCGCATGCGCGGGGATAGACCTCAGTGGAACGCCTACGGCTGCCGGATCCGGCAGGTTCCCCCGCACGCGCGGGGATAGACCGACCTTGAGGCCCCGGTAGTAGCTATCGCGGGTGGTTCCCCCGCACGCGCGGGGATAGACCGTTGTTGAGTGTTTGCCGGCGTCGTGTACCGGGGGTTCCTCCGGCCCCGCGTGGTGACCAGCCCTACAGATCCAAAGTCTGATGTGGTGGGAACGTGGTTCCCCCGCACGCGCCGGGATAGACCGGCCCTTCGAACCTCCGGCGTGGTATACTAGGAAACAAATGTTCGCCCATGCCGGCTAGCTCAAATCGAGGGAGTTATATAGCTGGTCGCCCCGGCCGGCTCTAGCCGAACAGCATGACCACCAGCAGATAAAGGACCATAATCGTCCCGAAGCAGACGCCGGCCCCAATCAGGCTGTCAGCGCGATAGTGTGTGCCCATCAATGCCGCCTTTCTCCGGAATACTAAGGCCGGGTGGCGGGGCGGGAAAGTTAGAGAATCGTTGTAGCCAGGCCATAGGTTCCGGCGCCGGAGTGAATGTAGCGTTTGGCGGCATGGGCAACGCCGTTGTCCTGATACTGATCACTGTCCGGCCTATCGGCGGCACGTTGGTGTCAGGGTGTTGGCCGCCCGGCTGTGTGCACCGCCGGCACGTCCACAAAAAAGTACTTTTTGCAAAACAAACCAGGGTTGCCTCGCCGGCTCCTGGTCAGACCTTCACCAAGTTGGCGAAGCTTTGCATCAGCTTCTTGGGACCAACCCCGTCGAACACCACCTCCACAACGTAGTCCTCGCCGGCCCGCTTGCAGCTGATTATCACCCCCACGCCGAACTTGCCGTGGCGCACCCTGTCCGCCGGCCGGAACGGCGCCAGCACCTGAGGGGCCGGCCTACCCGCCGCCGTGGAGATAGGTGGTAGCGCCGGCTTTGGCCGCACGCCGGCGGCCAACTCGCGGGGGTAGATCGCCTGAAGATCCCCCGGTAGATCCTTCAAGAAGCGCGACGGCCCAAACATCATCGTCCCGACCCCCGCCCAACGCGATTCTGCGTAGCTCAGAACGAGGTGCTTACGCGCGCGAGTCATCCCGACATACACCAACCGTCGTTCCTCTTCCATCGCCGAAGGGTTGTCCACCGACCGAGAGTGCGGGCACAGTCCCTCCTCCAGTCCAGTCAGGAACACGGCATCGAACTCCAAACCCTTGGCGCCATGGAACGTCGCCAGCGTCACCAAGTCCGCGTTATGCGAGTACTCGTCCGCATCGGACACCAACGCAACCTGCTGGAGAAAGTCGGATATCGGCTCAAATCCGGCGCCCTCATAGCCCGTAGCGGCGCCTCGCAGTTGGTCGAGGTTCGACATTCGATCCTCCGAATCCGGCAACTCGCTGACATAGCTCGCATACCCTGTGTCCTTGATCGCAGCGTCCAGAATCTCCGTCGGAGTAACTTGCTCGATCTTGGCGCGCAGCCCACTCAAAATCTCGTGGAACGTTTGCAGCGCCGCGACGCCCCGCCGGCCAACCTGCAGGTCCGGCTCGTCCTCGCCGCCACTCGATCCAAACAGCCTGTCCAGCGCGTGACTCAGGCTGAGGCTTCGACCCAAGGCGTAATCCCGAAGGCCGGCAATCGTCTTGGCGCCTACCCCTCTCGTGGGAACGTTGATAATCCGCAGCAGGTGAGCGTCGTCGTACGGGTTAAACGCGGCGTAGAGATAGGCGAGAACATCCTGCACTTCCGCCCGCCGGAAGAAGCGGACCCCGATCACCCGGGCCGGGATGCTAAGACGGGCAAACGCGGTTTCGAGGACCCTCGACTGGGCATTCGTGCGATAGAGTACCGCCATCTCGTTGAAGGCCAGACCCCGTTTTCTCAAACGCCGGACGTGGGACGCCACCATATTAGCTTCCTCGTCGTCGCTGGAGCACTCGACCAGGGCCAGTGCGTCGCCCGGAGGGTTGTCGGTCCATAGACGCTTGTCGTGTCTCTGGGAATTCGCCTTGATCAGAGACGCCGCTGCATCGATGATGTTCTGCGTCGAGCGGTAGTTCTGACCCAACGTCATCGTCTCGGCCTGGGAGTAGTCGGTCGGGAAATTGATAATATTGGCCAGGTCCGCGTGGCGCCAGCTATAGATGCTTTGGTCCTCGTCGCCAACTACGCAGACCGACCCCCCCTTAGGTCTCAGCAGCTTCAGCAAGCGATACTGGATTGTGTTCGTGTCCTGAAACTCATCGACCAATTGATGACGGTAGCGAGAACGATATCGGTCCCGGATCTGGGGATGTGCCAGAAAAAGCTCGATGACCCTTAGCAAGAGGTCGTCGAAGTCCAGCGATTTGCGCTCGGACAGCTTCTCCTCGTAGCGGTCGAATACCGATTGGGCCATCTGGCCGGGCAATCCCAGAGCGCCTCGCGGCATTTCAATACGCCCGCCGGCGTGCCTATTCTTCGCCGACGAGATCCTCGACTGTACGCTCGACGGCGGAACGCGTTTGTTGTCGATATTCAGTTCGGCCAGCGCCTCCTTGATCAGCCTGGCCTGCTGGTCCGTATCGTAGATCGAGAAGCTCGGGGACACGCCGATTTCGGCGCCGTCCGATCGCAGCCACCGCGCGCAAATGCTATGAAACGTGCCGGCGGTGATTCTGCGGGCTGCGGCCGGAATCGTGCCGGCGAGGCGTTCTCTCAGCTCCGACGCCGCTCGATTCGTGAACGTGAGCGCCAGAACCTCTTCCGGCGCGACGCCGGCTTCGCGGATCAGATAGGCGATCCTGTGCACGATCAGTCGAGTTTTTCCCGACCCAGGACCCGCCAGCACCAGGATTGGCCCGCTGGTGCTGACCACCGCCCGTCTCTGATCCGAATTCAGCCCAAGAAGAAGATCGGATGCAGCCTCGGAAGACATAGGCAAGAAAGTATACCAGCCGGCTCCAGGAACACCGGACCGACTTGCTGCGCAGCAATTGTTCAGACTCATGGGGACCGGTCTTGCGAGCATCATTCGTACGAAAGCATGTCCCGGACTCCGATCCGGGATCAATTCCGGCGCCGGCCGGCGACACCAACCACCGTCGCCCGAACAACGACAGCCCAGGGTCGCAAGACAGAAATGTAGCGCTGGGGCTTGTCCCCAGCTAGGGGCGGGGTGCGTGGCACAGACGACACCTGACCCTTCCATCAACCAATGCACCCAATTTTCATACCTTGGTCTGCCGGCACCAGTCGGCACGAGCGATTCGTACGAAAGCACGTCCCGGACTCCGTTCCGGGATGGACAGTTCCCGCCACTCGTTCCGTCATACCCGCGCCCCCGCATCGTCATTCACGCGATCAAAAGCATGCCCCGTACCCCGATACGGGGCGGGAATCCAGAGGATGGGTTGTGGGTGGCGCAAATGACACTCGAGCACTTGCCCCAACCAGCACCCCCAATCTTCATAACTTCGTGTGCCGGTGGCAGCCGGCATGGGCGATTGCTATAATGGCACCAACCTGTTGCAGTTTCGTTGGAGGCTTCAAATGGATATTGGGACCATGATCCCAATTTTGATTGTCCTGATCGCGGTATTCTTCGTAGTGAGTAAGCTGAATCTGGGTCCGAAGATCAAATGCAACCGCTGCGATGGTACCGGCGACGTCGACGAGCGGTGGCCGGACCCCAAGGAGGAATCCGGCTGGCACGAAATGTCAGGTCAGTGTCCCAAGTGTAAGGGCAAGGGCAAGATCAGCGCCCGAGCTTCCTGACATCGCGCTTGAGCGTCGGTCGTCTCGAATGGGCTATCCGGCGCCTCGCCGAATTCTATCCGGACCTCCCTTCCCAGCGGCCGACCGATCTTCTCGATGAGCTAGTCGGCACCATCCTTTCCCAGAACACTAGCGACCGTAATTCGGAGGCTGCGTTTCGCGGCCTGCGCTCCGCATTCAGCGACTGGGAGTCGGTGATAGCGGCAGACGTTGCCCAAATCGCCGAAGCAATTCGCCCCGGCGGCCTTCATCGAATCAAGGCCAGACGAATTCTCAATACGCTTCAGGCGATCAAGGACCGGACCGGCCGGCTCGACCTCGACTGGCTCCGCGACCTGCCACAGCCGGAAATCCGCCGACAACTTGTCGCCATCCCCGGCATCGGAGTAAAGACTGCCGCCTGTGTCGAGGCGTTCTCGCTCGGCCTGCCGGCCTGCCCGGCCGACACCCACGTCAGCCGGATCTGCAAGAGGCTCGGATTAGTCCCCGCGAATGCATCGCCGGAGAAGGCGCAGGCCCTCCTCGAAAGGGAGACCCCGCCCGGTGATCAGATTGACCTGCACCACCGGATGATCCGATTGGGCCGGGAGGTCTGCCGTGCTCGCAAGCCGGAGTGCCCAGCCTGTCCCCTGCAAACTCGATGCGATTACTTCGAATCGCGAATCGGCTGACATGGACATGCGAGAGCCGGGAATTGCCTTGAGATCCAGCAGAAGGTGGCCGCCGGACCGGTTGACCACCGTCCTCTTTGACCTCGACGACACACTGATTGATTCCTTCGATGCCCGGGTCGCGGCTCTCTATCGTGTATTCGAATCCTTCGACATTCACGATCAGGCGGCGGGCGAATTCATGCGCGGCTCCGGCGGGAAGCAACTCAAGACCGCCCTGGCGGAGTTGGAGACGAAGCTGGGGGTGAGCGTGGGTCTCTACGAATCGTATCGTGAATCCTACTGGACGAAGTTCACCGATACCATTCGCCCCTACTCAGGTGTCAAACAGTTACTTTCCGAGATTCGAATCCAGGGATTGAGTACCGGCGTCGTCACCCAAAAGAGCCGCGGTTTCCAAATCAAAGGGCGAAGTGCCGGCGCCGCGAGGGAGCTTAAACACGCGGGCCTATCAGACTTTTTTTCCACGGTGATCGGTATGGAGGACGTTACGAGATACAAGCCTCACCCTGAGGGAATCCACCTCGCAATTAGGCTCCTGTCGGCCTCACCGGAGCATACTATGATGGTGGGAGACAGTTTCTCGGACATCGACGCGGGACGAGCGGCCGGCTGCTGGACCTGCCATGCAACTTGGGGACTACCCGAAGATCACCGCACACTGGATGGCCTCGAGCCGGATATCGTGGCCGCAACTCCCGCCCAGTTGTCGAAGCTGATCTCAGCGCGGCAAGCTATCTAGCCGTTGGCAGTGCGCCTTTGCCTAGCGAGCAACCGACGGTCACTACTGGGAATCGACGCTTCTATGGATCGACGCAGATCAGCTCCTTACACGGAAACTTGGTCAGAATTTCAGGCCCATCCTTGGTTATCACGCACTCTTCCTCGATCCTTGCGGCGCCGGTTCCGTCCGATGCGGGACAGTAGGTCTCAAGAGCGAACACCATGTTCTCCTCCAAGACAATCGGATTGTCCATGGAGACGCGCCGGCTGAATACCGGCTTTTCCCAGTGGCTCAGGCCGATCCCATGACCGAACTGCAACGCGAACGCGGCCGCCTCCGATTCGTAGCCGAATGATTGCGCCGAAGGCCATACGGACGCCACTTCTGCCGTCGTGTTGCCCGCCCTCACCTTGTCGATGGATGCGTAAAGCCAATCGTAGGCCTTCTTGTACGCGTCGTGCATTGCCGGCGTGGCCTCGCCAACGTGGAAAGTCCTGTAGTAGCACGTCCGGTATCCCATGTACGAGTGAATAATGTCCATGAAGATCGGATCCCCCGGCCGGACGATACGGTCGGTGAAGTTATGCGGATGGGGACTGCTTCTGGGGCCGGAGATGCAGTTGACCACCTCGACTTGATCGGAGCCCAGTCGATAGAGCACCTCGTGGACTATTGCGACAAGCTCGTTCTCTCGGATGCCGGCGCGCAGATTCCTGATCACCGTGCCGTATGACGCGTCGACCATGCTGGCTGCGCCTTCCAGCAGATAAATCTCATCCTGAGTCTTTATTACCCGCGCATCCAGCATGATCTCCTGGCCATCGACTATCGTGAACCCGTTCTTTTGCAGAACTTCCAATGCCCTGTAGTCGATGATGTCAATGCCGACCCGCGCATTCTCTATGCCGTGATCCTTCAGTATCCTGACGAGCGTGTTGTTGAACTCGTCCTGGAATCCCGCCTCGTATGGTACCGAGTTGCGCATCCAGCTCGACATCGGAAACACGCGGTCCTTGATCCAAGGCGAGTGCAGCTTCTTCGAGGCCACAGCGCTACCGAAGTCGAACAGCAGAGGTTTGCCGCCCCTCGGAACGATGGCGTATCGACCGAGCTTGTCCCGCGCCCACTCTCCGGTCCACGTATTGGTCGCATAGCGGATGTTGTTCTGGTCGAAAAGCAACAGCGCGTCAGCGTCCGACTCAGCCATAGCCTTCTCGACCTTCTCTTCGCGCTCGCGGCGCAATCGGTCGAAATCTACCCGGACCTCGAAGTCCGTGGCCATTGTTCCAAATTTCATTTCACGTCCTCTCTGTTAGACCCTATCAGGATAGAATCATTCCGCCCTCGACGTTGTAGGTCTGGCCGGTTATGTAGTCGGCGTCCTCCGATGCGAGGAATGCCGCCAGCTTGGCAACGTCATCCGGCTCCGCCACCCGGCCCAGCAGAATGTCGGCGGAGAAGTTCCTCATCGCCTCGCCAGGTTCGCTCGTGTCGCCCAATTCAATGTACTCGCTGTCAAGTTGCTCCCAGAGCGGTGTGTCCACCACGCCCGGCGCAAAGGCGTTTACCGTGATGTTGTGCTCGGCCAGAGCCCGGGCGCCAGCTTGGGTTAAAGCGATCACCGAGAACTTGCTCGCGCAGTAGGGCGCAATATCCGGAAATCCCTGCCGGCCGGCTATCGAAGCCGAGTTGATGATCTTGCCGCCGGTTCCCTGCGCGATCATCTGCTTCGCCGCTTCCTGCATACAGATCAGCACACCCAGCCCATTCACGCGCATAATGAAGTCCCAGTTATCCTCGGTCACGTCCAGAAAATGCTGAATGCGATTGACGCCGGCATTGTTGAAAAACACGTCCAGCTTGCCGAACTCTGAGACACTTCGCTCCACCAAGGCGCGTACCTGGTCGCGCTTGGTGACGTCTACGCCAACCGCGATCGCCTCTATACCCATGTCGCGAGCTTCAGAGGCGGCCTCCTCGGCTTGCTCGCTGTTGAGGTCTCCAATCACCACCTTCGCGCCCTCGCCTCCCAAGCGCTGGCCGATGGCTTTCCCGATCCCGCGAGCGCCGCCCGTTATGATGCATACTTTTCCTTCGAGTCTCATAGCCGCATACCTCCGCTGCACGTAGGGTGTATTAGGCGCCAATGCACCGTCGCCGACTATTGGACCACCCTGCCGGCAGTTTAGTCAACACGGGCGACACGAGGTTACTTGCGTCCGCCAGTAACTCCAAACGTCGGAGAAAATCACGAACCTTGGTACGAAAGCATGTCCCGGACTCCGATCCGGGATAGACCGCTCAGGCAGCCTCTCATCCGTCATTCGCGACATCCCTTGGTCAATCCGGCCCCCAATTCGTCATTCCGGCGAAGGCCGGAATCCAGAGGGGCAGGGAGAGGGGAATGTAGCGCGGGGGCTTGTCCCCCGCTGGGGTCGGGGTGGGGCGTGACAGAACCCGCCGTGCCAATTCGCTGAACCAAACCGCATCTCCGGCTTTTCATACCTTGGTGTGCCGGCGCCAGCCGGCATGAGCGATTGCTATGAAAGCATGTCCCGGACTCCGATCCGGGATAGACCGCTCCGGCAGCCTCTCATTCGCCATTCGCGGCATCCCTTCGTCAATCCGGCCCCCAATTCGTCATTCCGGCGAAGGCCGGAATCCAGAGGGGCGGGGAGAGGGGAATGTAGCGCGGGGGCTTGTCCCCCGCTGGGGTCGGGGTGGGGCGGGTACAGACTGGGCACATAGGTAACAGAAAAACCGAGCACATGGGTAACAAAGTGGTACAAGATCGGAACAACCGATCATTGGAGGCCAGATGTTGCCCTGGAAAGATACGAGTCGAGAGCAAGAGCAAATCCGTTTCATACTACGATGGAAAGGGGGAGAAGACACTTTCACAGAGCTGTGTCGTCAATTCAGTATTAGTCGCAAGACAGGGTATAAGCGGGTGGAGCGCTTCAAGCTGTGGGGATTGGGGGGATTGGGAGATCGAAGTCGAGCACCGCACACTCATCCCAACTCCACGCCACAGCCAGTGATAGAGAGGCTGATCAGGGCCAAAGGAGAGCACCCAACCTGGGGTCCTAAGAAGCTGGTTGCCTGGCTGGGTCGTGTGGAGCCTTGGATGAATTGGCCGGCGTCGAGCACGGCAGGACAGATACTGGACCGTGCCGGGCTGGTGGGTCGACGCAAGCGCCGTAGGCACACTGCGCCTTGGAGTGAGCCGTTCGCAGCAGCTGAGAGGCCGAACGACGTATGGTCGATCGATTTCAAGGGTTGGTTTCGGACGGAAGATGGGGTCAGGATAGACCCATTGACTATCCAGGACGGCTTTAGCCGTTGTTTGCTGGTATGCCAAGGGCTGAAGAGACCTAGAGGCTCTGAGGTGCGTGCAGTGTGTGAGCGCGCATTCAGGGAGTACGGACTGCCCAGGGTGATGCGCTCTGACAACGGTGTGCCCTTTGCCAGTGTGGCAGTCGGTGGGTTGAGTTCGCTGTCGGTGTGGTGGATCAAGCTGGGCATATTACCTGAGCGTATAGAGCCGGCACATCCTGAGCAGAACGGCCGGCTGGAGCGATTGCACCGCACTCTCAAGGCTGAGACGGCAACTCCACCCAGAAGTAGCATACGCACTCAGCAGAGAGCGTTCGACGAGTTCCGGCGGGTCTATAATGAGCACAGACCACACGAGGCTCTGGGACAACGCCCACCGGCACTGCTCTACGCACCGTCTCTGCGTTCTTATCCGGCGGAGGTGAGATCACCTGAGTACGAGGCTGATGTGACGATACGGAGGGTACGCGGCAATGGAGGGATCAAGTGGAGAGGCGAGACCATCTATCTGAGTGAAGCGCTGAGGGGTGAACCAGTAGGGCTGAGGCCCAGCGATGATCGGCATTGGAGCATCCAGTTCGGTCCACTCATCATCGGGCTCTTGGACGATCACGCCAAACGAGTTGTGTATACCCCTACAAAAGTGTTACCTATGTGCTCGGTCTAAGTGTCACCCATGTGCCCAGTCGTACAGCGTGGCGGAATCCGCCGTGCCAATTCGCTGTACCAAGCCACAACTCCGGCTTTTCATACCTTCGTGTGCCGGCGCCAGCCAGCATGAGCGATTGGTACGAAAGCATGTCCCGGACTCCGATCCGGGATGGATGTTTGCCGTCACGTTCGTGGGTCTCGGTCGCCCCGGCGAGGCCCGTCATCCCCGCCACCCACCTCGTCATTCTCGCGAAAGCGGGAATCTAGGGGAGGTGTGGGTTGTGGCAATGAAACTAGACCTCTCCCATCAACCAATGCTCCCGATTTTCATACCTTGGTGTGCCGGCACCAGCCGGCATGTGCAATTGGTACGAAAGCATGTCCCGGACTCCGATCCGGGATCAATTCCGGCACCGGCCGGCGACGCCAACTACCGTCGCCCGAACAACGACAGCCCAGGGTCGCAAGAGAAATATAGCGCTGGGGCTTGTCCCCAGCCAGGGGTGGGGGGAGGAGCACCGGTGCAGCCAATGACCCGCGAAAACCCACAATCAGAATCAGTCCGGCAACCGCCCCTGCTGACGCAAATATATCCGCACCAGCCGCAACTCATCGTAGGTGAATCCTGTTCCCAGGACCTCCAAAACCGGCCTGAGGAGGGTGCTGCCGGAGACGCCGAAAGCCTCCTCTATCCTGTTAAGCCTTTCCTCCGCCGGCATCAGGTGGTCCAAGTCCAACCGTATGCCTTGACCGGCCAAGCGTTCAATGTGGGCGATGATGGTACCCTCCGCCAGGCCTCGTTGCTCGGCTACCTGGCTGATCGAAAGTCTTTGGGACAACAGCTCCATGGTCGCATCGTAGGTAGTTCCCCCGGCCCGCGGTGGTCGTTGTCGCTCCTGTCCTCCGTACCTACCCTCCGATTCTTGTCGCGCCGGCGCGCCGTCTGTCCGATCCGGTAGGCCGTTGGCCTCGGCGTAGCTGCGTATGACCCCGAGGAACTCCGGGCCGTACTGCACCAGTTTTGCCTGACCTACCCCAAGGATGCTGGAGAACTCTTCCATGCTGTGAGGGAAAACTGCGGCCATGTGCCGGAGGGATACGTCGCCGAAAATCACGAATGCTCGAACGTCCCGGGCGTCGGCCAGCCGGCTCCGTAACGCCCGCAGTTCCTGGAACAGGCCCTCGTCATATTCCATTGTGGCTGCCGATTCACCGGCCCCTCGCGGACCGTCGCCGGCCGCCGGCCGGAGGAGCGCTAGGGTTTGTCGACTTCGTAGAAACTCTCGCCCTTCAGGCGGGACTGCCAGGGTCGGATACTCTCCGTCGCTCCGTACCAGCAAACCCCGCGCCTGTAGCTGGCCGATAATTTCCCTGAGTTGAGTCCGCTCGAAGTCCTTGACGATGCCGTAAACGCTCAACTGCTCGTGGCCTAGTTGCAGGATCCGCTTCTCCCGGCTCCCGCTCAACACCTGGATGACGTGGTTTGCGCCAAACCGCTCACCGGTGCGTATTACCGCCGAGAGGATCTTTTGAGCTATCTCCGTGGCGTCAAACTCTTCCCCGGACCTCAAACATACATCGCACCCGCCGCAATCTTCGCGCTCCCAGCGCTCTCCGAAATACTCCAGGATGAACCGGCGCCGGCAGGTGGGCAGTTGGGCAAACTCCACCATCTTGACCAGCTTCAGGCGGGCATTCCGCCGCTCAGCCGCGTCCTCGATCCGATTGACGAAGTAGTCCTGCTTGGCCTTGTCGCCGTAGGCGAAGAAGAGGACGCACTCACTGGGCAGCCCGTCTCTGCCGGCTCGGCCCGTTTCCTGGTAGTAGGCCTCGAGGGACTTGGGTAGGCTGTAGTGGACCACCAAGCGAATGTCCGGCTTGTTTATCCCCATGCCAAAGGCAATCGTGGCGACTATGATGGGCACTCGGTCTCGGATGAAGTCTTCCTGCGTCCGGCGGCGCGTTTCGCCGTCCAGTCCGGCGTGATACGGGCGAGCCGAAAGGCCTCGAGCATTCAGGTCTTCAGCCAGATCCTCGGTCTCCTGCCTGGAGAAGCAATAGATGATGGCGGACTGGTTTCGGTGCCGCTGGAGCAGCGATAACAGCAAACTCCAAGAATCGCCCTTGGGCAGAACCGAATAGCCCAGGTTGACCCGGTTGAAACTGGAGAGAAAGACCTGGCCCCGTCGCAGTTCAAGCTGGGCGATGATATCTTTGCGCACCTGCTCCGTCGCGGTAGCAGTCAGGGCAACTACAGGCACAGACGGAAAGTCCTGCCTCAGCTGCAGCAGGTTGCGGTAGTCCGGGCGAAACTCGTGGCCCCACTCGGAAATGCAGTGGGCCTCGTCGATCGCGATCAGGCTCAGGTTCAGACTGTGGAGGAAGCGGCGGAATCCGGGTAGAACCAGACGCTCAGGAGCCACGTACAGGATCTTGACCTGGCCCCGCCTGACCCGAGCCTGCACCTGCTCTATCTCCGACGCCGGCAGGGAACTGTTGATGAACCGAGCGGCGATTCCGTTGGCGTTCAGCGCGTCCACCTGGTCCTTCATCAGGGCAATCAGCGGCGAGACTACCAACGTTACGCCGTCAAAGATTAGCGCCGGCAACTGGTAGCAGAGGGACTTGCCGCCGCCGGTCGGCATCAGTGCCAAGCTGTCACGGCGAGCCAATACGTTGGCTATTATCTCTTCCTGCGGAGACCAAAAGCTGTCGTAGCCGAATCGGGACTTGAGGATGGCAAGTGGTGCGCTATCGTTCAAGGCGCGATACCGAGCCTCCGGCGGACTTGACAGCTACGCCGGCAGCTCATTCGTCGGACGCGTCGCGCCATAGACGCAGGCCGGTAACGCCCATCACCACCGCAGCCAGAGGATCAATCAACATCCAATTGACCAGATTAGTCGTACCCTGAGGCTCGTCACCGCTGGTGAGAAAGTCAAACCAATTCCAGAAGAACCACAGCGACAAGAAGACCGTCGCGTAGAAGGCCAGGTTCACCTCCAGGTACCGCCGCGTGACGGAATCGCCGGCTCCTTCCCCGTCCAGAGCCCGCTTGGCCTTGAAGTGCACTGTCAGAGCAACCAGGATACCGGCCGCCATGAACCAATCCAACACCGCCCACACGCCCACGGCGTCCACAGCATCCCCGTAGAGCGAACCGAACACGAAGTGGATCCCAACCGCGAGACTGGTCAGAGCAAGCGCAATCGCAGTTGTTTTTCTCAGCACTTCCACAGCTCCTTACAATGAACCAGCACGGAAAATATTGGGGAACAGTATAGATTACGGTACAAGTCTAAAGGATGGGATGATGCCCTAACAGGATGTCGCGTTTCACCTGCCCGGCCGGCTCAGTCTAGCCTTACGCGCCCCAGTTCGTCTATCATGCCCCTACCCATGGAAGCTGCGCGCGAGAGCACTCCCCAAACAAGGATCAAAGACCTGCCCACCGAGCAGCGTCGTGTCATTCGCGCGTGGTGCATCTACGACTGGGCCAACTCGGCGTTCGCCACCAGCGGCTTGGTCGCAATCTTCCCCGTCTACTTCGTATTCCTGTTCAAAGAGGCGCTGGGCGAGAGCACAACTTTTCTCGGCATCACGTTCACGGGGAGCTCCGTATGGAGCTTGGCAATCGCGATTTCAACCGCCACCGTCGCCCTGTCCAGTCCGGTCCTGGGCGTTATCTCCGACCGCATCCCGATCAAGAGGGCCCTGCTGTGGATATACACCGCAACTGGCGCCCTTTTTACCGTCCTGTCCTTCTTCTCCGCATACACCGGCCAACCCTGGGCATGGCTGATCGGAACATTCACGCTCGCCAACGTTGGATTCGCCGGCGGCCAGGTCTTTTATAACTCCTTCCTGCCCCACATCGGCCCGAAGCATTTGACAGATGACATCAGCAGCCGAGGCTACGCTTATGGCTACCTAGGCGGCGGGTTGTTGCTGCTAGTGCACCTGGTGTTGATTCTGATGACACAGGACACGGAATTGTCCGACATAGCTACCAGGGCATCCATTGCGTCCGTCGGCGTCTGGTGGTTTGGATGGGCGATATGGACGCTTCGAGTGGTGCCGGAACCGCCTATTCGCCGTCGCGTCGGCGGACTGAAGGCTCCGGCGGTTCTCGCCATGGGATTCAGGGAGTTGGGACGGACTTTCCGTGAGATCAGGCGATTCAGAGTAGTACTCGTCTACTTGGGCGCCTACCTGCTGTTCAACGATGGTCTTCAGACCGTAGTGGCGATCGCCGGCGCGTTTGCAGCCGATACGTTGGGGATTTCGCTCGCGTTCAATATGGCAACGATCGTCATCATCCAGTTCGTCGCTTCTCCCGGCGCTTTAGCCTTCGGATGGTTGGCCGACAAGATATCCACGAAGTCGGCGCTGATGGTTTCCTTGGGAGGATGGATCGTCATCGTCCTGTTCGGCGTCGCGATAGCACCCCTTTCGCCGAGCGCGCACAACGACTTCGACTTCCAACTCGCCCACCGGCCGGACAGCAACGACTACATTGTCCTTGTCGCGCCGGGTTCGTCGGAATCGCGGTACGAAATACAGTCAGGAGAAGAAGCGTGGGTACTCGGTGACGGCGCCGTCCTGAAACCAAGCGCGGTCCGTGCCCTCCCAGATGCCGTCCGGGATTCGGATGACTTCAAGTTCAGCCTCTCGATTCAGGGTGGCGAGATGGATGGCAAGTCCGCCGTCGGCCCGCTCCATCCGTCCGTCCTCGGAACGGGTCCCGTAGATTGGTGGCCGGTCTTCGTCCGCTCGGTTCTGTGGAAGCCGCTTGGCTTCAACGCCGGCTTCCAGTGGTTGGTGCTCGGCGCCATGGTTGGGCTCGTGATCGGTGGTAGCCAGGCGCTCGCCAGGAGCCTGTTCGCCCAGATCACGCCGCAGTCGCGCAGCGGCGAGTTCTTCTCGTTCTTCGCCTTCACGAGCCGAGCGTCATCGGTATTCGGCCCGATGCTGTACATCATCGCAACCGCCGTCTTCGACACCCGTGTCGCCGTTACGTCGATCCTCCTGATCATCGTCGCGGGCACGATCGTGCTTAAGTGGGTGGACGTGGCGGAAGGGGTCAGAGTGGCGGCCCGCGAGCAAGCCAGGATCATGAACACCTAGCTGCCGGGCCTGTACGCATTCGCCCAACTTCCGGCCATACTCTCCCGTACTCAAACGTGATGTACTATTCCAGTCAGGCCCGCCGAACCTCAATTAGCCGGACAGGAGTCGAGCCATGGCTGACGACAGAGTATTCCGAGTTGGGGTCACCCCCGATGTCATCAACTCACAGGGCGATCTCGATTGGGGAGGGGTTACCCTCAACCACCTCAAGCAGACGCCGGGTATCGAGGTCGATTACATAAGGGGGAACACACAGGTACTTTCCCCTAAGCAAGTCAAAGAATTCGACGCGATCTTCTCATTCGGCTGCGGATACGACAGAGCGACGTTCTCCGATCCAGATATGCGACTGGTGCTAATAGCAAGATTTGGTGTCGGATACGACAACGTTGACGTACAGGCCGCAACCGAGGCCGGCGTCATCATCACCATTGCCCCAGACGGAGTCCGGAGGCCGATGGCCACTGCTATTCTGACCCTCATCCTGGCGCTATCGCATAAGCTATTGATCAAAGACCGGCTGATCCGCGCCGGCCGATGGGACGAGAGAACCGACCATATGGGAGTCGGTCTCACTGGTCGCGCTATCGGACTCATCGGCGTGGGCAACATCGGTCGAGACTTCTGCGAGATCGTCCGGCCGTTGAATATGAAGCTGATGGGGCACGATCCCTACATTGATCAACCTGACGTAGAACCCTTGGGAGTTCGCCTTGTCAACCTCGACACCCTCTTACGCGAATCAGACTTCGTATGCGTAAATTGTCCGCTCACGAAAGAAACCGAAGGTTTGATCGGAGAGCGCGAACTGGCACTGATGAAGCCGACCGCCTTTCTGATCAATACTGCCCGTGGGCCAATAGTCGATGAGCGCGCTCTCTATTCGTCGCTTGCCAGCCACCAAATCGCCGGCGCCGGATTGGACGTGTTCGAATCTGAGCCGACTCCGGCCGACAACCCGATACTTCGCCTTGATAATGTCATCGTGATTCCACACTCAATATGCTGGACCGACGAGTGCTACTCGAAGATGGAGGCCTCCGCCACCCAAGCGATTCTCGACGTCGCCCGTGGCGCAATTCCCCAGAGCGTCGTCAACAAGGAAGCTCTGAAACATCCCCGTCTACGCGACCGGCTAGACCAATTGGCCGCAGAGAATACTCAGTCTTAGCTAGTAAGAAAATAGACGGGTCCCGTCATGCCCGTAGGGCCCGCAGTCGAGAGCGAAAAATGTAGCGCGGGGGCTTGTCCCCAGCAAAGGACGCTCCGCCAGCCGGCCGGAAGTGGCGTCCGACCCGGGAGCCCCACCATCCAACCCCTAATCTCATACCTTGGTATGCCGGCGCCAGCCGGAATCGGCGATTGCCAAATCAATCCGACCCCCAAGTTGGATTGGGGATGGATAGATATATAATGGGGCACCCCCAGCCAAGGGTTGCGCCAACTCCCTCCTCCCTGGCTGGAATTCCCATCCTTCGGAGAGAGACTCACAATGTACAGACCGCTTGACAGGCAACTGGTAGAACCCTACTCCAATTGGGATGTCGATCAGATTAGACGGATGTTCGGTCACGCCGAGCTAACGCCGGCCGATCCGGTCACGGTTGGTGAGTTCGGCTCCTGGTCCATCACCTATTTCACCGGCGCATATGGACTTGGGCGCTTTGGCAGGGTAGCTCTGCCATTCAAGTACGTTTCCGGATGGGGAGCATTCCAAAACACCGACCCCTCAGCCGACAACTATTTCTCAGTCGAATGCAGCAATCCCGACGCGAACATCGAGTTGTTGATCGAGCACCCCCAGTCATCGGTATTCCCGCTGCATCACGCAGCCACCGCGGTAGTAGGAGGCCTGTCGCTTGGCGAAGGCGAGTGGATCCGATTCAATTTGGGAGACACTTCACAGGGGAGCAGAGGATGGCGAGTCCAGCACTTCAGTGAGGACGCCCATCCCTGGTCGGTCTGGGTCGACGCTTTCATGTCTCGTCATTACGTCCAGGTTCCCGGCGTCCCTCCACTGAGAATTGTGGCCGGCGCCGCCGGTCGCCTCACCTTGACCATGCCTTCCAACACAACGCCGAACGAGCCGGCATGGCTCTCCGCGCGTGTTGTCGACCGCTTCAACAACACGGCGACAAGCTTCCGGGGATCGATGCGCATGGAGCAGCAACCGGACGTGGCCGGCTTGCCCAAATTCGTCGAGTTCGGCGAGGCCGAGCAGGGCGTCGCGCGACTTGAGGGGATTTCCGTTCGAAAGCCGGGGATAGTCCGGCTCAAGGCCGAAGTGCCGGGCGCGGCTATGAACGCGATTAGCAATCCCGTTCAGTGTGCCGACGACTTCGAACGCCGTCTGTACTTTGGAGACCTCCAGAGCCAGTCGAACGAGACCGCCGGAACCAACACCGCAGAGTCCCTGTTCCAATTCGCCCGAAATGTCTCCTGCATCGACTTCCTGGCCCACACCGCCAATGACTGGGAGCTGCAACAGGAGGACTACGAAAAGATTCGCGGCCTGGCGCGAGATTACAACGAGCCCGGTCGCTTCGTCACCATCCAGGCTTACGAGTGGTCCGGCCTTACGCCGGGAGGAGGCGACCACTGCGTTCTCTACCTGCGAGACGACCAACCGATCTACCGAAGCGGACACTTCAAGGTCTTCGATGGCTCAGATACCGAGATGGACCGGTATCCTGTGAGTGCGTTGCTAGAGACGTTTCGCGGCAGGAACGACGTGTTTGTCACACCACACGTTGGCGGGCGCATGGCGACACTTGACGACTTCGACCCGACGTTGATGCCATATTTGGAAATATGCTCCACTCATGGAAGGTTCGAGTGGTACGGCCGCGAAGCGATCGAGCGAGGGCTGACCATCGGATTTGTGGGATCGACCGATGACCACACCGGCCGGCCCGGTGCCGGGTACAGCGCCTTCGCCGACGCCCGAAGAGGCGGCCTCGCCGCGGTATATTCCTCTAACCTCACCAGGCAAAGCCTCTGGGACGGAATCCGAAGGCGCCACGTATACGCCACTACCGGCGAACGCATCATTCTCGATGTCAAGGTGAATGGCGCGTCTATGGGTGAGGAGGTGCGTCTGAGCGAAACTCCGGCCATCGACGTGGAGATTCACGCAACCGGACCCATTCGATCGCTGGAAGTGCTACGCGACTTGGACGTTATCTACTCTCACGGCCTGACGCGCGGGGAAGCGTTCGCGGCCGATAGACTCCGTTTCGAATGGAGCGACCCGGATGCTCGCGCCAAGGGCCCCATACAGTGGGACGGCGATCTTGAAATCTCGCATGGACGCATCGCCTCAGCAAGTAGATATGCTTACCACTCGCCGGTGGAGCCAATCACCGAGGTCTCGGAGCGTCGAGTGAGTTGGATTTCGACAACCGATCTCGGCAGCGTCACGTTTACCGGCAGGGGTCGCGGCGACCAGGATGGCCTGCTCATATCTCTTGAAGGGGCCGATCAAGCAATCCTTACATTCCGAACCCGTCCTGTCTCCTTTCAACAAAGTGTCTCCGCGCTTCTGACCAAGGCGCACAACTACTCCGGCGACGGACTACAAGGCGGCCTGACCGCCGGCCCGGTCCCGGAACAGCCCGGGCCACTGGACGTTGAGTTCACGTTCCGCGACGACGACGCCCCGGCCGGCCGCCACGCATATTGGGTTCGCGCAATCCAAGAGGACAATGAAATCGCCTGGAGCTCGCCCACGTGGGTGGACCTCGACATCTGACCGGCTCTAAATCGCGCGATTAGGCGAGGACTCCAAATGTGCCGGCGAGTAAGTCCTCGAGGCAGCGGTCAGTTTTTTCAAAGCCCGACGAAACTGGCGTGAAGTATAATCTTGCCTGGAAAACCGAGCTGCGCACGCCAGCGTAGGTGACCTAGGCAATTCAACGCCGTCCCGGGGTATGACCGATGCAGACTGATCTGGCCGAACGCGTATGCCTGCCGTGCAGAGGGGACGTCCCCCCTCTGACCTCCGCCCAAATCACGCCATTGCTCGAACAGGTCTTTGGATGGCATGTCGACGCCGGCAAGAAGATACACAAGTCTTACCAGTTCGAAGACTTCGTGGGCGCCGTCGATTTCGTCAACCAGGTTGCGGAGGTGGCCGAGGAACAAGGTCATCATCCCGACCTGCTTGTGCGCTGGGGTGAGGTCCAGGTGTTCCTCTGGACTCACAAGATCGATGGCCTCAACGAGGCTGACTTCATAATGGCGGCCAAGATCGATCGGATCTTCGGAACGCGGCGGGCAATCGCTCGAAACACCGCTCGCACCACGAATCAGCTTGATATCACCCATTACGCCGTGACCGGCGAAGGATGGACCATAAACCCAGACCACGACATGCAGTGGCCCCCGACCATTGCGGATCAAACCCCTCCTCAAGCCGGCGAGATCAGTTCGGCGAAAGCCGAGTTGACGTGGCGACAACAAGGGTGGGTGAGTACGAGATTCTCTGTGGAGGTCACTGATGGAGCAAGTTGGTTCACCGTGGAGACATTCGACGAGGATTCGCCACCGCCGGCTGACTTGACTCAGGTGACCTACAACCTCTCTGCTGTGCTCGACATTGCGGATAAGCTCAACTCGGCGCACTTTCGCTGGCGCAGTCCAGCCACCGGCGCAGCCGGCGCGGATGGATTCACCATCTCTATCGCGAGTATTCGCTTGGTAGTCAACGGCAGTTAGCCTGGAGTATCGCTACTTCTCAATATCCAGCGGCTTTGGGAGACCAGATGTCTGAAATGCGGCTTAGTCGAGGCAAGAACTCGACTTCGGAGTACGACGCCATAGTAATCGGTGGGGGCCCTGCCGGCTCGACCGTTGCAAGTTTATTGTCACAGTGGGGCCGTCGAGTCCTTCTCTTGGAAAAGGAGGTCTTTCCGCGGCATCACATCGGCGAGTCCCTGCTGCCGGGGACCGTCATAGTAATGCGTCGACTAGGCGTATTCGAAAAGGTAGCGCGTGCCGGATTCGTCCCTAAGCACGGCGCCACTTACGTCTGGGGTAAATCGCGAAAACCGTGGACGATTCAATTCGCCGAGCTGAGCGATAAACCGCTGGGGTTCAGCGGCAAACCTCAGAATTCGTTCCAAGTAGACAGAGCCAAGTTCGACAAGATCCTCCTCGATCACAGCCGCGAGTCCGGCGTCACGGTTATGGAGGGATGCGCGGTAACCAGCGTCACTCGAGACGCCAATCAAGTAATGCACGTCGACTATTTGGATCGAGAGAAGCATGCCCAAACCGCCAGAGGCCTCATTTGCGTGGATGCGTCTGGGCAGAACTGCATTCTCGGCGACAAGATGGGACTCCGCGACTTCAATGAGTCGTTGAGAAATATCGCGGTTTATAGTTACTTCCAGGGCGGCAAGCCATTAGGCGACCTCGTTCCGGACCTCAATTCTGAGAGCAACGGAAACATCTTCGTCGCGGCTAATGAGATCGGCTGGGTCTGGTACATCCCACTCGGCGACGATCGTTACAGCGTCGGATTGGTGACCCAGGGAGCGAATTCGCGAGAGATCAACCGGGCGGGTCGGTCCAAGTATTACCGGGATAGCCTTGACGCGACCCCCGAGATCGCGCATTTACTCAGAGAAGCCCGGATGGAATCTGACTCTGTCTACTCCCAAAGTGACTGGTCATACATCTGTAGGAAGGTTCAGGGGCCAGGTTACCTTCTTGTTGGAGACGCCGCCGCCTTTGTCGATCCTATCCTATCCACCGGCGTCCACCTCGCGATGGACGGTGCCCTCAAGGCCGCCTTGGCGATCAATACCTCGCTGACTGACGCCCAGGTGACTGACAGAGCGATGGAGTGGTACGAGCGCGAGTACCAGAAATCGGCGTCAGACTACCTCCACATGGCCCAGCACTGGTACCACGGACACAGAAGCCAGGCCGCTTGGTTTTCGCAAGCGAAGCAGCTGGTAGCGCCAGAATCGAATCTGTCGGTCCGTCAGGCATTCATTCAGTTGTCCGGCGCGTACTCCACCGGAATCCAGGGCCAAACTGATGTGAACCTATCGGCCTTGGGCGGATTTTCGCCCGGTCAACTCAACGCAATGTACGAGAATTTTGAAACCGTGGTTCCGGCGAACGCCCAAGAGTCACAGGACCATCTCGAAGAACGAAGGGTCACTCGCAAGTCTTCTAGCACATTCAAACTGAGAAACATCGAAGGAAGCATGCCCGCTCTCGGACCCGGCATTCGCTACGACCCCTACATGCTGGAGGAAGACAACCTGCTGATCCCTTGCATCCAGGTCGTCAAGCACGTGGACGGCGTTCAACGGATGCAACGTGCACTCGGTGAAGGATACTTGCCCTTGCTCCAACGAGTCGACGGCGAGAAATCGGTCCAAGAAATCGCGACCGAGCTAGCTCGTTTGCCTAAACTGTCGACACAGGGTGATGCATCCGAGCTCAAGCAATTCATCACCAACGCGTTCAAACAGCTCTACGAAGATGGCGTGCTAGTGTCAGCCAGTCAGCGGCGGCCGGCGACCGTAAAACGAAGTGACAATGTGCGTGCGCCGGCTCCGGTGAAGAGGATTGGCCGCAATCATCCCTGCCCTTGTGGCAGCGGCAAGAAATACAAGCGGTGCCATGGCCGGGAAGCATCGTGACCAATCACGAAGGCCGGCAATTGTCCTCGATGGCCAGCACGTCGCAGGGGTTTTCAATTATTTAATGTTTGGGACTTCTAGAGCGTTTTCCTGGGCCGACAAGCAGTTGATCGAAACAGTCAACGCACTAAGGCCATTTCGATAGTCCGCAAACCGCACGTCGTCATTCCAGCGAAAACCTGCCCTGTACTCCGATACGGGGGCAGGAATCCAGAGGGGTGGGAGGAGGCGAGACCGCCGCCAGTCTTACGCTCGTGAATTCCGACTACCCACTACGTCACCCTGGCGAAAGCCCTGGCCAGAATCCATCTATAGCGTATCAGTCTTGGTAGCAGCGAATATTAGAGAATCAAAATTCCCTGAGCACGTCGAACGTGAATGACGTCCTTGGGCCGCTGCTTTGTACAATTGGATACCGTCAGGATTCGGCCACTGGTATCCAAACTTGCGGATGTGTATAATGGTGGCGGCTCATTTTAACGTTGCAGAAACTTTGGGAAAGGGGGGATGCGTACAAGATTTGAATCCACGCCTATCCTAAATCTGTCAATGCACAAGACTCGAGGCCAACATTTTCGTTAGGAGAATTCAGTTGGATCTAAGCACTAGCGTGATGAGGAAGTTTACCCGCCGTTCATTCTTGGCGGGACTGGGAGCCGCCGGCGCGTTGCCAATCCTCGCGGCATGTGAACCCCAGGTGATAACCGAAGAGCGGGTTCAGGTCGTCGAGAAAGAGGTCCCGGTCGAGAGAGTCGTTACCCAGGTCATTAGAGAGGAAGTCGAGAGGGTCATCACCGTCGAAGTAGAGAAGGCGGTTGAGGTAGAAAAGGTCGTCACCGTCGAGGTAGAGAAGGCGGTTGAGGTCGTTAGGAAAGAAATCGTCGAGGTAGAGAAGGAAGTAATCGTCGAGAAAGAGAAGATCGTTACCGTCGCTCCAGTTATGATGGAAAAGAGGATCGTGACCACTTGGGGTTGGGTCAGCTTCGCCACATCCGAGGGCTGGGCACGGGACGGCGTCTTGATGGGCGACGCATTCAACGAAGAGACCGGCATCATCCAGGAGCATACGCCGGTCCACTGGTCCAAGTACAACGACGCTCTCAAGGCCGCCGTGCCGGCGGGTGTTGGGCCTGATGTGTTCGAGAACAACTGGAGCCACATCCAGCCGATGGGCACCGTCGAGTTCGTCGTGCCTCTCCAGGACTATGCGTCGTCGGAGTGGGGCGCAAATTGGAAGGACAGATTCGTACTCGGCCCGATCGACGAGTTCGAGCGACTCGCGTTGATCGAGGGACTTGACAACCATTATCACCTGTCAGTCTACGCCCAGGCGCTCGGCCAATACTTCGCCAACATGGATCTGTTCAACGAGAACGATCTAGAGTTGCCGACAACTTGGGATGAGTTCGTCAAAGCAAATGACACGTTCGTCGCGAACGGGATCCCCGCAGTTGGCATGGGTTCGAAGGACCACTGGTGGGCAAACTCCTACTGGACGCTGATGCTCGAAACCGCTGCCCCCGGTTATCGCGACCAGATCGACTGGGAAGGTACAGGTCAGTTCGATAGCCCGGAGTGTCGCGCCGGCCTAGAATTGTACAAGATGATCTTCGATAACAACTGGTCTCAGCCCAACCCGCTCTCAACCGGAGTGGGCGACTCGCGTACGATGTGGCTCAACAAAGAGATCGCCTCCCACGCCGGCTGGAGTGGCTGGTGGGGCATCGCGATGAGCGGCGACGACCAGGGCAACGGTGAGCAATGGGGCATCTTCGAGCCGCCTGGCGGCAAGACCCTTGCATCTTCCGCCGCCGGCTACGCCATGACCCAAACCGCAAGGGACAAGGACCTGTCCTTCGAAATGATTAAGTGGTACGTAGACGGTACTGGCCAGGAGTTCATTGCCGCTCGCCCTTCGCCGCCTGCCAAGAAAGGCGTGCAGATGGCGAGCGTCTCGCCAAACTTCGACGCTAACGTCATCGCGCCCACAATGGCCATTCTGAACGAGGGCCGTACAATCATGCGCTGGGCCCGGTGCCACGATACAGACGTGTCGCTCGGTCAGAGCATGCAGGGTTTGATCGACGGACGAGCCACGATCGATGACGCCCTGTCCGAGGTCCAGAAGGTCTGGGACAACCAGTGCTCCAAGCCGGGAGAGTAAGCCTACTCTTCCGAGATAGACCACAAGTGGCTTCGAGTTGAACTCATCGCCCTTGGCCCGCTCGGGTCAGGGGCTTGTACTCCCGAAGGGAATTAGAATTGAGTAGTAGCCCTTTTCCTTCCACGCCACGAGTTGCCACGGCCGAAGTAAGTACAAGCGACCAGGTGCGCCGATGGATCCGGCGCGCCCATCTCACAAACTACCTCTTCATCTTGCCGGCCCTCGCAGTTTACCTTCTGTATGTTGCGTTCCCTGTCTGGAGGATTCTCTATGATAGTCTCTTTGACTGGAGTGGTTGGAGCGAAAAGGACCGCGAGTTCAACGGACTCGCGAACTACGTAGAGCTATTCACAGACGACAAGTGGTTCCTTGCTGCGATCAAACATAACCTGATCTGGTTCGTCGTATCGGTTGGCGCGACGCTGTTTATTGGCTTTGTCACAGCTTACATGCTGAACCAAAAACTGCATTTCCGCGACGCCTATCGGGCGTCGATATTCCTTCCGCTAACGACGTCGGCCGTCGTCGTGGCATTTGCTTGGAACTACTTTTATCAACCGAATTTTGGCGTTCTGAATTCCATTTTGGGTCCGTTGGGTCTCGAACAGCAGTTCCTTGGCGATTACAGGACCGCACTCTACTGGATCATTATCGCGAATATATGGCATACTGCCGGTTTCTCTATGGTGATCTACTTGGCCGGCTTGCAAACCGTACCCGGCGATCTGATCGATGCGGCTCTGGTCGACGGCGCGACCGTATTGCAACGGATATGGTACGTTATAATACCAATGCTCTGGCCTTCAACCGCCGCACTTCTGATTCTCGGTGCCATAGGCTCAGTCCGAACATTCGAGTACGTTTTCATTCTTACAAATGGCGGTCCTTACCATGCTACAGATGTGATCGCCATTACGATTTTCCACGCGGCGTTCCAGAACCAGAGACAAGGTTATGCATCGGCGGTATCTGTGGTCCTGCTGATTTTCGCGCTAATAATCACCGCGATCCAGCTGAGGATGTACAAGGGCGCTCACCAGACCTAACGGAGTAGGGATTTGTCTACAACAGCTTCCCTCTCTAAGACCTCGGCCCTCGGCATGTCGAAGCGGACAAGAGAGCTACTTCAAAGTATCGGACTTCATTTAGTCCTCGTAATTGTCTCGCTGCTGTTCCTGTTCCCCCTGCTCTACATCCTGACAACCTCGTTTAAAGCGCCGGGTGAACATCTACACAACGCTGGTTTCTTCCCCCAGACGTGGGAATTTGCAAAGTATCTTAAGGTATTTGGCGAGGCCCAAGTCTCCCTCACCGGCGTGAATAGCCTCGTCATAACCGTCTTGACTACCGGTGTTGGCCTCTTGCTATCCGCTCTGGCGGCTTATGCCTTCTCGCGACTCGAGCTGCCGGGACGCAATTTGCTTTTCCTGTTACTCCTGACTGGCTTGATGATCCCGACGGCGACTCTTATCGTCCCTCTTTACAGGATGAACCTTTGGCTTGGTAATAATTTCCCCATTCCTGGAATCGTTGGGCTCAACACCTACGGTGCCGTAGTCGGCCCATACGTTGCCCTCGGTCTGCCGTTCGCCATTCTGCTAATGAAGTACTATTTTGACACGCTGCCCAAGGAGATCGAGGACTCGGCCTTGATTGACGGAGCGAACCGGCTTCAAATCTTCTGGCTGCTCATCGTGCCCCTGACCCGCCCGATCCTAGGTTCTTTGGCGATATTCAAAGCCATGGGAACCTGGAACGAGTTCTTGCTCGCAATGCTGTTCCTGACCAAGCCGGCGATGAAGACTTTGCCGCTCGCGATCATTCAATACACCGGGATGTACTTCAATGCCATGGAGGAGATCTTCGCCCTTATGGTCATGATGAGTGCCCCGGTCATGGTGCTGTTCCTTGTTTTACAGAAGCAGTTCATTTCGGGACTTACGCAGGGTGCTGTCAAGGGGTAGAGGTCGCTAGGGAGAGGGCACAAACAGCCTGAGCGCCGAAACGGCGCTCCATCCTCCGAACGTTGCCGTTCACAATGATACAGTTCGTCGGCAATGCAGAGTGCCAGAACCCATCTCAACGGGAATTCACACTACCTAGAGTAAATGTTCAGATTTAGGGGTACCTGCTCCGTATGGGCGTCCGCCTAGGCGGATCGCACCAATGAGGTTCTACCACAAACGAGGACGTCTGATCGGGGAAAGCCAGGAAAGGGTTGCAAGGGCGATCCGCCTTAGGCGGATGCGGGGGGATGTGGGGGTGTCCCCCACAACAAAGATCCCCCTTCTCCTGGCTAGGAGAAGGGGGCCAGGTCGAAGACTACGCAAGGCGAGGGGATGAGGTCGAGCAGCTCGTGTATGTGGCATCGGTAGGTTGGAAATCACCCCTTGACCGCCGAATGAGGTCCAGGGTGGCGACTCGGCCTTTCCAGTCCACGGGTATGGGGGAGAGACATACACTCAAATCTGAACTGTTACTACCTAGAGCATCAATTCACACCCTATCGTCCCTCTTTGGTAGAATGTGCGATAGTCGATCTGTGTCTCTTTGACGGCGGAGCAGGTCATATCAACCTTGGTGGAGGCCCTAGATGTCAGTAGCAGTATCGGTATCTAGTCGCGCAAAGATGTCGAAAAGAACAAAGCAGATCTTTAAAAGCATCGGGCTGCACGCCAGTCTTATCTTTTTCTCAGCCCTTTTCCTGGTTCCGCTGCTATATATCCTCTTCACGTCTTTCAAGGCGCCAGGCGAACACCTTACCAACGCTGGCCTGATCCCCGAAACTTGGGAATTCGCCAAATATATCAATGTGTTTATCAAGGCAGATGTCGCGACAACTGGCAAGAATAGCCTGGTCATCACTGTAATCACCACTATCGTTGGGCTCATAATATCGGCGCTTGCTGCGTATGGATTCTCGCGGCTGGAGATCCCGTTCAAGAACACTATTTTCCTGGTCATGCTGGCTGGATTGATGATTCCTACCGCTACTCTGATCGTTCCCCTTTTCAGAATGAACCTTTGGCTCAGCGACAATTTCCCAATCCCTGGTGTACTTGGGGTGAACACCTATGGCGCAGTCATTGGCCCCTACATAGCACTGGGAGTGCCTTTCGCGATCCTGCTAATGAAGTATTACTTTGACACATTGCCGAAAGAGATTGAGGACTCAGCCCTGATCGACGGGGCGAACCGACTGCAGATATGGTGGATGATCATTTTACCGCTGACCCGTCCGATTCTCGGATCGTTAGCGATCTTCAAGGCGATGGGGACCTGGAACGAATTCTTGCTCGCAATGCTGTTCCTGACAAAGCCAGCGATGAAAACGCTGCCGCTCGCGATAATTCAGTACACCGGTGATCAGATGAATGTTGGCAAGATGGAAAGCCTGTTCGCCCTGATGATCATGATGACGATCCCGGTAATGGTCTTCTTCCTCATAATGCAAAGGCAGTTCATTCAAGGGCTCACTGCCGGCGCCGTCAAAGGCTAAACGTTGCCCCGGGCATCGGCCAAACGAACGTCCGATCCAGGGGTGCATCTATCAATTATCACCGGTCGAGACAACCGCCTAAAGTCGGCTCCAGGTGTGCGGAAAATCAATTGTGCCAGTGAGCGCGGATCCATCGTGCGCGGGGCCAAGTAGTCAACCTAAATGCAAATATAAGGAGGATTTCCGATGAAAGTATCGCTTGATGGACAGGTAGCCGTAGTCACCGGCGGCGCCGTTGGGCTGGGACGCGAGATCAGCCAAGCTTTCGCCGAAGCCGGCGCCGACATAGTGATTGGCGACATCTCCGAATCGGAGGGGCAAAAAGCCGCCGAAGAGTTGACTCAGCTTGGCCGACGCGGCATCTACGTCCAGACCGATTTAACAAAGGTTGCCGACTGCCGCAATCTTATCGCGGAGGCGGTGAGACAGCTTGGCCGGCTGGATATCCTGGTCAATAACGCCGGCATCTACCCGGCCGTTACGATACCCGATACGACCGAAGAGCTCTGGGACCAGGTCTTGGACCTCAATCTGAAGGGCGCTTTTTTCTGTGCGCAAGCGGCGGCCGCGGTGATGAAAGAGCGGAAATACGGTCGCATCATTAGCATGAGCTCGCAGAGCGCCCACTCCGGCAGCTTGGCCGCATGGGCCCACTACGCCGCGTCCAAGGGCGGCATAATAAGTATGAGCAAGTCGTTCGCAAGCTATCTCGCGCCGCACGGCGTCACCGTGAACTGTCTAGCCCCTGGTCCGCACAGAACTTACCGCGAAGAGGAATGGAGCGAGGAATGGGAGCAGACGATGATCGATCATACTCCCGTCGGACATCTAGGCAATCCGAAAAACCTGGCCAGAACAGTCCTATTCCTGGCTTCCGAGTACGCCGACTACATAACCGGCGCCACTGTTGACATAAACGGTGGTTGGTTGATGCGATAGGCCGTCTCATACCCATCGGACTTGAGCGTCTGGTGGACTTGACGCTTATGCATCAAGAAATTCGGGCGGGGTCTACGGCCTGAAGGACGTCATTTTCGACCGATGTCCAGCCGAATAACCAGTTTACCGACTTCGCTAGGACTGCATTTCGCCCTGGCGACGATTTCGTTTCTGTTTCTTTTGCCGATCATCGTCGTCATTCGCAACTCGTTTGCGTCCTACCGCGAGTTACGCGACAACCCCTTTTTCGTCCCCACCGCCATCGATTTCAGAGGATATCTCGACGTTTGGGAACGCGCGAATATTCCGAACTCCGGCCTCAACACCATAGTGATTACCGGCACAACCGTCCTGTTGGTCTTGTTGCTGGGATCGATGGCCGCGTTCGCGTTCTCTCGCCTCGGTTTTCCAGGACAAAACCAGCTATTCCTGCTGTTTATGCTCGCCCTGATGCTTCCATCGGCCACGCTCATGGTCCCGTTGTTCAGAATGAACCTAGCGCTCGGCACCCACAATACATACTTGTCCGTGATAGGACCTTACATAGCGCTGGGATTGCCTCTGGGAATATTGCTGTTCAAATTCTACTTCGACACGCTCCCGCGCGAGCTTGAGGACTCGGCCCACGTCGATGGAGCGTCCACATTCACCATCTACCGACATATATTGTTACCGCTTGCCAGGCCGGTCCTCGCGGCAGTTGCGATCTTCCAATTCCTCACTACCTGGAACGAGTTCGTATTAGCCGGCTTATTCCTGACCAAGCAACACATGTACACGCTAACGGTCACGGCGATGATGCACAGAGGCAACAGCTTCACCTTGTTCGTGATCATTACGCTGCCTGTCGCAGTATTCTTTCTTCTGACGCAACGACAGTTTATCTCCGGCCTGACCGCCGGCGCATTGAAGGGTTAGATCGGGAGGGCGGTAATCCTATCAGTGCGCAATTCAAGCTCGCGCACACCTACCAACGACCAGTCAACATAAACTTGCCGAGCCCCAAATTGGATATGCAATTTGTAGACCGATGGCCGAGGGCGGAATGAGAAAATGTAGCGCGGGGGCTTGTCCCCCGCTGGGAGCGGGTGGGGCGTGGCAGAATCCGCCGTGCCAACTCGCTGTACCAAGCCACAACTCCGGCTTTTCATACCTTCGTGTGCCGGCGCCAGCCGGCACGAGCGATTGGTACGAAAGCATGTCCCGCACTCCGATCCGGGATCATTCCCGGCGCCGGTCGGCGACACCAACCACCGTCGCCCGAACAACGACAACCCAGGGTCCCAAGAGAAATGTAGCGCTGGGGCTTGTCCCCAGCTAGGGGTGGGGTGGGGTGGCACAGACGACACCTGACCCTTCCATCAACCAATGCACCCAATTTTCATACCTTCGTGTGCCGGCGCCAGCCGGCATGGGCGATTGGTACGAAAATACGCGCCTCCCGAAACGCCGGGCAGGCCCCGTCATTCCCGCGAAAGCTGGAATGTGGATTCACATTTGAAGTGCAACACTTGGTTCCAGAATTTCTCAGCGGGAGTATTGTAGCCGAGGCATTTACGCGGGGTATTGTTGTAAGCCTGCACCAACTGGGTAAACCGTTCGTCCGGCAGGGTGGCCAGGTCGGTCTTGCGGGGCAGGGTGCGTCGCAAGCGACCGATGGCGTTCTCGATGCCACCCTTCTGCCAAGGAGAGCGGGTATCGCAGAAGAAGGTCTGGAAGCCGAGGGCATGTAGTTGGTGATGTTGGGCGAACTCGGTGCCGTTGTCGAAAGTAATGGTCTGACGCCACTGAGGAGGGAGAGGGCCGAGAATGGAAGACATGTAGTTGGCAATAGGGTGAGCTTCTTTAGAAGAGGATTTGGCTGCTAAGAGGAGACGAGAGTGACGCTCGTGGAGGGTGAGAACGGCCTGACCGTAGGTGCTGAAGAGGATAAGGTCGGCTTCCCAATGGCCTGGGGTTCGACGATCCTCGGCGGAGTGAGGACGTTCCGCGAGGGGGCGTCTAAGGCTAATGAAAGAAGCGGGACTGGAGGCTTTAGGCTTCCTGTGGCCGCGTTTGGACTTGGCCTTGGGGAGGTAGTGTCGCCAGGAGTAGTTCTTCTTGCGAGCGATCTGAGAGTAGATGAATCGGTAGATGGATTCGTGGGAGATGACGTTGAGTCCGGCTTCGCGGGCAAGCCGGCCGGCAACCTGCTGAGGAGACCAGCCCTGGGCGAGGCGCTCAAGGACGCGTACGCGCAGGCCGGCGTCACGATCTAGGCGTGAACCGGACCAACGACGGGCCCGGGTCTGCTGATGGGCATAGGAGGGCAAGTAGCCACTGGAGCGTGACGCATTTCTCTTCAGCTCTCGAGCAACTGACGATGGCGCGCGATCCAGATTTGCAGCGATTTGCCGGAGCGAGGATCCGGCTGCACGTAATCGGGCAATTTCACACCGTTCTTCAATGGAGATCTGTTTTTATTGGAATCCCATGGCAACACCTCAATAAAGTGTTGCACTTCGTTTGTGAACTTAGGGAATCCAGAGGGGAGGGGTGGCACCAACCACACCCAAACACTTCCATCGACCAATGCACCCACTTTTCATACCTTCGTGTGCCGGCGCCGGCCGGCGACACTAGTCGAAAGATCCGACCGGATGATGCGAACTCAGGTCCGTCCGGCGTTGCACCGGCCCTGGTCAGAGGATACTTGCACGGATCGAATTTGCAAAACAAAACCTGGATCAGTCGATCGCTCCCACATATAGATCCCACCTCAAGCCTCCAATCCGGCAACTCTGAGGTGTGTTATTCTGAGCGCTACCTAGAATCGCCGTGGAGGGTCTCGCCATATGTTTCCAGAAAAGTGGAAGTCAGCCGACTGGCACGAGTCAGAAGAATGCTACGTAACGCAGGAAGGCGACATCTTCCGCATCGGCAACTCGCTGATCGAGCGGACCCTGTCGCAGGAAGGGGGCCGGCTTCGAACCGTCGCCATCACGAACAAGATCACCGGCCATACTTGGACCTTGAACACCAATGCAGAGGCGCGCGCGACGTTCGCCGCTTCTTCGTCCCGGATAGAGATCCCCCTCTGGCGCTACTCCCCCGGAACGTCCCACGCAGTAGACCCTGACGAGGACGCCGGCTTCAGGCAGGGTTTCCACCGGCCGGACCTCGTAGACACCGACTGGCAATCAATAGAATGTTTCACTTCCATCGGCGAAAAGAGCGACCCGGCCCAACCCGGCTACGGCTGGTTTCGCACCACGTTCGAGCTACCCGGCGAGGCGCAAGGACAGCCGATCGGTATTGCGGTCGGCGGTTACGACAACGAGGACTGGCAGTATTACCGTGTGTTCGTCAACGGTGAAGAAGTCGGCGCCCGAGAGCTGAGCGGCCGCTGGCGAGAGCCTACCCCGTTCGTCCTGGAGCCCGATCATCCAGCCTACAGGGCACTGCAGTTCGGTGGCAAGAATCTACTGGCCGTTCAGGCCGGCCGTATGAACAAGCTCACACCAGAAATGGACCCGGCCGAGTCTGTTCGCTATTTCTTCCGAAGCCGCCTGGTCGATCAGTTTGTTACCGTTGGCATTCCGACAACAGAGTCGAGCGATTTTCGACTCAAAGAGTACTGGCCGGCAATATACGGCTTGCCGCCGGCAAACCCCACCGCCAAGACCGAAGCCGGCTACTATCCTCTCCGTCACTGGGCTTCCGGTGGCGACCGAGACTGGATGTGGTGCATGTTCTGGGCCGAAGACGAGGCCGCGAACGTCCAGGTCATCTACCACTTTCAGATCAGGTCCGGCGAGCCTCTCATCCGCAAGAAAGTCGAGGTGCGGAACCTTAGCGACGAGCCAAAGCTACTGCTCGATATAGACGTCGAGGATTTTCAAATCGACGGCACCACAACCGAAGGCGGCCACGGCTACCCCGTCCTTCTCGACGATCAAGGGTTCTCCGCGCTTGAGCACCCGGCCGGCGTAAATCAGGGACTCGGCGACGCCGTCCGGCTTCGCCACTTCCCCGGCCTGACCCTCGTCTCAGAGCAGGGAACGATGAGCAAGGAGTCAGTCCTGGGCGTTACTGAAGCAGGTCAGGCAAGGGAAGGCTTCCTCGACTACCTGCGAAAAAAGGGTCGGCGTCAGGAACGATGGGTCTCCGTATACGACCCTCCCGGCATCACCGACGGCTATATGAACCCTCATCACACCCGATATCACGTGACGGAACAGATGGTGCTGGACAGCATAGACATGTTGGATCGGCTCCGCGCTCACGGGATCACGATGGACTACTACTTCATCGACGTCGGATGGCAGGACCACTTCACCGACCTGAAGCGGCTCCACGCCGACCGGTTCCCAAACGGCGCCACCCCGTTACTGAAACGCCTGGATGACATCGGCGCCGAGTTTGGGTTATGGTTTTCCACCACCTACGCGCCGTGGTCCTGCGGGGATTACCCGCCTGTCCAAGAATGTATGACACCGAACGGAAGTCGGAACGCTTGGGGAGCCGGCGGGCTGTGCATGGCGGCCGAACCCTACCGCACCATTTTCCGGGATGCGATCCTTCATCACGTCATTCACAACAGGGTCCGCTCGCTAAAATTCGATATGGCGCGGTACTACTGCAACAGCACCGACCACGGTCACCTTCCCGGCAAGTACTCGGTGGAAGCGCAGTTCGACAGCATGGTCGAAACCGCACGCGCCGTCACCGAGGTGTGCCCGGACGTCTTCATAATCTGGTATTGGGGCCACGTATCGCCGTTCTGGATGCTCTACGGAGACACCATCCAGGACAAGGGATTGAAGGGCGAAGCGGTCGCCGTGTCTAGCTACCCCAGCGGGATTTACAGAGCCAGCGTCACTCTCAACCAGGATCAGTTTGCCCAGTACGCGAAATTTCTGCCTCTCATCGTTCACGATAGCCTGGGAATCTGGATCGGCGACATGCCTCACCGCAACCGGATCGGCGTAGAGCATTGGCAAGACGCTTGGATCATGGATACGGCCCGCGGCAGCCTCTTCAATCAGCCGTGGGGCACATTGTCGCTGTTCGAGGCCGAAGACGTTGATTTCTACGCCGAGTGGTACGACTTCATGCGCGAGAATTGGCGCCTGTATCTCAACACCCGGCCGGTCATCGGCAACCCAGCCAAGGGCGAAGTCTACGGCTACGCCGGCGGCTTGGGCGACCACGCCATCGTTTCGGTGAATAACCCGACCTTCGAACCTGCCGAAGTGTGCATCCGCTTGGACGAGGAGATTGCCCTCAGGCCCACCAACGTCGGGTTCGTCGTGCGCCAACGCCACCGCGAGCACGGGATTATCGACCCGCCCAGCGGATCTAGATTCGCCTACGGAGACGAAATCGCGCTCTCGGTAAGGCCGTTTGAAGTAGTCGTCCTCGAAATTGGCGAGAATCTGGATGTCGTGGGATGGCCGACCCGCCTAGCACCCCAGATCGTCCAGACGCGGCATATCGAGCACCACGCCGAGCAAGTCTCAGCCGGCGCGGTATCGCTTGAAACGCCACCACCTCCACCCTATACGCAGGTGGCCGGCCACGTCGAGAAGGCTATCAGCGGCCGGCTCCGGCTCCCAGAGATCGATTCGCCGAGCACGTTGGCAATAATTACCAGACAGAGTCGAGATGGTATCCATTGGTATCACAAAGAGATACATCGAATTATCAAGCTCCGAGCTTGGGTGGGCGATCAGGAATTAGACTGTGAGACCGTACCTGAACACTGGGTTGCCAGCGGCCCAGGCAGTCCATGGCTGGTATTCAAGTTGCCTATTCAACCTGATCATGGCGGTCATACCGTCAGATTCGAGGTGCTCGCGCTACTTCCCGAGGACGTGGAGTGCCGAATCGAAACCCTGCTATACCACGAGTGGTGGAGTTCCTGACATTAATCGGCTCGAACATGGCGATGGGACATTCTTTGAGTCGCTGGATCGGACGCAAGTGTTCGGACTCAGGGGTACCTGGTCCGTAATATCGTAATATCGCACCAACAAGAGTCTGCCACAGGCGAGGAACTCTGATCGGCGAGAGCTAGGAAAGGGTTGCAAGGGCGAAGCCCTTGACGGGGGATGTGGGGGTGTCCCCCACAACAAAGTTCCCCCTTCTCCTGGCCAGGAGAAGGGGGCCAGGGGGATGAGGTCGACCGGCTCGTGGACTTGACATCGATGGGTTGGAAATCACCCCTTGACCGCCAACCGAGGTCCAGAATTGCGATTCGGCCTTTCCAATTCACGAGCATGGAACAGAGAAATACACCCGAATCTGAACTGTTGCGATCGGCCTCTGTGTACAGCCGGCCGATAACTTAGCGGGCGAGGAGGAATCGAACCCGATGTTCCCGGAGAAATGGAAATCCGCGGAATGGCACCGGCCCACCGAGTGCTACGTTCACGAAGACGGTGAAGACATCCGCATCGGGAATTCGTTGATCGAGCGCGTCCTCTCCCGTGAGGGCGGCTACCTCCAAACGAAGGCGATAACCAATAAGCGCACGGGACGCACTTGGCGGACGAACACCCGCGCAGAAGCCCGCCTATCATTCGGAGCTTGCTCTTGGCGAAGAGACGTCATCACTTGGCGATACGCCCCCGGTTCACCGCAATGGTGCGACCCTTCCGATGACATGGGACTCCAACAAGGGTTTCATCGACCCGACCACGATGACAAAAATTGGAGCATCGCCGAGTGTCTGACCGCCGCCGACGCGCTCGGCAACGTTTGGAAAGGATTCGCCTGGTTTCGAGTTTCCATGCCACTTCCTGCCGATGCGAAGGGCAAGCAGATAACCTTCGCTCTCGGCGGCTACGATCACGAGGATTGGGAGTACTACCGGGTATTCGTCAACGGCCGGCAGATAGGCGTCCGCGAGCTGACCGGCCACTGGCGAGAGCCGGCGGCATTCGTATTGGGGCCGGACGATCCGGAATACTCGTCTCTACGCTTCGGGTCCGACAACATCCTCGCGGTCCAGGTCGGCAGACTCAACAAGCTCCTCCCCGGCACCATTGCGGATGAATCTCAGCGCTACTACTACCGTAGCCGCCTATGCGACCAATACGTAGCGGTCGGAGAGCCGCAGCAGACAGTCGGCGCTTTCAAGCTAATCGACTATTGGCCAGACAATAGAGTTCCGATTGTTCCTGAGTCCCCCGAATACCGACCCAAGAATTGGGCAGCCGGCGGAGATAGGGACTGGACCTGGCTCACAATTTGGGCCGAAAACGAGGATGAAGAGATCCGGATCGTCCACCACTACCAGGTGCGATCAGGCGAACCCGCGATTCGAAAGAAGATTGAGATTCAGAATCTCAGCGATTCGCCGCGCCTTCTGATGGACGTATACGTCGAAGATTTCGCGCTCGACGGCACGACGACGGATGGCGGACAGGGTGACCCGGTCTTCATAGATGACGAAGCCTTCATCGCTATCGAGCACCCGGCCGGCGTCAATCAAGGGTTGGGCGCCGGCGTCAGGCTGTTCCATCTTCCTGGAAAAACGCTTGCGCCGGGCCAAGCGTTGATGAGCAACCAAGCGGTCCTCGGCGTCACTCAAGCCGGCGACGCGCTGAACGGTTTCCACGAGTACCTTAAGGCCAACGGGAGACGCCAGGAAAAGTGGACGTCGGTTTACGATCCGTGCGGTATCACCGACGGCTACATGAATCCTCAAGACCCAAGATACCACGTGACCGAGCAGATGGTTCTGGATAGCATCGAGATGCTCGATTCCCTCCGGTCCCGCGGTATCACGATGGACTACTACTTTATCGACGTAGGATGGCAGGACCACTTCAAGGACCTAACTTGGTTGAAGGACGACAACTTCCCGAATGGACTCGCCAAGATACTGGATCGGTTGGACCAAATAGGCGTCAGATTCGGATTGTGGTTCTCCACGATCTACCGGCCCTGGTCCGCCGGCAACTACCCCGACGTCCAAGGATGCGTCATCCCGAACAGCCGCAAGGGCGACGCCTATGACGACGGCCTATGCCTGGCGGCCGAGCCTTACCGAACTCTCTTCCGCGATGCCGTTCTGCACCACATACGCGAAAACGGAGTCAAAGGACTCAAGATAGACATGGCCAAGTACTACTGCAACAGCGCGGACCATGACCATCTTCCCGGCAAGTACTCGGTTGAATCCCAGATGGACGGTACCCTCCAGATGACCAAGCACGCGATCCGAGCCTGTCCCGACCTGTTTCTCATGTGGTATTGGGGACACCACTCGCCCTTCTGGTTGCTCTACGGAGACACCATTCAGGACAAGGGACTCAAGTGGGAAGCGGTCCAAGTCGCGAGCTGGCCGAACCCAGTCTACCGTTCGAGCGCTAGCTTGGGCCAAGACCAGTATGCCCTGTACTCGAAGTTCGTTCCCTTGATCTCGCACGATAGCTTGGGCATCTGGATCGGCGACACGATCCAGAGAAACCGCATCGGCACCGAACACTGGCGCGACGCCTGGATCCTCGAGCTAGCTCGGGGCAGCCTTCTCGACCAGCCATGGGGCAACCTCGCAACCTTCGACGGAAACGATGTCGAGTTCCTCGCTGAATGGTACGCCTTCGTGCGACACAACTGGCGGCTGTTGCTCAACGCGAAAAGTATCTTGGGCGACCCTTGGAATGCCGAAGTCTATGGATATGCCAGTGGCGACGGTACCCACGCCTTGGTCACCATCAACAACCCAGGTTTCAAGGCTGCCAGAGTCAATCTACGACTCAACGAGGATATCGGTCTCGAGCCTGTCCGAGACGGGTTCATAGTCCGGCAACGCTACCGCCGGCGGCGCGAGATACCTCCATCGGCGGGAGTTAGGCATCAATTCAACAGTGAGGTGCGATTGGACCTCCGTCCGTTTGAAGTCGTCGTGCTCGAGATTGGTGAGCATTTGGACAGGGTTGGATGGTCGGACCTGCCAGACCTAAGGGTCATAGACAGCACAAACCTTCCAGTAGAGGCCCAAGGAGTGCCGGCAGACTCCATCTCATTCTCCGTGCCTGTATCCAATTCAGCGACCGGCATCGTCCGGGACCACTCGCCGAGAGCAACTATGGGGCAAGTCAAGTTGCCGGCTATCGATCAGCCGATGACACTCGGTCTTATCGCCAAGCAGACCCGCCACGGCCTTAACTGGCACCACCGCGAGGTACACGCGCTGATGAAACTCCGGGCCCAGATCGGAGAGCAGGACCTGCCCTACCAGAACGTTCCCCGCCACTGGCTTCAGAGTGGCGCGGGTAGTCCCTGGCTCATATTTGAAATGCCGGTCGAGCCGGCTCACAGCGGACAGACAATCAGGTTTCAGTTGGCCGGATTGTTGCCCCAAGATGTGCAGTCAAGATTCGACGCTTGGCTGTACGATCCGTGGTGGCGACGATAACGCGTCGAAAGGAGCTACTCCAGATGTTTCCAGAAAAATGGAAGTCGGCTGATTGGCATCGCCCGGAAGAGTGCTACGTAGAAGAAGATGGCGACCACATCCGCATCGGCAACTCGATCATCGAGCGGGTTTTCTCTAGCGAGGGCGGCCGGTTGAGGACCGTCTCCCTCACGAACAAGCTGACTAACCGCACCTGGACCATAGATGCGACCGATGAGTCGCGCCTTACCCTCGGAGTAGCAAAATTCCGTTTCGACATCAAAGCGTGGCGGTTCGCGATGGGTTCGAAACAGCCGGTCAACCCCCAAGAGGACCAGGGATTCCGTAACGGCTACTACCACACTTCGACCGACGATAGATCTTGGAATACGGTGGAGTGCCTGACATCCGGCTTCGGTGAAAGACCTCGCGAAGACGAGGGGCCCGTCTGGCCGGGATACGCCTGGTTCCGCTCGTCATTCCCCCTGCCTGCCGACGCGCAGGGACAACCTCTCGTTCTTGGCTTCGGAGGGTACGATAACGAAGACTGGGAATATTATCGCGTCTTCGTAAACGGCGTAGAGGTAGGAAGCCGGCAGCAAAGCGGCAGGTGGAAGGAGCCGGCTCCGTTCGTCTTGAACCCGACACACCCCGCTTACGGCAAAGTGCGGTTTGGCGGCGAAAACCTCGTCGCAATCCAAGCCGGGCGGCTGGACAAGAGAGTACCCGGAATCGGTCCCGCTGACCCCGGGCGTCTCCGGCCGCGCAGCCGGCTCGTCGATCAGTTCATCTCGGTCGGAACGCCAACCCATGTGCTGAGCGATTTTCACCCTGTGGACTTCTGGCCCGATAGCCGCATACCCATAGCGCCCGAGTTTCCCTACTACTATCCCAAGAGCTGGGCTTACGGCGGCGATCGAGATTGGATGTGGCTCAACCTCTGGACCGAGAACGAGGCCGGCGATATACGCATGGTCCATCACTACGGGGTCAGGTCCGGCGACCCGGTCATGCGCAAGAAGGTAGAGGTCCAGAATCGAGGAGACACTCAGTTAATGGTGCTGGACCTGGAGATCGAGCGATTCGGGTTGGACGGCATTACCACAGAAGGCGGCCAAGGATATCCCGTCCTCCTCGACGATGAAGCCTTCTGCGCTATCGAGCACCCAGCCGGCGTAAACCAGGGACTTGGCGATGGCGTTCGCCTTTTCCACCTGCCCGGCAGATCCATTGAATCGGGGCAATCGTTGATGAGCAAGGAAGCGGTCTTCGGTGTGGGAGAACGCGGCGGGGCCCGCGACGCATTCCATCAATACCTGCGTAAGAACGGCCGACGCCGTGAACAGTTCGTCTCAGTCCACGACCCTGCCGGCATAACTGACGGGTACGTCAACCCGCAAGAACCCCGCTATCACTACTCCGAACAGATACTGCTTGACAGCATCGACGTGCTCGACACCCTGCGTACCCGCGGCATCACCATGGATTACTTCGTGATAGACGTAGGATGGCAAGACCATTTCTCTGACTTGACTTGGTTCAAGCCGGATAATTTCCCAAACGGGCCCGCCAAGATCATCGAGCGCCTGGACCAGCTGAATATCAAGTTCGGCCTTTGGCTAACGCCAACATCAAAGCATTGGTCCGCGGCCGACTATCCGCCGGTGCAAGGGTGCGTCGGAGGAACTGGTGATCGAAATGCCGCCCACTTTTGCATGGCCGCAGAGCCATATCGCAGTGTCTTTCGCAACGCTCTGCTGCACCATATCCGCGAGAACAAAGCGCGCGCCTTCAAGCTGGACTCGTCACACTACTACTGCAACAGCGCCGAGCACGACCATCTCCCCGGCAAATATTCGGTCGAGGCCGGCATAGACGGGACTATCGAGGCTGCGAAAGCAGCGAATCGAGCGTGTCCGGAGCTATTCATTATCTGGTATTGGGGCCACTTCTCTCCGTTCTACCTTCTTCACGGAGATACCGTTTTCGATAAAGGACTCTCAGGGGAGACCACTGAAGTCGCCCGTTTCCCCTGCCCCATCTACCGGTCAAGCTCCAATCTCTGCGTTGACCAGAACTCGCAGTTCGCCGAGTTTGTGCCACTCATCATGCAGGATAGCCTTGGCCTCTGGATAGGCGACGTGCCGGTATGGAATCGAATCTCGAAACACGACTGGCAGGACGCCTGGATCCTAGATTTGGCTAGAGGCAGCCTCCTAAACCAACCCTGGGGTCATCTCGCAAAGTTCGACCGCGATGAAGTGGATTTCATGGCCGACTGGCACAAATGGATGAAGCGCAACTACCGAGTACTTCTTCACACCAAGCCAATCCTCGGGGATCCTTGGAAAGCCGAACCGTATGGCTACGCCGGCGGAGACGGAGCCCATGCGTTGGTAACCGTAAACAATCCCCGTTTTCAGGTATCTCCGGTCAGCCTGACGCTCGATGAACGGATCGGCCTCAACCCGAGCAATCGAGGGTTCGTAGTGCGCCAGCGTTACCGGCGTCGAGGCATCTTTCACGGTTCCAATCAAGACCGCCTCGCCTACGGCGACCGCCTCGACATGGAGCTCCGCCCGTTCGAAGTCATTGTTCTGGAGATTGGTTCGGAGCTGAGTACAACCGGTTGGAACCCGCTCACCCCGAACCGACTCATCGATAGCTCAAGCCTGAGGGTCGAGGCCCAAGAGGTTGCGCCTGAAGCGGTCTCGACTTCGGTAGATCTACCCCCGCAAGCGCTTCGATTATTGGATGGAGTACCGAGCCGGGCCATAGCCGGCGAACTCTCGCTTCCCGCCATAGACGAGCAGCGCGCCCTGGCGTTGGCCCTGCGAATGACCAAGGGAGGCTTCGACTGGCACCACCGCGAACTGCACAACGTGACCCGCCTGCGCGCGGTCGTGAACGACGAGGTATTGCCATACGAGACAGTCCCCAGGCACTTCATGCGAATGGGTCGCGGCTCGCCCTGGTTGCTATTTCGATTGCCAGTGGATCCGAGACACAGCGAGCAATCCGTAAGTTTCGAGTTGGCCGGCATTCTTCCCGAGGAAGTCGATCTACAGCTTGAGGCCTGGCTGTACGACGAGTGGTGGCTAGGACACGAAGGCCGTTTCGAGACCTCCGTTTGAAGCAGGACAATAGCACAAGAATAGCACCGTTACGGTAACGCCAAGCCCCCAACATTGCCGAATCGTCAATTGTCATCCCATGGTCAAGGGAGTAATGTAGCGCGGGGGCTTGTCCCCCGCAGGGGCATGGGTGGGGAGTGGCAGAATCCGGCCTGCCGATCCGCTGTACCAAGCCACAACTCCGGCTTTTCACATCTTGGTACGCCGGTGCCAACCGGGGTGAGCGATTGGTAGGAGAATGGCCTCCGACACAGTCTAGCCGTGTCGGTAACTCTTGCCGAAATGTCAATTGGAATCTCGTAGTCCACGGAGAAAATGTAGCGCCGTCGAAAACTACGCGAGGCGAGGGGCTTGTCCCCAACCATGGGCAAGCCGGCCGGCATAGGAGCGGCTCGAGAGCCGTACCGGGTGCAGAATCGAAAGAACTTGCTATCCGAAGTGGTCAGCTCGCAAACACGAGCTTAACCCAAGCGAATGATCCACCCCGACTGCGTCCCGGCCGGTCAGTACTCTTTCCGAATTATCACCGAATCTGTCGGGCAACGCTCTAAACACAGCCAACAAAACGTGCACTCATCTTCATTTGCCGGCACGACGGACACGTTTCCGTCTTGATCAGCGGCGAATATGTCGACCGGGCATGCATCCACGCACTCCCGACAGCCGGCCGGGCATTTCGCCTGGTCGTGTATGACCGTTACAAATAGACCCACCGCTACCCCAACAGCTCCTTCAACTTGGTTGCCACGTCGGAATAGACGTCCACCACGTGCACGCCGGCCTGCCGGAATCGAGCGACCTTGCCCTCTACCGATCCCGAACCGGGTTGCACTATCACAGAGGCATGTCCGAATCTGGTCCCCGGAATATCGTCTACAAACCTGCCGGCGATGAACGCGACGACCGGCTTCGAAAAACAGTCGCCTATGTAGTCCGCCGCTGCCTCTTCCTTAGTTCCGCCCGGTTCGCAGAATAATGCTACCGCCTTCGTCTCCGGGTCTCTCTCAAACAACCCTAGGTAGTCGTTGTACGTCAAGCCAACAATCGGATCGCCGCCCATCCCAACGGCCGTGGTCTGGCCGATGCCCCGTTGGGTAAGTAAGTTAGCAATCTCGGTCGTCATGCCGCCGCTTCGCGAGATGATCCCGACCGGCCCCGGCGTGAAGCTTCGATCGGGATTGCTGCCGCCAAATATCCCCAGACGCGCCTTACTTACCGTAATCACTCCTCCCGTATTCGGACCGATAACACGGGCGCCGCGGGCGGTCGCGAACGCAAGCATCTCCACCGCGTCTCTGCGAGGAATTCGCTCCGTTGGAACCACGATCAGTCCGATCCCGTTGTCCGCCGCTTCCATGACCGCGTCCTTGGCGAACACCGCCGGCACCAAGACCAGGCTCGCGTCAGCGGCGTGAGCAGCCACCGCCTCCCGAACTCCGTCATACACTGGAACCCCGTGCACCGACTCGCCGCCCTTGCCCGGCGTCACGCCCGCAACGACGTTTGTACCGTAGGCAAGCATTTCCTGTGACATCGAAGCCGCCTCGCGTCCAGTGATCCCTTGGATGATGACTCGCGTGCCGGCGTCAACCAGTATTCCCATCAACCGTCCCCACTCGGCGTGTCAGATCGACTATGTACTTTGCCGCCGCATCCATGCTATGACTCCGATCGAACCGGCGGATGCCGTACTTATCCAGAATGCGATAGCCGTCATCCTCCCACGACCCCGAACTGCGCACCACTATCGGGAACGCTGCAGGATCGATGCCACTATCGAGCAGCCCCTTGATAACTCCACGCGCAACAAGATCGACGCGCGTATTGTTGAGCACGTTAGTGATCACGGCAAGGCTCTTGACACCGGGCTTCGACATTAGAAGACGAGTAAGCTCCTGCACCTTGCGGACGGTCGGGTTGCCGCCAATCTCACAATAGTTGGCCGGACGTCCGCCGTTACGCAAGATCGCGTCGAAAACGGTCAGGCTAGCGCCGCCGCCGCCGATAATTAGCGCGATGTCGCCGTCGAACTCGACCACTCTGCCCGCCACTCCCCTGTGATCGATGTTGTCGATCTCGGCCGCCTGCATCTCCAATTCGCTGGGCTCGCGCCCGCGCTCCTGCCGGACCGGGATACCGAGCCTCGCCAGTCGATCTTCCTGCCGGAAGAGGGCATCGTCATCGATCTCGATCCGGCAATCAGCGGCAATTAGACTTCCCTCGGCAGTGAGTGCCAGTGGATTGATCTCAACCAATCCGGCATCGTAGCTCCGAAAGAGCCTATATAGCCGCGTGATGACGTCGGCCATAGATGCAGCGGACTTCCCTTCGACGACTCTCCGGGCGATGTCCCTCGCCATATATGGCTGCAAACCTATGAATGGATCAATGTGCTGGCGGACAAACTCCGTCCCGCCGGCCGCCGCTTCTTCCGCCTCGATGCCGCCGGACCGGCCGGCTATCACGACCGCCCGCCTCTCCATTTCGTCGTAGGTGATGCCGACGTAATACTCCGACACAATCTCTATCCGCTGCTCGACCAATACACTCGCCACCGCGGCTCCTCGGAGCGTCCCACCTAGAAGATCATTGGCCTGATCGCGGACCTCTTCCGGCGTAGCGGCAAACCTAATCCCGCCAGCCTTGCCCCGTCCACCGAACAACACCTGCGCCTTGACTACTACCGGACCATCGATCTCCGTCGCGACCTCGCACGCAGCCCGGCCGGATAAGACATTACGACCGTATGGAGTAGGGATACCTCTTTCCCGGACCAAGGCCTTGCCCTCGTACTCATAGAGTCGCATCAGGATGCCTTTCCGCCGCGGCCAATAGCCGCCGGGCCCGCTCCACCACCGGCTCATCGATCATGCGACCGTCGAGCGCGGTAACTCCTTTCCCTTCCAACCGAGCGGCTTCGTAGGCGTCGACGGTGTGTTGAGCGTCCTCGATCTCCCTTCGCGTTGGCGCAAATGCGGAATGCACCGCCTCGATCTGGCGCGGATGAATTAACAGTTTGCCCTGATAGCCCATCTGTTTGGCCCGGGTGGTCTCTTGGATAAGACCATCCTCGTCGTCTATCCGGGGGTACACGCAGTCAACCGCGAGGACCCCGGCTGCTCGCGCCGCGACCGAGACGTGCCACCGCGCCTGGTCCAATTCGGCGGCCGCGTCCAACCTGTCGATCCCCATATCCAGGGCGAAATCCTCGGCCCCGAACGCGAGTGCCAAAACCCGCGTGTCGCAACCGGCGATCTGCTCCGCGTGCAACAAGCCAATCGCAGTCTCGATTATCGGTTGTACCCAGATCGAGCCGGCCGGAAGCGAAGCCTTTAATTCAAACTCAGTCAACATGTCGCTGACCGTTGCGATGTCGCCCGGGGACTCAACCTTCGGTATACAGATACCAACAAGACCGCCACGTACCACCGGACCCAACTGAGCAGCTAGCCCTTCGCCCTCGGATCGATTGACCCGCACGAAAGCCGCCGGCTTCGTGTCCCCACGAGTTGAAAAAGTCGGTTCGGTCGCAAGGTACCGGCTTACCTTGTCGAGCGCATTCGCCTTCTCTTCACGCGGCACCGAATCTTCCAAGTCGAGAATCACGATGTCGGCGCCCACCGAACCAGCCTTCGCGATCATCCGGTCGCGGTTCCCCGGAACGAAAAGCCACGACCGGCCCGGATTATCCCACGGTCCAGTGGCGCTAGGTCTCTTATTCATCCCCGGACTCCGTACATACGAGTATGTCCCTTACTTGTCGATTGCTATTCCTCACGGCTGTACTTCGATCAGCTCTTCGCACGGATACCTGGTGATCACCTTGCAGCCGTTCTTGGTCACGATGCACTCCTCCTCGATCCTGGCGGCCCCGGTGCCGTCCTTTGCCGGACAGTACGTTTCAAGCGCGAAGACCATGTTCTCTTCCAAGACTATTGGCTCATCCATGGAGATCCGCCGGCTGAGCACCGGCTTTTCCCAGACGCTGAGACCGATACCGTGGCCGAACTGGAGACCGAAGGCGGCCGCCTCCGATTCGAAGCCCAGTGACTCCGCTGTAGGCCATACGCTGGCCACGTCTGCGGTCGTGTTTCCCGGTTTGACCATGTCAATCGAAGCGTAGAGCCAATCGTACGTTTGCTTGTAGGCATCGTGCATTGCCGGACTAGCCTTGCCTACGTGGAAGGTGCGGTAATAGCAGGTCCGGTACCCCATGAACGACTGCACAATATCCAGGAAAACCGGTTCGCCCGGCCGGATCATGCGATCGGTGAAATTATGCGGATGCGGCGAGCTTCGCGCTCCGGAAATCGAGTTGACCGCCTCGACCTCCTCCGAGCCCATGCGATACAGTTCGTTGTTCACAATAGCCACTAGATCATTTTCGCGAACGCCGGCGCGCAGGCTCCTAACGACCGTGCTGTAAGCGGCATCGACCATACTGGCGGCGCCCTCCAAGAGGTCCAGCTCATCATCGGTCTTGACCATACGTGCGTCAAGCATGATCTCCTGGCCGTCCACAAGAGTGAATCCTGCATTCTGGAGACCCTCGAGAATCCGCATATCCATCAAGTCGATCCCTATCTTCGCGTGCCGGACGCCGTGATCCTTGAGCACACTGACAAGGAACTGCATGAATTCGTCCTGGAACTTCGCCCCATAAGGGACCGAGTTTCGCATCCAGCTCGAAGTCGGATAGATATGGTCGGCTATCCAAGGACATGACTCCTTCTTCGCAGCTACCGCGCTGCCGAAGTCGAATAGGAGCGGACTACCTTCACGCGGCATTATCGAGTATCTGGCCAGCTTATCGCGGGCCCATTCGCCAAGCCAAGTGCTCGTCACGTATCGGACATTGTTCATATCGAACAGCATCAGAGCATCGATGTCCGTCTTGGCCATCGCCTTTTGCGTCTTCTCGACCCGCTCACGGCGCAGCCGGTCGAAGTCGACCCTAGCCTCGTGGTCCGTACCCATGAATCCGAATCTCACTGTCCTACTCCTTTTCGTATATGAATCGGCATGTGAAATGCCATGGTACACATACGGAACCGTCGGATGAGCCCATCCTACCGGTAGGACCAGCCGGCGAATCCCGCCACCTACTGCGTCATTCCGGCGAGCCCCGTCATTCCGGAACACGCGGGAATCCCCCGCGCTCGCCATTGGCACGAAAATGAGTTTAAGCGGCTTTCGAGTGCGCCAGCGAACCTCTCCATTCGTCATTCCCGCGATCGAAAGCATGCCCCGTACCCCGATACGGGGGCGGGAATCCACGAACTAACATTCCGCGAAAGAACGTCAACCGCGATACCACCACCCACGTCCACACGGCGGCCCTAGTTCGTCTTTCCGGCGAAGGCCGGAATCCAGAGGGGCGGGGAATGGGGAATGTAGTGCGGGGGCTTGTCCCCCGCTGGGGTCGGAGTGGGGCGTGGCAGAATCCGCCGCGCCAATTCGCTGTACCAAACCACAACTCCGGCTTTTCATAACTTGGTGTGCCGGCGCCAGCAGGGATGAGCGATTGCTATGAAAGCATGTCCCTGACTACGATCCGGGATAGACCGCTCCGGCAGCATCTCATTCGTCATTCGCGGTATCCCTTCGTCATTCCGGCCCCTCGATTCGTCATTCCAGCGAAAGCTGGAATCCAGAGGGGAAGGGTGGCATCAACCACGCCCAAACACCTCCAACGACCAGGTCTCATTTTCATACCTTCGTACGAAAATGTGCCCTCCAATCAACCTCGATGCCGGCTCTCCACCGGCGAAACGTGCCGATTTGTAGACCGATGGTCGATGGCGGAATGAGAAAATGTAGTGCGGGGGCTTGTCCCCCGCTGGGGTCGGAGTGGGGCGTGGCAGAATCCGCCGCGCCAATTCGCTGTACCAAACCACAACTCCGGCTTTTCATAACTTGGTGGGCCGGCAACAGCCGGCATGAGCGATTGCTATGAAAGCATGTCCCTGACTACGATCCGGGATAGACCGCTCCGGCAGCATCTCATTCGTCATTCGCGGTATCCCTTCGTCGTTCCGGCCCATCGCTTCGTCATTCTCGCGGAAGCGGGAATCCAGAGGGGAGGGGTGGCACCAATGACACCCAAACACCTCCAACGACCAGCTCTCATTTTCATACTTTCGTGTGCCGGCACCAGCCGGCATGAGCGATTAGTACGAAAATGGCCGGCCCGCGAAATTCCTCTAACTGGGGCTTGTCCCCAGCTTGGACGGCCCCGCCAACCGCCCGGTCCCACCTTCCCCGTCCTCCGGCGCGTGCGCAACTGCTCCCACAATGTTATAATAATGAAACATATGTTCAGTATCTCTCGCCTCCGGCGTGGTGCAAACGTCGATTCGTACCGCCAACCTCAATTGGGCCACGGAACGCGAACGCGTCAAGATATGAAAAATGCAAAACAAATGCTCTTACAAACCCGTACATGGCCGGATGACCAGCCATAGCGTCAAGACCCTGCTGCCTTGGGCAGAGAATGGGACGACCCGATACCAAGGATCCGTCCCTACTATTCGGCGCTGGTGTAAAATGCCCCCAGAAACGTCGGAGGTGACGGTACGATGAACACCGGCGGTAGCCAGAGACTCAAGCTCGAAGACCTAGTCGTCGTCGACTGCGATATCCATATCAACGAGCCGCCCGGCGAGTTGGCGCCCTACTGTGACATGCCCTGGCGAGTAGCGCTCGAGAGCCTGCACGACAACGTACCTCACCGCTACCAAGACATCCCTGGATATGCCCCCAACATATCCACATACATCGAGGTGATCTTTCCCGGCGGCATTCAGGCCGGCGCAAACGAAGCGAACCGTGTCATCTCCGAGCGATTGGTCGCCGACGGAAAAAACGGCGGTGGTAGAAAGGTTGTCAAGGAGAAGCTTGGCCGCGACCCGATTGTCAGCACCGCCGGCCAATTGCGCGCCGAGTTGGACGAACTCCTTATAGACATCGGCGTCTGCGTTCCAGACAACTTCTTGACGATAGCCGCACTCGATAACCCTGATTACGCTGCCGCTCTTGGTCGAGCATACAACCGCTGGATGGTCGATAAGTGGCTGACGCGGACGAGCGGACTGAAAGGACTCTTGTTGACAGTTCCGCAGGATCCGGTTGACGCCGCCCGCGAGATCGAGCTGCTTGGCAACGAAGAGCACGTAGTCGGAATCATGTTGCCCACCGCCGGCGTCAATCCGCTTTGGGGCAATCGGAAGTACGATCCCATATTCGAAGCTGCCCAAGCCGCGGACTTGTGCTGCGTCTTCCACGGTCTTACCTACATCTTTCCGACGTTCCCCAATCAACTGGAACAGTTGCAGGGTCTGGCGCCAAAGCATGTACTGGCTCACCCCTTCCAGATGATTGCCAACCTCGTAAGCCTTTTCAGCACAGGCGTGCCGGCTCGATTCCCAAACCTCAAGTTCCTTTTCACCGAGGCCGGCATCGGTTACGCACCATACATGATGTGGCGCTTGGACAAGGAGTACCAAGAGCGCCGGCGCGAAATGCCCTTGGCCCACAGACCGACGCACTATATGAACGATAGGTTCTTCTTTTCGACTCAGCCGATCGAAGAGCCGGATGACCCGGCCGACCTTGTCTCGATGATAAAGCTGCTCAAGGGGGGCGAGGACACAGTGGTCTTCGCTTCCGACTGGCCCCATCACGACTTTGACAATCCCGCGCACGTTTTCGGCTTACCCTGGCCGGCTGAGCTAAAGCGCAAAGTCATGGGCGAGAACGCGCTCAGGCTATTCAACATACCGGCGCCGGTCAAGACCAAATCGTGAGCGTCTAGACGGAGTCAGAATGTCCCAAAGGCGAAAACGCGAATACTTTGTAGCGCACGAGGATGAACTCCCCGATGGTGCACGCCGCATCGTCACCGTCCGGGGTGTCGAGATAGGGGTTTTCAATATCAGCGGACGCTACTTCGCCCTGCCAAATCTATGCATCCATCAATGGGGACCTCTATGCACCGGAAAGATCGCCGGAACGCTAGTTGCCCGCGAGGAGAACAACTGGAAATTAGAGTGGGTCAAGGACGGCGAGATTCTAATCTGCCCTTGGCACGCAATGGAGTACGACATAACCACTGGCCAAAACCTGTCCCGTCCCAAGGTAAAGCTCCGACATTACCCAGTCAAGGTGGAAGATGGTGAGGTACGTGTCATCGTCTAGAGTTCCGATTGGCCGGGCCGCGGAATAGTGGCCGACAGGTTAGCCGGCAAGGTAGCGCTAATCACCGGCGCCGGCTCAGGAATAGGGCGAGCAACCGCACTGCTCTTCGCCGGGGAAGGGGCCAGCGTCGCCGTCGTTGATATCGCCGACGATAATGCCCGCGAAACTGTATCCCTGATCGAGGAATCCGGCGGATCCGGCCTGTTCGTCCACGCGGACGTGGCGATAGCCGCGGACTCTAAGCACATGATTGAGGCCACTGTTCGCCGCTTTGGCCGGCTCGACATCCTCCATAACAATGCCTTCTGGACAGTGTACCATCCAGCTGTTGAGACCTCCGAGTTTGAGTGGGACCGCACAATTGCCGTCTGCTTGAAGGCGCCCTTCCTCGCGTCAAAACACGCCATCCCCCCAATGCTGGACAACGGCGGCGGGTGCATCATCAACACTTCGTCGGTTAGCGGCATCAGGGGCCAAGCCGCCCACACCGCTTATGAATCAGCGAAAGGAGGACTATTGGCGCTCACCCGTTCTTTGGCAGCGGACTGCGCCCCGCAAATCCGCGTCAATGCGATCTTGCCCGGCGGAGTCGTAACGCCGGCGCTACAGCTACTCGATCCCGAACTGATCCGGAAAAACACCGGGTCCATACCGCTGAAACGTCGTGCCACGCCGGAGGAGATCGCCAATGCAGCCCTGTTCTTGGCGACAGACGCGTCCTCGTTCTGCACCGGCGCCTGCCTGGTCGTTGACGGTGGCAGATCGTCGATATTGCTGTAGAATCACCGTCGGAGTTAGTCTTAGTTTGGCATTTGTTTGCCCATACGGGATACAGTCCACCAGCGGAGAGATTGGAAGGCGACGCGGTGCAATCCCGTGAAATATTCGACCCAGATACTCCAAAGCATTGCGCCCAAATGGAGGAGATGACCCCCGATGTCTGTTGATCTGAAAGAGTTCCGAGCTTCAAACGACATCCTCGGCGATGCCGGAGCGCTCCGCCGGCGGGTAGACGAAGAGGGCTACCTTTTCTTTAGGAGACTCATTGAGCCGCAGGTGATCCGCGATATTAGATCGCGAGCATTTGAGGTGTTCCGCGAAGCCGGTTGGCTCAGTTCGGACGCTCCTCTTGCTGATGGCATAGCCGATACCTCGCACACCTGCGTGGAAGGTGACGCAGAGTATTGGCCAGTCTATAACAACCTTCAGAAGCTGGAGTCGTGGCATCGATTGGCCCTCTCGCCGGCGATAATGAGCGTCATGGAAAATATTTTCGATGAGCCAGTTATGGCCCACTTCTGGAAGGTGGGACGGATCATGTTCCCTCAGAACACGACGTTCATGACCCCGGCTCACCAAGACTGGATGTTCAACCAGGGAACAACTGAGACCTACACCTGCTGGATGCCTATTGGCGACTGCCCGCGCGAATTGGGTGGTCTGGCCATCTTGCCAGGGACCCACAAGAAGGGTTTATATGAATACTATCCGGCATTTGGGACGGGAGGCATAACCGTTCACCAGGATGATATGCGCGGCCATTGGTTGACGACCGATTTCGAAGCCGGCGATGCTCTGGTGTTTCACAGCCTGAACCTTCACCGATCTCTGCCCAACGTAACCCCGGACCGATTGCGGTTCTCGGCTGACTTCCGATACCAGGCGTCTAGCCAACCGATGGCAGAGGACGTCTTTGGTCCTCACGGCGGCGTAATCACCGGGCTCACGTGGGAAGAAATCTATGACGGATGGGAATCCGACGACGGCAAGTACTACTGGACGGATTTTGACATCAAGACGATACCACGGGACAACACTCGACTAGAAAAGCGGACGGAGAGACTGTTCGAGCAGGCTAGGGCCGGCGACGAGAATATGCGCCCAATCCTGAATCGAATGCTGAAGCAAAAGAGATATTACAGGGCGGAGATGGTCGAGGCGGCCAGACAAGCGCTCCAAATCCTCAATGAAGCGGGAGCCACCAAGAAATAGGCTGTAATTGAGCCTATCCAATGCGCGCGTTTGCGTTCGGGTGCGTCATCGCGCCCTGGACAACTCTTGGACTCCGCACCAATGCTCGCCAAGTCCTCGTTGTTTACACGGGACGGCGGAACAACTCCGCCCTTTGAGTTCCTAGCATCGAAACGGCGCGGTAATATCAATTCTCGATCATGGCTATCGACATAATAGTCTCACTTTTCCGGTGGGTGCTACTCTCATCCTCGGCGAGGGTGAGGCGATTGTCTGTCAGCCGATACAATGGAAGCGAACACTCGAACAGGCCCTCATTCTGGAGGTAAACATGCGTGGAGTTGTTCTCCATGGACACCGGCAAGTCGAGATGCGCGAGTTTGCCGACCCTCGGCCGGCGCTCTCCCAAGTCGTCGTAAAGGTCAAGGCGTCGGGCATTTGTGGCACCGATCTCCACTATTACCACGGCTCAACCGATATTTTCAACGCCGAAGAACCGGTTATCAGCGGTCACGAACCATGTGGGGTCGTCGCTGAGATCGGGCCGGGTGTAGCCGATCACGTAGCCAAGGTTGGAGATCGAGTGATCGTTTACCACTACGAAGGTTGCGGCATCTGCAAGCATTGCCGGATCGGCTACGCTCAGATGTGTGTTCAGGGACTGAAAGGCTACGGGCTCAACGAACACGGCGCCAACGCGGAATACATCCTGGTTGGATCGGAAACACTGATGGAGTTGCCGGCCGAGCTTACCTTCGAAGAGGGGGCCGCCATATCCTGCGGCACCGGCACCGCCTACTCAGCCCTGAAAAGGCTCGGAGTCTCGGGCCGCGACACGTTGGCAGTCTTCGGACAAGGGCCGGTCGGACTCAGCGCGACCATGCTGGGCCGTGCGATGGGGGCCAGGGTCATCGCAATCGACGTCGTAGAGGATCGACTCGTCTTGGCGAAAGAGCTGGGCGCGGACTCGGTTGTCGATGCCTCCAAGGTCGACACGGTCGAGGCAATTCTAGACCTGACAGCCGGCGAAGGGGTTGAGGCGTCGGCCGAGTGTAGCGGCAATCCGGCCGCGCGCGTAAACGCCTTGAAATGCACCCAACCTTGGGGTCGTGTATGTTTTGTCGGTCTGGGCGAGCCTACGACGTTCGACGTATTCAAGGATGTTATCCTGAAACAACTTTCGATCTCAGGATCCTGGACGTTCAGCAATACCGGATTGGAGGAGTGTGCCAGGTTCATAGTCGATAGGCGAGTACCCTTGCGGAAGCTGATCACCCACCAGTTCCGCCTCGACCAAGCAGACCAGGCCTTTGCCGCATTCGATGCGGGAAACACAGGCAAATGCGTTTTCGTAGAGCCTTGAGTCTTCCCACCGAGAGTCCTTGCACGTCAATGCGTCTCCCCATTGGACAATTGAATATACGGAATCTGACGCTACCGCTCGACTGTGGGACCGGTCCGGCTGACACTAGCCGACGCCAAGGTTCAGCCCCAACCCCGGGATTCCTTGGTCGCTGGCACGCTGAAATTTATGGGCAAATCGAAACTAGGTAAATGTTCAGATTTAGGGGTACCTGCTCCGTATGGGCGTCCGCCTAGGCGGATCGCACCAATGAGGGTCTGCCGCAGACGAGGACGTCTGATCGGGGAAAGCCAGGAAGGGGTTGCAAGGGCGATCCGCCTCAGGCGGATGCCGGGGGATGTCGGGGTGTCCCACACAACAAAGATCCCCCTTCTCCTGGCTAGAGGTCGTCTCAAAAGTCCCTTGACTGGGTTCGCGCGAGGCAGGGCAGACTGATTCTAGCGTTTTGTGAAGCGAAAAGGGTGGAAATACGGCAGATAACACCGTCACACGAGCGAAAACCAGCATCCAGAACTCGACGACCTTGGGGGTTTCAGACTTCTGAGAGAGGCTCTGGCTAGGAGAAGGGGGCCAGGTCGAAGACGACGCAAGGCGAGGGGATGAGGTCGAGCAGCTCATGGATTTGGCATCGGTAGGTTGGAAATCACCCCTTGACCGCCGACTGAGGCCCCGAATGGCGACTTGACCTATCCAGTTCACGGGCATGGAGGAGAGACATACACCCAAATCTGAACTGTTACGAAACTAGCAATCCCGCACGACTAGGAGACGGTAAAGTGTTACTTGGACTACATTCACTCAGCATGATGCATACCAATGTCGTAACCGACATTCAGATCATCAAGAATGCCGGCTACGATGCGATTGACCTGTGGGCCCCCAAGTTGGAGCGGTATCTTGACGCTGGTTATCAACCAGAAGAGCTCGTGCCGGCCCTGGGCAGGCTGAAGGTAAACAACTTCGCCGCCTTGGTCCTTCCGATTGCGGACCGGGGATCGGGAGGCGCCCTACCCCAAACCGACGGTCAATCCAGCAGCACAACTCTCTTCGACGGCATCGATAAGGTGCAAGGGACACTACAAGACATTTACCGGCAATGCGAAAGGCTCTGTGCGGCGGCCAAGGCGCTCAACTGTCCCACTTTGCAGGTCGAGGTGTTTGCCGGAGACGGATACGGGGAAGACCTCTGGCCTGAGACTCGCACGAACGTGTCCAAAGCGATTGCCGATCTGGCCGACATTGCCGCCGGCTTCGGAGTCCATCTGGGCCTGGAGAACTCGGCCGGCACTCCAATGCACGATCTCAGAAGGGTCCTGGAAGTAATAGATGCCGCCGGCAAGGAGAACGTTGGCTTCGTCGCCGACTCTCTTCAGCTGTGGGCCAGTGAAACCTCGTGGGAGGAGGTGGCCGCCCTGGACCCGCGATTGATTCTATCGGTTCACTTTAGTGACACCATCCGCAATGACTGCGCTCCGTACAAGAACGTCGGATATCGCGACGCTATACTCGGCGAGGGACTGGTGCCTTTGGAAGATATGAGAGACGCTATCCGCGCGACTGGGTACGATGGAGTGTGGGCAGTAGAAGTCTTCAGTCATAAATTATCGGAGTGGGATCCGAACCTGTTGGCCGCAGAGGTGAAACGCCGGCTCGACGCCCTGATGGCAGCCTAGAACAACAGTTGGGCCGGCTCTCGTCGATCACGCAAAGGCTGAGGCCACCACCTGTTCTCCCACTGACCCTCCCACATCGGACGCAGCTTCGGCAACACTCTCGTCGCGGTTAGCCTGATATTTTCCTTAGCCAGATCATGTGGAATCGACCCAATCTGGTTGAGTAACATCAGATGGCCGACGTTCAGACTCTTGACCACGTCCTCCAGTTGCTCGGTGACCTGGCTCGGCGTGCCGGCGATAACGTTTCCCTGCGCTACAAAGTCCTTCCAACGCATCGCTCCGGTGCGCTGCGCCCAAGTATTGCCGGTCTGCCCTAGCAATCCGGCCTTGATCGTTGCAGTCGTACGATAGCCAGGCGCCTCGGCAAACCCAGGATAAAAGTGCAGCATCTTGTTATAGAAGTACTCGACGTGGGGACCATATCTCTCCTCCACCTCGCTGGTCGACTCGCCCACCACCACGAGTTGGAGAAAGCCGGCGTGGTACGGGTTCGGCTCGATGTTCCTCTCCTCGACCCTCCTCCAAAACCCGTCCATGATCTTCTTGCCACGCCTGAAACCATGGTAGGAGAGGTAGCAGTAAACGTAACTCTTATCCAGCGTCCAATCCCATGTCTCGATTGAGCCCGCTCCCGGAACCCATACCGGAGGGTGGGGCTTTTGAACAGGCCGGGGCCAGATATTCACGTAACGAAGCTGACTAAAGCGACCGTCCCAACTGAATACTTCAGGATCGGTCCATGCCCGGGCGATCAGGTCCGCAGCTTCGCGGTAGCGCTCTCGTAGGGAGGAAGGGTTGACACCGTAGGTGAAATTCGTATCCATGCTGGTACCGACCGGGAATCCCGCCACCAATCGACCGCCACTGATACAGTCCAGCATCGCGTACTCTTCCGCCACCCGAATCGGCGGGTTGTAGAGCGCGATCGACGTGCCCAATACTATGATCGCTACGTCTCTAGTTCGACGTACCAGGCTGGCAGCCATCAGGTTCGGCGATGGCATCAGGCCATAGGCGTTGCTATGGTGCTCGTTGACGCAGATGCCGTCATAGCCCATCGCCGCGGCGTATTCGAGCTCGTCGAGCGACTGATTGTACGTTACGTGGCCCTGGGCCGGATCGAACAGATCGCTGGGAATGTCCACCCAGACACTGCGGTACTTTTCAGCGAAGTCGGCCGGCAGGTCTCGATAGGGCATCAGATGGAACATGCAGATCTTCATGCCTTCCGCTCCCTCTAGGCCAACTGTACCACCCAGATGGCATTTGACAAGGCGCTTCGGGAACCTAGTGTCGACAATAGCTCAAGGAACCACATTTCGCCGGGAAAATCGTGGAACGCCCTAGCCTCCGAACATCTGTATCTGCTGTTTCAGTCTACTTTTCTGCGGCGCATCCGGCTCCAACCTAAGGTATTCTTTATAGTCCGCAGCCGCCTCCTTCCGCTTGTCACTGCTCTGGTAGGCAACTCCTCGGTTGTAGTAAGCGATGGCATATTCTGCGTCAAGCTCTATGGCCTTGGTGAAGTCGGCTATTGCTTCGTCGAACTTCCGCTGCTCGCTGTAGGCTTTGCCCCGGAAGTTGTAGGCGGCTACAAGATCGGGGTCTAGCTCGAGCGCCTTGGTAAAGTCGGCGATGGCGCTTTCAAGCTCGCCTTGCTGGGCGTACGCTTCGCCCCGGTCGCTGTAGGCTCCAACATCGGTCGGATCATCTTCGATAGCCTCGGTGAGCTTGGCGATAGCCTCGTCCGCCTCGCTCGCCAAGGCTTCCTTCTGCTCCCGCATGCTCGGCCTAGTCGGCGTTGGCGTGAAATGAGCGTGGAGGGGATTGGGCGTTATTGTCGGTTGCAGGTAAAAGTCGGCCGCGCCTGGGGTGGGCGTTGCCGCGGGTGGTCCTGCCGCTTGACAGGTTGATAGGACTATTAGCAGGAACGCCGCCGCCAGAACCAAGATGGCATTGGAGCCGTGGCTCAGGTTACTTTTCATAGCACGCCACCTCCAAAATACTCTCATTGCACTTCTTCAAATCACTGCGCTTCAAGGTATAAGAGCATCGCGGACTGTCGGAGCTCTACCCTCCGAACATCTGTATCTGCTGTTTCAGTCTGCTCTTCTGCGGCGCGTCCGGCTCCAACCTAAGGTACTCTTTATAGTCCGCAGCCGCCTCCTTCCGCTTGTCACTGCTTTGGAACGCGACTCCTCGGTTGTAGTAAGCGATGGCATATTCTGCGTCAAGCTCTATGGCCTTGGTGAAGTCGGCTATTGCTTCCTCGAGCTTCCGCTGCTCGCTGTAGGCTTTGCCCCGGAAGTTGTAGGCGGCTACAAGATCGGGGTCTAGCTCGAGCGCCTTGGTAAAGTCGGCGATGGCGCTTTCAAGCTCGCCCTGCTGCGCGTACGCTTCGCCCCGGTCGCTGTAGGCTCCAACATCGGTTGGATCGTCTTCGATAGCCTCGGTGAGCTTGGCGATAGCTTGGTCCGCCTCGCTCGCCAAGGCTTCCTTCTGCTCCCGCATGCTCGGCCGAGTCGGCGTCGGCGTGAAATCAGCGTGGAGGGGATTGGGTGTTAGGGTGGGTTTTTCCCAATAATCTCTTACACCTGGCGTGGGCGTTGGCGCAGGTGGTCCTGCTTGACATGCTGAAAGAACCGTGAGCACCAAGGCCGCCACAACAACTGACATGACTTTCGAGCCGCGACTATTGTTTCTTGGCATGACATCCTTCCAAAGGCCTTTCAGTTCTCCTATCGTGAGCCGTCGATCAAAGCGCCAGTTGTTGGTTGCGCCGGCAGCCGGGCTAGCCTTTCAGCCCTCCTATCACGACGCCCTGGATGAAGTAGCGCTGAGTGAAGAAAAAGACCACCATCGGTATCGCGGTCATGGCCACGCTGACCGCCATAATGTAGGTCTCGCGGGCACGATTCAATCCTAGCAGGGAGCCTTCCCATATCCTTATTCCGATCACCAGCGTGAATTTCTCGAGATCGTTCAGATACAGAAGCGGGCGCAGGAAATCGTTGTACTCGCTCATGAAAGTCAAGATCGCGATCACTCCCAGAGCCGGCAAGGACATAGGCACGATGATGCGCAAGAAGATTCCGAAGTATCCGCATCCGTCTATCGTCGCCGCATCGTCGTACTCGCGATCGATAGACATGAAGAACTGGCGCAGCAGAAAGATAGAAAATGCGCTGACGGCGAACCAGTCGGGAACTATCAAAGGAAAGAACGAATTGAGCCAGCCGAGGTGCTTGAACATAATAAACTGTGGGATCAACTGAACGTAATAAGGCAGCATCATTGTGCCAAGCACTACCACGAACAACGGTGTTCGCGCCCGCGCTCGCAAGCGGGCAAACGCGTACGCCGCCATACTGCAAGAGATCAGCCGGCCTATCTCTACGCCTACGACAATTGTCATGGTGTTACGTAGACGGTTTACGAACTTGAACCCCGCCAACGCTTCCGGATAAGCATTCCATACAAAATCGCTCGGAATAAGATTTGGCGGAAAAATGAATACCTCGTGGTCCGGTTTCAATGACGACGAGACCAGCCAGGCCAGCGGCCAGACGAATATAATAGCGCCCACTGTGATAACCAGATAAAGCAAAGACCGGCTTATAGTTCGCTGTATGATGGCCGATCTTGTTTTTCGCGTTCGAAACGTAACCGGCGAGACCACGGAACGCCCTGATTCGCGGACAGCATCGCTCGTAGTCATGCCTTCTCCGCACCTTCGTAGTGTACCCACTTTGTCGAGGTGACCAACAGTAGAATCGTCAAGATCAGAATCAGCAAGAAGAGGACCCAGGCCAGCACCGCGGCGTAGCCCATCTGTAGGTACCGCCAGCCAACGTTATAGAGGTAGAGCACGTAGAAAAGTGAGGCGTTGTTGGGCTTTCCGTTCGTAATCACGAAGCCGGCCGCAAATATTTGAAAAGAGCCTATGAACCCTGTAACAGTGGTAAAGAAGATGACAAACGTGGTCATCGGAATAGTAACGTGACGCAAACGTTGCAAGGCATTCGCGCCATCTACCTTCGCCGCATCGTACAGGGTCGTCGGAACGCCTTGCATAGCCGCCAAGTAGAGGATTAAACCACCACCCGCCTGCCAGATTGTCATCAACGCGAAGGACGGAAGTACCCATTCCTCGGTGCCCAACCATCCCGGCCCCCGTATGCCAACCAGCCAGAGCAAATAGTTGATCACGCCGAACTCACTGTTCAGCATCCACTGCCACAAGACAGCCGTCGCCACGATCGGAACTACGGCCGGCAGGTAGTATATAGTTCGCCAGATCGACAGCCCGCGAATGCTCTGGTTGAGCATCAACGCTATCACGTACCCCACGATTACATTGGCCGGCACCGCAAACAACGTGAAGACCGTGGTGACTCGAAGTGATTTCCAGAACAGAGGGTCCCCGCCCGCGAGCAACCGCTTGACGTTGTCCAAGCCGACGTATTCTCCCGGAAAAGGAGTCCCGAGAATGTCATATTTGTGGAACACCATAACGGCCGCGGCTATCATCGGTCCGACCGTGAACCATATGAAGCCGATAATCCAGGGAGAAAGAAACAGGTAGAAGGCGATCTCTTCCTTACCCGACAGGGTATCCCGCCATCTTCTGCGCGGAGCTGTGGCCGCCAACCCCGCGGGCCTCACGCTTGCCGAGGATGCAATCTGTGACATCTCACTCTACACAGCTATCGTTTCTATGGCTTCAGAATATAAGCTACAAGCCAGCTACGTTCGAACTGGATAACGCTCAGGGATGTATCAAAGAGTAGGTAAGCAGATCTAAGGCGGTATGGAGATTCCCCCGCGAACGCCCGCTCAGCCATCTCCGCGCCTTGTGGTGCGTACCGAGAACGAATGAGAGATTCCCTCGTCCCTCACCACGCGAGCCCTCGACGGTCGAATGAGTTGCCTAGGCCGACCTCGGCTCCACTACCCGAATACCCGCGAGCGCTTGGCCGGCCGACGCCGTTATGCGAAGAATCGTCGGCCGGCCCAAACACATCGATTTACCAGCCTCCGCTAACCATAGCCCTTGGCGAGTTCGGCATCGATCTCAATCCTTGCTTCTTCCCAGGCTTCCGCCAGCGTCTGCTTGCCTAACAGGTAGCGCTCCCATCCGGAGCCCAGTGTGGATCTGACGAAGGCGCCTTTGAGGGTGAAGTGTCGCGGGACTGCGTTGACGTCCTCGGCAAGGTGCGGCACTGTCGAATGGCCTGCCAGGTGAGAGATCGACATCAACAGGGTATCCTTGAACTGGCCCGAATCCAACTCACCAATCCATTTGGCCGGGTTCCACACCGGGATATCGTTGTAGAGTTTTATCCGGTTCATCTCATCATCCGTGACGAACTCGATTATCCATTCCGCCGTCTCGTCCTTGAACTTGGACTCCTTGTTCACGCACATAAGGTTGCTCTGGTACTGCTGTACACGCTTCTTCGTGTACGGCAGATAGAAGGTCCGAACTTCTACGTCCTTAAACTCATCCCCTTGATGAAAGCCCGCAACCATCGGGAATGTCAATGAGGCGGCGTGCTTCCCTATGAACGTCTGATGGCCTCCAATCGAGGCCGACACGGACGGATCTGGAATTATCTTTTTGTCTTGTAGTGGGTAAACCCAGTCGAGCGCTTCGGTCACTTCAGGAGTGGTACAGGTCATTTCCTCCGGCTCGTAAGACCAGGGATCTTCCCAGAACCAGCCCTCGTTACTCATGACGTGCTGCATGTGGACATCGGTAAGATTCCACTTGATATTCGCCATGAGCGTATCCCAGCCGTATTGCTCGACTTTACCGTCGCTGGTCACCTTGGACAAGTTCTCGCCCAACTCGATCATGTCGGGCAGCGTCCAGGAGTCGTAGTTCTCCTGCCCCCACAACGGCAGGTCGCTCCTGCCTATACCCTCCGCATCGGCCATACCACCATTAACGAAGACGCCCATTGCGCGCGGCGCCGAGAACGGTAGACCTTCCAGCTTGCCCTTGAACCCGCCATCCAACATGAGGTCAACTGCCCAGTTCTCGTGCTCTGGTCCGATATTGAACGCCTTCAGATAGGTAAGGAAGTCTACGGTTACATCCCGTGCGAAAAAGTCGCCCATCCAGAAAGAGTCAAACAGCATTATGTCGGGAGCCACGCCCGCCGCTACTTCAGCCATCAGCTTGGTGTTGAACGAGCCCGGGTATTCAAAGACATTCAACAGGATGCCAGTCTTCACAGCGATCGGCTCAATGCCCTTCCGGAAGTGATCCGCCCCCCAAGCCGCCATTCTTATCGGGCCGCGCACTCCCCTCCTCTCTACCTCGACTTCGCGGATGACCTCTTTCTCTATCTCGACCGGCTTCTCGACGATGCGAGTTACTTCCTTCTCGACGATCTTTTCAACCTCGACGATCTCCGGTTGACAGGCCGCTAGGATGGGTAAGGCAGCCGTCGCCCCCAATCCGGCCAGAAAAGTGCGCCGTGATAGTCTGCTTGAAAACGCTTTCATAAATTCGGACATCCGAGTTCCTCTCCTCGATGATACCTTTTCAGTTCAGCCGATCCCCGGATCACAACCAGGGGCGAGCTTGCCGAGCAATTGGCGCGCATCACCCCCTTTTTAATGACTTATCCTATTCGATTGAATAATGTCTCCGACGATGAACGAAGAAACACTTCCATCGTTCATCACGGAGCGGCTATTAATCCGTTTGATCGATTGTTTCGGTCAACCAGCCTCGTCGGCGCCGATTAACTATCTCCTTTACGCGCCTCCTTAATCTCAACTGATACCAGTAGGAACCGCACTGACTTCCTGTTTGGCCGACTCCGGTCACCTTACGCTAGGATAAACTTCCAATTCGGGCGTGTCAACAGACTGGCCGAACTGTAACTGTTCAGACTTAGGGGCCCAATCTTGTGAGTATCGTTGGTACGATAATGGATGGTTCCCGTCACGACCGTTGGTCTCGTCATGCGGGCGTTCGTTGGAATCCCCTCGCACTCGTCATTCCCGCGAAAGCGGGAATCTAGGTGAGGTGTGGGTTGTGGCAATGACACCTAGAAATCTCCCACCAACCAATGCATCCAATTTTCATACCTTGGTGTGCCGGCGCCAGCCAGCATGGGCGATTCGTACGAAAATGTGCCCTCCAATCAACCTCGATGCCGGCTCTCCACGGGCGAAACTTGCCGAATTGTAGACCGATGGGCGTTGGCGGAATGAGAAAATGTAGCGCGGGGGCTTGTCCCCCGCTGGGGTCGGGGTGAGGCGTAGCAGAACCCACCGTGCCAATTTGCTGTACCAAACCACAACTCCCGCTTTTCATACCTTGGTGTGCCGGCGCCAGCCGGCATGAGCGATTGCTATGAAAGCATGTCCCGGACTCCGATCCGGGATAGACCGCCTGATTAACATCTCATCGTCGTTCCCACAACCGCTACCGTCATTCGCGGCGTCCCTACCGTCATTCCCGCCCCCCACGTCGTCATTCCGGCGAAAGCCGGAATCCACGCGAGGGGCGGCCGGCGCACCCGTGCCACGTCGAGTCGCTATGGGCAGTTCCGCCACAACCTAGGGTCCTTGTTCGATCACAATTCGCACAGGCGCAGGACGAATTACTCTCAAATCTGAACAGTTACCCCGAACTAGAAGGCTCGAGATTCATGCAGATAGTAGATGGCACTGTGTGTAGGTACCAAAGAGCCGGAGATCGCGCCGTCGCTTTGCCCTTCGCAATGATACCGACCACTACGATTCGAGCGAAGCGATGAAATCTCATCAGCCCTTCATTGCCGAGCAGGTTCCTGATGCGGCCGGCCGAGGTATTCCAAGATTCTTGGAGAAAAAATGACGGATCGACTCAGCAACTGGAAGCCCGGAGACCCCATAGGCTACATCAGTCCACAGATTCCTGGGTGCGAAATACCCCCCTTCCTTCTGCTCCCGCATGCTCGGCCTGGTCGGTGACGGCGTCTGCGGGCCCGTAGGCGACTTCGTCAACCAAGTAGCAGGCTGATTATAGAAGTCCCTTTGGCCTGGTACGTTTGCACTGCCACGGGTAGGCGGTGCTGGAGGTGGCCCCGCCGCTTAACAGGCTGATATAGCCGTTTGCAGGAATGCTGCCGCCAAACATTAAGATGGCACGGCGGCTACGGCTGAGCTTACTTCTCATTTATTTGTCGGGGGGCGTCGCTAAGGGCGACGGTTTGCCGCAGGGACCCTATTCTCCGTACAATTGTATCAATTGTTTGACTTGAGCCCGCTCCGGCGCGTCCGGCCTCAACTCAAGGTATTTCTTATAGTCCTCAGCAGCCTCCTTACGCCGCTGACTGTTTTGTAAGGCAACTCCTCGGTTGTAATAGGCGATAGCATAGTCTGCGTCAAGCTGGATTGCTTTGGTCAAGTCAGCTATCGCTTCGTCGAACTTGCGCTGCTCGCCGTAAGATTTGCCCCGGTTGTTATAGGCGGTCACTAAGTTAGGGTCAAGCTCAATAGCTTTGGTAAAATCAGCAACGCTCTCTTCCAGTTTGTCTTGCTTGGCGTAAGCAAGACCCCGTTCGTTGTAGGCTCCGGCATCGGTTGGATCATCTTCGATAGCCTTGGTGAGCTTGGCGACAGCCTGGTCCATCTCGCTCTCCAAGGCCTCTTTCTGCTCAAGCCTGGTGGGGCTAGTCGGCGACGGCGTGAAATGGGCCTTGGCGGGATTAGGTGTGAACGTAGAAACCACCCACCTACTCTTAAACCCGGGGGTGGGCGTAGGCGGCGGTGGCCCCGCCGCTTGACAGGCTGAAAATATTGTTAGCAGACAGGCCGCCACTACGACTGCGACCACTCTGAAGCTATAACTATTGTTACTTAGCACGGTATTAACCCAACGCTTTTCGATTAGAGTATGTTTGGGGCTCAAAGGGCATTGTTTAGCGCTCCGCTTAGCCGGCGAAAACCGGGAATCTCACCGAATGAGATTGCATCGGGCATTTCCTCGGGGCGACCTCATAATGACAGACCTTCTTAAGTCATTGATCAGACTGACGGGGACAAGCAATCTTTTCCATACACAAGCCATTCGTAGTCGTGAGATTAGCGAAGCGAAAAGCCCTGTTATTTGCCACCTCCTGTTGGTCTTGATCCGCCCACAACTGGGCGCCGGACGGGCTATCCCTTCAACCCGCCGATCACGACGCCCTGGATGAAGTAGCGTTGAGTGAAGAAGAAGACCACCATCGGTATCGCCGTCATCGCCACGCTGACCGCCATAATGTATGTCTCGCGGGCACGATTCAATCCTAGCTCGGACCCCTCCCATACCCTTATTCCGATCACCAGGGTGAATTTTTCGAGATCGTTCAGATATAGAAGCGGGCGCAGGAAATCGTTGTACTCGCTCATGAAAGTCAAGATCGCGATCACTCCCAGAGCCGGCAAGGACATAGGCACGATGATGCGCAAGAAGATTCCCAAGAATCCGCATCCGTCTATCCTCGCCGCGTCGTCGTACTCGCGATCGATAGACATAAAGAACTGGCGCAGCAGAAAGATAGAAAATGCACTGGCGGCGAACCAGTCGGGCACTATCAAAGGCAAGAATGAATTGAGCCAGCCGAGTTCCTTGAACATAATAAACTGTGGGATCAACTGAACGTAATAGGGCAGCATCATTGTGCCAAGTACTACCACGAAAAACGGTGTTCGCCCCGGCGCTCGCAATCGGGCAAACGCGTACGCCGCCATACTGCAAGAGATCAGCCGGCCGATCAAAACGCCCAAAACAATTGTCATCGTGTTGCTAAGACGCTCTATGAACTTGAAGCCCGCTAATGCTTCTGGATAAGCATTCCATATAAAATCACTCGGAATCAGATTAGGTGGAAAAATGAATATCTCGTGGTCGGGCTTCAATGACGACGAGACGAGCCAGGCCAGCGGCCAGGCGAACACAATAGCGCCCGCCATAATAACCAGATAAAGCAAAGACCGGCTTATAGTCCGCTGCATAACGGCCGATCTTGTTTTTCGCGTTCGAAACGTAACCGGCGAGATCGTCGCCGTGGCCGGCCCTGATTCGCGGGCAGCATCGCTCGTAGTCATGCCTTTTCCGCACCCTCGTAGTGTACCCACTTCGTCGAGGTGAGCAACAGTAGGGTCGTCAAGATCAGAATCAGCAAGAAGAGGACCCAGGCCAGCAGCGCAGCGTAGCCCATCTGTAGGTACCGCCAGCCAACGTTATAGAGGTAAAGCACGTAGAATAGTGATCCGTTGTTGGGTCTTCCGTTTGTAATAACGAAGCCGGCCGCAAATATCTGAAAAGAGCCTATGAACCCTGTAACAGTGGTAAAGAAGATGACAAAGGTGGTCATCGGAATAGTAACGTGACGCAAACGTTGCAAGGCATTTGCGCCATCGACCTTCGCCGCATCGTACAGGGTCGTCGGGACGCTTTGCATAGCCGCGAGGTAGAGGATCAAACCGCCACCTGCGCCCCAGATTGTCATCAACGCGTAGGCCGGAAGAACCCAATCCTCACTGCCGAACCAGTTCGGCCCATCGATGCCAACTAGCCAAAGCGCATAGTTGACCACGCCAAATTCGCTGTTCAACATCCACTGCCAGAGAACAGCCGACGCCACGATGGGGACAACAGCGGGCAGGTAGTATATCGTTCGCCAGATTGACAACCCGCGAACGCTCTGGTTTAGCATCAACGCTATCAGGTACCCAACGATTACATTCGCCGGAACCGCAAACAACGTATAGACAGTAGTTACCCTGAGGGATTTCCAGAATAGGTCGTCCCCCCCTGCAAGCAGTTGCTTGATATTATCGAGCCCGACGAATTTTCCGGGAAAAGGGGCACCAAGGATGTCGTACTTGTGGAACACCAGAACGCCCGCAGCTAGCATCGGTCCTACGGTGAACCAGATGAAGCCGATAATCCAAGGAGAAAGAAACAGGTAGAAGGCGATCGCTTCCCTACCCGACAGGGTATTCCACCATCTTCTGCGCGGAGCTGTGGCCGCAAACCCAGCGGGCTTCATGCTTGCCGAGGATGCAATCTGTGACATCTCACCCCCCACAGCTATCGTTTATATGGCTTCAAAACACAAGCTACAAGCCAGCGATGGTCGAACTGGACAACTCCAACGGATGTAGCGAATAGCAAGTTCGCAAACCCGCAGCGGTATGGAGATCCCCTAAGAACGCGCGCTCATCTATCTACATCCCAGGTGTTGCCCACCGAGAAAGAATGAGAGATTGCCTCGTCTCTCCCCAGGAGAACCTTCGACGTTCGAATGAGTTGCCTAGGCCAACGTGGTCACCACTATCCGAATATCAGCGAACGCCTGGCCGGCCGATGCCGTCGTGCGACGAGTCCTCGACCGGCCCAAACAGTTCGATTCACCAGCCTCCGCTAACCATAGCCCTTGGCAAGCTCGGCATCGATCTTCACCTTGTCTTCGGACCAGGCTTCCTTCAGCGTTTGCTTACCTTCCAGGTAGCGCTCCCACCCGGCGCCTAGAGTGTCTCTTACGAACGCGCCTTTGAGACCAAAGTTTCGAGGCAACGGTCTGGCGCCCTCGGCAAACTCCGGCACCGTGGAGTGGCCTGCCAGGTGAGAGATCGACATCAACAAGATATCCTTGAACTGGCCCGAATCCAACTCACCAATGAATTGGGCTGGGTTCCACGATGGGATGTCGTTGTAAAGTCGTAAACGGATTACGTCGTCATCGGTGACGAACTCAATTATCCATTCCGCCACCTCATCCTGGAATTTGGACTCTTTGTTCACGCACAGAATGTTGCTCTGGTACTGCTGTACACGGTCCTTGAAGTACGGATGATAGATGGCATGAATATCTATCGCCTTCAAGTAATCTCTGGCCGGAAAGCCAGCAACCATCGGGGCGGTGATAGAGGCAGCGAGCCCGCTGCCGATTGTCGCATATTTGCCGGCCGCGCTCGCGGTGCCCGTATCGGGGCAGATATTTTTCTCAATTGTTGGGCGGACCCAGTCGAGTGCTTCGATCACTTCAGAATTAGTAATGGTAGTTTCCGCCGGTTCGTAATCCCAAGGATCTTCCCAGAACCAGCCACCGTTACTTGCTATGTGTTGCATGTGGATGTCGATAAGGCTCCATGCAGTCCACTCCAACAGGGTGTCCCAGCCGAAGCGCTCGACTTTGCCGGCGCTGGTCACCTTGGTCATGTTCTCGCCAAACTCAAGCATGTCGTCCACCGACCAGGAGTCGTAGTTCTCCTGCCCCCACAACGGCAGGTCGCTATCGCTATAACCCTCTGATTGGGCCATACCGGCGTTGATCATGACCATAAATGGGCGCGGGGCGGAGAACGGTACGCCTTGCAGCTTGCCCTTGAACCCGCCATCCAACTGGAGGTCCATCGCCCACCCTGACGGGTCCACATTGAACGCCTTCAGATAGGTATTGAAGTCAACGGTTACATCTCGTGCGAAGAAGTCGCCCATCCAGAAAGAGTCGAACAGTAGTAAGTCGGGTCCCACGCCCGCCGCTATTTCAGCCATTAGCTTGGTGTTGAACGCGCCCGGGTATCCAAAGACATTCGCCAGGATGCCAGTCTTCACCGCGATCGGCTCGATGCCCTTCCGGAAGTGATCCGCCCCCCAGGCCGCCATTTTGATCGGACCGCGCACTCCCGTCGTTTCTACCTCTTTTATGACGGTGACTTCCTTCTCTATCTCGACAGGTTTCTCGACAACGCGAGTTACTTCCTTCTCGACGATCTTTTCAACCTCGACGATCTCCGGTTGACAGGCCGCTAGGATGGGTAAGGCAGCCGCCGCACCCAAGCCGGCTAGAAAAGCGCGACGTGATAGCCTGCTTGAAAACGCTTTGATCATTTCGGACATCCGAGTTCCTCTCCTTTGTCAAACCTAATCAGTTCATCCCGGCCCCAAACCGCAACCAGGGGCCAGTCTGCCAAGCAATTGGTACGCATCACCCCCTTTTTAAAGAACTTACCTTGCGCCGGTTAAGAATATTTCTACGAATAACCAAAAATGCGCTTCCCCGCTCTGATGGTACAGACCGCGCCGTTTACGTTCCGGTTGATCGATTGTCTCGGTCAACCTCCTCGGTCAGCGCCGGGTAGTTTCTTGAGTTACGCACCTCCCTCAATCTATAGCGAATCGACTAAGATTGCATTAGTATACATAAGCCGTTGAAAAAAAGTAACCCTGCTGTCAGCGCAGGAGTTTACGCCGGGACTGTTGAATGGCTTGCCCTTGGCAGAAGGCTAGAATGTGAGTGCCGCTGGGTGTCGGTATCAAGGAGCCGGTTTTTGCTCCGTAGCTTCGCTTTCCCTAATGACACCGACCGTTGTGACTGCGAGCGAAGCGATGAAATCTCATCAAGAGGGCGCTGCCGACCTAGTCATTGATGCGGCCGGCCGAGGTATTCCAAGATTCTTGGAGAAAAAATGACGGATCTATTAGGCAACTGGAATCCCGGAGACCCCATAGGCTACATCAGTCCACAGATTCCTGAATGCGAAATGCCCCCCTTCCGGGGCGAGCGCTACGAGGCGATGGTGCCGGATACGTTGGATCTGGCCGAGCGAGCGCGCCTCGCGATTCACGCGATGACCGAGAATCCCAATCCACTGGCGGATTTTGAGCCTTATTGGAGAGTCAGTTGGACTCCCGCTCCGATAATGGAAGCGGATTTCGCCAGTCCGTCGATCACGCCCAAATTTCAAGAATCCACCTGCCTAGACCGCATCATGTGTGGCAGCGAGCAAAACCTCCACGTCGACCGTCGCTGGATGGAAGTAACTCTGCACCAGCAGGGCCCCGACGGTCTCATCTACCAGCCCACTAAGGGTCGCCCTTGGGCGTTCGATCACAATCCAAGCAAATATGCTTTTACTATGGACCGGACCGCGGAGCAGCTGATCAACCCATTCATTTGTGGTCAAATGCTGCGGGTGATGTCGTTGTATGAGACAAGGGATGGCGGCTCGTTATGGCAGGAGCCCATCCGGCGACTTGTAGATGGGTTAGCCGAGCTAGCGGTGGACGCAGGCGATTACGCCTACTATTGGCCTAGCCCGTTCTGGGGTGAGAAGAATCCCCCGGCGGACGTGAAGCCTCGCTACCAGTTCCAAATGGGAGAGATGTCCATAGTCTCGTTCGGCCTGGTGTGCGCCTTCGGGCAGATTGGCTACGAACCTGCCGGGGCCTTGGCCCGAAAGCTAATCGCGTTTCTGAAGGAGACCATTTTCACTCCGGAAGGCGTACTCCTGAGCCCTCAGAAAGGATCGGTCAAAGCGTTCATTCACTACCACTCCAGGGCCCTGCAATCTTTCACCGACTACGCCCTACTCACCGGCGATGACGAACTGCTTGAGTTCGTCGTCAAGAGCTACGAATGGACCAAAACTAAGATAGATAATCTGATCGGCTATTTCCCGAATCACGTCAGCAGCCCCGGCTGGCAGGAGCCCAGTATCAGTGGCGAGATCGATGAACGCACCACGGAAGAGTTCGTCAGAAATGAGTTCAACGGGACCGAGATTTGTGGAGCGGCCGATATGATCGGTTTGGCCATGCAGCTCAGCAGAGCGGAAGTTGCCGACTGTTGGGATGACGTTGATCGATGGGTGCGGAATATGTTGGCCGAAGCTCAGATGCTGCAGTCCGATTGGGTATACCATCTGCCCGGATCGATGGTCACTCCGAGCGGGGATTCCGCCGGTTATCGTCACGCCCTGCAGGCCGGCCCTGCTCAAAGTATCGACCGGGTGGCGGAACGCAACCTGGGCTCGTGGCCTACAGGCGCCGCTCCCAATGATTGGTACGAAGACGCTTCAGGTGCGCGTGGGTTCGTTTATGGCGACACCGCCTGCGCGGCGCGCGCCATCTACTGGGTGTGGAATGGTATCCTCACCCACCAGGACGGCAAGCTGAAAGTCAACCTGCTCATGAACCGTGCATCGCCTTGGGCAGACATAGACAGCTACATCCCCTACCAGGGTCGGGTAGAGATCAAGATAAAGCAATCAGTCGACCTGGCTGTGCGCATCCCTGAATGGGTGACGCCTCCGCAAGTCCGCGTCCAAGTAAACAGCGCGGATCGAAACGCTGGATGGGACGGCAAGTATGCCCAGGTCGGCGAGGTGAATCCAGGGGATAAGGTGACGGTCGCCTTTCCCATTGCCGAGCGCACGGACGTAGTGTACATCGAGAAAAGGAAATACACGCTGGTGCGTAGAGGCAATGACGTAGTGTCGATTTTCCCGCGCGGCAAATACTACCCCTTCTACCAAAGGCAACACTATCGCACCGGAGAACCCCGCTGGCGCAAGCTGACCCGTTTCGTATCGGACCAACAGATTGACTGGTGAGTTCAACCCGGTTGCGATGCGCGGTACTCCAAGATGTCTCGGCGTTCGACCGCTAGAGCCGTCTTACGTGCGCCAAGTTCGGCGGATCGAAAGCGCTTTGCGGCCTCTAGTGAATGCTTATGGTGAGCAATTCGTGCTATCGTAAACTGCGGACAGTTTTAGAAACGCGTTCAGGTCGAACGCTCTCCAGAACCTAGCCGCCGGCAGGAGAGGGCCCCGATGCTTACGCCAATCCAACTGACTCAGTTCCAAGTCTTCGGCTGCCTTGTCCTGCGCGGCGTACTTACCGCGGACGAGATCAGGACCGCCGGCGCGGAATTCGCCTTCGGTCTCAGCTTGACCCACGAATCTGACCGTTCCGGCATCGGCGGACAGCAGCTAAACTGGACAAACCAGCGGCCCGAAACGCCATTCCTGGGTTCTCTCTTGGAGGACAATAGGTTCTACGGCGCCGCGAGGCAGATTCTCGGGGAGGACGCCGTTGGGTTCTTTGCCAGGTGCAATTCCTTCAATGGACCCCGAACTGCGTGGCACCCCGACCAGGTCGACCGGGCATGGCGGGGCATTAAGGTCGGGTTCTACCTGGACCCACTGGATGGCGATACCGGTGCCCTACGACTGATCCCCGGCTCCCACAAGAACCCCTTCTTCTCCGATATACACCAGGTAGAGCTAAGGCACTCGAACACCGGCGGCGAAAGGGCCCGCGGCCTCAACGTCGAGGACATGCCCGCGTTTATCGCGACCTCCGAGCCCGGCGACGTCGTTGTTTTCGACAACCACACCTGGCACGCCAGCTACGGCGGTCGCAAGAACCGGCGGATGTGCACGATGGGATATTTCGCTCCTCCCATGACTGCCGAGGAAGTAGAAGCCACCCGGAACGTCGCCGGCGAAGACTCCAATGTTCACTCCATTTGGCCGGCCGTGAGTCCCCATCCCGAATGGCTCGCAAACCCCGATGGCAGCCCCGTTCGCGCCCGTTGGCTCAGCGTCTTGCGGAAGTGGGGATTCCCCGGCTACTGAGTTTGAGCCTCCGATGTATACCTCCAACCTCCTCAACCTAACTCTCAAACTTGCTAACGAATGCCAGCCGTTCGGCGCCGAAGTCGTGGCCACACTCTGTACGTCGCCATACTGTGGCCACCCGGACACCTTCTAGACCAAAGATGGATCGTCGGCCTCGCTGCGAACGGTTTATCGCATGATTGGCGGCGCGCTGGGAATCACTGGCTCGATTCTTATGTTGGTCGCAAAGCGGCTGCGCGCCAGCGTTTACCTGACTCTCGCTAGATTCTTCGGATTGGCCATTGCAGTTGCGTTCCTCTGCTCGTTGCCTCTTTTCGCGGACGGGACAGTCGACAAGCTCTTGCGCCAAGGTTTGCGTATCGAATCGCCGAGGCCCATCGAAACTGTTTGGCTCGTCCACTGGACCCAATTCAACAGCCCGCGAGTATCTCTGCACGAATACCGCCTCGCCGAGCAATACATTCGGACTAACCTCGAATACGTGGTCGATCTCCCGATAGAACAGCTAGTCACCTACATAGGAACGCAGACACGTTTTCTCTGGTCTGCCGAAGAGGGAGCATCGCTCGAGTATTCGAACCGGCGGGCGGTGCAGCTATGGTTCCAATCCGATCTGGATCAGCATATAAGGTTTGTCGATGGAGGCCCCCTGCCCGCGAATCAGATAGATCCGGACAGTGGCATTCCGGCCATCGTCCACACCGGCGTTGCAACTGCTCTCTCCCTCAGAGTAGGTGACCGCTATATCTTCGCGGGACGCGATCCGCTCAAGTCAACTAACGTCCCTCTTCGCATAGTTGGCATCTGGGATGTAATCGACCCGAACGACCCCTACTGGAGTAACGACACATACCTGAAAGAAAAGGCCGTCTTCATTGGCAAGGACGCGATGCTGGATATGGTATTCAACCAGCTGCCGGAGGCCCAACACGAGTTCAGTTGGTACGCCCTGGCCGACGTCGACTACATAACTGTTTCCAACGCCAACCGGGTCAGGAGTGGGTTGATCTTCCTGGAACGTAGGATGAATCAATACTTGCCGGAAGCCAAGCTCCGAGGCACAGCATTGAAAGACCTGCTCAACACGATAGAACCGGAGATCTGGGTCCTTAACCTGCTCATGTTGATCCTTGGATTGCCGGTTATGGCCGTGACCGTTTATTACATAGCCGTCTCCTTCAACATGGTCCTCGAGAGACAGCGAGGCGAAATAGCGCTGCTCAAGAGTCGCGGCGCCAGTCCCCTGCAGGTGACCGGCATCTACGCGGTGGAATGGTTGCTGATGGGCGGTGTGGCGTTCGTTGGAGGGCCGTTTGTTGGCCGAGGGTTGGCTCAGGTGACCGGACAGACTTACGGCTTCTTGTTGTTTGCTCAAAGACCCGCCCTCAATCTGGAATTAACTCCACAGGTGGTCCATTTCGCCGCGGCCGGAGTGGGCGTGGCATTATTGGCAACAATCGGGCCGGCGATAATCGCGGCCCGCCAAAGCATAGTCGCCTACAAGAGAGAGGCGACCCGAAGCACCGGCCAGCCGTTCTGGCAAAGGTATTTCCTGGATTTCTTGTTGCTGGCCGCCGCCGGCTACGGATACCTGTTGCTGGATCAGAGGCAAACTTTCGAATTCATCGAGGGGACAACCGAGCTAATTGTCGATCCTCTGCTGCTTGTAACTCCTACTATCTCAATAATTGCGACAGCCATGATTCTCATACGTTCGCTGCCTCTGTTGGCCGGCGGCTTGGCCCTACTGGCTTCGTACTCGTCCGGACCTTCGATAACGTTGGTGTTTCGCCAGATGTCACGGGTGCCGGCCCACTACGTGCCCCTAATCTTGCTGCTTATCGTCACGATCGCTCTCGGCACTTATAACGCATCGACCGCGCACACGATCGACCGAAATTTCCGTGAGCAGGTCTATTACCGAATTCCTGGCGACCTTGTTCTCCACGAACGTTGGATTTATGTCGAAGAAACCGAAAGCTGGTTGGAGCCACCCTTCTACGATCACTACCTACCCGGTGTTCAGGGAGCGGTGACGGTCCGAGAATATGAGGTGTTCCCGGTCGTCGGCAGCCAACGGGGAAAAGAAGCCCGCTTGCTCGCGGTCGATCGAACGCAGTTTCCGAAAATCTCGTGGTGGCGGTCAGATTTCGCTGGGGTTTCGCTGGGCGCATTGATGAATGCTCTCGCCGTCGATCAATCGGGACTGCTGGCGGACCGCAGGTTCCTTCAGCGTCACGGGTTGCAAGTCCGCGATCGCGTTGCTTTGAGCTACAAGAATCAACTGATTGAGTTCAATATCGCTGAATCGATTGACTTTTTCCCCGGCCTGGATCCAAGAAAGGGGTTCATATTTGTAGCGAATATCGATTATCTCTACGACATCGCTGGCCAAGAACCGTACCAAGTCTGGCTCAAGGTCGATCAGCATATCAGTAGCGGAGAATTGGTAGACGCACTGCATCGAAAACGGTTCCATATCACGAAGATCAGCGACAGCCGGGTTGAAGTGGGTCTCGGCCGGACACACCCTCAAAGGACCGGGCTATTCGGTGTGCTCTCGATAGGGTTTATCTTGGGCGCGGCGCTTACCGTGCTAGCATTCTTTCTTTACGCATTCCTGACGTTCGAGCGCCGCGTGGTCCAGTTGGGAATACTACGCGCCATTGGAATGTCGGTCCGGCAGCTAATCACGCTAACTGTGTTTGAGCACGCGTTCCTTATACTGCTTGGAGCAGTCGCCGGCACTGCTGTCGGCCTGTTGGCAACCTACGTGTTCATTCCCTTCTTCCGACTGGGTGTCGAGGACCAGCTGCCGCCCTTTGTGATCACAACTGCCTGGGAAGACATGGGACGCCTGTACGGGGTCGTTGGAATAATGCTGGTGGTGGGCATGGCAGGCATTCTGTGGCTCATCCGGCGAATGAATCTTTCGCGCGCTGTCAAGCTGGGCGAAGAGCAATAGCTCTGGTGTTCGCCGGCCGTCGGCTCGAGCCTAGCCGGCTGGGGGGGCGGGCCGAAACGTGCCGAATTGTACACCGATGGCCGATGGCGGCATGAGAAAATGTAGCGCGGCCGAAGGCTACGCAAGGCGAGTCGAAGACTTCGCGAGGCGAGGGGCTTGTCCCCCGCAGGGGTCGGGGTGGGGCTCAGCAGAATCCACCGCGCCGATTCGCTGTGCCAAACCACAACTCCCGCTTTTCATACCTTGGTGTGCCGGCCACAGCCGGCATGGTCGATTGGTACGAAAATGCGCCTACGCGGCTTTCGAGCGCGCCGTTGAACCCCTCCGTTCCGCGTTCTCGTCATTCCGGCCTCTCAATTCGTCATTCCCGCGAAGGCGGGAATCCAGAGGGGAAGGGTGGCACCAACCACACCCAAACACTTCCAACGACCAAGCCTCGTTTTCATACCTTGGTGCGCCGGCACCAGCCGGCATCAGCGATTGGTACGAAAGCATGTCCCGGACTCCGATCCGGGATGTGCCCTCCAATCAACCTTGATGCCGGCTCTCCACCGGCGAATCCTGCCGAATTGTAGACCGATGGTCGATCGCGGAATGAGAAAATGTAGCGCGGTCGAAGACTTCGCGAGGCGAGGGGCTTGTCCCCCGCAGGGGACGAGGTGGGGCTCAGCAGAATCCGCCGTGCCAATTCGCTGTACTAAGCGACAACTCCGGTCCCTCTGAATTCGTCATTCCCGCGATCGAAAGCATGCCCCGTACCCCGATACGGGGGCGGGAATCCACGCACTAACATCCCGCAAAAGAACGCCAACCGCGATACCACCACCTACGTCCACACGGCAACCCCACTTCGTCTCTCCGGCAACAGCACGCCCCGTACCCCGATTCCGGGCGGGAATCCAGGGGAGGTGGAGGGGCCGCACAAATGACATCCAAATGCTTCCAGGCGACGGGCACCCATTTTCATACCTCGGTGTGCCGGCGCCAGCCGGCATGAGCGATTGCTATGAGAATAGACTCCCGCCACTCATTTCGTCATTCCAGCGAAGGCTGGAATCCAGAGGGGTGGGGATGGGGAAATGTAGCGCGGTCGAAGACTTCGCGAGGCGAGGGGCTTGTCCCCCGCTCCAGGCACACCGGCAACCACCCCTAGTCTCGAGCCACCGTAGAGAAGACCCGCCAACCGGCGCACCCATTTTCATACCTTGGTGTGCCGGCGGCGATCCGCGCCCGCTACTCCGGCAGCCAGTAAATCGGCCCGTCCGCATCCGTCGCATACTCGATAGCCGCTCCGCCGGCCACCGGCACTATCCAGAGCGTCGCCATATCCGAATCACTCCCACGCTCGCCGGCACCGTAAGGCGTGGAGACGTAGGCCAGATACGCGCCGTCCGGCGACCATGCGAAGTCAATCACCGACTCGCCTTCGCCGTCGCCTTGAGGCATTCTTCCCAATCCGGCTATCCGCTCAGGGACCTTGGCGCCGTCTTCGCCAATGTCCGCCAACTTATAAACGCTGATCACGTCGTACCCCGACAAGCCACCCAGATTCAAAGTCACCAGACTGCCATCCGGCGAGTAGCTGAAACCGGAAGCCGGATGGTCCCAAGACAGGCCCAGAAACCTGGTGATTCCGCCATCCAAGCTATCTGTCGTCAAATATGCGCCGTGAGTCCCTCCAGTCGCCCGGAACGTGATCTCCAGACCATCCGGCGACCAAGTCGGATCTGTCAGCCAACCGGCGTTGGCAATTGTCCATTCAAAAGGAGTGTACGTGCCCGACTCAGTCTCGGTAGTCACGAGTGTGCGGTGGCGGATACCGTCTTCATCCTGATAAAGCACCGCAATTCCGTTTCCCGATGGCTCTACCTCGATGGCATAGGCGAGCTGGCTCCCATCCGGCGACCACGCCGGCTTGAACCCCATAGCGACTAGAACGTACACAGTCTTGTCCAACGTGGCAAGATCCACGATCCACAGCTCACCACCGACCGGCTCGACCTCAGATTCGAAACGCGGTTCGCGTACTAGCGCGAGCAACTTGCCATCCGGCGAGATCGCCGGCTGGGACGCGCTGTCGTACGCGCCGGTGATAGGCCGCTCATCGGAGCCGTCCCGGCGCGCGACGTACACCTTGCTGAGCTCTCCCTCAGACCGGGTGAACGCCACTCGGTCCCCACTCTTGGTCCAGGACATCTCCTCCGCGCCTTCGAAGAGACGCGCGGTCTCTCCAGATTCCAAGTCAAGCGAGACATAGCCATCGCCGCGCTTGAAGAGCAGAGTCCCTTGCAGCGGACTCACCGCGGTCTCGGCACCCAATAGCGCGAATAGGTGCGCTTCGGCGTGCGCAAATAGCGCCTCGTCCGGCGACAGATCCGCGGCGCGTGAAACGTCCGCGAGCGCCAGCCGGCCGTCGGGTTCGTCCAGGTAGTTAGCCCAGCCGCGCAAGAAATAGGCAGCCGCCAAGCCCGAACGGGCCTCTATCGCCATTGTGCTGCTTTCGATGATTCTGTCGCTCAACGCCGGCAGCGGTCCCTCCGCCACGGTACCTGCGACCAGCGGCGTCTCAAGGTCGAATATCTGGCCGGCCGTTAAGCCCGTCATTAGTTCAACGGCGGCTTCGTAGTCGCCATAGAATACGTTCGCCAACAGAGGGAAAGGCCCCTCGGTTGCCGCTCGCACGTGTGCATCCACGTGCACCTTGATGACCACGTGATTCCAATCGAGCGTTTGTCTGATGGCAGGATCCGCAGCCTCACCGGCTATGTCGCCGGCGATGGTGATCTGGCTCAAAGCATCTTTCCACAACCCGTGCTCGGCCAATCGTACGGCTCGATTCACCGATGGCGCCGCCGGATTTCCTCGTAGCGCCGGGATCATTTGGAGCGCCACCGGCAGCATACGCTGCTGGTCGGCATCCCACCGATACACGCGTAGATCTACGGTGCGCACACCGCAGGCGAAGCAGAACACGTAGGCGTCTGACTGATCGACGATTACTTCAGCAACCCCGTCGTCGTTGAGGTCTGCCACCCATCCCAGTTCACCGAAGGAGTTAAAGCCGGCGACTTCGATTCGCAACGTCCCGCCATCAAAGCTCAGCAATTGGTAGGTTCCGCTGTGTGCGCCGGCCCCGCCGTGCACCTCGAGCCACGTGCGAGACGACTCCACCATCACCTGTCGAACCGACGCCTCAGACAAGTAATCAGCCTCCGGAGTGTCGGATCCCTCGTTCGCCAGGTCCAACCGCGCCAACTCTCGCCACTCAGTGCCCTCCCGGGTGTAGATGGTGACGAAATGGCTGGGCTCCTCCGAGGCGAGAATGCCAAACCGGCTGCCATTGCTATGCACCGCCCAAAGAGGACTACCGCCCACCGGCACTGCCAACGGCGAAGCCCGTAGTCCGCCAAATGCCTCAGGGGCCGCGAGCGTCTCCTCTACTACGTCGAGTAGGCCAGTATGAGGTGTCTCGTCGCGTTGCAGCAGTCCGTCCAATCCGATGATCCATGTGTGGGAATCGTCCGTAAATGTCGTCAAGTTGTCGGACTTGTTCCAAGTCATCACGCCCCTACTAGTACGCTGGATCGTGACGCCGGCGGACGAGTCGTGTTGCTCATTTTCCACGCAATCGCCGACGACATCCGGTATCAGATCGCGCAGTTCCTTGAAGCCGAGGGCGAAGTGGCAATCCGAGTCGTCCGAATGCTGTGAGGCCAGGACCGTTTGCCCCTGAGCCAATGCGAGGGCCAGGAGCAACGCCGCGGCCATTGAGAGCCAGATACGTCTTGGAGCCATCAGGTTCGTATTTCCGTACACTCCGCTTCTCTTTCGATAAAATGACGATGCCTAGTTCGCAGTATAGCACCGCTCCGTACCCGCTCTTATGAAGAGCCTACTCTGTACGACCGGAGAGATGAGGCACACTTAAACTGGGCACATAGGCACTCTCGTCGCAATAGCATTGCGTTGGGGAAGGAGAACGAGCAAATCCAAGATTGCATGCAGTTCGTCCGTTGGCTTGCCACACTGGGTGTGGACACACTATTGCTTGCGCATCTCATCGGATGCGGAGGAATGGCCGAGCCGGCACTCGTACCGGCTGAATCGCCCGTGCCCGCCAAAGAACCGAGCATGCACGTATTCCCAGTTCCGGCCGGCTCACGACCGCACGACGTGGCTCCGGCCGTCGATGGCGGCGTGTGGTACACCGCCCAGGGATCCGGCGAGCTCGGCTGGCTCGATCCCGAGACAGGCGAGACCCGCCACACGCCGCTGGGCTCCGGTTCCCGGCCGCACGGCGTAATCGTCGGGCCCGATGGCGCCCCTTGGATCACCGATGGCGGCTTGAACGCCATCGTCCGGGTTGATCCAGAATCCCTGCGCGTCGATGTCTTCCCACTGCCGCCGGGTCGTCCCAACGCGAATCTGAACACCGCCACCTTCGACAATGACGGCAACCTTTGGTTCACCGGACAGAATGGCGTCTACGGCAGTCTAAATCCGGCCACCGGTGAAATGCAGGTGTTCGACGCGCCAAAGGGCCGCGGACCCTACGGCATCGCCACCAGCCCAAACGGCGACGTTTACTACGCATCCCTCGCCGGCAGCTACGTCGGACGCATAGACCCGACAACCGGTGAAGCAACTGTCCTCGAGCCGCCAACTCCGAACCAGGGCGCTCGCCGCGTGTGGTCCGACTCCTCAGGCCGCATTTGGGTCAGCGAATGGAACTCCGGCCAGGTATCCGTCTACAATCCCTCCACCGGCGACTGGAATGAGTGGAAGCTACCCGGAACAAACCCTCGAGCCTATGCCGTGTATGTCAACGAGAACGACGACGTGTGGCTCAGCGACTTTGGCGCGAACACGGTCCTTAGATTCGACCCCGAGACCGAGGAGTTCCAGGTCTTCGATCTCCCCAGCACTCCAAGCAACGTCCGACAAATACTCGGCCGGCCGGGCGAGGTCTGGCTGCCCGAATCCGCCGCCGACCAGCTTGTCGTGATCCGATATTGAGTTGGTACTAAAATGCGCTTAAACGGCGTTCGAGTGCGCCAGCCAACCCCTGCATTCGTCATTGGTACGAAAATGATGTTACGCGGCGTCGAGTGTGCCTGAGTGACGCCGCCCCCGCACTCGTCGTTCCGGCCCCCCAATTCGTCATTCCCGCGATCGAAAGCATGCCCCGTACCCCGATACGGGGGCGGGAATCCACGCACTAACATCCCGCGAAAGAACGCCAACCGCGATACCACCGCCCACGTCCACACGGCGACCTCACTTCGTCTTGCCGGCAAAAGCACGCACCGTACCCAGATACGGGGCCGGAATCCGGGGGTGGAGAGGCGGCACAATTGCCTCTCGAACAATTCCACCAACCGGCGCCCCGATTTTCATACCTTGGTACGAAAATGATGTTACGCGGCGTTGAGTGTGCCTGAATGACGCCGCCCCCGCACTCGTCGTTCCGGCCCCCCAATTCGTCATTCCCGCGATCGAAAGCATGCCCCGTACCCCGATACGGGGGCGGGAATCCACGCACTAACATCCCGCGAAAGAACGCCAACCGCGATACCACCGCCCACGTCCACACGGCGACCTCACTTCGTCTTGCCGGCAAAAGCACGCACCGTACCCAGATACGGGGCCGGAATCCGGGGTGGAGAGGCGGCACAATTGCCTCTCGAACAATTCCACCAACCGGCGCCCCGATTTTCATACCTTGGTGTGCCGGCACCAGCCGGCATGCGCGATTGCTATGAAAGCATGTCCCGGACTCCGATCCGGGATAAAGCGCTCCGGCAGCCTCTCATTCGCCATTCGCGGCATCCCTTCGTCAATCCGGCCCCCCATTCGTCATTCCGGCGAAGGCCGGAATCCAGGAGGGGTGGGGAGGGGTAAGGCTACCAGACGATGGAAAAAACCGACCCGTCGCCCCACTTTCATACCTTGGTGTGCCCGCGCCAGCCGGCATGAGCGATTGGTACGTAATGGCGAAAAAGCGCCGGCCCAATTACCGAAACGCCGGCGCGAGCCCACCCATCGCAAGACTCGCCAACGGCGCGCCTCGGCTCAGGACGTCGTCATCGGGTGCGTCTTGGAGCGCACCGGCAAGGGATCGACCGTCCAAGCCATCCGGTCGCATAGACGGATGAGCATCGACACTTTCACCTCTCGGTACTCCTCGTCGCTCCAGCGATTCTGCGTCTCGCCTGGGTCCAGCTGCAAGTCGTACAGCTCGCCGGCGTCCAACCCGTGGACGACCACCAGTTTGTACCGCTCAGTGCGTACCATTGTCAGAAACGCGAGAGGGTCAGGATCGCTAAACATTACGCTCGCGTTGTAGTACTCGCTGTAAATGTCGTCGCGGTGTCGATTCAAGTCTTGTCCGCCGGCCAACAGCGGCCAAAGCGACCGACCTTGCATCCCCGGCGCCATCGGCAGCCCGGCCGCCTCCAACAAAGTCGGCGCGATATCAACCGCTTCCACTAGCGCATCGCTGACCAGGCCCGCCGGGATCTGTCCCGGCCACGAGACGATGAACGGGACTCGCACCGCCGGCTCGTAGAAAAACGGGCCCTTCAAGTACAACCCATGGTCCCCGAGCATCTCGCCATGATCAGAGGTGAAGATCACGATTGTGTCGTCCAATTGGCCGGTCCTCTCCAACGCGGCGAGCATCCGGCCCACCTGCGCGTCGATCAGGTCGATCATCGCCCAATAGGCCGCCCGTATCAGTCGATGGTCGTTGTCGCTCATCTCGTCGAAAGCAAATGCGCCCATCACGTTGTAGGCCCCCTTATGACAGGCCTTCTGAAACAAGGACTTCTCATCCAGTTCGCCCGGCAGGTAGTTGGGGGAAGGGATATCCTCAAGCCGATCGAAGTAACGCTCCAGGTACTCGGTCGGAGGGTCGAAGGGATGGTGCGGGTCGAACGGGTTCACCGAGAGCAACCACGGCGCCTCGAACGGAGCATTGGCCTCTATGAAGCTGATCGCTTTCTCTGCGCACCAAGTGGTTTGACTGTTCTCCGCCTCGATGCCGACCTCAACGTACCTCGAACCCCGGAACGGTGAGTACTCAAACTCCACTCCCTTGGCTCGCAACCAATGACTATACTCATTCGTAGGCAACCCGCTCTTGAGTCGCCAGTCAGGAAAAGGAGTCAGAGACCAGTGGAAATAGCCGTATCCATCGTCGATCCGGCGCTCGGCTCGCCCCATTCGGGAAAAATCCCAACCGAGATGTAGTTTGCCCACTAACCCGCACTCATAACCCGATTCGGCCAGCAGCCGGGTGACCGGTACCTCGGTTTCCGGAATGTCCGTCCCGTTCTGCCTTAGACGCGTAGTGCGCGGGTAGCGGCCAGTCAGGAAGCTTCCCCGACTCGGCGCGCAGAGCGGACTCTGTGTGTAGAAATGATTGAACTGCACGCCGTTCCGGGCAATGCGATCAATGTTCGGCGTCCTCACGAACCCGTTGCCGTAGCACCCCAGGGTGTCGAACCGCTGTTGGTCGGTGCAGATCCAGAGCACATTCGGCGCTTTCGAACGCTCTTTGCCAGTCATCAAGCTACAGTCCTCCTAGAACCGCGCGCTCCATTTCGAAGAGGTCCGTCGATCCTTCACCAACCCAACCACGGTTCCTGGTCGGAGACCAAGCCGGCCAGGGGCAGCCAACCGAGGTGTCCGGCTAGCTCCAACGCATGAACATCGACGGCTGATAGGACCAGCCGGCCTCAAGCGCGGTCTTCATGATCTCTTTCTTGATGCTCGAAACATCATAACCCCTGGACAGAAGGCCTTGCTCCTCGTTCGCGGGCGGTGATTCGCTACTGGGGAACGCTTCGTTTCTCCACTCAAGAAAGTCCAACCTGAGTATGGTCCTCCTACGTATCTCAACCTCTGCATCCGGACTCCATCGTCCGTTCGTTCTAAGTTTATGTCCCTGTTCCACAACTTTCACCGACCGCCGCCGTCGGTCGAGCGCCACCTGAACGGTCAGCGAGTTTCTAAGGCCGTTCCGGCCGAATAGACTCTGCCACGTCCGGTCGTTCATCTTCCACTCCGCACCGAAATCACCGTCACCCAGCCGCACCATAGTCCAACGTCCGTCGATGTCGTTCAACGACAGAATCAGGTTCTCAAGCTCCTTGGCTGGTGCCGGCTCCTCCGCCGAAGACGGCTTGACGGTCAGCGCCCTTGAGACCACAACCGGCCAAAATACCGCGGTTGCCAGCATTCCAATCGCGATACACACGATCTGGTAGCTCGGGACGAATCCAGGGAGCGGAATAGGGCTGGAGTCGTCCGAACCAGGCTCGAGGTACGGGAAATGGCGCAACATCCTGAAGCCGTAGTATTTGTCCGGCACGTAGATCGTCCCGAGCCATGGGCCGTCAATCCAGCTATAAAATGTCCATTGGTACTCTCCCATGACGCCGGTCCAACGACCTCCCACGTACATGAATCCCTGAATTGGATTGATGACGGGACCGCCCGATCGCCGTTCGAATGCCATCTCGACCAGGGCCAATCTTGGGCGAAATTGGTCCTCGAACTTCAACAGGCCGGTCCACGACCGAACGGGCCTCGCGAGGTCAAGGGTCTCCAATATCCGGACGCCGGCGTGAGCCGAGGCTCCCCATTGGGGATCCGGACTCCTCATAGCGCGTTCCATGAGTGCGGAACTCTGGGCGGGTCCCAACTCGTCGCTCATTAGTCTTCGACTCGGGTCTCCGCGGTCAGCAAACCGCAAATCGGCCAATTCGACCAACACTTCAATGGGCTCCCGATTCTGATCGATCGAAAGCACCTTCTGGTAAGGAGGCCGTTCCGTGACCCAAAACATGACCTGTCCGGCCAATGCCCCAACACACAGTAGCAGCAGCATCGGCCCGACCAGGCGAATAGTGTTTGTGTTCATCTCAATCGTCCGCAAAAGTTCTCACTAGGAATATAGGCGGCACGCCTTACACCTTTGCCGGTGTCGTCATTGGTACGAAAGCATGTCCCGGACTCCGATCCGGGATACCCTCGCGACTCATCACTCCGGCGAAAGCCGGAGTCCAGGGTGGGAAACTCCGTACCGGCCGGACTTGTTCCCAACGAAGCATCCGGCGCCGCCTCATTTTCGTCCCCTTGTCCGGCCTTTGTCAGGCCAACGGCATTGGTACAAGAATAGTACCACTACGGTCTCGCCTCGTCCGCAACACTTGGCGAACCGTCAATATTGGCATCTCGTAGTCAAGGGGAAATGTAGTGCGGAGGCTTGTCCCCCGCCAACGGCGCGGTGGCAGCTGGCGCTGGATGGTTCGAAATTGGCCGGCACCCAATCAACCTACCGGCCGTCGCCGATTCTCAACTCGCCAATTCTCCGGAAGAGGGGCACGAGGGAGACACGGCAACCACCGACCTGCCGGCTCGCAATCTCCGGGTCGACCGTCAGCATATCAAGACGCGCCCTACGGGCGGCTGATATTGTGCCAGCCGTGCAAGCGCCTAAAAGGCGCTTGTTGAGGCGCAAGTGCCGGCGGCTAAGGCGGCTAGAATTACCAGCATACAGTAGTGTTAACGCGACGCATCGTCATTCAAGAACGACAGGACGACAATTGGGTTACTGTTGACGTGGTGGACGCTAGGGCCGGAGTTGATAAGCACGATAGGGATGTCTACCGCATAGATTCTTTGCCGGTGAGTTGCGGACTGAGGGTGATTTCGGGCAATGAGCCGCGGCGAATAGTCGCCGTCACCTACCTGTGCAACTTTGATTGCGTGGACATCGCCAGGAAGGCCGGCGGCTCATTGGGGACGGGGGAAGTGTGCTTTAGTTGCCCTTGCGTTTGCGTCTTGGGTAACTTGGGTGCCCTCCGCAATGCGTACACGGGCCGAGCGCTATGTGGCGCTTACATCTTCAAACTCGGCAATGGTTTCGCCCGGTTGTACACAACCGCGGTGGCGATTCTCACCGTCTGTGAGTACGACAAACTCATTCTGTTCTTGCTCCTCCTCGAATCGTTGTTGATCTCGCCCGGCGCTGTAACGCCTCCACCGGCGCGCTCCCCAATCCCAGCTTCGAGGGAAGTACCGCCGCAATATCAACAACAGGGATCCCCCAACGACCGTGATGATGACACCGGTGATCACAACTTCGAGACTAATCGTCAATAGTCATATTCCAAGCAATACACGATTGGGCCATTCACTGGTTTCATTGGGCAAACGAGGATGTTTGGGAGCGGGAGACGGGGCTCGAACCCGCGACAACCTGCTTGGAAGGCAGGAACTCTACCAGCTGAGTTACTCCCGCGCTGGTGCCGAAGGGGAGACTTGAACTCCCACGGGCTAATGCCCACTACGCCCTGAACGTAGCGCGTCTGCCAATTCCGCCACTTCGGCGCATTCAACTTGACGGGCAGAGTGGCGATTCTATATATCGCGCCCGCCCGGCCGAACTATAGCACACCTGATACTCCAATATCTTTTATCTTTCACCTTCGGTATGTGTTTAGACTCAGGGCATTCCTGTTCCGTTTGGGTGTAGTATCGCACCAACGAGAGTCTACTAAAGGTGAGAACGTCTGCCCGGCGAGAGCCAGGAAAGGGTTGCAAGGGCGAAGCCCTTGACGGGGGATGTGGGGGTGTCCCCCACAACAAAGTTCCCCCTTCTCCTGGCCAGGAGAAGGGGGCCAGGGGGATGAGGTCGACCAGGTCGCGGATTCGACGTTGGAAAGTTGGAAATCACCCCTGCACCGCCGACTGAGATCCAGATTGGCAACTCGGCCGTTCCAGTTCACGCCCACGGAGGAGAGAATTACACTCAAATCTGAACTGTTGCCACGCTCGCCATCAAAATTTGGCTCCGTCGTCGATTGCCAGCTAACCCGCAAGCTCCTAAACCAAGTAACGACGCAACTCACGTTGTTGACTAGCCTTGATTCCGTCACTACACTCGAACTAACCGGCCGGAAGGGGAATGCTCGGATCAGAACAACCGAGCAGGGAGAATGGTTCGGCTAGAGTCTCAATCGGAGGTTGGACTATGAGAGTTGGCGACGGAGAGCACACCTACGAGTGGATCGACGACTGGGCAAAGATTCCCGATACTGAGTCCGCCCGAGACGGATGGGCGCACCATGGCGTCGCGGTCACCGCCGCCGGAAACATCATCGCTTCCCACCCTGGAACCTCCGAATTGCTCGAGTTCAACCCAAATGGCGACTTGCTACGGTCGTCACCCACCGGCCTGACCGAGTGCCACGGAATCTGCCTTGTCAACGAGGGCGGCACCGAGTACCTGTGGATTGCCGACACCGGCTCGAAACAGCACAAGATCAAAACAAACGGCGGATACGAATATCAGCCAAATGCGAACCAACCAAGGGTCGTCAAGACTACCCTTGACGGCAAGATCGTCGCCACCATCGACCGGCCCGATCTTCCTGCCTACGAGAGTGGCAAATACACGCCAACCTGGGTCGCCGTCAACGAAGAGCGTTTCGGCGGCAACGGCGACGTCTGGGTAGGCGACGGCTACGGGTCCTCTTTCGTCCACCGCTACGACAAGTCCGGCAGCTACCTAGGCAGCATCAACGGCGAGGAGGGCGCCGCCGGCCCATTTGCCAGCCCCCACACGATCTGGATCGACAGTCGCAAGTCTGAGCCGGAGCTCTACATTGCCGACCGCAGCAACGGGCGGGTGCAAGTCTATGATGTCGAAGGCAACTACAAAAAGGTGTTTGGCTCGGAGTGGTTCCAAAGCCCGACCGGCTTCGCAACCCACGGCGATCTCATGGTCATCATCGAGCTACACGCAAACATGGCGCTCGTAGACGCGGAAGACAACCTCGTCGCTCAGATAGGTACCAACCGCGCCGTCTGCGACGTCGAGGGTTGGCCCAACGTCAAGAACGAACGCGGAGAGCAAATTCGCAACAACCTGCTTGAAGCCGGCAAGCTGAACAGCCCCCACGGCGTGGCAATGGACGCCGCCGGCAACATCTACGTATCGGAGTGGCTGGTCGGCGGCCGGTACACCAAGCTCGCCAAGGTCTGAACGGGCGCACCGTCGGCGTGCCATCGAGTCTAGCGGTTGGCACGTATCCCATTTGTGGTGCACTAGAACCGCGTGCAGATGGAGGTGCAAAATGGCCAAGACCGAAATGATACGTGCCCGCGTCGAACCAGAACTTAAACGCCAGGCCGAAGAGCTTTTTGCGGAGCTGGGACTCTCAACAACTGAGGCGATCACGCTATTCTATAAACAGGTGACCCTGCACCGGGGTTTGCCATTTTCCGTGAGGATGCCCAATGTCGAAACCATCGAAGCGCTGCGGCAATCCCGCGAGGGAGACGGCCTCTCTGAGTACGCCGGCCTAGAGGAGCTCAAAGCAAGAAACGATTGATCCGGCCGCCCACCCCCACCATGCACGATCCATTTCGATTAGGGAAACCCAAAATCCCAACGCCCCCACACCAGACTTGACTCACATTTGAACCGTGGCTACACTCGCGACCGGGACCACACGTCGTCTCACCATAGTCGAACTAGAGGGTATGCCCGTGTTCAGATTCTCGGGAACGAAATCCGCGGTCCTCATCCTTTGCGCCCTGATCGTCGTCGCCTTGCCGGCCTGCACCGCCGTCGAGACCGACGTGCAGGAAACTGCCCTGGCAGAGGTGGCCGAAGAATCCACCAATGTGCCCGCTCCGACAGCCAAGCCGACAACCGCAGCCGGCCCGGCCATATACCAGATGGGCATCTTCGCCGAGCCCATCTCCAGGAACTACTGGAACTATTACGGTGGGCCGGCCGGCTCCGTCTGGACCGGCTACGTGCTCGCCGGCTACGCCACGGCGTTATATGGCTATTCCGACCAACGCTTCGATTGGGTTCCCGTCGTTGCCTCCGACTTCCCGACCGAGCTCAAGAAAGAGACTGTCGCCGGCGAGGAGTTCTGGACCGCCGAGGTCCCGTTGAAGGAAGGAATCCTCTGGAGCGACGGTGAGCAGCTCACCGCGGACGACTTCGTTTTCACCGTCAACACGGTTCTCGACCTCGAGCTCGGCGCCAACTGGGGAAGCGCCGTTGATCGCGCTTTCCTCGACCGAGTCGAGGCCCTCGACAGCCATCGCCTGAAGGTCTTCTTCAAGGCAACCGACCCGGATGGCAATCCCCAGGTACCAGGCTTGAGCGTCTGGCAGTTCGGACTCGGGTTCATGCCCATTCTGCCCGAGCACTACTGGGCTCCCGTCGTCGAGGACGCCAAAGGCGCCGGCGAGGGCGCACTGCAGATAGAGTCGCTCTTCGCTCATGTGCCCGAAGGAGAGCCTACCGCCAACGGCTTCACTTTCACCAAGTGGGAGCAAGGCGCGTTTTTTGAGAACGATGCCGACCCCACCTACTTCCGCATGGGCGCAACTGTCACGCAATTCGAAAATGGCGCCTTGATGGAGTCCAACGACCGGCTCAACTACACCTCCACTCTCTATGGTGAGGCCACCGGCAACAAGTCCCTGGAATACGAAGTCGGCCCCCACGTGGATGCAGAAATCTTCAGCATATACGGCAACCAAGATGCCGCAATTCTCGCGTTGACCAGCGGCGACATTGACTACGTATTCAACCCCCTTGGATTGGAAAAAGGATTCCAAGATCGCATAAGGTCCGCACCCGATTTGGAGATAGTGACCAATCCCGACAACGGCGTTTTCTACCTCGGTTTCAATACACGAAAGGCTCCGATGAGCATCAAGGAGTTCCGACAAGCCGTGGCCACGGTTATCGACAAAGAGTTCGTCGCTCAGTCGATTCTGCAAGGCGCTGCGATTCCCATGTACTCGATGGTGCCGGAGGGCAACGCCGTTTGGCACAACCCTAATGTCAATAAGTTCGGCCAAGGATTGACCGGGGTGAACGGCTCGCCCAGGCCGTAGAGTTGCTCAAGAGCGCCGGCTTTACCTACGAGGAGGAGCCGGAGGTCAGTGATGACGGCGACTTTGTGTCCAAGCGTGGAAAGGGTCTCAAGATGCCCGATGGCTCGGATGTGCCGGCCGTCGAGTTGGTAGCGCCTAGCCCCGGATACGATCCGCTCAGGTCGACCTTCGCAATCTGGATAGAGCGGTGGTTGAACGAGCTAGGCGTTCCAACCCGAGCCAACCTCGTCGGGTTCAACGTCATCGTAGACACCTTGTTCAGCGACACCGTAGCCGAAGATCTCGACATGTGGATCTTGGGTTGGAGTCTCACCATCTTCCCCGACTACTTGGAAGCCTACTTCCACAGCCGGCACGCGCCGGAAAACGAGGAGGGTGGCTCCAACTGGGGTGGTTACTCGAATCCGGAGTTCGATCAAATGGCCTTCGAGTTGCTGTCCGAGACGGACATCGACGGCGCGCGCGATAAGGTATTGCAGATGCAGGAGTTCCTCGCCGAAGAGTTGCCTTACGTGACGCTGTTCACGATTCCCAAGCTCGACGCGTACCGGCCTTCCAGGATCGAGTTCCCATACACCTCGGTCCTCGGCGGATTGGAAGGACAAGGTGGGATGCAGCAGGTGGCGCTCATAAAATAGTATCCCGCATGATTGCCGCTACATGTTCGGCAAACGTCCGGAACGAGACCCCTTCGCGGCTCATCCCCGGGTGGGGTAAGAGACGTGTACAGTCTCTTGACAAGTTAACATAAGGGCGAGGTTCGCCGTGTGTTTCCTGAAATGGTATCTCTAGGTAGTCACTAATGGCCAGGTATCTCCTCAACCGAGCGTTTCAGATACTACTGACTCTCTTCATATTCCTGTCCATAGTATTCTTCTTAGTGAATGCCCAACCGGGCGACGCCAGCAACTTCTACGCTCTCAACCCGGACATTCCCCCCGAAACCCGCGAGAAACTGCGCGAGCTCTTTGGAGTGGATCAGCCACTCTGGAAGCAATACCTGATCCACGTCAAGAACACGCTCACCGGCAACTTCGGAGTCTCGTTCAGTCTCTACCCCAGAAGCGTTTCCGACGTGATAATGGAACGCCTGCCCAGGACCCTGATGCTGTTCTTGACCGCGTCAGTCCTATCGTTCTATCTGGGATTCTCGCTGGGCAAGATTATTGCCTGGCGCAGGGGCGGCTGGACCGAGTACGCGTCAACGCTCGGGGGCGTCATGTTGTACACGGTCTTCACCCCATGGTTTGCCCTCATGATGATCTGGCTGTTCGCGTTCAAGGCCGGCTGGTTCCCGATTGGCAAATTCCTCGATCCGGTCCTCTGGCGCGAAGCTTCGGTCGACGCGAATACCATTTTCAATCGGATGTTAATCACCGTGATCGCTGCGTCCATCATCATCTTTGCCGTCTTCCTGATCACGACCGAGAGACGCACAGCCGCAGCGCGATTCATTCAACTCGGAAGCGTCGCCCTGTCCGGCCTGTTGGCCGCCGGCGTCTGGTTGGCATCCGGCCTCGGCTATCTTGCCTGGGACATTGTCGGACACATGGTCCTGCCTGTCGTGACACTGACCCTGATCAGCTTTGCCGGCACCATGCTTCTGACGCGAAACAGCATGGTGGAGACCATGCGTGAAGACTATGTCCTGGCCGCCCGTGCAAAAGGCCTGTCGGAAAAGAATGTTCGCGACAAACACGTCGCCCGTAACGCACTTCTCCCAGTCGTGACCAGCTTCGCGCTCAGCCTCGCGTTCGCCGTCGATGGGGGAGTAATCATAGAGTCCGTCTTCTCCTGGCCCGGCATGGGTCAGACGCTCGTCGCGGCGGCATCGACCGAAGACTTGCCCCTCGCGGTTGGAGCCTTCGTCTTCGTCGGAGTCTTCGTTCTTATTGCCCATCTCGTCGCGGATGTACTCTACGCATACCTCGACCCTAGGATCAGGTACTGATGCTCGCAGAGTATCCGCAACAAACGGTCGTTCCCTCTCTGTGGAGGGTGCGCCTTGGCTTGGCTGCGCGGAGCCTAAGACAGAGTTGGTCGATGTTCCTCGGCACCCGCATCGGCGTGATTGGGCTCGTGATCATCGTCTTCTACCTCCTTCTCGCCGCCGCTCATCCGATCCTGATGAACACCGTTTGGGAGCAGCGGATCTATGACCCGGTAGTGGGCTACTCCTTCGACGAGACCCGTCAGCCGGCTCCGCCGAGCCTCAGCCATCCACTCGGCACCGATCCCCTCGGAAGGGACATCCTCAGCCAGCTCATGTTCAGCGCCCGTTCCGAGCTCATGCTCGGACTGCTCGCGGCCATCACCACAGTTTGCATCGGAACGATGGTCGGCGCAATCGCAGCCTACTTTGGCGGCATCGTCGACACGATTCTCATGAGGTTCGCCGACATAATGATCATGATGCCGGCGATCAGCGTCCTTATCGTGCTGAGCGCCTTGGTCGGCGTCGGCCACTTCGAGTTGGCCCTTATCATCGGCGTACTGTCGGGATTCGGCGGCACCGGCGTCGTCCTCAAGTCCCAGGCTCTCTCAATAGTCGTCAAGCCCTACATAGAGGTCGCCAAGACCGCCGGCGGAGGCCCCTTCTACATCATCTTCGTCCACATCGTCCCAAACCTGCTGCCCCTCTCGCTCCTCTACATGATGTTCACCGTCACCAATGCCATCTTCTCTGAAGCAGTTCTGAGCTTCCTCGGTCTTCTCGACGTACGGATGAGCTGGGGGTTGATGATCCACACCACCGAGTCGGCCGGCTATCTCTTGCAAGTGGGCGAGTTCTGGTGGCTCATATTTCCGGCCAGCCTCTCCATCACCCTTCTCTGCTCGTCCTTCTACCTCGTCGGCCGGTCGCTCGATGAGATCGTAAACCCGAGGCTCAGACGGCTATGAGCGAACGTCCCGTCCTCGCCGTCGAAAACCTGACGATGCACTACTCGACCAGGGCCGGCGCCGTCCGCGCCGTCGATGATGTTTCCTTTACTGTCGAAAAAGGCCAGTCCCTTGGGCTCGTCGGCGAGTCCGGCTGCGGCAAATCGTCCATAGCCCTTGCCCTGCTTAAGCTGCAACCTGAAAACGGCCGGATACTCGCCGGCAAGATTCTCCTCGACGGTACCGACATTGTCCCTCTGTCCGAAGACCAGATGAGACCGTATCGGTGGGGCCGTATCTCCATGGTTTTCCAGGCCGCCATGAACTCGCTCAACCCGGTCTACAGGGTCGGCGACCAGATAGTCGAGGCCCTGGAGGCCCACACCCGATTGTCCCGCGAGGAGTCGCTTGAACGCGTTCGCCGGCTATACGACCTGGTCAACCTGGACCCCAGTTTCATTTCGCGGTATCCCCACGAATACAGCGGAGGCATGAAACAAAGGGCCATCATCGCAATGGCCCTAGCCTGCGAACCCGATCTTGTGATCGCTGACGAGCCGACCACCGCCCTCGATGTAATCGTCCAGGACCACATTCTCCGAGAGCTGCGGGAAATCCAATCGACGCTCGACATGAGCATGATCTACATCTCACACGACATAGCCGTCATCGCCGAGGTCAGCGATATCGTCGCCGTCATGTACGCCGGCAAGATCGTCGAGCTCGGCGAGTGTACCGAGGTCTTCAAGAACCCCATCCATCCCTACACACAGGCTCTGCTGTCGGCTTTTCCAAGCGTCACAGGTGAAAAACACGAGTTGATGACCCTCCCCGGCGAGTCGCCAAATCTGCTCGACCCTCCTCCCGGCTGCCGCTTCCATCCGCGCTGCCCTTATGCGACCGACGATTGCAGGTCCAAGGACCCTCCGACTGTTCGGTCGGGAAAGCATTGGGCGACCTGCTGGAACCCGCCTGGAAACTAGATTCGTGGCAAACAGCGCTCAGCCCACGCAACCTACCGGCAATCGCCCCCTCCTCAGCGTCGAGGGACTCAGCAAGCATTTCCCCGTGTCCACCGGCCTGTTTCAGCGAAACACAAGCTTCGTTCACGCTGTCGACGGAGTCTCCTTCCAGCTATCGAGGGGCGAAAGCTTCGGACTGGTAGGGGAGTCCGGCTGCGGCAAGACAACCACCGGCAAGCTGCTGATCCGTCTGGCCGATCCTACCGGCGGCCGAATCATGTTCGACGATGGCGAGGGAGAGCCAACCGACATCGCTACTCTGAACGGCAAGTCGCTGAAGGCATTCAGACGCAAGGCCCAGATGATCTTCCAGGATCCCTACGAGTCGATGAACCCCCGGCTGACGATCTTTGACACCATATCCGAGCCTCTAAGAGTCCAACAGATGGGCGGGCCCCTCGAGCGGCTCGACCGGGCAACCCGGATGCTCGAGCTAGTTGGGTTGACGCCGCCACGAACTTTCCTCTTTAGATACCCCTACGAGCTATCCGGCGGCCAGAGGCAGCGCGTCGCCATCGCACGAGCATTGATTGTCGAGCCAACATTCGTCGTCGCCGACGAGCCCACGTCGATGCTCGACGTTTCGATCAGGACCAGCATCATGCGCCTGATGCAGGACCTGGCCAGCCGGCTGGGAGTCAGCTACCTGTACATCACCCACGATCTGGCCGTCGCTCGCTACATGTGCAGCAGAATCGCCGTAATGTACCTTGGAAAAATAGTCGAGATCGGCGAGACCGAGGAGATACTCCGGCATCCGAAGCATCCCTATACCAAGGCACTCCTGTCAGCCGTGCCGGTGCCCGATCCAACGGTGAAGCGCCCCCGGGCCAGCATAAAGGGCGGCGTGTCAATGCCCGTCAATCCGCCGGCCCGGTGCCGATTCTACGACCGCTGCCCCATCGCCGATGACTTCTGCCGAGACAACCCCCATCCCCCGCTCGAAGACAAAGGAGCCGGCCAGTTGGCCGCCTGCTACAAAGCCTAGCACCGCAATTCGGCCGGCCCGGCGGGAGTTGGATGACGGCGGGCGGGGATCCGAGCGAGCGGTCCGGGACTCTTCTCCCTGCGAAAACGGCCGATCGTACGGAGTGCGAGTAGTATACTGCCGCCGATTAGGAGCTGGATATGAGCCTGAGCAACAGTATGAGGCCAGTGCATCCAGGACAGATATTGGCGGAATGGCGTCAAGAGATTGGAATGTCGGCAAATGCGCTCGCGTCAGCATTGGACGTTCCCGCAAATCGGAACACGGCGATCCTGAAGCGCCAACACCGTATACCGGCCGATACGGCTCTACGCTTGTCTCGCTATTTCGGCACGAAACCATAGGGGGCAACGGATGTATAGGTGGACTCGACCTTGCCGAATTCCATACGCTTCTAGAGTCGCCATTCTAGTGTACGTGAAACGATAATGCGCACCCGTCTCACCGGCCTCTGGCGCAGTCCAGATTTCGTCAGATTGTGGATTGGAGGCACAGTCTCAGAATTCGGCTCCCAGATCACGTTCTGGGCCCTTCCACTCACAGCAGTCCTATTGTTGGATGCGTCCCCTCTCCAAATAGGAATACTTGCCGCGGTAGGAAGCATGCCAGCGCTCTTATTTGGACTGGGTGTTGGCGTTTGGGTGGATCGTCGAAAAAAGCGTCCACTAATGATCGCCGCTGATTATGGACGCGGACTATTGCTGCTTACGGTCCCGATCGCCGCAGCCTTCCACATTCTTCGCATCGAGCATCTGTACGCTGTCGCGATAGGCGTTGGCACGCTGACCTTATTGTTTGGTGTCGCCAACAGATCGATGCTCCCATCACTCGTTGATCGGGAAGAGTTGGTTGAAGCTAATAGCAAGCTCTCGATTGGCTACTCGATATCGCAGGTGACTGGCCCCGGAGTCGGAGGAGTCTTAGTCCAACTGTTTACGGCACCCGCCGCTCTGATCGTTGACGCTGCGACCTATGTAGTATCCGCCTTGTCAATCGGGTCAATTCGAGCTCAGGAGCCTGAGCCCAGCCGGTCTGCGCAGGGGACTGACTTCGTTCGTGACGCACGCGCAGGCGTTGGCCTGATCCTTCGGAACCCAGTCCTGATAGCGATTGCCGGCGCAGTTGCCGGACTCACCATCTTCAATGCAGTGTTCGAAGCTGTGTTCGTCCTGTACGTGATTAGAACGCTCGGAATATCACCATTCACGTTTGGGTTAGCGATGTCGGCGGGCGGTGTCGGCTTCTTGGTCGGCGCCTCTTTAGCAGATCGATTTATACGTTGGGCTGGTCCGGGTCGTGCGATGGTCATTGGTGTAGTAATTCTTGGGCTCAGCGATTTGGCAATCCCTCTGGCCTCGGGCCCGGTCGTCGCCGTAGTCGCCCTGATTGGTTGCGCACAATTCATGTTCGGCGTGGGTATTGTCGCTTACTCTGTCAGCCAAGTCAGCATCACACAAGCCATTACACCGATTCGGCTCCAGGGCCGCATAAACGGGATAATGCACTCACTTGCGATTGGACTTGTCCCGATTGGTGCGCTGATCGGAGGCGTAATAGGTCAGACGATCGGTGTACGCCCAACTCTGTTTCTCGCTGCAGGGGGCGAGATAGCGGCGGTCATGTGGCTCTTACTAACGCCAGTGTGGTCTCTCCGTAACTTACCGGAGCCGAGCGACGACTCAAATGGACCAACGAAACCCCAGAATCGATGAGTCGACCGATGTGCCCGTGACAGGGCTTGGCTACAGGTCCAGAACGATCCTCAAGATGAGTGTTCTCGTTCTTATCCAATTGGGGCCGCCCTCCCGCCAGCCTTCTTACGCGGCCTCGCCGACGCCATAGGTGACTCCGACCCTAGTAAACGCCGTATGCCGGTGCAGAGCCGGAGTCCATGGGCGGGGAGGGGGAAGTGTAGTGCCCGGGCTTGTCCCTGGACAAGAACACGCGGCCGGCAAGCCGGTTCCAGGCACCCAACTCGCCATTCCGGCGAAGGCCGGAATCCAGGAAGGGAGTCGCAGGCGACGCAAATCTTCATTCCTTGGCGTGCCGGCCGCAGATGAGTCCCTGAACGTTGTCATTCGGATGTTGTGCTAATCCCACAAATACACCAAGTATTGGGGTGTGGAGAAGGGAAATGTAGCGCGGTCGAAGAACACGCGAGGCGAGGGGCTTGTCCCCCGCTGGGGTCGGGCCTGGGCATGGCAGAATCCCATCCGGTCCAACTAATTCGGCCGGTGGGGGTAAGAATCACGATTGTATGAACTGTGCGTACCCAAAACCTGTCCCAAGGAATGAGGCAGTCGTAGAGGGCAACCCTTGTGGTTGCCCTCGTTTGGTCACCGTAGTTTATGGCGTCCACAAGCTCGATCGGGCATATGAGGCAATGCGGGCCCTGAAATCGCCCACATATGCTCCGGAATTGGAATAAGTTGGAGCAGTTGGGCAGAATCCCCCGTGCGACGTCGCCGCATAAAATCGCAACCCCGAGTTTTCATACCTTGGTGTGCCGGCTACCGCCGGGATGAGCGATTGGTACGAAAATAGCGTTACGAGGCCTTGAGAGTGCCCGCATTCCGCGGCTCCATTACTCGTCGTTCCGCCCCCATTCGTCCTTCCGGCCCCCCATTAGTCATTCCGGCGAAGGCCGGAATCCAGAGGGGTGGGGAGGGGAAATGTAGCGCGGTCGAAGACTACGCGAGGCGAGGGGTTTGTTCCCCGCTCAAGTGGCACCAGTAGTGTGTGCGCGTTGCACCACCCGGCGCCGTCCCTCTCTAATCCTCCTATGCCGCCCTCCCAAGCCCGTCGTCATTCCCCCAACTCGATCCCGCTCACCTCGAACCGGCGACCTCACCGACGCGAATTCCGCCCTCCAGCCGGCTCCACTGGTAGAATTGGATTCACGCGCCCCAGTTGCAGGTCAAAACCGTCCGCTCGATATCTAGAGGCACTTGCAGCCGGATACGGTGCCAGCGATAAAGACGATTCCCGACACAGGAGGAAACCCAAATGGCTACCGAGCACTCCAGCATACCAATCGAACGGTCACGAGCCGAAGCGATCTATACCGACGCGATGAGTCGCATGTACGCACTCGTCGCCATGGGCATCTTCACCACCGCAGCCACAATCTGGGCCGGCGACATGCTCGGCATAGCCGACTGGGTCCTGGGGTTCGGCCTCATCGGCTTACTCGTTTTCCTCGGCATCGCATTCGCGTTGCTCACAATCGCCAACAAGACCGTTATGGCGGGGAGAATCGAGCTTGGGACCGCCGTTTACCTCGCGTTTGCCGGCATTTGGGGCTTGTTTCTGTCGCCCATTCTTATGGCATACACGACTGATTCCATCGCCCTGGCCTTCTTCCTCGCAGGTGGACTGTTCGTCGCGATGACAATAATCGGTATGACCACCAAGAGAGACATCTCCAAGCTGGGCCCCATCCTGATGATTGCGTTAGTTGGCGCGATAGTCGTGATGTTGGTCAACCTGCTTCTGCTGGGCTCGAGCGTTCTGGCCACGCTGATCCACGTCGTGCTGCTGCCTATTTTCTTGGGGCTGACCGTCTGGGAGACCAAGAAGATGAAGGAGCTCGCGGGGCAGGCCGCAGCACGCGGCGACGAGAGGGCCGCGGCGCAGGTGGCCGTCCTCGGCAGCATCGGCCTCTACCTCAATCTCATCAACCTGTTCCTAATCATCCTGAGGCTCCTCGGAACCAGGCGCTAGGCCGCTTGTTGACGAACTGAAGGTTGATCGTGTGGTACCCACGGCCGACATACCGACAACGGATCTAGAGTCCGGCGAGCCCCGTCGTTCGTAAGAAAACAGTACCGGCGCGGTCTGGCCGCTTCCGCAACTCGCACCGAACTCTCAAATGGCGCCTGGTAGTCCACGGAAGATGCAGCGCGGTCGAAGACTACGCGAGGCGAGGGGCTTGTCCCCCACCAAAGAAGCTCCGCCAGTCCAACCCAGCCCCGAGGCCCTGCATCGAATTCCAGTCTAGGGCGAGCCTGTATCAGGAGAATCAGCCCGCCAGTGACGGACTAGATGTTTTCTCGAAATGGGATCGTCGCCGGCCGGCTCGTTGCACCTCTCAAACGCCCGGCGCGTTCCCGCCCGCAGCGCTTGACCTTGTTGTAAAGACGCAGGATGCGCCTCACTCCAGATTCCTGTGCGAAATCGCCGGCGTCCCCGGAACACAGCTCCACGGCTCCTGTTCAACCTCGCTGCCATCCGGCTCGAAGACACGCGATGCGAAGCTCGCTGGCTCGATCTCTTTGCAGTGCTCGATCTTCGCGGTCCGGATGCACTTGCCGTCAAGAACATAGCAGGTGGCAGACGCGACCTTGTGCATAACTTCGCCCGCAGCGATCCGGTCTACGGCGAACATACCCATTTGGATGTGTCTGTCCAACTCGTCATCGAACGGCCGGCCATGTACGGCCTCCGCCTCAGCCACGTCGTACGACAAGACCTGCTCCACGACGTGGCCTGCCAACTTGACCTCGACCCAGCGCACCATCACGCCCCGAATCTTAGCCGTGTGTTCCGTTACCTCCGTCCTCATCACACCCTCTCATCATGCAACCCAACGGCCAAGGTCCGCCTCGCGTGGGCGTAAAGGCTGTCACCCATCGATGTGATCTCAGCCGCCATCGCCAGTCGCTCCCGCCATTCTGCCGGGATTGCCTCAACTCCGTAATGCGCCCCGGCGATCTGTCCATAGATCGCCGCGGTCGTGTCGGCATCGTCGCCCAGATTGGCAGCCCGAAGGGCTCCTTCACGAAAGTCCTGGGACTTGTCGAATGCCCAGAGCGCCGCCTCCAACGATTTGACAACGTAGCCCGATCCCACGATCTCCGGAGGCTCTCGATACTTGAACGAGCCATCGGCGACCTCTGCAATCTTCTCCGCAAACGGACGTCTTGCCCAAGGGTTCTTCACCGGGCAATAGCGTGCGGAAAGCAGCGCCTCCTTGTCGATGCCGTTCAATGCGCCGACGAGCAGGCCGGCGAAGTAGCGGCACCCGTCAACCGCTTCCTCAGCTCCGTGGGTGGTCTTGGAGCTTTCGGTGCTCCTGTCGATCGCCTCGGCTGCATTTCCGCAATAGTACATCGGTACCGGAGCGAGCCGCATCAGCGACCCGTTCCCGGCGGACCACCGGTCGGAAGAACCTGCGAAAGGCTCTCCAGTCCTGCTGAACAACGCCAATGCGCCCGAGACGGTGTTCCCGATGTCGAAACATTTCCCGGTTGATGATAGATAGCCCTCATCCCGCCAACGCACGTAGCGTTCCATCTGGTCCATTGGGTCGAACCCACGTCTAGCGAGAAGGCTCGCGGCCAGGCACAGCGCCATGGACGTGTCATCGGTCCACTCGCCGGGTTCCAAGCCAAAGGGTCCGCCGCCGATCATGTCGTTGATCGGCTCGAAACTGCCGGGACGCTTGAACTCCAGCGTCGTGCCGAGCGCGTCGCCAGCCCCAGCAGGCACCCGCGAAAACGTTCCCGCGTCGTTATCTCACTCAAACGGTTACCCCTGACCGGACCCGTTCACGCCGTATGCCCAGCTCTCTACTCCAACTCCACTAGTTCGGCCACACTCCATAGCCGGCCCTCCCGCGCACAGTTCCTTCATCGGTACGAAAACAGGCGGCACCATCTGAACGCTCCGGGTGCGCCATTCGTACGAAAGCATGTCCCGGACTCCGATCCGGGATGGCTTCACCCGCCTTGGATCGTGACTTCGAAATCCTCTAATCCCCGGAATCGTCAATCCCGCGCGGCAAAACGTCAGTCCAAAAATCGGCGACAATCTCCCCAAGGCCAATGTAGTGCGGGGGCTTGTCCCCCGCTGGGGTCGGGGCGGGGAGGGTACAGACTGGGCACATAGGTAACAGAAAAACCGAGCACATGGGTAACAAAGTGGTACAAGATCGGAACAACCGATCATTGGAGGCCAGATGTTGCCCTGGAAAGATACGAGTCGAGAGCAAGAGCAAATCCGTTTCATACTACGATGGAAAGGGGGAGAAGACACTTTCACAGAGCTGTGTCGTCAATTCAGTATTAGTCGCAAGACAGGGTATAAGCGGGTGGAGCGCTTCAAGCTGTGGGGATTGGGGGGATTGGGAGATCGAAGTCGAGCACCGCACACTCATCCCAACTCCACGCCACAGCCAGTGATAGAGAGGCTGATCAGGGCCAAAGGAGAGCACCCAACCTGGGGTCCTAAGAAGCTGGTTGCCTGGCTGGGTCGTGTGGAGCCTTGGATGAATTGGCCGGCGTCGAGCACGGCAGGACAGATACTGGACCGTGCCGGGCTGGTGGGTCGACGCAAGCGCCGTAGGCACACTGCGCCTTGGAGTGAGCCGTTCGCAGCAGCTGAGAGGCCGAACGACGTATGGTCGATCGATTTCAAGGGTTGGTTTCGGACGGAAGATGGGGTCAGGATAGACCCATTGACTATCCAGGACGGCTTTAGCCGTTGTTTGCTGGTATGCCAAGGGCTGAAGAGACCTAGAGGCTCTGAGGTGCGTGCAGTGTGTGAGCGCGCATTCAGGGAGTACGGACTGCCCAGGGTGATGCGCTCTGACAACGGTGTGCCCTTTGCCAGTGTGGCAGTCGGTGGGTTGAGTTCGCTGTCGGTGTGGTGGATCAAGCTGGGCATATTACCTGAGCGTATAGAGCCGGCACATCCTGAGCAGAACGGCCGGCTGGAGCGATTGCACCGCACTCTCAAGGCTGAGACGGCAACTCCACCCAGAAGTAGCATACGCACTCAGCAGAGAGCGTTCGACGAGTTCCGGCGGGTCTATAATGAGCACAGACCACACGAGGCTCTGGGACAACGCCCACCGGCACTGCTCTACGCACCGTCTCTGCGTTCTTATCCGGCGGAGGTGAGATCACCTGAGTACGAGGCTGATGTGACGATACGGAGGGTACGCGGCAATGGAGGGATCAAGTGGAGAGGCGAGACCATCTATCTGAGTGAAGCGCTGAGGGGTGAACCAGTAGGGCTGAGGCCCAGCGATGATCGGCATTGGAGCATCCAGTTCGGTCCACTCATCATCGGGCTCTTGGACGATCACGCCAAACGAGTTGTGTATACCCCTACAAAAGTGTTACCTATGTGCTCGGTCTAAGTGTCACCCATGTGCCCAGTCGTACAGAGTGGCAGAATCCGCCGTGCCAATTCGCTGAACCAACCCACGACTCCGGTTTTTCATACCTTGGTGTGCCAGCGCCAGCCGGCGTGAGCGGTTGGTAGGAAAATGATCTTACGTGGCCCCGAGAGTGCCCGCATACCACCGCTCCCGCACTCCTGTTTCCGGCCCCCCATTCGTCATTCCGGCGGAGGCCGGAATCCAGAGGGGCGGGGAGGGCACTGTGGCGCCGGGGCTCGTTCTCAGCTTGGGGAGCGGCTCGCTCGCGCACTTTGCTCGCCCGGCGTCCCGACATTTTCATCCCGTTCAGGCTTTTCATCCATTGGTGTACCGGCGGCGACTCGCCTCAGCGATTCCCACAAGTCGGTCCACGACTATCCTGACAAGCCAACGCCGCGCCCCCGCCGGCAAGACGACCACCCCCGGCCGTCAGCGGCCGAGGTAGCTCAAAGTCTCCCGTGCCTTCGCCAGAATCCACATCCAGTCCACGCCGGCCGTGACGAAGAGACAACCCTCGCCGATCCACCGCTTAGCGTCCGGGGCATTTCCCATCGAAATGCCGGGTATCTTTCCGGCCTTCCTGGTGGCCTCGATTATGCCGCGAACCGCCGCTGTGTGGGCTGTGTCTCCCTCTGGGGTGTTACGGTCCAGCCCCATGAACCGGCCAAGGTCGCCGGGTCCGATCCAGCAGCCGTCAATCCCATCCACCGCCATTATCTCTTCGGCGTTCTTCTCACCCTCGGCTGTCTCTATCTGGACCGCGAGAAAGATCTCCTCGTCGGCCCAGTCGTCGTAGTCTGGGCCAAGAAACCCCGTCCCGAACGGTCCAATTGACCGACCGCCTCGAGGCGGATATCTCGTCGCGTATACTGCCGCCTCCGCCTCTTCGGCGTTGTTCACCATCGGCACCACTATCCCCATCGCGCCCATGTCCAGCAGCCGGCCTATCAGCCCGTAGTCGTTGCGCCTAACTCTCGCCATCGGCACTGCCGACCCCAATCCGATGCCTCTGAATGCGAGCATCGCGGTCTCATCGGCCCAGCGCCCGTGCTGGGTGTCGACTAAAATGAAATCAAACCCCAGCGGGGAGACTAGCTCACCTGAGAGCGGCGAGCCAAGTCCCGACTCGGCACCGATTGCGACCTTACCTTCCATCATGCGGCGTTTTGCCCTGTTGACCGTCACACGCCTCTCCTCATGTTCAAACTCCTCGCGATTTCCACAAGTAGCTGCGAGGATATCACATGCCGATACGAATCGGTCGTCGCCGGCCTAAGGTGGAGTGAGCAACTCGTTCCTCAGACTCGATCTGAAGTCATCCACAGCCTATTCTTCCAGCATCTCCGTCAAGTCTCTCTGGGTCAAAGCACTCGCCCGGCGAAGCTCATGCAATCACATCTCAAAGCGGGACAGTCGATCATTGCCGAGGCGGCCTCTTGGCCGCTACGACCCATCCCTCGGATTGACTAAACTGATACGGCTTCACGCCGCACAGTCGCTCAGCCCGGCAAAGAGACTACGCGAGGAAAAAGAGAGGTGGAGGTCATTATGCGCAAGAGCACGTCGCGAAAGATTCTTGCGGTGGTCCTTGGCGTAATCGTCGGCAACGGTGTCTTCTTTCTTGTAGGTATAGTTGCCGACCGCATATACCCCACCCCATCGGAATTGTTGGACCCGCAAACCGCCGAAGCTACCGCGCTGCGAGTGGCTTCGGCCGAGGCGACAGGATTGTTGTTGGTACTTCTTGGCAGCGCTTTAGGAGCATTTTTCGCCGGCATAGCTGGCGCTGCCGCTGCAAAGGAACGAATAGTCACTGTCACCGGCGCCATCGGCGGACTACTCTCCCTTTGGGCCCTCTACTCCCTCTATGTTTTCTACCCCGCGAGACTTTGGTTCCCTGCCGGCATGCTAGTCTCTTTCCTTCTTTTCTCCTATCTAGGAGGTCTTGTGGTAACGCGATCGAAAAAAAGGACCACTCACAAATGAAAGAGGATCAATGTACCCTTGGGGAGAGGACCAGATCCGGCCGTGAAATCGCCCTCAACTATGGCGAGATCGCCAGCTTTGCGGCTTAGCGTCCCGCGTCGGCACGGGTCTAGCCGTCCTCCAACTCTGTCAGTTTGCTGCCGATGATTTCTGCTTCCGACGACAACCTCTCCCACTCTTCCAAGAGCGATCCCGCCTCCTCTTTGAGCACACGGTATTGCTCTCCTGAGGCAGCGAGCTGAGCCGGCTCGTCAAGCTGGCCTGGGTTGGAGAACATGGCCTCCAACTCCGCTATCCGGGCCTCATAGTCAGCCAGGGAAACGTATATATTCTCTATCCGGACCGCGAGTCTGCGGGCCTCTCTGCTAAGCGACCGGCGCTGCGGCTGCTCGCGGTAGATTGACTTGCCGTTGCGGCTCGTAGCCGGGTCTTGTTTCAAGACATCGACGGGCCTGCCGTTGGCCCTTGAATTGGCGCCTCTCTTATTGGTCTCAGTTTGCTTTTGGTAGAGATAACTGTCGTAGCTCCCAGGGAAAACCGTGGGTCGACCGCCGTCTATCTCTACAATCTTGTTCGCAATCTGGCTAATTAAAGTCCGATCGTGGGTTATGAAACAGATATTTCCGTGATAGTCCCCGAGGGCGTCTGAGAGGATCTCCCGGGAAGCTATATCAAGGTGGTTGGTCGGTTCATCCATGAGGAGCAGGTTGCTAGGCTGGATTAGCAGTTTGGCCAAGGCCACCCGGGCCTTTTCACCGCCGGACAGCACGGCAATAGGCTTACGTACATCGTCGCCGCTGAACAGGAAGCCGCCGAGAGTAGTGCGCAGGTTCTGCTCCGATTCCGTTGGCGCCAACTGTTGCAACTCCTCGATGATTGTATTGTTCGGGTTGAGGAGTTCAAGCACGTGCTGGGCGTAATAGTTTGTGATCACGTTGTGACCGGTCTTTCTTTCGCCCTTATCAATCGGAATGACGCCTGCGAGTATCTTCAGCAGCGTGGACTTGCCGGCGCCGTTCGGCCCCACTAGCGCAACACGGTCTCCGCGCGAGAGTGTGAGATTCATTCCGCGGTAGACCACGTTATCTCCGTAGGACTTGCTTACGTTGGTCAGCGTTATGACCTCGGAACCAATGCGCCGGGGTTTCGGGAACGAGTAGTGAACCTTCCTGGTGGCCCTTGGCAACTTGATGATTTCCATCTTCTCGAGTTGCTTCAAACGGCTTTGCACCTGGCTGGCCTTTCTAGCCTTGGAGCGAAAACGATCTATGAATTTCATTTGCCTCTGAACCTCGCGCTCCTGCCTGGCGGAGGCCGCCCGCTTGACCTGAAGAGCGCGCTCGCGTGCAAACAGGTAATCGTCATAGTTGCCCCTGTGAAGCACCACCTCGTCCGGTTCAATCGCAAGTACCCTGGTTGCGGTCTGGTTCAGAAAAGTGCGGTCGTGAGATGTGACGAGTACACCGCCCTGAAAGGAGGCCAGGTACTTCTCAAACCACAGGTTTGCATCTAGGTCAAGGTGGTTAGTTGGCTCGTCAAGGAGCAACAGGTTGGGCTTCCTGAACAGAATCCTGGCAAGGCTTGCCCGCATGATCCAGCCACCGCTGAACTCGCCTATGGGCCGGAGAAAGTCCCTCTGCTGGAAACCGAGGCCTGTGAGGATTGCCTTGGCCTCGTGCTCACGGTCCGCTCCGCCAGCGGCCTCCAACGCCATGTCAAGCTTGCTGAATCGGTCCAGCAGATGACCCTGTTGCACAGGGTCGGATTCCGCTGACAGGGCCTCCTGTGCGGCGATAATCTCGTCCACCAGAGTATTCACTTCGGAGGCGGCGTCCAATATCTCCTGGAGCAGAGACTTGCCGGCAAAAAGACCGGGCTCCTGCCTAAGATAGCCTATAGTTACGTTGCGCTGTTTGGATACCTTCCCCGTGTCGGGGGCGATATCGCCTGCCAGAACGTCCATGAGCGTGGTCTTCCCGGAGCCGTTTGCGCCTACCAGCGCAATACGGTCCGCAGTGGCTAAGCTCAATGTGAGCCCACTGAACAGGGTCCTGGTTGAGTAGGCTTTGCTGATGTCGGATGCAAATATCATATCGTTCTGCCGGAACTATCATCCTATCCGCAGGATGAGAGTGCAAGTTACAGGTGCGGGTGTATGTGTTCAGATTTAGGGGTACCTGCTCCGTATGGGCGCAATATCGCACCAGTGAGCGTCTACCACAGGCGGGGACGTCTGATCGGGGAGAGCCAGAAAAGGGTTGCAAGGGCTGCGCCCTTGCCGGGGGATGTGGGGGTGTCCCCCACAACAAAGACTCCCCTTCTCCTGGCCAGGCGAAGGGGGCCAGGTCGAAGACTACGCAAGGCGAGGGGATGAGGTCGAGCAGCTCGTGGATTTGGCATCGATAGGTTGGAAATCACGCCTTGACCGCCGACCGAGGTCCCGAATGGCGACTCGGCCTTTCCAGTTCACGGGCATGGAATGGAGCAGAGACGTACACGCAAATCTGAACTGTTACGTGCGGGTTTGTTTAGTTGGTCAGGCTTGGCAGGCCTACACCTACCGTATTGCAGGCTCTAGAACTACCCCTTCAGAGGGCAGGTCACCAGTTTGATGGGGCCACTTTGAAGTTGGACTAGGAGAGAGAAGTGAATACAAACGCGGTTGCCGCCCTGCCGAAGGCAGACATACATCTACATGCCGAAACGGGAGCACGAGGCGACAGACTCATGTCACTGCGCGAGGACAGGAACCCCTACGACTGGAGAGCTTGGGTCCGACGCCTCATGGAGATGCCTGCAGGGATTAGGAGACTTGAGGCGATCAAAGGTGACCTCGAAGTAAGGGATCTCGACCGCCTCGCCAGAGAGAACTTCGTCGAGTGGCTCACCGATGCCATGCGAGAGGCTGCGCAGGATGATGCCGTCCTCGTCGAGGTCCGGTTCGGCGAGGGATGGGTGATGTGGCCTGACCTTATGCCAGGGTTCCGAGAAGCCGAACGACTGACGCGGACCGCGTATCCAAGCTTTTGCGCCGAGGCCATCATCTCAAGTGTATCGCCAGGACGACCAGACGGAAATGAAGTGTTCAACGCCTGCCTTGAGGCTCGAAATGCTGGTCTGGCTGGGATCGACTTCTTCCCGATACCGTATGAGAGGGAAGCGGAACAAGCCCAGTGGGAAGAGGTCTATTCATTGGCCGAGCGGGCGGCCGGCGTTGGGTTGGGCATTACCGCCCACGCCGGCGAGTTCTCGCCAGCCAACATCCGCAGTGCACTAGGTGTTCCAGGGATAGCCCGCATAGGGCACGCCGTTCACGCCGCCTTTAACACCGCGCTATTGGACGAGTTGGGTGAGGCAGGGGTTACGGTGGAGTGCTGTCTGACTTCCAACGTCGTCCTTGGCGCAGTGCCCTCACTCGAAGATCATCCGATAAGGACTCTCGTCGACGCCGGCATACCCGTCACACTCAGCTCGGACGACCCAGTAGGCCTCAATACCACCATTGGAACTGAGTACGAGTTGGCGGCTTGTCTCGGGTTCAGTGCGTCCGACTTGCTGGGGTTCACCCGTAACGGCATCGCAGCTTCGTTCACGTCGGACGAGAGGAGGAGGGCCCTGCTATCGCAGATTTCGCAACTGGTGGAGGCCGGCGACGCCGTAGAGTAGCGTCGGTTGCCTGGCACACTCCATCACACCCGATCACAGCGGACTTCGCAGTACCTGGGAACTGACTACAGGTCCAGAACGAACCGCAATATGAAGGTTCTCGATTTTGTCCAGTTGGGTGGGCCCGGCAGGACTCGAACCGGCGACCTCACGGACGTGAAGCGCGCGCTCTAGCCGGCCGAGCTACACGCCCTCGGACGAGCCGCAACCCCAATCGTCGGACGTCCCTAGTCGGCGACCTTCGTTAGGATCGCCGATGACATTCTGTCCATCCCGCCGATCTTACTGTACGGGGGTATGACGCCCGGAACGACTCCGTCATTCTCACGCCCTGTGAGAGGGCCTTTGTGCGAGCCTGAGACCGGACCGTCGCCGCCCCCGGAGCGTGCCGTTGCCCCTTGTTTCAAAGTATCCTGTAGCCTACAATAGGGTCATGGTCGAGATTCGCCAGACCGAGGTCTACGCCCGTTGGTTTAGGCGGCTTCGGGACATAACAGGGGCGCTGGAGCTGGCCAGGGGACTAGTAGGAGGCAGCAGCGATGGAAAAGACGCAGACCAGACCGTGGGACCCGGCGGAGCACCTTGAGACCGAAGACGACATGGTCGCCTACCTGAACGTCGCTCTGGAAGAGGGTGACCTGAGCCTGATTATGGCGACGCTGGGAGACATCGCCCGCGCCCGGAGAATGGCGACAGTCGCGGAGGAGGCGGGACTGGGCAGGGAGAGCCTCTACAAGTCCCTGTCTGCCAACGGCAACCCGGAGTTCGCCACCGTGCTCAAGGTAGTGCGCGCCCTGGGACTCCAGCTTCGAGCCGCCGCACCGGGAGCGACCGGCCAAACGAACGACCCATCCTGAGAGTGCTGCGCCATCGGACGACACGACCGTGGGACAAGCGATTGCAGAATAGGGCAGCATGAATTACTCCCTAAAGCCACTCACACTAGCGGCCCTCTAAGCCAGGGTATCCAGCGTCCGGCAGGACATTGGACCTGTCCGTCGCCGTACAGCTCAGCCCGCTCCGGGACTGCTCCGAGACGAACAGCTCGGTTCCGACTACGGTCAAGATTGATGGGTCGCCTTCGACCCGGCCCTTACCTCCAACTAAATGTCAGAGAGGACGAGCACCATCCTTCACGACTCTTTGGATTCCCGGAGAAAGAGCGGTACGGCAACGTGGTGAAACCAGCGTCATGTTGGAATATAGGCTGCTAGTATTCTCTCCTAGTCGTGAGCCGGCAGTGCGCCACTAAGTCCATCCAAATCATAGAGTTGTACTGGCTGTCCGACCGCATGAGTTAATCGGAGTCCCATGGAGGATTACCCATGCCGCAGAGACTTACGCTGTTCCTCTACGAGTCCTGGAGCACGCTCGACGAAGCGGTAGAAGGCCTCACACCTGAAGAGGCGACCACTCGCCACGACGGCGGCAGCAGCATAGCTTGGACAATCGGCCACGTCACCACCATGGTGGACTCGTGGATCAACGTCAATTTCCAGGGCCTGCCTCCCCATCCCATTATCAGTGGACGCCAGTTCCATGTCAGCGGAACGGGTGAGTGGGGCGACTGGATAGGCATCGTCGCGGCCGCCGACGAGGTCCGACATAAGGCACGTCTGTATCTGGACTCGGAACCGCCTATCGACAGGGTCATCTCTTATCACGGCTCGATACAGTTCCTCCGGGAGACCGGCCTGCGATTGAGCTACGCCTTGATGCGCATCGCAGCCCACCATTTCATCCACGCTGGCGAGGTAGTCACGATCCGGTCGCGCCTGGGACACGATACGGACAGACTTGGCCACCCCGACTGGGGCCGCCCCCTAGCCTGAACATTCCCGGCGGTCGTTTCCTCACCGCTCGCGGTGTGGTTTAGCTCGACTGTGTAAGATAGGGTCTTGCTACAGGTCCAGAACGAACCTCAACGTGAAGGTTCTCGATTTTGTCAAGTCTGGTAGAGCCAGAGTGGCAGCACTAATGGCTTTCGGAATTCCTTGGTCTAAAGACCTTGCATAGGGGGGTCACTCGAGTGAGGAACCTCAGTAGGGGCCCAAGGAGTGACGCAGAGCTTAGGAGAGGTATCTTCGAGCAGTATCCGCCAGGATGTATGCCGCCGGAACCAGTGTGGACTTATCGACATACTCTCCGGGACGATGATGATTTGCGCCTCTGGGGCCGAAGACGGCCGTCGGGATTCCTCCCTCCGCAGCGAAGACGTTTGCGTCAACGACACCCCGGTGACCCGCCAAGTACGGCTCCTGTCCGAGCACTGACTCATATGAGTCCCTCAAACAGGAAATTATCTCAGTGTCTTGTTCAAGGAAGTAGGGTTCATAGGAGGGAGGCGGAGTCTCTATGTCCACTTGAGAGGCCAGCCCGAGACTTTCGATCAACTCCCGCATGTCACTCACAGCAACATCCCTCGTTTCGCCCGGAACCGTCAACCGAGTGATCACAATTTCACAGTGCTCAGGAACCACCATGGAGTATTCCGTATATCCTCCCGCTATCCTAAGGGTACAGACCGTGCCCTTTCCGAATGTCCTGTGCTCTCTCAGAGACAGCCGGTCAAGGGCAGTTACGATTTTGCCAGCGTCCTCGATGGCATTGACCCCTCCCATCTGCGGGCGAAAAGCATGCGCGGCACGACCCTTGATGGTCAGTTTGTAAAGGATCTTTCCGGTGACCGCTATCGGCAGATAGTCCTCCGCCGAGGATCCGAAGAAGTGTTCTGCGTGTATCATTGCATCGCACTTTCCGTAGTCGGTATCCAGAAGTGCCCGGGCGCCTATGGAGTGTCCCTCCTGATCGGCCGTTACTGCGATTCCAAGCCGTCCACGCGTGCCGGCGTCTGATTCCAGAAGAGCCCTGAAGGCGGCCAGAGAACAGGCAAGCCCCCCTTTCATGTTTGCGGCTCCCAGACCGTACAGCCGACCATCCTGTTCCGTCATGACGAAGGGATCTGTTTGCCACCCCGAGGCCACTCCAACCGTATCGGAGTGGCCTGATAGGACCAGGAACCGATCGCGCATCCCGACTTCGGCAGTAGCGTAGACGTTGGGGCGGCCGGGTGCCGCTTCGTGCCACTCCGGTTCAATACCGAGCGACCTCAACTGGTCGGCAATGAATTCCGCGAGTCTGGTCTCGCCGGGCAGTATTGAGTCGATACTTATCAATTGCCTCAGCGTCTCGATCAGGTACTGCTTGTCTATGTCAATGCCCGACGACACGGCTGCCTCTCTTCCTTCCAGATCCTCGCCACGGTTCCGCCTCATCACTAAATTAACAGTGAGTTGACGTATTCGTAAAGGATGTCCTTGGTGTCTAGCGAGCCTGCGTGAAGGTTTGCGATCTTATCCAACGTGGAGGGCCTGCCAGACCTCGAACCGGCGACCCCACGGACGCGAACCGCGCCCTCCGGCCGGCCGTCGTCGCCGCCAAACTCGCCCTGTACTCGGCGATGAGGTCCCAGCGCATCACCAAGGTCGAGCTTGCCGGCAGGTGAGTGGTGCCGTGGCTTACGCGTCCAACGATACCTTCTGTCAACAGGCCTGTCAGCGCTCGGTGGACCTTCGCGTGTGGCTCACCCAAGATGTTCGCCAGCTCCGTCGAGTCGACGAACGGCGTCCGGCTGAGAGCGTCGAGCAACCGTCGGTTTGAGATGGCCATGTGTCGAGCGGAACTACGCGCAGCAGACTTTTGTCAGAGTCAACTGCGTCAGTATGGGGTAGGTCAGAGATCCTATTGATAGCTGTACCGACACACGGTATAATCTTATCATGATTCGATCGTTTCGCCATTGAGGACTGAAGAGACTCTATGAGCGAGGCGACCCCAGCAGGATAGCCGCCTGACCAATCGGACCGAATCACCCTCGCTCTGGCAGACCTGGATGCAGCCGGCAAGCCGAGCGATCTCGATCTGCCGGGATACAGACTGCATCCACTCAGAGGGGACCGACGAGAATTATGGAGCATTTCGATTTCTGGGAACTGGCGGATCACGTTTAGGTTTGAAGCTGGCGACGTGTACGACGTCGCTCTCGTCGATTATCACTAGTGAGGAGGGAGAGACCATGCCTATGAAGAATCCACCCCATCCGGGCCGCAGCGTCAGAGGAAACTGCTTGGACCCTCTTGGCCTAAGCGTTACCGAGGCAGCGGAGGTTCTGGGAGTTGCGCGCCATACCCTTTCGCGGGTATTGAACGGTCACGCGGCGATCTCGCCCGACATGGCCATTCGCCTAGAGAAGGCCGGATGGTCCAGCGCTGATTTCTGGCTGAGCCGGCAGACTGCGTACGACTTGGCTCAGGCGCGCAAGCATGAAGACAGAATACGAGTAGAGCGCTATCAACCCCGGCCCGGCGTAATCATACCCCCGCAAGCGTAACGAACGGCGATTGCGCCTATCTGGGTCACTGCCCGCTTTCATTGCGCCCCGCCTCCGCCAACGACCTCCGCCAATAACCCCTCCTACCCTCGTTCCATCCCCAGTACGCCAGCCGGCCGGCGTCGCCGCCTAACTCGCCCTGTACTCGGCAATGAGGGCCCAGCGCATCACCAAGGTGGAGCTTGCCGGCAGGCTGGGCGTCAGCGAGTCCGCCGTGCGCAAGTTGATCAACCCGGACCACCGCTCCCGCCCGCCGGCCGAGCTACGCGCCCCCGGCAAGGCCAGCCACAGCAGAGTCTACGTTGACGCGCCGGCCCTGGCGGCCGGTTGGTTGTATGTAGCCGCGAAAACCGTCTCCGAGAGCCACCGGCGGAACGACTCGTTGTCGCTGAACAGCTTGAACAGCTCCGTGTGATCTGCCAGGATGTCGGTCATGGCGCGTTCCAAGGCCTTGTCGTGCTCGATTCGCGCATTCTGTTTGTCCGAGTTTGCCATCGCGTTCTGATACGCCCTGTCCCCGGCAACCTTCGAGGGCAGCTCCTCGGCAATTACCTTTTCGATCTTGTCCCGGTCCTGCCACTCGATGTTGCCGTACCGGTCATTGAAGTCCCTGATGATGATTGAGAGCCTGTCCATCTCCGGCTCCGGCTTCTGTCCGCCACCGTCGGTGGGCACCGGCTCGATCTCCGCGTCCTCGTCCGGAAGCTGGATGTCCTGCACCGCCTGCTTCTCCACCCGGTAGCTGTCCATGTCGATTGCTTCGAGAATCCCCTTCGAAAGGTCATCCTCCTCAGGGGCAGGCAGCTTGGGAACGAGGAAAGTGAGGAAAATGGACAGCTTCTCCCACTCGGCGTAGGTGTAGGGCAGAATTGCTGCCAGGAACCCGTAGGTCCGGAGGAACGCCTTCGCCTTGCCCTTAAAGTCCACCTGCCCGTCTTCGTCCAGTTCCTCCCGGTAGACCGCGACGCAGCCGTCCAGGATGGGGTCTAGCCGGTCACGGTCGGCCCCCGAGAGGTACCGCTCCACCAGTTCGTCCACCTGAGCCGGGCTGTAGACCTGGTAGCCGTCGAGCGCCGCCTTCAGGTCGTGAAGCTTGTTGGGGTCTGTCTCCTCCGCCAGGATAGTCGTGCGGTAGTAGTCGGCGAAAGCGTACTGGATCGTGTCTGTGTCGTTGGCGAAATCCAAGACGAAGGCGTCGTGCTTCTTGGGATGCGCCCGGTTGAGACGCGACAGCGTTTGCACCGCCTTTACGCTCGACAGCGGCTTATCCACGTACATCGTGTGCAGCAGTGGTTCGTCGTAGCCGGTCTGAAATTTGTCCGCGCAGACCAGGAAGCGGTACGGCTCCTCCTGAATCCTGTCGGCGATCAGGTTCGACGAGAAGCCGTTCAGGGACGCCTCGGTGACCTTCGCGCCGTCGTATTCGTGCTCGCCGGAGAAGGCAGCGATGGCCCGGTATTGGCTCTTGCGTGCCGCCAGGTAGTCCCGGATGGCGTAGTAGTAGCTGATGGCCCGCTGGACGCTGCTCGTGACCACCATCGCCCGCGCCCGTCCGCCTATTTTCTGCAAGCCGGCTACCTGTTTGTGGAAGTGGTCGACCATGATCTCCGCCTTCAGCCCAATCGCGTGGTCGTGGTCCTCAACGTAACGGCGCAGCTTTTTCCCGGCCCGTTTGATGTCGAACTCCGGGTCGCCCTCCACCGTTTTGATCAAGCGATAGTAGCTGTTCACCGGCGTGAAGTTCTTCAGCACGTCGATAATGAACCCCTCCTGGATGGCCTGCTTCATTGTGTAGGAGTGGAAGGGCACGTGCCTGGTCTTGTCGCCCTCGGGGACGGGCGTGCCGAATATCTCCAGCGTTTTGTTCTTCGGCGTGGCGGTGAAGGCGAAGTAGCTTGCGTTGGGCAGCAGCTTCTTTGACTCCATGATGCGGTTGATCTTGTCCTCGGTTGTCTCGTCTTCCTCCTCGGCTCCGGCCTTTCCCAGCGCGGTGGACATGGCCGCCGAAGTCCGTCCGCCCTGGCTCGAATGGGCTTCATCAATGATGATGGCGAACTTGCGCCCCCGGTGCTCGTTGCCGATGGCGTCCAGGATGAACGGGAACTTCTGGACCGTGGTGATGACGATGCGCTTGCCCTCCTGGAGCAGCCGCCGCAGGTGTCCGCCGTCCTCGGCGTGACCGACCACGGACCCGACCTGGGCGAACTGCCTGATGGTGTCGTGTATCTGCTGGTCCAGCAACCTCCGGTCCGTGACGACGACCACGGTTTCGAAAACGGTCACATCGTCCCGCTCCAGCCCTATCAGCTGGTGGGCAAGCCACGCGATTGAGTTGGACTTGCCGCTGCCGGCCGAGTGCTGGATCAGGTACGTCGGGCCGACTCCCCTTCCGGACGCGTCGGCCAGCAGCCTTCGCACCACGTCCAGTTGGTGGTAGCGGGGCCATATCTGCTCTCGCCTCTTGCGGCCCGTCTTCTCGCCCTTACTCTCCACTACCTGCGCGTAGTTCTCGATTATGTCGGTGAGACCGTGGCGAGTGAGGACCTCCTTCCACAGGTAGTCGGTCTTGAGGCCGTTGGGGTTCGGTGGATTGCCCGCGCCGTCGTTCCATCCCTTGTTGAAGGGCAGGAACCACGACGCCTTGCCCCGAAGGTGGGTACAGAACTGCACCTCGTGGTCGTCCACGGCGAAGTGGGCGAGGCAGCGCCCCAACTCGAAGAGCTTTTCTCTTGGGTTGCGGTCCCGCTTGTACTGCTCCACGGCGTCGTCCACCGTCTGCTTCGTCAGGCTGTTCTTCAGCTCGAAGGTGGCGACCGGCAGACCGTTGATGAACACGCACAGGTCCAGGGCAAGCTGCGCGTTGTCGTTGCTGTAGCGGAGTTGCCTGGTCACGCTGAAGCGGTTCTGCCTGTACTGGACTCTGGCCTTCTCGTTCCCCGGCGAAGGCGTGCCGTAAATCAGGTCGATCTGGTGCGGACCGTGCTTTACGCCTCCGCGAAGCACGTCGATGGTCCCTCGCTTCGCAACCTCGCCTTGCAGCCGGGCCAGGAATCTCCGGCGCGTGGGACCGTCCGCACTCAGGTCCACCGATTCGGCGACCACGGGCTGGGTGTCGCGAAGGAAGGCGGAGAGCTGGGCTAGATCGACGCAGTACTCCCGATCGTAGTCCCGCGGGTCTCCGCAAATCCAGCCGACTCCGTAGTTGGATGGTCTCTCCCGCACCCCGTCCGCCTCCGGCGGGTCGCAGGCGCCACCCGTCAGTACCTCACAGATGAGGCTCTCCAGTCCCTTCTCGCTCGTGTCGGTCGTCGGACCGATTGCCCGGCCCACGTGCTTTCGCCCAGGACTGTAGAACGCACCCCGAGTTACGTTTGACCAGTTCAGAACTTCAGGGATGTCGGACGTGTCGATCTGGTCATCGGGGAGCCCCTTCAGTTCCGATATCTGAGACCTCTGCCTCGGCGTCAGCTCAGGCATGTCCTTCCTCGTGAGCGGACCGTCATCCGAGTGTTAACTCGCGGTCAACCAACCCTGATCTTCGAGCACATTCCGCGCCAATAGGATCTGGCGATCCGAAAACTTCCATTTCTTCAGGTTCCATTCGCGAATTCGGGAGATGACCTCGTTTGCTGGCAAAGACGGTTCGTTAACGCTAACCCAATGGACCGTTGCCAGCAACTCCAATCCATACGGCGATTCGAACCCCTCGACTAGATCCGACACTCGTTCTAGACGACGCCTGGTCTCGCCAAGACTCTCAAGAAACTTCCTCGAGTCATCAATGGCGCCCGGAACCAGTTCGACTTGATTTTGTGGCGCGTCGCCACCATCGGCATACCCCGTTATGAGATGCCCTTCTATAGGGCGAAGCACGTGTCTCAGATTACCTGCGTAAGGACCATAATGCCCTTTCTGGAATTTCAACCGCAGCGGCTCCCCCACCTCTTGCATGAAATACATCAGCTTCTGGACTTCCAGGAGCGTAACGAATGGATCGAGATGGCCGCCTAGATAACGGTGAATCAGGCTGACCAGTACCGCTCGCCCTGGCGTCATGTTGGGCACAGCGCTTGAACGATTCGCGCGCTCATCGGCCGGTCCGCCGCCGGGCTCGAATACGACTACATTCAGGGCCTCCAACTCCTCAAACACGGCTTCTATGAGCGGACGCACGCTCGACCATTCGAGGCCGCCCAGGCCGCTGCCCAACGGGGGGAAGGCAATCGAGCGGATACTCCGCTCGCTTATCTCCTGGACCAGAGAGTGCAGGCCGGCTTCAATATCCTCGATGCGGCTCTTGCCCCTCCAATGGCGCTTTGTCGGGAAGTTGATGATGTAACGCGGATTGGTGAGTTGCCCGGTTTCGAAAACAAACATCCGGCCAGGCTGCACCTCATCGCGTTTGCAGGCCTCCGCATATGCCTTGAAGTTTTCTGGAAAGGCAGTCTTGAACTGGAGTGCGATCCCGCGGCCCATTATGCCCACACAGTTGACACTATTGACCAAGGCTGCTACGTCTTCCTTGAAGATGTCGCCAATTTTGTATTCGATCACGCCAGTGTATCTCCTAGCCTAGATCAGTAATACCACTCCGGTTTAACTTCTATCTTGGGTCGATGCGATGAGCGAACCAACGAACTGTGTACGCTAGCATATATCCTTTCAGACCTGATGCCAATCCGCGTTATCAGATCCCACGCAAATGAGTGTTCGACCAGAAATTCCGCCTGCTTACTCTCCTTCCCCTGTGCCCAATCTCGAGACTGCACCGCGCCCCAGTCGATCTGTCCTAATTCCGCCAGATTCGAATAGTCCTCGAAATAATACGATCCGGCGTTGGATGATGTGAAGGCCCAGCGTCGCTGGATGCGGTTTGCCCAATCGACGGTTTGGTACAAGTCTGCTTCCAGGTGGATGATTCGCTCTTGGCCGCCTTGGTACGCCAAGTCGCGATTCGTTCCCTTGTGGAGAACGTAGAGCATTACTGATCGCGGGCAAAAATAGAATGGCACACAATCGCCAACACGAAGATCCGGGTGGCTGTCAAGCTCCAACTCATCAAGCCGACGCCGCTTGATGCCGTCCATACCGATCGTGGTGCCGGGCGAGCTGCGCCGGGCAACCTCAGCGTCGCACCAGAGGTAGCCGTCTGCGATGATCGACGGCAAACGGTCGATGTGGACTATATGGTATATCTTTGGCCGGCTCGGTGGTCGTCCCATCGTTGCGATTTTACACCGCGCGTGTGGAGGCCCCGGCCCCCTCCGGCAGCTGCGCCGCCGCCTCGCGCACGTCCAGCTTGCCGGTCACCACGTCGGCGACGAGCCGGGTGCGGTACTCCTGCACCAGGTCGATCTGCCGGCGGGCAAGTGCGATGGCGGCGTCTGTATCAGTGGTTGACCTGTCGAGGCATTTGACGATGTGTGCCTGTTCGAAGAGAGGTGGGATTGCAACCTTTCTAGAGCCGATGCGGTCAACATTGAGGTTCCCCTGCGTATTTACAGGTGCCTCCCGGAGGAACTCCGGCTTCATTGCCCGAAACAAATAATACAAGTGGTCTCGGTACACGCTCTTGCTGGGAACGAAACCGACCACGCTGTCAGGAAAACAGGCATCAAAGGAGAGAATTGCTACGTCACCAATGTTCGCAGCGATTGTCATTACAAGCGTCCCTCTCGGAAACATGGTACTGACCGCCAAGCCTCGTTCGTTCAATGTCTGACCGTATCGCATGATCATCTTGCGTGCACCTGCGACATCGCCAGTTTGGATAAATGGATACGGTCCATCGTACAGTGATGGGTCGTTCCGTGGCCGGTGTGTAAACTTGCCTCTGAGGATGCCCGAAACCTGTCTCAGCCGGCGGACCGCCCAATGCGCCGGCACGTCGCCCAGCCACTCGACGCCGGAGGGCTTGAGCGGAACGGTGGGATCCAGCCCCCGCGTAACGGCTTGGTTGACGACGGCCTGCTTCTCCTCCTCCAACAGCCCGATCAGCTTCTCCTTGGCCTCAATGTACCGCCGGATGCGCCGGTCCACGTGGTCCAGGTACCGGACGATAGTTCGTTGCTCATGAAGAGGTGGGACGAGGCAAGGCAGGAACTTGAAGTCTGACCAGGCGAGGTTTTGTCTGAGTCCTGATCCCAACCCATAGAAGATTTTCTTCAAATCGTATGTATGCAGCAACAGGTGACCGAATCGTCGCGTCAGATTGGACTGTGTGTGTAGGCAAATGTAAGCCGACGTGATGATTCCTCTATGACGACTTAGTCCAAAGCGTAAGCTAGTCCAGTCATTCTGAAGGTCCGTCGGGCGGCAGATGATGTCACCAGGCTCGACTATCTGATAGGTCTCGAACGAGGCGGGAACCAACCCGTGGAGCTTTTCCTCTGGTTTCACCCTAATTTGGCCGTAGCTCAACGAGAGTACGGTCTTTTCTTGTAATCCTGAATTTGGAATCTGTTTCGAAAGGTAACAGGCTCTCCCTGGAAGTACCCTCCAATCCGCCGGCACCTCGCCCAACCATTCCACGCCGGAGGGCTTGTAAGCGGGGGATCGGCGGTGGGTGGGGATCATTGGGGACTCACCTCTATTACATCAGCAATCTCACGAGCAATCTCCTCAACGGTAAAGTCAGATGTACTACGAGCAACTTTATCCGCCAGTGAGGGGCTATGGGCAATGACTTCCTGCTTGCTGATCTGGTGCCAGAGTGGCAGTATCACTTGTTCGCCCGTCATCTCGCGTGTTACTAGGCCGTCAAGCTCATACTGAGGCCAGTTCTTCGCAAAAAACGACGGCGAGATCACGATCACACCAAATCGACTTCGCGCTAGGCCTTCGTCTATCTTTCGTCGCAAACTATCGCCAATACGAAGCTCGAACTCGTCGTACCACACCCTTAATCCGTCAGACACCAGACAGTTTGCAAGTGGTCGAGCCACAGCGTCTTTGTCTTCAGTGGCGTGGGATATAAACACGTCGTAGTAACGAGAAGACGAAGATTCGCTAGCTGACAGAGATTCCGGGGGCCTTTGACTCACCGGATGAACCAAGCCTGATATAGATTGTGGCGAGTACTCAGGAAGTGGAGCTAGCGCCGCACTGGGGATTACGCGAATCGAGGATCGAACTTGGCCGCGAAGTCCTTGGAGGTCAACGGTTACATACCAAGTTCCTGTATGTGGAATGGCGAGTCGAGTGGGTGATTTTCTGACAAGCCCACCGTAGTATTGATGCTGTCGACCAGACTTATACTTCTGAAGATTTCCACTGTCGAGTAGGCGCACATTAGCCGCGCTCCCTGAGAGCGTTATTTCGACGACGTTACCCCGTTGCTGGTGCCCAAGACTAAATTGCTGGAATTTCACTATCGCATCCTGTCGTTCTTGTTTATGGGATGCCCGGGGACCCCTAAGCGCAACCGCTCAATCTCCCGCTTCAGCGCCAAGTTACCGTGCCGCCTTGCCCATAATCATGCGCAGGGGCCGTGTGATTAGTCAGTGCAGGTGTAACGGTCTTACGACCATCATCTGCTCCGCATTCCGGTCAGTACGCAATCGTCTAGTTTGCGATGGAGGAGCGAAATCAAAGTGAAGTAGTCTATTGTGTCATCTTCATCCTTCCAGAGAATCCTCGGACGGTGCGCACGAGGATTCCTGAGGGCCGCAAAGCATCCTTTAAGGAGGGTTGCAAACCCGGTATGCTCGCTTTTCTCGGTTTCGGTTTGCAATGTGTTGAACGCTAGCACTGGTTGGTTGGTCGAAAAGACACGGTCCACGAGTGCTGCTCCGTCTCCGTCGACTCCCGACACCTCGCGAATCCGTTGTGCCAATCCCTTGGTCGCCTCTAGGACGGCGTGAAAGGAATTATCCTCCATTAGTTCAGCTTTGCAGTATTTGAGCACTTGGGCATGGATGCGCCGTCCCTGAAACTTGGCTTGGATTGCATTTGCCCGTCGCTCTGCTTCAGTGATGGTTGTTGCTGCTGGCCGTTTTCGGAAATCACCATTTGCCCCGTACTCGATCCCAGAGAATGCTAAGACTGTGTTCAATTCGGCGCGATGTCTCTCAAATTCATCGTTTCTACCAACAAAACGAGCAGGCCCCAAGAACGATTGAATGAAGTCAAGTATTCGGTTGGCACACCGGTACCGGTGCTGAACGTCTAGGAATATCCAATACAGTCTCCTCCACTTGGTGGACTCCCCGGAGCCGTCACGAAGGCCACGATCGGCCAGCACTCTACTGATGTCTGACCCAGAGCCACAATCTGCCAGCAGCTTGGCCAGTGACTCAACACTACCCTCTGGGAACGACGGGACTGCGTTCATACTGACCCGCTCCCAAGAATCTCCGCCAATAGCCCCTCCGTCACCCTCTCCCAGGCCAGAATATCAGCCCGTACCCCATGCAACGCCCACGCCGCACCGTTGCCGTAGAGGCGGGTTTGAAACCCGCCCAAGCCGATTTCACAATTACCGCGCCCTCACAAAAGAACATCCCTCAGACCCTCAAGGTCATCCGGCATCATTCGCGCCGGCCGTACCACGTAGGGGAGACGCACGCGTCGCCCTTGGGGTGGGGCTCTCCCGCACCGCGTCACCCTAGATCGTCCCCACGGGCGACATATGGATTCTCCGGGTCTTCGTGCCATCGTGCCGGATTATCCCATATGTATTGGCGGATACGATTCAGATCCGCGTCATCCCGGATGATGTGCTCGTAATAGCTGCGTTGCCATACCGACGCGCCGGCCGTACCGCGAGATCGGTTGATCCGTTTGGACACCGCAGATTTGTACGACCCGACAATTGCGCCGATCGAACGTCTCCGCGGACCTGCCGCACCACGTAGGGGCGACGCACGCGTCGCCATTGGGGTGGGGCTTGGTGTGTGGCGTGCGATAACGATAATCCCGTGCACGTGATTGGGCATCACGGCAAATGTATCCACCTCCACGCCTGGAAAATGTGCGGGGATTTCCTCCCATGACGCTTTGGCCGTCCTTCCGAACCCATTTAACCGCATCTCGCCGTTCGCAATATCGCCAAAAAGACAATCCCGGTTCTGAGTACAGATGGTCACGAAATAGGAGCCCAGCCCGGCGTAATCATATCCCTGCAAACGGACCAACCGGCGACGGCGCCTACCTTGGTCGTAACGCTTGCCCACTGCCTTCCGACACTCCCACGATCTCCTCCAGCAGCCCCTCCGTCTCCCGCTCCAGCCCCAGGATATCCGCCCGTATCTCCTCCAACGGCCGCAGCGGCTCCGGCTTGTAGAAGTACCTAGTGAAGCTGATCTCGTAGCCGACCTTAACGCTGTCCGGCACGTACCATGCGTCCGGCGCGTAGGGCAGCACCTCGCGCTTCAGGAACGCCTCGATGCCACCCTCCTCCAACAACCGAATCTGCTCGGTGTCACGCAAGTCAGGATCCGGCTCGTACTGCACGACGACGGGCCTGCCTTGGATCGTGGCCGGGTAAAGACCGCGTAACGGATCGGGATCCGTGCCCTTGCGGTGGACCCTTTTGATGACCGCCGGCGCCGTCTCCGAGCGCTTGCCCCCGTCCCTGAGCGCCTTGATTTCTTTTGCCGTGTGGGCCCGCTCCGGATCGATGCCTTCAATTCGCAGTGGCCGCTCGACGGTCACCTTCCAGTAGCCGAAAGCCTCGTTCGGAAAAATCTTCGACTGTCCCGTCTCCTCGAAAGCGAGGAAGGCGTCGCAGATACGCTCGATGTCCTCTTTGGACAGCTCACAGTTCTTGTTGCCCAGGTTCTTGCGCAGCGGCTTGTACCACTGGGTGGCATCGAGGAGCTGTACCTTGCCTTGCCGGTGAGCCGGCTTGCGGTTGCTCAGGACCCAGATGTAGGTTGCAATGCCGGTGTTGTAGAACATGTTCAGCGGCAAGGCGACTATCGCCTCCAGCCAGTCGTTCTCGATGATCCAGCGGCGGATGTTGCTCTCGCCCTGCCCGGCGTCGCCGGTGAAGAGCGAGCTGCCATTGTGGACCTCGGCGATGCGGCTACCCATCGGAGTGTCCCGCTTCATCTTGCTCAGCATGTTGGCCAAGAACATCATCTGGCCGTCGCTCGAACGCGTAATCAGCGAGTGCTCAGGATTGCCATCGTGCTCCACCAAGAACCGCAGGTCCTTGATGCCCGACTTGCCGCCCATCCTCTCCAGGTCGGTCTTCCAACTCTTGCCGTAGGGCGGATTGGACAGCATGAAGTCGAACTCCCGGGCCGGGAAGGCGTCGGCGGCAAGGGTGGAGCCAAACCCAATGTTGTCGGCCTCGCCGCCCTCGCCCTTCAGGATCAGGTCGGCCTTGCTGATCGCGTAGGTCTCCGGGTTCACCTCCTGCCCGTACAGGTGCACCGATGCCTCCTTGCCCTGGTCGGCGGCCAGGTGCGTCAGAGTTTCTTCCGCAACCGTCAGCATTCCACCGGTGCCGCAGGCCCCGTCGTAGACCAGGTAGGTGCCGGACCTCACCTCATCGGCTATCGGCAGAAAGATCAGGCGCGCCATTAGCTGCACCACGTCCCTTGGAGTAAAGTGCTCGCCGGCCTCCTCGTTGTTCTCCTCGTTGAACCGTCGGATCAACTCCTCGAAGACCGTGCCCATGGCGTGGTTGTCCAGGCCCTCCAGCCGCACCGAGCCGTCCCCGTTCAGAATCGGCTTGGGGCTGAGGTTGATCGAGCTGTCGAGGAACTTCTCCAACAGAGATCCCAGCGCGTGGTTCTCTACCAGCCTTGGAACCTGATTGCGGAACTCGAACTTGTCCAGCACCTCCTGGACATTGGGCGAGAAGCCATCAAGGTACGCCTCGAAGTCGGCTCGCAGCTGCTGTTGCCGCCCGCGAGACGTAAGCTCCCGCAGCCTGAAGGGCGACGTGTTGTAGAAGGCTTCGCCGGACGCCTGGCGCAGTGCCGGTTCCTGGTTCGTTATGCCGGCGTCGTCCAGCCTGGTCTTCATACTGAGCACCGCTTGCTTCGTCGGTTCCAGAACCGCGTCAAGCCGGCGGATGACAGTCATGGGCAGGATAACGTCGCGGTACTTGCCCCGAACGTAAACGTCGCGCAGCACGTCGTCCGCGATGCCCCATATGAAGCTGCTGATGTTGAGGGTGCTCACTGGCTTCTCCCGGGCCTTGGCGTGTGGATTCGCAGTACTGCTAGATAGGCCCCGTCAGCGTGAAAGCTCTTGATGTTATCCAACTTGGTGGGCGTGGCAGGACTCGAACCTGCGACCTCACGGATGTGAACCGTGCGCTCTAGCCGGCTGAGCTACACGCCCGCGGAACGACCCGCAGCCCCAATCGTAGCACGCACCCACATGCCCCACAACCCGCGCCCTATCCACTTCCAGATGGTATAATAAGGGCAACACATGTTCTTATCCAATCGCGCCCCACTTGACGTAACTATTGACTCGGAAACGTTGCAATCAGTCTCAAAATGCACAGCCCCCTGGAAAAAACACAAAAATGCAAAACAAACGCCGGCCCAGGTTCCGCCTAATCGGGCGCGGCCGCTCCGCAAAAAGCTGTTTTTGCAAAACAAATGCCGGCCGGCAGACTCCATCGCCAATCCATGGCACAATCAGCCAATAAGCCTTAGGAGCCACCGGCATTGTCCACCGACCTGACCACCAACTTCGAGCGCGCCCAGAGCTACCTTCGCCAGCACCGCATCGACGGCTGGCTCCTGCACGATTTCCAGGGCAATAACCCGATACTCTGGCAGCTATACGGCTCCCAACCTCACACCACCCGGCGCGTCGACCTCCTCATTCCGGCCCAAGGCGAGGTCCGGCTGCTCGTCTCCGCCATAGACGCCGGCCAGTTCCGCGATTTTCCCGGACACGTTGTTCCATACCTGGATGCCCAGCAATACCGCGCCCAACTCTCAGCCCTGCTGCAAGGCGCGAGAAGCATAGCGATGGAGTATTCCGCCGGCTCCAGCCTGCCGGTCGTCTCCAGGGTCGACGCCGGCACCATAGAGTTGGTCAGGGGAATGGGCGTAGAGGTGGTATCCTCGGCCGACCTGGTCCAGTACACCGTAGCCCTCTGGACTCCCGGCCAGGCGGCCGGCCACAGACAGGCTGCAACCGCGGTCAGAAACGCCGTCGAAGCCGGCTTCAGCCTCGCCGGCCAGCGTGCCGGCCAGACCGACGAGTTCGCCGTCGTACAGGCCATCAGCGATAGCTTCGCCAAGGCCGGATTGACCACCTCCGCCGGCCCGATCGCCGCCGTCAACGCCCATAGCGGCGATCCCCACTACGAGCCCTCGGCCGACCGCTCCGCGACCATCCAGCCGGGCGACTGGCTCCTCGTCGACGCCTGGGCCAAGCAGCGAGAAGAAGACGATGCCGTCTACGCCGATATAACCTGGGTAGCCGTCATCGGCCGGCCTCCCTCGGACCGCGAGCAGGAGATCTTCCGTATAGTCCGCGACGCCCGCGATGCCGCAATCGAGTTCCTTCAGGACGAGCTCAGCGCCGGCCGGCCCGTTACCGGAGCGGCAGTCGATAGGGTTGCCCGTCATACAATCGGCGCCTCCGGCTACGACGATCAGTTCATACACCGATTGGGGCACAGCATCGGCACCGAAACTCACTCAAACGGCGTGAATCTGGACAGCTTCGAGACCAACGACACCCGCACGATCATGCCGGGATCCGCGTTCAGCATCGAACCAGGCATCTACCTACCGGATTTCGGAGTGCGTCTGGAGGCCAACGCCCTGGCTCACGAAAGTGGCGTCGAGGTAACGACCGAGTTGCAGCAGGAGATCGTGATAATCGACTGCGATCAAGAGACGTAGAGCTGGGAACCACCCGCTTCCTTCACTACTTCGATCCTTGTAGGGAACGCGTCTTTCATCTCGTCAACGTGCGTCACCACAAGTATCTTGTCGAACGAGCCGGCAATCGAGTTGATCGCCTCGATCATACGCTGACGACCGGCCGCGTCCTGCGAGCCGAACCCCTCGTCGATGACCAGGAACTGCAGCCTCGTCCCCGCCCGGCGGGTCAGCAGCTTGCTGATCGCGATCCGGATCGCGAAGTCGACCCGAAACGCCTCCCCGCCGCTGAACAGCTCGTAGGGCCGGGTGTCGCCCTCGTCCGTTACGACAATATCCAGCGTCTCGATTGGCTCCTCGGAAGAAGATCCCCGCCGGGCCCTTTGAGTCACGAATTGAACTTGCATTCGACCGTCGGACACGAGGCCCAGTAGCTCGTTCGCGTATCCCTCGACCTCTGGCATCACCTGCTCGATCAACATGGCCTGGACGCCTCTCTGCCCAAAGCACTCGGCTAGCTCACGGAAGTAACCCGCCTCTCGTTTGTATTCGAAGATCTCCTCGCGGATTTTCTCCATTTCCGCCTTCCGCGCTTCGATCACGTTGACCCGCTGTTGCGCCGCGCTGCGCTCCTCGATGGCCCTGAGATGTTCCCTCCCGGTCGCCAGCCTCGACTCTCTTATCTCTTCCAGACGGCGCCCCGATCCATCCAGCTCATCCAGCCGGCGGTCTATCTCATCGATGCGAATGCCTACCTCGGCAACCCGTCGCTCGAAATCGCCCAGCCGTTGAGCCTCCGCTTCCACGCGACCCTGCGCTTCGACCAGTCCCTCCTGCGCCGCTCGCAGCTTCTCTTGCTCCGCCGACGCCTGCCCAACCTTGGACAGCCCAGCGCGCACGCCGGCCAATTCATCCCGCAACTCCCCCAGCCGGTCCACCCTCGCCCGGAGAGGTCGCAGCGACTCTTCGAGCTCTTTCCATCCGCTGCCGGTCCGGAAATCCGTCTGCAACGAAGACAGCTCGACCGTAAGGCTCTTGTAACGCTCCTCCGCCTCCTTCGATTGCTGAACCGTCGTTTGCAGCCTTACGACCTTCCTAGTCAGCTCTTCTCCCGCCTTCAGCTCCGCCTCCGTTTGCCGAATCGTCGTATCCATTCGATCGGATTTCTGCTCCAACTCGCGGATCGAAGACTCTAGACCCCGTTTCTCATCATTGAGTTGGAGCCATTCCACCCTCGCCTGCCCTTTTACATCCTCGCGAAGTTCGTCGGTCAGAGGCTGCCGGCACACCGGGCACTCCGCACCCTGCCTATTGAGGATCTCAATCCGTCCAGCAAGGTCCTGTTGACTCGATTCCAGGTTCTTGATGTTTGCTATCGATGCTTGTAGCTCTCCGGCGCCGCCGGTCTTCCGCTCCCGCATCGCGGCCAACTGCAAGTGCAAGGAATGCAGACGCTCCTCCCTGGGACGAAGCTCCTCCAGCCGCGCCTCTGCCTCGGCGCCGGCGCCCATCTGATCGCCATAAGTCTTCCGTTGGTACTCTACGTTGCTGATTCGCCTGATCTGGTCATTCCTTATCGAGTCGATCCGGCGCTGCCCTTCAGCCAACTCCCTTTGCACTCCCGCCAACTCATCCAGCTCTAACACGAGCTCATCGCGCCGCCGGCTCAGCCGCTCGAATGCGTCGTAGTTGGCCCGAATCTCATTACCTCGAGCCGTCACCTCCTGGAAGCTCGCGAGCCGTTGGGTTGCGATATGGAGTTGGGTTTGCGCCTCCCGTCGACTCGTCTCCATCCCTCGCTGATCGTTCAGCAGCCGGCTTCTCTCGGTTCGCGCCAAACGTTCTTCCAAGGCCAGCGCGTCCAATCTCTCGATCTCGGTCGCCTGCTCGGCCATTAGGTTCTCCAGCCGGCTGACCTCGGCGACCGCCGAAGCTAAGGCGGATTCGTACTGGGCTTTGCTTGAGATCTCCGCTTCGTACCACTTCAGGTCCGCCTCTCGGAGTGCCGCCCGTTCGTCGAAACCGCGGGCGCGTTGACGAGCTTTTTCCTGAAGCCGTGAGAATTGCTCAAGCCCAAGAAGGTTCGACAGGATATCCTTCCGCTTGCCCGGAGTCTGGCGAGTGAATTCGTCGGCTCTCCCTTGCAATATGAAAGCGGAGTTGACAAAAGACTCGTAGTCAATTTGGAGAACTTCATCGATAGACTTCTGTACCTCCCGTACGCTATCCCCGCCTATCGGGACGAATCCTCCGTCGCCTTGCAAAAAGAGTGACAGACTCGTCTTGGACGAGCGATTGCCGCCGCGCATCTCCAAGCGACGAAAAACCAGGTAGGTCTGACCTGCGATATCGAAGCGAAACTCCACCTCCATTTCGCTCTTACCGTGGTTGATCAGCCCTTCCTGTGCTATCCCTCGGTGTCCAGAGGCGCGAGACTGACCCCACAGTGCCCACAGGATCGCATCCAGCAGCGCCGATTTACCGTTGCCATTGTTGCCGCTTAGACACGCCAGATGTACTGAGTCGAAGTCGAGTGGGTGGAGTAGTTCCGCGTAGGAGAGAAAGTTCCTCAGCCGCAAGAGTCGAGGTATCAGTCTGGCTCTCCCAATAGAAGCCTTGCTCTCTCCAGCAACGCTTGGCGATGAAGCCTTGGGGTACTCCGGCTGCGAAGGTAAAGGTCGAGCGCTTCCACCGGAGTCAGATCTTCCAGGCCCGCGGCGCCTACCGCGATTCGATCATCGCCTACTAGCTGCCGGCTGACACCGGCGTTGTAGAAGCAACCGGATAAGGACCGCCGGATGGTCTGGTAATCGATCTGCCGCTCTGACTCCGCGTCGAGCCTCAGCCGCACCCTAACTACCGCATCGCCAATGTCGCGGGCGCGGATGGCTTCTAGCACCTGGTCCGTCGGGGTGAGTTGGCCGATCCCTTTCGAGCGCTTCGACGCCGGCTTGACTTGGACCTCCACCGTAACGAAGTCTCGCGCCGGTAGGGAACGAAACTCCCATGTGGTGCCGACATCCTCGATGCTGGCCAGCACATAACCCTTCTCCTCCGACTCTTCGCCAAAATCCACCCTTTCGATCGAGCCCGAGTACACCACCGGCGGATCATCATTGAGCGACTGATGACGATGTATGTGGCCCAAGGCGACATAGCTGAATCGAGGAAGCGCAAGGCCGCTGACCGGAACGATAGGATCGTCGCCAACCGTGATCGACCTCTCAGATCCGTAGCGCGCTCCGAGCGCCGTCAAGTGGGACACTAGGATGGCCGGCAATCCAGGCTTCAATTCGCCCACCGCCGAGGCGATGAATTGCATTATCGTCTCTACGAATCTGCTGTCCAGCTCTCTGGAGTCCAACTTCCGGCCCTCCTCCCGGCTCAAGAGCCGGTGCCGGCTGAACCACGGTACGCCCACCACCTGAATCGGCCCAGAACGAGTAGAGATCGTATTGATCGCCGGCTCACGACAGATGGTGACGTTCGGAACCTCGAGGGTTTCGAATATGTCTACGCTTGTCGCCCGCCCTGCTGCGGTGGACATATCGTGGTTCCCGGCCAACATATAGACCGGTATGCCAGATTGGCTTATGCGGAGAATCCGGCTGGCGAACTCGCGTTGGTGCGTCGGGTTGGGTTCCCGGCTTCGATAAGCGTCGCCGGCGAAAACCACCAGATCGACCTTCTCACTCGTCGCGGCGTCGGCAATCCGGTCTAACGCGCGGCTAAAATCGATGAGCCTGGTGTTTAGTCCGGTGGCGGGGTCGGGGCGACCGTACAGTTCGACTCCGACGTGGGAGTCGGCGAAGTGAAGAATTTTCAAATGAATTCCCAATCCCCACAATAGCGGGATCGGTGAGATTATAGCAGTGCGATTCGATGCGGCGGCCCGAAACCCGCGCTGCAAACTTGCTAAGATTTGAGCAACAACCATGTGCTTGCGGAAACTCACTTGAGCGATAGTTGGATCTGGCGCGGTCACGCCAGCTACGTTTGGCGCCACGGTCAGGAACGACGCCTCGCGGCGATCCAGCGCCACATCAGGCTCGAGGGGCGCCGAATTCTCGACGTTGGTTGTGGCATCGGAACATACGTCGAGAGACTCTCCAAGCTCAGCTCCCGCGTGCACGGGATAGACGTCGACCAACAACGGATACGCGCCGGCCGCGATCGCGGGTTGTCTCTCGTCGCCGGAACGGCGGAGGAGCTGCCCTTCGACGACAACTCGATCGATGTAGTCCTCTTGAATGAGGTCATCGAGCACGTCAGAGACGATCGACAGGCCCTGAATGAGGCCATGAGGGTGCTCCGGCCCGGAGGAGACGTGGTCATCTTTGCTCCCAATCGACTCTATCCTTTTGAAACACATGGTGCCTACTTTGGCGGGCGTTTCGTCTTTCGGCTCATTCCTCTCGTAAATTATCTACCCGACTCACTTCGTAATCGCTTCTGTCCACACGTTCGCGCCTACTATCGCAGTGACATAAGGCGACTACTCCAAGGCCTGCCGGCGAAGCTCCAGGTGCACTCATACGTATACCCCGGGTTTGACAACATCTTTCACCGATCGCCTCCGTTGGCAAAGGCGCTGCGGACAATTTTCTACCGGCTGGAGTCCACGCCGCTTCGAATGTTTGGACTCTCGCACTTCGTTATCGCCCGCAAAATCTCGACGTCCCAATCGCATCCGGACCGTTCCTTGAGTCGTTGTCCGGCAAAGACGGCATATGGCGCGTAAACGAGCGCAGGGAGGGGACCTCCGGCGAAGGCAAGATCTATCCGCGCGCTTGAGCGCCGGTATGATCGAGATCGGGATAGGTAGAGAGCTATTCGAGACGCGCGTGAAACAGGGTCTTTCCATTGAAGACGTAGCCGAGCAGACGCGAATTCGCCAGCAAATGATCAAGGCGATAGAGATGGAAGACTACGACGAGATTCCACCGGATGTGGGCGGTATCGGTTTGGTGGCTACTTACGCCCGGTTTCTAAACCTAGATGCCGAACGCTACTTGGTGCAGCTCGAGGAAGTGTGGGGATTACAGGAGTCGCCTCGACTCGTTCCGGAAGTCAGGATGCGAACTAAACGCGGCAGGTGGGTGCCGGCAGTCGCGGGCGCGTTCGGTATTCTCCTCATTCTGGCGGTGCTCGCATACGTTCTCAGCGATCAATATAACGAGTTCTTAGACCAAGCCGAGTTCGACCAGGCGAGCGCCGAGATCGCTCCGGCCGAGGTGCGTAGATCCGTATTGCCGACTCCAGCTCCAACCTACCTTCCTGGAATGCTTCCCACGCTAGCCATAGAACAAGAGACAACGCAGGTGCCGGCGACGCCCACGCAGATACCGGCCGAGGTTTCTATCGAGTTACGAGCCAGCGGTCGAGCATGGGTCCAGGTGACAGTCGACGGCAAGATCGATTTCTCAGGGATCATGGACGACGGCGATAATCGAGCCTGGATAGGTCGTAACAGCGTTCACATTTGGGCCGGCAACTCCGGTCATCTAACGGTGATCTATAATGGCCACAACATTGGCCGACTTGGTGCGCCGGGCGAAGTTGTCCGCGCGGCATGGTCTGCGTCAAATGCTCAGTAATCATATCCTGACAGTTTCCAGCATATGATTCGGGCGGTCTTGGGAGTGGATGGGATCTGGTGGTCCTCGCGGTCTTCAAAACCGTTGCGGGGGCGCCTTCGCGTCTCTGGGTGGGTTCGACTCCTTCCCACTCCCGCCACCTTTTTTTCCAGTTGACCAAAGGGGCTCAACATCACCGCCCATCGCCCAAATATTTCAGCGCGAGTCGGTGCGAAAAACAGATGGCTGTCGTCACGCCTCTGTGTGTTGCTCAATCCGGCGAGCCCCGTTAGTCCTGCCACCCACCGTGTCATTGGTCTGAAAACAAAAGAAGAACACGTAGCGCCGGGGCTTGTCCCCGGCAAGACGCGCGTCCGGCACTAGTCCCACCGTCCGGCGTCCCGCCATCACCCAACGTCACTGTAGGGGCGATTCACGAATCGCCTTGGGTGGGGGCCCGCGGACAGACCGGCGCGCACCCACCAGTCGAGACTCACATAGGCTTCCGCCCCGACACCAGGTAACTAATCCCTCCGCCGGCAAGATGAAACTCATTCCGACCGATAGCCGCTCGCTCAACTTTGAAGCTCTCTCGAAGCTGTCTCCAACAAGATTCGAAGAACGCCTCGCTTCCACCACCAGCAAGGACATAACGACGCGCGTGTTCATAGCTCCAAGTTCCAGTTCCGGCATCTCTCCAATCTTGCTCCTGGTTGAGCAACACCCGCTGCTCCTCCGTATCGTACGGCGGGATGTACGGAGCTGCTCTATCCGACTCGTAAACCTCTATGTCGGTCAATCCCGCGCCAGCCAAGAGCCCTGGCACGAGATCTCCAATTGAGTTATTGCCCTCGCCCAACGCCTGCTTACCACGTTGAAATCGCAGCCAGTATTCGAACTTCCTAGTTACCTCTTCTACTGTCTGCGTCTCGGTCAGCGAGTTAAAGGCGACGGTGTTAAAGAGGTTATTAGGCTCCACGCAAATAACTAACCCGCCCGGTTTCGTAATTCGACGCATTTCCTCGATAGCTATCTCCGGACGGCTCAAATGCATCAGCAACGTCTGACAAGTAACTACATCGAACTCGTCGCTCGGCAATGGCAGGCAGAGAGCATCTCCCTGGATGAACTTGACCTGATCCGCGGAAACCTCGGGGTAAACACGCTTGAAGAACGTAAATGCTTGGCCAACCCATTCGCTCTCGCGGTCAACACCCACTAAGCTAGCCGGCGCCTTGAGATATCTATAGAGCAGACGTGACCAGTGCCCTAGACCACATCCGATGTCTGCTATCGAGCTAGCATCGGCCAACTTCCATCGCAATGCCATCAAGTCCAGAAAGTCTCGATGCCACCAAAAATCTCGCTGTTTACCAAACTGCGCAGCGGAGTGTAGTTCCATGTGTCTGTTTCCTTTCAACAGTGGAGGTTGCATTTTGAACGCGTTCGACTGCTTGCCACGACTGCACGCCGCCACCTCATCGTATTCAATCGGAACACGAACTTTCAAACCTCCGAGGGCCTGGGGCATCGTGGAGCCTAACCATTGCGACGCCATCCGGCCAGCCCAAACAGCTGGTTCCGAGCATAGACCTCTCGGCCAGTTGCACTTGCTTGGCGGTCGCGGCCGCTGACCCATTTCCCCTGTTGGGCTAAACTACCGTTAGCATCTCCAGAACAAATCTCGTCGTCATTCAAATGAGGAGGAATCGCGTGTACGTATTGCTATTGAAGTTCCAGGTCAAGCCGGAGAATCTCAATCAGTTTACCGAGGAAATACTAGTGGACGCCAGTACGTCGGTGGCTAAAGAGCCCGGCTGCTTCCAGTTCGACGTGAGCCGAGACGAGGATGATCCCAACGTGATCTACCTCTATGAAGTTTATGCCGACAAAGCCGCCTTCGAAGCACACCTGGAGACGCCCCACCTCAAGAGGTGGGTAGAGGTGTCAGAGAATTGGCATGCCGCGGAGCAAATCGTCTATAAGGGCACGACAATCTTTCCCGATGACTCGGCTTGGAAGGATAGATAGACCGCGGAGGTCTCGGCTCAAAGACTTGCCTTTAGCTAACCGGATCGACTCCCATATTGCGACCAGACCCATCCGGCAAGATCTTCGAAGGGTACGCACCACGTCCTGCCTCGATAATCGTCGAGGAATTCGGGAATCTGACCGCCTGCGTCGTCGATAGCTAGACCAAGCAGCTCCTCACATATGTCGGGGAAGTCTTCGGACAGGTTGCGTTCTAATCTGGCATCCTCTCGCACCTTGTACAGAAGCTTCCCTTCTCCCCACAACGATGCGTTGAACCACCACTCATCACTTACAACCGTCACCAACGGACCCCAAGCGGTCGTCACGTGATTTCTGACCGCCGGCGCGGACGGATCTACCGCCGGCCAAACATCCAAACCGTCAACCGCTCCCGGCATCTCTTCGCCGATTAGGGACAACATCGTCGCTACTACGTCGTGGTTGTAGATCAGTTTGTCACAAACGGCACCGGCTCCTTCCCCCGAAGGATGACGGATCATCAAGACCAGGTCGTTGACCGCACGAGTTGAAGGATGCCCCTGTTTGCCAACCATACTCTTATCGCCCGGATCCCAGCCGAGATTGTGACCGTGATCGCTCATCACCACGACCACCGTGTCCTCCAGCCGGCCGGTCAGCCTCAGCGTCTCCATCAGGTGGCCAAACCAACGGTCCGCCATCGTCACTTCACCAGCGTAGTTCGCCTGCAACCGTTTCAGCTGGCGTGAGGTTATCTTGTCCCGCCACGTACCGTGCAAGGTTCCGATTACATCGGCAACGTCGTCATCTGGATCGTAAAGCTCGCGGTACCAGGCCGGTGGGTCCCACGGCTCGTGCGGGTCGAACGAATCCACCACTAGGAAAAAACGCTCGGCGTCCCTATTGTCTGTTACCCAACGCGCGGCTTCTCCGAATAGGCGGGCGGCAAAGTAGCCCTCCTCGTCCAAACGTTGGCTGTTATTGCGCAGGTGGTTCGTCAGATAATTGGCCATGCCCCCCTGCGTCTCCGGCGGGCCATACCTGTGCCGGCCCATCCGTTCAGCCGGCACCGCTGGGCCGGACCGGTAAGAGTCGCCCTCCTGTCCACGCACCCAAATCCACTCGTCGAAGCCGCGATGGAAATTCATGGATGGTTTGAACTGATGATATGTGTCGGTGATAAGAGCGCAGCGATACCCTCTTGAAGATAGGACTTCAGCGACCGTATCCTGCTCCTGAGGAATCGGTGCCCAGCCGAGTATGCCCCCACCGGCGCCTTTGTATTCGCGGTGGTCGCGAAATGGATACACTCGCCGGCCCGTGTGCAAAGTCCGGCGTACCGGCACCGTGGGCAGAGATTCAGAATAGGCTCTGGTGAACCGCACCGCTTCTTGGGCAAATGCGTCCCAATGGGGAGTCTTGATCCATTCGTTGCCGTACGCACCGAGATGATCCTGGCGTAAAGTGTCCAGAATTACCAGAACTATATTCATCGCCATCCCCCTCTACAATCAGAATGAACGGCGCACTCCGGCCGCTAGTCCTCCGATGACAGATCATCATCGGCATCGTCCCTGAATTCCTATTAAGGTATACTACCGCCCTAGCGTACCTGAGTTGTAACAGTCGGAACACAACCCCTGACGGCCTGCACTCCATGGAGTAGGTGACGATGACGGACTACCAGACGTTACACGACCTCGACCTCGCCCATTGTTTCCATCCCAGCACCGATCTGCCGGCCCACCACAAGCGGGGGCCAATGATTTTTGCCGAAGGCAACGGAATGTGGCTCAAGGACATTCACGGCAAAGAGTACCTCGACTGCCAGGCGGGCCTCGCCAACTGCAACTTCGGACACGGCAACGAAGAAGTCGCACAGGCCGCCTATGAACAGATGCGCCAGCTTCAGTTCACCACTTCCGGCACCGGACTGGCCTCGAAGCCATTGATAAATCTCTCCGCCAAGTTGGCCGGCATTCTTTCGCCCGACCTGACGCGAATCCTGGTGATGAGCGGCGGGTCCGAGGTCAACGAGGCCGCCATCAAGCTGTCGCGGTACCTAAACCGGCTCGAGGGCCGGCCCGAGAAGCACAAGGTCATCAGCCGCAAGCTTGCCTACCACGGCTCGACCGTCGGCACGGTCCCCACCACCGATGTCTTGACGTTCGCGCAAGCCGCATCGCCGCTGCCGCCAGGATACCTCAAAATCGACCCTCCCGACTCCTACCGCTGTAGTTTTTGCAGCGACCAACCGAAATGCAATCTCGAGTGCGCCCGAGAGTTGGAAACGACCATAATCCGAGAGGGGCCCGAGACGGTTGCCGCTTTCATTGGCGAGCCGGTAATGCAGTTCGGCGCCCAGTTTCCGGCGGAGGGATACTGGCAGTCGATTCGGGAAATCTGCGATCGGTACCAGGTCTTCCTGATAATGGATGAGGTGATTACCGGCTTGGGCAGGACCGGCAAGCTCTTTGCGTTCCAGCATTGGGGGGTCTGGCCGGATCTGCTCACCTTCTCCAAGGCCCTCGGAGCCGGCTACTACCCGATCGGTGTGCTTGCCGCAAGGGAAAAGATCTACCAACGGCTGCTTAATGCCGCTCCCGACGCCGGCTTGTGGCACTTCTTCACCTTCTCCGGAACCGCGGTCGGCAGCGCGGTTGGGCTCAAGGCCTTAGAGATTATAGAGCGCCTCGGTCTCGTCGAGAACGCGCGTATTATGGGCGATCGACTCCTGCGCGGTCTGAACAGCCTGCGCGAGTTTGACATGGTCGGAGATGTTCAAGGCATCGGGCTCCTCAACTGCGTCAAACTTGTAGGCGACAAGGAGACGAAGGAGCCGGCTCCCAAGCAACTGTCCGTTCGAATCGAGCAACTGACCCGAGATCGCGGACTGCTGGTCCGTCTCAACCCCGCGCGTGGAATGTTATGGGTCACACCGCCCCTGATTGTCGAGGCCGCCCACGTCGATCGGGCCGTCGCCACACTCCGCGAGTGCCTCGCAATCGTCCAAGACGAAATGAGGAACAATTCCTTCTAGGGGCGCACGAGCCGGCTAGTTGCCAAGTCTCATCCTCTTCGAATCACCCACCCGCAATCCACCACCAAGGCCGAACCTGTGGTAACCGCAGATTCGTCAGACGCCAAAAAGAGGACCGCGTTGGCGATTTCCTCCGGCTGTGCAATGCGCCCGACCGGCAGCGAGGCCTCGGTTTGCTCCAGGTTGACCCGCCAACCCACCGACTCCACCGCGGGAGTATCTGTGGGTCCGGGCAGGACGGCATTGACACGCACGCCCGACTTCCCGTAGGCCGAAGCCATTTGGGCCGTGAGCATGTTCAATCCCATCTTTGCGACCGGATAGGGAGCTATGTTGCCGCCACGGGTCAAGCTTGCGGTCGAACTGATGTTAATTGCGCAACCGCCTCCGGAGTCTACGATCAGCGGCAGCGCCAAGTCGCTCAAAGCCACGACGGAGATCAGGTTCAACTCAAGCGACTGGCGCCAGAAATCCGCGATCTGCTCGCCAGCGATCCGAGGCCGGCCCCCGCCGGCATTGTTGACCAATATGTCGAGCCTGCCGAACCGCCGGCGCATCTCGTCGACGAGCCTTGACCGGTCGGCTGCATCAGTCACGTCGGCCTGGACAAAGTGCAGGTCGTAACCTGCGTCTTCGGCCTCCTGTTGCATCTCTCGTCCACGGTCCGGCCGGCGGCCGCAGATCGTCACCCTGGCACCCTCGGAGGCAAAAGAGAGAGCGCACGCCCTGCCAATGCCGTCTGTACCACCCGTGACCAACACTATCTTGTCCTTGAAGCGCATTACCGTTGCATCCTCCTACTAATTCGCCAAAATCCCCATCACACTTGCCAGGAGCGTACCCGCTCCAAGTAGGGATGAGGGCTGGTGTTTGGCAATGCTACACTAGCGCTCGGCCCAGTGTTGTTGATCGCGTGACGAGTCGATCCTACGCCAGCAACGGGAGAGTTGGTACGATAATGGACAGTTCAAGTAGCCTCTCATTCGTCATTAGTACGAAAATGTACCCTCCAATCAACCTCAATGCCGGTTCTCCACCGGCGAAACGTGCCGAATTGTAGACCGATGGTCGATGGCGGAATGAGAAAATGTAGCGCGGGGGCTTGTCCCCCGCTGGGGTCGGGGTGGGGCGTGGCAGAATCCGTCGTGCCAATTCGCTGTACCAAGCCACAACTCCGGCTTTTCATACCCTGGTGTGCCGTCGCCAGCCGGCATCAGCGATTGGTACGAAAGCATGTCCCGGACTCCGATCCGGGATGTGCCCTCCAATCAACCTCGATGCCGGCTCTCCACCGGCGAAACGTGCCGAATTGTAGACCGATCGTCGATGGCGGAATGAGAAAATGTAGCGCGGTCGAAGACTTCGCGAGGCGAGGGGCTTGTCCCCCGCTGGGGTCGGGGTGGGGCGTGGCAGAATCCGCCGTGCCAATTCGCTGTACCAAGCCACAACTCCGGCTCTTCATACCTTGGCGTGCCGGCGCCAGCCGGCATGAGCGATTGCTATGAAAGCATGTCCCGGACCACGATCCGGGATAGACTCCCGCCACTCAATTCGTCATTCCAGCGATCAAAAGCACGCCCCGTACCCCGATACGGGGCTGGAATCCAGAAGGGGTGGGGAGGGGTAAGACCACCAGACGGTGGAAAAAACCGACCCGTCACCCCATTTTCATAGCTTGGTGCGCCGGCGCCGGCCGGCATGAAGGATTGATATGACCCTAGCAAAGAAGCTGCACCTTAAGACAGGACAATCCGCCTACGTAGGAAACGCTCCTGAGGGATTCGTACTTGAGCTGCCGGAAGACTCCCGCCAGGTGGATTCTGCCGAAAAAGCTGACCTGGTACTCGTTTTCGTCAAAAACTCATCCGAGATACCCGATCACGGCCGGCCCTTCATAGAGGCCGCCCAGCGCGACGCAATTGCCTACATCGCCTACCCAAAGGCCGGCCAGCTAGGCACAGACCTGAATCGCGACATCCTCTGGGGCCAGGTCGCGAAAGAAAGCATCCGCGGTGTCCGGCAGGTGTCGATAGACCAAGTCTGGTCCGCCATGCGGTTCCGTCCCGCGTTACAGCAACCTACCGGCTGAATCAGCCCTACGAACTACTCCTCGACCGAAACAATCGCCCCCACACAGCTACCTCGTTCCCGGATTGCCAGTGGAAGACTAATTTGGGATCACTTTGATACATACAGGCATCGGCACACGTGTCACTTGGCCGGTCGGTTCTAATCTCCCGGTTTCTTGGTCGACGCGGAACGTGACGATCGTGTCGCTATCCTGGTTGGCCGCCAGAAGAAAGTTGCCCGCCGGCTCGATCGCGAAATTGCGGGGAGTCTTGCCTTGCGTAGACTCGTGATCGACGAAGGTGAGTTCACCGGAACTCTGGTCGATCGCGAAGATCGCAATACTGTCGTGCCCTCGATTGGAGCCGTACAAAAACTTACCCGAAGGTGACACGTGAACGTCCGCACAGTGGCTCGTTCCGACAAAGCTCTCCGGGAGAGTCGACACCGTTTGTTTTGCTCTCAGCAATCCACTCCCCGGCTCATAGTCGAAAGCCGTTACTGTACTGCCGAGTTCATTTATTACGTAGGCGTGCCCGTCATCGGGATGGAAATCAAAATGTCGAGGGCCGGCTCCGGCTTTCTCCTTGATCCAGGGAACGTCATTCGCCAACAGTTTTCCACCCTCCAAGTCGAGCTTATAAACCACGATCTTGTCCATCCCAAGGTCGGCAACGAAACCGAACTGATTTCCAACATCTATGTTGAACGAATGCGCGTGCGGTCCCTGCTGTCTGTCTGGATTGACACTGGAACCGTGATGCTGAACAAAGTCAGTCGCTTCTCCGAGCCGGCCATCCTCTCGAATCGGAAGGACGCACACGCTGCCGCCGATATAGTTCGCCACAAGTACGAAACGCCCCGTGTGATCCACCACTAGGTGACAAGGCCCCGGTCCCAGGCAAGACTCTTGATTCAGATGAGTCAGCTCTCCCGTCTCCCTGGCTATGGAGAACGCGTTGACCACACCGTGCGCGCTGCCGCGGGTCTCATTGATCTCACTAACTGCATAAAGAAAGCGCCCTCGCGGCTCTATAGCCAAGAATGAAGGATTGTGGAATCCCGATGTAACACTCAGCGGTTCGAGGGATCCCGTGTCGGGACTCATCCGGAAAGAAAATATCGCTTCGCTTCGGCCCTGCGTATAGGTACCAACGAAAACGAGATATTCCGCGTTTCTAGGCTCTTTCATTTGTCGTTCCTTCTCCGTGTATCAATTATTGCGTTCCGCTTCGATCAAAGCCAAGCGATCATGTTATGACATCAGGTGCGTCCCTTTATGCAGACGCCGACCACACACGCGGAAGTGTCGAATTACACCGGATGACCGAGCCCGTATCCGGCTCAATCGAGAGGTGTTCCGGCCGTGGCGCCACCGTCAATTGTCAGGCTTTGCCCAGTGATGAACGCGGCGTCGTCCGACACCAGATAGAGAACCGCCCGCGCGTGATCCTCCGGCAGACCGAGACGTTGCAGTGGTATGGCCGCTATCGCCCGCCTGCGTTTCTCGTCGCCATCCGGCATTGACCCGTAATGTTTCCGCACCATCGCCGTGTCTGTGATGATCGGGCACAGACAGTTTGCCCGTATTCCATATTTGGCGAAATCCACCGCAAGTGACCGGGTCAATGCAACTACTGCGCCCTTGGTGGCGCAATAGACAGGCAAGTTTGGACGAGCTCTCAATGCGTTTAACGACGCGAAATTGACAATCGCACCGCTGTGCCCTTCGCCGACCATGTGCTTGATGGCGTACTTGGACATGTACAACGTTCCCTTCAGATTCACGCCAATCATTTTGTCAACGTGGTCTTCCGTAAGTTCCAGGAGCGGCATGACATCGGCGATTCCGGCGCAGTTGACCAGAATGTCCACCCCGCCGATACTCTCGACCGCGATTCTTACAATCTCTGCCGATCCCTGATCGTTAGAAACATCACCCTGGACTGAACACGCGAACCCACCCGCGTCGACGATCTGAGATACCGTTTCCTCGGCTGTTCGCGGGTTCAGGTCTGCCACCGCCACCGCGGCTCCCTCCGCCGCCAGCGTAAGCGCCGTCTCTCGACCGATTCCTGACCCGGCACCAGTCACAATTGCTGTCTTCCCTTCGACGCGCCCAGCCATACTAAGTTCTCCTCAAAACGTCCTCTGTAGGACCTCCCCTTTATGCCACTCAACTATACTACTCGGTCGCCCTTGGCCGCCTATTGGAGTCACCAAGACCGAGGGTAGCCCTAAAGAATCGGCCGGCTGCAAAAAAACACAATCTCAGGCTGTTGCCGGTGGAGGGTTACTGCAACAGTCCCATGCTCGCCAGGATGAACCCATACTCCTCCGCCATTTCATAAAGCCGGTCGTACCTTCCCGACCTGCCGCCGTGTCCCGCGCCCATATTTGTCTTCAGCAGCAACAAGTTGCGATCCGTCTTCAGTGCCCGCAGCTTTGCCACGTACTTGGCCGGCTCCCAGTACGTCACCCTGGGATCATTCAAACCCGCGGTCACCAATATCGGAGGATAGTCGCGTGGCCCTAGCTGGTCGTACGGAGAGTAAGATCGAATGTACTCGAAAACCGCGTGGTCCTCGATTGGATTGCCCCACTCCGGCCACTCGATCGGTGTCAGGGGTAGGGTGTCATCCAACATGGTGTTCAGCACGTCCACGAACGGAACGTGAGCGGCGACCGCGCCCCACAGTTCGGGCGCTTGGTTCACAACGGCGCCCATGAGTTCTCCGCCGGCACTGCCCCCGGAGATTGCGATACCCCCTTCCCTCCCATATCCCCGCTCTATGAGATGACGCGCGACGTCCACGAAGTCGTTGAATGTGTTGGTGCGCCTGTCGAGCTTGCCGGCCTCGTACCAATGGTACCCCAGGTCGTCACCACCGCGAATGTGCGCGATGGCGAAGATGAAGCCCCGGTCCAGCAGCGATAATCGTGGGGTGGAAAACGATGGCGGGACTGCGTAGCCATATGCTCCGTAGGCGTAAAGGTACAGTGGCGCCGTGCCGTCCACCGGAGTGTCCTTCCCGCGTACGATGGACACCGGAACCTGTACGCCGTCGCGGGCTGTGGCCAGCACCCGGTTCGTAAGGTATTCCGAGGCGTCGTATCCGCTTGGGACCCGCTGCACCTTGCGAACTTCCAGTTCGTCTGTGGCAACGTGATAGTCGAACACGGTCGTCGGTGTCACCATAGACGCGTACTCCAGGCGCAGCGTGTCCGTCTGGAATTCCGGGTTTGTGTCTAGGCGAGCGGTGTACACTGATTCGGGGAAAGGTATGTAGGTTGAATCCCCGGCCCGGTTGATCAGGCGCACGCGGTCCTGGCCGTCAATGCGTTCCTCTACGGCAATAAAGTCCTGGAATGCTTTGAAGCTACGGATGTAGTGCGAGTCGGAGGCCGCCACAAACGGTGCCCAGGATTTTTCGGTGGGGTCGTGCGCAGGCGCCGTCGCCAGGCGCGTATTCTTGTGCTGGTCGTTGGTGCGGATCACGAAGCGGTCGCTCTGATGGTCCACCGAATACTCATGAGCGCTTCGGCGAGAAGAGATCAGCAACGGTGTAGCTCCGGGATCCGACGCGGGTATGAGACGTTCCTCGGAGGTGATGAGGTCGCCGGTCGCGATGATCATATATTCCCTCGAGGTCGTCGCCGAAACCGAAACGAAAAAGCCGGAATCGGTCTCCTCGTAGACGACGGAGTCCCGTTCCACCGGCTCGCCGATCACATGCCGGCGTACCTGCCACGGACGCCAGTTCTCGTCTACCACCGTATAGAAGAACGATGCGTCATCAGCCGCCCACACTGCATTTCCTATTGTCCGTTCAATCTCGTCCTCCCGCATCTCCCCGGTGGCCAGGTCCTTGACCACCATCCTGTACCGCTCCGAGCCATCGGTATCGGTGCTAAAGGCGAGCGAAGAGCCGTTGTTGCTCACTGACATCGAGCCGAGGCGGAAATAGTCAGAGACTGCTGCCAACGCCGGCTCGTCCAATATCGTCTGCGCGCCGGCGGTTGGCATTTCCCGCGCGTTGGGATCGTCGGCCGGCCAGCGCAGCCAGACGCGGTACTGGCTTCCCTCCTGGAAGCTCCACTGGTAGTACCAGTCGCCGCGTTTCCACGGCACGCTGGATAGATCCGGCTGTTGACGTGCCTTGATTTCCTCGAAGATGGTTTCTATCAAGTCCCGGTGTGGCGACATCGTAGCTTCGAAGTATTCGTTCTCGGCATTGAGATATGCCAGCACATTCGCGTCATTCACGGTTGGATAGCTAGCGTCGCGCAGCCAATGCCACGGATCCTCAATCGTCACGCCGTGGTGGGTGAAACTGTGCGGCCTACGCTCGGCCACGGGTGGAGTGCGGACGGGAGTGGATCCAGCAGTATTCGAGAGGTCGGACCCGCCATTTTCTGCCAAGGACGGATCCGGCTGATGGCTCATGAATTGCACCTCTTCGGGAAACCCGCCGAAACCCGGCTCCAAGCTAATCAGCGCGGTCGAGCAAAGCCAGATTCTACTAGAAATACCCTACCTACATCCCGGAATCGGGCGACCGGCCCAAGAACGCCTCCGAGTTTCACGAAGACGAGGTCGCCATCGCCAGCTTCTCCCAGCCAGTAAATGCCCAAGACGCCACCCAAAAATAGGGACATCCCACTTCTGAATCGAGGGTCTTCTACACCTTTGATACCAGGTGAACGTCCATACTCTTGATAGGTGGCGACAAGACCGGCAATGATAGGTTCTATGAGGAATACGTGCCGGTCGCCGACGACCTCTTCGAAGAGCATCTCGACGAACTACGAATGGAGGGACTGATCTAATGGGTGGACATCACGCATTTAGGGAGCTGACAAGGGACTTCACGCCAGCGCGCCGCCGGCGCATAGACACCATCAAGAGTAAATTGCTCGCCGAAATGCCGTTGCACGAGTTGCGCCGGGCGCGGGCGCTCACCCAGCATGACTTGGCTGAGAAACTGACCGTGAACCAGCCCGCCGTCGCCAAGCTGGAGCGGCGGGCCGACGTGTACATCTCCAGCCTCCGGTCCTACATCGAGGCGGTGGGCGGCAGACTGAAGATCGTCGCCGAGTTTCCAGAAGGCGAAGTCGCCATCACCAACTTTTCCCAGGTGGGAGAGGTGGAAGAACCATCCGGAAGATAGCGGCGACCGAACCCCGAACGCTGACGCGTCCCTGCCTGCTGAAGTCTGCGAACTAATCAGTCATCCCAGCGCAACCAGCACACCGCCAAAGGCGCCGGCTCTAGTCCCGGTACTTCAACTCCTCGAGATGCTCGTTTATGTGGCCGGCCAATTCCTGAATTGGTTCGATAAGGCTGTGCTCGGTTCCATCGCTATAAACCGGTACAGCAGCCTTGGGATCCGGTATAGCTCGCGCCCTCTCGTCCAGTCGTTGCTGCAGGTCCTCCCACTCTGCCAGCAGGTCAACCACCCGCGATCCGGCCATCTTTTCTAGCGCCCGGGCGTTCAGGTCATCGATTGTTTCGTGCCCCACGAAGGGTGGTCCGCCGGCAAGTAACGACTCGATTCCCTCCAAGTAGACCCCGTGCCAGTAGACCAAGTGGCTAAGGACCTCAGCCGGCCCCCACGCGGCCGGACGAACGATGGCTTCCCCATCGAGTTCCGAGAAGTACACCCGCGCCTCCCCTACCGCGCTCGCAAGCTCATTCAGATCTGAATTCAGTCGCTGTCTACTCAATTGTCACTTACTCCTCAGCAATTCCGATGTCGCTGCTTTCAGGCCTTGAGTGCCGTCCCGTCCCTCACTGCAGGTCATCGGAGATACGAAATCCTACGAAGGTGCACGCCGGCACCCTTTTCCGGATTTGAAACGCCGATTCCAGTCGCGTCTTTTCCCCAGTCCTAAAACTTGGGACTGCGTTCATACAGCTATATACTCCAAGTCCCGAATCTAGAGACTTGTCTAAGTCACCAAAGGGCTCAAGGTTGGACACAACTTCCTCGCGCAACCAACCAGAGCCGTTCAAAACTCGCAACCTGCGTTGGAACCTAACTCCGCAGACCGCCGAAGTCGCCATCACCAACTTTTCCCAAGTGGGAGAGGTAGAAGAACCTTCCCGAAGTAAGCTGCGACCGAACTCCGAACCTTGAAGCGTCCCTGCCTGCCGATGTCCGCGCCCTGGCCAGCCATCCATTTGAAATCGGCACCTCTCAATACGCCGGCTTTAGTCCCGGTCCTTCAGCTCCTCGAGATGCTCAGTTATGTGGCCGGCCACTTCTTCAATTCGCTCGATAAGGCTGCGCTCGGTCCCATCGCTACAAACCCGTACGACAGCTTTGGGATCCGGCATGGCGCGCGCCCTCCGATCAAGGCGATTCTGCAAGTTCTCCCACTCGGACAACAGATCGGTCACACGCGACCCAGCCATTTCGTTCAGCGCCCCGACGTTCAGCTCCTCGATTGACCTGTCGGGCTGGTAAGGTTGTCCGCCGGCAAGTACCGACTCCATACCCTCCAAATTGGCCCGGTGCCAGAAGACCAAGTGACTAAGGACCTCTGCCGGCCCCCATGCGCCCGGGCGAACGACGGCTTCACCATCGAGCTTCAAGAAGTATGCCCGCGCCTGTCCCACCGCCTCCGCCAGCGCCTCTAGCAGTGAATCTAACCCGCGCTTTTTCAAAGTTGGCCCTCACCCCCTTTGTGCTTCGAATATCGGTGCTTTCAGGTCTTGACTCCTGTCCGCTACTTTCCTACAACTCATCAATGTTCCCAGATTCAATTGCAACTTGAGTTGACGCCGCCTACCACCCCTCCACCACCCCTCTCGACACTCAAAATCAATGCTAAACCTCGACTATCGGAGCGACTTGGCGCTCCCATATAGGCTTCAAACGCCGATTCGGAGTACGCGGTCTCTCCAATCCTCCTGATCGGGACTGTGTTCATGTATTTATATATACTCAAATCCCGAATCTAGCCACTTGATGAAACCACCGAAGGATACAGAGCTGGACACGACATCCACGGGCGAAGAAGCCGAGCGGTACGCAAACCGCAACCTGCGTTGGAATCTTACTACGCAGACCGCCGAGATCACGCTGTTCCTGACAGGAATCGCCTTCGCCTCACCCGTCACCGTATTGCCGGCCTTCGCCGAGCGCTTAGGCGCTTCCAACACGCTGATCGGACTCATTCCGGCAGGTCAAACCGTTGGCTGGACTCTGCCGGGAATCTTCGCTGCCAATCAGAGCGAGCAATTGAGTCGTAAGCTGCCATTCCTCCTTCGGCTCACCATACTAGAAAGACTGCCGTTCATGGCGATCGCAATAGTCGCGTTCTTCCTCGCCCAAAGCAGTCCTGGCCTGACTCTACTGATCCTGCTCTGTGGACTCACCGTCATGTGGCTCATCGGCGGTCTATTGCTGCCCGCTTGGCTATCGATGATGGCTCAAATCGTACCAATTAGGATCCGGGGGCGTTTCTTCGCCTGGTCTGGCGTATTAGGAGCCAGCTTGGGATTGGGCGCATCGGTGGTGGTGGGCTACGTACTAGACAATTTCCCTTACCCTTTTGGCTACGTTATTTGCCTGGCCGCTGCTTCGGCAGTCTTGTGGATCGGCCTGATTTTTTTCCGGCTAATACGAGAACCCGCGGCAGTCACTAAACCCCCCTTCGTCAGTTCCCGGCAATACTTCGCCCGTCTTCCCTCAATACTGCGCGACGCCAATCTGTCTTGGTATCTGTTCGCCACCGCGATAGCCAGCATTGGCACGATGGCCAACGGATTCTTCACCGTATACGCGCTTGTAAACCTCGGCGCCTCGGAATGGCAGGTCGGGGCCTTCAACTTTGTGCTGCTTGCAGGGCAGATCGCTTGCAGCATCTTGTTCGGTCAATTGGCGGACCGACATGGCCATAAGTTGATTATCGTATTGGGAGCGGTGAGTCTGGTCCTGGCCAACCTCGCAGCCATATTCGCCGAACAGCAGAGCTGGCTGATTTACCTAGCCTTCGTCGGCGTCGGCGGGTCGCTGGCGTCGATATTCGTATCCGCTTTCAACATCATGTTGGAGTTTGCGCCGGCCAGCCAGCAGCCAACCTACGTAGCCATCGGCGGACTGACCAGGGCGCCCGCTTTGATCGCGGCGCCAATTGTAGGCGGATTGATCGCCGACGCCTCCGGATTTCACCCCGTTTTCATTATCGCCGCTGTCACGTCTGCGTTGGGCGCCCTGATGATTGCAACGCTCGTCCGCGATCCCCGCCGCGTTCCCAGCCACACCTCCCCCATTGCTCCCGATTCTCATTGACGGCGGGAGTCTCCTCAGGATACCCTCTTTCGTTGACCGGCCAGATCGTTTGCAAGGGGCGAGTACAACCCTCTCGCCGGGGCCGGCGAATTCCCAACTCTTAACGGACTTGAGGAACATATGGGATTGAAGATAGGCATCTGCGGAGCTGGACGATTCTCTAAGTGGTTTGTCCCGATATTCCAAGCTCATCCCTCTGTCGAGGAAGTCTGCCTCGCCGATATGTTCCCAGATCGTCTAGCCGATCAGGCGGCCAAGTTCGGCATCGAGCGCACCTTTGCGTCACTAGATGATCTATGCCGGAGCGACGTCGACGCCATTGCAATATTCACACAACGCTGGCTGCATGGTCCGCAGGCGGTGCAAGCGCTGAAAGCCGGCAAACATGTCTACTCGGCCGTCCCCACCGGCGTAACCCTCGAAGAGATTGGAGAGCTAGTAGACACGGTCAAATCTACCGGCCTCACTTATATGCTGGGGGAGACCAGCTATTACTATCCGGTCGCGATCTATTGCCGAAAACGCTTCGCCGGTGGCGATTTCGGTAGATTCGTCTATGGCGAAGGCGAGTACATTCACGACATGTCGCACTTCTACGCATCGTTCCAACACAGCGGTGGCGACCAATGGAGAAGTCACGCCAGCTTACCTCCTATGTTTTACGCAACCCACTCGATCAGCATGGTCCTCTCGGTTACCGGAGCGAGAATGACCGACGTGTCTTGTTTCGGATTTGCCGACTCCAATGAAGACGACATATTCGACGCGAACTTGAGCATGTGGGACAACACTTTCAGCAACGAGACGGCCCTGTTTCGTACGTCGGATGGCGGCGCCTGCCGGATCAACGAGCTACGGAGAATCGGTTGCCGGGGACCGAGATCGGTCCGTATGAGCATGTACGGGACCGAGGCCAGCTACGAAGAGCAGGCGAACGCCAGGGCATGGGTAACCAAGGACCGCGCAAACATCGTCGACCTGACCGAGCTATTGGCCCCGCAAACCAAGTTGCCCAATGCCGAGTCCGACTCAGGAAGTTTGCAGGAAACCGCCGTTCCGGAGCAGTTCTTGTCGGCGGTTCATCCAGTCGAGCGCCTACCGCAAGAGTTCTTGGACTTGCCCTCAGGCCACGAGGGCTCCCATCATTTCTTGGTCCTGGACTTCATTGAAGCCGTCGAATCCGCGAAGCTGCCCCCGAACCACGTCTGGACTGCCGCGCGCTACTGCGCTCCCGGGCTGGTCGCCCACGAATCGGCGAAACGCGGTGGCGAACTGATGAAAGTACCTGATTTCGGCGACCCGCCAACCTAAGTAGTCGTGAGTCGCCCCGGGGCTAAAGTCTCCCAGCCTTCGCCCCTCAGATACAAGTCAGAATCGGCCGATAACAACTCAATGGGTCCGAGTAAGAACTCATAGACGCGGTAATTCCGGCTCTTCAACCGATTTTGAAGTACTTGAATGCCTCCGCGTATTCCATGTCTCTACCTTCTGCCGTGCTTCGGGCCCAGTTCCGCATACCCTCACCCACGTCGGAATCGCCAACCTGGCTGCGATGCTCCTTCAGCGCCGCGATCTTGTCCTCTATTGTGTCGCCAATATCGATCCACACGTCGGCATCTTCAGGCGCAAACATGTAGACCTCCGCGACTTTGTGCGGCATCAACCCCTCGCCGATCAGCTCGTGGAAGTTCCAATAGTCGCGAGCCGCTGGGAATATGGCCGCAAGCGTGGCATCGCCGGTCGCAACATGGTCTGGATGGTTGATATAGCCTTGGCCCAACCATCTGCGCGTGGGATCCATTGTGATCACGATATGAGGACGATGTTTGCGAATTTGCCTGACAATATCACGCCGCAGATCCAGAGTGTGTTGAACAGTGCCGTCCTGATAATCCAAATACACGATTTGATTCACGCCAAGGCGGTCGGCGGCGGCGCGTTGCTCCTCCTTTCTAACTTTTGACAGCTCGGCCGGAAAGAAATTCGGATCGTCCGTGCCCCTGCTGCAGTCGGTGATAATCAGATAGGTCACCTCTTTGCCCTCTCGCGCCCACTTCGCGACCGTGCCGGCCACCGTGAACTCGGCATCATCGGCATGTGCCACGACGACCATAACCCTCTCAGGAGAAGTCGGACTCTCGACCATATGAACTATCGCCCCCGCATGTGATTTGGTGGATTTAGTAATCCCCAGTTGATTCTACTGGTTCCAGCCAGGAGGCCGGACAACGCCGCCTTCAGTCGATTACTGATCGGCGGACCGGACCGGCGCCATCCGCTCCGACCGCCCGGGGCTTTTCAATTCTTCAATGTTTGGGACTTTCGGGAGTATTCTTCCTAGGCCGACGGGCAGTTGGTCGAAACAATCAACCCGCCGAGGCCATTTCTATAGTCCGCAAACCGGACGTCGTCATTCGTACGAAAATGACGTTACGCGGCTTCTATAGTGACCCGATATCCTAGACCCTCGAGGCGTTTGACGCTCCTGCGCACGATGTAGCGCTTGTCCCTCTGATCGAAGTAGTCGGCACCCAGGTCGTGGTATTCGGTGTCATCTCGCAACAAATGGTAGATGATCTTGAGCACTGTGTGGGCGATGGCGGTGATGGCGCGCTTGCGTCCCCTGCGAGCGGCGATTCTGCGATATCGAGCTGAGAGGTAAGTGTCCTTGGTTCGTGCAGCAGCCTGTGCGACTTCAGTGAGGATGGAACTGAGCCAGGGACTGCCCCGGCCAGTGAATCCACTCCTGCGCTTGCCGGCGGACTGGTAGTTGCCAGGACAGAGCTTGGCCCAAGATGCAAGGTGCTTGGCCGAAGGGAATCTAGACATATCAGTACCTATCTCGGCGATGATGTCCTCGGCGGCACGGCGAGCGACACCGGGGATAGAATCAAGGCGATTGATCGTCTCTTCTAAAGGGGCGAACCTACGTGCGACCTCCTTGTCGAGATGTGCAATCTGAGTCTCGAACATCTCCAGAGATTGCAGCAGGACTCCAAGCATGAATCGCTGGTGGTGACCCACAGTTCCACGCAGTGCCCAACGCAACTGGTCCAGCTTCTTCCTTAACAAACCTCTGGCCAACTCGGCAAGGACGTTGGGTTCGTTCTCACCAGCAATCAGGGCTCTGAGCATGTCACGGCCAGAGACGCCGAGAATGTCTGTAGCTACCGAGGCCAGCTTGATGTTGCCACCTTCAAGCACCTTGTGCATCTGGTTGGCGATCTGAGCTTTATTCTGGACCACTCTGCGTCGGTAGCGAACCAACTCTCGTAGGTCACGCTGTGGTCGATCGGGGATGAAGCTTGGCTTCAGCAGGCCGTGCCTGAGTAGCTCCGCAATCCATTCAGAGTCCTTGACGTCCGTCTTACGACCAGGGACCGCCTTGATGTGGCGAGCGTTTGCCACCACCAACTCGAACTCGTGCTCCAAGACGTTGTAGACTGGCTTCCAGAACACACCGGTGCTCTCCATCGCCACAGTGGTGACCCGCATCTCAGTCAACCAATCGGCAAGAGCCAGTAGCTCGCCGTAGGTAGTCCCGAAGGTCCGAATCTGTCGATCGTCCGGGGTTAACACACAGGCAGTGACCGACTTCTTGTGGACGTCCAGACCGCAGCAGCGTTCACGAACTTCTCCAATTACTGTCCTCATTCCTCTCTCCTCGTAAATAGTCTACTGGCTGGGGGCGACCCCAAAACGAGTAAAGTTCGTACGCGTGCTCACTCTTGGCAGAGTGGCGACAGCTAGGTGTACTAGACGGGTCGCCAGAGTCAGATTGCTATACGGGCTCGAAGTGCCAATGACCCTCGAACTCTTCCACCAACCAGCGCCCTAAATTTTCATACCTTGGTGTGCCGGTGGCAACCGGCATGAGCGATTGCTATGAAAGCATGTCCCGGACCACGATCCGGGATAGACTCCCGCCACTCATTTCGTCATTCCAGCGAAAGCTGGAATCCAGAAGGGGTGGGGAGGGGTGAGACCACCAGACGATGGACAAAACCACCCGGCGCCGTCCCAATTTCATCCCCTTATGCGGTCTTCGCCAGGCCATGGTGATTCCTGCGGAGGCAGGAATCCAGAGGGGAGGAGGGGAAGGCAAGCCCACCACAAACGTCTGGGTGACAACGTATGTTAGAGAATCAAAGAGCCCTGTCCGACCGCCTGTAAGTGTTCAGAATTAGGGCGTACCTGCTCTGTATGGGAATAATATCGCAACAATGAGAGTCTGCTACAGGCGAGGACGTTTGATGCGTGAAGGACGGTAAAGGGTTGCAAGGGCGAAGCCCTTGACGGGGGGTGTGGGGGTGTCCCCCACAACAGAATTCCCCCTTCTCCTGGCCAGAGTTCGTCTCATAACTCTGTGTGAGGTACGAAATACGGCGGGACCTTCTCATCATGACCTAGTTAACGGTTCATTATTGATGAAATCGACCAAATACGAAGGTCGGAATTGCGCTTATCGCTGCCCTTTGGACTTGTGAGACACCCTCTGGCCAGGAGAAGGGGGCCAGGTCGAAGACTACGCAAGGCGAGGGGATGAGGTCGACCCGTCTGAGGATTTGACACCGATATTTCGAAAACCGCACCTTCAAAGACGACCCGGCATTCCCGGATGATGGATGTCGAAGAGATCGATGCACCCATATCTGAACTATTACGACCGCCTCGCTCTGTTGAGTTACTCAGGTTTTCGTCGTACCATGAGCCGGCCCACGTGCGTAATCGACCAACGCGATTACAATCTGCCGCGTCATCTTAACCCTGGAGGGATCGATTGATAACCAAAATCGACAGTTTTTTTGGCGGACATATCGAGTTCGACTCTAGTGGATATAGCGCCACCCCGGTCTTGGATCGAAACCCCTCGAACGCGCGCCTAGCCAGTGTTTTCGATGAAACTCGAAAGACCGCCCAGGTGATGGACCGTCACGGGTTCGATACGTTGTGGTTGGCCGAACATCACTTTCAGCGCGAAGGATACGGGGGTATACCCAGTATCCCGATGCTAGCAGTTTATCTAGCGCAACATACCGAAAACTTGAAATTCGGTAGCTTCTTCAACACCTTGCCGGCCTGGCATCCTCTTCGCCTCGCCGAAGACGTAGCCACCGCCGATATCCTGACTCGAGGGCGCTTTCGCTTTGGCATTGGCCGCGGATACATCGCCCGAGAGGTTGAAACTCTTGGCTCGCCCCTTCTCGACAACGAAGCCAACCGGGACCTGTTCGAGGAACAGGTCGAGATTATTATCAAATCTTGGAACCAGCACTCATTTTCCCACCACGGCCGGCATTACGATCTGCCGGCCAGAGTTCCGTTTCGCGGCGGCGAAGTAGAAGAGATTACCCTGGTCCCACGACCTTTCAATCTACCTGTCGAAGTCTGGCAGCCGATCACAAGCGCCACCCAACGCGGATTTGACTTCATGGCAACGCACGGGATTAGAGGAGTAATTGCCGGCGGCACCGCGCCGGGTGGCACAGCTGAGAAGATGGCGAAGCAGTATCAGGAGACGCTGGCTCGGGCCGGGCGTACGACGAAGTTGGGCGATGGTCTAGCAATCGGTTTCCAGATTTACATGGCCGACACCATTGAGAACGCTGTGTCTGAGGCCGCGCCCTACTACGAAGAGATGATCAAGCTGCTGGCGCCGCTCGGGAGACTACCCTACCTGACCGAAGAGCAAATCCGCGCGACGGAAGACCCGGCCAAGGCTCCCCACGCCAGCTTGCCGACCGTGCGCAACGCCGTCCGGGACGGTACTTGGTTCTGCGGACCGCCTGAACATATACACGACAAGATCCTGGATCTCGAAGATCGATTTCCTGGGTTGGACAGAATATTCATACACGTGGGCGGACCCGGAATACCGCCAAGCATTATGAGGCGAGACTTGGAGTGGTTCGGCACCGAGGTGATGCCAACACTCAAGGCAAGGACTCGAACTGCGACGCCGGCTGGAGTCTAGTCACCCGGAACGAGCCTAAGTCCTCCGGCCCCGCACGTACCACGGTCCACGATCGTGCGGCCGTCTTTGTACGGGGGCTAGGAACGAGCGACTTCCAGAGCCGTACGTCCGTCGGTATGTTGGCCGTTCCTAGTCTCGAATCGGCCCATTATGCCCTCCATAGTGTCACGGAATCCGCTGTACTCCAGCTCGTCGTATGGCAGCATCGCCGCGCCGGACCAACCCTGTTCGCGCATCGCGAACGCCTTGTCTTGCGCCTTGACACGTATGGTATCCCAGGCAACGTTATCGAAGAAGTCAGCATAGCCTTGCGAGAACCGTCCGTTCAGGTCCAGGGAGAAGCCAACACACGAGACTAGTGGAAGGCAGTAGTACCCGGTAACCGGCGTGTTCAAAGCCACCGGCATCAAAGGCATGACGTGGGATCCCCTGGCGTCGCCGCCCACGTAGTGCGCCTTGGCAAATGGGGAAAGCAGCTCTTCCGGCGCCGGGAAAATCCCCTGGTTTCGCACCAATGCAACCGGATCGTCTTTGCCGGTGTAAGTTCCGGCGATGTTGTGAAGCCGCTGAGCCGCTACCGACGCCGCCGGCTCGCCGTCTGTCCGGGAAATGATTGACTCTATCCCGAATCGTTCGTTGTCCCGCAAGAGCATCGAGATTTGGTAGTAATCTTCCGGCGCGTTCAACTCGACGATGCTGTCCCCATCGGTATTGTCCATATCGATGATCCGGAACGTGAATCCCTTTATCATCTTGGGCAACATCAGCCCGGCGCAGTACATGGGATCGGCGAAGCCCAAAAACAGCGGGAGATTGTAGGCGCCCGGGCCGCACTTGTCCGCGGCGAACATCATGAAAGACTCGGCCGGCCGTACCTTGTTGTCCTTTACCGGATCGTGATCGAATTCGATCTCCGCGACCGCCGGGCCCGCCCCGCGTATGTTGCCGGATGGCGCTTCCGTCAGCAGGTCTTGCCCAGCGCCATAGAGTCCGTGCTTCTGCGCAATCGATGTTGCTTCGAGAAAGGAGGTCCAGGCGAACTGATGAATATCAGTATCATCCGTGCCGCGAGTATGAGATACCAGGATCGCGATATCGTCACCTGTGTGTGAAACGAATCCATCTATAACCAATCCGCTATCCACCGCTCGCCGCACGGCATCATTAGTTATTTCGATCATCTCAGGAGATGGCAGAGTGTGGCCGCCTATCGAGCCAATGTCAGCCTTAAGTAGTGAAAGCGTTACTCGCATATTCCCCCATTCCTTCGTTTAATAGTTCCGATTCGTGCAGACAGCTCGCACGCGGGATATTCGACGCAACATAATGGGCGCAAACTTGCACGAGATGCAATTCCACTCACTAGAATATACTTCATGACGCTCCAATCTGTCAACTGGCGCAAGCAGCAATTTATATTCTTGCCATGGGGTGAACAGGGCCAGCGCGATTTGCCTAGGATGAAACATCGCCGGTCAGCTGGGGTCGTTGCCGTCAACCTCGGCGTGAATGAATCGCGGTCCTAGCTTCTCCTCAAACGCCCGCGCTTTTTCGCTCAGAATCCGCTTCTCCGCCGGGTCCTTAGGCGACCCGCCTACTACCACGAACATCCCATCATATTTCAATAGCGTATCGTTCCATGAACCGTCATCCACAATCGGGCGGTCCACTCTGGTGACGGTCAAAAGCTTGCTGAAGTCGGCTATGAATATCAGTCGCATCTGGTTTTTTAGTGCGTTCTCGATCGCTTTCCGCTTGAATTCAAGCGAGCGCGCCCGTGCATAGGGGCCCTTTTCCGGCACGAGGGCATTGGTTGAAATCACGTACGTGGTGATGTCCGAGCTGACGGATTCCAACGCGTGGAGCGCGAACTCGCCGATCAGCGCACCGTAGGCTTCCGGCACCGCGCCTATGTCCAACCTTCCCCCGATTAGCCAACAGCTTATGCCGTGGCTGGCCATATAGAACGCGGCTACGAAGTTGTTTGTAAACACGTCGTTGAATGCTACGGTGTTTCTATGGTCCACGATTGCGTGCGCCACCGCGTTGCAGGTCGACCCGCCGTCGAAGAACAGGCTCTCTCCGGGATCCGGCTTGCCCAGCAAATTGTCATCGGTCAGCATCCGATGTGCCAACGCCGCCTTAGCATCGCTGTTCTTGTCGAAGTTCTCCAGAAACCATGGGTTATGTAGTAACAGACGCCTGTAGGCCTCGACGTCGCCCATGACCGGCAACCCATAGGCGCTCCTTATCAGCTCGTCCTCCTCCACCGCCGACAAACGCAATCCCTGTCGCGCGAGTTTCAGCAAATCGTCTATTCTCAGCGTCGATAGCTTCTGCCCGCTCACCAGCCGGCTGACGAATGCCGAGCTCTTGCCAATAGCTTTGGCCAGTTCCTTCTGCGTGATCCTATTTTTCAAAAGATGGTGTTTAAGCAGGTTTTCGAACTGCGAATTACTATCCTTCACCACACCACACCCGCCAGGCAGATTTCTCCGAGATAACAATCCATCACTAACCAATCCCGCAATTCATTAACCTCTTTATCAAAAAATGTGCGTCGAATGTGAAAGAGTTTTGCACAAAATGGGTGCATTCATTGCACCAATAATATATACACCTTTACGTTAGTGCAAAAACATACCAGATATTGTATGGGTTCAGATTAGGGGTACCTGCTCCGTATGGGCGTAATATCGCACCAATCGCCCATACCGGCTGCCGCCGGCACACCAAGGTATGAAAATCGGAGGCGCTGGTTGATGGAAGAGTTCGAGCGTCGTTGGCGTCGCACGTGCCTCCGCTGGATTCCGGGCTGGGCGGGAATTACAAGGCTCGCCGGGATGACCGGGGCCCACGTTGGTGACGGGAACCATCTATTTTCCTACCAATGAGGGTCTGCCACAGGCTAGGACGTCTGATCGGCGAAAGCCAGCAAAGGGTTGCGAGGGCGAAGCCATTGCCGGGGGATGTGGGGGAGTCCCCCACAACAACGATACCCCTTCTCTTGGCCAGGGGGATGAGGTTGACCAGCTCGCGGATTTGACATCGCATAGGTTGGAAGTCACCCCTTGACCGCCGACTGAGGTCTCGAATGGCGACTGGGCCTTTCCAGTTCACGGGGATGAAGGAGAGAAATACGCCCGAATCTGAACTGTTGCCCGAAATTATCAAGAGTAACGCTATCGAAGGAGCGCACGTTGCTCAATAACTCCAATATTCAGCTGTCCCCTAGCGAAATCTGGTCAATCTCTGACAGGCTCGAGCGGTGGAGTCGGTTGATGGAGTGGTTCTCTCCAAAGCCCGGCGATCGGATCCTTGACGTCGGGTTTGGTCAGGGACAGCCTCTCAGGTTCATTTCCCATCGAGTTTCGCCGAACGGCTGGGCAATAGGCGTCGAGCCCGAACTTGGGAAGGTAGTCGCACTCACCGAAGATGCTACGCCGGAAGGATCAGTGAATCCCGTTGGACTAGTGACAGACGCGCAGGCACTTCCATTCGCCGAAGGAACATTCGACGGAGTTCTTTGCGTAAACGTGTTGGAAGCAGTGATAAATCGGACGCGAGCGGTCAACGAAATGCGACGTGTGCTGAAAGCCGGCGGCCGACTTCTCCTGGCGCACGACGACCATGAAAGCCAGGTTTATGCCTGTTCCGACCGGGAACTTTGTCGGCGGGTCGTACGCGCCTACGCCGAGTCTACCTTCAAGAGCTACGCCGCTTCCGATGGTCAGATGGGCCGAAGAATCTGGGGGTTGTTTCGTGCCGCAGGATTCGTTGACACCAAGCTGAGAGTTCTGCCGCTAATCAACACAGAGTACCGGGAGCCCCTCTTGGGTTGGACGCACGCCCAATTCTCAGCCGAACTCGTCTCCGGGGTGAGCGATCTAACCCAGCAGGAGATTGAGCGATGGCAGGCCGACCTCGCAAAATCAGGCGAAAGGGGAGAGTATATATACTGCCTAAATCTCTACGTCTGCCTGGGCCGGAAGTGACCGATTAGTGATGCGTTGGCATCGTCTAGGTGAACTACGCCGACCAACTAGCGGTTTCCCAAAACAATGTAAGCCTCACGCAATCGCTGTAACCCGGTGAAAATCTCTAACACTATGAACACATAGATCAGCGGCAATAAGAAGCTCGTCAGCGCGATCATCAAGCTCAGAAGAATGAACCCTTCGGTCCTTTCCAACAGGCCGGCCTGGTAATAAAATGCCTTATCGCTCCGTTTCTCTGACAGCGCTCCGACCACCAAGAACACAACGTTCGAAAATATTATCGCTCCCAGCAACCCGATGATCGCCATTCGAGAATCGGGAAACCGCAGGGCGAGTCCAGCCAGCACGACAAACTCGACGATACGGTCGAACGTGATATCCAGGACCGTTCCCCACGCCGATTGCCTGCCGGCCCGCCTCGCCAGCGTCCCGTCCACGGCATCCAAGTAGCCAGACAGCCACAGCAACCCGATGGCCGCCGGCCCATGGCCCAGTGCAACCGAAAGACCACCGGCCAGTCCAATGACGAACGCCGCCAGCGTAAGCTGTGTCGGCGTGACGCCGATGCGCTCGGCAACCGCCGCGCCGGCCTCGAAAGCCGGCTGAACGTACCGGCGGGCGTGCGTGTCTAACAAATGAAGCTTCTCCTATCGCCGGATTCTATATATTGACCGGCGTCACGGCCTGAAACGCCGCTTGCCAATAGCCTACCTTGGCCCCGGGATTTCCACGGCCTGTCGAACGCGACACAACCCCGTCGACGATTCCAAATGGCCCCCCAATTGGTTATCCGGCCGAACTAACGGTAAGCTATTCTGTGAAGGAAACTCGTGTCAACCGGAGGAAGCTCGTCATAACCAGAGCGAGAGGTGACCAATATGAGTACGGTATCTAGCAATGTAGGATCGAATCCCTCTTTAGTACGGGCCGGCTCTCTTGAGGAACTTCGACAACGTGGGTTCGTTACCGTCTCTAGCGGCCGCCACGGAGTCGTCGTCTTCTGGCACGAAGGAACTCCCTACGCCGTCGACAACCGCTGCCCGCACATGGGATTCCCGCTCAGCCGCGGCACTATTCGCGACGGCGTCCTCACCTGTCACTGGCACCACGCCCGCTTTGACTTGCAAAGCGGCGGAACGTTCGACCCGTTTGCCGATGACGTGCCCGCCTATCGGGTCGAGGTAAGGGATGGCGAAATTTGGGTGGACACGAGTGTGGATGCCAGAAATCTTGAATCGCGTTGGCGTGCGCGGTTGCAAGATGGACAGGAGCAAAACCTGTCGCTCGTCACCGCGAAGAGCATTTTGGCCCTGCGCGGGCTCGATGTGTCCCCGAGTGAGATTCTCCTGACCGGTGGCCTCCACGGCACTCGCTACCGTCGGGACGGCTGGGGACCAGGTCTGACCATCATGACTGCACTGGCGAACGTCCTAGGCGATTTGAGCCCCGATCACCAGTCCTTGGCCCTTTACCACGGCCTCGTCCAAGTAGCTCGCGATACCGCCGGCCAACAACCTCGCTTCAACCTGGATCCGCTACCTGAGCTCAAGGCTCCTCTGCCTCGCCTGACTCAATGGTACCGAGAATTCATCGACGTACGCCACTCAAATGGCGCCGAACGCTGTCTACGCAGCGCTGTGGCTCTAAATGCGTCGGCTTCGGAAGTCGCCGCGATGATGGGCGCTGCCGCCACCGATCACCCGTTCATCAATGGCGGACATTCGCTCGACTTCACCAACAAGGCATTTGAAATACTCGACCAGATCGGCTGGCAACACGCCGAAACCGTACTCCCTAGTCTCGTGAATCAGACCGCCGCTGCCTCCCGAAATGAGGAAAGCTCTGCCTGGAGACACCCGGTTGATCTGATAGAGATCCTCCGTACTGCGCAGGACCAGCTATCCATCAATGTCTCATCCAACGGCAAGGCAAGCGCGTGGAATGACTTCGACGCCACTGTCGAGGCAGTCCTGGCCGACGATCCAGCATCCGGCACCCAATCAATGCTTCACGCATTCGCGCAGGGCGCCTCCCCCCTCGAAGTGAGCCAGGCGCTATGCTACGCCGCTGCGCTTCGGATAGCCAGGTTCCACACTAGCAACGAGTTCGGCGATTGGATCTCGGTGCTTCATACCTTCACTTACTGTAACGCATTAGACCACCTGCTGAGAAGGGCCCAGACGGCCGAGTTAGCGCGGGGACTCCTGGCAGGCTCCATGGCCGTGTACTTGGACCGCTTTCTGAACACGCCCCCTCAACGACTGCCCGACGCTCGCAGCGTCCAAACCGAGCCGGATGACGCTGACGAACTCCTCGATCGTTTGCTGGACCTCACGAATCGCCAACACGAGGTGGAGGCCGCGGCGTCTGTTGTGTACCGTTATCTTTCGCTTGGACACGACGACCGGCGATTGATCCAGACATTGGGATATGTATTACTCCGTGAGGACGCCGAATTCCATTCCTACCAAATGTTCGAAGCCGGCGTCCGGCAATACCACCTGCTGAAAGCCAGCCGGCCGGAAGCTGCGCGCCACGTATTGGTGGCGGTCGCGCGATACCTCGCCGCACACTCGCCCACTGATCGCGCGATGAATCAGACGTACACCATCGCCGCACGCCTACACAGAGGCGACGAGCTGTACAAAGCTCCTGACGAGGAGTAACCTGACTCACCGCATCTAGGTAGCGTATGCCCAACAGATTGCGACCATCGGCGCGGGCACTGCTTGCCAACGGTGCCGATCTTCGCCCGGCAAGATCGGCGATGACCACGGTTGGCGACTTCGATCCGAGGGTTGTCATTGAGGTCCTGGCACGAACGCAAGTCCCGGACTCCGATCCGGGATAGCCTCCGGCACTGACTCTCGCCGCCAATCCTGCAAACCGGCGTTCACGATCATTCGCCTCCACCGTAACTTGTATGTTGCGAACGTCTCACGAATGGTCCAATTGTGGGGTGTCGGTGTGGGGAATGTAGCGCGGGGGTTTGTCTCCCGCCAAAAGCAGGCCGGCGGCCAACCAGTGGCCCAATTTTCATCCTCTTACGTGGCCTCGCCAAGGCCATAGATCACTCAGGCGAAAGCTTGCCCAGTACCCCGAAACGGGGCCGGAATCCAAGGGGCCGAGGGGTGGCGCAAATGGCTCCCAAACGTCTCCAACGCCCAGCCACCCTTGCTTGTGACTCGGCGTGCCGGCGCCGGCCGGCATGAGCGATTCCTATCAATTGACAACCGTCACTTCGCTGATAACATCTTCGCCACCAGGCAATACGCCGCTATGTCGATCCGGAGACTCACCGATGGCTAAGTTTCCACGCAGAAGATTCAACCACGAAGCCGGCGAATGACCCAACAACGTAGACCCACCAGACAGTCCGAGTATCGCCGGCGCGCCAAGCGCGTCTTCGGCGGCGGCGCTCTGTCACTGTGGTCGTTCCCAGACGAGTACAACGTAATCCTCGATAGAGGCGAAGGCAGCCACGTATGGGACGTCGATGGTCGAGAGTACATCGACTACCACCTGGGCTCCGGCCCGCTGCTCTTGGGACATCGCCGGCCCGAAGTGGACGAAGCAGTCGCCCGGCAGTTGGAACGCGGCTCGACGTTCAACTTCATGCATCCGGCGGTGATCGAGCTCGCCGAATCGGTGGTCGAAGCGGTCCCCTGCGCTGAAACCGTCAAATTCGTCAGCACCGGCACCGAGGCCACCATGTACGCTTTGCGCCTGGCTCGCAGCTTCACCGGCCGATCCAAGATACTGAAGTTCGCCGGCGCACTCCATGGAGGCAACGACTACGCCGCCCAAAGCACATTTCCCCACGGCACAATCGACTATCCCAAGCCGGTGCCGGACAGCGGCGGGATCCCCGAGGCCGTTACAGCTACCGTCTTGATAAGCGAATTCAACAACCTGGCCCGGACCGAACAAATCGTGATGGAGAATAAAGCGGATTTGGCCGGCATCATCGTCGAGCCATTGCAGCGCGCTCTTACACCAGCCCCCGGATTTTTGAGCGGTCTGCGAAGGATTGCCGACCGCACCGGCTCGGTCCTGATCTTCGATGAGATCGTCACCGGGTTCCGGCTTGCCTACGGCGGCGCACAGGAGCGATACGAAGTCCAACCCGACATCGCCGTCTTTGGCAAAGCCCTGGCCAGTGGATTCCCGGTGGCGGCGATTGCCGGCCGTGCCGACATCACGGAGGTCTCCGGTCCCAAGCACCGAGGCAAGCCCACTTACTCCTGGATAAGTGGGACCTTCAACGGCAATCCCATTGGAACCGTAGCTGGCCTGGCCGGATTGGAAATATTGAGACAGCCGGGAGTCTACGACCGCCTCCATAGCATCGGCAACGCGCTGCGGGATGGACTGAACAATCTCGGTCACGAGCTGGGCATTCCCCTCCAAGCTGTGGGCGACGGCCCGCTGTTGCAGGTATTCTTCACCGCAAATCCGATCAACCGCCACGTCGACACTATGGAAGCCGACACCGGGCTTGCCGCCCAATTTGGCTTTGGGTTGATAAAGCGCGGCATTCTTGTCAATCCCGGACAGAAAATGTACTTATCTCTCGCGCACACCGACGACGATATCGGCACAACGTTGGCAGCCTGTCGAGATGCACTCAAGGGGCTATCGCCTGGGACACGGAGCAATACCGAATGAAATTCCGCTACCAAGACTATACCTGGCCGGAGTTACGAGAAGCGGCGAAGCATAAGCCAGTCTGTGTCGTGCCTTGCGGTACAGTCGAGCAGCACGGACCGCACCTGCCCCTCTCGGTGGACTTTGTCACCGCCAGCGAGTTCAGTGAGCGAGCTGTGCAGAAAGTATCGCCCAACGCCCTTCTCCTACCGACCGTACACTATGGCTTCAACGAGCACCACATGGACTTTCCCGGCACCATCGCAATCCCAGGTCAGGACTTCATCAACTACACCGCTAATATTGGCCTTAGCCTGGTCAGACATGGATTCGACAAGATACTCTACGTGAATGGTCATGGTTCCAATCGACCATTCTTAGAGATCGCCTCACGCGAAGTCTGCAACCGAACGGATGCTTTCGCGGCGCTTGTCTCGTGGTGGTCGCTTATCCCCCGCGAGCTTCTAGAGAGCGAGCTTACGTCGGAGTTCCCCGGCGGCGTATCGCACGCCTGCGAGATGGAAACTTCGGTACTCTTGCATCTCCATCCCGAGCTAGTGGATATGACTAAAGCCGAGCGAGAGCTGGGATTTCCGGCGACCAACTACATGTGGCGCGATATAAGATCCAATTCCCCCGTAGTAGTCAACGAGCAATGGAGTCGCCACTCGCGCACCGGCATTCAAGGTGATCCCACGCTGGCAACGCCGGAAAAGGGACGAGTCATCGTTGACGGGGTGGTAAACAACCTATCCCAACTGCTCATCGAGCTGAAGGAAAGGGAATACAGGCCCCGGATCGATCAACACTGACTGATCCAGGCGGTCGTCAGTCAGCGGAGCGCCGATCCCTCAGGCTTCGTTAAGGGTTGATCACAAACTGCGTCTTCGGATCGAAGAACAGCATCTTACTCATGTCGACGATGACTCCGGTGCGGTCTCCTCGCTCCAACGCCACATCTGGACTGGCGCGTACCGTCAGAGTATCGGGGCCTAACCGCACATAGGTCAGAGTCTCGTTCCCAAGCGGCTCTATTAAGTCTACCGTCGTCTCTACGCGGGAGTTTGGCGGCTGCCTATCGACTTCCGATTCAATAAATAGGTTTTCCGGCCGTACTCCGACCGTAACCTCCAGACCAATACGCTGATCCAAGCGACCCACTCGCTCCGGCGGGACCTGCAAGCGAAAGAGCCCAGGAGATTCGAGAAACAAATGACCATCATCAGCGGCGACCCGAGCGTCCCAAAAGTTCATCCCCGGGCTGCCAATGAACCCGGCAACGAACCTGTTTAACGGGTGATTGTACAGCGTTGTCGGTTGCCCCAATTGCTGAAGCTTGCCTTGACTCAATACGGCGATGCGGTCACCCATGGTCATCGCCTCTTGTTGATCATGAGTCACATAGATCGTGGTCGCGCGCAACTGCTCGTGCAACTTGAGCAACTCCGATCGTGTTCTAGTGCGCAGCTTCATGTCTAGGTTTGAGAGCGGCTCATCCATCAGGAACGCTTCTGGATCTCGTACGATCGCTCGTCCCAAAGCAATTCTCTGGCGTTGCCCGCCGGATAGCTCGCTCGGCTTGCGCGAAAGAAGATCTGCCACCCCCAACATCATGGCCGCCCGCTGAACCCTCTGCTGGATCTCGATCTTGGGTAGACCGCGGAGCTTCAGAGGATGGCCAATATTATCGAAAGCGGTCATGTGCGGGTACAGAGCATAGCTCTGGAACACCATAGCCACGTCCCGATCTTTCGGCGCCAGTTCGTCCACCAGGCGATTGCCAATGTAGATGTGACCAGCCGTTGGTTGCTCGAGGCCGGCAACCAATCGTAACGCCGTTGACTTTCCACAGCCGGATGGTCCGACCATGACCAAGAACTCGCGGTCGTGCACCTCGAGCTCCATGTCGTCAACGGCAACGACGTCGCCGAATACCTTGGACACCCGGTCAAAAATTACTCTAGCCACAGGCCTTTACATAACAACACAGAATCGTAATGGTTAGCAACGAGGAGATATCCGCAGATGCCTTCCTGATGAATTTCTAACACAGCGACCCAAAGGTGTCAAAGCTGCGAGTTCCGTAGCTACCGTACCCACGCTTCCAAAACGGTATATGAACCAGAGTTGGAACGCGTGAAACGAGGTGGGAAGCGATTGAGGCCAGGCTACTGCTCTACCCCCCAGAACTCTTCGCTGCGTTGTGCCGGCACCAGCCGGCATGAGTGATTGGTACGAAAATGAATGGTAGCCGCCACCGAATTCGTCATTCCGGCGAAGGCCGGAATCCAGAGAGGAAGGGTGGCACCAACCACACCCAAACACTTCCAACGACCAGGTCTCATTTTCATACCTTGGTGTGCCGGCACCAGCCGGCATGGGCGATTGGTACGAAAATAGTTATCCCCTGCCACCGAATTCGTCATTCCCGCGGAAGCGGGAATCCAGAGGGGAAGGGTGGGATCGTCATCCCGACGCCGGCCGGCGACACCAATCACTATCCCCCGTCGACCTCCGCTGTAAGGCGATCGCTGCCGATCCAATGCGATGGAGCAACCGCGCAGATTGGCATTCCCTACACCCTACCAACCAAATCGACCCGCAGAGGTCCCCACTCAAAATCCGGCGTCGCGGGCCAACTGCTCAGCTCCAGTTAGGCGAGCGTTTACGGTCCGGCTGGCCGCCGGCGTCAGATATCGCCATCCCCAGCCGGCTGCCTGACCGGCGTAGCCCACGCCTACTCTGTGAGCAGCGACCCATTGACTCACCGCCTCACCATCTTCCACCGCGAGGTCCGATTGTCCCAGCATCAACCCATTCAGCCGGCGGTCGATTTGAAGTCCCCGACATACCAGCGCCGGCCCCCGCAACCAACTTCCCTCGTCTACAAGCCGAGCAGACCGGATCAATACCGCGGCGGGAAATCCATCCTCTTCGGTAACCAGATTTAGGCAATGGTGCACGCCATATATGACGTATATGTAGATGGTGCCGGCCTGCCGGAACATCGCCCGGTTGCGGTCAGTCAGGCCCCGACTGCCATGGCTTGCCCTATCGATATATCCGCGGTAGGCTTCGGTTTCAGTTATTTCAGCCTCAAGTATCCGGCTGTCGGACAACCTCCGGACAAGCCGTTTTCCAAGGAGTTCTCGCGCCACGATCGCAGTATCGCGGCGGAAGAAACTAGCGGTCAGCTCTGCCGCCGGCCTCAACTCGCATCATCGCTTAGTGCAGCCCACAGGTCTGCGACGGCGCACCCGATCGGCACAGCCTGACGTTGGATGACGGTCACCGGCGCTGCAACGTTCAGGCGATCGATCAGCGAGTTCAGTTTTTCCAGTCGCTGCTTATAGGCTGCGACTAGTGCTTCCACTCGGCGTACACGAGCCCTGCCGGTGATCTCCGCTAAATTACCGACACCGCCGCCAGTTGGCGCATTTGCTTCATTTAATGCATGCACGCTGCGGTTGATCCAGTCGTCAATCGCGTCTCGTTCGACGTCGATGGCGTTGCCAAGCTCTGCCCAATCCGGCACCACGCCTGCATTCTTCAAGATTTTGAAGGACAACCTCAAATCTTCAGGCACGAACGGTTCATCGTCGAGTTGCTGGGGCCGGCCGCTGCCCGGTATGTCGTTCAATCCGCCGTTTTCGATCCACTCGCTGATCCTACGCTCGGCGATCGCCCGCATCGGTTCGACTGGTGAGTCGATCCAGAAAACGTCAAGCCTCATCGATTTTTACCGGTCGACCAAGTACTATTGGGACCATATTAGTCTGAGGCAAAGGATTGAGGCTGCGAGTAAAGGTAATACCCGGCTCTGGTAGCCAACGGCTCGAAGTGTTGGAAGATGGCAGTCTGCGAGCGAAGGTGACCAGCCGCCCAATCGGAGGGCGAGCGAATAAGGAACTGCTACGTCTCTTGAGCAAGCAGTTAAACGTGTCCAAGTCTGCCATCTCGATATCCGCCGGCTCTACCGGGCGGAACAAACTTATCGACATAGCCGTCGAACTCGATTGGGCCGAGATAGTCGATCGGCTAAGCGGCGGACGAAAGGACCACCAATAACAGCTGCTTCAGCAGATGTAACAATACAATGGTAACTATAGGCGTGATGTCTATCATGCCCAGGCGGGAGTACGGACCCAAGATGCGACTCACAGTTCCTAGCAAAGGGTCAGTAACTTCATATAGCAGAACGACAATCTGATTGTCCTGCTTGATCGGGAACCAACTCAGCAACACCCGGGCGATGACCGCCCAGAAGAGAACCGTGAAGAGCACGTCGACTAACACTGCTATAAATCCCAAGTACACTCCCCCATTCAGGCGGCTCTAGCCGGCACGCCGCCTATTCTATCAGAGCCGTTCCGATCTGATCCGGTCAAACCCAGACCCGTTATCAGTAGACCCGCTCCCCGAATATCGCTCGCCCGATGCGGATGGCCGTAGCACCCTCCTCGATTGCTACCTCGAAGTCGTTGGTCATACCCATCGAAAGTTGGCTCCACGGGTGGTCGGCGAACGATACTGCCAACAAGTCCTTTAGTTGGGCGAGTTGCCGAAAAACCATGCGGTTACTCTCAGGGTCGGCCAACGGCGCAACTGTCATCAGTCCGAGCCACTCGACCATCGGCACAGTCGTAATCTCCACTGCTGCTCGCTCAATCTCGAGCGGACTAAAGCCCTGCTTGCTTGCTTCACCCGCGACATTGACCTCTAACAAACAACGCGCCCGAACACCCATGTTTTCTGCTCGCCGGCTGATCTCCTTCGCTAGCCGGACGCTGCCGACCGAGTGAATCCGATCGAAGAGCGAGCAGGCCCGCTTAGCTTTGTTCGTCTGGAGGTGTCCAATCAGATGCCAAGTTGGCTTCTCCATCCCAGCCGGCCAAGCGGTGATTTTTCGATCAGCCTCTTGGACTCGGTTCTCTCCCAAGTCCGTGACGCCCGCTTGGGCTGCCGCTACGGCCGTCTCCAACGGAAATCCCTTTGTAACCGCTATAAGTTCAACTTCGTCGGGAGGTCGCCCGGCGCGAGCCGCCGCCCGAGCGATCCGCTCACGAACGTTGGCCAGGTTAATCGAAATCTCGTTGACCAACGAGACGGTATCACTCATCTGTCAACCCTGCGATGACCGCGAAACGACCGCTCCGTCCCCTATCCCCCCGGTGGCTGAAAAAGCGGTCCCGGTTGTCCGCGGTACACGTCTCCGCACAATGAATCCGCTCAGCGGACAGGCCCGCATCTATCAAAGTTGCCCGTATGGCGGTCCATAGATCGAGCAAACGACGATTTCCGGGCCGCGGAGATTCGCTTAAAGAGGTCGGCCAACGTTCCGCGAACAGCTGCCACACTTCCGGACCAACCTCGTAGCAGCAGGGTCCAATCGACGGGCCAATAAACGCCGAGAGTCCGGCCGGCGACGCCATACCCTCATCGATCATAGTTCTTACTGCCGAACCGGCTGCGCCGGCCAATGTCCCTCTCCAGCCCGAATGGCTGATTCCGATTGCCGGACTATCCGGATCATAGAGTAGAACCGGCACACAGTCGGCGAACGACATCCACAGGTAAACTCCAGGCTCCTTCGTTACCAGATTGTCAAAGCCGTCGAATGCCGTAGCACGGTCGAGGGCGCCCCGGCCCGCATCCGCCTTTGTCACCACTGCGCATGCGTTACCGTGAACCTGTTTGGTCGTAACTATCCCATCGATGCTAATCCCGAGCGCCTCCGCAACCCTCCTGCGGTTGCGACTGACGTTTCCTGGGTCGTCGGGCACTCCGTATCCTAGATTAAGCGAATCATATGGGACCGGGCTGACCCCGCCTCGACGGCCAGTGACCGCGTGTATGACACCGGACTGCGATGCGAGTGCTTCAAACTGATAGAGATCTGGCTCAACTGACAGTTGCTTGAGCAAATTTCACGTCCTGGCGCGGATATCTAGCATCTAAATAATACCCGGCCTCCGCCACTCCCGCCCAACCCGGAACCCGGAATCGCGATAAAGGTCAGGTCGGGTTCCAAACCCGCCTTGTATGGTAGTCATGCCGGCACGCGCCGGCCACATCAGCCACCATTGCAATACCAGCAGCGGCCTGGAGTCGAAAGAGGAACATGTAGCGTTGGGGCTTGTCCCCAGCCAGGGCCAAGCGGCCGCTAGGGGCCGCCCGGCGTCCCACCATTTTCATTCTCTTACGTGACCCTCGCGAGGTCATCAATAATTCCGGCGATCGAAGGCATGCCCCGTACCGCGATACGGGGCCGGAATCCAGTGGAGCAAGCCAGCGCTACTCGATACTTGAAGATGCTTCCAAGGGTGCCGCGTGGCTGGCATTACCTCTTCTTTCTCGACGAGAGAGGATAGAGGGGAAGGTGGATAGATCACCCCCGAATTGGGCGCCGTCCAGACCAATGGCTGATCTTCGATACTCGACTCTCCAATACAGAACAGCCGGCTCGATTTTTAGTCCGGGCCGGCTGAGATTCAGTCGAGTGGTCGCGCCTACCGGGCTAGCACTCCGAAAAACCACAGGCCTGGCACTTCCGGCATCCTTCCTGGTATACGAGCGTGTTGCTCTTGCAGTCCGGGCATAGGTTGCCCGTTACTCTCCCTATGGGAACTACCTGCTCGACGATGGTTTCGGCATCGGTTTTGCCGGCGCTGTCGCCATTGCCATTTGCTCGCACATGATGTTGGTCGCCCAGACCAATGTGCATCTCCAACGCCAATGCTACCGCGTCAGGCAACGATCGTACCTGCCGGGCGCCAAAGCCGACCGACCGGCTGCCGCCGATCCCCCTCAATTGGCCGATGATCTCGCGCGTACGCTCGACTTGACCCATCGGCGAAGGCATCCGCAGAAGCATTGAGGTCAGCCGACCAAGTGCTTCGGCCAGCGCCGCGATATCACTGCCGGCCTTGCCGACGTTGACAAATACCTCGACCAGGCCGTCGTCGTCACTGTTCACCGTGATGTTGACTGTGCCCTCTGGCGCTCGGATATTACGCGTATAGCCGTGCACAACCGCCGGACGGGGCTTCAGCATAGCGTCGAATCCCGGATTCGACGTCGGCCTACGCTCATCTGTGGTGACGTCAGGTTCGATAGCGGGAACAGGAGCGATGGTCTCAACCGATGAGGCTTCTTCATAATGGAGGTTGGAGGGTGTTTCGGCGGACGCCTCGCCCTGCTCCTTCGACTTACCTTCCTCAACTCCCACGTTGAGTACCTGGGCTCCCTTGCTCCCATCGCGGAAAACGGTAATCCCTAGACATCCCAGACCGTAGGCGTCCAGGTAAGCCTTAGCGACGTCCTCCGCCGTCGCATTGTTAGGAAGGTTGATCGTCTTGGAGACCGCGTTGTCAGTGTGATGTTGGAATGCCGCCTGCATGCGCACGTGCCATGGGGGCGTGATCTCATGGGCGGTCACAAAGACGCGTTTACTCTCGTCGGGCACACCTTCCAGGTCGTGCAGGCTTCCCTTCGCCTGCACCGCATCCATCAAGTCCTCGCTATAAAAGCCCCCAACTTTGGCTGCTTTCTCGAAGATTGGGTTTACAAAGCGCAACTCGCGATCGTTCGCCCGATGGGTAAAGGCCAATGCAAAGATTGGCTCAATGCCCGAGGAGCAGTCGGCGATGATCGATATGGTCCCAGTCGGCGCTATGGTCGTGATGGTTGAGTTGCGAAGCGGTTTGTCATCTTTGTATATACTCCGCGACCAGTTCGGAAACGGCCCTCGCTCTCTCGCCAACTGCTGCGATTCCTCGTGACCGATCCGATTGATCAACTCCATAGTTCGCGCGCCCAGCGCCAATGCTTCTTCGCCATCGTAGGGAATACCTAGCATGAACAAGGCGTCCGCCCACCCCATTACGCCCAACCCAATCCGGCGGTTGGCCTTAACCATCTTGTGGATCTCCGGCAACGGATACGGATTGACCTCAATTACGTCGTCAAGAAACCGTACGCAAGTTCTCACGTCCTTCTCGAGTTCGTCCCAGTTGAAATCTCCGCGCTCAACGTCGACGAACTGAGCGAGGTTGAGCGATCCTAAGTTGCATGCTTCGTAGGGCAGCAACGGTTGTTCGCCGCAGGGATTAGTCGCCTCGACCATGCCAACCTCCGGCGTTGGATTGGCCGGACTATTGTTGATTCGATCGATAAAAACCATACCGGGATCACCAGTAGACCACGCGGCGGCGACTATCAAGTCGAACACTTTGTTCGCGTCCAGACTGCCCACGATCCGTCCGGTGTGTGGCTCGATGAGATCGTAGCTGCCGTCGTTAGCCAAAGCGTGCATGAACTCGTCCGTCGCAGCGACAGAGATGTTGAAGTTGGTGATGCCGCCATCTAGCTTACAATCGATGAACTCAAGGATGTCGGGATGATCGATGCGCAAAATGCCCATGTTCGCGCCCCGGCGCGTGCCGCCCTGCTTGACTGCCTCCGTAGCACCGTTGAACACACGCATGAAACTCACGGGACCGCTGGCGGCGCCGTCGGTCGTTGAGACCGTAGATCCGGCCGGACGAAGACGCGAAAATGAGAACCCGGTGCCGCCACCGCTCTTGTGTATTATCGCCGCGTGCTTGACCGAATCGAAAATCCCCTCCATGCTGTCAGCGACCGGCAGCACAAAGCATGCCGAAAGCTGTTGGTCGTTGTTCTTGCCCGCGTTCATAAGCGTCGGTGAATTCGGCATGAACTTTTTTCCCGCCATGAGCTCATGGAACAAACCGGCCATCTCTGCAACAGTACAGCCAGAATCTGGCCATCTCGCTTCCGCCTGTGCTACCGCCCGAGCTACACGCCGGCACATGCCGTCCGGCGTTTCGACGACGTCGCCATCCTCGCGCAATAGATAGCGCTCGCGCAGTACCCGCACAGCCGACTCCGACCAGGCTCCTCGCTTTTCAGTTAACAACAATGTCTCTTCTCCAGTGTGCTTTGGGTCACAAGCCGCCACCCGCAGGGCAACATCCAGCCAAAGCTCTCGACTCCCTTAATTCAACCTACTGACCAGATTCACAACCCGTTGATGCTTCCCACTGATCAGACACCTAATCCCATAGCAGAACGTCTTTCTCGAAACTCGAACTGTATCTATTCATCGCTGGCGCTAGCTTTGCGCCGCCAGTTCTGCCAAGCCTGAACTTGCTCCACCAATCCATCGACGTCACGGAACTGTCTATAGACCGATGCGAATCGGACATATGCGACACCGTCCAATGCTTGCAGCTGATCCATTACCATCTCGCCTATCGCGTGGCTTGGAACCTCGTTCCGGCCCAACGAGTAAACGCTTCCCTCCACCTGATCGACAACAGACTCTATAGTTTCGACCGGAATCGGCCGCTTGAAACAGGCTGTCCTGATCCCGCCGGCCAACTTTGATCGCTCGTATCCCTCGCGCCTGCCATCCTTCTTGACAACCGCCAAGCTTACCTTTTCGATCCGTTCGTGGGTGGTAAACCTTTGGTTGCAAGACGGACATTCGCGACGCCGGCGTACCGCGTCACTCACTTCCCGCGAGTCGACGACCTTCGAGTCTGTTGAAGAGCAATACGGACACTTCACTTGATCTCTCCAAGTGAGCACTACTCTTTGGTGGAAGACTGGAGGGCGCTGCCAGCATCAGAAGCCATCCCGATTCGCTCCACCGAATTCGATGCCAAGCTTCTGATGCTACAGCAACGCTACTAGCGTAACCACTCCGTCAATACCAACGACTTAGTTGCCAAACTCATACACTTATAGATACGCGATTTTGATGTCGCGCCTGAACCTAGATCAGGCCCAAAATCCTTAATTCTTCTCGGAGTTTGCCGTCTCTTCAGCCCTTATGTTCATCAAATCCCGACCGCGACATGTTTTGCGAGAAACCCTTTTATACGAACAGCACAGCAAAACGAATACAACAACATCTTGTACCCTTGCCAGACAAGAATACTATATATGGTATTTATACACAACATCCATTAAGAGAATAGAAGAGCCGGATCTGTCCTTTTCGCCTCGGATCCGGGACAAATGGACTAAGATTTCCGCCTTATGGACGAACGTTCAACCATAACCCGCGATTTCACCGTCGCTGTCTTCGTCGTAAACGATGACCGCGTGTTGATCCTTATGCATCCCAAGCTCGGGAAATTGCTCCCACCGGGGGGCCACATCGAGCCGGGCGAGCTGCCGGATCAGGCTGCGCTGCGAGAAGTGCGCGAAGAAACCGGCCTCGAAATCAGGTTAGTGGGCGAGAAAGCCTTGTCAGTCCACCAGCCGGCGCAACTCGTCAGGCCAGAAGGTGTACAGTTGGAGGACATCGCGCCGAATCATCAGCACATTGATCTAATATATTTCGCTGTGCCGCTTAATGCGTCCGAGCCAAGGCCAGAAGATGGTGTGATTCACTTGGGATGGTACACGCCCGAGGAACTCCTAGCGGCCGGCGCGTCGGAAGAGATAGTAACTTGGTCGCGGTTGGCGGTCACGACAACCGGGGAACGCTTGGCCGACTCTTGAGTCTCTAGTCATTGATGGCGTTTCCATAGGTATTATGGTAAATTTCCGAAACTTGATATGAGTAGTTTATTGAGCTGGATCGCCCGCGCGATCACACCAACCCCTCGCTGGTCGATTGGTCTATTCGGCTTGGTGGTTACAGTTGGTCTGATCGCCATTCTTGCCTCAGAACTATTGATCAACCGCTTTGTCTTGACCGAGGGCGAAGTAGCTACTCTCTTGATCAAGTCTCCTCGAAGGGTCGAGTTTCAGAGCAATATTCAAACTGATGCCGCACGCCGCGAGGCAGCCGATGCAATCAATCTGCCTATGCGCTACGACGATTCCATCGCCGAGGCCAGTCAGGCAGAGTTGACCGAAACCATGGGACTCATAGAAGGCTTACGCGTTACCACCGGCGACCTCTCGACGCGCGCGGCGCTCGTCTCCCAGATCCCCGGTGTCCGAATTACGCAGGACGAGGCCACCGAGCTATTGAAGCTGCCCGAGGACGAGTGGCGGCAGGTACAGCTCGAATCTCTTCGAATTACCCAACGTACGATGCGAAATCAGATAATCAAAGCCCAGGTCGAAGAAGCTCATCAGGCGGCAATGCTGCATGTATCGGCAGATCTCAACGATCGGCAGACCACCCTGGTTCGAAGCCTCTCGAGGGCCTTTGTCCGGGCCAATTACCTGATCGACGAATCGGCCGCCGAACAGGCCAAGCTAGCAGCCAGCGATAGTGTAGAGCCGGTGATTGCGACGGTCGAAGCTGGCGAGACCATAGTCCGCGACGGAGAGATCATCCGGCCGGAGCATCTCGAAAAGTTGGCAGCGGTCGGGCTCAACGACATACGCGTTGATATGCGTGAGTTTGGCGCAAGGGCCGGCCTACTGATTGCAATAATAGCGATATTTGTCGGCTACCTAGCGAGCTACCGTGAGAAGCGCTTCCAAAGGGCCGGACCACTCATCCTCCTTGGCTTGATATTGCTTCTCACCGTCGGCCTGGCAAGGGCCACACCGATTCAGACCGACCTCAAAGCTGTCGTTTTTCCCTTCGCCGCGGCAACTATGTTGGTTTCGGTCTTGCTCGGCACTCGGCTGGCGGTCGTGATGGGTGTAATAGCAGCATTCGCCGTAAGTGTAATAGAGGGCGCCAACTTCCAGTTGGCGCCCCAACTATTCATAACCGGCACCGTCGGGGCGCTCTTGGTTCGCCGCATAGTGCGAGTAAATCACCTCTTCCTCGCCGGACTCGTGGTGGGACTGTCTGCACTGGCCACCGGCTCGGCCTTCCACCTCATGATCGGAGATCTGGAGAGGTTGTCCGTATTGACAATTCTCATCGCGGCGCTTGTCAACGGAGTCTTGAGCTCGATAATCGCCGTCGGAACGATGACGATACTTGGTCAGGTATTTGGAATTACTACGACAATCGGCCTGCTCGAGTTGGCGCACCCCAGCCAGCCATTGTTCCGTCGATTGCTGACCGAAGCGCCCGGCACCTACCACCACAGCATTGTGGTCGCCAATCTCGCTGAGGCTTCCGCCGAAGCGATTGGCGCGGACGCATTGCTTTGCCGAATCAGCGCCTATTACCACGACATCGGTAAGCTGAATCGCCCATACGCGTTCAGCGAGAACCAATTTGGTGGTGAGAACATACACGACGAGCTTCAGCCATTGCTCAGCGCCAAAATCATCATCGCCCATGCCAGCGAAGGTTATCTGTTGGGCAAGGAACACGGGTTGCCTAACAGGGTGTTAGAGCTGATCGCTCAGCACCACGGCACAACCCAAGTAGCCTATTTCTACCAGAAAGCTCTAGCCTCCGGTGAGCTTCCGGTCGACGAGTCCCGCTACAGGTACCCGGGGCCCCGACCTCAAACGCGTGAAGCTGGAATCATGATGCTCGCCGACGGGATCGAAGCGACGGTGCGGTCTGCGCCGGACCAATCTCCCGAGACGGTGGCTTCCATGCTCGAAAAGATGTTCCAAGTGCGCATCACTGATGGACAACTCTCTGAGTGTGACCTCACGTTGCGCGACTTGGAAGACATAAAAAAGTCCCTGTCGAGTGTCCTCCAAGGTATATACCACCCCCGCGTCGAATATCCGTCGGCCGACGAGTTACAAGAGGCTGAGCAACCTCCCAAGCTCTTGGAGCCTTCCAAGAGTTGACCGACCGTCAGCATGTGGAAGTGCGTGTTTGCGAAGAGACGCCGCTACCTATGGGAGTCGACCTCGAACAGACAATACAGTGCGTGCGATCCGCCGCCGCACGCACCCCGCGTCTTGGCCGGCTCGCGGCGAATATCTATTTTTGCGACGCCCAGACCATCCATCAGCTGAATAAACAATATCGCAACGTCGACTCGCCGACTGATGTCCTCTCATTCCCGCAAGAGTCACCTATGGAGTTCGCTAAGCCACCAGCGCTCCCCTACGAGTTGGGCGACGTGTTCGTCTGCGTCCCGTTGGCCGTTGAACAAGCAGCCGCCTATGGCCACTCGATAATGCGCGAGCTAACCTACTTGGCGGTTCACGGTACACTGCACTTGCTGGGATTTGACCACGAGGTCGAGTCTGAGCAGACTAAGATGCGCGCGGAAGAGGAGAAGGCGCTAGCTGCTATCCAGCGCTGAACGTGGGAAATGGACGCTCGACCTGCCCGCCAGTGCTGCGCAGCCGGCCGATTAGCAGTACCAAGGCCGCTGCAGAGACTACCGAGAATGCTGCAGCTACGGGAATGATCAACTTTCGCCAGGAGATGGATGTTTCCGGACGCCTCTCCGGTTGCAACTTGTCCAGCTTAGCCCGCAGTTGCTCCAAGAATATCGGATCGGGTTCTATTGGTCGCAACGCCGGTACGAGGCGGTCAACTGTAGCCAGCAGGGTGTCAACCTCACGATCGTGAGCAAATAGATCTCTCATGCCCTCTTTTTGGGCGCGACCGGCTATCCTCCCATTCAGGTATTGACTGACCAGTTCCGCTGCGACTCGTTTATTCAAATTCCGTCCTTCCTAGTCATTATCCAAGCGCGCGCATTCTTTTCGAAGACTCGTAATAGTCCTATGCAACAAAGCCTTAATCGCACCTTCTGTTCTACCCATTACCGCGGCAACTTGTGCATTAGTCATCCGGCTGGCGAACTTCAAAACTATCAGCTGTTGCCTATCTGGAGGCAGTTTCCTGACCAAACTCCTGATGTCATCGACTGCTTCCGTCGCTTCTACCTCTTCGACAGGGTCCGTTGACACTCCGGCTAGTTGGATTAGTCCTTCAAGACGCGAAACCGGACGCCTCGCTTTGTCGCGGTGCCAGTTGGCGACCAGGTTATGCGCTATGCGAAACAACCAAGCCGAAAACGGGACTCCTCGGTCCGTATAACGGTGAATACTTGCAAGAGCGCGTATGAACGTTCGGGCCGTGAGATCCTCGGCATCTGCTTGATTGCTACACCGATAGTAGTGGTAGTTATGAATCCTCCTGACATAACGCTCATAAAGCTCACCAAACGCCGTCCTGTCCACACGGGCCCTGACAGCTAATGCCGCGTCAGATTCCCTCTCTGACTGCGTTCCGTCAACCGTCACACTCGAATGGCGGCCATTCGTGGCCGGCGACTTTGCAACTGCCGTTACCTTGTCCCGTTGTATCATGTAGAACACCGTAGAGTATATTGAGATACACGTGTTAGGTCGCCGGTGGCCTTTTAGCTTCGATTACGCCATCTTCCGAATCGGCCAGACTCGCCTGCCGGCTCGAGCTCGGACCCTATGCCATGCTGTTCCCGCACAAGTGGGTCGATCGAGGCCTGACCCCAGCCGGTGGATGTCTGCTCCTGCCACCGTTGGACAACATTAGCGGCTTTCGTTTGAATTAGTCAAGTAGTCCTTTCGACATAAGGAGCGACGCCGCCTCCGTAGAAAACTGAGCAGTCGTTCGAAAGCCCAAACAGTGCTCCGGCGCAACTGCCGGCTCGGTATGCCGGCAGTCAAGCTTTGTCCAGAGGGATTGTTCTAGACCGCACCCATCACTCGAATCTGCCTAAGATCCAGCCATCTGACGACCATTCTGTAATATGGACTTCGACAATATGCTGGAGCGCCGTCGCTTAGAGTCGAAGAAGGTACCGAAGACGAACTCGGTCGCCAGTCAACTCGACTACGACCTCGGCCCGGGATAACGTGCACGTGGGACCCAGCGATTACGTGCCCTGCCTCGGTGATCGCAAATGGTGCTACATCCACATGGAGGGTAAGACATTTTGCTATGTACCTCTAAACCTTGAGCTAAAGCTCGAAGTGTGGGATTCGCCAAACTCGGCCGGCGTCGTGATCGACGCCGTGCACTGCTGTAAACTGGCATTGGAACGGGCTCTTTCCGGCACCCTCGTTGCCGCTTCGGCGTAGTTCATGCAGTCACCTCCGCACCAGGTGCGCGACGAAACACCCAGAGACCGTCTCGAACAATTCGTCGACGGCGAAGAGACGGCTAATGGCTGAGCTGCTGACAAAGCTCTCAATGTCGAGGATAGCACGCGAGTCTATCGTGAATGTAACGCCCCCATCGCCGGCGCCCGAGCAGCTAGGACCAACCCTGAGTGCGAACTTAATTAGGAAACAAATCCAAACATGGTGCGTTTTGAAGCCGTATTCTTCGACTTTGGCAATACACTCTGGCACTTCCCGGACCCACGCTCGATAGAACGGATTCTCGACGAATCCGTCCGAAGGATCGACAATGCGTTCAGCAACTCCGGCTTTGGACTGTCCGTCGATCTAATTAGACAAGTCTCTAAGGATCTATCAAAGGCTGTGAGCGTAGCCGAGCAGGCTGCCGATGATGGAGACCTCCGCAGCCCGGATTACGTCGAGATTGCCCGGCAAGTCGTGGCCTCAAATGGAAAGAAATTAGACCGAGAATATGCCCAAAAATTCTGGATTGCCTGGAACGTAGGCGGCCGTTTTCTCGGCCGGCGCATCCACCCAGACACCTACCAGACTCTCGACTGGCTTCGAACCGGCGGGTACCGTTTAGGCGCTATCACCAACCGAGCATTGGGTGGCCCGGCTTTCATCGACGAGTTGCGCACACACCGGCTCAACGACTACTTCGAAACAATCTCGATCTCAGCCGATGTCGGTTACCGCAAACCGCATCCTGCGATCTTCGAGTACGCGTTGGCCGAGATGAGGGTTGTCCCGGAACAATGTATGATGGTTGGCGACCGGCCCCGCGCTGACATAGAAGGCGCAAAGGCACTCGGCATGACGGCCGTTTGGATGCGCAATAGCTCCAAGGTTTTCACCGGCAGAGTACGACCGGATTACACCATTGAGCGCCCACGCCAGCTCATAGACCTACCAATCTTCAAACCACCCTGTGGAACGCGCTAAGAAGCGAAGACTCGGAGATATAGGCAAGGTGATCTATCAGGTTAAAGCGAGTGGCCGTAAAGTAGCTGAATCGGTGGCCAGGTTGATCGCCCGAACCGGCGCTCATCCGAATCACATAACCATAGCGGCTATGGTGCTCAACGCTGGTGTGGCGGTGATAATCGGCTTGGGTCACGTTCAAGTTGGCGGAGTGTTGGTCTTGGTAGTCGCGCTAATAGACACTCTGGATGGCGCCCTCGCCCGGGTGACCCAGAAGAGTACGACCTTTGGCGCGTTTCTCGATTCGACACTTGACCGCTACTCGGAGGGATTCATACTACTCGGCCTTCTCGTGCACCTCAGTGCAAGCGGAGACAGGCTAGGGGCGGCCCTCTGCTTCGTTGTGCTGCTCGGTTCGCTGATGGTAAGCTACACTCGTGCGCGTGCGGAAGGACTCGGAATGAAATGCGAGGTCGGCGTGGCGCCGCGGCCGGAGCGAGTCGCCATACTCAGCATCGGCATGATAGTTGGTTGGCCGTTGCCGGCCCTCGCCATCCTGGCAATCCTGACACACCTGACGGCGTTGCAGAGAATTCTCCACGTTCTACAATTAGGCAAGAATGAGTGACCGAGATGTCCTGAAACCGACCGCGGAGCCGGGCGAGGCCGAGACTGAAGGCAGCCTGCGGCCACGCTGGTTGCGAGAATGCATCGGTCAGGAAAAGCTGAAGGCTAATCTCGCCATCTCGATAGAGGCTGCCAAGAGCCGCGGCGAGCCACTCGACCACGTCTTGCTCTATGGTCCGCCTGGTCTGGGAAAAACCACTTTTGCCAGTGTCCTCGCCAACGAGATGGGCGCCCAGTTGCGCATTACATCTGGGCCGGCTATCACGATTCCCGGCGATCTTGCCGCTTACATCACTGGCCTAGCACCGGGCGACGTTATCTTCATCGACGAGATTCATCGGCTAAACCGGCCCGTCGAAGAAGCCCTATATCCGGCGATGGAGGACTTCGTCTGGGACATGGTGCTGGGCAAGGGTATGGCCGCCAAGCCCATTCGATTGCGCCTGCCCAAGTTCACTGTTATCGGCGCCACCACTCGCTATTCGATGCTAAGCGCACCCTTGCGCGACCGATTCGGCTCCACCTATCGACTCGACTATTTCACCGTTGAGGCGATAGCCAGGATCGTCGTACGTTCGGCGGCCATTTTAGATACGGAAATTGACCGCGCCGGCGCTGACGAGATTGCGCGTCGATCTCGCGGAACCCCCCGCATAGGCAACCGCCTGCTTCGCCGCGTACGCGATTTCGCTCAGGTTAAGGCCAGTGGCAGCATCGACAGGTCGGTAGCCGTGGACGCTCTGGCGATGTTAGAAGTGGACAACCTAGGCCTCGATAGTATCGACCGGCAAGTGCTGGCGACAATCATAGATAAGTTTGACGGCGGCCCCGTTGGCCTGGAAACGGTTTCAGCAGCTGTCAGCGAAGACCCGGACACCATTATGGACGTATGTGAACCATATCTTCTTCAGCTAGGCTTCCTCGACCGGACTCCGCGCGGAAGGACGGCCACCCAGCTAGCCTACCGGCATCTCGGCCGTTTGCCGAAACCAGTCGAGGAACAGGCCCAGCCGAGGCTCATCTGATGCCTTCGGTCGAGTTCGGCAGGTTCCTGATCTTTGCCGGCTTGGCGCTTGCAGTCGCCGGCATCCTTTTGGTCAGCGGTGCCCGCATTCCGTTCTTCGGCCGCCTACCCGGTGACTTTCACTTGCAGATCGGCGGCGGCTCGGTCACACTGCTTATAGGCACCTCGATAGTTGTTTCGATACTGCTCACAATCGCCCTCAATCTGCTTTTTAGAGCGCTCAATCGTTGAACCTTTTCGCGTTCACACTTTGCTATGAAAATAGGTTCCCGCCACTCGTTGCGTCATACCCGCGCCCCCGCATCGTCATTCTCGCGATCAAAAGCATGCCCCGTACCCCGATACGGGACCGGGGTCCATGACCTGCGCCCTACACTGAATCGAGTTCAGCTCAGGCTTTGATGCCGAGTTGGGTCCATTACGTCTCCGCAGAATCGAGCAACTTTTGGAAAGACCCTTGCTATTACAGGATTTTCGTTGACAGTTGCTTTTTCGCGGAATTATCATTTGGACTGTATAGCATCTGAACTTGCGGTTCACCTGTACTTGGTCGAATAGGATATGCCTACCGGCGCAGTCGTTCCAATCTGAAGGTGCGACTGGTCGATCAATCTGGCGCATGGATCGATCCTGGGCACTCCTGGCTAAGATGGAGCTTAACAATGGTGGTTGAAATTCACCTATCCGATCCGGCAGCGGATCCCAAGACCTGTGTCGATTCTCGCGACAAGTTGGATCGGCATCTGACCAGCCCAAAAGTCCGACCCGGCTATCTGGAGAAAAGCGTCCAAATAGTGGATACGCCTTTGAGCGCTATTCACGCCGGCCGGCGCACCCCCAAACCGGTCCGGATCCCAGAGCATTATCTGGCGATGCCGGCCGAAGAAATTGATCGCGCAATTGCCCGCGCCAAGGAATCGTTGGGCGACCAAGTGGTCATCCTCGGACATCACTACCAGCGAGACGAAGTTATCAAACACGCCGACATCCGTGGCGATTCGTTCAAACTCTCGCAATTGGCCGCCAGCCGGCCCGATTCCGAGTTCATCGTTTTCTGCGGCGTCCACTTCATGGCCGAGACCGCCGACATTCTGAGCGCTCCAAATCAGAAGGTCCTCCTCCCCAACCTCGAAGCCGGCTGTTCGATGGCGGACATGGCCGACATCGACTCAGTCGAGGAGTGCTGGGAAGTGCTGGAGGACGTTTGCGGTGAAGGAACTATTCCAATCACCTATATGAACTCGGCCGCCGACCTGAAAGCGTTCTGCGGCCGGCACGGCGGCATCGTTTGCACCTCTTCAAACGCACAGAACATCTTGAATTGGGCCTTCGAGCGGGGCAAGCGCGTTCTTTTCTTCCCCGACGAACACCTTGGCCGCAACACCGGCATCAAGATGGACATACCTATGGAAGAAATGGCCATTTGGGACCCTAGGTTCCCTGATCGCAACGACTTGGACGCTCTTACACGGGCCAAGATAATCCTTTGGAAAGGGTATTGTTCCGTCCACGCCCGTTTCAACATCGAGCAGATCCGAGACATACGCGCCAGGGACCCTGCGGTTAACATTTTGGTTCACCCTGAGTGCCGGAAGGAAGTCGTGGATGCCTCAGACTACGATGGATCGACAGAGTACATAGTCAAATTGGTAACCGAAGCGCCACCCGGCTCGAAATGGGCCATCGGCACCGAGATCAATCTCGTGAATCGCCTCTCCCAAGAAAATCCTGACAAGACGGTCTTCTGTCTTAATCCCATTGTTTGCCCTTGCTCCACGATGTACCGCATACATCCGGCATATGTCCTCTGGACTTTGGCGAGTCTGTTGTCAGGCGATGTGATCAATCGGATCTCGGTGCCAGACGACGACGCTAAGCATGCAATCGTCGCGCTCAAGCGGATGCTGGCGCACGCCTGACGGTGTGGACTACGAATTCATAGTCGTAGGCAGCGGCATCGCCGGCCTCTACACCGCCTTACTCGCCCAAAAACACGGCCGCGTCCTGGTTCTTACAAAATCGACGCTTGAGGACTGTAACACCCGTTGGGCCCAGGGCGGCATTGCAGCCGCAGTTGGTGACCAGGACTCCGCCTATCTGCACTACCAGGACACGCTCGCGGCCGGCGCCGGTCTCTGCGACCCAGACGCCGTACGCATCCTCTGCGAAGAAGGCCCGGAACGTGTAGTTGACCTCATATCCTTTGGAGTCCCGTTCGACACAGAACACGGGCGAATTGCGCTCGCGCGTGAAGGGGCGCACAGCGTACCCCGCGTCCTACATTCCGGCGGAGATTCGACCGGCGCCAGTATTGAAACTTCGCTCTCCGCTAGCGTCCTCCATTCGCCCAATATCGATGTCATCGAGCACCAGCAGGTCACGTCTATATGTATCGACAATGGCCGCGCCGTCGGGCTCAATTGCTTCGATTCCCAATCCGGCGAACGCCGGCAATACGGTGGTCGCCATATTGTCCTGGCTAGTGGTGGCGCGGGCCGGCTCTATTCGCAAACTACGAATCCCGAAGTCGCAACCGCGGACGGGGTAGCGATCGCGTTCAGAGCCGGCGCGGAGGTCGTGGACTGTGAGTTCTTTCAGTTTCATCCGACGGCTTTCGCCAAGCCCGGAGCTCCCAGTTTCCTCATCTCGGAAGCTGTCCGCGGCGAGGGCGCTCACCTCATCAACGAGAAGGGCGAGCGTTTCGCCCACAAGTCCGATGATCGCGGTGAGCTAGCCCCTCGCGACGTCGTGGCGCGGGCGATCTCCCACGAGATGAGCGAGACTGGCACCGATTCGGTCTACCTGACCCTAAATCATTTGCCCAAGGAGAGAGTCCTCAACCGCTTTCCATCGATAGCTAGATTCTGCCAGTCCCATGGAATCGACCTCGCCACTGATCCGGTCCCAGTCGCGCCGGCTGCTCACTACTTCATGGGTGGCGTCAAGGCAAACGATTGGGGCGAGACGAGCCTCCCCGGACTTTATGCCTGCGGCGAAGTCGCCTGTACCGGGGTCCATGGCGCGAATCGGCTAGCCAGCAACTCCCTCTTGGAGACGCTCGTATTTCCCCATCGCCTGGTTGACCAAGCACTCTCCGGCATGAGCCGGAACGATTTCAACAACGGGCCTGAAATATCGATCGCGGAGACCCTACCCTCGGAGTCGAACAAGGATCCTCGACCAACTATGGCCGAAATTCAGCGCCTGATGTGGGAATCTGTAGGCCTTATTCGCGAACGCGACGCGCTGAAGAAGGCGAATTCGCAGCTATTCAGATGGATCGGAGCTATGTCGGCGGAGTCGTCCAACCGAGGCGAAGCGGAGATCCAAAATGCGGCGCTGGTTGGTTGGCTGATCTCAACCGCCGCGCTGGCCCGCGAGGAGAGTCGCGGCGCCCACTTCCGCCCCGACTTCCCAAGCCCGTCGGAATCGTGGCGCCGGCGCCTCGCTTATCGGCTCGCCGGCAGGAGCTAGAAACCAGGCCCCGGAACGCGCCCCGCGCCGGGCGCCAAGTCCACCCGTATCCTTCTGGCCGTAGCACCAAAACCACCAGGACCACTAGTCCAGAGCAACTATTTCCATCTGATTTCGTTGTCTCAGAAGGCGACAATGACCCTTGTTAACCACCGAGCCACAAGCTGCTACGGGCCTGTCGGTCGATCAGCCGGGCAGTCATCGGGTTTGAATTGATATAGTAATTAGAATCTAATATCATGGATTGCATCAAGCATAGAAGAGGTGGCCAGCCATATTGGATAAGAGTACCACTCTCAGAGAGCGCAGATGACACCCAAGGAACACGCGAAGCACGCCAAGATATTTCTGGAACAATCGGACAAGGAATTTGCTAGCGGCGATATCTTACAAGGATCGGAAAAGCTGTGGGGTGCCACCGCCCAGGCTCTAATGGCGTCGGAAGGACAAAAGGGCCGGCCCGCGCCCGGTAAACATGTAAAGATGATCGCTGTAGTCGATCAGCACTATCCAGAACTAAGAGCCAGCTTTGCGGTAGCTCGGGCGTTTCATAGCAATTTCTATCACGACTTTATGGAAGACGCGGATATCCGACAGCAGCGTCCCCTAGTACATGACCTAGTGAATCAGCTTTTGAATGGCTCAAATTAGCGAAACTTCGCTAGAATGCTTGGCAAATTGGCCCCTGCCAGGCGGCACGGGCTCGCGCCGCCGATGACACCCGAATCCTTCCACCAACCAGCGCCCCTAGTCTCCATACCCTGATGCGCCGGCGACGGCCGGCATGGACGATTGGTACGAAAATAGTTATCCCCTGCCACCGAATTCGTCATTCTCGCGGAAGCGGGAATCCAGAGGGGAAGGGTGGCACCAACCACACCCAAACACCTCCAACGACCAGGTCTCATCTTCATACCTCGGTGTGCCGGCACCAGCCGGCACGAGCGATTGGTACGACAATACCCGGGTCCCGTCGCGGGCGCAAAGAGAAAAGATGTAGCGCTGGGGCTTGTCCCCAGCTAGGGGGCGGCGTGCGTGGCACAGACGACACCTGACCCTTCCATCGACCAATGCACCCAATTTTCATACCTTGGTATGCCGGCGGCTGCCGGCATGGGCGATTGCTATGAAAGCATGTCCCGGACTCCGATCCGGGATAGACCGCTCCGGCAGCCTCTCATTCGCCATTCGTGGCATCCCTTCGTCAATCCGGCCCCCCATTCGTCATTCCGGCGAAGGCCGGAATCCAGAAGGCGTGCGGAGGCGTAAGGCCACCAGACGATGGAAAAAACTCACCCGCCGTCCCATTTTCATCCCCTTATGTGGCCTGCGCAAGGCCATAGGTGTTTCCTGCGAAAGCCGGAATCCAGGGGAGGGGTGGTCCGCACAGCAGAAGAGGATCGAACTCAGCGTGGAATAGATTCCGGCACGAGCCGGCGACGCCAACCACCATCGCCCTAGCTACGACAGCCGAGAGCATACAGAGAGATGTAGCGCTGGCGCTTGTCCCCCGCTAGGGCCGCGGGGCCAGCCGGCCGGCCGGAAGTGGCGCCAACGACTACCGACCCAAAACCCGCCGGCAAATACCTAACCCGCGACGCCGGCCGGCACCCGTCGATGGGTTTCTACATACCGGCGCAGCCATTGCCCCGTGTACGACGCCGACATTTCGGCTACCTCCTCCGGCGTCCCGGCAGCTACCACCTCACCCCCCGCGTCGCCGCCTTCCGGGCCAAGATCGATAATCCAATCAGCACACTTGATCACGTCCAAGTTGTGCTCGATCACCACAACCGTATTGCCGGCATCCACTAAGCGCTGCAAGACATCCAGGAGTCGCCCCACGTCCGCGAAGTGTAGACCGGTAGTTGGCTCGTCGAGGATGTAAAGCGTCCGGCCCGTCGCCCTCTTCGAAAGCTCCGTAGCCAGCTTAATCCTCTGAGCCTCGCCTCCCGACAGCGTCGTAGCCGGCTGGCCCAAATGAATGTAGCCCAGGCCCACGTCTTCGAGCACCGATAGCTTTTTCCGAACCTTTGGGATGTTTTGATAGAACTCAAGTGCCTCGGACACAGTCATCTCCAGCACTTCAGCGATCGTCTTACCGTGATAGAGGACTTCGAGAGCCTCTCTGTTGTAACGCTTGCCTTTGCAGACCTCGCAAGGCACGTATATGTCCGGCAGGAACTGCATCTCGATCTTGATGATCCCATCGCCGTCGCATGCTTCGCAACGACCGCCCTTTACGTTGAACGAGAAGCGCCCTGGCTTGTAGCCCCGTATCTTGGATTCCGGAACACTCGCGAACAGCTCCCGCACCGGCGTGAACAAGCCGGTGTATGTGGCCGGATTGGACCGCGGAGTACGCCCTATAGGCGACTGATCGACATTGATCGCTTTGTCCAGCTCTTCCAATCCGGAAATCCCGTCGTGGGATCCTGGCCTTTCTCTGGATTGATATATGCTCTGCGCCAGCTTGCGGTAGAGGATGTCCGAAATCAACGTACTCTTCCCCGACCCAGACACCCCGGTGACGCAAACGAACATACCCAGCGGAATGTCTACGTCGATGTCCTTCAAGTTATTCTCCCGCGCGCCCCGGACGACCAAATGCTTTCCATTGCCGGCCCTGCGGAAGGTCGGGACCGAGATTTCAGCCTGGCCTGCGAGGTACTGCCCCGTGATAGACCCCGGATGGCTTTCCACGTCCTCGACCGGGCCGGCGACAACGATCTCTCCACCGTGTTTGCCGGCGCCCGGCCCTATGTCTACTACGAAGTCTGCCGCTCGGATCGTCTCTTCGTCATGCTCCACAACCAACACCGTGTTACCCACGTCGCGGAGTCGGACAAGGGTTTCGATCAGGCGCCGGTTGTCTCTCTGGTGAAGCCCGATGCTTGGCTCGTCAAGAATGTAGAGCACTCCCATGAGACTACTGCCGATCTGGGTCGCTAGACGAATGCGCTGCGCCTCGCCGCCGGAGAGGGTGGACGCTCGGCGGTCTAGACTCAGGTAGTTGAGCCCGACGTCGATCAGAAAGCCCAGACGCGCACGGATCTCCTTCAATACCTGCCGAGCAATCGTCCTTTGATTCTCGGTGAACGAGCCCTCGACCTTCGCGAACCAGTCCATAGCCTCGTGAATAGAATGGGCAGTGACCTCGATTATCGATTTGCCATTTATCGTGACCGCCAGACTCTCCGGCTTCAACCGCTGACCTTGACAGGCCGGACAATTCCGGTAGGACATGTATCGTCCGATCTCGTGTCGCCGCCATTCGGACTCAGTCTGTCGATAAAGCCTCGCCAAGTTGGTGATAACACCTTCGTACGAAGCATTGAACGTATGCGTTCGCCCCCGCGAGTCGATATGCGAAACCGCATAGCGTTTACCGCCTGAGCCGTATAGGATCAACCTCTGTTCGGAATCCAACAGCTGATCGAAGGGCGTATCGAGCGAGAAGTCAACTTGATTGGCCACGCTTTTGATTAGATCGCGCATCCAGCCGTTGCTGTTGCCGGCCGAGCGTGAGCGCCAAGCGTGCAGCGCGCCCTGGTTTATCGAAAGCGCGCCATTGGGCACAACCAAATCAGAGTCGACCTCCAGCATCACGCCTAGACCCGAGCATACGGAGCAAGCTCCGTGAGGACTGTTGAAGGAGAAGCTTCGCGGCTCTAGCTCCAGAATGCTGATCCCGCAGGTCGGGCAGGCGAAATTTTCGGAGAACAGCAGATCTTCGCCCCCAACCACGGAAGCAATCGCGGTTCCCGAGCCGATGCGCAGCGCGGTCTCCACCGAATCCGCCAGCCTGCTCCGGTCCTCCGACGCGAATCCGGGTCCGGTTACCAGTCGATCCACCACCACCTCGATCGTGTGCCGATAGGTGCGCTTCAGCTTGATCTCGTCGGAGAGCTCGATGATTTTTCCATCTACCCGCGCCCGTGAAAAACCCATCCGGCGTGCATCCTCGAACACGGACTCGTGCTCGCCCTTGCGATCCTTGACGAGCGGCGCCAACAGCATCAACCGCGTCCCATTCTCCAGACCCGCGATCTGGTCGACGATCTGCTCAATAGTCTGTTGTTCGATCGGCTTGCCGCACTTCGGACAGTGGGGCTGGCCCACGCGGGCGAACAACAACCGCAAGTAGTCGAATATTTCGGTGACTGTGCCAACCGTCGAGCGAGGGTTGCTGCTCACCCCTTTCTGGTCGATTGATATCGCGGGGGATAATCCCTCGATCAGGTCGACGTCCGGTTTGTTTAGTTGACCGAGGAATTGGCGGGCATAGGCCGAAAGCGACTCGACATAACGGCGCTGGCCCTCGGCATAGATCGTGTCGAACGCCAGGCTCGACTTGCCGGATCCTGACAAGCCGGTGATCACTACCAACCGGTCGCGAGGGATGTCGAGGTCTATTCGCTTGAGGTTATGCTCGCGGGCGCCGCGAATGACGATGTGGTCGTGAGCCATCTAGATATTCGTGACCTGCCGAACCGGAAAGTTGCGCTCCTGGCGCGACGTTCCATCAAAGCGTCTCGCACCAAATCTTGCGACACGAATTATCTCAATCTCCAAATCAAGTTGTCATTTGGCGAGCTGGTGATAGTTGTCCCGCCAAGGCAAATGATAGCCTATCAACCCGTCAACTATTCTCGGGGGCCTATTCTAGTATCGACCATGCGACGCAGGTCCATGATCTCATCTCTGAGCAGGGCAGCCTTCTCGTATTCTAGTTCTCTAGCCGCATGCTTCATCTGGGCCTCCAGCTCCTTGATGAGCTGCAACATCTCCGAGTTTGCGGTCTCGCTGTTCGCCGAGTAGGCAGTCCGGCGCTCGGCCACGACTCGCACCCGCTCGTTGATGTCCCGAATAGCCTTGCGAATACCGACCGGCTCTATCTGGTGCTCTTCGTTGTACTTCAACTGAATTTGGCGTCGTCGGTAAGTTTCGTCTATCGCGCGCTTCATTGAGTCGGTCAGTTTATCGGCATACATGACCACCGAGCCGTCGATATGACGAGCCGCTCGCCCAATCGTCTGGATCAGGGAGCTATCAGAGCGTAAGAATCCCTCTTTGTCGGCATCGAGGATGGCGACGAGTGACACCTCCGGCAGATCCAACCCCTCACGCAGCAAGTTAATGCCTACAACGACGTCGAACACGCCTAGCCTTAGGTCTCGTAAAATGTCTACTCGTTCCAGCGTGTCGATCTCGGAGTGAAGGTGATGTACCTTCACTCCTACCTCCTTCAGGTAGTCTGCGAGTGATTCCGCCATCCTCTTCGTCAACGTCGTTACAAGCGCTCTTTCTCCCTTCTCTACCCTCTTCCCAATCTCTTCGATCAAGTCGTCGATTTGTCCTCTTGTCGGCCTAACTTCGATCCGGGGATCGACGAGTCCGGTCGGGCGGATGACTTGCTCCACTATCTTCTCGCTATGCTCTAGCTCATAAGGGCCCGGCGTCGCGGATACATAGATCGCCTGTCCGATATGCCGCTCGAACTCTGGGAATTTCAGCGGCCGGTTATCCAGCGCCGAGGGCAGCCGGAAGCCGAAGTCGACCAGGGTTTGCTTGCGCGACATGTCGCCGTGGTACATCCCCCGCACTTGTGGCAGCGTCATATGAGACTCATCGACGAACATTACGAAGTCGTCTGGGAAGTAGTCGATCAGAGTCCAGGGCTGGCTGCCGGGCGCTCTGCGCGATAGCACACGGGAGTAGTTTTCGACCCCTGCGCAGAATCCGCTCTCGCGAAGCATCTCTACGTCATACATAGTTCGCTGACGCAACCGTTGAGCCTCGAGCAACGAATCCTTCGACTCAAGCTCGGCTACACGCTCGTCCAACTCGCTCTCGATGTCCGCGATGGCCTCACTCAGCTTTTCTCGAGGTGTGATGAAATGACGCGCGGGGAAGATTTCGACCGAATCTTCGTCTGCCAGAATTTCGCCGGATAGTGGATCGATTTCCAGTATCCGATCGATCTCGTCGCCCCAAAAACCGACCCGGTACGCGGTGTTCGTGTAGGCCGGAAAAACGTCTAGAGTATCGCCCCGAACCCGAAACTTTCCGCGATTGAACTCGTAGTCGTTTCGACTGTAGTGAATGTCGGTTAGGAAACGGAGGACTTTGTCTCGTTTGCGTACCTCACCCTTTCGCAGTCTGACCGTCGTCTGTTCGTAGTCCGATGGCGAACCGAGGCTGTAGATGCACGAAACCGACGCTACGATTACTACGTCGCGCCGCGTGAATAGAGACTGGGTTGCCGAGAGCCGAAGACGCTCGATTTCATCGTTTATCGTTGCGTCTTTCTCAACGTACGTATCGGTTCGCGGGACGTAAGCCTCCGGCTGGTAGTAGTCGTAGTAGCTGACAAAGTACTCAACCGCGTTGTCCGGGAAGAATTCCTTGAACTCGGTTGCCAATTGCGCGGCCAGAGTCTTGTTATGAGCGATGACCAGCGCTGGGCGCTGAATGGCTTCCACCACCTTGGCCATTGTGAATGTCTTACCGCTACCGGTCACACCCATAAGGGTCTGGTTCTTCATGCCCGTTCGCATGCCGTCAACCAGATGTTTAATCGCCTGCGGTTGGTCGCCAGACGGTTCGAAATCAGATACTACTTTGAAGTCAGTCATAGGCCCAAGAGTCATCCATTCAGGTGATCCAACTCAGCGCCGCACTACCGAGCACCGGCCCTGAGTTCTACGTCCAGCGAGATATCAACTGCCGGCGCCGAATGCGTCAGTTTGCCAATCGAGATCAGGTCGACGCCCGTCCTGGCGATCGCTCCGGCGTTCTCCAGCGTAACCTCGCCCGATGCCTCGAGGATGGCGCGCCCAGCTACCTCTTCGACCGCGCGCCGCATTTGTTCGGGCGACATATTATCCAAGAGCACTATGTCGGCGCCGGCCTCCACTGACTCGACCGCTTCGGCAACCGATTCCACTTCGACTTCGATCTTTATCGTGTGCGGCGCGCCGGCCCGCGATATCGCGACTATTTCACCGAGGCCTTTGCCCAACCCACGCATCGCGGCCAGATGATTATCCTTGATCAGAACTCCGTCGGAAAGGCCGAAGCGGTGATTTTGACCGCCTCCGGCGCGCACCGCATACTTTTCCAGCACCCTCAAACCCGGTGTGGTCTTGCGAGTATCGACGATCTTTGCTTTGGTACCTCCGACCGCCTCTACATATTCCCGCGTCAACGTGGCTACTCCCGACAACCGCTGAAGGAAGTTCAGCGAGACCCGCTCAGCTCGCAAAATACTTCTGACCTCTCCTTCGACCGAGGCGACGACCGCGCCGCCGATGAACTCTCCGCCATCTGCGATCCTGCCAGCGAACACGAGATCATTGTCCACGGCCAGCATCGCAGCCGCTGCTAGGTCCAGACCCGCCAGTACGCCGGCCTGTTTCGCGACATAATACGCGGTACAACTTAAATGATCGGGGATCAACGCGTCGGTGGTCACGTCACCCCACGGCAAGTCTTCACGGAGAGCGCGCCTTACCGAATCGTCAATGATTTCAACTGTAAGCCTGGGTAACCGCACAGCCCTCACACTCTCTTCGGGAATCGGACATATTCTCGTGGACGAAAGCAGCCCACACGCAGACTGCGAGACCCTATCAGCCCAACAGACCGCCGACGCGGGAGACACATGGACAAAGAAAAGTCTAGGAGCAAGATATGGACAGGTCAAGACAAGGGTTTTCAATTCTTTATTGTTTGGGACTTCTAGAGCGTTTTCCCAGGTCGACAAGCAGGTGATCGAAACAGTCAACACACTAAGGCCATTTCGACAGTCCGCAAACCGCACGTCGTCATTCGTACGAAAGCATGTCCCGGACTCCGATCCGGGATGTGCCCTTCAATCAACCTCGATGCCGGCTCTCCACCGGCGAAACGTGCCGAATTGTAGACCGATGGTCGATGGCGCAATGAGAAAATGTAGCGCGGGGGCTTGTCCCCCGCTGGGGTCGGGGTGGGGCGTGGCAGAATCCGCCGTGCCAATTCGTTGTGCCAAACCACAACTCCGGCTTTTCATAACCTAGTGTGCCGGCACCAGCCGGCATGAGCGATTGCTATGAAAGCATGCCCTCCAATCAACCTCGATGCCGGCTTTCCACGGGGCGAAACGTGCCGAATTGTAGACCGATGGTCGATGGCGGAATGAGAAAATGTAGCGCGGGGGCTTGTCCCCCGCTGGGGTCGGGGTGGGGCGGGTACAGACTGGGCACATAGGTAACAGAAAAACCGAGCACAATGGGTAACAAAGTGGTACAAGATCGGAACAACCGATCATTGGAGGCCAGATGTTGCCCTGGAAAGATACGAGTCGAGAGCAAGAGCAAATCCGTTTCATACTACGATGGAAAGGGGGAGAAGACACTTTCACAGAGCTGTGTCGTCAATTCAGTATTAGTCGCAAGACAGGGTATAAGCGGGTGGAGCGCTTCAAGCTGTGGGGATTGGGGGGATTGGGAGATCGAAGTCGAGCACCGCACACTCATCCCAACTCCACGCCACAGCCAGTGATAGAGAGGCTGATCAGGGCCAAAGGAGAGCACCCAACCTGGGGTCCTAAGAAGCTGGTTGCCTGGCTGGGTCGTGTGGAGCCTTGGATGAATTGGCCGGCGTCGAGCACGGCAGGACAGATACTGGACCGTGCCGGGCTGGTGGGTCGACGCAAGCGCCGTAGGCACACTGCGCCTTGGAGTGAGCCGTTCGCAGCAGCTGAGAGGCCGAACGACGTATGGTCGATCGATTTCAAGGGTTGGTTTCGGACGGAAATGGGGTCAGGATAGACCCATTGTATCCAGGACGGGCTGGTATGCCAAGGGCTGAAGAGACCTAGAGGCTCTGAGGTGCGTGCAGTGTGTGAGCGCGCATTCAGGGAGTACGGACTGCCCAGGGTGATGCGCTCTGACAACGGTGTGCCCTTTGCCAGTGTGGCAGTCGGTGGGTTGAGTTCGCTGTCGGTGTGGTGGATCAAGCTGGGCATATTACCTGAACGTATAGAGCCGGCACATCCTGAGCAGAACGGCCGGCTGGAGCGATTGCACCGCACTCTCAAGGCTGAGACGGCAACTCCACCCAGAAGTAGCATACGCACTCAGCAGAGAGCGTTCGACGAGTTCCGGCGGGTCTATAATGACCACAGACCACACGAGGCTCTGGGACAACGCCCACCGGCACTGCTCTACGCACCGTCGCTGCGTTCTTATCCGGCGGAGTTGAGATCACCTGAGTACGAGGCTGATGTGACGATACGGAGGGTACGCGGCAATGGAGGGATCAAGTGGAGAGGCGAGACCATCTATCTGAGTGAAGCGCTGAGGGGTGAACCAGTAGGGCTGAGGCCCAGCGATGATCGGCATTGGAGCATCCAGTTCGGTCCACTCATCATCGGGCTCTTGGACGATCACGCCAAACGAGTTGTGTATACCCCTACAAAAGTGTTACCTATGTGCTCGGTCTAAGTGTCACCCATGTGCCCAGTCGTACAGCGTCGCAGAATCCGCCGTGCCAATTCGTTGTACCAAGCCACAACTCCGGCTTTTCATAACCTAGTGTGCCGGCACCAGCCGGCATGAGCGATTGCTATGAAAGCATGCCCCGGACTCCGATCCGGGATAGACCGTCCGAGTAACCTCTCATCGTCATTCGCGGCGTCCCTACCGTCATTCCGGCCCCCCACCTCGTCATTCTCGCGAAAGCGGGAATCTAGGGGAGGGGAGAGGCAAGACCGCCATACAATAGGCGAAAGCCCGGCATCCCAACATTTTCATCCTCTCATTCGGCCCTCGGAGGGCCATGGTGATTCCTGCGAAAGCCTGCACCGTACTCCGATTCAGGGGCAGGAATCCAGAGGGGTGGGAGGAGGCGAGACCGCCGCCAATCTTACGCTCGTGAATTCCGATGACCCACTACGTCACCCTAGCGAAAGCCCGGGCCAAAATCCATCTGTAGCGTATCAGTCTTGGTAGCAGCGAATATTAGAGAATCAAAAACCCCTGCAGGTCAAGAACCATGCACTGCACTTTCGCTCTCAACCTGGTACAATGGGGAACAAATGTTCACCACGCAAACCGCCATTCCTACAGCCGGCTCTTGTGGCCGCCCTGGGCGGAGAACGGGAAAATCCAAACCTGCCACCTTCAATTCGCACAGAATCGCTACCGCAAAGGTAAAAATGCAAAACAAAAGCGTAGACCCCGCTCTCAGAGCTGCCCTGGTTGGACAACATAATAACCCCGGCCGACCATGTTCGATCCACATAGGGCCGCTACCAAAAACACAAGAATGCAAAACAAGTCCGTACCGCCCGCTCTTGTGGCCGCCCTCGGTAGAGAACCCGAACAACCCCTGCACAGCGCCATCAATTCCCACAGGATCCCTTCCACAAAGACGAATTTGCAAAACAAATCTGTTGGAGCAGATGACCTTGTGGCCCCTTGGTGGAGAACCGGAAGAACCCCGGTCCGCCTCCATCAACCCACGCAATATCGCTTCTACAAAGGTAAGAATGCAGACAAGCCCTTGGGTGAAAGCATCGCTTGGTGTAGGGGCAGAGAACCGAGCGAGCGTCGATTTACCCTTACCTGTACTCAGTGTACAATTGGCTGGTCAAGCCTAACCTGCTTCAACGCCCAGACTTATGAGGTGGGTTGCTGATTTAATAGGTGATCGATCTTGGCGATTCGAGAGATCCGATTGATGGGCGACCCCATATTGCGCGAAAAGTGCAAGAAGGTCGGCAGGCTCAGCAAGAGCGTGCAAACGCTCATCGACGATATGGTGGACACTATGCACGATGCCCCTGGGATCGGCCTTGCAGCCCCTCAAGTCGGAGTCCCATTGCGTGTCATCGTAGCCCAGATACCCGAAGATGATGAAGACGATCTCGCGGCCGGCAAGCTATTCGTCGTATACAATCCTGAAATCGTCAAAGCCTCGGGCGAGCACTTCCCGGAAGAAGGGTGCCTTTCGGTACCCGGCTACGTAGCCAATGTGCGTCGCGCATTCAATGTAGTGGTCACCGGGAAAGACCGCCGTGGTCGAGATCAGCGGGTAAAGGCCTCAGGCCGGTTGGCCCAAGTATTCCAACACGAAATCGATCACGTCGATGGCGTCTTGTTCATCGATCACCTCGACAGTCTCGACGAATTGCGGAAGGTAGAGCCAGAAGTCGAGCCGGTGGCGGAGCCAGCCGCCAAGTCCTGACTTAGGCAAACAAATCGTTCAATCGCGGAATGAACCACCGGACACTTCACCGCCCGGTGCTTCTCTTTGTGCAGGATGAGTTAGTTGAATCTCCACGAGTACCAAGCCCGACGACTGCTGAGCAGCTTCGGCCTGCCTTATCCGGTCGGACGCATTGCGAAGACGCCTGACGAGGCCGGCAGTATCGCCGCGCAGATTGGCAAGCCGGTGGTCGTAAAAGCGCAAGTGTTGACCGGCGGCAGGGGCAAAGCCGGCGGAGTTAAGCTCGCTGAGGACGCCGGCCAAGCCAAAGACCTAGCCAGACATATTCTCGACCTAAACATCAAAGGTTACCCAGTCAAGCGTGTGCTCGTGGTAGAAGCAATCGATATCGCGCACGAATTCTATCTGGGTATCACCATCGATCGCGTTTCTCGGAAGCCGGTTATGATGGCCAGCGTCGCCGGCGGAGTCGACATCGAAGAGGTGAATCGCCAGACGCCTGAGCAAATTCTCTCCCTACCTATCGATCCGTTGTTGGGCTTGCAAGAGTTTCAGTCTAGACAGATTGGATTCAGCCTAGGTCTGACGCCAGCCCAAGTGCGCCAATTTACTAACATAGCGTCGTCCCTCTACCGAGCATTCGACAGCCTGGACGCTTCTCTTTGTGAGATCAACCCCTTGATAATTGACCACTCTGGCAACTTGCGAGCACTGGATGCCAAACTCTCTATTGACGACAACGCGCTCTTTAGACAGACCGAGATTGCCGCACTTCGTGATCTTGAGTCTGAGGACCCGCTAGAGCAACAGGCGCGTGAGCAAGAATTGAGCTACGTAAAGCTCGATGGTGAAGTTGGCTGTATTGTGAACGGCGCCGGCCTGGCGATGGCTACGATGGACCTCGTAAAGCTATACGGTGCGGAACCGGCGAACTTCCTCGACATAGGTGGAGGTGCTCGAGCCGAACGAGTTGCAACCGCATTGCGTCTCGTGATTACCGATCCTAATGTCAAAGTCGTGCTCATTAACATCTTCGGCGGGATTACCCGTTGCGACGAAGTTGCAAAAGGCGTAGTTACGGCCCTCGAGCAGGTCGAAGTCGGCGTTCCAATCGTGGTTCGTCTTGTGGGTACGAACGAGGATGAAGGCCGCCGCACTTTGCAGCGTGCCGGGTTGACTGCGGCCACCTCCGTGACCGAAGCAGCCAAAGCGGTAATTGGAAAACTCAAAACGGCAGTAGAATCCAGATGAGCATACTCGTCGGCTCGGATACTCGCCTCTTGGTCCAAGGAATCACCGGGCGCGAGGGCGAGTTCCACACCCGGCAAATGATCGAATATGGCACGAAAGTCGTCGCTGGAGTCACGCCCGGCCGGGGAGGAAGCGAAGTCGCTGGAGTTCCCGTGTTCAACACGGTGCGCGATGCCGTCGACCCGGCGGGAGCCAACGCGGCAATTATCTATGTACCAGCACCGTTCGCTTCCGATGCGATATTGGAGGCCGCCGATGCCGGCCTTGCGCTCATCATTTGCATAACTGAAGGCATTCCAGTTCTCGACATGGTGAAAGTCGATAGTGTAGTCAGAAAACGTGGTGCCCGATTGATCGGGCCTAACTGTCCCGGCGTGATTACACCGGGACTCGCAAAGGTTGGCATAATGCCCGCCCATATCCACCGACGAGGAAACATCGGCTTAATGTCGCGCAGCGGGACGCTGACCTACGAAATCGTTAATGCCTTGACCCAATCCGGCTACGGCCAGTCAACATGCGTTGGAATCGGCGGGGACCCTATCATCGGCACGACATTCGTCGACACTCTGCGGCTCTTCGCAGACGACGACCAAACTGAGGCGGTTGTGCTGATTGGCGAGATCGGTGGCAACGACGAAGAGCACGCGGCCGACTTCATCAAACACAATTTTTCTAAGCCCGTGGTTGCCTTTATTGCCGGTAGGACCGCACCAGCCGACAAGCGGATGGGACACGCCGGCGCGATCATTTCGGGCGGTTCAGGCACTGCTGCCGGCAAAGTCGACGCATTGACCGAGGTTGGGGTTCGCGTCGCCGATAGCCCTACCCAAGTGCCGGAAATCCTTCGGTCCTTGCATGTCGGCGCCTGAGCAGCGCTTGACCTTCTCCACTTCGAGCTGCGTCGGCTGCACTCGTTTCGGCAGTAAGTGTTCAGATTTAGGGGTGCCTGCTCCGTATGGGCATAATATCGCACCAATGAGGGTATACCACAGGCAAGGACGTCTGATCGGGGAAAGCCAGGAAAGGGTTGCAAGGGCGATCCGCCTCAGGCGGATGCCGGGGGATGTGGGGGATGAGGTCGACCAGCTCGTGGATTTCGCATCGATAGGTTCGAAATCACCCCTTGACTGCCGACTGAGGACCCGAATGGCGACTCGGCCTTTCCGGTTTACGGGCATGGAGGAGAGACATACACCCAAATCTGAACTGTTACGTTTCGGCAAGCTGGATGGACTCATCAGAATCTCACTGCTAACATTAGGATCTCGCGAAGATAGGTCCCGTTCCAAATTGCCCATCTGGTCTCTACATCATCGGTCAATAAGCAGAGAACTGTCGTGTCCTGCTCAGAACTATCAAGAGGTCTTTTCGCATGTGGGTTAAGAGTTGACTAAACACTTTCGCTGGCTCGCCTTTATCATCCTGATTGTCGTTGCCGCCGTCTGGATTGCTTTACCGGACAATCCTGGGATACATCTCAGTATCGGCGGGACACGCATCGACCGAGATATTGAGGTCCGGCAAGGGCTCGACTTGCAAGGCGGCATCCAAGTCCTTCTTGAAGCCCAGGTACCCGAAGGCGCAACCGTACAGCCGGAGTCGATGGAGGCGGCCAAGCTCATCATCGAACGTCGAGTCAATGCGCTCGGTGTGGTAGAGCCTCTAATACAACTTGCCGAGAATAATCGGATCATCGTAGAACTTCCGGGCGTGGAGGACCCCGATAGAGCCGTTCAGACTTTCGGTCAGACCGGTAGGCTCGAGTTTGTTGGATCCGGTGCTACTCCCTTGCAGATTGGCGACTTGGTGACGACCACACTCGGAGGGCCGGAGTCGCTAGGAACCAGCGGAGAAGCGAGCGAGACCGACACCACCGATCCCGATGTGGCCGCACTGTCCTACGAGACCGTTATCGAAGGCCGACATTTGTCCGACGCCGAAGTCGGATACGACGAACTTAACCGTATACAAATAGAGTTCTCACTTACATCCGAAGGCGCAGAGTTGTTTGGAGACTTCACCACCGAGAACGTCGGTCAGTGGATGTCCATAGTCATGGACAAGGAGGTGATCTCCTCAGCCATCATCGAAACCGCCATCATCCGCGGACGCGGAGTGATTAGAGGCGGAGCCTCCGGATTCCCGCTCGAGGAAGCGCGGTCTACCGTTATCCAATTGAAATACGGTGCACTACCCGTACCATTGAAGATCGTGCAAACGAGGACCATCGGTCCAAGCTTAGGTCAAGACTCATTGCAGAAGAGCTACATAGCCGGTGCAGTTGGACTGGGGATTGTCGCGATATTTATGGTGGTGTACTACCGGCTGGCCGGACTGGTAGCCAATCTGGCTCTCGCAGTATACGCCGTGCTTGTGTTCGCGATTTTCAAGAACCCATTCCAGCCTGTGACGCTCACTCTGGCAGGTGGCGCCGGATTCATTCTCTCGGTCGGGATGGCGGTCGACGCCAATATTCTTATCTTCGAGCGTACCAAAGAAGAGCTTCGCATTGGTAAAAGCATGCGATCAGCGCTTGAGGCCGGCTTTGATCGCGCTTGGAGCTCGATCCGGGATTCAAATATATCGACATTGATTACCTGCGCGATTCTGATCTATTTCGGCGCTACCTTAGGCGCGAGCATTATCCAGGGTTTCGCTGTCACACTAGCGATTGGCGTAATGGTCAGTATGTTCACCGCAATAATCGTAAGTCGCACGTTACTCCGCATATTATTCAGCGTTGGCGGTGGCCTCAGCCGTAACTGGTTCCCGGCGGCATAACCCAATCCTGTCTATGTAGAGGTTGCCTTGATCGACATCGTTAGCCATAGACGACAGTACTTTATTCTGTCCGCAGTGGTAATTCTCTTAGGCCTGATCTCTCTATTGGCGCCGAATGGTCTCCGACTTGGCATCGACTTCACGGGCGGCACTCTTTGGGAAATCGAATTCAGCGAGAGTGTACAGCCCGCGCCTATCCGTGAGGCGTTAGAGTCGTTGGGTTACGAGTCGGTCGTCCAGACGACCGGAGATAAGACGGTCTTGATCCGCACGAGGGAGTTATCACCGGACTCTCCACATAAGGAGGCAGCTGTAGAAGCCCTGTCGGCTATCGGTGGAGAATTTGATGAATTGCGTTTCGAATCGATCGGGCCTACTGTCGGAGCCGAGATCGCACAGCGAGCGATCATCGCTGTGGCGCTCGCCTGCATAGGAATTCTGCTCTATCTGTGGTGGGCATTCCGACAGGTGCAAGGGGCCTTTCGCTACGGCGCCTGCGCCGTAATAGCATTGACTCACGACGCACTGGTCGTCCTCGGCACCTTCTCTATATTGGGGCGGATCTTCCAAGTCGACGTCGACGCCATGTTCGTCACCGCAGTCTTGACCGTCATCGGCTTTTCGGTACACGACACTATCGTTGTGTTTGACCGGGTGCGCGAGAACCTTCTGCGATTCCCTAACGAGCCGTTCAAGTTGGTCTTAAACCACTCGCTGTTTCAGACTGTGGGTAGGTCTCTGACCACTTCGATCACCGTAGTGTTTACGCTTCTGGCGATAATTCTTTTCGGAGGCGAGACCATCAAGTGGTTCGCAATAACCTTGATGATAGGGATCGTGAGCGGCACATACTCATCGATTTTTAACGCCAGCCAAGTACTCTACTCGTGGACTGAAGGGGACTTTAATAGGCTCATTGGAAAAATCTTCGGCGGTGCATCAAGAGCCAGGTCCAATGAGCAGAACGCGTGAGCGGTGTTCACAACCTCTCGTGCCGCAATACGTTTAGCACGAAAACGGCGGCCGTGTCCGCAGTTGTATTGATGAGGTTCATTACGTCGTCGATCTGATCATCCTCGACACCTATCAATAACGTCGAATTGCCACGCTTGAAAAACCCGCCGGCCGTATTTATCCGCGTTGCACGGTACTCCCGATCCATCAGAATATCCACCACAGAGCCGGCTTCATCCTCTTTCATGATGGCGATTAAGAGTCTCAAACCGGCGCCTCCTCGAATATTCGGGTGGATTTGGTTGATCCACGACGACTAGAATGTTTTGGCGTAGCAAAGCATCCAGCCTACCAATAGATACTTGGCGATAGCCGAGCGCACCAACTCGAATGAGTGAACGCGGGATTATGCTTGAGTCCAGGCCCGATTGTCAAAGCTGGATTGTGCGGTAAACTGATAGTGTGCAGATTATAGGGATTACCGAACAACTACGTCAATTTGCTATCCCCTACCCCCTGAGCCACCAGCCCGCCGATAATCTCAAGGTCAGACCCTCATGCCGGTTTCTGGGTGACTGGGATTACCTTGATTCATCTGCGCACTCAGCTGCTGCACAGTGATTCTGGAAGAGTGATTGGCAAGCGTTTAGACCTCAAGTAGGAGCAGATTCGATGCGCTCAGGAAACCTGGTCGAGCTGAAGTCTTTGAAGGCCCAGCACGAAGTCGGACTGATCTATCTGATTCGCCGCCAGTCGGAGATCCAAAAACAGGTTGAGGCAACCGAGCAACAGAGGAATTCTGGCGTTGTCTATCGTGATGCGGCAAGCCATGTCCAGAGGAATCTCGAGACGGTGACCATTGAGATTGAACGCAAACGGCTCGTAATCTCCGAAATAGACCAGAAAATAGAGCGTCTGGAAAGCATCGGCGTCAGCGCCACGGCCTCTGATCTGACCGGCCGAGACGACAACGCGAGTGCTGAGTTAGCGCAAATCCGGGCTGCAATCCTGGTAACGCTGAAGAGTCTGGCGGATCCACTAAGCCGCTTCGCAGAGCTTTCCGAGGAGAAAGTGCGTTTGGCACGACAACTCTCGCAGATTACCGGGCGAGATACGTCCTATGCAACCTACATCGATTCGGCACTTCTTCGTCAAGCGGAGTACGACGATCGGCTGAAGTTTGTCGTTGAATACCTAAAAAAAGCTCGCGTTGCCTCCTGAAGATCGGTACACCCTCGCGACACTGCGAACCACTTGCAGCCCGTCAAGGTCAATGGAAATCCAGATTAAGGACACCAGCGGCCCCAGTTTCGTTGACTAGGCTAGGAAACACACTCCCGAGTGAGAGTGCGCTGAACGCAAGCTTCGAGTCCAGTTAACGATTGGTGGTTCTGCTCTTGGCGTCGCGTTTCACCAGAACGGATCACGCTGACTAGCTGACCACCGCGGTACCACCTGTCAGGTGCCGGCGCAACAAGTCGAGGGCAGCAACGACTGTTCGCGACTTGATAGTGGACGGTGTGTTGCCGAACCCAATCTCGCTCTGACACACGAGTTGTCCTTGGTCATCGATCGCCAAATGAATTGACCCCGGAGTCTGTCCACGGTATGGCTCAGGGCCAGCTACGCCTGTCACGCCAATGCCGACATCCGCGTCGAAATGCCTCCGCGCTAGAGTTGCCATCGACTCGGAGACTCCTGCACTCACTTCACCGGCGGACTCCATCAGAACTGGATCGATCCCCCATTTTGCTTTCGCCTCAATCGAGTCGGCGACAAGCCCACCTCTGAAAACCACCGAGTCTCCAGCGGCAGCATTCGTCAGCGCCGCCGAGACCGATCCCCCTGTGATGGCTTCGATGCAGGCAAGTGTCTTGCCGGCTGATTCCAATTGGCGCAACACTATGGCCTCTATAGTCTCATCATCTACCCCGTAGATCGCCGCACCTAGAAGCCGACGAATCTCGCCCTCTGGTTCCACCAATAGACGACGCGCCTCGTCTACCGAGGGCGCCTTGGCAGTTATCCGCACATGAATCCCATCTGATTTCGCGTAGGTTGCAAGGGTGGGATTGGTGCTGGCGAGCAGTGGCTGAATGATCTCTTCAACATGCGATTCCCCTATACCAAGCACCTTGACGATCCGGGTGTGAATTACCGCACTTTCCTCGCTCTTCAACAAACGAGGCACAATTTCGTTCTGCCACATGCGATACATTTCGTTGGGCACGCCGGGCATGGCGGCAATCAGGGTCCCATCCCTCTCGACCCACCACCCGGGTGCCGTGCCTATGGGATTGGATACTACCCGCGCCGACGGTATGAGAGTAGCTTGCTTCACGTTGCGCTCAGGCATCGGCCGGCCCCGTCGCGCGAAGAACTCCCGAAGCTCACCCTCAAGTTTAGGCACTACCACCATTTCTTCGCCCAGAGCAGCGGCTATACTCTCACGAGTAAGATCATCTTCTGTAGGACCCAGACCGCCTGTCACAATAATGAAATCGGAGCGAGACATAGCTCGCCTAAACGTCTCAGTCACGCGCTCAAGATTGTCACCGACATGCGTCCCCCAATAGAGGTCAATACCGAGCGCCGACAGTTCCTGTGCCAAGTAAGCGGCGTTCGTGTCAACGATGTGACCCAGCAACAGCTCGGTGCCTACTGATATGATCTCGGCTTTCAAGCGTCCTCCCCCGACGATTCAAACGCTTGCTCGGCAATGGCTCGCTCTGAATCGCTCAAATTCGCCCGGCCCAGAAGATCAGGCCGCCTACGCGCGGTAGTAAGTATAGATTGTTCCCTCCGCCAACGTGCGATTTCCGCGTGATGCCCCGACAACAGCACGTTTGGGACTTCGATATCGCGGTACACAGCCGGCCGTGTGTATTGGGGGTATTCAAGCAGGTCATTTGAGTGCGAGTCGTCATCCAGTGACCGTGCGCTTCCCACCACCCCAGGCAGAAGGCGAACCGTCGCATCAACTATCGACATCGCCGCAATCTCGCCGCCAGTCAACACGTAGTCGCCGATTGAAATCTCGTCATCGACCACCAGTTGAGATACACGCTCGTCAACGCCCTCATAACGACCGCAAATCACGATAAGCTCGGAGTGCCTGCACAATTCCGCCGCAATCTGCTGATCGAAGAGTCTGCCGCGAGCTGAAGTAAGGACCACCCACGCGTCTCGATCTGATTTCTTATCAGGATTTAGAGTCAGCGACTCGACAGCGGACACAATAGGCTCAGGCTTCATTAACATCCCGGCCCCACCACCATAGACAGTATCGTCAGTTAGCTTGTGTCTGCCAACTCCAAACTCACGTAGATCGACGACATTCACCTCGACTAACCCACGATCCGATGCGCGCCCAATTATGCTCTCCTCGAACGGACCTTTGAACATCCCCGGAAAAAGAGTGATTACATGTATCCTCATAGCCAGAGAATCGCACCTGTATCTTGGACTGTAATGCGATCAAACCGAGACGTCAGGTTGGCGAGTTGTATTGAGCGATCGGCTCTGGAAACCAGCAGCGAGCCGCTATAGCCACTTTCCATGGATCGAGTAACCCCTTCGAGTCTCTGTAAAGCCGAACCTCATGTACAGATTCTGAGATCGTGTGTTGGTGCGCTGAGTCGTCAGAATAACATTTTCTGTATCAGCCCCTCTGATTTCGCTGAGACCCCAACTTATCAGAGCCTTGCCAATTCCCCGTCCCTGCCGATCCGGCGAAACCGCTATACGGTCAATATGCGCAAAATTCCGATGCAGCGTGTAGCTAATATAGCCGGCGACGCGGCCATTCGCATCAGCAGTAAAGGCCCTAACTCCGGCTTGTTTCAGGTAGTGGCTCATTTCGTCTTCGGAATTACGCCAAAGCCAAGAGAATGCCTTGCGGTCGATAGTGATCAACTTGGTTGAATCGCGCTCCGGCCTGAAATTGATGGCAAAGTCCGGCTCGTAGTCAGTGAACCAGGGATGCCCAGACGCCATCTCAATGATCTCTTCCAACAGCGTGAACCCAGCATGCCGGAAGATCGACTTGTTAGCTGAGAACAGCTTGAAATAAACGACTATGAGATGGCCGCCTCCGGCAGCGAACCGCTGGCTGAGATCGTTTAGCAGCCGCGTAGAGTTCGGCCCTCTAGTTAGTTCGACCACCTCAAGGATATCCCTCCGATTCCGCCACGGACGTGCTTCCACAATCTCGCCCGTGCCACTGACCGTAAGGGAGAGATTTGACGCCAAATCCAAACGGGACAGATCGGATTTGAGCCCCAATCGTCCAAGGGGTTGGCTCTGCAACTGGCCCAAGGATTCGGAATCTACCGGTTCAATGATTGGCGCAGCAACTACGTTATTTGGGGGTGTCGAACGCAATTCCTGGGTGGACAAGGCTATCTCGCGATTGCTCTGAAGGTGGTCGGCATTTGGCCGGCGAGATCCGCCAGATGTCGGGATACACTGTCGCGCGTGGGTTGCCCAGCATCGCAAGCCGCCTCAATCGCATCAAGGGAGACTGAGACTACAGCTTCGACGAGGTCAGAGTTCACAGGCGTTGCTTTCTGCGAATTCGATGATTGGTCGGTGGATTCCTCCGATGCCCGCGCGGCAAACCGGACTTCGTCGTTGGCTGAAGGCATTCTTTCGACAGGGGAGAAACTGATCCACGGCAGATTCGCTGCCCCGTACACTTCCCCAGCCACGGTGAGATCAGATTCTGATCCGTGCCCAAGTACGATCATCGTCGCTTGATCAGCTGCAATCGACCGCGCTCTTCGCCCTGATTCCCATTCCCAAGAATCCGTTATGACTAGCTCAACCCGGCAGCCATCCATAGCCGCACGCTCACCTACCAATCTACGCGCTGCCTGTACGCTTTCTTCAGATACTGCCCGATCGGCGGATGCGAACGAGTAAACGACAGCTATCTTGACAGTTCTAGGCGACGTCGCCACATACGGTACGCAGGCGAATTGCTGAGCAACCAGCAAGAGCGCACCCATGGCAAGTCCAATAGCCGGTCCACGCATTCAGTGATGTCCCTGCTTACTAAATTAGCTGAACGCGCAAGTACGGATCGTCACTCCCGTCGCGTCTCCACCCAGAATTCAACATTGCGCAAAACACGCGAAGATCTCGCCAATTTCATTCACAACTCAAGCCGTTTATGCCGGATCAGAATACTCTCCAACAGACCTATCGAAAAGAGTACTGCAATTAGCGAGCTGCCACCAAAGCTGACGAGCGGCAGGGTGATACCGGCTACTGGTAGAAGACCAACATTCATTCCGATGTTCACCATTGCCTGGAACCCGATCATCGCCGCAAGACCGCTAGCAACAAGCCTACCGAATCGCTCTTTCGAAACCAGCGCGACTCGAAACACCCTAAGAAGGAAGACACCGAGCAGCAGTAGCAAACCAACCGCGCCGATGAACCCTAGCTCTTCAGTAAGCACTGAGAAAATGAAGTCCGAGTATTGGACCTTCAGGAACCGCAACTGGCTTTGAGTGCCGCTTGTAAACCCACGCCCCACCAGCCCGCCGGATCCCACTGAGATTAGCGCCTGGATCACATTGTAACCCTCCTCATAAGGTGACGATGTTGGATCCAGGAATATTAGAATCCGCCTCCGCATGTATTCGTGCATAAACTGCCAAGCTATCGGCAGAGACGTCAATGCAACGGCAGCAAGAATCGCCAGATGACGAGTTCGCATCCCTGCCACGAACATTATCGTGATCCAGATTGCGACATACACGACAGAACTCCCCATATCGGGCTGAACAACGGTTAGCGCGATCGGAATTGCGGTTATAACCATCGTCTTGAAGACGAAGACTAGCTTGCCTATGTGCTGATGGTTTTCTGAGACATATTTTGCGAGGCAGATCACGAGCCCAAGTTTGGCAAACTCAGACGGTTGAAACTGGAGACTCCCAATGACAAACCATCTTTGCGAGCCGTGGGCCACTACGCCCGAGACAATTACCGCCACCAAGAGCACAAGTGTAGCTGCATATATCACGTAGGCCAGCGGTGCCAACATGCGGTAATCGAAGGTCACCGCAATCGCTATGAGAACCAGGCCTATAGCCCCGACCATCGCCTGCCGACCCAAATGCGAGGTGAATGTCCATGGGTCCTCTATGCCAAAGGTAGCGCTGTATATAAGGGCAAGGCCATAGAGTAGTATGAGTACTGTTGTTAGAAACAGAATCGGATCAAAGTTTCGCAGCAGGCGCTCGTTACCAATACTTCTAATCGTCTAATTCCTCCGGTATTCGAAAATAGTGGCGAAGGATCGCCTCTGCCAACTCACCGGCATCCTGTGCGCCACGACCTCTCTTCACGAAAACCGCCAGTGCAATCTCAGGCTCTTCGGCCGGTGCGAACGCGATAAACCATCCATGGGTGGGTAGAGACCCGGAGGAATCCGGGTGACCATATTCCGCTGTCCCGGTCTTCCCCGCAATGCGAAGGCCTGGGACTTCGGCCGTATAGGAGGTACCCACGTATGAAGTGCCGTATGGAGTGCGGCCGATCAACATCCCCGCCCGCATGCCAGCCCTCACCACCTCAATGAAGGGCGGAGCCACCGGAACCTGGCGGATCGCTTCCGGGCTGATTTCTCGAATGACCTCACCGTGCTCGTCAAGGATCTGTTTCACAATTTGAGGTCGATAGAGCGTCCCGCCATTCGCTATCACAGCCACCGCGCTTGCCATCTGCAATGGCGTAGCGGTAACAAATCCCTGGCCAATGGCAGTCAAATAGGTGTCGCCTAGATACCATTCCTGATCGTAGACTTCTCTTTTCCACTCCGGCGAAGGGACGAACCCATTTGCCTCGCCCGTCAATCTTATTCCTGTCTCCTCACCCAGCCCAAATAGGCGTGCATATCGAGTGAGGCTCTCAATGCCCAACCCACTAATCTGCCCATTTGGGTCACCACCGCCGACCATGTAGAAATAAACATTGCAAGAACCGGCCAAGGCACTGATGGAATCCACTTCACCGTGCGCTGCCCAATCGGCGATCCTGGTTGTCAACGTAGGGTCAAAACGGTTCGGTACGTTCAGCGCACCTGTGCAGAAGATCCTTTGGTAGGAGGAAACTATCCCCTCCTGCAGCGCAGCAGCGGCTGTGATAACTTTGAAAGCTGAACCCGGCGGATATGAGTTAGAGATCGCGCCATTAACCAAAGGACGACGGGAGTCCTGAATTAACACCTGCAGTTCGGACTCTGTCACTTCACGACTGAACATGTTGTTGTCGTACTCCGGCAAGTGGACCATCGCTAGCACTTGCCCGTTACGTGGATCAAGTGCTACTGCCGTTGCTAGCTCGTACCGATCGATATCTTCCGACAGGATAGAGCGAACTGCTCGCTGTAGATCAAGATCAATCGTCAACGCCAAGTTTCTTCCGGCAGTCGGATTCTCGATGCCAAGTTCCCTGACTTCCCGGCCGGCCGCATTCACCACCAACCTGCGCTCACCGGGCCGGCCGCGCAACTCCTGATCGAACGTAGCCTCGACCCCAGCCTGACCTATTCGCGCATTCAGTCCGACGTCAAGATCAGAGGTGTCGCTCAACTCGGCGTATTGTTCTTCGGTTACCAGACCTACATAGCCAATCAGATGCGCTGTCAAAGGACCATCAAGGTAATCGCGCGTTGGTTCCGCGTAAATGTGTACTCCAGGAATCTCGATATGGCGGGCCTCAACGCTGAACGCAAGTTCTTGGTCAACATTCGTTTTGATCGGGACTTTCTCGAAACGGGCGAGCCCGGTGACCGCACCTACCTTTTCCCGAATCTCTTGTGCAGGCACCCCAATCAATTTTGAAAGGCGTCTGACGGTCGGATGTATCAATCTGTCATCCGGCTGCGCTGGGAGATCGACAGGCACGATACCAATCGAATAGCTCGGCCGATTCCGCACCAGTAGTATCCTATTGCGATCATATATGACGCCCCGTTGCGCCTGGATTCTGGACTGACGGAACCGATTATTATCTGCCTGGTGTCGATAATAATCGCCTTCGAGTATCTGGAGGCGCCACAGTTGGAGAACTATGACTGCGACAAATAGGATGACTATGGCTTGAAGAACATATACACGAGAACGGTGAGCATCAACGACCGGTTGCTCATCGAAAGGCTCGTCGAGGGAATGTATGGGTTCCAGCCTACGGGACATTTCGGATTCTCGTGGCAGAAGCCGTCAGCACATATTGAAAAAGACAGCCACGCACCAACCGCACCGCAGAGATGGCTTCAACTAGATTCACTCGTGTCGAGGGGAACCTCAGCCAAAGTCTCGGATTTCGACCTTGTCCCACGCCAACCAAATTTGTCTGCGTCTTGAAGATTGGCCTCGAGCGAGAGGTTTAGCTGTCGCCTATGTTCGAATACCAAGCGGAAGCCCTCTGCCGCCTTCCGCCGCGTCTCCATTAAGTCGCGCTGCAGATTCTGAAGCTTTTGCTCAAGGCGTCCGCCCAAATCAGCCAGCTCGGACTGGAACAGAATTCTATCTGACTCCCTACTCGACATCAGTGCCTGTTTGTCGCGTTCCAATTGCTCCAACTCCAGCGTGCCTCTGTCAAGAGTGGACATCATCGTTTTCTGTAGCGTTTGAGCCTCTTCGAGTCGCCCCATCGCGCGGTGCATCGACTCCTCAACGTTCCAACGGGCCGACGCCTCCTCGGCGAGCTTCTGTCTGGCCAATTCCTGTCCCGCGGCTAGTTGCTGCACTCTTTCTGTCAAGCGCGAGTACTCTAGTAGAGAAGTGCGTCCTTCGACCTCCACCTTGCCGACGCGCTCGAGTAGCTCGACGGTGCCGGCTTTGACCTCGTCGATCTGATTCTGAAGGCTCAATACCCGCTCGGAAACCGCAAGAACCGGCCTTGAACGCTCCTCGTCTTCTGCTCGCCAAACCTCCAAGCGGCCAGACCATTCGTCTGCCTGGCGTGACCATCGTATGTCCGACAACCTTGACCAGTTTTCCAGTTGCTGAACCCGACCTCCATTTTCTTCTATCAACGACTCAAGTTGTGAAGTGGCCGCTTCTATCCGTTTGTCACTGTCTTCCATGTGGATTAGACGATTACTGAGAGTGTCAATGTTGCGTTGGAGCCCTTCAATAGATCCAGGCATTGTGGCCGCCAGCGATCGTTCTCGACTGATCTCGGCGTGGATTGCAGCAGTCTTCTGACCGTCCGTTCGCAACTGCTGTTCAATCCGCTCCAAACGCTGAGCGGTTTCGATGTCCGCCTTCTTTTCCTGAGACTCGTTCACACTGCGTAACGAATCCTGCCGCAGCAGTTTCTCTTCAAGGCTCTCCAACTTGAGCTCGTGGCTGGACATCTGGTCGAATAGAGGTCGTACCTCGGCATCCGGGATTACAGGCTTGGAAATCTGCCCGGCGACGGAAGATAACTGGAGGTCCTGATTGCGCAACCGTACCTCCATTTCGCCCACTTGCGTAGACATATCCGCCAAATCTTTGACCAAATTGTTTATCCGCTCGCGGTCCTGATTGCGTTGCTCGTCGAGCCAAGCAACCAGTTGGCCGATCTGAGATGGATCTAACTGGCGGTTGTCCATCGCCACTGTTCCTACTCCTTGAGCCATAAGAAGGTCGTTATCCTGAGGTTACTCCTTAATCGTAATCTGGCGTCAAGTTTGGCGCAAAGGCTTCATGAGCTTGCAACCGTAGAGTTGGTGATATTCATCCGCGATAGTGCATATATAATCTGATGGTATACATTCTCAGTTTTCCGAACAGGCACCAGCGAGGTTTCTTGGCAAGCAACCATCATGTTGACAATTAGAGGCCAATGACTACACGCATTCTTTATTGCTTTATCGCAGTAGCGGCAGCGACTCTTTCTTGGTTAGTCCATGACGAATTCATCAGCGAGCGTTTGACTAGTTTCTCCGTATTCGACTCGGAATCTAATCAACCAATAGTCGGCGCGACTATTCTAGCGGGTGACCGTCTGATTTCCACCAACAACATCGGCACTGTCATCTACGTCGGACCACGTCTGCGCGAGGATCAACTCATTACCATCAAAGCATTGGGATATGAGCCACAATCCGTGTTGTCTGAGGAACGTTCTACAGTCGCAGTCCGGCTGCAACCTACATTGATTAGTGGACGTATCGTTGACTCCAGCAATAGCGAGCCGATCGCCGGCGCAAGGGTTGTCCAAGGAACTCGGCAGGCAGACTCGGGGCTAGATGGTTCGTTTCGCGTTCAGTACATTGACATGGACCTACCTATAAACTTTGATGCGCTTGGCTACGTGGCCTCAACACTCCCATTTGATAGCCAGCCTATGAAGGTCAGGCTACAGCCCCGGGTCATCACCGTAGAAGTCTTCAGTGACAAGTTAGGGCTACTCGGTGATGCGGTGGTGGTTGTGGGGGAGAACAGCGGACACTCAGACCAAAGTGGTGTGGCGAAAGTGCGCTACGTTGAACCCGGTCAGATACTGAGCATTTCTGCGCCGGATCACGAGCCAGTATCCGCAATCCTCCCCGAAGGCAGCGCATTTCGCATGATTCTCCACTACAACGTGATCACCGGGCGGGTGGTAGACAAGCACAACGGACGACCCATTCCGAACGCCACAGTCATCACCGGTCAAAACGAGGTCCGGACTGATGGCAATGGTGAGTTCCGAGTGGGCGGCGCCAAGCCTGATCTTCCAATATTCGTGCGAGCAAGTAACTATGCGGCGACGGCGGCGTTGATGCCCGGTACAGGCCAACTGGTCATCGAGCTTGAAAAGGAGTCAATCAAGGCTATCTACCTGACATTTTATGGCATCGGCTCTCCGGAATTGCGTAACAACGCACTTCGGCTCATCGAAGAAACCGAACTAAATGCATTAGTGATCGACGTTAAGGGCGACAGGGGATGGGTTTCTTACAAGAGCGCACTGCCCGCAGTGCAAGAATATGGAGCGCAGCCAGAGATTACGATACCAGATCCTGAGGCACTATTGGCCGACTTAAAAAGTCGCGGCATCTACACAATTGCCAGAATAGTTCTGTTCAAGGACGACCCCTTGAGCAGGGCGCGTCCCGACCTGGCGGTAATGGACTCGGAGACCGGAAAGCAGTGGGTGGACGGAGAAGGTCTTGGTTGGGCTGACCCAACCAGGCGCGAGGTGTGGGAATACAACGTTGCGATCGCCAAAGAAGCCGCTGAACTCGGATTCGATGAAATTCAATTCGATTACATCAGATTCCCGAGTGATCCTGCTCCAGGTACCAACATTGATCGAATGGTGTTTTCTAAGCAAAATAACCAGGAAAACAGGATGGCGGCAATAACCGGCTTTTTGGAGTATGCGCGGTCTATTCTCGCACCAACCGGAGTTAGGCTGGCGGTGGACGTGTTCGGCTACACCTCTTGGCGCGACGATGACATGGGAATTGGACAGCAAATCGAAGCGATCGCCCCACATGTGGATGTGATCTCAACCATGGTGTATCCCAATCTGTTTTTTGATGGAATACCGGCCGAGAGCGGAATTGTTTACCGTGGAGAGGCATCACTCCATCCGTACGAGATCGTCCACGAGAGCATAAAGCAAGCCCAACAGCGCCTAAGTCAGACAGGAGTGACCCTGCGCCCGTGGTTGCAATACTACGATGACTATATCTTGGACAACCCATACGGTCCCGACGAATTCCACTCGCAGAAGCAAGCTCTTTACGATCTTGGGCTAGGCGGTTGGATGTTTTGGGACCCTGGCAATCAATACGCTAAAGGGGGATTTGAACCCGATAGTTGACCGGCGTCTTTGCCCAAGACTATATTTCATATGGGTCCAGTAGCCGACGTAGCTCAGTGGTAGAGCAGCTGTTTCGTAAACAGCAGGCCGAGGGTTCGAATCCCTCCGTCGGCTCCAGCGTTTATCTCTTACATCACTAGTGAATACTCGGGCTCGATATAGGCGCAAGAAACTCTCACTTGCGTAGGAGGTGCCGGCTTTGCCTTCGTCCTCAGCCCCCAGCTCGCTCCACAAAGACGCGTTGGTAATTGACTGTCACAACGATGCGATTGTCTCCCACATCCTCCGAGGAAATTTGAGCATCTCCGGCGAGGCTGCGCCGGATCGAGTGCGTCACCATGGTACGGTCGCTCACTTACGCGATCAGCGAATCGGAACGGCGCAACCCGTTCAAATGAATCTGCCCAAGATGCGCCAGGGTGGGATAGACGCTGCCTTTTTTGCCGTCGATGTAACGAGCGCCTGGAAGAATCATCTCGGCTTCGCCCTTGACGCCTTCGGTTTCTTTGACGCAGAGGTCGACGCGAATTCTGATGACATAGTCATTGCCAGGTCAGCTGAAGACATTCGGCAAGCCAAGGCCAAAGGCAAGCTGGCGGCAATTCTGGTGATCGAGAACAGCGACGGGGTCGAGCGGAGTCTCAATGTACTCAGAATGCTCTTTCGCCTTGGCGTTCGATCAATTGGGCTGACCCACAATCCGAACTCCTGGGCCGCCGCCGGGAATGCCGAGGAACGCAGCGGCGGTGGTTTGACAAACTTCGGCGTGCAGTTGGTGACGGAAATGAATGCCCTGGGAATGCTCGTTGACGTTTCCCATATTGGTGAGCGCGGCTTCTGGGATGTTCTCGAAATCTCCAAGTCCCCTGTAATCGCCTCCCATAGCAACTGTAAGCAGCTTTGTGATCATCCCCGCAATTTGAGCGACGAACAGATCAAAGGCCTCGCGAAGAACGGCGGCGTTATGGCGATCACGTTCGTCCCTGACTTTATCGATACGAATGCAGCTTCCCTGTCTCGGTTTCTCGAGCACGTCGAACACGCCATCAACATTGCAGGTATAGATCATGTCGCACTTGGGTCCGACTTCGACGGCGGTGGAGACCTATTCAAGGACGCGACAGAGTTTCCCAGGATCACCGAGGGTCTTCTGGCACGTGGCTACAGTGAAGAGGCAGTCAGAAAGGTTCTCGGCCAGAACGTACTGCGCGTGTTTGAGGAAGCGTGCTAGCTGCAGTCGCAGCGCCCTTGAGAAATTTCAAACAAAATCGGGCAATCCGTCGCTGCACACCTCGTCTCGGCTTGCGGTGCAACGGCAGACCCGCCAATGCGGGCTCCGTGCAACTCACAACTCATTGTGTTGAACGCCCCACCCGGCTTGCCGTCAACTAACTGACCCGAAAATGCCCCTCTTGCAACTCAGCTTGAAACGAGCCACACGATTTGCGCCAAAAAGTTGACCCGACATTGACGGGATGAATATACTATCGGCGTGTTCCAGAGAGGGTCGCCGAATCGGCGAAATGTGGGTGATAAACTTCTAACAAATCTGTGATTGGGGGGATGCATCGCGAAGGGTAGTCGAATTCAGAGGCGGTTCAGCCCAGACGCTATGTTGTCTGGAGTGATAATTTTCAAAGAATATTAGGAGTTACAAGGATTGTCTGAAAAATTTTTGTCGCGAAAATTCACCCGCCGGTCGTTCTTGGCGGGACTTGGCGCGGCTGCTGCGCTGCCTGTGTTGGCAGCCTGCGAGCCGCAGGTTGTCGAGAAAATCGTCAAGGAAACAGTCGTCGTAGAGAAGGAAGTCCAGGTCGAGAAGGAAGTAACCGTCGAAGTCGGGATGATGCCCGAGAAGCTTCAGGGCGAACTCAACATCTCCATTCGAAAGGACATCGGATACTTCGCCGAGGTGGTCCCGAAGTTCCAGGCACTACATCCCGATGTCAAGGTCAATTTCGAACCTATCGAAGCCGATCCAACTCCTGGCTGGGTAACAGGTTTGCTCGCCGGTAAGATCGAGTCAGACGTGATGCACGTGGTTCAGCATATCCACGTCCCCCGCCTGTTGAAGAAGGGCATCGCCGAGAAAGTTCTCTATGAAACCACTGAGAGGATGAAGCCCTTCGTCCCCATTGTCCCTCATTCGAACTTCGTCCTGTACAAGAACAGGTACTGGGGCGTTCCTAGCTCGAACTCATGCGCCGCTTGGTACTATCGCACCGACGCCTATGAGGAAGCCGGCATCGATGCCAGCAAGCTTAATGACTGGGGAGCAGTCGCCGAGGCCGGCAAGGCCCTCAAAGAAGTCAATCCCGACTGGAGAGCCATCATTCTCGATACCTCCGGCTGGAATCACCTGACCATGTTTACCGAGCTGAATGGTGGTGGTCTGATCGACAAGAACAACGAGATCATCATCGACAGCGACGAGACGATCGAAGCGACTCAGGTCTATGCCGACTTGATCAACGTCCATGACGTAGCCTGGACAACCGCTACGTTCTACGCTCCGGAGAGTTGGCAGGCCTACAAGGATAACGTGATCGTCTCCGTGATGATGCCCGACTGGTACATAGCCAGGACCGCCCACATGGGCGTACAAATCGCTGAGCACGAGTACGGTCGAGGCAAATGGGCAGGCCGTATCGTCCCGCAGTTGAAAGCCGGTATCCTCGGCGCTCAACGCGGTGGTGGCGCTACCCTGATAGCCAAGGGACCCAATGAAGAAATAGCGGCGGAGTTCACTTTCTATATGGACCTGGAGCCCGAAAACGAATTAGGGCGGCTCAGAGAGAAGAACTTCCTGCCGAATCGATTTGACACCCTCGATTCCGAGGAAGCCCAGGCATCCAAGAACTGGTTCCTCAATGACCAGTTGTGGATCAAGGATATCTTCGGCATTGCCTACAAGAACCAGGGCAAGTACTACCAGCATCCTAACCTGTCGGAGATGCAGGGCATCGTCAACCGCCAGGTACCCAGGATAGCAGCCGCCGAGGTGTCGGCCGAAGAGGGCCTCAAGATTGCCGCCAAAGAGGCGCGCGCCCTGCCTATGGAGTAGCAGTAACGCGAAGCAGTCCCCCTAGGAAAGACAAACTAGGGACGACGGCAGCGAGCCACTCCTGAGCCGAGCTAGGCGAGCGGTGGTCGTGAGACGGCTAGAGTGCCAGAGATAGGTTTCCTAGACTTGTCTCTGGTACTCTTCATTTATGCTCCAGTTCGGTTCGTGATTTTCCGGCGAATCCTTAACCAGCCGCCTGTGGCCGCGGTAATTCGCCTGTTTTTGGTACGAAAGCATGTCCCGGACTCCGATCCGGGATAGATTCCGGCACGGGTTCGAGACGCCAATGACAGCCGATAGTCAACAGAAAATGTAGCGCTGGGGCTTGTCCCCAGCCTGGCTCCTCCTGCTCTCGTCATTGGTACGAAAATGCGCCTACGCCGCTTTCGAGCGCGCCGTTGAACCCCTCCGTTCCGCGTTCTCGTCATTCCGGCCCCCCGCTTCGTCATTCCGGCGAAGGCCGGAATCCAGAGGGGAGGGGTGGCACCCACGACACACAAAGACCTCCAACGACCAGGCCTCATTTTCATACCTTGGTGTGCCGGTGGCAGCCGGCGTGGGCGATTGGTACGAAAATGAACGGTTCCCGCCGCCGCTTCTGGATTCCGGCGAAAGCCGGAATCCAGAGGGGAAGGGTGGCACCAACCACACCCAAACACCTCCAACGACCAAGTCTCATTTTCATACCTTGGTGTGCCGGCGCCAACCGGCATGCGCGATTGGTACGAAAATGAATGGTTCCCGCCACCGAATTCGTCATTCCGGCTAAGGCCGGAATCCAGAGGGGAGGGGTGGTGTCAATGACACACGAACACCTCCACCAACTAGCGCCCCCAATTTTCATACCCTGGTGTGCCGGCGGCAACCGGCATGAGCGATTGCTCAAGCCCTCCAAGTATTCCGAACTAGCGAGAATCCCCAAAGAGCGTCTTGGTCCAAACGATGCTGATGATGGGAAAAGCGCCGACGGCCCAGAAATTGGTGCGATGAACCCAGATATTCCACGCGTCGCGAACCGCCTTGCAGACTTATGCTCATGTCCTTGCCGACAAGTTGACTCGAAATGTTAAACCTGAATATACTAAACTCATTAATGTTGGCCTAGGTCATCGATTGGCCGACGGTTGAAACAACAATGGCTAGCCTGAGGACAGATTGGAAGAGATGTGCCTCAGACCGAGAGTCGAATTCAGGCTTACTTATACGCACATTTGCCACCATAACAGCGTTTCATTCAACCAAATAGTTTGAGCTAGTTAAGGAGAGCCAACGGTGTCTGAAAAGCTACTCTCACGGACGTTCACGCGGCGTTCATTCCTTGCCGGCCTTGGCGCGGCTGCTGCGCTGCCTGTGTTGGCAGCCTGCGAGCCGCAGGTTGTCGAGAAAATCGTCAAGGAAACAGTCGTCGTAGAGAAGGAAGTCCAGGTCGAGAAGGAAGTAACCGTCGAAGTCGGGATGATGCCCGAGAAGCTTCAGGGCGAACTCAACATCTCCATTCGAAAGGACATCGGATACTTCGCCGAGGTGGTCCCGAAGTTCCAGGCACTACATCCCGATGTCAAGGTCAATTTCGAACCTATCGAAGCCGATCCAACTCCTGGCTGGGTAACAGGTTTGCTCGCCGGTAAGATCGAGTCAGACGTGATGCACGTGGTTCAGCATATCCACGTCCCCCGCCTGTTGAAGAAGGGCATCGCCGAGAAAGTTCTCTATGAAACCACTGAGAGGATGAAGCCCTTCGTCCCCATTGTCCCTCATTCGAACTTCGTCCTGTACAAGAACAGGTACTGGGGCGTTCCTAGCTCGAACTCATGCGCCGCTTGGTACTATCGCACCGACGCCTATGAGGAAGCCGGCATCGATGCCAGCAAGCTTAATGACTGGGGAGCAGTCGCCGAGGCCGGCAAGGCCCTCAAAGAAGTCAATCCCGACTGGAGAGCCATCATTCTCGATACCTCCGGCTGGAATCACCTGACCATGTTTACCGAGCTGAATGGTGGTGGTCTGATCGACAAGAACAACGAGATCATCATCGACAGCGACGAGACGATCGAAGCGACTCAGGTCTATGCCGACTTGATCAACGTCCATGACGTAGCCTGGACAACCGCTACGTTCTACGCTCCGGAGAGTTGGCAGGCCTACAAGGATAACGTGATCGTCTCCGTGATGATGCCCGACTGGTACATAGCCAGGACCGCCCACATGGGCGTACAAATCGCTGAGCACGAGTACGGTCGAGGCAAATGGGCAGGCCGTATCGTCCCGCAGTTGAAAGCCGGTATCCTCGGCGCTCAACGCGGTGGTGGCGCTACCCTGATAGCCAAGGGACCCAATGAAGAAATAGCGGCGGAGTTCACTTTCTATATGGACCTGGAGCCCGAAAACGAATTAGGGCGGCTCAGAGAGAAGAACTTCCTGCCGAATCGATTTGACACCCTCGATTCCGAGGAAGCCCAGGCATCCAAGAACTGGTTCCTCAATGACCAGTTGTGGATCAAGGATATCTTCGGCATTGCCTACAAGAACCAGGGCAAGTACTACCAGCATCCTAACCTGTCGGAGATGCAGGGCATCGTCAACCGCCAGGTACCCAGGATAGCAGCCGCCGAGGTGTCAGCCGAAGAGGGCCTCAAGATCGCCGCCAAAGAGGCGCGCGCTCTACCGATGGAGTAGCCTTACACGCCAGAGTCTTTACGTAACTGACGACAAGGAGGGGTGATGGCAGCGGACAACACTTCGCCAGAAAGCGGGACGGCCGGCGGAATGGTAGTGCAGGCGTCAGGCGCGCGTGCATTCCGGTTTAGTCGAATCGAACCTTACCTATTCTTGCTGCCTTTCTTGCTGACCTTCATCGCCTTCATGGTCGGCCCCTTCATATGGATGCTCTATATGTCGCTGACCGACTGGGTGGGCATCCTCGATCCCGAGTTCGTAGGCCTCGCGAACTACGACAGAATGTTCTTTAAGGACAACGTCTTCTGGATCGCCTTCATGAACAACATCTGGTTCGCGGTCGGCGCTATCCTGCTGGTCATCCCGTTCGCAATGGGAATTGCGCTCATACTCAACTGGCAGATGCTACCGGGGAAGCCAATATTTCGCACGCTCTTCTTCTTGCCAATAGCGACCTCCGCCGCCGTTGTGTCGGTGATCTTTGCGAACATATTTGGCAGAGAGTACGGAATCATAAACTTCATATTCGGCACATTCGGCATTGGTGTAATCGATTGGTTCTCCAACCCCCTCGCCATAAAGCCGGCGATCATGACCCTGATCGTCTGGCGCTGGTCTGCCCTATTCATGATCTACCTTCTGGCGGGACTCCAGGGTATTTCAAACGAGTACTACGAGGCAGCCAAAGTGGACGGAGCCAATGCCTTACAGTCGTTCTTCAATGTTACTATCCCGCTAATGAGGCCGGTGCTCGTATTCGTGCTGGTGATTGTCACCCACGACTCCCTGCGCGTGTTCGAGGAGCCGTTCATATTGACCCGATTCACATCAGAAGGAGATGCCGCCGCCGGCGGGCCGGGGGACTCTGCGCTTACCCTGTCGCTCTATCTCTACAGGCATGGCTTCCTATGGGGTAAGTTAGGCTATGGCTCGGCGGTGTCGTTATTCATATTCGCTTTGACGATGACCGTCGCGTTTATCCAGATCAAACGCCTGCGGGGTCTGTTTGCCCATTGATCGCTGAGAAACTCACTGGACCCACGGGAAGGGAGAGTTAAGAATGGCACAAGCCTCGCAAGTCGATCGCAGCTTGGCGCGGTCGGCATCATCGATAACCCTAGGCACGTTTATCGGCCGGCTCCTCATTTACTTTGCGCTGCTTTTAGGCTTGATGTTTACCATCTATCCGTTCCTATTCATGCTCTCCACGTCTTTGCAGACTAACGCGGAAATCTTCTCAGCGCCTCCCAAGTTGATTCCCCCGACCTGGCAATTCGTAAATTGGCCAAACCTGTTCGCCCAAACAGACTTCCTTCTCTGGTTCCGGAACAGCGTAATCGTGGTGGCGATCCGGCTGCCGCTGAGCCTGTTCCTATGCTCCCTAGGAGGATTTGCCCTGGCCAAGTACCAGTTCCCAGGACGAACGCTGGTGTTCTGGCTTGTCATCGCTACGATCATGGTGCCTTTTGAGGCCATCTACATTCCCCTGTATTTCATCATGCTCAAGCTTGGTTGGCTGGATACCTTTGCGGCGCTGATTGTCCCGTTCGCCGCTAGCGCATTTGGCATCTTCATGCTCCGGCAGTACATGGTCTCTATTCCCGACGAGTTTATCGACGCCGCCAAGGTGGACGGTGCCTCGGGATTTTGGATTTATCGGAGCATCATGGTCCCGCTCTCATTGCCGGCACTCGGCGCGATCTCCATCATCCTGTTCCTAGCCACTTGGAATAACTACTTCTGGCCGCTGATAGTTGCTACCGATAGAGACGTACAGACGATCCCACTGGGCCTCGTCTATTTGATCGATATCACTCTTTCCAATGACCTTGGTCTACAGTGGGAGAAGGCGATGGTCGCGGCAACGATCTCGATCTTGCCGCTGCTCTTGACCTTCCTACTCGCCCAGAGACAGTTCATCGCCGGCCTCACCTCGGGTGGGGTAAAGGGCGTCTAGCGACTGCGTAAGTCGCCGTCGATGCGGCAAACAGGAAGCGTCCGTCAAGACTTGGAAAGCGGGTAAGTCACTACGTGTACTTACTAGACGACGATTGTCTCGCTGGAAGACATGCTGATCCGCGCGACTGGCGCGTGGTCCAGTTCCCGGCGCCTAAACCCACATATGACTCGGTGGATAGCCACGCGTTCTGTTGTTCCATTCCTGAGAAACTCGAACAGCTGAGGTAGAGTGAAATGTTAGACGTAATGCGAACCGCCGCCGGCGTCAAGCCCACTCTGACAGATGACGACGTGCTCCAGTTTTGCAAGACTGGCTTCCTCGTATTGGAAGGCGTGATCCCGGACTCAACTAACGAGTGGGTATTTGACTATCTGGATCGCGAAGACGCTCCGCAGAGCGCCCTTGTTAAGGATGAGCGATTTATCGCTGAAGTCTTCCTGCATCCCCGGGTTGCCGGAGTTGCCCGCTCCTTGCTCGGTGAAAACTTCGCGCTCCCCGAGAAGATGGCAAGTCATCGTCTGGTTGGCCCAAAGAAGGTCGGGCAGTGGCATATGGATGGGGGCGCCCAATTCGAACGGACCTGCACACATCTCCACGTCTTCTACATCCCCCAAGACAACACGAAAGAGATGGGGCCAACCTACTTCCTGCCCGGCTCCCATCTGGTACCGATCACCCGGGAAGAGCTGCAGCACTTCGGCCACCTGGCAGGCCAAGTTCAGTCCAATGGCCCAGCAGGCACCGTCTTCTTCGCTCACCAATCCATCTGGCATCGCCAGGCGGTCAAGACCGACCAGTCGGTACGTAATTTGCTCAAGTGGAATTTTTGGCGAACGGTACCACCCGTACGAGACTGGATCATGGACCCAGACTTTGACTTCGGCAGAGTCGATTTTTCGCTCGACTCCGAGTACTTTGCCGGCCCGGCAAGAAAATGGCAGTCGGTGCCACGAGTCGCTGAGATGTTCACCTGGATGTGTGGTAAATCGGATAACTTTCGCTGGTTCGGTGGATCTGGCTGGCCCTACGGAGGATCGCCAGATGTGATACTTGAGAAAGAAGCTTGGTTGGCGAATCGAACTTGACCCACCGCAAGCAACCAGCCTGACTGTCGCAAGATTTGCCCATAGCTCTTCTTCGTAGCATGTTTGCCAATTCCCTGATGGCAGGCGCTAAGTTTGTCAGGGAGAGTCATTGCCCACGCCTCGATGTAAGTGTCACAAACAGGTATCTGAGTCCTTAACATTCGACAACTCGCGCACAGTTCCCGGTATGGATGATTGAACAGCCGGTTGTCGTAAGCGCGCAGGACAGGTAAGTGTTCAGATTCAGGGATACCTGCTCGGTATGGGAGCGGTTTCGCACTGATGAGGCTCTATATCCGGCGAGGGTCTCTCATCACCGAAAGCCAGGAACGGGTTGCAAGGGCGAAGCCCTTGACGGGGGACATGGGGGTGTCCCCCACAATAAAGTTCCCCCTTCTCCTGGCGAGGAGGCTGTCTCACAAGTCCAAAGGGCAGCGATAAGCGCAATTCCGACCTTCGTATTTGGTCGATTTCATCAATAATGAACCGTTAACTAGTGTCCTGTCTCTGAAGTTAGTTGCGCAAGTGAGCGGCGCTGTTGTACCCTTCAGCACAACTTCAACAGGAGAATGCTTATGCGCCTTGGCCGCCCAATCACGCCATTGAGTCTTTCCGAGGAGGAAAAGGAGACGTTGGAACAGTGGGTTCGCCGCCCGAAGACGGCCCAGGCGTTGGCGCAGCGAGCCCGAATCGTTCTGAGGTGCGCCGAAGGCAAGACGAACACCGATGTGGCGGCAGAGTTGAATCTGTCGAAACCTACGGTGGGAAAGTGGCGGTCTCGGTTCTTGGAACGTCGCTTGGACGGTCTGGTGGACGAGCCACGATCTGGAGCGCCGCGCAGAATCACTGATGCTGAGGTGGAGAGAGTCGTGACACTGACATTGGAGACTACTCCGGCGGAGGCAACACACTGGAGCACGCGCTCAATGGCCCGGCGCTCTGGGCTGAGTCGGAGCACCATCAGCCGCATATGGCGTGCCTTCGCGCTGCAGCCTCACCGCACCGAGACCTTCAAGCTGTCGGCGGACCCGCTCTTTGTCGAGAAGGTTCGTGACATTGTGGGTCTCTACCTCGACCCGCCGGACAGGGCATTGGTCATGTGTGTCGACGAGAAGACTCAGATCCAGGCACTGGACCGCACGCGGCCGCTGTTGCCCATGCGCCCAGGCCAGGCGGAGAGGCGCACCCATGATTACGTTCGGCATGGCACTACCTCCCTGTTTGCCGCTCTCGACACCAGGACCGGCAAAGTGATTGGCCGGTGCCACAAGCGTCACCGCTCGGTCGAATTCCGTAAGTTCCTCGATACTATCGAGGCTTCTGTACCCAATGACCTTGATGTGCACCTGATCTTGGACAACTACGGCACACACAAGACTGCCCTCATACGGAGGTGGTTCGCCAAGAGACCGCGCTTCCAAGTACACTTCACCCCCACCAGCGCTTCCTGGCTCAACTTGGTGGAGCGGTGGTTTGCCCTGCTTACCGAAAAGCAACTGCGTCGTGGAGCACACCAGAGCAGCCGTGAACTTGAAGCTGCCATCTACCATTATCTGGACGTCACCAACGAGAACCCCAAGCCGTTCGTATGGACCAAGACATCCGATCAGATACTGGCTAATGTAGCTCGCTTTTGTTGCCGTACTTTAGAGACAGGACACTAGGTCATGATGAGAACGTCCCGCCGTATTTCGTACCTCACACAGAGTTATGAGACGAACTCTGGCGAGGAGAAGGGGGCCAGGTCGAAGACTACGCAAGGCGAGGGGATGAGGTCGGCCGGCTCGTGATATCGACGTCGATAGGTTTGAATCTCCCCTTGACCGCCGGCTGGGGTCCCGAATGGCGATTTGACCTTGGTAATTCACGTGCATTGAGGAGAAAAACACACCCAATTCTGAACAGTTACCAGGACAGTTAGGGGTAAGCGATGTACAAATATATTCGGACAGGAGAGGAGGCCCGTCGTCGATTCGAGGGATTCGCTGCAGATTCCGGGATCCACGATGCCAAAACCCAAGCCGGCGATAGCTACCTGCAGGTAGGTCCGGCAAACCTATACGGCGACATGAACTTGGGTAACCTGGCCTCTGAGAGACTCCAAGTTGGAATACATAACTACGAGCCCGGCAAGGAGCACGATCTGCACTCGCATCCCACTTGGGAGCAATTCTACTACGTGATATCAGGCAAGGTGAGACTTGAGGTCGGCGACGAGAAACGAGTCGTGGGCCCGGGTGGCTCTGCCTACATCCCTCCCGGCGTAACACACGGCTTTCAAGCCATCGGTACGGAGCGGCTGGTGATGGTTCTTGCCGGCTGCATATTGGATTAGGGAGATGCTGCCCTCGTCATCTCCCGAACCGACCGCCGACGAGTTGAATCCACCACAATAACGTCGGAAGACAGCAAGGCTCAAGCCACTCTGCCCAGCGTCTTTGTGATTCCTGGAGCGCATGGCAAAAAAGCGCCGTCTGTTGCAGATGCGATTCCTTTGGCCGCCTTGGGTGGAAATAGAAAAGCCCTGCCGGCCTATATCAATTCCGGCAGCATCCCTCCCACCGTGGTAAAATAATAGTACACCTGTTCGCTCTTGTTGGCGCCAAGCCGTATGGCCGCACACTGCCGGGCCGCCGATCGGCACCAGGCCGTGAACGGCCGCCAGCTAGATATGAAAAATGCAAAACAAAAACTCGGGGTGCCGGTCCGAATCGCACCCCAAGGGATCGCCAACCAAAAAAGTAGAAATTGCAAAACAAAAGTCCGGGCCGCCGATCCGAATCGCGCCCCAGAGGGTCGCCAACCAAAAAAGTAGAAATTGCAAAACAAAAGCTCGGCCAAGCCCGAATGTAATCCAACGACATAAGGCGACACGTAGTCGGGCGCAGAAACCCCCGGTGTGGAAAATCGAAAGACCCTGTTACTTCAATCTATCCGCCGCCACTAATTCACGTCTGTTAAACTATCCCTCGTGGAAGGGGCCCAATTGGGGATACTCACCATCCTAATGGCGCGAGCGCTCATACCTACAAAACCTTTGCGGGGCCTCTCAGCCAGTTACGCGCCTTAGGTTTGGCCGGACAGGCGAGGGTAGTATGGCTCAAGCATCCGCAGCCGCCCGGGGTACACACGAGTCCTCGGTTTTGGGGGACATCGGCTTTTGGCTTGGCCGCGGACTGATTATTCTCTTTCTGGCCATAGGCTTGGCGTTCACCATCTATCCATTTCTGTTCATGCTCTCCAGCTCTCTGAAGACCAACGCGGAAATCTTCTCGGCGCCTCCCACTTTGATTCCTCCGACCTGGCAGTTCGGGAACTGGGTGAGCCTGTTCACCGATACCGCGTTCGCTATGTGGTTTCGCAACAGCTTGATCGTAGTGTTGATCCGTGTGCCGTTGAGTCTGTTTCTGTGTTCCCTTGGTGGATTCGCCCTTGCTAAATACCAGTTCCCGGGACGCATGCTAGTGTTCTGGCTGGTAATCGCGACCATAATGGTGCCATTCGAGGCCATCTATATTCCACTGTACTTCATCATGCTGAAGCTTGACTGGCTCGACACATTTTTCGCGTTGATCGTCCCGTTTGCCGCCAGCGCCTTCGGCATCTTCATGATGCGGCAGTACATAGTTTCCATCCCGGATGAGTTTATCGATGCCGCCAAGGTGGACGGGGCCTCTGGATGGTGGATCTACCGGAGCATCATTGTTCCGCTTTCATTGCCTGCGCTCGGCGCAATAGCGATCGTCTTGTTCCTAGCAACTTGGAACAACTACTTCTGGCCCCTGATCGTAGCCAACGCGATCGAGGTCTTGACCATTCCCCTAGGCCTAATCTATTTGATCGACGTCTCTGTTCGCACCGACCTAGGTCTGTCCTGGGACAAGGCCATGGCTGCGGCGACGCTCTCAATCATGCCGTTGATGCTGATATTCCTGCTGGCCCAAAAACAGTTCATCGCCGGCCTCACAACAGGAGGCGTCAAAGGCGTCTGACCAGAATGGAGTGCGAAGAATGGCACGTGCATCTGAAGCCCATCGAGGCGTAGCCCGGCCCACACGCTTAAGCACCCTTGCTGCCGGGCTTGGCGTGGTACTGATTGGTCTCATAATTCTTATCGGACTGGTATTCACTATCTATCCATTTCTGTTCATGCTCGGCGGCACTCTGAAGACCAATAAAGAGATCTTCTCGCTACCTCCAACCCTGATTCCCCCGACCTGGCAATTCCAGAACTGGCCGGGCCTCTTCGTCGAAACCAGCTTTGCACGCTGGCTTCTCAATAGCGTGATCGTGGTGCTGATCCGGTTGCCGCTGAGCCTGTTCTTGTGCTCGTTGGGAGCGTTCGCGCTGGCCAAGTACCAATTCCCTGGACGGACGCTAGTTTTCTGGTTGGTAATCGCGACCATAATGGTACCCTTTGAGGCAATCTATATACCGTTGTACTTCATCATGCTCAAGGTGGGATGGCTAGACACATTTCAGGCTTTAATAATCCCGTTTGCGGCAAGTGCCTTCGGCATATTCATGCTTAGGCAGTACATGGTTGCCGTACCTGACGAGTTTATTGATGCCGCCAAGGTTGACGGGGCCTCAGGATGGTGGATCTACCGGAGCGTGATGGTACCGCTTTCGTTGCCGGCCCTCGGGGCGATTGCGATCATCTTGTTCTTGGCCACCTGGAACAGCTATTTCTGGCCGCTGATTGCAGCTAACGGCAAAGACGTCTTGACTATTCCATTAGGCCTTACCTGGCTTATTAGCGGGGGCGCTGCTGAAGCCATGAAGGGCCCTCAATGGCATCTAGCGATGGTGGTGTCCACCATCTCGATCCTCCCTCTGCTGCTGACCTTCCTCCTCGCCCAGAGGCAGTTCATCGCCGGCCTCACGTCCGGCGGCGTAAAGGGCATGTGACGGTCGCGGAGGGCGAAGAATGGTCCAATCCTCGCGGTCCGATCCAAGCGCACACCAGTCCGCGACTTTAGACGCACTTGGCGGCTTGATCGGCCGTGTCCTCATTATTGTCGCGTTGATGATGGGCCTGGCGTTTACCATCTATCCGTTTCTATTCATGCTCTCCACCTCCCTACAGACCAACGCAGAAATCTTCTCGGCGCCTCCCAAGTTGATTCCCCCCACCTGGCAGTTCCAGAACTGGCCGAACGTGTTCACCGAAACCAGATTCGCTCGGTGGTTTCTTAACAGCACAACGGTGGTGCTAATCCGGCTGCCGTTGAGCCTGTTTCTATGCTCGCTAGGGGCATTCGCCCTGGCCAAGTACCAGTTCCCAGGACGTACTATCGTGTTCTGGCTGGTCATCGCGACCATAATGGTGCCATTCGAGGCCATCTACATACCGTTGTACTTCATTATGCTCAAGCTTAATTGGCTGGACACCTATCAGGCGCTGATAGTCCCGTTTGCCGCCAGCGCCTTTGGCATCTTTATGCTCAGGCAGTATATGGTTTCCGTTCCTGATGAGTTCGTGGATGCCGCCAAGGTTGACGGGGCCTCCGGATGGTGGATCTACCGGAGCGTAATGGTCCCCCTTTCGCTGCCCGCGCTCGGCGCGATTGCGATTATCTTGTTCCTGGCAACCTGGAACAGCTACTTCTGGCCGCTTATAGTAGCTACCGACATCGAGGTCCTGACGATCCCGTTAGGTCTTGTCTATTTGATCGACATCACCATCGCAAACTCCATCGGTCTGCAGTGGGAGAAGGCGATGGTTGTGGCAACGATCTCGATCTTGCCGCTGTTGTTGACCTTTCTGCTCGCCCAGAGGCAGTTCATCGCCGGCCTCACCTCCGGCGGCGTGAAGGGCATCTAAGAGATTCCTCGGGCGATCTCGGCCCAATCAACGCCCGCATTAGTAGCCCACAAAGAGAGTACGTTTGCGTCGACCAACACAGTGCGCGATAGCGGTTCGTCATGGCATACTGCCACGAGAGACGGAGCGCATGCATTACAACTGCACCGGTAGGCCACAGCGGTACTGGAGTGAGCGAAATTCCTCCCAACGACGTAAGGTAAGCCCGATTCTTCGTAAAGGAGCGGCTGAATGGCGAGCAGAGAGAAACTAAGATGGGGAGTATTGGGCACGGCTGACATTGCGATACGGCAGGTCATACCTGCCACCCAACAATCGCAATCCGCCCGTGTCGCCGCTATCGCGAGCCGAACCGAAGCGAGAGCAGCCGAAGTGGCGAGGATGCTAGATATCGAGCGTCACTATGGCTCATACGAGCGGCTACTAGCAGACCCGGACGTCGACGCAATCTACATCCCCTTACCTAACAGCATGCATCTCAAGTGGGCAATCAAGTCCGCCGACGCCGGAAAACACATTCTCTGCGAGAAACCCTTGGGCATAACCGCTGACGAGTGCCGGCAAATGGTGAAGGCCGCTCGCGAGAACAACGTTCTTCTAACAGAGGCATTCTGGTACCGCCATCACCCACAAAACCTACTGGTCAAAGACTTGATAGCACAGGGAACGTTGGGCGAGCTCAAGATCATCCGCGGTTCCCTTCAAGGTAAGGCGCCTGACACGGGAGACAATATCAGGTTTTCGGCTGAGCTCGCCGGCGGCACGCTTCTGGATGGTGGTTGCTATCCAGTGAACCTGTGCCGGTGGCTTTACCAACGCGAGCCGACTGTAGTTAGTGCGATGTTCGAACACGATGATCGTTTCAAGGTGGACGTGGCATTCTACGGGATTCTGAAATTCGGCGATGGCCAGTTTGGATTTGCCAGCAGCGGCTACAGGCATGCCCGCAACGTCAGCTACGAGGTCTATGGCGATCGCGGTTCGGCTTCGGTCGAGTCCTTCATGACCGCTGACCACAAGAGTACTACTGTTCGCCTCGTCATTGACGGTGAGGCTTCCGAGCACAAGTTTCCTCCCGTGAACGCTTATACGCTTCAGGCGGATAACTTTGCGGAATGCGTGCGCGAGGGCACGGAGCCATTGACGCCGGCGGCGGACGCCATTAAGAATATGGCGGTGATCGAAGCGCTCTTCGAGTCGGGACGGACTGGCCGGCACATCGCTGTGCCGGCCGAAGCAGAGATGTAGCCTCGGTTCTCCTATTGCTTCCCCTTAGAGGCAGGGACCCTCAGTTTGATCCGATATCGAATCAGCAACAGAGAGTACCATTAGGAGCGACAATCTTGGCGGACTCCTCGATTCTCCTAGGCTACGAATAGTACAAGTGATTCTCCCAAGTCTGCCCGAGTAATTGCAGTTTGCAGAGAAAGGTAAGGATATGACGACACTCGAAGCAATTGTCAGTTTCTTGAAGAAAGAAGGCGTTGAGTATTTGAGTTGCTTCCCCACGACAAATATTATCGAGACCGCCGCAAAGGCCGGCATCAGACCTATTGTTTGCCGCCAAGAACGCGTCGGGGTAGGGATTGCTGACGGATACTCGCGTGTAACCAATGGCGAAACGCCCGGCGTCTTTGCAATGCAATACGGACCTGGAGCCGAGAACGCTTACTCCGGCGTAGCGACTGCCTTTTCGGACTCGGTGCCCGTGCTATTGCTCCCACTCGGAAATTCAGAGGACCGAGAGGGAGTCTCCCCCCTTTTCAGCTCTGTAGTCAGTTTCGCATCGGTAACCAAGAGGGTCGAACGGATAACTAGCTCAGGGCGCATCGGCGAAGTGATGCGCAGGACTATGGCAGCCATGCGTCAGGGCCGCCCTGGTCCGGTAATGGTGGAGATACCAGTCGATATCCTCAAGGACGAAGTGGAGCCATCGGCACTGGCAGATCTTTCGGTCAAGCGCACTTGTTTCCAAGGCGACCCGAGCGACATCGATGCCGCAGCCCGAGCGCTGTGCGATTCACGATGCCCGATTGTGCACGCCGGACAAGGCGTCCTCTATGCTGATGCCTCCAACGAGCTTATCGAGTTGGCCGAGCTATTAAGCCTTCCAGTCATGACCACCGTACTCGGAAAGAGTGCATTCCCAGAGAATAACGCTTTGGCACTGGGTAGTGGAACCGAACAGAGTATTCCTCGGAAACTCCACCACTTCTTGCAGCGTTCGGACTTGATCCTAGGTATGGGTTGCAGCTTTACCAAACATGGCATGTCCGTGCCCATACCAAGTGGAAAGACGCTGATTCACGCCACGAACGATCCCGCCGACATCAATAAAGACTATCAGGTCGAATATCCAATCATCGGAGATGCCAAGCTCGTACTGCGACAACTGATCGACGCTTGCCGCGACATCGTAGGGGAAAATGGACGAAAAAATCCGGCAATCGTCGAAGAGATCGCATCCATCGATCGCGGCTGGTTAGCTGACTGGATGCACAAGCTTACGAGTGGAGAGCGACCTATCAATCCGTACCGCGTAATTTGGGAGTTCATGCAGACGGTAGATCCTGATGACGCTATAGTCACCCACGACTCCGGGAACCCAAGAATGCAAATGATGCCCTTCTATCGCGCGGGCGGTCCGCGAAGCTACATTGGTTGGGGCAAATCACACGGTCTTGGCACTGGGCTAGGCCTTATTATGGGTGCGAAACTCGCACGGCCGGAGAAGCTTTGCGTCAACTTCATGGGCGATGCGGCGTTTGGAATGGTGGGCCTCGACTTCGAGACCGCGGTTCGAAACCGGATTCCGATTATTACGATAGTTCTTAACAATTCAGGGATGGCCTCAGAAGGCAGGTCTATGCCCGTCGCCGACACAACCTATCGCACCAGTGAACTAGAAGGCAACTACTCGGAAATTGCGCGAGCCATGGGCGGTTATTCAGAGCGAATTGAAGATCCCGGCGAGATTGCAGATGCATTCAAGCGGGCAATACGCGTATCCGAAGAACAGGGCGAGCCGGCCCTGTTGGAGTTTGTCACCGCCCGCGAGACCGACTGGTCCTGGGCGGGAAGTCAGAGTATGTTGGGGACCGCAGCCGGAGACTTCAAGCCGAGTTTGTTGCTCGATGAATAGCCGGCTTCGAAATCGACAGGCGCCCCGAGCTTGGACAATTTCCACCGTCTTGAAGGTCCGCAGTCTCCATTGGCCTGTTCGATTTAGCCTCAGCTCACCACCCAGGTCAGCGTTCGTTCGGCCGTAAGGTCCGAACCTTGATCTAGAAAATTCGAGTTATAATAGATTAGATTCGTATTCTGATTGAGAGAAGGTTAGCAAGGGGTAAGGAGCTCGTGTCAGAGACGGAATTCGCCTCTATCGCCCATCTGATGCGCCGCGCAGGGTTCGGAGCAACCTATGCCGAGTTGGAAGCGCTTGCTGACAAGGGCTACGAGCAAATCGTTGAAGACCTCATTCATCCCGAACGCGCGCCGGATATCGAACGTGACGTTATGGAGCGCTATTGGGACGGGGAGTTCAACGCTCAGCAGCCAAATTGGCTCTTCCGGATGATCAACAGCCGCCGTCCGCTTGAGGAAAAGTTGGCGCTATTTTGGCACCATGTTTTCGCCACAGCTTGGTACAAATCCGAGCACATATGGTCAATTCCCGACCAAATTGACATGTTTAGGCGGGTTGGATTCTCGGATTTCCGCAAGATCCTGATGGAGCTATCGAGAGATCCGGCGATGATCTTCTGGCTTGACAACAACGAGAACCATAGGGATGAGCCAAATGAGAACTACGGTCGCGAACTGCTCGAACTATTCTCGATGGGCGTAGGCAATTACACAGAAAAAGACATCAAGATGGCGGCTCGGGCATTTACCGGGTGGACGTTTTCTCAGCCGATTCCTCTTTATCCCCACGGTGACTATTATGCCGAGTTTCTATATCGCGACGATGACCACGACGATAGCATCAAGACCTTCCTCGGAGAAACTGGCCGATTTAACGGCGAAGACATCATCGAGATTATTGTGAAGCAGCCCGCCACCGCTCGTTTTATTTCGAGGCACCTCTACAACTTCTTTGTCGCCGACGAGCCGCAGGTGCCATCGTGGAATCAAGTCCCGCCCCAGGATCCCCACGCGATAGAGATGCTGGTGACCGCGTACTTTGACAGTGGTGGCAACATTCGATCGATGCTCAGAGTACTGTTCAATTCCGACTTTTTCAAGGAAGCGAGACTCAAGCGGGTCAAGTCCCCTACGGAGTTGATCGTGGGGACTATCAAGTTAACTGGAACGTACAAGTTCCCAGACCACCGACTACTCGAGTTGATCGCAGCTTCTAGAGCCATGGGACAGGAGATAATGAATCCGCCTACCGTTGAGGGGTGGCACACGGGCAAGGAGTGGATTGACGGCGGAACTCTCAACGAACGGGTGAATTTCGCTGTAAACGAGATGTCCGACGTGACCAAACCTGGAATTCAGGACATAGTTGCAAGGCTGAGATCTGAACGAGAGACGCTATCACCGGAAGCATTAATCGACCGCGTCTTGGTTCTAGCGGGCTCATTAGAGGCGAGCCGCGAAACTCGCAGCGCTCTGGTCAACGCCGCCGAGTCCAGGTTCGAGACTCGCTTCGACAGCGAGGATGATAAGAGGCTGAGTGCTGACTGGGTAGGCCACATTCTTCAACTAGTAGTGTCGTCGCGTGAATACCAATTCGCTTGAGTGGTGAAGGGGGCGAATATGAACACGAACAACAAACAACCAGTCTTGGTTGTCGTGCAGCTCTCGGGGGGCAACGACTTTATGAACACAGTCGTGCCTTATACGAACCCGAATTACTACGATAGTAGAAAAACGCTAGTCGTCGGGCAAGAGGAGGCGTTGCCGATAGACAACAACCTTGCGTTCCATCCCAGGGTCGAAGGGCTTAAGTCCCTTTTCGACGGAGGTAAGGTTGCAGTCATTCAGGGAATCGGCTACCCCAATTCCAGTCGCTCGCATTTTCGAGCGATGGACATCTGGCATACTTGCGAACCGGCGCACGTCGCCACCGAAGGCTGGCTTGGCAAGACAATACGAGAACTCGACCCACAGAAACACAACGTTCTCACCGGCGTTAACGTCGGAAGGGGTCTTCCCCGCGCAATGGCCGTACCGGGTGTGCCTGTTGCCTCGGTTGGTGACCTCGACAACTATGGGCTAATGAGTGGTATCAGTGACGCCTCACAGCGCGAGCAAGCCCTGACCCATTTCAAAGAGATGTACACCCCAGCCATAGGAACAGGGCCGGTAATGGACTACCTGGCCCAAACTGGCACCGATTTACTTCTAGGTGCCGACCGGCTCAAACAGGCGCCCGTCAACTACTCGTCGAGTGTTCAATATCCTGACAGTGTGATCGCGCGGGGTCTCAGAGATGTGGCGCGGGTACATCTCGCCGGCCTGGGAACACGTGTTTTCTTTACGGCGCAACCCGGATACGACACCCACGCTAACCAGGGGCCAAACCATCCCAAGTTGCTGGGCGAGTTTTCGGATGCCATGACCGCCTTTTACCAGGATCTCCAGGAACACAACGCCTCAGAGGAGGTGGCCATTTTGGTGTACACCGAATTTGGGCGTCGGATAAGAGACAATGGCAGCGGCACCGACCACGGTTCCGGTGGAGGCGCGTTCATCATAGGTGAGCGGGTCAACGGCGGATTGTACGCCGAATACCCACCGTTGGAACCCAGCCAATGGTTGAATGGGGAAGACCTCCGCCACACCATCGACTTTCGAGGTGTTTACGCGACCCTGCTGGAGCAATGGCTGGGCTTGGACGCCGGCCCAATCGTAGGCGGGACATTTGAGCAAGTCCGGCCATTTGCTTAGTCAAAGCGCAGCGCATCGGGCAGATCGCAAAGGTATCATCCGGAGACAATGATGAGCAGACCTCATGGGCTTCTGAGGGCCGGGTTCCCTTACGTAAAAACATTGGGAATGAGAAGGGTAACGAACTTTCCCGTAGACCTCGCAATTGCAGCTGACGAAACACTATACGTGTTGTGCCGAAGCCCTAGTTTCGCCCAGATCAGCCGGCTAACCCAATTGGATGAAAACCTTGGAGCGATTGGCGGATTCGGAACCGACGATGGTAAGTTCCAGTTGCCGGCAGGCATCGCAATCGACCGGGAACAGAGACTTTGGGTTTCCGACGAGGCGCTTCACCGGATTACCGTCCTCACGTCTGATGGTGAATTCGTGACCAAGTGGGGCGAGCATGGAAAGGCAAATGGCCAACTCAACCGTCCCTCTGGAATTGCGTTCGACGTCGATGAGAATCTTTACGTTGTAGATACCATGAACCATCGCGTACAGAAATTCTCCAAGAATGGTGAGTTTCTCCTTAGTTGGGGACAGTTTGGCAATGGCGACGGCGAGTTCAACATGCCGTGGGGCATAGCCGTGGACGAACTCGGTGACGTCTATGTTGTCGACTGGCGGAACGACCGCGTCCAAAAGTTCGGCGCGGATGGGAATTTCCGTTTAAGAATCGGTAGCTCGGGCGACGGCAACGGACAGTTCAGCCGGCCGGCGGGGATTGCCGTCGATGGCCATGGTGAGATTTACGTGGCGGACTGCGGCAACAATCGAGTTCAACAATTTAACTCGGAAGGCCACTACGTTAAGAGGTTTGTCGGTAACGCGACTCTGTCCAGATCCGGTCGAAAATACATGATGGCCAACGCGCTACCGAACCGGTTGCGGGAAATGGCCGACCTTGAGCCGCAAGAGCGATTTAGGAGTCCTAAGTCTGTGAAGATCGACAAACAATTCAGGATGTACGTCGCAGATTTTGGGTCTTATCGGATCCAGGTATATCAAAAGGATTTTGTTCCGCTCTCGCCTGAGCAATTCGCACCACCTCTTCGTTCGCCCACTTTGCTGTCCCAATAGGTGCCCGAAGATCAAATCTCAGTGCACGTTCGAGCGGAGAACCGAACGATGCGATCTCCAACAAGGTGGGACGACCCAATACATTTGTTGATTCCGAGACTCCCACTAGGATGCCACAAACTGTCAACCATCGTAAGGCGCACTCTTTAGGATGCCCAAGTTGAAGTGGTTCCTGTCCCCTAGTTTGGCGAATTCCGCTCGGACATCTCGACGCCGCGGGCATTGACGGTGCGTCCGCGTACGAACTAAGCAACGTTCTGGAGTGCTGGTACCACAGCGCCTGGATATATCCTTGCCAGTTGAAACCTCAGGTCGCCTGCAGGAGACCTAATCTTGGCCTACGATCAGATTGTCGTCGGAGCCGGCACCGCTGGTGCGATTATGGCCGCGCGCCTCTCTGAAGACCCTCAGAGGTCTGTGCTCTTGCTGGAAGCGGGCCCAGACTATCCAGACTTCGAACGAATGCCGGATGAGATCAAATACGCCTATTCTCGCTTTGACAGACCGCTACCGAAGGCCTTTGGCCCCACCAGTAAACACGACTGGAACTTCGAAGCCCGCGCCACTCCGGATCGACGAATGTCCGTGTACAGAGGAAAAGTGACCGGAGGATCAAGCGCTGTGAACGCAATGATCTTTCTGCGAGGAGTTCCTGAGGACTACGACGGCTGGGCAGAGTCGGGCAACGATGAATGGAGTTTTCAAAGACTCCTTCCCTATTTCCGTAAGATCGAGACCGACCTCGACTTCGATGACGAATATCACGGCAACGCCGGCCCCATCCCCGTTGGGCGATTCCAGAAGGAGGATTGGCACGGCGATCAGCTAGCCTTTTACAATAGTTGCTTGACTGCGGGATTCGCCGAGTGCCCAGATCACAACCATCCCTACTCGGACGGCGTCGGGCCAAGCCCGTTTAACAACTACAACGGTATCCGTTGGAGCACGGCTATCGGATACCTCAACCCAGCACGTTCAAGGCCGAACCTGACGATTCAGCCGGACTCCCTCGCGCACCGAGTGCTTCTCGATGGGAAGAAGGCTATCGGCGTGCTAGTAGAGCGGAGAGGCGAGGTCTCAGCTGTCTACGGACAGGAGATCGTACTGTGCGCAGGAGCGATAGGCTCACCTCACCTCCTGTTGCTTTCGGGGATCGGACCGCAAAGCAATCAAGAGCCGGTCCCCATCACGCACGAACTTCCTGGAGTTGGCAAGAACCTGCGCGATCATCCCATAGTCGCGTTAACCTGGGGGACCGTCGACACATTCGTGCAGAATGAGCTTGCGCCCCGAATACAGGTTTTCCTAAGGTGTACGGCACCCGGCTCAACCCTTAGGAACGACATTGCTATTCAGCAAGCCTCTTTCGCCACCCACGAGACCAGCCCGCACTCAATTCCTTTCGAAGGTATCAGCATGGTCGCATTGCTTCAACTCGCCCAAGGTGCAGGGGAACTCAGAATTGCCTCTAAAAATCCTAAGGTGCAACCAACGCTGGACTATAACTATCTACAGGAGCCTTTCGACCGACAACGCCTGCGGTACGCAGTTCGGACATCGCTCCAGCTGGCCAGATACCCCGAACTTGCGAGCATCATCCAGCGGCGTCTAGATCCGGCCGATGAAGATCTGCGTTCGGACGAGACGCTCGACAAATGGATCATGAGAAGGGTGTCGACAGGCCATCACGTTTCTGGCACCTGCAAGATGGGGCCGGCCTCGGACCCAATGGCCGTCGTCGACCAACGAGGTAGGGTGCACGGCCTAGATGGACTCGTTGTAGCCGATGCCTCGATAATGCCGGACTGTATCCGTGCGAACACCAACGCCACAACGATGGTAATCGCGGAGCGCATCGCCGAATTCTTGACCTAGCGCGCCGCGCATCACGCTGGTGGCTCCCCGAGCAGGAGACCTGGTTGCTAGTCCACAGTTTCGGCTAGAATACGAGCCGTGAGACTGCAAGCCTGCTGCCACTGTCCCTTGACGAAGTATGCCGTAGGAGAGCGGCACAGAGAATGGCGAGGCACTGGGCGCATCGCCCAACTCACAGGCTGTTTCGATTAGATCTGCCCGTTTTACCATGGAACGAGTTTCAGGCCGAAGGATTCTCGCAACCCGTCTCGGGCCTCATCGATCGATCCGACTCGGAACTCGTGTGTGGAATGCTGGTTGGCGGCGTCGACGCTGAAGCCAATGGGAGTCTGGCTTACTGCTCGATGCTCGACTTGCTCTTTCCCCGCCTAAGTCTCAACACGCCGCGGCTAGGAATTGCTTCCAGTGGGAGGGTCGGGACCCTAACCGCCCAGGAGTTGAGCGGGGTCGATTGCGTCGAGGATAAAGCTCGGCTTCGGCGGGTGACGAATTACATGGCCTGCCTCATTCACGGCGGCACCGGTAGTCGCTATAATGGAAATGACTACTATCAGGGGATGATTATGTGGTCCCTTCCGGCAGTTCTGGAAGACCAGGATTGGCCGGCCCCCCCAGCCGGGCGGCTTGGTGGATCGAATGATTCAAGTGGCACGTCGGCGGTAGATTCCACGTCAGAGCGATTGAGGAATTGAGGTGATAGAAATTGTCCGCTAGTATCAAGCAGCATCTTGAGGAATGCATACAACAGTTGAGATGTGGAGAGTTGACGGAATCCCGGTTGCGCGAACTGGGTGAGGCGATTGATGCCAACAACGGCCATCGCCAAAGCCTGCTCTACTTACAGAGCAATACATCTTCAGTTACGGAGCGTGTAATAGGGATGCGGATGGTCCAAAACGGCGTCGTCTCGGACGGGCCATTCGATGCGGCGGATTGGCCGTACAAATCCGTACTTGAGGCGATGAATGACGGCTGGAGAGTTATCCGCTTCCCGGTACAGCTACCTGTTGGGCACACGCAGGATACTCATCTCTCATGTGAATTCATACTTGAAAAGTGGGGTTAAATAATGGCGATTGCAGCGACAACAGCATCCACAGACATTAGGCCAACAATGACCGACCAGGACGTACTGGATTTTTGCAAGAAGGGTTTTCTGATCCTCGAAGGAGTAATTCCCCAATCCACAAACGAGTGGGCATCCGACGAAATGAATCGCAGGTCTAGCAACAAAATGGAGTGGCTCGCGCGAGACGAGCGGTTCATCGATGAAGTCTTACTACATCCCGAGGTCGCCGGCGTTGCAAGGTCGCTTCTGGGCGAGAACTTCCAGATGCCCGACTGGATTGCGAACCATCGGTTGGTAGGCCCAGTACCGGCGAAGAGCTGGCATATGGACGCCGGCGCGGATTTCGAGCGCGAGTGCAACATACTCCAAGTCTTCTACATCCCCCAAGAAAACACTATGGAGATGGGGCCGACACTTGTGATGCCGGGCTCTCACTTGGTGCCAATACCGCGTGAGGAGTTAGATCACTTTGGCGGTTTGGCCGGCCAGGTGGCAACCGTCGCACCCGCTGGATCGGTCTTTTTCACCGCGTATTCCATCTGGCACAGGCAATCGAACAAAGTCGATTCATCTACCCGCAATTTGCTCAAATGGGATTACTGGCGGACCACCCCACCCAAGCGGGACTGGCTATTCGATCCGAACTTCGATTTCATTGGCGCAGAATACGACTATACCAACGACTATTTTGACGGGCCGGCGCGCAAGTGGCAGTCGGTCCTGAGAGTGGCCAAAATGTTCTACTGGGTTTGCGGGAAATCCGACGAGTTCCACCACTTCGGAGGGTCAGGTTGGCCCTTCAGCATATCCGATCCTGCAATCAAGGGAACTAAGCGATAAGTTCCTGAACGCAAGCTGGGCAAGAGGCGCGCATACTCGCGCGCCCATGCACGAATTCGACCCGCCGACTTGATGCGAGACGGCTAACGGCGAACGGGTAATTCGAGCTCGAGGCGCATTTGGCGGCCATTCTCCGGGGGACTGGTCGGGATGGCAACAACACTACCAGGGAGGCAAACTATGGCAGGATGGCTTGAGGGAAAAGTCGCCCTTGTAACTGGAGGAGGCAACGGAATCGGCAGAGCCACGGCGTTTGCTTTCGGCAGGGAAGAGGCTAAGGTCGTGGTTTCCGACTTCGACGTAGATAGCGGCGAATCTACCGCCAACAAGATTAACGAGGCGGGAGGCGAGTCCATATTCATCAAGTCCGATGCTTCGAAAGAAGAGGAAATCAAGGCCCTAATCGACCAAGTCGTCGCGACCCACGGCCGTCTGGACTGTGCGTTCAATAACGCAGGCATAGAACGCGAGCTTACTTTCCCCGACCAGAGATACACCCAAGAGACTTTAGACAGCGTAATCGAGGTCAACCTCAAGGGTGTATGGCTGTGCATGAAGCACGAGATTCCTCAGATGATCAAACAAGGGGGTGGAGCAATCGTCAACACCTCTTCCATTGCCGGATTGGTCGGAGTGGCAAAGCAACCTATCTACGTAGCCAGCAAACACGGGGTTACCGGCTTGACAAAGGCGATGGCTGTGGAACACGCGCCGCAAGGGGTCCGCATCAATGCCGTATGCCCCGGCCTGATCCGCACCGATCTTATGGAGCGTATCTTCAAGGCCAATCCCGAACTGCGTGGAGAGGCGAACGACTGGCAGCCTATGGGGCGCGTGGGCGAACCTGAGGAGGTAGCCGAAGCTGTTGTGTGGCTCAGCTCGGACAAGGCGTCCTTCGTTGTCGGGCACACGCTGACCATAGATGGCGGGCTCGTGGCGAAGTAGGGCTCCGGGGCTCTAGGCATAGTCAAGACCCCGATCGATCGTTCCAAGAGGAGCCACCGGGTGCAGTGCGGCGCCATTGGCTCTCACCACACCTAGACTGAACCAAGAGGTGCTATGGCAGAACGGATCACATTCTACAGCGATGGGATAGAGCTGGTTGGTTACCTATACACTCCTGAGGCAATCCAGGGTGGGGAGAAACGAAGCGCAGTGGTTCTTTGCCCAGGATTCGGCGCTCATCAGGAGAGGTTTCTTCCCCAGATGGCCAGCCATTTGGCCAACAACGGGTTCGTGGCTCTCACCTTCGACTACAGGGGATTCGGCGAGAGCGAGGGTCATCGCTGGCGCATGATCCCGCAGGAACAAGTCAAAGACATATCAAGCGCGGTCACGTTCCTTCAACTCCAAGACGCCGTTGACGCCGATCAGATTGGTCTTCACGGAATCAGCTTCGGTGGGGCGAACGTGTGCTACGTGGCAAGCGTCGATCCCCGAGTAAAGTGCCTGGTCAGCATAGTCGGGGTAGGTTGTGGCGAGAAGTGGCTGCGCGGCTTGCGGCGCACTTGGGAATGGAAGGAGTTCCTGAAGGAGCTGGAGGACGACCGGAGGTATCGGGTCATCAACGGCGCTTCCCGGGTCGTAGACCGATTGCACATTATGCTTCCCGACCCAAAATCCGCCGAGATGATCCGGCTCACCCAGAAGAGGTACCCGGATACTTGCACAGATATGCCCTTGGAGACAGCGGAAGCGGTCATCAACTTTCACCCAGAGGAAGTGATGAAGCGGACACCACCGCAGAGTGCGCTGTTTATCGTGGCAGAGGAAGACGATCTGGTCCCCGATGACAATACCAGGGAGCTGTACCAAGTAGCCGGCGAGCCAAAGAAGTGGGTAGTCCTGGACGGTTGCGGACACTACCAAGCGTACGGATCACCATATTTTGAGAGAGTGATGGCGGAGAGCACCGCTTGGTTCACTAGGTTCATGCCACCGGAGGCGGGCTAGAGGAGTCGCCTCCAGACACCGTCGCGCCCTCAAATTCAAGTGGTTCAGGTCGGACGCGAATGCCCTAGGAGGCGGGACCGGCGCACCTGCACCTGCCGCGCTGTCGGCCAAAGCGGCCGGCTGAGGCCACCACCGGCCCTGAAGGCCGGCTCGGACCGTGTTTTCATACGGCAATGTCTTGCCAGACAAACTCGTCTTGGTCGCCCCACGTTTCGGCATGCGAACTGACGCAAGCGTTCAGGATGTTTGTTTTGCATTTTCTACTTTTTTCGAAGCTATCCGGTACGAACCTCTTGACACCACCGCATCGACGGCTCGGAAGTTTGTTTTGCAATTTTCACTTTTGTTTACCCGGCCCGCTTGGGTGTCCATAAATTTGTTTTGCATATTTCGTGTTTGGTTCTGAGACCAAGACCAACATGTCGACATAACGTTATGTGACGCGGGCCAGTGCCGGCGTTGGTCCGGGCTTGGAAAGATGCGAACATGTGTACCATTATTATACCAGTCTAGGAGCCGTCCTGCACGAATCGATTGAAGAGCCGCTCAGGGATTTTCAATATTTCACCGAGGAGGCAAAAGTGCCTTGCGACTTGGGCGAGGGGTCCCCTTGCTTCGGGTGGGAAGTGTTTTCCCGGGAATGCCGCGGGGGGTCGCGGGAGTAAAGAGGGTTCTCCGATCACTCGTCCAGAGCGATTCGCGAACCGCCTCTATAGTTACGATGACATTCGGTGGTTCGCCGGACGGTTCGAATGAGGCTGACGTCCTACGTGTGATTGACTGGGAAAAACCCCAGCGCTACTGGATTGAACATCGTCTCAATCTACTCTTATCGAGGGAGAGGTTGGCGTCGCCCTCCCGCCCCAAGATTCCGGCTTCCGCCGAAAAGGCGACGTAAGGACGGGAATCGCCACGGCCTTGCGAAGGTCGCGTCTAGGAAGACAATTATGGTCGGACGCCGAATGTCAGGCTAGGTCCATTCCCTACCGCTATCGAAGGATGGGTGAACCGGCGTTTCTCAGAGAAATAATCCGCCCCTAGTTAACGGTGTCCCGGGCCAGCGGGAACGGATCTATTGCCGCACGCATTCGTGGGCACGCTGGGCGATCCTAGGAACGGGAAAACGAGTCTCTAACCTCTCTGGCCGCCATCAGATGGGCCATCAACTGTCTCTTGACCTCCTCCTCGTCTTCAGGTGTCCAATCATAGAATCCTTTGCCGCTCTTGCATCCCAATTCCTGCTTACTCGCTTTCTGTCGTAGTAGCGGCGAGGACGCCGGCGTAGAGGAGATGTGAGGTAACAAGTAGTCGTGGATAGCGAGAGTAAGATCAAGGCCAACGAGGTCCGCATTCCTTAATGGGCCAAGCGCCGGCAACCGCAGACCAAAGCCACTGCTGATCACTTCGTCGACGTCATCCGCCTCGGCGATCTCGCTTTCGACAATGGAGATTGCCTCACGCCACAACGCGTGCTGGAGTCGATTACCTATGAACCCCGGGACGTCTTTCCTCACCTTCACCGGGCGTTTGCCAACACATTGGAGAAAATCGTACACGACGTCGACCGTGTCCTGAGCAGTATCAGATCCCTTCACAACTTCCACCAACGGGATGAGATATGGCGGATTCCAGAAATGGGTACCCACGACTCTGTGCCGGTTTAAGACCAACTTCGATATGTCCGAAATGCTGATCGCCGATGTATTTGTCGCCAGGATTACGGACGGGCGACAAAGCTCATCGAGAGCACGGAAAACCTTTTGCTTCAAGTCGACATTTTCGGAAACGGCCTCCACTACTAGTCCGGCGTCGGCTACAGCCTCCTCCATCGAGGAATGCGTATGTATCCTTCCGATGATCTGCTCGATCTCAGATCGTTGGATGAGGTCATTTGCCGCGATAGTGTCCAAATTAGATGCCACATTCTTGACGGCTCGCGAGAGCGCTTGGGAATCGATGTCGTGAAGGTGGACCTCAACGTTGCGGGTAGCAAAGAGCTGTGCGATGCCGTGGCCCATCAAACCGGCGCCGACAACCGCTACGGCCGAGAATCGGTTGCAGCCTGAATTGCTCACAGCCATGGACTTCCCCAACGCACTGAGTGAGGCATCAAGACTTAGACGGTTGAGTGCAGTCTAATCAGCCTGACAGTTTCGTTTACTGGTCCCCTTCATCGACGAAGGCAACCAAACGGACAATGGAACCGTCACCCTTGACCCATCGAATTGGAAAACCTGCGATGGTGACTCGCATTCCGACAACTTCGTCTATGTCACCTCCTACATTCTCCCAACCCATAATTCCATTGCCCAAGAGTTGCCGGTGGCACGGCTCCCATTCCGGGAAATCCTCCAACACCGGCCGGCCCATCTCTCTCTCGTATTCAGCGCATATATCCGGCCGCAGTGGGCCAGGACCGTGAGGCGCAATTGCAGTCGCGAGGGGATGATCAAGAGCTTGTTGGTCAACGCCTACGGCCTTCACCTGTCTCTCGACGAACCACTCACCGGCCTGTCTGCCCAAGCCGGGAGAGTAGCAAAAGTACTCGGCGCTATCAGAGTACTTATGATGCCACCCGCTGTGGATGATAACGATGTCGCCCTTCTCGATCTTGGGCCTAGCCGCTTCCAGATCGTCCGCAGTGATTAATTCCCACTTAGATTTTGGGATGTCGACCACCACGCCAGTGCCATAATAGCTATCGAGAGGTATCTGATCGGTGAAAGGAGCTCCTTCTATCACGTGTGCCGGCGAGTCGGCGTGAGTGGTAATGTGCATAGTAGTCGTAATGACTTGGGACAACACACCAGATTTCGCGTGGTAATGCATCCGCTCGATTTTCACGTCGCTGAAATAAGGCCACAAGGGAGCCTTGTCTCCGAACGGGTGACTCAAGTCAACTAAGCGTTTCTTCCCCATAACTATGACTGCCTCTCTCCATATCTCAACATCTTGGTTGGCCCGGTTCGTTGTGCAGAGGCTGCGGGGTAATGATGTGGGTGCATTCTTCACTCGCCTCTTAAGATGAGCGAAGTCTCGTCAAGGGCGTTCAGTCAAAATGACTATGGCTTGAGTACATATGCGAGATCTGTGCCACGACCTGTAAGCGCGCAAGTGACCCACGATCGTTCCCGCAGGCGATTGTACGGGCGGGCGGGGAACCAGTCAATCGGTTGGCGGACGGCCGAGGGCGTTCCGATTCATTACCCGGTTCGGTCACCCAGGACGGCCCCACAATAACGTCGGCCGTTGGTGGGACGCAGGGTCCTCGTGGGCAGTCCGTTCACCCTGCGCTATTAGCTGTCGATGCCCGGTTAGGTAAGGTGATGGTCACCGAAAGAGATTGTCTGGAGGATGCCCCTCTCCGCCCAAGGCGGTTCGAGAACCTCCCCTATGGTGAATCCTGCCTTTGTGGTGCGCCGGACGGTGCTGCTGGGGCCAGCGGCCGGCTGTGCCCTTGGCTGGGAACAAGCCCCAGCCCGACATTTTCTCTGCGGACGTGGCTCGCGGTTTCCCACCTCTGCGTGGTTGACGAGGTGGATAGTCGGGTCTACTCAGGCACCTGTTTTTTCGGAGGACTATTGGTGGGTCGGCTCAGTCTTAACGCAACTGGAATAACATTGACCAAAGCGTAGACCTTATTGTGGTAGAATCCGTGCCGAGCTACACTCGCATAAAGCATTCCGGGAGCGGAGTTAATGGAAGGATTTGAACGAGCCGTCTTGGTCCTGGATAGGGACGTGGACGTGTTCGATGAATTAAGTCGAAGGCTCGCTAGATATGGGTTTATGGCCTTACTGGCGCGCTCCTCAGTTGACCTAAAGGACAAAGTGAAAGAGATTAAACCGGCCATTATCGTCATGGACATCACCATGCCGGATGGGGACGGCGTAAAGGCGATCCGCGAGATTAAAGACGACTACGCGATCAAGGACATTCCTCTATTTGTGGCTTCAAGCTACCCAGGCCGGCTTGACCGGAGGACGGGGCCGCGGGTGGAGGGTGTTTACTCGAAACCGCTAAATTACGACCATCTGGTCGCACACGTGGTGGGGGCCCATCAGCAACGCGTTGGTAAAGTTGACCTGACTACGGGAAGGCCGATAAAGTAGCGAGATCCAAAGCCACGCATGGCTGGGCTCATGCAGGCCAGCGTCGCACGCCCATGAACAATGTCCAGGATTAGTCGTTCGTAAGGGGAACACGCTTAGGGGCTTTTCCGGCATTACTGTTCCGGCACTGGTTGCACGACAACAATTTGGGCGGGCGAACTCACCACGGTACCGGCGATGCCGTTTTCTTCAGAAATCAATCCAGTCACACAAACAGTCTTTCCTATATAAGCGTGTTCTGGCGGGGAAGGGAATTTTGCCCTATCTTGGCCTCTGACCTCCACAGTGAAGCGATTCGGATCTCGCAAATTGCGACCGAGCTCCATGATCGTAGGGGAACCTGCCCTCTCACGTAGATACCCTGTCTTTACAACTGGTCCTACTACGGCCAACCGCTTGCCCACGTGCATCTTTGCCTCGTTCCAAGGCACCGAGTCTGGGCACGCTACTCCCGCTTGAATTGGGGTAAGTGTAGGTGTTGCTGTCGGACTCTTAGTAGGGGTGGTGGTCGAGGTTGCCGTCGCAGCCGGAGGCGTTCGCTCCGAGACTGGCGTAGGACTGGGTTCAATTTCGATAGTCGGTTCAACGCAAATCACATACTCGGCCGGCAGATACCCGATATTCCCTTCAGGATCCCGGACGCTCTTCCAGACCCTGCCTTCGGAGCGAAGATCGGGCCCGACGACTAGCATTTCCGTCTCGTCAGGCCACGCTTTGATCCTGTCGTCCATGTTGGGGGTCCCGCGAATATACACCCCGTCGCCGTCTGTATTACCGACCAGACAGACTATCGATTCCGGCGTAGGGCTGATCGTAGGAGTCGACATCGAGAGAATCACTGCGGGAGTCAGAATGATAGGCATTACAGTCGGTATCAACGCCGTGAGAGCTGGAGATGGGGAAGGGCTAGCGATCGCGGAGGTCGGTCGCGGTTGGGTGGAAGTCGGTGTAGGCGAGTCCACCGCGAGGATCACGGTAGACGAGGTCGTAGGGCTTTGGGAAGGAGTAGGCGCAATTGACAAGAAAGGCTGGCAACCCGCAACCGCCATCAATAGCAAGAAGGCGAATCGGCGTAGCTCTATGACGGCACGACGCAATTCAACCCACCCCGCCCAAAGATATCCCCTAGATTCTAGCGCAATGACTATTCGCCATCTACGGGAAGCTGATTGGCACTCCATATCTTGATTTCAACGCTGTCTAGCTATACAGTTTATGCAATTAGTGTAATCACTGTAATCTAGGAAAGGCGGGAGAAGGATGACAGGAGAGTTAGTTACGACAAAGGTCATCTCAGCATTCAAGGCTAGGCAGAACTTCGGGCAGCTTCTTGAGGAAGCTCGCTATCACGGTCATCGCTTCCTAGTGAAGCGTGCCGGCAATCCCATGGCGGTAGTTATGGGCATTGAGGAATGGGAGAACATTGTGGAAACACTTTCCGAACTCGAAGACCCATCTCACGTGGCATCCATCAAGGAGGCACGCCGGGAGATCGAGCTTGGAAAGACCCTCACATTGGAGGAACTGCGTCGCGAGCTAGACAAATCCCAGAATGTCCTCTAAGCCCCACCATCTGGTCATAGCCAGACGTTTCGTCAAAGACCTTCAGCGTCTTGATTCACAAGTACAAGTGCGTATCATTCAGGCTTTGGAGCAACTCGAGGATGACCCTTATCGAGGTGAGCGGGTACATGCGAAAGAAACCGGGGCTTGGCGCCTGCGTGTGGGCGACTGGCGAATCCGCTACGACATCGTCGGTAACGAGATCCACCTCCTGCGCGCTAGACACCGTCGAGAAATCTATCGTCAAGACTGAGACCGTTGAAACTTGAACTGCGCTTGACTAGGGGTTTTTGATTCTCTAACACCCGTTGCCACCCAAAGATTGACGGTGGTCTTGCCTTTCCCCTCCCCTCTGGATTCCAGCTTTCGCTGGAATGACGAGACTGGTGGCGGGAGTCTTTCCCGGATCGTGGTCCGGGACATGCTTTCATAGCAATCGCTCATCCCGGCTGGCGCCGGTACACCAAGGCATGAAAAGCCGGAGTTGTGGCTTGGTACAGCGAATTAACACGGCGGATTCTGCCACGCCTCATCCCGACCCCTGCGGGAGACAAGCCCCCGCGCTACATTCTCTCATTCCGCCATCGACCATCGGTCTACGATTCGGCACGTTTCGCCCGTGGAGAGCCGGTATCGAGGTTGATTGGAGGGCACATCCCGGATCGGAGTCCGGGACATGCTTTCGTACCAATGACGAGGTGGGGGCCGGAATGACGACATGCAGTTTGCGGGCTATCGAAATGGCCATGGCGGATTGATTGTTTCGACCAACTGCTTGTCGGCGTAGGAAAAAAACTCTAGAAGTCTAAAACATTAAAGAATAGAAAAGCCCTGGCGCTTGACCCAATAGCGTGACGGGCCGGCGCAGATCGATTTGAGGCTCATCCGCCGTTCCGCAAGTTCGGCAATAACCTGGCAGTACCTACCCCTCATCTTCCGAGTCTACCTTCAGCCGGCTTTGCAGCTCATACAGCTTTCCCAATGCTTCGATTGGTGTCATTGACATAACATCCAAGGCTCTCAGATCCTCGATGATCGGGTCAGGCTCGCCGAACATAGATAACTGAAGCTCGGCTTCTCCTCCGTTTCCGCCTCGCCTCATATCCGACGACAGCGCGACTGCGTCGCCCCGCTCAAGTGACTGAAGTATCTCTTCAGCACGACGCACAACTGCTCTGGGCACGCCGGCCAGCTTCGCAACGTGCACGCCATAGCTACGATCAGCCGCGCCCGGAGTAACTTGGTGAAGAAACACGACTTCACCCTCCTGCTCGACCACCTGCGTTTGATAGTTCCGAACACGCGGTAACCGGCCTTCGAGCGCGGTCAGCTCGCGATAATGAGTTGCGAACAGAGTCCGGGATCCCAGCTTGGGGTGGTTGTGAATATACTCGACGACTGCCTGGGCGATTGCGAGACCGTCGTAAGTGCTCGTACCACGCCCCACTTCGTCGAGTATCAGCAGACTCCGCCGGGTGCATTGAGTCAAGAGGTTAGCGGTTTCCAACATCTCCACCAGAAACGTGCTCTGGCCCGCACCAAGGTCATCTTGTGCTCCGATGCGCGTGAATATGCGGTCGACGAGGCCGATCTTAGCGCGGGACGCCGGCACGAAGCTACCGATTTGAGACATCAGAACGATAAGCGCTGTCTGCCTCAGATAGGTAGACTTACCTGCCATATTGGGCCCGGTCAGTATGATTACCTGGTCGTCATTACACGATATATGAACATGGTTAGGTACGAACGGCGTATCCCCTCGCGACACCTCGACGACAGGGTGGCGGCCATCCGAGATCTCAAGATCAGTTGACTCTTCCAGCTCCGGTCGGACGTAGTTACGTTCGACGGCGACTTCAGCCATGGAGCGAAGTACGTCTGTTTGGGCCACAACCTCGGCAGCTTGCAAGAGACGCTCGCGTGAACCGGCAATTTCGCCACAGAGCTCACGGAAGAGCAATGCCTCCAACTCGCTGATCTTTTCTTGGGCGCCGAGGACGACGGCTTCTTGCTCCTTCAATTCAGGCGTAATGTATCGCTCGGCATTCACCAGAGTCTGCTTGCGTACGTAGTCAGACGGAACACGATCAGAATTTGCCTTGCTGACCTCGATGAAATAGCCAAATACACGGTTGTAACCAACTTTTAGGCCCTTGATGCCAGTGCGCTTGCGCTCGGTAACCTCTAAAGATGTAATCCACTGCCGAGCGCCAGCAGTCGACTGTTTTATCTCGTCCAACTGTGCGGAGCAGCCAGGAGCGATCACACCTCCATCGGCGAAAGAATTTGGCGGATCTTCGACTATGGCGTTACGAATCAGAGAGGCGACGAACCCCAAGTCCGGCAATTGGCCGACAATTGGCCGCAAGGCAGCAGCCTCTGTTACCGGCAATTGAACGAGCCTGTCCAACTCTGCACGCAGTCCTTCGAGCCGCTCAATCGCTTTCACCAACCCGATAAGCTCATGCGGCGTCGCCAGACGCGACACGACTCGGTGTGTTAGCCGCTCTAGATCCGGCATACCTACAAGCGTCTCGCCGATCTTGCGCCGGCCGTCCAAGTCGTTGACCAGCACCTGTACTATGTCGTGTCGACCATTCAAGCGATTCAGATCTAGGAGCGGTTCATGCAACCATCGCCGGAGGAGTCTTGCTCCCGGAGCCGTTCTAGTTTTGTCCAACGCCCAGAGCAACGACCCCCGGCCTGACTCTCCCCTTACAGTGCGGGTCAACTCCAGATTCTTACGCGTACTAGGATCCAGGACCATGAAGCCACCGAGAGAGTAGGTTGTCAGAGAATTCAACTGCAATCGCGCGCCGGGTTGGCTGTCGCTCAGATAGCGGACAATGGCACCGGCCGCGCGAACCGCCATTGGCAAGCCGGCGCAACCGAACCCGTCCAGGGATGCGACTCCGTAAAGATCGAGGAGAGAAGATCGAGCGTTGTTCAGAGCGAAATAGCGTTGATCAAAGGGCTCGAACCGGCCGGTGAAGCCGAGTTCGGCCGGCGGCGACGGCGGTGCTTCGCGGGGATCGTAGGGCCAGAGCAACTCAGCCGGATTGATGCGTTCTATCTCCTCTCGTATCCGTACCAAAGGCTCCTTACTTCGAATCTGAGTCGCATGGAAGGTGCCGACCGACACGTCAACATAGGCTATTCCGACGCGGTCACCCTGAATCGACACGCTCGCGAGGTAGTTGTTGACTCTTTCATCAAGAAGGCTGGGCTCGACGACTGTACCAGGCGTAACAACCCGAACTACGTCTCGCTCGACCAATGCGGATCCAGCGGAAGGCTCGGAGAGTTGCTCGCAAACAGCGACCTTGTGACCACTGCGGATCAGTTTAGCCAGATGCGTTTCCAATGAATGATAAGGTACGCCGGCCATGGGAATTCGCTTACCTTTGCCGGCCTCGCGGCCCGTGAGTACGATGTTAAGCTCGCTGGAGACCAATATGGCGTCGTCGTCGAAGGTCTCGTAGAAGTCGCCGAGGCGAAACATAAGAATCGCATCTGGGAAACGCTTCTTCAACTGGAGATACTGCCGCCGAAGCGGCGTCAACTTTGCAGGAGCCGGCGGGTTCAATTGATGGGTCCGATCGCTTTATCGAGGCGTCGAGATACCGGTCGTGGCGATTGCTTGACCAAACGCACTACGCAACCCTCAACGGAAGCAATCCGCAATCAGGTTAACCCTATTGGCGTTTAACCAATGTTAACCGATCGTGCCTGTCAGCCCGCCTATCTTCTGGGAGAGTTGGGCCGGATGGGTCGAGGCGTCTAGTCCGCCCAGCCTACCCACGTCGTCAGATCGCTAGCCGCCTGGCGCTTCGAATGACGCGGCGACATGGCCGGATGGCCAAGATAGACGATAGCTATCACCTGATCGCCTTCTTCCAAACCGAGCCAACTCTTGATCGAAGAGTCGTAGGCGATGCCGCCAGTGCGCCATTGCGCACCCAAGCCCATATCGTGGGCCATCAACAGGATGTTCTGAACAGCTGCGGCGGTGGCGGTGACCTCTTCGGCCTCAATGACTTTACCCTCTCGACTGGGGCTAGCGGCGACTATGATTAGCACCGGGGCGCGCAGCGGCTTGGATCGCTCCTGGCGGAGCCTGTTCTGGGCACGGTCGGCGGTCGGGTCGTCGAGAGTCTTGGCCAACAGGTCAGCCATCAGATCGCCTAGCTCGGCCCGTGCGTCGCCGGCAACAACGAAAAACCGCCATGGCTCGGTCACGTGGTGGTTTGGCGCACGGATTGCCGCGTCCAAGAGCTGTTCGATCTGCTCACGTGACGGTAGCTGATCGCTAAGTTTACCTATGCTCGATCGCGAATGGATTGCTTCTAAGACCTTCAAGTCTGTCCTCCTCCTGTATTGACTTTGCAAGATTATCGCCGCTTTTGATCAATGATCCTAGTAATATTATCCTGTGCGGGCCCAATAGGCGGACTCAAGAATACCGAACGATCGGGGGCGCAAGTCAGAATAGGGCACACCGGAAGACGGGACGATTTGAGAATCACGGTAAAACTGTACAGCGATCTGAGAGTGTACCAGCGCAACCGACCGGATCCCTTCGAGATCGATTTGCCGGATTGCGCCGACGTGACGGCATTGATCCGGACATTAGAAATCAATCCGCTGAAACATGAAATAATCGTGGGAGTCAATGGCGAGTTGGGCCGTCCGGACTCGTCCCTCGCCGAGGGCGACGAAGTCATGTTGGTTACTCCGATGCAGGGCGGCCTCGGCATCCGCGAAGGTGTGCTGGCGCGGTGACGACCAGAGATCGACTACGGCAAACTGAGGTGTAAAGATGTCCTACGGATATTGGGGTAGCATCCTACGTGTGGATCTGACGAGCGGCAAGATCTGGGTAGAGCACCACTCGGAAGATTGGTACCGGCATTATGTAGGCGGCCGGCTGATGATCGCCTACTACCTGCTCACCGAAGTACCGCAGAACGTAGACGCGCTCGACCCGGAGAACCGACTCATCTTCGCTGCCGGCCCGATTACCGGCATACCATTCCCCGGCGCTGGACGGCATAGCGTCGGCGCCAAGTCTCCCCTCACAGGCATATTCGGCGAGGCCGAAGCAGGCGGCTTCTGGGGCGCAGAACTCAAGCGGGCCGGATGGGATGGCATCGTGATATCAGGCAGGGCCAGCAAACCCACTTACCTTTGGATCAACGAGGACCACGTCGAGTTGCGGGACGCTTCGCACCTATGGGGAAGGGTGACTGATGAAGTCGAGGACGCCATCCGGGAGGAGCTTGGGGACAAGTGGATCCGCGTCTCCCAAATCGGTCCAGCCGGCGAAAACCTAGTGCGCTATGCCCTCGTGGCTAACGACCTGAACGAGGTCGCCGGCCGAACCGGGATGGGTGCCGTGATGGGATCCAAGCTACTGAAGGCGATTGCCGTACGGGGCAAGAAAAAAGTCCCGGTCGCTGATTCGACAAAGTTTCGAGGCACGGCTAAGTGGGTCTCTTCTACGATGGATGAGAACCACTACAACTTTCACCACTTTGGCACCGGCGCGGCGATGGTCGGCAAGGAGCTAGAGGGGCACCTGATCGTCCACAACATGCGTGACGGCCAATTTGCCCCAGTGAACCGTATCGACGCGGTAGCGATCAAAGACCAGTATCTGGAGAAGATGGATGGTTGCTATGCATGCTCGGTGCGCTGCAAGAAGCGGGTGAAGATCGATCAGGGCGACATAAAAGTTCATCCCAAGTTTGGCGGGCCGGAGTACGAGACGCTGGGCGCAATCGGCACAAATCTGGAGATCGACGACCTGGTTGCCCTGTGCAAGTCCAACGAGATGTTGAACTACCTGGGGATGGACAGCATCTCATGCGGGGTGACCGTGGCGTGGGCCGCCGAGTGCTACGAGGCCGGACTGGTAACCGAGGAAGATACCGGTGGCATCGAGTTGCGATTCGGCGACGGAAAGCAACTGATGGACCTCATCGAAGATATCGCCTATCGGCGAGGATTCGGAGACCTACTCGCGGAAGGCTCCTTGCGTGCGGCGCAAACGATAGGCAAGGGCACCGAGGACCTGGTGGTCCACGTCAAGGGTCTTGAAATCGCTATGCACGATCCCAGGGCGATGGAGGACAAGCGGCGGAACTACCCGGTCACTCCCACCGGCGGCGATCACACTGGCGCCGCGACCATTCGTACAAGCAATCGCAACACCGTGGGGCTGTGCCAGTTCCTGGGATATGAAGAGCCCCTGTTGGTCGAGCTCATGCAAGCAGCCACCGGCTGGGACGTCACACTAGACGAGTTGACCGAACTGAGCGAGCGCGGCCTGACGATGGCGAGACTATTCAACCTCCGGGAGGGGATCACGGTCGCGGATGACAGGCTGCCAAAGCGTTTGCACGAACCGATACGCAAGGGTCCGCTGAGCAACCACCGTATCAGTGAAGAGCAGATCCGCGAAGAGGTGCAGGAGTACTATCGGGAGCGCGGCTGGACCGGCGACGCAGGTGTCCCAACACCGGCGACCCTCGAGCGATTGAGCCTGACGGAGCCGGCGTTTGCAGTTGCATCGGCAGTATGAATGCAGATTGATTAGCGACGAAGTATACTCTACTCGTATATTTATGCGATGCGGGAATTGGACTGGCTTCATCCTAAGTAGGAGACAATGAACACCCAAGGCACTGCGATTCCACTGACTCGGTTCTTCCTAGCGATCGGACTGATGGTGGCGAGCGTACATTTGCTCATGGCCTGTGAATCGACATCGGAACCGGTAGGCTACGTGGAATCCGATGGCGTCCGGCGAGTCACGCCGGAGCAGGCCAAGATGCTTGTGGATCAAGACAAAGCGGTCCTTGTGGACACCAGAAGCTCTCTGGCGTTCTTAGGCGCGCGCGCGTCGGGCGCGATACTGGCGTCGGTGACTGACATCAATCAGGATCGGGTCGGTGCGTTGGCTGACGTTCCCGAACACAAGGAGTTGGTCCTTTACTGAACTTGACCGGATGAACGGACAAGCGCCGGTGCGGCGCAAAGGCTAATCAAGTTAGGCTACTCGGCGGACCGGGTTTCCGCGCTTCTGGGCGGGTTAGAGGCTTGGCACGACGCCGGCTACCCGATGGAGTACGGAGAGCCTGGCTCCGAGTGATTGTTGCCGATGCCTCTGCTAGGTCAGGGCAATGCGAAACGATCGGCCTTTCCTACCATTTCCCAATCCGCGCTCTGAACTAGATTACCTTGACTCCAAATCGTACGGCCAGGCCGTCGTCCTCAGACCAGCAAACCAAGAGCGAAGTTTAGCGGTGGCAGGGCCTAAGCTGCTCTGGCCCTGCCGGTAACCTGGACGGAGCTAGAGGTGGATGCGTAGTCCCCCCGAGCCGGCGCGCGATACTCGTTGCTATAGGTGCGGCGGCAGGTTGGGTATGGGACAAACGATCCTATACCGTATGGAGCCCAGCGAAGCGAATCAACGCCCAACAAGTCTTCTGCGTCTTCGCGAATCGTTAGGGCGACAATCACGCCAGCCGCAGGCCGATACGATCTGTCAGAGGTGCGGGACGAAGTCCGCCGGCAGGGGTAGAACAGCGACGTACAGCAACCTGGGACGCGACAACCTCCTCAAGAGGCTACTACTTCGACTGAGATGGATACTGAGCAGCTCCGTCATTGCCGTCAAAGTTAGTGGCCGGCACCGCGTGGACGCAGAGGGCCGTATCGATCTATTGCACCTGCTGGACGACGCTACATTTCCGGTTTACGGTCTCAAGCACAGGCCTCGTGGCCTACGCCTGCGCAGCTTGGGCTGGGGCAGCAGGGGACGCGGCCAAACCATTAGTAGTGTCAGCTTGCTTTATGCTACAGAAGAGCCGAGCGAGCCTCAACGTGCGATAGAGTTGAGTCAGGCTGCCGACATTAACGAAGATTCTAGCGTGAGCCGGCCTATGGCGGACCTACGTGCTGTCAAGAGCGTCGTTCGTAGCTACGGCTCCAGGAAGCTAATGCAAGAGTATTGGAGCAAAGGCAATATCCACCGCGACTGGAATTTAGAGCGCATCAGTCGCACCAGCCGCCGACAGGTGACCATCCAAGTAGACGGAGAATCGGTCGAGGTGCAACTGGCCTACTGGTGGAGGCCGCAGCCGGTGGTCCTGGCCCACATCAGGCTAGACCACCACTCGATCCGGGCCGCGTCGGTAGGTATCACCCACATAGAACTACTCACCCTGCTCAAGACTATGACAGTACTCCAACATGATCCTGACGTTCTAGCAGAGCATCAACAGGACAACGATCAGAACAGGTTCGTCATGCCGGACCGTTGAAGGGCGGGACGCGCTTGACAAGCATGATCGGCCAATCCTACAATCGCGGAATGCAATTCGAAATCCAGGGTAATCCCGACTACGGGCAGTTGCGTGTCTGGTTGAACCGAGGGGAGACGTTCATCGCCGAGGGCGGCTCGATGGCGTGGATGGATCCTGGGATGCAGTCCAGGGCCAGGCTACTGGGTGGACTTGTTGCCGCCCTGATCCGCAAGTTCACTGGCGGGGAGTCGCTCTTCGTTGGGGAGTATTTCTCCGATAATGGCGGAGAGGTGGCCTTTTCACCATCAGTGCCGGGGTCGGTGCTTCAGCGTAAGCTGCAAGGCGACTCGATCATCTTGACAGCAGGGTCGTTCATGGCCTGCACCCCGGGTATAAACCTGAGTACCAAATTTGGAGGCCTCGGCGCATTGTTCTCCGGCGAGGGACTGTTCTTCATAGAGTGCAGTGGAACCGGAGAGCTTTTCTTCAACTCCTACGGCTCGATCATCGAGAGGGAGATTGACGGCTCGTTTATCGTCGATACGAGCCACGTCGTAGCCTGGGAACCGGGCTTGAGTTTCTCCATCCAAGGCATGGGCGGCTTGAAGAGCACGTTGCTGTCTGGCGAGGGTCTTGTGATGAACTTTTCGGGCTCTGGCAAGATATACTTGCAGACGAGGACCATGGAAGGCTTAGCTTCGTGGCTGACGCCATTCACGGCCTGAACAATCCGCTGAGATTGAAAACAAGACCTTCTTACTCAATATGTCCCATAAAACTCTGAAACTTATATGCACATAGAGATATCTAACAGCGGCGCATTTGGATCCGCATTGGTGAGTCTCAACCCCGGCGACGAGTTCGTCTCCGAGGCGGGGTCGATGTTTCGCGCGTCGAGCAACGTGGATATTGACGTAACAACGCGCAGTCGGAGCTCCGGCGGCATTATGTCGGGTCTCAGGCGGATTCTCGCGCAAGAGAATCTGTTCTTCTCACGATACAGCGTAACCAACAACCGGGAAGCGGAAGTTGGTCTGGCTCCTACGCTCCAAGGACAGATCGCCCTTATTGAGTGTGCCGGTAGGACGCGCTGGATTTGCGCCGGTGGCAGTTACCTTGGCTCAGCAGTTGACTTGGACATCGACACGCAGTTTCAGGGTCTGAGGGGCATGCTCTCCGGCGAGTCACTGTCGTTCATCACCGTCGAGGGCATCGGGCCGCTCCTAGTGAACGCCTTCGGCCTGATAAGCGGACTGGATGTCGAGGGCGGCCTCACCGTGGACACCGGGCACGTGGTGGCCTTCGAGGAAACGCTGGATTACTCGATTAGCAAGGCCGGCGGAAGCTGGATTTCATCGTTCCTGACGAGCGAGGGGCTAGTTCTGAATTTCAGCGGCCGAGGGCGGGTGTATGTACAGAGTCACAATCCAGACGAGTTCGGCAAGAGCCTCGGTCCGCTACTACCCTTGAGGGACTCCTAGTGGACTACATTGTACGGTCTCAACCCAGCTACAGCCTTCTTGAAGTTACGCTGGATGTCGGCGAGCAACTGGTTGCCGAGGCTGGAGCAATGGCATGGATGACCCCTAACATCCAGGTGCAAACGTCCTCTAGGGGTGGAATATTGTCAGGATTGAACCGTGCCGTCCTAGGTGGAGAGAGCTTCTTTCAGAATACCTACGAGGCACAAGAAAACCGTGGCACCATCGGTCTCGCGCCGGGGCAACCAGGTGACGTGATGGCGTACCGCTTGGACGGTGGGAGCCTGCTGCTTGAGAAGGGTGCGTATTTGGCGTCCACGCCGGGGGTCACCACCAGCACCGACTTCCAGGGCCTCCGCGGGCTTTTCAACGAAGGAATGTTCGTCCTCCGTGTCTCCGGCACCGGTCTGCTGTTCTTCAACGCCTACGGCGACGTTCAAGAGATCGACGTTGAGGGCTCGTACGTCGTTGACAATGGACACGCTGTGGCCTGGGAGCCCACGCTTGGATACCGACTCACTCGCGCCGCACGAATCCGGTCGTTCCTCTTCTCCGACCAGATCATCATGGAGTATTCGGGTCACGGGAAGCTTTGGGTACAGTCCAGAAACCCACGATCGCTGTCTGACTGGGTTTTCCCCTTCCGTGGCGTAAAGTCGAGTAACGACAACTAGTGTCCTGTCTCTAAAGTACGGTGACAAAAGCGAGCTACATTAGCCAGTATCTGATCGGATGTCTTGGTCCATACGAACGGCTTGGGATCCTCGTTGGTGACGTCCAAGTAATGGTAGATGGCAGCTTCAAGTTCACGGCTGCTCTGGTGTGCTCCACGACGCAGTTGCTTTTCGGTAAGAAGGGCAAACCACCGCTCCACCAAGTTGAGCCAGGAAGCGCTGGTGGGGGTGAAGTGTACTTGGAAGCGCGGTCTCTTGGCGAACCACCTCCGTATGAGGGCAGTCTTGTGTGTGCCGTAGTTGTCCAAGATCAGGTGCACATCAAGGTCATTGGGTACAGAAGCCTCGATAGTATCGAGGAACTTACGGAATTCGACCGAGCGGTGACGCTTGTGGCACCGGCCAATCACTTTGCCGGTCCTGGTGTCGAGAGCGGCAAACAGGGAGGTAGTGCCATGCCGAACGTAATCATGGGTGCGCCTCTCCGCCTGGCCTGGGCGCATGGGCAACAGCGGCCGCGTGCGGTCCAGTGCCTGGATCTGAGTCTTCTCGTCGACACACATGACCAATGCCCTGTCCGGCGGGTCGAGGTAGAGACCCACAATGTCACGAACTTTCTCGACAAAGAGCGGGTCCGCCGACAGCTTGAAGGTCTCGGTGCGGTGAGGCTGCAGCGCGAAGGCACGCCATATGCGGCTGATGGTGCTCCGACTCAGCCCAGAGCGCCGGGCCATTGAGCGCGTGCTCCAGTGTGTTGCCTCCGCCGGAGTAGTCTCCAATGTCAGTGTCACGACTCTCTCCACCTCAGCATCAGTGATTCTGCGCGGCGCTCCAGATCGTGGCTCGTCCACCAGACCGTCCAAGCGACGTTCCAAGAACCGAGACCGCCACTTTCCCACCGTAGGTTTCGACAGATTCAACCCTGCCGCCACATCGGTGTTCGTCTTGCCTTCGGCGCACCTCAGAACGATTCGGGCTCGCTGCGCCAACGCCTGGGCCGTCTTCGGGCGGCGAACCCACTGTTCCAACGTCTCCTTTTCCTCCTCGGAAAGACTCAATGGTGGGATTGGGCGGCCAAGGCGCATAAGCATCCTCCTGTTGAAGTTGTGCTGAAGGGTACAACAGCGCCGCACACTTACGCAACTAACTTTAGAGACAGGACACTAGATACCAGTTTTTGCAAAACAAACGGGACCTATCACTGCCACGGTCGCCCATCTGGGCCTTGCCGGATCGAACCTAGTCGACGAGCGCTCCCCCGTCAACATCACGCTGATCGCTTCGTAATCAGAGCGGAACCTACGCGCTACTCACGCAGCGAGATTATCAATTTCGATGCCGATGATGGCTTCCGTTATTGCCCGCCGACTTCGTTGCCGGCGACTCTGGCTTGCTAGCCGGAGATCTCAGGCATGTGCGGTTGCCTGGCCCATAAGGATTCGCGTTGTCATGATGATCGGCCGGAACGGGCCGATGGTAGGGAATAGGGAAACCCACTCAGTGTGAATAACTAACTTTGGATTCGTCCTTCCGACCACGCTAGAATAGCAGGGGCTCGGAAATCAGCTTATCCCCCAGCCGCAGCCGGCACAATTGATACTGCTTCGCCATCCTTAATTTCGGTGGCAAGTCCGTCGCGGAAACGTATATCCTCACCGTCGACAAAAAAATTGATGAATTGGCGAATTTCGCCGGATTCGTCGCACAGTCTTTCTCGAATTCCTGGGAAGCTCTCTTCAAGTCCCTCGATTACTTCCCGGACATTGCTGGCATTCACCTGGACTTCCCGCTGGTTATTAGTCAGTCGCCGGAGCGGGGTCGGCACCTTGACCTTTACTGACATCTGGCAACTCCTATTCAGAAATTAGCTAATGCTAAAGGGGCGAGCCAATTCCATTCAGCCGGCAATGATATCGCCCTCGACCGGCTCGACAATCACGCCCTGTTCCTCGGCCCACTGCAACGCTTGGCCCACGACATCTTCTTGCCCGTCGACTTCCAGAACAACCCAACCCAAGTCGGACGTCACGTTGGCCCTGCGAATATTCGTCACAACCTCAAAATTCTTGCTCATCAAATAAATGATTGGCTGTGTAATCAAGTTGGAAGGAAAAACCAACTTGACACGTCGTTTAACCAAAGCTGTCCTCTCCAACCGCTAGCCGACCGGCAAGGCAACGGGGGAACGCTGCTCCATCAATTCTTCGAACGCCTCCAATGTTGGCTCAATTAGATACGGCTGCTCGACTTGGCCGATGATAGCCTCTTGGGTCTTTAGGCCATTGCCAGTGATATAAGCAACAGTCAACGCGTCGCGCGGTATTCGGCCATCTTCCGCCATTTTCTTGAGCACCGCCACGGTAACGCCGCCTGCCGTCTCAGCGAATATTCCTTCTGTAGTCGCCAGCAACTTGATGCCTTCGACGATCTCCTGATCGTTGGCAACGTCCGCGCTTCCACCGGTCTCGCGCAATATCCTCAGGACGTATACAGCGTCTGCCGGATTTCCAATGGCCAATGATTTGGCTATTGTATCTGGACGGACGGGCCGGGCGTGGGTTTGCCCTTCGCGAAAAGCTGTAACAATCGGCGAGCAACCGAGAGCTTGGGCGCCGTTCATCACAGTTGGCACCTCGTCAATCAAGCCTACCTCGGCCAGCTCATTATAGCCCTTCCAAATCTTCGTGAATTGGGCGCCGGACGCAATAGGCACTACGACGTGGTCGGGAGCGCGCCAGCCGAGTTGCTCGGCTACTTCGAAGGCCAATGTCTTGCTGCCTTCCGAGTAATAGGGACGGATGTTGATATTGACGAAAGCCCAGTTATACTCGTCCGCCACCTCGCTGCACAGCCGGTTGACGTCATCGTAGTTGCCGTTGATAGCTACGATCTTTGGCCCATAGATCGCGGTGCCCAGGACTTTGCCCTGTTCCAGATCACTCGGTATGAAGACACACGCCTTCATACCCGCGCGAGCGGCGTGGGCCGCGACGGCACAGGCCAAATTCCCAGTAGATGCGCAAGAAAGGGTGTCGAAGCCGAACTCAAGAGCTTTAGAGCTAGCTACCGAGACCACTCTATCCTTGAACGAATAGCTGGGATTCACGCAATCGTTCTTCAGGTAAAGATTATCCAGGCCGAGCGCTTGGCCCAAGTTCGCCGCCTTTATCAGCGGCGTGTAGCCGGCCCCAATATCGACAACGCGATCGCTATCAATCGGAAGGAAGTCGCGATAACGCCAAATCGTTGGAGGACCGGCGGCGATCCTCTCGCGTGTTACAGTCGATCTTATCCCGTCATAGTCATAGTCTATTTCTAGGGGGCCAAAGCAGAACTCGCATACATGGTTTGGCTCGATCGGATAGCTGCGTCCACATTCGCAGCACTTTAGGCCGGTTGCAAAGCTCATCTGGCAATACTCCTGGATCGGCTTGGGATGACGTACTCTACCCCAGATGAGCGATGGAAAACCGCATAACACTGCGAAGCCAACTAGCCGTTGCGCGAAGCGGAACCACTCTACGCTGGCATCCGCTAAACGCAGTGCTAAGCAGCGGCTGGCAAGGGGCACAAATAAACCCCTGCTGAGACAGGGGCCTCAAATCGGGCTCCCCCTTATCTCGCAGACACTTGGCCTGCCGGAGTTGGCACCTGGCGGATAGACCACTGGTTGCCGGGCTTCACAGGGCCGGTTCCCTCCACCTCTCTGGATAAGAGCTGGGCCTATTCAATTTGGCTAGAAGATACCAGAGCGTGTGTGGCAATGTCAAGCAACTCAGAGTCGCCCCGCGGTTATTCGTTCACTACCCCCGGATGCCGCCAATAGGGAGGTTACGGATGCTTGAGGCTCCTCATTCATTCGGGGAGGGAGAGGTTCTTTGCGGAGACAATATCTGGCGGTAGCGAACGATATTCAACCCCGACTCAAATGGGAGGCCTTCGGATCGGGTGAGAATGGAAAAGGAGCACAGATGGGTCGAGCAGCGGGAGGTGTGAGTGGTCGAGGCCAAGGAGTTAGGGATCTAACCAGCAGAAGAGTAAGACTGGCCGGGAGTTGAACAGGTGGGCCGGACTCGACGATTGTGGCGAAAGAGAAGCGATTAGACTTGGTCAGGCTGGGAGATGTGAAGTTCAATGCGCGCTCTGAGGGTGGAAGAGGCCGGCTGCGAAGAACTGGTCGGATAATTGAGAAATCGTTGGACGATGGAGAACGGGTTGCACTGGGTTGGCGACGTGGCGTGGAATGATGACCCTACAAAGGCACGCAAGACTTATCTAGCTCTGGCTACAGTCGAGAACTTGGGATCAACCCGATTAGCTACTTCTTGCCGCACTGGATTAAAGTGATGCTATTGACTTGCCGCTAAGGGCATCCTTAGAATCTATTTCATTGATGTTCCAACCGTCTGCACTCCAAATACACCTTTAGATGAAGTTCTGTCCTAATTGCGCGAACCCTCTCACAGAGATACTGATCGAAAGGCGTTTGCGTCCCCACTGCACGGCTTGTGGATTCATTCACTACACCGGCCCAAAAGTTGCGGTTGGCGTTATCATCTCGCGGAATGGGGCGATTCTGCTCAACCGGCGGGATATAGACCCGGGCCGGGGTCTCTGGAGCTTTCCGTCGGGATATGTTGACGTTGGCGAAGGACTCACCGACGCAGCTCGGCGGGAAGTGCGAGAGGAGACCGGCGTAGAGGTAGAGATTGGGCGACTGATTGGCGTTTACGATAGCCCGAATAGGCCAGTCGTCTTCATCGTCTATGCTGCGACTGCGGTCCGTGGGGAGCCGATGGCCGGTCAAGAGGTCCAAGAAGTCGGATACTTCTTGCCAAACCAACTCCCCGAAATGGCATTCGATCACGATGAGCAGATCATCTCCGACTGGTTGGAAGTCGGCTAAAGGATAGGTCTTAATCCTCTCCAACGGCGAGAGCACGAGAGTGGCCGGCTTGGCAAGCGTCTGTCTCAGCATTGATTGTAAAAGCATGGCGTCGTGAGAGTACTTACGGCACTTTGACTACCACGACTATGCGTGAACAGAGCTAGGATCTCGGCTATATGTATTGAGTTCCTTTCAATTCGTACTTTTCTGTGAGTACTAGCCACGACTTGTTGTGAAGCAGTAACCCAACGTCGGGAGGAGCCGAGTGACAATAGTCAGGAAACCAATGATCGAGGGGGTCAGGTACCAAGCGGAAGTCCCAGACACGTTAGATCTGGCCGATCGCGCCAAGCTGGCGTTAAATGGCCTCGGTGGTTCCTTAGACCCTGATCTCAGCTACGAGATGTATTTCTTTATCCGCTACTGTACGAACCCGCCCTTTATGTTTCATTGGGGTTACGATCCAACCAACGAACCCAAGTTCGCCGAGTCATTTCCGCTGATGCGGATAGCATCCGGCAGCGACCTATACGACGAAGCGGAGCATGGTCTGATGGAGGCGCTGGTGGGTCGTCTCTCAGCGGATGACGGCTTGTACTATGCTTCCTTTAGTGAAGATCGGCCCTGGCATGCGCTGGGTCATCGTGGATACGAGCAGTCAACCGAAGATTTTGCAAACGTGGCGGGCAATGGCCGTATGCTTCGTGCGATGGTGACTTGGCGGGAGCGGGATGGCGATTCCAAATGGGACAATCGAATTCGGGCGCTGGTCCGCGGATTGGATAAGATCGCCGTTCATAAGAAGGACTATGCCTATTACCCTGATGGCGGCTTTGGAGAGGCGTTCACCTACCCTAAGTCGGGATGGCGCAGCACCCGTGAGCCTATGGACGAGCACGAGGGTGGCGAGGGCTCGGCAACAGCCTACCAGGGTCACCAAGTACAGGGTTTGGCCCGCTGGTACGCGATGAGCGGAGATGAACGTGCCTTGGAGTTGGCTCGCAAGCTGACTAACTTCGTTACCCAGCCCAAGTTTTGGCGAGGTGATCCGGATCCCGTGTTAGTTGCAGGCGGCGAGCAGGGCCACTTTGATTCTCATTTTCACGCGCGGGCGATTGTCTTGCGAGGAGTACTCGACTACGCAATCCTCACCAATAATGAACGCCTCAAGGAGTTTGTCCGCCGCAGCTATGAATATGCCCGCATGTTCGCGATCCCGCGCATTGGTTGGGCGCCTACTTCCGGCCCAAAGTCGTTTGACATTGGTTTTGGTGGGAGCGAGGGGTGCTTTCTGGGCGACTGGGTGGCGCTTGGCATCCGCCTCAGTGACGCCGGGGTTGGCGACTTTTGGGACGACGTGGACTGTGTGGTAAGAAATCATCTGATTGAGGCACAATTCAGCGATCCAGCGTTGTTGATTAGGGCTTCGGAAGCCGGTCCGGCGCGTCCACCTGGATCGCAATGGGACATGCACCATCTCGCCGGATATGAACCCACCACCTTCTTTCCAGGTCAAGAGGCTACGGAAAACGTGATCCAACGAACACTGGGAACATTCGCCGGCTGGACAGGAGTGACCTCAATTCAGCGCCCGTGGGTGATGCAGTGTTGCACTGGCAATGGGACTCAGGGTTTGTACTACGCCTGGGAAGGAATCGTTCGCTGCAGCGATGGCGAGAGCGCACAAGTGAATCTCTTGCTCAATCGCGCCTCTCCCTGGTTGGACGTCGATAGTTATCTGCCCTACGAAGGCAAGGTAGTTATCAAGAACAAGACTGCTCAGCGTGTTTCTATCCGAATCTCATCTTGGATAGACCGGCGCAAGATACGCCTGGATGTCAACGACCAGCCAAGGACGCCGTTCTGGGTTGGGAACTACGTAGTCATTGACGGGCTAAAGCACTCCGATCAGATTACGCTACAGTTCCCAGTGGTACAGGAGACGATCCGCTATACGGCCCTTGCTCGAGCCTGGCGTTCCGAGACGAACTATGCGTGCAGTTTCCGGGGCAATACGCTAGTGGAGATTTCACCGCGTGACGAGTCGCCGGGCATCTATCCCATCTACCAACGGAATCATCTGAGGAAAGGCGGCGCAACTCCGATGAAGACGATCCAGCGTTTCTCGGGTACGCCTCTGGTCCGATGGTGACCACGGCGGACGCTTTCTTACTCGATAGCTAAATTGCTCCAAGAATCAGCTACTAAGATTGTCTCGATTGTATGCGGATACCCAGGATTGACCGACATCGAGAGACCAGTTTGTGGCGCCGGCGTCTCGTCTGGGCCTGAAGCCACTCCAAATAGGAAACCCGGCTCGATGGCTTGTCGGACCCAGTCCAATTTCATCCCAGATTGAAGGGGTGTTGACGCACGGCTAGACGGCAGCTTGATTCCAGGAGTTGGCACGACTATTGTGCGCAGCTCAGGAGTTCGTACTGCCTGAAATATAGGGAGGCCGAAGTATGAAGTCGTGGCGCAAATCGTTAGCAGTCCTGGGCGGGATTACCGCGGTCGCGGTCTTGCTCAACGAGCTTTACTATCCCTACAACAAGGAGGTCAGCCAGTTCATCTGGGACTTCGTAGCCGATCCGGCGGCGCTGATAGTCATAGGCCTCAATGTCCTGGTCAACGTGGGCGATTCACTGCGAATTCGCGGCAAGGCCGGTAATCACCTGGCCCAGTGGCCCCGGGACGTGGTCACAGCCCTGGTTGCGATCGTATGGGTTCGCTTCCTTATGCAATACGCGGACAAAATTGCCCCTGACCACGAAGCCACTGCCGGGCTGTGGGGGCACCTTACCGCCCTGGCAATTGTCATTCTGGCCTTTGAATCCATTTCCTTGTGGTGGTCCGGCAGGGCGGCTATGGAGGTTCCAGTCGAACCCGAATCTGACTGACCGCTATTCGGAGGCCGGCTAGGTCTTATATTCTTCCCGGACCGGAGAAAAGATGTCAATCGCTACAGCGTCTTCCAATACACGCACGGAGTGAGTCACGTTGCCTGGGATCGCGTAGCCGTCGCCGGCTTCCAGTATCGCCGTCTTGCCGTCCACGGTCCACTCGAGCCGGCCGCTCGCGACGTACCCTACCTGTTCGTGCATATGGGAGTGAGCCGGCACGTCCGAGCCCTTTGCCAGTGAGATCTCAGCCACCAGCATGCGGTCTCCCCAACACATCGTGCGCCTGAGCACACCAGGCCATAGCTCTATCTGCTGACATTCGGATGAGGTTACTAACTTGGGTTGTTCAGACATTGAATGATCCTCCCTTTGCTAGGTATCGCTACGCGCTGGCCGGCCGGTCGCTCAACTGACCACCTTCGATCACATGGCCGGCGTGGCTCACGAGTAGCGGCTGCTGATTATTGCGAATGGTCTCGGCGTTGACAATGCACTTCTGTACGTCGTCGCGTGACGGTATCTCAAACATCACATCAAGCAATCTCTCCTCAATCACCGTCCGCAAACCACGTGCTCCGGTCTTGAAATCGAGCGCCCGCTCGGCGGCTGCTTCCAAGGCGTCGTCAGTGAATACCAACTCCACGTCATCCAGCGACATTAGCTTCTGATACTGACGCACGAGCGAGTTCTTGGGTTCTGTGAGGATTCGAACAAGCGCCCTCTTATCCAACGGATCGATGTTCACCACAACCGGCAACCGTCCGATGAATTCTGGTATAAGGCCGTATTTCAGGAGATCGTCTCCATTCACCGAGTGCAAGATCTCGGCGGAGGCCTGTTCAGGATCCAGAGACGATTGGGAGTTGGGCCGGAACCCCATGGATGTCTTGGCTCCTATGCGGTCTCCGACGATCTTGTCGAGATTCTCGAACGCGCCACCACAGATGAACAAGACATTGCCAGTATTGATTTGGATGAATTCTTGATGAGGATGCTTTCGTCCGCCTTGGGGTGGAACGTTGGCGGTTGTGCCTTCGATGATTTTGAGCAACGCCTGCTGTACGCCCTCGCCGGACACGTCTCTGGTGATGGAAGGGTTATCTCCCTTGCGCGAGATCTTGTCGATCTCGTCGATGTACACGATTCCGTGCTCAGCTCTGCTGACATCGAACTCGGCCACCTGAATCAGACGCAAGAGAATGTTCTCGACGTCCTCCCCTACGTAGCCGGCCTCGGTCAATGCCGTCGCGTCTGCAATGCAGAACGGCACATCCAGGATCCGGGCGAGCGTCTGGGCCAGGAGCGTCTTGCCGCAGCCGGTAGGGCCAATCATCATGATATTGCTTTTTTCCAGCTCGACCCCGTCCACCCTATCGCCGGCATTAACTCGCTTGTAGTGGTTGTACACGGCTACCGCTAGGACCTTCTTAGCGCGCTCTTGCCCAATCACGTATTGGTTGAGCAGCGAGACGATACGCTCCGGTGCCGGCACCTTCGAAACGCGGGGTTTTGCTTTGGCAGTCGAGGTTTGCTCGCTCTGCTCTTCGTCAATGATTTCGCGGCACAACTCGACGCACCCGTCGCAGATGTAGACGGAGCCAGGGCCGGCGATCAGCCGCTTAACGTTCTCCTGATCTTTACCACAAAACGAGCAATTGTACTCGCCTTGTCGGCTTCCACCACCACGGGTTGGACTCATAAAGTAGCCTGACCTCTCTCGTAGTTATCCTTGGGAACCGACAGTTGACTTGGGCGCGGTCACCAAGACTTCGTCGATTAGTCCGTATTCCTGTGCTTGGTTTGCGTCAAGGAAGAAGTCCCGGTCAGCGTCCTGTGCGATCTTTTCCACAGATTGGCCGGTATTTTCAGACAGAATCCGGTTGAGCATCCCTCGCAGGCGCAAGATTTCGCGCGCGTGAATCTCTATGTCGGTAGCTTGTCCGCGAGCGCCGCCGAGTGGCTGGTGCATGTGCACCGTAGAGTGGGGAAGTGCGTATCGTTTTCCCTTGGTGCCGGAGGACAGGATGATCGTGGCGAAGCTGGCAGCTACACCTAGACAAATGGTCACGATGTCCGTCCCCACATACTTCATCGTATCGTAGACTGCAAGGCCGGCCGATATCACACCTCCGGGAGAGTTGATGTATAGATAGATCTCCTTGTCCGGATCCTCTCTATACAAGTAAAGGAGCTGAGCGACGATCACATTGGCTACCTGGTCGTCAATCGGTGTTCCAAGAAAAATGATCCGCTCTCGCAGTAACAGCGAGTATATGTCGAATGCCCGTTCAACTCGGCCGGTGTTCTCTATGACCATCGGCACGATGTTTCGAGGTGGAAGGGCTAAACCCATATCAATCTCCTGTTGGCGCCATCTTGTCGTGTCACTAGTCGGACTCTCTTGATCTGGTGGCCGTGACGTGCGGTCTTTGGTTTCGCCCTATCTGGACGCACAGCCAATTCGTTCGTTTCTGGCTCTTAGTCCGGCTGAACAGCCGATTTCACTCATCGGGCGTTTTGGCGACGACGGAGTCTACTTGATCTGAGGGCGTTTCCGGATCGTCAGACGCCTGGAGAATCACCTCGTTGGGATCGTCATTAACAGGAGCATCCGCCTCATACTCGGAGTCCAGGCCGCTTGCTATCTCGGTGAGCCTATCGATTCCTTTGTCAATCTTGAGTCGAAAGGAAACATCGCTGCGACCATCGCCCCGGTTCATCCGATCTTCGAAATACTCGCGCAGCCGTTCGGGATAACGACTGGCCTGCCGCTTGATCTCGGCATCAACTTCATCCTCGCTGACAACAAGATTCTCTGCGTCGGCAAGAGACTCCAGCGCGAGAGACGACTTCAGCATGCGTACTGACCGTTCTCGAGCGTCGTTTCGGACGTCTTCGTCGGAGCGTTCAGACGCCGAAAGGTACTTGTCGTAGGTTTGTTCTCTGCTACGAAGAACCTCCTTGAAGGAATCGACTTCCCGATCAATCTGACGCTCGATCATGGATGGAGGAACTTCGACAAGCGACGTTTCAATCAATGCATCGACCAGCGAGTTGCGGTATGACTCACGAGCCTCCGTTTCCATTCTTGCCTGACTGGCCTCTCTCACCTGTTCACGCAGTTCGTCGAAATTTTCAACCGAAGGGAATTGTTTTGCAAATTCGTCGTCGAGTTCTGGCACAATTCTCTCACTAACTTCGTGGAGATTAACCTCAAAGTCTATTGCCTTGGATGCCAACTCCTTGTCCTCATGATCCGCCGGCAACGAAAGTTGGAACTGCTTGGATGAGCCCGCCCCGATTCCCACCAGTTCGGCGTAGAATCCAGGAGCGAACTCGTCAGGGCTCTTGCTCTGCAACTGGTGGAAATGATTCTTTTCGTCATAGACCACTCGGCCCTCGCCGGTTTGTACTAGTGATTCGCCCTGAGGACCGAATAGGCGGGTTACCTGTCCGACAGTCCCTTTCACGTCAAATCTTAAGAAATCCTTCTCCTTGGCCTCTCGGTCAAGGGGTTCAAATTTCGAGTAACCCTCTCGAAGTCTCTCGATCGACTCATCAACCTGTTCGTCCGTGACTCCCACAGAAATGGGAGGCAGGCGTATGCCCTCGTAGTCACCCAATTCGACCTTGGGCTCGACTTCAACGGTGGTGCTAATTGTCAACGGGGTACCAGTTTCGTAGTTTGAGTCGTAGGAGAAGTCCGGTCGAAAAAGAGGCGATACTCCTGCCTGTTCTACAGCCTCTAGGAAAACCTCGTTGGCGAGCCGATCGAAGCTATCGCGCTGGACGACATCGCCACCAACGTAGCGTTCCAGCAGCACACGGGGTGCCTTACCGCGTCTGAAACCAGGCACATTGACAGAGTTGGCCATCTGCCTATAGCTGGCGTCAAATGACTTCTGCACGCGCTCCGGCTCAACCTCGATGGTGAGTTGAACTTGGCTCTCCGGCAGGCTCTCAGCCGTGACCTTTACCATTTCTTGCTCCCGCTAGATCGTTATACATAACCATTGCGTGTTTTAGCGGCCGGCTTTCTCGACAATGGAAACTCTCAAAGATTGAACATCCTCTCAAACCACGGCGGGCTCCATCTTCGTACCAAAGGAGGCTCGAGTTCCCAAATCCGTCCCACTCAAGGCCGGGATATGCGGACCACGACCGGATCCACTCATTTCTCGACGAGACCTAGCTCGCCTGCGCAAGCGATTTACTCGACTGGATGATAGTTAGCCGGCCGGCGTTGGTCAAGGTGGCGAATGAGTTCCAAGACTTTTCTATTATCTGACGCCTGACGATGTCGATCAGGAAATAGGATTGGCGCACAGGGCCTTTCATTCAAGGACCGGTGATGGAATCCGCCTATAGGGTTGATCCTTAGTGCCCTTCTTGGCGGAAGGCAAGCGATGGGGGTTGCCGAGGACGGGAAATGTGAAATTGGATGAACAGGTCTCGGGATCAACGAAGCCATCTCTGAAGAAGCGTCCCGATCCTAGCGAGGTTATTGGAAGATCGAAGTTGTTGTGTGGCTTTAGGTATGCGACTGGGGATAACGAGCCTCTCCTCGCACGAAAGCGGGTCTTACCCTGTCAACGAAGGGCAAAACGCCAATTGAACTGATAAGAAGCCTGGGGTCACCCTTCGTCGCAGGCTGCTGGCGAAGGGTCTCTGCGCGTCCTGATCGTGGCCTATCGATCTTGAGTCAGCCATTCGAGGAATGAAATCCCCTCGAATAAAGCACTGCGTAACGGTTCAGATTTGGGTGTATGTCTCTCCTCCATGCCCGTGAACTGGAAAGGCCGAGTCGCAATTCGGGTCCTCAGTCGGTGGTCAAGGGTTGATCTCCAACCCATCGATGCCAAATCCACGAGCTGGTCGACCTCATCCTCCTGGCCAGGAGAAGGGGGATATTTGTTGTGGGGGACACCCTCACACCCCGGCAAGGGCGAATCCCTTGCAACCCTTTCCTGGCTTTCCCCGATCAGACGTCCTCGCCTGTGGTAGACCCCCATTGGTGCGATATTACGCCCATACGGAGCAGGTACCCCTCGAAATCTGAACACTCACGGCACTGGTATTGACTTCGTATTTCGAATTGTTTAGTGTAAGTGCCGGCGAGTAGTGCCGTTGGCACAAAATGCGTTGTTTGTCCTCCGTATATAAGGGAGAGAGAGGTGATGTATACGCATTAATTGGGAATTCATAATAGGCTCTGCACTAGAGTCCTGAATGTATCCGGTTCTGAAGAACTATACACATCCAACATTGTAGGAGAAATTCCGAATGTCCAAGGGGTTCAAAAGTAGGTTCACGCGACGCTCGTTCCTGATGGGCCTTGGAGCATCGGCTGCCTTGCCGATCTTGGCCGCCTGTCAGCCACAGGTGGTTGAGAGGACGGTGGAGGTGCCGGTCGTAATCAAAGAGACGGTCGTGGTCGAAAAAATCGTAGAGATGGAAAAGATCGTCGAGAAGCCGGTCGAGATAGAAAAGGAAGTAATCGTAGAGAAGGAAGTCGAGAGAGTGGTAATGGTCGAGCCGACCGCTTTGCCACCTGTCGAGATGAACTTCTGGTACGGCAAGCCGGAGTTCCGGGTTCCTCTACAGAACATCATGAAGCTGTTCCGCCTGTCTAAAGGCGCCAGCCACATCAACATTACCGTTACGACATTCCCGAACGATGTCGCCGAGGCAAAGTTGAAGACGGCCCTGGCTGCCGGCGTCGGGCAGGCACCCGACTTCTGGGCCGACCAAGGGCGCCCGATCTTGGATGAGCGATCGAAAGAAGGCAACTTCCTCGAGCTGACGGGCAGGGTCGACCAGAGCTTGATGCTCCCGATCGCAAAGGACCAAATGACTGTAGAAGGCAAGCTGTGGGGCATAGCCGCCGGTACTTTTGCGGTTGGATTGGGATACGACGTAGACCTGTTCGACGATAACGGCTTCGAGGTGCCAACGACCTGGGATGAGTTCGATCTCCTTTGCCAAGACGTCCAAGACATAGGCCATCAGCCAATGATCGCGGCGGGCAAAGACTTGGCCCACACTTACTGGTATTTCCTCGGAATGACCGCCTCGGCCCTAGGCAATGACGGTTACGTCGAGCTCACACAGGGCATGCGGAAGTTGACCGACGATGAGAACGTCACCGCTTGGTCGAGGATCGTGAACTGGGCCGAACAAGGCTGGATTCAGAAGGGATTCCTCGGAACTGGATACGAAGAAGCCAAGGCGCTGTTTGCCAACAATCAGTGCGCTTTCGCTTCGGCGGGCCCAGACGACTTCAAGGGGTATCTACAGGTGAATCCCAACGGGAACTGGTTGTGGTTCCCATATCCGGCATCGCCATTTACCAACAAGTCAGCCCATGTGAGCGGAACTGATCCTAACTGGTTTGCATACTCCAAGACCGATTATCCGGACGAGGCAGTGAGGTTCCTCGACTGGGCCGTCCACGTCGAAGGCCAAACCGCGTTCATGGACCTATACGGCGGACTACCGGCGATCAAGAACATGGAAATCGACGATCCGGTCCGCTCGGCAATGAACCGGACGCCGGAAACCATGCCAGGCTGGTGGCAACGGAGGGAAACCGTCAATACTGGTGGCCCGATGGGCAAAAACCAGGCCGCCCTATTTGGCGGGCAGATGAGCGTGGAGGAATATGCCGGGGAGGTCCAGGCAACGATAGACGAGCTGCGAATGTAGCGACCTCGCTCGTGGTTCGCCGCGGGTGGTTTGTTCCGCACGTGGCAAATAGCCGGTGGGCGGGAAAAGAAGGTCCCGCCCACCGGCGGGTCTGTCCATGTATTTTGCTCCCGATCTGAATTCGTCATTACCGGCCAGCCACATCGAAGCGGCGGTAACGCCGGTAGCACCAAACCGACCTGGTTGGCGTAGAGGTGTAATGTGGTTAGCGCGTCTGGGTCCGCCACGGGGAGAAGGTGGCAGTCAGCCGTTCCGATCTGGATTGCCGGCGCGCCGGCGGCAGTTGCGTTTATCGCTCTCATGGTTGCTTCGACGAGGTCGGAACCTCCTCTGCCGGCTTATCTGGCCGGTGCGTACGTGGTTTTTCTCGTCCTTTTCATACTGCTAACCTACCATCGCGTACCTGACCTGTCCTTCATTCTCCCGGGCGCCTCGCTATTTACATATTTCGTGATCTTTCCATCGATCGACGCATTCCGGCTAAGCCTATTCAATTTCAGTGGTTACGTACCGCCGACTGAGTTCGTCGGATTTAAGTGGTACGAGCAGATTCTCACCACCGATGAGGTTTACAACGCGCTCTGGCACGGTATCGCACTGTTTGGAATCCTGTTCGTTCTCCACAACACGATTAGCCTTGGCCTGGCGGTGCTCCTGGACACGCGCTTACGATTCTACGAGTTCTATCGAGCACTTTACTTCCTGCCGGTGATAGTGTCCGGGGTCGCGACTGGATTCATTTGGCAGATCATCTTTGGCAGCAATATCGGATTGGTCAATCCGTTGCTCGGGCAGCTCGGGTTAAGCGATTGGCAACAGGACTGGCAAGGCGGAGTGCCGTGGGCCTGGTGGGTGGTAGTTCTGGTATCGTTTTGGAAAGGGAATGGCATACCGGTGGTGTTCTACCTAGCCGGCCTCCAGGGTGTCCCGAACGAATTGAGGGAGGCAGCTCGCATGGACGGCGCCAATGCCTTCCAAGTGTTTCTGCATATCGTTTTTCCGTTGCTCGCGCCGATGTTCACTATCGTGACGGCACTAACATTTCTCGGCGCAATGACGGCGTTGGAGATCCCGTTGCTGATCGGCGGGATGAACGGCGGCTCATTCCAATCGACCGACTTTCTCAACCTTGTAATCATCCGCAACGCATTTGGAGGTGGCTTCAGCACTTTCGACGTGATCCGCAACCCAGGCTACGCGGTCGCGGTAGGAGTGGTTATGTTCTTCCTCATTCTAGTCGTGCTGAGCGTCCAGCTATTCTTCCTGCGGCGTCGTGAGGTGAGATTGTGAGCGTGCAAGCGCGTTCAACAACGCGGCGTTGGTCAATCGATAAGGGGCAGCTGCTGCAGCACGCCATCTTGGTAGTATTCTCTATCTTCGTAATCATCCCTATGCTCTATGCATTGTTCGCTTCGCTAAAGAGTACGCCAGAGTTTTACCGCAATCTCTTGGGGCTACCCGAAGTGTGGCGGTGGCAAAACTACATCGAAGTCCTAGATGAGGCGAAGACTATTGCATACGGGATTAATAGCCTTAGGCTCGTACTGGTGGCGGTGCCGTTGCAGTTGGTCGTGGCAATAGCGGCCTCCTTCGGGATCGCGCGCTACCGCACGAAGCGGGCAACCATCTTTTACATCTATTTCGTCGCCGGCCTTATCGTCCCGATCCAATTGACAATCCTACCGATGGTGCTGGCGGTCAACTCTTTGGGCATACTAGAAACCTATTGGGGATTGATCCTCCCCTACATTGCACTTGGCCAGCCATTCGCCGTTTTCGTGATTTCCGGCTTCATGCGGACGTTGCCAAACGAGTTGGAGGACGCGGCCCGGATCGACGGCGCCAGCGACTGGCAGATTCTGCTGTATGTAGTTTTGCCGCTCACGCGTCCGGCAATCGCGGCGGTAGCGATCTTCAACGGCGTCTTCATGTGGAACGACTTCTTCCTCCCGCTGATCATGGCCGGGAACTATCCGACGGTCCAATTGGGCATTCTCAACCTGCGCGGGCAATACGGGACCCAATGGGGTTTACTTTTTGCCGGCGTCTTCTTGGCCGCGTTGCCGTTGTTACTCCTATACGTTTTCATGACGAAGCAGTTTATCGCGGGATTGACGTCTGGAGCGTTGAAGGGCTAAGTCAAATCCAGGAGGCAGGAGCCACTGGGTGAGAGGTAGCGTCGGACCGACTTCGTTGGCATACTCACCAATAGCTATGTAGATCTCCGAAGTCCGGAAACTGAAGGGAACTACGATGCGGCAGTGCCGGCTACAAACCTAACACTTGTGGATTTCGGGCCATACCAACTTCCGGTGGCTCGCCGTCCAATATGGCCACCACGTTGCGGACGCAGGTGTGGCTCACGATCTTGGTTGCCTCTGGGCTCAAGCCGGCGAGGTGCGGCGTTAACACAACGTTTTCGAGAGCAAGGAAGGGACTACCGACGGGAGGCTCGTTCGTGAAAACGTCCAGGCCAGCGCCGGCTATCCGGCGGTCGACCAATGCCTGGTACAGCGCCGGTTCGTCAACGACACCGCCCCGAGATGTGTTGACCAGATACGCCGACGGCTTCATCAAGCTGATTGCCTGGGCGTCTATGATGTTACGCGTCTCGGAGTTCAGCGGCGCGTGGAGCGAGACAAAGTCCGATTCGGCGAGTAGTTGCTCCTTGCCAACATAGGTGACCCCATGGCGCTCGGCAAATTCTGGGTCCTGGACGATATCGCAGGCTAGAATTCGCATGCCGAATCCGGACGCTCGTAGCGCAACACGTTTCCCAATATTTCCGAGACCGATAATGCCTAGAGTCTTGGCCCAGACTTCAGGGCCCATACGAGACGGATCGCGCCATCCACCTGTCCTCATGTTCTTGTCATTTCTCACGACATCGCGCACCACAGCCAACAGAAGGGCCATTGCGGTATCGGCGACGGCGTTCGAGTTCAGGCCCGGAGTGGTCAATACTACGATTCCATGGCGTGTCGCAGCCGGAACATCGATCTCGTCGTAGCCTACGCCGGTGCGGGCGATAACTCTTAACGAACTGGCCGAGGCAATCACCTTGGGCGTAAACGGATCGACGCTGACAATCGCCGCGGACACTCCTTCCAACAATCCCCGCAGTTCGTCGGGCGTGCGCTGTGGATGATAAGTGCTGTAATGAACCTCGTGTCCGGCGCCCTCCATAATCGCTAACAACTCTTGATCATCGCGATCGAAGACGGCTGAAGTAATAATGATCTTGGCCATATTGAGTGTGCCTCCCCTGCTTGCAAGCTGGTACCACTGGCGGACGAATCGTACCATACACTCCGATTACGTTTTGTTGCCCTGACGATTGGACTAGAATCTCTGGTTAGAGATGACAACAATTATTGAAGTCAATCGCCTGACCAAGAGATACAAGGGTGCCAAGATCAATGCGGTCGATGACATTTCGTTCTCCGTAGAAGGAGGCGAGCTGTTCGCGCTGCTGGGCCCGAACGGCGCCGGCAAAACCACAACCATCTCGATCTTGACCACGACTCTGCTGCCAACCTCGGGAGCCGCGAACATAGCCAGCCACGATGTCGTGACCGACGCCAGTGCTGTTAGACAGAATGTCGGCATCATATTCCAGAAACCGAGTCTAGATCTGAACCTGACCGCCGAGGAAAATGTGCGGTTCCACGCCGTGTTGTACGGGTTATATCCGTTTCGCCCTACATTCTCGAGCATGCCGAGGGCCTATCGTCAGCAGGTGGACGAGTTGGCAAACGTAGTCGGCATCGAGGCCGACATGGGCACATCAGTGAAAAAGTTCTCTGGCGGGATGAAGCGTAAGCTAGAGATCGTACGTGGACTGATGCATCGACCTAAAGTGCTATTCCTCGATGAGCCGACCTTGGGCCTGGATCCAGCGAGCCGGAGGACTCTTTGGGCGTATATGAAAAAAGTTCGGTTCGAGAGCGGAACTACCCTATTTCTGACTACTCACTACCTCGAGGAAGCGGAGGAGGCAGACACCATTTGCATCATCAACCGAGGGAAAATCGTGTCCTTCGGTAGCACTGTGGAGTTGAAAGCGGATTTGATCGAGGAATTCTTGTTGATCGACGCCGATGACCGAACAGTCCTCCGAACGGAACTCGCCGGACTTGGTATCCAGTTCAGCGAGATTCCGCCTTTCAAAGTGAGTTTAAACCGCGGGTCCGCCCATCAGATTCTCAAGTCGATCGATACGCCGCTGACGAGTGTAGTCACGCATACCCCGTCGCTTGAAGACGCCTATCTCGAGATCGTGGAGCAATCTTGAAAGAAGTCAACGCAATCCTTACGATCTCGTACCGGGATCTGATGAAGTTCGCGCGCGATCGTCCCAGGCTTATCGCCACATTCACATTTCCGTTCATATTCATAGCGGTGCTGGGCGGTAGCCTACAAGCGAATCTTGGAAGCAGCGCCGGATATGATTTCCTGGTTTTTACGTTCACGGGAGTATTTGCCCAGACGCTGTTTCAATCGTCAACGTTGGGTGTCGTTTCGCTCATCGAAGACAGAGAGAACGACTTTAGCCAAGAAATCTTTGTCTCACCGATTTCACGCTACTCCATAATCATCGGCAAGATGGGCGGGGAGTCTATGGTGGCGATAGCCCAGGGTGCCGCAATCTTGGGCTTCGGATTCGCGATCGGAGTTCCTATCTCCTGGACACAGGTACTAGGGTTAGCGATAGTCGGCGTCGTGGTATGCCTATTCGGGGCATCATTCGGAGTGGTTGTGCTGGCGAATATCGGCAGTCAACGGGCCGCCAACCAGATATTTCCATTTGTGATGTTGCCACAATTCTTCCTTGCCGGCGTCTTCAGTCCTATACGGGTGCTTCCATTGCCCCTTGACATTCTTTCCCGAATATCACCAATGAGGTATGCGGTCGACCTGTCGCGAGGGGTTTTTTACTTCGGGCAGGAGGAATACGCGAAGGTAGTTCTGGAGTCTCCGCTGTTCAATCTTTTGCTGATGACCGCCCTGTTCGCCGCTTTCCTGGTAGTCGGCACCTGGCTGTTCGTGCGCAGCGAGCGAAACCGCTAGTAGCAACCGCGTGAAGGGACTGCAAGTGACGGGAGAGGATTGATGCGTATCGGTGTCGTATCAGACATCCACGCGAATCTGACGGCGTTTGACGCGGTGTTGGAATCGCTAGGGGATGTGGACGAGTATTGGTGCCTTGGCGATGTCGTCGGATATGGGCCGGCGCCAAACGAGTGCATCGAGCGACTTGCCAGATTGAAACATCGGTGCATTCTTGGCAACCACGACGCCGCGGCAATCGGACAAGCCGACATAAGATTCTTCAATGAGATGGCCGCGTTCGCGGTCGAGTGGACCTCTAGCCGGTTGACTCCAGATTCACACTCCTATCTCTCCGCGCTCCCTCGAAAGTTCGAGGAGGACGACTTCACTGTAGTGCACGGGTCGCCCCGCGACCCGACAAACGAATACCTAGTGGACGAATGGTCGTCTAGGGAGAATTTCGCCTATTTCACCACGCCCTATTGCCTTGTGGGCCATACACACATACCGGTGATTTTCGCGGAGACGCGAACCTACATGGCCCCGGATCGCTCGCCGATAGTGTATGAATTAGGAAATGAAAGGGCGATTATGAATCCGGGCGGCGTCGGACAACCGAGGGATGGCAACCGGAACGCTCGTTGCGCGGTAATAGATACCGATCAGATGACATTACGCTATTTGGAAGTGCCCTACGACATCGCGAAGACTCAAAGGGCGATGCAGATGGCCGGACTACCGGACATGCTCTGGATCAGGCTCAGCTACGGACGCTAGCAACTTCGATAAGAAGGCCTCTGTCATCTGCGGCGATCTGATACAATGAGCCGGGCCAAGGCATAGGCGGCCCCAATTCGGCACCCCTGTAGAGGTCCTCTCGCCAATGCCCAAGCATGTATTCGTCACTGGCGGCGTTGTTTCCGGTCTAGGGAAAGGCGTCACCGCTGCCTCCATAGGCCGAATGCTCAAAGACCGCGGCCTATCAGTCGCACCAATGAAGTTCGATCCCTACCTAAACGTGGACCCCGGGACGATGAACCCATATCAACACGGGGAATGCTACGTAACTGAAGATGGCGCCGAGACCGATCTAGACTTAGGGCATTACGAGCGTTTCGTCGACACCGATGTCACGCGACACTCCAACGTGACGACCGGCCAAGTCTATTCGGCAATCATTAACAACGAACGCCAGGGTAAGTACCTTGGCGGCACCATTCAAGTAATTCCCCACATAACGAACGAACTGAAATCAACTATGCGCCGCGTCGGCAAGGACACGGGCGCTGACGTGGTGATCGTTGAGGTTGGCGGTGTCGTAGGAGATATCGAGAGCTTACCTTTCCTAGAAGCAATTCGACAGCTTCACCAGGAATTTGGACACGGGAATGCGCTGTTTGTCCACGTCACTTTGCTCCCGTTCATCGGTGCGACCGACGAGCTCAAAACCAAGCCTACGCAACACAGCGTAAAGGAGCTTCGGTCTATAGGTATACAGCCGGACGTAATTGTCTGTCGATCTGACCACCCAGTGGGAGATGACATAAAGAGCAAGATTTCATTGTTTTGCAGTGTGGCGCAAGATGCCGTAATCCCCCTGCCAACGGTGGATACCATATACGAGGTGCCTCTAATTCTCGAAGCGGCAGGTCTTGGCGATTATGTGGTGCAACTACTTGGGCTTCCTACGCAGCCAGTCGACCTAAGCGCATGGGAGGAATTGGTTTTAGCCATCAAACAACCGAAGGGCCGAGTTCGGATCGGGATCGTTGGCAAGTACGTCGAACTGCGTGATGCTTATCTATCGGTTCAAGAGGCACTGCGACACGCCGGAATACGCCACAAACGCGAAGTTGAGATCGACTGGATAGATGCCGGATCGCTGCCCGATGCAGATATTGAAGACTCTTTGGGCCACATAAACGGGATAGTAGTACCAGGCGGATTCGGACATCGTGGCATAGAGGGCAAGATCCTCGCCGCGAAATATGCCCGCGAGAACAAGATTCCCTATATAGGACTGTGCCTGGGTATGCAGGTCATGGTAGTCGAACTGGCCCGACACGCCGGGCTGAGTGGCGCTCATAGCACTGAGTTTGATCCTAACACGCCCTATCCGGTTATCGATCTGATGGATCACCAAAGAGAGATCGTAGATAAAGGTGGAACAATGCGACTGGGAGCCTATCCCTGCCAACTGGCTCCCGGAACAAAGGCGGCCGAGGCCTATGGCGCCTTGCTCGTGGACGAGCGACACCGACACCGGTTTGAGTTCAACAATGAGTTCCGTGAGCCTTTAGAGAGAGCCGGATTGGTCGTGAGCGGGATGTCTCCGGACGAGCGGCTAGTCGAGATTGTTGAGTTTCGAGACCATCCTTGGATGTTGGGATTTCAGTTTCATCCAGAGCTCAAATCCCGCCCGACAAAGCCGCATCCACTCTTCGACCACTTCGTTCGAGCGGCGATTCAAACGCCGCGTGAAGGCGACCAGCCGGCACTGCCCTTGGAGTAAATGGCGCGTTAGGCTCTTGGCTAACGATGCTGTGGTCGCGCGGTCAGCAGTTCGGAAGCACCGCCGGATGCCCTTCCTTCCTCCGCCTGTATCGAACTGCCAACCTGAGAGTAACCGTTCAGATTTGGGTGTATGTCTCTCCTCCATGCCCGTGAACTGGATAGGTCGAGTCGCCATTCGGGTCCTCAGTCGGCGGTCAGGGGTGATTTCCAACCTATCGATGCCAGATCCACGAGCTGCTCGACATCATCCCCTCGCCTTGCGTAGTCTTCGACCTGGCCCCCTTCTCCTGGCCAGGAAGCTGTCTCACAAGTCCAAAGGGCAACGATAAGCGCAATTCCGACCTTCGTATTTGGTCGATTTCATCAATAATGAACCGTTAACTAGGTCATGATGAGAAGGTCCCGCCGTATTTCGTACCTCACACAGAGTTATGAGACGAACTCTGGCCAGGAGAAGGGGGATGTGGGGGACACCCCCACATCCCCCGGCATCCGCCTGAGGCGGATCGCGCTTGCAACCCTTTCCTGGTTTTGCCCGATCAGACGTACTTGCCTGTGGTAGACCCTCATTGGTGCGATATTACGCCCTTGCGGAGCAGGTACCCCTAAATCTGAACACTTGCACCTGAGATCTGAGCTTGACAACGAGGGGAGTAAGTAATAGATTACCTACTGCCGACCCACAGTCTGGCAGGTTTCACGTCTCGGATGAAGCCATCTGGGGCGTTTGTTTGTCTTTGGGTCGCGCCCCGGCTCCTTTCGCGAGCCGGCGTAGAGCACTTTAACAATCGGATAGTGGCAGTGAGTGCATTGAAGCCCCATAGATTTTGGGGGGCGGGGATCAGATCCGGGCATCTGGAGATGCCCTTCTCCAGTTCTAAATCGAAGTTCGATTTTTACGGAGAGTTTGATCCTGGCTCAGGATAAACGCTGGCGGCGTGCATTAGACATGCAAGTCGAACGGATCGGCTTCGGTCGGTCAGTGGCAAACGGCTGAGTAATACACGGGTAACCTGCCCGCAAGTGGGGAATAACCCGTCGAAAGGCGGGCTAATACCGCATAAGCTGCGTGAATACCTTTTGCGCAGTAAAGCCTCGTTCATTCGCGGCGCTTGTGGAGGGGCTCGTGCCCCATCAGGTAGTTGGTGAGGTAAGGGCTCACCAAGCCTTTGACGGGTAGCTGGTCTGAGAGGATGATCAGCCAGACTGGGACTGAGACACGGCCCAGACTCCTACGGGAGGCAGCAGTTAGGAATTTTGCGCAATGGGCGAAAGCCTGACGCAGCAACGCCGCGTGTGGGATGAAGGCCCTCGGGTTGTAAACCACTTTTATCGGGGAAGAATACTGACGGTACCCGTTGAATAAGCCCCGGCTAACTACGTGCCAGCAGCCGCGGTAACACGTAGGGGGCAAGCGTTATCCGGATTTACTGGGCGTAAAGAGCGCGTAGGCGGCTGCCCAAGTTGGCTGTGAAAGCCCCCGGCTCAACTGGGGAGGGTCAGCCAATACTGGGCAGCTATGAGTGCAGTAGAGGAAGGTGGAATTCCCGGTGTAGTGGTGGAATGCGTAGATATCGGGAGGAACACCAGTGGCGAAGGCGACCTTCTGGACTGCTACTGACGCTGAGGCGCGAAAGCGTGGGGAGCGAACTGAATTAGATACTCAGGTAGTCCACGCCCTAAACGATGGACACTAGGTGTGGGGGGCATCGACCCCTCCTGTGCCGAAGCTAACGCATTAAGTGTCCCGCCTGGGAAGTACGGCCGCAAGGCTAAAACCCAAAGGAATTGACGGGGGCCCGCACAAGCAGCGGAGCGTGTGGTTTAATTCGACGATACGCGAAGAACCTTACCAGGCCTTGACATTGGTCGGACCGCGTCAGAGATGACGCCTTCCCGTAAGGGACCTCCTAACAGATGCTGCATGGCTGTCGTCAGCTCGTGCCGTGAGGTGTTGGGTTAAGTCCCGCAACGAGCGCAACCCTCGTCGTCAGTTGCTTTTCTGGCGAGACTGCCGAGTCTAACTCGGAGGAAGGTGGGGATGACGTCAAGTCAGCACGGCTCTTACGGCCTGGGCTACACACACGCTACAATGGACGGTACAATGGGTCGCCAAGCCGCGAGGCGGAGCTAATCCCACCAAAGCCGTCCTCAGTTCGGATCGCAGTCTGTAACTCGACTGCGTGAAGGTGGAGTTGCTAGTAACCGCAGGTCAGCACACTGCGGTGAATACGTTCTCGGGCCTTGTACACACCGCCCGTCAAGTCACGAAAGCCTACAACACCTGAAGCCGCCGGGCTAACTCCGTCTCAGACGGGGGGGCAGGCGTCGAAGGTGGGGTCGGTGATTGGGACTAAGTCGTAACAAGGTAGCCGTACGGGAACGTGCGGCTGGATCACCTCCTTTCTAGGTTGCACTGCCAGTTAAGACCTCAGCCCGCTTACGCTGGCTCCAAGGTCTTCTCAGGTACAGCTTCCGAGGTCGATCCGCCACAGACCCTCAAAGTCTGCGGCGGCCAAGGCGATATCACTCAAATCTCTGCCCTTGACTCTATTGGGCTCAACCAGCCCTCGCTGCCACTATCCGATCGTTAAAGGCTCCACCGGAATCACCGCTCCCAACCGCCGACCCCCTCGGCGCCTACCCATAACCCTGCACCACGCCGAGAATCGGCTATACTTAGCCCGGGTGCCTGGGCCTTTAGCTCAGTTGGTTAGAGCGCAGTCCTGATAAGGCTGAGGTCTCTGGTTCGAGTCCAGAAAGGCCCACCAATTTGGACAAAATCAAGCACTTTCACGTTGAAGTTCCGGTTGGAAGTGTAGTCGGACACTGGCCTGGCCTTGCCTCGTCAGGCGGCAGCTTACGCAGCTTGTACGTGTTAGGGTACTCTACTCGTGGGCAGCGGAATTGCCTACGGTTAGGACCTGATGAGTAAGGAAACTGTCATGGCCGTTGACACGCTAGGAATCGTCCGCGAAATCTACGGGCCGTCTTACAACCTTCATTACGGCATCTACGAAAGGTCGGTCGCTCACAGAAAGCAGCACGGCGAGTCCGAATGTGACGTTTATCCGAGCACGGCGATCCACTCCCTGTGGCCCCTACTAGCGGCCTTGGTGCGTGGCCGGCGCTTTTTGGAAGTTGGGTGCGGTCTCGGCTACACCGCAGCACACATGCCAGAAGCTGGCGGGAGATCGGCGAGAGTGGACACCATAGAGAAATCGCCGATCCATGCTGCGCTAGCGGAAAAAGAGATTTCCAACGCCGGGCTAGAAGACCGCGTGCGCGTTCTGAGAGGACAGGCGACCGAGATTCTTCAACACTTGTCGGAGCCGTACGACGTGATCTTCGTGGACGCCGATTGGCAGGACTACCCGAAGTGGTTGCCTCACTTTGCCCGCCTGACGCGAAAGGGTGGAATACTAGTCTCGGACAACCTGTTCCCTCTCTTCGAAGACTGGGCGCAGTACCTCCCCCACAAGGAATCGATCAGGGAATACCTCAAGGCTTTGGTCCGTGACAGCAGGTTCAAGACGCATATTGTCCGTGACAAATGGCAAGCATTCAGCTATCGGGTGTGAGTTATGAATGCAGCCGGGAACACGGAGTCACATATGGGGAAGTGCCTATGTATGTTGATCAGAAGAGCATTGACTGGCGCATATTCCTGGTCGGAGGGCACTCATACTCGGGGAAAACGACTGCAGCCAAACGTTTGGGTCTGCAACTCGGCGTGCCTTGGATCATGGTCGACGACCTGCTGCTAGCATTCCAGCGAGCCGGTGTTCGCCTCCCGAAAGGCACTAGTGCGTTGTACTTTCTCCAGAGTCCAGACATCAGAACAACTCGCTTAACGCCTGCTGTGGGTTGACTGCGCGTATTGGCGAACGTTCGTAGTCCCTGACGTTTCTCGTGACGATGTGCCGCGCGCCGCAGGCACGGGCGGCAGCCACCTGCATTGCGTCCTCGAAGTCCGTCATCGGAAGCTCCGCCGCGTAACGGATGGCCTCGGTATCAGTTGTTGCCACCGCCACGAAGCGCGTCAATTCCACGATAAAGTCGCGCGCGCTTACCCCGCCATGCGCTGGTGCTACGATGTAATAGAGGTTCGAGATGGAATGCCACGCGATGTATGCGCTCTCCGTCCCATGCTCGATCCGGTCCATCAGTTTCGAGGCCGGATCAGAGTGCGGGCGCCTGTCGAGGGCGATGTCGATCAGCACGTCGGTGTCCAAAAGAATCATCGGAGGTACTTCTTGGCCAGTGCGTCGTAACGCGGGTCGTCACGGTCCGCTGCCCGAAACTGGCCCCGCCACCGCGAAGCGAAAGATGGTGCGTGCTCTCCCGCCACCTCCCTGAGAGACTGCTCGATGAGCGAGGAAAGCGAGACGCCGCGGGAGCGGGCATACCGCTTGGCTTTCGGGAGCAGCTCGGCGTCCACGGTTATGGTGAGCTTTTGCTTCATCGTGACTCGACCCCCTTCTAAGTATACCGATAGCGTCACCAAGTATACGTGTAAATGGCATTGCGTTCAAGGCCGGCTGCCAATGGTTCGCTCTTGACCACCGCCATCACCGTCAGCGAGGCGACACCCGGATTCTGTATCGGCAACCATAGGGGAAGCTAGCAAGCCTATTCGGCGCGTATCGTGCCCGGGCCTTTCTTGAGGTGTTGGGGGAACCCCTACCAGTTACCGGCTAGAGGCTCACAGTACAGTGCCCTGGGGCCCGCCGGCTGGCGTTGCCGGCCAATACCTGCTACCCTATACCCGCCCGGGGATGTAGCTCAATCGGGAGAGCGCCTCCCTTGCACGGAGGAGGTCGGGGGTTCGAATCCCCTCATCTCCACCGCACCTTAACAACATAATAGAGCTTATGCATTGCCAAGAATTCCACTTCGATTTTGCCCAAATGAGGGCGAGTGAAGCGGCGTATAGAAGCTACTAAGGGCCTACGGTGGATGCCTTGGCGTCGAGGGCCGATGAAGGACGTAGCCGGACTGCGATAAGCTGCGGGTAGCTGCCAAGCAAGCTCTGATCCGCAGATCTCCGAATGGGGTAACCCGATGTGGGTCATGCCACATCATCCCGCACACCGCGGGAAGGTAAGCGGGAGAACTGAAACATCTTAGTATCCCGAGGAATAGAAATCAACGAGATTCCCCCAGTAGTGGCGAGCGAAAAGGGATCAGCCCAAACTGCTTCCTCTTAGTGGCCTATCGGCCTATGAGTTAGCAGCGTTGTAAGCCGGCTCGATCAAGGGGCGATAGACCCTTGCAGGAGTTACAAATGTCCTACTTAGCCGAACGATCCTGGGAAGGACGGCCATAGAGGGTAAAAGCCCCTTAGGCGAAAAGTTGGACACTCCCTGCGGGCCGACTTGAGTACCGGCGGACACGTGGAATCCGCTGGGAAGCCGGGGTGACCACGCTCCAAGGCTAAATACCCTCGACGACCGATAGCGAACCAGTACCGTGAGGGAAAGGTGAAAAGAACCCCAGTGCGGGGAGTGAAATAGAACCTGAAACCGTATGGCCTACAAACGGTCGGAGGGCTTCAGTCCTCTGCGCCTATTCCGCTTGCGTCTCTGCCTAGCAGTGACTACAGCGGTAGGGCCAGAGTCTGTGCCTGACGGCGTGCCTATTGGAGAATGAACCGGCGAGTCAATCTCGGCAGCTCAGGTTAAGCGTGGGAGACGCGTAGCCGTAGCGAAAGCGAGTCTTAATAGGGCGTCCCCTGTTGCCGGGATCGGACCCGAAACCGAGTGAGCTAGCCATGGCCAGGGTGAAGGTCGCCTAACAGGCGTCTGGAGGCCCGAACCTTCCTGTGCTGCAAAACAGTTGGATGAGCTGTGGCTAGGGGTGAAATGCCAATCGAACTCGGAGATAGCTGGTTCTCCCCGAAATGCATTTAGGTGCAGCCTTGATCTTTTTGCCTTTGCAGGTAGAGCACTGGATGAGCTAGGGGGCACAAAGCTTACCAAACTCAACTAAACTCCGAATGGCATTGGCCCTAGATCAGGAGTGAGACTGTGGGGGATAAGCTCCATAGTCGAGAGGGAAACAGCCCAGACCATCGGCTAAGGTCCCCAAGTGTGGACTAAGTGTCAAAGGTTGTGGGGTCGCTTAAACAGCCAGGAGGTTGGCTTAGAAGCAGCCATCCTTTAAAGAGTGCGTAATTGCTCACTGGTCGAGTAGCCCCGCGCCGATAATGTAACGGGGCTCAAGTCCACCACCGAAGCCGTGGCGTCTCTTTCATTATGATAGAGACGGGTAGGGGAGCGTTCCCTGGCCGGAGAAGGCCTTCTCGCGAGAGAGGTTGGAGTCCAGGGAAGTGCGAATGCCGGTATGAGTAGCTATTAGGCGTGTGAGAAACGCGCCCGCCGTATGCCCAAGGTTTCCGACGCAAGGAAATTCCGCGTCGGGTTAGTCGGTCCTAAGCTGAGGGCGTAATAGCCGTAGGCGATGGACAATCGGTTTATATTCCGATACTGGTGTGTATGCGTTCGATACAGCCGTGTGCGCGGCAGGGTAGGCGCTGCCTGGCGTTGGAGTTGCCAGGTCTAAGCCTGTGGCCCGCTTCCAGCGGGTGAGAGGTGATTGTAAGTCGGCGGCTTTTTGCCTATGACAATTGCGTCGAGCCCACTCCGCCTAGAAAAGCACGGCTGTTAGTGTACCGCCACCCGTACCGCATACCGACTCAGGTGGGCGGGGGTAATTGCCCCTAGGCGAACGGGATAACCCTCGTTAAGGAACTCGGCAAATTGATCCCGTAACTTCGGAAGAAGGGATGCCCCCAGCCGTGACTGCGCTTGCCGCATCAGCGGCCAGGGGTTGCAACACAGCGGCCCAGGCGACTGTTTAACAAAAACACAGGTCCCTGCAGAAGGTTAATACCTACGTATAGGGGCTGACGCCTGCCCGGTGCCGGAAGGTTAAGGATAGGGGTTTCATCGCTCCGAACCGAAGCCCCGGTGAACGGCGGCCGTAACTATAACGGTCCTAAGGTAGCGAAATTCCTTGTCGGGTAAGTTCCGACCCGCACGAATGGCGTAACGATCTGGGCACTGTCTCAACGAGGGGCCCGGCGAAATTGAAGTATGAGTGCAGATGCTCATTTCCCGCGACAGGACAAAAAGACCCCGTGGAGCTTTACTACAGCTTGGCATTGGGCCGAGGCCCTTGATGCGTAGAATAGGTGGTACCCGTTGACCTCCGAGTCTTGGCTCGGATCGAGGGGCCCGTGAAATACCACTCTTCTTCGGTCTTGTCTCTAACCCCAAAACGGAACAGTGCCAGGTGGGTAGTTTGACTGGGGCGGTCGCCTCCTAAAAGGTAACGGAGGCGTCCAAAGGTCCCCTCTGGCTGGATGGAAATCAGCCTTGGAGCGCATTGGTAGTATGGGGGCTTGACTGCAAGACTTACAAGTCGCGCAGGGACGAAAGTCGGGCAAAGTGATCCTACGGCCCCGTGTGGAAGGGCCGTGGCTTAACGGATAAAAGTTACCCCGGGGATAACAGGCTTATCTTGCCCAAGAGTTCACATCGACGGCAAGGTTTGGCACCTCGATGTCGGCTCGTCGCATCCTGGGGCCGAAGTTGGTCCCAAGGGTTGGGCTGTTCGCCCATTAAAGCGGCACGCGAGCTGGGTTCAGAACGTCGTGAGACAGTTCGGTCTCTATCCGTCGTGGGCGTAGGAGGTTTGCGGGGATCTGCCCCCAGTACGAGAGGACCGGGGTGGACGAACCTACGGTGTGCCGGTCGTCGCGCCAGCGGCGTCGCCGGGTAGCCGCGTTCGGCCGGGATAAGCGCTGAAAGCATCTAAGCGCGAAGCCCTCCCCTAGACCTGACCTCCCTCCCCGCTGTATCTTCAGCGGGGCTAAGGCCGCAGGTAGATTACCTGCTCGATAGGCGGTAGGTGTACGCGCAGTAATGCGCTTAGCTGAACCGTACTAATCAGCCGATGGCTTCTACTTACTCTGCTTCTCTCGCCCTTGTTTTGGCAAAATCTTCTTCTTTGCTCTTTGCTCTATTATCCGCACCCCATTAGCTTCCTGGTGTTTTATGCGATGTCGTACCACCCGTTCCCTTCCCGAACACGGCAGTGAAAGGCTTCAGCGCCCACGATACTTGGCTCTCAAGGGCCTGGGAAAATAGGTCATCGCCAGGAAGCTTCTTTTCTTTTTCCGCTATAATTTGCCTTGATAGCCAGCCCCCATCGTCTAGAGGCCTAGGACATCACCCTTTCAAGGTGAAGATCGCCGGTTCGAATCCGGCTGGGGGTACCAAACTGGACTAGATCGAGAGCGCTAGTATTGAGGATCAATTTGACACCGGTCAGCCCAGGCGAGGTCATCAGAACGCTGACGATTGTGATTGATCTCTTACCTCGAGCGACGCACTAAGGCTGCTCGCGGCTTTTGACAGCGGAGAGCTAGTAAGACCCTCTCCGGACGTGCTCAATCTGGTCGATTTTGCCCTAGCGACGGCTTCACTTGCCGGGGCCGGCGACATAACGCTGACCGCTGGGGCGCGCCGTCTCGTCGATCTAATCGGACCATCCGAGCACCTAGTACTGATCCTGGCGGACGGCTTCGGCATGGACTTCCTCGAGGCCATGGATAGCGAGGCCTTCGCTCCGCGTCACCTGGCCGTCGAGCTACAGACTATCTTTCCGTCGACGACGGCCGCAACCCTCACCACGCTCGCCACCACCGGGTGGCCTGTCAACCATGCTGTGCTCGGCTGGTTTCTCTACCTTCCAGAGGTAGATGCGGTTACGACGATACTGCCCTTCATTCGACGTTCGGACGGAACGAGCCTGACCGAACTGGGAGTAAATGCGGAGCGAGCGTTTCCGCTAAGACCGGTGATGTCGCTGATTCAAAGCGAATCGCTCAGCCTATTCCCCGATGACATAGCCGGCTCCGTTTACTCCACCTACTGCATCGCCGGGACACCTAGACGCGGGTACAGTGACCTGAAGTGTGCGGTGGATGAGGTAATCACCAGGCTTGCCGAGGCGGTAGAACCAACCTTCACTTACCTGTACTGGCCCAAGATCGACGGAGTCTGACACGAGCGCGGAACCGGACACACCGAGACCACTTCCGCCATCAGAGAGCTAGACCGAGAGCTACACAGGCTATCGATCAACGTGCCCAGAGGGACGCGGATCGTGGTCACCGCAGACCCATGGACTATTAGACGTGAACGAGTCGCAAACCCATTGGATCGAGCCCGGCGACGCAATTGCATCGTGTCTGTCCAGGGAGCCGTCCGGCGACTCGCGTGTGGTGTATTTCTCGTTAAGAGAGGGCCCGGAGGGACGCTTCCGCGATGAATTCGTCCGGCGCTGCGACGCCTGTTTCGTCCTTCTGACCACAGAGGAAGCAGTAGGACTTGGGCTGTTCGGACCTGGGACGCCGTCATCCGAAACGAGGGAGCGCCTAGGCGACCTCGTCGCCGTCTCGCTCGGTGTGGACGTCATTCGATTTCGGTACCCGCGCCCGAATGCAGCGCAGCCCCCCAAGACTCAAGTATCCAACCGCTCAGGACTCACGCCCGAGGAGACGCGGATACCGCGGATCCTGATTTAGCATCGTACATCGGCACGAGCGATCGCGGAGGGCTGCGGTTCGCCCCACGGAGGCCCGCTGATTGACATAGAGTGGATCGAAAGGTATCATCACCGCCGGCGAGACGTACAGGAGGTGTGTAATGGCGACACGACAATATCATCCCCCATTTACCCGACACCTCCAGATGGGTGTGCCCTGAATTAGAAGCATCAAAAGAGTCTCTTAATGAAAAGGCCACTCCGGAAGGGGTGGCCTTTATTAGTTTGGGATAAAGAGTCCCGGGCCCTTTTTGTCTCGGCGAAGGCTTGAACGATAAGCCTTCGGGCGCAATGAGTATTGCGCAAAGCCGATAGAGGACACGGAACGAGAATTGGAATAGATGGGAAACTTGTACGCAATACGCGGGGCTTTCATTGCCCAGTGGAAGTTGATGATGTACGGGGCGAGCTACTTGACGTTCCTGGGTACATTACCATCGGTAATCGCGATTGCATGGATTGCCAGGGCGAGCGGGTCATCGGCGCTAATCGCCCACGTAACCGTCATCGCGTTTCTGGTTGTCGCCTGGAATCACTGCGTGGCCCGGATAGGGTGGACCCTCAGGGGAGAGATGTGGCAGGGAACTCTTGATGCGAGCCTTACTTCGCGGACGCCTCTGATACTAGCCATCTTTGGGAAGGTTCTCGGGTACGTGGCGCTGAGTCCCATCCTCGGAATCATCGGGGTGATTGCGGTACTGATGGTGACGCAACAGACCGTAGCGATAACGAGACCAATTGAGCTTCTGATCTCGGCCGGCCTGTCGATAGTTGCGATAACCGCGGCAGCCTTCTTCTCGACACCCTTCATGGTGCTTATCGGGGTTCGCGCTGGCGACGCCTACTACGACGTGGTGCGCAACTTAATCATGATCTTCAGCGGGGTCGTCTATCCCATTGCGGCGATGCCAATGGTGTTCCAGCCGGTCGCGCGCGCCATTCCAATCTCCTGGGCGGTTGACGGGTTGTTGACCTCAATACAAGGCCAGGATTCGGCCGCGAATCTGTACCAAGCCTGGGCGCTGACTTTGGTCTTATCCGCATTCTATCTCGGAGTAACGTACTTGCTGTTTAGGTGGGCGGAAACGAAGGTGAGGGCGGGATGAGCTCTCGATCGCTGCAGTGGGATGAACGCTTGAAGAATCTGGTAACCATGTCGATCTTGCAATACAAAGGGCTCTTTATCTCCTGGCAGGGAAGCGGGTACATCGCAAGAGCATTTGTTTCGCCCCTACTGGTCGTGTTCTTTGTCAGCCTATTCGGAAAGTTCGCCAGCGATGCGGAGGTGGCCCAACGGTATGCGATTGGAATGGCGGTGTTCTCGATGCCCTTCGTCATTGCCGGCGGGTTATTCGAGTCGGCCGCCTACGAGCGGATGTCTGGAACCTTGTCGATGGTGCTGGTCTCTAGCGCTAACCGACTGATGTTGTATCTGACTCGGTGCGCTGTTCATTGGTTTAACGGAATCGTAACAATGGCAGCCTGTTTATTCTGTTGCTGGATTCTGATCGGCCTCGATTTCTCCAAGGTCGATCTGCTGGGGGCGATCTGCGCGGTCGCGGCCCTGCTTATATCAAGCGTCGCGTTCGGGCTGTTGATGAGCAACTTCACCACGTTGCTGTACAACATGACATACGTATACCAGTTTATGTACAGCGTTTGTTGGCTTCTCACCGGCGTTGTCATTCCAGTCGCCAACCTGCCCCCTGGGTTGAGGGAGATCAGCTCGTTCATACCGATTACCCATGGTTTCAGCGCGTTCCGGCAATCATTTTCCGGTGCTGGAATTGAGGTGGTTGGAGGAGAGGTTCTGCTGGAGATCGTGGTTGGTGTGACCTATGCAGTGGCCGGCTTCTTGGTGTTCCGTTTCGTGGAGACAATGGCGCGCCTGCGCGGTTTCATGGAAGAGGCGGAGGCAGCCTGAATGGGCTATCTGTATGCAATGCGAGCGGCATTCATCTGCCAGTGGCGATTGATGATGCGCTACGGAGGTTTCTGGCCTTTCCTTGGCACTCTACCCTATGTGATCGTGCTGGCCTGGATCGCTCGGGCCAGTGAACGCGCGGAGGTCGTGACCTTCATGTTCTTTGGCGCGTTCCTCATCGTTGTCTGGAACTTCGTCGTTTCTAGAATGGGTACTTCGTATTCTCAGGAATGGTGGCTGGGCACATTCGATTTCAACATGATTTCCCGGACTCCGATGGTCACTATTCTTGTAGGAAAGATCATGAGCTACGCGGTATTTGGCCCGTTCTTAGGCCTATCTGGATTCCTGATAGTCGTCGTCATATCGGAAAGAACGGTATCAATACCGAACCCTGTTGCATTGGCGATTTCTCTGGTCTCTGCAATGGTGGCTATGGTCGCGGTTGGTTTCATTTCCGCACCTCTTTCGGTACTGGCCGGCGGCCGGCACTTCAACTACTTCGAGCTGGTTCGCCCTCTCGTCATGATCTTCAGCGGACTGATATTTCCGGTCGCCCTGATGGCGCCGGCTCTTCAAATCATCGCGCGAGGTTTGCCAACATCCTGGGCGATGGATGGAATCTTGCATTCGGTTAACGTCACAACACCATCAGACAGCATAGTCGAAAGCTGGGCACCAGCGCTGCTGGGATCGCTCATATATTTTGGGATCACCTACCTGTTATTCAAGAAGGCAGAGGCGAGAGTTCGACTCACCGGCGTATTTGGGGAGTATTGAGGACGGCTGTGTGATGAGAAATCTCTGGCGCCTGGCCTGGTTGTCCTACAAAGGTCTGTATATCACCTGGCAGGGACACGCCTATATTTTCACGGTGTTCGTGACACCCATCCTCTGGGTCCTCATCATTAGTCTTTTTGGGAAGTTTGCCGCTCATCCCCGTCTTGCCGAAGGTTACATAGTCGGGATGGTAGTATTCGCTCTCCCTTTTGTGATAGTCGATGGGATAGTGGGAGCGTTTCAGGGCGAGCGCGCCTACGGAACTCTGTCAATCCTATTCGTGTCACCGGTTAACCGATTGAAGATCTTTCTCAGCCGCGGTGCGATTCATTGGGCGAACGGGATCGTTACGCTGGCGGCAAGTCTTGTCGCTGCTTGGGCGATTCTCGGGCTCGACTTCTCAGACGTGGCATGGGTATCAGCAATTTGCTCTATTCTCGCGTTAGCAGCCGCATCAACCGGGTTCGCGCTGTTGCTGGGCAACATTACTATAGTATCGGCGCGCCATACATACATATTCCAGTTTGCCTACGGAATCGTGCTCATATTCAGCGGAGTTGTCATTCCCACGTCGAGTTTGCCGCCGCTGCTGTACGAGATCAGTCAGATCATCCCAGTTACTCACGGCCTCGCGGCCGCCCGCGCATCTTTCGCCGGAGCCGGCCTGGCGGACGTTGGAGGACTGATCCTGACTGAGCTTCTGATAGGCATTACCTACGCTCTTGTGGGAGCGGTGTTATTTCGAGTCGTAGAAGCGCAGGCGAAACGTCTCGGCAATCTGGAGCAAGCGGGGGAAGGTAACTGATGAAAGAACAGTCGAGAGTTTAGTAGATGGGCTCCCTCTACGCAATGCGAGCGGCCTTCATCTGCCAGTGGAATTTGATGATGCGCGAAGCAAGTTTCTGGCCGTTTCTTGGCACTCTACCCAATGTTATCGTGCTGGCCTGGATCGCCCAGGCCAGTGAACGCTCCGACGTCGTGACGTTCATGTTCTTTGGCGCTTTCCTCATCGTCGTGTGGAATTTCGTCGTTTCCCGGATGGGTACTTCCTTCTCTATGGAATGGGAGCTGGGCACATTCGATTTCACCATGGTTTCCAAGACCCCGATGGTCGTTATCCTGGTAGGCAAGATAATGAGTTACGCTGTGTTTGGTCCCGTACTGGGCCTGTCTGGATTCCTCATAGTAGTCCTTTTGTCGGAGAGAACGGTGCCGGCACCAAATCCGGCGGCGTTGGCGGTTTCACTGATCACTGCATTGATCGCCATGGTCTCGGTGGGGTTCATATCCGCGCCTCTTTCAGTACTCGCCGGCGGGCGCAACTACAGCTACTTCGAGTTGGTTCGTCCTCTTGTTATGGTCTTCAGCGGTTTGATCTATCCGGTCGCCCTGATGGCGCCGGCTGTTCAGATAATTGCCCGAGCCCTGCCGACCTCTTGGGCGATGGATGGACTGCTGCGTTCAGTTGAGGTCACGGCTTCGACGGCGGACATTGTCGAAAGCTGGTTGCCGGCGTTGCTGGGATCCCTCATATATTTTGGGCTGACCTATTACCTGTTCAAAACTGCGGAGACGCGAGTCCGAATGACCGGCGTATTTGGGGAGTATTGAGGACGGCTGTGTGATGAGAAATTTCTGGCGCCTGGCCTGGCTGTCCTACAAAGGTCTGTATATTACCTGGCACGGACACGCCTATATCTTTAGGGTGTTCCTGACACCCATCCTATGGGTCCTCATAATTAGTCTCTTTGGGAAGTTTGCCGCTCATCCCCAGGTTGCCGAAGGCTACATAGTTGGAATGACAGTTTTCTCTCTCCCCTTTGTCATAGTCGACGGGATAGTAGGAGCGTTTCAGCACGAGCGCACCTACGGAACGCTGTCGATCCTTTTCGTGTCACCGGTAAACCGATTGAAGATCTTTCTGAGCCGCGGCGCGGTTCACTGGGCGAACGGTATCGTTACGCTAGCTGCGAGTCTTGTCGCTGCTTGGGCGATTCTCGGACTTAACTTCTCAGAAGTGGCTTGGGTTTCGGCATTTTGCTCTATTCTCGCATTGGCAGCCGCGTCAATCGGATTCGCGCTGTTGCTGGGCAACGTTACTATAATATCCGCCCGCCGCGATTACACGTTCCAGTTTGCCTACGGATTTATGCTCATATTCAGCGGAGTTGTCATTCCCACGTCGAGTTTGCCGCCGGCCCTGTACGGGATCAGCCAGGTCATCCCGGTTACTCACGGCCTCTCCGCTGCCCGCGCATCTTTCGCCGGAGCCGGCCTGGCCGAAGTTGGGGGACAGATCCTGATGGAGCTTGCGATTGGCATTACGTACGCCGTTGTGGGAGCCGTGCTATTTCGAGTCGTAGAAGCGCAAGCGAAGCGTCTCGGCAACCTGGAGCGAATGGGGCAAGGCAATTGATGAAACGCCGGTCGTGGCACGAATTACCCGCGACCGCTCAGTGCTTGTAGGAGAGATCAAGTTGACAACCGAAGAGCAGTACGCGATTGAGTGCGACCGGTTGGGAAGAGTGTTCACCTCCGGCGGCCTCTTCGCCAAGAAGAAAGAAACGGTCGCCCTGGTCGACATGAACCTGAAAGTTCCACAGGGTATCGTTTTTGGACTTCTGGGTCCAAACGGGGCCGGCAAGACGACGACGGTGCGCATCCTCTCGACGCTGCTGACCCCCACCAGTGGCAGCGCCAGAGTGCTTGGATTCGATGTGGAGCACGAAGCGAGTCAGGTAAGGCGACACATTGGTCTGATACTGGGCGGCGAACGCGGCCTCTATGGCCGGCTCACCGGCAAGGAGAACCTTCAGTATTTCGCGGCGCTGAACCACCTGAGTCCCAGCGACGCCGACCGGCGCTCAGAGGAGCTACTGGAGCAGGTCGGACTCGGCGATCGCGGCGCCGACATGGTCGAGCAATACTCACGGGGGATGAAGCAGCGGTTGCACATCGCCCGGGCCTTGCTGACCGATCCGACCATCCTGTTCATGGACGAACCGACGATGGGCCTCGACCCGTTTGGCGCTCAGGAGCTCCGCCAACTAATTCCAGAGTTGGTGAGTTTGGGCAAGACGATACTGCTGACCACCCACTATATGTTCGAGGCAGATCAACTCTGCCAGACGATCGCGATGATCAACCAGGGAACCTTGGTGGCAATAGGGACGCCGGCGGAGATCAAACGAGGTTTTAGCAAAGTAACTGTAGTGGAAATCACGGTGAAGCAAACGCGAGCCGGCCTGTTGGACAGCCTGGGCCGAGTGGATGGAGTGGTGCGGGTTGACGCCGGCGTAGACGGTCTGCTGCCTAAGTTTACGGTACAAACGGGGATTGACGCCGATCTGCGAGATGAGATCGTTGGAATCATCGGTGCGGGCAACGTGGACGAAATTGCTGTCCGAGACCCGACGTTGGAGGAAGCCTACCTCAATATTCTGAAGTGACTATCCGACAGACCATACAAGCATGGCCTCAAGACTTGGAGCGGATGCATTTCCCGCCGGAGTCGCGCGGGTACCGACCCCGCGACTTTCGTACGCCCAGAACCGCTGACGCCGCCGCGAATTTGCCTTGGTCGGCGATGCCGAAACAAATGCGGCTCGGAATTGCCTCGCCGCGGGACAGCTTCTCGTGCCTCGGAGTCTCACTGATCCGTTCTGTATAGGTAGCGGATGTCCCATAGCGAGTACAGGGTGGGCGTCAGGTTGCCGAAGACGTTTCGCACCGCGCTCAGCCGCTCGGAGAGTGTCGTGTAGATGACCGGCACGTTCTCGGCAGCGATTTCCTGGGCGCGACGGTAGTGCTCGACGCGCCGGTCGCGGTCCAACTCCTGGCTGCCCATAATGTACAGCTCGTCAATTTCAGCTTCCCATTTCGTCGCCGGCTGCTGCTGGTTCGGGGACCACAGGTGCAGGGCTTCACTGGAGTGCCAGAAGCCTATGCCGCCGTACGGGTCTGATCCGCCGGTGAAGCCAATGACCATCGCCTCCCAATCATATGATTGGGTTAGCTGAGAAACGAGGTCGCCGAACTCGATCAGCTTATAGTCGACCTTGATGCCGATCTGCTCCATGCCCTGATGGACTATCGTAGTGACCTTATCGCGCACGCTGTTGCCTGTGTTGGTCACCAGCGAGAACTCTATCTTGTTGCCGGCGCTATCCTCACGTATCCCATCCCCGTCAGTGTCCAACCAGCCGATGCTGTCGAGGATTTCTTTGGCCCTTTCAATGCTGTATTCATACCTTCGTACGTTCGGGTTGTGGAAATCGCCAGTTGCCGGACTGATGGAGGACCACTGGGGATAGCCGAGACCGTCCAGGACATCCGTGATGATCGCGTCCTTGTCTATGCTATGTGCGACAGCCTGCCGGAAATACTTGTTCCGGAACCAACCCAGCTTCTCCGGCGCGAGATAGGGTTCGCCGGTCTCCGGGTCCTTGCCGGGGTTCATATTGAATCCTAGGAACGTGGTTCCGAAAGCGGGGCCTCGCTTGTAAATCGTGAAGTTTTCTTCCTGTTGCAGCGGTTCGAGCTGTGGTAGTTCCTCCCCCAGCACCCCGTGATAGTCGGCTTCGCCGGATAGGAATTTTTCAAGCTCGGACTTGAGGTCTGGGACGATGACGTGAACGACTTCATCCAAGTAGGGCAAGCTATTGCCGGCGGCGTCCTTTAGCCAGTAGTCCGGGTTGCGCCGAATGACCACGCGTTCGCCGGGGACGTAGCTCGCGATGGTAAAGGGGCCGGTGCCTATCACTTCCGCCGGGTCCGTGTCGATGCTCCAAGTCGAGGCGAAGGTCCCGTCGTCCACGTGCTTCTCTAGGATGTGCTTCGGATATATCGCCGTGCCCATGGAGCGGAGGAACGGGGCAAACGGCACAGGTAGGACACATTCGACCGTATAGTCGTCCAGCGCCGTGACGGTCATCTTCGCTTGTTTCCACTCGCCGCTCTCCCCGTCGAGGAATCGGAAGTTGAATGACGAGCGACTGCTGGCGGGGATGTCGTCGTTGTAGATGATCCGGTTGAAGGTGAAGTCCACGTCGTGGGCCGTGAAAGGCTGCCCGTCGTGCCACCTCACGTCCCTACGAAGATGGAAGGTCCAGGTCAGGCCGTCATCCGAATGCTCCCAGGACTCCGTAAGCAGTGGCTCCACCTGATCGGTCAGCCACGAGGTCTCGGTCAAGCCCTCGAAGACATACCCCAAGACACCCGACGAAGAGGCGTCGTTGGCAATGGCCAAGTTAAGTGTGAGGGGTTCGGAAATAGTCGCGAACGTGAGGGTCCCGCCCGGTTTCCCAATAGCGTACTCGAACTCCACGGCATTCCTCTTGAGCCGGGCGACGATTGAACTTTGGTCGACTGCCCTTGGCTCCGTCTTAGGTACCTCGGGCATCGTGGTGGCAGTGACAACCTTCTCGACCTCAACGGTAACGATCCTGTCGACCTCGACCGGCCTCTCGACCTCGACGGTAATGACCTTCTGTACCTCTTTTTCCACTACTTGTGTCACTACCCGTTCGACCGGCACCTCTCTTTCGACAACCACCACCCTCTCTTCCGTTACCACTTGCGGCTCGCAGGCTGCTAGGATCGGCAGCGTAGCCATTGCGCCGAGTCCGGTCAGAAACGACCGCCGCGCGAACCTGTGCGCCATGATTCTGCTAAACATCTGAAATCTACCCTCCACTCAACTCGAGGTCCTGCTGTTGTGAGTTCATTTGGCGTACGAATCTGCCGATATCCGCGCATTCGCAAGAACACCAAGCAAGCATCATAAGATAGTGTGCCCAGAGTCGCGGCTTCGTTAACAGATCAGTTAACATAGTGCCCTTGCGCTGGCGTGGCAACGGGCAAAACCATACGTAGAGTATAGTGCTCGTTTTGTGAGTGCTTTACGACTTGTATCTGAATTTACACAGATTTATTACTTAATGGAGAAAAGGGCAGACGGGACTCCTCGAAGAGTCGAGCCTGGGCTATGCAATCCTGAATGTGTGGATGCCGTAGGGCCGAGGTTCAAAGGTAAACGCGCCGTCAATTACAGGCAAGCTTTCCAACGGTTCCTCGACGAGAGTTGCCTCGGCAGCTTCCCGAATAGCGCCACGAACTGTGACTGGTCCACGTCGGTTATGCGCCTCGTAGAGGCGGAGAACAGCACCCTGGCCATCCTCGGCCGGCTTCAATGCGCTCAGAACGACGTGCTCCCCGCTCAATTCCAAGTAAGAATGCGTCTTTGGACCATCGCCGGCCATACGAGCCCGCATCGGCATGTTCAGAGACATTGCCTCGCGCACAACGCCACCGTCCTGGTAGCCTCCCAGATGGGGATATAGAGAGTACACGAGGCGATGTTCGCCTCGGTCGGCAACCGGATCTGGGTAGGTCGGAGCCCGTAAAAGCGACAAAGACATCACGCCATGTTTAACCGCGTAGCCATACCTGCTGTCGTTGAGCAGGGCAACTCCGTAGCCTTCTTCCGATAGGTCAGCCCACTTTTGCGCCGGCACCTCAAACTGGCTTTGATCCCAAGAAGTATTGTCATGTGTTGACCTTGCAACCGCGCCGAACTGAGTTTCGAAGGTGGCACGTTCGGAGTTTACGTCCACAGGGAAATAGACGCGCAGCAGTCTTTCATCTTCGTGCCAATCGATCCAAGATTCAAAATCCACACGGGCAGTATGGGCGTAGACACGAACTTGCTGCACGAGCCGGCTGCGCCCAAATCGGTAGGTACATCGCCATGCGACCCTCAGGGGACCTTCTTCGACCAACGACACTTTGTCCGCCGACAAAGTCTCATATTTCTTCCGGTAAAAGGCATTAATCTCGATTCCATCCAGCGAACCGAACAAGCGCGGTGCAGGGATGTCTTCGTGAAGCCGCAATTCGTTGCCGACTGCGACGCCGGATAGCACCTCGCGGTCCGCCCGCAAGTCGTAAAGGGAAACGAGCTGCCCCATTTCGTTGATGCGCACTTTGATAAAGCCGTTCGCGGCGCTCATTTCGTCGCCATCGAGATGAACCGGTGACGCGGGCTGCTCATCCTCACTGCGACCCGCAGAAAATCTCTGATAGCCAACACTTGGCACATCCCTCGCTAGCGCGAGGGTTCCGTCACCTGTGGCTTGGGTCAAGAGCATCCGGCCATCTGGCGTTTGCCATGAAATATCGCGCGCTTGGGCAGGCAATTGCACCGGCTCCGAGCGCGGCCAACTCAGTTGATTCCATATCAGGAGCTGGTCGCCGGAGCCGGCGAGCGCGGCCAAGCATTCATCGATCGCCGATCCGGACTCGGCGACGATCCGCTGCAGTGCCTGGCGACCTTGGACGTTGACCTCGGTCATACTGTTACCTGTAACGATGTCGTGAAAATGCTGTAGACAGAGCGACCGCCACCACCGGTCGAACTTTGCAGCGGGTATGTGGCCAGTAAGGACAGCTAGAATCTCCGCCTCGTAGAGAGCCAGCTCGGCCCGCCGGCTGAGGCGCTTGGTCTCCGCCTGGTGAGTCAGGGTTCCCCTATGCCGCTCAAAATAGATCTCGCCACGCCACACCGGGAGGCTTTCAGCATTCGCGGCCATTTCGTCGAAATAGTCTTCGGCGTTCTGCACGTGCACTCTCGGAAGGCCGGCCAAGTCCTTCGCGTGGGTCATCCGCTCAACGCTCTCTTCGGTTGGGCCGCCCCCACCATCACCCCAACCCCAAGGGCGTACCGTCGTGTTCACCTCACCGTGTTGGGGATACCGATACTCGACATCGAGCAACATCGCCGGCGAGAACTCCTTCTCCATGGGACTCGGAGGCGCGTGAGTCAATACCCGTGAGCCGTCAATCCCTTCCCACCAGAACCAGGCGTAGGGGAAGCGATTGTCTTCATTCGTGTGGATTTTCACGGTCATGAAATAGGGAACACCGGCCTTTGCCAGAATTTGGGGGAGGGCCCCCGAGCATCCGAATACATCGGGCAGGTATAGTAGTCTGCTGGGCCGGCCAAATTCCTCCCGGGCGAAGTTGTTGCCGAGCAGCAGTTGGCGCACGAGCGGTTCCCCGGAAGGTAGGTTGGAGTCCGGCTCAACCCACATAGCTCCGGTATAGTCGAGCCGGCCGTCCCGGACGGCATTCCGAACCCGCTCGTAGAGTCGTGGGAAATGGTCCTTGACCATCTGCATCAAAATGGCTTGGCTGAACAGGAAACGATAGTGCGGATACCGGTCAAGCAGACGCAGGGTGGATGCAAGTGTGCGTGCGCTCTTGCGCACGGTCTCATCGAGAGTCCACATCCACACCACATCTAAATGCGAATTGGGCAGCGCGTTTACGACAAAACGATTAGGTGCGCCCGGCTCCTTGAGAACGGGGTCCAGCAGCGTCAGAGCCTCATTGGCCTGCTCGGCCAGGCCTTCCTCACCAGCTTGGAGGTCCAGACAGTCCAACGCTTTGTCCAGACTTTGAAGGATGTGCTCCGCCCGGTATGGGCTCTCAGGCACCGTTGGCGACAGCTCGTAGTAGAACTGCTCCTTGAGCCGGTCCATGGTGCGAACAGCCGGACTTTGCTCGATCAGAGTAGTCGCCAGCTCATTGAGTAGGCTGGCCGCCCGCCGGAAGGTTCGCACGGGCTTGTTGACCACAACGAGGTCGGCGGAGGAGAAGAGGACGTCGTTTGCCTTGGCGTCGCCTGGCTTGGGCCGAGGAATCTTTGCGCCCCAGTAGTCCTTGACCGGATTGACCTCGACCATCAGGTCGAATTGCTCGCCTCCCTCAGCCGGATCGGCTAGCAGCACCTCCGGGTGGGCCCAGTCGACCCCCTGCCACGGATGTCCGTCCCGTAAGCACAATCCTTCGCCGCCGGTGCGCAGGAGCAATCGGACTTCCTCGCCGGCCATGTCGGCCGGCACAGTGAAGCGCAGGCGAAAATAGCCCTTTCTCCCGTCGGCGCCCCATAGAGTGCCGGGTTGAAAACGGGAAAAGAGCGAAGGGTCTAATTCGCAGAACGCAACGTATTGGGGCGAAAACCAGGCGGTGATATCGGATATCGGGAGGCGCGCGGAATGCTCCAGCTGTGACAGGCGCTCCAGCCGGTCCTGAATCTTTGAACGAACCAACCAGTGAGTAGGCAATGAGCATACTCCAAGTGAGTAGGGATTTTTCCAATGCTAAGACGAAGATTGCGTTCTTGCCGGCCGGTGAAATGGCTAACCCTTACAGGTCACCTGTTGTAGGCGTGAGTCCCACTCATAGGCAGACTGGCGATTTATCGTCCCATCGATGCAACTGCCCATTTTTGTTACCGGCAAGCCGCGTTCGAGCCTGATGCCATAGATCGGCCCAATCACGCCAGTTGTGCAACTCACTCGCCGGATTCTCTCGGCTGCGGGCAACAAAGCCGGGAAGCCAAGATCGTCCAGTCGGCTGGCCAATCTTGGTGTAACGAAAGTCGAAGCTCCACCGAAGGTCGTCGCTGTTGTTCGGCAGCGACGAGTGCATTAGCCGGCGATGGAAGAAAAGCGCGCTACCCCGCTTCATAGGCATCGGTATCGCTCTATCCAAAGGCACCAACTCCTCAGGAATGTGAGTCATATCTTTGCCCTTGCTCTTGTTCGGGAGGCAATGCTGCGCAAGCCCGTCGTGATGGCTGCCCGGTACGATGACCAGACAGCCGTTTTCAATCGTTGCATCGGTCATCGGGAACCAGACCGAGATCATATCCGTGTCATCAGCCTCGGAAAGAACGACGCCCAAGTCCTGATGCCAGTCCACCCTGTTAGTGACCCCGTCCCAATAGGACTCAGGCACCATGTTCTCGGGAACCTTGAGCCTGACGAGCTGCAGGGGATGGCTGTAAATCTCTGGACCGATGAGCGATTCGATCACATCAAGAACTCGCGGACTGCGCAACAGGTTGAAAAGTGCCGGACCGAGGTGAATTGGGAGGTCCCCTGACACACCGATAACGGAAGAGATCGCTCCGGTTGAGCTCCGCTTAACCGTTTCGGCAAAAGTGGGACGGAAGTACTGGTGGCTATCCAACCCGGCCTCTACTAGCACCTTGGACATGCGCTTTCCGAACGGGTATTCATCGTAAGTCGACCTCAGCCTTCCCTCGGCGTACCATTTGGCGGCAAGATCATCTAGTCGCGCGGCATACTCTTCCTCCACCGGCCTCAGGTCGAGCTCGGAATCGAGCAGATTTTCGACCACAAAATATCCATCTCGGTTGAATTGATCGATTCTGGATTCATTGAGCGCAAGCACGTTCGGACCTCCGGGACAAGTAACTCCTAAGCCAAAGGATCAGATCGCTTCTTTGACCGCCATTTGATTAATCCTAGGATAACTCTTTCTAGTCCCACACTCCACCCTTGTTCCGCACCCCAACAGGGTCGTCCGTTTCTCCGCCCAAGGCGGGACCGAGAGCCTGCTTTACACAGGATTTCCGTGTGCGCGGGGATGACGGCGCCCGCCGGGAATGGCGGGAGGCAGCGGTTTTTCGGCCGACTTGGGAATCAACAGGCCCCGCGTATGCCACTATAAATCTCGCGCAAGGTTCACGAGTCGACTTCTATCGGGATGCCTTCCGCGTCTGCGGAACGGTAAGCCGCATCGAGGAAGTTGACAGTAGTCTGGCCGACTGTGCCCGGCGAAAGGTTGCTCGCCTTGCCCAAGATCACGTCCGCCAGGTTATTGGCAGGAGCGAAACGCGGGTACGTGGCGTCGGCCGGCAATTGCGGCGGCGACTGGACTGCTCCGTCGTGGGACCGAACGAGCATAGTACCGGCGATCAAGTCAAGCATAAGATACCCTCGACTACCGTAGACGGACAACGTGTGTTGCCCGCCATCGCTCGGACCCAGGTTGGCGGTACTGGACACCGTGCCCACAGCCCCGTTGCTCAACCGCATGCTGATGGCATCCACCACGTCCACCGCCAAATCCAAGCGATGCATATAAGCGGACACCTGTTTTGCTTCAAGGCCGGTTACCCAGAAACTCAGCGCCGCTGAATGTGTTACCTGAATATAGCCTTGCCCGCCGCCACGACGACGATCGGTGTTTGTATCGGCCATGGGTGGTGTGACCGGCGGTTCGAAGGCAGGATCATTCTCAAGAATATCACCACGCAAGGTCGGGTAAGCAGCGGAAGTAAAAATGCTTGACATAAACTGCACTTCGCCCAGTTCGCCGGCAAGCACCAGTTCGCGGGCCCGTCGCACATGCGCACTATAGTGCCAAGGGTGGCTCATTAAGATCTCAAGCTTCTTGAGCTTTGCCAACTCCACCAATTCTCGGGCTTCGTTCGGGTACAGAACCATCGGCTTTTCGATGAGCGCGTGACAACCCGCCTCCAAGCCGGCAAGGGCAATCTCGTAGTGAGCATCCTGAGCCGCCGACACTACCACGCCGTCCAGAGCTTCTCGCTCGAACATCTCGCGAAAATCCGTGTAGGTACGGTTTAGGCCATAGTTCTCTGCTGCTCGGCGAAGTCTGTCCGGAGCGCTGTCCGCGATTGCCACAACCTCTACATCGGGACGCGCCAGCAGTGCCGGCAGATGTGTATAGGTCGCCCACCAACCTGTCCCGGCGACGGCGATGCGCGCCTTTCGTTCTTCTTCGACCAAGGTTTGCTCCTGCTCAGGCGATAATGCCGCCGGGATGGCGGACCAGCACCCCGTTGTCGTGCATAGGCACTACGATGTCCGCTTCCTCACGGACACGGGTTAGCGCGTCCTGCCATTCAAAAATACTCTCGACGACCCCTATCGGGATGCCCTCCTCAAAATTCTCATAGCGAAAGATAGAATCCGACAATACAACCTTTCCCTTGGCGGTTTGGACAGAGAGAGCCATCGAGCCACGGTGGTGAGCCCCCACCCAGAACATCTTAATCCCCGGCAGGACCTCTTCCTCGTTCCCGACCAGATGTAGCCGATCGAACGCTTCGGTCAACAGGTAAGTGATAGTCGCGTCGGTAAAGACTACCTCTCGGTGAAGGCCGGAGGGCCGCTCAGGGGCAAGAAAATCTATCCAACCGAGCCGCGACGTATAAATCTCGGCGTTAGGAAATAGCTCGATGTTGCCAGTCGCATAAGCCTGCATAGAGATGTTCAAGACTACATCTACATCGTCCGGCTTGACGCCAACCTCAGCCAGGACATCCTGGGGAGGCCAGATATGGCCGGTCGCGAAGAAGTTTTGGGGGTGGGCGGATCTACACGCGTCGTTCAATATCTCCAGATCGTCCGGATCCTGAGGCAAACCGGTGTTGACCAAGATCGTCTTACCGCCGCCCTGGACCAACCATATAAAGTGAGGAGCATACTGGAGCTCATCCCAGTGGCTCATAAAGAACATTATGGGGCCCACGGCCATCGATTCCCCGATCTTAAGTCCCCGTACAGAGTACATTACGGCGGCCTCCCATCATCCAGATGCATGCGCTTCCTGATCGGCCACGTAGCCCCAACGCACCCGCCAAGGCGCCACTCTCGGCTTCGAGCGGGATTCGGCCGCGGCCCGGTTTCGCTCCCAAAGGCTGACCCACTCGGGGTAGGCGAGCACTTTGTCCGGATCCTTGTGGCTGCGTGCAATGAAGCCTGCGAGATCGGGCTGACCAGTCGGTTTGGTCGGGTCCTGATAGCGGAAGTCAGCACTCCACCTAACGTTATTCGACCTGTTGGGAAGAGTGCCATGGCACAGATAGTTATTGAAAACGATCAGGCCTCCCGCCGTCGTGGGCAGCGGAGTAACATCTCCCGGGGGCAACTCCTCTGGCGGGATCATGAGGTCCAACTTTTCGGGTCTCGGTACGTGTCGGCGGATGCCGTACTTGTGGCTGCCCGGTATCACGACCAGACATCCATTCTCTTCGGTGGCTTCGGTCAACGCTATCCAGACGGTCAAGATGAGGGTATCGTCGGCTTCAGGGTCGAATACGCCCGAGTCCTGATGCCAACTCAGCAATTCGCCACCGGCGTCTTTACCAACATAGTAAGAGAACTGGCTCGGAACGCGATCAGGCATGCGAGGCCGGAGCAGAATCGTGGGATGCCCCAATATCTCCGGTCCGACCAGCGATTCCGCGATTTGGAGGATTGTGGGGTTGCATATCAGTTGGAACACAGCCGGCCCCAGAGTGTGTTGGGGGAAAAGGTTGTGGGAGATCTCCGGGGCTTCTTCAGCAATCCTGAGGATACGGCGGTTGAAGGGCTCGCGTTCGTGAAGGGAGGTAGTCTTGCCCTCGGCGTACAACTTGCGAGCCCGTCGATCCACTATCCCTTCGTATTCCCATATGACCGGGTCGATATCGGCCGGACCCAATGCGTCATTAATGTGGAGATAACCCTGCTCCTCGAACGTATCGAGTTGTGATCGACTCAGCTTCATTGCGCCTTACCTTCACCTTTCCTCGCGGTTCGTTCTATCTCTTGGCCGCGAAGTACGTCGTTGATGCACAGTCCGCCATCGCTTTCATGGCGACCACTAGAGTAAAGGCTCGATTACGAACAATGAGCCTTGAACAGGCTACAATAATATCAGACATAAATGCTCAGATGGGGATCGACGGCCTCGACTGGGGCGCATTAAGAACTAAGTTGGTGACCGAAGCAATCTCGTCGCTGGTGGGTAATACCGACCCGGGTATTCGTACATACCTTCGATTGCGGCGATCACCGCGCCAACATTTCAGCTAGCGAGGAGAGAACGATGAGTGAGCCACGAACTTCTACTTCGACCAACTTAACCGTTGACAACCAGAAGCAATACGACGTGATGGGATTCCTCGTGTTCCGCAAGCTATTCTCGTCAAGCGAGATGGTAGACATCGAGGCGGCTTTCACGCGCGTAATGGAGAAGGCGGCGGCCGAGACCGGACATGATAATACGAGAAGTCTGCACGTATACCCGATAACCGAAGGTGATGACCGCTTCGACCAACTCATTGACGACAACAGGATCAATGACATCGTAGAAGGACTATTTGGCGAGGACTGCATCTACCATAGCTCCGGCGGACACCTGTACATAGGCAATAGTGGCTGGCACAGCGATGCTGGCGTTCCCGGCCACCCTGGCGCTCACATGGCTTTCTATCTCGATCCGGTCAGGGCAGGTTCAGGCTGTCTCAGCGTCATCCCAGGTAGCCATCACCGCGAGTTTCACGAAGCATTAGTCCGAGCAAGAGGGTCAGGTATCTACGACTTCAGTTCGCCTGACATCCCCGGATCTTTTCCGCTCGAATCTGACCCCGGCGACGTTGTCCTGTTCCGTCACGAGCTCTTGCACTCGTCGTGGGGAGGACATGCCGGTCGAAGGATGTTCGGCCTCCACTTCGAAGCTAGTCCGACCCACAACTGGCAGAGATACCACCTAATGGGCGTGAACGAAGCACACCTACCGTATTGCAAGGCAGGACTTCGACTATATTCCGACCGTTTGGTCGATACAGCCGGCCCGCGCCGGATGAAAAGACTGCGAAAGTTCATTGACATGGGCTATCACGACGAATCCCGACCACCTCTCACGAATCTATACTATGCATACTCCGGCAACAAATACGGCGAATCGGCTAACGAAGGGCGGTTATCGGGGGTGAAAGTGGCACCCTGACAAGAGCTTAGAGCGTTGATGGGAGACGTTTGCAAGCTGAATGCTCCAAGCTGTTTATCCTTTCAAAGCGCCGGCGGTCAGCCCGCTGGCGAATTGACGCTGAAGAAGAAAATAGAAGACCAGGGGCGGGGCCACGATCCAGGTCAGGGCAGCAAATCTATTGAGGTAGATCCATGCGAGAGGAGCGGTCCGCATGTCCTTGGCGGTCATGAAAACCATCGCCAAGAGGAACTCGTTCCAGGTCGCTAGGACCAGAAATATAGCCACCGCAGTGAGGGCCGGCACGCTCACAGGTAGGACGATGCGGTAGTACCTCTCGAGGCTTGACGCGCCATCCATTGTCGCGGCTTCCTCAATTTCGCGGGGAAGCGTATCAAAGTATGCCCGCATCACCAAGATCGTAAACGGCAGGCTCAATGCCGTGAGCGGGAGAATCATCGCCGGATAGGTGTTGAACAGCCCGAGAATGCGAACAATCCGGAACAGCGGGATGATCAGCGCCACACTGGGCAGCATCAATCCCAAGAGAAAGGTCATGAGGATTACACGGGAGCCGAGAAACTTCCAGCGCGAAAACCCATACGCCGCCAGAGAGCCTAGCAATAGCACGATCGAAGTAGTAATGGTCGTGATAACGAAGCTGTTCTTCAACATCGTCCCGATGGGGGCCATCGTCCAGACCGCTCCAATGTTCGCCAAGGAGATCTGGCGTGGAAATATCAATAGGAAGTCTGTGGGGACGCCCGGCTTCTTCAGAGCCTCGCCAAACAGTGCAAGGAGCGGGAAAAGCACTACAAGGGCGGCGAATAGTAGCACCGAGTGGATCAATAGCCGGAGAGCGAATCTGCGGATTTCTACGCCATGCGATACGGTCACCATTACACCGCCACAAACCTGGCTGACGGAACGGAGTATGTTCGGAAGGACCCGGCTTCTATGGTATTGCCGTACCTTTAATCAAGCTGCTGATGGAGTCGTCGGATATTTCAAGCATCGGCTGAGACTCTTCGCCCACTGCATACTTGCAAGTCTGGCCGAGCAGATAGCGTCCTTCGGCCAGCGACTGATCCAGTTTGAGGGCGCACAAGATTAACGATCCCCGTCCGAGCGAACACTCCACCAGATACGCCAGGGGCCGGCATGCCGGATAGCTGTGCATTACACGAATTGTCGGCTCGCCGCTGTTGAGGCCCAAGGGCGCAAGATCCAGAGGCGCCGAGTCGCCAATCATACGGAAAAACTGCAGGTCGGCGAAATCGTCGTGCGGCAGGTCGCCGAGCATAGGATGGTCCTCGATAATCGTCCCCGTGTGACCGTGTTCGAAGGGAGGATCGTTCGCGGTAAAGCCGAAGAAGTAACGTTCCTGGTCGGTCATTCTTCTTTGAACGAATGGACGTAGCAACCCTTCGGACGCTGCGAGGATGACTCGTCCCCCCTGGCGGGCAAACTGGACCATTTTCTCGTCGATGCGTTCGGTCAAGACCGCACGCGCGCCTCGATTGCTAGCCGGCTCCTCCACTACCGGCAAGCCGGTGACACCCTTGAGCCATGTATGCTGGGGCTCGCCGTAGAGGTACACCGACGAAGGCAAATGAGTTTCCTTGGGCAATAGCCACAGGTCCCAATGGTTGGTAAATACTCGCCCACCCTCGCGCAACACCGCCTGCAACTTCGCGGTTCGTGGGCTGGCTACATCGGGAATAGTCACCTCCACTTGGCCGGCTGGACAGGCCAGATAGGGCTGGTGGGAATACGCAATTTGCCCCGCGGCCAGAACTTCATCATCTGATACAAGCTTCCATTCGAGTTGCGGGCGCTGGAGCGGCGGATGCGAAAAGTCCGACACCGATAGAGCACATTGCAATGTGTCGCCGGCGCTCAAGACCCGGTCATCAAATCCTAAGCTGGACAATATCACCGTATCGCCGTTGGTTTCCAGCCACAGAGAGCTGTCGGCGTACTTGCACTCGTAGAATTCGTCGAAGATGCCCTGCGGCGACATATTCAAATCCATAGCCATGAAATGACTGATGCCTGCCAGCCGTGGAGTGTCCCGCCGGCAAGCCTCCATCTTGCCTTTTGCTTCGACCCATTGCAGTCGCTGACTGGTGGCGGCGGCACGCGGCAAGACGTGGGCGAGACCGTGGCGGGCAGCAGCATCGTAGGCAATTTCGGCGGCGAAAGGCCGAATTGCGCCGGAGTACTTGTGCCGGATGCGTACGTCCGGATATGAGACCCACCAGCGAAACTCGTGCTGGATCACCGGTTTCTCGGTCTTGCCTTCCACACCCTCGCCACCCCTGTCACTGCGGTACACGGCATCAGATGCCTCGTCGTTGATGAAGTCTCCTGGCAGATTCTCATTCCACCCGCCATCGGTCCAAATCACGAACGCCGACGGTCTGATGGCTTTCGTATCCCAATAGGCCTGCCATGCGATGCGTGGATACAGAGTATTGGCGCCCAACTCGTTGCTCATGCAGTAGATGATGGCCGAGGGGTGATTCACATCGCGCATTACCACTCGATCCCACTGCCATTTCAAATCTTCGCGGTTGTCCGGAGTAGGTTGCGGCCACTGTTGCACGTGCCACATGGTCTGTTGACCCCAGGGACCCAAGATGCCCATTTCGCTCTGGATCAGCAAACCCACTTCGTCTGCCACGTCCAGATACTCGGGCGAATATGCGAACGATTGGCACCGGACTTGGTTGTATCCGTATTCGCGTAACGCGGACAGTTTCTTGCGCCAGCGGCCCCGATCGGTATCCGGGGACCCCGTCTCGGGACTAGAGACGAAATCACCGGTGCCTCGGATAAAGTAAGGCTCGTTGTTGATCAGGAAATGTTTGCCCTCAGTCGACAGCTTGACAAACCCAATGCGCTCGCTGCATGAGTCCAACACACGGTTGCCCTGGGCCAGTTGAGCATCCACCCGGTACAGATTGGGCGCGTCAGGGCTCCATAGCTCTGGCGACGGCACGGACATGCTCAGATTGGTCCGGCCAGCGTTTACCGGCGCTTCGGTGGTCACTGCCGGAGAAGCCCCTGATACCGGCTGAGTTGAAATTCGCAGCGTCAGCGGCCCCTGTGACGAATCAGGATCAGCGGTCCAGGCTTTGATATCGAGGCGTGCCTGGTCTACATCCGGATGTATCCGAAGCTGTTCCAGGAAGCTCGGCCCGGTAGCGGTCAGTTCCACGCCCCTATAAAGGCCGGACCAGTTCCCCTGGTAATTGTAGGCCATTCCCATGTCACGGCGTCTCTCGTGCACGCGTGCGACGAGCACGTTTTCTGCGCTAAAGGAAAGCACATCCGTTATCTCGAAGCCAAAAGGAACGAATGGAGCGCCATGGTGTTCGCCCAATCTGATCCCATTCAACCAGACGTCAACGCTCGGATGTACGCCACCGAAATTCAGCCAAACGCGCAGTCCTTGCCAATCATCAGGGATCCGGAATCGACGAGCATACCAGCCGGTGCCGGTGTAGGTAGCGCGGAAAGAGCGGACTGGCAGTCCATTGTTCCAAGGTAGCTCGACATCGTCGCCACCGAACCCTTGGCCCTGCCAGGTGCCCGGAACCTCAATGGTATCTGGAAGATCTCCGAAGGTATGCCACCGCTCGGACAGACCTTTGTCCTCCGGGTCCAGGCGGAACTGCCACGAACCGTCCAGCGCTACGCGTCGTTCCGCGGGATGCAGCAGGACCGGATTCACGGTAACTGGTGCGCGTTTATAAATCTCCATGATTGCTCCTGTACGGGAGTCGGGCCCCCTAATTACGTTGTTTCGGACACAGTAATCCGTTGGTTTACACGGAGGTCGGTCAGAGTCTGGACAACGCCGCTCGGCCATCGAATTTCGAGTTCGTCGACACGATCCAGCTGGCCCAGACCGAAATTAGCTGCGAGGCTGTGCTGGGAAAGAAAGGAAGTTCCGCTAAATATCTCGCGGATCTGCCGCTTGCCGCCGGCAGTCAACGTCAGCCGGGAACCAATGCCATCTCTATTACTGCGCGTGCCGACTAGCTTGACTTGCAACCACCGATTGCCGTTGCCGGAGTTTCTTAGAAGAGCCGGCCGTTGATCGATATTGGTTACGAGCAGGTCCAGAAAGCCATCACCATCAATGTCTGCCATAGCGAAGCCGCGGGCACAGCCGGTGTGGTCGGTCCCTGTGATCCTCGATACGTCACGGAACGATCTGTCGCCGGGGTTATGGAAAAGAGCGTTAGGTTGGTCGGGTGGATACCTGCCATCCGAATTCTTCTCTGGGTAAATCGTTCCGGCTACGAAATAGAGATCGAGCAAACCATCATTGTCAAAGTCCAAGAAGCCGGCCCCCCAACCAACTGACTTCTCACCCCTGACGACACCTCGTCCGACCCAAGCTCGGTTAGTTGTCTCATCAAACGTCCCGTCGCCAAGGTTGCGGTAGAGCACGTTATCTCCCCAGTTCGTCACATACATGTCCAGGCGACCATCACCGTCGTAGTCGCCAACGGCCAGACCCATGCCGTGGAACCCGGCATCGACCCCGGCCGGGAAACTCACGTCAGTGAAATTCCAGCCGGACTCACCGGGACCTTCGTTGCGAAAGAGAATATTGGGCCGGACGTATTGACCGAAGTCATTGACCACGTAGATATCTGGCCGGCCATCATCATTGTAGTCGAGGAAACCAACCACGAGGCCGGCGCCGTGTTTGCGATCTGGTCCCAGGAATTCAGTGGCATCGGAGAATACCCCATTGCCATTGTTTCGGAATAGGCGATGCTCACGTGCAACTGCCTTGTAAAAACGGCCTTGGGCGTCGGGCGTGTAGTAATCGGGTGGCATCTGGTCGATCCAGTAGCTAACGTATAGATCCAAATTGCCGTCGTTATCGAAGTCGGCCCAGGCAGCCGAAGCCGGATGTCCGCCTTTCACCAACAGTCGCGCCTTTTCGGTTTCATTTGTGAACGTACCGTCGCCATTATTGTGGAAAAGCTTGAGCCCGGTCATAGTGGTCACCAACAAATCGCAATGGCCATCGTTATCGTAGTCGGCGCACGCGACTCCGACGGCGATCCCATCGGGGTCTGCCAAGCCTGTCTCGGCAGCGACATCGGTGAAAGTTCCGTTGCCATTGTTACGGTACATCGCGTTCGGGCCGCTGGCATTGGTGAAGAATATGTCGGGTAGACCGTTGCCATTAAAATCGAGAAAGGCGGCGCCGGCTTGAACCGCATCCGCTCGATCGTGCGCCTGATGACGGAAGGTTATGCCGGCAGCGGTAGTAACATCAGCGAATTCTGGCAATTCGATATCTGGGCGCCGGACGGCAACTGAAAGCCGAGCGGCCCCAATAGCGCCTGCGCCGGCCATTGCCGCTGCGCCGATCAACAGCGTGCGTCGCGACAATAAGGGCGATCCGACCGACCCTTCCCCTGCAGTCGAGCGTCCGCCTAGCTCGGCCCAAGCCGCTCGCAGATCAGCCCCCAGATGACGTTGGAACCCGCCAACCCAGAATGCAGCCGCGGCGGGCAAGTAAGCCACCGTATTAAGTGCAAAGTGTAACCAGATCAGATCAAACGCGTTGCCGAGAATGCCCGGCGTACCGTCCCGGCCGGTGTCGATGAACTGTCCTATCTTGAAGAGGTGCTCGGCAACATGATAACACTGGATGAAAACCGCTGTGTTGAGCAACCACCAAGCCGTCATCCCACGGGTCCACAGGTCAGGTCGGTGGGCACCGCTGAATCTGTACACCATCAGCAGCAACAGGAGGAACGGCAAATTGTAGGCGAGGTGAAGGGGTTCTAGGTCAAAATACTGGCCGAGCAGTCCCTTGGCTTCTGGAACGTCGAGTACAGCGTGTTGCACTACCCGGAAGACGTGTTCGATCTCGTGTGCACCTTGGACCAACAACACGCCGATAAATGAAATAGCGAGCGCCGGGCTATGGTTTGTTTTCTTCAGGTGGACGCGGCTCAATCGGTCGTCGAGTTCAGCCATCCGGCCGTCGATACCCGTCGGTTAGTGTTCGACGATACGCTAAGATTTCTTGTCGCAGGATTCATCGCCCGATCCTGCCGTACGCGGTATACAGTCGCAATTGGATAATCGTCAGAATGATCGTTGCAATCATCAAGACGACGGCAATCGAAGAGGCATAGCCAAACCTGGCGAATAGAAAGGCCTGGTTGTATATATGCAATGAGACTAGCTCACTCTGATGGGCTGGTCCGCCCCTGGTGAGGACGAAGAGCAACTCAAACTCGCGCATAGTCCGAATCACACCCAGCATAGTCAGAGTGACTGTCATGGGCATTAGCAATGGAATTGTGACATATCGGATCTGCGCCCACACGTTAGCGCCGTCAACCCGAGAAGCCTCGTAGTACTCGAGGGGGATCGACTGCAAGGCGGCCAGATACAGTACCATCGTGAAGCCGACGAACCGCCAAGTATTCACGATAATGGCAGCAAAAATGGATGTATTGACGTCGCCTAGCCAACCATGGGCAAAATGGCCAAGACCTATCAGGGCGAGTATTTCGTTGAATGTCCCCAGATTTGGGGGGCCCAGAATCCTGCCCCAGACGGCGGCGATTACCGCTATAGAGATCGTCGCCGGAGAGAAGAATACGCTGCGGTAGAAGGTGCGCCCTTTGAGTTGCTGATTCAAAAGTAGCGCCAGGATCAGGCCAAGTACCAACTGGAGAGGAACGGAGACTACCATCCAATAAAGGGTATTGCGCACTCCGATCCAAAAGATGTCGTCGTTGGTGAACATCTTGACGTAGTTCGCAAACGCAACGAACTTCTGGTCGTGGACACCGTCCCACTTGAACACGCTGAGCCGCAGAGTCTCCACTATTGGATAAACTACGAATCCAGCGTACACAAGAAAGGCCGGCAGGACGAAGAACATCCCATCGTTGATCCCGATCCGGCGCAAGCGGACACGTAGGGGCAGTGATTGCGCCTGGGTCGTCGCCTGGACGGGTTGAGCCAATTCAGCGCCCCCCTCGATTTCATGCATCGGCGCAGGTGCCTGTCTGCCGCATACTGGTTAATTTCGCCACAAGTTGCCGTCTTTCAAACTCGAATACCGTGAACCTGGTCGCAGGTCTGCCGTCTAAATCCTCCCGAATGCCGAACAACGCTCAGCCTATCCTCGGGGTCCGAGCGAGCTAGACATTTCGCTCAGCGCTCGCCGGGCAGCCTCCCGCTTCTCGTGATCAGCGTATCCCGAGACGACGTGGTGCAAGACCGAAAGTGCAAAGCCATTGCCCTTTCGGGCAAGCTCCCAGGCCTCGGCTTCAACCTTTTCGTGGAGGCGGCGATCGCTCTGGACAGTCCTTAGCTCAAGGTCTTTCCAATAGAATTGCAAATCTGTCGACTGCCAGCCGGCGTAAACCTCCTCCCAGTCAATTTGTCCACCATGCGGCAGTAAATTGTGCCTGGCAATCGGCTGGCCCGCTGCCTGGTAGCGGTGATCGAGGGAGAGCCGGAGTCGATCGGGTGTCAGGTTTGGCAGCGATTTGTGTATGGTAAGACTGTGGAAAACAAGCGCATCGCCGGCCTCGTAGTCTGCGGTCAACCAATCGCCATTCACGTGTTCCAGATCAACTCCTAATCCGCCGGCGCCGAGCGCAAGATGGTACTCGTACACTCCGGAAATGTGCGATCTGGACTGTATCGCCAACCCGCCGAGCTCAGGTGGGCAGTCACCCAACGGCATCCAGCAACTGTATGTTTCGGTAGTGCCCTGGATGTGCACGAAGTCCTGATGGGGCGGCGTACTGTAAGTGTTGTTCTGAGGGAATATGATTCGGCAGATCTTGCTCGGATGGGGCAACACCTGCTCGCCGACGAGCCCTTCGATCAAAGTCAAAATTGCCGGCGAGTGGGACAGGCGATGAAAGGCCTCCAGCCTTTGTACGTTATTGTAAACCTTGACGTACTCGGGCTCCCACTCAACGCAAGTGCGGGATGGTTCAGCCACACCTTCAGCCAAGGGAACGCCGGCATTAAGCCAGCCACGATCCGCTATTACCTTCAATACTTGCGAGCGCAGTTCCCAGACCTGGCGCGGCTCTACCAACCGCCGGAAGAACAGATAACCATCCTCGCCGATCCGCCGGCGAAGTTCCTCGGCATCACCCAGAGCATCATTGGAGACGGTGAACTCTCTCAGTTGCGCTACCAACTAGACAGACTCCTTAACTCTCCCAATCCATGAATGGAGGATAGATAGAGATTCATCCTTTCAAGGCGCCGGCGGTCAATCCGCTCACGAAATGACGCTGCAAGATGAAGTAGAACACCAACGGAGGCACCACAATCCAGGCCAGAGCGGCGAATAGCTGTTCTTGTTGTTCAACGCCAAAGAAATACGTGAAGTAGATCCAGGCCAGCGGAGCCGTGCGCATATCCGTTTTAGTCATAAACAGCATCGCCAGCAGGAATTCATTCCAGGTTCCCAGTACCAGGAAGATCGCGACGGCACTAAGAGCCGGCGTGCTCATGGGCAGGACGATCCGGTAGTAGATCATGAAACTCGATGCGCCGTCCATGATTGCTGCTTCTTCGATTTCGTATGGAAGAGTATCAAAGTATGCCCGCAGTATCAGGATAGTGAATGGCAGGCTCAATGCTGTCAGCGGCAGAATCAAGGCCGGATAGGTGTTGAAGAGCCCCAGAATGCGCACGATTCGGAATAAAGGAACGATCAATGCGACTCCGGGGATCATCAGACCCAAAAGGAAGGTCAGGAGAACTACTTTCGATCCAAGGAAATTCCAGCGCGAGAACCCGTAGGCGGCCAAAGAGCCCAAGAAGAGAACAAATATCGTGGTAACGACCGTGATGATGGTGCTGTTCTTAAGCATCACGCCGATGGGGGCTTCGGTCCAGACCTTGACGATATTGTCGAGAGTAAACTCCCGGGGAAGCATCGCCATAATCTCCAGCGGTACGCCGAAGGGCTTCAGAGCAATCCCGAACATCGCAATGAGAGGAAAGATCGTCAGAAAACCGGCGGCCAAGAGCATCAGATGTGTGAAAACGCGCAGGAACATGCGACGGACTCTTGCATTTCTGCGCGTAGCCGGACTTATGGCCTGAACTTGCGCTTGCACGGTTACTCCTGGTATCCGCTTAGGCGGGCCGCCTGGAGTGTAATCAGAAACATCAGGGCAGGGCCGATTGCGACATCGACCTTACCCTGCTTAGAGTAATTGACAATGCGCCAGCAAGACCTGACGCCTGCTTTTGGAGGAGCGCTTACTACTACTCCCTGCTATCGAAAGCGTCCTGGATGTGTTGCATGGCCTCCTGCGGCGTCTTGGAACCGAGGATCATAAACTCGACGGCGTCTAGTTTGGCTTCAAAGACCTCCTGATATCTTGGCATCCTCGGATGGGCCACGGCCATCATTTCGATCATGTAGTCGTAATGGGCGTCGAAACCGGCGTTGCCGGTCGGGACTTCAGGGAACCCTTGGACGGCAGGCGTGAATATTTTGGCCGAAGTCTTTTGCGCCTGGTCGCTATTAATGAAGGTCGCCGCAGCGATCGCCCCGTCCTTATTGTCGCCTTCCTTGGGCGCAGCCAACCCGTACATAACGTCAAAGTTAGGTCGAGAGGATCTCAGGGTACCTGGCATTTGCGGAAACGCCATTACTCTCCACTTGTCGAGCAAGTCGTTGTTAACCGCATGCCTCTTCATGATTGAGCCGCCGTAGAACATGGCCACTAGCTCTTCGTCCCTCATTCTACCGATCTCTGGCGGAGTAACCGCCAAGGGATCATCATAAAGAACGCCATCGTCGATCATCATCTTCCTGTAATTGGCCAGAGCTTCGACCAACACAGGATCGGTAAACTTGAGCTCACCAGCCTCAGCCTGATCAAGTGGCCATGGAGACGGACCAGCAAGCATGCTCAGGAAGTTATTGTAGATATCGCCATTTTGTCCTCTTTCCTGGGCAGGATAGGCGAAGCTCTGGATACCTCCATCCTTGAACGCCTTGGACGCATCAACCAACTCGTCGTAGGTCATTTCAAAACCGTCGGGGGGTTTCACGCCGAACTTATCGAAAACAGCCAGGTTATAGAACATGAGTCCCCACGCCATCACGCCTGCCGGCGCAAACACGAAGTTAGACTTTTCTGCGTCATAGTCATACGGCAGCGCGAAAGCCGGCTTGATGTAACGCTTCGTCCAAACAGGGCCATGCTGGGCCTTAAGGGCGTCCTGGAGCGGCTCCCACTGATCCGCCCAAAGGCGTGTTTCGCTACCATTCCAGACGCCGTGAAAATCTGGCCTTTCACCACCGGCATAACCGATCCTCAGTGCATTTCGAAACTCGGTCCAAGGCGTCAGGGTGACTTCATAGGTCCATCCGGGGTTCTCACCTTCAAATACCTGAAGTATCTCTGTTTCTTCTGATTCTCCCCAGGGGTACCACCAAGTCCAATAGCTGAGCGTTTCCCTCGGCGCCTCGGGAGCCATCGTGGCCGTGACAACCTTCTCCCTCTCGACAATAACCTCTTTTTCTACCTCGACGATTTCTTTCTTGACGACTTCGATCGCCTTCTCAACCTCAACAGTAACGACTCTTTCGACTTCGACCGCCTTCTCAACCTCGACGGTTACGACCTGTTGCACCTCTTTTTCCACTACTTGGGTCACGATCTTTTCGATCGGGACCTCTTTTTCAACAACTACTACCTTCTCTTCCGTGACGACCTGCGGCTGGCAGGCAGCTAGAACCGGCAAGGCAGCAGTTGCGCCAAGGCCGGCTAGAAAAGAACGACGCGTGAACCTGCGAGTCATGATCTTGCCAATCATCGATTTCATCCTCTCACTCTATGGATAGTTGTGCCTCAAACAGACAACTCCAGATCGGAATGTGCCGATGCGTGTGTCAACATCCCCCCTTTTCCCATGGGATTTACTGTACTGGTCACGTCCGGCGACGATTACGTGGGTTATGCCTTCAAGTACAAGGCCCGGTGCTCAATCTATCATCCACAAAATTGTGTCGACGTGCCGAGAAGGACACGGAGAGACCACGCATAAGAAGACATAACGCCGGCCTATCGCTAGTATGTAAGATATCTGCTGACGTGTCAACCACCCGAATTGCCACATAACCCCTGCTCCTTACGGTAACGTGAGCTATGAGGCAATTCGGGGCGGCTTCGGATAGGCCCTTCACAGTTTCATGCACAGGTTTCCAATACTCTACGCGCCGGCTGCCTTTCAGACAGCGAGATGCTCTCCCGCCGAAGGGACATCGTTTGATCCGCGAATACGGCCGTGATAAAACAAGTAGCCGGCACAATCGGTGGCGAATAAGCTATGTTCACGACCCGCCGCGCACTGGGGACAATGTGAATCCGATGGCGAACTTTGAAACTCGCACCACAACGCCGCACGATTACGACGTAGTTGTGATTGGAGGCGGGCCGGCGGGCTCAACTGTCGCAACGCTGTTGTCAATGTGGGGACGCAGAGTCTTGCTCTTGGAGAGAGATTTCTTTCCACGTCACCACGTGGGCGAGTCCCTCTTACCAGGTACAGAACACGTATTGAAACGACTTGGAGTGTATGACGAAGTTAAGCGGGCCGGCTTCACACCGAAATACGGGGCCAGCTATGTTTGGGGCAGATCCCGAAAACCGTGGACGATCTACTTCCCCGAAGTCAGTAGCGAGAGCCTAGTGGGCGCAAGTCGGCCGGATCATTCTTTCCAGGTAGACAGAGCCAAGTTCGACAAGATTCTCTTGGACCACAGCCGTGACAGCGGCGTTACCGTTTCCGAGGGATGCCGCGCGACTGGAGTCGTGCGCGACAGCCAGGATACGACACTTGTCAACTACTTAGACCACACACAAACCGCACAGACGGCCAGCTGCCGGATATGCGTAGACGCGTCAGGCCAAAACTCGATTCTGGGCAAAGATTTGAGGCTCCGCAGAGCTAACCCGTCATTTAGAAATATCGCTGTGTACGGATATTTTCAGGGCGGAAAGACCGTACTGGACGTAGAGCCGGGACTCAACCCCAAGAACGCAGGCAACATCTTGATTGTAGCCAACGAAGCGGGCTGGATTTGGTACATCCCGCTAGAGGGCAATAGGTTCAGTGTTGGGCAAGTGATGGATGCGGCCTCCGCCGCAGAAATCAATAGGGTCGGTAGCAAAAAGTTTCTCCTCGACAATATCGACGCTACCCCTGAGACCGCATTTCTTCTGAAAGAAGCGCGTTTGGAGCCCGACTTAATTCGCACTGAAAGCGATTGGTCATACATATGTCGCAAGTTTCACGGGCCAGGATTTCTACTGGTTGGCGACGCGGCCTGCTTCATCGACCCGGTCCTTTCCTCGGGCGTCTATCTCGCGATGGAAAGTGCACTGAAAGCAGCATTGGCTATCAACACCTCGCTTGGTAGACCTGAGTTGACGGATCAAGCGATGCAATGGTTCGAGGAAGAATACCGCATCGTGGCATCCAATTTTCTCCAGATGGCCGAGCATTGGTACGCCGGTCATCGTAGTCGGAAATCTTGGTTTTCGACAGCGAGAGGGTTGATAGATCCCAATAATAATCTGTCGATCCGCCAAGCATTCATTCACTTGGTCGGTGGTCACACGGGACTGTCGGGTCAGCCGGACCTGTTGCCATTTGGGGGTTGGTCCCCACCTGAACTAGAAACGATGTACGCGAACCTCGAACGCGTGACTCTTGGGCAATCAAAAGCAAAACGACGAATCTCAAAACCCGATCCTCAGATCGTCGTTAGGAATGTGGCGGAGAGTATTCCGCACTTCGAATCGGGCGTTCGTTATGGTCCCTACATGGTGGAACGCGGCAATAGCCTGACGCCAATTTTTCAGGTCGCCCACGAGGTGCATGGAATCGTCGCAAACAGATTCTTCTACCAGCACCCTGGGATTTCGCTAATACTGGACAATATCGATGGCAAGCGCTCGGTCCGAGATATTTTCGATGAGTTGGGAATTCAGTCAGATGGTAGGGGGCAACCTGACGTCAAGGAGCGCCAGGAGTATGTCACCAGGGTGGTCCAGGACCTATATGCTCGCAAACTATTGGCACCCGAACAGAGCCGACCGCAGAAGGCGGCGACAGGACGGACAAGCAGGAACGTGGCCGGTCAGACGCCGCCAAGCAAGACTGGCCGCAACGACCCCTGCCCTTGCGGAAGCGGAAGGAAGTACAAGCGGTGCCACGGGACGTGAGCAGGATACCAAGGCTAACATTCGAACCCCTCTGAGCAAGGGGCGCGTTCAGAATCGTGTTTGCGTTTGGAGCGTCGAATCTTGAAGGCTGGACCAGGGGCCTGGGCAGAGCCGCGAGGTGTGATTCTACTTGGAAATTGTATCAGGGACGACAGCCCCGCCGGTAACAGCTTATTGGGGGACGAGGTTCTTATAGAACGTCTCTAGTTAGGGTTGCCAAGAACTCCTCGTTATTGGGCGCTTTGCCTAATCGATTTAGCAGCAACTCTATTCCATCGTCGTGACCTATTGCCGCAACCATCCGGCGTAGCACCCAAACTTGCTTGAGGGTTTTGTTCTCAAGCAAGAGCTCTTCTCGCCTAGTGCTTGATCGCGGAATGTCGATTGCAGGGAAGATGCGCTTTTCGGATTGCCTACGATCGAGCACCAACTCCATGTTGCCCGTGCCCTTGAATTCCTCGTAAATTACCTCATCCTGTCGGCTGCCGGTATCGACCAGACAGTTGGCGATTACTGTAAGGCTGCCGCCTTCCTCGATATTTCGAGCGGCACCGAAAAATCGCTTTGGCGGGTACAGAGCGGCCGGATCCATACCACCGGAAAGCGTACGTCCGCTAGGAGGGACTATGAGGTTGTAGGCCCGAGCTAACCGAGTGATGCTGTCGAGAAGTATAATCACGTCAAGACCACCCTCCACCAACCTCTTCGCTCGCTCCAGCGCCATTTCAGCCACAATCCGGTGGTCCTCTACCGGTTCGTCGAAGGTGGACGACACCACCTCTCCCCGTACGGAACGCTTCACATCCGTCACTTCTTCGGGACGCTCGCCGATCAGACACATCATGATGTGAACATCGTCATAGTTGACGGAGATGCCATTTGCAATGTTCTTGAGGACCATCGTCTTACCGGCTTTAGGCGGCGAGACTATCAATCCACGCTGACCACGACCAATTGGCGAGATCATGTCGATGATTCGCTGGGTCAGATTGTCTTGAGTGGTTTCTAACTTGAACTTCTCTGTAGGGAAGATGGGGGTTAGGGAGTCGAAGTGAGGTCTGCGCTTGGCTGCTTCAGGATCCATCCCATTGACTGTCTCAACACGCAATAGTCCGTAATACTTCTCGCTTTCTTTGGGGTGACGGACCTGTCCCGTAACATCATCCCCCGTCCGCAGGCCAAACCTTCGCACTTGGGACTGAGATACATAAATGTCAGATGACTGGGGGAGAAACCCGTTCTTGCGGAGAAAACCGTAACCATCGTCTACTATTTCGAGCACTCCACCGCCATAGAGGATGCCCTGCTCCTCCGCCTGAGCCTGCAACACGCGGAATATTAACTCCTGTTTTCTGAGCGTCGAGGAACTCGGGATTCCAATATGATCTGCGAGGTGCTCCAGCTCGGGACGAGTCTTGCCGCCCAGCTCAGTTATGTTTAATACCATTTTTAGTTACTATCACTCCTCTTGGGCGCATTGGAAGCTGCAAAGAAGTCGAGTTTATTTCTCACTGTAAAGCCAATGTTGTAGAAGGCGCTGCAACGCAGGCCACATTGCCGGAAACTAATGTGCCCATCCGTAAAATTGGAATAAGCTCTGTTGACCATTTTCCTGCGTCAGGCGGAACCGTGTATATATTCCGACGAGAAAGCCGCTCGTCCCTAAGTAGACCCACTCTAGCCGCATGAAGAATCTATAACTTGACACCGACTCAATAAGCAATCGGCACATAATTTGACATAAAGTCGCAGGCGCATCTCAATTCCGAAGGTGATCATCGCCACAACGCTCTTTTTTTGACGGCATCGCAGCCAGCGAACATCTCCAAGAGAGTAATGTAGCGACTAAGACTTAGAATCGTGAGGAGACAACAAAAAAAGAAATGGAAAAATACGAACAGAACCCTTAAGCCCAACTATCGTACCAAGGGCGGTGAGATTTGTCAACACCGTGTATAGGCCCAAATCCACCGCCTAACTTATGATTGAGGCTTTCGTGGGCATGCAGCGAGTGTACAGGACCGTGTCGGAGCCGTCGGGGTAATTGGTAGGCCACTGCTTGGCGGTCTTGTAGGCGTTGGCGGCGTTGTCAAGCCGATTCGGGCTGTTCTCGGGCTGAGGTCGAAGACTCCGCAAGGTCGGAGATGCGCCAAGGCGTGCGAGATGGCATGGCTAGGACTGGGCGACTTGGCTGAGTCGCCTTCGAGTGATGATTAGTTGTAGTAAACGTCAGGCTACGGTCGGGGTGGTGAGTGTGCCAGTGCCAGAATTCTACGGCGTGATCTGATCAAAAGGTAGTATGAGGGATGACCACGCCCTAGGCGGATGATCAGAGTCCGGGCATGGCGCACCACCCGTCCGGCGAGGGTGATGATCCCAAAGCGCACAGCCTTCAGGCGTTTGCTCACCCACTCACCGCCCAAAGCCAACTGCTTCAGCGCCGAGTTGAGGTTGAACGCCAACACCGCAATGGCCCACCAGGCAGCGTTGACTCCGAACTGCCCTGACGGCAGCCTGCCGCCAGCAAGGTCCTCTTTGAGCACCCCATGCACCTCCTCCCCCTTCCCGCATCTCTGACGATACCACCGAATCAACTCGTCTCCTGGTATACCAAGATTGGTTACCACTCCTGTGACCTTGTACCATCCTCTATCCGGCATCTCCATGACGGGGATCGACAACTCCAACTGGGACTCCATTCCCGGCAGAGGCGGCTTGTGCAGTCGCTCCCTTATCGCTATGAAACGGTACTCGGGACTGTTCTTGGAGTGTCCTATCCAGTTGGGCACGAAGCACACCTCGGCCCACTGTTGCCCTGTCATCGCCTCGCAGGAGCCCACACTCCGTCTCAACTCATACCATTCCTCCTCCGCCACTTCACCGATCGCCCGCTTGAACTCCTCTGTAACGTCCACCCCCACGGCAAACTCGATCACCCCGAAGCGTTCGTCTCTGCCCTCCGCGCAATACTTCAGAAGCTCCCTCTGATACCCGGCCGTGTCTGACCTCAACATCACCTCTTCTACTCCGGAAGGTATGTACCTCAACGACTCCCTCAGCACCCGAAGCTGCTGATAGCCCGCCGGTACATTGCCATCTCTAAACTCCGAGTGCACGATCTGATCGGCTTCGGCCCAGTAGGTGCTCAGCGGCTGATACGCCTTGTGCTTCTTGTAGCTGTAGAGCGCCTCCTGCTTGTGCGTCTCAACCAGCGTAGCGTCCATGTCCAGCGTTGCACCGGTATGCCGAGTATGGCTTTGCACGAAGCCCACCATCTCTGCGTTGACCCTCTTCAGACCATCCAAAGCTTCTGTCCCAGAGGGTATGAACGCCCTGTGCGGCTCACGCTTAGTCTCCTCCTCTTCGTCGTGGAACTTAGACAGATATCGGAACACCGCTGAGGACGACGGCACACTCCGCCGACGCTCCTTGCGCCACCTTCGTGGTAAAGCCCGACGCTCCCTCTGGCGCATCCCCTGTGTCTCTGCTCTGCTCAACACCCGACCCAGACCCTCGTCTTTCTCCAGTACACGGAGGTCCTCCACCGACTCTCCACCTGCCAGGTTCAGTAGTATTAACGAGGTGACCATCTGGCTGTCCGTCCAGCCCTGACCACCTTCCCGAAGCCCCACGTGACGTCCCACTGACCCTCTCAGATCCGCGACCTGAAAGAGGTCCAGGTAGGTTGCCAGACCCGCGAGAGCCGTCATACCGGTCGAATTCTTCTCCTCGGCGTACTGGAACGGCAAAGCTCCTTGCTGCATAATAGGTGCACCTCGTTGGTGATGGATTATTGCTTTCACAAATCATCATAGCCCGCTTTTACAGCGGGCTCCAACGAGGTCTTACATTTCTTTAGGTGGTGGATTTGGGTAGGTTCAGTACATGCCGGACACATGCCTCCTTTCTTCGATCCCCTGCTGGTAGCCGAGGATATTTCTGATTTATGATCTGACTTGCCTAAGGGAGTGAGGGAACAGTTGGGATCGACTTGACTGTTCCCTTTACTTCATTTGCAGGATGTTCAGCCCTCCAGTTACTGATGAACTGAGCAGGTGTGAGGTAGCCTTGGGCTTGGTGTGGTCTGACCTCGTTATAGACTCTCTCCCAATTTCTTAGTTGAGGTGTCAACTCACTTACAGTCCAGGCTACCTCTTCTACCTGATAGAACTCTTCGGTGTGGGTACGGTTAGCTCTCTCTACGTGGCCGTTCAGCTTGGGGCTTCTGGGTGGCAAGACGAAGAGCTTGATGCCCTTCTGGGCACAGGCCTCTTCGAACTCAGCGTAGAACTCGCTACCTCCATCAACCTGCAGAGCACGAACTGGGATGGGCATTCTCTGCAACATGGTCTCTAGAAACTGTGATGCCAATGAGGCAGTAGCCCGACGATGCACCTCCAACACATCGAAGCGAGACACCACGTCGGAAGCGGTGAACTGCTTGAGAACCACCCCCGGTACCGGACGAATATCAAGCGTGTCTACTTGGACCAGATCGCCTGGTTGTTGGGCCACATAGTCCTTAGGTTTCCTGATTGCATATGGGCGTGACGATCGGCTTCTATTGGCCGCCCTACGTCTACTCTGCGGCTCAATGAGCACCCCTCGGCGTCGTAAGTAACTCAAGATTCGTCCCACTGTCGATACCGAGGTGGCAAGCTCACTTGGTAGTAGTCGTGTTAGCTTCTCCTTTCCCCACCTCGGATAGTGTTCACGCAGCCTATTCACAGCTTTGATCTGCTCCACTGTCCAACTACGTTGTCTCAATTTGTGAGGCCGGCGAACACGATTCTCCAATCCGGCCGGCCCTTTCTCGCGATAGCGTCTCCACCATCGATAGAATGTATCAGGGCGTATCCCAAAATGCCGGCAGGTCTTGCGTGCATTGCATCCATGCCTCTGGTACAACTCGATCCAGCGTAGACTGAGCTTAGCCTCAAAGGAGAGCTCTAGCGAGAGCCGGGCTAAGCGAGCAGCCCCCGGTAGAATAGCTCCATAAACAGACATTGAGTGGCCATCATAACGTCCCTTCATTGTTGCGTGTGGTGTACGACATGTATCTGAACTTCTTCAACCGGGTACGAGTGCCGGCGTTCAACTACGATCCTTGTAACCGTTCAGATTTGGGCGTATGTCTCTCCCCCATACCCGTGAACTGGAAAGGCCGAGTCGCCATTCGGGTCCTCAGTCGGCGGTCAAGGGGTGATTTCCAACCTATCGATGCCAAGTCCACGAACTGATCGACCTCATCCCCTCGCCTTGCGTAGTCTTCGACCTGGCCCCCTTCTCCTGGCCAGAGTTCGTCTCATAATTCTGTGTGAGGTACGAAATACGGCGGGACCTTCTCATCATGACCCAGTTAACGGTTCATTATTGATGAAATCGACCAAATACGAAGGTCGGAATTGCGCTTATCGCTGCCCTTTGGACTTGTGAGACAGCCTCTGGCCAGGAGAAGGGGGATCTTTGTTCTGGGGGACACCCCCACATCCCCCGTCAAGGGCTTCGCCCTTGCAACCCTTTCCTGGCTTTCCCCGATCAGACATCCTCGCCTGAGGTAGACCTCCATTGGTGCGATATTACGCCCTTACGGAGCAGGTACCCCTAAATCTGAACACTTACCAATCCTTCCGCCGCAACAGACCTCAAGCCGGCCGACTGTATAATGTGAACAATACGCCCAATCTCCACCAGGCCGCACGGCTCCGTGCGGCGTCAACAGCTGCGGTCTCATTCCCAAAGGCGTAGGAATTTTGACCGACTCGTCCTTGGGTTGTTGCGGGCAGAATCGCTCCCCGGAGTAACTAAGTCGATTGATCAAGATTGAGCATCTCTCTAAGAGATACGGACCACATCTCGCCCTTGACGACGTCAGCTTCACCGTCGCCGAAGGCGAAATACTGGGGTTCCTGGGCCCGAATGCTGCCGGCAAGACCACCACCATGCGAATACTGGCCGGCTATTTTGCACCATCATCCGGACGTGCATACATAGCCGGTTACGATGTTGTGCGAGAGTCGCTGTCTGCACGCCGGCGGATTGGCTATCTTCCGGAGAATATTGCGCTCTACCCAGAGATGTCAGTCGGTGAGCACCTTTCCTATTTGGCAACTATCCGAGGCGTCCGGCCAGACCAACGCGAGAATCGGACGCGATTCGCGCTCGAAAGATGCAATCTAGTGGACGTGACGCAGCGTCTTGTCGGCGAACTATCCCGTGGCTACCGGCAGCGCCTTGGCATCGCCCAAGCTATAGTCCACGATCCTCCGGTGCTGATCCTGGACGAACCAACCGTGGGACTTGACCCGCGTCAGATTGTAGAGACCAGGAGACTGATAAGAGAGCTCGGCGAGCATCACACGGTGCTGCTCAGTAGTCATATCTTGCCGGAAGTAAGCATGACCTGTAGCCGCGTCCTTATTATCGATCGAGGTCGGGTTGTGGCAGAGGATACTCCAGCCAAGCTAACCGAACGATCAGCGGGAACCGGACGCATTATTCTGAAAGTACGGGGGCCTGTTGATCCTATAGAAAACACTATTCGCGATATGCCGGATGCGCTGGCAGTACACTCGACTTTGGAAGATGGCTTGTTAAGGATTGAGGTTCAAACAAGGGCCGGCAGCGATCCGCGAGAGCAGATGGCTCGGCGAATCGTAAACGGAGGCTGGGGACTTTTGGAAATGCGACAAGACGCCGCCAGCCTCGAAGACATCTTCGTTCAACTCACGACCACCGAAAAGGAGATTCGAGACGATTGAGGCAATTCTTCGCCAATGTGTTCGCCATTGCCGGTCGTGAGCTAGGCTCCTACTTCAAGTCGTTCGTCAACTATTTAGTTTTGGCTCTCTTCTTAGTGGTGATCGGCACAGTGTTCGCGCTGCTGGTGGTGAACACCCGTACTACTGATCTGCGACAGCTTGTTTTTGACCCTATGTACCTCTTTCTGCTGCTAATGACACCATTGATGACGATGAGGTTGATTGCCGAGGAGCGACGCACTAACACGATCGAACTGATTCTGACTTCGCCGGTTCGTGACTGGGAGATCGTCTTGGGCAAATTCTTGGGAGGATTGGGATTCTTGGGCGCCGGAATCATCGGAACGCTATTCTACCCGGCGCTGCTGTTGATGTTCGCCACTCCTGACCTTGGCGTTCTGCTGAGCGGCTACGTAGGAGTGCTGTTGTTTGCTGGCGCTACAGTGGGCATTGGCCTGATGACGTCGACCTTGACTTCGAACCAAATCGTTGCCGCAGCCTCCACGTTCGCGTTGCTGATCTTTCTCGGGTTCGGAATCATTGAGGCCATAGGTCGGATTTTCGGCTCGGACGTTGCGGGTGGGCTGCAATACGCAGCATTATTTACCCACTACGGAGACTTTGGCAAGGGACTACTTGACACCTCCCACATCGTTTATTTCCTATCGCTGATCGCTGTGACGCTCTTCATCGCTACCAGAGCACTCGAGACAAGGCGATGGCGATGATTGGCCGGGTCACCTATCGGATTGCGCCTGCCTTGGGTGCCTTGGGCGTACTATCGCTCTTGGTGTCAGCCGGCATCTGGTTGGTGACCGGCAGGGCTGACCAGTGGGTGATCGCGCTCATCGTAGCCGGACTCGGGTTGACCGCCTTCTACGCGCTCGAACGGCCACAACAGATCATTACATTCCTGGCCGCCCGCCAACTTCGGTATGGCACGAACACGACAGCGATGGCAATAGCCGCGATCGCCATCGTCATTCTGCTAAATATGTTGGCGAGCCGGTACAGCTTACGGCTAGATATGACTGCCAATCGGATTCACTCTTTATCCGAGCAGACCCTGGTAATACTGCGACAGCTGGATCGTCCCGTTCGTATGATCGGCTTTCAACGGCCAGGCTCTCCAAGTCAGGAACGGCTGGAAGACTTGCTGGAAGAGTACCGTCGGCACAGCCCATTGATTTCCTTCGAATTGGTGGACCCAAACATCAATCCGGGACTGGCGCGGCAGTATGGAGTAGAACGGTATGACACAACGGTCGTCGAGGTGGGCGACAGGAGCGAGCTGGTCGTTGGTGCTGGAGAAGGAGACCTAAGCAGCACCATACTAAAGCTGTCGAGGTCTGAACCAAAATACGTATATTGGATCGCCGGACACGGCGGTCCCGATCCTACCGACGCCGGCCCGTTCGGCGCCAGTGAAGCAAAGAAATTGATGGAAGCAGTCAATTTCGAGGTCATCCCTTTGAATCTAGCCTCAACTGGCAAGGTGCCCACCAAGGCAGATCTTGTTGTCCTGACCAACCCAAGCACCGGGATGCTCCAGGCCGAACAGACAGCGTTGATCGACTACATTCGAGATGGCGGTAGATTATTGCTGATGCTCGAACCGGGCGGCTTTGACGATATTGCTTTTCTAATGGACGAATTGGGGCTGCAGAGCAGGGAGGGCGTCGTGATAGATCCGTCGCAAAGTCTGCTCAACGATCCATATTCTCCGATTGTGACCCACTACCATCCGAGCCCGGTGACCAAGAACCTGCCGATGGTACTAATGCAAACCGCCGTCGAGATTTCACAAGCGGAAGGAACCAAGTCGGACTACGTAGTGTCAACGCTGGCCGAGACGACGGCAGACGCGTGGCTCGAAAGCAACCCTCGCCAACTGAGGTTCGACCCGGAGCAGGACGTGGCCGGACCGTTATCGGTCATTGCTTCGGTCGTAAGTCGACAACCAGTTGGCGACGGGCCGGAAAATAGTAAGAGTGCGTTGGTAATCGTGATCGGTGACGCAGATATTGTTACCAATCAGATGATACGCTTGGCCGGCAATCGTGATCTGCTTCTCAACTCCGTAAGCTGGCTTGGCGAAGAGGAAGATCTGCTAGGTCTGAGGTCTCGGCAAGCGCAGCCATCGCCACTCGTCATCAGCAACACCCAACTTAATCTCCTTTTTCTATTGAGTGTGCTCGTGATGCCGGCGGCTGTCTTGTTCGTGGGCGTCACTGTCGCCTGGAGACGGCGATAGGAATTGAATTTTCGCCTGACCATAGCCCTCGCACTGATCGCAATCGCGTTAGGAGCCACCGTATTACTCGCACCGGCCGGAGGCGACCCTCCAGCCCCACCCGATTCGGTTATTCATGTATTGAGCTTCGATGCGGATGAGGTCGCGTCTCTCGAGCTCGAAAACCATAAAGGAGACAGAGTGCTGGCAGAGAAGCAAGATTCGAATTGGATCGTCGTGTCGCCGGAAGAGTCACTTGGTGACGGACGTCGACTGGAACCATTTTTGAGCCGAGTAGCCAGCCTGGTGGCCAAAGACAGCTTCCAGCCAGACGAACCCCTATCAGATTTCGGTCTGAACCCGCCAGTCTTGACCATCAGCATAAGAATGTCCGATGGCGTCAACCACCGTCTGCACATTGGCGCGAAGACCGTTGATCGCAGGTCAACTTATGGCACGACGAACGGACGAACAGAAGTTTTTCTTCTTCCGCATCTGATTGCAGACGACGCGATGCTACTGATTACAGAACCGCCTTACCTGGTGCCGGCTGCTACTGCTACGCCCTAGCGCGCAACAGTTCAGTTTTGGGTGTATTTCTCTCCTCCATGCCCGTGAACTGAAAAGGCCGAGTCGCCATTCGGGTCCTCAGTCGGCGGTCAAGGCGTGATTTCCAACCTATCGATGTCAAATCCACGAGTCGGTCGACCTCATCCCCTCGCCTTGCGTAGTCTTCGACCTGGCCCCCTTCTCCTGGCCAGAGTTCGTCTCATAACTCTGTGTGAGGTACGAAATACGGCGGGACCTTCTCATCATGACCTAGTTAACGGTTCATTATTGATGAAATCGACCAAATACGAAGGTCGGAATTGCGCTTATCGCTGCCCTTTGGACTTGTGAGACAGCCTCTGGCCAGGAGAAGGGGGGTCTTTGTTGTGGGGGACACCCCCACATCCCCCGGCATCCGCCTGAGGCGGACCGCCCTTGCAACCCTTTTCTGGCTTTCCCCGATGAGACGTCCTCGCCTGTGATAGACCCTCATTGGTGCGATATTACACCCATACGGAGCAGGTACACCTAAATCTGAACACTTACCCTAGCGCGCGACCCTTAAACCGTCTTGCAATACAAGGATAGAATAGACCGCAAACGTCGCGCGTCGATCGGAGAGCGGGGATCATTCGATGGATATCATATGGCTGGGCCACTCCTGTTTCCGGCTCAAGTCTCGTGAAGGGAGCATAATTGTCGATCCTTATCACGAAGACTTGGGGCTTACTCTGGGAAAAGTGAGCGCCGACGTGGTGCTAGTCACCCATGATCACGCCGGCCATAACAACGCCAAAGTCGTTTCTGGCTTTCGCAAGATAGTTAGTGGGCCGGGCGAATACGAAGTACGCGACATAATGATTAACGGCATTCGCACGTACCACGACAATCAGAAAGGTGAATTGCGAGGCAAGAACACTACCTATTTGATCCGGATAGATGGTGTAGCCGTGTGCCACCTCGGCGATCTGGGACACATACTTAGCTCAAGCCAAGTGAATGAGATGGATGAAGTCGACGTACTTTTGGTGCCAGTCGGCGGCGAATCCACGATCGGCGCAGGTGAGGCCTCTGAGATCATAAGTCTCATCGACCCACGCATCGTTATTCCCATGCACTATCAGTTTGACGGCATAAGGTCAGACCTTGACACATTGGATAGATTCCTTCGCGAAATGGGAGCCGCCGGAGCCCAGTCGGTGGCAAGGCTAGTCGTCAGCCATTCAAACCTTCCGGAAGACACTCAGATAATTCCGCTTGAACGCCGGCGGCAGTAGCGGAGCTCTGCTTATCCAAGGGCACGCACCCAATTTCGAATCCGACTAACTCCGCATAGTGCTATCCGTCGGAAAACGACCGGATGACACCGCAAGCCTAATACGAGGGGGTTGTCAGTTCCTATGGGCAACACCGATGCCTTCGCCGGCTCGCTATGGTACAAGGACGCAATAGTCTACGAGGTCCATGTACGGGCATTTTTCGATAGCGACGGCAACGGAATCGGTGATTTTGCCGGGCTTACCGCCAAGCTGGACTACATCCAGGATTTGGGGGTCACTGCCATCTGGCTATTACCATTTTACCCCTCACCACTGAAAGACGATGGCTACGACATATCCGACTATATGAACGTCCATCCGACCTACGGTACATTAGACGAATTCAAGAAATTTCTGCGTGAAGCCCACCGTAGAGGTCTACGCGTGATCACCGAGTTGGTGCTGAATCACACGTCAGACCAACATCCATGGTTCCAGCGAGCCCGCCGCGCACAACCCGGCAGCAAATGGCGCAATTTTTACGTCTGGAGCGATCAACCGGACAAGTACAGCGAGGCTCGCATCATCTTTAGGGATGTCGAACATTCCAATTGGGCATGGGACCCGGAGGCCAAAGCCTACTATTGGCATCGCTTCTACAGTCACCAGCCAGACCTGAACTACGACAACCCTGCCGTTTTCGATGCGGTTTGCGGAGTTCTGGATTATTGGTTGGACCTCGGAGTCGACGGATTCAGGCTGGACGCGGTGCCATATCTATGCGAGCGCGAAGGCACAAGCTGCGCGGACTTGCCCGAGACGCACGAGATATTGAAGAGACTCCGCCGGCACGTTGACGCCCGATTCAACGACCGAATGCTTTTGGCCGAGGCCAACCTCTGGCCGGAGGATGCAATATCCTACTTTGGCGAAGGGGACGAATGTCACATGGCCTTTCATTTCCCCTTGATGCCGCGCATATTCATGTCCATTTATATGGAAGAGTGTTTCCCCATACTCGACATAATAGATCAGACGCCACAAATCCCAGATACTGGCCAATGGGCTCTCTTTCTCCGCAACCACGATGAACTCACTCTGGAGATGGTCACAGACGAAGAGCGGGACTATATGTACCGCGTGTATGCCCAGGATCCCCAAGCACGAGTCAACCTTGGAATCCGGCGTCGTCTGAGCCCGCTGATGAGAAATAACCGCCGTCGCATCGAACTGATCAACGGACTGCTTTTCTCACTGCCAGGCACCCCGGTCATCTACTATGGCGACGAAATAGGTATGGGCGACAACATATACTTGGGAGACCGCAACAGCGTCCGCACGCCGATGCAGTGGAGCGCTGATCGCAACGCCGGATTCTCGAAGGCCAACCCTCAGCAGTTGTACATGCCGGTCAACATCGATCCCGAGTATCGATTTGAAGCCGTGAACGTGGAAGCACAGCAGGGCAACCCGTCTTCGCTTCACTACTGGATCAAACGGGTAATAGGCATACGAAGAAGATTCAAGGCGTTTGGCCGAGGATCATTAGAGAGCCTGCACACGGACAATCGTCGAGTCCTCGCATTCATCCGCAAATACGAAAACGAAGTAATACTTATCATCGCCAATCTGTCGCGCTACAGCCAATATGCGCAACTCGACCTTTCGCAGTTCATTGGAAGGATTCCGTTAGAGCTGTTCGGACACATTCGATTTCCCGCTGTAGGAAGTTCTCCTTATCTGCTGACGCTGGGACCTCAATCTTTCTATTGGTTCTCGCTGGAACAACCAAGAGTCGAGGAAGTGCGCTTGGGACAGACTCCTGTGGATGCACGCCAGCCGGTGATTTCCACAACCGGATCCTGGGAAAGCGTATTTGGAGGTACCGCGAAGACCGCCCTAGAAGAGTCGTTGCCGGACTATCTGCAAGTGCGCCGATGGTTCGGTAGCAGAATGCGGCAAATCGAATCCGCAACGCTGATAGACTCGGTGCCTATTCCCCACAATTCGTCAATGACGTATGTCGCACTGTTTCGGACCCGGTACGACGACGGCAGCCCCGAGACGTACGTGCTCACGATAGCTTTTGCGACTGGCGAGCAAGCGGCAGAAATCACCAAGGAGCACCCGCAGGCGGTAATAGCGCAACTGCATACCAGGGGAGACGATGGCCAAGAGATCCGGGGAATACTCTATAACGCGCTAAGGGACCCCGCTTTCACGCAAACACTCTTGGACGCGTTCGCAGAAGAGCGTGTATTCAGAGGGAATAGGAGTCAGATCGTGGTGTCAAAGACCACAGCCTTCGACCGGTCCCGCGGGCCAATGAACAACATTCTCGTGCCTACAATTTGGCAGGCTGCCGAGACCAACACTGCGGTTATCTACGACGACAAGTTGATCCTCAAACTCTTCCGGCGTCTCAGTGAAGGGGTGAGTCCTGACTTGGAGATCGGACTCTACCTCACGGAGGAGATTGGGTTCAGCCATTCGCCATCTGTAGCCGGAGCAATGGAGTACCGCTCAGATCAAGGTGACGAGGTGACGCTAGCGGTGTTGCACAGCTTCGTGCCAAATCAGAGCGACGCCTGGCAGTACACGCTCGACTACCTCACCGAATACTATGAACGCGCACTTACACATCAGCGCGAGGTTGTGGCTCTAAGGCTACCATCGAAATCGTTGCTCGCACTATCCGTGAACGACGCTCCGCAGTTCGCCGCGGAAACCGTTGGCGCCTATCTGGCGCTGGCGAAACTATTTGGCCAGCGAACGGCAGAGTTTCATCTTGCCCTCGCTTCGCCGACGGGGGATCCGAACTTCGCGCCGGAACCCTTCTCTGGGGCGTACAGACGCTCTGCCTACCAATCGATGCGATCCACCACCAATAGGAGTCTGCGGCTTTTGGAAGGTCGTAAGAAACACCTTCCGGATGAAGTTCAGGAGGATGCCCGTAAGGTGCTCGGCTACGAGAGCCAAATAGAAGAGCGATTTCGGTCCATACTGGGTCGCGACCTAGCCGCATACCGCATTCGCTGCCACGGTGACTTTCACCTTGGTCAGGTGCTTTACACCGGTAAAGACTTTTACGTAATCGACTTCGAAGGCGAGCCAGGCCGCTCACTGAGCGAACGACGGGCCAAAGGCTCGCCACTGCGAGACGTAGCGGGTATGCTTCGGTCGTTTCACTACGCCGCGACATTTTCGCTCGCGGACTCTATTGAGAACGGATTGATCCGTCGGGAAGATCGTAGCTTACTGCAATCGTGGGCCCGATTCTGGCAGTTGTTGACCTCGGCCGAATACTTGAACTCGTACCTAGAAGTCGTCGGCGAATCTCACCTGCTACCGTCCTCGCAAGAAGACACTGAATTCCTTCTCAACATCTACACTTTGGAGAAAGCGGTATTCGAACTGGGGTTCGAGCTGCAAAATCGACCGGAACTGGCATGGATTCCGCTTCAGAGCATCGTACAGATGATGGAAACTCCTAACTGATGGAGAGCTTGTAACAGTTCAGTTTTGGGTGTATGTCTCTCCTCCATGCCCGTGAACTGGATAGGTCGAGTCGCCATACGGGTCCTCAGTAGGCGGTCAAGGGGTGATTTCCAACCTATCGATGCCCCAAATCCACGAGCTGCTCGACCTCATCCCCTCGCCTTGCGTAGTCTTCGACCTGGCCCCCTTCTCCTGGCCAGAGTTCGTCTCATAACTCTGTGTGAGGTACGAAATACGGCGGGACCTTCTCATCATGACCTAGTTAACGGTTCATTATTGATGAAATCGACCAAATACGAAGGTCGGAATTGCGCTTATCGCTGCCCTTTGGACTTGTGAGACAGCCTCTGGCCAGGAGAAGGGGGATCTTTGTTGTGGGGGACACCCCCTCATCCCCCGGCATCCGCCTGAGGCGGATCGCCCTTGCAACCCTTTCCTGGCTTTCGCCGATCAGACATCCTCGCCTGTGGTAGACCCTCATTGGTGCGATCCGCCTAGGCGGACGCCCTTACGGAGCAGGTACCCCTAAATCTGAACACTTACGAGAGCTTCCTTCTTGACCTGCTGTCGCATGAATCACCCATGCCGGTTGCGGCCGGCACACCGCGGTATGAAAATTGCGGGCGCTGGTTGATCGAAGAGTTCGAGCGTCTTCGGTGCCTCGAGACCGTGCCGGGATCCATTCATCCTCACCCCGTATCGGGGTACGGGGCATGCGTTCGCCTGAATGACTAGTGCGGGGAATAATGAGGAATTACGACGGCGTACATGGCGGGATTCGCCGGCCGGCTAGTGCCCTCGGCTGGGGACAAGCCCCAGCCCTACATTTCTCTGTGTCGACTATCGGCCGTAATTCGCACCAATGAGATTCTGAGCCCGTCGAGCTCGTCGACTCGCATGACAGTGCCATCCACCGTAGCCTGATCGCCAGTAATCGGACGCCGGCCGAGTTCGCCTAGCAGCAGACCGCCGATTGTATCGAACTCTTCAGAATCCAGATTCAACCCTAGCTGCTCGTTGACATCTTCTATGGCGAGCAAACCATCCACCAGGTAGACACCGTCGGGACCGGCCTGTATCTCCGGCCGCTCCACGTCGAACTCATCGCGCATCTCTCCGACAACGTACCGCAATATATCGTCCAAAGTCACTAGGCCGGCCGTACCGCCGTATTCGTCAACAAGAATTGCCAGGTGGCTGCGACGGCTCCTCAACTCCGCGAGCAAATCCTCTACAACTAATGACTCCGGCAACACGAGTGGTTCCCGCATTACCTCGGTAACCGGCGGCTGGAGCGGTCGGTGCCGCATCGCCCGCATCAGTCGTAGAACGTCACGAGCATGAACGATGCCAACTATATTGTCGAGGTCGTCTTGGAAAACCGGATAGCGGTCGAATCCTTTGGTGCTAACCAAGGTGAAAAATTCGTCGGGAGAAACGTCTAGAGAAACGCAGACCATCTCGGTACGCGGAACCATGATATGGTGCGCGCGCACTTCAGAAAGATCTAGCAATCGTTCGATCATGTCCTCTCCACGTTCGGACAATAGTCCAGCTTGCCGGCTAGCAATTACCATTAATTTCAGCTCTTCAACGGAATGCACCAAGTGGATTCCGGGCGCCGGCCTGATACCCATCAAGCGAAGTGTTAGGTTACCCGATGTATTCAATAACCAAATGAAGGGCTTGAAGACCGTCAGAAACGCTTCGACTGGTCTGACCACGATCAGCGCGGTGCTCTCGGGTCGCTGCAAGGCGAGACTTTTTGGCGCAAGCTCGCCGAGTACTATGTGCAATGTAGTGATGAAAAGGAACGCGATAACAACGGCGATCGAGTGAGCCCCGACCGCGACAACATCCTCCGGCAGGATCAATCCGAGCACCGGAATGAGCAGAGACGCTACCGCCGGTTCACCGATCCAGAGCAGCGTTATGCTAGCCATAGTGATACCAAGCTGGGTTGCCGCGATGAATGGGTCGAGGTTGCCAACTGCGCGGAGAAGGGTAGGCCCTAATGGATGGCCTTCTTCGGCGAGCTGCTCCGCCCTCGTGCGTCGGACAGTCACAAGCGAGAACTCGGCAGCTACAAAGAACCCGTTAGCTAGAACCAACAACGTTACTGCTACAAGCCGAGCAGCAACAGATAAGGCAGGATCCTCCATCGAAGGTCTACCACCCCCTGCCAAGACTATAATGTTGCCGTTTTCGGTCTGTCAAACCAGTATCGAATGCCGTCTAACTGTCGAGGGAAGAGACTAGACGCACGCGAGCATTAAGACAAGCGTCAGGCACAACGCACCTCGTGAAGATGAATCACGCTGGTCACTGCGAGACTGGCGAAATAATCCGCAACCGAGCCGTCGACCGCCAACCTAGTTATTGAGTATGTTCGACAAGAACAGTTATTCAACGGCGCGCCCTAAGGCGCTATACTCAATCTTGTGTCGCGCTTCCGGCACACGCGGACGACACGTCAAATGAATGACGTTCGTCTGATGATAGAGGGACTGGTCCAGGATTGCGAAGTAGGGCCGAGTCCTTCGGGCAGTTGAGGGTGTTTCAACATGAATTGTCCCTCTGATGCAAATGAAAGTTGACGCTTGAGTCGATTAGGGGATCACGTTGGAAGAGGTTTTCTCCAGCAACATATTTGCGGCAGTACAAACATTCTACGACATAATCTTAATAATACTTTTCGTATTCGGTGTGATAACCGGGATACTAGCCACGAACCAGGGCAAGCGATTCTGGTTGTGGTTCTGGGTCGGCTTCTTGCTAGGACCGTTCGGCCTGTTTTTGACCTTGCGAGTGGTGGGTCTCCGTCCCCGCCCGCCGGCAGTGACGTGCCGGAGCTGTGGTATGTCGGTTCGGACGCGCGATTCCCGATGTCCAGAGTGCGGCAAACTGCTCGCGGGCCGCAAGAGCGATCCGGCGACCAGGCTGGGTCGCGAGGCAGCCGGAGCGGCGTTCCTCGTGCGTCGCGCGTTCAAAGCAGGACGCCGGCGGCGGCCCCGGGTACCGAAGAAGGACGACTAATGGCAGGCTGGCCGTTGCCGATCACTGTGTGAGTGATCATTACCTAACTTTGGCGCCTGACTCACGGTTGGATGCCGGCCTTGGAGGCTATGGTCGTATTTGCACCGTGCGGACTCTCCGAGTAAACCGGTCAGCTAGGACTTGGTGCAACAGTTCTGATCTGGGTGTATTTCTCTCCTCCATGCCCGTGAATTGGAAAGGCCGAGTCGCCATTCGGGACCCCAGTCGGCGGTCAAGGGGTGATTTCCACCTCCACTATCTGGTCGCCCACATCCCATGTCAAGGGCTTCGCCCTTGCAACCCTTTCCTGGCTTTCGCCGATCAGACGTCCTCGCCTGTGGTAGACCCTCATTGGTGCGATCTTACGCCCATACGGAGCAGGCACCCCTAAATCTGAACAGTTACGAATTGGTAGTTGATCTAGCTATGCTAGTCGCGCTGCGCTAGACTCTACGGCGGTGGTTGCTCCCAACCCTCTCAGTGTTTTTGGCGAAAATCGGTACCATCAGGGTCAGCTTGACTTGTCAACATTGCTGCGAATTCTAAGATACGTCCTGCAGCACCCGGTCGTGATGACGCTTTCCATCGCCAGCCTGGTCCTTAGCGCCGGCGCGACGGCGGCGGTTCCACAGCTTCTCGGGATGTTCGTGGACCGGGGTGTGAGTCAGGGCGACTTCAATTTCGTCCTACTGATGGCCGGCGCGATAGTCGCCGCTAGTCTAGTGCGTGCAGGCGGCGAATTCTCTCGATCGTATATGGCTGAGCGCATCAGCCAACTCGTTGCCCGAGATTTCCGAAACGAGCTTTTCGCCCACTATCAGAACCTGTCGTTTGGCTACCATGACCGAGCCAGGACCGGCCAGCTCATGAGCCGGGCGACAAGCGACGTCGAGTCGGTAATGCGTTTCACCGGCATGGGCGCCACTATGATGCTCCAGGTGATCGTTCTCGTCACGTTGACCATTGTGTTGATGGTCCGAATCGACTTGGCGCTTACCTTGTTGGCAATGGCGACAGTACCAGCGATAGGCGGATTGGCCATCGTTACCGGATCGACACTGCGGCCACTATTCCGCACCCTGCAGGAGGAAACCGCCGAACTCAACACCGTGCTGCAGGAGAACCTAACCGGCCATCGGGTCGTTCGCGCCTTCGCGCGCGAGAGCGAACAGACGGAGAAGTTCGACGGACACAACCGCGCGCTTCAAACCGCCTCGATCCGAATCATGCGGATGTTCGCAATTAGAGGCCCGCTCATGACCGCCATCGCAGGTCTCGGCACTGTGGCCGTGCTTTGGGTTGGCGGAAACAGGGTAATTGCCGGCGACTTGTCGCTGGGTGTGCTGGTGGCATTCAACGCATACCTGTTGACACTTGTCATGCCGGTGCGAATGCTCGGATTCATGGTGAACATGAGCGCACGGGCTATAGCCTCGGGCGAGCGCATATTCGAGATCCTGGACGCCCAATCCCCCGTCCAGGAGAAGACAAATGCCATCTCCGTAGGACGGCTCCAGGGTCAGGTCAGCTTCGATAACGTCACGTTCCTATACGACCGCGAACCCGTGCTTCGCGATGTGTCCTTTAATGCACAGCCCGGCCAAGTCTTCGGAATCCTGGGCATGACCGGCTCCGGCAAGACTTCGCTCATCAACCTCATCCCTCGCTTCTACGACGTCCAACGCGGCGCCATCAGAATCGATGGCCACGACCTCCGTGACCTTCAACTCGAGTCTCTTCGCCGGCAGATCGGCATCGTCCTTCAGGACACCTACCTATTCTCCGCCTCCATCCGGGAAAACATAGCCTATGGCCGCGCCGGGGCCCCCCTTGACGAGATTGTCGAGGCCGCCAAGGCGGCCAAAGCGCACGAGTTCATCATCGATACGCCGAGAGGCTACGACACTCTCCTCGGTGAGAGAGGTGTCACCCTGTCCGGCGGCCAGCGTCAGCGCATCGCCATCACCCGCGCCTTGCTCATGGATCCCAGGATTCTAATCCTCGATGACGCCACCTCAAGTGTCGACGTCCAAACCGAGGTCGAAATACAGCAGGCTCTCGAGAGGCTTATGGAGGGACGTACCACCTTCATCATCGCCCAACGCCTCAGCTCTGTACGACAGGCCGACCAGATCATCGTGCTCGAACAGGGCAGCATCATCGCTCAAGGCCACCACGACCAGCTTCTGAGTGAGAGCAGGCTCTATCGGGCAATGCTCGGTCAGCAGTTGCAGCTGGCGGCCGAAACTCGACAAGAACACGCTGGCCCGCTGCGAGCGAGGGTAGCGACATGATGCACTGGGGCTCGGCAGGTCTCGAAGGCAAAGCGTATAGCTCGGTTACGGTGAAGCGGCTGGCCGGATATCTCCATCGAGACGTGCCTCAACTCATTCTGGCGGGAGTAATGGTGGTCTTCAGTGCCGCGCTCATGCTCGCGGGACCGTACCTAATAAAGATAGCCATCGATGACGGCATCAGCCAGAATCGAGTCGACGTTTTGACAATAGCAGCAATACTCTACCCGGCCACCCTCGTAGGCGTCTGGCTGCTCACCTACGGCCAGACCAGACTGGTCAGCGGCATTGGCCAGCGGCTGCTGGGTAAGTTGCGCCTGGACATGTTCGTCCACCTGCAAAGGCTGCCGGCCGGCTTCTTCACCAAACGCCAGGTTGGCAGCCTCATGTCCCGGGTGATAAACGACATCTCGATTCTGAACGAGTTCATCTCGGTCGGCGCTCTTCAAATTCTGGCTGACGTACTGCTTTTGATAGCGATAGCAGGTGCGATGTTGGTACTGGATCCCGGGCTGGCCCTGATGATCTTCTTGACCTTTCCCGTCACCTTCATCGCTGCCCGGATCTACGCGGTGAAGGCACACCAGGCGTTTCGTCACAGCCGGCAAACCGTCGCTGAAGTGAACGCCAGCCTTCAAGAAAATATCGCAGGAGTGCGGGTCGCTCAGAGCTTTGCTCGCGAGGACCGCAACATCGCACAGTTTGGCCAGATCAACGACCGCAATTTCAGTGCGGCGATGCGCGCCGGCGTTCTGGCCGCCAGCCTCACGCCAGCAGTCGAGATATTGCGCGCCGTATGCATGGTCCTGATCGTCGTCTACGGCGGATGGCGAGCAATCGACGGCGTAACAACCGTCGGCGTTCTTGTTGCATTCCTGACGTACGTGAACAGATTTTTCGAACCTATCCGGCAGCTCAGCCAGTGGTTCAACATGCTTCAAGCCTCGATGGTGGCCGGCGAGCGGGTATTTGAGCTACTGGACGAGCCGGTGACTGTGATCGATAGGCCAGATGCGATTGAGGCCGATTCTCTGCAGGGTCGGGTCGAGTTTGCCGACGTGAGTTTCGAGTACGAGGCCAACCGGCCGGTCCTAGAGCAGATCAGCTTCACCATAAAGCCGGGGCAGACGGTCGCTCTGGTCGGGCCTACTGGCGCAGGTAAGACAACGATCGCAAGTTTACTATCCCGTTTCTATGATGCCGGCGCCGGCCAGGTGAAGGTCGATGGACGCGATGTCCGCGAGTATCAACAGAGATCGCTGCGCCGTCAGATGGCGGTTGTGTTGCAAGAGCCATTCTTATTCTCCGGCACCGTCAAGGACAACCTCCTGTTCGGCCGGCCATCAGCTACTTCAGGCGAAGTTGAGGCCGCGGCTGCCGCAGTTGGCGCAGACCGATTCATCGCCGATCTGGATATGCAGTATGAAACCGAGGTAGACGAGCGCGGCGTTCGCCTTTCATTAGGACAGCGTCAGTTGGTCGCCTTCGCCCGCGCGCTCCTGGCTGATCCAAGAATACTGATATTGGATGAGGCGACGGCCAACATAGACGTACAATCCGAACTGCGTCTGCAGGAGGCGATCGCAACTTTGCTCAAGGGTCGGACCGCATTGGTCATCGCCCACCGACTGAGCACTATTCGCCGCGCTGACCTGATACTGGTTTTGGATCAGGGCCGAATTGTGCAAAGAGGCCGGCACGACGATCTGATTGTCGAGCCGGGTCTATACCAGCAGCTCTACTCGTTGCAAGCGCAGGTTGCCTAGAGGAATTCTGATCCTCCGGGTTGGGTTGCCGGTGAAGCATTTGCGGAGCGCAATTCAGCCACGAGAGAGCTCCTTTAGCACGCTCTCCAACCGTTCAGATGTAATGTAGGCGGCCTCTGGCAGCAAGGCTTTGATTTTCTCCAAGGGTTCCGGTCTGCCATTTACGAAGATTACTGGCATATCCCTAGTTTCGAGCCGTGAGCGCAAGTAGCGAGCAGTCTGACGGCCATGAGAGGGTAAGCGATCAAGGTAAATCACCACGACATGGGGCTGAAAGCGTCGTACGCGCCTTCCTGCTCGCGCGCCATCTTCCGCTTCGATTTCGACTTCCCAGCCAGCCACGCGTAGTGGTCTAGCCAACTCCATTGCTTCATCTGATTTCCAGTGAATCAAGAACAGCTTGCGTTTCAAGTTTCGACCGCTAGTCCAATCGTGCTTTCCAGTGAGTCTTCCTCCGATGGACAGGTCTTACCCTGTTACTTGGTTGGAGGCTGGGCAAGCCACCTTTGCACCCTTGGAACCAACGTGCTCAGCGGCGCGATAAGGGTATTCAAGCGAGGAAGAGACTCTAGGAAACGACGGCCGTATGATCTTGTGTGGATCCGGCGATCCAAGACGACAAACGCGCCGCGGTCGGTCGAGCTGCGAATGAGCCGGCCGAATCCTTGGCGGAATCGCAACACTGTCATGGGAACACTGTATTCACCAAATGGATTATCGTACAGCTCGCTGCGGGCGGCGAAAACCGGGTCTGTGGGAACGGGGAAGGGCAGCCGAACGATCACCAGAACACTCAACGCCTCGCCAACAACATCGATTCCTTCCCAGAAGCTGGCAGCCCCGAGCAAAACAACCCTCTTGTTAGTGCGGAATGCCTGGAGCAAGTGGCGTCGTGAAGATCCATCGACGCCGTGACCAAGGACAAGAATCTCTTCTGCCGCTAGCCGTTCGCTAATTGCATGATAAGTGCGACGCAGCTGGCTATGAGACGTGAATAGCACCAGCATTCGTCCTCCCGTGGAGGTCGCCAATCTGATCAGAGTTTCGCGCAGGTCGCGCTGATAGTTCGGACGTTCAGGTTCCGCAATATCGGTAGGTACGGAGACCAGTGTGGACTCCTTATAGTTGAAAGGCGTCGGCAGACTCATCTCGTCTGCGTCGGGCAAATTCAGGTGTTCCTTAATAAACGAGAACGAACCAGCAATTGTCATAGTAGCGGAGGTGACAATTACCGCCCTCCTAGGGCCAAATAGAAAATCCTCTAGACGTGGACCCACCCGGAGAGGCGCGGCGTTCAGAACCATGTTGCCTCGCGCATCGTTGCTCAGCCAATACACGCTCTCCGGGCTGGGCTCACAGACAAATTCGTTGATTTGATCGCGCGAATCGGCCAGGGAAGCGAGAGTGGATGAGATGTCGTTATAAACCATCTCAATTGCTGGCGATTGGTCGCGGCTTGCCAATTGAGCGAGCGCCGTCTGGATAGTCGCCAAGCGCTGACAAACCTCGTCGATACTGTTACACAAGTCATCGCATTGTCGTTCGATGACGTCCCACGCACTACCTGCGCGTACCGCCGCGGTCACTCGCATCCGGGGATCGAATCCACGTCTGTTTTCCTGTTCATTCAGAAGCCTGGCCAGGCCGCTGAAGACCTGTTTGCCGGCAAGACGTGTCGCGTCGACCGCCACTTCAGCGGAGCGTGCGATCCGGGCGACATCGGTTTGAATCGGTCTGCTTGCGCCAACCGCGCGCAGAACACTAGTCAGATTCACTAACAGGCCGGTCCTGCGCTGGTCGACGGAGAACATCGTGTCGAGGTCACTGTCGAAGGTTAGAACCGAGACGCTCCATCCGAATTGCTCAGTTGCGCGGCTCTCCAAGTGATGCGCCTCATCAACGATCAGATAGCGGTAGGCCGGGATCAGGCTAGAATCCGTCAATACATCTGAAAGGAGCAGGGCGTGGTTCACGAGAATCAGGTGCGCCGCTTCTGCCTGCCGGCGGGCGCGGCTAACGTAGCAGGTGCCGTCGCGAAAAAAACTGCAAGTGTCGGCATTGCAGTGCTCCCTGGACGCCCACAGATTGGAAAGGATTGCCCGCTCGCCGTCGGTAAGGTTCAATTCAGACAGGTCTCCTGTCTCGGTCTTCAATAGCCAAATCATTATCTTTACCAGCGCCACGCGTTCGGCCAGCGACAAGTCCTGGCGACGGCGAATAAGTTGCCAACGGTGGAGACAAAGATAGTTATTACGACCTTTCAGCAGACTAACCTTTAGCTCTTCCTCGACAATCCGACGGACAAGCGGAATGTCCTTGAGAAATAGCTGATCTTGCAGGTTGATGGTGTTCGTCGAAACAATCACTCGCTCCGAGTTTTTGATTGCGAACTCGGCCGCAGGCAGCAGATATGCGAGTGATTTGCCCGTTCCGGTGCCCGCCTCAACCAGTAGTTGGCCCTCATTATTCAGAGCATCACCCACTGCTTCGAGCATCTGCACCTGGGAAGGCCGCCGATCGTAGCCGGACATCTGTCTGGAAATCTCGCCCGCCGGATCGAATAAGGATTTCAACCGTTCGAGGTCGATGGGTTGGCAATCCTCCGCCGGTTCTAAAGGCTGTTCGTCGCGTCGTGTGGCGCTAACGAGCCCCAACACTAGCTGTTCAAATCCGGCCCCTGAGACGGCTCGCTGCCAGATTGATGCTCCCGTCGAAGATGACCTCTTCCGCGCGGCGATACTGGCAAACAGGCTCTCTAACGACCACCCAGAACCGCTTACCAGGCGAACAACCTCGTCCAGAATCAATGGGTCCTGCCCTTCAGCAACGTCCAACAATTGCAGAAACAGATCGCGGGTGACGAGCGCGTCGGCCACTGCACGATGCTGCTTCGGGAAAGGAATATCGAAGTGCGCCGCTAAAGCCGCCAAGCTGTAAGAAGACAGTTGCGGCAATAGGACGCTCGCCAATTCAAATGTGTCAATCGTCGGACTTGTTAACGGGATGCCATGGCGGGCGAGGGCGTTTACGTCGTTGGCAACGGAATGCGCAAGAAGAGGCAACTCGCCAACGAACTCCGTTATCGCCAAGGCTAATTGGTCGATTCTGGGTGCGCGGCGCAAGTCGGCCGGATCGATTCCAGTCAGTACCTGGATTGCGTACGGGAATTCGACTCCTGGATTGACAAGTGAAGACCAGGTTGCCAGCGTCTTATTGCCACGGAACTTGATCAGTCCGATCTCAACAATGGACTGCTCATCGGACCGTGCGCTGGTCATCTCCAGATCGATAGAGACGTAAACATTGGACATCAATTCGACATCCCAACGACTGCTAACATTGGATCGCGTCTGGTGTTATAGAATTGAGCTAGGCGCTTTCAAATAGTCGACTAAGCCTGTTGCAGCGTCCAGAAGTACCGCATTTCCCGCAAACAACGGTTCCCGTGGGAGGTTTGCGCAGTGGCGATTGCCCCACTAGGGCTTGTCGTTTCCATTGTAATGCTTGTAATCAAGCGGGTATTCAACAATATCCGCATGATGTTGGCGACATTTATCGGGTTGGCCATCGCGGTCAGCTTCCTGTCTTCGCTGCCACTCTTCACCGGTGGGACGATTGAGAAGCTGCTCAGAGACAGCATCCGCAGCCACGAAGGACGCCCCATAGGCACGGTGTGGATTCAGCACCTCGAGGGTATCAGAGGCAAGGCGAGCATCCAAGAATACCACCTTGCCGACTCATATTTCCGCAACAACATCTCTTGGATTCTGAGCGGCGACGTACCTATCCTAGGTTTTCTTCGGTATGTCGCGACCGACACCTACCTATTTTGGCCGGCTGACGAGCTCCAATTCACTCGGACTGTGGATCGCCGTTACGGTTACCTTGCCTTCCAATCGGATCTTTTGGACCATATCGACTTCCTCGACGGGGGACCTTTACCGACCAGTCCGGTGGACTCCAACGGCGACGTGCCGGCAATTGTTCACACGAGTGTCGCCAACGAACTGTCGATTCGGGTTGGTGATCGGTATAGCTTCAGCAACTTGAAGAGATACGACCCGAAAGGTGTTCACGTCAAAATAGTCGGCATTTGGGAGGCGAAAAACCTCTCTGACGCTTACTGGCTATATGACCCTTACATCACTATTAACAGTGTGTTCATCAGCGAAGCATCCATGTTCGAAGTTGTATTCGAACGACTCCCAGGCTCCCATCACGAGTTCACTTGGTTCGTCTTGGTGGATGACGACTACATAACAAGTGCCAACGTAGCTCGAGTTCGCAGTGGGCTTCTTTTCTTGGAACGCCGCATGCAGGAATTTGTGGGTGGCGCCAAGCTTCACCGCAGCCTACACAACTTGCTAAACGACTTCGAGCTAAAGGCCCAAGTAGTCAACTTGCTGTTGCTGATCCTGGGCCTACCGACCATGGCCGTGGTGCTTTATTACGTAACTACATCCTTTGGGATGGTGCTTGAACGCCAACGCAGTGAAATCGCCCTCCTCAAGAGTCGGGGCGCAAGTACTTTCCACGTGCTAGGAATCTACTCCTTGGAAGGAGTAGTGATGGGAGCGCTCGCCTTTGGCGGTGGCCTGCTGCTCAGCCGAGCCCTTGCGCAGCTAATTGGGCAAACTTACGGCTTCTTGCTTTTCGCTCAAAGGCCGGCCCTGACCTTGTACATGACCCCTCAGGTCAACCAATACGCTGCTATTGCGGTGGCAGTTGCCCTGCTGGCCTCACTTGGGCCGGCGGTGATCGCAGCCCGATACAGCATCATCGGTTACAAGCAAGAAGTGGCACGATCGCAGAGCCAGTCGATTTGGCACAGGTTCTTCATCGACTTCATATTGCTCGGGGTGGCAGCGTACGGCTACCGCATGCTTAACGAACGAGAAACCATTACCTTTATAGAACAAACTAGCGAACTGCTGATCGATCCATTGCTGATGCTCGTGCCGGCGATTTCGATAATTGCGGTAGCATCAATTTTTCTTAGGATCTTTCCATTATTGGTCGATGGCCTGGCTCGATTGGCGGCATTGGTCGCCGGTCCTTCAACAGTGACTGCTCTGCGTCAAATATCTAGAGCTCCAGGGCAGTATAGTTCGCTAATACTATTGCTAGTCATAACGATCGCGCTGGGTTCATACAGCGCCTCAGCTGCCCACACGATCGACCGGAACTTCCGCGAGCAAGTCTACTACCGAATCCCGGCCGATCTCGTGCTGAGAGAGGTCTGGCGCTATGTAGAAGAGACTCAGACTTACATAGAGCCCCCGTTTTCCGATCACTACGTTCCCGGCGTAGTAGCAGTGACACCAATACGCAAGCATGAAGTCTATCCCGATACGAGGGGCGGAGGGTCTCCTGCGTCCAATCTTATCGCTATCGACCGGGTAGAGTTTCCCAAAGTTGCTTGGTGGCGCTCCGATTTTGCCGATGTGCCGTTGGGTGGGCTAATGAACGCTCTGGCAATAGATCAGGCGGCACTGATAGTCCAACCTGAATTCCTCGATCGTTACGGTGTTCAGATAGGCGACCGTGTAACTCTGCATCTTGACAGATACCCGCTCGAGTTCTTCATAGCAGAGACAACACGCTACTTCCCTGGAACCGATCCGACTAAAGGCTTTATATTCGTCGCTAACTATGACTACATATACGACCTGATCGGCTCACAACCGTACGAGGCTTGGATAAAGGTCGAGCCGGGAGCGCTAAGCAAAGATATAGTGGACGAAATAAACGGTAAAGAAATCTATATACAGCGGATTGGAGACAGTAGGATTGAGGTCAACACTGGGCGTGTAGATCCCCAGCGCACCGGCCTTTTTGGTGTTCTGTCGCTTGGATTCATTGTCGGTGCCGTACTTACGGTATTGGGGTTCTTCCTCTATTCGTTTCTGTCCTTCGAGCGTCGGTTGCTTCAAATGGGAATCCTGCGCGCGATGGGACTATCGGTACGTCAGCTTTTCACGCTCTTAGTATTCGAACAGGTATTCCTCATATTTGTTGGCGTCGCGGCCGGGACAATCTTGGGTGTACTTGCTGGAGACCTTTATATTCCGTTCTTCCAAATAGGCCAAGAAAAGCAGGTTCCGCCATTCGTAGTTACGACGGCCTGGGAAGATATTGGACGGCTATACTTGGTTCTCGGAGTAATGTTGCTCCTAGGCCTCGCGAGCACGGTATGGTTGATCAGCCGGATGCAGTTGTCTCGCTCGGTCAAGCTGGGTGAAGAACAGTAGCAACGACAACTAGATCGCAAGCCACCGCACCAAAACCGGGACTTACCTCGCAGGTGCGATTTCGAATCGCCATTTCCATCGACGTTCCCCTCTCCTGTATCACAACCCTCGCAACTTGCACCCGACGCTGCCACACACTCCGGGGGACCAGAAGATGATCGTCGGATATGCGCCATTCGGTATCTCTGTAGCAGTCCTCGTGGTCAAACGGATGTCCAACAACCTGCGCCTGCTAGCGGTGTCGTTTCTAGGACTCGTGCTCGCAGTTGGCTTTTTAACCGCTTTACCGCTGTTTACCGGCGGAACGATCGAAAAGCTCTTACGCGATGGACTGCGCAATCATCAGGGTCGAGCCATTGGCACCGTATGGATCCAACACTTTAGAGAGCCCAGCCCCAACCCAAGTATGGACGTGTATCGTCTAGCCGACAGGTACTTTCTGGAAAACGTAGAGCATGCGATTGGCCTGCCACCCGAAGCGGTTATCCGCTACGTGGCTACCAACATCTACGGCTATTGGCCAGTGAATGTAAGCAAAGACGTGGAGCGGGCACAGAGCCGATATCGACGACTCGAATTCCAGTCCGACCTGAACTCCCATATAACTCTATTAGATGGCCAACCTCTACCCGTAACTCCAGTCGATCCGGAAGGCTATGTGCATGCCGTTGTCCACACCAGAGTAGCCGAGGAACTATCTTTCCGGGTTGGGGACCGATTCAGCTTCAGCCCATTCGACGAATATGATCCAACCGGAGTCCAAATCCGCGTCGTCGGCATCTGGGAGGAGAAAGATCCGTCTGATCCTTACTGGATTCAAGATCCTAATGGAATCAGAAACAGCATGTTCATCAACGAACGCGCGATGTTGGAGGTAGTCCCGGAGCGCCTGCCACAGGCTCACCGCGAGTTCAGTTGGTACGCCCTGATAGACCCGGATCGCATCACTAGCGCCAATGTCGGCCGTGTTTTGAGTGGAATGCGCTTCCTGGAATCACGAATGAACAACATACTACCGAAGGCGAAACTCTTCCGTGAGCTGCCGGCACTCCTGAAGACCTTCGACCTCCGAGCCCAGCTGCTAAATCTCTTGCTTCTCGCGTTGAGCCTGCCCACGTTGGCGGTCACACTCTATTACATTGCAACGGCGATCCGAATGATTGTCGACCACCAGCGTAGCGAAGTCGCCCTCTTCAAGAGCCGAGGAGCGAGTACGTCGCAGGTCTTAGGGATCTATTGGCTGGAAGGAATCGTAATGGGCGTCCTGGCGTTTGTGATTGGTCCACTCGCCGGCTTGGGATTGGCTCAGGTCATCGGGCAAACATACGGATTCTTGCTGTTTGCTCAACGTCCGGCCCTAGCGCTGCAAATCACGCCGCAGGTGCTGGAGTACGCGGCCGCCGGCATCGTGGTCGCGATACTCGCATCTCTGGTGCCGGCGGCTATGACCGCGAATCACAGCATCGTCAGTTACAAACAGGTAGCATCTCGTTCCTTCGACCGGCCGATATGGCAACGCTTCTTCGTAGATTTCGTCCTGCTAGGCATCGCCGGATATGGATACTACTTGCTGACCCAGCGACAGACAATCACGTTCTTCGCCAAGTCCGGCGAGCTATTGGTCGAGCCACTCCTGACGCTGGCCCCATCCGTATCTATCGTCGCTGCCGCGCTCATATTCCTCAGAGCATTTCACCTCATTGCCGACGGACTCGCCCGTTTAGCGACACTCTTTGCCGGGACTTCACTCCTCATGGCGCTGCGCCAGATTTCTCGAGCACCGGGACATTACAGGCCGTTTCTCCTGCTTCTGATCGTCACGATCGCTCTGGGCACCTACAGCGCGTCCGCCGCCCAAACCGTCGGACGCAACTTCCGCGACCAAGCAAACTACCGCGTTCCAGCACACCTCATAGTGCATGAGTTGTGGCGCTATGTCGAGGCAACCAATACCTGGTTCGAGCCGCCGTTCTCCGTTCACTACGTTGATGGCGTCATTGACGCGATGCCCGTGCGGAAGCACGAGATTCATACCGAGGTCATAAATGGCCGGGTACATGAAGGTACTTTGCTAGCGATCGATCGTATCGTGTTCCCAACAATAGCTTGGTGGCGCTCAGACTTCGCACAGGTGCCTTTGGGAGGGTTGATGAACGCTCTGGCCACCGACCAAGCAGCCATCTTAGTTCATCCATCCTTCGTCAGACGTTTCGGCCACCAAATAGGGGACCGTATCACATTGCGCTACGAAAACTCCCCGATCGAATTTTTCATAGTCGAAACCTTCGAATACTTTCCGCCACTGGTGCCAGATGACGAGGGCCTCATTTTCGTTGCAAATTACGACTACATATACGACACCATCGGTGTCGACCTATACGAGGTTTGGATGAAGAATGAACCAAGTGTGACGCCTGACCAAATCATAGAAAGGCTCCGCGAAAACGACGTTAACGTGACAGGCGTCGAAGATGGCCTTCTGGCCGTTAGCGCCGGACGTACTGACCCTCAGCGGACCGGGCTACTTGGAGTTCTCTCACTAGGCTTTATCATCGCAGCGGCGCTTACAGTCGTGGGGTTCTTTCTATACTCGTTCCTATCATTCGAGAGTCGCCTCCTCCAAATGGGTGTTCTTAGATCCCTCGGCTTGTCTGCTCCGGGGTTACTGACCGTCATATTCTTTGAACAGATCTTCCTCATAGTCGTCGGTGTAGCAACGGGGACACTACTCGGCGCGGTCGCCGGACATATTTACCTTCCGTTCTTCCACATAGGACACGAACAACAGGTGCCTCCCTTTGTTATTGCTACGCCGTGGGATGCTATGGAACGGCTCTACGTAGCGCTCGCTTTGGTGATGCTTATCGGAGCCGGCAGCACGGCTTGGCTCGTCAGACGAATGCAACTGTCCCGCGCCATCAGATTGGGTGAACAATAGCAATAGAACCGGTTAAGTTCACGGTGTGAGAACCCGGGTTCGTCAGGGTTTGACGGCTATGGTTCAGGGCTCTTCGCTTAGATTCTGTCGGCACCCACCAAGACCATGGGAAGATCAGAGCATCCGAGGCAGGTCGGAGCCGAAATCTTCGGCAACCTACTACCCTGGACTCTCGTAGGAACTAAGTCGTAGTGGTGATGTAGCGGTAAGATGTGCGACAGCGCTGTCAAATTATGTGACGTCCACCAAGAAACACGTCCCCACTCCCCATTGCCCGACGTAGCAAAGTGAGACGCCATTGTCGACCGATTTAGCACTCCGGCGGCTATCCATCGTCACTCATTCGAGCAGCAATTCCTCGAGTTAGCAACTACGAACAAGCGCGATGTCCATTTTTCAACATTGTCGACATCTTAGGACAACTTCCTTTACTATAACGCGTTCTTGACGTAACGGTACGCTTGCTTTTCGCTATCTTAGCGCTATAATAGTCTTATGAACGTCGGACATAATGGTTCTAACGGCATCGGGCGATTACTTAGCCCAGCTGAAGCCGCCTCAGGTCTCCAGCTACCGCCCAGCACATTGCGCCTGTACTCTGTAAAATTCGCGACGCTCCTCTCCGACCATGCCAGGCCCAAACATCGGACTCCAGGTCGTCCAGGACGCCGGCGCTACACCGCTGATGACCTTGCTATCTTGGCCCGCGCCCGTGATTTGGTGAGAAGCGGCAGAGGCTTCAACGAAGCAATCGTCGAAATGGGCGGAACACCGCCTGAGGAAGAATCAGCCGTCGACAAGCAGCCCGATGTGACGCACCCTGGGGCTGATTCACCCGACACCGGAGTGGATCAAAGGCTTGCACCTAAGCCGAACGAGCAAACTATTGTCGTGCCCACACAGGCAATAGCTGCCGCAACCGAGGGTTGGCGTGAATTGGCGACAGAGAAAGGCAAGGAAATCGACCGTCTGTTGCTACAGATCGATCGTCTAGAGTTGGAGCTCAGGGAAATGCGTCGGCCTTGGTGGCAACGGATCTTCTCCGGAAGCTGAGAGTATTCAATCAATCGACCCAACCCCTAGCGAATACTGGCTCTGAAACCACCAACTGATGACGGAGACCTTATTGATTCACGGTTTAGTGCGTCTGGTGAGCGAGCTAAGGAACTAGGACGAGATATTAGATATTAATTAAGCTTAATGTTAGCTTTTCAAGTTAACACTCGATCCGCGAGGTCAGATCGGCAGCCGCCAGGGCCCGATGGCTTATGCAATTCTTGAGTTCGGCAGGCATCTGGCTGATGGTGACATCGTATCCTTCAGGAACTACCACCGGATCGTACCCAAATCCGTGCCCGCCGGCTGGCTTTTCGGCGATTCGGCAAGCCATCACTCCCCTGCCCATCGCAACAACCCGATCGCCTTCGGCAAGAGCAATGACGCAGATGAACCGAGCCTTGCGGTCCTCTTGAGTGCCGGCGCGCAGCGAATCGATTAATTGTTTTAGTCGATCGGGCCAAGGGCCCTCATAGAAGCGCGCAGAAAGAAGACCTGGACGCCATCCGAGTCCCGCAATCTCTATGCCGCTGTCATCACCTATAGAGGGCAGACCACTCGCCTCGGCGGCTAGAAGTGCTTTCTTGCGAGCGTTCTCTTCATAGCTGGCTCCGTCTTCCTTCACGCGCAACTCTACGCCAATTTGGTCCAAGTCAAGAACGTCGGCTGCCAAATGGCCGAGCAACGAGCGCAACTCATCGGCTTTCCCTCGGTTAGTAGTAGCTAGCAATAACCTCCGGTACCTGAAAAACGCCATAATTTGCCCATGTCTCCTGAACTGATGTCCGTGATAGGCGAAAACAACGGAGCATTGGTACGTCTTCTGATCGACTCGGGTGTCAACAGCCATCCAAGGTGGCCTCAACACGCGGCGTCCCGATCCGATTTGCGCTGCACGTTGCAATCATCTAAATTTGCTATTATAATGCATCTAAGTCGTATATCTCCTTGAATAAGCCATGAATGCATCTAATAACATTAGATCGCTAAAAAGGGTAGTTGGTTTAGGATGATTGGCGAAATATTTGCTTCAGAGACTCTTTATTCCATCCTCGGTATCATCTACAAAACACCGGGCAAGCGCTACTACGTCAATAACTTGATTAAGCTAAGCGGCAGATTCCCACGCTCGGTCCAACTTGCCTTGGCCAAGCTTGAGAGAGCCGGCGTCGTTTCCAGCGAGCGCAGGGCGAACCTGAAGTACTTTTGGGCAAACCAGGAGCACCCGGCATTCAATGAGCTTCATTCGCTGCTGAAGAAGACTGCAGCCCCGGATATGTTGGTTCGCGATCACCTGGTGCCTTTTTCGGATCGAGTGAGGTTCGCATTTGCATATGGAGATGCCGCGACAAAGGCCTTGGACGAGCTGGAGGAACTAGACCTCGTATTGGTAGGGGATCTGGAAACCGCCGCAATGCGCACCCATTTAGACGAAGCCGAAGGAAAACTGGGAAAGCGGATTAACTTCACCGTGATCGCACCGCAGGAGTGGGAACGTCAGCGTTCGCGCCCCGGATCGCTGGTGAGTTGGTTGAAGCAACAGCCGAAGCGGATGGTTTTAGGCTCGGAGGCGAGTCAGAATCAGCCCGTTGCAACGAATGGTTTGAAGGCTTCTAAGTCTTAGGGTTTGGGCCGGCACCTCGCGACGCATCACCTGTAAATACTTGGACCTCTACCCTATTCCCAGAGAACCCTGCGCCTAGGTTCTTGCTCGCTTGGCACGGGCAGCGGCAGCCGCCGCACGTGCTTCAGCCTTCTTACGGTCAGCTTCCTCTTTCTTTCGACGGGCCGCCTCCTCACCCTCGAAATCAGTAGGATGAGTCTTGGCGTAGTAGTCTATTGGCCGCATGAGGCGCTTCTTGTCATAAATCAGAGTGTCGAATCGCTCATAGCTCGCCAACTCATAGTCGTGGTCCATCTTGATTGCATCGAACGGGCAGTACTCCGCGCATAACCCGCACTGCATGCAAATCGACATGTCTATGTAGAATTCACGAGGCTCCGGGATAGGCTTGCCCGCTTTATCGTTGTCGCGCACGATCCAGATGCATTGAGGCGGACACACCTTGGCACAGATTCCGCAGGATGTGCACCGCTCCGCACCCGACGCCGGATCGTACAACAAAAAGGGAAAGTAGCGGAATCGCTCAGGCACCTGGAGCCGCTCCTCGGGATACTGGACCGTGAACACGCCGGTCTCATTCACGGACTGAACGACAGTGCGTCCGCTTTTTGGCAGAGCGATTGCCCCTCCTATCGACTCGAAAAAGTGACGCAGGGTGACCAACATTCCACGAGCAATACCGGCTCCGCTTATCATCGGTCCACCTCGCCCATATTGATGTCGATACTGCCGAAGATTGCGATTGCGTCGGCAACCTTGTGACCGCGGCACATCTCTTCAAGGGCGACCAGGTTTATGAGGCTGGGCGGGCGCACGTGGTAACGGTACGGATTCGGTCCTCCGTCCGATACGATGTAGAAGCCCAACTCGCCCTTGGGCGCTTCAACGCGCGAATACACCTCCCCTTTTGGCACTCTGGTTTGCCAGGCCTTGCGTCCAGCCAAGACTTCACCCTCTGGAATCTCAGCGAGCGCCTGTTTTAGTATCTTTAGCGACTCACGCATTTCCAATATGCGAACGAGATAGCGGTCGTAAGTGTCACCCTTATCCCCGACCGGGACTTCGAAGTCGAAGCGATCATAGATCGAATAGGGTTCGGCCCGCCGGATGTCGTATTTCACGCCCGATCCGCGCAGAACCGGCCCCGACGCACTTGCGCTGACGGCAAGTTCAGCCGGCAAGACTCCAACCCCCTGACATCGGTGCCGCAATATCTCATTCCCGGTCAAGAAGTGATCAATCTCATCAATCGACCGCGGCAGGCGCGAGTTGACCAACTCGTTAGCTTTATCGATAAATCCGGCCGGCAAGTCACGGAAGACGCCGCCGAAGCGCATATAGTTGCACATCATTCGCGAGCCGGCTGCAGCTTCGAACATATCAAGTATCAATTCGCGCTCTTCAAATGCGTATAGGACAGGCGTGAAGAAGGCCCCTAGATCATTCAACAGCGTGCCAATCGCCATGAAATGGTTCATGATACGGGTGAGCTCAGCCATTATTACTCGGATATATTCTGCCCGCTCGGGAGGCCTCACTCCTATCAGTTTCTCAACAGCCAGCGCATAACCGAGGTTGTTAGACATCGAGCAGATGTAGTCGAGCCGATCGGTGAACGGCATATTCTGGATGTAGGTGTTGCGTTCGCCGATTTTTTCGTGATTGCGATGCAAGTAGCCGACTATGGGCTCTAGTCCAACGATCTCCTCACCTACCAGTGTCATCACCATGCGAAAAACGCCGTGAGTGCTCGGATGTTGGGGACCAAAGCTGACTACCAGCTTGTCCGCATCAGGTAGGCCCTGCCCGACAGACATCGCATCAACGATTGGGAGCTTCTCCTCCGGCTCAACAAACCCGACCGGATCCCAATCAAGCGGATACCGCACATTTTGGCCGAAGGGGTTGCCCTGTTCGGCCCGCTGGTGGTGGCCTTGGGGCCAGCGGTTATCAAATGGCTTGTTTTCCTCTTGGAAATAGGGTTCTTTGTAGTCTTTGCGCAGCGGGAATCCCTCAAAACCATCCCACAGCAAGATTCTTCTGAGGTTGGGATGACCTTCAAATCGGATGCCCATCATGTCGTAAACTTCGCGTTCCTGGAAACCAGCCCCCCGCCAAAGATCGACTACGGAAGGGATGAGGGGATCTGATTTTTCTATCGCTACGTTGACGTTGATCGGGGGTTCAGGCCGGCCGGTCGAGTAGAAATGGTAGACGACCTCGAACCGACTCGGATAATCAACGCTGCTGACGTTGGCCAAGAAATCGTAACTAAGCTCGTTTTTCAAGAAACTAGCCAGCCGGCGCCATTCGCCGGCGTCTATCTCTGCGAACCCGTGCTCGGAGATTCCGGTTGAGAACTCGTGCACGACGCGATTCAGCGGCTCAGGCGGTCCGAATACTCTCAGCATACCAACCGTCAAGTCAGGTAACTCTACCTTGCCACGACGGGCAGGCGTCCGCTTGGCCGGCGCGGGTGCGGCCTCTTCTACAGTGACCTCTCCGATGGCAGCCTGTTCACGCGCCGCCTTGAGCTTGGCTTTGATCTCCTCGACCTTGCGCGCATCGATGATGTCCGGCCCAAGCAGCGGTATCGGATACTTCTCAGCGGAACGTTCGCCCGCTGCCAAAGCGTGGGAACGCGTTCCCTTGCTGATCTGTTCTTGCAGACGCATTACGCCGAACAGGAGTGCCTCGGGCCTGGGCGGGCAGCCAGGCACGTGCACGTCTACCGGCAGGTACTTATCAATGCCGGAAACTACGTTGTATCCTTCCTTGAAGGGTCCCCCAGAGATGGCACAGTTGCCCATAGCTATGACGTACTTTGGATCAGCCATCTGATGGTAGATGCGGACAATTTGCGGCACCATTTTCTTGGTCACAGTGCCTGGCACGATCATCAGATCAGCCTGTCGGGGAGACGCCCGCATCAACTCCATACCGAACCTGGCCAGGTCGAAGCGGGCAGCGCCGGTGGCGGCCATCTCGACGAAGCAGCAGGCGGTACCAAAAAGCAGCGGCCACAGAGAAGACTTGCGGCCCCAGGCGGTGATAGAGCTCAAGACCCTGTCGAGGATGCCTTCTTCGGCGGCTTGACGCAATTTGTCGGTGCTCGTGAGCATCACGAGTTCGTCAGCCTCAACGTCCGAGGCATCTTCTGGGAAGACCGGTGGCCTGGGGTTCTGGAGATCTGTCACGAAGGCACCTCCGGCCGAACTTGCCGAGAGAGTCTAATGCCGCTAATCCTTCTCTTCTATAGGAGAACGCGGCCAACCTGAAAACGACTGGGGCCGGCAACTAGGATAGCGGATCAGCCCCACCATGAGTAGAGTCGACACCGGGGAGTCCGGCACGTTCGGATTATATACTTGGGGTTTTTTGCCGTCGATGATTCTGTACGGTCATCACACCCTGGACGAGGCAGTACCGCTGGTCACCACTCAACCGCTTCGTCTGTCGACGCTGGGCCAAACGTTGACAATCATATGCTCAAATACTATGATGGGCTTAATGTGCGTGTTTGTCTGCGGATGATGACGAACGTTGCCAACGTGACCGCTTCATCTGTGGAGAATGAGTGCACAGCAAGTGAATTATTGATGACAAACTGGTGCGAATAATATGGCCACCTCGACAAGAGACTACTATCAGTGGCTCGGTGTAAAGCGGGATGCGAGCGGTAAGGACATTCGGTCAGCGTATCGAAAGCTTGCTCGCCAGTACCATCCAGATCTGAATCCTGGAGTAGATAAGGCAGAGTCCCGTTTCAAGGAAATCCAGCGCGCCTATGAAGTGATATCGGATCCAGAGAAGCGTAAGAAATACGATCAGTTCGGACCAATGTGGGAACAGATCGAGGCCGGCGGGGGACCGCCTCCGGGCTTCGAACACGGCTTCCGGAACTCTCAGTTCGATTTCGGAGGGTTAGGCGGGCGCGGCTCTTCCGGCAGTATTTTCGATGACCTGTTGTTTAACAACATGGGCACCAGGTTTGAGTCCAGGCGAGGGCAAGATTTGGAGCAGGCGGCCGACATCTCGCTCGAGGAAGCTTTTCGTGGCACGACTCGCCTCATCGAAGTAGAGGGGATCGGTGCCGGCCGCCGAAGGCTCGAAGTGCGCGTACCGGCCGGCGTCAAGACAGGATCCCGGGTTCGAGTTGCCGGCGAAGGTCAAACTGGCATCGCCGGGGGCGCACGCGGTGACCTATACCTGGTAACCAATGTCCTACCTCACGAGCGTTTTGAGCGGCGAGATGATGATTTGTACTTCGAAGTTAGCGTGCCGCTGTATCACGCGATATTAGGCGGCGCGGTGAACATCACGCTGATCAGCGGCAGGCAGATCGAGTTGAAGATTCCAGCCGGCACGAGTAATGGGCAGCTCATCAGGCTTGGCAACCAAGGAATGCCGCGATTGAATCAGTCGGGCCGCGGCGATGCGTACGGCCGCGTCAACGTGGTGCTACCCGTAGGACTCAGTGATCGCGAGAAAGAGCTGTTCGCCAATCTGCGCGAGATGCGCACCTAGCCACCGACGCGATGTGCGCTCACCGCTTGCGCCTCAGCGGACTAAATCCCTACACCAAACAGTTATCGTCAGGGAGTTCGCCCTGCGTCAGCACGAAGCAGGCAAGGGTCCGATACGGCTTGTTCTCCCACCTGCCAAATCGTTGCTTATCGCCGGTCTCCTACCGGGCCACTAAGCATCTCTTGAGCTTCGAGTACCCCCATCGATCTATTCCAGGTTCGGAGTTCGGCTGATGATATACTTTGCGGTCACTCTTTTTAACTCCAGGAGCGATTCACATTATCGCAAAGTCCTTGACTAAGATAGGACTCGTATTAGGAGTGCTGGCAGGACTGACCGGATGCCTCGGTATCGAAGTCGAAGTAGCCGGACCGCCAACGTCGAATACTATGCAAGAGCCATATCCCTCGACAAGTGGAACTAGTGGAGTCGCCTCGGCCGGCGCAAGAGGAACGTTTACAGACGCTGGACCAACGCCTAAACCTATGGGCACGCTGGCACCAGACAACCAGGGCCCGAAGGAAGTTCTCGACCAGGCAATAGAGAAACTTGATGCAACGAAGTCGTTCTACTTTACGGTCGAGCTACGCCACGGTTCGGTCATAGATGGAAAGGACCAAACATTCACATACACCGGGCGTGGAGCGGCCGGCGACCAAGGCAGGTTTATTTCGATTCTACGAGACCCTGCAGACATCTTTTTCTACGTCGAAATCGATGGCGGGTCGGGCTTCTGCCAGGACAGTCGCGGCACGGTCAAAGATTGCTCGCCTATGGACGGCGGACCCCGAGGTGCGATATCTCCGTACGCGCTGATCGCGTACCTGCGCCATTTTGACTACGTGGAGGCTGCGCCGGATCTCGGCGGGGAGGCGAACAAAAGGATGTACCGTTACGAGCCTTCCTTAATTGAAATCGCGCGAATCGACGACCGGCACAAGTTGGCCATGGATCTGGTCGAGACGGTGGCGGGCGTAGTTACTATCGATGCCAATACCGGCCTGCCGACCACCCAATCGGTCGAATTGATTTTAAGAACTGCGGCAGGACTGGAGAACGTCAGCGCAACGATGCAATTTGAAGACTTCGGCGAACCCTTCGACCCTGAAACACTCCGGCTAAGAGGAGGCTAGCACGAGGCCAGTGAATCGTTCATCTCGCCTTCGCCTGGGGTTAGTTGGATCATCCGACGCGATTGCCGGCGAAGTAGTGAAAGTGTTGCAAGAGAGAAATGTGCCGGTTGACGAGCTACGTGTAATGGTGACAGGCTCCAGTGACCGCCGGCGATTCCTTTTCCACGACAGAGAGTTGCCAATGGTCGAGATCGGCCCGAGCGGGTTCGAGCGCCTCACTGCAGCGGTTTTCCTTAGCTCAGCCGAGACCAGCCATCAGTACGTGGCGCAGGCATATCGGAGTGGAGCCGTTGTCATCGATTCGACAGAACACATGCGCCGAATGCCGAAGGTTCCGCTTGTTGCACCCGGCATCAATGAAGAGGCATTGATCGATCGTCCGAGGATGGTCGCTATTCCCAGCGCGGTAGCAATGGCCATTGCATCCGTCACAAAGCCCCTGGACCAATCAGGAGGAGTGACGCGGATCGACGCCACCGCAATCCTATCAGCAGCCGGTCGGGGAACTGCCGGCGTCGAAGAGTTGAATAGCCAGATAAAGGCGGTGACAAACGGCCGTTCAATCGCGCCGCACGTCTTCCCTCACCAACTGGCCTTCAACCTAGTGCCGGAAACAGACGTTTTCACCGACAGTGATCACACCCGCGATGAGCTGCGAACGATATTCGAACTACGGAAGCTGATGGACAACGAAGACCTTCAAGCGACTATTACGACGGTTCGAGCACCGATATTCCTGGGCGATAGCATTGCTGCGAGGTTAGCTCTAAAGGAGCGCATCGAGCCCGACGCCGCCCGACGATTGCTTGCCGCTGCTCCAGGAGTTAAAGTCATTGACGATCCCGCGGTAAGCCTGTACCCGCAACCGTGGTCAGCGGCCGGCCAAGACCACGTGCAAGTTGGACGAATAAGGCAAGATAGGGGCGACTCACCGGCGCTGTTGCTGTGGATATCCTATGACAACGTTAGAAGAGGCATTGCAATACCGTCGGTCGAGATACTCGAGCGACTGCTGGACCTAAGGCCCTAGAGCCGGAAGAATTCCTCGACCTCGAGGACGAAAACGGTGGCGCCGCCTATTTGGACTTCTACGGGGTAGGGCATGTAGAACTCGCCCGGCTCCATCACCGGCGGTAGCGGATTGATGTATTGGGTGCGCGTCTCGCAGTTAGCCTGAATAACGGACAGTACTTCGTCGACCTGAGCCTCTTCTACACCCAAGACAACGGTAGTGTTGCTCTCTTTCAAGAAACCGCCGGCGGTATTGATTCGCGTCGCGCGGTAGCCTCGATTGGTCAAGGCTTCGAGAAGGCCCAGCGTATCATCGCTGTGTACAATCGCCAGGATCAGGTTCATCATTTGGATCGTTATCTCCCGTGATTGAATACAGGCTAGCCGCCAAGATCAACATCCGGTGCAATCACGCCGCGAACCGCCAGCTCACGCTCAGTTACATCCCGGATCTCGCCCTTGATCGCGTCTACATCCTTAGAAGCATCGATCACCCGCCAACGTTCTGGATCGGAGCGAGCGAGCACTCTATAACCATCGACGACTCTCTGGTGATATTCCAGTTCTTCCATCTCGAATCGGGTCCAATCTGCTCCGTCGCGGACTCTTCTCATCAGCCCAACTTCTGGTGCAAGATCCTGAAGAAAAACCAACTCCGGCCTCAACCCATCTGCCGCAAACCGATTTATTTGGGTGACCTCGACGACTGGCAAACCCCGACCATAACACTGATAGGCGATCGTAGAGTCTGTGTACCGGTCGCAGATGACAATCTTACCCTCTGCCAGTGCCGGCCTCAAGACCTCCCCAACCAAGGATGCTCGCGAGGCGTTAAATAGGAGTACCTCTACCCGATCGCTAATACCGGCTCCATCCTTCTGCAGCACGAGCTCACGCAATACATCCGCGATAGGGGTGCCTCCTGGCTCACGAGCATAGACTACCGGATAGTTCTGACATCTGAGATAATCCGCCAACAGAAGGCTCTGAGTACTTTTACCAGAGCCTTCAGTGCCTTCGAACGTGATGAACAATGGCGATCTAGTTCCTGTTTGGACCAAACAGCCGGACTCGTCGATTGGGCTCCTTCCCATAGCTGCGCGACTTCAGATTGTATCGGTCTGCCATCTCGTGCTGAGCGCGGCGCACATAGGAATTCTGTGCGGGCAGGTCATGACTCTGGCCGTTTTGAAGCACCTGATTGATCGCCTTCTCGGTCTCCTCCAAGACCTCTTCTACGGGATCTCTAACACCGAGATCGTACATACTCGCCAACGCCTGGGCAATCTGAGGAACCGTGTTACTTTTCAGTACATAGATGGGGATGCCGGCCGCTTCCGCCTCACGCAATGGACTCGACTTCTTGCGAAAATAGCTCTTTAGAGTGAGCACTGCCTCGGCCTCGCTGATGTCCTGAGCTATATCAACAGGTATCTGAAGGTTCTGGCTCGCCTGTTCCAGCTTGGCGCGACTTATACCGAACGGGGACAACCGAACAACGTGTGACCTCGAAATGAGTGACCGACTGCCCGGATCAGCGAACGTCGCCTCGTCAAGGTCATCTCCTACGCCGGCCGGCGTAGAATCGAATGCATCCGTAGCCTCATCGACGAGTAACTCACCTTCGGCGCTCATACGCCTGATCTGCGGCTGAAATTCACGTCCACGGAGGATGGCATCGACGGTGCGGGTGACGTCAGCGTGGACTGCCACTCGATCCCAACTTTGGAGCTCGACGACTACATCGAAAGTGGGGGGTGCCTTACGTTCGAGGACTGATTTTTGGGTGCCCCGCCGGCGTGCCTCATCATCTCCCAAGATGACGCTCTGGATGCCGCCTACTAGGTCGGCGAGCGTAGGATTCATCATTAGGTTCTCGATTGTGTTGCCGTGGGCAGTTCCTACCAGCTGAACGCCGCGTTCAGCGATTGTGCGGGCGGCGGTCGCTTCGAGCTCGGTACCGATCTCATCGATAATTATCACTTCCGGCATGTGGTTCTCAACCGCTTCGATCATTATCGAGTGTTGCATCGTTGGCACCGGGACTTGCATGCGACGGGCCCGCCCAATCGCAGAGTGAGGAATATCACCGTCGCCGGCGATCTCGTTGGACGTGTCAACCACTATCACGCGCTTGCCGAGGTCATCAGCGAGCACCCGAGCAACCTCCCTCAGCATCGTCGTCTTGCCGACGCCTGGACGTCCCAACAGCAGGGCACTCTTTCCCGACTCTACGAGGTCGCGAATAATGCCGGAGGTCCCGTATACGGCCCGTCCGATCCGGCAGGTAAGACCGACGATGCGGCCCTGGCGGTTGCGGATCGCGCTAATTCGGTGGAGCGTGCGCTCGATGCCGGCACGGTTGTCGCCGCTAAAATCGCCCAACTTTCTGACGATCCATTCAATGTCAGCCTCACTCACCTCTCGATCGCTCAGACTGACCTCGCGATGGTAATAGCGAGCCTCGGGCAATCGCCCCAGATCTAGTACGATTTCAAGAAGGTTATCGCGGTCTCCCAATTCCGACAGGGTCTCTACTAAGTGGAACGGCAGAGACTTTAGCAGGAGGTCAAGGTCGTCTGCGATCTGATTTTGATATACCGCTCTTGCTAACAACTGGTCTTAATCCACCTCCGTATCTGCAACACGAACAATCGTCCCTAAGCTCTCATCGGCACCAGTTCCGGCTCCTCGATTCGTATTGCCAGGGGCCGAGCCAACAGAAGATGAGAAGATACTTGCCGGCTTCCCCTCCGCTCCAGTTCGCCGCCGAGCCATTCCTGGTGGTTGCGCACAACCCAGCGCGCAGGCGAATTGACATCCATTTGGCTACGGGAGAACTCGAAAACCGCGTCCATGTTCTGACGGGCTGTCGCGTCCAACTCGATACGGATAGTATTATGACGTCGATCAACCTGAATCCATCCCACGATTGAATCACCCATCTGCACGACGAAGTCTCGTCGGGACGACACGTCGAGCCTCCGCAGACCTATTGGCGCGCCAACCCAACCGTCGATCTTTTGCCACTCCCGCAGCGTGAGTCCCTCGTATTGTCGAGCAGCAACCGGCCTGAGCGCGCATAGGAGTCGGAACAGGGCAAGATCATCGGTGGGTTCTCGCCGGCGAATGCCCTCAATGACTTGTGGGTCGTCTGTCCCGGCCGGACCGAGGAAAAAAACGTCCTCGTGGGCGTAGTGAACAAAGCGCGAGTCGATGGCAGGCTGAACGGCTGGGCTCGCCGTGTCCAACCGCAGATGGACGACTGGCACCCGATCTTCGGCACCGACTGCAGATACGTGCTCGAGCAGCTCGTGAACTACCCGACGAAAACCGGATCCAGTGTCAACGATAAGATGGTATATCTCCCACTTGGCGTTGCCCGAGCCGACGGTAACTGATACCAGACCGGCTATGCGGCTGCGTTCGATCAAAGCCCAGGTAGGCTCCCGATAATACAGATCCACAGATCGGTTAAGGAAGCTACCGATACCCGGAGAGGAGGCCGGATAGCCTCCAGAAGTCACCGCGCAGTCGACGGGATCCGCCTTTCGAAACTGGATAAATGCTATGGCGTCAGTGGGTCGAAGCGATCGAATCATGCCCCATCCGCAATATGGCGTTAGACTGCATTTCGGATCAACTCCGTCCCGTGATCAGCTGTTTCCCTGACCATGTCAATGAAAAGTCCGTGGACGCGCGTATCAGAAGTCAACTCTGGATGAAACGCCGTCGCCAACATGTTGCCCTGGCGCGCAGCAACTATGGTGCCATCGTCCAGTTGCCCGATCACCTGTACGTTTGGCTCGACCGAGCGGACAAGAGGTGCACGAATAAATACTGCGTGGACTGGGCCTCCTTGGATCCCTCGTATGGGCAGATCGACTTCAAAGCTGTCGACCTGCCGGCCAAAGGCGTTCCTTTCAACCCGCATGTCCATTACGCCCAGAAGCGGCTGGTCGAAATCGCCGATGTCTTTGGCCATCACGATCATGCCGGCGCAGGTCCCGTAGACGGGAAGTCCCTTCTGAATCCGTTCACGCAACGGCTCCATCAGTTCGAATTCGGTCAGCAGCTTACCGATCGTGGTACTTTCACCGCCGGGTATGACGAGACCCTCTAGCCCGTCCAGATGGCTCGGACGACGAATCTCCGCCGCCTGAACGCCATTTGAGGTAAGCGCGGCGACATGCTCGCGAAAGTCGCCCTGTAGAGCGAGAACGCCTATCTTCACAGGCTACCAGCCCCGGACCGCCAGCAACTCTTCCTTAGCGATGGTTCCGATCTCGATTCCCGGCATCGCCTTGCCCAGGCCCTTGGCTGCTTCCGCGATAATCTCCGGATCTTGGTAGTGGGTGGTTGCCTTAACAATCGCCCGTGCACGCTGAGCGGGGTCTTCACTCTTGAACACGCCGGAGCCAACGAATATACCGTCTGTCCCCAACTGCATCATGAGGGCGGCATCGGCAGGCGTGGCCACTCCTCCAGCGGCGAAATTCACTACCGGCAACTTGCCGGAACGGGCCACTTCAACTACCAGCTCATACGGCGCACCAATGTTCTTGGCTTCGGTCATCAGTTCGTCTTCTCGCATTGCCGCAAGCCGGCGAATCCCGCCAATCACCGAGCGGACGTGGCGAACCGCCTCGACGATGTTTCCGGTGCCGGCCTCGCCCTTGGTTCGAATCATCGCCGCGCCTTCGCCGATACGACGTAAGGCCTCTCCCAGGTCACGAGCCCCACAGACGAACGGTATCCTGTACACGTGCTTGTCGATGTGAAAGGCCTCATCGGCCGGCGTCAGCACTTCCGACTCGTCTATGTAGTCGATACCGAGCGCCTCAAGTACCTGCGCCTCAACGAAGTGTCCTATGCGGCACTTGGCCATCACCGGGATGGTCACCGCACTCATAATTTGCTCGATCAGGGAAGGATCACTCATCCTGGCCACGCCGCCGGCGGATCGAATGTCGGCGGGAACGCGTTCTAGGGCCATTACCGCGACAGCGCCGGCGTCCTCCGCGATTCGAGCGTGGTCGGCAGTGACGACGTCCATAATGACGCCGCCCTTCAGCATCTCAGCAAGTCCTTTTTTGACTGTCCAGGTCCCCTTTTCCATACAGGAGCCCTCCAAACCGGATCATTACTGCAGGTATAGATATTGAAGGAATTCTAGCACGCGAGGAACACGCCATTCAATTCGAGATAACGCCCCACCGGAGCATTGTCGATTCCCAATAGATGACCGATCTGACGGACGATCACGTTCCTTGAGTGACGGCTAACGAGTGATGCTATACTTGCGTGGAGCGCGCCCGTAGTTCAGATGGATAGAACGTCAGGTTGCGGACCTGAAGGTCAGGGGTTCGAGTCCCTTCGGGCGTACCATTCAGCCATTCGGAAACTCTCTTGGTCTCCACCGCGACGCCGGACCGTCAAGCCACAAGTCTTCGAGGTCGCGGCCCCAGTGGGATCGCGGGACCCAGTACAGAGTCCCCCAAGAGCGACTAACTCAGCCACCGATGCGCGAACGTCATTGCGGCAGCAGAGATCGCGCCGTCCGGCTATTGGCAAGACGCTGCGAAGAAGCGCTAGGCCACGGGTTGGCGCAAGACCGTTCTGAGCTTCTCCGGCGCTGTCCGGCGCGGGTCGGAGAGATAGATTTCGTGGTGCTTGCCGACGAGCTTGTAGCCGGCGGACTCGGCGAACGTGTGCATCTCGGCGATCATAGGCGCTTCCTCACTGTAAGGTCCGACGTGCATCACTTGGACGGCGCGCCCCTCCTCCAGAGTGGCAAGGCGTAGCCGGTCGTGGTGTTGCGACCTCTTGTTCTTTCCTTCCAATTGGTCGAGCGCCGGAGCGAGGTCGGATGGCATCATCTGCGGGGGCTGCATGATCATCATCGTCCATTGCCACTCATCACGCTTGTTGTCGCGAAATGCGCCCACGTCTTCGGCCCACCATAGAGCCTCGAGCGGTGGGACGACGAATTCCGTCCGGCCGGCGGACTTCAGCATGAACTTGACGGTGTAGGCCATCGAATAGAGCGCGGCGAGCACGTCTTGAAACTCCTGACTCTCCGGCGCTCCCTTGCCGTCGATCATCAGATACTGGAGGGCAGGGACATCGACGACATGGGGCTTTTTCTTAGGGGAGAATAGAAGCTTGTAACGCTTCTTGAAGTCGATCTTGTCCAGGATTGCACCTCTGTTCGGAATTGTCTGGAACTACGCGGCTAGACGCGCCTGACGATACATCCCCTGAATATCCAGATCAAGTGGATATGGCGGAGCGGGCAATAAATAATCAAGGAGTCAAGTCGGCTTGATCGCAAGGTCTTTGTTTTGCATTTTTAGGTTATTGCCGGCTGTCTTGGATTGTCTGAAGGGTCCAACGAGCCGCGCTGCGACGATTTCGTGCTTAGTTTGTTTTGCATTTTTCGGTTTGCCTTGGTTATCTTGAGTTAACAGAAAGGTAATAACCGCCTGAAATACGACCCCGCGCCCAATCGGTCGGCTTGTGCATCGGACGCATGTTCAGTTTAACGGGATTTTAGTTTGCGCGCCAGGGTTGATTTGCCGACATTCGAGCAGTTGACATAATTGCTAATCCGGGAACGGCGTATCCCGTCCATGGAGGGAGGATGGCGAGCAGGTTCATCAATACTCCTGAGCGTCGCCCGGCAGGAAACGGGGTGAACGATAGGGAAGTACCAGCAGAGGATGATAATGGCCGGACGCCGGTCGGTGCGGTCAGGGCCGGCTGGCTGGGGCGCCATGGGCTGGGGACAAGCCCCAGCGCTGCATTATTCGCAGGGTCTTTGGATTTCTGCTGCGGTCGCGCCGACCACGCCTTCCCTGGATTCCGGACTCGTATCGGAGTCCGGGACATGCTTTCGCCGGAATCACCATGGCGTTGGCGAGGCCACGTAGGAGGATGGAAATTGCGCCACCGGTTGACCGCCGGTCCGCTGTTGGCGGGGGACAAGCCCCTCGCCTCGCGAAGTCTTCGACCGCGCTACATTCCCCTCTCCCCGCCCCTCTGGATTCCGGCCTTCGCCGGAATGACGAATGGGGGGCCGGATTGGCGAACGGATGCCGCGAATGGCGAATGAGAGGCTGCCGGAGCGGTCTATCCCGGATCGGAGTCCGGGACATGCTTTCATAGCAATCGCTCATCCCGGCTGGCGCCGGCACACCAAGGTATGAACAGCTGGAGTTGTGGTTTGGTACAGCTAATTGGCACGGCGGATTCTGCTACGCCCCTCCTCGACCCCTGCGGGGGACAAGCCCCCGCGCTACATTCCCCTCTCCCCACCCCTCTGGATTCCGGCCTTCGCCGGAATGACGAATGGGGGGCCGGATTGGCGAACGGATGCCGCGAATGGCGAATGAGAGGCTGCCGGAGCGGTCTATCCCGGATCGGAGTCCGGGACATGCTTTCATAGCAATCGCTCATCCCGGCTGGCGCCGGCACACCAAGGTATGAACAGCTGGAGTTGTGGTTTGGTACAGCTAATTGGCACGGCGGATTCTGCTACGCCCCTCCTCGACCCCTGCGGGGGACAAGCCCCCGCGCTACATTCCCCTCTCCCCACCCCTCTGGATTCCGGCCTTCGCCGGAATGACGAATGGGGGGCCGGATTGGCGAACGGATGCCGCGAATGGCGAATGAGAGGCTGCCGGAGCAGTCTATCCCGGATCGGAGTCCGGGACATGCTTTCATAGCAATCGTTCATCCCGGCTGGCGCCGGCACACCAAGGTATGAACAGCCGGAGTTGTGGTTTGGTACAGCGAATTGGCACGGCGGATTCTGCTACGCCCCTCCTCGACCCCTGCGGGGGACGAGCCCCTCGCCTCGCGTAGTCTTCGACCGCGCTACATTCCCCTCTCCCTCTGGATTCCGGCCTTCGCCGGAAACACCTATGGCCTTGCGCAGGCCACATAAGGGGATGAAAATGGGACGGCGCCGGGCGGTACAACTAGGGCGGTAGTCATTGGTGCCGCGAGCCCGTGCCGGAAACTGCCTGGGTGGCTGGCAGGTACATAAGATTGTCGCCCCGCTGCGGCGGTGAGCACGCATAGTAAAGTCGTCAGAATAGCAGCCACCCACCGACCGGTAGCTAGTCTTAGGAGGAGGAGTATGCAAGTCGTACGTGAACGGTGCTGTGGCTTGGACGTTCACAAGAAGTCGGTGGTGGCTTGTGTGTTAACGCCTGAGTCTCAGGAGACGAGGACGTTTGGCACAATGACGCGGCAGCTAGTGAAGTTGTCGGAGTGGCTTCGGGAGCACGAAGTCACCCACGTGGCTATGGAGAGCACCGGTGTCTACTGGAAGCCTATCTTCAACCTGATGGAGGACGAGTTCACCGTCTGGGTGGTGAATGCGCGCCACATCAAGATGGTGCCTGGTCGCAAGACCGACGTAAAGGATGCGGAGTGGATAGCCGAGCTTCTGAAGCACGGGCTGCTCAAGCCCAGCTTTATCCCCGAGCGTCCCCAGCGAGAGCTTCGCGAGTTGGTGCGTTACCGCAAGAGCCTGGTCCAGGAACGGTCGCGAGAGGCGAACCGTATACAGAAGGTACTTGAGGGAGCCAACATAAAGTTGGGGTCGGTGGCCACCGACGTGCTGGGAGCATCAGGCAGGAAGATGCTGAGAGCCCTTGCTGATGGAGAAGATGACCCCAAGGTCCTAGCCGATATGGCGAAGGGTCGGCTTCGGGAGAAGCTTGAGGCGCTGGAAGAGGCGCTGCTCGGCGTCGTGGGGTCTCACCAGCGCTTCATGTTGGCCACCCAGTTGCGACGCCTCAGCACCTTGGATGCCGACGTTGAGAGGCTCGACGCAGAGGTGGCCCGACGGGTTCGCCAGCACAGGGATGTGCTGCAGGTGATCGATACGATCCCCGGCGTGGGCCGTCGCACTGCCGAGACGATCGTGGCCGAGATGGGCACCGACATGGACAGGTTTGCCACCCCGGGACACCTCGCTTCTTGGGCCGGGGTCAGTCCTGGCAACAACCGCAGTGCCGACAAGTCCAAGCGAAGCCCGGTCAAGAAGGGCAACGCCTCCCTTCAGTCGGCTTTGGTGGAAGCAGCCAGGGCCGCCGCCCGAACCAAGACCTACTTGGGAGCCCAATACCACCGCCTCGCACGCCGCATCGGCGCCAACAGGGCCGCCATGGCCGTTGCCCACTCCATTGCTGTCATGCTCCACTCCATCATCAAGAACAAGGTGCCTTTCGTGGACATGGGACACAAATACTTTGAGGTGCGCGACAAGACCGCCGTCACCCGCAGGGCTGTCCGCCAACTCGAACGGCTGGGCCACAAAGTCATCCTTCAGGCTGCCTGAACCGCGTATTTTCATAGTAATGACGAATGGGGGGCCGGATTGGCGAACGGATGCCGCGAATGGCGAATGAGAGGCTGCCGGCATGGTCCTGACTGGAATGCGCCATTTCTACAGCGACGCCATCGCTATGTTCGGCCCCGGTACCACCAAGGAGATCTGGGAGCTTACCATCGAGAATCGCCAGCGCTTGATGAGCGATTGTCGCGAATTTGGCGTGGAGTATACGACGACTCCGTTTCACTACATTGCGAATGATGATCCGGGAGCGCGAGACCTCGCGGCGTCGGCGCTCGCGCTCCAGCGAGACGGCTTCGACGCTGAATATCAGGATAGCGATCCAACCCAGCGCGGTTTTCGGGCGGCCCTTGTTGTGCCAGCCGAGGTGATGCTGCAACCGGCAGAGTTTACTAAACGACTCGCACAGGCAAGCGGCGCCACTATCTACGAACACAGCGAGGTTTACGATCTACGGCCCGATGGGGCAGGGATCACGGTATTCTCGCGTCGAGCGTCCATCCGATGTGGCGCAGTGGTCCTAGCACTAAACGGATATGCGCCCCAATTCGATCCCTACTTTGAGTCACTTATCCTGACAGCCCGGGCCCAGGCGCTCGTCACCGGCCCAATAGAGCCGATGACCGAAGTGCCGGCAATCGTTTCTAAGACTCCCGATGGTCCGTACTATTATCGCCAGCTAGATGATGGACGGATGCTCTTTGGCGGCGGGCGAGGCGCCAATGTTGCCGATGAGTTCACTCTCGCCGATCACACCACCCCCTCGGTGCAGGGCACCATCGAAGGATTCATCAAGGATTTTTTCCCAGAGGCGGCCTCGACCGTAACTAGCCGTTGGGCCGGCTTCCTCGGCTTTACCGCTGACTTTGTACCGGTGATCGGGAGCATGCCCGGCGAGCCGCGCATCTGTTTTGTCGGCGGATTCAGTGGCAACGGCTTTTCGATCGTCATGATCGCAGCTGAACGCACCGTCGATCTGCTACTGAATCGGGCCGGCGCCGGCATCCTGGGCGCCGAAAGGCTGACTGGCTCCTGAAAAGCACGTTGGGGCACCGTCGCCGCAGCGTGATTTAGTACAATACATCTGGAATCGAGCGCACCGAGTCGGCCGATCTCAGATAAAGAATCGAAGGAGAAGATGAGACGTACTCACAGAAATCCCGTCGCCGCGGACCGTAGGCGTCAATGAGGCTCGAGGGTCAGCATACGCTGCCGGCTGCGCCCGAGAAGGTCTGGGAGTTATTGCTCGATCCAGACGCGCTTTCATCCTGTGTGCCGGGAGTACACGAGCTTACACAAGTAGCGCCAGACGAGTACGAAGGCACAATGTCGCTGGGCGTGGCGTTAGTCAAGGGAGAATACACTGGAACGATTCGCATCACGGACAAAGAGCCTGGGGAGAGCTACGGAGTGGAAGTGGAGGGAAGCGGCGATATGGGCACCATCAGCGCCACTGGCCGAATCGAGCTCGCCCCGACCGGTGACAAGACGCTGGTCCAATACGGAGGTGACTATCAGGTCGCCGGCGCATTAGCGGCAGTTCCGGACCGGTTCGTGCAGCCGGTTGCCCGGATGCTGACCAATCAGTTTTTCCGCTGTATGGAGGAAAGGTTCCTATAGGAGAGGACTCCCTCCGACCCCACCTGTTCGTGGATCAGCGAGTCGAAGTCTGGTCTGGCCCGGCTGTAGCCGGACTCCCTGACTCCCGACTAGGTTGATATCCGCCTCTCAGCTCCAGAACATCGAGGAGGCTTTCCAGATGCCGTACAGTCGGTGCGTCAGCTCGCAGAGCCGGCGGCCGGACCGTTGCCGTTTGGATAACGCCCATCATTCGCAGCATCTCCTTGCGAACGGAGAGCAAGAGCGCGGGATGCGACTCCAGCGTGACCAGCGGCAGATACCTATGCCATAGTCGCCACGCACCCTTGATATCGCCCGCGTTAAATGCTCGCCATATATCGACGAGCAAGCCGGCAAGAACAAGCCCGGTCATTATCCCTGCCACACCTCGGCTCAGCTCCTGATCGAAAAACGCGCTGCCGGCCGTGAACAATCCAATCTCCTCGCCGACTAGCTCCTTGACCTCGGTCAGCTTATAGGTGACCGGCTGGCCTTCGACCTTGGCATAACGAACGTTCTCTACCTCTCGAGCTATGCGCGCGATCAGGGCAGCGGGCATGGTTACGCCGGTGCTCGCAGGTTCGTCCTGAAGGATGACCGGGACCTCAGTCGACTCTGCAACCGTCCTGAAATGGCGAAGGATGCCGTCGGCATCGGGACGCATAACATAGGGAGGAAGGACGACAACCGCCGCGACGCCTAGTCGGGAATATTGTCGGCACTGCTGGACGACAATATGAGTGCTGGGATGACCGGCTCCGGCCAGCACCGGCACGCGGCCGGCTACCTGCCCAATCGCAACCTCGACGACACGCCGGCGTTCGTCATCGGAGAGAAAGTAGCTCTCACTCGCCACCCCAAGGACGAATAATCCATCCACCTTGCAGTCCAGAAAATACTCGACGACGGATCGCAGACTCGCCTCATCGAGCTCGCCATCCTCCGAGAATGGAGTCGGCACGATGCTAAACACACCTGAAAGCGGTCTGATTACTGCCCCCTGTGTCGCGCACGTTGTCTGACTTCGACTTGTTACCAAGTTTGATCGCAGCCCAAATCGGATGACTACAATATACCTGTCCCTTTCGACCCCCGACAACCCATTCGGTGCTCCAGCTGGGGAATGACGAGATTCGGGATTACCGTGTTCGGCGGGATGACGCCCCCACCCAGGGCGGTTCGCGGAGCGTGTTTCAGATATTGGATTGTGGTGGACGGAAGGCAAGTCCACCATGTGAAGGTGGCTGAAGATCGGTCCTGAGCAGTGCCAAAATCTCTAGGGCTGAACCAATGATGCGCGTCAGCACTGACCTATAGGTTGAAAATTCGCTGTTTACACAATCCCCAGCCCCTTGAGGCCTTGTCCGAGAGCGCCATGCGCGCCAGAGGGTACGCAGGTTGAAGGCGGTCGCCAACATGGTCCATTCTGCCGCCACCTTGGCCCTACCGCGGAGCAGGAATCTTCGCCCCGCCTGCTGCTCTTTGATGATGCCGAACACCGGTTCCACCAGGTGTTGTCTCCGCTTATATTTCTTCTTGGCTTCCTCAGTGGACATCCAGACCCGATGACTACGCAGTACTACCTCGTGTGGCCCTATCTCGAGTGCGCGGCCATGGCGTCGATCTTTGGTACACACCCCGAAGGCCGGACATCGACGGCACAAGGCCGCTGAGCCACGATACAGGCGCATCGGTACACCACGAGTTGTCTTCATTGTGCTGAAGCGAAGTCTCTGTCCTTGAGGACAGATATAGCTGTCGCTATCCTCGTCGTAGCTGAATCGATCCTTGTGATAGGGGTGCTTCAGCGCCTTGTGCTGCGCCTCCGGCATCACCACCTGCTGATCTCTATTGTCACATTCCTCCAAGTTGCTCCCCGAATGATAACCAGCATCGGCCAACGTCGTTTCTGCTTTCGTATCCGTCGTATCCTCGGCCTGTTCCAGCATCGGGATCAGTCGAGCGTAGTCATTCGTCTCTTCCACCACCTCAACCGCTGTGACCAACATGCTCTTGTTGTTCCCCTCTAACTCCACCGGGGAGACCACTGCTTGAGCGTTGTAGGCCGGCATGATCCCCTGACGTGTCTTCATGAAATGAGCCTCTGCATCCGTCAGGTTGATGCGCTTGGTATCCTGTTGATCCGCTAACTCCTCCATCGCCTCACGCACCCGCTCTCTCAGGCCATTCTTCTCCGCCAATTTCTTTGGTAGGCGTACCGGTTCAGCATCTTCCCCACCTTCATTCTGAGCTTCCAATTCCCTTATTGTCTCTTCCAACCGCTTCAACAGCCGACCCAGTCCCTCCGCATCGTAAGTCCTATCTCTCGCCGCGTTCGCCCCCACCTTCGTGCCATCCACCGCCTGCACCGCCAGGCTCACCAGCTTCATCCTCACCGCCATCCGCACCGTCCGCTCGAATAGCTTTCTCATTTCCTGCCGATGTGCCTTGTAGAACCTCCACAACGTCACGTGATCCGGGCGCTGACATCCCGTCAACCACAGATAAGGTATCTGTTCGCCACACGCCATCTCCAGCTTTCGACTAGACCTCACTCCCGTCATGAACCCATACAACCACACGCTCAACAGACCTCGCGGGTGGTATGCTGGCGCTCCCAGTCGCCCTCCTTCTATCTCCACCCCTAGCTCCGCCCACTTCTCCTCCTCTAACGCATCTACGAACTCTCCCACGAATCGAGCCGGATGGTCCGCCGGCAGCAACTCCTCAAGACTCGGCGGCAATATCCACATCTGCTCTCGGCTCATCGGTCTATGTGGCATCTACCTATCCTCCAATCACCTGTCCTCCCTCAATTTTACTAATTTCTCTCATCCCTGACTTATGAAACACGCTCCCCGAGCCGTCCCTACAGGGGATTCCGACGTGCGTAATGGGAACCGCCCATCCCGGATCCGAGTCCAGGACACGCTTTCGTAACAATGGCGCTACAAGACCGGCCCCCCTAAGTCTGGACGGTTGCGGCCCGAGTTTGGCGAGGTACTTTATACTCTATGTCCATAACGTACTCCGGCGACGGGATCGTGATGCCCGTTGCTGAGCAAACGCCTCTTCCGAGTGTCAATGCATCACACTGATACATCGCCAATCGCGACAGATGCAGCACCCATTCTTCAGGTGCGCGACGTGGTCAAGGACTTCGGTGGAGTCCGGGCAGTGGACCACTGTACACTAACGGTCATGTCCGGCACCATCACCGGGTTGATTGGCCCCAACGGCGCCGGCAAGACGACTCTGTTCAACCTCGTATCCGGCGCGCTGACGCCGTCGGCGGGACGGATCTTGTTCGATGGTCGGGCCATCGACGGAATGAAGATGCACCAGACCTTCAGCCTCGGACTTATGCGCACCTTCCAGATTCCGAGGGAAATGAAGCGCATGACAGTGCTGGAGAACCTGATGCTGGTTCCGGCGCACCAAACGGGTGAGCGCATATGGGCGTCCTGGCTGCTGCCCTGGAGAGTGGCCGGCGAGGAACGCCTCATCGAGGCCCAAGCAATGGAGGTGCTGGAATTTGTCAGCCTCTCCCACCTGGCGAACGAATACGCGGGCAACCTGTCCACCGGCCAGAAGAAGCTGCTGGAACTGGCTCGAACCCTCATGGCGGGGCCGAAGATGGTCCTCCTAGACGAACCAGGCGCCGGCGTCAACCGGACGCTTCTCGGGAAGCTGGCCGACAACATCCGGCGGGCGAGCGTCGAGCGCGGCGTGACGTTCCTACTGATCGAGCACGACATGGACCTGGTCATGCGTCTCTGCAATCCGGTCATCGTCATGGCCAACGGCAAGGTCATCGCTGAAGGACCGCCACAAGATATACGACGAGACCCCCAAGTCCTGGAATCCTATCTTGGAGGCAGAGCCGGTGGCGCTGCTTGAGGCCACGGGCATCGTGGCCGGATATGGAGATACAGAGATACTTCACGGCGTATCCATATCCGTGAAGGCAGGAGAGATCGTAACGATCATCGGGCCGAACGGCTGCGGGAAGTCCACATTCATGAAGGCCGTCGTGGGTATAGTGCGGGTCAAGGCCGGCAGTGTGGTATTTCGAGACCAGGATATATCCTCCCGGGCACCGGGGCAGATCGTTCGAGCCGGCCTGTGCTACGTCCCACAGACCGCAAACGTCTTCCCCTCCCTGACCATCCGGGAGAATCTCGACATGGGAGCCTTCACACGCAAGGACGATTACCGGGGACGCATCAAAGACATGTTCGAGATGTTTCCGGACTTGGCGGCGCGTCCAAACCAGAAGGCGGGCAACCTCTCGGGAGGCCAGCGGCAAACGCTGGCGATAGCCCGCGCCCTGATGCTCGATCCAGTGCTGCTCCTGCTCGACGAACCCTCGGCCGGTCTGTCTCCGACAATGAGAAGCTCGGTGTTTGATCACATCCGGGAAATCAACGCGACCGGCGTTACTGTCCTGCTTGTGGAACAGAACGCCCGCGAGGCACTGCGCATGTCGAACAGGGGATACGTGCTCTCCTCCGGGGAGAATCGGCTGGAGGACGCCGGCTCGGCCCTGCTCGACAACCCTGAAGTGGCCCGCCTATACCTGGGAGGGTAGGCGCATCCTGTACATTGGAAGCCGGACAACCGTATTTTCCGCGACGTACTTCGATTGCCACGCGGCAGAATCGAGGCTGCGCCTCGACCCCACGATCAGGAGGGTCCAATGGCCGCCCTGCAAGGCATAGCGAGACGAATCGACCTGGCGTGGACGCCGGGGCACACCATTGCCGCCATAGTAGCAGTTGCCTTAGCGATCGGATTCCTCCCGTTTGTGAAGATGGGACTGGTGGTTAACGGCGTCTTCCTCGGGGCGATAATTGCGTTGGGGGCCATCGGTCTGACGCTGATTTACGGCATCCTGAACTTCCCGAACGTCGCACACGGCGACTACATGGCGATGGGGGCCTACCTCGCATTCTTTCTAGTCCAATCCGTGCTGCCGGTCGTGGGAATCGAGGGCCAGGGACTAGGGCCATTCACCTTCGGATACCCGCTACTGATTGCGCTGCCCCTGGCGGCGACAGCCGTCGCCCTAGGCGCGATAGCTTTGGACGTGCTGGTATACCGGAGGCTCAGAGACCGGCAGGTGAACACTGCCGTGATCGGCATGACCTCCCTGGGAATAGCCATAGCCATACGCGGGCTGGTCCAGATGATTTGGACCGGAGACACGCTTCAGTATCCCCGCGAGTCGCGCCAAGTCTTCCACCTTCCGATGGACGTACGGGTTCCGCCCGATAGCATTTTCATCGTGATCGTCATGGTCACTCTCGTCGTTGGGATCTACATGCTGCTAACCCGCACCAAGATGGGTAAAGCCATGAGAGCGACCGCGGACAATCCTGAACTGGCTCTCGTCACGGGCATCGACACCCAGCGGGTCATATGGTGGACTTGGGCGATTAGCGGTGCGCTTGCAGCAACAGCGGGGATCCTGCTCGCGGTGTCGCAGGCGCAACTCCTACCAATCATGGGGTGGAAGTTCTTGATTCCCCTATTCGCCGCGGTGATTCTCGGAGGCATTGGCAACCCCTACGGAGTACTGGTGGGGGCCTTGATCATCGGCGTGACTTCGGAGGTATCGACCCAGTGGATCAATCCCAGCTATAAGCCGGCCGTAGCCTTCTTCATTATGATCGTGGTGCTGCTCGCAAGGCCGCGGGGCATACTAGGAGGCGCCAAATGAGGGAGACTAGGACGTGGACCTAGGCAATGTCGCCAGCTACTTGGCCGGCTTCGTCGTCATGGCGGGCATTTACTCGGTGTTCGCCCTTGGTTTAAACGTCCAATGGGGACATACCGGCCTGTTCAACATTGGTATCGCCGGGTTCTTCGCTCTAGGCGCGTACACCTCGGCGATTCTGACCACCCAGCCTCCGGACCCAGAGCTGTTCGAGGAGTTCGTGTTCGGCGGCAACTTGGCAGAGGTTGGGTTCCTGAACCTGGGAATCGATCTATGGTTCGTTCTGGGTTTGGCAGCGGCGGGAGCGGTAAGTGGGGCTATCGCGCTCCTGATAGGCTACGTGACCCTCCGCCTGCGCGACGACTATCTGGCGATAGCGACGCTGGGAATCGCAGAGAGCGTCCGGCTGTTCTTCCTCAACGAAAAGTGGGTGGCCAACGGCTCCAAGGGGCTGTACAGAATCCCAAAGTTCCTCGGAGAGTGGATATCGCCGGACCGATACGACTACCTGTACATGGTGGTAGTGCTAGTGGTGCTGGGGGTGCTATTCCTGGCAGTTCAGCAGGCGATCAGATCACCCTGGGGCCGGGTGCTGAGGGCGATACGCGAAGACGAGACCGCGGCGGAAGCCAGCGGTAAGAACGTCTTCAATTTCAAGCTCCAGTCATTCATCTTGGGAGCCGTCATCATGGGGATTGGCGGCGCGCTGTTCGCCCACCACGTGCGCTTCCTGTCGCCTCTAACCTTCGATCCACTGCTGGCGACGTTCGTCATATGGGCGATGCTGATGGTGGGAGGCGCCGGCAGCAACCTGGGCGCGATCCTCGGAGCGTTCGTCGTCTGGGGCATATGGTCGGGGACGCAGTTCCTGCCGGGCGTGTTGTCAAATCCAGACTTTCGGCTCTTCATGATCGGCGCGCTCATCGTAGCGGTCATGCTCCTGCGGCCGGGTGGCATACTGGGCGAGCAGCGACGAAGAGCGCGGACAACTGGGCAACCGTAGCAATCGCCCACGCCGGCTGCTTCCGGCACACCAAGGTATGAAAAGCCGGAGTTGTGGTTTGGTACAGCGAATCGGCACGGTGGATTCTGCTGCGCCCCACCCCGACCCCTGCGGGGGACAAGCCCCCGCGCTACAGGATTCCGGCTGTCGCCGGAACTACAAGGCCTGGCCGTTGGAAGGGTTTGGGTCTCTTTGGTCCCACCCCTCCCCTCTGGATTCCGGCCTTCGCCGGAATGACGAATTGAGGGGCGGAATGACGAGTGCCGGGGGCGTTGGCATTCAGGCACTCTCGAGGCCACGTAACATCATTTTCGTACCAATCGCTCATACCGGACACCGCCGGCACACCAAAGTATGAAAAGCCGGAGTTGTGGCTTGGTACAGCGAATTGGCACGACGGATTCTGCCACGCCCCACCCCGACCCCTGCGGGGGACAAGCCCCCGCGCTACATTTTCTCATTCCGCCATCGACCATCGGTCTACAGTTCGGCGCGTTTCGCCGGCGGAGAGCCGGGATGGAGGGCGATTGGAGGGCGCTTTTTCGTACCAATGACGGGCCCACCGGTGGGATCCGGCACCGCGGGCATAACCGGAGCCGCCTATCCCAGATCAGAGCCCGGGACATTCTTTCGCAGTGCTGTTGTACGGAGGCGTTGCAGGGGAAAGGCGCCGGTGGCAGGACGAGGGTAGACGCCGCGCTACCACCGGCCCATTTGCGTTGTGGGTTTAGGGCAGCTCGAACCTACCGGTGGACTTGATCTCGCCGCCCTCGACTTTCCAAATCTCGATCGGGGCAGCGACGTCGCCATTTGCGTCGAAGTCTACCGGGCCGGCGGCGCCCTCGTAGTTGATATCCTTGCCCTCTGCCAAGAGAGCTAACGCCTTAGCGATGCCGTCGAGGCCGGGCCCGACGGCTTCGCCGGGAGGATTAGCCACGTCGCGGAGCGCGTCGCGGATGGCCACGGGGTCAGTGGTCGTTCCGGCCTTGGCCGCCGCCAACGCGATCAGTGCGACCGCATCGTATGTCTCGGCAATGAATGGGTGCTCGGGCGCCACGGCATAGGAGTCAGCATACGAGGTTTGGAACGCCTGGAGCTGGGGGCTGTCCGGGGCGCCCGGGGCGGTACCCAAGGTGCCTTCGAGCAGGTCCCAGCCAACAACTTCTACCATCTCGGCGGATTTCACGCCGTCGACGAACAGGAAGGTATCAGCATATCCACCCTCGAGCGATTCGCGGAGATATACCTCGGCCTGGCCAGGATAGCTTATGGTCACGAGAACATCCGGATTTCCCTCGGTGGCCTTCTCCAACTCGGAGGTGTAGGTCGGCTGGACATCTTCGTGGGGGACCATGGCGGTTACAGTTCCGCCCAGCGACGTAAAGGTCTCCTTGAATTGATCGGCGAGTCCCTCACCGTAAGCGTTGTTGATGTAGAGGACACCAGCGCTCCCGTATCCCTCCTCATTGGCCAAGCGGCCAAGGACGACTCCCTGGGCTGCGTCGGATACGACTGTTCGGAACAGGAAATCGTCATCTTCGAGCACTGTAATTGCTGGAGAAGTGGAGGATGGGGATATCAGGACGCGCCGCTTCGGCACCGTGACCGACTGCGCCACGGCGATGGTAACTCCGCTGGCCAGCGCGCCAACGACTGCCACTGCGTTCTCGACATCAACGAGCGCGCGGGCGGAGTCGACGCCCTGGACCGGGTTAACCGCGGTATCGCGGCTTACTATGATCACCGAGCCGCCGCCTATGCCACCAGCGCGGTTGACGTGGTCGGCAGCCAGCGCCGCACCGTTGCGGTGGGAGGCTCCGAAGTATGAAAGCGAGCCGGTGAAGGCGTTGAGTTGTCCAACTATCAGTGGCGGCAACGCCTCTTTCTCTACAACGACCGGCCTATCAACCTCCACGGTGACGACCTTTTCTACCTCGACCACCCGGTCGACCTCGACTGCCTTCTCGACCTCGACGGTGATCACCTTCTCAATTTGCTTCTCGATGATCTGAGTTACGACCCTTTCGACCAGCACGTCTTTTTCGACTACCTGCACTTTCTCAACCTCGACGATTTGCGGTTGGCATGCAGCTAGAATCGGCAGAGCGGCGATAGCACCCAAGCCGGCCATTATCGAACGTCGCGTGAACCTTCGGCTCATCTTCGCAACCTCCCTTAGGTCGGAATAATCAGTTGCAGTCGGTCGTGAGACAGCCCTTGCGGCTATTCGGAAGGCCAACCGTCAGGGATTTCGTTTGCTGCGAGCGCGGCCTGAATCGCTTCGGCGGCTTCGTCGGTGACCCAACCTTCCCAGATGTCGACGTTGCTATTCAGCCACCAAATTGCGGCGTCATTGACATCGGCGTCGGGGTTTTCCTGGAGCCAAGCAGCGACTTCCTTGTAGACTTCTATGTTGAAATCCCAGGCCCTCAGCATCGTTACGACATCGGGGGCATCGGCCAGGAGGTCTGGATTCACCGCGATCAGGATGGTGGCGTCTTGGTAGGCGCACGCCTTGGTAGTGAACCAACATTCGGCGGTGTACTCCGGCTCGTCGAGCCGAACTAGGTCCAGCAGCAGTGCCGGGTCGTTGGTGCCCCATTGATAACCCAGCCAAGGTTCTTTCTTCTCATAAGCGCCATAAAGATCAGCGCTCAGGGCGGCGCCGTCGCCAGGATTGATGACTTCGACATACTCGGAGAGGCCGTAGCCTTCGATTTGTGCGGCGTTGACCTCTTCGCACGCCCAACCGATAACGCAGGATACCAAGCGCGCCTTGCCGCCGGTTGCGGCGGTGGCGAACAGTTTTTGAAACTTCTCATCTTTCAGGTCTTCTACGCTGTCCAACTCGGGATACTGCTCTTGGAGATATTTGGGGATGACGAACGCGGACTGCCAGTCTTTACCCAGACTTTCGCCGACCGAAACCACTTCGCCGGCAGCCTGGGCTTCGTCCCAAGCTTCATCTTGGTTGGGCAGCCATATTTCCATCGTAATATCGCTGTCTCCGCGGCGAAGACCTTGGAAAAGGGGTAGAGTACCGCCGAGTACCACTTCGGTTGGATAGCCGTAGCCTTTGTCGACGATGTACTGGGCGACGCGGTTTTGGATTTGGGCGCTGTTCCAGGTGAGATCGTTAAAAACGAGCTTCTGTTTCGCTTCTTCTTGAGTCCCCATTAGCTGGGCGCATGCGAGTGTCGCTATGATGGCGACCGACGCGGCGACCAGTGCAAATATCCTGCTCTTGGTAAACATCATTCAGCCTCTTCTCTACAATTGGGTCGATTGGCATTAGAATAACACAAGTTTCGGCGGTAATCCCGTGAAGCAGAGGTCAAACAAAGATTATCCGCCACTTCTACTCTGACCTCGAAGCTTGTCGACTATTCCGGGCCACCGATTGTGTGAGGCGGTCTATTATGATGGCAAGGAATACGATCGCCAGCCCGGCGATCGCTCCGTTGCCGGGCTGGTTTTTTTGCAGCGCCCGGAGCACGTTATCGCCCAGACCGCCAGCGGCCACCATGCTGGCGATGGTTACCATGCTCAAAGCCAGCATGGTGGTTTGGTTTATACCTGCCATGATTGTGGGTAAGGCCATCGGAATCTGAACTTTGGTGAGAATCTGCATCGGTGACGCTCCGAAGGAACGGGCCGCTTCAACAGTTTCCGAGGACACTTGACGGATACCCAGATTGGTCAGCCGGATCACCGGGGGGACGGCATAGATGATAGTGGCAAAGATGCCGGCCGGTTCTCCCAAGCCAAAGAAGAGGATACCCGGAAGCAGGTAGACGAAACTAGGCATGGTCTGCATACCGTCCAGAATGGGGCGCATCAGGTTGTCAGCCATCTGGCTACGGGCACCCAGCACACCCAAGGGAAGGCCGAGTGACACAGCGACAGCCACCGCCACCGCCATTAGCGCGATGGTGTCAATGGTGTTTTCCCACAAGTCCATGAAACCGACGAAGAGCAGGGCGAGCGAGGTGAAGGCCAGGAGGCTCCAACGCCCCACGGCAAAGGACAGTAGGGCAAGAGCCACCACGATGACGGGCCATGGCGTCCACTTCAACCCGTTTTCTATATAAACCAGCGCATAGGTAATCGCAGTACTGATCCCGTCGAACAGCCAGCTACCCTCCACGGTCATCCAGCTGACAGCATCGTCAATGGCGCCTCCGGTGACCTTTCGCACCGTCCTTTCCAGAGTTATGACGCCTCCTCCGGAGGTTTGAACTTCGGAGCGAGACACGGTGGTGGGAAAATCCATCTCTGGGCCCCAAATCAGCAGGCTCGCCAGCAACACAATGACAACCACGATCAAACCGGCCAACCAAGGGTAAAGGGTGGGGAGAGCGCTTAGCGTAATAGGCGGCGATGGGCTCTCCGCGCCGGATTGGACGTTTTCGATCTGGGTCATGTTAAGCCTCCTCACTGCAAGGCAGTCATACCTGCCAACAAAGCGCCCCTGCGGACCTCGCCCAATAGGCGACCTCGCTCGTCCACCACCGCTATGGGATGGTCTGACACAGCGGCCATGGGGATGATCTTCTCGATGTAGGAGTCCGGGTCAGTGGTCATTACCGGGTCGCTCCGCGCTCCTTCCAGGTTTGTCTTGTGTTGGTGGGCCAGAGCTGCCACCTGATCCTGGGCAATGATTCCCTTCAGAACTCGGTCGCGCGCCACGAGGAATAGCGCATGAGTGTTGTTGCTTCGCATAGTTTGGAGCGCGGCACCGGGCTCCTGCCACTCGTGAATGACCGCCTTAGGCTCGTTCATAATTGCCTTGGCCCGGATGACCTTTGCCCAAGAGACGTCCTTCACGAACTCGGTGACGTAGTCGTCGGCCGGCATTGTGACAATCTCTTCGGGCGAGCCCTCTTGGACCACCGCCCCATCCCGCATAATTGCTATACGGTCGCCGAGCTTCAAAGCCTCATCGAGGTCATGGGTGATAAACACGATGGTTTTGCGAAGCTTCCTCTGAAGCGAGATAAGCTCGTCCTGCATCTCTCTTCTAATCAAGGGATCAAGACCGCTGAAAGGCTCGTCCATCAACAACACTTCGGGGTTTACGGCCAGCGCTCTGGCAAGTCCAACGCGCTGCTGCATGCCACCGCTCATCTCCCTTGGGTAGTAATTTTCCCAGCCCTTTAGTCCCACGTTCTCGATGGCCTCTGACGCCGCCTTATGCCTCGCCTCTTTGTCCATGCCCCGGATCTCGAGGCCATAGGCTACGTTGTCCGTAACACGGCGATGGGGAAGAAGGGCGTAGTGTTGGAAGACCATCGCGATCTTATGGCGTCGAAACTGCATCAACTCGTCCTGAGAGTAGTCGAGAATGTCTTCGCCGTCGAAGTAAATCTGTCCCTTCGTGGCTTCGATGAGCCTGATCAGGCAGCGCACGAGGGTTGATTTGCCGCTGCCGGAAAGCCCCATTACGACGTATGTCTCTCCACGATCAACATTAAAGGACACGTCGCGCAGGCCGACCACAGCGCCCAACTCTTCTTGAATCTCGGTGCGGCTCTTGGACGCGTACTCCGGCTGAAGCGCGCGCTCAGGATTGTCGCCGAAGACCTTCCAGAGACTGTTGACCTGGATATGGGGTCCTTGATGATCCATAATGAGAACCGTCTCCCTAACTCTAAGCCGAGCGTTTCTACAGGATAACAGCGATCGCGGGCCGTTTGAGCCTGGTCGACTTTGAATCCTGTTCGATTCGCGGCCATGCGACTCAGGACGCTAGCCGGCTTAACCGCCGACGCCTGATCCGTCTTTCCGCCTTGCTCTCAGTGCCGCTGTCGAGAGGCGCCGCGCCAGAGATGAAAGCCGGTATGGCCTGAGATCACAACGAAGAGCGGATTGACAAAGGTCCACATGAGTAGGTGGGTCGTATCCTGAGAATCTGCGCCCACAGCAAGGTCGTCGAACCAATTCCAGAAGAAACAGAGGGCCAACACTACGGATAGGTAGAATGCCAGGTTGATCTCGAGGTACCCGCGAGTAATGGATCCAGCCGACACGGTTAAAGCGCGCTTTCGGACGTAGTGGACGATCAACCCGGCCAACACGCCCACCGCCAACAGATAATTGACATAATTCCACACTTGGCCGATGTCCACGGCGTCCTGGTAGAGCGGTGAGAGTACGAACTGCACGGTCACTACCAGCGCGAACGCTCCGAAGAGGACCGCAAGGATTTTCCCCAACGCATTCATAAGCTACCTCTCGATTGGACAGAGGCCCCTTCCGAGTGCGGATAAGGATGCCATTATACGTTACGTAAGTGCTTTCGCAGCCTATGAAGATGACAAGAGGAGTCCGCTTCGTTGCCTCCAGCCGGTGGACGACGGCGACGCGCCGGCCGGCCTCAGTGATCTGTAGGCGGGTGCCATTGGCGGAAGGAATGTCGATTCTTGTGGCGGGGTGGAGGGCCGTAGTCGTTGGCGCAGCGGATTTGCGCGGAATCGATTGAACCTCACCCCAACCCTCTCCCACAGGTGGTTGGTGTCGCCGGCCGGTGCGGGAATTCATCCCGGATCGAAGGCCGGGATGTGCTCTCGTAGCAATCGCTCATGCCGGCTGGTGCCGGCACACCAAGGTAGGAAAATTGGATGCATTGGTTGGTGGAAGGGTCAGGCGTCTTCCGTGCACCCCACCCCTCCCCTGGCTGGGGACAAGCCCGAGCGCTACATTTCTCTTTCGACCCTGGGCTGTCGTTGTTCGGGCGACGGTGGTTGGTGTCGACGGCCGGTGCCGGAATTCATCCCGGATCGGAGTCCGGGACATGCTTTCGTACCAACGACGCACACAGGACCGGTCCCTCTAAGTCTGAACAGTTACCTTCAGTCATGGCAATTGACATAACATACCGGCAGCTAGGATGCCATTGGATTCGGATGGGGGAATGTGTGGGTTTAGCGAGCCAACCGGCCGGATCGTTGGGCCTGTGCGAGCTCCTCATGTAACGAACGCTCTTCTTCGATCCTCGTCTGATTGAACGCTGTTAGCGCGCGTTCCAGACGCTCCGTAGCCGTCTCAAGAATGCGATCGGCTGTCGAGAAGGCGCAGTCAGTCGCCCCATTTGTCCGCGCCGAGGAGCGCGCGGACAGGCCACGCAAAACATTGCGCGCCTGGTCGCTGCGATCTCGGTTGGAGATGAGTCTGATAAACAGAACTGCGAGGGCCCCGAAGATCAGTCCTTGTGTGAAGTAGTGCATCGTCGCCTCTAGACCTGAAACCTCTTTAAGAAATCGCTCGACATCTGGATCAATTGCCGGACCGGCCCAGCACGACCCGAATGAACCGATCAGTCGCCGCAATGAGACTGATAATCTTGATCAGTGGGTTGGCGGCCCTAGTTGTCATAAACTCTGTGCTTCCTTTGATGTTGGTGGCTGTTTCGCGTGCACTGCCCAAGATTGGCGTAACTTGCTCGCCGATTACGTCATCTCTCAACTTGGCGACCAGAGTCGTGAGAACCGAGAAGAAGGCTATCATCGCCACGCCTACGGCGAAGAATGCCAGCATTGCCAAGACGATCACAATATCTCGCACTTGGGCCGTGATGTTAAACACGATGCTGACAACGATTATCACGATGCCGACCAGGATAACGGCCGCAGGTGCCAGCAGACTCTTCAACACGGGATTGAGACACTCCAGAAGCCAAGGAACGACGAAGGCGGCCGGGAGTGTATCACGCGCCCAGACGCTTCGCAATTATGAGCAGCAGCCACGCGCCGATAGAGGCGGTTACGATGTGGAGGTCCCCGACAAGCCCGATACTGAGGCCGGCTAACTCACCTATCAGCTGGCCGGCGGAGACGCCAATTGCGGACACGATGATGAACATTGGGTATCTGAGTAACGACGGGCCAAAGATGAACCCGTAGACGGACGCGTGCAGCAGCGCAAGCAGGCCGGCCAACACCAAATAGGGTTCGAGTGGTAAGTCGCTTAATGATATTGGTATTTGATCCATTTTGACCTCCTTTGATTACAGAAATTGGATTTAGTTCGCAGAACTTATATTCTGCGAACTATTGTATCTGAGCACCTACAGCTTGCTCACCCGATCGTACCAGAGTGAAGGTTGTTTAATCTCCTGTATATCGGGTAGGAACTCGGGCCCATTCCATACCAGGCTCATCACTTTGAGACCGTGTTCGGCCACGGTTTGATTTACGAACTGTTCGCCCAATCGGTATTGCTCCAGCTTTAGTTCCAGGCCCGTAAACTTGGTGAATAAACGGTCGCCCAGCGATCGCCGGCCGCGGCTTGTTTCGAACCTCCTTTTCAGGGCCGGATAATTGGCAGGCATGATGCGCTCGCCTACCTTGTCCATGACGTGATTGCTAAAGCCTTCCAGAAGAGACATCACAGCCTGGAGCCGCCAGAACACGTTGCGCTCAACATCGCTCATGATTGCCTCAAGCGGACTGGCTTGAGTAAACGAGTTCTTGACGGTGCGGCCCACCATGTCCCAGATGCCCGTGCTCTTCAGGCGTCTGAAGTCGGCGGCAGCATTCTCGAAGTATTGGCCAAGCAGTCCGTTCATATGGTCGATTAACCAGGGATGGCCCTCGAATTCATACGCGTGGGTAGTTTCGTGAAGACTGATCCAGAGCCGGAGATCTTCTCCAGGAACGCGAAGCCGGCGCTCTAGCTGGGCGATGTTAGGCTCGACGAAGTATATGCGCCCGCCGGTCAAAGGCTCACGACCCAACAACGCGACATCGTATTGACCCAGGACTCTGCGACCCAAGTAGCCCATCAAGAGACCCATTTGATAACTTATGACAAGCTGACTCATCTTGGCCATGGCCCAACTGCCGGCCCGCGCATCCAGCATTCCTTGCTCATTCGCGCGCTCCAGCGGGTCGAACAGCGCCTCGAACTGTGAACGGTTGGCGTTGATCCACTCTTTGCGGTCGACCACCCGCGCTTCGCCGGCTGTTGAAGGCGCCTCTTGCTGGAGATACTCGGAGATTCCATGTTCGCTCTGACGCACCCAGTCATAGTAACGTCGTTGCATGTGCCTGCGCGCCGGCAAGCTCATCGGTTGCGCCTCAGAGCTCAACCTGAAGGCGACGCTCTGCACTCTTTCCCAATCGACGAGACGTGGAGGGGTGCCTACGGGCCGGCGCTGAACAAGCCACGCCACGCCGACTGCTCCAGCCAACACGAACGCACGCGCCATCAGGCTTCTATAGGCCGGCAATTGACCTGCCTCCGGAGTTCAAGCGAAAGACCTGTAAATTCTATCGTAACTGTCGAACATCACCGACCCGACGGGTGACGCGTTGTTGGTCCAGATATTCTAGGAAAGCCAGACCAAACTTTCGGCTGGTTCCTGTCAAATCGCGCCACTCGGCGACGGTAATCGTCGGATGACTGGCGAACCATTGTCTCAACTGGGCAACCATATCATCGTATACCGGTTTGGCGAAGGCGACCGAAACGCTTGTTCGCACCAGATCACCACGCTCGACCAGCGCGGCGATGGTATCATCGTCCAACCCGAGCTCGACGCACAATTGGTCCAAGGCCGGTGGTGAATAGCCTCCCTCCGCCAGCCGTTTCAACAGGTGGTCTACAGACTTGGCTTGGGCGGCGGTGAACTTGATCTCGTGCCGGCTCAGCTTGACGGCGGTACCTCTTTCGACGACTCGTCGCTCCTCGATGAGTTGCGCGAGCACCAGGTTGAAAATCTCAGCTGTCAGATTCAGTCTCGACCTTAGCTCCTCTTGTCGCATGCCGGCCCGCAGCGGATATTGCCGGTGATAGTCACGCAGCGTGTCCTCCAGCCTGGAATTATGCTTCTGAAAATCTTCGGCGGCCAGCAAGAGGTCTGTGAAAGACACCAGTCTGCCCTCGGCCAAAAGGTTTTCGACGGCCCGATTTGCGTCCGCGGCAGCCAGAGATGAAGTCTTCAAGAGGCTGGAGCGGTCGATCGATCCGCGCCGGCGGACAAGCTCGATAACGCCATCCTCTGGAGTACCGTTCAGCATTCGGTCCAAAGTGGCCAGCGTAGCGGCATTCCCCCGACGATGGCGCCGGGCATTGGTATCGACGACCGTGCCACCGGCGACCGTTTGGTCGTTAAAGCGAACTACGAAATGGTCATGCCGCGCCACGAGCACCGGTTCGGCCAGTTTGATCTGAGCCCAACCCGCCTGCCGGGCGGCCAATGCGTCAGCGTCCAGCAGCTTGACGATGCCGGCCACTTCTGAAGCTCCGACGTGAAAAGTTACGGGCGCGTTGTGCTTGAGTGGTCCGGGGGCCGATTCAATCACCTGCAACCACACGTCGACCGCGAGCGACGGAGCCAACCAGCCCGCCGTGGTGAGGACCTGTCCTCTCTTCAATTCCTCCACAGCCACGCCTGCCACGTTGACCGCTACTCGCGTGCCCGGCATTGCCTGCGACACCATCGTCTTGTGCGCCTGCATGCCGCGTACCCTGGTCTTTCGTCCACTCGGCTGCACTACAAGCTCTTGGCCAACCGTGATCGAACCGCCGGTAAGCGTGCCGGTTACGACCGTACCAAAGCCGGCGACTGTGAATACTCGATCGATCGGCAGACGGGGCTGTCCAAGATCAGGGCGAGATTCGGACTTAACCAAAGCCGACTGAACTTGGGCGACTAGCTGGTCGAGGCCAAGACTATCCACAACCGACACGTCCACCATCGGGGCTTCAGCGTAACGCGAACGTTTCATCCGCTCCGTTATGTCATCATGGACCAAGTCCAACCAGTCCTCGTCAACCAAGTCAACCTTGGTGACGGCTATCAAGCAGGAAGGTATTTGGAGCAACTCCAGGATCGAAAGATGCTCCTCGGTCTGAGGCATTATGCCTTCGTCGGCAGCGATTACCAGAAGGCCGGCGTCTATTCCGCCGACGCCGGCCAGCATGTTCTTGATAAACCGCTCATGGCCCGGAACGTCGATGACGCTGACGTCTTGGCCGTCTGGCAGGGTGAGCCAGGCAAAGCCGAGATCGATAGTCATGCCGCGCTCTTTTTCTTCGCGGAGGCGATCCGGATCTATGCCGGTGAGAGCTTGGACGAGCGCGCTCTTGCCGTGATCTACGTGGCCGGCGGTACCGATGACATACACTGCGTTAGAACCTCACCCCTTGACAATGACAAGTCGAGTTTAGCACGCCTGTTTTCAGACATGGGCTCAAGAACACCCACCGCAAGTCCACCGGAGGCCGGCCCTCGGATGAGTTCCACGGCAAGTCCATCCGCTTGTGCAGCAGCGTCGAAATATCATCGCGGAAGCTCAATGAGCCCTCTAGCATCGTAAACGCGCTAGAATCTCTGATACGGACTGCTCTAAGCAGGATAGGTTGTGATCGGTCGAACAGCCATTATAGAATCCGGCCGGCCATATGAGAGGGGCGGATGGTTAGGATCTCGGCGGTTTTGCCGGCGTTCAATGAGCAAGACAATATCGTCGAAGCGATTGCGGAGTCGGGGGCCGCAATGGCCAGATGCGCCTCCGAGTACGAGATCATAGTCGTCGACGATGGCAGCACCGACCAGACCGGCGAAATAGTCGGCCGGCTGGCGGAATCAGATCCACGAATCCGGCTGATAGAGCACGAGCGCAATCAGGGTTACGGAGGCGCGTTATATAGCGGGTTCCGTGCGGCCCGGTTCGAATGGGTGTTTCTTACCGACGCCGACCGGCAGTTCGAGGTGTCCGAGTTAGCAAGTTTCATTCCCCACTGCGACGGGTACGATCTGATCCTCGGCTATCGCAGGCCACGACGGGATCCGTATATGCGTCGTCTAAATGCCTTCGGCTGGAACCTGTTGGTCGATCTACTCTTTGGCTACACGGCCCGCGACGTCGACTGCGCGTTCAAACTGTTTCGCCGGTCAATCTTTGACAATATGGTCGTCAGATCACGCGGCGCTACGCTTTCGACTGAGTTCTTGGTGAGGTCGCGTAGGGCCGGCTACCGTTTCCTGGAGAAGAGTGTGAGCCACAGACCTCGAGGTTTCGGCAGTGCTACCGGGGCCAAGCCGGCGGTAATTGTAAGAGCATTCCGAGAGTTGATCGCGTTCTGGCTCGCCTTGCGCCAAGAGAGAATTCGAGGAGAAGTACGTTAAGGGTGGTGAGCGATCAAGATAGACCCGGAGCCGGCGAGAGATGACTGAGAGGCTCTGGACACCCTGGCGTATGCGGTACATCACTTCGGACAAGACGGGCGGGGGTTGCATTTTCTGCGATCTGCCGGCCGAGAATAACGACCGCGACAATCTGATCGTCGTGCGTTCCGACCACTCGTTCATCATTCTGAACGCCTACCCCTACACCTCCGGCCATCTAGTGGTGGTCCCCTTCCGACACGTGCCGAGCCTTGAGGAATTGGACGAGCACACATTGCTGGACCTCAGTCTACTCACCAACCGAGCAACAGCCGCTCTGCGTCGCGTGATGAAACCCGCCGGCTTCAACCTTGGCGCGAACATCGGCAAGGCTGCCGGAGCCGGCATCGCGGACCACTTCCACCTACACGTAGTGCCGCGCTGGGTCGGTGACAGCAACTTCATGCCGGCGATAGCCGACACTCGTCTGCTGCCCCAGATGCTACTCGATACTTATGACGAGTTGATGGCTTCCGGAATCTGACGCCCAATGGGCCGGCGAATTTCCGGCCGCAGGCTCAGGCCCTCTCTCATATCGCTCCTATGGATATACACTCGGTCGGCGTGGTAGCTTCGACCACGACCAGCCCGTACGAGAGTAACCGGGACGCCGGAGACGATGATACATGGCGATCGATGCCACGTCCGAGCGACTAGTTGGGGGAAGAGTTCCTCAGCTAGATAGACAGTTCCAGGAGTTTCTCGAACACTGCCTCGACCAGAATAGGTCGCGCAAGACGGTCACAACCTATCAGCAGGTACTTGCCGACCTTATCCGATGGTTGGGCAACAATGCGCCTCAAGCGACGTCTGTATCGCTGCTGGATCGCGACACACTCCACCGATATTCTCGCCACCTGCGCTTGCGCGGTGAGAATGACGAGGAGTTGAGTCCACGAACCAGAGCCAAATATCTGGCCGTGATTCGCAGCATGCTCCGGTACTTTGCCCAAGAGACCGAGGAGCAGGTACTTCCCCGGGACCGTGTAAATCTGCCGAAAGTCGGCGACCACCTGCCGGCCGGCGTACCTACCCCCGAAGAAGTCGAGCAGATGCTTATGGCGGTGGAAGGGGCGAAACACTCGGCCGGGCGGGACCGGGCGATCATCGCCCTGTTGTTCAGCACAGGTCTTCGTATTGCCGAACTTTGCGCTTTGAACCGCGTGGACCTTCGCGAGGACGACTTAGGTGAAGAGGAGCTGATGGAAATAGGAATCGTTGGCAAGGGCCGGCGCAGTCGAGTAATTTTCCTTAGCCGGCACTGCCAGCAGATCGTCAAGGCTTACCTTGATAGCCGGAGCGACGACTGGCCGGCGCTGTTCATCCGCCAACGTCCGGGCAAGGCGGCGGTACCCGGAGCGAAGGAAGACCGGCGCTTGACTGCGCGCTCGGTAGAAAAGCTGGTCCGGCGATGCGCCCTGAAGGCCGGCCTCGCCGAGAAGATAACTCCCCATTCCCTCCGTCACGCCTTCGCGATTGACCTATTGCTCGGCGGAACCGACTTGCGCACGGTTCAGGAGTTGCTTGGGCACCGCAGCGTTACGACGACGCAAATCTATACCCGCCTGACCAACCAGAACCTGAGGGAAGGATTCCTCCGCCGGCGTTCGCTGACTGGAGATTAGCCTCCGTCGTAGGCAAAGGCCCGCCTTTCTATTTCGTACTTCCTCCAATCAGGCACATGTGCGGTCATCAGCGCCTTGAACAGCTTCCCGCGGTTGGGCACTCGCAGATGCAGCAGCTCGTGGGCTATTGCAAAGTCCTGGAAACCCAAGTCGTAGTCGACCAAGTCTGACGCGAGCGTGAGAGTTCAATCCGACGGCTTGACAGGGAAACCAGATTAGTCATACGATTAGCTAATCTCATGTTCGGAGAATCAACAGTGCCGATCGTCAATGTTCACGAAGCGAAGACCCACCTATCACGTCTGCTGGCCCAAGTCGAGGCCGGCGAGGAGGTCATCATTGCCCGCAACGGCAAGCCGGTTGCACGGCTCGTGAGCGTGCAGCGCCGGGGCAAGCGACAATTCGGCTCCATGAAGGGCCGGATAAGACTCGACGACAGTTTCTTCGACCCGCTACCGGAGGAAGAACTGGCCGCTTGGGAAGGTGGTTGAGCGTTGCGGTTACTGCTGGACACTCACACCTTTATCTGGTGGTTTGAGGGGGGCAGGCGGTTGCCGTCGCGCGCACGGCGTGCCATAGGAGATGAAGAAAACGACGTGCTGATCAGCGCGGCGTCAGCTTGGGAGATTGCCACCAAGCACCGTATCGGCAAACTCGCCGGCGTGGAGGCGCTGGCTTCGGACATCGCCGGGGCCATTGCTAACCAGGACTTCGAGGGCCTGCCGATAACCGTAGGCGACGCGGTACGAGCCGGCGCGCTGCCGGGTCCGCATCGAGACCCGTTCGACCGAATGCTCATCGCCCAGGCCTTGGTGCGCGACCTCGTTCTCATTTCCAGTGAATCCCTTTTCGACCGGTACGGTGTCCGCCGCCTCTGGTGAGCCGGGTCACCGCCGGAAACGCCGCGGGACCGATGCCCCAAAGTTCGGCGCGCCCGGCAGTGGAACATCTGGCCCGTGACGTGCTATCATTCGCCCAAAGGTTCCCCTCCGATGACAAGAGCGCCAAGGGTGCTCTCTCCCGAAACGGAGTAGTCGGGGGGGTCGCTTGTTAGTTGGACCATCCGTGGGCATGGTCAACGCCCCTCGCCAACACTGCCGACCAGGATTTCGTTCCGCACCGCGGGCTTGATCCGGTCGTACCAGACGCTCTCTCCTCTCTGCCACCTGCGGAAGACCGCCCAACAACAATAGTCGGCCACCTGCAGCCCGTAGTGGGAACGTGATTGGTGATGCAGGACGCGATACTATACCCCCGGCAGCATCTTGGACAGCGTGGTTCGCGCCGCCTTCTCCACGGCGCGCCGCTTCCTTTTCACAGGTATTGTATCGGTGATAACTATAATCTCATCGGCCTTTCCATCCTTCAGTTCGCTGCGCAAGATCAGATCGAGCAAGTACCCCAACATCGCTGGATAGAACCTGGTATCAACCTGCATCGCCGGAAATACTCCGGCTTTTTCGACCACAAGGCAGTCTATGTCCATTCCACCGAGGTGAGCAGTGATCAAGTCGAAAACGGAGCTCCGCACATTCTTGCTATCATCGTAGCAGTGAAAATATTCAATATCCGCGCCGCTCTCAAGACAATCATACTTGTAGTCCATCAGCGCCGGGAAAGCCGGGAACGGTCGATTCATGCGAACGGCAGTGAGCACAAAATAGCGGGTGCCGTTGGCGCTGAAGTCAAAGTTGCCCGATTCGTCCAGGAAGATGTAGGCAGCGCGACTCACGGTAGCATCCCCAGCCGGAGACTCCGGAGAATCGATTTGCCGCAACTCGGCGCTCAAGTCCTCAACGGGGCGCTCGCCGACCTGCCGCCCAACCACGACACCGGCGTGCGTCACCCCATACAGCGCCTGCCGGCCGCATTTGTTCCGGAAGCCGGCGATATGCATCCCAGAAGCTCTGCAGCGTAAAAGAACGCACGCCTACAAGTCATCCGCGGTGAGTGGACGAGTCCGCCCTGCACGGTGCTCCGACACAGCGTCATCGGCTAGCCGCTCCAGCAAATCCTCCGATTCGGGACGGACAAACAGTTCGGCCCATCGCCGCTCCGATTCCAGCTCAGCTAGCAGGAAGCGTGCGAACCTGTCCTGCTCCGCTTGAGGAAGCTCGGAAGCTCTCTCGAAGGCCTTTTGAAGAAGATGGTTCATCTGCTTTCCTCCCGTTCCATAAGAGTAGACTAACGCTGATCCAGAATACCGTTAACTGTGGGTTCATTGGCAATGCCCTCACTTCTCACCGGCCCGGGTAACACCGAACAGCACCTGTCCGCCGCGCCGGTTCAGGAAGGCGCACACTCTCATGGCCGGCTCGCGGCGCGCCCCGATCGTCTTCTTTTCGCGCGCCGCGTCCAGCATATGGCGCAATCGGACTTCGTCATCCTTTTGCATATTGAACCTCAGCCGTGTCCAGCACATCCTGCCGGAAGTATGGGCTCAGGTCCTCGGGCGTCCGCAGATCAACCCTGCGACCCGAGAACAACATGGACAGTTCCAGCTCAATGCCGGCTACGCCTAACAGCCCAGGAATTCGATCCGTTTCGAACTCGACGAGCACATCTATATCGCTCTCCGGCCCGAAATCCTCTCGCAGGGCCGAGCCAAAGACGGCGAGCCACTTGATTCCGTGCTCCTGGCAGAGGGCGGCAAGGCGATCCTTGGGGATCGATACTTGCGGTTTCACAAATATTCCCTCATTCAACAGTTATGGGAATGGGCACACCGTCACGATCGCCTCCCGGCGCGTCCCGGTAGTCTCTTCGAACTCCAGCGTCTCGGATTCGCCGTTTGAGAGGAGAGCCTTGATCTCATCAAGCGTCGCATTAAACGGGCGAACTCCCACTCGAGGATCGACCAATTGAGTCCTTTGCGGCTGACAAGAGCCCTGTCGCCAACTTTTCGATGAGATCAAGGTAGCAACAAAGATTGGCCTCGCTAATAACTAGTCGTTGCCCCGGTCGACGCGATGTATCACCGCTTCGCGCGACATAGTCTTGGTCTACAATTCCTTGGGTGTGGGCAAGAAGATGACGTTGTTGAAAAGCACGCGTCAACTCGGTCATCTCGCCGGGTGTGAGACACTCAGAGTATTGCTTGCAGGTGGCTCTGTACCACAACTTGCTACCGTCAGCGAGGTTCTGGAATACGTTTCGCCGCGGCTCCGGCGCGGACGATAATCGGGAGTAAAGGACCTCAGCATACCGCTGAAACGCGGTAACGGCGTTCTGCAGCCCGTTCTCCACGAGGAAGCGCACCATGTTCTCGGCGGCGTCGCGATCGGAAACAGCCACTCGTACTTCCGGGAGAGCATCAATGGCACCGCGAATACCGGCTATGGCGATGCTGAAAATCACCTCGGCATCATTATGGCCACATGCCGGGCAAAAGAACGCCGCTCCAATCACGGCGTACCGACAGCTGCATCGAGAGCACTCTATCCTGAGCTGCATCGGTTCGGCCGCTGCGGGTGGCAAGGGCACGTGCCGAGGGCGACCTTCGACTTTCACGGTAATGTTTACAAAGCTATTACGAGGTTGTCGTCGGTTCCAGAGTTGAGCATCGCGTCGCATAGCTCGTCCGAGACGTTCGCTAACGTGCGCAACGACGATCTCCTTCGAATGTTCGGTTTGTTCTTGGGTACACCACTCATCGGAGTCGGCAGAGTGGCCGCAGAAAGGACATGCAGCCTTTTCGCTGACTTTCTCGCGCCAGTCGTCGCCATGGACTTTGAACTGAAACATGCACTCTGTTGCATGACATTGTCTGTCGAAGTATCCATTCTCATCAGACATAATTGACACCGGAATCTGATGGGACCCTTCAAGACGGCCTAGCTCGCGAGTCATTTCCTCAAACATGTCAGTTCCCTGTGAGCCCCGTCAAGTCTAGCGTCTCCACTTGAATCTCACCCAACATCACCTTGCGCAGCAGCGCTTTGAACGACTCATTCAGCACAGCGAGCCTGGCCCGGCCGGCGGATCTCCATCAGATTCATGTGGCCGCTGGCATCGGGGCTGGATGTCGCCAGCATCACCAAGATATCGTCCTCCTCGACCAAGCCCGTCGCGGAGGCCGCCAGCTCCATCCTCTTAAGCAGGACATCCAGCGACTCGGCCGGCGGAACAACTACCGGATACACTCCCCAAACCAGGGCCAAGCGACGTGCTATGACCTCGTCGTGAGTGACCGCTACTATTGGCGCAATCGGTCTATGGCTCGAAGTTAATCGCGCCGAGTATCCCGTTTGAGTGCGGGTGACGATCGCGGCGGCGCCAAGACTGGCGGCCGTTTGACTGGCTGCGAGCGCAAGCGAGCCGGCGTAGTCCAGACTCGCTGTGCTTGGCCGTCGCCGATAATCGCCAATCGAGAGTGTCTCGGCTTCACGCACGATGCGGTCCATCATACGAACCGTCTGGATGGGATACCGGCCAATGGCGGTTTCGCCGGACAGCATCACGGTGTCACTCCCATCGAAGACCGCATTCGCCACATCCGAGGCCTCGGCTCGCGTTGGACGTGGGTTGTCGATCATCGACTCGAGCATTTGCGTGGCGGTAATCACCGGGATTTGTGCCTCATTGGCAGCCGAAATAATCCGCTTTTGCAGGACCGGAACCCGCTCCGGGCCCGCCTCAACTCCCAGATCACCACGAGCAACCATAATCCCATCGGCGAGACCTAGTATCCGGTCCAACTCGTCAATCGCCTGTGGCTTCTCCAGCTTTACAACGATCGGCTGCTCGTATCCCGATTGAGCGATTCGCCGGCGCAGTATCTCAACGTCTCGCGCTCCACGCACGAATGAGAGAGCGACTATGTCTACGCCTTGTTCCAATCCAAATTTCAAGTCTTCCAGGTCTTTCTCGGTCAGCGAGTCGCCTCCTAAGTCGACCCAGGGCAAGTTTATGCCGGTGCGCTCCCCCACCATGCCGCCGTTTCCCACGACGCATACGACGTCTTCCGCAGAGACGGATTCCACCTGAAGCTCGACCAGTCCATCACTCAGCAACACCAAGTCCCCCGGCTTCAGTACCCTCGGCAGCGAGTTGAAGGATGTCGATACCCTGTTGCTATCGCCCACTATTTGCTCGGTGGTGATCGTGAACCTCTGACCCGCTTGCAGGTTGATGGGTGTTGATTTCAAGGCGCCGGTTCGTATCTTTGGACCCTGCAAGTCTTGAAGTATGGCCACGTGCTCGCCGAGAGAGGCGGCGACCTCACGGATCTGCCGAATGGTAACGAGATGTTGTTGGCGGGACCCGTGGGAGAAGTTGAGCCGGGCCACGTTCATGCCGGCTTGGATCAGCCCGGCGATCATCTCAGTTGAGTTGGTCGCGGGACCCAACGTGCAGGCAATCTTGGTTCGCCGAAGTTTATGTCGAGTCAACGGTTTATGACACCGGCCGTCTCTTGCGCGGCGCGCTTCCCGCGCTGTTGCGCACGGTCCAGCTTGGCGAAGAAACGGCGCGGCGTTCGAGATCCTCGTGTGCGCTCGAAGATGATGCGACTACCGGGAATTGGAGGAGGTGAGGCGAGTGTAAGCTTTATCATCACCCTGATTTTACGCCAAACACTCCATCAAGGGCATTGGCGCCAGGACTGCGAGTAGTTGACGGTATTCTGAGGCGTTACTACCATAATCCGTAGTCACGGAGTGTATCGTCCTGGGACGAGCAAAGGAGAGGCCTCTCAAATGACCCACAAGAACCCGCCGGCGACATTAACCGAGCTTCTAGAAGAAGGTGACCCCTCCAGTGCCGCCATTCGCACTCCGGACGGTGCTACCGTAACCTACGACTCGCTGCGGCGCCAGGTTCACGATCTGGCAGGTCAACTCCGGGGATTCGGCATAGAGCGTGGTGATCGGGTGGCGATCGTGCTGCCGAACGGCCTGGAGACCATCCTATCTTTTCTGGCAGTATCCACCGTGGCAACGGCGGCACCACTGAACCCTGCCTATAAAGCTGACGAGTTTCGATTCTACATGGAGGACACAAACGCCCGGGCCCTGATTACCCATTCCCAGGGGAGTGAAGAAGTGCGCAAGGCCGCACCGCCCGGCGCCCTTTGGATCAGCATAGATCTCGAATCGAACGGAGAGGCAAGGTTTTCCATAGCCGGCGAATCGAAAGGTTCCCATCGCCACGAGGCACCCGATCCGGATGATATCGCGTTGGTGCTGCACACTAGCGGCACCACAAGCCGTCCCAAGCGGGTTCCACTGACTCACGCGAATCTGGCGAAATCAGTGCGAAACGTCGTGGACACCTATCAACTGGGCCCAGAGGACGCGTCCCTATGCGTGATGCCGCTATTCCATGTGCACGGCCTGGTTGCGTCTACCCTGGCCACCCTGCTCTCCGGCGGAACTGTGATCGTGCCTCCGCGCTTCAACGCGTTGAATTTCTGGCGGCTTGTAGAGGAATATGGGGTTACTTGGTTTTCCGCTGTACCGACGATCCATCAAGCACTGTTGAACCGGGCGAGAAGGAGGGGAAGGACAGCCGACATCCCTGCAGTCCATGAAGGATTGCGCTTCATCCGTTCGTGCAGTTCCCCATTGCCGGCAAGCGTAATGATCGAGATGGAGGATTGCTTCGGCGTGCCGGTCCTGGAAGCGTACGGTATGACCGAGGCGGCTCACCAGATGTCATCCAACCCGTTACCGCCGGGGAAACGAGTACCCGGTTCGGTCGGTCCGGGCACCGGAGTGTCAGTCGCCATCATCGACGAAGACGGAGCACTTCAAAACACCGGAGACACCGGCGAGGTGGTCATCAAGGGTACCAATGTCATAAATGGATACGAGGACAATCCTCAGGCCAATGCGGACTCTTTCACGAACGGTTGGTTTCGCACCGGCGACGAGGGCTTGCTCGATTCGGACGGTTATCTGAAGCTAGTGGGCCGGCGCAAGGAGTTGATAAATCGGGCCGGCGAAAAAGTTTCTCCGGTCGAGATAGACGAGGTTCTGCTGACGCATCCCTCAGTGGTTGAGGTGGTCGCGTTCGGAATCCCGCATCCCACTCTTGGCGAGGAGCCGTCGGCGGCAGTCGTACTTTCCGAGCCAACAACGACGAAATCCCAGCTGATTGAGCACTGCCGGAGGCATCTAGCTCAGTTCAAATGCCCCCGGCGTATCCATATAGTCGACTCCATTCCCAGGACCCCCACCGGCAAGGTTCAGAGAAGGCTAGTCGCGGCCACGTTCACCGGTACATCCGCTGACGGCTGAGCCGAGAACATCGTGATGCTAACAAATCCCTCCGGCGGGCCGCATCCGTGAGATTCGCCATTATTGGCGCTGGAGCGATAGGCGCTTACGTGGGCGCTAAGCTCGCCAGATCGGGCGAGGACGTCTTGCTCATCGCCAGGGGCCGGCACCTCGATGCGATGAAGGCCCGTGGGGTGCGCGTTCATAGCCCGGACGGCGATTTCGAGGTCCGGACTCCGGCCACCGACGATTGGAGCGCGGCCGGGACCTTCGATTACATACTGCTCACGGTGAAAGCCCACAGCCTTACCGAACTAGCGCCCCGTCTGGCTCCGCTCGTTGGTCCAGAAACGGCGATTGTGTCAACGCAAAACGGAATGCCTTGGTGGTACTTTCAACGGCTCGACGGACCTTCGCAGGGGACTCATCTAGAAATGACCGACCCAGGCGGAGTAGTCAGTCGATCCATCGACACACACCGGGTGATCGGTTGCGTTGTCTACCCGGCAACGTTGATTGTCAAACCTGGGGTTGTCCGACATGTCGAAGGCGACCGGCTCGCCATCGGAGAGCCGGATGGAACGCGAAGCGAGCGATGTAAGCGCCTTTCGGCGGCGCTCAACGCAGCCGGATTCAGATGCCCCATTCGCCGGAACATCCGCCACGACATTTGGGTAAAGCTTGCCGGCAACGCAGCATTCAATCCGATCAGCGCGCTCACCGGGGCGACACTGCTGGAGATCGCTAGCGACCAGGATGGGAGAGCGCTCGCTCGATTGGTGATGGCGGAGGCATATGCGGTAGCCGAGGCGCTGGGTGTGAACCCTTCCGTGACTATCGATCAGCGACTCGCCGGGGCCGAGAAGGTGGGGCATCATAAAACGTCGATGCTCCAGGACGCGGAGGCGGGACGACCGATGGAGTTGGACAGCGTGGTTGGAGTTGTAGTGGAGTTGGGGGAAAAGCTGGGGATACCTACCCCCCACACCAGGACCTTGTACGCCAGCGCCAAACTCCTGGCCCAGCAACTTGCTAGGGGACATCGATAGTCATAGGAATCTCCCATGCCGGCTGGTGCCGGCACACCCAGGTATGAAAATCGGGTGCATTGGTTGATGGAAGGGTCAGGTGTCGTCTGTGCCACGCACCCCGCCCCTAGCTGGGGACAAGCCCCAGCGCTACATTTTTCTCTTCCGGCCGGAAACGAGCCCCAGTTAGAGGAAGTTAGCGGGCCGGCTATTCTCGAACCAATGACGAGGTGGCATCCCGTGTACGCCGGCATGGAGGGAACAATCTGTTCTCGTACCTAGGTAGGCGTGCGGAAGACGAGGAAGATTCAGTTCAGCGCCGGAGCTTCGTCTTTCTTTGCTTTCGGAGCCTTTTTGTCGCGGATGAAGAATGAGCAGCAAGATCCGCCATCCAGAACCCATTCCCGTCGCTCAACTTGCACACCAATGATCTTGCTCAGGTAAGTTGCTTCGGCCGCACAAACCACGTCCGGATGCTTCTTCGCGCATGCCAAGGTAGGACAATGGCACTGTCGAATCAGATAGCCGCCATCGACCTCAGAAAACTCCGCCAAAGCGCCTTCCTCGCACCGAAACTCAGTGGCTTTCTTAACACGGTCGGCCAATGAAAGACCGGCCGTGGCGTTCCCACGCTCACGAGCCCAGATCTCACCGATCTGGCTTGCGAGGCGGTCGGTACAGCCATCCCCGTCGATCGCTACTACCGTATCGATCAATCTATTGGCCATAAGATCATAAGACTGAGGGAAATATCGCACCGACTCTTCGGTAAGCGAGTATACGAAGTGAGGTCTTCCTACCTTGGCCCTGCGCTCCTCGCAACTGATGAGTCGATCTCGCTCCAACACGCCCAAGTGAGCGCGAACTGTCATAGGGACAAGCCCGGTCTCAGAGGCCAACTCCTCGACCGTGGCTTTTCCCTTACGTTTGAGCAGATCCAGGATTTCGCGTCTTGTCCGCTGCATCCCTTTTTGAATCTCCCTTCAGACCGTTTCTGCGGGTTCCACTATTAAGGCGAGACAACCGAACCGGAGCTGGCCACGTCTTCTTTCTTCTCCGGCCTTGGATGCTTTCGCGGCCGGCCGGGCCTGGCCGGGTGAAGCTTGGGATCCCAGATCGGATACGACCGGATCGGCCGAATATCGTCGAGAAAAACTGGCCCTCCACAGCGGCAGCAGCGAATGCGCTCCCCGCCTTGAATAACTTCCTTGCATCGCTCGCTGGGCTTAAACGTACGCTGGGCCAGCGGTACGGTTGAATCTCCCACAAATTCGCCGGTCAAGTGGCCGCAGTGATAGCACTTGACATCGATGGCTACCTTCATTGTCGACCTCCATTGAGTCTGCAGTATGATCGCTTTATTTCAGGCTCTGCTAACTTCATAGATAGGCCTAAGCGCCAGTATAATCGTAAGTTCTAGACTGGCATTTGTCAATTTTATAATATTTATAAGCTTGATAACTTATAAAGTCTCGTATACTCCGAATCGGGGCCAATATCGGGCCGGCAGGCGGCCTTCGAGAAGGATTTCCTCGTCCTTGCGCTCTATCCTCGCTTCCGCGGCGCGACGTGTGAATTCCCAAGCCAAGTGCTCGTTGTAGATTGGCACGCTCAGAGAAACTCGAGGCCAGTTGCGTCCCAAGACCCTCTCGATTCGCGCCTTCAGATCACCGATGCCGTAGCCGGTGATGGCAGATACCAAGACACCCTCCGGCGAGGCTTCCGCGATCATGCTCTGACGATCGCGCTCTAGCTGATCCAGGATGCTTGGAGCCCCAAGATTGTCCATCTTGTTCAATGCGGTCACGATTGGGGTGCCGGATAAGTTCAACTCGTCCAATGTCGTCGACACCGTTTCCAGATGCATCTCCGCCTGCGGGTGAGAAATATCTACGACATGCAGTATCAGGTCGGCCGACTCCAACTCTTCGAGCGTGGCGCGAAAGGCGGCAATCAGCGTGGGTGGAAGATCGTGAATGAAGCCGACAGTGTCGCTGAGCAATAGCTCCAGACCGGCGCTCAGTGTGAGCTGGCGAGTAGTTGGATCCAACGTCGAAAACAGCTGGTCCGCGATGGTTACGTCCGCGCCAGTCAGACGGTTGAGCAGAGTGGACTTTCCGGCGTTCGTGTAACCGACGAGCGCCGCCTGAGGCACGCCGGTCGATTCCCGCCGTTGCCGGTGAAGCGAACGATGGCGCCGGACTCCCTCGATTTGGCGCTTTAGCTCGGAGATCCGGCGGCGAGCGATGCGACGGTCGACCTCGATCTGAGTCTCGCCGGGGCCTCCGCGCACGCCGGCCCGACCGAATTGGCGACTCAGGTGGGGCCAGCGTCCGGCCAGCCGGGGCAGCAGATATTCCATCTGGGCAAGCTCCACCTGCAATCGTCCCTCGTAGGTCCGGGCGCGCTGGCCAAATATGACCAGAATCAGGGCGCTGCGGTCCATGACCTGGCAGCTAGTCGCCTTTTCGAGGTTCGATTGTTGGTTGGGAGTCAAGTCCGTGTCGAAAATGAGGGTGTCGTAACCAGCGGACGCACGACCCTCGCTCACCTCGGCAACCTTACCCTTGCCGATCAGGAAAGCAGGGTTGATACGACGCAGGTGTTGGCGAAACCGTGCGGCAACCTGGTAGCCGGCGCTGGCGCTGAGCTGAGCCAACTCGTCCAAAGAGCTATCGGCGGCGCGAATCTCGGGCGTGCCGTCGACGGTGACTCCAACTAGCGCCACTCTTCGCGGAGGGTCGGTTGTAGAGAACGACTGTTCGGCAAAATAGTTTTCGGCCTCGATTTCCAGCTTTGTCGAAACATGACCGACGGAGTGTCGATCCCTCTTAGCGCTCAACTGTCGACTCGACCACTTCACGGGTGGGAAGGGCTGCGGACCACTCGCCAACGAACACCAACTCTGCCGGACCGGTCATCCACACCTGATCGCCATCCCAATGAACGGCCAGATCGCCGCCCGGCAATCCCACGGTGGCTTTCGTATCAACTCTACCTTCCAGCCGGGCCGCCACTAGAGTCGCGCAGGCGCCGGTGCCGCAAGCCAAAGTGAGGCCGGCTCCACGTTCCCACACCCTCATCTTGATTCTGGTGCGATCAAGCACTTGGGCTATTTCGTAATTCACTCTCTCAGGAAAAAATGGATGGTTCTCCACTCGCGGTCCGATGGCTGCCAGATCATATTCTTCTGGATCGTGTTCGACGAAGTGGACAGCGTGTGGGTTGCCCATCGAGACACACGTCACGCTCAAAGACCCGAAATCGCCCTCGATTGTCTCCTGGAGGACCGGGTCTCGGTCGCTCTTGACGGGAATCCGGCGTCCGGCGGTAATCGGTTTTCCCATACCGACAGTTACGCTGGTTGTCCCATTTCGGTCGTTATTGAGCCTAAGCCCCAACACGCCGGCGCCGGTCTCAACGGTCATCTCGTCTCCCAAGACAAGCGCATGATCGACCAGATGCTTGGCGAACCCCCTGATTCCGTTTCCGCACATCTGTGCTTCGGAACCGTCCGGGTTGTACATTCCCATCGTATAAGAGGCAACTTCGGACGGACGCAGCAACAGTAATCCATCGGCACCAACGCCGAAATGCCGGTCGCACATCTGTGTTGACAGAGCCGGCCAATCTATATCCTTCAACTCACGCGCATCGATCAAGACGAAATCATTGCCGATGCCGTGATATTTCCAGAACTTCAGGCCGTTGCTTGCCATCATTAACCTCCGATCAACCCACGCGCATAGAATATACTGCTAACCGTTGCTAACGTCTGCCGGCTCACGCCAAGATCTCAGCCAGCTCATCCAGCATCTGTCCATGGCCGGCAACAAGATCCGGAACGCCGCAGGGGAATTGTACCCAATAAAAACGAAACTCGATTGGGGTCTGTTCCCCACTGCTGGGATGGGACTCGAAATGTACCCATGAGTCAGGATGCTCTCCGTCGCTCAATAGATGATAAAACCACCGACGATGTATCTCATTTACCCCGGTATCCGACATATCACGCTCGCATGTTCCCAGAAATGCTGCCAGCTTCAAACCGTCTAAGCCCGTTTCTTCAAACGCCTCTCTCACCGCCGCGTCCGCCGGCTTTTCGCCGATCTCTATAGTGCCGGCCGGCACCTGTATGCCGGCATCAGGGTGGTCAGGATGCTCGAACACCAATAGACGCTTGACGTTCGTAATATACGCAAAGGCCTTCTGTCTGACTACCATACCCGCTCCATTTCCGAAGAGATCAGGAGGCGATTGAGTCGCCGCAGGCCGGCCCCGAGCTGGATCAACGTCTCGGGCCAGCCAAGTGTCAGGCTATTATTCCGGTCCGACTACCTACCGTCGAACACTGACTGCTCTATCAACGAGGTCACCTTCGTAAGCAGCTCCGGATCGTCGCCGGCCAGCCAAGCCACGTCGCTCTTCCAGCGACGAAACCAGGTCAATTGCTGTCGAGCATATCGGTGGACCGCGAACTTGATTCGCTGGACCGCATCTTCGAGCGAGCAACCACCGCCCAAATGGGCAGCTATTTCGCGATATCCCAGGCTCGAAAACGCCGGCCTGCGCAAGTCGATCCCTTCTTCCATGAGCCGGCGTGTCTCCTCGACCAAGCCGGCTTCTACCTGCCAATCTACCCGGAGATCGATTCTCCGATAAAGGACGTCGCGGTCGAAATGGATGCCGATGATCAAGGGCAGAAAATCCGGACGAGTCGTCCGGGCGAGCTCACTGAAGGGCCGGCCGGTGGTTCGGTATACCTCCAGAGCTCTTATGACCCTGCGCAGGTTATGAGGATGGATCGCGTTCGCCGCCTCCCGATCAACCTCGGCAAGCTCACGGTGAAGAGCCTGAGTTCCGTGGGCAAGTGCCCGTTGTTCGAGCTCGCGTCGCATAGATGATTGGGGCGGGACTGAGGGAAACTGATAACCTTCCACCAGTGCCCGCAAATACATCCCCGACCCTCCTACGACAAACGGAAGCTTCCCTTCGCAGCGGATCATTCGTATGTTCTCGTGCGCCGCACGCTGGTAGAGCGCCACATTGTAATCCTCGCTTGGCTCGATTATGTCGATTAAGCGGTGCCTGACTTTCTTTCTCTGCCGCTCATCTGGTTTCGCGGTGGCGATATCCAGCCGGCGGTACAATTGGCGGGAATCGGCAGAGACCACCTCCATAGCAAAGCGGCCGGCAAGCCTAACTGCGAGATCGGTCTTGCCGGAGGCTGTGGCGCCGATGATGAATACGACCACCGGACGCTTCGGGTCCTCCTGGGCCGGGACACAATTGACATTACCTTGGATTGAGTTCATCATCACAAACGAATCATAGACTAGAGGGCAAGGCGGTTCTATCGCAGCTCGCGTTCACGCTTAGGTTCAGGAGGGTTCCACGGTCGTCGTGAGCCACAGTTCCCCTGACATCACTCGCCATCGCATTCCACTTTGCGCGCGGAAGAACATCCGACGCCGGCTAGGTGGTATTAGCAATTGAGTCTATGCTGCTAGTCCCCTTTTCTTGAGATGAGCAACACAAGCGACGAGCCCGACGCTGGATTCCTCGATTCCGACCTGATCGTTGCCGGCGATCTTGGCGGCACCAACTTCCGGACCGCACTGATCGACCGGGCCGGCCGTTTGCACTACCGAAGCTCCACCCAAACGAATGCCGAAAAAGGGCCGGCTGTAGTCATCGAGATGATGGTCGGGCAGTTTCGCGCGGCCATCGAGCGGGCCGGTAATGGGCGCGTATTGGCGGTATCCACAACGGCGCCGGGCCCCTTGGATCCATGGAGTGGGTTGGTATTCCAGCCACCAAATCTGCCGGGCTGGAACGAGGTTCCACTCAGAGATATTCTCGAAGAACGTTTGGGCAAGCCTGCGTTCGTTAGCAACGACGCCAATGCGGCGGCATTGGCCGAGCACAGATTCGGCGCCGGCCGGGGCACCCACCATCTGATCTACATGACTGTATCGACCGGAGTTGGTGGAGGAGTAATCACCAACGACCGTTTGCTGTTGGGCGCCCACGGCGCCAGCGGCGAAATCGGTCACGTAGTGGTCGACCCGGCCGGACCACGGTGCAACTGCGGAAATCGCGGCTGCGTCGAGTCGTTAGCATCGGGTCCAGCCATCGCTAGCCACTTCATCGACCGCATGAGAGAAGGTCGCGATACAACCCTGGCCGGCCTGCCGATTGAACAGATCACTACTACCCGCATAGTGATGGCGGCCGAGAACGGCGATGGGCTGGCGATCGCCGTCTTGGCCGAGGCCGGCCGGTGGCTGGGAATAGCTATCGCCAACATGCTGCATCTCTTTGATCCTGAGATCGTGGTAATCGGCGGAGGTGTATCGAAGGCCGGCGAATTGATCTTTGCGCCAATGAGAGCCGAAATAGACCAGCGGACCATGGAGCATTTTCGCGAGAACTACAGGATCGCGATGGCCTCACTCGGCGATGACGTCTGTCTATACGGCGCCGCGGCCATCGGTTTCGCCGCTCTTGAGGGGGACGCCGGCTAGGAGGCGGTTGCTTCGCCGGGTCCGGTCGGAAGGGCCGATAGGCGTGTCAATCGACCAACGAGGACCAGAGCTATCGCGCCCACTGCAACGCCAAACCACAGAGTGGCAAGACGGATCAGAAGCGTGGCCGCCGCCGCAATCGTCGAGCTTTCAGTTACTTTGAGCAAGACCAAGAGGCCGGCGATACTCCCTTCCGCCGCGGCCAGCCCTCCCGGCAGCATCGAAACCGCGCCAACGAGGTTTGCGACGGCCAATATGAACGTAGCCTGGAACAACAGCGACGGGCTGGCAGTCAGCCCCAGGCCGACCAATATCAGAAAGAACGCCACGCACTCGGCGCCCCAAGAGATAATTCCGAGCCCTATGGCGACCGATAGGCTCTTTATGGAAAAGAGCACGCGGCTGGACTCGCGCAGGTTCTCCAGATCTCTTACCTTTTCCCGCAGCCAGGGCAACCTGACCAAGATCTGAATTAATGTTCCAGACATGCCTTTATGCTGTGAGACGACCAATATTGCGACGACGACCAGTGAGACTCCGGCGACGATTTCCCGCCCGATGTCGTAGATGACCAAGCCGGCGGCGGCTAGCAAGACCATCGCGATGCCATCGGTCATACGCTCGGCCAAGATTACCGGAGCGCTGCGCGAGACTGGAACCCCCGCCAAATCGCGCAGCAGATACGACTTCAGCCACTCGCCGATCTTAGCCGGCGTCAGGACCATAGACAGGCCAGACAAGAACGTCAGCGCGCTGACGCGCTCACTCGTGTGGCCGGCACCGATAAGGCCCAGATAGTACCGCCACTTCACGTAGCGTAACCCATAGTTCAACAGAGTCAGCGCCAAGGCGGCCGGCGCCAATCGCCAGTCGAACGCTTGGAAGGCGGCGAGAACGCTGGGTAGATCGCCGTATAAAGTCAGCCCGACCATTACCAGGACGCCAAAGCCCAAGGAGAGGAGCAATCGCTTGAACACCGACGCGTTCAACTCTGGTCCAGAAGCGATATGAACTGGGACAAATCTTCCACGATCAGGCTCGGTTGATACGGTGAGTCGGCGACTTCATCGAGTCCGGAGATGCCGGTGAGCACTAAGGTGGTGAACAGGCCCGCCCGTGCGCCGGCTGCTATATCGGTCTCCAGTCGATCGCCGATTACCACTGTCCGCTCCTTGGATACTCGGTGACGGTTCACGCACATCTCGAACATGTCAGGCTCAGGCTTACCGATCACTCTGGGGCGGACGCCTGTCGCGGCAACCAGCGCGGCCAGAATTGATCCGACGCCGGGGACGACCCCCCTCTCAGTCGGGAGGGTTGTGTCCGGGTTTGTGGCGATGAATCCGGCGCCGGCGCGAATCGCCAACGTCGCGACTGCCAGACTCTCGTAGGTCAATTGCCGGTCGAGACCGACGCAAACGTATCTTGGATGCTCTTCGTCGACCCAAAACCCAGCGTCAATCAGCGCGCGACTCAAACCACTCTCACCGATTATGTACACAGGCGCACCTTGGGGCTCGATTTTCTTGAGATAAAGCGAAGTAGCCATTGCCGACGTAAATACCGTACTCTCAGGCACTTGAATTCCCATGCCGGCGAGCTTTTCCACGTACTGGGCCGGCGTGAGAGTCGCGTTGTTGGTGACGAGACTGTACTTGAGGCCACGTACATGGAGCTGATGAAACAGCTCGCGTGCGCCGGGTAAGACCTCAGTACCTACGTAGATGACGCCGTCCATATCGATCAGCGCGCATTCGACGCAGTCCAACTTGTGTGGCTCGACAATCGAAGCCCCGGTCATTCAGGATTCCGGTGACGATCGACGGCAAGCGCTGAGCTAGTCATGCGATGGCACATGATTCTTCGCGTTTTCTTGTGGGCATCTCGCCTCCAATGATACCGGGATGGCGGGGGTCTCGTCGTCGGTCGCAGGTCTACTTCTTCCGGGATGAGATTCCGGCTGGTATAAGGACTAGTCAGCCAGGTCTGATCTCAAGTGCGTTGGCGCAGATGCGTTGCATTGAAGCGGACTTGGCGACGTAGAAACCGCCATCGTCCGGCCTTATTATCCCCAGTACTTCCAGATCGCCCAAGACTGACTGAACCATCACCCTCCATCTGTACCTTGGAATCGGCCCTATCCGGTCCAACCCCATCAGTTTCAAGCCTTCTTCGATCTGCTGAGGCCTGCTCGAGGCGGACAATCTTATTCCCTGCGACAGCATGGCCACTGATGCCATCCGTACCAGCCGGCGAGCCGGGATGTCCTCGCTAGATCCGCCGGCAAACGCTAGCCCGTTATCGTGGAGCCATGCCCGTAAGGTGATCATCCTGCGCTCGTCATCGCCTAGCGTCAACCAATGCTCGATAAGCCGCCCGAAAGGACCCCCAACTGTGGTCAATCCCAAAACTTCCGCTAACTTGACGTGGGTAGGGCTGCGTTTCTTAGTCCCATCCGAGGTTTGATATGGTCGATTCTGATTGGCCCATTCGGTCATCTCCGAGACGGGGTCGCCGGAGGGTTTGGCTCTCTCGAGGGTTTTCGGACTCTCAAACCCGCGGTCGCGATATCCGGTGACCGGTTTCGACATGCGACTGACCGGACGCCGTTTTGGACGTTCAGCAACTCTACCCTGAGGGCGGCTTTCACCTGTTCGCAGCAAGGACCTGATCTCAGCCGGCGTTTCCATCTCGAGCGCCGACTGCTCCGCCGGCGAACTCACCTGCAGCAACGCGGAGTTGCTCAGGCGCGCCACGATTTCGGACAACTCCTCGGTGGAAAAGGGTGCTTCCGCCCTGAGGCGCGACATGGTGGATCGTCCGTTGGGACTAGTCGCAATCATCATTAGAACTAGCCGATCTTTGGTAGCCATGTGGGTGAGAGCCCGCTCGATGCCGGCCTTGTTGGACAGAACATGGTAGATCTTGCGCGCCAATTCGCCGGCGGTGTTACCGGTCTCGGCTACTCCCAACGAGTGCCCTAGCGCATTCATCCGGTCCGCCGGCAGACTCTGGATCACCCTGATCAGGCGCGCCAATTATTTCACGCTCCAACAGATTGATGATGGGGATTGTTTCCGAGGGCCGGTTAAGGTTTCACGTTGACCAGACCTACCCACCCTGGTACCATCAAACTACTTGATTGAATATTAATGCGCGGCGGACCGCCTCGCCAGAGGAGGACTATACGATTGGCATTGTCAGTGATTGACTGGAAGCGAACAAACAGCCAATACGTAGCCATCTTGCAGTCGCTAGACCGGTTCGATCCGGCGTCAATTCGCCCTATTCAACGCCGGGGCATGGAGACTGTGCTTGGTGGTACGTTGAAGGGTAGCGTCGAACTCGATTGGTACGCACTCGCCTACGACCGGAATGAACTTGAGTTCGCAGAGGCCCGCGATATGGCCCGGCAGACACTCGATCAGCTACGCGAAAACGACAATATACCACCGCCACCTTGATCATCGGGCAAATAAGTTGTCCGGGACTGCTATTCTGCGCCCAAACGTTCGGTTGCGCCTTCCATTCGATCCGGTGGGCGCTTGGCATGGGTCAACGCGTGACGACCAGGAATAGTTAGTAAACGTTAACTTCATCCGGTTTTCCCTATTTCCTAAAGATTTAACAGGCTCAATTAGCTGACGGTGTGTCGATCCGAGGCCTGACGGCAGCGCTTGGGCCTATCTGTTGGGCGATCATCACCTCGCGGACGAGTATCCCCATTAGCTCGTTTACCCGGATGGCTGGAGGCATTTCGAGAAGTCTCTGTTTCTCGTTCAACGAGACATTGATGGCAAAACACAGCCAATTTATCAGATCGGCAGGGTCGTCCGGCAGCACGTTGTCTAACGCCTGCGGTTCGCCGCCCCCGAACGCTCTGAAATACGCCCGGAAGCCCTTGCGCAAAGCGTCAATCTCCCGTTCATCGGGAGGGGGTTCACCGAGCGCTTCGTCGAGAAGCTCGTACTCGGCGCTAAGGTAGGGAAGATCGGTGTACAACCGGCTGATCTTGAATCTCCGCTGCCCCACGACGCTGATATTTGCTCTCCCATCAGGAAAGATCTCGGAGTCTCTGATCAAAGCTGTAGTCCCGATCTCGTAGGGGTCGGCCGGCTCGCCAGACTCCCAGCCGGACCGTATCAGGACGATCCCGAACGTGCGGTCGCCGGCCAGAACATCCTTCAACATTTGGCGGTAGCGAGGCTCGAAAATGTGTAAAGCGACCACCTCGTTAGGAAACATCACCTGGTGGAGGGGAAAGAGAGGCAGCCGCATCTAACCTAGTCGAGGCCTCCATTGTGCCACTGGCGGTGCGCCGGATTTAACAATGGACCGTGGGATGCCAAGAACCTCGTGAGTCGCTCTTTTGATAGCGGCAGATTCGAGTCTTGGGTTGGATCGTGCCCTCACAACCTCAGTCTCCTAACAAAACGCCCCGCATCGCAAACTCGGTAGTCCGATTCAGGAGCTGTCCAAATTTCACCCGATCGAGCAGACTCGGAGTCTCTCATCGGACTACCCTTCGCTTGGATTTCACGTAGTCCACGATGACGTACTCGCCCAGATCATCGGGTGTGGCGTAAAACGTGCGGCCCCCGTTGATCTTAGTTATCTCGTCGACAAACTCGGACAGATAGTAATTTCGCTCCAACATGAACGTATTTATCAAAATGCCGTCACGGGTACAGCGGTTCACGGCCTTCAGAGTCTCGGCGTATGTCTGGTAGGTAGGTGGATAGGAGAATACCGCGCGGCCCCCCTCGAGATGGGCGGTAGGCTCTCCGTCCGTGATCATGATGATTTGGCGATTGGCTCCCTTGTGCCGGCTCAATAGCTGTCTGGCCAGCAGGAAGCCATGCTGCATGTTGGTGCCGTAGACGACATCGTCCCAAGCGAACACAGGCAGCGATTCGATCTGTATTTCGCGGGCCAGATCGGAGAACATGAGCAAATAGAGATTGTCGTGCGGAAACTGACCGCGGATCAAGCTGTCCAGGGCCATTGCTACCTTCTTGGCGGCAAGGAAACACCCCCGCAGAACCATCGACCGACTCATATCAACCATCAGTACGGTCGAGCATTGGGACGTGTACTCGGTCCGGTGAACCTCAAAGTCTTCATCGCTCAGATCAACCGGACTTCCCGGCCCGCGACGGTCGACTGCGTTCATGAGAGTCTGGCGCAGATCGAGGTGGAAAGGATCGCCAAACTCGTAACGTTTGCTTTCGTACGTACGCTCGCCGCCAAAGCCACGAAACTGGGTCTCGTGCCGGCCAAAGGCATCACGTTTCAGCGAAGAGAATATGTCGTTGAGCGCTTTCTGACCGATTCGTCGAATCGCCTTTGCCGTTAACTCGTAGACGTTGCCGTTTTTTCGAACATAGCCGGCTTCCTCCAGTAGCTTGGCCAACTGCTGCAGGTTTTCGAGGTCCTCTCGGCTTTCGGGGCCGAGCAATTGTTCCAGCAGGTCGGCGTCGATTTCGCCCAGGCCTCCGGAGCCTTGCGAACGCCTGATCTGCCTATCAAGATTGTCCAACTGTTGCAGGCGACCCATCAGCCGGAGGGCCTCCTCCATTCCCACCGGCTCCGGCCCCTGGAACGGGTAGCGGCCGGCCATGCCCCGCATCGGCAATATTCGCTCGAGATTCGCCGCGAGTTGGGCGAGGTCCCATCTCAGCCGATCGTCGCGCAACATGTTGTCAAGTATCTGCCGCATTGATTCGCGCATCTCAGGACTCATGCTCTTCATCAACGATTGCATCTGCGCCATCTGCTGCTGCAAATGCTCGACTAATTCGTCCAAACTATTGATATCTGGCGGGAAGAAATGATCGTGCTTCCGCTTGAAGTCCTGAAAGTCGGGGTTCTCTCCGCGCCGGTGCTCCCGCAGCATCTTGTTCAAGTCGCGCACCATATCGCGTAATGGCTGCAGATCCGCCGGATCGAGGTTCTCTAGCTGTTGTTTCATTCCCTCAAAGTAGCTGCCCATAATCTGCTGGCGGAGTTGCTCCATGAGCTGTTGAAACTTCTGCCTGGCATCGGCGTCCATGAATTCGTAGTCGGAGAGCTCTTTGATCCGGCCTCCGGCGTCGGGCGGAAGGTTATCGAGCGATTCCAGCTTACGCTCTGAGACGAGTTGAAGCGCTTCGCGCATCTGCTCGGTACTTTCGTCGTGGACCTGATCCGCCGGGGGCCGGGCCTGTTCCAATCGACGTTCGATACCCCGGCGCTCGGTATCAATGATGTCGTCGAGTTTCTGCTGTATATCATCGAATACGGAATTGAGGTCGTGACTCTCAAGCTCATCCCGGCGCATCTCGCGCAACTTGTCGAGCATGTCCTGAAGACCGCGAATCCGGTTGCCGTCCTGGTCCTCCGCGCCCCACCGATGGATCTTTTGTAGAGCCCACCGCAGATCACCCTCGTTCAGTAGATCGTCGGAAATCTGGCGCATCAGGTCGTCGGGATCGAAGGAGAAACCCGGCTGCGTACCATCCCAACGAGAATATCGGTAGAGCATGGACGACCTCATTTACCGCTGTATCGGGCCGGGCCGGGACCCGGCGTCTTGTTCAACTTGCGATTCAAGTGGAGGCCTTCCAAAATGAACTCGACGGCCGACGCAATGCCGGCAGGGTTGTTTTGCACGTCGAGCTTACCCAGAGCCTGGTTTAGCTCGGGATGGGCACCTACGATGCCCAGATATACTGCCGAGGGCAAGCTATCCGAGGCTTCGAAGGTAAGTCCCGCCTCAAACTGCCCCAACAGTTCACTGAATGCCTTTACCCGAAAGTACCGATTGAATACCGTGACAACCCCGCCCTTGATCAGTTTTTCGATGATCTGCTCATCTTGGTTTTCGCCGAAGGACTCGATCTCTATCTTCCCCTGAGTCGACGCTATCATCGAACCAAGGTCTCCGATGCGCGGCGATGCGTATTCATCGTCCAGACGGATCGAGCGGCGCAAGGCACTACTCACCAGATTCTCAAGGTTTGTGATCGATACCCGCACGCTAACACCGGAACCCTGATTGATGTCACCGGAGCGGCGGGCCATATGAGTGACCTCGGCCACGATCTCCTTGACAAACTGGGGGACGAATACGTCGCGGCCATCGTTGTCAAACCGCGTCCGCTCGTTCTCCATGATCTCGATCTCGTGCCGGATGGTCCTTGGATAGTGGGTCCGTACCTGCGATCCGAAGCGGTCTTTTAGCGGCGTGATTATCCGGCCTCTATTGGTGTAGTCCTCCGGATTGGCGCTGGCAACGACGTACGTATCGAGCGGGAGCCTGACCTTGTACCCCCTAATCTGGACGTCGCGCTCCTCCATGATATTTAGCAGTCCAACTTGGATGCGTTCAGCCAGATCGGGCAACTCGTTGATGCAGAATATTCCGCGATTGGTGCGCGGGATCAATCCGTAATGTATGGTCAACTCGTCGGAGAGGTAGCGTCCCTCGGCCACCCTGATCGGGTCCACCTCGCCGATCAGGTCGGCGATCGTGATATCCGGCGTCGCCAGCTTTTCACCATAGCGTTGGTGGCGCGATATCCACTCGATCGGGACGTCATCTCCGTCCGCAACCACGCGTTCGCGGCAGGCTAGGCAGATAGGCTCGTAGGGTCCGTCGTTGATCTCGCATCCGGCTATTGACGGGACCTCGGGGTCCAGCAACTCAACCAGACTCCGGGCAATCCTCGTCTTTGCCTGTCCGCGCTCGCCCAACAACACGACGTCCTGGCCGGACAGGATCGCGCTCTCGAGTTGGGGTATGACCGTCTCTTCATATCCGACGATGCCGGGGAATATCGGTTCGTCCTGGCGTATCCGTTGGATCAGGTTTTTGCGAAGCTCGGCCTTGACGCTCAGGGGTTGGTAGCCGCTTTCACGCAACTCGCCGATAACGGATGGTCTCGACATGATCCTCCCGTTTCGCCACCGGGGGCTAGGAATGTTGCGACGGGCCGGAAGTAGATAAGAGCCTTAATGAAATGATAGCCGCGGAGGGTCACAAGTCAAGCTGGCGCAACAGAGTTACGCCAAGCGAGTGCTCATACAGGCCCAGGCGAGCTATATCGCGCCGCAACCACTTTGCAGGGTTCTACCCCATCCGCGATTGGGTCAATAGAGCCGGAGAGCGCAAAACACCGACATATCGGGGCCAGACTGCACCTATAGACCAAGAGCCGGCTGCAGTGGGCGCGGCCTTGTCTCGATAGACAATCGATCCGGCACGCTGGTCGTCTGGCGGATCGCGGCGACGAGCCGCTCGGTTCCTTCGACAAGATAGGAGGGAGCATAGGTACCGGGATATAGGGCCCTATAGGTCGACAATAGCTCAGGATGTGCTTCTTCCAGATAGCTCAGGAAATGATCGCGGGTGCCAGGAGCTAATCGCAAGAAACTGGCCCCGACGAAAGATGCGCCGTGATCGGCGGCGGCCCGGACGACTCCTTCGAGGGTCTTCAAATCGGATGTCAGGCCGGGCACAACCGGCGCAATCAGAACGCCGGCGGTGACGCCCTCCTCGCGCAGCCGCTCAAGCGCCTTGAGTCGCTGCATCGGGGGCGCCGTACCCGGGTCCAGATCGCGGGCCAACTCGCGGTCCAGTGTGGTAACGCTGAAACACACGTTACAACCCTCGCGCTGGGCCGCCTCGGCCAGAATGTCGACATCGCGCACGATCATCGGTCCCTTGGTTACTATGCCGAAAGGAGTGTGGTGATCGACCAACTCGCGGAGGATAGATCGAGTGATCCGGTACTTCCCTTCAATCGGCTGATAGGGGTCGGTCGCGGTGCCGATTGTGACCGCCTCGCGTTTCCAACTGGGTTTGCGCAGCTCATGTCGGATGACCTGGGCGGCGTTTACTTTGGCATAGACCATGCCGGAGAAGTCCGAGCTTGGGTTTAGATCGAGGAACCCATGGTAACGCCTTGCGAAACAGTAGTGGCATCCGTGGACGCAGCCGCGATATGGGTTCACCGACCACTTAAACCCCATTCCGGCCACTCGATTCAATACGCTCTTGCATTCGATTTCGATCACTCTTGCGGTTGGCATATACACCCCCGAAGCTATTTTCGTTCATGATAGAACAACAGTTCGGTATCGCAAGGGTTTTCGGAGGGTAACGGTGGCGGATGGCCTTGGAAGCTCCCGGATTTTTACTCGGATGGCAACAGCGTCAGAAGGTCTTGGGCCTGCCCCAGCACGGCCATCCGGGAGAATGGCGTTGGATGGTAATCGTCCCTAAGCCATAATCTTCCCTGGTCAAAGTAGTGTGAACTCAGGGGATGGCCCGACTGGCCGGTGGCCTGAATCGATCTCCCCAGATCGAAATTTGAGAGGTCGAATATCTGGCGGTACGAGGCCAACCAGATCGAAGCTGAGAAGTCGTTTTCAAAGTCCGGCGGCGACTGTGACACCGTATCGAAATCGCCACCCATTGGAAACGGACCGCGGTTGAGAACGCCGCCTAAGAGCGAAGACTCGCCGAGTGGATGATTGAAGGATACGGTGTGTAGCTGACCCCATGCCCAGGAATTATGGTCGGGACCCAGCCTATTGCGGAGGAAGCGGTCGCTACGTTCTAGTGCGCGCAACAAGGCCGGCCGCCACGAATCGACGCCATTGCCGAACCATTCTCCCGGCGGCCGGCCCAGGATGTCCAAAATGGCGCCGGTTAGCCTGCTCTGTACCGATGGCGCCCGGGCCAACTCGTGCACGTGGGCACCCAGGTAGTATTTGAGGTAGCCGCCGAGCTTGGGTTCGTAAATCTCGCGGATCAACTCTCGTCGAAGCACCGCGTACGCAGCCGCGCCGGCGCTGTCGACGGCTACCTGGCAATCCCATTCGCGCATAAGCTCCCAAGTCGGACTCTCTACCACGCTCCCGTCCAGCAAGTGTCCCATCAATTCGACCAACTCGCGACCGGGAATCGAATAGGCGTCAAGCTGCACAGCTTTGGAGGAATCTATGTTCAACCCCTCCGCCTCGCCGAGCAACTGGGACATCCTCTGGGCGCGATAGCCGGCGACCCACTCGTGGCTGAGAAAGAACGGATAGTCGTCATCGACGATCTTATTGTTTGCGCTCACTACGTAGCCGGTTGCCGGGTTCAGGCAGGTAGGCATCCGCTCGAAGGGGATAAATCCTTGCCAATCGTACTGTGGGTCCCATCCCGGTGCCGGGAGCAACCCATCGCCTCGCCCTCGAATGGGCACCCTGCCGGCAAGCTGGTAACCGATATTGCCATCTTCGTCCGCGTAGACGAAGTTGAGCGTGGGCGCTTCCAATTTAGCTAGCGCAGCGCGGAACTCGTCCCAGGTTCCAGCGCGATTGAGCTCCAAGATGCTCTCCAGGGAGTTTGTGATCTGGTCGATGGTCGATGATAGTGCGATCGGCGGGTCATCGAAGCCCAGCGGGGGCCCTATGATAGGGCCGTGATGGGTGACCAGGAACTCCTCGATCCGAGGATCGGTTTCACCCCTGACGACAATTGACTCTCTCACAACTTGGCCCTCACGCCAAGATTCACCAGATCGGTAGAACGCGGGACTCTCGCTGCTGATCTGTTCGGCGTACAGGTCCTGTACGTCAACGAACGAGGCGGTGATTCCCCAAGCTATGCGGTCGTTGTGACCTATTAGAACTCCCGGCAACCCAGGCAAAGAAGCGCCGGCCACTCTCAGCCCGGGCGCCTCGAGATGTACCTCATACCATAAGGCCGGCATCTGGGGACCGAGATGGGGATCGCTAGCGAGGATTGGCTTGCCCGACTCCGTGCGCCAGCCGGCGACGGCCCAGGCATTTGACCCCCCGCCCCCACTGAAAGGCAGCAGATCGGCCAGTCTTAGCTCGAAATCCTTATCGGCAGGGCCGGACGCAGCACCGGCCGGCACCGTGAGGGGGTGACCGGCAGGGTATTGCGGTTCGACTTGGGCCAACGTGCCGGCGTCGAGCCGGGTGGCCAACATGTATCGTAGTATCTCGCTATCCCAGTTCGACGATATCCTCCATCCCTGCAACCGCCCCCAACTCAGGCTATCGATCAAAGTCCACGGCTCCGGCTCGTGGCGCAATAACAGGAACTCCGGCGGCAGAACCGTAGTTCGCCGGATCGCGGCGTTGACGCCCTCGACATAGGCCGTGAGCGAATCCATCGCCCCCTGACTAGCGGGTTGGTCTATCTCCCTCTGCGCCGAGCGGTGGAAACCCAATCTCCGGAAGAGGCGATCAACGTTATGCGTGCGGTGACCGAATATTTCGGACAGCCGGCCGGTCGCGGCCCGTCTCTGGAGCTCCATCTGCCACAGTCTGTCCTGCGCGTGTACGAATCCCTGGGCGAAGAAAGCATCTTGCCGATCTTGCGCGTAGATATGAGGAACGCCCCAGCGATCGCGAAAAATCTCTGCTTTGTCGTTCAAGCCAAACAGGCGCATCTCTCCCGATACTTGGGGCAACGAGCGTCGGGCAACCCATCCGGCCAGCGCCGGAATCGTAACTGCGGCGAGGACAGGGACGGCGAGTAGTCTTGAGAGCATAGAATCCCTTTGGCTAGTTTTCGTCTTTATTTGACACCGGGTTCCCCGACAACGCAATTCGGTGAGATATGAGTGATATCGCGTGTCCGCTGGCGCGATTCTCCAGGGACCACCATGACCTTGCGAAGCGCGCAGAAGGGGTCAAGAATGGTGGTAGAACCGGGTTGTTGCCTATTGTACGGCGGGCTTGCCCCTCCCCGTCTGGATTCCAGCCCCGTATCGGGGTACGGGGCATGCTTTCGATCGCTGGAATGGCGAGTTGGGTGGCGGGGACCTATTCTCGTACTAATCGCTCATGCCGGCTCTCGCCGGCACACCAAGGTATGAAAATTGGGTGCATTGGTTGATGGAAGGGTTCGGGCATCATCCGTGCACCCAACCCACCCCTAGCTGGGGACAAGCTCCAGCGCTACATTTCTCTCTTCCGGCCGGAAACGAGCCCCAGTTAGAGGGAGTTAGCGGGCCGATCATCCGGGCGTCGGAGCGCTAGATCAAAAGCCGGGCGGCGACGTGTGTGTCTGTTGTAATTGTCATTCTTGCTCCTCGGCGCGTCTGACCCGCTACCAAGAGACACAGATATTCATTGACAGAAACTATGTGCCCCGGCGGGGATTTGTGCGTAAATGCAGAATCAGGTGGCATTGTGATCTCCGTAAAATCTGACAGTGTCAGCCGTCGCTGGCGTCAACCAGACGGCGGCATGGTTGAAGCCGTCCCTTGATATTTGTGGGGTGGCTTCCCTCTTTCTAGCAGACCGGCGAGGCCGGTGAGCCTATTCGGCTATCCTGGCGATTTTGAATAACGACGGTTATCGTCATCTAGCATAGGAGCAGAGAACATGAGGATTCTCACAACCGCATTGCCCAAACGAACGGCACTATTGGCCTGGGCGCTTGTTTCAATCCTCGCAGTCGCAGCGTGTGGCGGTGGAGGCCCGGCACCAACTCAGACGAGCGAACCTGCCAGCCCGACGCGCATGGCGGTGGAGGTCCCCACGGACACGCCTACACCACCGCCAACACCTACATCGACCCAAACGCAAACGCCGCCGGCGACGTCTAGCCCTACATCTACGCCGCAACCGACCTTTACGCCGACCCTGCCGCCTACATCGACCCAAACTCCAACCGCTACATTCAGCCCTACATCCACGCAGGTGCCGACCTTGGCTCCAACCGAAACGCCAACTACCGCTCCCAGCCCTACCGCAACGGCGGCGGCTGAAACTAGTCAGCCGGACCCATCGGTTCCATCGGCTAGTGAACTTATCGAGGGCGCGGCAGAACGCTTTAGCGCGGTGCGTTCGATTACGTTCGAGGTCCAGGTGGAAGGCGGCACAATCGATCTAGGCGCTGGCCTCTTGGTGGATAACCTGACCGGCGTCGTCGCGCATCCGGACCGGGCACAACTCAAGACGCTTGCTAGCACGGCCCAGGGAGCGGTGGAATTAGAGCTCATCAAGATAGGCTCCGACCTCTACCTGATGAATCCGTTCAGCCAGCAATGGCAGGCCCTACCGCCCGGCACCAGCAAGCTCGAATCGTTGGATCAATTCGCGGTGGCCGAGGTATTCAGAGCGGCCGGCGACTTGACGTATATCGGCATTGATCAAATTGGCGGCATGGACGCTTGGCAGCTAGGGGCGACACTGACGCCAGAGGCGTTAATACCGCTACTTGGCACGTTGCTCGGAGAGGAGCCAATAGAGTCGCAAATCTGGATCGGGGTGGAGGATCAGCTGCCCCGCAAGATAGTTCTGACCATACCATCGGATACAGGCGATGCCCTGATCGTCCAAATCTCGCTATTAGAGTTTGACCAGCCGGTGACGATCGATCCTCCCGATTCTGGCTAACAAAGCTTGTAGTCACCAAGATTAGGTGCGCTGGTTGGTGGAAGGGTTGGAGTTGCACCCTCATTCCCGTAAAGGGGCACGGGGCAAGCTGAACGACCGGAGAGAGGGAATTCGGCGCCCTGTGTTGCGAGGCCCGCTGGACGAGATTCTACGTTGCGCAGGCCAGTTGACACGGCTGGGGACAAGCCCCAGCCGTGCATTTTCCTCTCTCGACCCTCGGTGGGCGCCGCCAGGGCGATGGTGGTTGGTGTCGCCGCCCGGTGCCGGAATCTAACCCTGATCGGAGTCCGGGACATGCTTTCGTACCAATGGCGCCCAGAGCGAATGAACCTCGGTGCGGCAAATTCGTGGGTGCATTCTATCCGGCGGACATCGCGTCAGTGTACGGGATCCGGACGCGCGGGATTGTTGTTTCCAATGATATAATCAGCGGTTGGAGGGATCGCATAGTTGGTCTAGTGCGGCCGCCTGCTAAGCGGTTACGGGGTTAACACTCCGTCACGGGTTCGAATCCCGTTCCCTCCGCCACTTGATGAACGCCGGGCGATTCCGGGCCGGAACTCTACTACCCGCGTTCGGGGCCTCGAATATGAGCATCCCACCACTTGGATATGCAACAGATTCGATACGCTACTGCAACTAACCATTGGGACAAGTGGATGCTCGAATACCGGTACGGCGCACTCTATATCTTTCCTCCCAATGGCGTCATCCAACCGGTGGACGAACTCAGGAAGAAATACGTCCAAGATCAGCCAGTTACTGCCAGGCGCATATAAGCTTGAGTGAACCTCTCCCGAAGCCTTTGAGCAAGTCACAAATCAGTGAATTGAAAACCGCACTATGTAAGATACAGCCGTTTGACGTACATTACGGACCTCTCGTCAGTTTTCCACCTCACCCTGGGGTCGTGTATTCCATCCAACCACAAGATAGATTCAAGGAATTGCGATCCATTGTTCACTCGACTTCTCCTTTCGCTAACGTCTCACTGAAGCGACAAGATATCGCGCCGCACATGACAATTGCCGAGTTCATCACTTTAGAGCGCACGGACCAGCTAATGGGGGAGTTACGGGGAACAGTTCAACAAGGTAGGTTTCTTTGCGATTCGATCGAGTACGCTGTTCCGAATCAGGATTTCTACTTTGAAAGGGTTATTCGTATTCCAATTGGACCACGATAATCTGCCGCCGATGCTGGGCACAGTCGATGGTGAGGGAGAGGCGGCCCCAGAAGCTGCGCGCCCATTTGCACCCGTGCGCCGGCTTGAAATCTAGGGCTATTGGGCCCTCTATTCCAATCCCAACATGCTTCGGGCGACGTTGATATCGCCCATAACGTCTTCGTATCCGAATGAGCGACAGAAAGCGCTGATGACCTGTGCCCGCGCCTCATCCTCCGGCGGGGCGTCGCCCAACAACCGCTCCAGCGAGGTGACACCGCGGCCGCTGATGCCGCAGGGGACGATGAGCCCAAATCGTTCCAGGTTCGGTCGCACGTTCAGACTGAAGCCGTGGCTGCTCACCCAACGACTCACCTTGATGCCGATGGCCGCGATCTTTTCGTTGCCGACCCAGACGCCGGTCAATCCTGGTTCCGGCCTGGCCTCCACGCCATATGATGCAACGGTCGACACGATAGCGTCTTCGATCCGGCGAAGAAACAGATGGAGATCGCGACCGTACCGGTTCAGGTCGATAATCGGATAGCCGACGAGCTGACCGGGGCCGTGGTAGGTCGCATCGCCGCCGCGATCAGTCCAGTGCACCTCCACGCCAAGGCGATCGAGGGTGCTCTGGTCGGCGATTAGATTCTCGTCGTGCCCGCTACGCCCGAAAGTTATTACGTCTGGGTGTTCAAGCAGTATCAGCGTGTCCGGAATCTCGCCGCGCCAGCGGGCCTGCACCAGGAGTTGCTGGTATCCGAGGGCGGTTTCGTACTGAATCCGGCCGAGCTCCAAGACCGCTAGGGAGCCGCCGATTCCGTCGTCGGATCGGACAGAGGAAGACACGCGCCTATACGTGTTTATGTGCGTGGTAGGAGCTCCGGACCAAGGGGCCGGATTCGACGTGGCGGAACCCCATCGACATTCCGACATCCCGAAGCTGATCGAACTCGGCAGGCTGATAGTATCGCGCGATTGGAAGGTGGCTCGGCGACGGGCGCATATATTGGCCAATCGTCATTACGTCGCAACCCACTCCCCGCAGATCACGCATCGTCGCGACGATCTCGTCCCATTCCTCTCCTACCCCGAGCATTATCCCAGACTTGACGATGCCGCCCGGCGCAAGCTCTTTTGCTCGCTCCAGCACCCGGAGAGACCGCGCGTACCTGGCCTTGGCTCTTACTTTGGATTGCAACCGTTCGACCGTCTCCAGATTATGATTCAGCACATCCGGGCCGGCTTCCATGACTTTCCGCAGAGCGTCGTCGCTGCCGGCGAAGTCCGGAATAAGCACCTCTACCTTGGCGACGTCTTGCCGCCGGCGGATCGCCAGAATCGTCTCGGCAAAGATGCCGGCGCCCCCGTCCGGCAGGTCGTCGCGGGCAACGGAAGTCACAACGACGTGGCGCAGGCCCATCTGGTCGACCGCCTCGGCGACTCGCTCGGGTTCTTCTCGGTCCAAACCATTCGGCCGGCCGGTAATAACGGCACAAAACCGACAGGCGCGGGTACAGACCTTACCCAAGATCATGAACGTGGCGGTACGATTCTCCCAACACTCGCCGATGTTCGGACATTGGGCCTCTTCGCAGACCGTATGCAGCGACAGGCCGCGCATAATGCCGCGCAAGTCCCGATAGTTCTTGCCGTTCGAGATGCGGACCTTGATCCAGTCCGGACGCGACGCCGCCTGTTGCTTGCGCCACTCGGCGAGGGTCATCATCTGGACTTGACCGCCATCTCTGACCCGAACCTGCTGCCGGCCATTCGTCGTCGTAGTTCTACTCACTCGAGCGGTCTCCCTGGTGCCGATGATTCGATTTTTTGCTTGATGGCCTGGAGAAATTCGGCCGCCTGTTGCCCGTCCATTACCCGGTGATCAAAGGACAGGCAAAGGTTCATCATCGACCGGACAGCGATTGCATCCTCATTCACCACTACCGGCCGTCTGACAATCGCCTCCATGTTGAGGATAGCAGCCTGGGGATGGTTGATGATCGGTTGTGATGCGATGCTGCCCAGAGCTCCAGTGTTATTCAGTGTGAACGTGCCGCCCTGGATATCGTTGACGTCAAGTCGGCCGGCTCTCGCCTTCTGGACCACGGATCTTATCGCCGAGGCGAGATCGGTGACGCCAAGCGACTCGGCGGAGTGAATCACCGGCACCATGAGTCCGTGCTCGGTTGCCACCGCGATCGAGAGGTGGACGGAGGATTGCTGCAATAGCCTATCGCCGGCCCAACGCGAGTTGGCGGCCGGATTCTCGCACAAGGCCTCGATGACCGCCTTGGCGACCAATGGCAAGTAGGTCAGTTCGAAACCATGTTCACTCTGAAAGGCTCGTTGTTCGCTGGCTCGCCGTTTGACAAGATTTGTAGCGTCAACCTCCATGAGCAGCCACGCGTGAGGAATCGTCGATGCGCTGGCGGCCATTCGTTGAGCCATCGCTCTGTGCGACGGGGAGATTGACACTTCCCGGACATCAGAGGCCTGGTCGCTGGCCGGCTGGCCGGGGGCGGCCTGATCGCGCCGCCGGACGAATGCCAGGATGTCGTCCTTGGTGACTCGCCCGCCGGTGCCGGTTCCCGCAACGTCGGCGACATCGACGCCATTCTCACGCGCAAGCCGCTTCACCAGCGGCGAAACACGGGCGGACGCGTCCGCCTTACCATGAGATGTCGCCGGTGTTGCGGCCGGCTGGACTGGTGTCTGCTCGGCGGCTCGAGTGGCGACGGTCGTCGAAGCACCAACGCCAACGGACTCCTCGTCAACTGCGGCGATCTCAACACCCACATCGACGGTTTCCCCTTCATCCACTAGGATTGCGCCGAGGACGCCGGCGGCCGGCGACGGCACTTCGGCATTCACCTTGTCGGTGATTATCTCGACCAATGGCTCGTCCATCTCGACGGCGTCGCCGACCTGCTTGAGCCAGCGGCCGATGGTGCCCTCGGCGATGGTCTCACCGAGCTGGGGCATTCTTATTGGCGTCGACAGTTCAAGTCTCCCAGGACAGGTCTCGCTCCGATGGGCGACAACATCTTACTACATGAGCACGTCTGTCTCGTGACAGTCTGGCTGTCAGTCTGCGGGTTTGGCGTGCGCCACGGCATATCTACGGGCAGCCGCGAAGGGCTGGAAGACCCACGCGGGAAGGTGCCCTACGCTTGGGTCCGTTCTCGCTTAGGGTCCGGCTATCTCGACTTCCTCGAGCATCCCCCATCCGAAGCTCCACTCCTCGCCTTCCTCGGTGAATGCGACCATGCGGCGCGAGTAGTCGCCGGCCGGGAGCGGCCATCCGGACTTTTCTGAGGCTACGTTGTCGCGAATCGGAAACCCAATTGTGATCGACGGCGGATCGATGTGGAACGTCTCGGTATAGGACCCCAGTGCATCGTTATGCAACGTCATCGTGACGCGGGCGATGGGCTTGCTGAACCTGCAGCCCATGCCATTGGCGTCGTCCGGGGCCGTTCGCCTTGGATCGTCGAGGGACTGTAGCGAGAGGACCGGGTCTACTCCTATCAGCGCCATCTCGCACTCGGCGATCAGTGCGGCCTCGCCGGGAACTATCAGGCCGAACTCGTAGGACACATTGTTGTTGTCCTGCCAGTAGCCAATCAGGCGTACGTTGTATTCCCCAGGACTCAGGTCGAGGTCCAACTTAGGGTTGACCGCCGAAAGCCGCCTCAGACCACCCACCATGATGTTGCCTGGCTTGGTGTATACTTGGGCGAACAGCTTGGTCGGCCTCGTTTCGGCCTCGATCATTATCGGGATGCGCTGGTGGGAAGCGATCTCGGCGTAGCGATACAACCCAGACCAAGGGTATTCCTCCTCGCAGACGCGATCGGCCGCCCCCTCAAACTGCCAGCAATATGCGTGGGGATCACCCTGGATCGGACCATCCTCGTGTTGGAGCGACATCACCGGCAGCGGCGGCACTGGCCAGTTGTCCGGCCATTGGACCACCCTGGTAACCGCCGGCGGGCCCCCGCCGGTATCGCAGGCGACTGCCAGCACCAGCGCGGTCAGCGCCACAGCGATGAGCATCACCCTGATTCTGGACGTCAAGCGAGCGCCTCTCTCTGCAGGTCGACCAAAAGCCCTAGAGCCCGGTTTAGATCAAACACAGTACGCGGCGGGCCGGCGGCACCGACCGGCCATCACATCTTACTACGCGAGCATGTCGTTTCCTGACGGCCGGCCGGCGAACCGCGGGGGTTAGACCTTGGTGGGCCCACACCTACGGGTAGCCCAGCAGAGATTGGAGACCCCACGCGAGAGAGCGGACTACGCTCGGAGCGCCTCCCGCTTAGGGGCCGGCTATCTCGACTTCCTCGAGCAACCCCGGACCGAAGCTCCCCTCCTCGCCGTCCTCGGTGTACGCAACCATGCGGCGCGAGTACTTGCCGGCTGGGAGCGGCCCGCCGGACTTCTCTGAGGCCACGTGGTCGCGAAGTGGCAACCCAAATGAGGTCGACGGCGGATCGATGCGGAACGTCTCGGTGTAGGAACCCAGGGTGTCGTTGTGTAACGTCAACATGACGGAGGCAATGGGCTTATTGAACCTGCATCCCATGCGATTGGCGTCATCCGCGGCCGTTCGCATGGGATCATCGAGGGACTTTAGCGAAAGGATCGGGTCTACGTCTATATCCGTCGAACCACACCCGCCGATCAAGGCCGCTTGGCCTGGAACGGCCAGGCCGAACTCGTAGGAGACCTCGTTGTCCTGCCAGTAGCCGATCAGGCGTACGTTGTATTCCCCAGGACTCAGGTCGAGGTCCAACTTAGGGTTGACCGCCGAAAGCCGCCTCAGACCACCCACCATGATGTTGCCGGGCTTGGTGTATACCTGGGCGAACAGCTTGGTAGGACTCGTTTCGGAGTCGATCATGATAGGGATGCGCTGGTTGGAGGCAACCTCTGGGTATTCGTAAGACCCTGACCAAATGTCTTCCTCTTCGCAGACGCGATCGGGTGCCCCCTCGAACTGCCAGCAGTATGCGTGGGGATCACCCTGGATCGAACCGTCTTCGTGTTGGAGCGACATTACCGGCAGCGGAGGCACCGGCCAGTTGTCCGGCCATTGGACCACCCTTGTCACCGCCGGCGTACCTCCACCGGTGTCGCAGGCGACTACCAGCACCAACGCCGTCAGCGCCACGGCGATGAGCAGCACCCTGATTCTGGACGTCAAGCGAGCGCCTCTCCCTACAGGCCGACCAAAACTCCTTGGAGCCCGGTTCCGGTCACGCTCAGTACTCGGACAGCCGGCGCGCCGCGCCGGCGATGTCGTCGATGACGGGCAGATAAGTCTCTTCCAAGACAATATTGTAGGGCATCGCCGGAACGAAGGGGCCGGCCACCCGCAGAACAGGCCCGTCAAGATTCTCGAAAAGCTCCTCAGCGATGAACGCCGCGACTTCGGCGCCGACGCCGCCAATCTTCTGCTCCTCGTGGACGATCACTACTTTGCTAGTTTTTCGAACCGACTTTGCCACAGCCTCCCTGTCGATCGGCGAGACCGTGCGCAGGTCCAACACTTCCGCTTAAGGCTCGACTATCCTGACCACTTCCTCGAGGAATCCCAAATCGAAATGCCACTCCTCGCCCTCTTCGGTGTAGGCAACCATGGTGCGCGAGTACTCGCCGGCCGGCAGCGTTCCGCCGGCCTTCCTTGAGGCCACGTTGTCACCAAGAGGAAACCGTATTGCGAGCGACGGTGGGTCGATTTGAAAGGTCTCGGTATGGGACCCCAGACTGTCGCTGTGCAGCGTCATAACCACCGAGGCGATGGGCTTGTTGAACCTGCAGCCCATACTATTTCTGTTGTCCGGTGCCGTTCGCAATCGATCGTTTAGGGACTCCAGCAAGAGGACCCGCGGGTCGACTCCGACCAGAGACATATGACACTCGACCTTCAGGTCAACCTCTCCCGGAACGAGCAGGCCGAACTCGTAGGAGACCTCGTTTTCCTGCCAGTAGCCTATCAGTCGTACGTTATACTCCCCAGGTTCCAGGTCCAAGTCGAGGCTCGGGTTCACCGTTGCCAGATGTCTCAGATTTCCCACCACCATGTCGCCGGTCTTTGTGAATACCTGGGCGAACAGCTTGGTCGGCTTCGATTCTGCCTCGATACCGACGGGTATGCGCTGGCGAGGGGCGATCTCGGGGTACTCGTACGACCCTGACCACGCGGTCTCCTCCTCGCAGACGCGATTGGCCGACCAATCGAACTGCCAGCAGTATGCGTGGGGATCACCTTGGATCGGGCCGTCTTCGTGCTGCAGCGACATGACCGGCAGCGGTGGCACTGGCCAGTTGTCCGGCCATTGCACCACCCTAGTCGCCATAGGCGTGGCGCTGTCAGGCTCCTCAGGCGACGCGACGCCTCCTTTGTCGCATGCGGTTACCAGCGCCAGCGCGGTCAGCGCCACGGCGATGAGCGGCACCCTGATTCTGGACGTCAAGCGAGCGCCTCTCCCTCCAGGCCGACCAAAACTCCTTGGAGCCCGGTTCCGGTCACGCTCAGTACTCGGCCAGCCGGCGGGCCGCGGCGGCGATGTCGTCGACGCCGGGCAGGTAGGTATTCTCCAGCGTAATGTTGTAGGGCATCGCCGGAACGAAGGGGCCGGCGACCCGAAGAACGGGGCCGTCAAGATTCTCGAATAGCTCCTCAGCTATGAACGCGGCGACTTCGGCGCCGACGCCGCCAATCTTCTGCTCCTCGTGGACGATGACTACTTTACTAGTTTTTTGAACCGACTCCGCCACAGCCTCCCAGTCGATCGGCGAGACCGTGCGCAGATCCAACACTTCGGCCGACAACCCGTCGCCGGCCAGTTGCTCGGCCACCTCCAGGCATCTGTGGACCATCGCTCCATAGGTCACGAAGGTCAGATCGTCGCCGTGCCGTTTCACGTCGGCCTTGCCGATGGGGGTCGCGTATATGCCCTCCGGCACATCCTCGCGTATGCGCCGATAGGTCCACTTGTGCTCGAAGAACAGGACCGGATCTTCGTCTCGTATGGCCGAGATGAGCAAACCCTTCGTGTCTGCCGGCGTCGAAGGCGCCACCACCTTCAAACCAGGTATGTGAGCGTAGATTGCCTCGACGCTTTGAGAGTGGTACACGCCGCCGTGTATGCCCCCGCCATAGGGTGCCCGAACTACCAGCGGACAGGAGAACTCACCGCCGGACCGGTACCGCATCTTGCCGGCTTCGTTCACGATCTGATCCATTGCAGGGTGTATGTAGTCGGCGAATTGGATCTCGGCGACCGGCCGCAATCCATTGATCGAAGCTCCGATTGCGGCGCCGACGATGCCCAACTCGTTCAGCGGCGTATCTATGACCCTGTCTTCACCGAACTCGGCATACAGACCTTCGGTAACTCGAAACACGCCGCCTTTCTTTCCAACGTCCTCTCCCATGAGGATGACGCTTTCGTCGCGGGCCATCTCCTGTTGAAGCGCCTGATTGACAGCCTGCAATATATTGAGAACAGCCATCAGATTCGAGTCGTCTCCGGCGAATCGGCATATACATGGGACCACAAATCAGCCGGATCCGGTTCCGGCCTCGACTCAGCGTACGAGGCCGCCTCGTTTACCTCTTGTTGGATCTGTTTGCGCAACTCGGAGTCCCGATCGTCATCCCAAGTGCCCAGCGCGATGAGCTCGGCCCGAAATCGCTCGATAGGATCTCGTTCTTGGAAGCTCTCCTTCAATCCCGGCGGCAAATACATCGAATCGTCGTCGTCGCTGGAATGGGGCAAAGGCCGATAGACCTCGGCGTCGATGAGGGTTGGCCCCTCGCCGGCGAGGCAACGATCTAGAGCCGCTCTAGTCACCTGATGAACGGCCAGGATATCGGTGCCATCGACCACTACCCCCGGAACGCCGTAGCCGATTGCACGGTCGGCCAATGAATCTAGATTCATCTGTTTGGCAGTCGGCACAGATATGGCCCAACCATTGTTCTCCGCGAAGAAGATCACGGGAAGCTTGTGTATTGAGGCGAAGTTGAGGCCGGCGTGAAAATCGCCGGTGCTGGTTGCGCCTTCGCCGAAGTATGTCACGACGACCGACTCCTCGCCTCTCAGCTTTGCGGCCAGCCCTATTCCAGCGGCATGAGGAATCTGGCTGCCTACCGAGCTGGAGCCGGACAGGATACGGAGCCGTCGGCTACTGTAATGGTTGGGAAGTTGCCGGCCGCCGCCGAATGGATCCTCGGCCTTGGCGCAGAATGCCAACATTATGTCGAGTATAGAGGTGCCCAGTGCGATTGCCGCTCCAGCGTCGCGGTAGTAAGGACAAATCCAATCCCGGCCGGAGGTTAACGCGAACGCACTGCCGACCTGCGCCGCTTCGTGCCCCTGGCAGGAGATCGCGAACGGTCCCCTCCCCTGCCGGTTCATGATCCACATTCTTTGGTCGACGGTTCGGGCCATGAGCATATAGCGGTACATAGCCATGAGGTCTTCGTTGCTGAGGTCTGTGGAACTCATAGACTCGGCGGATTGGCTTAGTCGAGCCACCTGCGTCGCCTGCCTCCAAGCGTGGATGATCAGCCTATAGATGGATGCGGAATTGGAACGAGCACTCAACGAACGCAACTAGCGCCTGAGTAGCTCCCGGTACTTATGGTAATCGGTCAAGGGCCGTATTTGAAGTGGCTGCCAGTCGCTGGCCGGCGAGCAACTGCGAATAAGAACTGACTGCGATTACCAACTGGCCCCCAAAGACGGAAAGTAACGATATCATGGTTCGGTCAATACTAATCGGTAGGTTAGGAACTCTCTTGATAAGTAAACGAGAACCGATTGACCGGTTGCGCGATGACGTCCGGCTACTGGGCGGGCTGGTCGGCGAAGTATTACGCGAGCAGGGCGGCGAGCGCTTATACAACCTCGTCGAAGATCTGCGTTTACGAGCCATCCGTCTGCGCGAGGAGTACGACCCAGCATCGGAGCGAGAGTTTGGCCGGATTTTCGAACGACTGGCTACCCACCAGCTGGCCACACTCGTTCGCGCCTACGGCATCTACTTCCACGTCATCAATCTGGCCGAGCAGAATCACAGGCTGCGCACGATCCGCGAGCGGGAGCGCCTAGGCTCGCCGGCGCCACGTCGGGGGTCGATCGCGGATGCCTTGGCAGCGGCCCATCAGGCCGGCCGGCCGGGGGCCGAGGTCGAGCGCGTCGTCGGCGAGTTGCTCGTCTACCCGGTGCTAACCGCCCATCCTTCTGAGACTCGCCGGCGAACGGTCCAGCAGCATCTGCGGATATTAGGCGACTTGATATACCAACTCGACGACCCTCGGGCCGGAACACAAGATCGCCAACAGCTGATGGACGACCTGCGCGAGAGGATAACCTTAGTTTGGTTGACCGACGAGATCCGCGAGGTCCGTCCCAAGCCGTCGGACGAGGTCCGGGGAATCGCATATACGCTGGAGCACTCCTTCTATCCCGTTGGGCCGAGCATCCAACGCGACCTGGAGTTGGCGCTAAGCCGATACTACCCGACGGTCGCCCCACCGTCGCGCTCCTTCCTGCGGCTTGGTTCCTGGGTCGGCGGAGATCGTGACGGGAATCCGGTGGTTACCGCGCAGGCCACGGCCACCGCCTCGGAACAGTATCGCAACGCGATCCTCACGCTGTATCGGCAAGAAGTCAACGACATGATCAAGGTGATGTCGATAGAGGAGCGCGCAACGCCAGAGCTCATAGCGTCGGCTGAACAGGACGCGGTAGAGCTAGATCGGGCGGTCCGGGCATTGGCCGGCCGCTTCTCCCGCGAACACTACCGGCGCAAGCTTTGGTTCATATCGATGCGCCTATTGCTTGTGCAAGAGTCAGGCCCGGGCGGCTATCGGAACGCGACTCAGTTGCTGGACGATCTCGAACTGATCCGCGATTCGCTTATGGCTAACGGTGCGGATCGGCCGGCCCAGGGTCTCGTCGACCAGCTGATCCGTCGGGTCAGGCTCTTCGGCCTGCAGTTCGTCAACTTGGAGGTGCGCCAACACCGCGATCTGCACGAGAAGACTGTGGCAGAGATATTGACGCTGGCCGGGCACTCCGGCTACGCCCAACTCGATAGCGAGGACCGGTCGCAGTTGTTGGAGAAAATTATCCAGCGTGGAGAAAAACCTCGTTTCGACCCCGAGGAACTGTCGCCCCAAGCCGCCGAGACCTACGAGACATTCCGGGTAATTGCCGAGTGCCAGAGCCGGATCGGCATTGACGCGATGAATACCTACCTGATCAGTATGACGCGCTCGGCCGCCGACGTGATGGAAGTGTTGTTCCTAGCCTACTTGACCGGGCTCTTCGAATGGCGACCGGTGGCTAGCCGAATTCGCATCGTTCCCCTGTTCGAAACGATCGAGGAACTGGCGGAGTGTCCCCAATTGATGAAGGAGCTGTTTGCCAGCCCGGTCTATCGGGCCCAGCTGGCCGCTTGGGAGCACGAGCAGGAGATCATGCTCGGCTACTCAGATTCGAACAAGGATGGCGGTTACCTGGCGGCACAGTGGGCAATTTATCACGCCGAAGACGCATTAGCGCGCACCTGCAACGAGGCGGGTGTGCGAATGCGAATATTTCACGGCCGCGGCGGACCGGTTGGCCGTGGCGGCGGGCCGGCCGCCCGGGCCATCTCCGGCCGGCCCGCGAGCGCCCTGACGCCGGCGCTAAAGCTGACCGAACAAGGCGAGGTCGTATTTGCCCGATACGGCAATCCCGGGATAGCCCGGCGCACCCTTGAACAGCTGTCGCACGCTTTGCTGACCTCCTGTCTACTGCCTCAGGCCCGAGGCCAAGTGGATGACAAGCTGATCGCCGCCTTCCGCGAGTTGGCGGAAGAATCCCGGAAAAGCTATCGCCGGCTTATCGATTCGCCTGGCTTCATGGACTTCTACTCCGAGGCGACGCTGTTCCGCGAGATCGCCCAGATGCCCATTGCGTCGAGGCCGGCCAGCCGGCGTCCGGATGCTGGATTGCACTTCGATAGCATACGGGCGATTCCCTGGGTGTTTAGCTGGAGCCAGGGACGTTTCAACATCCCAGGTTGGTACGGCATTGGCTCCGCGCTGGGAGCGGTCGCCGGCGATGCGGGCCTACTGGACTTGGCCCGCCGATTTTATGCCGAGTGGCCGTTCTTCCGTGGCGCCATCAACAATTCACAGATCAGCATGGGAGTCGCCGACCGTCGGACGATGGCCCTGTACGCCGGACTTGCGCAGGATGACGACCAGCGCAAGCAGTTTCTGGGAATGATTCTGCGTGAGTTCGACCTGGCTCAGAAAGCTATCGTAACGATTGCCGGCCAGGAAGTCCTGCTCGAAGACTCGCCGGTGTTGTCACGCTCGATCCGGCTGCGTAACCCCTATGTAGACGTCCTTCACCAGGCCCAACTCAACCTGCTGCGGCGTTGGCGGCTGGACCCACCGGCCGGCGAGGGTGCCAGGGCCGAGCTACTTTCGGCCCTGCTCCACAGCGTGAACGCGATCGCGGCCGGCCTGCAGTCGTCCGGCTGAGGAACCTGTCTTCGACAGCCGTTTTCGCATTACGTGATAGTGGGCCGACTGGCGTCCGGGCCTACGTGGAAGCCTCTCAGTTTCACACCGATCGACGGCGGCGCTGCCCTGTACGCCGGAGATGACCTCCCTATCAAACCACTCGTACTATGCGAACGACGCGGGAATGCGTGTGATAGGCTTTACTTTGTACACAGGGATTCCAAGACCATAGCGTACAGCGAGGAGACCATGTCACCCGGGACCGCCAGCCAGGACGTGAGTATAGCGCAAGGCGAATACTTGGTCCGTATTTACGCTTCGCTCCGCGAGGGAACAAGGATAGTCGGATCGCGTCTCGCTGAGCGATTGGGAGTGTCCGCGTCCGCAGTCACACAGGCCTTCCAAAGAATGGAGCGACAGGGTCTCGCCGTCATCGACGAAGACCGAGGAATCCAACTGACCGCAGAAGGGCGCAACATTGCCGAATCCATCATACGCCGCCACTATCTGTTGGAAAGACTCTTGGTCGATAGCCTTGGATACGACTGGGCGGATGCCAATGACGAAGCGGAACATCTAGAGCAGACGCTCTCTCCCAAGTTGGAAAACTACCTGTATGAGCGACTAGGTCAACCGACTACCTGTCCGCACGGTAATCCCTTCCCCGGCTCGCAAGACGAAGAAAGGCTGCTTGGTGCGCGGACGCTTATCGACACGAACACGGGAACAAGCGTGGTCATCTGGAGGATTACGGAGGAGGGCGAGGACGACCCGGCACTGCTGCACTTTGCTCACGACAATGGGTTGCTGCCTGGGTCGGAGGTTTCCGTCGAACAAATTGATCTCAGGGCCGGAAACATCGAGGTGGGAGCAGGCAACCATCAGGTGAATATACCGGCAAAGTGGGCGCAACACATCCGCGTCTCGGGCCCCGTTTAGGAATAGCCCTCTCGCAATTCATCTAGTTTCCGTTGCCCAAATCATGGGCCACGCACGCCGGAGATACCGAGGTAGCTTCCGCCGACATTAGGCTGGGCCGACACCGCGACCTAGGCCGCTGGCCACCGGAGCGGGTATTACGCCCTGCGCCGGCCCAGCAAATCTCACACCAACTTGCGGTACCCAACCTACCATCAGAATTGAGTTGTGCACCTGGGGGCCGAATTATCCCTTGACAAGATTAAGTTAGCTTTATTACTATGAAGCACGGTTAATTTTACGCGGTTCCGTCAATCCCGCCGGCACGGGTTTCACTGACTCGACAAGGCAGTTCGGCAAAACGGCAAAAAACTCTTGACACCAACTTTTCGGTTGCGTAGGCTTCATGGTTGTTAATGGAGCTTAATAAATCTTTAGGCTAATCAAAGTCGTTGCCTGAGAGTGAGGTGAGGCCGCATCGAACTGAAAAACCAGCGCATACCTTAAGGTGTCGACAGCCAGCCCGAGGGAGTCCTATCGACGCAATAGGAAAGCGTTGGATGCAGGATGGTCAAAAGCGATGGACCTGGTTGCCGAACCGAATCAGAGTTGGGGCCCGGATGCGCCAATCGAGAATTAGGATATGAGACCGAATTGCATTTTGCGTAAGGAGAAACGCGGTGAGAAGAATTCTAGCTCTGTTCGTCTCGATGGCACTTACTGCCGGCCTATTGACCGCCTGCGCCGGAGGCGGACCTGACGATGAGTTGAAGCGAGCAGCCGTCTCTGACTACGCCCACGGTGTGCACCACCCCTACTCCGAGAGCCTGAAGTCTGCGATGGCGTTGGACAGCGCCATAGATCGATTCATCGATGAGCCGACGCCGGCCCATCTAGAGGCAACAAAACGCCTCTGGCTCAGCGCCCGCAACGACTACGGCGTGACTGAAGTCTTCCGCTTTTACGACGGGCCTATCGATAATCCTGACGATGGCCCCGAGGGACTGATCAACGCTTGGCCGCTCGACGAAGCGTACATCGACTACGTAGAGGGCTATCCCGACGCTGGGATCATCAACAAACCAGGCGATTTCCCGGTCATCGACGCCGACCTATTGGTGTCTCTAAACGAGCAGGGCGGCGAGGAGAACGTCTCCACAGGCTGGCACGCCATCGAGTTCTTGCTGTGGGGGCAGGACCTGAACAAGGATGGCCCTGGCGACCGGCCAGTTGAGGACTACACCACAAACGCCAATGCCGAACGGCGCGCAACCTACCTCGCAGTCGCATCCGATCTACTGGTCACCCATCTCCAACAGATGGTAGATGCATGGGCGCCAATGCGTAAGGACAACTACCGCGCGGAATTCGTAGCGTTGGACCCGGACGAAGCTGTCAAGAACATCATTACGGGCATGGGCGAGTTGAGCCGCGGCGAACTTGCCGGCGAGAGGATGACGGTTGCGTTCGAGGAGCGGTCCCAGGAAGACGAACACTCTTGCTTCTCAGACAACACCACCGCGGATATATTGGCCAACGCGTTAGGAGTCCAAATGGTTTACTTGGGCGACTACGGTGCCGTCTCCGGGGTCGGTATTAGAGACCTCATCGCCGCCAAGGACCAGGAACTTGCCGATCAACTCGTCTCTCACATTCGCGCCAGCGTACAGTTAGCCGCCGGTATTCCGGAGCCTTTCGACCAGCACCTGCTCGAGGGGGTCTCGGACCAGTCGTCGGGCAGACAGGCCGTGCGTACAACCATCGTCTCGCTTGAGCAGCAAACCGACATGATCGTAAATGCTGCCCAAGAGATCGGGATCAAGATCAACGTAAGCTAACGTCTGTATTGAGAGGCCGGCACCCCGATGCGGGCCGTCGTGGGCGCGATCATTCTGGCTGCTTCGCTCGGTTTGCTCCCCGCCTGCGGCGTCGTGGGTGGGGACGGAATCGACTTGGAGTTAGTGTTCGACGAGCGGCTCGGAGGCGACACCACCCCGTTCAGCAAAGGCCGAAACGCATTCGAGTTGTCTGCCCGCAACCTGACTAACGAGGAACGGCGCATCTTCGAGATCGGGGATAGTTTCTTCACCCAAAACTGGGTCACGGCACCAGCATCGACCGCGGGACGCGACGGGCTTGGACCCACGTTCAACGCCCAGTCGTGTTCCTCGTGCCACGCCCACGATGGACGTGCACGACCGCCAGAGCACGACGATGACCCTGTCAGAGGACTACTACTCAGGCTGAGCGTTCATGGCCCCGACGGCCCGATCGACGAACCGAACTATGGCGGACAGCTGCAGGACCGCGCTGTTGTTGGCGTGCCCGTCGAAGGACGCATCTCTATCAGCTACGCGACGATATCCGGCCGGTACGCCGATGGAACGTCTTATTCTCTGCGCAAACCCACGTACACTATCCTGGATCCGGCGTTTGGACAGCTCGAGCCGGGGTTGATGATATCGCCCCGGATCGCTCCTTCGACCTTCGGTATGGGTCTGTTGGAGGCAATCCCTGAGGAGCGCATCCTTGCACTGGCGGATCCGGACGATGCCGACGGCGACGGTGTTTCAGGCCGACGCAACATGGTCTGGGATGCCCGCCAAGGGAAACTGGTCCTGGGCCGCTTTGGCTGGAAGGCCAACCAACCCACCGTCGAGCAGCAGGCCGCGGCCGCTTTTCGTGGCGACATCGGCATCACCTCCAGCCTATTTGCCGAAGAGAACTGTCCCCTGGCACAGGCGACTTGCCGGGAGTCACCCAACGGTGGCTCGCCTGAGATACCGGATGAGAGGCTGGCCAAGGTGACTTTCTATGTGCAGACCCTGGCCGTGCCGGCTATGCGCGACGTGGACGACGCCACGGTTCATCAGGGGGCTCGTTTCTTCGTGAAGGTCGGTTGTGCGGCCTGTCATACTCCGCGCCACGTTACGATGGAGGACCACTCTATTCCAGCATTGCGCAACCAGACAATTTACCCCTACACGGATTTGCTTCTTCACGACATGGGCGAAGGCTTGGCCGACAATCGTCCCGACGGCCAGGCGTCAGGACGAGAGTGGCGCACGGCACCCCTGTGGGGCATTGGCCTGGTAGAAGTTGTGAACGGTCACACGAGGTTCTTGCACGACGGGCGGGCCCGGAGTATCGAGGAGGCGATTCTCTGGCACGGCGGCGAAGCGGAGGGGTCCCGTGATTCCTTCATGCAACTGTCACGGGAAGATCGGGAGGCTCTATTGCAGTTCCTCAGGTCACTCTAGTGAGCCCGTTGCTGCGAGCGTACGGTCTGGGAATGCTCCTCCTATTAGCCGTCGGCTGCGGTCCTAGCGCACCCGATGAGGACGCGGTCCTGATCAGCCTCACCGACTCGATCATCGTTCCCGGGTATGAGGCACTGGCCGAAGAAGCTCGCGATCTGCGACAAGCGTTGGAGGATCTATGCGTCCGGCCTTCAGACGCCGCATTGATCGAGGCTCGCCAAGCGTGGAGGGAGGCGCGTGCCCCGTGGATGCGATCCGAGGCCACATGGTTCGGTCCAGTCATGGACCGACGTTCCATAAGTCTCATGGACTGGTCTCAAATCGCGCCTGAACGCATCGAGGCGATGTTGGAGAATAACCCAGCAACGACCGAGGAAGAGGTGCGGAATGTCTTGGCCTCAACTCAGAGGGGCTTCGGTGCGATCGAGTACCTCTTGTTCAGCGATGACGCATTGCACGACCTGAGCGGACCGTCTTCGACGCGCTGCGACTACTTGACCGCCCTCGGCCGCGTGGTCGAGTCTGAGGCAAATGCGATTTCTGTCGACTGGAGCGTAGTCAGAGAGCACGGTCCGGCCTACCAAGACTTCTTTACAGGGCGCTCGAACAGTTCGCTGTTGACCAGGCAAGCGGTCGCTGAGTTGGTGCGGACTCAAGTCTTCCTGATCCGGACAATCGTGGACATGAGGCTGGCCGCCGCCATTGGACTGCGCGAAGGCGGCCCCGATTCATCGGCGATCCCCGGCGGTGCCGGCGACAATTCGCTGAACGACCTGCGCAATGAGATCCTCGGAATGCGGAGTATGTACCTGGGTTCCAATGAGAGCGATGGCCTCGGAATATCTGATCTCGTCCTCGTTCTGTCCCAAGAGACAGACGAACGTATGCGCAATCACTTCGAGGACGCCCTGTCAGCAATCGACGCCGTGGAGATGCCGCTGAGCTCGGCGCTTGAGGAGCACCCTGAGAGGGTACAGTTAGTGTACGACCGACTCTTGGCTCTCCAGCGCACCTTCAGTACCGAAGTCGTCAGCCTTTTAGGTGTCTCAATCGGCTTCAGCGATACCGACGGAGACAGCCTCCGTTAGCTCAACCATCCGGCGGTGCTGGCAGAACCCAGGTACTGGCCTGAATTCCTGAGTTGACCCGCGCAAGGTCCACGTTGGGATCTATCAAACGGGCGGCCCGCCGGCCGTTGAACGTGACGAACGCATCGGCGCGCACTTGGACATTATGGCCCTGTCGCTCCCAATCTTCGGCGATGAGGCGCGCCGTCTGGAGAATCATGTCTGGTTGATAGGACATGCGCTCGACTTGAAGCGGGGACAGGTATTCCTCTGGATAGGCCAGCCACTCCTCACCGTTTGACAGATCGGCCACTCGAAATCGGACGAGGCCTGCCTTCTCAGTCAACATTATGTTCCAAGCAAATCGGTAGCCGTCCTCGTTCCATCGCACGTCACCGGGATAAGCCCAATGGCGCAAGGGCACCACTATCTGCACAATTGCATATAGGCCAAGCGCGACGACGCCGGCGCGATGGAGCAACGTGGGGTGGAAGTCCGAAGGTGGTGTCGGCGAATTCGCTCTTCTGGTGCTGGGAAATACTCCGGCCAACAGCCGATGCGGCCAGTCGGGCGGGAAGAAGATCAGAGTCCCGGCGATCATAATCCAAGGGAACATACCAATAGGAAACAGAAGCCACGTCATCACGTGGAACACGATGAGTATGACGTAAGCGACGGGTCTGCTTCGTCGCCACAGCAGCCAGCCGACTATCGTCAAGTCGAAGGCGGCTCCTGCCCAACTCATTGCGTATGCTAACGAAACTTCCTTGAGTAAGGGCCCGACCAGCGGCAAGTCGCCGTTGTTGTACAGCCATATTCGCAGCGGTTGGGCATGTAGGAGCCAGTCCGGATTCAGCTTGGCGATTCCCCCAAACAGGTATACGACACCCACCTGGGCCCTCAGCACCCATATCACCCACGACGGTACCGTGCGCACTTGAAACGATGAAGGGTGCCGGCGAGCATCCAGCGATGCCGTCCTATGCAGCGGCATGAATATCATCAGTAGACTGACCAAACTCACCCAATAGTAGTGGTTGAGATAGGTGGTCTTGTCGATAAGTTCAATGTAGGTGAACAGTAGGAAGAATGCAGCGATGGAGAGCCGGTATCGGTAACCAAGCGCCACGCCCAAGCTTGCTAGGCCGAGGAGGGCGAAGTGCAAATACATTGCCCAGGCCGGCCAAGGCTGGACCCATGAAAAGCCGGAGTACGTAAAGTGGTGGGTAGGCTCGATGTATAGTTCGGAAATCCAATCCCGGGCCGTGAATCGTACCACCGCAACGATTCCGAGTACGCCAAACGCAATCCGGAAAGCTGCAGCGGACGCGGCACTCACTGGATGCACTGCGAGTAATACAGCAGTATCTAGACAGGAGGTTATCGAGAATCGGGTGAGTGTGCGCACGATGTTGATCATGCTAGCGTATGTGGTCGGGGCCAACAGATACGCGAATGTTGATCGATGTCTGGACTCTAACCGTAACCGTTAAGAATGTAAGAGCAGTAAGGACCGCGGGGTTGGCTATCTGAGAGACGTCAGGTTGGAGAGCGACTTTGTATCGCCGGCGGAGGCCGGAGGTTCGCGGCAGCCGATCGCGTCTAGGATCGCGTTGATCTGCTCATGCAGGTCGGAATTCCTGTTGGGGGTCCACCATTCCAGGAACTGGTCGTGGGCGTTGCTGCAGCTCCGCTTTTCGGACGCGGCTAGATAGCAAAACACCTCACGTAGACCCTGGCTCTTGGATTTGTCCCTCCACCGCAGAAGGAGAGCACGAGCCGTATCGTGATCGTTGATATCTCCAAGCCGCTCCTGGAGCTCTTTGAGTACCGGCGCCGCGCGATGAGCGGTAGAGCCGGTAGACCCTTCGAGTAGCTCGAGGGAGTATCGGACCCGCTTCTCAGCTATTCTCATACGATGGAGCGCCCTGAGGTCGGACAAATCGCCGGACGATCGGGCGGCGAACCGATCGAGCGCGGGTCGAAGCGCGGCGCCGGCCCAGTCCCTGAGCTCCGGCTCAGCGCCGTGCCCACGCCATCTTACCCGGGCGGATAGGTCACGGATCCGGCGCTTGAAATCCTGCTTCGAGGCTCTCTTGTAGACTTTCAGGAGTGGCTTCTGCGCCCTCAGGCGGTCCCGGCGGATGCGGTCGATTGCCGCGGCTAGTTGAGTACTCGTTCCGCCGGCAACGGCAAGCTGAGATAACCTCTCCTCGAGAACATCAAGGTCGCGAGCGCGGCCGGCAGCACCGCGGATACTCCTGAGTTGCGAGATTATCCTGCTATGAGCAGACCTCGGGAGAAACGGGGCGAACAGCTGTAGGGCCGCGGCGGCCCTACGAACACTGACCCGGAGGTCGTGGACGTACTCGACATCTTCCTCCGGCTTTTTTGCCGCCCGGGGCAGCAGACGAGCCACTCGCCTCAACCGTCGATCGATGGTGCGCTTCGCTAGCCGGCTAACCCGATGCTCAGAGTCATTGGTAGGGTGTGCATTTTCTCCGACAATTGCGAACGACGCGGCCGGATCCCGGGACGCGCGTATGGATTTGTCTATCCGCGTCATGCGAGTTTCACCATCTGTTTGGGGGTCAAAGACCATTCGATCCAGCCGCAACGACCGTATCTGGCGGCGAACATGCGTAGTTTGCACAGAGATCCTTTTTTGAGCCGAATAGCCGGCTCCGGATCACCGGTGACCAACACGGAGACAAGGCTGCTCAAGTACGGTTCGTGGCCCACGATCATGACTTTGCTCGAGGTCGTATAGTTCATCGCAAGTTTTTCGATCAGTCTCCCCGGATCGCCGGTCGGCTTAAGGGTATCGGATGTGACCAGCTGACCCGGCCTGTCAAGCCCCTGATGCACGATCTTAGCAGTCTCGGCTGCGCGGACCAATGGGCTGGTGAGAATCACATCCAGGGAGAGTTTCAACGTGTTCAGTCCCTGCACCTGACGGACCGTCTTACGAATACCTTCCGGCGTAAGCGGGCGCTCGTCATCGTTGGCGTATTCCGGGCTGCCTCGGGTGCCGGCCAGACCGTGTCGGAGCACATACAGATCCAAGTCGCGTTACCCTAATGCCGGAGACAGCCGGGCTAGCAGAAATGAACTCTCACACATAGGCGACCACAGGTGTCCTTCGCATCGCCATATCGGCCAGCAACCCTTCTCTGAGGCCAACACGTGGGATGACCAAGGTCGGCGCCCATACGACGTTCATGAGCGCCTGGATAACAACAGTCGCCGGATAAATCACGTCCGCACGATCGTTCTTGAGGTTCAGCTTGTAGCGCCTGCCCTCGAAATCGAGCTCCTCGAGCACGACGCGCATCCGGTCTATGTCGCCGGCTTGGGCGAACGAGGTGGCCTTCTTGCCGGCGCGCCTCCCGGCCAGGTCGCCGATGGTTTCGACATTTCCTCCAGTGCCTACGAAGAGTCCGATCAGATTATGGCCCAACACGTCGGTGACCCAATCACGCGTCTCGCGGGTGACTTCCTGAACCAATTGGTCGAAACGCCCGGGACCGAAGCTATCGTCCGATAGGACTTGGAGCATACGGACGGTACCCAGCTTGTAGCTCCGGCTGTCAATGAGGCGACCATCGGTCGTTAGAACCAACTCGACGCTACCTCCACCTATATCCACGAGCATGGCCTCACCCTTCCCGATGTCCAGTTTCCGCGATACGGCGAGGTGCATCAGGCGAGCCTCTTCCGCGCCGCCAATGACGTCGACTTCGATGCCGGTGTCTTCCCGTATCCGGCTTATCAGGTCTGTACTGTTATCAGCCTCTCTCACTGCGCTGGTCGCGATCGCGGCAATTTGCTTGACCTCGTGGCGCATAATCGACTCATGGAAGGTGCGGAAGCCCTCTACTGCTCTATCGATGAGCAAAGGGGAGAGTCGCCCCTGGGAGAAGGCATCTCGTCCGAGACGAACGGGGTCGCGAGCCGTCTCGACTACGTTAACCTTACCGTTGTCCAGGACTTCGCCAATAGCCAGGCGCATTGCGTTGGAGCCAACGTCAATCGCGGCTAGAGTTGTCAACGGACTCCTTGGAGAGAAAGCTGATAGTCAATGCCCGCCGGGAGACGCAGCCTCGACCACGTCGATTCGATAACGAGATGAATCGTAGCCCGTTTACCACGGAAAACCGGGGAGCTTTCCTGTGAACCGACGCCCAACAGCAACTACGAACTCGCCTCGGAAGTTGGGCCCAGCCGGCGACTGTCGACCGTAGGTCTTCGCCACAGTACCCGTCCTTGTACTCGTCAGTTTATCAACAGGCCGGCAGGCATTCAAGCGGCGGATTGCGATGGCAATATACTGAAGTCAGCGGTGGTCCCCCCGCCGGCTGGCCGCGTGGCGCTGGGCTGGGGACAAGCCCCGGCGCTACATGTCTCTCTTGCTACTCTCGACGGGAGCCTGCCATTCTCGCACCAAGATCGTCGGCAAGTCAGGCTGTTACGGTAAACCAAGGGTTGCAATCTTCACGGGCCCATATTAGCATTGCGTTCCTCGCGGAACCGTCACCGCCGATAGATGAGTGGACTGATGCCAAAGAAGAAGAATAAAGGCAACCACCGCTACCTTGCGCGTTTCCAAGGTGATGGTCACGAAGTGATCAAGAAACGGTCTGCGGTCGTTGACGCGGATCCCATCGACGATCCTTCGTCTGTAGACCAAGAGAAACGCATCAGATATTTTAAGGACAACCTTTACCCGTACGCTTACCGGTTGAGCTTCGAGGAATACTACGACGACAAATTCCCTCTTCAGGTGGAGCTTGTGAAGCTCCAGAACTGGGTCAAAGACGCCGGCGAGCGAGTGATCATTATATTCGAGGGACGTGACGCCGCGGGAAAGGGAGGCACGATCCGACGATTCATGGAGCACTGGAACCCGCGCGGCGCTCGGGTGGTAGCTCTGGAAAAGCCTTCAAAGGAAGAGTTGGGCCAGTGGTATTTCCAGCGCTACATCCGGCATTTCCCGACGGCCGGCGAGATCGTACTCTTTGACCGATCCTGGTACAACCGCGCCGGCGTGGAGAGGGTGCTGGGATTTTCGGACGATTCTGACTATAGGCTGTTCATGCGGCAAGCGCCGGTCCTTGAGCAGATGATCGTCGAGAGCGGAATCCACTTGATCAAGCTGTACTTCTCAGTCAGCCGGACGGAACAGCTGCGGCGGTTCGATCAGCGAGCCAAGGATCCGCTAAAGCAGTGGAAGATAAGCCCTATCGACCTACTGTCGAAGGACAAGTGGGAGGAATACACGGAGGCGAAGGAGGCGATGTTCCTCCGGACCAACATCGACGTAGCCCCATGGACGATCGTGAAGTCCGATGACAAGATGCGTGCGAGGATCAACGCGATGCGCCACGTGCTCGACGTGTTGGACTATGCGGGCAAGGAGGATTCGGTCGCCCACACCCCGGATCCTTGGATAGTAGCCTCCGCCGGCGAGATCTATCAAGCTGCCGTCCCCATCCGCTAAAATCACGTAGCTCTGGATATCAACCCCTAGGATCCAGGGATTCCAAGCGAGAGAGAGTCCCCTGGGACAAGGGTGGAGCATAACCGCCTACTGCGAGAAAGGGCCAACGGCCCGGCCGGCTCCAACCAGCTCGCGGAGTCGAGGCCCGGCGACGTCGGCTTGTCCTCACTGAGATTTGAGGAATCAGTCGACTTCGGCGTGGACGCTCCAGGACGTGAACGGTTGGCTTGTAGCGAGGAAGCTGTACCCCCCTACCTGGCCGGGAGCAAGGTCTGCCGGAGTCGTCGGGCCCAACTTGGCCCCGTTCGAGAGATGAACCTCTACCCTCACCCGTCTTAGCGTATCGTTGGTGGTGTTCTCCACGGTGCCGGTGAAGGCATTGGCAGCAGAGTCATAGGAAAAAATCAGCCTGGCGCCGGCCCGAATTTCGTCGAAGGTATCACTCAACCCGAATTCGGTGCCCGATTCTTCGTCTCCGCCTTCGCCGGACTCCGTGCCGCCGCCGCGGCAGCCAAGAAGAGCAATCATCAAGACGATGCTGATCAAGACAAGGATCGTCGAGAGGCTTCCGAACAGCCGTCGTTGATTCATATGGTGCCTATAGGCCGGTGAAATTGAGTTCTGAATTCGACTCTTCCCCATGCGTTTTTCACTCCAATCGTCGGGATACGAATGCCGGGCGCATGTGGCCACCGCCGACCGCTGACTAAGTCGATTGATGGCGTTGCCCATCTTGATCGATCCATTTACAGGAATGCGGCGAGCTAGCCGGCGCTCTCATTAGGTCTCAGTCAACAAACCCGCTTTAATTCTAAGCGCAACGGTGGGCAAATTGCCCTAGACTGAGGACTGATTCTGTTTTCCGCTTCCGCTACGGGCTCTTGGCCCATCGCGCGAGCGCCTTCTCCGGCGAGGCGATCTCCTCCACCGACGTGTAGTAGTAGTCCGGCCAACCCTCCTCCGGCAGACCGGTGAACAGCATCAGATTCAGGGGATACTGCTCGCACTCGGTGACCCGCCGGAAATCGTCTCGAAACAAGAACGTCGGTTTCTTCAAGGCAATCGCCATTCCCAACTCGATCATCACGCCCTCGTCCGGAGGAACGCCGTTAACTACGGCGAAGATAGCATCGGAGTCCACCACGTCGCGGTAATCCTTCTGCCCGATCCGATAGGCCCATCCCGGCTCGAGAAAAGCCACCTGGTTATTCCGGGCGAACGGTTCCCAGACCTCTAATCCTAGTTCCTCGAGCGCCGCGATTATTGGCGGCAGGAGCGTCGTCTTCTGCTGGAGTGAAAATCCATAAGGATTGGCCAGATAGATTGTCTTCGTCATCCACACTCAGCCCGCGGTCGTTCATCCGCCAAACTCGCAAACTGCTCTTCTCATTCTCCCCATGGTACCACCACCCTTGCACATGCGGGGCATCTGACCAGGGCTGCGACGGGCCGACAGCACTTAACCGCCGGACTGCATGTCTAGTTTCCCCCGCACCTGATACTGAGATACTATGGGAGTCTTGCGCGGCAAACTCCCGGCTGGGCGCGGTCCGGCGACGTCGCGCCCCGAGCGGAATGGGAGTGTTTGCCGCTACGAGCCAAAGCAAGACTCCGATAAGAGAGGTCCCATTGGATAAGATCGAGTTCTTCCTAGCCGGCAAGGGCGGATACCGAAGGTACCGGATCCCTGCGCTGGTGGTCTCCAGCCGGGGCACCGTCTTGGCCTTCTGTGAGGCCCGCCGTCACACTGGAGAGGACCATGACGAAATCGATATACTCGTGCGCCGCAGCCAGGACAGTGGCCGGACCTGGGATGCGGGCCGTATGGTCGTCAGCGACGGCGATCGGACCTGCGGGAACCCCTGCCCGGTCGTCGATCACCGAACAGGAGGGATCATCCTCCCTTTTTGCAAAGACAGCCAACAGGTGTTTGTCACCAGGAGCGAAGACGATGGCATCAATTGGTCTCAGCCGGAGGAAATAACTGACAGTGTGAAGGATCCGGCATGGTCGTTCCTCGGAACCGGCCCGGGCCACGGCATTCAGCTTCGGAGCGGCCGGCTGCTTGTTCCCTGTTGGTCCGACTCCAGCCCTGGGCCGGTGACGTGGCGCAACCCTTCGCCATCCGTCGGCAAGATTCAGTCATCGTTCGCCATCTACAGTGACGACGGGGGCCGGACCTGGCAGAGGGGGCAGGAAATGACCGAGGATGCCTCCGACGAGTGCGCCGCCGTGGAGCTCCTAGACGGCTCCGTATACATGAACATGCGCAGCCGGCAGGACAAGAGATGCCGCGCCTTCGCCCGCAGCCACGATGGCGGACGGACATGGACACCGGTCGAATACGATCCGACCCTGCCGGAACCTTCATGCCAGGGCAGCCTCGTCCGGCTCGACGAGCGCCGCGTCCTCCTGTCCCACCCCAGCAATGCCGATGCGCGGACGCACCTGACGATCCGGCTCAGCAGCGACGACTGCCGCACCTGGCCGGTGGCGAGGGTCCTGGACGAAGGTTCGGCGGCCTACTCCGACCTGGCGGTCGCGGACGGAAACATCCTTTGCCTGTACGAAGCCGACTCCTATGGCCGGATGATTCTCGCCCGCTTCACCCCCGACTGGCTTGAATCCGAGACCTAGGCCGGAAACCGGTGACGCGCGATTAGCTTGCCGGCCAACGATCTGACTGCTATGCCATCAGCCGGGCGCGGCGTTTAGGCGCGCTTGACCGACCCCAAACGGCCTTTTATATTTGAGGCATTGGACACGAATGACCTGAGGGAGTATGGAGAAGCCGTGACAGGGCTCTTGACTGTGATGCTGCAGCGGACCGTCAATGCGCTGCGCGATCTGGCGCCCATCATCATTGTCATCGCGTTCTTCCAGATCGTGGTGTTGCGGCAACCGTTTCCAAACCTCGGCAACGTCCTCGTGGGGCTCCTCTGCGTGGTCGCCGGCTTGACGCTATTCATCCAGGGCCTGGAGAGCGGTCTCTTTCCCCTTGGTGAGGCACTGGCGCAGGGCTTCGCGCGCAAGGGCAGTCTGACCGCACTGCTCGCCTTCGCGTTCTGCCTGGGCTTTGGCACGACGGTCGCCGAACCGGCCCTAATCGCCGTTGCCGCCGAGGCTGCCGAGGTTGCAGCGGAAGCCGGCGCCATCGGCGCCGGCGAATCTTCGCGCACGTCATACGCCTTCCAACTGCGCATGGTGGTGGCTGTATCGGTCGGTGCAGCGTTCGTACTGGGCGTGCTCCGCATCTTGAAAGGGTGGCCCATCCACCGCCTGATCATCGGTGGCTACGTGCTGGTGACGGTAATGACCCTCTTTGCACCTGACGAGATCATCGGCGTGGCCTACGACTCCGGCGGCGTGACCACCGGCACTATTACGGTGCCGCTGGTAACCGCGTTGGGCGTTGGACTCGCCACCTCAATTCGGGGACGAAATCCGATGATCGACGGGTTCGGACTCATCGCTTTCGCCAGCCTGACGCCCATGATTTGCGTGCTCGCTTACGGCATGGTGGCCTGATGTTTGAAGTCATGCATACCTTGCTGGACACTGTGCTCTCTACCGCGCTCGACGTGGCGCCTATTGTGGTAATCCTCGTCCTATTTCAAGTCGTCGTGCTTCGGCAAAGACTGCCCAACCTGCGACGAATAGCGGCCGGGGCCGTCTTGGTCCTGTTGGGGCTCACGCTCATTCTGATCGGCCTGCAAGAGGCTCTCTTCCCGATAGGCGAGACAATGGCGCGCCAACTAACCGCGGCGGAGACCGTTGGGGCCGAGAGATTGGCCGACGGCGTCCACTGGCACGACTATCTGCTGGTCTATGCCTTTGCCGCGGCGATTGGCTTTGCGACGACGGTGGCCGAACCTTCGCTCATCGCTGTGGCGCTGAAGGCCGAGGAGGTCTCAGGCGGCACTGTCCACGCTTGGGGCTTGAGGATCGCGGTCGCGATCGGCGTCGCCGTCGGCGTTGCTCTCGGCTGCTTCCGCATCGTCACCGGAACACCCCTGCCTTGGTATATCATCGCCGCCTACATCGTCGTGATCGTGCAGACCTTCCGGTCCAGTCGAACCATTGTGCCGCTCGCCTACGACAGCGGCGGCGTCACGACCTCGACGGTCACAGTGCCGGTGGTCGCGGCGTTGGGCCTGGGTCTGGCAGCGAGCGTTCCGGGCCGGAGCCCGCTTATCGACGGATTCGGACTCATCGCTTTCGCCAGCGTCTTTCCAATCATTTCCGTGCTGGGCTACGCCATCGCCACATCCTGGCTGAGACGCCGGCGCAACACCAACCATTCCGAGGAGGCTTGAGTCATGAGGCTGACACTGATTGTCGCTTTGGTCAGCGACGAGAAAACCGATATCGTGATCGATGCCGCGCGGGCCGGCGGGGCCACCGGCGCCACGATCATCAACGGCGTGCGGGGCGAAGGCTTGAAGCCGGAGAAGACCTTCTTCGGCCTCGACTTGGCGGCCAAGCGCGACGTCGTCTTGTTTCTGGTGATCGAGACCCGGGCGCGCGACATTCTAGAACGTATCCGTGACGCCGGACGCATCGACGTGGAGCACGGCGCCGGCATCGCGTTCCAACTCGCCATTGAGGACGTAGTGGGCCTCAGCACCCAATTACCCACCATTCTGGAAGAACTGGAGTATGAGATATGAGCGAGAAACTGCTTATCAGGGTCGAAGACGTAATGGTCTCCAAGCTGCACAGCGTTGACGGCCTCGCAACCGTCGCAGAAGTAATGGCGCTGATGAAACATCATAGGGTCAGCTCGATCGCCGTCAACCGGCGCAACGAAGACGACGAGATGGGACTCGTCGTAGTCTCCGATATCGCCCGCGAAGTGATCGCCAAGAACCGCGCACCCGAGCGCGTAAACGTCTATGAGATTATGTCAAAGCCGGTGTTGACCCTGCCGTCGAAAATGTTCGCCCGATATGCGGTGCGCTTGCTGGTGCGTTTCGGCCTCTCCCGCGCCGTGGTCGTGGACGATGGGCGCAACCCTCTCGGTATGGTGACCTTGCGTGATCTCGTCATGGGGCACGTGGTGGAGCGATAAGGGACGAGATATTATTCAGCACGGCCGGAGAAGGCCGATCACAACTGACGCACAATGGCTCTTGGTCTCACGTAGTTTGGTGGAGTTGGTGAGACTGCAGAAAGAACTCTTGAGTTAGTAGCACTCTTGTAGGTGGCCCACCAACTCAATAGAGTCCTTGCGACTCGGCGAACAGCTCTCGGCCAGACAACCGATAGCCCGATAGTGGGCGCCAATACGGTCGTCTTTCCCTAGGACACATAGTACTGCGACCTCGCGCTGAAGGTGATGTCGATTCAGCGTGGCCTGGTGGAGGCTACCTAGCCGATATGGTTTCGCGCATCTTGGCGACAGGCGCCCTAACGCCTCATTGGCCAGACACTTGATGGTTAACAGGGGATGATCTTGAGGCACCCGCTCCTCCAGGTCCACAAAGGCCAGCACCGTTCCATGTGGGTCGCGTCTTCCTCTCGTCGGTCGACTACCCCCATTCCGTTGTTTTGATATCCTAGTTCTCAGAATCGTTTTTCCGGGGCTCGCTAGCGTGGCTACGGAGATTGAGACGAAATCAGATAGTGGTATGAGTTCGCGAACAATGAACGTCTAGTATGTTACTTTGAATACAAACGTAGCCTGTGCGAGTGGAGGATCAAATGTGACGGTGTACCAAGGTAGAGATTGGCATTATCCGGGGGCGCGTTGGTGGAAGTTCGACATTCACACCCACACGCCGGCGTCTGAGGACTATGGCAAGGGAAGTCAACAAACTTCCTTGAAACAGACAGACCCGAAGGACTGGCTACTCGATTTCATGCGCGCCAAAGTGGACTGCGTGGCGATCACGGATCACAATTCCGCCGGATGGATCGACAAGTTGAAGTCAGCGCTTCTTGATTTGGAACAAGAGCCTCACCCGGAGTTTCGTCGGTTGTACCTGTTTCCAGGTATGGAAGTCACAGCCAACGGAGGTATTCACGTCCTTGCCGTATTCGACACCGACAAGGATTCCAACGACGTCGCACAACTTCTTGGAGCCGTCAGGTATCACGGTACGCCGGGCGCGAGTGACGTCGCAGCAGACTCGGCATCCATTGCTGTCGTTGAAGCCATCGGCGAAGCTGGGGGCATTCCCATTCTCGCCCACGTAGACCGGCCGTCTGGAGCGTGGGGATTGTCAGGCAACACGTTGGCGCCTCTGTTTGATGCTGATGGCCTGTTCGCAATGGAAATTCGAGATCCTAGCGCCGACAGACCGGATCTCTATCGCCAGCGCAAGCTCGCATGGGCTGAAGTTCTCGGGTCCGACTCCCATCATCCGTTCGGTGGAGGCAGCTGTAGTTTCCCAGGCTCGCGGTACACTTGGATCAAGATGGCGAGACCATCACTCGAAGGATTGCGCTTGGCGTTGCTGGACGGTGGAGGTTTTTCGATCCGCCGCAGCGATGACCCGGAGCCCTTCGATCCGTTTGCACGGCCGAAGCATTGTATCGAATCCATCGGGATTACTGACGCACGCTACATGGGGCGCGGCCAACGGTCGGCAAAGCTCGAGTTCAGCCCTTGGCTCACCGCATTGGTTGGCGGACGCGGCACGGGCAAATCCACCGTCATTCATGCACTGAGGCTCGCAGCGAGGCGTGAATCAGAATTAACGCATTTGGCGGTTCATAGCGGATCCCGCGTGACCTTCGAACGATTTAATCGGGTGCCATCAGACCAGACGAAAGACGGCGGTTTGACAGATTCCACTAGCATTCAATGGACGTTGATGCGCGACAGCGTGAGGCATCGAGTCCATTGGAGGCAGAACGGCACCGGTACGACCGTGGAGGATGGGTCCGGCTACGACAATTGGAAGGCTTCTACCACGCAGGCCGTCACGCCGGAGCGTTTTCCGGTTCGAGTGTACAGCCAAGGGCAGATAGCCGAGTTGGCCGGGGACAACCCGACGGCATTGCTGAGCGAGATAGACCGGGCGGCGGGAATTGTAATGCTGCGAGGAACTCTAAAGGAGGCTATCGCCGCGTTTTACGCGTCGAGAGCGCGAATTCGCGAGCTTGATAGCAAATTATGTGGCTTGGAGGACAACATCGCCATTGGGATCCAAGACGTGGAGCGCAAGCTGAAGCGCTTCGAGGACGCCGGGCATACCGCCATCCTGGCTGCCTACCGCCACCGCCACCGCCAACGCAGAGAGGTGGATCACCAGTTTGAGGCAGTGGAGGCGGCCGCCGACACAGTTGAAGAAACGACGGGAGCGCTCCAGCTCGAAGACTTACCGGGCGGGTTGTTCGACGGGGCTTCAGAAGAGGATCGGCAAGTCGCCGATACGATGACTGCACTTAGGGCGGCCGTACACACGGCTGCCCAAGAATCGCGCGACATGGCGCAACGTCTGCGCCGGGCAGTACAGACGCAGCGCGAGGCGTTGGCGAAAAGCGTTTGGCAAGCGTCCGTGGAACAAACTGCCGGCGATTACCAGAGCTTGGTCGAGGACCTCGAGACGGAAGGCGTCAACGATCCGAACGAGTATGGCATTTTGGTGCAAGCGCGGCAACGACTCGATGGCGAAATGAAAATCCTGGAGTCGGATAAGGAACAGCGGGATAGGCTCGTCGGGCAGTCGCAGGAGCGGCTGCAGAAAGTCTGGGAAGCTCGTCGTGCCATGACCCGTGCCCGCCACGAGTTTCTCTCCGACGCGCTGGTGCAGAACAACTTCGTGCGCATAGAGATTCGTCCATATGGTGACAATTTGCAGATCATTGAGCAATCCTTACGCGAAACGTTGGACGTCCTCGACGACCGCTTCTCAGATGACATCTTTGCCACAAATAATGAGTCGCCATCCAGGGGCATCGTGGCCGACATTCTCGAAGACTTACCTGATAAGTCAGATGAACGAACGTCCGAAGTAGAAAAGCGTCTAAGGACGCTCAAGGATCGATTTGAATCTGCCTGCGCTGGACAGGGCGATTTCGGCGGGCGCTTCAATAACTATCTCAAACGCAAGTTCGACCGAGGGCCGGAGTTGCTCGATAATCTGTTGACTTGGTTTCCCGAGGACGGACTGAACGTGAGGTACAGCCGCGCAGGGGATGGCACGGACTTTCAGCCCATCTCGCAGGCTTCAGCAGGTCAGCGATCCGCGGCGATGTTGGCCTTCCTTCTCGCACATGGCGACGAACCGCTCGTACTTGATCAGCCCGAGGACGATCTGGACAACCACCTGATTTATGACTTGGTGGTGCGCCAGATTCGCGAGAACAAGCTCAGACGTCAGATTATCGTAGTGACGCACAACCCCAACATTGTCGTGAATGGGGACGCGGAAATGCTGCATGCATTGGATTTCGAAGGTGGACAGTGTGTTGTCAAGCGGGCGGGCTCCCTGCAAGATGAAGCCATACGAGAGGAAGTCTGCAGGGTGATGGAGGGTGGCCGCGAGGCCTTTGAACGCCGCTATCGGCGACTCGGACGGGAGCCAACCCGTGTTTGATAGCAAGAAGGAGTTGCTGGACAAGATTCGCTTGGGTGAGGACTCGTTCCTCGAATTGAAGGAAGCCCGGTTTTCCGGCGCACGTGTCACGAAACCCCATCGGGACTCTCTTGCGGACGAACTAGCTACATTTGCCAATAGTCGGGGGGGCGTCTTCGTCTTGGGGGTGGAAGATGACACACACGAGATATTGGGTATTCCCGCAGATCGTCTCGACGATGTGGAACGATTTGTCCATGAGCTGTGCCACGACTCGATCAATCCACCCATAGCGCCCGTCATAGAACGGCTATCACTGCCCAACTCTACCGGCGAGGATGTGGCTGTAATCAAAGTCGATGTGGCGCGCAGTCTTTTCGTGCATCGAAGCCCTGGGGGGTACTTGCATCGCGTCGGCAGCGCGAAACGCGTTATGTCGCCCGAATTCCTGGCCCGGCTATTTCAGCAGCGCAGCCAGACCCGTCTCGTCCGGTTTGACGAGCAAGTCGTGCCCGATGCAAGTCTGGACGATCTTGCATTTGAACTTTGGTCGCGGTTTCGAACCCCGCGCACCGGCGATGAACGCGGAGACATGATGACGAAACTTGGGATGGCGCGCACCTACGAGGGCGGCCAACTCAAGCCGACGGTCGCTGGAGTGTTGATGGCGTCCAGAGACGCTAGACAATGGCTCCCGAACACCTACGTTCAGGCGGTTGCCTATAGGGGGACCACAATAACAGCCGGGGACTCGACCGATCCCTACCAACTTGACGCCGCAGACATCGCAGGTCCCTTAGATGTGCAGGTCGTCGATTCCTGCGAATTCGTTGCCAAGCACATGAGGGTTGCTGCGTTTAAGAAACATGGGCGGCGGGACAGACCTCAGTTCGATATGACTGCGGTGTTCGAAGCCATCGTGAATGCCGTGGCACACCGGGATTACTCAATTTATGGCTCGAAGATAAGATTGCGCCTGTTTGTAAACCGGCTGGAACTCTATTCCCCGGGCACAATTCCGAACACGATGGACGTCGAGAGCCTCGTCCACCTACAATCTTCCAGAAATGAAATCCTTACGAGCTTACTTGCCAAGTGCCCAGTTCCGGACAGGCCATGGCTGACAACGGATCGTAGCTTCTTGATGGATAAGCGAGGAGAAGGCGTCCGTATCATTTTGGACAACAGCCAACTTCTATCAGGCCGGGAACCGGAATATCGTCTGATTGGTGATGCGGAATTACTTCTAACGATCTACGCACCGTCTGCGTGACTCAGGAAGAGCATGGTGACTTGCAAGAGACCCTTTGCAGTCACACATGCAAGAAACCTGTTGGACGCCCAACCACCGAGAACGTACTTCGATGTGGCCGCGACTCGACGGTCACGGATACGGACTAGCCCGGCAACATCACGGGTTATCGGGGGTTAAATCTCCCACCAATCAATCGAATAGATGCGGCTCTGGCGTTGGGGTACTTTGCTGACCAACCTCGCAGGCCAACAGCCCCGCAGCGGCCACCAAGCACAGCACCACTATCGAAACGCGGAATCCGAGCGCCAATTTTGTCGATCCTTCTCGTTCCTGCCGGTTCTACCCGTACAGGACCGCGTGGATCATATCCGCGATCCTACTACGGTTCGGGCCGGTGGGTCGGAACTAAGATTCTTGCCATTGTATGGTTTGGGGTTGGCTACCTCGCAGATATGACTTCTTTCATCTTCGCATCGAGCATCCTCGCCAGCTCTTCAACTGAAATCCTAGGCTCAACCTCAACAAAAGAGAAGATGTTTCCAAAGAGATTGCCTCGCCTGAACTTGATCAATTCGACTCGCAGCGGCCCCGCTTCTCCGCCAATATCCAGATACGCGCCAAACGAGTTATCGCCCACGGCCGACGATTGCAGGAGTCCGCTACCGTGAACCTCAAGGTCTTGTTCGCCTTGATCCGTTTCACCAACGAGACCTCGGACGATTGCATCGAGCAGTGTGCCAGACGACAACTCCGCGTCTAGCTCGATGCGCTCGAGATCTGTCAGCTCCCCACCTACGGCAATTATTAACTGGAATGGAGCAAGTTCAGCCAACACTAAGACGTCGCTGACGTCGCCCTCCAAATTCAGGACGGCGATTAAGTCGCCGAAGACTGCAGAGTCGAACTCTTGAAAAGAGCCCGGCAACTCCGCAAAGGCCGACCTCACTTCAGCTAGGCCGAATTCGGAGGATGTACTTGGGGTGGACTCAGGATCTGAGTCCTGGAATAGAGAGGCTGCCGTGGTTTGGGTCAGTGTCGCGTCAGGGTTGGCCGGTTCCACCGCTACGACGTACCCTCCGGGTGCGTCAAGAGCAGCATCTTGCACCACCATAAAGTAGCGGCCCATATGAGGCGCCCGATAGACGATCTTTGAATCTTGTCGGAAAAAGCCGCCTCCGCTATTGTGATCGACGATCATTTGCTCGAGTCCCGCCCCCTCGTAGTAGATAGTGAGAAAACTGTTGACCAGAATCGAACTTACCGCAACCTCGATTGTCTGGCCCTCGTTCAGATCAACGAGATAGTAGTCAGTGTCCCCAGGGAAATCCATGTTCCCCAGGACCGACTCTCCCACTTGTATTTGCTTGCCATCGTCCGGGTCGTGAATGGGTATCAGCCCATGGCTGCTAGTCAGCGTGAATTTGCTGGGTGTTTCCGCCCATCGCTGCACAATCAAGAAGTTAGGCCCTCGGTATTCGACGGCAAACGAACCAGTCGCAGCTCCTGTGTTTCCGCTGTCTAGGTACAACAGTAGACTGTTAAATGAGTTGACGATAGCGAGTTCGCCGCCCTTGTCGCCCTTGAAATCGATGTCGACTACGGATCCGGGCAACTCGTCGATCACATAGGAACCTTGGGCCCAAAGGTTTTCCAATGCAATCTCGTGACTGAGTGCCGCTCCCTCCAGTGGGACGCGCCTGTCACCGAGTTGGGACGGGTCTCCGCCGGCTATGAGTTGCCGTACCCGCGGCAAGATGTCGCCAGACGATGTAGCCACTCCGAAATTCGCATCGGTAATCGCGAATCCGGTGATACCGATCACTTCACCCCTGTCCGACACAAGCGCCGATCCGCTGTGGCCGGGTGCCAGAGCGGCGTCGATCTGAAGACTGATGATACCGACAAACTCCATCTCCACGACGCGAGAGAGCAGACCGCGCACAATCGTAGGCATAGGGAACTCTTCCGTCACTTTCGGGTAACCGATTACAAATGTCTCGGAGCCGATGGGTAAACTTTCGCCATCAACCAACTCCAGGGCGCCAGTGGGCGGATCGATTGGGCCAAGTACTGCCAAGTCGGCGAGCAGGTCCAAACCCTTCACCGGCACTTCAAGGAACTCCGAACCGTCAGGAAATACGACACGCACTGTTGCGTACGGCCAGACGACGTGCGCGTTCGTCACTACATACCCACCCTCGATCAACACGCCACTGCCTTTGTTGGCGACCGTTTTGATGAATACGATCGATGGAGAGACGGATTCGAAGATCTGTGCGGAAGTAAGCGGCTCCGGCGTGGGCGTGGCCGTCGGCTCCGGCGTTGGAGTAGCGGTTGGCTCCGGCATAGGCGTGGCGGTCGGCTCCGGCGTTGGTGTAGCGGTTGGCTCCGGCGTGGGCGTGGCCGTCGGCTCCGGCGTTGGAGTAGCGGTTGGCTCCGGCATAGGCGTGGCGGTCGGCTCCGGCGTTGGCGTAGCGGTTGGCTCCGGCGTCGAGGTGGCCGTCGGCTCCGGCGTTGGCGTGGCTGTCGGTTCTGGCGTCGGCGTGGCGGTTGGTTCCGGCGATGGCGTGGATGTGGGCTCCGGCGTCGGCGTTGCGGTTGGCGACGGCGTTGATGTGGCTGTTGCCGACGGTGTCGGTGTCGCAGTCGGCTCCGGCGTCGCGGTATCCGTCGGCGCCGGTGTCGATGTGTCTGTGGGGATCGCCGTCGGGGTGTCTGTAGGTGTCGGAGTCGGCGTGGCTGTTGGGTCTGGTGTAGGAGTACCGGTAGGGCTCGGCGTCGACGTGGCCGTAGCCTCTATTGTGACGGTAGCCGTCGGTTCCGGGGTATCAACGACCGGCGGTCCGCCATTGCAGGCCGAAAGCAGGGCAACAGCAACCGCGCAGAGCAGCGCGATCGAGACGCGAAAGCCGAGTAGCAACGGCGTGCTTCCTCCTCGTGTTGCCGGTAGTCCCCGAACCAACCATCGGAAAGCATATCAACAAGCATCCCTATAGTGCCGGCACGAACTCCAGCAAGAAGACTCTCGCATCTGTGCACCCTAGCGGAAACTACCTCGCCGATTGAACTTCGATCATCTTTCCGTCCAGCAATCTCGCCAATTGTTCAATTGAGACAGCGGGTTTTCTGCCTGTAGGCGTGGTGGAGTAGATGACACCGTAGAGATTCCCGCGCCTGAACAGGACCATTTCTTCATGTACTCGAGTTCCCGCAATAGTAAACTCCATATGCACGCCGAAAGACTTGTCGCCCACGGTCAAAGATCTGAGAACTCCCCTCGCATAGACTTCGCGTCCCGACGGCACACTATTGGGTCCAAGGGTAAGGTCATCTAGCAACCCGTCAGACGATAGCAGCGAATCGAGCCGAACGCGCTCAGCGTCGGTTATCTCTCCACTCGCCGCAATGATCAATTGATCCGTAGGTTGGTGGATCAAGATCACCGCATCTCTGAGGTAGTCTCCCAATCCCAGCTCTCCGATCGAGAGATCTATGCCTGGTGGGGGAAAGATTGCAAATGACTCACTCAGACTGTCGAAAGCCGACCTCAGCTCATCTGCGCCGAAAATGGGTGAGGCTAGTGGGGTAGGCGAAGCGGTCGGTTCCGCCGTTGGCGTGACCGTTGGTTCTGGCATCGGAGTAGCCGTAGGCTCCAGCGTTGGTGTCGCCGTAGGCTCCGGTGTCGGGGTGGCCGTCGGCTCCGGCGTTGGGGTGTCCGTCGGTTCCGGCGTAGGTGTTTCCGTCGGCTCCGGCGACGGGGTGTCCGACGGTGTTGGCGTCGGCGTGTCGGTCGGTGTCGGCGTCGGTGTATCCGTCGGTGTCGAAGTTGGCGTAGCGGTCGGCGTTGGCGTGGGTGTATCCGTCGGTGTCGAAGTTGGCGTAGCGGTCGGCTCCGGCGTCGCGGTGTCCGTCGGGGTTGCCGTTGGCGTGGCGGTCGGCGTCGGGGTGGCTGTCGGCTCCGGCGTTGGTGTTGCAGTAGGCTCCGGCGTTAGGGTATTCGTAGGCGTCGGAGTGACCGTCGGCTCCGGCGTTGGCGTACGGGTTGGCTCTGGTGTTGAGGTGGACGTAGGTTCCAGGGTTGGCGTAGTGGTCGGCTCCGGCGTTGGCGTGCCCTGCTGCACAACTTCGCACGCCACGAGTACGGCGAAGGCCATCAAGCACGGCATTCCTACGAGCGCGAGTCGCCGAACCGCGCTAAGCAGACCGATCATGCCGCAGGGGAACACGCCGCAGACTCCTTGGTCAAAACGTTGCGGATAGACATCTACCCGGCAAGTGTATCAAGCCGAGGGTTAGAGTCATCGTGCACCTTGCGCTCGCTCTAGAGGTCGACCGGGCACTCCACCCGTGCGTGACAAGATTCGGTCTGTGACCAATTTGCTCGACAAGACCCGCCGGATTCCGATTTGCCAACCAACGAAAATACCGGTACAATGACTCCTATGAACAGCGCACAGCAGATCATCGAGCGATTCGGCGGCCAGTCCTCGTTGGCTGCCTTGTTAGGCAAACGACAGAGCACGGTGCAGCATTGGGCCAAGACCGGCCGGATTCCATCCCAGTGGCATTCGCATTTGCTCCAGCTCGCCCACGAGAAGGGCATCGGCTTGGAGCCCAAGGACTTCGTGTCGGTAGACACGCCGGACATCGAACCGGCCCACGGGAAGCTTGGCGTCCTCTTGGTGGGCTTGGGAGCGGTCTCTTCCACCTTCATCGCCGGCGTCGAGCACATCCGGCGAGGCACGGGTCAGCCGGTCGGTTCCCTCAGCCAGATGGCCACGATCCGGCTAGGAAAACGCCCTGACAAGCGCACGCCGTTGATACGCGACTTCGTTCCGCTTGCAGGCCTAGACCAACTCGTGTTTGGCGCCTGGGATCCTATCCCCGACAACGCTTACGAGGCTGCGATCAAGTGCGGCGCCTTGGACCGCCACGACCAAATCGAGCCAATCGCGCCGTTCCTCAATTCAATAGAGCCGATGCCGGCCGTGTTCGATAGCGAATACGTCAAGCGCATCGATGGTGTGAATGTTCAGAAGGCGATGTCCAAGTTGCAGGCCGTCGAAGCCGTACGCGAGCAGATCCGGCGCTTCAAAGACGACCACGGCTGCGACCGGCTGGTAATGATCTGGTGCGCTTCTACCGAAAAATTCATTACTGAAACCGAGACACACCAGGACATCGACAGCTTCCGGTGCGGCCTACGCGACAGCGACGACAGCATCGCGCCTTCTATGGTCTACGCCTATGCGGCCTTGATGGAGGGCATACCTTTCATCAACGGGGCCCCGAATCTCACCGTCGACATACCGGCACTCGAGTGTCTGGCCAAGGAAACCGGCTCGCCCATCTGCGGGAAAGACTTCAAGACCGGACAGACTCTCGTCAAGACGGTAATCGGCCCCATGCTCAAAGCGAGGATGCTCGGAATGGACGGTTGGTTTTCCACGAACATTCTTGGCAACCGCGACGGCGAGGTGCTCGACGAGCCGCAGAACTTCAGGACCAAGGAGGAGTCCAAGCTGGGCGTCCTGGAGTACATCCTTCAGCCGGACAAATACCCGGAGCTCTACGCCGATGCCTACCACAAGGTTCGCATCAACTACTACCCTCCTCGCGGCGACGACAAGGAGGGTTGGGACACCATCGACCTCTTCGGATGGCTCGGCCGGCGGATGCAGCTCAAGGTTAACTTCCTCTGCTCCGACTCGGCCTTGGCTGCCCCGTTGGCCCTCGACCTAGTGCTCTTCATGGACCTCGCCCAACGCGCCGGGATGGCCGGCATCCAAGAGTGGCTCTCCTTCTACTTCAAGAGTCCTCATCACGCGCCGGAGGTCTACCCGGAGCACGACCTCTTCATCCAACAGACCAAGCTCAAGAACACGCTGAGATGGCTGATGGGCGAGGACCAGATAACACACCTCGGCATGGAGTACTATAGAGAGTAACTCCAGGCCCTGTTAACATTCGATAACTTCCCATCCAGCGCCACCGGCAAGCCCGTCCGTACACGTTTCCCCGCCGCCTGGACAAAGGAGATTACCGTGTGCAGAAGCATAAAGACACTTCGTAGGAAAGACGACGCAGCGACCGGCGACGAGATCCGTGCTGCGGCGTTACAGTACGTTCGAAAAATCAGTGGCTACCGTGTGCCGTCCCGAGCCAACGAACGCGCATTTGATACCGCCGTGGACGAAATCGCCGAGGCCTCGCAGCGCCTGCTGACTTCGCTGGGCGCCGGCGCGCCGGCATGAAACCGGCGACGGTGTGGACACCTCTGCGAACCACCTCCTGAACACATAGGGTATTGAACCCGGCGCCGAGTTCTGACCGCCGGCCAGCGTCACTCCCGCACGTTCATCTGCATTGATTCAGTAGGGCAGTACGCCGGTTAATTCTTTGTCGCGGGAAGCATGCTGAAACGGCAACAACCGGGTTTCATTTCTCTGTTCAATCAGGCCTGATTGACGATATTAGGATCGTCCCGAACGCAGCTCCGACGTCGCAACACTGAGACAGCCCCTCGCTGGGCGACTACTAGATGAGTCCATACCGGTTTCCCGAAATCGTTCCCTGCCCATCGTTGCCTCCCGAAGAGCTTACTCGCCCCACGCTGTACCGATGCACAACGGTCGCCTGTATCCATAACGCGGAGGACCGGCCTTCCCGCTACATTGTCGTGAGTTTTCGAAATCGCTAAACAATTCTCCGCGATTCAACGATGGAGCGTGGTCGTCGGAGCCGGACGGCGTGAATCATCTGTGGATGCGCCGGCCGACCCGAATTCGTATCGATCAAAGTGTGTACGCGTGAGTCGAGATTCATTGTTGACGGCCCAGCTTCGGCAGTATAGAATCGCGATCTTAGATACTAAGTATCAATAACGCCTCTATAGGAGAGCCATGGCGTTGAAAAAGCGAGATTCGTACGTGGCCGAGCAAATCCTGGAGACGTTGGAGGAGCGAGGATACCGCTCGACGTTGCCTCGGCGCGCGATGGCGGCAGTCATTGGAGAGCAGGACCGGCACTTCACCGCCGAGGGCTTGCGGAAGCAGATGCCGCCCCAGCTTGGGCGGGCCACCGTCTACCGCACATTGAAGATACTCGTCGAGGCCGGCGTTCTCTGCCGCGTGCTGTTAGAACACGGCGACCTCCACTACCAGTTGAGCTCCCGTGGCCACCACCATCACTTGCTCTGCATCCAATGCGGCGTGTCGGAAGACCTGACCGGCTGTGACATCAAGGACACGCTGATTAGCACCTCCGTCCGCCACGGCTATGAACTGACCGGGCATTGGCTGGAGGTGTACGGCCGGTGCCGTGACTGCGCGTCCAAAACTGACCCGCCGCAATCTAGCGCGTTTCTTGATTCATGTTGATATTCGTAGCAAAAATTTTGTGCCTTACTGAGACTTAGTCTTATTTGTGTATTCAGTTGAATCTTGGAGACTTGGAAATCTCGAACTTTGTGAGGAGACCTACCTTGATGCCAAAGACCCTTAATCAAGTTGCCGCACTGACTGCCTCGCTCTCTCTGATGTTCGCCCTAGCCTGCGGTGGCGCAACGCCGGCCCAGGTCCAAAGCAAACCGGCCGAGAAGACAGCGATGGAGAAGCTAGAGGTTGTCTCCACCAGCAACATCGTTGCCGACTGGGTACGCGTAGTCGGGCAGGACCGCGTGGACGTCTTTTCCCTACTTCCTCCGAACGCCGACCCGCATACCTTCCGGCCCGGCACACAGGACGTTACCCGCGTGGCCGATGCCGACCTCGTGCTGAGCATCGGCCTTTCCCTGGAAGCCGGCTGGTTGAGCAAACTGGTCGAGAACGCCTCCCACGACCCGAACAGCGTCGTGGCCTTGGGTGAGGTCGTAGACCCCATCGAATTCGCGGAAATCTTCGGTGAGGAAGAAGACCACGAGGATGAGGAGGAAGGTCACGGACGCGGCACGCTCGACCCTCATTTCTGGTTTGACCCGCTGCGGGTGAAGCAGGCAGTCAATAACATCGCGACCCGACTCTCTAGCCTGGATCCGGCCGGCGAGATGTTCTACCAGGAAAACGCCGCCGCCTATATCGAGCAACTGGACGAACTAGATGCCTGGATCCGGGCGGAAGTGGCAACGGTGCCGCCGGAGCGCCGGCTGCTGGTCACGTCACACGACTCCTTCCAATATTTCGCGCAACGCTACGGTTTCGAGGTTGTCGGCGCGGTCATGCCGGCTACCACCCAAGCCGAACCCACCGCGCTGGAGTTGTCGGAACTTATCGAGATCATCGAACAGGAAGGCGTACCGGCCGTCTTCACCGAGAAGTCCCATAGCGACCGGCTGGCGCGACGCGTCGCCGAAGAAACGGGCGCAACCCTGATCGGCGGCCTCTACACCGGCTCCCTCAGCGAGCCGGACGACGAGGCCGGCACCTACGTCGATATGATGCGCTATAACGTTCAGACCATTGTGGAGGCCTTGCGTTAGCCTATGTTATCTGATCGGTCTACCCCTTCGTTAGCCGCCGAAGACCTAACGGTCGATCGCGGTGGTGTCCGAGTCTTGAACCAAGTGTCGTTCACCGCCGGCCCCGGCTGCCTCATGGGCGTCGTCGGCCCCAATGGCGCCGGCAAGAGCACGCTGTTCGACGTTATTGTCTCTCTGCTGCCAGCCACCAGCGGACGGATACTGATTCACGGCAAGCCCATCGCCGAAGCGCGAGGGCTGGTGGCCTATGTGCCCCAGTATGAGCAGGTGAACTGGCGCCTCCCCATGAGCGCGCTGGACCTGACGCTGCTGGGACGTACGCGGCGGATTGGCTGGTTCCAGCGGCCCGGACGCACCGATCGAGCCGCCGCCGAGGACGCGCTGACCCAAGTCGGCCTGTGGGAGCAGCGCCATTCACTGGTTACCGAACTGTCGGGCGGCCAGCGGCAGCGGGTTTTCGTTGCCCGCGCCCTGGCTCAAGGCGCCGACGTCCTCTTGCTGGACGAAGCCTTCAGCGGCGTGGACATCGCTTCGCAGGAAGCGTTGGTGTCGGTGCTAATGAAGCTCCGGGACGAAGGCCGGACGATCTTGCTTTCTTCCCACGACATCAACCACCTCGCCCACTACTGCGACGAATGTCTCTGCCTCAACTGCCACGTCTGCGCCTGTGGCGCGCCCCAAGACGTGTTGACGGAGGACGTCCTGACCGAGCTTTACGGGCCCTTTGGAACCGTGCCCAGCCACGGCCACGGGCTGGCTGGAGATGCGCATGGACATCATCACTGAAGCCCTTACCGGGCCGTTCCAATATGAATTCATGCTGCGGGCGCTGATTGTATCTGTGCTGGTCGGCGTCATGTGCCCGATCCTGGGGGTCTACGTAGTCATCCGGGGTTTGGGGTTCATGGGCGACGCCTTGGCCCACTCCGTTCTGCCCGGCATGGTCGCCGCCTTCATCCTGGGAATCAGCCCCTTTTTCGGCGCCATTCCCATGGCCATAGCCACCGCCTTGCTCTGCGGATATCTCATCAGGCGGACCGGACTCAGTGAAGACACCTCGGTTGGCATCCTGTTTGCCGGACTGTTCGCCCTGGGGTTGGTAATGTTGACTGCCGCCCGGGGAATTCCGGTAAACCTGGAGGACATACTGCTCGGCCAGGTGCTGGGAGTGTCCTGGACTGACACATTTGTGACCCTGGGATTGGCCGGGGCGGTGCTGGCGCTGATTTTGGGCCTGCACAAGGAGTTGGTTTTCGCCAGCTTCGATCCTTCCGGCGCGGCGGTCATCGGTCTGCCAACCGAAAAGCTGGAGTACCTCCTGCTTGGGTTGCTGTCGGTGGTGGTGGTGCTGGCGCTGCAGGCGGTAGGCGTGATTCTGGTGATTTCCATGCTCATTACGCCGGCGGCCACCGCGCTATTGCTGATGCGAAACTTCGTCCAAGCCATGACCGCGGCGGTGATTATTGGGGTAGCGTCAGCCGTTCTTGGACTCTACCTGTCATATTATTTCAATATGCCGTCCGGGCCGGTGATGGCTCTGACGGCCACCGGCTTCTTCATCCTGGCTGCTGCCTGGAAGGGGCGCCCAACGTGGTTGATCCAACAGCAGGGGGCCTGAGCCAAGCGTTTCACGGCAATCAACCATGCCGGTTGACGCGCCGGCGCACCGACGTATCAAATCTGGGGCGCTGGGTGCTGTAAGAGTTCGACTCTCATTGTCACCGTCCATGCCTCCCCCTGGATTCCGGACCCTTATCGGGCTATCGGGCATGCCTTGATCGCCGGAATAGCCAGGCTCGCCGGGGTGAGCAAGACCACGGTGATCACCGACTACCGTTAGGGCGATGCGGCGAACACGACTATGATATGGTCTATAATAGTCCAGATTGCCGCAATATCAGGAGACTTGCTCTTGAGTATTACCGAACCCCGTCGCGTTTGGACCGTCGCCGAAGCCAAGGCACGGCTATCCGAGATTCTGCGCCTGGCCGAGGAAGAGGGGCCTCAGCGCATAGGTAGACGCCGGCCGTTCATTGTCGTGCCAGAGAGGGTCTGGCAGGCTAAGTCGCCTCCGCGCAAGCCCTTGGGCCAGTGGCTGATTGAGAATACTCCACGTGGGACAAACCTCGAGGTGCCGGACCGCAGCTCGAATCGCCCCATCCCGTTTATCGACGACGAAGACGAGTGACCGGCTACCTATTAGATACCAACGTGATCTCGGAGTTAACTAAAGACGCTCCAGATCCACGCGTCGTCCAGTTTTTGGACGAACAGGTCGACATTTGGCTGTCGTCTATTCTCATACACGAAGTGGAGTACGGCTTGCAACTGCTCCCACGGGGACGGCGCCGCAATCGTATCTCTGCTATGCAATCGGGCATACTGGCAGACTATTCCAACCGCGTACTACCGTTGGACAGGCCGGGAGCAGAGTGGGCTGCCAAGTTCCGGGCACGCGCCGGGCGCACCGGGCGCACAATCGACATGGGCGACATCCTAATCGCTGGCATAGCCAGGGCCAATGAACTTGCCGTCGCCACCCGAAATGCCAAGGACTTTGACGGCTTGGACCTAAAGGTTTTCAACCCTTGGAGCTACCGATGACCGCCCCGGAGCCGGCCGGACTCGACTTGACCGCCGACTCTTAGCCCATTCGGCTTTTCCCGCCCGAGCTTCCGAGTCTTTGCTCGTTCCCTGAAACGGCCGGACAGACCACGCTTCAGCCTTTGCCGAGCCTCGAGGATAGGCTATAGTGCAGCATTGCGGCCAACACGCCGGCGGAGGGAGAACAATGGGCTCGAAATTGACGGCTAGCGGTACCGAGAGAGTCTACGCGGCGGCCAGACTTTGGGTCGACCGCGCGCTGCGTACTGACGATTCCTTGTTCACGCCCGGTAAGCCAATCTGGTCGAAACAAGTGCTCATGGAAATCCACAAGAGATTCTCGGATAACCCGGATCAGTCGGGCGACAGCTTCCTTGAGAAACTGCAACGCCAGCTAGAAGGCAGCCCGGCGGAAGTGTACCAACTCATGGCGGAGGCGCTGTATTTCTACTTCCTCATCGTTTCGACGAAGGACAGTGCCAACGAACAGAAGACAATCAACGAAGTCCTCTCGTGGTCGCCGGCACCGGTGGAGATTCCTTCCGATCTTATTGCCGGCCTGACGCCGGGCATTGCCAAGCCGGGCCCGTTTTTTGACATACAGCGTTCGTTTCAGATTGCGTTCCTCTTTGAGTTCACCGAGCAGTTGAAGGAGCAAGAGCCGGCTGGGCAGAATCGCATACTTGGCGATCCTTGGAGTTTCAAGGATTTCGTGATGCGGCTCAAACTCGAAAGCGCGATGATGCAAGAATTCCCCGACAGCCCTGTTGCGCAACGCGAAGCTTTGTTCCATCTCGTCTTTCCTGACGATTTCGAGGCGATTACGAATACCGGTCACAAGACAAGGATCGCCAAGGCGTTTTCGACCCTCGTTGCACAACCAACGGAAGACGTTGATCATCAGCTGAAACAGATTCGCTCACGCCTCGAAGCTAGACACGGCAGGATGGATTATCTCTTTCACGAGCACGCTGAAATCCGCGTCCAATGGGATGATGACTTCAAGCCTTGGGTCGAGTTCGTCAAACGCGCTCGCCGGTATGTTGACAGCGGAAGACTGGAAATCGAAGAGATCGGGTACAAGGTCAAGATAGCAGGAAAACTCAAGCTGGCACGGGAGGCAGTGCTCGCTGGGGACGACGGTTGGCAAGACTTGGTTGGGAGAGGCATCGCCGGCAACCTCATCCATAATGTAACGCAGGCAAAGTTTCGTGATTGGATCAATGGGTCCCCTGACGGTGCGCTGAACGCTCTGCGAGCGATCTGGGCCCTGGATGACTCATCCGTTTCTAGGCGGATCGACGCGTTCAGCAGCCAACTTCCCCAATCTGAGATTGGTGGCGCCGGAACTCGCTTGACTGTTGCGTCAGTCTTGCTCATGGGATTGGATGTTGGGCAGTACCCGCCGTTCATGACAACCGTGTTTGAAGAAGCATACGATCGTACTGGGTACAGCCGGCCAGAACGTCGGGCAGACGAGGCGGCATTGTATGAGCGCGCCCTTGGCTTCCTCGACCGCCTCATCAAGGAGGCAGAGGCGCGCGGGCTGAAATTGCGCCACCGTCTCGACGCGCAGTCGGTGGTTTGGGCGCTCCGCGAACCAGAGCCACCTCCCCCTCCACCACCCGACCCGTGGTCGCTGGAGAGCATTGAGTCGTTGGCCGGGGACCTCCTTTGGGACCCCGACTATCTGGAAAATATCATCCACGGCCTGCAAGACAAGCGACAAGCGATCTTCCAGGGGCCGCCGGGCACCGGCAAGACCTACGTCGCCAAGCGCATCGCCGAGCACTGTCGAGAGCACGGCGGGGACTTCAGGATCGTGCAGTTCCACCCATCCTACTCCTACGAGGACTTCGTCGAAGGCTTCCGGCCCAAGCTCACCGGCGACCAAGTCGCCTTCGAGTTGAGAAAGGGCCCGCTGCGTTCCATCGCGGAGGACGCGGCGGCCAACTCAGACGCCACCTTCATACTCGTCATCGACGAAATCAACCGGGGCAACGTCGCCAAAGTGCTCGGCGAGCTCTACTTCCTCCTGGAGTACCGGGACGAAAAGGTGAACCTCCAATACAGCAGCGACGCGTTCAGCCTGCCGGCAAACCTCTGGTTCATCGGCACCATGAACACGACCGACCGCTCCATCGCGCTTGTCGACGCGGCGCTCCGCCGGCGGTTCTATTTCTTCAACTTCTTCCCCGACGAGCCACCTATCGAAGGTCTGCTGCACCGCTGGCTCGATAAAAACAAAACCGAACTGAAGTGGGTAGCCGATCTCGTTGACAGCGCAAACGGCAAGCTGAAAGGCCGGCACATGGCCATCGGCCCCAGTCACTTTATGAAGGCCGATCTCGACGAGAAAAGGGCCCAATTCATCTGGGAGCAAGCCGTCATCCCCTACATCGAGGAGCAGTTCTTTGGTGACGAAGAAGGACTAAAAAAGTTCGCCTACGATCAGGTAAGACAGAAGCCTGACGGCGAAGTGCAACGCGAGGCCGGCGATGGCGATGCGCAGGCTTGAGCTTCAAGAGTACGAGCAATACCGCGAAGACGTCACGCTCGACAAGGCCCAGATTGCGGCGCTGAAAGACCACGCCCACGTGGACGTGACGCCCTCCACCGACGAAGACGACAAGTATAAACTCACTCCCTCTTCCTACGTCGGGGCGCTGAATATCGGCGACCTGGCTGTCGTCATCCGGCCCAAGATCCAGATCGACCGGGTCATGTTCCTGATCGCCTACGCGATGGACCCAAAGAAATGGCGCAAGAACCCGTTCGAGTTGGAAGACGCGCCGGATGTCCTCGAAGCGATTGCGCTCGCGTTCGCCCACCGCACCCGCCAAGCCATCCGACGCGGCCTGCTCCAGGACTACCGGCACGAGGAAGACGCGCTCTACACCGTCCGAGGCCGCATTCGTTTCGCCGATCAGATCAGCCGGCGCTTCGGCATCCCGCTGCCCATCGAGGTCGCGTTCGACGAGTACACCGAGGACATCGAGAAGAACCGGCTGCTCAAGACCGCGATTCACCGTCTGGGTCACACATTGATTCGCTCCCCGACCACAAGACGGGAACTTCGCCGCCTCCGGCCGGCCTTCGAGTCGGTCCGGCTCGGCAGGTACCGCCGCGGGGCGCTCCCGGAGGTCCAGTACACCCGGCTCGACGAGCACTACCGACCGGCAGTGGAGTTAGCGCGCCTCATAATCGAGAACTCAAGCCTCGAGCTCTTTCACGGCAAGGTCGCCGGCGCAGCACTTCTCGTCGACATGAACAAGGTATTTGAGCAGTTTCTCTATGTAGCGCTGGGGGAGGCCCTCGGCCTACCCGAACGCCAATGGAAGCGCGGGAAGAGTCTCGCATTGGACGAAGATAACCAGATCTCGATGTATCCTGATTTATCGTGGTGGCCGGCTGTTCCGGCAATGAACGGCGCCCGGCCGATCTTCGTCGGTGACGCTAAGTACAAGAAGCTTGAAACGCCGGGGTTCCAGCACGCCGACATCTACCAGATGCTCGCCTACTGCACGGCGGCCGATCTGCCCTCCGGCCTGCTCGTCTACGCCGGCAAGGGACAGACCAGCACGCACAAGATAAGAAACGCCGGCAAGACGATCGAGATCGCCTCGCTCGACCTCGCCGGCACGCCGGAAGAGATCCTCGACGAGGTCCGCCGGCTGGCTGATCAGGTCAAGGCCGGCGTTGTGGGCCGGCGGGAGTCCTTTCGGGAGTCTAGTCCGATCTAGCCTGAGGGCCGGCTTCTAGAACGTCCCTGACCGCTCTTAAAGCCAGCAACACATTCTCGAGCCGAGGGTGCGCGCATTTCGCGCTCCTACGGAAAGTTGCCAAGACCGCCACAGAGGGTCGCAGCGAGAACCGATGTAAACGCCTGACAGCCGGTGCCTGTATACGCCGGGTGTCATCCGACATTGAGATTGGGCAGTATGACCAATAGTAGGAGCGGACACGGGACGTGTTTGCTTGAATCGACGAAGTCGTCGGATGGAAAAAGACGGTGAACAGTTCCCACTTTCGGCAACGTTGATTGGGCCGATGTGACACCAGTGGCGCGACATTTGCTGCACGACGTACGTCACTGCCGCATGCGACTCGTGGCTAGTGTGAATGTCTCTTGATAGACTACCCAGAGAACTGTAACTTGTAGTTTGTGACAACTCGGAAGAAAGACCTCGCGACTATTAACGGGCCCCATGAAGAGTGAGATTGCTGCCATAAATGTTAGGATTCCCATGGGTCGGCGTGAATCCGTGATCAAGCGACGCTGTCTAAGCACTGTCAAACATACTTGCCCTCGCGAGACTGAGCTCAATCGCCCGGTTCCTGTAGTCTCCTAAGTTTCCACTATTAGTCGCGACATGTACGACCTGTGTAACCTGGGCTGGAACAGCTTCCAACAACTATGTCTCACGATCGTTAGGGAGATCCTAGGTCAAACTGTGGAGTCGTTTCTGGATTCCGGCGATGGCGGGCGGGACGGTGCATTCACAGGGATGTGGAACGCTGCCGGACAAGAGGCCCTTCGTGGTCCTTTCGTAATCCAATGCAAGTTCACAAGTAAGGCCAATTACGTCCTTAAGGCATCTGACATTTCAGATGAAGTCGAAAAGGCGAGGAAACTTGTTGAAAGAGGACTCTGCGAGTCGTACGTCCTCCTGACAAATGCAGGGCTAACTGGCACCGGAGCCGGGAAGATTGAAGGCGTTCTCAAGGCTGTGGGGGTTGAGCATGTCGTAACGTTCGGTTCAAGCTGGATAAATCAACAGATTCTTGAGAACGTGCGCCTGCGGACGCTTGTCCCGCGCGTTTACGGGCTAGGAGATCTAAGCCAGATCCTTGACGCACGTGCCTACTCCCAGGCTCGCTCGATCCTTGAATCGATGCGAGAGGATCTAGCCAAGGTCATCGTGACCAACGCTTACCGACGTGCGGTCGACGCGATCGAGAAGCACGGTTTCGTGCTGCTAATCGGTGAGCCGGCGGCAGGCAAGACGACCATCGCGTCTCTTCTAGCAATGATGTCACTCGATCTGTATAACGCCTCTATTCTCAAGCTCGACGATCCCCGCAAGGTGACTGAACACTGGAACCCTGACGAGCCGTCGCAATTTTTCTGGCTGGACGACGCCTTCGGCGTCACTCAATACGAAGATTCACTTGTCCTCCGGTGGAATCGTATCCTGCCACACATGCGGGCCCTAATCGGCAAAGGCGCCAAGATCGTCATGACATCGCGGGACTACATCTACAACCGCGCGCGCAACGATCTCAAGGAGAGCGCGTTTCCGCTCTTGAACGAGAGCCAAGTAGTTATCGATGTTCGTGATCTGTCCGCCGATGAGAAAAGGCAGATACTCTACAACCATGTCAAACTCGGGCGCCAACCGCGCTCCTTCCGAAGCAAGATCAAGCCCTATCTTGACGACGTCGCGATCCATCAGCGATTCATCCCGGAAATAGCGCGGCGCTTTGCCGACCCGCTGTTCACTAAGGATTTAGTCATCAATGAGTATCACATCAAACAGTTCGTCGAAAAACGTGAACAACTGCTGCAAGAAATTCTCCAGAGCCTCGACACTGACAGCAAGGCAGCACTCGCGCTCATCTATATGCGCAATGGCTATCTCGAAAGCCCGATCGAACTCGATTCTGCAGAGACTCAGGCTCTAGGGCGTCTCGGTAGCACTCCCGGGGGATGCATAGCTGCGCTCGAGGCCCTGAACGGCAGTCTTGTGCTGCTATCTCACGCAAGTGGTCAGGCGGTCTGGCAATTCAAACATCCAACCGTCGGAGACGCGTACGCGGCGATCCTAATCCAGAGCCCGGAGCACATTGGCATCTTCATCCAAGGAAGCGAACCGGAGAGGCTGGTCGGTCAAGTGACTTGTGGCGAATTTGGCATTGAGAATGCGGTTGTCGTGCCGAAGTCTCTGTTTCCCCAGATGCTCGCGAAACTTGAACCACTCCGACAACGCAGGGCGAGCAACCTCCCGTGGCTCATAACGTATGGGGTGAGCCGTAGGCTGCAAGGATTTCTAGCTCGCCGTTGCTCCAAGGAGTTCCTCTCTCTGTATTTGCAGCAAGACTCCGATCTGCTCGACCAAATTTGCGAACCTGGACTGTACCTCGACACGGCTCCGGAAGTGCGTCTAGCACAGCGCCTGCATGAATTCGGGCTCCTGCCGGATGAACAAAGGACGAAGTTTGTAGAGACGGTGAGCGATTACGCTCTTCAGGGGTTGGATGCAGGCGCTCTGAACGACGACGAAATCCAGAGTCTCTTCACTGGCGATGAATTCGAGCAATTGGTGCAAAGAATCCGCGTAGAGCTTATACCGCGGCTTCAAGATGTACGATACGACCACCAGTTCGATTGTCTATCAACCCAGCCTCCCGAGGAGCACATGCAGCCGTTTCTCGATTTCTTGAACTCTCTGAAGGCGCAGTTCGGCGATGACGAAAGTGCGGTTGAATTAATAGACTGCGAACTTTGGAGATCACGCGAATGGATCGAAGAGAATACGCCGCAGGAGCTTGGGAGGCCTCCACGGCAGTTGGCGAAAGTCGACCCACCGGAGAAGCCGCAAAGCGCGCGTAGCATCTTCGACGACATCGACGCAGACGGAGATTCCGAGCGTGTATAAATTCTTCTCCGGCGCGCAGTTACCCTTTTTTTCGCCAATCGACGTGCCGGAACACCAAATCGGCTGGTTCGCCCGTTTTGATTGGAACCTCAGTATTTCAACGTCACCAATTGATCGCCTGCCTCGCGCACGGATCGTGCTTAGGGCCTGTAGCGGAGGCCGCGTCGATTGGAAGCAAGGTAACTAGACGAGACCGATAGCCGCTACCGTGGGACGTCTAACACCGGCAGCCGGCGGCCCATCAAGGCGGCCGACAGGTTAGCCGCCGCCCAGATAATCACTCCCGACAGCTAGACTCTGGAACTCGTGTATTTCTGCTCACGATCTGTAGGCGCCGTTACGCCGGGCTCGGCTCAATCCTGCGGAGCCCTGACACGAGGTCGAAGTCCTGGTCGTAGCTTACAATCTCCGTTATCCCTTGCTGCTCCATGTGAGCAACTGCCAGAGCGTCCTCAAAGTCCAAGTGAGGGGACGATGCGTAGAGATCAAGCGCGTTAATGTAGACGCGCTTCTGCGGGAGCTTTAGGCCCGGAAGGGTCAAAATCGGCAAGAGTCGGGCTCTGATCTCTTCGTGATTCAGCCTGTAGGGCGCCCGACGGGACGAAAGCACGTACACAACTTCCGTCACGATAGCCTCACAAGTGAAGAGCTCGTCTTCCCCCCGGCCGACTCGCTGGAACAACTGGTAGCAGGCTTCGGCCTTGGCTTCATCATCCCTGGTCAGGTACCTCAGGATGACGTTCGTGTCCAAGAACCTCATGACTCACTTAGCTCTAGTGCGGTGTCCTCGGCCTTTGCATCCTTGGCATTACGCGAAACCCCATCAAAGTCTTCGGGACTCGTGGAGGGCTTAACGGAGCCGTAGGCCGACTCCAGGCTGAACGACGCCGCACCCAAGCGAACTTTACCTCCGTCTTCGATCGTGAAGGCGACCTTATCCCTGGGCTTCAAACCGAGAAGTCGCCGAACCTCGGCGGGAATTGTTACCTGGTTCCGTTGTGTGGTAGCTGCGGTGAATTGTTTCATGTGCATCCCAATGTTTTTCTACTTAGTCAACGCCAGTACATTATATCGTTGTTCTTTGTACAAGGGTCGCATTGGCCTCGAAACTGCGGGCCGATCGCATTGAGGCTTTCCGACCGCATGGTGAACGGCCGGCAACGTGACGCCACGCCTGCCCGTCAGCGTTATGTGAAGTAGCCTACCTAGACCACGGCCACTTGAATCCCGGCCGGACTACCCTCTTCCCCAGGAACTCCTCGGTCTGCTCGCGCCAGAGCACGAACGTATCGCCGACGCTGGAAGTATCATCGTATAGGAAGTCGGGAATTTCGCCCTTGATCGACGTGCGCCCGAAGGCGTCCGCCTTCTCCCAGACGACGATCGTATCCGCTTGCAACGTCCACCCCTGTTCTCCCTCACCCACCTTCTTTCGATAGTTCTCCGGCGCTAGCAGCGCAGCCAGCCGTCTCGCCGGCCGTTCGTAGCGCCGGTCGGCATACTGATTCCAAGAAACGGGCCGGCACCAATCAGGCAGCGGTCCTTCGACTTGCTCTTCCAGGAGGCGGCAGATGATCTCGGAAGACATAAGCAGGATGTCACGCGGCTCCGGCGTGTCGTCCAACCTGTCCATGACCGCGATCAGGTACTGCCGGTAGAGGTCGGTCGTCAGCCGGTTGCGGATGTCCTCGACGCTGGTGTGTAGGCGATCCGCCAGAGCGTGCCTGTGAGTGGGGATAGAGGTGTTGGTGTAGATCATGAGGCAGCGTTTCACCACCTCGTCCGAGAACGACTGAGGCTCGGCATTCATGGAAATGACGAAACACGGGTGTTCCTTGACCTGTGGCAGGTTCTCGTCCTTCACGATGTCCAAGCCGTGGTCGGTGAAGCGTCTGCGCGTGATGTCGTCGAACACGACCGGGAAGCGCTTGTAGTTCTGTTGCAGACCTCGAAGCGTTCTGCGGGTGAAGCTATCTTTCTGTATAGTGCTTGGGTGGCCAAACATGCTGGCTATTAATGTGTCGACCAGGCTTGTCTTGCCGCAGTTCGCCTTGCCGTAAATTATCGCGAACGAGGGGTAATGGAAAATATTACCGCCCCCTACCACGGCGCGAGTTCGAAGATCACAGATGAACGGCGCTATGTAGAGCCACGACATGAACGTGAAGTAGTCTCGCTGCAATCGGGGCACGTCGCCCACGAAGCCCAGTTGATAGTTGTTGAAATACTCGACTATGGCTTCAGCGCTCCGTTTCAAGCCCTCGTTGTCCACCTCTAGCGGAACATGAGCGCCCGTGAGTGAGACATGTCGAGACTCTTGGTGGATGGTCAGGCTGGCCGGCTTGGTTTCTTCGCTCTGCAGGCCCTTCAGCCAACGCATCTTCTTGATTTCCGCCTTCACGGATGGTTTGAGAACATGCCTACCGTTTTGGCGGGAAATGTGGGGTGATACAACCCGGTCGATGGGAACGGCGAGCTCCTCCACTTTGTGTACGACCTGCGGAATCGAAAGCTCGTCTGGGGCAGGCGCCTGAAAGACCGTCAGGCCTGGATCATTCAGGACAGGCGTCTCGATAAACTCAATCTCGGCCTCCCGCAGGTCTGTGGGCAAGTCGATCCTGTCCGAGGCAGTTTCCTTCACAGCATCGTACTCCCGCGAGTAATGATCCCAGGCTCCGGCATCATCGTCGAAGACGATCAACGTTTCCGGCTGCTTGCCGCCAAACGCCCGCTCCGACAGATTGGCCGATCCCACTATCACCCGCCGGCGCTCAGGGTTGTCGGCCTCGAGGAGGTACAGCTTGGAGTGGGCAATGTTGTCCTTCACGACATAGAACCGCGCTCTGCCCTCGTGGATCCTCTCGAATATGACCCGCTGGCGCTCTTCCTCCAACTGAAGGGCGGAATCCCTCACCTGGTTGATCAGGAATTGCTGGAACGCGACGATGTCGGCAAACCGTCCCAGCCCCCCTTCGTAGCCAAAGACGCACTCGAAGCGCTCGAAAGAGTACCTGTCCAGCATCCTCACGATCATTGGCGTGCTGACCGAGTAGGTTAGTACGCGCATCCGGTCGAATCCATCGAATACGTCCCAACTGAACGGCTCGGCCCTCTTGAACCTTGCGGATACGACTTTCAGACCTTGCTCGGCGACAGAGTGAGCATCGTCGAAGCCGAGCCGGTTCTGTAAGGGATCATTCATCACCAGGCATCACCTGCTTCCTGAAACCTCCGGCCTCCTTGCGGGATCAGTTCGGGTTGGGGTTCTTATCAAACAGGGTAGCGGTCCACAACGGCAGCGTCCTCCGGCCTTGCCACGGACGCCTCCCCCACTCCAAGAGGCGAGGATCCCGATGAAACCGACGGTAACTAGAGGAGACTTGTGACCTCTAAGTCCGGTCGGACATCGGTCTTGTCTATTGTATTGTCTCGGGTCAACAACCCGCTCACGCTCACGACGGCGGGTAGGGGTTGCCAGTATTGAGCACCGGCTGCGTGCCCTTGTCGCCACAGAGCACGACCAGCAAATTGCTAACCAGGGCCGCCTTCCGCTCCTCATCAAGCTCGACGACGCCCCGGCTTGACAGATCCTCTAGCGCCATCTGCACCATGGTGACGGCGCCCTCGACGATTTGGCTGCGGGCCGCGATGATAGCTCCGGCTTGCTGGCGCTGGAGCATCGCCGACGCGATCTCCGGCGCATAGGCCAAGTGGGTGATCCGCGCCTCGAGCACCTGGACCCCGGCCTTTTGGAGCCGGCTCTGGATCTCCGTTTTCAACTGGCCGGCGATCTCCTCGGTGTTGCCTCGCAGCGATATCTGTCCCTCCTCGTACGAGTCATACGGGTAATGGGTCGCCAGATCGCGGACCGCCGACTCGCTCTGGACGTGCACGTAGTTGATGTAGTCGTCCACCTCGAAAGTGGCCTCCGCCGTGTCAACCACGTTCCAGACGACGACAGCGGCCATCTCGATAGGATTGCCGTCGGTGTCGTTGACCTTGGAGCGTTCCGTCTCGAAGTTGCGGGCCCGAAGCGAGATCCGCTCTTTCTTGTATAGCGGATTGGCCCAGCGGAGTCCCGGATCTTTGACTGTGCCGACGTAGCGTCCGAAGAATTGCAATACGCGGCCCTCGTTCGGGTTGACCACGAAGCTGCCCCACAGCAGGAATAGGATGACCGGGACGAGCAAGATGGAGACGAGCAATGTCAGCCACACCTCGGCGCCAAGACTGAACACGAACAGAACGACGTCCAACACGAGCGCGAGCGACAATCCGAGTACGATGGGGCCGCCGGCCCGGGCAGAGTACAGCTTCTCCTGTATGTGGTCTGGCTTCTCTTGGTTCATGAACACACCTCCGTGATGATCTAAATTACGCGGGAACCAGGAAATGGGCGAGGTTCCGGCGTCCGGACAGGTGGGCGTAGAAGGAAGGTCTCGCCGAGCCGCTTCGTCAATCCGCCGGTCCGAATGACCAGGCCTTTCACTAAGTATCAGCCTCCTCAATCTACTCCGCGGCACTCATCGGGATTATCCGAGCGGACCGGCGGACTCCGCTCGACCATGCCTTCGAGCCGGATCTGGCCCTTCTGGGCCCAACGGATAATATACCCCATGTACGCGCCCATTTATGCGCATTATGCGCACACGCCCCGCCGGCCGGCAAGTACTCACCTACACCCGCCTACCGACAGCGCAGGGCCGGACCTCTTCACGAGGGTTCTTGATTTTGCGTAGTCTGGTAGGCCGGCGGCTGTGACCTTGGCTTCGCGAGCGTCAGCATTGGCATCTACCCGAAAGAAAACCGTGCCAACTATCGACAGAGTTTGTAACAATTCGAAAGCCACGACGAGTAACGTAGTCATCACAATGTCTAGTACAACGGAGATCACCGGGACCATGGTGACCAATCGCAGAGTCCCATCAGGCAGACTCTTTATATCCACCTATGTAACGGCCTTCCTCTTGTTCATGCTGATTGGATGTGGTGACCGGGCTGCGCAACAGAATGAGACGACCGGGTCTAACGACGCGCAGATGGTCTCGGTGACAAGACCCGCCTTATCGGACACGGCTCTCGCCGGCGAAAGCCTGTTTAACGCCAAATGCTCCCTCTGTCACGGAGCTAATGCCGCCGGCACCAATCAGGGCCCACCTCTAATCGACAGAATCTACGAGCCAGGCCACCACCCGGACGTCAGCATTCGCGTTGCGGTTCGGCAGGGGGTCCGGCAGCATCACTGGCAGTTCGGTAATATGCCTCCGGTCCCGAGTGTCTCGGAGGACGACGTGGAGAAGATCATCTGCTACGTCCGGGAGATGCAGCGCGCCAACGGCATCTTTGAAGGCGAAGTTGCTTCAACTGCCTGCTGAGCCGGATTCAGGTTGAACCGGCAACGGGCTCACTCCGATGACGGTGAATCCCAGGACGATGCAACAGGAGGAATGTGAACCGGTGCGCGGTGGCGTACTCTCCGTCAGCGTACGGTCTATCGGGCCGGCGACCGCTCTCGTCGTTCTGATACTCACCTCCGTGTTGGTGACCGCCTGCACGTCTGCTCCCGGCGAAGGTACTCAGACATTCGGCAGCGGTCCCACCGTCGAGGCTCCTCGAACCGGCCGGGAGATATTCGCTTCAAATTGCGCCGCCTGCCACGGAGCCGCCGGCGAGGGTCACCCGGACTGGCGCATTAAGAACGCCGATGGCACATTGCCTCCGCCTCCTCTCAATGGCGACGGGCACACATGGCACCACGCGGATGGCCTCTTGTACCGGATCGTAAGCCAGGGCGGGAAGTCGCTGGAAATCCCCGGCGATCCCAGCTTCAAGAGCGCGATGCCGGCGTTTGGCGACCTGCTCAGCCACGAAGAGATAATCGAGGTGCTCGCTTACGTCAAGAGCCTCTGGGGGGACAAGACCGCCCAGGGATTGTCCATCCGCGAGACACAGGCGTTGATTAGTGAGCGAGACCCGTTCCCGTCGGAGGCCGGCGAAGAATAGCAACGGGTCCAACTGGCCGCGAATCCCGGCAGGGCGATGCGATAAAGCGGGGACGATCCGAAATAAATCGGTGACCCCTACCTGACAAACCGGCGGAACGGCTCGCGCTTCGGATCCACCTCCAAGAGCTCGTCGAGCTCGCCCTCCAGCGCCCGCTCTATCACCTTGAACGCACCCTCGGCCGCGTCGGCGGTTTGGCGAATGTCCTCGTCGGCATGGGCCAACGTCGGCATCAACGACGTGGTCGTATGGATACCTCTGCGAGCCATCTCCTGGATGAACAGCGTGTTGATCTTGGAGCGCGTCCCCTCGTCGGGCAGGTCGAAGCTCAAGTCGCATCTGTAGTGCCAGCCTGAGACCGACGCGGGAACGCCGGCCGAGTCGACCGCGCCCTGGAGTGCGGCCCGTATCTTCTCGCCGAGGCTCTCGAACCGCGCCGGCGAGTCGAGGCGCTTCAGCTCGCTAATCGTGGCCAGAGAGGCTGCCAGGCCCACGTTGTCGCTCCAATAGGAGCTGGAGATGAACATCCGGCCGGCCAACTCCATCGCATCGCGGGAGCCGACTACGACGCCCATCGGGTAGCCGTTGCTCATCGACTTGGCAAAGACGGACATATCCGGCGTAACGCCGGTGTACTCCTGGATTCCGCCGATCCGCGTCCGCCAGCCGCAGGATACCTCGTCGAATATGAGGAGGGCGTCGTTCGCCTCGGCAATCTCTTTCACGCCCTCCAGGTACCCCTCCGGCGGGATGTCCGAGCGCAGCGGCTCCATGATCACCGCCGCTACCTCGCCCTTGTTCTCCGCGAACAGGCCCTCGAGGCTTTCGAGTTTGCCGTAGGTGAATGGGAGAGCGGTTCCGGCGAGCACCTTGGGCACGCCTATTGGCTCGATGCCGGCGATCGGGAACTCGCCGGTGTCCGGGTCCGCAAGGTAGTTAACGGACTGGTACCAGTCGTGCCAACCGTGGTAGCCGGAGAAGAGTATCTTGTCGCGTCCGGTGGTGCCCCTGGCGATCTTTACCGCGATGGTGCAGGCTTCGCCACCGCCCTTGCAGTAGCGGACCATCTCCGCGCTTGGGATCGTGTCGACGAGGAGCTCGGCCAGCTCGATCTCCGCCGGGCTGTTGACGCTGTACAGGCTCCCCCGGTCGATCTGCTCCTTGACCGCGCCGTCCACCACCGCGTCCGCGTGACCCAGGATCACCGCGCTCACGCAATTGATCCAGTCTATGTACTCGTTCCCGTCCACGTCGATGAAACGGGAGCCCTTGGCTCGGTTCGCGTAGACCGGGCTGACTCCTTCGGCGAACATGCTCGCCCGCCGGCTGACGAGCTGGGTCCGGCCGGGGATGAGCATGCCGGCCCGGTCGTACAACTCCATCGAGGTGCTGACTCTGTCGTCGACTACCATAGGTTCCTCTCCTCGCAGTGCGCGGGCCGTTCCAGAGTCCTGCGGACTAAGGCCGGCGCTCGAATTGTGCCCACGGACGGCAGCCCTCTCGATCAGATGTGTTGATCCACAAGGATTGGATTGCCGTCAGGGTCCAGAGCCACAAAGCTGGCCGGCCCTGTGCTGTTCTCATCCGCCTCGTTGACCATGCGTACGCCCCTCTCTTTCAGCCGGCGCTGCAGTTCGCGCACGTCCGTAAAGGTATCGAGCGGGTTGGCATTCCGGTCCCAGCCCGGATTGAAGGTTAGTATGTTCTGCTCGAACATCCCCTGGAAGAGGCCAATGGTGTGATCGCCGTTCCTCAGGATCTGCCAGTTCTGTGAAGGATCTCCTCCGACAACCTCGAACCCGAGTTTCTCGTAGAAATCCCTTGAAGCTTCGAGGTCCTCCACCGCCAAGCTGATTGAAAATGCACCTAGTTCCATGCTGCGCTCCTTTCGTTGTGATCGTTGTCGCAAGTTCTTGTCGCTGATTGCGCCTTCAAGGTAGATTGTCGGCCATCGCTGAGCTATGTTTCGAGACGCCCTGGCCCGGCGCCGCGTCCTCTCAATGGGATCTCCGGCAGGAAGATCGTCACGACGAATGCGACAGCTAGCGCCCCGGCCGCGAAGACGAACACCTCGCCGATCGCCGATGCGAGCGTCTCGCGCTGCGCTGCCAGGAGTTGCGCCACGATCTCCGCGCCCCGTTCTCCCAGGGGTGCGAACCCCGCTCTCAGCCGGTCCAAGGCTTCCGGATTGACCAGAGCCTGGGGATTGTTCTCCATCTCGGCGAGTTTTTCCTCCGGCATTGCCTGTCTGATCGCCGGCGGTAGCGCGTCCCTCAATCCGGCGGCAAACCGGCTTGCCATGTACGATCCAAGGACCGCCAAGCCCAATGCACCTCCCAGGGAGCGATAGAACTGGGTAGCCGAGGTGACGACGCCTAGCAGATTTGCCGGAACGGCGTTCTGTACGGAGATCGAGAAGCTCGGGAACGTGATGCCAAGACCGAGGCCGACGACGACGATGCTCGCGACTGCCTGCCCGAAGGAGGTATCGGGGGTCATCCGGGAGATCAACACCATGCCGACTCCCATGATAGCGAGCCCGACGAGTCCCTGAATTCGGTAGTGCCCTCCGAAGCGCGACAGCGCTTGGCCGGACAATGCCGCGGCCACGACCATGCTAAGCATCATCGGCGTGAGGAACGAGCCGCTGCTGGTAGCCGATGCGCCGAGCACACCCTGGAAGAACAGCGGCACGAATATGATGGCGCCGAACATCCCGAATCCCGTCATGAACACCGCGACGAGCGAGATGCTAACGACCGGGTTCGAGTAAATGCTCAGCGGCATGATCGGTTCCCTCGCTCGGCGCTCTACGAAGACGAAGGCCACGATCATCGCCGCGGCAAATGAGAGGACGCCTACGATCTGGAAGGACAGCCACTCGTATTCGACTCCGCCGAGCGACAGGCCGACTAGAAACGGTACGACGATCAAGACCAGCAGCGCCATGCCGGCATAGTCCAGGCGATATCTCCGTTTCTCATGTCTGATGTTCGGAAAGAATCGGATGAACAAGACAATCACGGGAATGCCCAAAGGCAAATTGACGTAAAACACCCAGTTCCAGGAAAGGCTATCGGTGATGAATCCTCCCAGGGTGGGTCCGATCACCGAAGCCATGCCGAATACGGCGGCAACGATACCTTGATATTTGCCACGCTCCGCCGGCGCGAACAGGTCGCCGATGGCGGTGAAGGAGAGCGCCATGATACTCCCCCCTCCGATGCCCTGGACAGCTCGGAGCATGATCAGTTGGTCCATTGTCTGGCTCGCCCCGGCGAGAACCGAGCCGATGAGGAAAACTACGATGCCGCCGAGGAAGAATGGCTTCCGGCCATACAGGTCGGACAGCCGGCCGACGATCGGTACCGCGGTGGTCGACGCGACGAGGTACGAGGTCGTAACCCAGGTGAACCGGTCGAACCCACCCATGTCCGCGATTATCCGGGGCATCGCCGTACCAACGACCGTTTGGTCGAGGGCAGCCAGAAAGAGCGCGAGCATCAGGCCGCCCATTGTGAGGACGACCTGTCGTCTGGGAATCGCCTCGAAGTCTACTTCAGACGTCGACGTCTTGATAAGGCGCTCCGTCGGAGTGGGCGAGAACTAACGCATTGATAGCCGGGATTATCACCTGTCGATAGGTGCGCCGAATGACCCGGCATCAAGTTGGTCGTTGATCTGGTTGAGCTTCAGTGGGTCAATACCCGGCGCAAGTGCGCTGTGATTGGGGACAACACGGTATTCGGGCGACGGCGTCTCCGGTGGGTCGGACGACATCCCACGTCGCAGGGCGTCGTTCACCACCTGTTTGACCGACTTGTTGAGAAGCCGCGCCCGCTCTCTCAGAGAGTCAGCCAAGTCATCGTCAAGCGTCAATGTAATTCTCACGCCGGCATCATAGTGTGTCGATATCCCGATTTCAAGAAGCGTCTAGGGTATGGCCCTAATGACGCCGGCGACCAACTCCTCGGTAGCCGCAAAGGGACCATCGATGACCGTTCGGCTCGGACCGTCAAACGCCACCCGCTTACCCTTCGACGATGGCTGGAGACCCTCGCCGGACAAGAGGACGCCGGCGCCAGCCAGCTCTTCGTTGTACCTCCCCATCGCCTCGAGGAGGTCGGTCGAAGGCAGGATGCCGGCTTCGCTGTCCTTAGTCGCCTTCACCAGCACGATCACGCGCATAGCCAAGTCTCCTCTGACCCAAGTTTGAAGCGCCGACCATCCTTGACACGGGAAGCAACATGCCGGAGAAACTACTACTTCTCGGACCTTGTAGCCCGACAAAGTCGCTTCGCCGGCTATTCATCTTCCGGCAGCAGCACGACCCGCACGTAGCGGTCCTCGGTGAGGTAGCGCCGAGCTGCGGCCACGACTTCCTCCAGTGTCAACGCCTCCAACCGTTCATCGAAGCGAGTCATTTCCGTGAACGACTCACCGCGCTGAATCACAGCCCGGATCTGACCGAGCCAGAAACCGTTCTCTCGCAGCCGTTCCTCTCGAGGAGTACTCAGAAGCTCCTTGACCGTGTCGAGGTATTCCTGCTCGCCGCCTTCGCGCAGCCACTCCAGCTCCGCCATCACCTCATCCAAGAGCTCCTCGGCACGGGCAGGATCACTGCCGAAAATGATGGAGACCCGGTACTCGGGGTCCGGCAGAAGCCGGGCAACTGTGTTCACACCGATGCTATAGGTGCCGCCAAGCTCCTCACGCACTCGCTCGCGCAGACGGATCCCGAGTATCTCGCCTACAGCCGTTAGGGCCAACGCCTCCTCGCGGTCCCACTCCGCTTCCCCGGCGAACACCAGGATCGTAGTACTGCGTGGCTCGATGCCCTTGCGGACGACGTGATCCTCCAATCCCATCGGTGGGTCAATCCCGACGTCCCGCCACTGCTCGGTGCGCCCGGTGGTCGGCAAACTGGCAAGATACGTGGCGGTCAACGAGCGCAGGTTCTCCCAGTCGAACGCGCCTACGAACACGAAGGTTGCGTCGCCCAAGTCCGCGAACCGGTCGTCGTAGACCGCTTCCGCGCGCTCTATGTCCAGTTCCTCGAGCAGTTCGAGGGTGAGCGGCCGTCTGCGGAAGTGGTTCTGGCTCAGAACCGTGTTCGCGGTGTCGTAAAGAACCGCGTCCGGCTGGTCGGCGCGAGTCTCCGCGACGCTGCGCAGACTTGACTCGTATCTCTCGAAGTGGACCGGATCTAGCCGCGGCGCGGTTGCGTACAGTGTGATCAATTGAAACAGTGTCTCCATGTCTTCCGGCGAGGCGCTGCCTCTAAATCCTTCAAACATCTCCTCGATATATGGAGACACCGAAACCCTCTTGCCGGCCAGCAGCTTGTCTAGGGTGACAATGTCGTGCACTCCGACCCCACTGCCGGCGATCAGTTGGGCGGCGTACTGAGCGGAGACATGGTCCTCGTCGGCCACCAGCGAGTGCCCGCCCGGACTGAATGCGACGAATAGGACCTCGTCATTGCGGAAATCGGTCTGCTTGGCGATTACGGTAATGCCGTTCGATAGTGTCCACTTTAGAGCATCGATAGACTCGATTTGCTCTTCGCCGGCGATGCTCCCCGGAGTCGGGAGTGTTGCCAGCAGCGGGACATCGTCGAAGACCTCCACGTAGGGCTCTACCTCCAGCGTGTTGGCCTCCTCGAGCTGTGTCTGCAACAGCGCGGACAACTCATCGTCTGCGACTGAGTCAATCGACTCGGGCCGCAGAATCAAGAGCACCGTGTCCCCCGGCTCGGTCCAAGAAGCAGCCAAGTCATTGATCTCCGTCACCGAGACTTGCGGTAGTAGCGCTTGGTACAGATCCCACTCAGCCTCTACTCCGGGAGCCGGTATCTCGCTGAGAAAGTGGTCCACGTATTCCTGGGCCAGAGCGGCCGACATCCGCTGGTCCCGTTCCTTGTACACGCTTTCCACCGCGCGCAACAACGTGACCTTCTCTCGTGCCAACTCGGCATCGGTAAAGCCATGCTGCCTAACTCGCTGCAGTTCCTCCAACAAAGCCGCGAACCCGCGCTCGACGCCGTCTTGCTCCACCCATGCCGAGAATGTCAAGATGTCCATTGGCTCCACAAACGCCGAGCGTTCGCCTCCAGCCCACAGGTAGGGGGGATCGATAACTTGGCCCCGCTCAAACAGTCGCGCGTTCAACATCATGAAGCCAAGCCTTTCCGCCACGATACGCCGGTATGCCGCCACGTCTTGGCCGGTTCCCGGGGGAACCTTGCGGATAAGGATCATCTGGGTACCGGGCGCCTCGGGATCGGTGAACACATTGACGCGCGGCGTGTTGTGGCCGGGAATATCGACGCGTGGCCGGTCGGTCGAAGGTGCGGTGCCGGCGCGCTCCTGGACGGCCTCACCCTCCGGAGCGGGCGCAAAGTGCTGTTTCACCTTAGCCTCTATCAGGTCAGTATCGAAGTCACCCACGACGACGACCGCCATCAGGTCAGGTCGGTACCAGCGCTCGTAGAAATCCCTAAGGCGCTCCGCCGGCGCGGTTTCGATCACCTCCGGCAGGCCGATAGGGCTCCGGTCTGTGTACAGCGAGGAACCAAATATCAGTGGGAACCAGTTGTCTTGAAAGCGCGACGAGAATCCCTGACTTCCACGCCACTCTTCCATGATCACACCACGCTCCAGCTCCACCTCCTCGGGCGCGAGGGTCACTGCGTAAGCCCAGTCACTGAGAATCTGTAATGCGGTTTCGAGAATCTCCGGATCGTCAGTCGGAATTTCCAGCCAGTACAGAGTGTAATCGAAGCTGGTTTGGGCGTTCAGATCGGCACCAAACGTACTGCCGATGGACTCGAGGTAGTCGACGATCTCCTGCTTTTCGAAGCGCTCGGTTCCATTGAACGCCATGTGCTCTACGAAGTGTGCCAACCCGCGCTGGTCCTCCTCTTCGAGGATCGAGCCGGCCTTCAGCACTAGCGATAGCTGGGCCCGGTTGCGCGGTTCCTCGTTGTGCCTGACGTAGTAGACGAGCCCGTTGGAAAGGGTGCCGCGAACCACCGCTGGATCGAAGTCCAGAGGAGTGTCGGGCTCAGATACCGGCTCTACCGTAGCGGTCGGCTCCGGACTCGCGGTGGGCGTGCTTGTGCTTACTTCTGGTGTGGCAGTGTCAGTGGGTTCCGGCGTTGCCGTCGGCGTGCTCGTGCTCGGTACCGGCGTGGCAGTGTCAGTGGGCTCCAGCGTTGCCGTCGGCGTGCTCGTGCTTGGTACCGGTGTGGCGGTGTCAGTGGGTTCCGGCGTTGCCGTCGGCGTGCTCGTGCTTGGTACCGGCGTTGCGGTGTCAGTGGGTTCCGGCGTTGCCGTCGGCGTGCTCGTGCTTGGTACCGGCGTCGCGGTATCAGTGGGTTCCGGCGTTGCCGTCGGCGTGCTCGTGTTCGGTATCGGCGTGGCAGTGGCCGTGGGTTCCGGCATGTCAGTCGGAGCACCCACCACAGACGCGGCAGTCGCCGTTGCCGGCTCAGGCTGCGCATCACACCCAACCAATGCGGCCGACATAAGCGTGAAACAGAAAAAGACTATCGCTAACTTCAGATTTGCGCTCATTTATCTCTTCTCTCGGTGTTTGTCCTCGTGGGCTCGATCTGTGTCGATGCTCAGGAAAACTGTCCGTCGTCAGATTTAAGCATGAATGTCGCCTTTACAGGCCGCGATGTTATCAGATTGGACTGTCCCCGACGCTTGTTACGTGCATCGCGGTAGTCCGGCAAATGCAGGAACAGGGCCGCCAAGCATGAAAACCTACAGCGCCGGCGAGTTACTGAGATGACCCGGCCAACTCGTCCGGCGCCGCTACCCGTTCCTCCATGGCTTAAACTATAGTCCATATGCGAAAACTCGCACTGATAATACGCCACGCCGAACCCGAAACCCTGGCCGAAAACTATACCTCGGCTCTTCTCGAACGCGGCTTCGACCTCCGGCCCCTCAACGTCTTCGAAAGCGCGCCCGATTTCAAGGAGTTCGATCCGCCGGCCCTGGAGGAAGTCGACCTTATCATCGCCCTCGGCGGTCCTCAGTCGGCCAACGACTGCTACCCCGCGCTGCTGTCAGAGCGTAGTTTCCTGGCCGATGCGATGGCCTCGGGAGTACCGGTAATGGGAGTGTGCCTGGGTGCTCAACTCATGGCCAAGGCACTTGGCGGAGAAGTCGGACCGACCGGTGGCTACGAGTTCGGTCTTCGAAAGATGTGGATCACGCCGGACGGCAGCCGGGACCCCGTGTTCGGCAAGCTCCGCGTGCCTCTCGTCCCCACCCTACACGGCGAGTCCTTCACCGTTCCGGCCGGCGCTACCGAGCTGGCCTTCGGCTACATGCTGTGCCGCGACGGGAAGTTCAGGAGGCAGAGCCTCGCCTTTCGATTCGGCGTCTCCTACGCGTTTCAGTTCGAGCCTCAGCTCACGCTCGACGAGCTACGCGTCTGGAACCGGGAGCTGGCGGAAGACTATGAGAAGATGGGCCCCCTTTTCGATCCCTCATTGGAGGCCGAGACCAACCTTCGCGAGTTTGCCGCCTATGCCCCCATATACGAATCTCAGACCAGGGAGATGCTGCTCGCCTTTTGTGACAACGCCGGCCTGGCGTAGAGCCGCCAGCAGAGTGGGGAAATCAGGGCGCTCACGAATGCCAAACCCGATAGAAGTCACCGGTCGGTGTCGTCGTCAATCGGCGAATGGCCCAAGGTCGTCGGTGGCGGCGCCGATCTTGAATACTCTACGAGTAGCGGTGGGCAATGGAGGACTCGAACCTCCGGCCTCAGGGATTTGAGCCGTCTGCTCTAGCCAACCGAGCAAACTGCACCGCTAGACCCAGAGCAGTACCGCATTCGATCGATGGGCCAATAGTGCCCGACGCCATTCCGGCCGCCGGCAATCGCACGCTGTTCACGCGACCACGATTTCCAATCTGCAATGGTCGCTCGGTCCCCACTCTTCCGGGCCATTCAGCGCTCGTACCTGCACCGATTCCACCATGCTTTCGGATGCGAATACGAAGTCGAGTTGTCCATTCGCCGTCGCGGGCGACGCGCCAACGTTGTAGTAGGTGGGGACATTGAGGCTATCTTTGGGTAACCAGCTTGGCCACGGGTCGGCTTGCCGTCCGTTGGGATGCTTTGGGCCGACCAAGGGCAGCCCAATGGCAGCCATCCGGCTGAAAACCGTCGAATTGCGCCGTTTCCAATATTCGTTTATGCCATAGCCATACCATACGGTCAGGTCGCCGGCGGCGATGATACGGTGTCCTCGCTGTCTACCGATGAGCAAGGAAAGATCAGAGATGACTCGATGGACGGAAGAGTCGGTTATGTTCCAAGACATTTTGCCTGTGGAACGATGGGGCTTCTCATAAGCCGCGCAGATTGACGCTGCGACGAACGGCTCAGCGTTGGGCCGAGTAATGATGCCGGCGGCAATGGAGCCGGGATGACTGACGACAAAGTCGCCGGCCCGTGCATCGGCGAGAGGCACCGGCTCCAGCCATTCCACCTGGACCCGGTCCGAGAGCTTCACAATAGCCGTCCGCGAAATTCGATTCCCATCAGCATTATGGAACGGCGCCGGATCCACTTCTATTTGCCCCGCCACATCCTCAGGCGGCAATCTGGCCTCCTGCAGCAGGGCAATATCTGCATCGGCGCTCGCCAATGATCGCCAAGCGGCACGGCGGTGCGCAATGTTCCAGCAGATTATTTTCGTCAACTTATGTCCAGTCGCTTCGGTTATGCCGCGGCCGATTCAGTTCGCGTGCGAGTCGCCCGTCCAGACCTATGCGATCACTGGTGCCGTGTTCCCTGATAAGGATGCTCGGCATCCAGAAGATCGCCCTCCGCGAAACGACTTGCGCGGAAAGCGCGAATCGGGTGGTCTCTGCTCTCGCCGTGCAACACCAGCTCCGCCACCATCCGGCCCACTACCGGGGACAGCTTGAATCCGTGTCCGCTGAATCCAACCGCCCAGTACAGTCCCTCGACGACCTCCGAAGCATCCAGGATCGGATTGCCGTCCGGCGTCATGTCGTACAACGAGCCGTATCCGCCCATCGGCGTCGCCGCTCGGAATTCGGGAACGCGGACCTTGGCCCGATCCCAGAATCGCGTGATAGTGTCGTGGTCGGCATTCAGGCCGAATGCGTCCGGATTCACAACCTCGTTCAGGTCTTCGAACGCCTCACCACCTACCAGCGTTTTGAATCCCGAGTTCACCCGCAAATACGTGCCGGTCGTACGGTCAATTATGATAGTCCTCAGCGATTCCAGCGACGGTGGACGCCGAAGGTGTACAGTCTGCACCCTGAGGGGCGAAATCGGAAGAGTCTCGCCGAGCGGCGCCGCCAGTTGGTTGGCCCAGGGTCCGGTCGCCGCCACAACAGCGTCCGTCTCTATCAGCCCATCCTGCGTCTCCACGCCAACTACACGCCCGCCCGCGATCTTGATGCCGGTAACCGCGCACCGGGTCAGAATCTCCGCTCCGCGGTTGGTCGCCTGCTCGGCGAATGCATAGGTCGTGGCCATCGGGTCTGCGTACCCCGAGTTCGGCTCATATGCTCCGACAGCAACACCGTCCACGCATACCTGCGGGACGATCTCCGATGCCTCGGCCGGGGTGAGGATTTGGATGTCCACCCCAAGTGCGCGGTTCATTGCCACGTTCGCCCGTGCCGCCGCCGCGTCGCGCTCCGCGAATAGCAGCAGCCTTCCGGTTTCTATGAAGCGCGCGTCTCCGCCCACCGCGTCTCCGAAATTGTGGAATATGTCGCTGGCCTCTATCGCCATCTTGACCAGCGTCGGGTGCAGGTAGTGTTCGCGCACCATCGCGCCCGACCTCCCCGTCGCACCCCCGGCCAAGTGTCCCTTCTCTACAAGAAGAACCTTGCCGGCCCCCATTCGGGCCAGGTGCATGGCAATGCTCGTCCCGTTGACACCGCCTCCAATGACGACCACGTTCGCTGATCTGTGACTCATACCTCAACTCCTTGGCGCAGCGTTTGGTCAAATTGTACGGGCATACGGCGGGCACGTAAACGACGCAATTGTGTCGCGCCCATGAGGGGACGGCAACGCTCATATCTGAGGTTTTATCCTGGTAGTAAGGTGGCCGGCGCATCATAGCTTGCATAGCTTTGGCTACGCATCCGAGGTTCCCGGTTCCCAACCAACATCCTGTGACCACCGGTCTGCTAGGCGCATCACCTCCCAAATGAACGGTTCCTTCGCCTGTGTGCAACCCTTCCGATCTTCTCCATATGGTCAGAACCTATTCTCAAGTCCCCTCCTCCCTGCCCAGTGTCGTTCAACCTCACCGGCCACGAGTATCGCCGTTCTTGGTGTCTATCGTGTACTGCGAATGTCTCGCTGGAGGATCCAATAGTCAAGGAAGTCTGGACGGCTGGGACGACACCGCCCATCCTGCCCTCGTCCGCGCTTGAATTCATCGGTGAGTGTGGCGTATTCTGATACCTGCCGGCCGGGCGCACAACGAAGCACAACGGGCCGGGTCGTTGGACGTTCCGTTCCAGCTTTGACAGGAGAAGAAGATGCGTGCAAGCGCCACGTTCAAGATCGTAAGTTGGGATGAAGAGGCCTTCGACGAGACGGAAGGCGGCCCAAAGCTGACCCAAGCACACGTGAAGAAGTCGTTTGAGGGCGACCTGATCGGTACTGGCAACCTCATGTACGTGATGACGTACCTTGACGGCGGGAGCGCCTCGTTCTCAGGTTTCGAGAAGTTTGTGGGCAGCTTAGACGGACGGACAGGCAGCTTCGTGCTACGGCACACTGGGTCTTACGACGGAGAGAAGGCCACAGCGGAGTGTGAGGTGGTCCCAGGGTCGGGTACAGACGAGCTAGCAGGGCTTTCCGGTACCGCAGGGTTCTCTGCGGGACATGCCGAGGAGCACGAAATAACGCTGGAGTATGAGGTGTGACTTTCGGTTAGATCGCGGCCAGCGGCCTCATTCGCGTCATGAAATGGACGCGTTCCAGTACAAGGCTGAGGTAGGTGGAAAGTGCACATGCGGGCCGGCCGGCAGGTGGTCAAAGCCAACATGCACGCGCGGCAGTTCAACCTGACCGACCGCTGGTCCTTCGCCCATTCGAAATCGGGGCACAGGGAAAACATCCAGAAAAGACCGCACAGTAGGTTAGATAAATTGGTACGAAAATGAGGTTACGCGGCTTCGCTTCGTCATTCCGGCCCCTCAATTCGTCATTAGTACGAAAATGGTGTTACGCGGCCTCGATAGTGCCCGAATCCCACCACCCCCACACTCGTCATTGTTACGAAAGCATGTCCCGGACTCCGATCCGGGATGCGCTCAAATGGCTTTCGAGTGCGCCAGCGAACCCCTCCATTCGTCATTCCCGCGAAGGCGGGAATCCACGCACTAATATCCCGCGAAAGAAAGTCAACCGCGATACCGCCACCTGCGTCCAAACGGCGACCCCACTTCGTCTTTCCGGCAATAACCGTCCCGAACCCCGATACGGGTCGGGAATCCAGGGGAGGTGGAGGGGCGGCACAATTGACACCCAAACGCTTCCAGGCGACGGGCACCCATTTTCACACCTTGGTGTGCCGGCACCAGCCGGCATCAGCGATTGCTATGAAAGCATGTCCCGGACTCCGATCCGGGATAGGCCGCTCCGGCAGCCTCTCATTCGCCATTCGCGGCATCCCTTCGTCAATCCGGCCCCCCACTCGTCATTCCGGCGAAGGCCGGAATCCAGAAGGGGTGGGGAGGGGTAAGGCCACCAGACGATGTAAAAAACTCACCCGTCGCCCCATTTTCATCCTCTTATGCGGCCTTCGCAAGGCCATGGTGATTCCGGCGAAGAGCCGCCCCCGTACCCCGATACGGGGCGGGAATACAGGGGAGGGGTTTGGGTGGTGCGAGTGAACCGCGAACACCTCCACCGCCCAGCGTCCCAAATTCTCATAAACTTGGTGTGCCGGCGACAGCCGGCATGGGCGATTGGTATGAAAGCGCGAAGGCCGAAACCCAACCGAACTCGTGCGCCGGCCTTCGCACAGGGGAGATAACGCATGGCGACGAATGACATTCAAACGCTCGAAGAGTACGACCTGTTCTGCGATGGCCGGCTGGCAGACCCGTATCCATTCTTCCGCCGGCTGCGCAGCGAGGACCCCGTCCACCGCAGCGAGCGGCTCGATAGCTGGCTGCTCACTCGCTACGACGACGTGCTCGCCGCCAGTCGCGACCGGCGTTTCAGCAGCGACCGTGTATCGGTGAACATGAGCGCTCTGTCGGAGGCCGACCGGGCGAGATACAGGGATCTGGGCGAGCATGTGTCAAACTGGCTGGGGTTCACCGATCCCCCCAAACATACCCGCATGCGGAACCTTATTAGCGGCGTCTTTACGGCTCAACTCGCCGAGAACATGCGGGGCCGCACCCAACAAATTGTCGACGAGCTCATCGATGACGTCGAGGACAACGGCCGCATGGACTTGGTCGGCGATTTAGCCTACCCTCTGCCGGCCACTGTGATCTGCGAGATTCTGGGCGTTCCGGCCGGCGCCCGGCGGCAGTTCAAGACGTGGGCCGACGATATCGCCGCGTTCGTCGGAGGCACTGGCCCCTATGCCGCGCGGGCCGCCCAACGGGCCGAGGAGAGCCGGAAGGAGCTGACCGGCATGTTCCGCGAGCTTACGCTACAGCGTCGCCGCGAACCGCGCGAGGACCTGATCACCGCACTGGCCGCCAAGGAGGGCGAGGAGGAAGGATTGACGGAGCCGGAGCTGTTGGGACTGTGCGTCTTTTTATTCGTGGCCGGCTTTGAGACCACGGTGAGCCTGATCTCGAACGGCATGTTGTCGCTGCTGCAGAATCGCGGCGAATTGGAACGGCTCAGGAGCGATCCATCGTTGATGGGGACCGCGGTGGAAGAGTTCCTTCGTTACGAGAGCCCGATACAGCTCGACACCCGGCTGATCGCCGAAGACGTCGAGTTCCGGGGGAGGAGTCTCCGAAAGGGGCAAGCCGTAATGATGGTACGGGGCGCTGCCAACCGGGACCCAGCCCAGTTTCCTGACCCAGACCGGTTCGACGTGGGCCGGCAGAACAATAGACACGTGGCCTTCGGCTGGGGGATTCATTTCTGCCTGGGCGCCCCACTGGCGCGAGTAGAAACCCACATCGCAATCAAGACTCTACTGGAACGCTTGCCGGAGATGCGACTCGAGAGCGGCGAGGTGGACTGGTGGGAGAACATGTCGCTGCGCAGCCTTCGATCACTGCCGGTGGCGTTCTGAGACCCGTTCCTGACGTCGCCCCTAGAGTAACGGTCCTCCAGTGCACCCTGCATGCCTCCATGCGCCCCCTCCTAATCCACACCAACATCTTCTGAGACAGGCTCAACCGCGTAACTACGGGCCACGCCTCTCCTTGCATCGCAGCGGTCTCTGCAAAGCGACTGTGAGCCACACCGGTAAAGCCGCGCGAGGGTTTTCTGACCAGTCCGAAAGAGTCTCGTCAGCCCCCGGCAAGTAGGTAGAGTCCTGCCAGAATCTTGAGTCCCCGGCGGGATGCTCCAGCATTCGCCGCAAGATGAATCCCGAGGTCGACGAACGATTGAGTATGTCCGCCAGTGTCCAATTGAACTCAAACGTGCCATCCGTATCATCTTCGAACGGCCCAGTTTCCCAATACGACTTCGCAACCTCGATCGGACTCGATTGGTCTTTCCAAGGCCGCTGGAAAGGATGAACATCATAGAACACGTAGTGTCCCCCGGGGCGCAGGATACGGTATGCCTCATCGAACACCGCTTGCAGGTCTGAAATCCAAACGAAAAACCCATTGGAGGAACAGACCAGATCGAACTCCGAGTCGCGTATAGGTTCAAGGTTGGCAGCGTCGGCTTGCACGAAGGTGATCGGCAGCTTCAAATGATTCGCTCGTTTGGCAGCCACTTCCAGCTGCCGCTCGGAGATATCTATCGATACGACACTCGCACCCATTCCCGACAGGGCAAAGGCAATGTAGTTGTCGCCACTCCCAATGACGCACGCGTCCCTGCCCAACATGCAACCGGCGACATCACTCAATAGCCCAAATGCGCCACCTGCAAAGGCAAGCTCTGGCTCGTCAGGGCAGCGTTGCCACAATCCGGCCTCGTCGCGAAGACTCTCCCACCTCGCGGCTGCCCGGTTCCAGTAACGCCTATTAGCTTCGTGCATATTTATCATCGATCAGTTCCAACCTGATGGCTCCACTACCCACCCCAGGGCATCCTACTACGTCTGCCAGTCCCTGATGAAGCGGGGCAGCGGAGCCGGCGAGCAGAGCGAGTCTCTCTTGACTCTTACTGATCTAGTCCTTTTCGACACCCGGAGCCCGACGTTTCGCGCCCCGTTCAATCCCGGCAACAGCCTGGTGTAAAATGCCGATGGCCGCAACATTCACACGGTGTCGATACTGGCGGCGCCGTGACTCATGGTCGGTGCCCCGTCTGGTGGAAGAACATTTACTGGCCTAAAGGATCCAGTCGATCGGCGCCAACACAGGGGTCAGGATCCCGAACCCCTACGCCGAGGCTTGAACGATACTATAGATGCAAAAGCTCGCACTGATAATTCGCCACGCCGAGCCCGAGACCCTGGCCGAGAACTACACCTCGGCCCTTCTCGAACGCGGATTCGAGCTCCGCCCCCTCAACGTTTTCGAAAGCGCGCCCGAGTTCGACCAGTTCGATCCGCCGGCCTTGGAAGAGGTCGACCTCATCATCTCCCTTGGCGGTCCTATGTCGGCAAACGACTGCTATCCCGCGCTGCTTTCGGAACGCAGATACCTCGTTCAAGCCATTAAATCCGGCGTGCCGGTTTTCGGCGTTTGTCTTGGCGCCCAACTCATGGCCAAGGCCCTTGGCGGAAAGGTTACGCCCACCGGCGGCTACGAGTTCGGCCTCCGCAAGATTTGGATAACAAAGGAAGGAAGCCGGGACCCAGTTTTCGGCAAGCTCCGTGTGCCTCTGGTACCGACACTTCACGGGGAGGCGTTCACCGTTCCACCCGGCGCTACCGAGTTGGGGTTCGGCTACATGCTCTGCCGAGATGGAACGTTCAAGAGACAGAGCCTCGCCTTTCGATTCGGCAACTCCTACGCGTTTCAGTTCGAGCCTCAGCTAACGCTCGACGAACTGCGCGTCTGGAACCGGGACTTGGCCGAGGACTACGAGAAGATGGGCCCCCTCTTCGATCCCTCCGTAGAGGCCGAGACCAACCTCCGCGAGTTTGCCGCCTACGCTCCCATCTACGAAGCGCAAACCAGGAAAATGTTGATCGCCTTTTGCCACAACGCCGGCCTGGTCTAAAGCCGGCAGCGTCCGCTCCTACCTTCCAAGCCCGCCGACCGCCTCCGGCTGGTGCGCGGGGGATACGCGTACCTTATTGGGGCTGGTAGGACTTGGGTTGGGAGTGTTGCTGGTGGCGTATACCATTGTCGCTATGCTTTCTGTTGCAACAAGTTTCACAACTGAACTCGGGTAGAGGGCAACAGCTCAAGCGGGGAAACTAAATCACGAATGGGACCACTGATGCGTTATCCGGTGGTCTTTTTAATCTCTGTGGTTCGTCACCCGACGTGGGTCGGGCGATAGCGGCGCGAGCTAGCCCCAGAGCACCGGCTTGTAGACCATCAGGTAGACCAGTACCACCACGGCCACGATCTGCAGATATCTAAGAATCGCCACTCGGGACTGCGCGCCGGCATATTCAGAAGATTCGATCGACCCTTCGGCAGCCATCGCGGTCTGGCGCTTGATGGCCCTGGAGTGGAAACCCACGAGCCCTAACAGAACGATCCATACGACGAACGCAAGCTCCGCCCAGGGGATGTTGAACTTCTCGTAGGTCAGCAGCGTGAGCACGATCCCGGTTATCCCCGCCAACACGTAGGCGGGAACGACAAATCTCAACTCGATCGCCCGGATAGTCTGCAGCGTTGGGACCACTGATTCGGTGCTCGTCACCGAACGCGCCTGCCAGAAGAAGTAGGTAGCGGCCGCTCCGGCAGCGGTGAGCGAAGTGAGGATGTGGATGGCGAGGATCAGCTGGTTCATCGGAGATAAACACTCATCGAAGAGGCGCACCCATTGGAACTGGTGGCGCGTACATTGCTCAAGTACTCGTGGTTCGACATTTTTCTACCGTCAAGGTATTTGACCAGTCACCATTTCTACGTTCATTGTAGATACGTGGACAAAGCTCGTCAATGTTGGCTCGTGAACGCTGGTACAGCCGATCGTTCGTGGTCTTGTGGTAGTGGTAGGAGAAGGGGATTAAATAGGGCATGCCGCGGATCCATGACCAAGCAGGCGCACGCAGAAAGCGCGTCGAGCCCTAGGCCCGTACTCAGATCTGAGTGTAGGGACAGGTCATCGCTGCTCCAACAAAGGATTCACTCCCCTGACATTTACCCCGTAGTCGTAGACTAAATCTCCCCCGGTCATTGGTACGAAAATGCGCTTAAACGGCTTTCGAGTGCGCCAGCAACCCCCCGTCCGTCATTCCGGCGAAGGCCGGAATCCAGAGGGGTGGGGAGAGGGGAATGTAGTGCGGTCGAAGACTTCGCGAGGCGAGGGGCTTGTCCCCCGCTGGGGCGGAGGAGGGGCGTGGCAGAATCCGCGGCGCCAATTCGCCGTACCAAGCCACAACTCCAGCTTTTCATACCTTAGTGTGCCGGCCCCTGCCGGCATGAGCGATTGCTATGAAAGAATGTCCCGGACTACGATCCGGGATAGACTCCCGCCACTGATTTCGTCATTTGTATGTTGTGAATACCCCATGCATAGGCCATAGCGTGGGGATAGGTGAGGGGCGCGTCGACCGTCATTGGGCGGGCCGGGCAAGAGCACGGTGTGTGTCTGGTTGAAAGAGCTTGGCCCCGGCTTGGCATCCGGGAGTGTGGTGGGTATGAGGAAATGAAGAAGCCTTGCAACCCTCCTCAAAGCGGTTGAGGAAGCCGGCACTAGCGATAGCCGCGCCCTTGCGCACTTCGAACTGGCGCTCTTCCACGACAACAACGGTCGTGAACTGGAAGCCGTCACTCAATACGAAGCCGCGATAAGTATAGGCCTCGACAAGAAGAAAAACGTGGCAACCCTGACCTCGCTGGCAAGCAGCCTCAACAAGACCGGTCGTCCGCGCGACGGTGATGATCTCCGGACTCGTATCCGTCAATTGCCGCCGGTCCCAGTCCCCGAACTGTTCCTTGATTGCCAGACTAGCGCATGACAAGAAAGAGAACAGCGAGTCCGTACCAAGAAACCTCAACGTACTTCGACTGATCAATAGTCCGGAGTCCAGCTCTCCCACCCCTGAGCCAGCGGATTGCCGGTTTCGAGCGCGAAGCGGCCGTCATCAGTGAGAGCCGACCGTATGGCGGTCAACGACGCCCACAGCGTCTGCTCCTACTTTCCAAGCCTGCCGGCCTCCTTCATTGACCAGTCCCGGCTATGGACGACATATTTCTGCGACATTTCATCGCTATCGTGAGTGGTAGCAAAGATACTTCACGAAAGAGGTGCAACGATGATTCCCAAGAAACTGATTACGAAGAAGTTCCTGGTTGGGTCGGTCCTGGGGGCCATACTCTCCGCGGCGATAATCAGCGGCTGTGCGGTCGACACCGGGCTGGAAGCCGGCCGAGATTCCGACCGCGCCACAGTAAGTCAGGACATCTCCGAGCGAGAGGGTGGCGACTCTGGATCTGAGCATAGCAGTAATCGCGAAGGCAACGAATCCAGCGGAGAAGGCAGCGGTGAGCACGAATCTGGTGGCGATGGTAGCAGTACAGGTTCTGACGGCGGTACAGAGATCAATGAAGCCGCTATGTCGAGCCCAATCACTCCTCTCGGACAGTCGTGGAACGGAGTTCTCGGCGGACTAGCTGTTTCTATGCAGTACGATGCGGCAACCCAGGCTGTCCACGGAACGGTACGAAACACGCTCTCCCAGCAACTTTGCTACGTACAGGCCGAACCTCACCTGAAGTCAGGAACGAAGACAGTAGGAGAGCTTGGTCCGGAGAAGCTGGGACATCTGAACCCTGGACAGGAAACAACGACAAGTCTCTCAGTCGCCAGTGAACCGAAACTTGCGGGAGTTTCTTACGACGGATACGTCGTTCATATGGAAGTGTTTGACTGCGGCGGCCCTGGCCCTGCAGCTCACACGGGAGGGGAAGGTGCTGAAGGCGGCGGTGCGAATACCCTAGCCCTGGATGAGACCTTTGATACGGTTCGCAGCGGTGCCCGACTGATCCTGAACTACGACGCTCCAAGCAACTCCTTCAAGGGCACTGTGGAGAACACAACCGACGGCATCCTGGACTCGGTAAGGATCGAGGTGCACCTTTCGAACGGATCGGAGCTCGGTCCGACGACTCCGACTGACATGGCTCCAGGCGAGGTGATAGCGATCAACCTGCCGGCCACGCCGGCATCCTTCACTGGATGGACAGCACATGCCGAGGTTGGCGCCGGAGGCGAGGGGGGCGAGTCTGGCGGGGAGCATCGGGATGGCGGCGAGTCTGGCGGCGAACACGACAGTGGTGGCGAGCGTCCGGGTGGCGGCTAGAGCTGATCGGAATCGACCGAGGGAAGACGTCGAAACTTCAAGTGAGATAGTCTGACCATAGGCGTATCCGGTAGTTCGACGCGGTGTCTCGTTGAGGCATCGCGTCTGATACGGCTCATTAGAGGACTAGTGATGAGCGGCAAAGTATTGATAATCGAAGACGATACAAGGATCGCGAATTGGGTCAAGGTGTATTTCGAGCGCGCCGGATTCTCCGCCGAGGTAACTCATGATGGTGAATCCGGCCTGGCTCTAGCCCGTAGTCTGGCTCCAGACCTGATAATCCTCGATCTGATGCTTCCCAGTCTCGATGGTGTGGAGCTGTGCAGAATCCTGCGTCGAGAGTCGGACGTTCCAATAATCATGCTCACGGCCAGAGAAGCGCACGCCGAGCGAATCATTGGACTGGATAGCGGCGCTGACGACTACATCGTCAAGCCCTTCGATCCAGAGGAAGTCATTGCCCGCGCCGACGCCGTGCTTCGTCGCGTCAAAGGCAGAGTCCAAAAGGTTCTGAAACGCGACAACATCACACTGAATGAGACCACCCTGAGCGTGACGATTAATGGAGAACCAGTAGTTTTGAGCCAGGCGCAAACTGCTCTGCTATCGACGTTTATGCGTCATCCTAATCAGGTGCTCACCCGCGATCAGCTAATCTCGCTGACCTTCAACCACGAGTTCCATGGGTTCGACCGCGCCATCGACAGCCAGATCGCCCGCTTGCGAAAGCAGATTAGTCGAGATGGTATCCAGCCTATTCAGACAATCTACGGTGCCGGCTACAAGTTCGTGTTAGAGGACGAATGATGTCGCTGCGCTGGCGAATCATGGGTTCGATCGTCTTTGTCATCGTTCTTACAGTCGTAATCAGCGTTGGTGTGGGCTATTACACGACGCAGTCCCGCCTGGGTGTGTTCGTAGACGAGATAGGCGATGATCAGGCGAGCCGGTTAGCCCGGGATCTGAGTCGGGAGTATACCGCGGCCGGCGGCTGGGAAACGGTGGACAGACCGCTGTCTGAGGCCGGATACATCTACGATGGAGTTCCGCGAAGGGAGCGGTCTGAAGAAAGTGAGAGGGAATCATTCGAGCTCTTCCACAAGGATCCGATACGAGTCGTCATCGCCGGCGTCGATGGGCGTGTGGTAAAGGACAACTTATCCGAGCTGTTATCCGGAACCACCGTAACCGATCTGGACGGGCATCGCGGGACGGTGTTCGATTTGACTACGAACCAGCCCGTGGGCCACGTCTATGTGGATGTAAACCATGAGTTCCTATCGGCCGAGTCGCATGGATTTCTCAATACGCTCCTGTATATCACCGTTATTGGCGGAACGCTGACAGTTGGCGTTGCCATACTGCTGGCCGCTTGGCTATCCGGACGTATCACGGCACCTGTGACGGCTTTGACAGAGGCAACCCAGGCAATTGCTCAGGGGGATACGACCCAGCTACCAGTTACATCCTCGGATGAGTTGGGACAGATGAGTGCGGCTTTCAACCAGATGACCTCCGCCTTAGACACTCAGCGCGACCTTCGTAGGCGGCTGATAAACGATGTCTCTCATGAGCTGAATACGCCGCTGAGCGTCATACAGCTAGAGGCAAAAGGGCTGCGCGATGGACTTCAGACGCCTGAGAGCGCGTCCGACCACATCATCCAGGAAGTAGATAGACTGCGCGGTCTCGTAACTGATCTGAACTGGCTCGCGGAGACCGACTATGGTGAGATGAGGCTCACGCTCGAAAAAAGTTCGATTCACGAGCTACTCATTGCAGAGATAGATCGCTGGCAGCCGCAATCTCGGGCTCGACACGTTGAATTGTCGCTGCAGGTATCCGCTGACCTCCCGGACGTGGACCTCGACCGGATGCGCATCAGCCAGGCATTGGGAAACGTCCTGACCAACGCCATAAATTACACCGAGGCCGGCGGGAGTATCGTGCTTAGGGCTGGGTTAGATGGCGACGAGGCATTGGCTATCTCGATCATCGATGACGGGATCGGCATCCACGCCGCAGACCTTCCCCACGTCTTCGACCGCTTCTACCGTACTGACCAGTCTCGAAATTGTGGCATCGCCGGCACAGGCCTGGGATTGGCCATCACCCGCGCCATAGTCGAGGCACACGAGGGTACAGTTGCCGCAACAAGTGAAGGGCTTGGACAGGGTGTCACCGTAACTTGCCGGCTCCCCCTGAACAAGTGAGGATCACCCAAAGCCGCTCAGAACAAAACCTCAAACGCAAAGGGAGTTATGACCACAGTACACGTTGGCCGGCAACGGTGGGCCTAACCGTACCGAACTACGAACTTTTGACTGGGTGGTGACAGTATAGACAATCCTCTTGAGAAGCACCGTTGGCAACGAACGACGGACTAACTGCAAATGCGGTGCCAAGCCGTGAGTTCACGTTTAAAGCAGACGGGGAGCGGCCAAAGGCTCAGTCTTTGGTGTAGGGGCACTATCACATAAACAAAGTGCCGTCGGTTGTGTGGGAAGTGGTTGCCCTTTGTCATGTTAGTGGCTTGCATGTCTTTATGCCCACGGCACACACTCTACCTGGCCCCGCCATTCCTGAGCCAAGCGGGTTCCGTATTGGCCGGCGTAGCCGAATCTGTTCAGAAGCATTAATTCCACATACCAGAGACCCAACTCGCGGGCCTGCGCATAGATATCACTTGGTAGAGTCTTGAGTTTCATGTCCGAATGAATCAAGTCATTTCGTATTTCGACCAAGGTATGGGGCCCGTTGGCAAATCCCCGTTTCTTCATGAACCTCTTCAGGTTCTGAAATTGTGGAGGAATATCATCACAAATTTTTGCTTCTCTCAGGGCGTGCGCTATCCAAACCCCTTCCTTCCTATTACGACCCTTGGCCGGGACCAACTCTTGAGAGAGTCGCTCGAGCGCAGCCTGAGTGAGGACAATGCTACCTTCAAGTGTTCGAGTCTCGTTACTTAGGAGATACCAATGAATTGCCATCGTCAATGGGTGATGTCCTGGCGCTTTCCAAAGTTGCCTAAAGAATCCCGGAAACAGATCAGCTAGGGTCATCCCGTGGTCGTCATCGAACCACGAACGTTCCCCTGACCAAGGACTCGGACGACTAGCGCTCCACGTGTCCGACAAGCGCTGGCCCTTGTCATTCATGCCAACAACAAGGGTAAGACCGCAATTGGCGCCTCGCGCAAACGAAAAAAATAGGCGTAACAGTTCCATCAGAGGCGGCACCTGGTTCACCGAGAACGACTTCCAATCGGAGCGCCGTATAGAACCTTCGTGCGTGAGGCCGTATCCGCCATCGGCGCGTAGTCGCTTTAGTGTCTCGCGTGTGTTCTTGAAGGACTTCACCTCAATCACCCACGGCGAAGCTTCTAGTTTGACAAAATCACGCCTCTGATAGCCCTTCTTAAATTCTTCAATGGTCTTCGGATGTTGATATTCCTCTCCCAAGAACGCTGGGAAGTTAAGTAGACCGAATTGTACTTCTGTGAGTTCATCGACAGGCTGCATGGGTGTTACAGACCCGTTGGCTAAAGTGAAGGAGCCTTTGCAGAGTAGCTTGTCTTTGGTTCGTTCAAACCTGACGAGGTCCGGGCGGACACCAAAGGTCGCACCAGAATCCAACGAAATATCAAACGCTCCAGCCGACTCATCGAAGTCGGACGGGAGTTCGACGCTGTCAATTTCGATGCAGATACGCGGTGTCGGAGATAGATGGAGCATGACCTGTGCGAATACATTGCCGACAGGTACGTCGTTGATGGTTCGTATTGACGTCTTGGCTACTTTGATGGACCCGTTAGCGCTCCCTGTCAGCATTGATCTCCCCTAGGGCTTCATGGCCAAGATAGCAGTAGACCGAGTGCGGAGCCCTACGAAAACATTGCGTCCGGTTCTAGGACTGGACGAACTAGCTTTGTGGACGCTCCCTAGGTTGTAATAGAGTACAAGTGGGATGGAGATGGTGGGCAATGGAGGACTCGAACCTCCGACCTCACGGATGTAAGCCGTGTGCTCTAGCCAACTGAGCTAATTGCCCGGCCAACTCAGTATAGCACCGCACCCAATCGGCGAGCCAACGGCGCCCGCCTACCGGCCAGACACCGACGCCAGCAGGTTGTCAACCACATCCGGCAACTCATCCGACTTCAGGACTACCTGGTCCGCTCCCACCGACCGTAGGAGCTCGCCCCGCGCGCCAGGATCCGCGGCCCCGTAGGCGCACCCGATCGAGTAAATGCGCCGGCCAGTCAATCTCCGGGCGTTTCGCACCGCCACCACGTCGTCCGGCAGGTCACCCAGGTACATCGCCACTTCGGTGGTATCGCCGCCGATCTGATCGAGCGCCATCCGCAGCGGCTCTCCGGCCGGCTTGCGCCAATCGGCCCGGTGACGCCCACCGGCATCGACCAAGTCATCGTCGCTCACGACCACCCTGGGACTCAACCACTCGCTCAACATCGACACCGCAAGCTCGGCCTCCAACTTAGGCCGGCCGGTCACTATGCCCGGCGAACCCCGCTCGGCCAACTCTTCTAACACTGTTCCTCTTAGCAACGGCCTCTCCCGCCGGCACGCAGCCGGCCCATCCCAATATTCGTTCGAAAGACCATAGACCGGGCGGAACTGTTCCCCCAGATAGACCTCTTGGAATATGCGAACTATGGAGCTCGTGTGGATTGAGGATCCGCTGTGTCGGACCAGCCGGAGGCTCGATTGTTCCACGCACCCTCCGAGGCCGGTCAAGCCGCCTCCGCCGGCTCGTATGCGGTCGATAACGGATGGCAGCGTGCTGTATGCGGCGTTGCTCACGGTAGCGCCGGGACCGCTGCCGCGGAACTGATCTAGCGTCCATATCGTCAGTCCGGCGGCAAGGTCCCAATCATTGTTGAAACCCCCGGCCGAACGCAGCGCCGCCAACTCGTCGAATGTGACAAGCTCTCCCTCTACCGACAAACCGGCTACTTTCTTGCAATACAGCGCGACGGTCTGCGCCACCGCGAAATCATACGAGCCGGACACGTCGATCAGGGTCCCGTCAAGATCGAACAGAATAACCGGCATCACCGAACGTCCACGTCGGCTACTTCCTGCGAATTGGCTGTATTTATGTCCAGTAGCTCGATCTTTTCCTCCTACTAAACTTTTGATAACTTGGATTATCGTTAGTTGATTGGGCGACAGGCCAGGGCCCTTCTATTCTTTAGTGTTTAGGACTTCTTGAGTATTTTCCTAGGCCGACAAGCAGTTGATCGAAACAAACAACCCGCCTAGGCCATTTCGATAGTCCGTAAACCGCATGTCGTCATTCCGGCGCCCCACCTCGTCATTCCGGCGAAGAGCCTGCCCCGTACCCCGATACGGGGCCGGAATCCAGAGGGTGGGGGGAAGGCAAGACCACCGCCAACCTTTGGGTGACAACGGATGTAAGAGAATCAAAAACCCATGGCGACAGGCGGCCCAACATGTTCGTTACACCGGCTATCGAGATATAATTGTGTTTTGAAGCCGGCAAACGGCACGAGACTTCGGCCGGCTTACTTCCTGGAGAGATGAACACAATGATAGATCGTCTGACCAGCATCAACCAGCGATACGATGAGCTGGCCGATCTGCTGGGGTCGCCGGAGGTCGTTTCCAACGCAGAGCTGTTGCAAAAATACGGGCGCGAGCGCGCCTCTCTGGAGCCCCTGGCTGTCGCCGATCAGCGGCTCAGGTCGATCGAAGAGGCCATATTGCAGACCAAGGAGATGATCGGCCCGGACGAAGACGCCGAGCTTGTTGAATTGGCCCAAGCCGAACTCGAAGACTTGGAGGCCAAACGCGAGGCAACACTGAGTGAGCTAAGAAGCCTGCTAGTGCCCAAAGATCCCAACGACGAAAAGGATACGATCGTCGAAATACGCGCCGGCACCGGCGGGCAGGAGGCCGCACTTTTTGCCGCCGATCTGTACCGGATGTACGCACGCTACGCTGAGCGCCAGGGCTGGCAGGCCGAGGTCATCGACGCCCACGACACCGGACTGGGTGGATTCAAAGAGATCGTGTTCGAGATACACGGGCGTGGCGCCTACTCGCATTTGAAGTACGAGAGCGGCGTCCACCGGGTCCAGAGGGTCCCTTCCACCGAAGCCAGCGGCCGGCTCCACACCTCCGCCGCGACGGTCGCCGTCCTGCCTGAAGTCGAGGAAGTCGAGCTGGAGATCGACCCCGACGACCTGCGCATCGACATCTACCGTTCGAGCGGCGCCGGCGGGCAGCACGTCAACAAGGTCAACTCGGCGGTTCGCATAACTCACCTGCCGACCGGCATCGTCGTCACCTGCCAGGACGAACGCTCGCAACTAAAGAACAGGGTTCGAGCCATGACCCACCTGAGAGCCAAGCTCTTCGCCATCGAACAGGAAAAGAAGACCTCCGAAATCGAGAAGGAACGCCGGTCGCAGGTAAAGAGCGGTGATCGAAGCGAGAAGATCCGCACTTACAACTTCCCCCGGGACCGGCTGACCGATCACCGCATCGGGTTGACGACCCACGGCCTGCCTCGCATTCTGGACGGAGAGCTTGACAACGTCGTCGAAGCGCTTTCTCTGGCAGACCAACAGCGGCGCGAGGCGGAGAATGCTCTTGCCCTTTCGGCGTCTTGAATCCTCCCATCAAATCGAATCACGTAGCTGACGCCGGCATGGCGAACTCTAAGCCGGCCCAATGAGTCTCGAAGTCAGACAAGTAATACCTCCAACTGTCGCAGAAGCGCTGGCTTATCTCCGGAGCCGGCTGCCGCCGACCTCCGATTGCACCGACTCCGAGGCGCGTACGCTCTTGAAGTACGGCGCCGGCCTCGATTGGACGCAGGTCCTGGCCCACCCGGAGCGCCGGCTCAGCGATGATTCCGCCGAACGCGTCGAGGGAATGTTGATGCGCCGGCTGGCTGGCGAGCCCCTGGCCTATGTCGTCGGCCGGCTTGAATTCTGCGGCCTGGATTTGGCCGTAGATTGGCGCGCGCTCATTCCTCGGCCGGAGACCGAGCTGATGGCCGAGCTTGTGCGCCGGATCTACTCATTCGCCGACAGCAGCCCGCGCCTTGCAATCGACATAGGGACCGGCAGCGGCTGCCTGGCACTGGCCCTGGCCCGTTGGTTCGCCGATTGCACCGTTATTGCCAGCGACATCGGCCCCGCCGCGTTGTCGTTAGCGCGGGAAAACCTGATGCAAACCCAATCGAGAAACGTGCATCTCGTCGCCGGCGACGGTCTGGCGCCGTTTAGGAGACGGTTCGATCTGGTTGTTGCAAACCTCCCCTATGTTCCTCAGGACAGGCTCAGCGAGCTTCCCGAGGAGGTGAGCGGACAGGAGCCCGCCCTAGCATTGGACGGCGGTGCCGATGGCTTGGCAGTCTATCGGCGTGTTTTCGGCGACGTGGGCTTCCTGCTGGATGTAGGCGGGGTGCTAGTTTTCGAAATGGACGGGGCAAACGTCGCCGCCGGCCGCTCGCTCTTGGCGGAACGATTGCCGGGAAAACCAGTCTACATCGTCAATGACCAGTTTGGCCGGGCGCGTTTCCTCGTAGTTGCGCCTGCACCGGTCCGGCAGGCCGCTCGCTCGCTCAACCTAGAGCTCGTACAGCCAGGATGAGGGATTAGATGCCCTATCGACTCCTGGCAATCGACTTGGATGGCACGTTGCTCGCCAAGGAAGAGAGGGTAGACGCGCGGGTCGTCGAGCTCCTGCGAAAGATTGCCGGCGGGGGCACCTTCGTCTCTATCGCCACTGGCAGGATGTATCACAGCGCCGCCCACTATGCCCGAAAAATCGAGGCTAACGCCCCATTGATATGCTACAACGGCGCCATGATCCGCGACTACCGGGACGACACGACTCATCTCCATAGGCCCGTGTCCGCCGAAGGGGCCCTATTGGCGTTGCGATTCGCCCGCGAAGCCGGCATCCACGTAAATGCTTACATCGACGACGAGATCGTTGTCGAGAATCTTGGCAGTCGTCCTCGCTTTGCCGATTGGCTCTACGGCTTCGACATACCCCACAGGGATGTGGATGACCTGGAGCCCCAACTGCAATCCGGTGCTACCAAGCTGTCACTCTCGGTCGACCCCGACCAGACCGGCGACGTAGTTGCGATGGCAAGAGAGAGACTGGAGCCTGCCGACCTTGCGGTAACCGCATCGCTGCCTATCTATATCGAGATCAATGACAAAGCGGCAAACAAAGGCACAGCACTACGCGATCTTGCCAACTTGTGCGAGGTCGACCTTGAAGAGACTATCGCGATCGGTGACGGCCCGAACGACCTGCCTATGTTTGCGGCAGCCGGCCTGTCAGTCGCGATGGCAAATGCCCCGGACGAAATCCGCCAGATGGCCGACGAGGTCGCCGGCCACGTCGAGGGTGATGGAATCGCCTCGTTTCTCGAACACAGGTTGAATCGATGACCAGCGGAATCGCTCCGACCGGCGATGCGGCCAAGCGCGTCGCGGCAGTCCTGACCGCCGGCGGCGTCGCTCTGATTCCCACTGATACCGTCTACGGTCTGATAGCGGATCCAGAAAACGCCGCCGCGGTGGACCGCATTTACGAGATCAAGGGCCGGCCGGCAAGCCAGCCCATAGCCGTGCTGGTCGGTCCGGAGTTTTCTCTAGACCGGGTCGCCGATGAAGTTCCGGCCGCCGTCCGTCGCGTCGCCAAGCCGTTTTGGGCCAGCGGGCGTCTGACAATCGTCCTGCGGCGCAAACCGGGTCATCTGGAAGCTATCTCGGCCGGCGCGCCAACGGTGGGACTCCGGTCCCCCGACCACTCGTTCACACAAGAGGTGATAGCCAGCTTCGGCCGGCCGATAGCTGCGACCAGCGCTAATACCTCTGGACTACCGAGTCCCGCTGCGTTCGAGGAGGTCGAGCCGGCCGTAGTCGACGCCGTGGACTTGGCCGTTGACGACGGCAGGTGTCCAATTAGCGTGCATTCGAGCGTGGTGGATTTCTCGGTGGTTCCGCCCAGGGTCTTGAGGGCCGGCGCGATCTCGCCGGCCGAGCTTTCCGCCGGTCTGGGAGTGACGGTCCGCTAGGATTTGACTGCTTCCACTAGCCGGTCATAGGTGGTTATGTCCTTCGTTCGATCCAAGAAGTCGCGCAGGTTCGCAGAGTCCCCTCGAAGCTTCCTCAGTGGCGCCTCGTAGCGGTTCCCGGTGCCGGCGTAACCGCCGCGCCACGCTAGATAGGCGGTGTTCAATCTTCGAATCGGGTAACCCAGATCGGCCAACTCGCGCTGCCGGGCCTCCATGTATGTCTCCGCCCGTTCCACCTCTCCTCCATCCAGAAAGGTCTGCACTGTCTCCCGCGTCTCTCTCAACAGCGTGTCGAACTCCGTCGCACCATCCCCAGATGAAGCTCCGGCGTCCTTTGCCGCCGGCCCCAAACTAGCAAGCACCGATGCCCTGACCTCATCTCCGACGATATCGGCCGCCGTCTCGTTGATCGACCTTGCTTCATCGCTGAAAAAATACTCGCGGCCCAGCGGATGGATGAGTAGGTAATGGTGAGTCCATTCGTGCGCGATTGTGAACACCGCGCTTCCCAGGTCCTTTCTCGGTGAGATAAGCGGCGGAAACAGAGCGATCCCACCGATATTCTCGACGAGTGCCACATATTCTCTCTCTTCCGATTCAAACTGCTCCTCGATGATCTGTATGGTTTCGATATCGAGACCGCCTCCGAGCAGCAGCGACGTATCCAACCTGATGCTGTCGCGCGGAGCAACTAGCAACACCTGGGGCAACTGTCCTATCTGAAAATTGACCGGTGGGCGCAGGCCGACATGCAAATAGCCAAGCCCAACGTCGAGGTGCAGGCCGGGCTGGTCGAAGCCGGCCGATAACAACTCGCGCTCGACGATCTGCCGGAGCGTATCCATGGCGGCCGGCCGGAGCGACGCTTCTTCTCGAGCCGCTTCCTGCAGAGCCTCATTGCGCGAAGAGCGCGGCTCATCGAGGACCGACTGCCGGATAGCCTCGCCTCGAACCTCGGCGACAGCTCTGGCGGCGTCGAAATAGCGGACAAGCGACTGCGAACCCAGTTGCTGATCGCCGGCCGACTCTCGCGGTACGAAGAGCGACTGCATCTGCCGGTCAAGCAAGTCCAGGGTCTTCCCTTGGGCGGCTTGAAACGCCCGCCAGTCCCGCCGGCCGGCCGGGTCGTTCGCCGGGATGGCGACGACAATCAGTACCAAAAGCCCAAGCAACAGCAGCCGCAAAGTCAGCGCAAACACCGTTTCACTCCAACCGCCGGCGAGGAGGTCGCTTCGCCGGCGGCGACCAACACCACGGAGACTTGGTACGAAAACAGTGTTACTCGGCTTCGATGGTGCCTCGGAATCTCACTAATCTCCCTTATCGTCATTGGTGCGAAAGCATGTCCCGGACTCCGATCCGGGATGTGCCCTCCAATCAACCTCGATGCCGGCTCCCCACCGGCGAACCCCGCCGAATTGTAGACCCATGGTCGATGGCCAGAAAAGAAGAATGTAGTGCGGTCGAAGACTTCGCGAGGCGAGGGGCTTGTCCCCCGCTGGGGCCGGGGTCGGGCGTGGCAGAATCCGCCGGGCCAACGCGCCTTACCAGACCACAACTCCGGCTTTTCCGACCTTCGTGTACCCGCAGCAGCCGGCATTTGCGATTCGTGCGAAAGCATGTCCCCGGACTCCGATCCGGGATGTGCCCTCCAATCAACCTCGATGCCGGCTCCCCACCGGCGAACCCCGCCGAATTGTAGACCCATGGTCGATGGCCAGAAAAGAAGAATGTAGTGCGGGGGCTTGTCCCCCGCTGGGGTCGGGGTGGGGCATGGCAGAATCCGCCGGGCCGATTCGCTGTACCAAACCACAACTCCCGCTTTTCATACCTTGGTGTGCCGGCGCCAGCCGGCATCAGCGATTACTATGAAAACATGTCCCGGACTCCGATCCGGGATGGCCTCCCGATTCGTCACTCCGGCGAAAGCCGGAGTCCAGGGGTGGGGAACCCCGTAGCGATGGGGCTTCTTCCCAGCCAAGGATCCCCTACACCCCGCGATTTTCATCCTCTTTTGCGGGCTCCGCAAGGCCATGGTGATTCCGGCGAAGAGCCGGCCCCGTACCCCGATACGGGGCCGGAATCCAGAGGGGGTGGGGCGAGGGGAGTGTAGCACTGGGCCTTGTCCCCAGCGTAGATGAGGGTGAGAGAGGATTAGCCAAATGCACCTGTGAAGAACAACGTCGCCTCGTCATTGGCACTCATCATCCGTGGCGCCGGGAACAACCACTTCCAGATACCAATAATCTGAGGAGTCCTCTCGAAACTTCGGCGACACCTTAGTTATCAAAACAAGATTTCCACGGCGGCCATGATAGATCTCGTAAACTTCTATATGCATGTCCCTTGTAGGCTTGGGTGCGAACGAAGACTTCGGACCGAAACGTTTCGTCGAACATGCTTCTATGATCTCATCCTCTAAACTAATATCGAACTTCGAACCCAGGGTGCTTTTATTGATATCTACGACAACGGCGTCCTTTCTACGATTTTCGACGATGACTTCACGCTTATTCGGATGACTCACGTCGTGGGCGATCCAATACTTTCCCGGACACCTATCTGAATCTGTACCTTTAGGTTTGAACCAAGTCTCACCACCACCCATGTATATTTTATCTCCGACACGCGCGATGGTCCGACCGGCTCCATTACGTATCTGAACCACGCCGTCCTCGATGTGCGGGGTGAACCCAGCAGGCCACACGACCACGAGATTAGGATTCTGATTACGGTAAATAGGATTGGGCCTCCCCACGCGCAGACAGTCACCGTCCAGTATCAGTTCACCGCCGTTTAACGCGGTCCTCTGCACAAGCGGACCCTTTACAGACTTCTGCCGAGGGAAGAAGAGCGTCGAGCCCGGTATCGACACTACGGTGGGCTCATCAGGGTCAACCGCGCTGACTTCCTCTCCTACTATCCAGTAGGGCCCCGGACAACCCTCGGGCAACGGCTGTAGCAGATCGATTTCGCCTATGTCCGTGGTTAAGCACCAGCCATCGGAGCAGATTGGGTGGCCACTGAAGCGAACTTCATCTCCGACACGAGCGGCAATCAGGCCGGCTCCATCGATGATCTGGATCGAGTTGCCTTTGGCGCTCAGCGTGAAGTTAGCCGGCCATACGAGCAGAAGTGAAACAGGAGTTCGATCGGGATATGTGGGATCTGGGTAGCCGCGTACCCGGAGGCATCCATCGACCACGATCAGTTCACCAAAGCGAGATCTTTCAGGAAGCACCGGCGGCCCCTCATACTGAGGGAAACCTACTATTCGGGTCGGCTGGCTACCGAAGAAGGTCAGTATTATCCCCACGAGAAGCAGGGGCAAAGCAGCGTGCCGCGCGACACTCAACATAGGGTGGGCTCAATCTCCCTCCGTCGCCCAACATATCAACATTGCGTGCCCAACGCAAATGGCCTTAGCGAAGAAGCCAAGGCGCTACTTGGTAGTCAAACCCAATGGCAAGTTGGACCTCACCTCGACCATTGGGGATACTTGGAGATGACAATCAGGAGGCCCTCCACGGTTCACGGCCTGACCCGATCTGCCACCTGATCGCGTGATATAATTTTGCCACGCTGGTCATCGCATCTTAATCTGCGGGTGGTCGTCATCCCGGATCGGACCAGAGACGGACCGCCCTAATGACGCGCCGATTCGAGCACTGAAGTGCCGGCAGGAGAAATTCCCAGATGTCCGGTCATAGCAAATGGGCAACAATAAAGCGGCAAAAGGCGGCTACCGACGCCAAGAGAGGCCAAGCCTTTACCAAGTTGGGTCGCGAGATCACGATAGCCGCGCGCGATGGCGGCCCCGATCCCAACGTTAACTTCCGGCTGCGACTCGCTGTCAATCGCGCACGCGAGGCGAACATGCCGGCCGACAACATCGACCGCGCGATCAACCGAGCGACCGGCAGTGCGACCGGCGAGTCTATAGAGGAGTTGGTGTACGAGGGATATGGGCCGGGAGGAGCTGCCCTCTATATCGAAGTCACCACCGATAACCGCAAGCGAAGCGGCGCCGAAGTGCGCAACGTAGTTCAGCGCGCCGGCGGGTCTTTGGGAGACAGCGGAAGCGTCACCTGGCTCTTCGAGCCTCGCGGTTTGTTGACCGTAGAAGTCGGCGATAACGACCCGGACGAAGTTGCGATGATCGCCATCGATGCCGAAGCGGACGACGTCGAGTCCGTCGACGGCACGGTCGAAGTCCAATGCCCCCCCAGTAGGCTGGAATCCGTGCGCAAAGCATTCGAATCAGTCAAACTTAACGTGATCTCTTCAGAGAGATCGCTGTCTCCCTTAAACAGCGTCAGCTTGGATCGACAAACCACCCATCAGGTGATGCGCCTCGTAGAAAAGCTGGAAGAGCTTGACGACGTGCGCAGCGTTCACACCAACATGGATCTAACTCAAGAGATGGTGGAAAGCTATCGAGCCTAGATCAATCGCCGCGGCCGACCACCACCGGCTCGTGTCTTCCGACGCCCCCCGCACCGTGATCGGACTGGATCCGGGCAGCCGGGTGTTAGGCTACGGCGTTGTCAGAGAAGAGGGCGGCCGGATCGCGCTCGTGGATCACGGGGCCGTTTGGACCAACAGCAAAGATCCAATCGAACGCAAGCTCCTCAGCTTGAATCAGCAGTTGGTCGAAGTCATAGGCAGATATGGACCTGACCAGGCCGCGGTCGAAGAGGTATTCTTCAGCGTCAACGCTAGGAGCGCCTTGCTCTTGGGCCAAGCCCGGGGCGTCGTCTTGCTGACCCTGGCGGCCGCAGGAGTGCCCACCTCTCAATACTCGGCCACCGCTCTCAAACAAGCTGTCACAAACTACGGCCGGGCGAGCAAGGCACAGGTGCAGCGCTCGGTGCAAATGCTCTTGGGTCTTGACCATCTTCCCGAACCGCCCGATGCGGCGGACGCTCTGGCGATTGCGATATGTCATATAAACTCTACCCAGCGCCGGTTCCAACCACTGGGCTGAGAGGATAGGAGCGAACGGTCTGTGATCGCCGGAGTTCGGGGCAAGGTAGTCGGTCGCCAGGCCAGCTCGATCCTGCTCGAAGTCGGCGGATTCGTATTGCAGATCGGCGTACCCCTATCGACGCTTCAGGCAGCCGGCGAACGCGGCGCTTCGGTCTACCTGCACACCTACCTCCACCTGCGGGCAGATGCCGTGTCGCTCTTCGGTTTCTCCAGCGAGGATGAGTTGACGGCCTTCCTCGACCTCCTGAATGTAAACGGCGTCGGCCCAAAGGTAGCGCTGGCTATCCTGTCGCGTTTCGATCCGAAGCAGTTGGAGCGAATCATCGGCGAGGGCGAACCAGAGAATCTCTCCACCGTATCCGGCGTCGGAAAGAAGCTTGCCGGCCGCATCGTGCTGGAGCTGCACGGCAAGCTAGAGATGAAACCTGTCGCCACGGAGCCGGCGGTCGATCCTCTGATAGTGGACGCGCTAATGAGCCTGGGCTACAGGCGGGAAGACTCGTTAAAAGCCGCAGCTTCGGTCGAACGAGCGGAGGAGTTGGAACCAGAGCAGCGTATTCTTCGCGCCTTACGGTATTTCCAAAGCGAATGACCGCTGACTCGAGGGCAACCCGACGAGTCTATCGCCGCGCAGAGCGAGCCAATCAGGCCAACCAGCTTCTAGAGACCGTGTAAGACACCTCAGGGCAGCAAGTCAACGAATCCCTCGAAGATCGCCTGCCAGTCTGGCACGAGCGCCACACCCGCGAGCCCCGCCGCGTAAATCCACTCGATCCACAGTGGACGCAATATGTTCGCCAAGCTGAACGGAATCGCCAACACAAGTCCAAGGCCGGCAAGGTATTCGCGGTTCGCCAGCTTGTACTTGACGACGTCGTACAGGCTATCGATATCTGCCCGGCTAGGTATCGCCTGAATCGCAATCGACACCCCAAGCCACAGAGCCAGCAAAGATTGAAGCAGAGTTGCCGGCTCGTGAACGATCTCGGGCCCGAATCCGGTCTCGCCCTGCAGACGGAATAGCGCGTATGCGATAGAGGTGTTCACCAAGAATGGCCCCAGCACGATCAGGGCATGCTGGCGGATGTGGCGCGGCACCGAATGAACGATGTAGCCGGCCGGATTGCCCAAGCTGAAGAAGACTGCCTCGTGTACCTTACTGCCGGCTAGCCGGCAGAAGAAGTAGTGGGCAAACTCGTGTACGACCACGCCGGGCAACTCGAACAGCCGAAAGAAGATCGCGGCCGGGCCCAACGGTATGACAGCCTGTTGGGACTGGCCGGCTCTGGCGATTCTGGGTGTTATCCTGTCCGATCTTCGCTTGCGCTGTGCGCCCAATTCTTCCTCCGGCTCCTACTATACCGTCGGGACAACAAATGGGAAGTGGAAGCGCATAAAAGCGGGGGGAAAACACCCACGACACTAAGGCTTGCTCGGCGTCGGAGCCTAGGTCTCCAAGAGCCGCCCGCCGCGACATTCGTACGAAAGCAGATGGCGCCCGTCACACCAGCGACAATTACCCGTAGGGGCGACTCACGAGTCCATCAGCTCCAACTAATTGCTCAGAACGGGGTTCTGGTGCTTGAGAATACGGGTTGTCATGACCATTTTGCGGGCCATGCGCGGCCCAGGCCCACGCTGTTTTGATGCCGATGCGGTCTGGATTGGCAAAATAAGCTGGATCGGCGACTCGACGGGTCCCACGTCTGCCGGAAAATCCCTAGAAATTGAGGCCAAAATCCCGCTGGCGCATACCCAGAGCTTAATTAGTTGGAGCAGATGCTCACGAGTCGCCCTGGGTGGGGATCGTCATCCCAGCACCAGCCTAGAGTCGAGAGAGTCGCGTAGCGCTGGGGCCCGTCCCCAGCAACGGTCCGGCCTGCCTCCTCCAATCTGTCATTCCGGCCCCCCAAATCGTCATTCCCGCGAAAGCGGGAATCCAGAGGGGAGGTGTGGGTTGTGGCAACAACACCAGAACTCTCCCACCAACCAATGCACCCAATTTTCATACCTTGGTGTGCCGGCGCCAGCCGGCATGAGCGATTGCTATGAAAGCATGTCCCGTACTCCGATCCGGGATGCGCCCTCCAATCGCCCTCCGTCCCGGCTCTCCGCCGGCGAAACGTGCCGAATTGTAGACCGATGGTCGAAGGCGGAATGAGAAAATGTAGCGCGGGGGCTTGTCCCCCGCTGGGGTCGGGGTGGGGCGTGGCAGAATCCACCGTGCCAACTCGCCATACCAAATCACAACTCCGGATTTTCATACCTTGGTGTGCCGGCGCCAACCGGCATGAGCGATTGCTATGAAAGCATGTCCCGTACTCCGATCCGGGATGCGCCCTCCAATCGCCCTCCGTCCCGGCTCTCCGCCGGCGAAACGTGCCGAATTGTAGACCGATGGTCGAAGGCGGAATGAGAAAATGTAGCGCGGGGGCTTGTCCCCCGCTGGGGTCGGGGTGGGGCGTGGCAGAATCCACCGTGCCAACTCGCCATACCAAATCACAACTCCGGATTTTCATACCTTCGTGTGCCGGCGCCAACCGGCATGAGCGATTGCTATGAAAGCATGTCCCGGACTCCGATCCGGGATAGACCACTCCGGCAGCCTCTCATTCGCCATTCGCGGCATCCCTTCGTCATTCCGGCCCCCCAATCGTCATTCCGGCGATCGAAGGCATGCCCCGTACCCCGATACGGGGCCGGAATCCAGAGGTGGGGAGGGGGGAATGTAACGCGGAGGCTTGTCCTCCGCCTAGGACATATCCGGCGGCCGGCTCCAATCGCACCACCCCGCGCCCAACCATCGCCCCTCAGCGCACCGGAAAGAAAATCTCGGTACGCCACTTCGACTGGTCCGGCTCCGCGCCGGGATCGGTGACGTAGACCTCCCAGGGCGCACCTGCCGGTTGGAGGCCCTGCGAGCCCATCCACTCCGTCAGCGCCGCCCATGATTGCGGCAGCTCGTCATACGGCCCCATGTGGGTAACCGTCGCCACAGTTCCCCCGGGAAGTTCCCCGGCCTTGACCCGGCCCCCACCCTCCATCGGCGAGGCCACCGGCATACCGCATTCGAGGTCGATCATGTCGCTGTCCATCGAGTAGTAGATCGAGAATGGCATGCCGGCCGGCTCCTGTCCGCTCTGTTGCATGTACCCGTGCACCTCCCCGAATAGAGGCCCCATGACTTCCCCAATCTTCTCCATAGTTACCGTAGCGCGAATGCCCAGGATGGGCTGCGCGTCGATCTGCCTTGTCTCGAACTCCTGCTTCATCTGCTGTTCCTCCCTATGTCATACTTCCGGCCCGTCAGTCAACTACGGAGCCTTCATATCCTACATGTAGGATCGGATACCCCGACTCCGCCAGGTCCCGCTCGACCACTGGCCGGCTCTGGCGATTCGAGGTGTGATTCTGTCCGATCTTCGTTTGCGCTGTGCGCCCAAGTCTTTCGCCGGCTCCTACTATACCGTCGGGGCGACAAATGGGAAGTGGAGGCGCATAAGAGCCGGGCAAAGAGACACCCGACATTCAGGCCCATCGCGCACCGAACCCATACCGCGGAAACGGCCCATCCCATCCACTGTGATATAATCGCCGCCGGCTGGACATTCCGGCTGTAGCTTCCTCAAACAAGCCACCGAGACGAGGCCGCATCGTTGGTTGCTGACTATGGCCCTATAGCAATTTTCCTTGTCATAGCTATAGGATTCGCCGTTGTACCTCTCGTCTTGGCCCGGCTACTACGACCAAGCAACCCCAACGCGATAAAGCAGTCCTCCTACGAGTGCGGTATCGAGACAACCGGCACCTCTTGGATTCGCTACTACGCCGGCTTCTATATCTATGCCCTAATATTCGTCATATTCGACGTCGAGACAGTTTTTCTCTATCCCTGGGCGGTCGCCTACGGCAAACTCGGACTATTCGCCCTGATCGAGATGTTCATCTTCATCGGAATCTTGGCGCTGGGCTTGGTCTATGCCTGGCGAAAGAAAGCGCTCGAGTGGCAATAGCCACGTCGGTAGTCCATGACTGTAAGAATCATCAGAGTTGCACCGCGCTTATGACAAGTCAATGGTGTGCCGGGCTCAGGTTACTCTCGCCACACAGTTCGTCCATAGCTCCGACATGGGCGGTCGGACAATCCGCCGGCCGGCTCCGATGCTCGCTACTTGTTAGCGCATGATTAACGACCTGTTCACCAACATCCACGAGGCCATAAGGTCGCTGCTGGCGTCGATCCTGCCGGCTTGGTTGGTCGACATCCTGATGATAGTCATCGCGATCAGCTTGTTGGTGATTGTTCTCCCCGGTGTCGTGATGAGCCTTGTATATCTGGAGCGGCGTGTCGTGGCCTTGATGCAGGATCGATTGGGGCCAAATAGAGTCGGCCCCCTCGGATTACTCCAGCCTATCGCCGACGTCCTCAAGCTGCTTGGCAAAGAGGACATCGTCCCATCGGCGGCGGATGCGCCGGTTTACAAGCTCGCCACCATCATCGTGGTAGTGCCGGCATTGCTGATCTACGCGGTCATTCCGTTCAGCGAGAACATGATCATCGCCGACCTGAACATCGGAATTCTCTACCTGGTCGCAATCTCGTCGACCAGCGCGGTGGGTATCTTGATGGCGGGATGGGGGTCGAACAACAAGTTCGCGCTGCTGGGAGCTATGAGGGCCGTAGCACAGATAATCAGCTACGAGATTCCCTTGGTGTTTTCGATCATTGGCGTCGCCATGATCGCCGGCTCGCTGTCCACTATCGACATCGTCCAATCCCAGACCGCCTGGGGAGGCTTCAGGTGGAACATCCTGATCCAACCGCTCGGTTTCATAATCTTCTTCGTCGCGGCCACCGCCGAACTTAATCGCACGCCATTCGACATTATGGAAGCCGAATCGGAGATCGTCGCCGGCTACCACGTCGAGTACAGCGGTATGCGCTTTGCCCTCTTCTATCTGGCCGAATATCTGAACGCATTTGCCGTCGCCGCCCTTGCGTCCACGCTCTTCCTCGGGGGTTGGCACGGTCCTATCCTGCCGCCCTGGATCTGGTTCTTCATCAAGACCTACGCCATATTCTTCATCTTCTTCTGGATACGCGCCACGCTGCCGAGGGTCCGGGCCGATCAGCTGATGTCCTTCGCTTGGAAGTTTCTGCTGCCACTCAGCCTGGTCAATATGCTGTTGACCGGCCTGGCTCTACACTTGCTGGGTGGCGCATGATGGGAGCGGCATAAGTGGTGGAGCAACTCTGGTTTGACCTCGCGTTCTATATCATCGCCGGCCTGTTGATCGTATCGGCGTTCGCGGTGGTCACGCTGCCCCGGATAGTTCACAGCGCGCTGGCGTTGATATTCTTCTTCCTGAACGTGGCGGCGCTGTACGTGCTGCTGAATGCCGAGTTCATAGCGGCGGTGCAGGTCATTATCTATGTTGGCGCCGTTGCGGTGCTGTTCCTTTTCGCCATAATGCTGACCAGTCGCAGTTACCTGCCGGATAGCAACCCTACCAATCGCCAATGGGCCATCGCCGGCTTCACGTCGGCGGCTCTGCTATTCGTGTTTCTCGTAGTCCTGACCGGAGCGCAATGGCAGGGCGGCGGTGAAGCGCCGCAGTACACGACCGAGTCGCTCGGCCAGCTGCTTCTAAACGAGTTTATCCTACCGTTCGAGATTGCGGCCGTACTGCTGTTGATAGCAATGATCGGCGCGATAGTGATAGCCAAAGAGTGATGAGGTGATTGGATTGCAAGTCACGCTGACTCACTTCATCGTACTCAGCGCGGTCCTGTTTTGCATCGGGCTCTACGGGGTACTGGCTAAGCGAAACGTAGTCGCGATACTGATGTGCGTCGAGCTGATGTTCAACTCGGTCAACGTGGCCCTGATAGCTTTCTCGCGCTACCCTCCGGCCGATGCTGCGGCCAACGCGGTCCTAACCGGCCAGGTATTCGCCCTGTTCGTCATCGCCGTAGCGGCCGCCGAAGCGGCGGTGGCCCTGGCAATGATACTGGCAATCTACCGATTGCGCCGGTCGGTGAACATAGAAGAAGTGAACTTGCTGAAATGGTGAATCTGTACGTTATTGGTACGAAAACAGTGTTGCGCGGCTTCGACAGTGCCTCGGAATCCCACCAATCTCCCGTACCGTCATTCCGGCGAAAGCCGGAATCCAGAGGGGAAGGGTGGCACCAACCACGCCCAAACACTTCCAACGACCAGGTCTCATTTTCATACCTTGGTGTGCCGGCGCCCGCCGGCATGGACGATTGGTACGAAAATGCGCCTACGCGGCTTTCGAGCGCGCCGTTGAACCCCTCCATTCCGCGTTCTCGTCATTCCGGCCTCTCAACTCGTCATTCCCGCGAAGGCGGGAATCCAGAGGGGAAGGGTGGCACCAACCACACCCAAAGCCTTCCAACGACCGGGGCCCGTTTTCATACCTTGGTGTGCCGGCACCAGCCGGCATGGGCAATTGGTACGAAAATGATGTTGCGCGGCTTCGACAGTGCCTCGGAATCCCACCAATCTCCCGTTTCGTCATTCGTACGAAAGCATGTCCCGGACTCCGATCCGGGATTTGCACCCCAATCAACCTCAATGCCGGCTCTCCCCGGGCGAAACGTGCCGAATTGTAGATCGATGATCGATGGCGGAACGAGAAAATGTAGCGCGGTCGAAGACTTCGCGAGGCGAGGGGCTTGTCCCCCGCTGGGGTCGGAGTGGGGCGTGGCAGAATCCACCGTGCCAACTCGCCATACCAAATCACAACTCCGGGTTTTCACACCTTGGTGTGCCGGCCCCAGCCGGGATGAGCGATCGCTTATGAAAGCATGTCCCGGACTACGATCCGGGATAGACCGCTCAGGCAGCCTCTCATTCGCCATTCGCGGCATCCCTTCGCCAATCCGGCCCCCCGTTCGTCATTCCGGCGAAGGCCGGAATCCAGAAGGGGTGGGGAGGGGTAAGGCCACCAGACGATGGAAAAAACCGACCTGTCACCTCTTATCCGGCCTTCGTAAGGCCCTGGCGATTCTAGCGATTGACGCCGTCTGGGCGCTCAGGCTTCGGCAACTTACAGAGTTGGCGAGACCCTACACAAAAACTGCGCAACGGCGAGGCCAAACATGAGCACGTCACTGTTGCTATGGCTGATCGTCGCCCTTCCGCTGGCTGCCTTCCTAGTCATCGGTCTGGGAATCCGGCACAGCAAGCGGCTCTCCGGCTACCTCAGCATCCTGGCCGTCGCGGTCAGTGCCGTCCTGTCGGTCTCGGCGCTGAGCACAGTCCTAGGAGCCGGCACCCACGAGGTATCACATCGCGAGTCCTTCCCCTTGTTTTCAGTGGCCGGCGCCTCGTTCGAGTTGGGTGTTCTGCTCGATCCCCTCGCGGCAATGATGCTGCTAGCCGTGACGGTGGTCAGCCTGCTAGTCCAGATCTATTCTCAGGGCTACATGGCCGGCGATTCCGGCTATGGACGCTACTTCGCCTTTATGTCGCTCTTCACTGCCTCGATGTTGGGTCTCGTCATTGCTAACAACTTCTTCCAGCTGTTCGTCTTCTGGGAGCTCGTCGGACTCTGCTCATATCTCTTGATCGGCTTCTGGTACCACAAGCCGGAGGCAGCGGCGGCGGCCAAGAAGGCGTTTCTCATCACCAGGATTGGCGACTTCGGCTTTCTGATCGCGATCCTGATCCTGTTCAACCAAACCGGCACGTTCGACTTTCACGAGATCGAGCAAGCAGCAAAGGCCGGCGTGCTTGCAGTCGGTCTCTTGACGCTGGTGATGGTTCTGGTCTTCAGCGGGGCAGTCGGCAAGTCGGCCCAGTTCCCGCTGCACGTTTGGCTGCCCGATGCGATGGAGGGTCCCACGCCGGTCAGCGCGCTGATCCATGCCGCGACTATGGTAGCGGCCGGCGTCTACCTCGTTGCGCGCCTATTCGAGTTGTTCAAAGCCGCGCCCGATGCCATGCTAGTGGTTGCATCGATCGGAGCGTTCACCGCGCTCTTCGCCGCTAGCCACGCCCTTGTCGCCCGCGATATCAAGCGTGTGTTGGCCTACTCGACCGTCAGCCAGCTCGGTTACATGATGCTCGGGCTGGGTGTGGGCGCGTTCTCGGCCGGCACATTACACCTGCTGAACCACGCCGCATTCAAAGCGCTGCTCTTTCTCGCGGCCGGCAGTGTAATTCACAGCGCCGGCGAGCAGGACCTCTTCAAGCTTGGACGCTTGGCCGGCAAGATGAAGGTGACCGCAATCACCTTCTTGATCGGTGGACTCGCCTTGGCCGGAGTCCCGCCCCTGAGTGGTTTTTGGAGCAAAGACGAGATTCTGACCGCTACTCTCCAATCCGGCCACTGGCTGCTCTTCCTTGTCGCGATGCTGACGACCGCGTTGACCGCGTTTTACATTTCCCGCGCCTGGCTACTGACCTTTTGGGGCGACGAGCGTGGAACCGACGCGGATCGCTCCAACTCTCACGTACACGAGTCGCCGGCGGTGATGACGGTACCGCTGATAGTGCTGGCGGTCCCCAGCGTCCTGGCCGGCTTTCTCGGTTCGCCCCTCGCCGGAAACGCGTTCGGCCAGTTCATCCACGGCGACGCCCACCTCGATATCAACGTCGGCGTGATGGCCGGCTCAACTATCCTTGCGCTCATCGGGATAGGACTCGCGTGGCGTCTCTACGGCCGCACTTCGACGGCCGCGGCCGAGTTGACCGCGAGGTTCGAGCCTCTACACAGGCTTCTGACCCGCAAGTACTACGTTGACGATCTCTACGACCGGATTGTCACCCGGCCGTTCCTGGGCGCATCCCATCTAATTGCACGGTTCGATCTCGCGTTCATCGATGGTGCCGTCAATGGATTGGCCACGCAGTCGTACGCGCTGGGCATCCGGCTGACCCGCACTCAGACCGGCCTCCTGCCGAACTACGGGTTGGCCATATTCGCCGGCGTTGTCGCCATCGCCGCTATTGTGCTGGCGTCGGGGTTATGAAGTTAGTGATGGTTAGGGACGACTCATGAGCTGGATTTTGACGATCTTGATCGCCTTGCCGGTCGCCGGTGCGGTTGTCATAGCCCTAAGTCCCCGAGATAAACGCCAGCTAACCCGTGTGCTGGCCGCGATATTTTCGGCGGCGGCGCTTCTGCTCGCGTTGTACGCCTATTTCAGCTACGACCAGGCAGCCGGCGGCCTCCAACTTGTCGACCGAGTCGAGTGGATACCCAGCATCGGCGTCTCCTATCTGCTCGGAGCCGACGGGCTGAGCCTTCCGTTGATCGTCTTGACCGCGCTCCTCACGTTCCTGGCGTGTATCGCCTCCTGGAACGTAGACTTTCGCGTCAAAGAGTATTTCGCCTACCTGTTGATCCTGGAAGCCGGCGTAATCGGGGTCTTCTCCGCCGGCGACCTCCTGCTGTTCTTCCTGTTCTGGGAAGTCGAGATCATCCCGATGTATCTGCTGATCGGCATATGGGGCGGACCTCGCCGTGAATACGCGGCGATAAAATTCGTCATCTACACACTGCTCGGATCGGCGCTAATGCTGTTCGGCATCCTGTTGCTCTATTTCAACGGTCCATCGCCGCGCACGTTCGAGATCGCCGCGCTCGGACAGCATAGCTTTGCTCCCGTAGTTGCCAATTTGGCCTTCCTGCTATTGCTTTTCGGCTTCGCGGTAAAACTGCCTTCGTTCCCTTTCCACACCTGGCTTCCGGATGCCCACGTCGAGGCGCCAACAGCGGTCAGCGTCATACTGGCCGGCGTCCTCTTGAAGATGGGAGGCTACGGTCTGCTGCGCTTGAACGTCGGGCTATTGCCGGATGCGACGAAGCACTTCGCTCTGCTACTGGCTATTCTGGCAGTCGTCAGCGTCCTCTACGGCGCGGTAGTCTCGATGGTACAGCGCGATCTGAAGGCTATGGTGGCCTTTTCTTCGATAAGCCATATGGGCTACGTGATGTTGGGGATAGCCGCGCTGAATGCGATCAGCCTCAACGGCGCCGCAATCCAGATGTTCACTCACGGCACCATCACGGCCCTTTTGTTCCTGGTAGTCGGGTCGATATACGACCGGGCGCATACGCGGGATATTCCGGCACTGCGCGGTCTCGCGCCGCGCATGCCGATAGTCGCGACGATATTCGTTATCGCCGGCCTGGCCTCGCTCGGTCTTCCCGGATTGAGCGGCTTCATCGCCGAGTTCACGGTATTCGTCGGCGCGTTCAGCACGCTGGCTTGGGCGACAATCCTCGCCGCTTTTGGCATCGTCATCACCGCCGGCTATATCCTCTGGACGCTACAACGGGTCTTGTTCGGCCCACCCGATGAACGATGGCAGAATCTCGGTGACGTCTCCTTCCGGGAGGCGGTACCCTTGGTCTCATTGGCCGTGCTCATAGTACTGATCGGCGTTTATCCGGCGATACTGACCGATCTCGTTGAAGCCGGCGTAGCCCCAATCGCGGCCGGAGTCGCCGGGCAATGACTGCCGGTCGCTCCAAGGCATTGGCCCATGATTAATAGTAGACTTTCACTTAGGATGGCCGGCCGGCGCAGAGCTAGTTCATCATTTAGCGGAGATCGTTGGGTATGTTAGGTCTACAGACTGCTACCGACAAGAATCCATGGCGCCGCCGCATGTATCTTCCGGCTTACGGTACAAAGGATGCCGCACGCTACGCTGGAACTTCACCGCAAACTGTCAATTACTGGCGCTACCGTAGCGGCGATCACGGTCCCACACTCCCGGGAAAACAACGCCACCGACCGCTCTCATATCTCGAACTCGTCGAAGTAGCGTTCGTGGCCACGTTCAGAAGGTTAGGTGTGTCCTTACGTAATATCCGTCTAGCCAGAGAATATATCGCTCAGACCCTCAATTCGGAGTTTCCGTTTGTGGAATACCGGTTCAAGACCGATGGTTGCCATCTGCTGATCGACTTCGCTGAATACGAGCCGGGTCACGACATTGACCTGCTGTTGGCGGCTGACTCCCACGGACAATTGGGGTGGGAGGAGATCATTGAGCCCAAGTTCGCCGAATTTGACTATGAGTTTGGTCTCGCGCTCGTATGGCACGCAGCGGGGAGACAATCGCCCGTGTTGATTGACCCGCGAATCTCGTTTGGAGCGCCGATGATCAAGGGTGTTCCTACTTGGGTCCTCAAGGGGCGCCACGAAGCGGGCGAAAGCATTGGAGATATTCGAGACGACTTCAGTCTGACAGAAGAAGAGGTCCAGCATGGACTCGAATTTGAAGGCATACAGGTCACGCTGTGACCTTCTTCTTTGATAGGAGCGTTGGCATAGCTGTTCCAAAGGCGCTGCAATTGCTGAGACTTGTTACTCCGATTGAATATCACCAGGACCATTTCGCTCAGGATGCACTCGACGACGCTTGGCTTCCCGAAGTAGGAGAAAGGGGATGGACCGTGATCGGCCACGACCACAGTTACCATCTGAGGAGCAACGAGTTGGCCGCTCTCGTGCAATACGACATAGGATGCTTTTACCTGTGGGGCTCAGAGGCCACTAGGTGGGACAAGATGAGATGTTTCGCGCGCGCCTACGACCGCGTAGTCGCCGCTGACGCTGACACCCCGAAACCATTTATTTATCGGGTAACCAGAACCGGACAACTGAGATCTGTACCGTTCAAACTATGACTTTAGGGATCTGGCCAACGCATCCTAGTTCGATCAATTAGCCGCTTGAACTTCTAACAGTCCCAGAAAGAGAAAGAGAGAAGTACTTGGATTTCGGACTGATCTCGCCTGAGTTGGCCCTGCTGGTCATCGCACTGACGTTGGTCGTTATCGATCTGATCCTGCCGGCTGACCGCAAGGCAATACTGCCCTACCTGACCGCCGCCGCTCTCCTCGTTCCGGCGGTGCTCGTCCTCGTCGTGTCCCAGCGCCGGCAAACATCGTTCTTCGAGACGTTCATCGTCGATGAGCCGGCGACCGTTTTCAAGCTGATCTTCCTGCTCGCCGCGATAGTCGTGGCGCTGATCTCGGCGTCGTACGTGAGGGATCGAGCGATCAGTCCAGGCGAATACTACGCGCTGCTGGTAGCGTCCACCCTCGGCATGTTCATGATGGCCAGCGGCAACGAGCTCGTGACCCTGTACATCGGTCTCGAGTTGACAAGTATCTCGCTCTACCTGCTGGCCGGCCTGCACAAGACTGACAAGCTCTCCACCGAAGCCGGAATGAAGTACCTGGTCCTCGGCGCCGTATCTTCAGCGACCCTGCTCTACGGGATGGCGCTCATCTACGGCACCACCGGAACGACGGTCCTGCCTGAAATCGCCGCCCGGCTGACGGAAGTCACCCCGGTAGTGGCATTGGCCGTCATCCTGATTACCGCCGGCTTGGGGTTCAAGATCGCCGCTGTGCCATTCCACATGTGGGTGCCGGATGTCTACCACGGCGCGCCTACGCCGGTCGCCGCGTTTCTATCCGTAGCTTCGAAAGCCGCTGGATTCGTCATCGTTCTGCGCATATTCGCGATCGGATTGGCCCCGCTCGACGACTTCTGGCCGACAGTCTTTGCCGCGCTTGCCGCTGTCACGATGACTCTAGGCAATCTGGCCGCGCTAAATCAGACAAACATCAAGAGGCTGATGGGGTATTCCTCGATCGCCCAAGCCGGCTTCGCCTTGATGGCGCTGTCCGCCGCCGGCAGCCAGACGACTTCCGCCCTTATCTTCTTCCTGGTGGTGTACGCGTTCACCAACCTCGGCGCATTCGCCTGCATCATCTACTTCTCGAACCGGCTGGCCAGCGACGAGATTTCCTCCTACGCCGGCCTGGCGCGTCGGGCCATGGCGCCGGCGCTGGTTCTCGCGTTCTGCCTAATTTCACTGGTGGGAATGCCGCCGGCGGCCGGGTTCTGGGCCAAGGTATACCTGTTCTATTCGGTCTTCCAGTCGGATCTGCTCTGGCTCGTTCTAGTCGGTCTGCTGAACACCGCCATTTCCGTCTACTACTACCTGAAGATCGTCCACGCCATGTTCCTCCGGCCGCCGGCTGACGAGACTCCGCTGAAGGGCGAGTTCGCCATGGGATTGGTGATGGCGACCGCCGTCGCCGGCCTGGCGCTGTTGTTCGTAGCGCCGGCCTTACTCACGAACGTCTCGGACGCAGCTGCCGGCGCCTTGATGCGGTGAGCTAGGAGCGAGCGGTCACGTTCACGAGTGGGCCGGAATCTACCTCGCCGTAGGATGCGGGACCAGTGTACTGATAGAAGAGGTTGGTGAGCGGCTTTCTCCACTCATCGCAATACCCTCTATCGATATACCTGCGCAATCTCTTCATCCTGCGTGGGCCGGCCGTCTCCACCAGGTAGTCGGAGTAGACCCTGTGCCCGGCCTTCATGTAGTGCAGACGTCCCTCGGTCGAACCCACCACCGCATTCTCATGCCAATCGGCACTTGGATTGTAGTAGTGAACGCTCAGCATCCGCCGGCCGACCCATCCTCCAAACGACGAGTGAAAGAGTGCGTGGCGGAAGACACAGACGTCTCCCGGCTGGGATTCGAGCGGATATCTGCCGGGAACGTCAGGAGACGCGAAGTCGTAAACGCCATCTCTTCGTGCTTTATCTAGGGCATCGTGAAACGGCAGATGGTGGCTGCCGGGAATGACGTTCAGGCAGCCAGTGTCCGCCGTCACCGGATCCAGATAAAACGCCATATGTATGCTCGGGAAGAAATTGCCGCCATCACTGTGCCATCTGGAGTTGCCGACGTAGAAATGACCCCCTGAGCTGTGGTAGTTGCAATCTTTGCCAATGAGCCCCTCGGCGATATCGTTTATCCGGGGATCGTCGATCAGCTGATCGAACCACGCGTCGCCTTCGGTTACCGGATATATATGCAGAGCCCTGGTGCCATCGTAGCCGGTCTCCGATGCGGCTGGGCCCATCACCCGCATGAAAGCGGCTTCTAGCTCGGCCATCTCGCTGGGAGAAAATAGCTGCCGGAATACATGAAATCCCATCATGTCGAATTTGCGCTTGTCCTCCGGCGTCAATACTGCGGTCGACTCGACTGTTCGCTCGGCTGACTCATTAAGCACGCTCGCACCACCTTTCCGCTGACGGGTCCTGTGCATTGGTACGAGAATAGCAGGTCCCCGTCGTACCGCCCACCAAATTCGTCATTGTTACGAAAGCATGTCCCGGACTCCGATCCGAGATAGACCGCTCCGGCAGCCTCTCATTCGCCATTCGCGGCATCCCTTCGTCAATCCGGCCCCCCATTCGTCATTCCGGCGAAGGCCGGAATCCAGGAGGGGTGGGGAGCGGTAAGACCACCAGACGATGGAAAAAACCGAACCATCGCCCCATTTTCATACCTTGGTGCGCCGGCACCAGCCGGCATGAGCAATTGCTATGAAAGCATGTCCTAGACTCCGATCCGGGATAGACCGTTCCGGCAGCCTCTCATTCGCCATTCGCGACATCCCTTCGTCAATCCGGCCCCCCATTCGTCATTCCGGCAAAGAGCCTGCCCCGTACCCCGATACGGGGCCGGAATCCAGGAGGGGTGGGGAGGGGTAAGACTACCAGACGGTGGAAAAAACCGACCCATCGCCCCACTTTCATCCTCTTATGCGGCCTTCGCACTGCCACGGTGACTCCCGCCAGCCTTCATTCACCCGAACCGATGAAATCTATCCGCTTTGTCGGCGCCGCGTTCACACGAGGAGTCCCGGCACCTCGCTCAAGCTCGATACAGCCAGCCCACACCACTGCTCTACGTCCGGCCGGCTGGAGTCGTACGTGTCTTCCAACGAAACTCGAAGCAGAACCGGCGTCATGCCGGCCTCAAGCGCGCCGGTCAGCTCCAGATCGCTCCCATCGCCGACGTAGAGACAATCGGCCGGCTCGACGTTCAACTTTCGGCAGGCCGCCGCGTAGATGCGAGGATCGGGCTTCTTCAGACCCACCGAGCAAGAGAAGACCGGACTTTCGATCAGCGGAGCGAACGGAGTTTCTTGCCAGACCAGCGGCACGTCCGCGGAACAATTGCTGAGCAATCCAACCGTGTACCCCGAATTCCTCAACCGAGTAAGCGTCGCGATTGCATCCGGCCTCGGTTCGAGCGTCAGCCGGGTGTGCTCGACTCGAATCCGGACAACCGCCTTCAGCGATGCCTCGTCCACACGGACGCCAAGGCTACGGCAAATGTGTTCGACATTGTCGCCTATCGTCGCAAAAACTCCAGTCACCCGTTTGAACGATGTTCCAGGAGTCCACATGCGCGCGAAGTCATCGCGATCTGCCGAAACTACGGCAGCCATCTCGGTGAGCGTCTGTTCCATCCGCGCCCGTGAGAAAGGATAGACCAACGTCCCCCACAGATCGAAGACGACCGCTTTCAGCCGGCGATCCAACATCCCTGCAACCTCAGATCACGCCCTGCCGGCGCAGCGCGTCAATCTCCGCCGGCTCATATCCTATCGACGTCAGCACCTCGTCGTTGTGCTCGCCAAGGCCCGGTGCCGCACTTCGAACGCTGGCCGGCGTCTCCGACAGACGGTACGGCGGTCCGACTACCCTCTGCCGGCCGGAGACCGGCGAATCGACCTCTTGGACCAGCCGGTTGGCCCTAACCTGTGGATCGGCGAGCGCCCGGCCGTAGTCGTTGATCGGCCCGGCCGGAATTCCTGCCTCCTCGAACTCGGCAAGCCAATCCTCCAGAGGGTGCTTTCGGGTCACCGCATCGATAATTCCGGCCAGTTCCGACTCGTGGGCTTTGCGCGCCGCGTTGTCGGCGAAACGCGGATCATCGATCAGATACTCCAATCCGGCGATCCGACAGAACTTGAGCCATAGCCTCTGACTGACAACCCCGACAGTGAAGTGGCCGTCCGAGGCAGCGAAGACCTGGTAGGGCGCTAAAATACGGTGGGCCGAACCCAACGGACCGGGAATTTCGCCGGTCGCAAGGTACTGAGCAGTCTCCCACGGTGAGGCCGCCAACCCAGTCGAGAACAAGTCGATGTCAATGTACTGGCCTTTTCCGCTGGCGGAACGCGCCTGAAGCGCCGCTAGGATCGAGCACGCGGCAAACGTAGCAGTCATCAGATCGACGACCGGTATACCCGGCCTCATCGGCGACCCGCCCGGCTCCCCGGTAACGCTGATTATCCCTGACATGCCCTGGCCTATCAGGTCCAGTCCGGCCCGGTCCCGGTGAGAGCCCTCCTGGCCGAAACCAGAGCAAGAGCAGTACACCAGTCCCTGGTTCAGTTTAGATAGGTCCTCGTAGCCGAGGCCAAAGCCGGCCAGCGTCCCAAGCCGAAGGTTTTCCGCCAACACGTCGGAGCTCGCCGCAAGCCGGCGGGCGATCTCGACACCGGCTTCTGTCTTGAGGTTTGTGGTGACGCCCAGTTTATTGCGGTTAACCGACATGAATCCGGCCGACTCGCCATTAACGAACGGCGGCGTCTTCCGGCCGCTATCGCCCATCCCTGGGGGTTCGATCTTGATCACCTCGGCGCCAAGGTCCGCCAGGATCATCGTGCAATAGGGAGCCGCCAGGAAATTTCCCAGCTCCACCACTCGCAGCCCGTCTAACGCGCCTTTAGCCATCACTCAATTCAGATCCCCAACACTCAGCGCCGCCCTCGACATGCCGGAACCTCCATTCGCATCTTATTCCAAGCCCGAATGATAACCTGCCCAGAGGAAACGCGTGCGGCACCCACTCCCCGGCCGGAACCCGTCAGAGAAAAATGTAGCGCTGGGGCTTGTCCCCAGCTTGGGGAGGGGCCCGGCCGGCGTACCGAACTCGTCATTCGTATGTTGCGATTGCTCCCAAGCATGTGCCAATTGCGGGGGCGTGGGCGAGGGGAATGTAGCGCTGGGGCTTGTCCCCCGCTTGGCGAGGGGCCCGGCCGGCCTTCCGGCCTAGTCATTCTCTTGCGATCGAAAGCACGTCCCGTACCCAGATACCGGGCCGGAATCCAGGGGATGGGTATCGTTGCTGCAAATAACCCGCAAACACTTACGCCCACCAGACGCCCGCATCGCCGTAGGGACGGGTTTCAAACCCGTCCTGGGCGGGGATGGGTCACCCCCACGCCGGCCGGCTATCGCAGCGGATCCACCACCGTCAGAAACGGAAACCGATGAAAATCGGTATCGCGGGTGCAAATCCGGCTGACGCCATGCTCCCTCATCAACACCGCCGTATGAAGGTTGCGGACCAAACTTCCCCGGACATCCGGCAACTCCGACAAGGTCTGTCCCAGCACTTTCGGGTGGCGTTCCGTGGGATGCAGCAGCTCGAACCCAGGCGATGCCAGCAGCGTCTCAATGAAACGCCACGAGTCTTGCGGGTCCCACGGTGAGCGAAGAACTCGCCGATTGGTGACTACCCGCAGAAACTCGTGGCAGATGCTCCAAGTAAGAAAGGACGGAAACGGGTCTCGCCGCGCCTCCTCGAGGCGCCGGAGGCAGAGGTCATGAAACTCCGAGTCTTCGTCAGAAGCGTAGATCAGTACGTCTGTGTCGAAGACCACCTCTTCACTCTTCTTCCAGGACCCTGTTCAATTCGGCGCGGTTGGAGACGTCCACCCGCATCCCGCCACTGCGCCACTTCGGCAGCGGCGGAAGCGATTGCGTATCAGCCAGCGCCGGCCGGCCCTCATCGAGAATGCGCCGGATGCCGGCTTCCACCAGCGCCGACATAGTCGTTCCCCGCCGGGCAGCCTCTTCCCTTAACCGCCGCATTACCGTATCGTCGATGTTCAAAGTCGTCTTCATATGGCTCACCATATCATAGATATGGGTATAGGGCATTTGTGACTGAGGTCACTAATGCTCTTAGTTGAAGAGGTGGATAGGATAATTGCTTTAGGGTGACTAAAAGGAGTTGGTTGCCGTCCGGCCAGACTGCCGATTTCCTATGTTGCGATTGGTTCCGAAGATGTGCCAATCGTGGGGCTTGGGTGGGGGGAATGTAGCGCGGGGGCTTGTCCCCCGCTGGGGCGGAGGAGGGGCGTGGCAGAATCCGCGGTGCCAATTCGTTGTACCAAGCCACAACTCCGGCTTTTCATACCTTGGGGTGCCGGCGGCAGCCGGCATGAACGATTGCTATGAAAGCATGTCCCGGACTATGATCCGGCATAGACCGCTCCAGCAGCCTCTCATTGGTCATTCCGGCCTTTCAATTCGTCAATCCCGCGAAAGCGGGAATCCAGAGGGGCGGGGAGAGGCAAGGCCGCCGCCAGTCTTGGTACGAAAGCATGTCCTGGACTCCGATCCGGGATAGACCGCTCCGCCAGCCTCTCATTCGCCATTCGCGGCATCCCTTCGCCAATCCGGCCCCTCAATTCGTCATTCCGGCGAAGGCCGGAATCCAGAGGGGTGGGGAGAGGGGATTGTAGCGCTGGGGCTCGTCGCCCGCCCAGTGCGCGCCGCTAGTTCGCCCGCGTTGCACCGGCCGGCGTCCCACCATTTTCAACCTCTTATGCGGCCTTCGCAGGGCCATCGTGATTCCGGGAAAAGCCGGAATCCAGAGAGGGTGGGCTGAGGGGAATGTAGCGCGGGGGCTTGTCCCCCGCCTAGAGCCGAGCATTAACATCCGATGGTGGAGGACGAAACGCCAGTTGCTACGGCCTGTCCCCAGCCAATGGCCGGATCCCATCCGGCACCCCAAATTAGCCCAAGCCTACTCTGGGGGCGGTTCGCGAAGCGCCATTGGGTTGGGGGAGGAGGGCGAACTGCGCGGGCCGACCCGCGGCGCCCGATCACCGGCCGGCTAGGCTCGCGGGTTGCGCTCTCAGGAGCGGCTCAGCTTCGATCGCAATTCCAGCGCGAGCAACAGCTCATCCGTAGACAGCTGATCCACACCCGCCGAAATCGCATTCAGGATCTCCGCCTCAGTGTTGCAATCAGCCGCGTGGACCAGAAATCCGCGCTCTTGAAATGCCTGAACTGACTTGCCATTGACTCGTCCACTCGGCAGGTGTGCAACCTGGGCTTGAATAAGCTTCATCGAATCTATCGAGCGCATCAACCAAAGCTCTTCACCCATCCACGCCGGAGGTTGCTCCAACAAGACACCTATCTTGATCGTTGAATCGAGCATGCGAACTTTCATCAACACGTGCAAAAACGCAGACGTAATCTCAGCCTGTTCGCCTATTTCATGCGCCCATATCGTATCTAACACTGACTGGATGAAGGGTTCAGATATCGCGCTCAGCTGCGCCTCGAGGACGCAACTCCCGTTCGCGATACTAAGCACCTCGTGCAGTTGGGGAATCCTAGTTCCGCATATTCGGCCCCGTACCAGCTGCCCGCATCCAAAGACGCAAGCTCGGCCAGTGTGTGCTCGGCAATTGAACCGTCACCATTGCTTGTCCGTCCCAGATAGGCGTCGTGATGGACGACGATCTTCGAATCCTTGGTGAAGTGGAGGTCAAACTCAATTCCATCCGCCCCAAGCTCAATGGCCATCTGAACCGCCGGGATAGTATTCTCCGGCGCTTTCTCACTGCACCCGCGATGTGCATGAATTCTTGGTAGATTGGACGACATACCCACAGGATCGACTTCACTCCGAAGGCGTTTAGCTTACGGCCATTCTTCCCACAGCGCTTCCCCCATCGCCCACCCCATCATTCCGGCCCCCACTTCGTCATTCCCGCGCAGGCGGGAATCTAGGGGAGGGGCGGCCGGTGCCCCCCACCTTCTCATCCCCTCATGCGGCCTTCGCAGCGCCATGGCGATTCCGGCGATCGAAGGCCTGCCCCGTAGCCCGATACGGGCCGGAATCCAGGAAGGGTGGGAGGGAGGCCGCTTCCTCTCCCCCTGGGAGAGGATTGAGGTGAGGGCAAACCTCACAGCACTGCCCGGCCCCCTCCCCGCGACGCCAACACCTACCGGCCGGCAAAGCGCGGAGCCCGCTTCTCCAAGAACGCCCTTACGCCTTCCCGCGCGTCCTCCGTATCGAACAGCCCATCGCCCATCGAGTCCCGATCTGCAATCCGGCCAGGGTCTGCATTCTCGGCCGCCAACCGTATCGCCCGCTTGCCGAACCTCACCGACAACGGCGCATTCTCCGCCATCTCCCTCGTCACGCCGGCGACGTGGCTCTCCAACTCCCCGCGATCGAGCACTCCATTGACCAGTCCCATCTCCAGGGCCCGCTGAGCCGTGATCCGGCGGCCCAGCTGCAGAATCTCGTTCGCGTTGGCCGGCCCGACCAGACGCACGAACCGCTCGATCTCGTCCAACCCCATCCCGATGCCCAGTTTCACCATCGGAACACCGAACAGCGATTCCCGGTCGCAGTACCGCAAATCGCAACAGCTCGCCAGCTCACACCCGCCGCCAATACAGTAACCGTGAATCTGGGCAACCAACGGCTTGGAGAGATTGTAGGCGGCGTCCATCGCGCCGGCGACCAGCGCGTTGTATCGCCTCGCCTGCTCGACGGTGCTCCGGCTCTCCTCGAACTCGCTGATGTCCGCGCCGGCGCTGAACGCCCGCTCCCCCGCTCCGCGCAGGACTACCACCCTGATCGACTCATCATGTTCGAGCTCGTTGAAGAGATCAGTCAATCGGATCCACATCGACTGGCTGATAGCGTTATGTCGCGCCGGCTGATTCAGGGTGATTGTCGCTGTAGGCCCTTTCGTCGTAAGCAGCACTCGTGCTCCGGACAATTTCCCTCCCGGCGACTCGCGCCTTTTGACCAGCGGCCGGCAACGTGCTATCTTCCAGCGACCACCGCCCGCTCATCCTACCATTTTGTATGAGGACGAACATTGATTCTGCGATTCGAGGGCAACGATCCTGCCATCGCCGCCGACGCCTATGTCGCCCCCGGAGCCCAGGTCATGGGCCGGGTCACCCTGGAGGCCGGCGCCAGCGTTTGGTTCAACGCCGTACTTCGCGGCGACGACGAGCCTATCACCGTCGGCGAAAACAGCAACGTCCAGGACAACGCGACCCTGCACATCGATCCGGGATATCCCGTGGTCGTCGGCAAGAACGTCGTCATCGGCCACAACGCGATCGTTCACGGCGCGACTATCGAGGACGACGTGCTGATCGGAATGCACTCAACGGTCCTGACCGGCGCAACGATCGGCCAAGGATCCATAGTAGGCGCCGGCGCGCTCGTGCCGGAAGGCGCCAACATACCGCCCAACTCGCTCGTAGTCGGGATTCCGGCCAAGGTCGTACGCAGCACCACGCCCGACCAGGTCGCCGGCATCCGGCGATCGGCCGACGGCTACCGCGCCCGGGCGGACCGCTTCCGGAGAAGCGGAATATCCGGCCGATGACACAGCCTCGAATCGCGCACTCGCGACGAAGATTCGGAGGGCGAGGTGAGTAAAGCTCAGACCGCGCTTCTCGAACGAGGAGCCCGCAACGCGGTAGAGACGTGCCTGGCGGTCCGATCGACCGACCGGGTCTGTGTGATCACCGACGAAGAAACCCAGGTCGTAGGCGACGCTCTGACTCGGGCGAGCCAACAGGCCGGCGCGGCGGTGGAGACGCTCGTGCTTGAGAGCTTCAGCCAACGTCCGCTGACCAACCTCCCCGACACGCTGCGTAGCGCAATCGAACGTGTCGACCCGACCTGCTCCTTCTACGCCGCCGCCGCAAAAAAGGGCGAGATCAGCTTTCGCATCCAGCTGCTACCCTGGCTGGTGCATACGCTGGGAGTGCGCCACGGTCATATGCCGGGCATAACGCCGGCGCTGATGACCGAGGGCATGCTGGCCGACTACGACGAGGTGAGCAGGGTGACCTTGCAGGTAGCCGAGATAGTCCGGCCGGCCCGGCAGATTCAGGTGCGTTCGGCCAAGGGCTCCGACATCATCGCCCAGTTCAGCCCAGACCTGCGCTGGGTCCCCTGTCCCGGCCTATACCGCCGGCAGGGCACCTGGGGCAACCTGCCGGAAGGTGAGGTCTTCACCTCGCCGGCCCGCGTCGATGGCGTACTGACCGTCGATGAGCTCGGCGACTACTTCTCCGAGCAGTACGGAGTCTTGCCCCAGCCGGTGACCTTCCGCATCGAAGACTCGATCGCGGTCGAGATCACGTCGGAGAACGCGGCGCTCGCAACCGAGCTAGCCGGCTACCTCGACAGCTCGGAAAATGGCCGGCGGGTCGGTGAGTTCGCCATAGGCACCAACACCGCACTGACCCGGCTGGTCGGCAATCTGCTCCAGGACGAGAAGTATCCCGGCATACACGTCGCCTTCGGAAACCCCTACCCCGACGAGACCGGCGCAATCTGGCGAGCCAGCGTCCACGTCGACACCATCCCGACCGACTGCGACATCGACGTAGACGGCCGGCCCCTAATGCGCGCCGGCCGGTTCCTCTTCGACACCTAGGAACGCGGCCCGAATTGTCATTCGTACGAAATGCGCCTACGCCGCTTTCGAGCGCGCCGTTGAACCCCTCCATTCCGCGATCTCGTCATTCCGGCCCCCCAATTCGTCATTCCCGCGAAGGCGGGAATCCAGAGGGGAGGTGCGGGTTGTGGCAATGACGCTAGAACTCTCCCACCAACCAATGCACCCAATTTTCATACCTTGGTGTGCCGGCGCCAGCCGGCATGAGCGATTGCCATGAAAGCATGTCCCGGACTCCGATCCGTAATAGACCGCTCCGGCAGCCTCTCATTCGCCATTCGCGGCATCCCTTCGTCAATCCGGCCCCCCATTCGTCATTCGTACGAAAATGTCCCCTCCAATCAACCTCGATGCCGGCTCTCCACCGGCGAAACGTGCCGAATTGTAGACCGGTGGTCGATGGCGGAATGAAAAAATGTAGGGCGGGGGCTTGTCCCCCGCTGGGGTCGGGGTGGTGCCTGGCAGAATCCGCAGTGCCAATTCACTGTACCAAACCACGACTCCGGGTTTTCATACCTTGGCCTACCGGCACCAGCCGGCATCAGCGACTGCGATGAAAGCATGTCCTGGACTCCGATCCGGGATAGACCGCTCCGGCAGCCTCTCATTCGCCATTCGCGGCATCCCTTCGTCAATCCGGCCCCCCATTCGTCATTCCGGCGAAGACTGGAATCCAGAAGGGATGGGGAGGGGTACGACCACCGGTGGATGGAATAAAACCGACATTTCACTCGATTTTCATCCTCTTATGCGCGCTTCGCAAGACCATGGTGATTCCAGCGAAGGCTGGAATCCAGAAGGCGTGGGGAGGGGCGCGGGAACCCACGCACCATGACCGCGCGGCAATGCGTCGATCGAAAAACCGGGTCCTCCTGCCACGGTCAATGTAGTGCGGGGGCTTGTCCCCCGCTGGGGTCGGGGGTGGGGCGTGGCAGTATCCGCCGTGCCAATTCGCTGTACCAAGCCACAACTCCGGCTTTTCCTACCTTGGCCTACCGGCACCAGCCGGCATCAGCGACTGCGATGAAAGCATGTCCCGGACTACGATCCGGGATAGACCGCTCCGGCAGCCTCTCATTCGCCATTCGCGGCATCCCTTCGTCAATCCGGCCCCCCATTCGTCATTCCGGCGAAGGCCGGAATCCAGGAGGGGTGGGGAGGGGTAAGACTACCAGACGGTGGAAAAAACCAACCCATCGCCCCACTTTCATCCTCTTATGCGGCCTTCGCAAGGCCATGGCGATTCCGGCGATCAAAAGCATGCCCCGTACCCCGATACGGGGCCGGAATCCAGGGGGTGGGGAGAGGGGATTGTAGCGCTGTGGCTCGTCCCCAACCACGGTCGCGCCGGCCGGCGAGTCAGTCTTTCCCGCGAAAGCCGGAATCCAGGAGGGGAGGTCGCGCGAACCCACCAACCAACACCACCACGAACAATGTAGCGCTGGGGCTTGTCCCCAGCCACGGTCGCGCCGGCCGGCGAGTACGTCTCTCCCGCGAAAACATGTTCCGTACCCCGATGCGCGACCCGAATCCAGGAGGGGAAGTCGCGGAAACCACGCACACGCCGGCAGCCGGCCGACCAAGACTTCATTTCGGCGAGAGCGGGAGCCGGAATGTAGCCGGCGATTGCAAACACATTTGAAGGGTCCACACAGCACGGCCGTGATTCTGTCTTGGTGCTATTCATAGTCTGTAGACGGAAAGTCATCATTTTTATCACACTGACCGGGGAGAAAAGGAAATCTATGGACAGAAAACACCTGCGCAAGCCCAGCGACCGCATTACAAAGATATTGGCAAAGAACGTGATTGGATTCCGAAAGGCCATGGCATTGTCCCAAGAACAACTTGCGGATGTCTCAGGTCTCCACCGCACGTACATTGGATCCGTAGAGCGCGGAGAACGCAACGTAACGCTCAGCACGTTAGAGGCCCTGGCAACTGCGTTGCGCGTTACGGTCACACAACTGCTCACTGAGGCGATAACAGCAGATGACTGAATATGGTGAACCCGCTGACCCTCACGCTATCGCTATCCGAGAGAGCCGAATTACTATTTATGACCCAATAGAGGTTGGCGACTCAGAGCTATGGATTCCTACTTTAGAACTGGAGTCGCTGCTAGACCATGGCCTAGTAGGTGTTTCTCTCTCAGGTTTGCCACTACGAACCCGTTCAAAGTTTGTTAAAGAGCAAATCTGCCAGATCTTAGGCTATCCAATTCCCCGTTCTTTCAAGCGTACACATCCACGATTTCCGGGCCAATTGTTCGACACATATGTACAGAAATCGAATAACCTCCAGATCTGGAACGAGGAACTATCTGCGGGTCGCCGCTATGTGATAGTGCGAGTCGATGCGCAAGACGTCATTGACAGAGTCAGGGTGGTTGCGGGCGATATTCTTGCCGGTCTCGATGCCACCGGCACTTTGACTCAGAAATACCAAGCCCGCCTCATCACCGGTGACTCTACGACTGAACTCATTGCCGCGGACGATACGGAACTACTCAAACCGCTCGTGATCTCTGGTGCGGACCTCTCGGCCGTCGACAACCCTTCGTCGAATCCCGAAGCCGGGAGGCTCTTGTCAATTGCTCGGGTCTTTGACCGTCTGTCGCTGCTCGTGAATGGCACGTTTGCGGATTCAGGACATGTCCAAGAGCGTAACCGAGGGGCTGAGCTTCACCGACTGGTTTGTCAATTCCTCGGATACCGGAATTATCACGATGACGGACGACATCCTGATGTTCGCCATCAACTGCTAGAAGTCAAGCTACAAACATCACCTACGATAGACCTCGGTCTCGTTAGCCCTGACAGCAGTGAGCCACTTGACGTTCCAAAACTCTACGGTCGGCAAGCCCGTTATTGCGACGTTAGGTACGCATTATTCTACGCCACGACCAACGGAGGGCAAGTCACGCTTACACACCTATTCGTGACTACGGGCGAACGCTTCTTCACACGCTTCCCTCGGTTTCAAGGCAAAGTACTGAACAAGAAGTTGCAGATAACATTACCGCGCGATTTTTTCGACAGGTAGCCCGAACGCCTCCCACACCAATCCATCTAGCTCTCTTTCCAATGCATGGCCCTCCTCTGTTCCTACGTATTCATACACCTTCTTCGCTTTGGCAATAATATCTCGGCCCGGATCGCAGTAAGGGTTTGGAAGGGGAAATTGTTCCACGTATTGCGTCATGAAACGCCTGCGACCAGCATACAATTTGTTCTGGAAACGATAATCGTAGAACCTTTGAATGAAGCCCGAGTTCCCCACTGCGACCGCCAACCACAGTAGGTCCGATTCGGTCGTATCCTCAGGCGTTAGCCAATAACAGTCGCCATTCACCACACGGCCGTCTAGATCAATCCAAAACATTGGATCGTGTGTAATATCACGAAATACGAGCTTGGGTCGGGCCCAAGCGGCTGGATCTTGCGGAACCCAAATCTCAAACCACTGCCGACCTGACGCCTTGAGGTATGAACGTCCTTCGAGGATGTCGCGACGACTTTCCAAATATGCGGCGCTCCTCGGATATTCGTGAAGTTTCACGGCAGATCGCCGGCCCTGCACGGTTTCATGCGGGTAGAGGATGAGCCTTGGATTTACCTTGGCGAGCGCCTTGAACTTCCGCGCGGAGTGATGAGTCATAACCGGCCTCAAGAGTTCTGGTCGCGCTTCAACAGGCCACTGTGCCCAATCAGATCGAATGAACACTTTGTCGGCACAACTCTTGACTCCGACGCGAATCTTGCCGATGTCCCAGAACGTCCCCCACGTGTATCGCTCCACTGTCGACAACCACGACTCCGTCGTTTCATTTGCAATCCGCCAAACGCCGTCTTGCCGACCGTCCGTTTCAAGTTTGCCATGGTTCACGACAAATCGGCGCCCGTCGCTAACCTCAACAACACCGGTGTTGGACAGTGCGTCGATGGGATCGTTCGCCCAACTATCGGGAACTTGACCAGTTTCATAAATGGAAGTGAATACAACCTGATTACCGGTTTTCCCGTTTTGTTTGCCATTGGAGAGCACGACTGCCGGGAGCACAGCGGCGTCAAACAGCTTCGTATCTCCAAAGTCCCACACCGCCAGCACACCCGTGTTCTCCAAAACGGCACGCCGAACGTTTGCACCCGATCGGGTAGTCATGAATCGATTCGATACAATCAAACCTGATACACCTTCTGATTTGACAACCCTCGTGATCGCTAACATGAAGGCATGATAAAGATCCACGCGTCCAGACAAACCAAATCTCTTCCCTAATGATCGAGCCTGGTACGCTCCCATCACCTGAGTGCGCACATAGGGAGGGTTCGCGATCACCAAGTCGTAAGTAACCGGATCGGCAGGCAACAGTGGCATCTGATTATTGGTTCCAAAGTGCTCAACGACATGCTCAAGGAAATCTCTCGATGCGAGGGATACTGATATGCCAGGAAATTCTCTCGACAACCTTTCGTGCGCGACACTTAGCGCGGCTGAATTGGGCTCAAAACCATAAATCTCTAGGGGCAGTTCTGGATAACGTGTGCGCAGTGCTCGAACCAACGCCAAGAGAAGTTGACCATCCCCTGTAGCAGGATCTAGTACGCGGACGACCGAGTCAGACCATTTCCCACTCCACGCGGCAACCATTCTCTCGGCAACGAACTGCGCTAGCCTCCGTGGCGTATACGTGGCACCTTCGGATTTTGCGCCGTTGACACCCGCATATCTTCCGGTTGGCCCGCGGCTTTCGGTAGTCCTCATAACCTGGGGGTGTCTCCATGGGTGCTTGCACACAACATGCTACTCATAGTAGTCAACTGTCCTCCCCTTGTCAAATAAGGACTTCGCCCAATGGAGTTCGGCGTCAGCGTTTGATGGCAACGAGGGAGGCGAGATTCGATCAACCCGCAATTCCAGTTTCATCAGCGCCAGCAATGGCCAGATAAGATCCCTGCTTGCCTTGCCCGATCCGTTCATTGGTTCAACCCCTTCTGTATTATGGAACCATTTCCTCTTACTTGGCCGGGCTTGCCAAGGGATTTTGCCAATGAATTTCGGGGAATGCTAGGATTAGGATGACCACAATATATTGTGGTCCGGCGTGACAACGGTAACAATATATGGTTTCATGAGTAAGACCCCGGAGCTGGTAACTCCGGGGTCAAACAGTCGAACCAGAACGCAAAGGCGTTGTTGGTCTAACGCCTGCTTGCCTGAGCGTCAACGGCGGTAACGATACGGCGGCTGGTTCGGTGAGTATGACAGCAGAGGCACATGATGGCCAAAACTTCCGATGGCAAAAAGATCGTTCACGTCTCGGAGCATAAGCGCAAGATAGACGGAAAGTCTGTCAATGTATCGACACATAGACGATCAACCCCGAACACTTCGACCAAGAAGAAGTGAGCACTATATAGGCTGACGGGTTCACGCCCATCGGCCTATACCTAACCCCAATGGCAACACGCTCCTATGATGAATGGCTCTGTCTTCTTGCGTCCGTCTACCAACGCTATTGCTAACAGAGCCATGCGTAACATTTGGAGGGAAACCCCTACTGGCGTAGGGCGGCTATTGAGAGTAGTCCGGAGCGCCTGTAACCCCAGGCCTTGCGGTTCGATCCCGCTTCCCTCCGCCATGTAGTCAATGGCTTCATCATGCCTTCTCGACCTCGACGATGACGATTTTCGAGAGTGACTACACCGCAATCGATGGCAGTTGTTATGAGTAAAGCCCTTTCCTATGTGACGGTTCAATCAAGATGCCAATTACCTTGGCTTCGACGCACATCTTTACCGGCATACGCTCGCTTGCTATGGCTGCCAAGGTAGAAAGCATCTCTACGCGCTTTACACTTGTCAATCTTATACTAATGGTATTTCAACGTGCAAATTTCGCATTCCGGTTCATTCGCTTTTTTAGCCGCTAATCCGGCCGGCCGCCAGATATATTTGCGTTTGAATTCCCATTCCGTGCGGCGGCTCACCTGTCGCCGACAGTTCCTGCTGGTGCTCAGCGGGTGGTTGCCGGCCTATTCTTGAGGCCACGCATCGCGCTGCTGCCCGCTATCCCCACGAGGTTACAGCAATGAATTTCCGGAAACTTTCCGGTTTCGCAACATGGAACCGATGTGCTACGATAGCTGGAGCCGGCCAAATGCGACTTCGACCGGCTCCAAATGCCGCTGCCAATTACCGCTGGCGAACGGCCACATTACGTAAGACAGGAGTTACGCAATGCGTTTCCGATATAAGTCTTCAGGTTCTTTCCGCACTGATCGCAACCACTCCATCAATATCCCCTGCCCTCAATGCCGTAATGAGTTCTCGAAATCGTTTGGAGAGATTGAGACAAGCCCTTTTTTCAGATGTCCGCGGTGCGGATTGCCTGTTGATGGTAGAGAATTCGGGCGCGGTCTTCAAGATTATGATGATGCGATCAACGATCTCAGAAGGAAGATCCGAGATGTTTTCAGCGATTAGATCGTCCCACTCATGCAAACTGACACGTACCGCCCCATCAACTGGGCGCATCCTAATAGCATAGTGGCGAACATCTGTTATAATCAAGGCGAAGCAGTATGCGCAAGGAGATACCAACAACCGCCGGCAAAAAGTAGTTTTTGCAAAACAAACCCCCGGCACACGAGGAGATACCAACAGCCGCCGGCAAAAGGTAGTTTTTGCAAAACAAACCCCCGGCACACGAGGAGATGCCAACAACCGCCGGCAAAAGGTAGTTTTTGCAAAACAAACACCGGCGGATCATGGATTCACGGGAGAGCACGAATGTCTATCGCGATGACGGATGAGCAGCGCAATGACTTCGAAGAGAAGGGATACGTAGTCCTGGAAGACCTCTTGACGCAAGAGGAGCTGGACCGACTCCTCGCGGCAGTCGACGAAACCGCCGAGAAGATCCGGCGAGCAAAGGGATTAGGCCCAGAAGAACCGTTCGCCGTCCGCAACGCGCTCGCCCACCACGAGGCCTTTCTCGATCTGATCGACCACCCCAGAATGCTGCCGTTGGTCGTCGACGCCATCGGCTGGAACATACAGATACGCACCACCCACCTCGACTACCGGCCGCCCTATCCCAGGGACCTGGAGGCCGGCGCCGTCGGCACCGGCAAAGGCGAGGATCACCAGGCCGGCTATGGCAACGTACTCTGGCACCCTGATCTGGCCGGCGGCTACCTCTTCGAGGCGCCGTCGCTCGATGGCCGATTGCCCTTCATGGAGATCAAGGTCTTCTACGTCCTATCCGACCTCACCGAGTCCAACTCCGGCAATCTCTGGGTTGTACCCGGCAGCCACAAACGCAAGCCCCAAGAGCTGCGCGAAAACGATCGCGGGGTCGATCCCAGCGAGGTCGTAGAGCTGAGACTACCGCCCGGAGCCGCCGTCCTGTGGCGAACTGCCACCTGGCACTGCGTCGGCCCTAATCTGTCGAACAGAGTCCGTAAGATCATGCACGTTGGCTACCACTACCGATGGCTGAGGCCCACCGACTACACCCAACAGGACGCCGATCTAGTGGCCCGAAGCTCGCCAATCCGCCGGCAGCTGTTGGGAGCGTTGGCCACCGACGACGATCCTCTGGGCAACGACCGGGCTTTCCGTCCATCGTCGGAGTACTGGATTCCCAAGAACTGGGACAACGTGCCGCTGAAAGCGTGGGCCGAGGAGCGGGGAGGACGAGCGCAGGCCGGTGCAACGCCTCTCTGACCGCGCCGTGATTTCGCTAGAACCATCCGCCCAAATGGGCCAACCAACCGAGAGCGAAACCGAACACGATGGTCACAACCATCGCGAACACAACCTTCAACAGGAATCTCCAGCCGTAGCGCCTATCCACCTCGACGGTCCGCTGCCGCAGCTCGGACACCTCGCCCCTCAAATCGGAGATCTGCTCGGATAGCCTTGTGATCTCCATGTTGAGCGCCACTACGGCGGTGACGTCAATAGTCGACTCGCCTCTGGCCTGAGCATTTTCAACCGCCTGACGCTGATACTCGGCAATTTTCTGCATTACCGCGTCCATCACCTTCTCGGTGACCATTCTGATCAGCGCAGCGCTTGCGAATTGAAGTGCCAATATCGAATGCTCCTACAGATTCCTCGCTGAGTCGAAACTAGCTTGAGGCCAACGGCTCTGGTTGATCCAGCTCAAATGCCTGATGCAATGCACCGACGGCGACTTCCGCCTGATCCGCATCGATCAGACAGGTGATCCGGATATCGGATGTCGTAATCATCTGTATGTTGATGCCGGCCTCGTAGAGCGCCTTGAACATCCCCGCGGCAAATCCCGGCGCATTCTGCATCCCGGTTCCTACTATGGAAACCTTGGCCATGTTGTCCGCACTCTCCAAGTCTCTAGCCGAAATAGTTGGGATCAACTCTCTCACCAGGACGAGAGCTTTCTCAAGATCATGGCGCCCCACGGTAAACGAAAGGTCGGTAAGTTGGTCGTGGCCGGCGTTCTGGACTATGACGTCCACGCTAATACCGGCGTCGGCCAGTGGTTGAAACAGCATATAGGCGACACCGGGCTGATCCGGCACGCCCAGAACCGTTACCTTAGCCACGTCGGTATCGTGAGCTATGCCCCGGACCTTGTTCGAAACTTCCATTCTGCTTCCCTCCACGATCGACGTTCCTTCTCCGTCGTTAAACGTCGATCGCACGACAATCGGCATGTGGTGGAGGCTACCCAACTCTACTGCCCGCGGATGCATTACGCGCGCGCCAAGGTTCGCCAACTCCAGCATCTCATCATAGCTTATCTGGTCGAGTTTCCGTGCATTGGGGACCACCCGGGGATCGGCGGTGAAGATCCCATCCACGTCGGTGTAGATCTCGCAGCGATCGGCGCCGAGTATGATCGCCATCGCCACCGGCGTTATATCGCCGCCGCCTCGGCCCAGGGTGGTGATGTCAAGCTCCTCGGTGATGCCCTGAAACCCGGCGACTATGACTATCTTGCCGCTATCCAGCTCGCGATGCACCCGGCTGGGGTCTACCGAGACTATGCGCGCCTGCCTGAACGCGCTCGTCGTCTGGATGCCGGCCTGCGCTCCGGTCAGCGAGATAGCCGGCTGGCCCTTCGCTCGCACGGCCATGGCCATCAGCGTGCAGGACACCATCTCGCCGGTCGACAGGAGTAGGTCCATCTCTCGATCGTCAGGATCGTTTGTTACCTGATGCGCCAGATCTATGAGGTTATCGGTCGTCTTGCCCATCGCCGAAACTGCGGCGACTATCTGGGTGCCTTCACGATGGCTGCGGATGATACGATCCGCCACGGACATTATTCGCTCGGCCGTCGCCACGGACGTGCCGCCATATTTCTGGACTATCAGCGTCACTTCTAGGTTTCCTGTGTTTAGTTGGGGATTGCTGACGGCGGATCGTTCCGATCTTGAAGCCGCCGCGCGCATAGTATAGCGGTTGTCAGGCTAGGGCCGGCGACTCCTGGCGCACGACCGGCAGCGTCATCAGGGCATGGGGTATAACGGCCACTCTGGCAGATTGGCCCACACATTCGGAGGCCATCGTCAGCGCCTCGTCCATGCTCGCGGCGTGTCCGAACTTCAACTGCTCAGCGATGTCGGGATGCTCCGAGCCCACAATTATTACGTCACAACCTGCCAACACCTGGGCCATCACGTAGGCGCGTTGACCACCGGCCTCGTAGCCGTGCGCCCGAGCATTGGCGATTATATCTGCCGGGCTGATGGCCTGGCGCATTGAGTCGAGGTAGGCTTGTTCGCCGGCTCCCTGGCCCACGCCTTCCTCCGCCCGCGCCGGAATGATGATCACGCCTCCCGATCGGACCACCGGATCAGGTGCGAACTGCAGGTAGCTCGCTGCCCTCGATGCCTGATAGAAATTGGAGTCCTTCGGATACCCAACTCCGGCGACTGCGATGTCGAACTGTCCGTCGATCTGGACCGTATACATCGGCGAGGCGACCCGCACCAGCTCTTCCAACACCGCGTCGGGACTGCCGGCCTCAACTGCTACCAACCTGTGCTCCTCGTCGGCGACCACGTTCAACACGAAATTCAGGCCAACGCGTTCGGCAATCTCGGTGATCGCTTCGTGGAATGGGTTACCTTCAAGCTGCGCGAGACGTACTTTCGGATGATCCAGCATCGCCGGCCCGTGAGAATACTGGATTGTTGCGGCACTGGAACAGCCGATGGCCACTGTCTTGCGCCCACCGCTGTAGCCGGCGTACTGATGGGGCTCGACTACTCCGGTCGCCACTACAAGGTCGGCTTCATATACCCTTCGATTGACTCGGCAAGGAACTCCATGGGCAACCATTCCCAGATCGATCAGCGAGGATGGATCGCCGGGGGTCGGATTCACCACCTTCACCCGACCGACCACGTCGGCGCCTAGCTTCTCCGACATCTCGGACGGTGTAGCAGGTCTGTGCATTCCGATGCCGACCATGACGGTGACGTCTGAGTCCGGGACGCCGGCCGCGTTGAGCTCGTTCAAAATCGGCGGCACTAACAAGTCATCTGGACATGCCCGCGTAGCATCGGTCACTACGACCACGACCTTCATCCCCGGGCGAGCCAACTCGCGGATTGGACGAGACGCGAGCGGTCTCCGCAGAGCTTCGTCGATAGCTTGACGTGGCGCCGGCAAAGGAGCCATCGGGTTCGACTCTAATAGCTGTCCACGGGAAGCAGATGGAAGCTGGAACGTTATCGATTCGTGACCGTATGGAACCGTATAGTGGACCAATTGCGTCCTCCCTTCACCTCAACTCTGGAAACGGTGCCGCAGTCTCCGGGCGACCTGTCGCGCTGCCAATTCGGACTGGGTTCTCAGCGCTATGAGCCGGTCAAACATCATATCCGGCATCTATCCTCATATCAATCGACTCGGCAACTTATAAGAGTTGGCGCCGGCCCAACTGTATTAGAATGTAGGCAGAGACGCCTGTTGTTAGTCGGCACCCGCCTCTACCTGTCAGGACAAGCAACAACCCTTGAACTTCCATCCGGAGGATTTTGTGGCTACGAATCCAATCATCGAGACCAGACTGGACAATGGACTAACGGTACTCACCCGTGAGATTCACCATTCTCCGGTCGCCACCTTTTGGGTATGGTACCGCGTCGGCTCACGCAACGAGGGCCCCGGCATCACTGGGATTTCCCATTGGGTCGAGCACATGCTGTTCAAAGGTACGCCAAAGCTCGGTAAGGGCGATATATTCCGGCAGATCTCGAAGAACGGCGGCACCCTGAACGGCTTCACGTGGCTCGATTTTACCGCCTACTTCGAGACGCTACCCAGCGATCGATTGGATTTAGCTATAGGAATCGAGTCGGACCGAATGGTCAACTCGACCTTCGATCCAGAAGAGTTTGAGAGCGAACGCACGGTCATCATCTCGGAGCGCGAAGGCAGCGAAAACCACCCCACGTTTCATCTGGACGAAGAGGTAAACGCCGCCGCATTCAAGGTTCATCCATACGGGAACGGTGTAATAGGTTGGAAATGCGATCTTCAGGCGATGACCCGCGATGAATTGTATAACCACTACAAGACTTTCTACGCACCTAACAATGCCATCGTAGTTGCGGCCGGCGACTTTGACACTGAGCGGCTACTGGAGCGAATTGAAGAAAGCTTTGGGTCGATCCCTGCCGGCCCTCCGATTCGGCCGGTCAGGTCCGTCGAACCGGCGCCGTTCGGCGAGCGAAGGGTCGAGGTTAGGCGCCCCGGCGCAAACCCTTACATAGAAATCGCCTATCACGCACCGTCCGCTTCCAACCCGGACCTCTACCCGATGATCGTACTGGACGCGATACTGTCCGGCGCCAAGCCAATGGGCCTATTCGGCGGAAGAGGCACGGCCATGGGTCGCTCTGCCCGGTTGTACCGACGGCTGGTCGATGCCGAACTCGCCAGCGGCGCCAGCTCGGGATTTGCCCTCACATTGGACCCTTACCTCTTCAGTATCTCGGCCGTCCTGAGGCCCGGCGTCGACCTTCAGAAGGTCGAAACCGCGGTAGACGAGGAAATCGACCAGCTTCTCCAAGATGGAGTAGCCGAATCCGAAGTAGCTATCGCAAAAAAACAGGTGCGGGCCCAGTTGGCCTACGCTTCTGAAGGTGTAACCAATCAAGGTTATTGGTTGGGCTCCCTTGAGACCGTAGACAGCTACAAGACCTTTGACTCGCTGCTCGACCGCGTCGAGGAGGTCCAGGCGGAAGATGTGCACCGGGTAGCTCAATCTTTCCTGACCAAGGACAAGCGCACGGTTGGCTGGTTCATTCCTACCGCCGAAGGATCGGGCGGAGCCGCTGCAACGCCGGCAGCTGTCCGGCCCAGCCGTTTCCGCCCCAGGTTCTTCAGCGACGGTGTCAAATCCCAAACGGCCGCGCTGCCAAACGTCAAGCGTCGAGTGCTAGACAACGGGATGACCGTGCTGTCAAGCGAAAACAGAGTTAATCCGGTCGCCATCCTTCGGATCAGCATGCCGGCCGGAACGATCTACGAGCCGGCGGACAAGATGGGACTTGCGTACTTCCATGGCCGGATGCTGCAACGCGGCACTTCCCAGCACAGCTTTCAGGACCTCAACAAGCTAACCGACTCGATCGGCGCATCATTGGGGGCTTCCGCCGGCGAACGCAGCCTTGCGATTAGCATCAAGTGCTTGCGCGAAGACCTGGACCTTCTGGGCGACCTAGCGGCTGATCTAATACGTAGACCGACCTTCCCGGAGAGCGAAATCGAGAAGGTTCGCGGGGAAGTTCTTACCGCACTCCGCGAACTCCAAAACAATACGCGTTCGGTCGCCGGCCGTGAGTTCTATCGGACGATCTACGGGGATGAACACCCCTACTCGCGGTGGCGAATGGGTACCGAACAGACTGTCAATAGCTTTACGCAGTCTGACCTCATGGAGTTCCACCAGTCGCTGGTGGGACCGCCCGGGGCTACTGTCATCGCGACTGGCGACGTCGGCTTGGATCGCCTCTCGAGCCTGCTAGACTCGATGTTCGCCGGCTGGGAATCGAGCCGTCCGGCACCGGATAAGTGGGACGTTCCGCAAGCGTGCCGGCCGGCTGAGCCGATCCGCCGGCATCTCACAGTCGAGGGCAAGACCCAGACTGACATCATCGTGGGTCTACCCGTCATCTCTCGCCGCGACCCCGACTTCTACGCACTGAATATGGCCGATCTCGTACTCGGCGGTTTGGGTCTCATGGGACGACTCGGCGCCAACGTTCGTGACGAACAGGGTCTCGCCTACTACGTTTACTCGAGCCTTGGCGTATCGCACGGTCCTGGTGCTTGGACAGTGCGGGCCGGAGTGAACCCTGCGAACGTGGACAGGGCCATAGATAGCATCCGACACGAGATTGACGTGCTCACCACTGAGAAAGTAGCGCCGGACGAGCTGGCGGACGGCAAGAGCTATCTTACCGGTGTGCTTCCTCTCTCGACCGAAACGAACGACGGCGTCGCCGCAATTCTAAATCGGGTCGAAAGCTACGATCTGGGTCTCGACTACCTGGATCGCTTTCCGGACATCGTCAACGCCCTAACCGACGACGAAGTGCTGGAAGCGGCGCGACGGCATTTGTTGCCAGACAACATGATAATCGTCACCGCCGGGCCGCCGGAGGTCTCTCCAGAGCAGTGATGGCCGGCACCGCGAATGCCGCGCCCAACAGAATCCCACCGAGCACGTCGGTCGGCCAATGGTGCCCAAAATAGAATCGGCTAAACCACATCAATAGAGCCAAAGCTGCCACGAGCAATTGAATGATGACTAGGCCTGATATACGCCGGCCGAATCGCCAAATGGCCCAGCTTATCAGCAGGCAGAAAAACGCGGTGCGGGCCGCGTGTCCACTCGGAAACGTATAGGAGGTCCTGAACCACAGAAGCGGGAAATCGTAGAGCAGTCTGACCATATCGCCGCCTACTGGCGGTTGAAAAACAACGAATTTGCTCAGGACTTCCAGGGGCAAAGTGCAGCCTATCCAGAGAATCGACAAGGAGCGACTGCCAAACCCCGATCTCCACAATAACCAGGTGCCGAGCGCTAACCAACCAACGCTGAACTCGGCCGTCGCAAGCGGCGTTAGTGCGGTCAGGAGATAATCAAGCTGGATCCCGGCCAGACGCTGAGAGGCCAGAAGGACCTCTGTATCGACCGTAGCGAGCCAGCTACTGCCCACCACCAAGGCCAAGACGGCATAGATAAGCAGCAAGACACCGGATATAGTGAGGCTCCGCCGGCTGATGGACGCAATCAATATATCCATCAACCATTCGACAAATCTCATCGAATGAGGGCTCTACTCAACTGTCTGGGTCGGCTTTTTCGAGCTCCGATGCATAGTCTTCGGCGTTGTCTTCAGGCGCATATCCCAGCTCGCGCTGGGCGCTGCTGATGTCCCAGTAGCGGCGTTTGTTATTCGAGATCGTGTAGTAGATGCCAAACTTGATGTCGGTCTCGATTGCCAGGGAGGCGGCTTGGGCCATATCCCGGGGACTAAGCCAAGTCGCAAGGTTGCGTGGCACTTCCGGCCTTGCCAAGTACGAGCCGATCCGCAGACATATCACCGACATGCCATACGCATCGGAATAGTAGCGACCCAGGGCTTCTCCAAATGCCTTACTCGCACCGTAGTAGCCATCCGGCCGGACCGTCATCTCCGGCGTAACCGGCAGCTCTCCCAAGAGCTCGTAATAGCCGGATACGTGGTTCGTGCTGGCGAATACTACTTTCTTGACGCCGGCCTGCCGGCAGGCTTCGTAGCAGTTGTAGCAGCCCACGATGTTATCCCGTAGAGCTAACTCCCAGGGCGTCTCCACCTCCACGCTCGCGGCCAGATGTAATACAGCATCGACCCCTTCGACTGCCCGAAGCGCCACGTCCAATTCCGCCATGTCGCCTCGCACTACCTGTTCGCCGTGTTCAGCCGGGAGTACCTTGTTGCGGTACATGACTCTGAGCCGATAGCGGTCCCGGAGCAAGACTTGAATGTCGCGGCCGATCATGCCGGCCGCGCCTGTTATTAGTACCAGTTTTCGGGCGTCATTCTGTGTCATCAGTAGGTCAAGACTCCCCCATCTACCACCACGGTCTGTGACGTCACGGAATCGTTTCGCACCAAATACATGACGGCATCCGCCACGTCATCCAATTCTGGCAGTCGTCCCAGCAACGCCCGGCCTTTATAATCAATTGTCGATTTTTCGCCCCATTTTCTGCCCCAACGAGTATCCAACAATCCCGGCGCTACATTATTGACCTGAATCTGCGGAGCAAGCGCGACCGCCAAGCATCGACCCAGCATATCTTCTGCCGCTTTCGATACTGAGTAGGCGATGCAGCTTCCGCTAGGTCGGATGCCTCCGGTGGATGTCACGTTAATTATCTTTCCGGCACCGCGGTCTTTCATGATTGGCGCGACCGCCTTGGAGCACAGGAATGGCCCGCGCAGGTTCACGGCCATGATATTGTCCCAATCTTCCTCTTCCATACCGTCTATGTCGCTGAAAGGAACAAATACCGTAGTTCCAGCATTGTTAATTAGTATGTCGATACCGCCGAACCGTTCGACAACCTCATCAACCATGCGCCGTACATCGGATGATACGGAGACATCTGCCTTAACCGTCATCGCCTTGGCGCCTTCGGATTCGATTTCGGATGCGGTCTCGGCCGCTTCTCTGGCTGATCGCGAGTAGTTGACGGCCACGCATGCGCCGGCCGCCGCCAGCTTCAGACTGACTTCCTTACCGAGCCCGGTACCGCCTCCTGTCACTAGAGCAACTTTGTTTTTGGGATCCAACGGGACCTCCTCGCCGGCCGCGGTTGCGGCGGTTAACTCTTGGAGCGTGTGGCAAATATAACACAGCGCGTCTGTCGACTCACCACGGAATGCTCTTCCACCACGTGCACGGTGCCGGTCCGATCGACCCCTGATCAATCCTATTGTCCGGCGAATGCAGCTGCCTATTGGATGAAGAAGGGAGCGATGGTTTCGAAAAGCTGACCATTGCGACGCGGGAAGTCTCAGGCTCGCGTGCGGACTTGGTATGATTCATCCACGATTGATTCCTTGACTGGCAGCACAACAGTCGTACTAGCTGTAATCTTGCCGTTGGTCTGTGATCAAAGCCAGTCCTTTGATTCGATGCAATGTGATGCCACGCGTTCAATACCCTGGGGCGAAGGACTCAACGGCGGCGACGCTGCTAACCATGCCGATTGCGCACCGTTGATAATATCGGAGGACTACGCTCAACCGTGCATTCCACCAGCATAAGGAGGATAAAATGTCCGAAATAGCCGCACTGGCCAGCAATATTGCGCAGATACTCTCCGAACGGAAACAGACGATTGGAGTGGCTGAATCTTCAGCCGGCGGTCTGATTAGCGCCGCTCTACTTGCGGTGCCAGGCGCATCGAGCTACTTCCTCGGAGGCGCCGTCGTCTATACCGGCCAGGCAAAACAAATCTTCGTCGGATTGGACAAGGCAACAACCGATAGCTATCGCCCGGCCACTCCTCGCCACGCCATCGATCTCGCAAGATCGGCCCGAGACACTCTCGATGCGACTTGGGGAATCGGCGAAACCGGCGCGGCCGGCCCGACTTCCAACCGATACGGTGATTCGCCGGGACACACTTGCATCGCGGTGGCCGGCCCAATCGATCTCAGCACAACGATCGAGACCGGGCAATCGGATCGGGAATCGAACATGAGAGTGTTCGCAACAGCTGCGCTGAGGCTGATAGAGCAGGCCTTGGTGGAAGGGCCCCTGACTTAGCCGCACACCGGCAGTGCAGTGTTCCAGCGGGTAAACTTTGGCGAGCTATTCTTGGCTAGTTCAGCACGCGCCCGGCGCCAGAGGTCGGCCCAAACCGCATGGTCTCTCAGCTCTGCTCCCGGGTTCTCGCGGCTGCGGGCTACGAAGCCGGGGAACATAGGCCGGCCCGTCGGTTGGCCCGTTGGCTGATAGCGGATATCGAAGCTCCAACGTATTCTATCGCTCACATTTGGATACGATTGATGCATCGTAGTCCGCGTGAAGATCAGAACACTCCCGGCCTTCATCGGTACTGGCACCGCATCCTCGAGGCGGATTAGCCTGTCTGGAATGCGATTTCCCTGCTTCTTGATTGGATCCTGGCAATGCGCAACCATGCCAGTAAAGTGGCTCTTGGGAACCATCGCCAAGCATCCGTTGTCCGCGTCGGTATCGAACATAGGAACCCATGCCGACACCATACTAGTATCGTCCGCTTCCGGAAGAACGACTCCTTGGTCTTGATGCCAGCCGGTCTGAGCAGTAATACCGTTCCGATGCTCTACAGGAACCAACCTCTCAGGCACCTTTATTCGAACATGCTGTACCGGATTCGAATAAATCTCTGATCCGACGAAGTGTTCGACAACGTCAAGCAAGCGCGGGTTACGTAAGAAGTCGAATATCGCTTTACCCAAATGCATTGGGGTGTCTGCACCCACATCCTTTTGAGGTAGCGTAATGTCGAAATATTGGTGGTAAGCACGGTCACTTTCGGTTACTACCCTGGCCAACCGGTCTCCAAACGGCAATTCGCGGTAAGTAGAGTCGATCCTTCCCTCTGCGTACCACTTGTTGCACAGCGAGTCGAGCAACTCGAAATACTCATCGATGACAGGCTGGATGTCGCTTTCGGGATCCAACACGTCTTCTACCAGCAAGAATCCATCTTGGTGAAACTGCTCGATTTGGGAATCAGACAATGCAGACATCTATACTCCTCAATGGTGACCGGGCATTCCGTTCGTGTGGCGTCGCGCTGAACTCACGCATCTATTGAGCGGGGACCGGCTCCAAGGTTGGCTCGGCTTCGCGGAAACAACTCTCCAATTCCGCCCCTTCCAGAGTCTCCTCTTGAATCAGGCGGTCGGCTAACGCATCGAGCATATTGCGGTAGTTGGTCAGTTTGTCTCTGGCAAGCTCATAGCCGGTGTTGATTATTCGCTTGATCTCCTCATCGATTGCCTCGGCGCTCTTTTCACTGTAGTTCTTTTGCTCGCCGATCTCACGACCAAGGAAGATGAGTTCTTCCTTGTGACCCATTGCTATCGGACCGATCCGGTCGCTCATACCGTACTCGGTCACCATCTTGCGCGCGACGTTAGTAGCACGCTCGATATCGTTTTCAGCCCCTGTTGTTATTTCGTTGAAAACGATCTCCTCTGCGACCCGACCGCCGAGCATGTAAGCAAGCATATCCTGGAACTGAGACCTAGCCCACATCGAGCGGTCTTGTTCCGGCAGCAGTCTGGTGTATCCACCCATCATTCCCCGGGCCACTATCGAGACCTTGTGCACCGGGTCAGCGTTCTCCACCATCCGTGCCACCACGGCGTGGCCAGCTTCGTGATACGCGGTGACGCGTTTCTCTTTTTCGCTGATAATACGACTCTTGCGCTCTGGGCCGGCGATCACCCTGTCAATCGCCTCTTCGAATTCGGGCAGTCCAATGGTCTTGAGATTCCGTCGGGCCGCCAAGATGGCAGCTTCATTGACCAGATTGGCGAGGTCCGCGCCGGAGAAGCCGGCTGTCTGTTTGGCAAGAACGCTCAGATCCAAATCCGGGTCCAGAGGCTTGCCTTTGATATGTACCTCCAACACCGCCTTCCGGCCGCTTATGTCCGGCCGTTCGAGCACTACCTGCCGGTCGAAACGTCCCGGTCGCAGCAGGGCCGGATCTAGTACGTCGGGCCTGTTGGTAGCGGCAATTACGATGACATTAGTGTTGGTATCGAACCCATCCATCTCCACGAGGATCTGATTCAACGTTTGTTCGCGCTCATCATGGCTGCCGCCAAGGCCGGCTCCGCGCTGGCGACCGACGGCATCTATTTCATCCACAAATACAATGCAGGGCGCGTTACGCTTGGCCTGATCGAATAGATCGCGCACTCGCGACGCACCCACACCAACGAACATTTCGACGAACTCTGAGCCGCTGATCGAGAAGAAGGGCACGCCGGCCTCGCCGGCCACCGCGCGGGAAATCAACGTCTTGCCAGTGCCTGGAGGGCCAAGTAGCAACACTCCATGGGGAATGCGCGCGCCAAGAGCAGCAAACTTGTCGGGATATTTTAGGAACTCGACAACCTCCTGCAACTCTTGCTTGGCTTCGTCTACACCGGCCACGTCGAGGAACGTCACGGTGGGTTTATTTCCTACAAACATTCGGGCCCGGCTCTTACCGAACGACATAGCCTGGTTGTTGGTTCCTTGCGCCTGTCTCATCATGAACAGGATAAAGCCCGCAAGCAGGATGAACGGCAGGAAGTTGCCAATAAGCAGTAGCCAACCGCCGAACTCGGACGGCTGTTCGTACTCGATACGAATATTGTCGAGCCTTTCTTGAGGTACCTCCGCTGCTGCGAAGATCTGGTACAGATCGGTGTCCGGCGGCATCGTTGCCCGCGCAGACGGTTTGCCGTCGAATCTCTCAGCGGTGAGAGTTCTGCCATCAACAACAACGTTTTGAATCAACCCCTGCTTTGCCAGCCGCACGACGTCGCTGATTGCGACGTCTTCGACACTGCCGCTCCCGCCGCCTCGGAAGATCGAGACGATCAGGGCAACAGCCACCACCAGTATTAGTAAATAGATGAAGCTATTTCGCAACCACTTGCTGTCCATCAGAAGGCGAGAACCCCCCAGTAATAAGCGATGTCAACTCGGTCTCAGGGACGAATAGGCCCGCTCATGTTTTGACGATTGAACCCAAATGGCATTCGCAGCTGGCACCAAAAACTGCCACTCTGAACTGCCAACACCCCTTGATCTCATCGGATACTTGCCGATAATCCAATCGGATTATACCAGACCGTACAATGATTTCCCATTGAAAACAGGCGACCAAATCTCCTGCCCACCCACCAGTAGTAGTTGCTCAGACTGGCGGGTAGGCGCCGGGTAAGCAATTACGTGCTCCGCGGCACCAGCTATTCCAAAACTCTTATCTCCCTCAACTCTCTATACCGTCCCGTCAAATCTAGTCCGTATCCGAACACAAATCGATCGGGTATCTCAAAGCCAACGTAATCGATTACTACTGGGTACAGCCGCGTCTTGCGCTTGCTAAGAAGAGAGCAGACTCGCAAAGACTTAGGCTGAATCCGGCTGAAATGCTGCAATAAGTAATGCACTGTCAACCCAGTATCGACTATGTCCTCGACCACCACGATATCACGACCGACCAGCGGCAATGTAACGTCGCGCAATAGTCGGACGGTTCCGGATGATCTTGTTTCTTGCCCATAGCTAAGCGCCGTCACGTAATCGACATCGATAGGTAAGTCGATCCCCCGGGCAAGGTCAGTCAGAAACGGCGCCGCGCCGTTAAGCACGCAGATGAGCAACGGAGCCTTGCCCTGATAATCGTCTGTAATTCGCTGGCCCAACTCGTTGATGCGGGATTGCACCTTCCGGGCCGTTATCAGAATCTCGCCCGGTGTGTCGTCGGCCACTTGTGATTGCTCATTCACCACGGTTCGATCCTAAGGCATAGCCAATGTTCGCCAGTGGAAGAAAGGTCCGCTCCATGACCAACTATCCAGACCAACCGCCGGCCAGTCAAGATCATCGGGGTCAGATCGCGTAGCGGCCTTGGTACTTTTGCGTCCACGAGCACGTCCTGAACCTTCTTGGTTCCAACCCCTTTCAATTTGATTCGGTCGCCCGGCACACGACCCCGGACTGTCACCAAAGGAGCAGATCGGTCCAACGGAATATCGACGTGCCGGGAGAGATCGTTTGGCAGGCCACAGGGTTGAGGGACCGGGTTCGCGAACAGAGTTCCCTTAGTTTCCGACAGCATTGCCTGACCTGGCACATTGACCTCGATTTCCGGCAACTTGCTTGGCTGCCAACCGGCCGGTTCGAACCACAGGCGTTCGTACAGCCTGATCGCTCTGATCCCACCTGAGAGGTTGGCTGATGACGCATTCTCGCCGGCCACGATGGCTAGTACCCGATCTACGTCGGTGAGGTTGAGGTCCTTTAGATCCCCTCGAACGCCCTCGATAGCCAGCCGTATTACCGCACGCTGCAGGCCCCGGTCGACGCTATCCAGCTCTCGGAGTGGCAGTGACGTTAGGCCCTCACACTTGGTCGCGTATTGATCGAGCCAATCGCGTGCTACGCATTCGACGAATCTATCTTGCTCCCGGGCAATGTCCGCGAATCGACCGATGGCGGAGAGCGCATCCGAGTTCAGACCGGCCAATACGGGTAGAACCTTGCGGCGGATCCGGGTGCGAGCATAATCATCCGTTAGGTTCGTACGATCAACCACATAAGACCAACGGTTGACCTTGCAGTATCGCTCGGTTGCCTCCCTCGGACAGCGGAGAAACGGCCTAATGGTCCGCAATCGGTCTCGATATCTGTCGAGCGGAAAAGCGTTGACGACGCTCATTCCACCAACGCCGCGCAATCCAGTGCCACGTGCGAGTCGTAACAATATTGTCTCAACCTGATCGGTCAGTGTATGGCCCGTAGCCACCCAGCCGATTTGGCGTTCCACGGCCGTCTCGGCGAGAAACTGAAGCCTTGCGTCGCGAGCCGAGGCTTCGTCGCCGATCAGAGGAGACGAGGGACGCCCAACTACGATCTGCAAGTCCAGCTTCGCAGCCTGACAACGTACGTAGTTCTCGTCAGAATCTGACTCTCCGTTTCGAAGCATATGATTGAAGTGCGCGACGGTTAGCTGAGTCCCGACCTCGAGGGCGACTTGATTCATCGCATGCAACAGAGCGGACGAGTCTTGCCCGCCGGAGCAGGCTAGCAGAATTCGCGTGCCGCTCACAATGCCGGCTTGCTTCAGCACTGAGCGTAAGTCATTCAGTACCGACTCGGTCACATCATCATTGAGAGTCATTGCGCTACCACTCGAGGGCAGGCAGGGCATGGGTCCTGCATGCTGATCCGATGACAAGAATAACAGAGCGCCGGCAATCTTGACCCAGGATCGTTCCGGCAGAAGGTCCACAGGCAGACGGAGAAAGTAAAAGCCGGCATCGTACTTGGATCCGATGCCGGCTGCTGGTAGCGGGGGTTGGATTCGAACCAACGACCTTCGGGTTATGAGCCCGACGAGCTTCCGCTGCTCCACCCCGCGACGTTGTGTAAGTCAATTCTAATCTTGAAGTGTATCGTCGTCAAATCGCATCGAAAAATAAGAGCCGCGTTAATGAGGCAGGTTGGCGACCGCCGAATAGATTCATCTCGGTGAAAAGTGAACGCCGAGGATTCGCCGCCGGACAAGCGATCTTAATTCTTGTGGCCGATACCATCCCAAACTGCGGTATCTTGAAGGTGCTCGATTCGGCCAAATTGCCGGCCAAGTCTATCGCACATCACCATCATCCCGGGCAAATAATTCCTGCCACCATCGTTGCCAGATCGGATCCGCCGGCGTCGGTTCAGCCGAGGGGGCCGGCTTTGCCGCCGGAAATGGTTCGGATTCTTCAGAACTCACAACCAGTACAGTATCACCTGGTCGAGCCCAGCCGAGCTTCTCACGGGCCAACTCCTCCGCCGCCTCGTCAGTCCTCAGATATTCGAGCTCCGCCTGTAACCGCTGGTTCTCGTCTTCGAGTTGGACGATTTCGCCACGGATCTGTTCGGCTCTCTCGGCTAACTCATAACCGATCCACATTATGCGGCCAAAGGATAGCAGCACCATAGCCACAATAATTACCAGGCCTGCCAGCAGCAGATGCCTAACTCCGAAGCGCAGGAACGGTTTCTCTGCTATCAATCGACCACCTCTGCCATGCGTATTCGCCGATGGATCGACGGATGACCGTGTAACAGTATCTCTTCCCAGGCGGGAACACGATATCGAGCCAAGTTAGTCTTCGACAGCCGATTCATCGCGGCGATGAAGGAATCAGCCCGGCCGGTCAACTTAATGGCATAACGATCGGCCTCAAACTCGAACTTCCTGGAAATCCATGCACCAATCGGCCCGAGCAGAAACCAAACGAAACTGAGCACCAATACCAGCAGAGGAAGTCCTGCCGGAGTAGCGTAGGCCGGCAAGGAGAAAATATGGGCGGCCCCGGTCCCAAGCCAATCCAATGCAAAGAATGCCACCATACTCAAGACAGCGCTCGCGGCGAGTTGCTTGCCTATGTGACCGCCCAACTGATGTCCCATCTCGTGCGCCACTATTACTAACACCTCGTCGTTTGAGAATCGCGAAAGCAGCGTGTCCGTGAGCACGATCCGGCGCGTCGATCCAATTCCTACCAACGCGGCATTCGCGGCCGGAGTGCGTCGGCTATAGTCAATCGTCTCGACCTCGATTGCTCCTGGCCCGGCCCGGTCGGCTAGCTCCAGAATGCCGGACCGCAGGGCCCCTTCTGGTAGGGGCGAGCGGCGAAAGAATAGGGGCAGAATCAACACCGGAAGAAGAAAGCTCGTTAATATGCCGACTACAGTCAAAGCCAATGCCGCGGCCAACGGCCAAATCCAACCGAGATTCCAGATCAACCCATAGACAATTGCGATCACAGCGAGGCGAAATATTCCGCCCAAGATACTTGCTTTGGCCCAGTCGATTATCCAAGACACCAGTGATTGGTTCGACTGGCCGTAGGAACGGGGCAAAATCCAGCCAGCCCATATTCTGAGAGGAAAGGCCAGCAACAATAGTCCAGCGCCGAAAAGCAACGCTATCAGCGCTACCCGGCCGAGTGGTGGAGTGCCAGCGCTCCACCAGATGATCGGCTCGACGGTGCCCAAGGCAATCCAGAGTATCGAGTACGCGACAAAGAGCGCGTTTTGGGACAGATAGCTAACGAGCCGCAGAGTAGCGTAACGCTCTGCTTCGGGCCGATTCTCACCCACAACTCCGCAGGCGATGAAGGAATTCGCGTCCATAGATCAATTTCGCCAGGACAAGCCAGACTTGACATCGATATCCAGCTCGTTGGTCAATTTTGTCGACTGACTAAGAGAAAGCACTCCGCTCTTGAATACTCGTGCGGCGAAGAGTTCAAAACTGTCGCCGTCTTGACCCAAATAGATCATCACTTCGCCATCGGCAGACCAAGTCGGTGCCCTCTTCAAACCACCGCCGAAAAGTCGTTGCGCGCCAGAGCCGTCAGGAGCGGCCATCCAGATATTGTGTTCCTGATCTTCGCGAACGACAAAGGCTATATAATCGCCGCTCGGTGACCATGCTGGATCGTAGGCGCCGTCGGGCGTATTCGTGATCTGTATGGACTGTCCGGTATTCAAGTCCGCCACGAAGATTTGGGTTGCGGTGCCTCTAGTACCGGTAAATGCGATCTTGTTACCATCGGGCGACCAAGTGGGAGTATCACCGCCGCCAGAACCTAGCGCAAAACCGTGAATCAATTGCGCCTGCCCTCCTCCGGCTGGTATGCGCCAAATTGAAAGATCGAATTGTGCAAGATCAGCAACGAATGCGATAGACCTGCCATCAGGCGACCAAGCCGGAGAGCGGGCCCAGGATGAATCCTGCACCCTGTTAGGCGAAAGATTATTAGTCAATTGGTTGATGCGTTCGCCAAGGCCGTTCAGTAGCACCAGCTCCGAATGGTTGAGTCCCATCTCGACGGCAACCATCTGACGACCATCCGGTGAAACCCGCGGACTTTCGTATGTCGTCCCTTGACTAAACTGCTCGATTGATCCACTTGACCAGCGAACTATGTAGTCGCCCACGATAAAATAGATACGGCCTCGAACCTCAAAATCCGGCGCCGGCCGATCGGGGGTAGGCGTGTGATGCTCGGAGGCGCCGACATTGACGCCGTACGGCTTCACCACGCAACCAACCAGGAGAAATGCTACCGCTACTATCGCCACCAACCCAAGTGCGGCCGCCCGCAGAGCAGCCGGCAGCTGAATGCTCTTACGAAAATGGAGTGTCAAAAACTAGCAATCCTGTTGCTCTCAGATACCCCAACCTCAAATGGTCGGCTATCATGACGACCTCTGGAGGCACGAGACGGGCGATAGCTTTCAGCGTGTCCTATCGGCATATGCATATAATCCAATAATCCATTCAGGTTCAGGCTACCAGTGCATAACGCATAAGAAAAGTGTCGTCCGGATACTGGGACTTAATACGTGCAACAAAACTATCGTGAACGACGGCTTCGCAGGCTGCGTTCACACCTCGTCACTCTTGGTCTGGTTCTGCTATCAATTGTTTCGTTCACCATCGGCGCCGTCAGCCTACTACAGCGTCCGAATATTCAACCTATAGATCCCGGACCTACGCCGGTGCAGACCAACTTGACGGCTTCCCAAACGCCGACACCGTCGCACGTAGACGCGAATATCACACCAAGCCCATCCCCGACACAAGCAACCGTTCAGCAGGCGACACCCGAACCCGACCCGCCGGTGGAGCCGAGCACGACCGGCCTACGACCGAACGAGTTGGGCGAGGTCATCATCTTGGAATATCACATAGTGGGCGATGAGGAAGGTCGTTGGAGTCGGACGCATGCGAATTTCCGCCGCGATCTTGAGATGTTGTACGCGCAGGGATACCGACTCGTCAGCATCCTAGACTACCTTGACAATAATATCACCCTGGAAGCCGGCTTCACTCCGGTTGTCATCACGTTCGACGATTCCAACCGTTCCCAGTTCCAGTTGGTAATAGATCCCGACGGCAACTGGATGGCCGATCCCGACACAGCGGTAGGCGTGTTCGAGCAATTTATCAGAGACCATCCAGATTTCGGCCACTCGCTCACATTCAGCGTCCTGCCGGGGGCGGATCAACCGAATGATCTATTCGGGCAGGCTGACTTGACCGATGCACAACTGAATTACCTAGTAGAGCGGGGTCACGTTCTGGCAAGTCATACTCTATGGCACGCAGACCTGGCTGGTCTTTCGAAAGGGGAAGTCGAAGAACAGTTGGGCCGCACCCAAGAGATGATCGAAGGTTGGGTTGAAGGATATCGCCTGCGGGTACTCACGTTGCCATATGGACAATACCCGGAGGACTTGGAGTGGGCTAAATCGGGGGTTTATGACGGTACAGAATACCGCCACGAAATGATATTGCAGGTCGGTGCGAATCCGGCGCCAGCGCCAAACCACGTCGACTTCGACCCCTACTACACTCCACGCGTTCAGGCGACGCAGGATGAAATCGACCGCGTATTCGGCCGTTTCGAACAGAATCCGGACGAGCGTTACGTCAGCGACGGTGATCCCAAAACGATCACGTTCCCTAACGGACTTAAGTCGCAGCTAAACGAAGCCACAGTCGGCGAATTAACCCTGAGACCTTACTGAGAGATTCCAGAGGAGTTTCCACCAGCCGGCCGGACAGTCAGCCCAACAACTTGAGAACACCTCGATGGCCGCATCCGAGACTCGCTGATTATTTCCACGCCACGCCTACCAACTCGTTGATGTCCTCCACGCCTTCGGCGGCTAGGAATGCTCCAAGACCCTCCACGATCTCCAAGCTCGTTCTGGGGTTGAAGAAAGTTCCAGTGCCCACCTGTACCGCGCTGGCACCGGCCATTATGAACTGCAGAGCGTCCTCGGTATTGGAGATACCCCCGATCCCGATGATCGGTACATCAACCGTCTGGGCTACTTCGTAAACAATTCGGACCGCAATAGGCCTGATCGCCGGCCCCGAGAGGCCGCCGGTGACGTTGGCCAGTACTGGCCGGCGCTGACCGAGGTCGATAGCCATCCCAGGAATCGTGTTGACGAGGCTGAGGGCATCGGCGCCCGCATTGGACACCGCCTCGGCGATCTCGACGATATCGGTTACATTGGGCGACAGCTTTACAAGCAGAGGTATGTCGATCATCTGGCGGACTTCGCCTGTCACCTCCGCCGCTGACTCTTTGTTTAAGCCGAACTGGTCGCCCTCCGAGTCCACGTTCGGACACGAGATGTTGAGCTCAATTGCGGCGACGCCGGCTGTTTCTGCAAGTCGACTCGAGACTTCAACGTACTCGTCAATCGTAAAGCCGGCTACGTTTACGACTACTGGCGTCGACCATCTGGCCCAAATTGGGCACTTGTCGCGGATCGCTGCTTCCAATCCAATATTCTGCAGGCCGATCGCATTCAACATGCCGGCAGGCGTCTCGGCTATGCGCTGCTGCGAGTTTCCGCTGCGAGGTCGCAGGGTGATCGCCTTGGACACGACTGCGCCCAAGACGCTTACATCTATGATGCTAGAGTATTCCGTGCCGTAGCCAAAAGTTCCGGATGCAGTCATGACCGGGTTCTTGAGCTTCAAGCCCAACGGTTGTTTTGGCGCGAGCTCAACCTCCAGAATGGGACTCGGTCTGACGTCGGTCAAGCTTGTGCGTCCAGATCCGGCTACCACAACATCTCCTTGATGTCGAAGACAGGACCATCTCGGCACACCCGTTGAGGACCACCGCGGGTACCGATGACACAACCGAGACAAACCCCCATCGCGCAACCCATTCGCTCCTCCATCGCAATCTGGATTTCCAGGCCGGCCGTGAACTCAACCCGTTTCATCGCCTTGAGCATCGGGACCGGGCCGCACGCGAACACCTGGTCTGGCCAATCCAGGAAGTCGTTCAAATTATCTGTGACAAACCCGCTGCGACCGGCGCTACCATCATCTGTAGACACAATGTAGTCAACCTGAGCCGGAAGCAAATTCGATGGATAGACTCGTTCGGCATTTCGGTAGCCGGCGACTATCGTCACATCGCGGTTCTTCTCTACCGCCTCCTCGGACAACGCAACCAGAGGAACCACGCCAACACCACCGCCCACCATGAGTAGACGTTGACTTCGCGGCCGGACCTCGAATGGTCGACCAAGAGGACCGAGCACATCGACCATTTCACCGGGCGCGATTCTAGACAGCAGATCCGTGCCTTGACCAACGACCTCATATAGTACGTCCAGCTCATCCGGTGCGAGGGTAGTCGCCGAATTACTGCGCCGAGTACGCAGAACACTCAACGGCCGGCGGAGAAGCGGATCATATTGGTCAGTGCAACGAAGGTGAAGAAACTGGCCCGGACGGACGTGCGGCGCGATCTCCGGAGTATGGATTTCCATCACGTAGGTGTGTTCGGCGACCAGGTAGTTTGCCTTTACTTCGGCGAACAACTGTTTCATTTTTTCAGCATCATGAGAACCAGCCTACACAGTGGTTCCTGAACTCGCCGCCGCATTGGCTACGACATGGTGGGTAGTCAGGTATTCGCCGACGGGAAGGACTTCATAGCGGCTAGGCGGTGCGATCAGCGACTCCACGGCCGCCTTGAAGGTGTCGATACTGGTGAAGCAAGGGAGTCCTCTCTCAGTTGCTGACCGCCGGATTGCGATCCCATCTTGCAACGTGGTACGACCACCGGTTACTGTGTTCAACACACCATGGACCAGGTCCTGCTCGATTATGTCGACGACATTAGGATGGCCTTCGCGGAGTTTCTTGGTCACCATTTCAACGGCTAGGCCCATCGACCGGATCATCGCCGCGGTACCCTCCGTGGCATACAGGCCGTAACCAATCTCGGCGAGTCGCCGGATATAAGGTTCTACTTCCGCTTTGTCACGATCGGCCACACTCAACAGCACCGATCCCTTCGGAGGCAACATCAAACCCGCGGCCATCAGGCACTTGGTCATGGCCGGGACGAAATGTCGATCGATTCCCATGACCTCACCTGTAGACTTCATCTCCGGTCCTAGCGACGTATCCACGCCAACCAACTTCGCCATTGAAAAGACGGGCGCTTTTATGGCAACGAGGTCTTGCGGGCTCCTCAGCCCGGAACTATAACCCTGCTTATTCAAGCTAATTCCCAGCATAACTTTGGTGGCCACCTCGATCATCGGAACACCTGTAATCTTAGAAAGGAACGGGACGGTCCTGCTAGCGCGGGGGTTAACCTCAAGGACGTAAACCTCGCCCTGATAGATGACGTACTGAACGTTCATTAGGCCCTCAACGCCCAACGCTCGTCCTATCTTGACGGTATAACCAATGATCGTCTGAACGTCTCGTTCGCTCAGATTGATCCCCGGATAAACCGCCATGCTGTCGCCACTATGAACGCCTGCCCGCTCTATGTGCTCCATAACCCCGGGGATGAATACGTCGCGACCGTCACAGATCGCGTCAGCCTCCACCTCTTTGCCTTCCAAGTACTTGTCGACCAAAATGGGGTGTGAAGAGGAGAATTGGGCTGCGGCGGTGACGTAGCGGCGTAACTCATCATGGCTGTTTACTATCTCCATTGCCCGACCACCCAGCACGTAGGACGGCCTTACCAACACCGGGTAACCTATCCTCTCAGCCACCCGCACCGCGTCCTCGACGTTATTAACCGCTCCCCCCGGCGGCTGCGGGATACCTAGCCTTTGGAGAAAGTCCTCGAAGCGCCGCCGGTCCTCGGCCAAGTCAATTGAATCAACGTTCGAGCCGATGATCGAGCCTCCGTTCCTCGACAACGATTCAGCCAAGTTTATTGCCGTTTGTCCACCAAACTGGACTATGGCCGGCGTCAGTTCGAGCTTTTCGTTTTCTAGGACGTCCCGAACCGCCTCTTCGTCCAGAGGTTCGAAGTAGAGGCGATCGGAAGTGTCGAAGTCAGTGCTTACTGTTTCAGGATTGGAGTTGAGCATCAAACTACTGGAACCCGCCTCCTGCAGAGCCCAGGCAGAGTGGACACTACAGTAGTCGAACTCTATGCCTTGGCCTATTCGGATCGGCCCGGAACCAATTACGACCGCCTTTGGCGCTGGCAGAGGCGGCGCCTCGTTTTCCATCTCATAGGTTGAGTAGAAATAGGCGGTGCCGGCTTCAAATTCTGCCGAGCATGTGTCTACCATCTTGTACACCGGTTCGATTCCCCAAGCCTTCCGAGTAGCTCGGACCTGCTCCGGCAACATATCCGCCAGCATCGCTATCTGAGAATCAGCGAATCCGTAACGCTTTGCTTGTCTCATCAGATCGGGGATCATCCGCTCGGAAAGCAGTTGGCGCTCCATTTGGACCAGAACTGACAGCCGGCGGACAAACCAGGAGTCGATCCGACTTCGGCGATGAATCTCATCAACCGTTGCGCCGCGGCGTAGAGCGGCCATCAGCGCCCATAGCCGCAGATCGTTCGGCACATCGATAGCCCGCCAGAGATCATTTGTGATCGCAGATCCGTTTGCACTGGACCAACCAGGATCCTCCCAAAGCAGGCTCTTACCTCCCAATTCCAAGCTGCGAACGGCCTTTTGCAAACTCGCCTCAAAGCACCGATCTATCGCCATTACCTCGCCGGTGGCTTTCATCTGAGTTCCCACCGTGCGGTCTCCATAGGGAAACTTATCAAACGGCCAACGAGGTATCTTCACTACGCAATAGTCCAGAGTCGGTTCGAACGCTGCCGTCGTCTTGCCAGTGACAGCGTTGACGATCTCGTCGAGCCGGCGGCCAACAGCGATCCTGGCGGCAACCCGGGCAATGGGATAACCGGTAGCCTTCGACGCCAGTGCTGATGAGCGGCTCACCCTCGGATTCACCTCGATCACGAAGTAGCGGTCGGAATCTGGATCCAGAGCAAACTGAATGTTGCAGCCACCTTCAACGCCTAAGGCTCGAATGATTTTGATCGAGGCGGTACGGAGCAATTGGTATTGTTTGTCCGAAAGGGTCTGACTTGGCGCCACGACGATGGAATCGCCGGTGTGGACGCCCATAGGATCGAAGTTCTCCATGTTGCAGATTGTGACGCAGTTGTCGGCAGCGTCGCGCATCACCTCATACTCGATTTCCTTCCAGCCGGCAACGCTCTGCTCCAGCAGAATCTGCCCTATAGGACTCGCCTGGAGACCACGCTGTACTAGGCCTTCGTACTCCTCCATCGTGCGGGCAATGCCTCCACCAGTTCCACCGAGCGTATACGCGGGTCTGACGATGAGAGGAAGTGAATGAGCACCGAGGAGCTCCAGGGCATTCTTGCGACTGTAGGTAGAAGCGCTCGGCAGCACGGGCTCCCCGATATCTTGCAGCAACTGCTTGAACAAGTCCCGGTCTTCGGCATTTCTTATGGCAGCAAGCGGCGTACCGAGCAGGCGGACTCCGTAACGGTCCAAAAGGCCGGCGTCGGCAATCTCCACGGCAAGATTCAGGCCGGTTTGCCCTCCCAGAGTCGGTAGAATCCCGTCCGGCCGCTCACGTTCGATGATCCGGCCGATGACTTCGACCGTGAGCGGCTCTATGTACACTGTGTCCGCGATTCCCTGATCGGTCATTATCGTCGCAGGATTAGAGTTGACTAGGACCGAATGGACACCCTCTTCACGGAGGGCCTTGCAAGCCTGGGTGCCGGCGTAATCAAACTCTGCAGCCTGGCCGATGATTATCGGGCCGGAGCCGATCACCAGCACCTTCCTGATAGCCGGATCGCTCACCACATCCGACCTCCACAGATCACGTTGGATAGCAGGCGGTTCACGCATGACCTGTTGGCTCGTTCTTGAGGACTACTGATCAAGATCAATTTCCAGTGTCGGACTTTGATCTCGTCGCCGCGGCCATCTCCAAGAAATGGTCGAAGAGATATTGATTGTCCTGTGGGCCAGGGGAGCCTTCTGGATGGTACTGCACCGAAAACACAGGTCGGTCACGATGAGCCAATCCTTCGACCGAGCCATCGTTCAGGTTTGTCTTCGAGACGACGAAGCCACTATCGGCCGGAATCGAGTCGCGGTCCACCTGGAACTCATGATTCTGCGAGGTAATAGAAACGACGCCCGAGGCTAGGTCCTTCACTGGATGATTTGCGCCATGGTGACCATACTTGAGGCGGCTAGTCGTCGCGCCGATCGCGAGACCGAGAAGCTGATGCCCCAAGCATATCCCGAATATTGGGAGATCACTATCTATCAGGCTGCGAAGGGTGGCGATAGGTGCGTGCAGATTTGCTGGATCGCCTGGTCCGTTCGACACAACAACACCGGCCGGATGCAGAGCCATTATTTCTTCATGAGTCGCCATATGGGACACAACGATTGGCCGGACGGCACGACGCAACAGCGAGCGGATGATATTCCATTTGATACCGCAGTCCACCACTACGATTCGTGGCGTCTGTTCTCCCTGGCCCGGTTCATATTCAAGGCCGGCCAACGCCCCGACAGTGTCACCGACAGCGTCGATCTGACTCACGCTCGGCACCGCCTGTGCCATCGCAATCATCTCTTCGGGCGATTCCCTACGCTCGCCCTGCAGCAAAACTCCGCGCATCGTACCTGAGGTTCGGATCCGCCTGGTGAGCGCACGGGTATCCACACCACTGACCGCCGGAACGCCCGCTTTCTCCAGCATCTCGCCGAGTGATCCCTCAGCGTAACAGTTTGAGTAGTCTTCGTAATACTCACGTACGATCAAGCCGGCAACCCAAGGCACCGCCGATTCACGGTCGCGGCCGGTGACGCCATAGTTTCCGATCAATGGGTAGGTCATCACCACCATCTGTCCGCGATAAGAGGCATCGGTACAGATCTCCTGGTAGCCGGTCATACTAGTGTTGAACACAACCTCGGCGGAACCGTCGCTTGGGTGGCCGAACCCGTATCCCCTGTGGAAGCTGCCATCCTCCAATACCAGTACAGCCGGACGACGTTCGCTCACGTCTCGGCCCCTACCAGGCTTCGCTTGACCAATTTCTCGTCCGTATGAACCACCTTGCCAGCTACCGCGGTTGCGAGTACTTTGCCAACCAATCGTTGACCGACCAGCGGTGTGTTCTTGCCCTTGGAGTACATCTTGCTTTCGTCGAGTGTCCACTGCGCGGAGGGATCGATTATCGCCACATCGCCTTCGTCTCCCACCGCCAATCGGCCGGCCGGCAATCCGTAGACGCGAGCCGGATCAGTGGTCATTCTTGAGACCACCAACCGAATGTCGAGCTCGCCGGTGTGGACCAAGCGTAACAGAGCGGAAAGAGCGGTCTCGAAGCCGGATATGCCGAATGCGGCGAGGCCATACTCGCAGAGTTTGTCCGGACTAGCGTGAGGAGCGTGGTCGGTCGCTATTAGGTCCAGAGTTCCATCCTTGAGGCCTTCGACCAGTGCCCGCCTATCCTCCTCGCTACGCAACGGCGGATTGACTTTGGTGGCCGTATCGTATGGCGCGGCGACCTGCCCGTCCCACCTTTGGCCGGCAACCCAATCGTCGGTCATAGTAAGGTGATGGGGCATAACCTCGGCGGAGACCGGAGCACCCTGATCCTTGGCCCAACGCACCAACTCGACCCCACGGGCAGTAGTCACGTGACAGAGATGAAGCCGGCCGCCGGTTTGTAGGGAGAGGAGCAGATCACGGGCGACCATGGCTTCCTCGCCAACAGCGGGCCAGCCCTTCAACCCCAATTGCCAAGAGACTTTTCCTTCGTGCATGAGGCCGCCGGATGTTAGGTGAGAATCCTCGCAATGGGGCGAGATTGGCAACCCCGTGAGCTTAGCGTATTCCAATGCGCGCCGCATCAGTTCGCTGTTCATCACCGGCATACCGTCGTCGGAGAACGCGACCGCGCCGGCCTCAGCCAACTCAGTCATATCGACCAGCCTCTTGCCGGCCATTCCGCGGCTGATGCAGGCGACCTGGCGAACACGTACCGCTGCGGTGGCCTTGGCAGTGCGATGAACGTATTCCAATCCAGCAACCGAGTCGATCGGCGGGGTCGTGTTGGCCATCGCGCAAATGGTGGTGAAACCGCCGGCCGCGGCCGCACGCGCGCCGGTGGCAATTGTCTCTTTGTGCTCTTGGCCCGGATCACGAAGATGGCTATGGACGTCGACGAACCCTGGCACAACAATCAATCCGGCGGCATCGATTACGGAGAGACGGTCTGTCGAATCCAAGCGGATGGCCTGGCTCACCGCTGCCACCCTGCCATCCTCGACCAGCAGATCGCCGGTCAGATCCGAGCCTCGCGCCACATCGATAATCCGGCCGCCTCGGACAAGCAAGTCTGCCATCATATCTCCCGTGTTGTGCCGGCCAGCTCGTACAATAGCGCCATCCGCACGGCTACTCCGTTGGTCACTTGCGCTTCGATCACGGATTGACTGCCGTAAGCAACGTCCGGCGCAATCTCGACACCCTCGTTGATCGGCCCGGGATGCATTACCAACGCGTTGGCATTGGCGCGTTTGAGTCGCTCTTCGTTGACCTGGTACTGCTGTATGTACTCACGAAGGCTAGGCAGGTAGGCGCCATCTTGCCGTTCCCGCTGGATACGCAGCGCCATAACCACATCGGCGTTCATCAACGCCCGGTCCAGATCGTACTCGACCTCGAACTGCGGCATGCCGGAACATCCACCACACGCATCGACAGGCAGGAGCGTAGGTGGGCCGACCAAGACGACGCCGGCACCGGCCTTTGTCAGCGCCCACAGATTGGACCTGGCTACGCGGCTATGGAGGATGTCGCCAACAATCACCACTCTTAAGCCATCTATCGAGCCAAACCGGTCGCGCAAGGTATAGAGGTCCAGCAAGGCTTGCGTCGGATGTGCGTGCCAACCGTCGCCGGCATTGATGACTGAGCCGGCAACGTGTTGGGCGATCAGATGTGGCGACCCGGACTCTGAATGCCGGACGACTATGACATCCGCGCCCAGAGCCTGCAATGTCCGCATGGTGTCAACCAACGATTCCTGTTTCGTTACCGAGCTGGCCGATGCGGTAACGCTGATCGTGTCGGCCGAGAGATTCTTGGCAGCCAACTCGAAGGACACGCGAGTTCTGGTGCTGGCTTCGTAGAACATGTTGACCACGGTGACGCCGCGCAGCGTCGGCACTCGACTTATTGGTCGACTCAGCACCTCCCTCATCGAATCCGTGGTCCTCATTATCTGATCGATCTCATCCATGCTGAAGTCATCGAGATCGATCAAATGACGCCGGTTCATCAGGCGGTCTCGCCAATCGGAACTATCAATACTCGGTCAACACCATCTACCTCGCCCAATTTCACTCTGACCTCTTCGTCCCTGGATGTCGGCACGTTTTTCCCTACGTAGTCCGGCCGGATTGGTAGCTCACGATGACCCCGGTCTACCAAGACGGCCAACTGGATACTGTGCGGCCGACCATAATCCATGATCTCTTCCATGGCAGCCCGAATCGACCGGCCGGTGTAAAGGACGTCGTCCACTAGGATGACGCACAGATCGCTCACATCGACGGGAATATCGCTGCGTCCTACCAACGGTTGTAATGGGCGGCTAGCCAGGTCATCGCGATGGAACGTAATATCGATCTGTCCTTGCGATATGTGTCGACCTTCCATGCGTTCCAGCAGCTTTGCTAGCCGGTGGGCCAAAGGAACGCCGCGCGTCAGCAGCCCGACCAGCACAGCATCCTCAATGCCTCTGTTACGTTCGACGATCTCGTGAGCGATACGCGCCAAAGCTCTGCGTATATCGACCTCGCCCATTATGGTTTTTTCAGTCATGGCGAGGCCCAAGCGGCGGGCAGTGGGAAGAAAAAACCCCTTGCCGTCGATGCCAATGCATCTCACAAGGGGCCCATTGCGTCATCATAGCCTCTCCTTTCCAGCCTCACAGGACTGGTTTAAAGGAACGCCGGCCGATTAGTCGGTAATCATTGCCGGTTAGACACAAGATTATCATGGGTCGGACCGCCGTTCAAATCTAACTGCATACCCAAATCCACCGCCTAACTTATGATTGAGGCTTTCGTGGGCATGCAGCGAGTGTACAGGACCGTGTCGGAGCCGTCGGGGTAATTGGTAGGCCACTGCTTGGCGGTCTTGTAGGCGTTGGCGGCGTTGTCAAGCCGATTCGGGCTGTTCTCGGGCTGAGGTCGAAGACTCCGCAAGGTCGGAGATGCGCCAAGGCGTGCGAGATGGCATGGCTAGGACTGGGCGACTTGGCTGAGTCGCCTTCGAGTGATGATTAGTTGTAGTAAACGTCAGGCTACGGTCGGGGTGGTGAGTGTGCCAGTGCCAGAATTCTACGGCGTGATCTGATCAAAAGGTAGTATGAGGGATGACCACGCCCTAGGCGGATGATCAGAGTCCGGGCATGGCGCACCACCCGTCCGGCGAGGGTGATGATCCCAAAGCGCACAGCCTTCAGGCGTTTGCTCACCCACTCACCGCCCAAAGCCAACTGCTTCAGCGCCGAGTTGAGGTTGAACGCCAACACCGCAATGGCCCACCAGGCAGCGTTGACTCCGAACTGCCCTGACGGCAGCCTGCCGCCAGCAAGGTCCTCTTTGAGCACCCCATGCACCTCCTCCCCCTTCCCGCATCTCTGACGATACCACCGAATCAACTCGTCTCCTGGTATACCAAGATTGGTTACCACTCCTGTGACCTTGTACCATCCTCTATCCGGCATCTCCATGACGGGGATCGACAACTCCAACTGGGACTCCATTCCCGGCAGAGGCGGCTTGTGCAGTCGCTCCCTTATCGCTATGAAACGGTACTCGGGACTGTTCTTGGAGTGTCCTATCCAGTTGGGCACGAAGCACACCTCGGCCCACTGTTGCCCTGTCATCGCCTCGCAGGAGCCCACACTCCGTCTCAACTCATACCATTCCTCCTCCGCCACTTCACCGATCGCCCGCTTGAACTCCTCTGTAACGTCCACCCCCACGGCAAACTCGATCACCCCGAAGCGTTCGTCTCTGCCCTCCGCGCAATACTTCAGAAGCTCCCTCTGATACCCGGCCGTGTCTGACCTCAACATCACCTCTTCTACTCCGGAAGGTATGTACCTCAACGACTCCCTCAGCACCCGAAGCTGCTGATAGCCCGCCGGTACATTGCCATCTCTAAACTCCGAGTGCACGATCTGATCGGCTTCGGCCCAGTAGGTGCTCAGCGGCTGATACGCCTTGTGCTTCTTGTAGCTGTAGAGCGCCTCCTGCTTGTGCGTCTCAACCAGCGTAGCGTCCATGTCCAGCGTTGCACCGGTATGCCGAGTATGGCTTTGCACGAAGCCCACCATCTCTGCGTTGACCCTCTTCAGACCATCCAAAGCTTCTGTCCCAGAGGGTATGAACGCCCTGTGCGGCTCACGCTTAGTCTCCTCCTCTTCGTCGTGGAACTTAGACAGATATCGGAACACCGCTGAGGACGACGGCACACTCCGCCGACGCTCCTTGCGCCACCTTCGTGGTAAAGCCCGACGCTCCCTCTGGCGCATCCCCTGTGTCTCTGCTCTGCTCAACACCCGACCCAGACCCTCGTCTTTCTCCAGTACACGGAGGTCCTCCACCGACTCTCCACCTGCCAGGTTCAGTAGTATTAACGAGGTGACCATCTGGCTGTCCGTCCAGCCCTGACCACCTTCCCGAAGCCCCACGTGACGTCCCACTGACCCTCTCAGATCCGCGACCTGAAAGAGGTCCAGGTAGGTTGCCAGACCCGCGAGAGCCGTCATACCGGTCGAATTCTTCTCCTCGGCGTACTGGAACGGCAAAGCTCCTTGCTGCATAATAGGTGCACCTCGTTGGTGATGGATTATTGCTTTCACAAATCATCATAGCCCGCTTTTACAGCGGGCTCCAACGAGGTCTTACATTTCTTTAGGTGGTGGATTTGGGCATACGAGTAAGTGTTCAGATTCAGGGGTGCCTGCTCCGTATGAGAGCGGTATCGCACCTATGAGGCTCTACTACCGGCGAGGGCCTCTCATCGGCGAAAGCCAAGAACGGGTTGCAAGGGCGATCCGCCTCAGGCGGATGACGGGGGACGTGGGGGTGTCCCCCGCAATAAAGTTCCCCCTTCTCCTGGCGAGGAGAAGGGGGCCAGGTCGAAGACTACGCAAGGCGAGGGGATGAGGTCGGCCGGCTCATGATATTGACGTCGATAGGTTTGAATCTCCCGCTTGACTGTCGACTGAGTTCCCGAATGGCGATTTGGCCTTGTTAGTTCGTGGGCCCTTGTTAGTTCGTGGGCATTGAGGAGAAAAATACCTCCAAATCTGAACAGTTACGCATACGATCCTAGCGCCGGCCGGCGGCCGCCGGTGCCGGGAACCGTTGTTTCGCAATTTCAAGTTTCTCGATTGCTGTCTGTCCGTCCTCTCGGGTCAGGGTCTTGCGATTCTCTACCCAGCGCCGCTAACAGCCGGCACTAGACCCGGTAGTGCGTCCACCCGGACGTTTGTTTTGCAATTTCTATGTTTTTGCCGTCCTTCGCCGCACTAAATGGACACGTGGACCCGAATTGCGCCTCCTTCGTACCTGGCCAAGTCTCGTCCCAGCATTTGTTTTGCATTTTTGGGTATTTGCGCGTTGACCCAGGCTGAATCACTTGACGTTTTTGCCAAGAATGGGCATTTAAACTTAGTTCGGCACTGCCATAATCGAACATGTGTGTTATCATTCTACCGTATTGGAAGCTATCAGGCACAATCAGATAGTGGAAGGGTAACTGTTCAGACTTAGGGGGACCAGTCTCGTGAGTGTCATTGGTACGAGAATAGATCCCCACTCTCGTCATTCCCGAGATCAAAAGCATGCCCCGTACCCCGATACGGGGCGGGAATCCAGGGGAGGGGCAGCCGGCGCACCCGTGCCACATTGAGTCGCTATGGGCAGTTCCGCCACAACCTGCGGTCCTTGTTCGAACGCAATTTGCAAACGCGCTGGACAAATTACGCTCAAATCTGAACAGTTACGTGGACGGGGGGTTCGGTTTGGGTCGCGTGGTCGTGAATGAGGCTCGAAACTCGCGCCCGATACATCCGTGCTAGACTCTGGCCGGCGGTCGCCGTCGGGCCGCAACCCGCACCACGAGCGCTTCATTTGGTCCAATGCGCCGGCGAAATCCCAAAAGGAGTTGGTGACAAGTGCAGATACAGGTGGACACTCAGCAATTCAACGAGCAAGGATTTCTGATCATTCCGGGCGTCGTTCCTGAAAGCGAGCTCGAGGACCGACGGGCCCAGTACGAGCATCTGCTCGAGAAGCAGAAGATCGTTTGGGCGCGCAACCGCAAACCGAGTGACCCGCCCGGTGGGAGATGGGACTACGCGGAGCATCCCACGGTCGACATCGGCTATAACCCAGGAATCGTCGATCAAGTGAATTCCAAGGCGGTCGAAATCTGGACCCAAGAAAACACGCTCGGCACGAGTCGACAACTAATGGGCAGTTCGGACGTAGCCCCCATTTATATGCAGTTGATGTGCAGCCCGGTTACCGATCACGGGCCGGGCAAGTGGCACCGGGACATACATCCAGAAGACACCGCTCCCTTGGAAGCGCTTCAGAAGGACGTGGAGGAGAACGGTCCAAGACAGGTACAGTGGAATATCCCGCTCTATGACGACGACGTCCTCTGGATCATACCCGGCAGCCACTCGCGTCCGAATACGGAAGAAGAAAACAGGTGCTTGGCGGCAAATCCGCGCTTGCCCTTGCCGGGCGGTGTCCCGGTTAAGCTGAACGCGGGCGACGCGGTGGTCTATAACAACTATCTCTTACATTGGGGCAGCAACTACAGCACCAGGCTTCGGCGCATAGTCCACAGCACGTTTGGGCATTTCGCCTATTATCAAGACGCGGGGATCGCTAACTTCCTGTCGCCTTCATCTCAATCAACTTTTCAGGGCTGGGTCGACAGAAGCGAACAGGTTCAGGATGCGACCGAAGCAGCGCTCCGATCGGTCATCAATCGGGACGTCCCCGGCTATCGCGCGGCCCTTGAGGATCTGCACCCCGGCGCGGGCAAGAGCGGAAAGTCGTTGCTGACGATATTCTTGTCCAAGGCAGTGAACCAGCTGCAGGTCTTGAAGCGCCCTGAGTTCGACACCCTACCAGAACAGGCACGCAAGCGAGCTGTCACTCCCCATCCGTTTTCACTGTGTTGGGGTGAAGAGTTTGGCCGTAGATTCACGCCGGCCGAGGCAGACATCTTGGTGCAGAGGTTCCGGCACCTCGACGCCAGGCTCCAGTCCGACGGGGACCAGTTCGAGCCGGGCTTTCAATCCCAACCGATGCTCTATCACTTCTACCGGATGCCGGCCGATGCTGACCTCGATTCGTTCATCGCTGATTGGTCCTAGCTAAGGACCATTATCGGCAAAGCTCTGCGAGAAATTGCAAGTCATCTCCTACCGAGGTAACTGTTCAGACTTGGGGGGACCAGTCTCGTGAGTGTCATTGGTACGAGTATAGATCCCCACTCTCGTCATTCCCGCGATCAAAAGCATGCCCCGTACTCCGATACGGGGCGGGAATCCAGGGGAGGGGCGGCCGGCGCACCCGTGCCACATTGAGTCGCTATGGGCAGTTCCGCCACAACCTACCGTCCTTGTTCGAACACAATTTGCAAACGCGCAGGACAAATTACACCCAAATCTGAACTGTTACCTACCGAGATGTCGGAAATGCGTCCGAATTAAAATATCGTTCAGACTCGAACCGGAATACTCGTCATGGAGACGCTTTATTGGATGTATCGTGAAATGCGCAAGTATCAGTCAGTGGAATTGTCGGGTGTCCTAGACTTTCCGACAGGATTATCTTTGTATTGAAGCGGGACATGACCGCTGGATTGATCGTACTTGGCGTCTTACTGCTGGCGCTCGTGATCACGAGCTTGCCCGACAATCCAGGCTCGGAAATCCAACCTGACCAAACAGATGTCCCAACCGCGACTGAAGAGCCGAAACAGGTCTCAGCGCCGGAGCGTACCCCGCCCCGAAGGTCGACGCTCCCCACCCGGCCGACGTCCACGACGACCCATTACGCGCCAACTTCTGAGCCAACTGAGCACTTTCCGACATCCACTCTTGAGCCTACCGTGACCGAGGTTCGACCCCCACCGAATACTCCGACCATCCATTTGGCGCCGGCTACCGTAACTCTTGGCCCATCTCCAACAACGACTGTGCCATCGACGCCAGCGCCTCCTTCGCCTTCGGCGACCGCTGAGCCTCCGACAACCACGTCGACAAGAGAGACTATGCCAAACGTCCACATAATTGAGACATCGTGTGGTACTCAACCCGAGTGGATAGCCATCATGAATGATGACGTGACGGCCCGAGATATGACAGGGTGGCGGCTACACGACGAGGCAGAGAATCGTTCACCATTTGTTTTTCCGAGCGGCTACCAGCTACCCGCCGGTCACTACGTGAAGGTCTGGTCGTACGGAGTCGGGCCTGACTCTGAACTCGACCTCGATTGGACTAAGAGTGCGGTTTGGAATAATGATGGTGACATGGCTTTTCTGTATGACGACGCAGGACACTTAGTCGCCCAACGTTCTTGCTAGACTAACTTGAGAGCCTCGCAGGATTTGAGGCAGCACCGTAAACGCCCCCTTCCGGATAGAGTCGTCGCAAACGTGCGCTAGCGCCATAGGCAACGAACAGTATTTTCCGGCTCGCTTCCGCTTACACAGGCCTCATTTGATGGCACGGCGCCATACATATATGATTGGCCTCGTATGATTGGCCTCGAAATCGACGAAGGAGGACGCGATGCTTTCGGAAGAACAAATAACTCAGTTCCACAGACTTGGTTTCTTAGATGTACCGAATGTATTGACTCCAGAGGAGACTGCCCACTTCACCCGAGTATTCGACGAGACGATGCGGCGATTAGAGAAGTCCGGCTACTTCGACGAGGTCGAGGTCCGGGGATTCTCGAACGTCACTCGCGGCTACCGCCGGCAGGTCGTTCCCCTATTCGAGAAAGATGACCGATTTCTCGAACTTCTAGACCACCCACGGCTAAACGACCTCGCAGAACAGCTCTTGGGCGAAGACTGCATGCTAATCGAACCCGGCGTTGGCGCGATCTTCTCCGGCGACAGCACCTGGCATTGTGACGTGGATGGGCCCTACGATTGGACCTGGATCAAGTGCAACCTGTACCTCGACGAGCCAACTACCGAAACCGGTAGGTTCTACTTCATTCCGGGTAGCCACCTGCGCGAGTTCGGCGACCCTGTGGAAGACGCACTGATAGCCGGCCAATTGGGCGGTGTCGCGACAGCCGAGATCCCGGGGGCGTATCCGGTGGTACCCCGGCCGGGAAGCGTCGTCGTCTTCAATCAGCTAACCCGTCACGCATATTTTGATGGGAAGACTCTTCGCCGGACGATCTTGATTAACTACACCCAATCTCCTCGCAAGCGCTGGCACGAGTACCAGTTGGCCGGCCGGATCAAGTACTTCAGCGGGCATTGGGGCGAGCCTATGTTCTACGATAGGCTGCTGGAATCCGCCAGTCCCCGCCGGCTGAAGCGCATAGAAGTGCCGATGGAGATGGCTCGCTAAGTCATCGACAGGGGCGGCACATCGGTGGGCCCACCAGAGCCAATGGGTGGATCGGGCCGACATGCTGGCTAGCCCTTGAGAGCTCCCTGAGTGAGCCCTTTTATCAGATAGGACTGAAACACTAGGAAAAAAGCCCCGACCGGCAAAACCGTGAGCACGCCGGCCGCCGTTACCTCTCCCCAGTAGATACGTGAGTTCGTCTCGGTAGCGTTGAATAACCCGAGCGGCAAAGTCTTCCCGACATTCTTCTGGACGAACGCCGATGCGTAGAGGAACTCGTTCCACGATGCGAGGAAGGCGAAGAGCCCGACGGCGATCAACCCTGGAATAGCTAGAGGCAATATTACGTAGGCGAGGGCCTGCAACCTACCGGCTCCGTCCATCCACGCTGCTTCTTCTAACTCACGCGGTAGCTCGTTGAAATAGCCGACCAGCATCCAGATCGCGAACGGAAGGGCATTGGTCGAATGTGCCAATATGAGTCCCCACCAGGTGTTCAACAACCCAATGTCGCGCAGGACGATAAAGAGCGGTATCAGAAGAAGCACGTGCGGTATCAGGTAGATCAGCAGGATCACCACCATGAAGAGCTCTTTGCCACGAAACATGAACCTTGATACGGCATATGCGGCGCACACACCAGCAAAGAGACTCAGCACGACTGTACCGGCGGCGGTGATAAGACTATTCCTCAGAAGTAAAGTGAATGGAAACAATGCACCAGTGATGTTTGTGTAGTTTTCTAGTGTGGGGACGGTTGGCGCCCACGCCAGACCAACTGTCGCCAACTCTTGCTGGGACCTCAGCGAGTTGACCACGATCCAGTAGAGAGGAAACAGGACGAAGAACGCTATGAACGCCGCTGACGCATATATGATCGCCGCCTTCAGGAGTCTGCGCCGGCGGCGGCGCGCCTTGGGCAAGGTTCGTACTTCGGGTACTGCGCTCATCGAAGACCTATATCCAATCTACGAGCGAGGCGCAAGTAAAGATAGGAAAGCACCAACATAACTATGCCCAACGACACCGCGATGGCAGCGGCATATCCGAAGTCGAGCAGCTTGATCGAAGTAACATAGGCATAGACCGCTATAGTTGTCGAGTGATTGGCTGGCCCGCCGTAGTTCATTATGTATATGAGATCTGCTGACTGGGACAACCAAATTATCCGAAGTAAGGTGGCGATGAAGATCATCGGGCGCCAAAGCGGCAGGGTAATCCACCAGAACCGCTGGAACACGGTGGCTCCGTCGACGGAGGCCGCTTCATAGTAATCGGTAGGAATCGTCTGCAGGCCGGCTAGAAGAATAATGGCGAAGAAGGGAACGCCAAACCAAATCTGGGCCACGATTACCGCCCACAGGGAGAGATCTGGACGGGACAAGAACGCAATCGGTATCTCAACGATGTTCAGGTCGAGAAGAATCGCGTTGATAATGCCGAATTGACTGTCCCACATGAAGACCCACATCAGGCCGGCGACTGTACTTGGCATCACCCAGGGCAACAGCAACAGTCCGCGCATGAGTGCCCGCCCGCGAAAATCCTCGTTCAGAACCAAGGCGAATGCCATTCCCAGGGTGAGTTGGAATACTACGTTCGCAACAATCCAGGTGATTGAACGACGGCCCGCATCCCAGAAAAGGGTATCGTCCGTGAAGAGCTCAATGTAGTTGCCGAGCCCTATAAATTCGACGTTCTTGATGTCCTGGATCGAGTAGTGATAGAAGCTCAGCCCGACTGCGCGTATGACCGGATACAGCACAATCAAACCCAGCAACAATACGGCCGGCGCAAGGAGGGCATAGGGAGTTAGCTGAGCGCGCAACCGTGGTGCGGTTGCCCCCGCAACCCGCGCTGATAATCCCAATGAAATCTCCTCTTGCCCAGTGTTTACGCGTGATTTAGCCGGGTCGGTTGGACGGAGCCCCACAACGAGGCGGCGTGATGCCTAGGAAGGGAAGCGCAAAGAATGCGCTTCCCTTCGCGATCGTGAGTGCCGCTACGTAAGACTAATAGCTAAGTACCCGGCTTCATTGTCCCGGCCAAGACATCGGCGAGTCGCTGCATCTGCTCCTTCGCCGTGATCTCGCCCAGCATCGCCTTCTGCTTTCCGACGTGAAACTCGACTTGGGCCGCGGCATTATAGTTCTTGTGCCAGTAGGGAGTGGCCTTGTAGCGATTGACCAGCGCGTCCATTGACCACTTGAATGCCTCGTCGTCCGTGACCTTCGGATGGTCCAGCAGAGCCCGACTCGTCGGCACTCTTTCCAGATCCGGACTCTCCAGTGTAACTGCCTTCTGCCACTCGGGTTGGAAATACCACTCAACGTACTTCCACGTTTCGTCCGGATGCTTGCTCAACTGAAAGATGCCCGGTCCATTGAAGAAGCTCCAGCTAGCCTCTCGGCGTCCGTTCGGGATATGTGAGTACCCCAGGTCGTCGCCAAGCGCTTCCTGGATGCCCAATCGCATGTGGATCCCGTGGTTGCACATTGCGAACACGCCCTGCTGCATTCCCTGCAGGATCTGAGCGTAGCCGTCGGTGACCGCTTCAGGTCGAGTCCAGCCGTTCTTGTAGAAGTCTATGTCACGCTGCGCCGCCTCGACTGACTCTTCCGAAGTTATCAAAATCTCCTCGCGGTCGGGGGCGAAGTAGTCACCGCCGAAAGCGAACAGCCAACCCTCCCACATCTGGAAACCGAAGGGGCCTCCTCTCACGGCGTAGCCGTACTGGTTCTCTTTGGGTTTGGAAAGCTCTTTTGCAACCTCCCAGAACTCGTCGGTCGTCGTCGGCGGTCCCTTGATACCGGCCTTGGCGAAGATCTTCTTGTTGTAGTACAGGATGCTGTGGAAGCCTTCGTAGGGAGCGAACAGGACGTCACTGTCCGGCGTGATCCTCCCTTGGTCCAATATTTCGGTCGGTATGTCTTTTGCGAAGGGAGCCTCGGCAAGGTACTTGTCGAGGCCTAGAAGGTAGCCGGCATTGCCAAATTGCCCGAGGAACGCGATCTGGAGTCGAAGGTCCACGTCAGGCGGACTGCCGGCCTCGATAGCTGTCACCAACACCTGAGTCTGGGTCTGACCTTCAATGTTGTTTATCTCGACCTCGATCTCACCTTCGTGGGCCTGGTTGAAGAGCTTGGTCATGTCGACGCGTCTTGCACTCTTGTCTAAGAGTGCGACAGACTGGAGCTTGACCATCTCCTTCCTCATCGGAGTGGCTACGACCTCGACCTCGACGATTTTCTCCTTCTCGACGATTTGTGTGACGACCACCTGCTTCTCAACCTCGACAATCTGAGGTTCGCAGGCAGCCAATATCGGCAACAAGGCGGTTGCCCCTAGGCCGGCTAGGACTGATCGGCGACTAAGTTTGCGCGCTCTCAACTGTTCCATGATGCCCCAATCTCCTTGCTGATTTTCGGGAATCCTATCCAAGTGGCTCAATCTTTCCACCTTTGTGAGGGCTATGTCAAGCCTCCGCAATATATTCGGGTTGATAGCGCACGTCTGCGCAAGGACGTTTCGGTTCGATGCCTTCGCTAAATCTCCCATGCGAAGGCGATCAATGTGCGCGAGACGGGCAGACGACCGGCTGGAACAAGGCGTTTGACTGGTACAGCCACTAGGAAATGCCCCCTCGCGCTGTCGGCCCGGCTAACCCAAGGCGATTCGCAGAGCTGAAATCGAGTGAGGAGGCAACTCTATCGCGAACTCGTTGGCTGAACCCTTGAAAGGCCTTTCGACAGGTCGAATACGCTCCGGCTCGTCGGCGCTGTTCTGGGCGCGTACGTCGTCGCCGGCCAGTTGGCGGAGGCGGCCGGCCTGAACCTCGAAATCCCCCTTGACCCGCACGGTTGTCTCAATCGAGTCCTTGAGATGACGGTTGACCAGCGTCAGTACCAGCTCGCGTCCGTCCGGCGAACGCGACGCGGAAGTACTGACGAGAGGCAGCATTGTCTGATCGCCATCCGGTTGACCGACCTCAAGTTCCGGCGTTTCCAGCTCGTCTTGCAGCACCTGATTGCCCATATGCCCAGCGAAGAGGTTGAATGCGTGGTAGGTGGGCGTCAGCCACATCCTGTCCCCGTCGGTCTTGATAACGCACTGCAACTCGTTGACCGATTGGGAGATATTGGACATCGTGACCCAATCTGCCCATCGATTGAATACATTGAGAGTTGTGGCCGCCATCACAGCGTCCAGCAGGGTGTTCCGCTGTACCCAGCCGGCGTCTCTACGGCCCTGATCGTACATTGCACCCCATTCGTCGACGACTATACCTATGCGATCGTCGACGCCGGCATAGTAGCCGAGCAGCTCGCTCGTCTTACGGATGTCCTCGTCGATCTGGAGGGAAGAAACCAGGAGATCGTAGTACTCGGCGTCGGTAAAACCCTTATCGTCGGGCCCAACGAACTTGTAGTAATACCTATGTATGGAGAGGTGATCCATCAACCGTGGAATCAGTGCTGGTAATGGTGGCTTTTGATAGGCACCCAATGTGGCAAGGAAGCGCTGATTCCAATCATCCGGGCAGGCGTTGCCTGGCAGACCCCCGACCGCGACCAGGTCGATATCATCGAGGCGACCCTTCATAAATGTAGCAAATTGTCGGAATGCGGCCGCGTACTCTTCCGGCGAGAAATTGCCGCCACAGGCCCAGTTTTCATTGCCGACTCCCCAGAATTGCACGTTGTAAGGCAATTCGCTGCCGTTGTCGCGGCGAAGCTGGACGAGATGGGTATTGCCGGTTCCATTGCAATACTCGATCCAGTTGGACGCTTCCGAGGGTGTGCCTGTACCTACGTTGGCGCAGATGTATGGTTCGGCGCCGATCCGCCGGCATAGCTCGATAAACTCGTCCGTACCAAACTCGTTGGAATCCTCGTCGAGCCACCACAGATTGCGTGACCGCCTGCGCCGTTCACGCGGACCGATTCCGTCCTCCCAATGATAGTCGTCGGCGAAGCATCCTCCGGGCCAGCGAAGGACCGGCGTCGGCAGATCGCGTAACGCGCGCATGGTATCGAGACGAAACCCGTCTTCGTTAGGAATATTGCTGTCGGGACCCACCCAGATCCCTTCGTACACGCAGCGCCCCAGATGCTCGATGAATTGCCCATAGATGTTGGGGGAGATCGTGGCCCGAGGTAAGTCGGCCCAGATTTGCCAATTCGCGGTGTCAATCGTCAATCGTCTGCTCCGATATCGACTCTCATAAGGACTGACTTCGGATTGGTGCCGGCGTTGTAGGCGCAGACTCGCCAGTTGGCCCTAGGGCGGCGTCCCCAGCCTTGCCGGCCGGGCTCGTTTGCGCCGGATGATAGCATGCTCGCCGCATTTAGACGGGACTGTTGGACCGCCGGTCTCTTAGCATATATTCGCCAAAGACAAATACATAATATTTGTATAATTAACCAACGCCAGACGGGATCCGGCGTGGTTGTGGCGGGATGTTTGAGCGCGCAACGTCGATCAACAGATTGGGGATTAGTGCAGATGAAGCTAACCGAACAACAGCTAAGGCATTTCAAGACATTTGGCTTCGTGACCTTCCGGCAATTGCTTTCACCGGAAGAGATGGAGATCTACAACCGCGAGTTCGATCGGGGGCTGCAAGCCTGGGCCCAACACGGCCGGCACGCCGAGACTTATGGTCCCTGCGTGCCGCTACACGACTCCGACACTCCGTTCATCGCCTCCCTGCTTGACGATCCGCGTTTTGCCGACGTAGCCGAGCAGGTACTTGGTACGAAGGTGCTGGGCATCTGGTCGGATGCGTCGCGGCGGGTTGCCGACACTCCTTGGCATACAGACCAGGTAACCTCAAAATACAAGGCGGTCAAGTTCGCGATCTATCCCGACCCGCTGATCTCGAGTAATGGCGCCCTTCGAGTCATCCCTGGCTCCCACCACGAGACGTACTCCACCCGGATCAACGAACATACAGGTAGCATGGACACCGAGGCGCGGTACGGGGTAAGTCAGGAGGACCTGCCGGCGTACGTCTTCGAATCTCAACCCGGCGACGTGCTCCTGTTCCACAACCCGACCTGGCACGCTTCGTTCGGGGGCGGCGAAGGTCGCCGGATGGGTGTGGTGATGTTCACCGAAGATCCGCAGACTCCCTACGCGACAGGTAATCTCCAGCGAATCATGTTCAATATGCACCGACGGGTCTCGGAAAACTATGGCCGGCCGTTCTTTCCTGAGTATTGGCGCTCGATCGACGATTCGCGCCACCAGCATTGGGTCAAACGCCTGGCGGAATTGGAGTCTCTCGAGACGCCGCCGGCCTCCGCCTACGAAGGCATTGATGACACGCAGCCCTACCCCGTCGCTCAAACACAGATGCAATGGCGCCGGCTAGCCTGAACGACACGAACGCAGCCGGCGGGTAAACCAAAGGGCGACCAACAACGCCGGCTCCCTGAGGAGAAGCTACGTGCCTGAGAATCTCGTAACCCTATTTCCCGATGACGTAGGCCTTGAAATTCCGGCCGGGTTGTTCGGCCATATGCTCGAGATCACCGGCCGGTGCGTTTACGACGGAGTATGGGTCGGCGAAGACTCCCCGATCCCGAACGACGACGGCCTGCGGCTGGACACTATCGAGGCGTACCGTCAGTTGAAGGTCTCGAATATGCGCTTGGGCGGTGCGGCCGGCGAGTACTATCACTGGCAGGAAGGCATCGGGCCGCGCGATCAGCGCCGGCGGTCTCGCAATATATTTTGGGGAGGATATGACTCGAACCATTTCGGTACCGACGAGTTCCTTCGCTTCTGCGCGGCCATCGGTGCGGAACCGATCCTCCAGGTCAACGTGGCCACCGGAAGCCGGCGGGAAGCGCTCGATTGGATGGAGTACTGTAACGCGTCGCCACCGTCCGAACTAGCCAGGATACGGGCTCAAAACGGCCACCCCGAACCGTACGGCGTCGAGTACTGGCAGATCGGCAATGAGAACCTGATACTACACGCGCCGGAGGAGTACGGACGAGAGGTCCGGCGATTCGGCACATACATGCGGCAGGCAGAGCTCGACGCCAAGCTGATCGTCCGCGGTACTTGGAATCTCGAGTCCGACTATAACCAGCGCTTGCTGGAGTATATTGGCGATCAGCACTACCTGATCGATTTACTCTCGCTCCATTGCTACACCTATCCACCACCCTTAGCAAATCCCGGCGAATTCGACACCTACGAGGTCATGGCCGGCGCCGAGCTGGTCGAGAAGCAGATTTTGCGCGCCGCGGCTGCATTGGACCTGTACGCCGCCGGCAAGAAGCAAATCGGCATCATCGTGGATGAGTACGGCACCCACCATAATGAGACGCTCTTTGGAAACTTTCCGATCCGAGAAGTGCCCAATGGGCTGGAGCAGCCATCGTTTCAGCGCGACGCCATCCTAGCCGCGCGAGTGTTGCATGTGTTCATGCGGCACGCCGACCGCGTCGCTGTGGCGAATCTGTCCACGTCGATCAACGTGTTGCACACGGCGCTCAAGACTGACGGCTCGACACTAATTCGGACTCCCACCTACCACGTGCTCGACATGCTGAAACAGCATATGAGCGCCCGCTCGATTCGGACCAAGAATGAAGCCGGCTATTTTGAGTTCGGCGGAGAATCCAAGACCCAATCGGCGCCGGATCCGGATCTGTACACCTCCGGCGACGCCGGCACTGCCGACGCAAACGCCGCCGAGCGCGGGGAAGGAAAGGCGTTGCCCAATGTGGATGTAGTCGCATCCGGAACTCCCGGCGGAAGGAGTGTATTCGTTTCCATCGTCAACCCGAACGTCGACAGCGTTGTGGACTTCCGGCTAGCGGTTCAAGGTACGAATGACTATAGGGTGAGCGCCGGCTCCGCATCGGTCCTCAAGGCCGCCGGCCCGCTTGAGGAAAACGACTCCGAACAGCCGGACCGGATCCGGCCATCAGCCGTCTCCGTGCAGACGCGGCCGGACGGATGGGTTGTCAGCTGCGCTCCGCTGTCATTGACTGTGCTCACGCTCATGCGCAACGCCTAGCCGGCCTGAAAGAACACCTCCATTACTTGGATGTATTCGGCAGCTTGCCAGCGTAGACCAGGCACCATATCCGGCCGATTTCCGGTTTAGCCGGAAGGCTTTGCTCGAACGATACGGCGGTCATGATGATCGGACGTATACTGTCAGGGAGCGCCGGAATTGAGATTCTCACGACTGATGCGAGATCGATTCGGAGGGGTTGGGCACATGGGGGTCGATACGACTTGATCCGTATTCTCTTGGCAATCGCGCCGATGCTATTGCGGTTTCTTGTCACCTTTATCGAGCGGGACGAACGGATCCGGCGGATGGGACCGCGAGCATTGATATTGCTCATCCCGGTCGCGGCCGTCGGCGTGTTTTACTGGTTGACGAAGAGCCTGGTCGCCAGCTTGCTACTGGTGACCCTCGGAATTCTGGTCCTGTGGGTGTTTGTCGCCTTCCTACGGTGGCTCGATCGCACTAGGCAGTTGTAGTTACGTCCAGTCGCCGGCGGGGGTAACGCGCGGTCCCAAATCTGAAGGCTACGCTGGTCCACCTGCCAGTTCTGTACTGCGAACTTTTCGCTGGGAGGTTTCAGCATAGGCGATGACAGTCGTTTTCCGCTAGTCAATGGGTAGACAGAAGTGGACGTCACACCCACCTCACATAGAGATCCAATATCGCGGCGCGCATGATAGCTCGTCATCACACTGAACGCAGTATCGATTCGATGATCTTGATTGCCGCCGACACCACAGGAAGTGCTTTGGCGACCTCCCAAGCACTAGCGAATCGCTTCCCGACTGTTGATCGCCAAGTTGCTTGTGGAGCGGCGTCGAACTCTCTTTCGATCATCTCGACCGCCACTCGGGCCGCAGTTCCTACTTCGCTAATTCCCCTGTTCAGGCTAATCAGTCCTATCCTGTTTATCACATGCCTATTCGTGGTGGAGAAGAAACGGCTAGGGCTTGACATCATCTCCTTATGCAAAGCCACGGCCCCTTCAGTGTCGCCGTCAACCGAGACCAATCGAAGGTCCAGCGGCAGCACGGGTTTGCCTAGATCAGCCATGTCTGTCCCTGCGGAATATGTGCCTTTTCCTCCACCTATCCCGAGCATCGCGTCGGCCATTTCTATCTGGGCCTTACGATACTCGCCGCCGGTGAACCTTTCACGTTGGATGTGATGGAGCTCCACAGCACTCCGTTGCTCCAGACTCTTCAAAAGTCGTAGATTTGCATCGTCTATCTTCCTTTCCAGTGCTTCATCGGACATCATGACACGCGCATACGGGCGGGGAGACTCCGTGGTCGTCTTTGCGTACCGTTCGACTTCTCGCAACACAACCCAGTCGAATATGCGAGGTGTGCCACGTTCGTCCTTGGTGGAGATCTCGTCACTTCCTAGGACTACGAGTCCTCCGCCTCTGGTAATGACTTCAAGTGTGAAGCAACGAAGGAACTCGATGGCCGTGCCCAACTTATCTTCCGGGCAAGTGTAACCGGCGCTGCCAGAGATTAGTACGAACTTATCTTTCAAAGACTGTGTTCACTCCAGTGCGCTAGTCGAACAGATTGTCGAGGTCCCCTTGGGACGTACATTGATTGAGGCTGTCTCGCATCCGTCTGAAGTTGGATGCAGCTCTTTGACGAGCGGCACTGTCCTGGTGGCCCATGTAATCGTCTACATATCTTGATTGGCCGGTGGAGTCCTTAATGGGCTGGTGGACTGCCTTCGAAGAATAGTCACTCAGGTGATTCAACATGCTCTTCAGGTCAGTGGCCCCCCGGTAGTTCTTGAACGCATCTATAGCGAGAGATTCAATGTGATAGCCAGTAATCTTATCCCGGTCGCTGCGAATTAGATGATGAGCGAGGGCTTTGGTCAACTTGATAGCTGGTATCACCTGCCCTTGGTTCGCTCGATTCACTTTGGTTAGCTTCTGGGCAAATCTCTCCGGGTGCAGCACTCCGCTCCACTGGTTACGGCTTGGGTTTGCAATCCTTATGCCGGCTTTGGTTCGTATCGCGGGGAGGACTTGGATTTCGTGGTTGTCGGAGTATTTGACGGTCACCGCCAGGTCTCCGCTCGATACCTTTGTCTTGGGCAGGCGCTGCTGGATCATCTCCGCCATCTTTTGGATGACAGCCTTTGGAGCTTGGCCCGAAAGCGACGAGTCATTCACTGTAAGGAGAACGTCCACGTCGCTAAGACCATCCACATAAGTAAAGCGACTGATGGAGCCACCGAACCGAGTCGGCAGCACATCGTGCCCGGTCCGCGTCAACGCATCTCGCAAACCCCGGATATGCCGGTTTATCGCCTCGGTGTCCCTTTGATTGTAATCCCGTAGCTTGTCTCGCAAGTATCCATTTGTCTCATCGTCGCCCAATCGTTGCCTGCGTCGCCAAACGAATCGGCCAGAAGTGCCGCTCATTTCACGCTCCTCTACTGCCGAATTTCCGCCCCGGCAGTTTCTGCGATGTACGCCGCCTTGCGGGCAATCGGGAATTCTTCTATTAGGGATTCCAGGTCATCGTTTGCTGCGTACCTTCGCAATGCCTCTTGCAGTCGATACAAGAATCGTAGATTGCGTGTCCATTCCCCGGTAAAGAGATCTAGGTCCGACAGGTTCCACTTCATGTATTCCATCGCAGATTCGTCTATCGTGACGGAAGCATGATTGCGAAAAGCCAGACGAAGCCAACTGAGACCATCGAATATGTCAGCGCCACAAAGGAAGTAGGCCAGCACTTCATAAGGGTTGATCGCCCCGAAGACGTGGATTGGAGTCTCCAGACCGACGTCGTTCAACAAATCGCGTAACGATACAACGGCACTGCACCGTTTCAAGAAGGAATTACCTATTTCGCGAGCAGTAATCCCGATGACGCTGAATTGTCTTAATGCCTCCTGATGTTGGAGTAGCCTCGAGAGGTTGACCATTGCTGTCAGGTCTGTAGGCTTAACCAAGAAATCCGATGCCGCATGGGGAGCGTGGGAGAAGTCTTCGGACGCTCTTTCGATTTGGTCTTCCAGCCTGTCAACTCGATCAAAGTTGACGAGTATGACGTTCCCTCTCTCTCCAATGCCTCTTACGACTTCATGGTAGCTTTCCCTCATCCAGTCCCCGGTCAGTAAAGGCGCATGCAGCTTGCCCGACTCATCCGCCCCTTTACTGGATTCGTACAAGCCGCTATCCAAAATGACAACATTGACCATATCGGCCGCATCTGCCGGGATACGCCCTCCGGCTACGTCAAATGCGCTCACGAGACATACACCGTAGAGTTTGTACTTAAACTCTTCCCAGATGTCCGATACATAGGGAAACCCAGAACTAGAAAAGGATGGCGCGATGAGCGGGGTACGTACATCCAGCTTGTGAACTCTGCGAACCCGGGCGTGCGGACATTCAACCCCCATTGATTTCTATCCTATCGAGGCAAGATGGGCATGCCGCGCAGGCCGGCGCATTCTGCCGTTCACAGCTGTAGGTCAAGTGCAGTGGCACCGAATTCTCTCTTCCGAATCGAACAACTTCGGGCTTGGTGTCAGCCAGGAATGGCACGGACAAAGTAACCGATCCCCCGGAATAGCCGTTCAAAAGTCTTTGCATGTGCTTGACGAAAAGCGGTGTCGTGTCATAGTAGTCAGTGAGTGCATGGATCCCCAATGCGACGGTCAGTGGTCTTTGTGCGATTGCGCCGGCAGCAGTCAGAATCAGCAAGGCATTTCTACCGAAGAACTCTCCGCTATTAGATACCAAACTGACACCCAGCTTCACCTTATCAATCTCGATCTGGTAATGGCTCGCAATCCGCTGAGCGGCTTCCCATTCACTCTCTGCCGCAGGTTGCCCATAGTCGACGAATAATCCCGATACAATTGGGTCTGCGTCTTGGCACACAGCAATCGTTGCTGAGGAGTCTATCCCACCACTCACTAGTACAACCGTGTGTAGACCCATCGGCACTACTCCGCCATCGCGCCGCCGAATCTTGAGGGTCGAGGCGTATTCATCTTGAAGATCCGCTCCGTCTCTATGACCTCTGCTCCCATCGCTGCCAGATTCGAGTTGGCTGGGCTGTCCAGCGTCAGCAGAGACTTGCCGGAGGCGGCGAGCTTGCGTGCGAAGGCTTCGGTCTTGCCACCGGGGCCAGTGAGTGATTTGTCTTCTATTGCTTCAACCGCGGACCAATGGCTTAATCATCACCTGGCACCCCTGCCTGTACTGTACTGCGAACTTTTCGCTGGGACGTTTCGATGTCGAGGGGAGGGCGCCGATTAGGCGATACGGGGTTCAGGCTCTACTAGCCCTCGGCCTGTCAGGGTCGGAGGCCCCATCCTTCCCCTCCATGTGCGGCCACGTCAGTCCACATTCCTATCTTCACGACTATGCCTGTAAAGTCCCTCTCTTAGGGGAGAGAACATGAAGGCGAGCAGCCGCCCCTTCCAGTGGAACATCGGACGACCGTCGCTGCTGGCGGGATAAGCCACTTGCTCTACCAAAATGCCGACTTCGATCAGCAGGCTCTCCCACGTGGTTGTGGAGCAGGCCAACGGTGTGGCGGTCCATCCCCTTGCGTAACTCCAACACCTTGCTTGATGAAGAACACGAATGTAGTCTCAATGGTCGTATCGTTTGGAGTCAAGGTCGGTCGTGTACCCAACGTGAAGCAAATCCGTCCCCATTACACGGAATTCACTATTTGTCCGATTTTCTTTTGCAACCTCTCTCGCCGCGCTTCATGAAATACCATGAAGTCGGTCATTTTCAGCGGGACTTCGCCCAAGAAGTACAACTCGCTGTAATGTTGACGTGCTTGTTCGTCTGCGAAATGCTCGTCCAACCATTCCGCCGGCATTTTGGCACGTTTCTCCACATTCGGAATTCCTTCAAGTAACTGTAGGTTTCCTATGCGGTTAGCACAGTCGGCATAAGCCTCATGTTTTTCATCGATCACCCCGGCTGTGCGCAGGCGGGCTCTTGTAAACCGGCTCTTGGGGAAAATGTGGTCGATATGGAAATGGTGGGTACGCAGATCGATGGAAGGCGACATCAGCGTCAGTAAAGCGAAAACCCGCCGGTCACTGATAGCCATATCAGCAAGATCTTCGACTTCCTCCTGTGAAAACTCCAAGCCTTTCCCCCGCTGCCCCATAACCTGTCGCAACTCCGCCGCTGGAAAATGCCCGTTGTTAGTGCTGCGGAGAACGTCCCGAATCGCAGTGAGCAAAGTGTCCAGACCACTTCCCCATATTCCTGACGCCTTCAAAATGGACCGTATGAGCCAACCTCGAATTGCTTGACGGTCCTCTTGATACCGGCTATGGACATCGAAATCTGAGGGAGCTCCCTGTTGGTAAATGTGGTAGGCGATCGGTAACAGTGCGCTGCTGGCTCGGATACTGTTACTGTCAAAACCGAAGCCTGCTACCAATTGGACTGTCTCCACCAAGGCCGAGCTGATTCTCGACCAATTCTTTTCGAGGACTGCCATATTGTCCCGGGTGAAATTCCGGACTTGGAATCCAACGCTTGCTATGTCGGTTAGCATCAGCCCTGCTTTCAATACGAAGTCTTTGGTTAGACCAAGCCCAGGCCCGATGCGATTTAGGTCGTCGACCAGTTGTTGAACCTCTTTTCGGGCATCCAGTTCTTTCCACTGAGACGTGGCTATACTGAGCAAGAGGTCTGAGTAAGAGAGAACCGTCCCGCCGCTATTGCGACGAATGAATATGTTGAGTACGTGTTCAATGTCCTGATTCTTTTCCTCGTAGTAGCACACCGTCTGGTCGTTGTGCACCGCCTGATACAATCGATCGAGCCTTTCAAAAGCAAGATTCAGTTCCCCGTCGCCAAGCTTCTTTTCAGTCAACCACTTGAGCATGGGCGGCCCGGATTGCATAGTCAGTATGTCGGAAACTCTAAACCACAGACTCTCGTTCTCGCGTCCAATTCTGGCTTCTTCGATGAACTCGAAAATGTAGCGATTACCTTCCTCATCCGGTTCAGTCGATGCCAACAAATCCAACGCCAGAACTCGCCGGGGAAACGCATCCGGGCTACTCCACCACTTATAAGGGCGCTTGACCGCCATCGACCCGCGCAGGCCAATATTGAATGCAGTCAAACGTTGCTGACCGTCGAGCACTGCCGTAATAGGCCTACCTGGCATGATATGTGCTTCAGGACAATGGGGGTTGTCCCGTTGGTGGTAATCGAGGACAAAGCCATAGTACTTATACTCTACAGAGTGTTCCGCCTCAATTTGCCAAAACAAAAACTCCCCAAACGGGTAGCCTTGCATCAGGCTGTCGAATAGTGCACAGATTTGGTCGGGACTCCAGACGAATTCCCGCTGGATCGCTGGGAGTACGTGTTCATTCCTTTCGATGCACCGTAGCGCCTCTTTAATGGTTCCGCCAGGGTGGTACATTAGATAATTCCTCGCGCGCAGAGTTGTTTGACGGATGCTTGCCGAATCTTCAAATGAGTTGGTTCAACGGCAATGTGGGTGACTGCCAGCGCGGAGACGTCGGATGCCTGGCCGTCTTCCACGTGGCTGGGAACGACTCGCGACAGCCGGTGTGCCAAATCGCCACGCCAACCAGTTAGCCCAAGTCACCTCTAACGCCTTCCTTCGCTGGCTCGAACGCACTCGGATCTTATAGTTACGTCCAGTTGCCGGCGCGTTAGGGGACCGGCGGAAACCGCTCTGCCGCACTGGTACGCCCGGGGAGACTCGAACTCCCGCACCCGGCTCCGGAGGCCGGTGCTCTATCCACTGAGCTACGGGCGCGTACCCGGCGATTATACTGACACCACAGGCAGCGTCGCAACGCCCGGGTTGTGTGGGTCAGGGGAATTGGTCGCACCGCTGCCGCAATGCTATAATATTAGTACACATGTTCGCCCTAAGTGACGCGCCAGTCCGAATGGCCCCAAGTCCGGTTTGCCGGCCGGCCTCGGAGACCGGAACGCCGCCAAGCAAAACCTAGTTTTTGCAAAACAAACGCTCGGGACGCCGGCCCCAATCGACCCGGGCAGGGCAGCTCGCACAAAAGTAGAAAATGCAAAACAAAGACCCGCGTGGTGCCAAGGAATCCTTGGGCAGCGGACCCAATCAAGCAGCCAGCACCTGAGATCGCCGTCGCTTCTCGTCTGCCACGCCCCGGCACTGTACGGGCGATTGCCGGATAGAAGATTCAACAATATAATGCACAGCACTCGAAATTCCGTCCCATACAGGATTACTAGCGGGAACTTCGCGACTTTCGCCGGCTTTAGACTCCGCCCAGAGGTAGATCAACATCACAATCGACGCCGATAAAGCGATCAGCCAGCCGGCAGTTGCAATGCCCACCGCCCAGCGCAGGTCGCAATGGGCGGAAATGCGAAGAAGCTGGGCAATCTACATGCTCCTCGTTCCCGCGTTCCTCATGATGTTCACGTTCACCTACTACCCCGCGATCCAGGCCCTGTACGAGTCGTTCTTCAATTGGTGGCCCGGCTCCTACAACGAATTCGTTGGTTTCAGGAACTACGAGCGGCTTTTCAGATGGGAAGTGTTCTGGTGGTCTTGGGGCAACTGGGCCAAGTTCGCCGTCTTTCACTTCACCGCTCCATTCTTGATGCCGTTTGTGATGGCGGAGTGCATATTCAATCTTCGCAATCGGTCGACGCAGGCTTTCTGGCGTATGGCCGTCATAGTGCCTTCGTTAATCCCCGGGATCGTGACTTTCGTTCTGTGGAGATGGATGTACCAGGTAGACGGCGGATTCAACATCATATTGGAGATGGTAGGGCTTGGTGATCTGGTAGCGCCCTGGCTCGGGCAGCCCAGCACAGCACTCTACGCGATGATGTTTGTCGGGTTCCCCTGGGCGATCGGCGCCAGCGTTCTGATCGTCCTGGCCGGCTTGGAAAATATTTCTACCGACATAATGGATGCGGCCATAATTGACGGCTGCGGCAGGTTCCGGCGGATTTTTGCGATCGATTTACCTAATATCAGTGGAGTGATACGGCTGTTCTTGGTGTTCGGAATCATCGGTATTTTCCAGGAATTCAGCCGTTTTCTTGCCATGACCGGCGGCGGTCCTTACTTCTCCACCAGCGTGCCGGCCCTTTTGATGTTCTTCAAGGCTGGGTTCAGAGGCGTTCGAAGCGAATCGGCGACCGGTGCCACCAGCCACGGTGAGGCTGCGGCAATCGCGACTTTGCTGTTCGTCCTCATACTCGTCTTCTCCCTACTGACTCACCGTTTCGTTCGAGGGTCCACCGAGGCCGAAGGGACAAGGACTTGAAACCAGCCATTAACCAGTGCCCGCAGAGTTTGACCAGGAGTTAGAGATGGCGATGCCAAGCGCGAAACGAGAGGCAGGTCCGGCGATTCAAAGCTATCGCTGGCCCCAATGGGTGCGCGATCTTCGGGGCGACTGGCCGTTTCTCCTGATTCTGATAATCGCGTTGGCGCTCTCGCTGATTCCAACCTACTTCAACATTATCGTGTCATTCAAGTCGATGGGTCAGTTCTTCACCGATCCCGTCGGCCTGTCCCTCCCGCTACATTTTTTGGAGAACTACCGTGTCGCGTTCGCGGTCCTCTGGCCAACTTTCTTGGTCTCGATTGGGGTTGCCATCGCGACGATCGCGGGAACTCTGACCGTTTCCTCGCTGGCGGCATACGCGTTTGCTCGATTCCAGTTCCCCTTTCGCGAGCGACTGTATTGGATGGTCATTATCGTTCTGTTCATTCCCGGGGTTCTGACGTTCATGACGCGATACATATTGGTCGCCGAATATGGCATGCTCAATACCATCTGGGTTTTGATAATCCCGCGCATCGCCACCCAGCAGACGTTCCAGATTTTCATCTTGCGGGCATTCTTCTCCGCTCTGCACGAGGAGATTTTGGAGGCCGCCAGGGTGGACGGCGCGGGCGTCTGGCAGGTCCTGTGGCACGTCGTCTTGCCGATGTCACGGCCGATCTTGGCTGTCTTGGGAATCATCGAGCTGCTCGATGTCTGGCAAGACTGGCTCTGGCCGCTGATTACCATCACCAACACTCCCGAGTTGCGGCCAATGGCTCTACAGGTATTGTTCCTTGCGAGTGACGTGGGTCCGCATTATGGATACCAGATGGCCGGCTACGTGTTGGCCAGCGTCCCCATGATCGTCATATTCTTCCTTTTCAGCCGACAATTCATCGAGGGGCTATCGAGCGGTGCGCTCAAGTGGTAGCAGACAACGAACCTGGCAACGGATTGGTGTGACCCCTACGGCTATTTTCGATCGAGTGGAAACCAATATATTGATGTCTTCAGCACGCCACCCGAAGAGTTGCCGGCCGCTTTGATGAAGAGCAGATTGACCGACTCAACGCTACGGATCGAGCCGGCGTTGACAATCCAACATGGACGCGTTCTCTGTTCGTATGAAATGCGGCTGGACGCACCCGGCTGGCGAACAATGATCCAATGTCTGGTATAACCTCCACTTAAGCGCTTTCGGAGGGAAGAAAAAATGTCTGTCAGACTGGGCGCCTTTGCCACTCTGGATGAGGAATTTCCCAGATTTCTCGCCCAGTACGGTGTTGAGGACGTGATTCTAGGTCCTGCCCACCTACCTCTGGCGCCGGCCAACTCTGGGGATAGGAATCTGGCCAGCCTGAGCTTTCTGGGGCTCGTGCAATTTCGCAAACGCTGCGAGGAGGTAGGGCTGAGGCTTAGAGCGCTTGTCGGAGCCGGGCAGAAGACGCCGGCTTTCGCGATGGACCGGATTTGGCTGGGGCAGCCTGGCCGAGATGAACAGATCGAGAATATCGCGGCGAACATTCGTATTATGGGCAAAGCCGGCATACCCTACCTGACTTATCACTGGAATGTGAATCCTCCGGGTATGTACCCTGCATCGTGGCGGACCTCGTACAAGAGGCCCGGCCGCGGCGGTGCCATGGTGAGCAGGTTTGACGGCGAAGTCGCCGACACGCTGCCGATGTCTCGTAAACGCCAGTACTCGGAAGATGAGATGTGGGCCGGCTACGAGTACTTCATCAAGGCGATCATTCCCGTCTGCGAAGAAGCCGGAGTCAAGCTGGCATTGCATCCCAACGACCCACCAGTCGAGAGCTTGGGCGGGATTCCCTGGCTATTCCACGACGATGCCGGATTCCAGCGGGCAATGGACATCGCCGACAGTCCCAACAGCGGAATCACTTTTTGCCTGGGAAACTGGACAGCTATGGGCACCGACATCTTGGCGTCGATACGTAGATTCGGGCCGCAGGGACGTATTCTCTTTGGGCACGCACAGGGGGTAAAGGGTTCTGTTCCAACATTCGATGAGTGCTTCTTGGACGAAGCCGACTGCGACTTTCTCGCCATAATACGAGCTCTGAATGAGGTCGGGTTCGATTGTTTCCTGGCTCCTTCTCACCTGCCCCACACTGACGGCGATAACGCTCAGCAATACGAAGCAACCGCCTACGCGCTGGGTTATTTGCGAGGACTGATTCAGATCGCAGAACGGGCGAGTGGCTAACTTTAGGGGCCTTTCAGAGCATCGGATGCCAGTGTCGAGTGGGCGGCCCTTCGATTACTATGTAGAGCATTTTGCCGATAACCTCATCAGGAGGAAAACACTCGAATGCCAGTCAGAATAGGCGCATTTGCAAGTGAGACCGATTCGGATAGCTACCTACGATTCCTGAAGCAATATGGCGTCGAGGACGTGGTACTAGGCCTCGGAGAGAGATTGTTGGCAAAGTTCCCCCCCGACGGAGCCGAGAAGCCAGGATATCACATAGATTTTCTCGACCTCGTACAAGTGCGAACACGCTTCGAGGATGCCGGTCTCCGGGTGGTTGCTCTCGAGAACCCGGCCCCAAAGCAGTATTTCGTCTCAGTGATGCTTGGACTACCGGGCCGTGACGCGGTGATCGAGGACCTGATCGCCACGATCCGAAACTTCGGACGAGCAGGCATCCCGACGATCGGGTATCACTGGATGGTGAATCCTCCGGGGCAACCAAGCGGCTCCTCACGGACATCCCATACGACGCCGGGTCGTGGTGGTGCTCAGGTGGGCAGCTTCCATTGGGAAGATGCCCAATACGCCCCCCTAGCGCGGGGCCGGGAGTACACCGAAGACGAGATGTGGGCCAACTACGAATACTTCATCAGAGCTGTCATTCCGGCCTGCGAAGAGGCCGGCGTCAGTCTGGCGATGCATCCGCCTGACCCCCCGGTCGAGAGTCTAGGCGGAGCTCCGCGGTTGTTCCACACGTTCGAGGGATTTCAACGGGCGATGGAGATCGCCGACAGCCCGATGAGCGGTCTGAATCTGTGCCTGGGCAATTGGACCGCCATGGGCACGGATATCGTGGCGGCTGTCAAGCACTTTGGAAGCAAGGGACAGATATTCTATGGCCACGCTCAAGGTGTCAACGGAGTGGCACCGACATTCGACGAGTGCTTCCTCGATGAAGCAGACTGTGACTTCCTCGCCGTGATCCGAGCGCTGAACGACGTAGGGTTCGATAGCTGCCTGGCGCCGGCCCATTTCCCTCGCACAGTGGGCGATACGCACAACGCGCGCAACGGGTACGCCTTCGCATTCGGCTATCTGAGGGCGCTCATTCAGGCTGCAAGCCCGCGGGATGGTTAGAGGCTAGTTCAACCTACCGGTCTCGGATTGTCAACGGAGTATTGAAAGGATCCGAAAATGAGTCGAGTATTTGGTGCCGGCGATTATCAGTACGAAGTAGTAGAAAACTGGGGGCGGAGCGGGGAGCGGCCAAAGCTCGGATTGGTTTCGTCGGTCGCCGTCGACTCACAGGACAACGTTTACGTATTCCAACGTAGCCCCGAGGCGGTGATGCTGGTCTTCGATCCGGATGGAACGCTGATGCGTACCTGGGGACAGGACATCTTCGTCGAACCGCACGGCGTATGGATAGGCCCGGACGACACCATTTACACTGCTGATTCACTTGACCACACTGTGCGCTGCTTCACGGGCGCCGGCGAATTGCTGTGGACGCTCGGGACTCCCGGTCAGACCGGCAGTCCAGGGTTGCCGTTCAACCGGCCGACTTGGGCCGTAGTAGCGCCGTCGGGCGAGCTATACGTCTCCGACGGCTACGGCCAGAATCGCTGGCACAGATTCGATGCGGAGCGGCGGCTACTCAACTCCTGGGGCGAAACGGGGTCAGGACCTGGTCAGTTCCTGCTACCACACGCAGTCTGGGTGGATCGTAACAATCGAGTCTACGTCATCGACCGCACCAATCATCGTATCCAGCATTTCACGCCGGACGGTGAGTATCTGACGGAGTGGACCGGGATGGCATCACCCAACCAACTGTTCATTGACCGGCACGATACCGTGTATATAGCGCAGGGCGGTCGCAGAATCGACGTGATGACGCTAGATGGCACTCTCGTTTGCAATTGGGGCGAAGAGGGCGATCAGCCGGGCCAGTTCCGCGACGCGCCGCATTCGATTTGGGCCGATTCCCGGGGCGACCTCTACATCAGCGAAGTGATGGGCGAAGACCGGCTCCAAAAGTTCGTCCGGAAGTAGCCAACCGCGCAGTTGGCTGAGCTACAACCCTTCTCAGGATCTTGAATACTTGAAATGGAAGTGCTCGGCCAAGAGCTGGCCGCTACTAGTGCGGGCAACAGTGCTGGCGGCCCTCGCCGTAACTGCGTGCGCGCCCACGCTGGAGCCGGCTGCTGATACTCCAAGCCCCACTCAGCCGGCCGTCGCAACCCTAGCAGAAACCCATGCTGCTCCTACCGCAACGGCGGTCTTCACATTCGAGATCGCAACCCCAATTGCGCTGACAGTCGCCGCGAACAGCGGAAGATTGCCGGAAGTCGAGGAGATCCGAACGATTCTGCCCCGGGACGCCATCCCGGCGGTGCTGGAACCTCGGTTCCTCGCCGTCGACGACGCCGACGGGGTTTACGGTCACAATGAGCCGGTCATCGGGATCGAGATCGACGGCGTCGCCCGCGCTTATTCGATACCCTTTCTGAGCGAACACGAGATTGTGAACGATGAGATTGCCGGCCGTAAGATTGCGGTCACTTGGTGACCCCTCTGCTACACCGGCATCGTGTATGCCAGAGAAGTCGACGGAGTGGAGTACACGTTTGGAGTTTCGGGCCGGCTGCTGCGCAACGTTCTCATCATGTACGACCACCAGACGAACAGCGAATGGAGCCAGTTGCGGGGCATAGCCTTGACCGGCCCCATGGCCGGAACCAAGCTCCGGCACTTGGCAGCGAACCAGATGACCTGGAGCGAATGGCGAGAGAGATTCCCACATACCCTCGCGCTCGCGAAGCCGGCTCTGTCAATCGACTCCTACCAAGGCTACTACGAGTCGTCGCGTACAGGTGTCTTGGCATGGACCTTGAGGGACCCACGACTTTATCGAAAAGAAAGGGTGATCGGCGTGGTTGTTGCCGATGCCGCAATTGCGTACGCATACTACACCTTGCGCGAAACGCCGGTCGTGAACGACTCGTTCAACGGCAAACAGTTGCTGGTCGCATTCGTCAGGTCCACGGAAAGCGCGGGCGTATTTGATCGGAGGCTCGATGGTCGGACTTTGACGTTCGTTGAAATCGATGGCAAGGGAGAGACGATCGAAGATAATGAGACCGGAAGCCAATGGAACAAGCTGACCGGTCAGGCGGTAAGTGGACCATTGGCCGGCAAAGCGCTGAAAAAAGTACCGTATACCACAGCCTTCTGGTTCGGATGGAGCGACCACTACCCTGGCACGCGGCTCCACGCCCAAGAGGAACTGATTAAGGCTAGTAATCCTAAATGAAATGTCCCTGGATAATCGTGGGAATTTTGGAGGAGGTTCGATGAGCAAGGACCGCACCTATCGGGCAGGCGTAATAGGGATCGGCAAACGCGGGCTTCAGCTTTCCCGCATATGCTCGCAACTGCCTAACGCGGAGATCGTAGCCGCCGCCGATATGAACCCGGAGCACCTTGAACGGGCGGTCAAAGTGCTTGGCAAGATTTCCTGCTACGACCACCATCAGGCGCTGCTCGACAACGAAGACCTGGATTTCATAATTATCGGCACCTGGGGTCTGGAGCGCCGCGTCCCAACCGTCGACGCAGCCAACGCCGGAATCAAGGGACTCTTTATAGAAAAGCCGATGGCGACCAGCCTGGCCGACTGCGACGCGATGATCGAGGCCTGTCGCAGGAACGGTACCGTCCTAACAGTCGGCCACCAACACCGATGGTGGCCGGATTATCACCTGATTCGCGATCGGCTCAGGGATGGCGCCATTGGCAAGGTAACGCACGGGTACTTCTACTGGAGCAACGGCAGAGTGGGCTCGTTCGGCACCCACATGTTCGATTTGCTCAACATCGTGGTCGACAGTGAGGTCGAGTGGGTATCCGGCAGATTGGATCCCACCAGCAGACCCTGGGCCCAATGGCCGGACATCCTCGATCCCGCCGCAATGGGCTTCATCGTGTATAGAAACGGTGTGCGGATCGCGCTCGACGCAATGGAAGACGTTCACCAGTCTATAGACATTCTTCTATTTGGAACGACGGGGCGTCTTCACATTCTCGAAGACGGCGCCAGCGTACGACACTGGCTCAGGTCCGATGGTTCCTTGGACTACGAGCAGCCGCTGGCGGAGCATCCATTCGAGCTTCCGGATCAACCAGAGAACAGGCACGACGCGGGCACGTTGGCCGGCCTCGCCGAGCTGCTCGAGTGCATGGAGACCGGCCGCGAGTCATCTTCGACCGGCACCCACGGACGCCAGGCGTTGGAGATCATCGCGGCGATCCACCTATCTAACCGGCAAGACATGCGGGTCGTTCGGCTGCCTCTCACCGGCAAGGACGTCGAGATGGATCTAAAGTTCCGGTAATCACGTCGCATCAGGGAGGAATTGGCTTGACATCTCTTCGAGGAATAACTTGGGACCATCCCCGTGGATACCAGGGACTATATGCGGCGACTAACGCCTACCACGAACTCAGGCCAGACGTTCGAATCGAATGGGAAAAGCACTCTCTGCACCATTTCGAATCTCATCCAATCGCCGACCTTGCCGAGAAATACGACTTCATCATTCTCGATCACCCGTTCATGGGCGATGCCTACGCTCAGCAATGCCTGGTCGATCTATCGGAATTTTCCGTTGATATTGGCCTCGAAGACCTCTCATCGGACGTCGTGGGTCAATCATATGAATCGTATCTGTACGGCGGCGGCCTCTGGGCATTACCACTGGATGCATCCTGCCAGATGGCTCTCTACCGCCCTGATCTGTTGAATGCCCTTGGTGAGGCAGCGCCGACAGGTATGGCCGAGATGCGAAATCTCGCAAAGAAGGGCCTGTTTGCAATAGGACTAAACGGGGTCCATTCGTTCACGCTCTTCCTCGCGATCTGTGTAGATATTGGCACGGCACCCAGCACGATGCCGGGTTATCCTCTCGTGCCAGAGGACGTCGGGTTGGAGGCGCTCGAGATCCTTCGCGAACTCGCGAGTTGGTGCCCGGATGAAGCTCTGGACTGGAACTCCATCGCTACTCTCGAGGCGATGAGCCATAGGGATGATCTACTCTACTGCCCGTACGTATTCGGATTTTCCAGCTATAGCCACGAATCGGTGAAACGAGGCCACCTAACATTCACGAACGTCCCAAGGATCTCCGGCCCTTCGAGTAGAGGATCGGTAATTGGCGGAACCGGCCTGGCAATCTCGCGCCGGTGCGAGTCGGTCCGAGAGGCCGTATCATTCGGAAGTTTCGCGACCAGTCGTGAAGTGCAGAAAGCGATGGCGCTCCATGCCGGCCAGCCCGCCCGCCGGAGCGCCTGGCTAGATGACGAGGTCAACTCCCGATTCGACGGCTTCTACCGCAATACGCTAGAAACTATCGATGGCTCATACCTACGGCCTCGCTACGCCGGATATATGAGGCTTCAAAGCGAAGGCGGGGACATCGTTGAAGGCTATCTACGAGAGCCTTATTCAGAGCGCGACGTACTCGCCAAACTCGGCAGGTTGCACGCGCGCCAAGATTAGCGGTCGGATAGCCGGCAATTACAGCGACCGCCCAGATCGATCCCTAGTCGAACTCCAAACCGAATATCTCGGCCTGATCGAGCCGGAACCGCAGGATCACCGGCTCTCCATCGCCATGTCCTAGGTCGTCCGTGCCCCTCCAAGTGACTGGAATCGATGGATGATCGCCTATGATCGGATTCGAGTCTGCAAACGTACGGCCCTCAGCGCTCCAGGATCCGGCCAGCACCCTTGGGTTCACGTCGCCAAACGTGCCGGCCTCGACGGTAGTACGAGCGATGTGTGCGGCCTCTACCCGGATCGAACCTCCCCTCACGGTTCGGGCGTTGAGTCGGAGCTTGCGACCCGGCGGAATAATCGCCACGGTGCTGAATTGGCCCAACCGCTCAGCCTCTAACGAGATCAATCGCCCATGCGGCCAAGTGGCGGTCGCGACTTTGCTCACCAACCCTCCTCGGGGGTATTTATGCGGGACGTTGTACCCCGTGTATCGCAGTGCCCAGGTCCCATCTGAGAACTCCACCAACCCCGGGCCGGCGAACACGCAGCCGCCATCCCACTGACCGAACGGGGACGTCTCGAGTACGGGACCGCCGGGAAGATAGTGCCAGCCTTTGCCGTCGGAGCTGCTGGCGAGAATAACGCTAGTTGCGTCACTCGACGTATGCCAAATGGTGGGGAACATGAGATGCAGGTCCGGCGCGCCGGGGATCGTCGTCTTGCAGTTAGTGTAAAGGACATCCGACGGCGACATATCTGGCCCCGGAGTCAATATCATGTCGGACAGGGGAAAGTTGCGGAAATCGTCGGTCTCTGTACGACCGATCGAACGTCGCCCGACTGCTATCCAACTAAGCCCTCGATCGTCGACCAGGCCCTCCCGCTGCGAGCGTGCACCAACGTCCCAGTCTCGCACGTAGGCCACGTACTTGTTGAGAACCGTGTCGTAGTAGGCGACCACGTCCGTGTCCGTGTGCTGCACTACCAGAGGATCGGGAATTAGGTTCCAGCGAAATCCGTCCGGCGATACCGCCCCGCGCATCGACAGAATCAGACCGCCTTTCCCTACCGGAGTCGCGTCGTCCAAGACGTCGACTCGGTCCGACGCCGGATCCCAAGCGTCAGGCCGTCTAGCGCGATAGCGATCATACTCCTGTCGACTAATGTGCTGACTGAGAACCCATTTGTAGCGCTCATCGTCGTCCGCCGATGGATCGATGAATACATTGCCGAACTCGTCAGCGGGCGCAAACAAGTTGTTGTCCCGGCTCCCACCGAACTCCTGCAACCCCAACTTGGGCCTGTCCCAACTCTCACCGTCGGTAGACTCGGCGTAAAACAAGTACCGCTCGCCGCTTTCGGGCCCGCAGGTGCCCCAAGCCCTGATCAGGCCGTCATCTTGCAGCCAGGATCCCACATTGATCTCGCCATTCTCCCACGGTTCTTCGGGACAGATAGGCGAGGGCATCTTCTGGGCGGGATGGGCGCGAAGGCGAATTCCGTACGGCGCTTCGGTAAATCTAAAATGGGCATCTAACGGACCCTCATCGCCATCTACGCTGACGTTTCGTCCCTCGTCGTCGTTCCACCTAAGATGCCCTGGGCGGATAAACCTCCAGTTGGTGAAAACCAGCCGGCGCCCGGCCAGCTCGTAGGGCTCACCCGTGGGAAATCTTACGGCCATTGCTTTCCTCCTGATAGCAGCTTAGTGTGGATTCACGGATCACGGCCTGTAACTCCACATACTAACAGCCCCGCGAACGTTGTTGGACAGGGGTCTTCGGCCGTTCCGCGACAGACGGTACGCCGAATCGCACGTGGGCGGAAGGATTGGCGGCTAAGCCGGCCTGCGGCCATTGGTTTAATTGCGGGTTGCAATGCCCCCTCTCTCCCGTCTACGCAGGTCTTCTGAGGTGAACCAAAGGCCTCGCGATTGCAACCAACTCGCTATATGGTATATAGTCTTGCGGTGCGCTTCGAACGGATAGTTCCAAGGCACAGCGCTGCCGCGACGAAGCAGCCATTAGTTGTACACGCCGCTCCAGGAGGTTTTGGTTGGCCAATACTAAATCGGCTATACGGGCTATCCGCGTCAGCGGACGCAAGCGAGCCCGCCGGAAGCCAGTCGTATCCGAACTGAAAACGCACGTCCGAAACGCCGAGCGAATGATATTTGAAGAGGGTGAAGGCGCCGAAGGCGCCGTCAGAGCGGCAATCGTCGCATTAGACAAGTCGGCCAGTAAAGGGATCATTCACCGCAACAACGCCGCAAGGCGCAAGTCCCGATTGATGCGGAAGCTCAACGACACAATGGAAGGGTCTAGAGGCGAATAAGGCCGCTTCGGTTCCCTGAAAATCACCTCAGAGCCTATGGGCATGATCTCCACCCACACCTGACCTCTTGGAATGTGTACGGGCCGGCCGGCAAGTGAGGTCCACTTGGTGATGCCATCCAGCCGCTGTCTGCTCCATCTCAGTTCCATCATTCTCCCGCCGGCCAGGATATAGCCATCGCCCACGTCCACCACGTCAACCTCGTGATAGCCGGCTTCTCCGAAGAAGCTCGTGTCCCTGGTCACAACCATCTGAACTACTACCACGTCCGCCGCCAACTGCCGGCCGCCACTGTCCATATGGCGTCTGCCATTCTGCCGGCGGTAGTACCTGCCCGAGCGATAGGTCCACTCGACATGGTGGCCTCTTACGAACGTTAGCGCCGCCTCCGATACCCTGCTCCCTCCGGCCAGACGGCTCCGCAGCGCCATGGGACCCCAGTAGCCATAGTCTGGAACGTGTCTTTCGAGCAAGGACACGTCGACGTAAAGATTCCAGGGAGCCTGGCGTCCGTCGTCGCGGAAAAAGGCCTCCGCCGCCAAGCCACGACAGCCGTCGAGGCTGAACGCGTCGGTGTCTTCGAATATCGGCGGCACCGATGGCACGTCCAAGCAGTGGGCGAGCCCACCGCCATACTCCGCCGCGAGACCAACAAAGTAGGAGCGCGTGGACCTGATTGGTCCCACTTTCTCCGGCGAGTCGGTTAGGAAAATCGGCAGGAGCCGGGTGAGATTGAACTCAGCCGGGGCTTCATAGACGATGTCCGCCTCCAGCAGACCGCTCTGAGGAATGGCCTCCGGGTCGTTGGAGATCATCACCGCGATTGCGCGACGAGAGGGCCGCTGCAATGACTCCACCGGACTTCGGGTTGGCACCACGGTTGAAGTAGCGGCCCTCGTGGCTCTGGCCGGCGCTGTCCCGGCCCTGGTAGGCGACTCGGATACAGTAGCAGTCGCGGTTAAGGCGACGGCCGGCGTAGTGGTCGGCACCTTCACCACGGTCGCCGATACGGTAGGACTTGGAGACAAGGGTGAGGGAGTAGCGGTGGCCTCTGTCCTTGTCGGCGTGGAAGAGGCGATACGTATCCTGGTTGGAGACGCCGTCGGAGTGGGTGTAGAGGAGGCGACGCGCGTTGCGGTCGGGGCCGGCGAAGAGGTCCGGCTCGGGGAAGGCGACAACGTCGCGGTAGAAGTCGCTACCGAGGTCGAGGTAGGCGAGGGTGTATAAGTATGCGTCGGAGCCGGGGTCGATGTCGCCACCAGGGTTGAAGTGGGCGAGGGTGTATCAGTCTGGGTTGGAGAGGCGGTCGATGTCGCCGAGGCCAGCGACGCCAGAGAGGTGGGAGTAAGAGTCCCCTCGCCGGCCGGCGGTTCCAGACAGCCGGCCAGCCCCAGAACCACGAATAACGCAAGGGCGATTGCCAGATATTGCCGGGCTAAGATACCGCCGGCGGCGGTGGAATGTGGGGTCAAATGAAATGGCTCCAGGCTTATTCGGCTCAAAGCGTCACTGGTTAACGCCACAGGGGACATCGATCCTGGCCACCCGAAACTAAGCCGGATCGGCCCGATAGGACCCCGGCTTTTTCAAGAAATCCCTCGACGCGCAGGGGTTGCGGATGGCGATTGTCACGGTATTTGCACTAGGATATACTAATCAAGTCGTCCAGTTTGTCTGTTCAACACCCCACCCTGGTGGACGTGACAGTGCGGGAGGAAAGTTGGGATGGAATACGTCTTTCCTAAATGCCAGAAATGCGAAACAGGCGACCTTGTGCCCCTATCAGACTTCGGCAGCCAAGGGGCGCCGATTCATTATAAGGCGTGGGTTTGCACTACCCCGAGCTGCGGTTTCAACATCAAGATCCGCAACGGCGACGTGTACCTCAACGAGCCGATCCACACTCGCCCCCACGTGCCCAGATCCCAGCGAATGCAAGGCTAGTCTTCAGGTAGAAGGCGAACTACGATTCTTCGGGCAGGCAGGTCGATCTCCAGGACAGCGTCCTCGATTGCCGGAATCAGCAACTCGCTCCCGTCGGGGGCGCGTACCACGTATATGTCATTGGAGCCGGTCCGGCTAATGTCCGTCACCTGACCGACCTCCTTGCCATCCTCCAGAACCGCCGTCAGACCGATGATCTGGTACCAGTAGTAGACACCCTCGTCCAATGGCATCGACTCGGAGGTCGGAATTTGTACGACCTCGCCGATCAGTGGTTTCCTATCCTCGTAGCTAGCGATTCCCGTCAAACCAATAATCCGGCGTGCACCGTGCTTGGTCACTGATTCGATCGTGTAGCGCCGCAAAGATTCGCCTATGTGGACGTTCAATCCGGCTTGGAAACGGTCGGGGAAATCGGTAATAGGCTCCAGAAGCAGACGACCCTTATTGCCGAAGGCGCGCACAATGGTGCCGACGATCAGAAACTCGGGGTCTCCATCTTGGGACGCCAAAGGGTATTACGTCAACTCAGGTGCCGGGTTGAGATGCCAGGTTGGATGCCGCCTGCTAAACTATTTCCAGCATCGCGCGCTTACCCTCTGTGGAGGCCGCGACACGCAACAGAGTGCGCGTGGCATTAGCGATGCGGCCCTCCTTGCCAATTACCTTGCCCATATCGTCAGGGGCAACTCGCAGCTCGAACACAACCGTGTGAACACCTTCGATTGTCTTTAGACGCACCTGATCGGGGTGGTCAACTAGCGAAGTGACTATGTACTCGACCAGATCTTTCAACTAGATGCTCCTCAGGCAATAAACCGGCGTTTTGAAGGGCCGGCACGGAGACGCCGACGGCTGCTCAGTCCGAATCCTCGCCTTCCGGCGGCGCGCTGTCTTCTTCCACCGACGGCGGCGCCTCTCGGTCGACCGCGGCCCGACCACCGGGTACCGCGATGCCGGAGCTCTTCAGGAGCCGGACCACTGTTTCGGTTGGCTGTGCGCCCTTGCCCAGCCAGTCTTGGACGCGGTCATGCTTCAAGCTGATGACCGGCGGATCAGGCAAGGGGTCATAGTGCCCCAGAATCTCTATGAATCTGCCGTCTCTTTGGGCCCGGGAATCGGCCACTACTACGCGATAATGGGGCTTTTTCTTAGCCCCTGTCCGGCGAAGCCGGATCCTTGCCGCCATCTAGCGAAGCTCCTAAGTAAATTACTCTTCTTGTGATTGCCGGCGCCGGCCGGCCGCTCGACGGAAGAGAACTATAGCAGAGGCCTAAATCACAAGCAAATTGCGGAGCCGGCGACGGGAGCGATTGCACGGTCTGGTAAGACTGGCCGATAATACTGTCACAACGATCAACTACTCGACTAACAGTCACCTACCGAGGGGAACCCATGGCGGAAACACGCCCCATCCAGCGGAGTACGGAGAGGATAGCAGAGCGCTTAGATAACCTTGAGCGGCGGGGCGTCTTGGTCCGCCCGGAGGTCCCGAGGGAGCGGCTCAAGCCGGTGGAGCGCCGCGAAGGCGCGCTCGAGAGATTCCTGGCCGACAGGGGCCGGTGAGCCGGGGGATATCTCCTTCGCTACGCTGGACGATCGACAAAAGCCTACGGCCTCCGCGCTCTGATTCCAAGTGGTGCGTGGCGGAGTTTCCTGGCCGTCCGCCGATTGAACTGGCCGGCATTCGGGCCCTGGGCCGGGAATACCCTGGCGCAGGTTCGTGACCGCGGGTGGCGGGGTGCCTAGCGGCCGGCAGTCCTGCGGTTGCGATAGTCTTTGACGCCGGCGATGAACACAGCGCTTAGACGGCCGACTCCACTTGGCGGGCGTGGGTGAGATACCGGCTAGTCACCGCTCGCGCCTGGGAAGGCAAAACGGTGGCGATAGCGGCAGTGTCGCCATCAAGCGCCATGAACTCCACGACGTAGGCTTCCCCACCCGAATGAACGTGGATGACGGCCCCCACATCGCCTGGTCGCAGTTGCTCGCCTTCGTCGCCGGAGAGTTCGGCAGTCAGTACGACTTGCTCATGTTCCTCAAACAATTCCTCACCTCTTCCGCGGGAACGCCGTGACAAATCGGGGATAGTCGGCTCCGTGGCAAAGACACAAAGATTACCCGACTTGCTGATATCATTCCTTATGTAGACAGCCTACTCTAACTAACGAGCGAGAGTGACCATTCTTCCTTATCCGAAACCAATCAACTCCGTCTCTACGAAGAAGATGCGCTCCAATCGCCGGACTGACACGAAGCCTGAGATTGCGCTCAGGTCGGCGCTCCATCGGAGCGGGCTGCGGTTCAGGAAAGACTATCCGATACGGCTACCTGACGGCCGGACAGTGCACCCAGATATTGCTTTTACGAAGAAGAAGATTGCGATCTTCGTGGACGGTTGCTTCTGGCATTCATGCCCAGAACACGGCTCCACCCCCAAGTCCAACCAGGATTATTGGATACCCAAGCTAAGTCAGAACGTCGAGCGGGATAAGTGTACAAATATGGGATTACAGGCCAACGGGTGGAAAGTGATTAGGGTCTGGGAACATACGCACCCCCGTGACGCAGCCACGCGGGTATTTGAGACACTTTTCTGCTAGTTCTCATCCTCCCACTCCCATTCGCTAATCTCACGAATCAGCTCAGAAATCCTTCCTGCCTCCGTGTGTTGCGCTAGAAACTCCCGGTAGTTTGCCTGGGAGTCGGCTATCAACTGTTGATATGTAACAACTCGCGCCCCAATAGTGGCAAGCGTGTGAGCCGTTAACTCGCGCTCGTTGGGGTCCGTCCATTCGTGCAGTGGTCTGCCAACGATGCATATGAGTTCAAGCGGCTTAGGCAACGTTTCATGTAGCGGAGCGACCTTCTTGAAGGCTCTTCGATACCGATCTAACTGTCCATGAACCTCGTTTGTGCTCACAAGTCGATCCGCCCTCTTCAGTTCGACGATAACGTGCTTCCCTTGGGCCGTGGTGTACTTGATATCAATTCGACTCAAACGTTCTTCATCGGTCAAAGTCTCATTTACGTCCTTGAACATCTTCGCTACGGACTTCTCCATGTACGATGGGACAGTCTCTGTTGCTCGCTCCCAAGAGGGATCAAGGAGCCACAGATGAGTGAAGATATGCTTTTGTAGAACTTTTTCAAGGGCATTGTCGTCCACCGCTTTTTCCAACGCGTCGATCACTTTTAGGCGCTCAAATACGATCCGATGGTATAGAGTAGCCTCCAAGTCATCCAGATCGTAGAAGATTCTTCCTATCGCGGATATGTCCTTTGCGGAGAGCGATTCCAGCTTATCGAGTTGTTCCTTGTGACGAAGAGTTTCAAATGCGATTACCCCGTTCTGCAGGAGGACTTTGCGCTGTTCATCCTTCAGATTGAGTTGATTGATCTTTCCGAATATAGCCCGTGCCTTCCGACGATGATCAGCGCCTAGTCTCTTGAACCATGAATCGATCGCTGGTATCTGCCTAGCCACTCCTTCGCCTTCCGTACTTCTCAAGTCCCTCCATTTACTTTGGATCTCCTTTAGCTCGCTGCCAATGAATGTCCTGAGGGCTATGTATCTAGGGTCATCCTCTATGATCTTTTGACGACTGCTAGTGGCGATATCATCTTCAGCATCAATGTCGAGAAAGTCGGCATGGAGTTCGCCGAAAACGTAGCTCGCATATACTCCACCTTCGCCAAATTCCTCTAACATATCTTCCTGGGCCAGCTTTTCTCTAACCATAATCACGAGCTTGTTGATACTTTCATTGCCTTCCTTTAGGTCACCCGAATGATGGGCTGTACCAATCCAACCTGTTATTCCCAGCCCTTGGTCAGGATCGACTTGGCCAGAGCGTTTGAAACGCTGGAGCAATCGATTGCATTGGGATTCGAAGGACGGCTCAGAATACCCAAATTCCCATAGATACTGCACTTTGTGAAAATAGTCCCGATCAACCGCAGTGACCTTCGTGCCATCAATGACAACCTCGAAGTTGTACTTGTCCCCTCGTATTCCAAACCTCCTAGCGAGACGCCTACGGAGGTTCTTTGCAGCTTGTTTCAGGTCTTTCTTCAAATCAGTTAGTATTATTCGCGTGCCCCGTTCAACCTCAACCTGATCGGATGGGATCGGTCGCGGTTTGTAGACCCCGCCTTCGCTTCTGATCTGGTCTCTGATGTCCCTGCTAGACATCACGCATCCGGCTTTGTGCCCATCTTTAGCTGTGTGTAACTGGAATTCATTGGCAATCCCAAACAGGGAAAGCTTGCCTATGCCTTTCCTACCCATCACTGGCCGATTGAATTTGGGAGTGATCGAGTTGCCCTGCTCGTCTCGTGTTTCGTATTCGTCGTCTCGCCGATGATAGCCGACGAGCAAGTATTTTTCGTTGATCTGGTTGACCCGTTCGTCTACTAACATCCCGCAACCATCGTCCGTAATGACTATACGTCCATTCACATGGTCAATGTCAACGTGAACGCTACGGGCATCTGCATCCCATGAATTGGCAACGACTTCGGCCAAGACTGCAGGAACGTTGCTGTACAAGTTGATTCCCAACTCGTTCAAGACATGCAGGCTCAATGTCATACGATATTCAGTATCAGCACCGTGAGACATTGACATCCTCCAAGTGCGCGACTATGGACCGGCCAATCGCCTCACCCAGTTTCACTGGAACCGCGTTGCCGATCAACCTAGCAACAGAGGAAATGGTAACGTCTTCTCCTTCCGGAACGAACGAGTAGTCTTCAGGAAAAGTCTGCAACAGCGCGCCCTCCCGCAGGGATATCGCGCGATCCTGCGTTGGATGACCGAAGCGGCCATTTCCGTATCCGTGGAACTGCGTTGTGATGGTCGGGGCTGGTTGATCCCACCTCATTCGGCCGTACACGCTGGGATATGTCCGACCAGTCTCTCGAGTATGGCAAGCCGCTTGGAGTCCTTCATCCCAATCTCGCCATGTTCCACCCGGTCTGGATTTTCGGATGCGTTGCAAGTTTCTTGGTGATAATCCGCTTGACTTATGCAACGGATCTGACGAGGAAGTATCTCCTGCCTTGAGTTCGCCCAAGTGCCGGATCGTTTCCTCGACCGTTACAAACTCACTATAGGCGCAATTCGGCGGCAGAAGGTGGATGTCGCCGAGCCTGGAAGCCAGAAGCACCAATCGTCCTCTACTCTGCGGTACGCCATACTCGGCGCATCGAACTACGTCATAGTTGTACCTATAGCCTGCACCATCAAGAACCGCCAAGAAGTGTTCGAAGACAGGATGTTTAGTGAGACGAGGCACATTTTCCATTGTTACTATTTCGGGATACGAAGACTCGACCACATCGCCAAATTCACGGAGTAACTGCCACTGGTGTTTTTGAATATGCCTTCCCTTGGTGTAAGCCGAGAACGGCTGACATGGGGCGCAACCTGCAAGAACTCTGATGGAGTCCTCTGGAAACAATGATGCCACGAACATCGGCGACAACTCGGTTAAGTCCTTCTCGTAGAATTTCGCCCTGACATTCGCTTCGAATGGATGTCTACAGGCCGGGTCGGTGTCGATCCCAGCACTAATGACGATACCGGCTTGCTTCATACCATAGGAAAGCCCACCGGCCCCACAGAATAGGTCGATAGCTATTGGCTGAGAAGGGGATTTCAACTCGTAACGAACCCTCTTTGGCAACTAATCATATTATCTCTATTATCAACTTGATTTAATAGGGATCGCTAACCCACTTCGAGTCCTCGTATCAGTTGCTATCTGATTCGCGACCGACCCTAATCGAATACACAATAGAACTACAGGAATCATCCCTTGTTCGCATCAGAAGAGCGGACGATTCGATGCTAGCTGCTTCGCAACAACCTCCCCACCTCCTCCTCCACCCTCCGGCCCTCCGGCGACGCGCGGAGCCATTTGCGCAGCTCGCGGCGGGCGATGGTGACGGTTACCCTAGAGCGCTCCCGACGCAGTTGGGCTAGCTGCCGGGCCGCGCCGGACGCTGCCGGCTCGCCGGCCTGGGATATGGCGACGTGTAGGTCCTCCGCCGGATAGAACTCTAGTATGGGCAGCGTCGACAGGCGTTTGTGTAAGCGGCGCACGGCAGACTGAGCGTACCTGGGGTCCTTTCAATCAAGACGTTCGGGCATACCCACTCCACACTAGTCCCTATCTGTAGACCGGGGACATGCCGCCGGAAAAAGGCGGTGTCTCGGTCCGTCTCAGGGGTCAAGAGGAGACCGCACACGGTTCGTTGGCGAGCCCCAGGAGCCTTTATAATACGTGTGTTAAGAGGAGTGCGAGGAGCGACGGAGCTCGTGAGGTCGAAGGCAAGGAGCCGGCAGGGTATGAATCAGAAGGTGAGACACCGTGGATAGTGAAACCGGATTTTTCTTGGAACATGCTGAGCAAGCGAGGAAGTTTCTAGATCAATCGGAGAAAGAATTCGCGGATGACGATGTCCTGCAAGGCTCCGAGAAGCTATGGGGAGCAGCTTGCCAGGCTGTCATGGCTGTAGCTAAGAGCAGGGGATGGGATTACGGAAAGAGCAAGCATAGGTCGGTGGTCATCGACAGATTGGTAGAGGAGTGCGGCGACTCTTCATTGGCATCGGGGTACTCGGTTGCCCAGAAGTTCCATGCGAACTTCTATAACAACTTCATGGAAGACGATGACATTGCGCGAGATCGCCCCATAGTGCACCAACTGGTACAACAATTACTAAACGGAGAACTCAGTCAACCGCGGCCTGAATGACCAGTTCCCGACCACTTAAATTGTCTTCGCCGGGCAATGATATCCGTTACCCTGACACGCTCATGGTGTAGGCGTACTAGCTGATAGGGTGCGCCGGCGGCTTCTCGATGTATCGAGGTCTGAATGGCTAACGAGTGGAATTCGACGGATGCGGACATACTCGATATTCTGCGTGGCGTGGAGAGCATCGCGGTCGTCGGACTGTCGCCAAACCCCTTCCGTCCAAGTCACGGCGTGGCCGGCTATCTTCAGCATGCCGGATACCGGATAACGCCGGTCAACCCACGCTACGCCGAGGTACTTGGGGAGAAGTCGTACCCGTCGCTTAGCGCCGTCCCCTTTCCCATAGACATCGTAGACATCTTCCGCCGGCCCGACGCGCTGCCGGAGGTTGTCGACGACGCGATTCGCGCCAATGTTGCTCGACTGTGGTTTCAGATCGGCGTTGTGAACGACCTCGCAATCCAGCGGGCGGTCGATGCCGGAATCCAAGTAGTGGTGGACCTCTGCCTCAAGGTCGAGCACCACAGGCTGCTCGCGGGCCGGGAGTGACTGCAAGAGGTGTGTGAGCGTCGAGATAGGCCTGCTCCGTTCGGCGCGTCCGGGTCCCGGCCGGGCACTCGGTGGATGAGCGTACAGACTTCAGGATCGATCTATTGGACCTGACGCCATTCGGCATGCTGGTTTCCGGCAAACTGCAGGCGCGAAGCTGGCAGGACTTCGACGCCGGCCAGGCGCGGTCCAGCCTGCCGGTATTGGGCTTCGGCTGGGTCTTTCCAACAACATCCCGCCCACGCGCCGAGTCCAGCCTGTTCGTCACGATCCAGGCAGGCAAATCGAGCTACCGCACCCGGCCGGAGTTCGATCTGGCGGGAATTCGCGCCATCCATCACGGCCCTTCTCTTCTCACGTACGCGTGCGCGACCATAGGCTGGTCGCTCGAACTGAGCTATTTCCTGAGTGAAGACGGCGAACAAATCATCGAAGCGCTGGACCTACGCTCCACCGCTCCTCGCTCGCAGGAACTGATCGTCGGACTGGGTGCGATGCATGCTCGATATAGCTCAAAACGCAAGCCTGCTAGGCAATACCCACTTACTTCGGGAGCAACGTTGCTATCACCGCCGGCTCGTTCCTGGTCGCAATCCAAACGCGTACAACTCGAGGCGGCAATAGCACAGGCTCCCCCGGCGATGGAGTATGAGCACCTCGAGACTACCGGCTCGTCGGTACAGCTACGGCTTGCGGCCGGCGAGACAGTCCGGACGCTACGCACCCTGGGGCGCATGGCTACAGATCGATCCGTAGACAACGAAGCGGCGCTATCACGTCTCGAAATCGTACGGCAAGATCATGATCGAATGACGGATCGATTCCCCCGTCTTGAAGGCGACTGGCCAAGCCACTGGCCGAACGGATTCCGCTACGACTTCGAGACGGCTCGGGCCTGCGTTATGTCACCTTCCGGAGTATTCGACGACTATTGGCTGAGCTGGACGACGAGCTGGCCCCGGTCGGTACTGGCGGAAAATAGCCTCGACGCCCTGCGCCTGGCCTACGGCGACCCGGCTCTTGCTCGCAGAGCGCTTGGAACGACGTTGCGATGCGCGACCGGCGCTAACCTCCCCTGCGTCTTCGCCGGAGGAGAGCCGAATATGGTCGCCGGCGACGGCGAGATTTGCGGCACGTCGCCGGCCTGGTGCCTGCCTTTCAAGAACATCGAGCAACTGTACTGGATGGATCCGGATCCGAGTTGGTTGGCGGATATCTATCCTCGACTCGCCGGCTATCTGAACTTCTGGCTGCGCAACCGTGCGGATGAAGATGGATGGATTACCTACCATTGCACCTGGGAAGCCGGCGAGGACGGCTCACTGCGCCTGGATCCGGGCGGGTCCGGCGACAACCCGATCGGACATCTGGTCCGGCCGGTCGAGCTACAGGCGACCGTGTCCCACGCCGCCGCGGTTATGGCGCTGTTCGCCAAGGAGCTGGGAATGGACGGCGAATGGGCAAGATGGCGCCAGGTCGCGGAGTGGTACCGCCGGCGAACGCTAGACCTCTGGCACGCCGGCAGCGGGAGATTCAGGGACTGGGACAAGCCTGGCAATAGGTTCCTGGCGTGGAGCAATCGGGAGTACTGGGGAATCGACCCTGTCGAGTATTCGGCTCTATCCTTTACCGCAACGTTGACCGGTGGATGCACTGAGGAGCAACTCTCACTTCTAAAGGAGCATTTCGCCTCGTTTAGGTCGCCGCCGTGGTTGTTGTGGCCGTCCTGGACCCATGCCCTGTTGGAGTCGGCGTCCGCCGCCGGCTGGCTGGAGGAGGCCGGACAGATAGCCTGGAGAACGGCCGATCGCGTCTACAGGGTCGCGGATCGCCGGGTCCTGCACGCCGGGCCGCAACCCCTGCCGGGCGTTGCTCCGGAGTTTTGGCCGGATGACCCACGGGCGATGGACGGCGCCGACTGCTACGGATGGGGAGGCAGCTGTGCGCTCTTCGTCCTTCGCCACGTTCTCGGGTTCAGGGCCGCACCGTCCATCGGCCGGCGAGCATTCGAACTGAGTCCGGCCGTGCCCCGCGAACTGGCTAGCGGAGGCTCGCTGGGGGTGCGTGGGTTGAGATTCGCCGGCCATGACTTCGACGTACATTTACGACAAGCTCATGCAACTACCAAAGTCGTATTGGAATTCGATAGACCTGTGACGCTGTCACGGTCCGGAGTAGGCGAATCCCGGCGACGTCGCCGGCACGTCTTCAATTTGGAACGCGATCAACGGCACTTTTTTCGATTGCTTGGTTGACGAGAGCTAAACTCTTTGTGTAGACTAAACCAGAACGCAAGTTCGACGCGCAGTCAAGGAACTTAAGGAGCATTAGATATGTCACCAAGACGTCGTCATTCCATGAGCGATCGGCAGGCCACGATGTTGAAATTCATTGGCAATTTCGCATCCGACCGCGGGTTCCCACCCACTGTACGCGAAATCGGGGTGGAAATGGAGATCTCGTCCACCTCGGTGGTGGATTATCACCTGCGCGCTCTAGAAAAGTTCGGCCACATTCGTCGAGTAAAAAAACTATCGCGTGGCATCGAGCTTACAGCCGAGACGACGGAGCGCAAGGCCGGCCACGGCGTCCCGATAGTCGGCCGTATTGCCGCCGGCGGCCCTATCGAAGCGATCAACAACCCACTCGATAAGATCAACCTGCCTCCCGATCTAAGCACCGACGACGCCTACGCCCTCGAAGTCCAAGGCAAGTCGATGATCGAAGACCTGATCGACGATGGTGACATGATAATTGTCAAGCCGCAGCCTGATGCTGACGATGGCGACATCGTGGTGGGTCTTATCCGGGACAGCGAGGAAGGCGGAGCCGGCGAAGTCACATTGAAGCGATTCTATCGGGAGGACGACAGCATCCGCCTACAGCCGGCGAATTCAGATATGTCGCCCATATACGTCGATCCGGCGCTCCTCGAAATCCAGGGGAAGGTCGTCGCCGTGATCAGAAGGTTCTAGCACCCAACGCCGACGAGCGTCTAGCGGTCGAACCGGCTATCCTGGTCGCGATCATCTCAATCCCGACGAATGGATCATGCAGCTGGCCTTGCAGAAACTGATAGTTGAACTCGGCCAACTCAGACATGATTTTGGTTACGACCGCCAGCCGGTCCCGACCCTTACGTCTCAGCACCCGCTCGACCAACCAACGGGGTCGGCGCGCCTCCCGCGATATTTCAGACGAGGACTTGTTTTCTTGGCCAAGAGCCAAGATCATCGCTTCGCTGCGCAACTGAAACGCCATCGCCCCGATAACCGCGTGCGGCTCCAGGCCTGTTCGCTCGATCAAGCGCAGCGCCCGCATCGCGCCGGCCAGATTGCCCGCAGCCACCGCGTCGGTGAAGCTAAATACCGTCACACCGACCTCGGAGTAGTCGGAAGAGAGGCTCAGCACGTCGTCGTGCCGGATGGAATCTTCGCCGGCATAGGCGACCAGTTTCGATACCTCGCCGACAAGAGTGTTCAAGTCTTCAGGACCCGTCTCGGCGACGAGATTGGCTGCTTCCGGGTCGATGCTACCGCCGGCCTCGCGAACGCGGTCGACGATCCAACGCCGGCGCTCGTTCAGACTCAGCGACCGCCTCGGCGCCACCGTACCGCCCGCTCGGCGAACAATCCCGGCCAATTTGCCCTGGAAGCCAGCATCGGAATGTTCGAAGAGGACTAATTCGGTACTAGCCGGTAACCGGCCGAACAGCTGCTCGACCGGGCCGGCCCGGCCTTTAGACGACTGGCGTTTGCCACGTCCGTCCGGCGAAGCGCCGGCGGCAAGGCTATTGCGGCTCAGGTCGTCGACGACCACCACTCTACGATCTGCCAAGAACGGGACCGCCAAGCTGACCGCCTCGAGCTCATCCAGAGCGACTTGGGCTCCATCGAGTCGAACGTAGTTGAAGGCCCGCGCCTCTTCGTCGATGAGCGAGCGTATTTGTTCCAGCCTACGTTCGCCGAACCAATCGGCAAATAGTAGGTAGATCAACTAGCCGGGAAGCGCCTAGGCGAGCTCGACCACCGCCCCGGTTTCTTTCAACCTGGCCTCCATTCGCTCGGCTTCGTCTTTGCTGACGCCTTCCCTGACGGCCTTGGGAGCGGCCTCGACCACGTCCTTGGCCTCTTTCAAGCCCAGATCGGTAAGCTCGCGGACAGCTTTGATCACCTGTATCTTGTTTGGACCAATTTCCTTGATGACCACGTCGAACTCGGTCTTTTCCTCAACTTCGGCGGCGGCATCCGCTGCTCCATTGCCGGCCATTTGTGACGCGACCGCCACTGGCGCGGCCGATACTCCGAATCGCTCCTCCAGAGCCTTTACAAGCTCGGACAGCTCTAGCACGCTCATGGACTCAATCGAACTGATCAGATCATCTTTGCTAATAGTTGCCATTTGTCTCTCCTTTATGCGAATAGCACACTTAGCCGGCAGCGCTGAGCTGCTCGGATCGGGCGTTCAGGACACGCACGAAGCTGCCTATAGTTGCGCTCAGTACGCCAACAAGCCCGTATATTGGCGACTGCATTCCGCCGACCACTTGGGCCACCAATACGTCACGCGGGGGCAGGGCGGCCATCTGTTGGATCTGGGCAGACTCGAGATATTTCTTGTCGAGCAATCCGCCCTTTATGATCAAACTTGGGAACCCGGCGCTGTAATCCATCAGCGCCTTGGCGAGGGCTACTTCGTCACCCAGCGCATACGCCACTGCGGTCGGCCCCTGGAGCAAGTCTCGCAATTCTTGAACTCCCTCGGATTCGACGGCAATGCGCAGTAGCGTATTCTTCGCTATATGAAGGTCCCCCTCCGCCTGGCGCACACGCCGGCGCAGGTCGGACATCTCGGTGACACGTAAACCCCGAAAGTCGGACATCACAGTGAATGACGTCTGTCTGAATCGCTGTCTCAGGTCGTCAACGACCTTTTCTTTTGCCGGAGTAACCATTTGCGATCACCTCCCTTCAGTACAAAACTTTCGACGCATCAAAAAAGCCTCGGCTGACTCTCAGCCGAGGCAAAGTCAATTGACCGTCCCTAATTGAAAAGCAGTCGGGACTTCACGACCATCGGTCTCTTGACGCCTCGGCGGGAATTATGACTGACTACGACCCGCTGTCTTAGGCACTAAACGTTGGCTAGGATTCTAGCATCAAATGGCCGCTGACGCTTCTTCGAGGGCGTGCACGTCAATTCGCACACCCGGCCCCATCGTTGGAGCCAATGTAATGCTTTGGATAAACTGACCCTTGGCGCCGGACGGCCGCGCATCGCTCACCGACTTGAACATAGCTACGACATTTTCCGCTAGTAGCGTTTCATCAAAGGACACCTTGCCCACCGGCACGTGAATGATGGCTGTTCTGTCCACTCGAAACTCAACCCTACCCTTTCGAGCATCACTTACCGCCTGGGGCAAGTTATCAATGGTGACCACGGTGCCGGAGCGCGGCGATGGCATCAATCCACGCCGGCCTATGATCCGTCCAAGTCTACCGATCTTTCTCATCATATCCGGCGTTGCGATAGTTACGTCGAACTCGATCCAGCCGTCCTGTATTCGCTTGATAAGCTCATCGGAACCGACGTAATCTGCGCCGGCCTCGCGGGCGATGTTCTCGGCTTCACCTTGGGCGAACACCAAAACCCTAACGCGCTTACCTGTCCCGTGAGGAAGCAGCGAAACGCCCCTAACCTGCTGATCGGCGTGGCGCGGATCTACGCCGGTGCGGATGTGCATCTCTACGGTCGCGTCGAAGTTGGCATAGCTTACCTTCTTGGCCAACGAAACCCCTTCATCTATCGGATATTCGACGTTTCGGTCGGCCAGCTTTGCCGCTTCCTGGTATTTTCTGCCTCTTTTCGCCATTTTGCGATGTCCTTTTCGTCGCGAGAATTATGCTAATTGTCTTATGGGACCACGAACCTCAGCCCGTCCAGGATTCACTCATCCTCGGCCACTTGGATACCCATACTACGCGCCGTGCCCTCGATGATCCTCATAGCCGCGTCAATATCGTTGGCGCTGAGGTCTTTCATCTTGAGTTCGGCAATCTCCCGAATTTTATTTCGCGGCACAGTGCCCACCGCGTCCAGGTGGGGAGTGCCAGATCCCTTCTCTACTCCGGCGGCGGTTTTCAATAGCTCACCTGCCGGTGGGGTTTTAGTGATGTAGGTGAACGAGCGATCCGTGAATATGGTTATTTCAACCGGGACTATAGTCCCGACCTGAGACGCGGTTCGCTCATTGTATTCCTTCACAAACGCCATGATGTTGACGCCATGTTGACCCAACGCCGTTCCAACCGGCGGAGCAGGCGTCGCTTTACCAGCAGGAACTTGCAACTTCACCACTGCTCGTATTTTCTTTGCCAATCTGTCCTCCACGAATAGAGGCCGCAATCGTAGTGCGGCCTCTAAAGATCATCCTGATTCTGGGCGGCCGGCCTGAAATTAGAGCTTTTCCACCTGAAGGAAATCCAGTTCGACCGGAGTCTCGCGTCCCAAGAAGGACAGCATAACCCGTATCTTGCCTTTGTCGGGATAAACACCGTCGACGATGCCAACAAACTCGGAAAACGGACCATCGATCACCCGGATGCTCTGGCCCTCCTGGAAGGCTATCTTCACCCTCGGAGTATCTGTCTTGGGTTTGAGGATGGCACGGATCTCGGCTTCAACGAGAGGTACCGGCTTGCTCGCTGGGCCAACAAAGCCGGTAACGCCGGGCGTATTTCGCACCACGTACCACGAGTCATCGCCCATGTCCATCTGTACCAGCACGTAGCCGGGGAAAACCTTCCGCTGGACCGTGCGTCGTTGGCCATCGCGAACCTCGACTTCATCCTCTACCGGGATCACGACCTTGAATATCTTGTCGGTCATATCCATCGAAGCGATGCGGTGTTCGAGGTTTGTCTTCACTTTGTTTTCGTAACCCGAGTAAGTATGGATTACGAACCACTCTCCCTTTGAATTGAGGAAATCCTCTTCCGATTGTTCAGAAACCTGAACTTCCGGCTCTTCAGGATTAGTCGTTACGTTTTCTGTCGCCATGGCTATATCGGACCACCAAAAATAGAAGTTTCGACAAGTACCTAATTATAGTCTACCGACGCCGAGTACTACCTCAAAGAGCTGATCGAACACATAGTCGACCGCACCCAATATCAATCCCACCACTAGAGACACGACGGTCACGAGCACCGTCAGCTTCAAAGTTTGTTCTCGACTAGGCCGAGTTACCTTCCTAGCCTCAGCACGTATCTCGCTGAAGAATTGGACGGTTCTATTCCGCCTCCGTGAGGGCTTAGAAGTCCGGCGCGCTTTGGCTCCCCTCTGCGCAACTGCCGGCTCAGGCTGGCGTCTCAGGATCTGTCTCATGTCAGAAAACTATGACCGCAATCGATGGTAGGGTGAATTCACTCATCCATGTATCCACCCGGCGAATAATAATCATTCCGCGAAATTGATTTGAATCTAAAAACAACGCGGAAAATCGTTAGCAGATTTCCGCGTTACACTTGAAACCAATCATAACACGGGCCAATTGAATGTCAACGCGATTGCGATTGAGGCAACCGTTCAGATTTGGATGTATTTTTCTCCTCCATGCCCGTGAACTGGAAGGGCCGAGTCGTCATACGGGACCTCAGTCGACGGTCAAGGGGTAACTTCCAACCTATGTCGATGTCAAATCCATGAGCTGGTCGATCGCATCCCCCTGGCCCCCTTCTCCTGGCCAGGAGAAGGGGGATCTTTGTTGTGGGGGACACCCCCACGTCCCCCGGCAAGGGCTCCGCCCTCGCAAAACCCTTTCCTGGCTTTCGCCGATCAGACGTCCTCGCCTGCGGTAGACCCTCATTGGTGCGACTCTACCCCCATACGGAGCAGGTTCCCCTACATCTGAACACTTACCGATTGAGGGAATGAAAACGGCAACTGGTCTGCCAATATCCACAAACGGCGGCTAGATTTTCAAAGCAAATGATGATTAACTGTGCCTGCAACCCCTATGCGAGTGCACAGGCGTCAGATCCATCAATATCGACAGAGTGCGAATATCCAAATAGTGAGAACTAAGGGCGGTACGAACAAGCCTCTAATATCCGCGTCGATCCTCTCTGCCGATTTCTCTGATCTCGCCCAAGAGATCAAGGCCCTCGAGGAAGCCGGCGTGGACGCAATCCACCTTGACGTGATGGACGGCGTGTTTGTGCCAAATCTTACATTTGGCCCACTGGTAATCGAGGCCGTCCGGCGGGCGACCAACCTGCCTCTCGACGTGCACCTGATGATCGAACACCCTGCCGGATACCTGTCTGAATATGTCGATGCCGGTGCCGACTGGATAAGTATCCATATCGAAGCCTGCCCTCACATACATCGTGATTTGACGAAGATCAAGGATCTGGGCAAACGGGCGGGTATAGCGATAAATCCAGGAACGCCGGTCGCATCCCTCGATAGCGTGATGGATGAAGCGGATTTCATCCTAGTAATGTCGGTGAATCCCGGATTCGGCGGACAGAAGTTCGTCAACAGCACGCTTGACAAGCTGAACAGCATACGACTAATCCGCGAGCAGAGGGGTGTCAGCCTGGAACTCGCAGTAGACGGGGGAATCGACGCCACATACGCGCCCCTAGTTACCGAGGCCGGCGCAACGTCGCTAGTCATAGGCTCCGCACTGTTTCGGGACCAGGGGGGGCCCTCCCACGCGCTTGCGACGGTCCTGGAGAGCGTACGAGCCGGCGGTGCCGGCTGAGGGGGCGCAACTAAACAGAATCGGAGCGACATCAAACCCAACGTATAGTTGTGCGGCTTCTCCACACCTAGCCTGCTAGCCGCCAGCCAGACTCCCTTACTTACGCTTTCTCGCGTGCAGCTAAACTGCCGCCTTAGAAAGGGTCCTCAGGCACCGGGTGCAAATACTGACCTGCTGCCGAGATCCGTGGAGGGTCAACGTCACTCGCTGAACGTTGGGTCGAAATCTTCTCTTTGTGTTGCGTTTGGAATGGCTCACGTTCGAGCCGGCCATTGGCCGTTTCCCGCATACTTCGCATCTACTAGCCAAATATATCCCCTTTAAATACGATAGCTCTTTTTGTTATGATTTGTTTGATCTCTACGTAGTCCTTTCGACCGTATGGGACAATCGTCTCGAGCGGGGCAGTTGACAGATCAAGAAGCCAGCGGGTTCTCAGTGAGCCCTCTACCGAGCATTGCTAATTGTTTGACTAAGAGAATAACCGCCAAATAATACCACCACTGTCTGCTGTTATCAAAGCTCGACTTAGCAAGGAACGCGCCAAGGTGAGGCCATCCAGGCGCCTATTAGTGTTTTCCGGATGATGGCAAATGCAAATTGTGGTGATAGTGGGGTCGTGGCAGTTTGATGGCCCCATCTGTTAGGACGTTGAAAATTGGCTAAAACCGTCGCGCACACCGTACTAGGGCCAACTGAGTTCGTCGACGTATTCGCGGTTGCCAGTGACTTCGTATCCGCAAGAACGTCCGAGTTGAATCGTCTCAATGTCTTTCCTGTGCCAGACGGCGACACCGGCACGAACATGTCGTTGACGCTCAAATCGACCGTTGAAGCGCTGGGCGGGGCGGACGGCACCTACAAGGGTACATCGGACCTTATTGCACGTGGGTCGTTGATGGGAGCGCGCGGCAACTCCGGCGTGATTCTGTCGCAATACCTCAGCGGCATGGCTTCAGTGTTGCGCGAGGTCGAAGTCTTGGGCGGATCCGAGATGGCGCGAGCGCTAGCCAGCGCCTCCCGTGCGGCGCAGAATGCGGTGATGAAACCGGTCGAAGGAACAATATTGACGGTAGCTCGAGACACGGCGACCTCGGTACAACAACTGCAACAAGGCTCGGCCTCTCTCGACGAAACTTTGTCCCTTGCCGTTTTGGCGGCCGAGCAGTCGGTCTCTCGCACGCCGGAGCTACTAGACGTTCTGAGGCAAGCCGGCGTGGTGGATGCCGGCGGTAAAGGTTTGCACTATTTCTTGCGCGGACTGCTCGCCGGGGTGAGAGGTGAAGACGTAGCTCCATCCGACTACGAAGATTTGATGGTTCAAGGCCACGCCGGCCGGCTGTTCGAGGAGGACGAGTACGGATATTGCACCGAATTCGTAGTGCAGGGTGAGGGACTGAATCTCAACGAGATACGCGAGCACTTAAGTAAGATCGGCGATTCGCTTCTAGCAGTTGGCGACGAGTCGCTGGTGCGTGTCCACTTGCACACGCCCGATCCCGGCCAAGCTCTAACCAGCGCATTAACCTGGGGAGAGTTGAACAAGATCAAGATCGACAATATGCAAGAGCAGCACCGCGCCATTCGTGCCGAGGCGGACAGGAGCGAACCCAGCCAGGTGCCATCCGGCAAGATCGCTACCGTGGCCGTGGCAGTTGGAGAGGGCTTTCAGCAGCTATTTCGCAGTCTGGGTGTAGATGCCATCGTCATTGGCGGGCAATCGATGAATCCGAGCACTCTGGATTTCGTCCAGGCGATAGACTCCCTGCCTTGCGACCAGGTCATTGTGTTGGTCAACAACCATAACGCGCTCCTCGCCGCTCGACAAGCACAAGCCGAGACTAAGAAAAAAGTGGATCTCATCGACACCGAGAACATGGCCGAGGGCGTCGCGGCATTGTTCGGATTCGATGCTAACGGGGACCTTGAAGTCGAACGGGACAAGATGATTGGGACAATTCGCGATACCAGAACTGCGGCTATTACAAGGGCGGTGCGCGACGCTAGCGTCGATGGCTTGGACGTGCTAAAGGGACAGTACATTGCCTTGGAGAACGGAGAGCCGACCGCTGCGGCAGAGGACCTGACCTCTCTAGTCCAAGTGATCATTTCCAACCTTGGTGGTGACCGTGCCGAGCTCGTGACATTTTACTGGGGCGAAGAGTTGTCCCAACGAGAAGAGCAGCTAATACTAGAAACTTCAAGTGCAATTGCGAATAGGGCGAGCGTGGAGTCATTTAGAGGTGATCAACCTCATTATTTGGCTCTTATTTCGGTCGAATGAGCCTAGGCGCGGCGTTCGCAATATGATGACAAGGGGGTAGTACCGTGGCCAGGGTGAAGATCGTTACTGATAGCACAAGCGACATTCCATCAAACCTCGCGGAGGAGTTAGGCATCGAAGTCGTGCCGCTAAACGTACACTTTGGCGACAAAGTGTATCGCGATGGCATCGATCTGACTAACGATCAGTTCTACGAAATGCTGACGCAGAGCGCCGAATTGCCAAAGACATCCCAACCTTCCGCCGGCGACTTCGATAATGTGTACTCGCGGTATTGTGACGAGGATCAGTCGATCGCGTCGATACACATTTCTTCGAAACTTAGCGGGACACTCAATTCGGCGCAAGTGGCTCGGGAGAATTTCAAGCTACGCTGCCATATCGACTTGTTCGATACGTTGTCGACTTCTATGGGGCTGGGTTTGATCGCGATGAACGCGGCGCGGGCGGCGAACGACGGCGCCGACCGCACGGAGATCGCAGATTTAGTACGCAAGTTAATCAACAACGTGCACATCTACTTTTTCGTGGACACCCTCGAATACCTGCAGAAAGGCGGTCGAATCGGAAGGGCGCAGGCGCTTCTCGGCAGCTTGCTGAACATCAAACCCGTGCTCAAGCTCGAGGAGGGCGAGGTCCATCCGGTAGAGAGAGTTCGCACGCGGTCGAAGGCGCTCGACCGATTGGTCGAGTTTGTCGAGCTATTTCCCCACGTCGAGGAGGTAGCGATCCTCCACAGCACTTCGCCTGACGACGTCAACGAGCTGGTTGAACGTGTGAACCCGTTCTTTCCGCGTGAGAAGGTGCTGATCGGCCAATACGGGCCCGTCATAGGCACCCACGTCGGCCCTGGCGGTATCTGCGTGATCGTGTCGCAGGGGACAGAAGCATAGGTTGCAGATCGCCTCACGCTCGACGCACAGGTCGGGACCGCAGCAGCCCTGAAACCAGGGTGCCGTACGGTCCCCGAGTAGCCACCCGGCGCGATAAGCCAATTCTGGGCTACTCTTGAGTCGAATTAACCGCAGCGGCGTCCCCGACGACGGGGAATCAACCGGTCAGCGCTCACCCCCTACCGCCGCGGAAACGCTGCGCAATGTGTTGAGACTCGAGCTGTCGCAAGAGTGCAGAGACCAAGTCGTTATCGGCGGACTCGCCAGGATGGCTGTGCGCCTTCACGAAGAAATTCTCGCAAGTTCATCAACCGGGTCAAATGAAAAGTTGACCTCGCACCTAGCCGATCTAGGACGATACCACGAGATGAGTCAATCGGCCCGCGGCACCCTCGTGCGTCGGATACTGGCGGCGCTTGACGGAAACGGCGCGGGCACGCGGCCGGCCATCAAAGTCGATCCCGGACCGCGTTCCCAGCCTAGACCGAAACGCCGAAAGTCAAAGCTTGCCGCAAGATATCTCCTAGAGGATCCCGTCGGATCCGTGCCGGGGGCCGGCCCCGCTATGGTGGCAAAGCTGGACAAGCTCGGCATCGCGACGATACACGATCTCCTGAGCTTCTACCCCCGCCGGCACCTCGATTACACCGATGTGAGAAGGATTAGCAACCTTAGAGGTGAGGGGTTCGAGACCGTGTTTGGCGAAGTTTTGGAGACCACGTCGGCGCGCACGAGGTCCGGCTTGGTTGTAATTCGTAGTGTCGTCAGCGACGGTACGGGAACCGCTACAGCGGTCTGGTTCCGCCGGCAAGACTACATCAGCCAAACACTCAAAGCCGGGCGGAAAGTGGTGCTGACCGGCCAATCTACACTCCGCAGGCGTGGATGGGAACTCCAGGATCCCGAGTGGGAAAACGCCGATGGAGATCAGTTACACACGGTCGGTCTGGTGCCGGTCTACGGCTCCACCGAGGGCCTAAGTGCCCGATGGCTGCGTCGACTCATCCGATGGGCGGTAGATAATATCGTTCATCTCATACCAGAAACCTTGCCAGATGAGCTGTTGAAGCGACACGAATTGGTCCCATTGAACGATGCAGTCGCCAACTATCACTTTCCCGCAGATCTCGAACAAAAGACGCTCGCCCAACGCCGGCTGGCATTTGACGAGATGCTAGTCATTCAGCTGGGTGCGTTGCGCAAGAGGCATGAGTGGCGACACGAGCGGGCCGGACCAGCGATCCCCCTCGTTCAAACCAAGATGACAAACTGGACAGGATCTCTACCCTTCGGGCTTACCGAGGCTCAACGAAGAGCCCTTGCCGAAATCCTCGAGAATATGAACAAACCACAGGCTATGAGTCGTCTCTTACAAGGTGACGTTGGATCCGGCAAGACGGTAGTCGCAACGCTCTCGGCGCTTGCGGCGATCGAGAACGGCTACCAAGTCGCGCTGATGGCGCCGACCGAGGTATTGGCCGAGCAGCATTACCGTTCGATCGCCGGCCTGATCGATGCAATGACGGACCTGAACGTATTCGAGCGAAAGCCGGTCGTCCGGCTGCTGACAGGCAGTGTATTGTCCGCGGCCCGAGCCCAAGTATACAACGAGGCCGAATGTGGTCTTCTCGACCTGCTAATAGGTACCCAAGCCCTGATTCAGGGCGGATTGACACTGAGCCGGCTTGGTCTGGCGGTCATCGACGAGCAACACCGATTTGGCGTATTGCAGCGGGCGGAGCTGCGCCAGAAGGGCTACAATCCACACATATTGTTGATGACGGCCACCCCAATTCCGCGCACACTTACTCTGACCGTTTACGGAGACCTTGACGTATCTACGCTGAAAGAGATGCCGCCCGGTCGCCAAGCGGTCAAGACTACGTACCTGGAACCGGGTGAGCGGGAGATCGCGTACCGCAAAGTTCGCGACGAAGTAAGCGCCGGCCGCCAGTGTTTCATCGTATGTCCGCTGGTCGAGGAATCCGAGTCGCTGGCGGCAAAAGCCGCGACAGTCGAGTTTGACAAGGTGCGGAAGACGATATTCCCCGGCCTCAGTGTGGGTCTGTTGCACGGCAGGATGTCCTCGCGTGAAAAGGAACGCATAATGCGCGAGTTTGTGGCCGGTGAAATACAGATCCTGGTCACTACGGCGGTTGTCGAGGTAGGCATCGACATACCAAACGCCACCGTAATGATAATTGAGGGCGCCGAACGGTTTGGCATGGCCCAACTGCATCAGTTTCGCGGGCGTGTAGGTAGGGGCGACCATCCAGGCGAGTGCTTCCTGCTCTGTGACGACCCTGGTCCGGACCAGCGCCGGCGGTTGCAAATCGTTGCGACGACTACCGACGGGTTTGTGCTCGCCGAGGAAGACCTAAAGATGCGTGGACCGGGCGAGTTTCTTGGAACAAGACAGAGCGGCCTTCCGGATCTAAAAGTTGCGGAAATCACCGATTACCCGCTGATTGTGCATACGAGAGAAGTTGCGGAAGCGATTCTGGGCGAGGATCCTACGCTGAGCAGTGAAAAATATTCCGCTCTGGCCAACTACGTGAGGCAGCGCTTCGCGGCTGCCGAACCCAACTGATCCGGATATGGGAAAGCCAGGAGCAAGGCGATGCGAGTAGTCGCCGGCCGAGCACGCAGCCGAAGGCTACGAGGACCGAGAGGATCGGTGACGCGGCCGATGGCGGATCGCGTAAAGGAAGCGCTCTTTAGCATATTGGAGAATGCGCTGGCAATCCGCCGGCCGGCCGGACTAGGTCCGGCGTCGATAGGTGATCCGGCGCTGTGGCGGGGCATCGTGGCGGCGGACGTCTTCGCCGGCACCGGATCTCTGGGCATCGAAATGCTGTCGAGAGGAGCCGATCACGTAGACTTCGTCGATTTTGACGAAGAGGCTTGTCGAGTCATCAGCGACAATCTAGCCTCGACCGGATTGTCGGCCAGGGCAAGTGTTTTAAATTGGTCGGCGGAGCAATTCTTGGCTGGTCTGGATCAAGGAACGACTACCTACCACTTGGTGGTGCTCGACCCTCCGTACTCTGTCAGCGACAGGGTAAGCGATTGGCTCAATGCGCTGGGCCGGAGCAACAGAGTCGCGGCCAACGGACTCGTGGCAGTCGGGCATTCGTCACGCACCGCCTTTTGCGATCAATATGGCAGACTGGAAGTGACTTCAAGAAAGACATACGGCGGTCCGGCTATAACGGTTTACAGAAACATGAACGCAGGTCGCGATATAGTGTCGTAGGCTTCCAGACGTCCCGCGAGTACGACATTGATTTCCCAGTTTTTCGAGACCATGCTATCCTGAGTTCGAAATTGGGTTCCGATAGGGAGTGGCCGCAAGCCCGAATCTTCCGACCCCGTAATAGCTTTGCAGGGCGAAGACGCATAAGCCACCCTCGCCCAACATACTCAGCTAGCAAATTCTTCTGAAGATGGGGCAGTAACGGTCTGTCTAGGAGGAGGGATTCGCTGTGCCAATAGCGGTCTACCCTGGCGTCTTCGATCCGATAACGTTTGGGCATGTTGACATCGCTAGCCGCGCCGCCGCAATATTCGATCACTTGTTTGTCGCGGTGTACGACTTGCCGACTAAAGCGCACCTCTTCCCCACCGAGGAGCGACTAGAGTTGGCCACCGAAGCGCTCGCAGACCTCAAAAACGTTGAAACGACTTCATTCAGTGGTTTGACTATAGATTTCGCACGTCAAGTCGGCGCCAAGGTAATCGTTCGCGGAATACGGGGAGTGTCCGATTTCGAGGTGGAGATGCAAATGGCGCTGATAAATCGTAAAATGGCGCCAGATGTTGAAAGCGTCTACATGATGCCTAGTCTTGATTACAGCTTCGTTAGCGCCACACTGATAAAAGAGATCAGCAAATTGGGTGGACCAGTTTCACAGTTGGTCCCCGGACACGTCGCCTCCGCGCTCAGGCGTAAGTTTCGGGACAACGAGTGACGGTCACGCCGCGTGCAGCGGTGATTATGACGACTAGTCCGAACTCGGCAAAGAAAGGATGGTGAGCAGCGATCGACGTCCTGGAGATAATCGATAGGCTTGAACAATTGGTGAGTGCGGGGATGCGGTTTCCATTGACTTCGCGCGCTGTAGTGGACGAGCAAGAGTTTCTGGAACTGATCGATCAGCTTCGGACGGCTGTCCCTCAAGAGATAAAGCAAGCTAAACGCGTAAGCCAAGAGGTCGACCGCGTGCTGTACCAGGCGCAGGTCGAAGCAGACAAACTGATCAATGAAGCTCGCGATCGAGCATCGATGCTCTTGCAGGATCAGGAGATCGTGAGGAACGCGCAACTCAGAGCCGAAGCTATTGATTCAGAGGCCGAGCGCCAGGCCGCCGAAACGCGCCGAGGCGCGGACGAGTATGCTTTGCAGTTACTAGGCGCTCTCGACGAAGAGATGACGAGAAGCATCGCAGGCGTTCGCAAGGGTAGGGCTCAACTCGCGAGATTGATAGAGGCCCATGACGGCGGTCCTAACCTGACGGCAGTGGGAGAGAGGGCTGATTTAGTAGTAGAATAAATTCGATTTAGCGGCCGCAAATTGGAGCGGCAACCTGATCGTCTGGTCAGTCTTCGATGCCTCGGTAATGAACTCAATGAATATTTCGTAATGAAGGCGCATCGGTAATACCTTAAACGCACACAGGACCACCCCTACGGTAGTTTTTCTATGTACCCCTTCCATTTCGTTGGACTGTTCAACGTCTGTCGAACCAAGTTCATCTGTGCTGGGAGATGGGTGACCGACGCCGCGAGCTCCGATCGGGGTCTGTGTCAGAGTAATTGACGCTATCCTGGTGTGAACGAGAGGGTGCTTGGATGATTTTCAATGTTGCTCAGCTTCTGAGGAGTCCGGTGGGCACCAGCCGGCAACACCGATGGGAGGGCGAATACGAGTCCTTAAACAGGGAGTTGGGTTTGGAGGGATTGGTGAATGGCTCAGTCCGAATGGACCGGACAAATTGGGGTATCCTTTGTAACGCTAGATTGACTGGCGGAGTGCGTCTCCAGTGCAGCAGGTGCCTGGAGTCCTTCAGTCAGGCGCTGCCAATTCAGCTATGTGAAGAGTTCATACCCACGGTAGATGTAACAACAGGACTACAAACGCAAGGTCCCAACGATATTCATGATTTCACGATAAATGAGACACATATCCTCGATCTCACAGATGCTTTTCGGCAATACGGATTGTTGTCAAAGCCGGCGCAGCCCCTGTGCGATCCCGGCTGTCGCGGACTTTGCCCTTCGTGTGGTATCAATCTCAATAATCACCAGTGTAACTGCATGGTTGAAAATGTGGACCCCAGGCTTCAGACTCTGCAGTCGTGGTTCGGTCGTAGCGGAGAATAAAGTCTGGCCTTAACTGTCGGGAGGTAATATCGATGACAGCTCATCCAAAACGAAAGCATTCTAAGGCTCGCAAGAGAGAACGGCGCAGCCACTTACATCTAAGCGTAACCGGCGTCTCGCTTTGTACCCAGTGTCACGACGTGCGGCGCAATCACACGGTCTGTCCCCATTGCGGTTATTACAATGGCAGGCAGGTCGTGGAGGTAAAGTCAGCTGAGTAGAAATACTTGAGACAATTGGTCCTGATCTAGGATGCCGCAAATGGCCAGTGCATTGGGCAACAGCCGATACGAAGTCGACGACACGTTGCTGGCGACCGTTGCAGCGACAGCGGCGAGTGCGGTGCCGGGAGTTGTCCGACTATACGATAGCTGGCAAGGCAGAATCATTCGGACTATCCGTCGGGTTGACTCCGTTGGCGGTGTAAGGATGCGGCAAACACTTGACAGTCTGGAGTTCGACATTCACATAGTGATCGAGCCGGATACAGACATGTTGAACGTCGCTCGGACAGTGGAGCGTGACGTGACCGATGCTGTCCGACGGGTGAACAATGGAACTTCGGTCAGAGTAAAGGTCCGCATTCAAGACATCTCCGATGGCTGAGAGAAAGAGTCGCTCAAAGCAACGGCATTTGGCCCGGATTACCGCTTTTCAAGCTCTGTATGAAGCCGATCTAGTGGGTCACGATCCTAACCAAGTGGCTCGTGAAAGCTGCGAACGCTTGGGATTTGATGAAGCGTTGACCGGTTTCGTCTGCGAATTGATGGCAGGCGTTCGGAAGCATCAAGAAACGCTGGACAGCTTGTTGTCCCAAGCAGCACCTCGGCGTCCAGTTGAGCAACTTTCACCCGTCGATCGGGCAGTGCTACGCCTTGCAATTCTGGAGATAGTATTAAATAATGCCTCGGTGCCATACAAGGTAGCGATCAACGAGGCAATCGAGATCGCAAAACGGTACGGAAGCGACAGCTCGCCACGCTTCGTGAACGGTGTCTTGGGGTCGGTCACTTCGATGGTAGTTCCGGCCGAACGGCAACGATGACAAGTGGAGATCTTACTCGTAACACTTCGGTGTACCTCGGGGCATAAGGCGTTTTTGGTGGTCGATAGTCCACAGGAGGGAAAAGGTTGTCCGAAGATATCCTTACAAATGTGAAGAAGATCATTGTCGAACAGCTAGGTGCCGAAGAGGACGAAGTGGTGCCTGCGGCTTCATTCGTAGAAGACTTGAATGCGGATTCCCTGGACTTGGTCGAGTTGATCATGTCCATTGAAGAGGAATTTGGCATGGAGATCTCAGACGAAGAGGCGGAAAAAATCGTCACTGTTCGGGACGCCGTTGACTACATCCGCGAGCATCAGGGGTGAACGTCAACCGCGGGTAGATGTGTCGATCGGGCAACACCACTGATCTGGCCAAACGACGAAGGGCCATCCCCCACTTTTTTTGCGAAAGCCGGCATTGATTCAGACGGTCCGGTCGAAAAAGGGTATCATTAGTCAGTAACAACGGCCGGCTGCTTGTGTGCTTGGCCGGTTCTACGAGGGACTCGCGATAGTGTTTGGCATTGGCACCTGGGAACTTGTCCTAATAATGTTATTGCTGCTCGTCGTTGTAGGCCCGGGCAAGTTGCCGGAAGTCTTTAGCGCAATTGGCCGCATGGTTCGGGAGTTCAGAGCCGCGTCGCAAGAGCTCTCCGGATCCCTTTACTCGGCAGCGGAAGAGCAGCCGGCCGAAGAAACACCCGAAACCGCTGCGACGGCAGTTCAGAGCGCCGCCAATCAGGACTCCGAGAAAGCGCCTGCCGCCATTGGGGCGCCCTCCGAAACCGTCACATATCAATCGCCTGCCGAAGAAACGACAGCGGTAGTTGAGCCGGTCGAAACACCCTCGCCTCCAAAGATTGAGAGTCCATCGCCCGCGCCCCGGACCGTAACTCCAGAACCCACAATTGTACCGCCAGTCATCGACGCCGCCGCGCCGGAAGATACCGCAACTGTCGCTGTGCCGCCCGGAGCGATACGCCGGCGCACCAAGGGTGTAGCGGTAGCTCAAGACGAGACGAGTGCCGATGTTTCTCCCGAGGCTGAAACAGCTCCGCCGCTAGTCAAACTTCCCACGAGAGGCCCAAGCTCGACGGAGGATTCCACATCCGAAGCAACACCGAGTGCCGACGACGGTGCCGAGGCAGTAGCCGATGCCAAGCCTGATAAGTCTCTCGCCGAGCGCCCCACTCCCGAGACTGAAGCGGCCTCCGCTCCCACCGATAAAGCCGGGGCGATACGCCGGCGTAGCAAGGGCGTAGCGGTAGTTCGAGACGAGCCCACCGCAGATGTTTCTAGCGAGGCTGAAACAGCTCCGCCACTAGTCAAACTTCCCACGAGAGGCCCAAGCTCGAAAGAGGATTCCGCAGCCGAAGCAACGCCGAGTGCCGATGACGGTGCCGAGGCAGTAGCCGATGCCGAGCCGGCCAAGCCTCCCGCCAAGCGCCGTGCTACCAAGACTACAGCGGCGTCTGCCTCTGTCGATGGTGCCGAGGCAGTAGCCGATGCCGAGCCGGCCAAGCCTCCCGCCAAGCGCCGTGCTACCAAGACTACAGCGGCTACTGCCTCTGTCGATGGTGCCGAGGCAGTCGCCGATTCCAAGCCGGCCAAGCCTCCCGCTAAGCGCCATGCTACCAAGTCCAAAGCTGCCTCCGCTTCCGTCGATGGGGTTGAGGCAACCGCTGATTCCGAGCCGACCAAGCCTCCCGCTAAGCGCCGGACCGCCAAGACTAAAGCGGCTTCCGCCTCTGTCGATGGTGCCGAGGCAGTCGCCGATTCCAAGCCGGCCAAGCCTCCCGCCAAGCGCCGTGCTACCAAGACTACAGCGGCGTCTGCCTCTGTCGATGGTGCCGAGGCAGTAGCCGATTCCAAGCCGGCCAAGCCTCCCGCTAAGCGCCGGACTACCAAGTCCAAAGCTGCCTCCGCTTCTGTTGATGGCGCCGAGGCAGTAGCCGATTCCAAGCCGGCCAAGCCTCCCGCTAAGCGCCGTGCTACCAAGTCCAAAGCTGCCTCCGCTTCCGTCGATGGGGTTAAGGCAACCGCTGATTCCGAGCCGACCAAGCCTCCCGCTAAGCGCCGGACCGCCAAGTCCAAAGCTGCCTCCGCTTCTGTCGATGGGGTTGAGGCAACCGCTGATTCCAAGCCGGCAAGGTCTCCTGCTAAGCGCCGGACGACCAAGAGCATCACTTCGGTCGAATCCGTTCAGATGTCCGTTGACGGAACCGACTCAAGCGCAGAGTTGGCCCCGGAAAGCGCCAAACCTAAGCGCCGGAGAGCCCGGTCCGCGGCGGGTGTCTCAGCGGGCAACGAGTCTCAAACTTGAGCGTAGCGGCTGATGGCTGAAGAAACTCTTCCTGCGCAGCCGGGAGTCGACGACGAGTTCGAGGGCCAAGGCGCTCAGCTAACCATATTCGAACACTTGGATGAGCTGCGCGGGCGGCTAATGTCGATCGGCATCGCCATGCTGATTTGTACTGGCATCGGCCTAGTTCTGGCTCCCCGCATCTTTGATCTCCTGATCTCGCGGGGCGGCGCGCAGTTCGAGCCAGTGGCTATCGAGATGACGGAAACTTTCGTCACCTACTTCAAGGTCTCCATCATGACCGGAGCCGGTATCGCGAGCGGATTCATCGTCTATCAGATTGTTCAGTTCGTGAATCCCGGCCTGACCAATAGAGAGAAGCATGTACTGAGGATGGTCTTGCCCCTCTCAGCATTTTTCTTCATCGGCGGTGTGGCATTTGGTTTCTTTATCACACTGCCGTTCGCAATAAAGTACCTGCTCTTCACCTTTCCAGAGGTAGTAGGTCTGGATATCAGGCAGGACATCCGAATCTCGAACTATGTATCTTTTGTCACTACAGTATTGTTTGCGATGGGGATGTCGTTTCAGACGCCTTTGATTGTATTTACTTTAGTAAAGCTACACGTAGTAAGTCGTAGGACGCTCCAGAGGTTTCGAAAATACGCGATACTCGTGGCTTTCGTGGTTGCCGCAATCGTGACTCCGACCCCCGATCCCCTCAATCAATCGCTGGTGGCGATTCCCCTCATAGTCCTCTACGAGTTGGGCATTCAGATCTCGCGCTTCGGCGGCGACTTCGGCGGCAACAAGTAAGTCCATCGGCGCCGCTGCCCGTCTTACCAATCGGCCGCTTTCGTTGAATGGATATTGCTCGCCGATTAATGTGCCGACGACGCGTTCATCGAATGGAGACACGGGCAGATTTGAGGCCCACAGCCGGCTTTAGAACCTTGCCGCCGGTCACTCTGGCAACCGGGGCGCGAAGGGAAGGCAAGACGCCGCGTAGGATTACTTACTCCGTCCCTGCGCCATACCCGGTAAGTTCGACGAACCCCCGGCCGGCAACAGGCAGTCCTTGACGCTGACCGGTGACAATTGTCGCGCCTTCCCAGTAGACCCGGCCGGTCGTCGCTCTCGCGTCAACTTCCTGGGCGTCGAACACCGGCCGTATCTCCAGTTGCAACTGAAGACTATCCACGGCAACGTGCCAGCCGACCGGATATTCAATGCCGGTAGCATCGCTCCGCCAATTACCCAGTGCTTCGCTCTGAATATCGCCAAACCTCAGGATGGTTGAGCGGCCATCGGGATCTACGAAAGTGCCGTCTCCGCCAACGAATGAGCCTCCCGGACCACGCAAGAGATAGAACATTATGTCACTTCCATCGCCCAGGCTGACCCAATACCAATCCCAGCCTAGTCCGGTGGCGACGATGAAGTTTCCCCATTGGTGATCGAACCAACTCTCGCCTGAAACGTTTCTCTGGGCGCCCTCCATGAACACTGTGCCGGTAGCTGCCATCCGCGGCAGCGAATAGTAGTAGGTTAGCCCAGCAGGTGACAGATCGATCCAGCCTTGACCGCCATGGAGCATCGCCGGCTTGGTCGGGATGAGGTCAATCTCCAGCCCGATACCATCGCCGGCGGCCGAGATATGAAAACCATTGCCGGCGCGATCCAATTGCCAGCCATCCACGTCCACACTCAACGGCTCCGCAACGCCCGATGACTGATGACCTCCTACCTCCGACCGCTGCTCGACGCGGTGTGTTTCATCCGCCAAGTCGGCCAGAGTCATATTCGCCGAGTACAGCGGGGGCAGGCGCTGTCGCTCCAACTTGAAAATGACGAACTCAAAGGCAAGCTCCTCACCGGCCGAGTCGCTCAAGAATCCGGTGAAGTACCACCATTCCGTTAGCGACTCGTGCGAATCATGGTCCTCCGGCAACTCCACCACACGCGGCGTCGGAGTAGGAGAGGCCGGACTACGAGCGGGGAGATTTCCCGATGCGCCCAAGACCTGGCAGGCAGTCAAGGACAGAACCAAGAGTAACCCGTTGAGTGTCGGAAAAAACTTCACCGTTCACCCTGCTCCGACGGCATCAATCTGCTCAGGAAGGACGGCAGCCACCAGTTGTATTCTCCGAGTAGCTTCATCATCGACGGAACCAACAGGAAACGGACCAGAGTTGCGTCGATTGTGACGGCGATTGCGACTCCCAATCCAATCGCCTTTACCAAGACTATATCGGCCGTGACGAAAGAAGAGGCGACCAGGATCACGATCACGGCTGCGCTTGTGACCACTTGTCCGGTTGCCGCTAGTCCTTTACTCACGCTTCGCTCGTTGCTCAGTCCGTTCGAGTGATATTCGGCGACCCTGCTCAAGAGAAATACTTCATAGTCCATGCTCAGACCAAAGAGTACGCAGAACATTACGACTGGGACCGTGGCATCCACGAAGCCGCGCGCCTCGAAACCAAGGATGGATGACAGCAGGCCATTCTGAAATATTACGACGAGCGCGCCGTAGCTCGCTCCCAGACTTACAAAGTTCATTAGGATGGCCTTCAGAGGGAGTACGGCCGATCGAAAGAGCACCAATAGACACAGGTACGTGACGACGACCAGACCTATGATTGCTCGAGGAAAGTTCCCGTAGACGGTAGAGACTATGTCCTGGACGAAGGCGGCGCTCCCTCCCAAACTCATCTCGAATGGCATCTCAGCAGCGGTGTTTCGGATGCGATTGACCAAGTCCAGGGTCGCCGGATCGTTGTACGAACCCTTACTCGCAACTCCGACCAGCGTCCGGCTGTCTCGAACCAGAGCTTCGGCTGTCCGGCGAGCGAGTGGATCGCTGAGTGCGTTCCAATCGCTAAACAGTAACAAGTGCTGATCCAGGTTCATCCTGGGATCAAGCGAAGCTACGGAAACGGCGTTGCTCACCTGCTGATCTGCCTTGAGGCGGCCAACAAACTCATCCAACTGACGCATCGATTCGGGCGCGAGAGCGGGCCGGCCGGCAAAGTCGACGAGCGCCCAGACCTGGATGTCGCCGGAAGGGTGGAACGCTTCGCTAAGAACCTCGAATCCACGGCGAGACTCCGCACTAGAAGGCAGCATCGTCGAATCCGGCAGAGACGCGCGCAGACCGAGGGATGGTATTCCCAGAGCCAGCAGAAATACGGTTGTGACCAGCGTGATTGGCAACGCATGGCGCATTACTCGCTCGGCCATCGCCTGCCATCTGACGCGCTGGGGCCTGGCAAGCGTGGAACGAATGGCGAATCGATCGATGCGACGACCGAGCAGGCAGATGAGCGCCGGAAGCAATGTCAGCGCCGTAAGACAGGCTAGCGTCGTTACGAGCACTCCACCTATGCCAAGCGACCTGAAGAACATGAAGGGGAAAGACATTAGGGTCGCCATTCCCAGCGAAACTGTCAGGGCCGAGAACAGCACTGCACGGCCGGCGGTGGCCAACGTCCGGCGGACCGCCTCCTCGACGCTGTGTTGCCCTAGCTCTTCTCGAAAGCGATCCACTATCAGCAGCGAGTAGTCCGCGCCCAGCCCGAGACCCAGCATCGTAACCAGGTTTAGCGCGAATATAGATTGATCGCTCAACTCGCTGAGCACCGCCAGACCAGCCAGAGAGACCACCACAGCTATGCCGCCTATCAACACGGGCAGGCCGGCCGAGATCAACGATCCAAATACTATTACCAACACCACGAAGGCGAGAGGGAGCGTGATGAGCTCGGCTCTTCTAAGGTCGCTCTCCGACACCTCCTGTATATCAGCGTAAAACACCGGCCCACCGGTTAGCACGACCTCGACCTGATCGTTTCTCAGCGCCTGCCGCAGTTTAGGCAAGGCGCGGTGGGCGCCTACGTCCGGCAAGTCAATCGCGACTATCGCATACGCCACGGAACCATCAGGCGATACTTGCCCAAGATCGTCGCGAAATGTGGTGATCGATGCGACTTCAGAGAGCGCGGTCACGCTCTCGAGTTGGTTTAGTACCGACTCGGCTAGGTCCGAGTCGGGGAAGGCGCCCGGCTCAGATCGATAGACGACGAAAACAGGGTTCTTGGGGAAGTCAAAGTCGCGTTCTAGGATTCGGTGGGTCTGCTCAGCCTCCATCGACGGATTGGCGAAGCCGGCGCCCTTCAGCTTGTCGGGCAAGCTGAAGGCGAGAGGCAGCGACACAACAGCCGCAGCCAACCATATCAAGATCAAGAGCCGGCTGTTTCTGATCGCAAGATTTGCGACAAAGTCAAACAAACTTGTCCGCCCCACCGTGAATAGTTGTCGAATCGCGAAAGTACAGCAAACGGTCCCCGAAGTGATTCTAGGACAAATCGATCTCCCCCATTATGCGTCTAATAAAACGAGGGAAGACCTTGTCGTGCGCGAGACGCGCAGTACGCCATGCTATATTTCCTTAAGAGCGTTGACTCTATTAAGCGCGATACAAGGAGCGTGGATGCCGTCAATTGCTTCGATCTGGCCCAGGAAGGCCTTCCTGCCAGCATTATTGCGATGCTTGGCTCTGATGGGAGTCCTAGCTCTGGCCGGCTGCATCTCGGATTCAGATGTCGAGCTCCACTCGGCATCTCGCTCGCAATTGGCCACAATGCTGGCGGAGACGGCATCGACGCCAACGCCGGCCCCTTCCACAACGCCGGAGGCGACTGCTCAACCTTCGACGGTCGCGACGCCGAGCCCGCCGATGACCCTTACGATGTCGATTACTCCAATCGCGGCCGCGCAACACTCAACAGCGGACACAATTGCGTCGGTCAACAAGCCGGACCGGGATCTGGTGCAGCTTGCCATCCGATACGGGCTTGCCGATCGGTCGCCACCTCGAACAGTTACTCGAGTGCCCGCCAAAGTTGGGGACGAAGAGTCATTTTGGATTTCCAACACTACAAACGACACTTACTTTCAGGCTAGCGCCCGGCTCGTGATCCAAACTGAACGCGCGTCGTTCTGGACGGTCGGCGGCTCTACAAATCAAGATGAGCGCTTGAAGAGGGCGGCGGTCGAGTTTGAAAACCGCATATTCGATACACTTGCCGAGCGATTTGGATTTGCAGACCATCCCGCCATCGAAGACTTTCACATAAACATTCTCCACGGAAACGTCCCTGGCGTCGCCGGCTATTACAGCTCGTCTGACGAATATCCAAACTGGGTCAACCGGCACAGCAATCAACGCAAGATGATCTACATCAATACTGCCGTGATGCGACCGGGCACAGAGAATTACTACGCGGTCGTCGCACATGAGTTGATGCACGCGCTGCAGTGGATATTCGATTCCAGCGAAGCGACTTGGGTCAGTGAGGGGACCGCCGAATTGGCGGCGGACGCCGTATACGGTCCGCTCAGCTGGTCGGCCCTCAGCTATTTGGAGCGTCCCAGCACTCAGTTGAACGCATGGATCGATCCGAGAGAGGAAGCCGTATTGGCACACTACGGAGGTGGGTATCTTTTCTTCCGCTACTTGGTGGGCGTGTTGGGCGATTTCAAGTCGGTCGGCGATATTCTTCTTCAGATGAGCGACGGCATAGCCGGGGTCGAAAGCTACTTCCGAGAAGCGGCTATCAGCAAGCGCTTCGAAGACCTATTCGCCGATTGGGCCGTAGCCAACTACTTGCGCGACACGTCTATATCCGATGGCCAGTATGGATACGAATTTGCGCTCGCTAAGCCTGCGGTCACTCCGATCGCGAGGATCGGCTCGCTCGTGGAGAGCGAGATCTCGCCATTTTCAGTCCATTATCTGGAGCTAACTCCAGCCAACACGGGGCTCAAGATTGAATTTGCCGGTGATCCGGAGGTTCAGGTGGTGCCGGTCGATCCGGAGCTCGAAGACTGGCAATGGTGGAGCAATCGCGGCGACTCTATCAACACTCGCCTGACTCGTACGGTGGATTTGACGAACGTCTCGTCCGCCACGTTGACGTATCGTATCTGGCACGACATCGAAAAGGACTTCGACTACGGATACCTGTCTGCGTCTACGGACGAAGGCCGGCGTTGGCAAACGATTCAAACGCCTCTTACCACGCGAAGCAACCCCAACGGCCAAAATCACGGAGACGCCTACAACGGCGAGAACACTGCACAACAAGCGCGCTGGATCGACGAGGCGGTCGATCTTACACAGTTCGCCGGCCAGAAGATACAACTGCGCTTCGAGTACGTGACCGACGACGCCTACGTCCGAGAGGGGTTTGGGATCGAGGGAATCGAAATCGAAGCTTTAGGCTGGAAAGACAGACCGGAAGACACCGGTTGGCAATCCGACGGATTCGTCCGGCTTACCGATAATCGCTTGACGGCAAGCTACCGCATAGCCTTGATCCGCCTCGGCGACCCCCCTCAGATAGAGTGGATACCCCTAGACGATCGGCAAAGCGGCACTCTATCGGTCAAGCCCGAAGAGTCTGCAGTGCTGGTGTTGATCAATACTACCCGCTTCACAAATCAGCCGGCTGGCTATCGGCTGAGCATTTCGCCGGCCAACTGAACCTTGCGCCGCCGGTGCTATCATGGACCAATGCAGCAATCCTCATAACGAACCGAAAATCTCTCCAACGGTGTGATGACCCAGAGCCTAGCCCAAACTCTCACAACTATCTTCAACGACTCCGACCATCAGTTGTATCTGGTCGGTGGTTCTGTGCGCGACAGGTTCCTCGGAGTGGAGTCGAAAGATCTGGACTTCGCGACTAGCTCTCGGCCGGAGGGAACTCGACGACTCTTGGAGCTAGCCCGGCCCAGTACAATCTTCGACATCGGCGAGAAGTTTGGCACAATTGGCGCTGTCTTCGGTGACGTCAAAGTTGAGATCACGACGTATCGATCCGAATGGTACGTCGATCGAGATCGCCGGCCCGTCGTCGAATATTCGAATAGCCTGGAAACTGACCTGTCCCGCCGCGACTTCACCATCAACGCAATGGCCGAAGACGCTCTAAAGGGCGACCTGATCGACCCCCATGGAGGCATTCGTGACCTCGCGGCTCGGAAGATCCGTGCGGTGGGGATAGCGGCCGAACGCTTTCGCGAAGATCCCTTGCGTATGTTGCGGGCGGTGCGATTCGCATCGCAGCTTAGCTTCGCCATTGAGCCCTCGACACGAGAAGCCATCAAGGCCCACGCTCACCATCTGGACTCAGTCAGCAGGGAACGAATTCGTAACGAGCTACACGGGATCCTCATCTCCCAATCGCCGAGCCACGGCATTCGCGAATTGGTTGAGCTGGGGTTCGCCAAGATCTTCATGCCCGAGCTGCTAGACCTGAAGAGTACGAGCCAAGGCACACGTGCAAAAAACGTATTCGAGCACACGTTACGGGTGCTACAGAATACCCCGCCCAACCTGTTGTTGCGTTGGGCTGCTCTTCTTCACGACATAGGTAAGCCTAAGACAACCGTGGAGAGCGACGGCGAGATTCACTTTCCTTCCCACGAGAGAGTGGGGCAAGGATTGTCGCGATCGATCCTACGGCGTCTGCGGCTCGACGCCGACTCGATCAACCGCGTTAGCAATTTGGTCGGCATGCATATGCGTGCGAACCAGTACCAGGACGACTGGAGCGATGGCGCGGTCAGACGGTTAATCCGCGACGCGAGTGATGATCTGCCGAGGCTACTCGACCTCTCTAGGGCGGACGTCACGAGCTATCGCCCAGCGCGAGTACAAGCCGCCCTCAGAAGGGTCGAGCGCTTGCGCCGGCGTTGTGAGGACGTTCAAGCGGCTGAGGACGCCCGGCGGCTCCAAAGCCCGCTCGACGGGCACGACCTGATGCGCATTTTTGATCGGCCGCCAGGGCCGTGGATTCGCGTAGTGAAGGACCACCTGCTGGAGCGGGTCTTGGACGGCGACCTCGCCTCCGATGACGCTGAGGTCGCTACTGAGATGGCGAAGAGCTTCGTCGCCGCCAATCTCGCTGACGAAACGAAACCGGCCGGCTAGATCACGAACTGGACCGAGCTGAGCGGGGCAGCTATTCAGATACTGGTTCGCCGTCCACGGGCCAGAAGAATCTGGTGCAGGGACGACTTTAGCCTTGAACGCCCCGACTCGTCGAAGTGCTGTTCTGTGGTGACCTCGTACAAAGAGATCATAGCATCGAAGTTTAGCAGCCATACGACAGCCTGCCGAGGGGTTAGCTCAGCAACCACATCGCCGATCCTTTCCTTGAAATGCCCCGGCGTGTTTCGCCTTGTGCGCCATCTGTTGAATGGCGAGGGCTCACCAGGCATTGTCTTCCGCCGCCTTCGGCGAATCATCTCCCGACTGATCTGATCGTAAGACTTGTCCTCTGGGATTTCGCCGGAAACGTCTTGCATCCTAGCGTCTCTCCTGATGACCACGCGAACAGATTATAGTGTAAACGAATGGCCGGAGAGAATGCTCCTCATAGGAGCGTTACGTGCCGGATACATAGCTCCCTTCACGTTGGATTCCGCTCCTAGCGTTTCCACAAGAGCCTGCCCCCGGCTCGATTGGGGGACGCGCTTCGCGGGAAGCCGGGGAAAGATGCGACGGAAATTCGGTGAACACCGACTCAGGTGCGAGTAATACTCAACGCCGGTAGCACGAACACGACTCCCGTGCCCTCATCAGCACTCCCTTCAGATTCACCTCCAGCATTTGCCCTGAATATGCTAACCACATCGTTTACTTGGTCTTCGCTTACGCCTACTAGCAACGTTGCATTTCCACGGCTTAGAAAGCCGCCGGCAGTGTTAACGCGTGTAGCACGATACTCCGCAGCAACCAATGCCTCAGTGACCTGATCCGCATCACGGCTGGACAGTATGCCTAATACCAACTTCATCACAGACATCCTAATACCTTAAGTCCATCTTTCGAGCGCCTCCGCTCCTGTGCGTCTCACCAGTGTTAGCGTAGGGAGACCCACGCCAAGATTATAAGGCTCGCCGTCCGACCTGGCGAATCGCGTCATCGATAGTAACAGTTCAGATTTGCGGGTAGGTCTCTCCTCCATGTCCATGAACTGGAAAGGCCTAGTGGCCATTCGGGTCCTCAGCCGGCGGTCAAGGGGTGATTTCCAACCTATCGATGCCAAATCCACGAGCTGGTCGCCCTAACCCCCCTGGCCCCCTTCTCCTGGCCAGGAGAAGGGGGATCTTTGTTGTGGGGGACACCCCCACATTCCCCGGCATCCGCCTGAGGCGGATCGCCCTTGCAACCCTTTTCTGGCTTTCCCCGATCAGACGTCCTCGCCTGTGGTAGACCCTCATTGGTGCGATATTTCGCCCATACGGAGCAGATACCCCTAAATCTGAACACTTACCATCAATAGACTTGCCAAAGAAGAGCGAATTGTCTCGACAGAGATACTGGTACCGAAATACGTGATTCCCATCACGCCCTCGGTGACGAATGGCCGGAGGCAATCCAACCAAGTCCGGATGACGCAGCGAACGAGACGCCATTGAAGGACTGGTTGTCAGCATCTTACAACGTCGTGGCAGGATCGATGTCGATAACCCAGCCCGGCGGAAGCGGCAGATCGCTCAACAGTCGTTGCGGTTGGGGGCCGCGAAGTATGATCTGCCAACGATACTTTCCGCGCACCCGGTGATGATAGGCCGGCGCCGGCCCAAGCAACTCCAGGTCTTCGATCGCTTTCGACTTCAAGCGCTCTCGCAATCCGGCGGCTAGGCGCTCTGCATGCTCGGTACTCCGTCTTTCGCCGGCACTCGCGTAGAGCAGTCGTGCCAGCTGAGCGGCCGGCGGATAGCGCCTCTGTTGGCGGAAGGGCATCTCAGTCCGATAAAAGGTTTGATAGTCGTGATGACTTGCGGCTAGGATCGCGTAATGCGAGGGCGTATATGTCTGCAGAATTATTCGGCCGGGCGATTCACCCCGGCCGGCGCGGCCGGCCACCTGAGTCATCAACTGAAACGTGCGCTCGGCTGCTCGAAAATCTGGCAAGTGCAACGTGATATCGGCGCTGACGATGCCAACCAGCGTCACGGCCGGCAGGTCGAGCCCTTTGGCAATCATCTGGGTGCCCACCATGACGTCGGCGCGCCTCTCGACGAACGTCTGCAATATGGTCTGATGGCTCTCTCTCCGGCGGGCGGAATCGCGGTCCCAACGCACTACCCGGGCATCGGGGAACAGTCTGCGCGTCTCCTCCTCGACTCGTTGAGTCCCGGCACCAAAGTATCGGATGCGAGTGCTGCCGCAATCCGGACACACACCCGGAATCGGCTTTGTCCGGCCGCACAGGTGGCAAACAAGCTGGGTCAGGTCGCGATGATGCACCAGCGACACGTCACAGCGTTGACATGCCATCACTAGGCTGCACTCGCGACAGATGACGAACGTGGAGCTGCCGCGCCGATTCAAGAAGAGGATTATCTGCTCGTTCAGGGCAAGGGTATGTCTAATTGAGTCGATCAGCCGACGGCTGAAGATAGACCGGTTGCCGCTCTTGAGCTCGGCGCGAAGGTCGACAACTTCGACCGATGGCATCTGTGTGTGTCTGCGGATCACCGGGAGATTAGCCGGCGACGGCTGTTGCCGGACCGATATGCGCTCGGCCAACTCGAACAAATCGATTTGGCCGGCCAGTGACCGCGAGTAGGTCTGGAGATCGGGTGTCGCGGAACCGAGCACAAGAAGTGCGTTGCTCAGCCCTGATAGCTTGATGGCGACATCGCGGACATGGTACCTGGGCATAACTTCTTGTTTGTAAGAAGCTTCATGTTCCTCATCGAGGATGATCAACCCAAGTCTGCGGACTGGCGCAAAAATTGCCGAGCGGGCCCCTATCACTATGGAGGTCTCATCTCCGGCAACCTTATCCCAGAGACGGCTGCGCTCGCGATCACTCAACTGGCTGTGCAACGCCGCGGTACGACCAGGGAAACGGCGCTCGAAACGTCCGATAGTTTGTGGGGTCAAGGCGATCTCAGGAACCAGAATGATTGCGGACCGCCCGAGTCGCAAGGCGTCGGCGACCAGCCTGAGGTAGATTTCTGTCTTGCCACTGCTGGTGACGCCGTGGATTAGGGCCGGCCTCGGGCCTGCCTCACCGATACGCCGGCACAACTCTTGATGGATAGCATCTTGAGCCGGCGTAAGAGGGGGCAAAGGTTCAGCGCGCGGCGCAGCTCGGACCGGCTCGCCGGTAATGGGCTCGTCGACTATCTCGACCACCCCCAGCTGTGCCAATCGACGGAGCACTCCGGTGCTCACACCGGCCGACTTGGCTGCCATTGAAAGCGGCACACTCAGGGGTCCGGAGGCCGGCTTGCGGGCGCGAAGCCAATCGACGGCACGACGGAGCCGGGTAGCATTCTTCGGCAGGGTTCGAGCATCGTCGGCGCCGGAGTACCGTAATGTCAATTCAGTCGAAGTCACTCGGCGAGAGGCCGGCGCCCAAACTTCCCGCAACATTCCTCGTCCAATCAGCTTGTTCAGAACCTGCGTGGGTCGGCTTCTCAAATTCAAGTCGTCGAGCGCCCTGATCACGCGCGCACGACTGACCGTATGGTCGCCAGGCAACGCGTCCAGCGCTTTAGAGACCTCTGGATCGGACTGTTGTGTGCTGGAGTTGGACTTGACGAACCAGCCGGCCGTCCGCGTTCTTGTGCCGGGTGGGAGAAACAGTCTTATCGCCTCACTCAACGGGCAGCAGTAGTACCCGCTGATCCAGCGGGCCAGCTCGATCCGGTCGATTGAGACGACGGGCACGGGGTCCAGGAGCGAATGGATTGGCCGCAACTCGATCCCAGCATCGTCTTTCGCTTCGCCGGTTACGACTCCGGGCAAGATCCTGGGGCCAAATGGTGCGGCGACCAGATGGCCCACCTCAATGGGTAGATTGGATGGGTTCGAGTAACGAAAGGTAGGCGTGGCGCGCGCGCCAGGGTGGAAGATGGCTACGTCATAGGATCGACATTGGTTAGCCGTGCTGAATCTCCGTCATACGGCGGTGGACCCGGCTACGTTCAGCCTCGATTACCGACTTGATCTGTTGAGCCGTCTCCTCTACGGCGTCATCCGCGTTGACCACGACGTAGTCGTAGGATGGCAGCTGCAACAGTTCCGATTCTGCATCGGCGGCCCGGCGGCGGAGCGAAGACTCGTCGTCGAGGCCGCGCTTACTTAGCCTATGCCGCAGCGAAACAATCGACGGCGGGCCCACGAAAATGAGCACCGCGCCGGATGTCAGCCGGCGAATCTGGGCTGCTCCCTGAACATCGATCTTAAGCAAGCAGTCGTTATTCGCTCTCAGTATGTCTCGGACGTCATCGATCGGAGTCCCGTAGAAATTACCGTGAACCTCGGCCCATTCCAGAAACTTATCTTCCACCGCCATTCGACCAAATTCGGCCTCGTCGACGAATCTATAGGGATGGCCGGACGACTCGCCTTTGCGAGGCTTCCTAGAGGTAACCGTTACGACCTTCTGAAGGTGATCTACAAGCGGGAGCAATCTCGCTATTACGGTATCCTTGCCCACTCCTGCGGGGCCTGACAAGACGAAGACGATTCCAACAGTCGGCTGTCTTCTCAAGTATGAGTGTTCAATTCCGGCGGTGGTGAAAGTTTCAGTGTCCACTTTGGCAGAACTCGCGGATGGGTTAGAGAAGTTCGAAAGAGAAGTCGCAGGTATTACCAGTGACGACTAGCGGCGTAATACCTGTTACCCCAATAAGCGTTGCTGAGCGAGGAAATTATGACCCCGGTGTTCTCAGATGCTGCGTGAATGAAGCGTCCGCCGCCTATGTACAGGCCGTTGTGGCTGAGACCCGGCTGATAGGTGTTCACGAAGAATATCATGTCACCCACTTGCAACGAATCGTAGTCAACTCTCTGACCTGCCTGGAGCTGGCCCCACAAGTCCCTGGGCAAGGGACGCCCAATCTCCCGGAATATCCACCAAGTATAGCCACTGCAGTCGAAACCGACCCCCGGCGTGGAACCTCCCCAGACATAGGGAAAACCCAAGTACTTCGACGCGGTGCCAATAATGATACTAGCAAGGGAAGGCCCTGCCGATTCTACCGCACTCTGGGCAGCGACCTGATCCGCAGCGGAAGGCTGTCTGACGACCTGAGACGCCGGCGATATCATCCCTCCCGGTATGACTAGTCTCTGGCCGGGCCATATCGTGTAGGGTCGAGGCAACCCGTTGTAATTTATTATGGCCAATGGGTTCACCGAGTATCTTCCGGCAATGGCAGCGACACTTTCGCCCTCGTTCACTACGTGTACAACCTGTTGCGCCGGCGGTGGCGGCGGGGGCGGTTCGCCGCCTGGAACAACCAAGATCTGGCCGGGCACTATTGTGTAATGTGGCGGTGCCAGGCCATTTACTTCGATGATCTCAGAGGAGCTGGAGCCGTACCGGTCAGCTATGGCATGAACGGCGTCTCCTTCTTCGACCTCGTGGATCACACCCGAGACCGGCGGGATCGTCAACTCCTCGCCAATGTGGATCGTGTCAGGGTCTACGTCATTGGCCCACATGATCGACTCCGTCGAAATTCCGAACTTCCCGGCGATAATGCTCAAGGTGTCGCCACCCTTAACTATGTAGATGAACGGCTTCCGGGCTGTCGGCTCGGGCTCTGGCTCTGGCACCGGTTCTGGCTCTGCCCTCGGCTCTGGCTCGGCCCTCGGTTGATCCAAGGCCGTCAACTTTGTAGCTGCCTCGGCGGCCGCTTGGGCCTCCGACTTGAGCGCCTCGGCTTGTACTCTAACCGAAGAGCTCACTTCGATTGGCTCTGTAAGCTTTCGACCGCCGGGGATGACCAGGACATCACCAGGCATCAAATTGGCGGGATCAGTAATCTGGTTGAACTCGATGATCGAGTCGGCGTCGCTCTGATACTTTCCAGCGACATCTTCCAAGGTTTCATCAGCGGAAACCAGATGCAGCACGCCGGACACCGGAAGAATCTTCAACTCCTGGCCGGGCTCTATCAGAGCCTCGTCCGTAAGACCGTTGGACCAGATTATCGTCTGCTCGCTGATGTTATACGAGTCAGCTATCGTCGAAACTAACTCTCCAGGCTGTACAGTGTGAGTGATGACATCCTGCTTCGGTCGGTTCGCTTGGTCGGTATACGGGGCGACTCGCTTTACAAGGACGTCAAGGGTGCCGGACGGCTGGCCGACAGATTCGCTTGGAACCAGGTCACTTTGCTTATCAAGTGAGAAGCCCTCGAACGAGTCGTGGACCGTTTGATTGTGGCTCGCCACTATCACTATTATGACAAGGGCACTCATAGCAATATGACCGATCAGGCGTCGCGGTACATTGGCCGGTCCGGCGATGTGGAAGAAAGCCGAAATCCGGCCGGAGGTGGTCTCTCGATCCTGCGACTGGTCTGGGCCAGTGGTAGAGGTCAAGCCGCATTCCTCCTGAGGATCAGTTGCACCGAGGCGTGTAGACGCACTTGGTCGAAGGTGCTGGATACATGTTCAATTGTGCGGATTATAGGCTTGTCAGCCAATGTAGGTCAACAGGACTTAGCGGTGCGGGCTCACTAGAAAATGGTTAGAGTTTTTGCCAAAGAGGAACAAGCGGTGTTGACGCGGGTGTCAGACAGCGACCGGTTGCGACAAGAGGTCTTCGGAATCCGGCAGCATACTCTCGACGGACTCGAGCCAACTGGCCTGCTCCCGGATGTCAGCAGCTACGTCCTCGATCGCTTGCTCGACTCTGATCGGGGCGGTACCACCCTGACTTCGCCTCATATTGACGGAATGGTCAAGATCGATCCGGGAAACGTCTTCGTCGAAGCCGGTCGAAAAGCTGCGAAGTTCGTCGATTGACATGGTCTCCAGACCTCTGTTGCGTTCGATGCACCAAGCGACCATACGGCCGACAATCGAGTGTGATTTCCTGAACGGAACGCCCTTGCCGACCAAGTAATCGGCGTAGTCGGTTGCGAGGGCATAGTTCTCGCCGGCCGTCTGACGCATCCGCTGGCGATTGAACTTGATCGAGTCAAGCAACGGCGCCATCACGGAAGTGCAAGCGATGAGAGTGTCGCAGCTATCGAAGAAGGATTCCTTGTCTTCTTGCAGGTCGCTGTTATAGGCAAGCGGTAAGCCTTTCAGCACCGTCAACAGCGCTTGGAGGTCGCCATAAACCCGTCCGGCTTTTCCTCTTATTAACTCTGCCACGTCGGGGTTCTTTTTCTGCGGCATGATGCTGCTGCCGGTAGCAAAGCGATCGTCGATCTCGGCAAACCCGAACTCAGTCGACGCCCAGAGAGACAGTTCACCCGCCAGCCTGGAAAGGTGGGCCATAAGAATCGCGTTAGCCGATAGAACTTCGACGGCGAAGTCACGGCCGCCGACGGCGTCCAAGCTGTTTGCCAACACTCCGGCGAATCCGAGTAATTCAGCGACATACTCGCGGTCGATCGGATAAGGCACGCCGGCTAACGCCCCAGCGCCGAGCGGCAGCCGGTTCACACGTCGGTAGGCATCGCGGTATCGCTCGAAATCCCGCGCCAACATCTCACGATAGGCCAACAGATGATGACCGAGGACGATGGGCTGTGCGCGTTGAAGATGGGTGTAGCCCGGCATCACCCAATCCAAGTGGCGTTTAGCCTGTTCTAGAAGGGCAGTTTCGACGTCAACCAGATGTTTCCCCGCGTCAACTATGTAGCGCCGGGCGTACATTCTCAGATCGAGGACTACTTGGTCGTTCCTACTACGTGCCGTATGCAGGCGGCCGGCCGGCTCGCCGATAAGTTCGTGCAGGCGAGACTCGACGTGTGTGTGGATATCTTCCAACTCAGCCCGGAACTCAAACGCCTCGGCTTCGATTTCGTCGCGTATCTGTTTCAAGCCGCCGAGGATACTTCGGGCGTCGTCGTTCGAGATAATCCTTTGGCGGGCGAGCATCCGGCAGTGCGCGGCGCTGCCGTCGATGTCATCTTCGTAGAGGCGCCAGTCGAAACCAATCGACGCGGTGAATCTCTCTGCAAGTGCATCGGCAGAGGCGCTGAATCGACCTCCCCAGAGCTTCACCGCCCATCCTCTGGATTCGTCACCGCGCGTTTAGCTTGAATCGAGGCCCACACCCTTAGTGGAAGGCCCCAGAGGTCTATGAAACCTTCCGCCGACTTGTAGTCAAACGTATGGACGCGATCGTAGGTAGCCAGAGACTTGCTGTATAGTGAGGCCTCAGACCTTCGTCCAACAACTTGGCAAGACCCTTTGTGCAGCTTGAGCCGCACTTCCCCGGTGACCCAGCGCTGAGTGCTGGTTACGTATGCTGCCAGGTCTTCGCGATGAGGCGAGAACCAGTGACCGTTGTAAGTCAGATCCGCATATTCTATTGCTGCCTTCGCCTTGAACCTGGCGGCATCTTTGGTCAGGGTCAGGTCCTCCAGCGCTTGATGGGCCGCGTGCAATGCCACAGCAGCCGGCGCCTCGTAGATCTCTCGTGACTTGATCCCGACTACCCGGTTCTCGACATGGTCTATGCGTCCGACGCCGTGACGGCCGGCCTCCTCCTGCACCTTATATACAAGGTCCACCAGTGGCATTGCCTCGCCGTCAACGCAGACAGGCCTGCCTTGCTCGAATCCAATCGTGACATACCCCGGCTCCGCCGGCGTATCATCTATTTGGGCTGTCCACTCGTACACGTCGGGGTTCGGCTCTATCCAGGGATCCTCCAAAGGCCCAGCTTCTATGCTCCTGCCCCATAGATTCTGGTCGACGCTGTAGGAATCAGCAGAATTGACCGTTATAGGGATGCTGTGCTGTTCCGCATACTCGATCTCCTCCTCACGGGACATGCCCCACTCTCGGATCGGCGCCAGGACCTTGAGCTCAGGTGCCAACGCCCCGATAGCAACGTCGAAACGCACTTGGTCGTTGCCCTTCCCTGTACAGCCATGAGCCACGAATTCGGCGTCAATTTCGAGTGCGGTTTCAGCCAGCTGTTTGGCGATGAGCGGCCGGCCGAGGGCTGTAGCAAGTGGATAGCAGCCTTCATACAGCGCGCCTGCCTGGAACGCGGGCAAAACGTAGTCCTCGGCGAATAACGTCTTGGCGTCTATCACAATGCTGTCGACGGCGCCAATTTGCAGTGCTCGCTGCCTCACGTCGGCCAGGTCCCTATCCAGATTGCCAAGGTCTACGGTCAACGCCACCACTTGGCACCCGTATTGCTCTGCCAACCACCTGATAGCGACTGAAGTATCAAGACCGCCGGAATAGGCTAGTACCACTGTTCTCTTTGACATGCGCTCCCCACCTGGGCTGATGGATTGAATTTACGAATTCTCAGCTAATTTTGTTGTTGTCCTTGCCTGCAATTTATGCCGGCTACAACCGACTGTCAAACGGTTCTCGCCGGGCCCTATAGGGGTAGCGAACATTGACTGCCGCGACTCGACACTGTGCGCTAGTGGACGCCCTGTGAGATGCGGCCCCCAACGCCGCGTCCCAGGCGATTGGAGACCCAACTCAAGGATTCGTTGTGTGTTTCCATTCTTGTCGGCGCGGCGGCAAGAGATATCCTCATTTGAGGGCCGCGTAGCTCTCCACGCCGGCGATGAGCCTATCGATCTCTTCAGTGGTGTTGAAATAGGCGGTAGAAACCCTTATCGCCCGTTCGCCTTCAAGCGTTCGCGGCCAGACATTCCAGTCACTCTTTAGTGCGGCGAGAAGTCCGCTATGGTCGAAGTCGCCAGCTGTGAACGAGGTAAGGCCGGATGACCACTCCCACTCCACCGGCGTCAACAGCCGGACGCCCTTCGTCTCACTGAGACGGTCCTTCAAATAACCGACCAACATCTCGGTCCGAGCCTCGACCCTCTCCCAGCCAATCTCGTCAAACCAATCGATGGCTGCCGACACGGTCGCATAAGATGCCTCCGACTTGGTAGCGTACTCGAACCGGCGTCCATCAGGATGGAAATCCAACGACTCGCCATCGACGATCTTGCCGGAGCCGGCGCCGACGTGGCAAGGACGAAGTTGCTCCACGGCCGGAGCGCGAGAGCAGAGGAAACCGGTGCCGTTCGGCCCCCCGAGCCATTTGTGGCAGTTGCCGGTGTAGAAATCGCAGGCCATCTCGTCCATCGCAATCTTGATCTTGCCGAATGATTGGGCCCCGTCGACCAAGGACAACGCGCCGGCATCCCGGGCCACGTCGCAAATCTCTTTCACAGGTAGCCTGACTCCAAAAGGCGACGTGATGTGGTTCACGGCGATGACGCGGGTACGCTCATTGATCTGCCCTCGCAAATTGGCCAGCGTCTCGCTCGGATCAAACTCGACTCGGAAAGTGCGCAGCTGGATCCGGCCCAGTTGCGCCTGGTAGGTCCAGGGAAAGAGTAGCGCTGGGTGCTCCTGATCGGAGATGATCACTTCGTCGCCGTCCCGCCATTCGATGCCGGCAGCTACGAGATTCGCGCCATCGGTAGCGTTGCGGGTGAGAGTAATCTCCGCCGGAATGGCGCCAATCTGTGCCGCCAACCGGGCCCGTCCCCGTTCAGTGGCTTCGGTCATATCCTGCCACATAACCCAGCCGCGCGATTGAAACCGCTCGATGCTGTCCAAATACACATCGAGCACGGGACGAGCCATGACGCCGATAGTGCCGGTGTTGAAGTAGGCCGTCTCCTCCAAAATCGGCAAGGCGGCTCGAACTTCGCTCAGATCGATATGTAGGTTAGTCGACGCATTTTCCATTGGACTCCCTCCGCTACGTTCTTGTCTTCAGGAATTAATGTGATCGCCAATGTCGAGTTGGGCGCGTCCGAGACGTAACCCGGCGCGCCCGACTAGTCCTCGAAATTCAATGCTATAATTCCACCATCTCCATGGAACGTACTGGTCCTCAAGCAGCGAGCGCACAGCCTTTTTACGATAGATTACTGACTGTCGCTGCGCTGTCGACGATCGGCTTGATACTCACGCTCGCGATTGAACCTCCGGCCTCGTGGGTCCTATTGCTTCTATTGCTAGTTACGGTGGTCTTGGGCGCGGATTACACGCTACGTATCGGCCCGGATGGAAAAAGCCGGCGGGGCTATGATACGACCACTATGTGGATCCTGCCCGGACTGCTGATCCTTGGCGCTTTTCTGTTTCTGAGGTTACCCATATTTGCCAGCGGGCCAACTATAGGAGCCGGCATCTTTGCAACCGGCGCGCTCTTAGGTGGAACGCTCCTCGCCGAGAACTACGTTATCGCCCCTTCAGACGAAGTCCGAAGAAAGGCTCGGTTCTGGCTAAATATCCTATCCTATCTGATTGCATTTGCGCTCTTCACAGCAATCTATGCCCCAAAGGCCAGTACCCCCTTCTCCGCCGTCGCGGTCGCGGTGGTGACTGGGCTCGTCTGTCTAGAGCTGTACCTGGGTAGCAGAAGCGCGCGTCACCGAGCCATAATCTATGCAACATTGACTGGACTAAGTCTTGGTCAGATCACCTGGGCATTGAACTACTGGAACATCGACGCCATTACCGGCGGGGCTCTATTGACCATCGCCTTCTACCTAATGTCGAGCATACTGAGGTACCACCTGTCTGGGCGCTTGGATCACCGAACCTTACTTGAATTCACTCTCGTGTCTAGCATGTGGCTGGCAATAATATTCTTCACCGGCCTGTGGTTGCGTTAGCAAGCAATAGGGTCATGGATAGCAAGGATGCCTACGCAATCGACCGCTTCGCGCCTAAACACCCACCCTCGAAGCGAAGAACGAAATGTGTTCGCTTGTGGTCTTGATAAAGGATCGGTGCTACCAGTAGAATCTCAGCCGTCTATCGAGTCTGTCGGTCACGCGCGACACGTCCGGCTGCGGATCAAGCTTAGATAGCTTCCGCGAAGACACGCACTCAATAAACATTCCTCAAGGATGCCTATTTTATGTCCAGCAATTTGATTCAAGAACGTACTACCCTCAAAACCCGCTGGGGGAATCAAGCCATCAGACTAGCGATGGAAAACCAGTGGAACAAAGCTGTCGAGGCCAATCAAAGCATATTGGAATTGTTCCCCAAAGATGTTGAGTCTCACAACCGGCTCGGGCGCTCGCTGACCGAGTTGGGCCGCTACCAGGATGCATTGGCCGCCTATCAACGATCAATGGAGCTCGACAAGAGCAATTTGATCGCAAAAAGGAATATTCGCCGTTTGACCGACCTGATAGCCAACATGGACTTGGCGCGGTCCGCTAAACCAGAGGCCGTCGATCCCAGGATTTTCATATCTGAAGAAGGCAAGACCGGAATTCTCAAGTTTGCTCGGATTGTCGACCAAATGGCCTTAGATGAAGTGACGTTGGGTGAGCAAGTCGACCTCAGTGTCGAAGGACGGGCGCTATACGCGAGTACCGTATCGGGACAGCGGATTGGGATGGTTGAGCCGCGGGCCAGCCAGCGTCTTATCGACCTCATCAATGGCGGAAATCGATATCAAGCGGCAATCATGTCGACCGATCTAGAAGGACGGGTCAAGATCTTCGTACGGGAAGCCTTCCGCCACGAATCTCAGGCCGGCAAGGTTTCCTTCCCGCCAAGAAGCGGGACCGCAGCCGTCCGAGGATATGTGCGTAACAGGGACCAGAGGCCCCAATTCGAAGAAAACGATGATGCGATCATGGGCACCGGACGCTCATCCGGCTTCGACTTCGACCGAGAGGATGATGGGTTCGAAAGTGGGGATGCTGAGGACGACCTTATAGGATAGGCCCGCTGTCCCGTATTCGAGCCGCCGCCGGATTCGGCCTCGAACGACCAACGAACCTCACCAGGTTCGAACCTGCGCTTTGGACGATCCCAGACACGCCAGCGAGATCGCGATGGCTCATACGCGACTAGGTGAGCCTCATGACAACATATGGATTGGATTCCTCGGCGATCGCGGACTGATCCTAGGCCGGTTATGTCAGGTTGCCGCTTTAACTGGAGATTCCTGCTTGGACACCATTACGCCCAATATGCGCTCCATACCCATAACGTGACTGCAAGTCTGCCATCCATGGAAAAAGTGACAGGTGCATTGCCACTCCCCTTCGTCATATTCGACGGTGTGATGGTCATTGTCGCCACTGAAAGTCAGTGTAAAACGCTGAAACGATATGCGCTCCGGCTCCTCCGCGTACTTTCGCGCCTTTTCGATCTTGCCAATCATGCTCGAGTGCAAGTCTCACCCTCCTGTTGAACCCCTGTTACGGCCGCAAATGAAATAGCCGGACCCGGGAGGGGTCCGGCTTCTTAATCGATGTCCGATCAATCGTGTTAGGCGACATCAGAGTGGCATCCGCCTGAATGTTCTTGCATTCACACTCAAATTATAACATCAGCGGCCGGCCGGATCACTCTGTCTTCACTGCGATATCCTGAGGAAGACGAGGTCGGCATAATGACCTCTTCCGCCGGAAAAGATTGCGAGCAAAGACTTCGGAGTCCGCTCTGGTGGCTGAAGCACACCAATCATCGGACTTGGCTTGATACTGGCGTCGGCATACAACGAACAAATCCGCCAGCGCCCAGTACAGGTATTAACAAATTGTTAAACATTGACTATAATCAGCGCAAGGTTCATCGTTGGTGCGGCAGCGTCTGGATATGCTTCGCTCCGCCGCCAGGCCAGACGGCGCCGCGTCAATAGCAGGCAATGTACCTGGAACGAGGGGCTGTGCATAGCCGCAGCTTATTCAGAGGCACAAGGAGGTAGCCACATGGGTATCCTGGAAACGCTGGGTCTCAGGAAGAAGCCCGAAGAGCCGGCAAAGGGTATCACTGTCAAGGTAGGGCCCCGCGATACGCTGCGTTCATTGGCCAAGCAATACTACGGGAACGAAGATAAATGGACAGTTATCTTCGAGGTCAACGAGTGGCGCATCGATGGGGATGAGTTGGCGCCCGGCCAAGTCTGCTTTATTCCCGACGCTGAAGAGCCGACCACCTAGAGCCAATCCCGCGCCACATCATCCCGGCACACCTAGCTCGGTCTTCTAGCGATAGTAACTACCGGGCTAGAAAGCCGCCATCTACCACGACGGTAGTACCGGTAACTAGATCGGAAGCGGCCGACGCGAGAAACACGGCCACTCCTTTGAACTCGTCCGCATCCGCGATCCGTCCTATTGGCATTCGTACTTTCACCGCGTCAACTATGGGATTCGACGCCTGTTTTAACATACCGCCACCTATGTTGGTCCGGGCGTGAGTCGGTGCAATCCCATTGACTTGAATATTGTGCTCTGCCAACTCGACGCCAAGGCTCCGGATCAAATTCACCACTCCGGCCTTGCTGGACACGTACTCTCGGCCCCGTCCGGCCGCGATATGTGAGGTGAATCCATAGATCGACGCAGTCGCGATTATCTTGCCCCGTCGCCGGGGAACCATAACCCTGGCAACTTCGCGGGCAGTGAGGTAGACACCGGTCAGATTGACGCCTATCACGAGTTGCCAATCGTCCAGACTAGACTCAACCAATGGGACCGACCTGCTACCCAAGCCGGCGTTGGCGAAGGCGATGTCGAGGGTTCCAAGCTGCTCCACAGCTTCATCGACCATTCGGATATTGTCGGACTCAACGCTGACGTCCGCCTCGATGGCAACCGCTCGCCGGCCCAATTCCCGCACTCGTTTGGCGGTTTCCTCGGCCGTTCGCGGATCGATGTCCACGCAAGCCACATCTGCTCCGGCTTCTGCCATGGCGTGGGAGAACGCCTCCCCGAGACCGCTGCCCGCGCCGGTGACTAATGCCACGCGGCCATCAAGCTTGAACTGATCTAAAATACCCATCAGCGACCGCCTCCTCCGGCAACTAGTCTGGCCTCGCCGGCCTGAAGACGATCTTAGCATATGCGCCGTGCGTAACTGCTGTCAGCCGCCGGCGCCGCTGTACAATCGAGTCAGGCAGGATTATAGTGAGTCTTAACCGATGGGAAGAACACTTCGCTCCGTGTCGAACCGCTATTAGGAGGGAACGCATATGGCCACTGCGCAAATATCCCTGACCGCGCGACGTTTCGTCGATGAGATCAAGAGTTGCGGTATTACCCACGCTGTGTGGCTACCCGACAGCGAGGCCAGGTTCCTCTATGACACGATGTCTGCTGATCCCGACCTGGCGGTTGTGCCTGTATGTCGCGAAGGAGAGACGTTTGCGATCGCGATGGGACTGATCATCGGCGGAAAGACGCCTGTCGTGCTGATCCAGAACACCGGCTTCTTCGAATCCGGCGACTCCATTCGGGCGTTGGCGCTCGATTGCCAGCTTCCGCTGCTCGTTCTTGTCGGCTACCGAGGATGGCGGCAGGGTCGACCAATGACCGACTCGGCCGGCGTTTACACCGTGAAGAATCTAGAGTCTTGGGGCATAGAGCACTATCTAGTCGAGTCGGATAGCGACATTGGTTTGATTTCCGAAGCATTCAGACGCGCCCAAGATCAGTCACGGCCGGTTGCTGTCTTGATCGGCACCGAATACGAGTAATGTTTACGTCCCGGGAAGCGACTGGAATCATCGGCCAATATCAGGACAATGTCATTGTGGTCCATACGATGACGAATTCACACGAATGGGCCCGGGTCGCCAAGGACTCCAAATCGGATATCGGCCTTGGCGGAGCGATGGGCAAGACATCGTCGGTGGCCCTGGGAATTGCCCTAGCCAAGCCCGATCGCCGCGTCTACGTGTTGGACGGGGATGGCAGCCTGCTGATGAACCTGGGGACCCTCGTTACTATAGGGAGCGCCGGCCCAGCCAATCTGGTGCACTTTGTGTACGAGAACGGGGTCTACGAAGTGACGGGCGGCCAGCTAATCCCAGGCGCCGGCATGGTGGATTTTGCCGGAATGGCGAAAGGAGCCGGCTACCGTGCGGCTTATACGTTCGATAATGCGAAGGACTTTGAAGAATCAGTCGGTCGGATCCTTGCCGAAGACGGGCCAACATTGATCAATTTGAAGCTAAAGACCTCGGAAGATTGGGAAGCGTGTCCTGAACGGGATTTCATAGAGGCATTGGAAAACCTCAAAGAGAATCTGGCTGGGTAGTTCTCCGGCACCGTATGTCCAGTTCATCAAGCGCTCACGCAGGACCAAACCATCAATCTTGGTACCGGTGACCGGATGGAGCGCAAAGTCGTGACGGAGCGTTTCGCCAAGTTGGCAGGGTTGCCAGACGAACAGATCGAACTGGCGCCGGCCGCCTTGATGATTGCCACGGTTGAGGATCCCCATCTCGACGCCAACGAGCACATATCCTCCCTTGATTCGCTGGCTGACGTAGCTCGTCGACGGCTGAGTCGCGAGCGCGACCCCCTTTATTGCATCAATATTCTTAGTGAATTTCTGTTCGACGAGATGGGATTCCGCGGTAATCGAGAAGACTATTACGACACGCGAAACAGCTTGCTGAATGCTGTGTTGAGCCGCCGGCTGGGTATTCCGATCACGCTGTCGCTAATATACATAGAGGTAGGCAAGCGGCTGGGGATAAGGCTCTTGGGAATCGGAATGCCAGGGCACTTCCTCGTTCGGCACGCCAATCTAACCGACATGTTCGTCGATCCATTCCACGGAGGGATTATCCTCTCAGTTGAGGAGTGCGCGCAGCGCCTTCGTCAAGTTACAGGCGCCGATGTGCGGTGGAGCCCTGGCTATCTGTCTCCAATATCGAACCTGGAGTTCATCGCCCGCATGCTGCGCAACATCAAAGCCATCTATTGGCGCGGCCAGGACTATAACCGCGCCCTTCGAGCCACCAATTGGCTGATGGCGCTACAGCCAGCGGCGACCCAGGAACGCCGAGACCGCGGACTGCTGTACGCCCAAACCGGCCGCCACGCGCTCGCCCTGAATGACCTGGAAGAGTATATTTCGTCAAGTCCGTCCACCCACGACGTTACGCAGGCCCACGAGCTGATTCGCCAACTCAAGCGGTCCGTGTCCAATTGATTTCCCTGTGCATCGGCCGCCGCCGCACCTGCCATCCCGGGATGCGGCTCTAAATACTCAATCGTCGGACTGCCGCTCAACATCAGCAATACCACCCAATGAATGAGACTGAAAATGAACCAAAAGCTAGTAGTTGGCCAGTCCGGCGGAGCCACGGTAGTGATCAACGCCAGTCTTGCCGGAGTGGTCGCCGCGGCGAATGCTTGGCTTGGACCAGGGAGGGTCACCGGCATGGTCCACGGCGTCGAGGGGGCGCTTGCCGGCGAGTTCGCTGACCTGGGCAGGCTCTCAACGACAGAGTTGTCTCTACTGAAGAGAACCCCTTCGGCCGCGCTTGGTTCCTGTCGATTGAAGCTTTCGGACGAAGACATCGCCAGTCTGCTAGACCGGCTGCAAGCCCAAGCTGCCCGGTGGTTTGTCTACATAGGTGGGAACGATTCTGCCGATACTGCCAATCGCCTTGCCGGTGCGGCTGGGTCAGCGGGATACGACCTCCGAGTGGTGGTCGTGCCCAAGACGATAGACAACGATCTCGTGGGGACTGACCATTGCCCCGGGTACGGTAGCATCGCTCGTTACGTCGCGAGCGTCACCCAAGAGGCCGGCTGCGATACGGCGGCGATGAGCAAGGTCGATCAAGCGAAGATCATCGAGGTGATGGGCCGCAATACCGGGTGGGTGGCGGCCGCGGCCGGACTGGCAAAACGCGACTCTATGGATCCCCCGCAGATTATCTGGCCGGCGGAGCTGCCGTTTGCCATCGACCGATTCCTATCATTGGTGGAAGACAGCCTCAAGAGAGTCGGACACGCGACGATCGTAATCAGCGAGACCGTCCGGTATGAGTCTGGAGAGTTGGTAGGCGCGTCCGGCCAGCCGGAGGTTGTCGATTCGTTTGGCCACCGGCGCGACCTGAGGCCGGCCGACGTTCTATGTAGGTCGATCAGTCGAAATCTGGGAGTGCGGGCGAGATGGGACCGCCCCGGGACCCTCCAACGTACTTCGATGGCATATGTTTCCGAGGTCGACCTCGCCGAGGCCGAGCTAGCCGGCCGTGAGGCAGTGCGTGCGTTGAAAGATGGGCACAGCGGCGTGATGGTTAGCCTGATTCGCAAGCCGGAGCCGGTCTACCGCATCGAGACCGGACTAGTATCTCTCGAGCAGGTCGCGAACCGCGAGCGTACGATGCCGCTCGAGTATCTGGCGGACGAATTGGACGATGTTACGGACGCATTCAGATCGTACGCTATGCCATTGGTCGGCGAGTTGCCACACTTCCGGCGATTGATATAGCCCGCCGGCGAGGAAACACTGATGGACCCAACGCGACAGGTCCGGGACCGGTCGGCGCGGCATACACGCTGAGCCGTATTATTGCCGGTCGCATCTGCCGACTCTCGGATCCAGTGAACGTTTCGACCCTCTTGCGCCTACTCCGGCACGAGGGCTTCCATAAGAATGCGGGAAGCGCTCCTCAGATAGAAATGATCTCCGCCGGCTTGGACAAACTGAACTCCATCGTTAATCCAGCTTCTCGACGCTTCGATGCTATCTCCCAATCCTACGCCCAGCATTTTACCGCTGGCCCGTGTCTTCGAGATGATCGTTTCCGCGGTGGGACGGAACCTGGGATTACTCATATCCAGCAGAGTCCCCAGAGAGCCCGACAGGTCGCCAGGCCCGATCATAACTCCATCGAGGCCGGGCAAGGCCAGGATGGAATCGATCTGAGCCACTGCGTCGACGTGCTCCATCATCACGAACGCCAGAATCTGCTCATTCGCTCGTTGGGGAAAGTCTGGACCTAGGCTACCTGAATAGCCCCCGGCCCGCCTGGGGCCGATACCGCGAACGCCCAACGGCGGATACCGACACCAATCGACTATCAACTTTGCATCCTCGACGGAGCGAATCTGTGGTCCCACTATCCCGTCTGCCCCAGCGTCAAGCGACCACTTTATGTATGAAGTATCAGCGGTGGGCACACGGACAAGCGCCGCGCACTCGGTGCCCTTGGTCGCCATCACGTGACCCAAAACCGCCTCCGGCGTGATGGGATTATGCTCCGCATCGATGAATAGGAAGTCAACAATGTCGGTTAGAGCTTCACTAACAGTGGGGTCTGTGAATGATATTGCGGCACCAATTACTGGCTTTCCCGACTTTATCTTCTCGCGGAAAAAATGAGCGTTATGCATTCATTCACCTATCAATCAGTTGGTATGGGGTCCTGTCGGCCATCTTTGATCCATAGGAACTGGCCATTTACGGAACCTGAGTCTTCGTCGACCAATGATAACACCAGGTCTGCTGTCTTCTCCGGAGGGTCGCCGCCGCTTTCTCCGACGTCGCGTGCCCATTCGCGCAGAGGCTCGCCTATTTCTCCCAGAGTATCGGCCTGCTCCTTGATGTAGCTCCACATTTCGGTCTTGACTTCACCGGGATGCAAGACGTTCGCCGTAACGCCGGTTCCAACCAACTCGGCGGCGAGCGAACGTGTGAATTGGTTCAGCGCAACTTTGCTCGTGGAATAGGCGCTGTTGAGCGGTCCGGGCGGGTGGAGTGACGCGGCCGAAGTGACATTGATGATGCGGCCCCACCCTTTTGCAATCATGCCAGCTACGAACGCTCGACAGGAGAGATACGGCGCAATGAGGTTGAAGTTGATCGTATCAACCCATTCTTGGTAGGCAGTATCCACCACCAGTTGAATCGGGCCAAAGACGCCAACGGAATTGACCAGGATATCGGGCGGCCCGCTCAGCCGGTCCACTCGCGGCTTGAGTTCGTCGAAGATTGCCTCCGGCTGGCTCGCGTCGAGCGCCGTGGCCGTCGCACTGCCTCCGCCTGCCTCGATGAGCTGGACGGTCTCGGCGAGCTGAGAGCTGGTCCGGGCGACTACGTGCACGTGGGCGCCGGCGCCGGCCAGAGCGAGCGCGACGGACCTGCCGATGCCGCGCCCTCCGCCAATGACCACCGCGACCTTGCCGGCTAGCATTCCAGCATCACTCATGACTCACTCCGATGCGTCGAAATTGAAAACCTGGCGCACAAACTTCGCGTCTACCTTACCCTCTTTGTTGAACTCCATAAGAGGCTCGAACCATCCACCCCACTTGATGTGGATTTCGGAGTCCCAGAGCCGATCCCAAGCACCCTCGTCTTCAACTTCGGAATAGAGGAACACGTACGGATCGTCCTCAAAAGAAGCGATCTTGCTTATGCCGCATTTTTTGATTTCAGCCGTCAACTCAGGCCATATCTCGTCATGACGTTTGACGTACTCGTCGAGAGCGCCGGGCTTGAGCTTCATCACGAATGCCTGTTGGATCATTTGGGCTATACCTCACATTTCATATGGTGCTGCCGAGGGTGAATGCTTCCCATTCTATCCGTATGGGCCGCGGGGGTGGACGCCGAGCAATCTCTGACGGCGTGGTGACGAACGGGCGAGCAAATCTTCCGGCATATGGTAGTTTACGAATGGGTAGAAACGCTGAGATATGAAGCGGCAGCCGTAGCTGACCTGCTGTACGTAGCGACAGCGGTTGTTTGTTTGGTTTGGCGCGCCTCGGTGCCAGGTCTGGCCGTTCTGGAAACAAAGGTCGCCGGCATTGACGATGATGCTGTGGACGCCTTGTTCCTCGTAGGTCAATTCCGGATCCGGCGCCCGTCCGCTGCGGTGGCTACCGGTCACAAACTGAGTCGGACCGAGTTCTTCGTCCACGTCCACGAGATAGTGCATCACCTGCACAACAAAATTTGGTGTGGGAATTCGTGGATCTAGCGGCACCCCCGGAGGCCGGGGAAAATGGATCGCTTCGTCGATGTGCCAGGTGGAGATGCCCTGCCCCGGGCGAGTGTAGATGGCATTCATCGAAATCATGTGGCAATCGGGTCCAAGCAACGCTTCGAGAAAGTCGATGGCCGGCGCGCGATCGATCAAGTCTTCGAAAATCTTGCCGTTCAGGAACATCTGGTGGCGAATGATGTCGCTGTCCGAGCCGGCGTTATCGGGCCCATCAAAGGCCGCGATAAGCTCCTCGCGCATCTGTCGCACTTCCTCCGGCGACAGGATGTTCCGCAGGATTAGATATCCGTCGCGTTCATAGTCGGCGACCCATTGGGCAACCTGATCTGGCGATGGCGACCACTGGCCGGCGGGTAAGTTAGTCTCGGATCGACCGTTTCCAGACATTGCAAGTCACCTCTGCTATTGCCGGCCGCAGACAGCACGCCGGCGGCCTTTAACGAAGAATCCTTACGACTCTATCAGTACCGACCAATACCGACGGGAGTCGATTGCTGTCTTATTGTCCGCATCGGCAATATATGATGAACCCATTGGCTGTGTCAATCTTCCAAAGCGTTTCGGTTGGATGATCCGGCCATCACCTGGGCTCAGAGCGCGACCGGCCCGATCGACCCGCAAAGGTCTGCAGGCAACTGCCTCCTGCGGAAGGACAGATTTTGCTAGGCGGCACTGCATTGTTCCGACTAACATCCGGGTTGCGATGCGCTGAAAAATACGCTACAACCTGTCTTGACAACATGATGGAGCCATTCCTATACTTCGACCGAAGAAACGGCGGAGGAGGCAGCTTCACCGTCGTTCGACACCGCCAGTCGATCCGGCGTGCGGATCGATGATTTACTTTCAGGTTGTGGCAGGAGCCCTCGATGCTGGTTGAGATGATCGTCGAAAGCGTCCGCGTCAATCTGCAGAACTATCAGCGTGTGGTCGTGCTCAAAGAGAAGTCCTCCGAGCGGTACCTCCCAATTTGGATTGGCAATAACGAGGCGGATGCAATCGTCGTCCAATTGCAAAACGTCTCGGTTCCCAGGCCTTGGACCCACGATCTTCTCAAGACAATCATCAACGAGTTGGCAGCAAAGGTCAGCCGGATTATCGTGAATGACCTCTCCGAGGAGGTTTTCTACGCTCGCATCAACCTCGAAGTGAACGGGCGGGTCATTGAAATAGACTCCCGGCCCAGTGACGCAATTGCCCTCGCAGTTCGACTAAAGGCGCCAATATTCGCCGAAGATACTGTGCTGGAGAAGGCCGGAGTCAATCTCGATGCGACTCAGGACGCCGAAACGCCGAACGAACAGAAGTCCCCCAAAGAGCAGGAAGAGGAGTCCAAGAAGTTGTCCGCATTCCGCGATTTCATCGATACCCTAGACATGGAAGACATGGGCAAGTCGGAGAAGAGCTAGGCAGTACACTCCATACACCGCCGGTAATCTCGAGCCGGCAACTCACGATTGACCTGAACGGGACTTGAGGATCAACGCAATGTCAGGCGAGATCATCCTCTAAAGCCTGCACGCGAGGAGGCGCTGTTTTGGACCGGGCCAAAGCCTGGGAAATACTCAATACTTACGTCAAGAACCAAAACCTGATCAAGCACAGCCTCGCGGTAGAAGCCGCGATGCGCGGATACGCTGAGAAGTTTGGCGAAGACGTAGAAGAATGGAGCATCACAGGCCTTCTGCACGACTTCGACTATGAGATACATCCCACGGCCGACAAACATCCAGAGGCCGGAGCGCCGATCCTTCGGGACGCCGGCGTACCAGAGCACATAGTCTATTCGATCTTGTCGCACGCCGAATATCTGAACCTGGAACGCAAGAGTCTGATGGACAAGACCCTGTACGCGGTTGATGAGCTTGCCGGCTTCATCGTGGCGGTCACGTTGGTCAGGCCGAACAAGATCCTGGCTGAAGTCAAGGTATCGTCCGTAAAGAAGAAGATGAAGGACAAGGCATTTGCGCGCGCGGTCAAGCGGCAGGACATCATCGACGGCGCCGAGTCGTTGGACATCAGCTTGGACGACCACATCGGCCACGTTATCGCGTCGATGCGAAGAGTAGCCCCGGATCTGGGACTGGGCTGAGAGGAAAGACCTGAGGCCATCCGCATCGCCTACCTCGCCCCTCAACTCGATCGATTGGGCTCGCCACAGGCGGCGCTTGCGGAAGTCGCAACCAGAGTAGCAAAGAGCCACGATGTCACCGCATTTACCAGCGTCAGGCACGACTGGCCGCATCTGTGCCCATCCGTTCGCCGGGTGCGAGGACTGCCGCCTTTTGGTCTCGCCGACTATCTCAGATTCGTGGTTGCCCACGCATGGCCGCTCGACCGAAGGGATGGCGGACGATCCCGTCATTTCGATATAGTTCACTCCACCGTACTTTCCACCGCCTGCTCAAATGGGGATGATTATTTCGCCGGCGATGTCATCACGAGCCATTTCTGTCAGCGTGAGGCTCAGCGCCTGCAATTGGAAGGTAGCTACTATTCGCCACGGAGTCGGCAACGTACCGACGGTTGGCCTGATCACATCGTCCGCTTGGCCTACACGACCGTAGCCGCGATTGGCGAACGTTTGATGTATTCCCGTCCGGGTCTGCAGGCTATCATCGCAGTTTCGGAAGAGCTGAAGCGCGACCTTGTCCGTCACTATGGCTGCGATCCCAAGCGCATCAGCGTCATTTCGAACGGTGTCGATACAAATCGATTTCATCCGGGCCTGCGCAGAGAGGTGGGCTCAAAGATGCGCCAGGCGCACGGTATCCGGCCGGATCAGTTGGTAGCGTCGATCGTCGGAGGAGATTGGGAGAGGAAAGGACTTCGAGAGACTATAGAGGCTATCGGCAAGCTACCGAAGGGACAATTCGTACTGTTCGTGATCGGACGCGGCGACATAGGCAAGTACGCTCGCCTTTCCCGGCAATTGGGCGTGGATCAGAGTATCCGCTTCGTCGGGTATCAGCCTGGGTCGGAGCATTTCCTGGCCGCTAGCGACGCGCTGGTGTGCCCCACCGCCTACGAGACCTTTTTGATCGCGGCCCTCGAATCTTTGGCGGTGGGTACACCGGTACTCGTGACGAGTGCCGCACCTGTCCACGCGCTTGTTCAGGATAGTGCAAATGGGTATCTCATAAGACGCGACGCTATGGACATCGCCAAGAAGCTGAGGCTGTTGGCCGCTCGAAGTCCTCGTCAGATCGCGGCGATGGAATTCAACGCCCGCGCCAGCGTGGATTCGCGATACACTTGGGATGCGGTAGCAAGACGTACTGTGGAACTGTATCGACAGGTGGCGTCGGCCTAAAGTACACGCGTGGTTTTGGCCGCAAATTCGGAGGATACCTATTCGATGGCACTATTCCTGACCGAGGATGACGTCGGAAGACTTCTGACCATGAATGATGCAATTGAAGCGCTTGATGATGCGTTCCGGCAGATGGCCGACGATAAAGCGCCCGTTCGCCCGCGTCAACGAGTCAAGATCGCAGGCGGAACACTACAGGTGATGCCGGCGGCATTGCCGGCCGAAGATGCTATCGGATTCAAGGCCTACACGACGATGGCCGGCAGGCCGAATTTTCACTTCGTCCTTTATGACAGCACGTCCGGCGAGCTGTTGGCGTTGATGCAGGCCAACCGTCTGGGCCAAATCCGAACCGGCGCCGCAAGCGGAGTAGCGACCAGGTACCTGGCCCGCAACGAGGTCTCCGTTTTCGGTTCAATCGGAACAGGTTGGCAGGCACGGTCCCAGGTGGAGGCTGTCTGCGCAGTGCGGCAATTCGAGAGAGGGGTTGCCTACGGACGCGATCCGGAGAGATTGAACGCGTTTTGCGAGGAAATGTCGAGGACCGTGAAACTGCCGATCGAGCCGGCGGCAAGCGCCAACGACGTGGCTCGCCAGGCCGACGTGCTGATCGCCGCGACCAACTCAAGACGTCCTGTCTTCGATGGAAACTCGCTATCGGCCGGCGTACACATAAACGCGATAGGCTCGAATGGCGCGGAGCGGCAGGAGGTTGACGAGGCTACTGTAGTTAGAGCGAACCGCGTCGTAGTCGACTTGAAAGAGCAGGCCATCATCGAGTGCGGCGACGTGATCCCTGTAGTCGGTGCCGGTCGTATGACTTGGGGCAGCGTTGTCGAGCTCGCCGATATCGTCGTAGGCCGGGCATCCGGCCGCGATTCTGAAGATGAGATCACGCTCTTCGAGTCTCAGGGCATCGCGCTAGAGGACGTGGCGGTTGGCATACATATCTACCGTTTGGCCCGAGAGCGCGGCATCGGTCAGGAGATACCGGTCTAGGATGCCGGCCTTTGAAAGCATTCGAGAACACGTCTGACTACACACCGGTCGCCGCGCACTACGACAAGACTCGCAATATGCCGGAAGCGCTTCTCGACGAGTGTTTTCAGCGCATAATCGACCTGGCCGGCCTCGACCGAAGCGGGGAGATCCTGGACGCCGGATGCGGCACCGGTCAGCTCTCTATCCCACTGATCAGGGCCGGGTTCTCCGTGACGGGAATAGATGTCTCGCGAGCAATGCTCGACATCGCGCGCTCGAAAACCGAGCCTCGAGACAGGGCGAACTTCATCGTCTCCGATGTTAGGTCGATGGAGTTTCCGACCGGCACGTTTACTGCCGTGATGGCCTCAAAACTCTTTCAGCACGTTGGCAACTGGGAATCCGCCGTAGACGAGATCATCAGAGTCACGAAGGACAGCGGGCTCTTTATCCATGTAAGTGACAAAGGCGCATTCGGAAACGCGGTCCGCCTAAAGTTTGCGGAGCGCGCCAAGGCACGCGGGTATTTGAACCCTTACCGAGGGATCAGAGACAGAAGCCTATTGGCAGTATATCTGCGAGGGCGGGGGGCCGAACAGATCGCAATCGATACAAACGACCTTGCATGGACGAAACAAATAAAACATGCAGACGCCTTTGGGCACTTGAGGCTCAAGCTTCATTCCGAATTCTGGGGTATCCCAGATCACGACTACCTACCAATCCTGGAAGAAGTTCAGGATTGGATCGACACGCAACCTCACGCTGATGACACCACCGACGAATTGAGGCCCCACCTGGCTCTTGATCTATTCAGGATCAACAAGTAAGGGTCATAGCGGTTAGGAACAAGAGGGTCGCCGAAGCGCTCAGCACCGTGGGCTTGTGTCGGCCCGTCAGAGAGACAGCGGACGAGCGTGCATTCTTACCTAGCAACTTGGGATGATATGGCGCTATCTTGCATCTTAGGTAGTATTGTCCACCCTTCCGGAACCTGGTAGGTGGCGCAGCGATCGAAGTGGTGAATACACAATAGCGACCAACGCCGTCAAGACGATTGCCGCACCAACGACGAGCGCTGTCCGGAGGTCGAACACTGTGCCAAGCACACCTCCCATCAGTGCACCTATTGGCGCTATACCGTGGACGACCACCCGTCGCGTTGCATTAACGCGGCCCAATAGATCGGCCGGCGTAAGCGCCTGGCGCAGGGCAACATCGTTAACACTCCAGATCCTGGTCCCGATCCACAGTAGACCTGCGGACAGTCCCAGCAGTGGTAACGCTACTGTCAGCGGGCCGCCGGCCATTGCGATGAGCACACTTCCAGTACACATCAGTAACTGCGCAAGTACGATCGAGAGCCCCGGCCCGATTCGCCGGGTCACCTTGGCCGACAATGCCGCGCCGACAAGTGCTCCGGTGCCGCCGATTGCACCTATAAGACCAAGCATTGTTGGCGTCACTCCGAGGTCTTGTGCCACGAATAGAACAAATACGGCCAACTGCACGCCAGCACCAAGGTTGGCGACACCAGGCGCGACGACAAGGGTTCTAAGCAACGGCTGTTGCCAGATAATGCGAATTCCCTCGCCTATTTCACGCCAGACATCTCCTTGATTTACAGAACGCTGTTGCGCCGGCTCCGGCTTCTGTATAAGACCGGTCATGACAGCCGAGATAATTAGAGACACAGAATACAAGAGGAGGACGAAAGGGGCGCTGACGAGCTCGATTAGCCAACCACCAACACCGGGCGCACCAATGCCGGCCGCCGATTGGCTGAGTTGAAGTTTGCTATTTGCTTCTACCAGACCTTCTTGTCGCACGAGCGTCGGCAAATATGATTGGGCGGCCACAAACTAGAACACCCCCAGGGCACCTACAGCAAGCACTATCGCGTAGAGGACTTCAATGCGGAAAATGCCCAACAACGCAGTCAATGGGATCAACGCAATCAGGAAAGCCTGCCCTAAGTTTGTAACGATAATAATCGGTCGCCTCGGGAGCCGGTCGACCCAAACCCCGACGAACAGCCCAAGTAGGATGATTGGAATCGTTCCCGCGGCGCGCAGCAGGCCCATCTCGAATGCGGTCGCCTGGAGAACGAGTACCGCCGTCAGGGGCAGAGCAAGGTTGAAAAGAGCCGAGCCACCACTAGAAACAGTCTCCCCAATCCAGAATCTTAGAAAGTCGCGATCACGGGAGTGAGGTCTGTTCGTGGAGTCTGGATTTGCGTTCATCACGATCGCACTATTGAACCTGCCGCACACTCCAGAGCACTGTTCGGCGGGTGAGAACTAATATCCCTATGGGAAACTTCGAGCGCATCCACCTCGCATTCACCTTACCAACTGGAATTCGGAGCCGACTCACGCGCTGAGGTGCAGTTGCCTGGGCAGTACATCGCCAATAACATCCTAAAATCCCTCAATCGGGGTTGATTAAGTGTCAACTTCGCTGTTACGCCGTCCGGACACTTCAATAGCCGGCATTCACATCCCCACCTCAACTAGTGTAACGCTGTTGCTGAAACCACCAAGTCAAGCACATCACGGTACTCCAATGGCCGAAATAATCCCGGATGTCGGTCAGCAAGAATAAGACGCGGTCGGTATATCCGACGATACACGGTGTAAGTGTTCAGATTCAGGGGTACCTGCTCCGTATGGGCGTAATATCGCACCAATAAGGGTCTACCACAGGCGAGGATGTCTGATCGGCGAAAGCCAGGAAAGGGTTGCAAGGGCGATCCGCCTCAGGCGGATGCCGGGGGATGTGGGGGCGTCCCCCACAACAAAGATCCCCCTTCTCCTGGCCAGTAGAAGGGGGCCAGGTCGAAGACTACGCAAGGCGAGGGGATGAGGTCGACCAGCTCGTGGATTTGGCATCGATAGGTTGGAAATCACCCCTTGACCGCCGACTGAGGTCCCGAATGGCGACTCGACCTATCCAGTTCACGGGCATGGAGGAGAGACATACACCCAAATCTGAACTGTTACTACACGGCGTCCCGATTTGCAGTAGCGCCTCGCCTTGACCGATGACCATGGCGCAAACGTGTAGGCATCCCTTATGGCTGCCCTGGGCCGAGAATCGAAAGGCCCTCCGCCGGCCTCTATCAACTCGTGCGGGGTCGCTCAAGCAGTGGTACTATTATAATACACATGTTCGGGTACACTGGTTTCCCGCTGGGCAGCAGCGCCAATTCGGGCTGCCGGTCGATATCGCGCAGCGGAGGGTCGCCAACTAAATATGAAAAATGCAAAACAAATATCCAGCCGACATGCCGCTGTCTGTAAGGCCGGCTCTTGTGGCCCGCCTGGTAGAGAATCGAAAAACCCCTGCCGGCCACAATCGGCCGACACAGGATAACTGCCACAAATGGTAAAATTGCAAAACAAATATCCAGGCAACACGCCGCTGGCTGTGGGGCCGGCTCTTGTCGCCGGCTTGGGTGAAGGAGTGAAAAACCCCGGCGAGCCTCTTTCATCTCACACAGGATCGCTCTTACAAAAGCAAAAAATGCAAAACAATGGTTTAGAGCCGGGTCTCAGAGCCGCCTTGGATGGCGAATCGAAAGTCCCTGCTTCGTTACAGGCTCAAATTGACATACCGGACGAACCAAACCTATAATCCGAAGCTGAACATGCGCCTCATCGATCGTGAGTCGCTAAAGAGCCCGTGCTGGCGGACGGGTCGATAGAATGGAAGACGTAACGTGCCAAAGAGAACATATCAACCCAAGAAGAGACGACGCGCGCGAAAGCACGGGTTCCTCGGCCGAATGAGTTCCCCGGGCGGACGTGCGATAATCAAGCGCCGGCGGCGAGCCGGGCGCAAGCGGCTAACACCCGCCACTTCCTAAATGTCCGCCATCTGCTTGGCAGATACAGAGCCCGGTTTTCGACCTATTGGATAGACGTTACCGTCTGCGCGAAAAGGCCGACTTTCAACGCGTCAGACGGCGAGGAAGCTCCTTTTCGAGCCCAATACTAGCCATGTACGTTCACCCCAACGGCGGTAAGCTGTCTAGGTTCGGCATTGTCACTGGCAAGAAGATCGGCAAGGCCGTAGTGCGCAATAGGACCAAGCGCCGGATAAAGGAGTCGATCGGATCTTTTCTAGATGAGTTGCACCAAGGCCTTGACGTCCTTTTCGTGGCCCGCCCGTCTATCGCAACGGCGGACTTCGCCAAGATCTGTTCGACGGTTGAGAATCTGGCCGGCAGGGCCGGTTTGTACCGGCCATCCGTCTAGACGTGGGGAAGGCCCTCCAGATGAAGTGGTTTATGATCGGAGCAATCAATGCCTATCGCCGGTGGGTGTCTCCAATGCTGCCACCTAGCTGCCGATACTATCCGACTTGCTCAGAATATGCCGGCACTTCGCTCGAAAAGTACGGCGTTTTTAGAGGAAGCATGCTTGCGGTCTGGAGAGTCTTGCGGTGCAACCCCTTCAACGCCGGCGGCTATGACCCTGTACCATGAAACACACCTGCCATTCTCACCGAGAGCCGGCAGCCATTAAGGCGCTAGGAGGATAATCGGTTGCTGGACCAGATCGGTGATTTCTTCAACAACACCCTGGTAAATCCGCTTACCGAAGCGTTGACCTTTCTCTACGGCATCCTCGGCGACGCTGGCCTAGCAAGCTGGGGACTCACCATCGTCGTCTTCACCGTCATTGTGAAGACGATAACACTCCCCTTGACCATGACCTCGCTCCGTTCATCGAAGAAGATGCAGCGACTTCAGCCTGAGATCAGTGAGGTGCGAAAGAAGTACCCGAAGGACAAGGTACGCCTGCAGCAGGAGACGATGGCGCTGTACAGCAAACACGGAGTCAATCCGGCCGCCGGCTGTCTGCCGATGCTGATTCAAATGCCTATCTGGTTCGCGCTCTACCGAGCATTGTGGAATCTAGCCGATCCCCTTGCACACACTTACGATGAATCGTTCGCCGAGCCGTTTCTATGGGTGTCAAGCCTTGCCAAGAACGAAGGCTTTCCGTTCGCGCTGGCGATCTTATCTGCGATCAGTGGCTACGTGATGATGAGGATGACTATGGTGAAGAGCGTCGATCCTCAGCAGAAGATGACCCAGCAGATAATGCAGTTCATGCCCCTTATGTACTTGATATTCGCCGTTCAGGAGATCATTACTGCAGGGCTTGTAGTGTATTGGGTCACTACGAATGTCATCACTATCTTCCAGCAGCTGTTTCTTACTGGGTGGGGCAGCCTCTTGCCGGAGCGCATTCAGGAGCGGACTGGCTACTTTCAGAAGGGGTTAATTGGCATCCAAATCGAGAACGAGCGGCGACTCCGAGAGGCCCGAGAGGCCCAAGAGGCCGTCGTCGCAGAACCCGTAGAGATCGAGGCAAGTGCACCCGCTGAAGAAGTCCCACAACCAGCGAAGGACGGAAGGAGGCCGAAACGTCGTTCGACCGTGACATCAACCCGTGGGCCTTCGCAAAGAAGTCGCACAGCCGGAACCTCCGGCCGTCGACGTAAACGTAGAAAAAAGAACGCTTCTCGTTCTTGAGACCGGTTTGCAGGCGATTTTGAAGCGTTCAATAAACCATCAATCGATCCTAAGGGGCACGATGATTGGAGGCCAGGAGGTAAATTGGAGAGTCTAGAGATCTCGGCCGGCACTGTGGAAGAAGCCACTCAAATTGCGCTTGATCAACTGGGCAAAGGCCGCGAAGAAGTAGAAATCGCCGTTCTAGCCGAGGGTAACCGTGGGCTCTTGGGCATTGGTGGCGAAGATGCCCGAATCCTCGTCACGCCGAAGGAGAGTGCGTCCAGCGTCGATGAACCATCCCAAGAAGACGAGATAAAGGAGACCGCGAAAGAGGTGCTCGAGACCTTACTTCGCATGATGAACGTTGACGCGACGCTCACTGTAAAGCCCACTTACGAGTCAAGCATCGGCGAAGGATTTGTCTGTGTACTCGACATTGATGGAGATGACGTTGGAATCCTGATCGGCAGACGCGGCAATACCCTGGGATCGCTACAGTTCATAACCAATTTGATTGCCAGCCGGGTATTAAACAGGCGGATCAGGGTATTAGTAGACGTAGAAGGCTATCGGCTTCGACGCGAATCATCACTGCGGACGCTGGCTGAACGGATGGCCAAGCGCGTGGAAGAAACCGGGAGGTCGATCACGCTCGAATCTATGCCTCCGAACGAACGACGAATCATTCACATAGTTCTGAGCGAGAATCCGTCAGTCACCACTTCCAGCATAGACGAAGGCGATCACCGCAGGGTGGTGGTTTCGCCCCAACTTTAGCCGGTTTCAACAGTCTCCCCTCGAACGTACAGGTGATATATCTAGGCGACGTTCAAGAATCCATTGACTACCTGTCAATTGGCCACCTGACGATTGATCGACACCCACTTGGCGACCGACCGGGAGGTACTGTCCGGTATGCTGCCTGGGTTGCTTCCAAGCTAGGTGCGCGGGTAGGAGTGGTCACCAGTGCCCATTCAAGGATCGATGCTGATGAATGGATTGAAGCCGGCGCCTCCTGCGCTCTCAAGCCGGCCGAGAACACCACGACGTTCCGGAACATATATGAGCCAGGCGGACGGCGACAGATTCTAACGAGGGTGGCCGACAATGTAGGAATCTGCGATGCACCGGCTCATTGGCGTAACGCTCGTATCATTCATCTCGCACCGCTGGTGGGAGAAATTGATCCTGAAGAAATCGTATTTTGTCCGGCGGGCAGCTTGCGCTGCGCCACTCTACAAGGGTGGCTGCGTGCTTGGGACGTCGGGGAGGGTTCGGTTCGCCCCAACGCTCATCCACGACTCTTGGAGTATGCCCAATATTTTGACGCAATAGTCGTGAGCACTGAAGATCTGAAGGGCTTGGAGTCTATCAAGCGGGAGTTAATTTCCGGTGCCAGGCTGATTGCGGTGACGAAAGGGGCGGCCGGCGCTGACCTCTGGGCGAACGGCCGTCCGCTTGGCCAGGTCGAAGCGGTGCCCGTGCAAGTAGTAGATCCAACCGGTGCCGGCGATGTGTTCGCTGCCGCATTCTTTATGCAGCTCGCGGCCGGCGAGGATCCCTCGACGGCAGGGCGCTACGCCTGTTGCGCAGCCAGCCTGTCGACCAGCGGAGAAGGCACCGCAGCGATCGCCGACGACGCAACTATTCGTCGCCGGCTGGATCAGGGATTGACAGCGTGAATCGGGCTCCAGTGATCGCCATTGCAAACCAGAAGGGAGGAGTGGGTAAGACAACTACCGCAATCAACCTCGGCGCTTGTCTCGGAGAGCGGGGAATAAGTGTTCTCTTGATCGATCTGGACCCACAAGCAAACGTCACCGCCTCTCTAGGATATGACAAGCGGTCGGGAGAGCCTTCCATATACGAAGCATTATTGGGAGATATTGATCTCAGCGCCATCCTGATCGATACCGGCCGGCCTGGTCTCTGGCTGGCGCCATCCTCGATCAGACTTGCAGGCGCAGAGCTAGAGTTGGTGGGTGTAGAAGCTCGGGAACACCAGTTGCGCCGGCTGCTAAATGGCACGGCAAAGACAATCGATCTGGTGATGTTGGACTGTCCGCCATCGCTGGGACTCCTCACCTTGAACGCTCTGGCAGCCGCCAACGGCATCATTGTTCCTATCCAATGCGAATACCTGGCGTTGGAAGGACTCGCTCAACTGACGAACACCATCGGGATGATAGTTGAAACGTTGAATCCCTCTTTACGGATAACCGGCATCGTGATGACCATGTTCGACGCGCGCACGAACCTGTCGCCCCAAGTCGTAGAGCAAGTTCGGCAGCACTTCCCGGCCCTACTATTTCGCAGCAAGATTCCGCGCAGTGTCCGGCTATCGGAAGCGCCGAGCTACGGACAAACGATCATTGAGTACGCTCCGCGTTCGGCCGGGGCCCTAGCCTATCGACGGCTGACTGAGGAGCTGTTGGACCGACTCAAGTTGCCTATGCGCTAGCCGGCATATTTGGACGCGTACACAATAGAGTGCGGACCGACTTCGACGAGCAAGGTGCGATTTGATACCCCAGTCCGTCGTAACGAATGGTCGGGCACCTACCGGCAGTGGAAACGGGCGTTGCTTCTGGCCCTCTTTATTGGGAGCGGCCCGTGCTAAAATACCGGTTGGTTTGGGCTAGGAAGCTTTATCCCAATTAGAAAGAAGCCGCCGTTTCGATCTGATTCTTACTGACCGGACTCGTCCGGTCCGGTTAGCTCTTCCTATCCCGATCGGTTAATTGACCTTGGAGGTTGTAACTTGCAGCTGCGCATCCCAGGCCCTACGCCTATCCCACAGGAAGTTGTAGAGGCGAGTACGCGCGACATGATCAATCACCGCGGCCCGGAATTTGCCGAGATTCTCCACGACGTCACGGCGCGGCTGAAGCGAGTCTTTCAGACCACAAATGACCTGTTCATATTGACATCAAGCGGTACCGGTGGGCTGGAAGCAGCGGTCGTGAATACACTGTCTCCGGGTGACAAAGTGCTCGGAATCTCGATTGGTGCATTTGGGGACCGGTTTCTTCAGATCGCTAGTGCTTACGGCGCGGACATGGTTCCGCTGAAGCTTGAATTGGGCACCGCAGTCGACCCGGATGCCGTCGATGCAGCGATCGAAGAATCTGGTCCATTCAAGGCGGTGCTGGTGACTCATAACGAAACCTCGACTGGAGTGACAAACGACTTGGAGGCGATCAGCCGGGTGGTTCGGTCCCACGGCCCGTTGCTTTTGGTGGATGCAGTCAGCTCGATTGGTTCCATTGATTTGCCTGTCGACCAGTGGGGTTGTGACGTCGTGGTGACTGCGTCGCAAAAGGGATGGATGTCCCCTCCGGGCCTATCCATGATCAGCTTCAATGAACATGCCTGGCAGGCGAACGCCGAGGCCAAGATGCCCCGCTTCTACTTTGATCTTGCGCTGGCCAAGAGCTATTTTATTCAGGGACAGACCTTGGCCACGCCAGCGGTCTCCATATTCTATGCGCTGCACAAAGCCCTGGACCTGATCGAACAAGAAGGATTGGCAAATGTCCACGCCCGTCACAAGAGGGTCGCGGCCTACGCACGTCAACAGGCAAAAGGCCTCGGCCTGGAACTCTTGGCGAGGGACGAACGATACGCATCTGATACGGTGACCGCGATAAAGCTACCGGCGGGAGTCGAGTGGAGCCCACTTAATAAAACGCTGAGCCAGGAGTTCGGCGTGGTGCTCGGCGGCGGGCAGCAGCAACTGAAGGGTAAGATCTGCCGCGTAGGGCATATGGGAATGGTGGAAACGAGTGACATGGCGGAAGTTTTTGCCGCTCTGCGAGCCTCCTTGGAGCGTGTTGGACATCGTGCGCCTGCCCACATTTGACCGGTTGCACCGCCAATTCTGAGTCGATGGCCTGATCGCATCGAAAGAAGCCTTGGAGAAAATTCGCACCAAAATGACGCCAAAGGTCAACATTGGAATCATGGGCGCCGGTGTAGTTGGCGGGGGCACGTTCGAGGTCCTGAGCGAGAAATGTGACTTCTTCAAGAGAACCCTCGCCTGCGAGCTGAACGTCAAGAAGATTCTGGTACGCTCGCTAGACAAGCAACGATCTGTAATGATTCCCAATGAACTTCTGACTACAGATCCCGCAATGATCTTGGAGGATCCGGACATCCAGATCGTTGTCGAGGTAATGGGTGGCGAAGAGCCCGCTCATCGATACATTCGCCAAGCGCTGAAGATGGGCAAACACGTAGTCACCGCAAACAAAGAAGTAATTGCCAAGCATGGTTCTGGACTCTTGCAACTCGCCAATGAGCGCAAAGTGGACCTACTATTCGAAGCGAGCGTGGGTGGTGGAATCCCAGTGATCGTAACGTTGCGCAATGACCTCGTCGCGAACGAGATCAGGAGCATCCAGGCGATCATCAACGGCACGACGAACTTCATCCTGACCGCGATGAGTCAGGGACGCGATTATGGTGAGGCGTTGCGCGAGGCACAAGAGCTGGGCTACGCCGAGGCTGACCCAACAGACGACGTTGAGGGCATCGATGCCGCTTACAAGCTCGCCATTTTGAGCTCGTTGGCTTTCAAGACCGAGGTTACGCCGGCAGACATCCGGCGCATCGGCATCACCGACCTACATCCGAAAGACTTCAAATACGCCGAGGAAATGGGATACTCCATCAAGCTACTGGCAACTGCCCATCGCAAGGACCACAAGCTGGAGCTCGCGGTGAGGCCGGCTTTCCTTCTAGAGGATCATCACTTGGCCGGCGTCAAGGGGGCCTTCAACGCCATACTCATCGATGGCGATCAACTCGACAATCTAATGCTCTACGGACAGGGTGCCGGCGCCAAGCCGACCGCCTCCGCTGTGGTAGCGGATATTTGTGCATCTGCTAACAACATAACGCGGGGAGTGACCGAGAAGCTAGCCTTGGACGACGGACAACTCGAAAAGGTCGACTTTGGCGACACAGAGTCACGATTCTACCTCCGACTACAAGTCGCCGATCAGGCAGGGGTGCTCGCTAAGATCGGCGAGATTCTGGGCAGGAACGAGATCAGCATTGCGTCAGTCATTCAGAAAGAGACTGACGAAGCCGCCGGGATCGCGGAGATAGTAGTGATGTCGCATCCGGCCAACGAGAGACAGATGGAGAAGGCGATAGATCAAGTTGGCGGACTCCAAGTCGTCCGAGAGATAAGCGCATTTATTCGAGTAGCTCGTTGATTCTAGGCTGCATAGAATGCGCCACCGAATACAGACTTAATACGCCTGTTTACCGCTGCCGCTGCGGCGGGTTACTAGAAATTATCCGCGACCTTTCTTCGTTAAGAGAAGCCCTGACCCGCGAAGAACTTGATCGAAGACAGGCGGTTCGCCAGGGTCCATTGGCGAGTGGAGTCTGGCGCTACCGAGAGCTCGTCCTTGACGTGCCGCAAGACCAGATCATCTCTCATCCCGAAGGCAATACAAACCTTTACAACAACCAGCAAATATCGCGCTGGACGGACCTTGACAACCTGCTCCTCAAACACGAGGGTGAAAACCCGACAGGATCGTTCAAGGATCGAGGAATGACAGCCGGCATCACTCATGCCGTAAAGAATGGCGCTTCAGTGGTTGCATGCGCATCGACCGGGAACACTTCCTCGTCCCTGGCTTCGTACGCCGCGCTCGCAGGTATCAGAGCACTCGTGCTCATGCCGGAGGGGATGGTTTCGGTCGGAAAGCTGAGCCAGACGATAGCCTACGGCGCGACGACGCTAGAGGTTCGAGGAGACTTTGACCAAGCGATGGCAATAATAGAAGAGCTTTCCCAAGAAGGTCAGGTTTACATCCTGAATTCGATCAATCCCTATCGCCTCGAAGGACAGAAGACAATCGTCTTTGAGATGATTCAACAGATGGGTTGGGCCGCTCCGGATTGGATAGCCTTGCCAGGCGGAAATCTTGGCAATGCCAGCGGATTTGGCAAGGCGATAGAAGAGCTCAAGGATCTGGGCCTAATCAATCGGCGTCCCAGGCTGGCTGTTATCCAGTCCGAAGGTGCCAATCCGTTTTACAACGCGTTCAAGAACCAGTTCAGTGAGTTTAAACCGGTCGTGGCCGAGACCCTTGCCACGGCGATCAGGATCGGCAATCCAGTTAGCTACCGCAGAGCTATGCGAGCAATCCTGAAGACTGATGGAGTTGTGGAACAAGTGTCGGATTCTGAGATCCTGGACGCGAAAGCGGTAGTCGACCGTGCCGGTATCGGTTGCGAGCCAGCTTCAGCGGCAGCGGTGGCCGGCGTTCGAAAGCTTGTTCGCGCTGGTGTAATAAAGCGAGGCGAAACTGTGGTCGCGTTGCTCACCGGCCACGTGCTCAAGGATCCGTCTTCAATAATTCGCTACCATTTGGGCGGTGACGGGTTCGCAGCGGGCGAGCTTGCGAACCGGCCGATTGTTATCGAGCCACGCCTCGATGAGGTGGCGAGGGTCTTGGATGCAGCAGGCTCAACCAGGTAGTGTTGACATCTTCAACGGAGCCGGATGAGAGCGCCGACAAAGCTGAAGCGCCCGGTATAGCGACGGGTCAATTTATCGAATCCTCTCCAGATTCTACGATACCGATCGATCTTGCTGGTGAAACACTCCATGATTCGACGCTCAACAGCGCCGCGCCGCGTCAATCCTATCGAGCATTGCAGCCGGGAGCTTGGGAACTCTGTTGCGTGATAGGATTGTGGTAATAGCTGGCGACAGACCGAGTGCTTCACGATAAGTACAGGTGTTTTCCAATGGAAACCATCGAAATTAGAGCGCGTTACGTCCAGAGAAATCTCGCTGAGTAACATGGTCGACCGTCGGAACTTCGATTCCATCACTAGCTAAGCAAACTTGGAACAAACACTTGAGGTTTGCTATCGCCCTTACTCCCGACAAATGCCATTTCGCTGTCGACCAAGGAGGAGGCCATTGGAGGAACTTGGCGAGTTTGTGCAATTGCTAGGATCAATATGAAGAGAAGGGTGTGACGTAATGAACAAGATCGTAGTCAAAGTGCCGGCAACCTCGGCAAACCTCGGTCCAGGGTTCGACTGCTTGGCGATAGCACTCACACTCTACAACACGGTCACGCTCATTCCGGATACATACTTTCGGCTCGACATCAGTGGTGAAGGTGAGCAGTGGTTGCCTCGGGACCGCAATAATCTAGTAGCTCGCACCGTAGACAAATTCTTCGCCAGAATCGGGCGCGGGACGCCCGAGTTCGCCCTGCAATTGAACAATCGCATACCCATGACCGGCGGGATAGGTTCTTCCTCGGCCGCACTAGTCGGTGCGCTATTGGCCGCCAATGCAATGGCCGGGTCCCCGCTCGATCAGTCCGAGCTTTTGGAGATAGCCTGCGAGGAAGAAGGCCATCCCGATAACGTAAGTGCGGCGTTAGTAGGAGGGTTCATAGTTGCGGTTATGGACCAGGATAGACCGGTGGTTGTTTCGGTACCGGTGCCCGAACATCTGCGCATTGTGACGCTTATACCTGGATTCTCGATATCGACAAGCAAAGCGCGAGATATTCTGAGACCGCGAGTATCAAGGCGGGATGCGGTTTTCAATCTAAGTCGCAGCGCGCTGTTCGTAACTGCGATGCAACAAGGAAGGCTCGAATTCCTTCGTGTAGCCACACAGGATCGACTCCATCAGCCGCAAAGACAGCAACTCTTTCCCGCAATGCCAGACATCTTACAGGCCGCGTTGGATGCCGGCGCAGTAGGATCGTTCCTCTCTGGCGCAGGCTCGGCTCTGGTGGCATTGACAATCGCCGACGATCAGGACCAAGTATCAGTTGCGATGTCGCGGGCGGCCAACGAACTGGGCGTCGGTCACCGAATAATGACTCTCGACGTGGCCCACGAGGGAGCTTCGGTGAGGTTGGTAGAGGGATAACCCGAGCCGGCTCTGAGTGCTAGGTCAGCAACGAGCACCCAGAAGTGCGGCGACGATTCAACGGGTACTGGTAGTGTTGCAGTCGAGGATTGCTCATAGTCACCCGCTAAGATTGATTGAAGCCACCAGCCGGAGTAGCAAGCAACGATTAATCTCTATCGCTAGATGTTCTCCTACGGTCGCGACAGTCCGCATTTGTGAGACAATTCGGGTTATCTGAGATTCCACTTGGAGATCGCTTGGTCCCGACAACTTGGCTGCGCGTACCAGGCGTCCTAGTGGCCCAAAGAAGCATTCCGGGATTCGTTGGCGTACTCATTCCACTCATCGTTGCAGCTTGCCAACCGCAGATAGTTGAGGTTGAGAAGCCGGTTGAGATTGTAGTGACCCGCGTGGTCGAGAGGCCGGTCGAAACAGTCGTGACCTGAGTGGTCGAGAGACCGGCTGAAAAATTACTGCCAAGTTGGTGATGACCGGCTGCCAACGTCAACTCGGTCGCCCGAGAGTGTCTCCGCATCTCGAGCCAATGTTGCTTTGCTCGCATCTGCCTCCGCCAGCAATCCATTTCCTCAGACCGCCGGCTACCGCGGTGAGATTTGGGCTCTGGGGCTGCGCAACCCTTGGGGCTTCGCCTTTGAGAAGCAGACCGGCGACCTGTATATCGACAACGTGGGGGAAGTTGAATTCGAAGAGATCAATTACCAGCTCCTCTCCAGCAAAGGCGGCGAGAACTACGGACGACATATCATGGAAGGCATCCGCTGCTACAGGCCAGGACCCTGCAGATCAACGGGCCTCACCCGACCCGTAGCTGAGTACCCGCATTCACGAGGATGCGCTGTCATCGGCGGCCCTGTCTACCTCGGCATCAAGTATCCGCAAATGCAGGGCATCTAATTCTACGCTGACATCGGTAACGGGACCATCTGGGGTTTAAGGAGGATTGGCGATATCTGGCAAAGCGCACTCCTCTACGATGCTCCCTTCCAAATCACAGGCATCGGCGAAGACGAGGATGGCAACCTCTACGTCGCCAACTACACTGAGGGCATTATCCTCGTCCTAGAGGAACAGATCCAATTCGCTGCCGCAACCCCGACCAGCACTGCCGTCGCGACAGTTCCACCACGCGAACAACCATCCAAGCCGTCTGTTTCCCTTGCTGAACAGGGTAGGATATCGTTCGTCGAGCGTGGATGTGTCGCCTGTCACCTGGTCTCGTCCATCCCAGAGGCCGTCGGGTCTTCGGGGCCGGCCCTTGATGGCTTTGGCAATCCGTCGAGGTGGCCGCTGACCGACGGCGTTATGGCCAACGCTCCAGACAACACTAAGCGCTGGATTCTCAATCCGGCATCCTTCAAGACCGACACTGCTATGCTAAACCTCGGTCTTTCCGAGTCCGACGCGCACGCAATCGTAGCTTTTATGGGGACGCTCAGATAAATTGCATGGCGAGACGAATCTACCATCGAACCGCCGGCACAATAGTTACGTGTAGAATGCCACCGAATTGCTCTATTTTCTTGACGTTCAAGCGTGTGATCCGACCGACCTGACCACGTCCGCGGGCGAATATCATCATTGTCCTGGACGGCTTCGACTTCTTCGAAGTACAGATTTGAAGATCGAATTGTTCTTGGTTGGTTCGCCTACTAATCGATCGAATTGCTCGCCGATCGATCAACCGAGTAACCAAGGCTGAATGAATAGAATGGCAAGATATCCTATCCAACGGGTGCGACCCCAGACGCATCGGTATCCACCGGCAAGTAACCGGTTGCTCCAAATCATTGCCGCGCTGCTAGGCGCAGCTATGCTCGCGATCTTACCAGCCTGTCAGCCGGAGGCGATCGACGTGGAAACCCCGGTGAGTCGCGTGGTCGAGAAACCCGTCGAAGTGGTTGTTACCCGCGTGGTTGAGAAGCCCGTCGAAGTGGTTGTTACCCGCGTGGTTGAGAAGCCCGTTGAAGTGGTCGTTACCCGCGTGGTTGAGAAACCCGTTGAGGTGGTCGTTACCCGCGTGGTTAAGAAGCCCGTTGAAGTGGTCGTCACCCGCGTGGTTGAGAAGCCCGTTGAAGTGGTCGTTACCCGCGTGGTTGAGAAGCCCGTTGAAGTGGTCGTTACCCGCGTGGTTGAGAAGCCGACACCGACCGTAGTCGCTCGCACGATCGAGAAGCCCATCGAAGAAACTGCGACGCGGTTGACTACTGTGGACGACCTCCTTCCAACGGCAACTCGGTTGCCCGAAACGGTCTCCCTGTCTCGCACTAACGTTGCTGTGTTCGGATCAGCGCTCGCTTCCAATGGCCAGGACTCCGCGCGCATGGCCATTGATGGCGATGTCGAATCCGCGTGGAACTCCAACAATTATTCCGTCCAATGGCTCCTGATCGATTTGAATGCTTTCTACCAGGTAGATTCGTTGGAGTTGGTGGTCACGCAATATCCAGCAAGCGAAACGAGCCACGAAATCTGGTTGGGAGGTAAATCGGGCTCGCTCAGCAAGTACCACGAGTTCATAAACGTCCATACTGCTGAAGGGCATACCTTGGACTTGGTCATGGAGCCTGCCCAGATCATAGACAGGGTTCTTATCCGCACCGTTAGCAGCCCTAGCTGGGTTGCCTGGCGCGAAGTCAGAGTTTTTGGCCAGCCGCCGCCGCCGTCAGCTGCCGAAGGGGCACAAGGAAGATCGCCGAACCAGCAGTTCCTCGAGTGGCCAGAAATCAACCTGGCCGGCGGGTTTGAGTTTCCGGTCCATATAACCCACGCTGGGGACGGTACGGGACGTCTTTTTGTGATCGAACAGCGAGGTCGCATCCGTATCATCAAGGACGGTCGACTTGAGACGACTCCTTTCCTGGACATCACCGACCGTGTCAGTTGCTGCGGCGAGTTGGGTCTTCTCAGCATAGTCTTTCCTTCCGGCTACGCCGACAAGAATTACTTTTACGTGAACTACACGAGCAGCGACCAGAGGATCAACTATTCAAGATCGGGCGACACTATAGTCGCGCGATATCGAATCACGGCGGACGCCAACATCGCTGACCCAGACAGCGAAGAAACTTTGCTGATAATCAAACAGCCGGCCGTTATCCATAATGGCGGCCGGATGGCGTTCGGCCCGGGCGACGGCTACCTGTACATCGGGACCGGCGACGGAGGTCCAGCGAACGACCCGGACAACCGGGGACAAGATCCTACGACGCTACTCGGGAAGATTCTCCGGATCGACGTCGAGTCTGGAGCATCACCCTACAGTATCCCGATCACGAACCCCTACAATCAGACGAACGGACATCGCGGCGAGATATGGGCTCTTGGCCTGCGCAATCCATGGGGCCTTAGCTTCGACCGGCAGACTGGCGATCTTTACATTGCGGATGTTGGACAAGCCGAGTACGAAGAGATCAACTTCCAACCTGCCACGGCAACCGGCGGCGAGAATTACGGATGGAAAATCATGGAAGGACTACATTGTTTCAGGACTCAATCCTGCGATCCGACCGGCCTGACGTCACCCGTGGCGGAATATCATCACTCTTTCGGATGCGCCGTCGTAGGGGGCCACGTCTATCGCGGATCGCGGTATCCCAGGATGCAAGGTGTCTACTTCTACGCCGACTTTTGCACAGGGCAGATATGGGGATTGAGGTTAAAGGATGAGACATGGCAGAACACTCTGCTGTTCGATGCTCCTTTCCAGATATCCGCCATCGGCGAGGATGAGGACGGTAATTTGTACATCGCTGATTACACCCACGGTTCAATCAAGATGCTCGCCGACCTGTCAGTTATCGCGACAGTTACGCCACGCAGCACACCTGACTCAACCCAGCCTGGCGACCAAGGGTGAATAATCCTCTCGTAAAACCTGTAGGGCTGGTCCGTTGCCTGAAGCGGGTGTATCCCCCCGGAAGCAATCAGTTAATCTACATGGTCTTGGCGCTTAGCAGCGTAGTAATGCTGATTACTTTGGTAGCCTGTCAGCCGCAGATCATCGAAGTAGAGAAGCCGGTGACCCGCGTCGTAGAGATACCGGTCGAGATAATAGTGACCCAAGTGGTCGAAAAGGTTGTCACGCGGCTAGTGGAACAGACAAGCCTCTCCGAAGACAGTCTTGTTCCTACAGAAACTCGGTCGCCCATCAATACCGCATCGTTTCGAACCAACGTTGCTACTCACGGGTCAGCGTCTGCCTCAGGTGGTCAAGTGTCGGCCCCACACGCCATAGATGGCGATCCAGAATCGATCTGGACAGCAACTGATTTTCCCGTTCAATGGTTTCAGGTGACGCTTGACAGATTCTATCTGATCGACCGTATCGAGATGGTGGTGACACAGGCACCAGCCGGCGAAACCAGCCATGAGATCTGGGTTGGTGATGCCTCTGGCGCACTCATCAAGTATCACGAGTATATCGACGTGCCCACTTCAGACGGACAGACTCTGAGCCTGCCGCTCGATCCACCTTTAGTCCTGAACCGAGTAATGGTCCGTACTATCGGAGGCCCCAGTTGGGTGGCCTGGCGTGAGGTTAGAGTGTTTGGCGCCCCATCGCCACAACCACTAACCGATGCTTCGTCGAGTAATGCGGCTCAGCAAATGGCGAATTGGCCGCAAATCGATCTGCGCGGTAATCTAGAATTGCCGGTACAGATCACTAACGCCGGCGACGGCAGTGGCCGACTGTTCGTCGTTGAGCAGATGGGCCGCATCAGGATCATTAGCGACGGAAACCTGCTGCCCACCCCCTTCCTCGATATTTCAGAGCAGGTTTCTTGCTGCCACGAGCAAGGTCTACTCAGCGTGGCTTTTCCGCCGGAATTTGCCAAGAAACAGTATTTCTACGTCAACTACACGAATACTGAAGGGAATACTGTGATAGCCAGGTACGGGCTAACCTCCGATGCCAATATCGGCGATCCACAAAGCGCTGAGACCATTCTGCGAATCGATCAACCTCACGAATTTCATAACGGAGGACATATGGCGTTTGGGCCAAACGACGGCTACCTGTACATAGGCACAGGCGACGGCGGCCCTCCGGGCGACCCGGCAGATCGGGCGCAGGACCCTGGCACTCTTCTCGGGAAGATGCTGCGGATAGACGTAGAATCCGGCGTCTCTCCGTACGCTATTCCCGCGAGCAATCCATTCACTCAGACCGCAGGCCACCGAGGCGAGATTTGGGCTTTGGGTCTGCGCAACCCTTGGGGTTTCGCATTTGACCGACAGACTGGCGACCTGTTCATCGGCGATGTCGGGGAACGCGAATTCGAAGAGGTCAACTTCCAGCCCGGTTCGAGCAAAGGCGGCGAGAACTATGGATGGCCTATCATGGAAGGCATCCACTGCTACAAGCCAGGACCCTGCAGATCAACGGGCCTCACCGGACCCGTGGCTGAGTACCCGCATTCACGAGGATGCGCTGTCATCGGCGGCCCTGTATACCTTGGTACCAGGTATCTCCAGATGCAGGGCATCTATTTCTACGCTGACTTCTGCAACGGGACCATCTGGGGTTTAAGGAGGATTGGCGATATCTGGCAAAGCGCACTCCTCTACGATGCTCCCTTCCAAATCACAGGCATCGGCGAAGACGAGGAGGGCAATCTCTACGTCACCAATTACACCGATGGCATCATTCTCGCGTTGGAACAGCGGCTTCAGGTCTCTACCCCTACCGGCACTGCCGCGACAGTCACACCAACCGAACAAAGAGGCGGGACAACTGATCCCTTAGCCGAAAGGGGTCGACTATTGTTCGTCGAACGTGGATGCGTCGCGTGTCACCTGGTCTCGTCGGTCCCTGAGGCCGTCGGAACGTCGGGGCCGGCCCTCGATGGCTTTGGCGATCCTTCGAGGTGGCCGCTGATAGCCGGCGTACTGGCCAACACTCCCGAGAACACAAAACGCTGGATTCTCAATCCGGCCTCTTTCAAGACCGACACCGCCATGCTAAACATGGGTCTTTCCGACTCCGACGCGGATGCCATCGTAGCATTCCTCGGGACTCTCAGATGAGATTCCAACGATCACAACGGCGCGACCTTGAGAGAATCTCTGCCATAAGACGGAGCCTGTGCAATACTGCACTAGTCAGAGGGCTTGCTGATAGATCCGATAGCGTTTGTACAACTCGAATCCCAAATTCTCGATCGTGTTGTTCATCAGGTGATTGTCTTCGAGTACCCAGGACAGCTCACCTTCTTTGTAGCCTCGCCTTCTAGCTCGATCATACGCCTCAACGATCAATATTGGAGCAATACCCCGCTTCTGCCACTCCCCCACAATTCCAAGCGCGATTGAGCGGAGGCGGTCGATTTTCCTCTGATACCAGAGCAGTTTCAGGATCCCGAATGGCCAGAGCCGCCCATCCATATGCCGCAATACCTGGTTGTAGTCAGGTACCGCAATCAACACGCCGATTGGCTCTTCTCCATCATACGCAAAGTGTACTAGCTCGGGATCGATTACCAACTTCAAGTCATTGGCGAGCAGGTCGATTTCGCCATCGGTGAGTGGGACGAATCCCCAGTTCTCTGTCCACGCTCGGTTATATATCACCTTGATCGTTTCGACCTCGCGGGCAAAGTTGCTCATATCGGCGATTCTGGTGCGGATGCTATGCCTCTGTTTTGTCCGCTTGGCGACACGGCGCCAACGGTCAAATTGGACTGCGTTAGCGTCGACGGTTGCATGGTCGCCCCAGTAGGCGAGCAAGTCCTTTGCTTTTGTCAGCCCGGCTCCCTCATATAGGTCGCGATAGTACGGCGGGTTGTACAACATCAGAATGTAAGGACTGCCATCGAAGCCGTCCACGAGCAATCCACACTCGTCATTTAGCGAGTAGTGCACCGGCCCCTGCATAGTATTCATGCCCCGGTTGGCTAACCAGCGGCCGGCCGCAGAGAATAGCGCTGAAGCCACGGACGGATCGTTGATGCATTCAAAGAAGCCGAAAAAGCCGGTCGGTTCATCGTGGTAATCTACGTAGAGAAGATTATGAATAGCGGCAATCCGTCCCACGACTTTGCCTTGACTATCACGAGCCAGCAGCAACTCAGCCGCGCCATGCTCGTAGAACGGATGCTTATTTCGATCCAACAGTTTACGCTGATCGCGGCGCAGAGGTGGAACCCAATATGGGTCGTCGCGATATAGGATATAGGGCAACTCGATGAACGCGCTAAATTCGGACGGGCTGCTCACCGAGTAGACCTCTACGTCATTCCTAGACATCGCCGCAATCTCCATTCAGCAGGTACATTAACATATCCAAAGACCTTCAGCGCGCGACGGACAGTGCCAACAACCCAATCGAAACTGTGATGACGCAACACTCGCGAGTTTGCACGGACAGGAATAAAATCCATACGAATACAATTATCAGGATTAGAAAGTTTCGAATTAGTGGCGGAAGAGGATGGACTTCGGATCAGTAAACGTATTCATCGCATTGATTGCCGGCCTGCTGTCATTCGTCTCGCCTTGCGTCCTACCACTGGTGCCGGCTTATCTAGCCTACATCACGGGCGAGTCGGCCAGTGGCCGGCCCGGCGAGTCAATCAGCCAGACCCGGAGACGAACGGTTATATCGTCCGTGATGTTCGTTATAGGTATGGCAGCCGTAATCACGGCGTTTGGAGCCTCAGCATCTGTTTTGGGCCAACTACTGCTCGAATACCGACTGCTGACGACCAAGATTGCCGGCGTCCTAATCATCGTGTTTGGACTAAGTATGGCCGGCATTCTCAGGATTCCGTTTCTGTATCGCGAGGCCCGACTCGACTTTACACTGTTCCGAAACCGGGGCTATTTCGGCGCAGTTTTGATGGGTGGCGCCTTCGCAATCGGCTGGACGCCGTGCGTAGGCTTAGTGCTGGGAAGCCTATTTCTGTTGGCCAGCCAGCAAGACACCGTATACCAGGGAATGAGTTTACTTTTTGTCTACTCGCTTGGACTCGGACTACCATTTGTGCTGGCAGCATTGGCCGTGCAAGGCTCGGCTACCGTAATGCGGGCGCTCAAGGCCAACTTCAGGAAGGTATCTATGTCCTCGGGTGTCCTGCTGATCGCGATGGGAATGTTAGTCTTCAGCGATCGTCTAACCTTGATCACAAGTTCGCTTATCGCAACGTTTGGAGTCGGACTGACACAGTAGCGAATCAACACGTATGCATCTGTCGATCATAAGGAGAGCTTCTTAGAGGTGAATTGGCTACGACTTCTACCGTTATTAGTGTTCATTCTCCCGCTCGTTGCGGCATGCAACGAGCGTACAGATTCAACCTTTGAGGTCCCCAAACCGCCAGAGGAGAGCTCAGGCGACCCATACAGCCGCCCGACAGCAGACGAAATGCGGATCGTGCTACCGCGTGACGCGATACCTGCTATTTTCGAACCAACGTTTCTGACCGTTAGCGAGGCAAACGAAGTCTACGGGGATGACGAGCCGATCATTGGCGTAGAGATCGACGGTGAGGCCCACGCATACTCGACCATACACCTGAACGGCCACGAAATCGTGAATGATGAGATTGCCGGCCGGAAGATCGCGGTGACTTGGTGACCACTTTGCTACACCGGCATCGTGTATGCCAGAGAGATCGACGGCGAGACCTATACATTTGGAGTATCCGGGAAGTTACTACGCAACATACTGGTGATGTACGATCGCGAGTCCAATAGTGAATGGAGCCAGGTTCTGGGAGAGGCGTTGACCGGCCCACTCACGGGCACGAAGCTCGAGCTTGTGCCGTCGAGCCGTATGTCCTGGAAAGAATGGCGCAAGCGCTATCCCAATACTCTGGCCCTAAGGAAACCACAATACACAGGCTTTGATTCCTACGACAGCTATTACCGCTCCGACGCGGCGGGCCTTGTCGGTGAAACGATTCGCGACGACCGTCTAGAAATCAAGCAACTCGTGGTCGGAATTAAAGTCGCCGATACCGTGATCGCCTACCCCTATTTTGAGCTCGAAACTTCACCGGTGCTCAATGACGCAGTTGCTGAGCGTGAGTTGTTGATAACTTTCGACGCCAAGACAGAGAGCATTGGTGTTTTCGACCGAGAATTGGAAGGCCAGGCACTGACTTTCTCCGAGGTCGAGGGCGATAACGAAAACATGAGAGACCACGAAACTGGCTCTACCTGGAACAGACTAACCGGACGTGGAGTCGCTGGTCCTTTCAAAGACAAGGCACTTGCCAAGATGCCGTATACGAGCTCATTCTGGTTCGGTTGGAAGGACAACTATCCCGAGACTTTGGTATACGGCGAGTGAGCAGTTTACCCACCAAGCGCGCGCTGATGCGGTGTACCTCGCCGCTGTTGCTGGTCATACTCTCGTTGAGCGCCGCATGCGCGGATGCGACGGAGACGGAGGTCCGGGACCAATGGATGACTACCCTGGCAGTGGTAGAACCTGATGAGCGTTTGACTCCCAGCGTGGCCCCGGATGCTTCGGCGGAAGTGGACGCTGCGAGCCCTAGCGCTCAGCCAACGGCGCCAACGTCCAATATTGAGGAGAAGGTGCCCACCGTGGAGAGGGCGACCCCACCGACCTATACTCCCGTCTCGCCGGCCAGCAACCGTCCAAGGGCCGGTGAAATCAAGATTATCCTAGAGAAGGATGCGATCCCTGCGATACTCGATCCGAAATTCCTCTCGGTAGCCGAAGCAAGTACCGTTTACCACGACGACGAGGCGGTCTTGGGCATCGAGATTAACGGTGAAGCCCACGCCTACTCTGTTCCCTGGTTGAGCCGGGTAGAAATAGTCAACGACGTGGTAGGTGGCCGCAAGATCGCGGTGACTTGGTGACCATTGTGCTATACAGGCATCGTGTATGCCAGGGAGATAGATGGCAGGGAGTTTACGTTCGGCGTGTCGGGCAAGCTACTCCGAAACACGCTGGTGATGTACGACCATCAAACTGCCAGCGAATGGGGGCAGGTACTAGGCGAGGCTCTAACCGGCCCAATGACCGGGACGAAGCTCGAAGTTCTGGCTGCGAGCCATTGGACCTGGAAGGAGTGGCGCGATCTCCATCCGGAGACGCTCGCATTGGAGAAGCCAGACTATCTTGTACGCGACCCCTATGAAACCTATTACGAATCGGACAACGCCGGCATCATTGGCGAGACGGTCAACGATGACCGCTTGGGTGCCAAGGAGCACGTAATCGGGGTGTTGATTGGCGAGACACCGGTGGCATACTCCTACGAAGCATTGGGGGAAACGCCGGTGCTGAACGACGTCGTCGGTGAAAGCGAACTCCTGATTACGTTCGACGTCGACACGCGAAGCGTCGCAGTCTTTGATCGGACGATCGGCGGCAAGACACTAACTTTCACGCACGTCGAGAACGATGACGCACTAATCAAGGACGTGGAGAGCGGCACTACTTGGAACAAGCTGACCGGCCAGGCCATCGCCGGCCCGCTGAACGGCAGCGCATTGACTCAGATGCCATTCACAACCGCCTTCTGGTTCGGTTGGAAGGACAACTTCCCAGAAACACTTGTCTACGGGGAGTAAATCCTGCCCTTAGTCCTACGATCTTCCTAGTGCAGACTCATTGAGGCCGCCATCTGGCCGGCTGGCTTGCCCGGACTCTTGTTTTGCATTTTTACCTTTTTTGGAAGAGCCCCTGCAACTGCCGGCTGACTTGCCGGCCCGGGAATTTGTTTTGCATTTTCGTGTTTTTGGAAGCAAGTCCGAGCGAATCGATCGGTGGCGACAGCCAGAATCGACGCAAGCATCGGGACGGCGCACCGGGATCGGATATTTGTTTTGCATTTTTCAATTTCAGTTGGCGATCCTCTGTGTCTTGGCGCATAACGGCTGGCCGGACTCGCGTTGCCATGGGGCCAAACGTGAGTATATGGGAACATGTGTCTTATTATGATTATACCGGTTCGGGAACGATCCTGCACGCGTTGATCTTGGCCGGCGAGCACTCGATGATCCATCCGTCCCCTCCAAGGGCGATTCGCGAATCGCCCTTACAGTGAGGTCGATCTTTGTTGGAAGGTCGGGCGGTGCATTGGGGCCGGCCGCGCCCCCGGGCTGGGGGCGAGCTCCGGCGCTACTTGCTTCCGTGTGGACGAAATCCCAGGTGTCTCGGTTGATGGGGGTGTCTCAGTGGCCGCGTAAGCGCGGAAATGCGACCGTCACCCAAACGGTCAAGATCGTCGCGAGGGCGCAGGTGGCAAATAAGGCCCACTCGACACCGACATGAGCAGCCAACTGTCCCAGGATCAAAGCTCCAATCGGCGTCGAGCCAATCGCTACCGTTAATGCGCCGGTTGACCGAGTCCTCATCTCTTGGGTGGAAGCCTCCAACACTATCAATGACTGCATAGTCGAGAAGCCGGCACCGGTCAATCCGCTCAATAACAGAAGAGCTGCCGAGAGTAAGAACACGTCCGACCTGGCGAATGCCATCAGCACAATAGCGAGCGTGCCTGAGCCTACTACATATATCCATCCATGCATCCGTCTAGGGTTGTTCGATGCGATTACGAGCGACATCACGGTGGCACCGATGCCGTTGCACGCCGCCAAGAGGCCGAGTCCCCACGCATCGGTGTGCAATACGTCACGGGCGAAGACTGGCAGAATGCCCTGAAATGGAAAGACCAGCAGATTCATTATCACCGTTATCAGCACGACACCCAGGATCACTTGGCTTTTTCGCACGTAGCGCAGACCATCCCACACCATGGTTCCAGGGGATAGGGAAGGAGCTGGACTCTTGTGCTGAGCGACGGCCGGCGCAAGCGCTACGAACCTCAATAGAAGCAACAGACCCACGATTTGGATTAGAGCCAAAGCCGCGAACGCCACGGTCACGCCGGAAGTTGCTATTAGAAGGCCGGCTAGAATCGGGCTGGCTACCCTGGAAGTGGTGTTGGTCAATTGGTCCAAGAGCACCGCTCTTACCAAGTGATCGCTGCGTACCGTTTCCGGTAACACCGCCCTCCGCGACGGCCAGTCAACAGCGGTTGCGATGCCCATCAATAGGGCACATGCGCCAACGAAGTCGAAACTGATTGCACCGGTATGCAGCAGGCCAACCATAGCGGACGATACCAGCAGACTCGTGATCTGAGCAAAGATCATTATCCGCCGGCGGTCGAACAAGTCCCCAAGGGCGCCGCCAAAGATCCCGAATACGAGCAATGGGATCAGGCGGTAGAAGCTAATCAGGGCAACTGGCCACACAGAGTTCGTTAGCTCGAGCGCGAGCCAGCCAAACATCAGGTAGTCCATCCAGCGTGCGGCGTGCCAGCAGATGCTGGCGGCCGAGAGCGTTCTGTACTGAGGGCTCAAGAGGGGCGTAAAGATGGATGTCCGATCAAAGACAAGCCGCCAGAGGAACGACGTATTTCGGTTAGCTTCCCGCATTGGTTCTGCCTCGCAAGGTGGCCGCTTGCCCAAAAGGCGATTATAACGATTTGGTTGGGGACAACACTCAATGCTAAGATCAGTCGAGCGCCAGTGCAGCGATCCGCATTTACTAGCGCTTGACACCTTTGCTTTTCGCGTTTTCGCAGCCAGCTTCGAGGTTCATTTCTAACGCCAATCTCCCAAAATATGAGGAGCTTTTGAAGATTGAAGATTCTTTTCTATCCTTCGCCGCCTGCCGATTACCTTGAGGTGCTAAGGACTGCCGCCGGCGACGCCGACGTGCTAGTCGCGTCAACTGAGGAGGAAGCGATCGAGCAGATCGTGGATTGTGATGCTCTATATGACCGCATTACTCCAGCGATGCTGGCCGCCGCAAGAGACTTGCGTTGGATCCAGCTGTCGACTGTTTCGATGGAGCGGCAAATATTCCCCGAGTTGATCGATCACCCGGTCGAGATCAGCAACATACGAGGCGTCTTCAACGACCTGATCGCCGATCAGGTGATGTCCTACATACTGTGCTTGGCGCGCGGCCTGCACAAATTCATCGCGGCACAGCGGGACCGAAAATGGATCAGAGTCGATCCATACTCTCCGGAGAAAACCGCACTAGATCCGATCATCTTGAGTGAGCAGACTCTGGGAATTGTTGGCTTGGGCGGCATAGGCACGGCTACCGCGGAGCGTGCCAAGGCATTCGGAATGAGGATCCTGGCTACGGATCTTCGCCCGAAGGAGCGGCCGGCATTTGTCGACCGGCTATGGACTCTCGATGGGTTGGATGAAATGTTGGCTCAGTCCGACTTCGTGGCGATATGCGCCGGCCTGACACCAACGAGCCAGGGGCTCTTCGACGCGACTCGTATCGCCAAGTTGAGACCAAACGCCTATCTCATAAACATCGGCCGGGGCAAGGTGGTGAAGCTCGGAGCGTTGACGGCAGCGCTCAAAGAGAATCGGATCGCCGGCGCGGCGCTGGACGTGTTCGAGACGGAGCCACTGCCCTCGGAGAGCGAGCTTTGGACGATGCCGAACGTGATAATTACACCACACATGGCTGGTAGAACCGCTCAGCTTAACGCTCGTCGCCTAAAGCTCGTGGCCGGCAACATCAGCCGTTATGTCCGTGGTGAAACGCCGATCAATTTGACGGACAAGGCTGCGTGGTGCTGAAAGAGTTGGCTTCAGGCCAAACCCTGCCTCCGGCGTAACTCGGTAACGGTTAGAGCATGCTTGTCTCGGAGGCCAGCACTTATGTCGAGTGGGCATGTCCCCGGCCGGCGTATGCGACGCAGCATCGCAGGCAGAAGAGCATACTCCTTCTTCCAACGCGCACGCGACTCCACAAGTGTCGGTAAATCAATGACCAATTTTCCACCCCGCATTACTGGCTCAAGCAACGGCTCAGCTTCGGTCACCGATTCTTCGGCGAGCGACAAAATATCGCCGACATACGTGCCGTCCTCCCGGCTCCGACGCCACACTTGCTTTGCGTCAATCCAGGTTTGCTTGCCGGAGCTGAGCTTCAGCGCCGGACGACCGTCATAGGAGACCAGCTTGTAGACGATGTCGAGCGCGGGGGCATCGGCAGAGACGCCGAGTTGGGTGCCGACGCCAAATCCATCGATCATTGCGCCCTCATTCACGAGTCGTTCTATCTGGTATTCGTCCAAGCCTCCGCTTGCGAGTATTCGCACATCCGGGAGTCCGGCTTTATCCAACTCACTACGCGCTACCCGGCTCAGGACGAGCAAGTCGCCGCTGTCCAATCGGATCGCACCCAACTCGTGGCCGGCCTGCTTCAACTCTTTGGCGACTACGACGGCATTGGCAATTCCGCGAGGAGTATCGTAAGTATCTACGAGCAGCGTACCTTCCTCCGGAAAGGCGCGCACGTAGCCGCGAAAGGCCTCCAACTCGTCTGCATGGGCTTGTACGAATGAATGGGCCATAGTGCCGGAGATGTCGATCGCGTGGAGATGGCCGGCCCAAACGTTGCTGGTGGCGACAAATCCAGCTAGGTAACTGGCACGCGCAACGGTCAGACTAGCTTCAATCCCATGTGTGCGTCGGAGCGAAAAATCTACGACAGGCCGCCCTTGGGCCGCCTCAACGCAGCGGCTGGCCTTGCTAGCAATTAACACCGGCAACTGGACAAGGTTGAGGACAGCCGCCTCTAAGAGCTGGCCTATGGGCAACGGCGCCGTGATCTCGATGATCGGCTCTTCGCGAAAAAAGGCTCGACCTTCTGGCATTGCCCGGAGATCTCCTTCGAATCGAGCTTTAGCCAGATAGTCCAAGGTTGGCTGAGTGAACCTACCCAATCCTGCCAGAAATTCCAGGTCATCCTCTGCGAAGCGCCACGTGCGTAGGTATTCGACGACCGCCGGGAGACCGGCCGATATTAGGTATCCCCGGCTCGGCGGCAAGTCACGAACGTAAACACTAAAGGTAGCCGGCTCCTGCTTTCCTGCCCGCAGGTATGCTTCAACCATCGTTAGTGCATAGAGATCAACCGCCAGCGCACTCATATGGTGGCGCCTCGGCAATGGGTGAGGGTAGGATGTGCGATAAGGCATATCAAAACGCAATGAGTAGTTATGGGCTTGACAAATGAATCAGGGGCATGTAGACTTCTCAATAGTGAGAGGTGGCACAATGAACCTGATAAGCATCTTCCAGAGATACCCCGACCAAGAGGCTTGCATCGAGCATCTAGAGCGCGTTCGGTGGAATGATATACCGGCATGTCCTAAGTGTGGATCAATCAAGGTAGGACGCAAGGCCGACGGCGACCGGGTAGGTCGCTGGAATTGCCACGATTGCCATGCATCCTTCAACGTGCTATCAGGTACGGTTTTCGCCAAGACTCGCCTACCCCTTCAAAAGTGGTTCCTAGCCGTAGGGCTGGTTCTAAACGCCAAGAAGTCCGTATCTTCCCACCAATTGGCCCGCGACCTTGACCTGAATCAGAAGTCGGCATGGTATCTGACAATGCGAGTTCGCAAGGCGATGGCAGCCGGCCAGACATTCCTATCAGGCATAGTTGAGGCCGATGAGTGCTACGTAGGCGGCAAGCCTCGCAAGCCAAACAAGCGCGAAGATGATGAGAATGCACCGCGTGGACGTGGTACTGACAAGCTCCCAGTAGTCGGAGCGGTAGAGCGCGGCGGCGACGTGGTAGCGCAGCGGTCGGAGAAAGTTGACGGCAAGTCACTCGCCAAGTGCCTACGCCAGAACGGCGATGAGGCTTCACTGTTGGTAACCGACCAGTACGCAGCATATCGAGGCTTGGCAGCCAAGCACGCGACGATAGATCATTCAGTCCAATATGTAGACGGAATTGTCCACACGAACACAATCGAGGGATTCTGGTCGCTGCTAAAGCGGGCCTGGTACGGACAGCACCACCATTACTCCAAGACTCACGCGCTTGCCTACGTTGTAGAGGCTTGCTTCAAGTACAACGCCCGGAAGCGCGGCGACGTGTTCCAGAACGTCATGCGGCAAGCGATGGCAGCATGAGAATCCGGTGAGATCAGAGTAGCACGATATGACAAGGCGAAATCAGCCAACACGCCAAGAAGTGTTCCGCGACGCGTTGTTATTGCTCTTGCGAGCAGGGCCGATGAAGGTTGAGGAATTGCACCCGATTATCAAGGCGCGATATCCTGAATGGTGTGACGATGACGATGTCATTGTATTGGAATATCAAACTCGGGAGCCGAAGTGGCAGAGGGCGGTTAGGGCAGCGTTGGATAAACTGAAACTCGACGGCCTGGTTGACAAAGAGCCGCGTAGAAACGGTCATTGGTACCTAAAGTGAACAAACTCTACTACGGCGATTGCCTCACGGTAATGAACAATCTGGCGTTGGAAAGCGTCGATCTAATCTATCTTGATCCACCGTTTAACTCCAACCGCAACTACAACTCGATTTACAAAGACGAAACAGGCCAGCCGTTGCCGGATCAAGTAGAGGCGTTTTGTGACACTTGGGAGCTTGATGAAGTCCGGGAGCGGGCAATCAGAACGCAACCGGTCCTAATGCGCGAGCAAGGGATTGACGATAGAACGGTCGAGTTCTGGCGCACTTGGATGAACGCATTGCGCCATACCCAGCCGCGTTTGTTGGCCTATCTGTCCTATATGGTCGAGCGGCTATTGCAAATGAAGTCGATTCTTAAACCTACCGGCTCGATCTATCTACACTGCGATTCAACGGCAAGCCACTACTTGAAGGCGATGACGGATGCAATATTCGGCCATCAGAACTTTCGCAGTGAGATCGTTTGGAAAAGAAGCGGTGGCAAGTCAGACGCAAGGCGTTGGGCGATTTCGACTGATAGGCTGCTTTTCTACACGAAAACAGATCACTATATTTGGAATAACCAATACCAGCCACATGACCTCGGATATGTGTCCAAAACCTATAGTTACGACGATGAGGATGGGCAAGGTGTTTATACAACTATGCCAGTGCATGCTGCCGGGCTAAGAGGCGGCGAATCGGGGCTGCCTTGGCGAGGTTACGATCCCGGCTCGAAAGGCCGTCATTGGGCAACACCTGTAAAGGGAGCAATGGCCGAATACATCATCAAGAACAATTTGATATCCGGCTGGCCCAATGCGTTTCCCAGCGTTCAAGAACGCTTAGATGCCTTGTATGCGGCAAACCTCATTACAATTCCGCGCAAGAAGAACTCATTACCGCGACTCAAAACATACCTTGCGGCCACAAAAGGAATCGCCGCGACTGACTTGATCGCAGATATTCCTATGGCAGCCGGAAAAGAGCGGATGGGGTACGCGACGCAAAAGCCACTTGCATTATTGGAGCGGATCATTCAGGCCAGTAGCAATCCCGGCGATACAGTTCTAGACCCCTTCTGTGGTTGCGCCACAACGATAGAGGCGGCCCACAAGTTGGGCCGGCGCTGGCTTGGGATCGACATAGCAATCCACGCCATCAAGCGAGTGGCGCAAATTCGGCTCAGTGAGCGCTTGCACCTTACGGCAGGCCAGGATTACGAAATAGAGGGCATACCGCGCAATCTGGAAGGCGCACAAGACCTTTGGGAACGCGACAAGTACCACTTCCAAAAGTGGGCAGTCGAGCAAGTGGACGGCTTTGTAACCAGTCGGCAAACAGGTGACGGCGGCATAGATGGCCGGCTCTACTTCGATATGCCCGACGAACGCGACCTGCAAAGCATGGTGCTAGAAGTGAAGGGTGGCCAGAGTGTCAACATACAGGCTCTTAGAGCACTGCGCGGCGTGCTCGATAACGATGATGCAAAGCTGGCCGGCCTGATAGTCATGCACCCACTCGGAGCGGTGAAGGAACGGAATTTCAGGCGATTTATGGCCGATGCTGGCGACTTGGAGATACGAGGAATGCCCTACCCGCGCATGCAGATTCTCACGGTGCAAGACATACTAGAGGGCAAGCGATTCGACACGCCGACTGTGGCCGGGCGGCAAGGTTTGCAGCCTAGCTTGTTGGGCGGCTAATTGATGAGGTTGATGACATGTTAATAGAGTGGTCCGGTACTGTAACATGCTAGAAGCCCCGGACAGACCGACTGACAATCGGCCTGAAAGACTGGTATCCACTACTGTCAGTCCTTCCGGGGTCTTCTTTGCGCGAAACGACCGACGGGCGACCATTTCAATCCGGATACTAGCCGGCCTATCCTAACTATGTCAAGTCAAGCCCATAACTACTCATTGTTGGACAGTCGCACTAAGTGCTATGAAAAGCGCTTCTGAAGGATCATTGGCTTCGACTTTGGATGAGTCATCGAAGATCAAGATTATCTCTCCTGGCGGTAAATAGTGGTCTAGGTCCTTCGGAGTGTCGTAATCGCCGCTGCCTTGCTGTACATGAAGAAGGGAATTAGAAAGGTGGCTGTTTCAGTCTGAGGTGCCACCATCTGCGGGAGTCTTGCCATTTCTTGTATTCGATGGCCTTCCAACCGCGAGGTTGCAGTGTCGAGTTCTTCCTTCCTGAGTTGTGTAGCGTAGGTGTGTATCGATGGATGCACTGCATTGCTTCAAGGCTCTCGATAGCTCGTTTGCATGTAAGGAGTGACGTATTAGACTCGGTGGGATGGGCTTCTAAAAAAACGGAGTGTATCTTCGATTCTTCGACAGATGGATCACCCACCTCGGATGAATGCTGTTTGAACCATCGCAGAATCCAGTGTCCTGCATCGTCGATGTCTTTGTATCGGATGCCGCTTTCTGCTCGGCTTCGTGCTTGGTGGTTCGCATGTGCTGTGTACAGTGTTGTTACTGCCGTTATTAGTACAACGACCGTAGTGACGTAAACTGCTGTATTGACAGGATTACTGAGCATCCAGTCTATCATCTTCTCTGCCTGCCCTTCTCCTCCAAGGTGACTTGGTCTCTCACCGTATCAAGGAGAAGGCCCGCAAGTTGGAGTGCCTGAGCACTCGTTAGTACCACCTTTTCCCCGGAAGCGCGGAGATATAGGTGAGCGGCGTTCATCCGGCCGTCGTCGGCTTGGGTGCCAATTTCAATTCTGTCGGCGTGCTGTACCAGTACATTCTTGGCCATCGCTCCTCCATCTGTATCAGCTTGAATCAGTTGGACTTGGCGGCAGTGTATCAGTCCTTGACGATGTGGCTGTCACTAGCGCGAACTAGATGGCAGCAAATGACGCCAGCCGGGTCGAAAAAGGCTGGCGTCATTTGCTAGAGCAGGGCTCCGAAGGTCCTGCAAGTTGACAGGTCCTAGCAATGCGATAGTGGCTACCTACTCCAAGTAATGCGGGATGCGGATGCTGCCTTAGCGCCTAGCGCTATCTCAGTGCGATCCGAGAAATATACTCCGATCAGGTAGTCGTACTTCCCTGCCCCAATATCCCTGCCGGGATCGATATCGTCACTGAAACCCTTGAACATGCGTACAAAATTCTCGCCCAGTTCTCTCGCTGCCCGTTGATTCGTAGCACGATTCACCACAAGGACAAGGCTGAATTGATTGCCTCGTCGTTCTATAGCGGCATCTCGGACTAGCGGATTCTGCTTGATACTCTGGATTGCCAAGTCTTGGGCTTGGGCATTGCTCCTAAGCGGCCCGCTAGGACGCGGCGTTGCAGTAGGCGGTCTAGGCGTAGGAGTCTTGGTCGGCTCTGGAGTGGGCGGTACATGCGTGACCAGATATTCGACTGGAACATAACCCCTGTTCCCATCAGGGTCTTGCACAGGTCGCCAGAGACGATCATCAATAGACTGATCTGGCCCTACTACCATCATCAGAGTGCCGTCAGGCCATGCCTTGACTCTCTGATCTCCACCCGGAGACTCTCGCACGTATACCCCATCTCCATCCGTCTTGCCGACCTGATAGAACGTGGATACAGCCGTCGAAGTAGCTGGTACTGGCGTCGAAGTCTCGGTGGGAACCGACGTAAGGGTCGGAGTATGAGTGACGGTTGGAGTCTGTGTAATAGTAGGTGTTGGAGTAACGGTATGAGTTGCCGTGCTGGTCGGTGTTGCAGTAGGCGGTACTGGCGTCTCAGTCGGCGTCATAGTCGGAGTGACTTCGGTATATGTCCCCGTTTCGCTATGAATATGGTATTGAGAAGCGGCAGGACCGGTAAAGGCAAGTACGCCTAATGGTGGCAAGCAGAATAGGACGGTAATTATCAGGTAGTTGAGTCGAAATAGCACGATCTTACTCTCGCACTACTTCGATATATGCTCCGTCAGGCCCGTGCGAGTGATTCACTGAAGCCTTGCCTACGGCTGCTCCAAATGACATGAACACACTCAGCAGGAATAGGACTAGGACATAGGCGATGCCTTTCTTGGACATTGGGAAGCCTCCTTGCAGCGTAATGTGTGACGGTTGCTACGCCAGCCCAACATCCGCAAGCCAGCAAGGAGGCACGAAGCCACACTTACGGAACTTGCGTTTGTCCTAGCTGGCGTAGCGAGGGGCAGTTTACTATACGCCGTAGGTGCTGTACAATGCGGAGCGCCAAGGAAACGCGGCTGGGTCGGAATGGCAACCTGTGCAACCAGCATCGGACCACATATCCAGCCGTCCAGGTACCCAAATAGAGAAATCTGATGTATCCTCGCAGATGGAGACCCGGACGGGAATTTAACCCCAGCACCCGGTTTGGCAGACCGGGGTCATTTCGTCGGATTCCGGGCCTCCATTATTCTACCGGAACGCCCGGCCGGATCCGAACCGACAACCTTCCCATTCGACAGGGGTGTTTGTTCCAACTGAGCTTCGGGCGCTCCGGGGAATTTTTAGGGAGAATATAGAAAATGCAACATGATCACCCCGTCTACGAGATTCATAATGGGCCACGATTCACCTTCACAGATACACGCCTCGTTATCGTTTCTTACAGCCCAAAAGATGGTTCTATCTTGCTGGACCTTTGCATCCCGTATAGCAGCATTACCCGCGTCACATACAACCTATCGCCCCACGTAGAGTGGCCAGCGTTCACCATCACCTACGAAGACAATGGTGAACAGGCTAGTCAACCATTCTCCGATATGGTCGCACACCCCGATATCCTAGCCGCGTTGTTCGCCAAACTTGCCAGTTGAGAAGAAAAACGGAGGATAGATGATGCCTACGGATCAGCAATATCGAACAGCATGAGAAGGCCAGTTCTCGCAGGACGCGATGGACGCAATTACTGATAAGGTCTTGGCTTTCAAGCCAAGGAAGAAAGCTAGTCCACCAACTGGCGATAAGTCAGCCGGCGGCCAATCGCCCCATCAATCAGGCTATCCAGCCGAGTCATAGTCGGAATCTTGACGTTACCCTGATTCAATCGGAAGACAAACTCGTTAATGTAGCGAGTCAGGTGCTTCCGGCTCATCTGGTGGTAAATTCCGTTGTACCCGCGCTTCAGGACGGCCCATATACTCTCGATCCCATTCGTATGAGCCATCTCATTCACGAACTCTCGCACTGAGTGCTTTACTGTCCCATGGTCATAGGTATTGCCCAGTGACCAGTAAGCCCTTGACACATCGGTATAGACCGTGCTGCCAGCCTCAACACTCTCCCGAACACGGCCTTGGAGAGTCTCGGCAGTAGTGTCATCAACCACTTCGGCCTGTACGTCGCCACCACGCTCTCGCATACCCAGAACAGGAATCTTGCCTACAGTCCCGCGTCCGGCCAGTTCCTTCCTCTTGGAGTTCGACATGTTCTCGCGCTTGCCGCCGATGTAAGTCTCATCTACTTCAACCACGCCAGACATCGGCGATGCTTCTATGTCACACGCTTCGCGCAGGCGGTGCAGCAGAAACCAGCTCGACTTCTGAGTAATGCCCAACTGCTTGGATAGTTGGAGACTAGAGATACCCTTGCGGGAAGTCTGAAGCAGGTACATCGCATACAGCCACTTGTCGAGAGAGATATGGGAGCGTTCGAAGATCGTGCCAGTCCGGACGGTGAACTTCTTGCGGCAATCCTTGCACTGATGGTAGCGGTAATCGCGCTGGCGAGAAGTTCGCTCACTCTCGCAGTAGGCGCAGGTAACGCCGTCCACATCCCCCGGCATCCGCCTAAGGCGGATCGCCCTTGCAACCCTTTCCTGGCTTTCCCGATCAGACGTCCTCGCCTTTGGTAGACCCTGATTGGTGCGATCCGCCTAGGCGGACGCCCTTACGGAGCAGGTACCCCTAAATCTGAACACTTACCCATCACGAACCGTTAAGAACCCCATTGCACAGGGCCACTATAATATTAGAATCCTGTCCAATCTTCCTAGAACTGCGGGTACTGCATTGATATCAAGAAGGCGACAACCTAGTGTTGGTACTCCAAAAAGGAGACCAAGGGCTCGCCGGTCGGTCCTCGGCACAGTCTTGCTTTCCGGCGTCGCGGTCATATTCGCAGTCGGCGGGCTATTCTTCGGATTCGTTTTCCTTGTGACGTTATCCGGCTTATTCATACAGGTACCGTCCCCAACCATTCCGTTCATCAGCACAAACCCACCAACTGATTCCGTCCAGGCGCCGGACGGATCTACGTTGCAACCAGGAGAGTGGGTGGGCACAGACCGGATCACGATCCTTCTACTTGGCATCGATCAACGACCAGATGAGCGTGGCAAGCCCACACGATCTGACACAATCATGCTCCTTACGGTCAATCCAGCGAACAATACGTCAGGATTGCTCTCCATACCACGCGATCTTTGGGTGCCCATACCAGGGCACGAAAGCAACAAGATCAACACTGCCCACTTCTTCGGCGAATTGAATGAGCCGGGGAAAGGACCGGAAACCGTCCGAAAGACAATCGAACATAACTTCGGCGTCAAAGTCAACTACTTCGCCCGGGTGGACTTTGAAGGATTCGAGCGACTTATCGATGCAATTGGTGGGATAACAGTCGATGTCCGCCGGCCGATCAAAGACGACGAGTATCCTGACGACCAATACGGCATAATCCGGATATTCTTACCGGCTGGCGTCCAGCAAATGGACGGTCCAACAGCGTTGCAGTTCGCCCGTTCGCGGCACAGCGAGAGCGATTTTGGTCGGATTCGCCGGCAACAAGAGGTGATGATCGCCGCGCGTAATCGGGCCCTACAGGTCAACGTGATCCCAAAGATCCCACAGTTGATCGGCATAGTCAGCGAAGCGGTGGTAACCGACATACCTGCACATCAAATGATCGCTATGACCTCTCTGGCCGGCCGGATCGAGCCCGACCGCATAGTACGTCGTGCCATCGACCATACGATGGTGATGGACGTGAACCGCGATGGTTCTGTGCTGGTTCCAGATCGTGAGAAAATAAGTAAGGTGATGATGGAAGTCTTCGACGATTCGCCGGCAAACACGCCGACAGCCGTTGCAACTGCGACCGCCGTATCGGCACCGGTACAGGCAATACCAAGTCCTACCGAGGGCAACCTGGGACGGCGAATCCGGGTGCTAAACGGGACGAGTCGAAACCGATTTGCCGCGATGACTGCCGAGGCGCTAGAAAACCGCGACTTTCAGATTGTGGCCGTGGAGCAGGCTGATCGCAGCGACTATGCCCGGACTATCATCATGGTAGCCGGCCCGCGAGTAACAGAGGCCCAGGAGATCACGAATCTGCTGAGCATTCCAGATAGCGCGATCAGAACAAATCAACTTGTGGGGGATGGCGCAGATATCACGATTATCCTGGGATTCGACGCGGCGGTTCCGTAGCAGTCCGGATGTTCGCGGGATAATACTCTGCCAACCCGAGATTGCAGCCCGTCACGGTAAGGCTACGAGACACCAGCGAAATTCGCAGGATGGAACTTGATCTCGACGAAAAACCCTCGGCCGATCAGACCTGTCTATCAACTCAAGATAACGCTCAAAGGCATCAGACCACCAATTTGGCGGCGGATTCAGGTCGTCGGGAATATCAGTCTGTACAACTTGCACAGTATCATCCAAGTGGTGATGGGATGGGAAGACGATCATCTCCACGAGTTCAACATTGGCCGGAATACATATGGCACTTCTGAACCGGACCTTGATCCCGACGTGAAAAACGACAAACGGGCTCAATTGAGCCAAGTCGTCTCCAACGAGAAGGCCAAGTTTGAATACATATATGATTTCGGCGATTACTGGCAGCATGAAGTTCTGGTCGAAAAGATTCTTGCAGCAGATCCTATGGTTCGCTATCCAATTTGTCTGAAAGGCAAGCGCGCTTGTCCACCCGAAGACTGCGGCGGTATTTGGGGCTATGAAGGTCTGCTGGCGGCCATGCAAGACCCCGAAGACGAAAGATCGAGAGAGTTGCTCGACTGGCTAGGCCCAGGATACGATCCTGAGGGGTTCGATCTTGAGGCGACGATCAGAGAACTGAAATCCATCCGATGAACGCGACAGTGGCGCCGATTCTCTGGCACTATATCTTTTGTAGCCTTGGCGATGAAGACTTGAATTGGCCTACCTAGTTCTCGGCGCAGGCTACATTGGATCCGAGTTGGTACGACAACTGCTCGGGCGAGGCGAAAAGGTCGTCGCCTTTGACAACTTTTTCTCTACCGATGAGCAGGACTTGGACTGTTTAGCAGGCGACTCCAAATTTGAACTGGTCCGCGGCAGTATCACCTCATCAACTGACCTGGCTCGCGCATTTAGAGCGGCAGACCCGGTAGAAGTCGTTTTCAACTTGTCTGCACAGGCCAGTGGCAATCCTGCCGCAGCTCCTCCAGAATACACCGAGGAGGCGAATCTGCGCGGCCCTCGCCACGTATGCGAAGCTGCCCGCAAGTTTGGTGCGAGCCGGCTGGTCTACGCCAGCTCAACGCGCGTATACGGCGACCCTCTGCCGAATGTAGTGACCGAGAAGACGCCCTATGGCAGCTTCGCCGATCTAAGTCATCTTTCGAAATGCTATGCAGAAAAGCTCTTGGAAATGTACTGCGCCGACCGCGAGCTAACCGGCGTGTCACTGCGTCTAGGGCTCGTGTTCGGAGTGAGTCCAGTGATGAAATCCGACTACCGCTTCATGACCGCTCCAAATAAGTTTGCCTTACAAGCAGTCCGAGGCGAGAAGCTCTCCGTCAACTCCCGCAACTGGGTCGGCGCCGTTCACGTAGCCGACGCCGCAGCGGGGCTCATTTACCTGGCAGGACTGCCGGGCGAGCCTGGCTACCGCGTGTTCAACCTGGCTCCGATCATTGTCCGAATCGACGAAATTGCGCGACTTGTCGCAAGAGAGGCCGGAAGCCGGGGGGCACCAACTATAGTTGAGCAAGAGGATTCACTCACGGCTCCGACGGACAAGCCGCGTATTAGCTCCGAGCTGATAAAACGCGGTTTCGAGCCGAGATGGACTCTGGACGCCGGCGTCTCGGAGACATACCGCTATTTCGCAGCCCGGCAAAGTAATTGAAAGTTCTCCTGACGGGCGCAACCGGATTCATCGGCCGACACGCCTATAGCGCGCTGGACAAGGCCGGCCACGAGGTGATTCGCCTGGCGCGGAGCGGTGCCGACCTGAACACCGACGTCCGCTATCTTTCGCCAGATTCGGCACCAAGGGTTGATGCGATCGTGCATCTAGCCGGGCTGGCAGATGCGGGCGCCGGTCACGCCGACCCCTATCAATTCATGTCTTCCAACGCCGTCGGCACTATGCGAGTTTTGGAGATCGCACGTAAGCAGCGTTGTCGGACGATTATCGCCTCATCGATGAGAGTTTATCGCCCATCCAATCGACCACTAGTGGAAGGAGACAGCCCCACGGAACCCAAGGACGTTTATGGTGTTTCCAAGCTGACTGCGGAACTTTGGGGCCGGGTGTACAGCGAAACCTACGGACAGACGGTCAGCGTGCTGCGCTTGTTTTCGGTATATGGACCCGGCCAACTTCCCCGCGCCAGCGGCAGCGGGGTCGTCTCGATATTCGCGCATTTCGCCCTGGCCGGCCAGCCGTTGGTAGTATACTTCCGGCAAGCGAGGGACTTTGTGCACGTCGATGATGTGTCGCGATCGATCGTGGCCGCTCTAGAGAGCGCGCGAGGAGGATTGCGAATCTACAACATCGCTACGGGTGTATCCACGAATATTGAGACACTAGCTCAGATTGTGGCGCTGACAGCTGACGATACTCCCACGGTAGATCTATCAATGGCTGGCCGGCCAGGAGACAGCTACGTCGCGGATGTGACGCGCGCCAAGGACGAGCTTGGATACGCTGCCCGAATCGAGCTTCGGCAGGGTGTCAGGAGCTACCTCGAATGGCTCAACGAGGAGGACGCGAACGGGTGAAATCAAAGATCCTCCTGAAAGCCAGACCGACCGCCATCCAAATTGCAGATCGAGTCGCGGCGCCCGCGCCAGAGGGTCTGGAGCTGTACCTGGATCTAATGGATCTGACGGGGGATGACTGGCTGGACAGACTTCGGTTTATCTTGAAGCCGGTAGAGAATCGGCCGGACTTCATATGGATTATCGAGGGGCCCACGCGATCGCTGGACGGAGCGTTTTTCGACCTGACGAACGATAATGCGACGAATCAACGTCTGCTGACGATGCTGGTCAAGTTTGCGTCCTCGATCGGAGCGCGGGCGGTGAACATCCACGCCACGTGTCCCGGGTTCGATTCCGATCTGACTATGCGGAAGGCGAGAGACTCCGCTTTGGAACGCTGCCTGCCGTTGCTGAGGCGATTTTCCCGGTGGTGTGCCGAGGCCGGTGTTTTACCATTGGTGGAAAACAACCCGCCGATTGGGCGACTGCAGGGCGGGCACTTTTCGGTGTCCAGCGTCGGCGTGGAGCCGGACGACCTCGCCTGGCTCTGCGAAATGGCGCCAGAAGTAAGAGTGACTCTCGACCTATCGCATGCTCAACTGTATATAAACTGTCTAACCCAGTCTCTAGCAGAACTGCCCGTCGTACTCCAGCCGGCGATTGGTCGCTACCGCAATCGGGCCAAAGTCTCTTCGATGCGCGGTTATGCCTTGGCGCTGGCCGATTACGTTCATCAGATCCATATCTCCAACGCAACTGGCGTATTGGGTGAAGGACTGCCCTACAGGCAAGGCGACATAGACATGGACAGCGAGATCGGGTTCTGGCTGTATCGTGCGAACTACATAGTGACGGAGACACTGGAAGACGACAATGACCACGCAGTCCACATGCGAGAAGCGCAAGCGCAACTTGAGACCCTACGTCTAACCCACGAAGCGAACAGCTTGAGCGGTGTTGGCAGCCAAGAATGAGCTTCGATTACACCCGTCTGCTGGATCGCCCCGAAATTTCATTGGCGGAAACAACACTAGACAAGGCTATACGAGACAAACGTGTACTGCTGACGGGTGCCGGCGGGTCCATCGGGACCGCCATGGCGCATCTCCTGTGCACACACCGGGTAGGACGTTTGGTCTTGCTCGACAGTCACGAGCCCAGCCTGTTCCACCTTCTGCAATCTCTGCCCGAAGGCGCCGAGAGCCACATTAGGCCGGTTCTTGCCGACGTGCGCGACCGGCGCAAGCTTGAAAAAACAGTTCGCGAAGAGCGACCGGAAATCGTCTTTCACCTTGCGGCCTACAAACAGGTGCCCTTGGCTGAGAGCAACATCGATCAGGTGATCGGCGTCAACTTGGGCGGCTCGCTGAACATCGCCGATCTGGCGAACCGCTACGATATTCCCACGGTGGTCTATCCATCTAGCGACAAAGCAGTCGAACCCCCCAGCATATACGGCGCTACCAAGCGCATAGTCGAACTGTTGTGGCGCTCTGTGGGTGGAGATTCGGCTCGATTCAGAACGATTCGTCTGGTCAACGTGGTAGGAACCCAGGGAGGTGTGATCGAGGTATTTGCTCGCCAAATCGAGGCCGGACAACCCATAACTTTGACATCGCCGGAGGCTCTGCGCTATTGGATCACCATGAGGGAGGCTGCCCATCTCTTGGTGGCCGCGAGCGTCATCGGCGCACCAAGTACACCATTGATTCTCGACCTGGGACCTCCCCTAAGCATGGCGGAAACTGCTCGACGGCTGATCGACACGCTTGCAAGTGAGAACACCGTAGAGATCAAAGTCACCGGACTGCGGCCGGGGGAACGTCTGGTTGAGCCCCTGGCCTACGAATATGAAACTCTAATGAGTACTGAATTCGACGGAGTGTTAAAGATCGTCGACCGGCGGGCATCCCACGATTGCCAACCGTTGTTCCAAGAGACACTCGAAGAATTTGTCGGGCGGGCACCGGATCTACCGGATGGACAGCTGCGAGACGAGCTATTTGAGTTGGCCAACCCGGTCGCAGCGCCAAACAAAGCCGGCTGAAGAATGGGAGCGCCCGCTACGCGTAACCAGAAGGAACGTCGGCATCGAGTTGACGCCAAGAATCGAAACAACGCACTAGCCCATAACCAGCAAGGGTACACCCGACGGTGGCCGTGTCGCCCAAAACAACTTACCGAAAAGTGGTTGACAACGGGCTAGTTGCGACGCCCGGTGGCGCAGGATATCCGTCGACAAGGATAAACGTAGCAACACCAGCGAAACGCCTCAAAGCGATCCACTATGCGTGCACGAGAGGCGAGAATTGAGCCGGAGGAGTAGTTGGACGTAATCCAAGCTGCCGTCTTCTTCTTGGTGGCCCTCGTGACATCAGCCGGCTTGACCGCGACAGCCATAAATATGGGCGGCCCTGCCAGCCTCATCGACCAACCGCGGGCCGGAGAGCTTCAGCGCTTCGCCGTTCCGCGTACAGGCGGTTACGCGATGGTGTTGGCCTTCGTAGTAACAATCGGCGTCAGCCTACTCATCATGCCTAGGACTTCCGACGAATACCTTCGTTTACTTGCCTTTGGCGTGGGGATTGTAGTCATCTTGCCAATAGCCTTGATCGATGATCTGAAGCGAATGGGCTGGGTTGCCCAGACAGTCGGTCACAGCCTGATCGCCGTCCTGACGATGATATTCGGAGTGTTGATAGAAAGCGTGGCCAGCCCGTTTGGCGGCTTGATTCTTCTGCCAATATGGATAGCGATACCTTTTACCTATTTGTGGATCATCGGCATGATCAACACGGTCAACTTAAACGACTCGATCGACGGGCTAGGAGCGGGCGTCGCGGCTATCGCGGCAACAGTGCTGTTCTTTCGCTCCCTTGAGTTGGGCCAATACTCGATTGCCGTGCTACCTCTAGCTCTTGTTGGAGCATGCGCCGGTTTCTTGGTATTCAACTTCCACCCGGCCAAAATCATCATGGGGACGTCCGGCTCAATGTTGCTCGGTTATAGCTTGGCGGTGCTGGCGATCATCGGCGGCGCCAAGATAGCTACGGCGTTGATGGTGCTCGCCTTGCCAATAGGGGACGTGGTAGCAGTCATTATCCAGAGGTTGCGGGCAAGACGCTCGCCGTTCAAGGGCGGCGATTCGGCCCATCTCCCTCACAGGCTGACTCAGTTGGGCTGGAGTCCGCGCCGCATCACCATAGCGGCATATGGGGTATGCGGATTGTCCGGTTGGTTGGCACTCTCATTGCCTGGCGCCCAGAAACTGTTGTTATTCGTCGCGGTCGCGGTGGCGCTGCTATTGTTACTGATTACGATGGCCGTGCGCGCCAAGCTATACGAATAACCGCCGGAGGAGCTCGGTCAGGCATCATCGAGGTACACGTCAGCTAGCTATCGTCGGGACCTATCTAAAACGACTCGCGATGGCATCCATGGCTGCCAATGCGACGAACTGTGGAAGCGCCAGTTGCCGGCGCCAGCGCCAAGGCTGCATCAAGAGGCGGAACGCCCAGTCGAAGCCGGCGCGACGCAACCATCTCGGCGCACGCGGTACGCGACCGGCGATGAAATCGAGCGCGCCGCCAACCCCGATGGCAACTATGGCACCGCTTGCCGCTTGGTTACGCTCCATCCACCATTCCTGCTTCCATGCGCCGTACGCCACGAAGAGTACATGGATTGGTCGGGCCTGATCCAGAATCGACTGCGCCTTTTGATCGCCGGAGGTGTCTGCGGTTCCACCGTAGGTACCGGCAATCTGGATATCAGGCCAGCGTGCACGCAACTTGTCAGCGGCGCCTTGGGCCACACCGGGACCGGCGCCCAGCAGAAACATGCGCCAGCCCCGGCGCGCGCAAAGGCCGGCCAATTCTATGGCGAGATCAGTCCCGGTAACCTGTTCACGAAAGCGCCGGCCATAGAACCGGGCAGCAAGCAATAGGCCCGCCCCATCTGGAATAGCCAAGTCGGAGGCGTTCAACAGATTCTTAAGTTCGGGATTTTTCCACGCAAGTCGAACGATTTCGGCATTGGGAGTTGCGATGCGGACCGGCCGGTTGTCTGCAATCGCTGACTCGGCCCAATCCAGGGCCTCAGTCATCGTCACATCATGGACATTAATCCCCAAAATCGGCACTGTCCGGTTTCTCGGATCGATCGTCTGCAAGTCAGCTTACCCTCTCACATTGTAATATCTGACTTCGAATAGACTAAGCCTCTGGAAGAGCGGCGGCGGCATCTCTATCAGGATACAAGATAGTAGGGAAGGGAACCTTGCGTTGAACCAGCGTAGATTCGAGCGGCTTGTGGTGAAAGCATTGAGCGAGCTACCTCCAGAGATTCACAAGATGATGGAGAACGTGGCCGTGGTAGTGCAACGTTACCCGACGGCACAGCAACTGTCCGCAGCCGGCGTCGGCCCACATTTGAGTCTGCTTGGGTTATACGAAGGTGTCCCACTCACGGAAAGAACATCGTCTTACGGAATGATCCTGCCCGACAAGATCAGCATCTTCCAGGATCCAATCGAGAGAATATGTACGAATGACGTCGGGATCATGCGCGAAGTACGCCGGACGGTATTGCATGAGATTGCACATCATTTCGGTATAAGCGATCAACACCTGAGGGAGATTGGTGCGTACTAACAAATCCGGTGAACGAGCCGGCGGCAACGAAACTGTTCAGATTTGGGTGTATTTCTATCCTCCTTGTGCATGAACTGAACAGGCAGAGTCGCAATTCGGGACCTCAGTCAGCAGTCAAGGGGTGATTTCCAACCTATTGATGTCAAATCCACATGCTGGTCGACCTCATCCCCCTAGTCCTCTTCTCCTGGCCAGGAGAAGAGGGATCTTTGTTGTGGGGGAGACCCCGACATCCCCCGGCAAAGGCTTCGCCATTGCAACCCTTTACCAGCTTTCGCCGATCAGACGTTCTCGCCTATGGTAGACTCTCGTTGGTGCGATATTACGCCCACACGGAGCAGGTACCCCTGAATCTGAACGCTTACGCCGCAACGATGAGACGCTAACGCGGGGCCCACGTACTGTAGACTAGGGTTCGCGTACGGCGGCGGCACGTTTCCAAAGGGTAGAAGACGGTGTATTTTGCAGGCAATACGGACATTTCGAGTAGTAGCGTTTGAAACGTTGTACCTCCTCTGGAGCGACCGATATCTGCGAAAAGGCGGGGGAGTAGCCTTCCTTCCCGATCAGGGCGACCAAGATTGGCAATCAGCAATAGATCGAATCGTGAAGAAACATTTCAACCATAAGTTGGGAAGGACTGTGGAGATCGGGGTAGCAACCTTAGACGAGACGATGATCGAATCTGCCTGCCAGAAGGACGATGGAGTTTTCTGGCTAGGAGGGGACACAATATAATTCACGATGGGTGATCAAGCTATGGATTTCAGATATGAACGCCGGGAGTTAACGTAGATATGGAAAGGCTGCTAGCTCTAGACCTTGTTGAGGTCACCGAGGCTGCCGCCCTTGCCGCCGCGCGCTGGATGGGACAAGGGGATAACCGAGCTGCCGATCAAGCCGCGGTTGAGGCAATGCGCGCATCGCTCGCGGATTTAGAGATCGATGGTGTCGTCGTCATTGGAGAAGGGGAGCGAGACGAAGCACCGATGCTGTATATCGGTGAAAAAGTCGGCCAACCGAATGTGGAGGTGCAGGTCGATATCGCGGTCGATCCACTCGAGGGGACCAACCTGGTCGCCCGAGGCGCGGCAAATGCGATATCGGTAATGGCCATTTCCGAGCGTGGCGGACTCCTACATGCGCCGGACACCTATATGGAAAAACTGATCGTCGGCCCGCTAGCGGCCGGCAAGGTGGACATGGACTACCCAGTCCAGGCAAATCTTCAAATCATCGCCGACTCACTCAACCGGCACGTCACCGATCTAACCATTATCATCCTCGACCGGCCACGGCACGAGCAACTCATCAAGGAAGTCCGCCAAGTCGGCTCGCGGATCAAGCTAATTCCGGACGGTGACCTGACAGCAGCAATTTCGGTTGCTGTATCCGGCACAGGCGATCACGCCGTCATGGGTACAGGCGGCGCGCCGGAGGGGGTTATCTCGGCTGCCGCTATACGCTGCCTCGGCGGCGAAATACAGGGCCGGATCAAGCCTCGAAACGAGGAAGATGCTGACCGAGCGAGAAGCATGGGAATCGATCTAGCCAAAGTGTATCGGACTGAGGAGTTGGCGAGCGGCGAGAATATCTTGGTGGCTTGCACGGGGGTTACAGGCGGCGATCTATTCGAGGGTGTTCGCCTTTTCGGGGGCGGTGCTCGAACCCACTCGCTGGTTATGAGCTATCAGACCGGGAAAATACGTTTCGTCGACACTGTGCATCTGTTCCAGCGGGGAGCAGTGGGTACCGTAAGGCTCTAGCGCACTACCGGCCTGTGGTATAATCGCCGCCGCGAACCGTTCACAGAGTGTGGGCGAGCCGGCGCCATTGTCGGCATTTTCGAGGCAGCGCAAGATAGATGGGCTGCCGATTTTTTGTGTTTGGAAACATTCTTCGGAAAGCGCCCGCGAGGAGGAGCCACCCATCATGGCGGTCACGGTTGTCGTTGGAGGGCAATGGGGAGACGAAGGCAAGGGCAAGATAATCGACGTTCTGTCGGACCGCGCCCAGGTTGTCGCCCGCTACCAGGGAGGCAGCAATGCCGGCCACACTGTGATAAACCCATTTGGCACATTTGCTCTCCATCTTGTGCCATCGGGCATCTTCAATCCCAATGCTAAGTGCATCGTAGGCACAGGGATGGCGGTGAATCCCGCTGAGATGATCTGTGAGATTCAAGACCTAAATCAGCGCGGGATTTCGACCGACAATCTGTTCATCAGCGATCGGGCCCACGTGGTTGCCAGCTACCATAAACAGCAAGACCGCCTGCTAGAAATGGCACGAGGCGCGACGGCTGTCGGGACAACTATGCGCGGCATTGGGCCAGCATACTCAGATAAATATGGCTACAACGGGATCCGAATGGGTGACTTGCTGGACGAAACCACCTTGCGGGACAAGGTAGCTTATAACTGCAAGATCAAGGACCTGCTCTTCAGGAGCATCGACAGCAGCGACGAGTTGTCGGAGGATCTGGTGTTCGAAGAGCTACGAGATGGCGGCCGATGCTTAGCGCCATTCATAACCGATACATTCGAGCTGATCCATCGAGAGCTAGAGGCCGGCAGCAAGATTTTGGCAGAAGGGGCTCAGGGCACACTGCTCGACGTGGATCTAGGCAGCTATCAGTACGTTACTTCCTCTTCAACCACGGCCGGCGGAGCATGCACGGGGCTGGGGATTCCGCCATCTGAGATCGAACATACTCTGGGGGCATTCAAAGCGTATCAAACCCGCGTGGGAGCCGGACCGTTCCCCTCGGAGCTAGAAGGCAAAGAACACGACCAGCTTAGGGGATGGGGCAACGAGTTTGGTACGACGACCGGACGCCCGCGCCGATGTGGGTGGTTCGACGCGGTGCTGGCCCGCTATTGCGTCCGCATCAATGGTCTGACGTCGCTGGCTATCACCAAGCTGGACGTCCTCGACGAGCTGCCGGCAATCAAAGTCTGCGTAGCTTACGACATAGACGGTCATCGCAGTCAGACGGTGCCGGCTTCTCCACGCGAGCTCGCTCGGGTCAAGCCAATCTACGAGGAATTGCCGGGATGGAAGTCTTCTACCTGCGAAGTGCGAGAGTACGAAGGATTGCCGAGCGCTGCCCGGTCCTACGTGGACCGGCTTGCCGAGCTGACCGGGCGCCCGGTTGCGATGATCTCGGTCGGCGGCTCTCGCGAGCGGGTCATCACTCTCAAAGACCCGATGAACTGGAGCTAGGAAGCTGTCTTCGCGGCCGGCCTAAGTAGCTCGAGCGCCTTGCTCATTTGGGGATCGGCGCCGGCAATAATATCTTCAATCAGCATGTCGACCTCGTAGTCGGGCACGACTCCTACGCGGTTCAGGTCACTATTCCGTACGCCGGTGAAGAGACGACCAACGGTGACCTGCAAGGCCGAGCCGTCCGGTAGCTGGAACAGCCGGCCAATTCCCACGCAGCCGGCGGTCCTGGTGCCCACAACAGCTCCTAGCCGCTGCTCCTGTATCGTGGCGGCCATGATCTCGGCTCCGGAGGTACTCGCCTCGTCGACGAGGACGACAATTGGCGGCGGCTGCACGATTATCGAGCCGTCAGCGTGGAAATCCTCGCGTTGGCCATCCCTCGCCCAGACGTAAAACAGCAACCCTTGGTCGATCAGCTTGGATAGGATGGCGGTCTCCGACGCGAGGGCGCCGCCTGAGTTGCCCCGCAGATCGATGATCCAGCCGGCAAGGTTGTGCCGGCTGAACTCCCTTATCGCCGCATCGAACTCCTCGGTAGCGGGTTGAGAAAAGGCATAGAGTCGAACGTAGCCAAGCCGGTCATCGATTATCTCGTATTCGGCTCCAGGTGGGCTGATGCTTGCGCGAACTATCCGGATTTCCGTCGGCGCTCGTTCGCCGGCACGAAGGACGGTCAGAACTACCTCGGTGCCTTCAACTCCCCGGATCAGATCGACAATCTCGCGCAAGCCCATCTCAGACACATTTTCACCGTCGACGGCGACAATGCGGTCGCCGGTTCTGAGCCCGGCCTCGGAAGCAGGCCCATTCTTGAATACGTGCACTATGATGGACAAATCCGATTCAGCCGGCTTCCGCAGCATGGCCCCGATGCCGCCAAATTTCATCTCACCAGTCAACCATGCGACCTGCTCGGCGAATTGATCAGGGCTAAGGAACGAGGTGTGGCAATCGTCGACCTCATCGACAAATCCACGAATCGCGGCATGGTTGATCGCAACGGGGCTGAGCTTCGACCCATACTGTTCTATGGCGAGCTCTACTACAGCCCTGTATTGGGCCAAGTTCGCTTGGATGTCACTACTAAATACGGGAGTCCGGACTTCAGGCGCGACTACACCTGTCATACTCAGCTCTTGCCTTATGTTTTCGATCCCAGCGGCCAACATAGCATCCGAGTTCAGATCAAAGACTGACTGTTGGACCAGCAAGGCGAAGGCCGTTTCCGAAACGATGGTTGGCTGCTCGACGGGCTGCTGGGCCGGCGGAGCAGCCACGGGCTCCTCGACCGTCTGAGGCTGATCGCCGCAGGACACTGTCAAGAGCAGGGCGAGTCCCAGAAGCACGAGCAGGCGGCTAATTCTGGCGATCATCCGTTTGGGCTCCGGTCATCCACGTAACGGGCCAGAACAAATGCGAGGTCAGAGGCTCGATTCAAGAATGTGGTCAGTTGTGGATTGTTGATTTCGCCACTATGGGCCAATCGGACGACGGCGCGTTCCGCCCGGCGGATTATCGACCGGGCCAGATCGATCGCCGCGCCGGCGGGTGAATCGCCGGGCACGATGAAGCGGTTCTCCACCTCGACCTGCGCCTTCATCTCTTCAATATTGTCTTCAATCCGTGTGACCATTTCTTCGGTTACACGCGGCTCGAATCGGTGTGCGGCGCTAGGTGCAACTGCGAGATCGGCCATCACCATGTATAGGTCTGACTGAAGCTCTCGTATTAGATTGGCCGCAGACCCCGGCCCAACTAGGGAGCGCGCAACGCCAAGGGAGGAAGTTGCCTCATCTACATCGCCGAGAGCTTCGATACGGGGATGGTATTTGGGCGGGCGCTCGTCACCGAGCAGGCCAGTATATCCGCCGTCGCCGGCACCGGTAGTAACCTTCGCCAATAGAACCTCCGACAATAGAAGTGCGGTCGTAAGCAATTATACTGGTGCCGGGACGGACCGGATGACTCTGGAGGTTCAACGCGATGTGGTGCCGGACCGCGCGTGAGCCGCTCTTCTTGACTCTCCGAGCGTGGATAGCTCTCTTTGCATGACTATGATGCTCATTGATAGCGAAAACTTCCGCCGGCGTTGCGCTTCGGCGTTGACCCATCCGGTGACTCTCGCGGCCCTTGTCGCTCTGCTGCTGAACGACGGACTGTTCAAATCGCTGTGGCCGGACTCCTGGGTCACCGGGAAGCTCAGCGACCTGGCGTGGGTGGTGTTTGCCTCGCCGTTGCTGGCGTTCGTAATGTCACTCTTCCTGAGTCGGCGAGCGTTCACTCGACGGGCAACGGTGCTCGTGTCATACGTTGGGCTGCCGGCGCTGTATACGGCATTCAACACGTTCGAGCTGGTGCACGATCGGATACTGTGGGGCCTGTCGCTGGTAGCCGGCGGGACTGCCGGATCTCCCTTGGATCCTACCGACTCGCTGGTCATTCCATTTGGATTGGGAATTGCGTGGTGGGTATGGCGCCGGCGGCCGGTCGGTCCTGACAGGCTGAGGGTTAGGCTGGCGCTTTTGGCGGCCGGGGTGGCTACATTTGCCACGGTGGCGACTAGCGCCCCTGAACCGTTCACTGGCGTCAGAAGCGTGGGCGTCGCAGGGGATGGGGCTATTATGGCTGCCGCTAACGATGGCAGGGACCGCTTGCAATACAGTAGTACCGATGGCGGGTTGACCTGGGAACCGTATGCCTGGCCGCCCAACATTTTATGGGCCGACGAGGATGTCGAAACTCCCAGAGGAAAATTCCTGATTCGCGGCTCAGACATCATGGTGCTGACCGTTGACGGAGATTGGGAGGCCGTCTATTCGGCCGCGTATCTCCAAGAAGAATCCAACATTTGGATCCAAGAGCGGGCCACGACACAGTTCGAACCAAGGGAGATCGGAACCAAGCCATACAGCATCGCCTACGACTCACGTACGGGAAACCTAGTAGTGGCTATGGGCTTGCAGGGCGTTGCAGTAGGCAAACCCGATGGTCAGTGGTTGCGGGTCGCGGTCGGTGATTATGCACCGACCGACTTTTCATTCCGGCGAAAAGCTCTTTTGCTCGTTTCCAACTTCAATGTCTGGCTTATTGCATTCGTTCTCTCGTTATCCATGACTGAAATCGCCCTTGCACTAGCGCTGCGTCATGGTGATATTGCAGCTTGCGGAGTCATCTCAGGGGTGGGCGCCGGTGGCCTATTACTACGGTTTGGAACCCATGAGGAGCCCATCACCACTCTCCAGTTCATGTTCTACGAAGCATTAGTTGTGACCGGAGTGCTTCTTCTGGCCTACTTTGCGATTAGGGCATCGTGGCGGCGAATGAGACAATGGCCAGCGGTATCAGTGGGGTTCGCCGGCATGAACGGAGTCGTCATTCTCGTGATGCTGATGTGGGTACAGCTCGATTTAAGCCTCACCTTTGCCAGGATCTCGGCATTCGTCCTGGTTGCACTGGTGGCGCTCGCGTTGGCAGCACATCTGAAGCGAAAACAATAACCGGTGCAGGGCACGGACTCAACAAAATCGAATTGAAGATTTGGGGCAACTGCTGGAGAACGCGGTGTTTAGAGGCGCGAGTTTAATGGGCGGGTACTAATCAAGGACCTTTGTTGCCAAGTCTCCGACGCGGATATGTCCCGACTGAACGACTCTCGCGCAAGCGCCTCGGAGCCGGAGGCGATTGCCGGTTGGGGTGCTGACGAATCTCAGCCCATCTTTGCCGAAACGCTCGGCGAACTTCGCGCAGCCGGTATGGGGTTTCTCCGATACCTCGATCACCGCAGATCCAATCGATAGCCGCGTTCCCGGCGGCAGGTTGTCAACGCTCATATCCAGGTCGATGATGAGTTGGTCGCCGGCTAGCTGCCATCGTTCCTTCGACTGCGCCAGCATTGCTAGGACGCGGGAATTCATTATATTGAGCTGAGCGGCAGGATCCGCGCTGCCGTCCGGCGTGCTTCTGCTCCCGCGCGACTCCCAACTGTCACCAACGAGGCCAACGTCGACGTCGAGCTCGCCGGTCGGTACGACTTCGCGTTCATTGACGGCGGGACGTTGCACGATCATCCGAAGAGAGCCGCCATCGGCCGGCGAGCGCCGGATCTCTTCGAGGCCGGCCTCCAGCTGGTCTAAAGTCAGGTGGCTGGCTACTGTTGGCAACTCGCGAACATTCATAACTACTTCACATCCCTGTGCGGAGTCGTCTTCTGACCCGAACCGCTCATCCTAGTCGAAGAGCCCTTGGGGTGTTTAGCGGATTCCGTGAAGGGCAACTTCGCAGTGATTGGGTCGCAACCTTATCGTAAGGTGGAAATGATATCAACGGATAGTGGAATCGGCCAGACGCGGCGGGCGGCGGGTCCTGCCGGCCGGCCTTGGACACGGCTGGGTACAAGCCCAAGCGCTACACTTTTCCGCCTGCGCCAGGCGGCAGCAATTGACGGTTCGGCGAACCTAGGTTGGAAAGAGTTGCCCTTGAAATTGATTGGAGCGTCTATCCTGGATCGGACTCCGGGGCATGCTTCCATGGTAATCGCACATGCCGGCTGACTACCGGCACACCAAGGTGTGAACAGCCGGAGTTGTGGTTTGGTACAGCGAATTGGCACGGCGGATTCTGCCACGCCCCACCCCGACCCCAGCGGGGGACAAGCCCCTCGCCTCGCGAAGTCTTCGACCGCGCTACATTTTCTCATTCCGCCATCGACCATCGGTCTACAACTCGGCACGTTTCGCCCGAGGAGAGCCGGCATCGAGGTTGATTGGAGGGCACATCCCGGATCGCAGTCCGGGACATGCTTTCGTACCAATCGCTCATGCCGGCTGGCGCCGGCACACCAAGGTATGAAAAGCCGGAGTTGTGGTTTGGTACAGCGAATTGGCACGGCGGATTCTGCCACGCTGTACGACTGGGCACATGGGTGACACTTAGACCGAGCACATAGGTAACACTTTTGTAGGGGTATACACAACTCGTTTGGCGTGATCGTCCAAGAGCCCGATGATGAGTGGACCGAACTGGATGCTCCAATGCCGATCATCGCTGGGCCTCAGCCCTACTGGTTCACCCCTCAGCGCTTCACTCAGATAGATGGTCTCGCCTCTCCACTTGATCCCTCCATTGCCGCGTACCCTCCGTATCGTCACATCAGCCTCGTACTCAGGTGATCTCACCTCCGCCGGATAAGAACGCAGAGACGGTGCGTAGAGCAGTGCCGGTGGGCGTTGTCCCAGAGCCTCGTGTGGTCTGTGCTCATTATAGACCCGCCGGAACTCGTCGAACGCTCTCTGCTGAGTGCGTATGCTACTTCTGGGTGGAGTTGCCGTCTCAGCCTTGAGAGTGCGGTGCAATCGCTCCAGCCGGCCGTTCTGCTCAGGATGTGCCGGCTCTATACGCTCAGGTAATATGCCCAGCTTGATCCACCACACCGACAGCGAACTCAACCCACCGACTGCCACACTGGCAAAGGGCACACCGTTGTCAGAGCGCATCACCCTGGGCAGTCCGTACTCCCTGAATGCGCGCTCACACACTGCACGCACCTCAGAGCCTCTAGGTCTCTTCAGCCCTTGGCATACCAGCAAACAACGGCTAAAGCCGTCCTGGATAGTCAATGGGTCTATCCTGACCCCATCTTCCGTCCGAAACCAACCCTTGAAATCGATCGACCATACGTCGTTCGGCCTCTCAGCTGCTGCGAACGGCTCACTCCAAGGCGCAGTGTGCCTACGGCGCTTGCGTCGACCCACCAGCCCGGCACGGTCCAGTATCTGTCCTGCCGTGCTCGACGCCGGCCAATTCATCCAAGGCTCCACACGACCCAGCCAGGCAACCAGCTTCTTAGGACCCCAGGTTGGGTGCTCTCCTTTGGCCCTGATCAGCCTCTCTATCACTGGCTGTGGCGTGGAGTTGGGATGAGTGTGCGGTGCTCGACTTCGATCTCCCAATCCCCCCAATCCCCACAGCTTGAAGCGCTCCACCCGCTTATACCCTGTCTTGCGACTAATACTGAATTGACGACACAGCTCTGTGAAAGTGTCTTCTCCCCCTTTCCATCGTAGTATGAAACGGATTTGCTCTTGCTCTCGACTCGTATCTTTCCAGGGCAACATCTGGCCTCCAATGATCGGTTGTTCCGATCTTGTACCACTTTGTTACCCATGTGCTCGGTTTTTCTGTTACCTATGTGCCCAGTCTGTACCCGCCCCACCCCGACCCCAGCGGGGGACAAGCCCCTCGCCTCGCGAAGTCTTCGACCGCGCTACATTTTCTCATTCCGCCCTCGGCCATCGGTCTACAATTCGGCGCGTTTCGCCGGTGGAGAGCCGGGATGGAGGGCGATTGGTGGGCGCATCCCGGATCGGAGTCCGGGACATGCTTTCGTGCCAATCGCTCATGCCGGCTGTTGCCGGCGCACCAAAGTGTGAAAATGAGACCTGGTCGTTGGATGTGTTCGGATGTGGTTGATGCCACCCTTCCCCTCTGGATTCCCGCTTCCGTGAGAATGACGAATTCGGTGGCAGGGGATAACTATTTTCGTACGAATGACGAATTTGGTGAGGGCAGGCGTCGAGAGGCGTACGGATGACGGCGTACGTTGTTACGACAATGGAAAGACCCCGACTGGCGCGTGGGTTGCGTACACTAACCACAAGCGAAGCTACAATATCACCACGAATTCGAGGGAACGGCTTGGCGGTCGAGACAGATGTTGCGGACATGCGTGGCATTCTGAATGGGAGATAACTATGGGCTCACGACTAGCGGACAAGGTCGCGCTTATAACCGGCGGAGGTGGGGGTATTGGCGAGGCGACGGCGCAGCTATTCTGGGAGGAAGGAGCAAGGGTTGCGATCATCGATGTCAACGCGCGGGACGCGGAGAACGCGAGTCGCGGGATCGACGCCGGGGGAGAGCGATTGCTTGCGATAGGGGCCGACCTTGCGGTCGAAGAGGAAGCTCGGCGCGCCGTGCAAGAGACCGTATCGGCATTTGGGGGATTGCACGTGCTGGCGAACGTCGCGGGTGTGCGCATCCCGCAAGGCACGGTCGCGGACCTAACAGCCGAGGCGTGGGAGTTCATCATTGGCGCGAACTTGATGTCGGCGGTTTATTGCAGCAAATATGCGGTGCCGGAGATAGCGAAGGCCGGCGGTGGCAGTATAGTCCACGTCTCGTCGAGCGGGGCGATAATACCGCGATCGGGGTGGGCACCTTATGACGCAACCAAGTCAGCCTTGCTGGCATTGACGCAGGACATGGCCTGGGACCACGCCGGCCAACGCATCAGGGTCAATGCAGTCTGTCCGGGGTCGACGTTAACGAGATTCCATATCCGCAACCGGGCTCGCATCAAGGGCATCTCGTACGAGCAGGCACACGACGAGCTTCGGGCGGCCGGCGGGCCCAACTTAATGAACCGGCAGGCGGATCCGCGCGAACTGGCCTACGCGATCTTGTTCCTAGCCTGCGAGGAGTCCTCATTCGTGACCGGCGCGACGTTCAGGATCGACGGCGGTCTTCCGTACAGTGGGCCGAGCGGCGAAGACCCGATTCCTCGGCAATTCTGAGACGGGAAGCCGCGGGTTAGGTCACTAGACTGGCTGGCCGGCGGGGGAGAGAGAATCTCGCTCTCAGGTGGTAAGGTCAGCTACCGGGGATTCGCCGCGGCGCTCCAAGAGCGCGAGCAACGCGGAGCGTAGCCGGCTGCGATCCGGCACGACGCCTTGGCTGAACACCTTGCCATCGATAGTGATGATGGGCGCATGCCAACCGCCCTTGACCAGAGGTTCCCAGAAGCGCAGAAACCACGACTTCACTCTGACGTCGATATGACCCTGGCCGATCTCTTCGACCGTGCGGTTGACCAACGCTATGCTGAGGTCGCATTCGACGCACTTGTGGTGGGGGACGTTAAAGGGGCCGTGCTGGCCGGTAAACCTATAGATTGTCACGACGATTCGCCGGCTGTCATTTCCGGTCATCGAGCCTACTCCCAAGCTGACGCTCGACTAGAGAATACCGCATGGGACCGGGATTAGTCGAAAGTCGGGACTTAATTAGGTGTCGGACTAGTGTCCTGTCTCTAAAGTACGGCAACAAAAGCGAGCTACATTAGCCAGTATCTGATCGGATGTCTTGGTCCATACGAACGGCTTGGGGTTCTCGTTGGTGACGTCCAAGTAATGGTAGATGGCAGCTTCAAGTTCACGGCTGCTCTGGTGTGCTCCACGACGCAGTTGCTTTTCGGTAAGAAGGGCAAACCACCGCTCCACCAAGTTGAGCCAGGAAGCGCTGGTGGGGGTGAAGTGTACTTGGAAGCGCGGTCTCTTGGCGAACCACCTCCGTATGAGGGCAGTCTTGTGTGTGCCGTAGTTGTCCAAGATCAGGTGCACATCAAGGTCATTGGGTACAGAAGCCTCGATAGTATCGAGGAACTTACGGAATTCGACCGAGCGGTGACGCTTGTGGCACCGGCCAATCACTTTGCCGGTCCTGGTGTCGAGAGCGGCAAACAGGGAGGTAGTGCCATGCCGAACGTAATCATGGGTGCGCCTCTCCGCCTGGCCTGGGCGCATGGGCAACAGCGGCCGCGTGCGGTCCAGTGCCTGGATCTGAGTCTTCTCGTCGACACACATGACCAATGCCCTGTCCGGCGGGTCGAGGTAGAGACCCACAATGTCACGAACCTTCTCGACAAAGAGCGGGTCCGCCGACAGCTTGAAGGTCTCGGTGCGGTGAGGCTGCAGCGCGAAGGCACGCCATATGCGGCTGATGGTGCTCCGACTCAGCCCAGAGCGCCGGGCCATTGAGCGCGTGCTCCAGTGTGTTGCCTCCGCCGGAGTAGTCTCCAATGTCAGTGTCACGACTCTCTCCACCTCAGCATCAGTGATTCTGCGCGGCGCTCCAGATCGTGGCTCGTCCACCAGACCGTCCAAGCGACGTTCCAAGAACCGAGACCGCCACTTTCCCACCGTAGGTTTCGACAGATTCAACTCTGCCGCCACATCGGTGTTCGTCTTGCCTTCGGCGCACCTCAGAACGATTCGGGCTCGCTGCGCCAACGCCTGGGCCGTCTTCGGGCGGCGAACCCACTGTTCCAACGTCTCCTTTTCCTCCTCGGAAAGACTCAATGGCGTGATTGGGCGGCCAAGGCGCATAAGCATTCTCCTGTTGAAGTTGTGCTGAAGGGTACAACAGCGCCGCTCACTTGCGCAACTAACTTCAGAGACAGGACACTAGCAATATGAGAAAGAACTGCCTACGGATTCACCGTCGGCAGTTCTACTCGATAAGCGATTGTACGGGGGCGCGCGTCTAGATGTCGTAGTAAAGGTGGAACTCGTAGGGATGCGGCCGGAGATTCACCTCGTCCACCTCGTTCTCACGCTTGTAGCTGATCCAACCCTCGACGGCGTCGTCAGTGAAGACTCCGCCGGTCTTGAGGAAGTCGGTGTCGGCCTCCAGAGCATCCAAGACCTCGCCCAAGCTACCAGGCGTCGACTTCACCAGCTCGGCCTCTTCCGGCTCGAGCTCGTAGAGGTCTTTGTCGATAGGAGCTTGAGGCTCGATCTGGTTCTGGATACCATCCAAGCCTGCCATCAGCATCCCAGCGAAGGCCAAGTATGGATTGCAGCTTGGGTCTGGGCAACGAAACTCGATTCTCTTGGACTTGGGGCTGTCAGAATACACCGGGATTCGGACGCATGCGCTGCGATTGCGCTGCGAGTAGATCAGGTTGACGGGAGCCTCGTAGCCGGGCACCAGACGACGATACGAATTTGTCGAAGGCGCGACCAACGCAAGCAGGGCCGGCGCGTGTTTCAATATGCCGCCGATGTAGTGTCGCGCCATATCACTGAGTCCAGCATATCCATTCTGGTCGTAGAACAATGGTTGGTCGCCGTTCCAAAGGCTTTGGTGAACATGCATACCTGAGCCGTTATCCATGAAGAGCGGCTTGGGCATAAACGTTGCGGTGTAGCCATTGTCGTAGGCGACGTTCTTGACGATGTACTTGTAGAGCATGACATTGTCGGCCATCGTGATGAGAGGTCCGAACTTCATATCAATCTCGGCCTGGCCGGCGGTTCCGACCTCGTGATGGTGGACCTCGACGTCGATGCCGCACGATTTCATCGTGAGCACCATCTCCGAACGCAGGTCCTGGAACTTATCCATCGGCGGGGTCGGAAAGTAGCCTTGCTTGTGGCGGGGTCGATAGCCCTGATTGGGACCGTTATCACCCTGCCCGCTGTTCCAGATGCCTTCGTCACTATCGATGAAGTAGTATCCGCTGTTTGCGTTTTGGTCGAATCGAATGTCGTTGAACACGAAGAATTCGGCCTCGGGCCCCCAAAAGCTCTCGGTAGCGATGCCGGTGCTAGCCAAGTAGTTGACTGCCTTCTTGGCGATATTGCGAGGGTCACGGGAATAGGCCTGCTTGGTTATCGGGTCGCGGACGTCGCAAATGATGCTCAACGTCGGCACCTGGTAGATCGGGTCCACGAACGCAGAGGACGCATCCGGAAACAGAAGCATGTCCGACTCGTGGATCATCTGGAATCCACGGATACTCGATCCATCGAATCCTAGGCCCTCTTCGAACGAATCGACCGACAACTCCTCGATGGGCATCGAGAAGTGCTGCCACAGTCCAGGAAGATCTGTAAATTTGAAGTCAACGAATTTCAAGTCTTGTTCGCGGGCAAGCTCAATCACGGCCTCTGGAGTGGCCTCAGTGATCCTACCCGACATTCCGTTCGCCATACGACTGTCGCCTCCTTCGCGAAACTTGAGGATGTGATATCCGAGATATGTGAGAAACAACCAAATTGCCCACTAAGCGGGCAACGCTAACAACTTTAATCAACTATTGAAGTTCGTTCAACGTTCAAAAACCACGGAAGCTCTGAATTGGGTTTGTGCCGACGGCACAATGCGGCCTGATGGGTCGTTCGGATAGATTCTCGCGTCAGGCGTTTCCGTAAGGGGGTCGCCAGGGGTTTCTTGATTGACGTTATCTGCGCGCGGACATGGTTCGTGGAGGCGGAGCCTTCCCCGGGCGATTCGCGAATCGCCCCTACGGTGACGTTGGTTCATTGTGGACTGTCTGCATGGCCGCTGGGCTGTCAGCCGAGCGCCAGAGCCGGCTGGCGGCGATTGCCATCAGCAACAAAACCACACCAACCGAGATCACGATGGCACGCACACCCATAAGCTCGATCAGAAGAAACCCCGTGATGAAGGTTCCTACAATGCTGCCGGCGGTTGAGAAAGCATAGATAGTGCCAACCGTGTTTCCGGTAGTCCGCAAATTGGCGAGGGTCAATTTGATCACGACCGGCGTCACCATACCCATCAAAAGAGTGGGAACGAAGAATATGAGAAAGGTCAGTCCCACTATGCGAGTCATGAGAGGGAGTTGGCTCAGCACACCGTAGCCGGCAAAAACGGCAGTGGTGGCAAGCACGCCAATAGTGGTAAGCGAACTGGCGAAGAGTATGCCGGACAACGTGGACGGCGAAGCTCTGCGGTCGGCGATCCGCCCTCCCAAGTAGTTGCCAATGCTAATGCCGGCGAGCACGACGCCAATGATGCTCGTCCAGGTGAGGAGCGAGACGCCTACATACGGCGCGAGCACACGGCCGGCTACCAGCTCGAGAATAAGGGTACAGGCGCTTGAAATGAACACCACAATATTTGCTTGCCAAATACTTCGCCAAGCCAACAACTCCACCTCGCGAAGACCGTTCGTTCCCAATCTGCGATGGGTCGATTCGTCTGTGAGAACTCAACCGGCATATGATCGACTCGAATGCAAATTAGAGCAAATCGATGCGTTTCTCTGGGCCGCGCCGGCAATCTTGGCGACCACCAGGTTAAGGACTACCTGGATGTACCGTAGCGCCAAAGACTATAGGTTATCATTGGTTGACGACATCTAGTTACGAGGTGCAAGCGTGTTGACACAAACGGACCTGTTTATCGGCGGGCAGCAAGGCTACCACACCTATCGCATCCCGGCGATGATCGTCTCCGCACGAGGAACGCTGCTGGCGTTCTGCGAGGGTCGGCGGTACTCGCGCAGTGACACTGGAGACATAGATCTGATCTTGAAGCGCAGCTTCGACGACGGCCGGACTTGGGAGCCTACCCAGACAGTCGTGACGGAGCCGGCGACGACCTGCGGCAACCCTTGCCCGGTGGTGGACAGGACCACCGGAACAATATGGCTGCCGTTTTGCAAGAACCGGGCGGATGGGCCGTACAGTATGATTCGCGGAGGGAAGGCGCCGCGCACTGTTTGGCTCACCCACAGCAACGATGATGGCGCGACATGGGCGGAGCCGATAGAGATCACTTCGTCGGTCAAGGAGCCGTCCTGGACCTGGTACGCGACCGGTCCGACTCACGGCATCCAGCTAGCCAATGGCCGGTTGCTAATTCCGTGCGATCACGTTGCCGGCAAGTTTTTCACCCGACAAGATCCAAAATACTCGCATGTGATATACAGCGACGATCACGGAGCTAGCTGGCATATCGGTGGCGAAGGCGAACCGAGCACCGACGAGTGCGCCGTGGTGGAGGCGGCGAGCGGGGCAGTGTATATCAACAGCCGTTACGAATTAGACAAAAACCTGCGGGCAACCGCGTGGAGCGCGGACAACGGCGATAGCTTTGACGGGTTCGCTTGGGATGAGACGTTGATTGAACCGGTGTGCCAGGCCAGCATCGCGCGGTTCACAACCTCAAAGCAACACGACCGAAATCGAGTGCTCTTCAGCAATCCGGCCAGCATCAATCGCGAAAACATGACGGTCAGAGTCAGCTACGACGAGTGCCGGAGTTGGAGCGCCGGTAGGGCGTTGCATGAAGGCCCGGCCGCTTATTCGGACCTGGCAGTCTGCGCCGACATGACGATCTGCTGCCTATACGAGCGAGGGGACGAGAGTTGCTACGAGAAGCTTACGCTGGCTCGATTTGATATCGATTGGCTCACCGACGGAACTGACAGAGTGGCCGGCGGGACGTCGACCTGACAGCGGCCGAGGAAATGTTGGTAACTGTTCAGAATTGAGTATGTCTCTTTCATCTAGCCTCGACAGCTTGATCGGCTCAGTCGCAATTTGGAATGCCGCTCAGTTTTTGGTGTGCGATTTTGAATCTGATGGGCTCTATTCCACAAGCAGCTCGACCTCATCCCCTCTCCTAGTCGAGTCTACGACCTGGCCCCCTTCTCCTGGCCCAGGAGAAGGGGGAACGTTGTTGTGGGGGACACCCCCACGTCCCCCGTCAAGGGCTTCGCCCTTGCAACCCTTTCCTGGCTTTCGCCCATGAGAGGTCGACGCCGGTAATTGAGCCTGATCGGGGAGATACCGCTCCTAAACGGAACAGGTACCCCTGAATCTGAACACTTTGGTCAAATACTATAGGTTATCATTGGTTGACGCCATCTAGTTGCGAGGTGCAAGCGTGTTGACACAAACGGACCTGTTTATCGGCGGGCAGCAAGGCTACCACACGTATCGCATCCCGGCGATGATCGTCTCCGCACGGGGAACGCTGCTGGCGTTCTGCGAGGGCCGGCGGCACTCGCGCAGTGACACTGGAGACATAGATCTGATTTTGAAGCGCAGCTTCGACGGGGGCCAGACTTGGGAGCCTACCCAGACGGTCGTGACGGAGCCGGCGACGACCTGCGGCAACCCTTGCCCGGTCGTTGACAGGACCACCGGAACAATCTGGTTGCCGTTCTGCAAGAACCTGGCGGACGGGCCGGAGAGCATGATCCGCGATGGCAAGGCGCCGCGCACGGTCTGGCTCACTCACAGCGACGACGATGGCGCGACGTGGGCTGAGCCGATAGAGATCACGCCGGCGGTCAAGAAACCGTTCTGGACCTGGTACGCGACTGGTCCGACCCACGGCATCCAGCTGGCGAACGGCCGGTTGCTGATTCCATGCGATCACGTAGCCGGCAAGCTGTTCAGCCGACAAGATCCAATCTACTCCCACGTGATTTACAGCGACGATCATGGAGCTAGCTGGCACATCGGGGGCGAAGTCGAACCGAGCACCGACGAGTGCGCCGTGGTGGAGACGGCAAGCGGGGCAGTGTATATCAACAGCCGTTACGAATTAGACAAGAACCAGCGGGCGACCGCGTGGAGCGCGGACAACGGCGATAGCTTTGGCGATTTCGCTTGGGATGAGACGCTGATCGAGCCGGTGTGCCAGGCCAGCATCGCGCGGTTCACAACCTCAAAGCAACACGACCGAAATCGAGTGCTCTTCAGTAATCCGGCCAGCATCAATCGTGAAAACATGACGGTCAGGGTCAGCTACGACGAGTGCCGGAGTTGGAGCTCGGGCAACGTGCTGCATGAAGGCCCGGCCGCTTACTCGGACTTGGCAGTCTGCGCGGACATGACGATCTGCTGCCTATACGAGCGAGGGGACGAGAGTTGCTACGAGAAGCTGACGCTGGCTCGATTTGATATCGCCTGGCTCACTGACGGAACTGACCAAGTTGCCCGCGGGTCGTCGACCTGATGCCGGCCGGGAAAACGATGACACCACATTGACGACGTTCTTGGCGCGACGCTAGAATCAACCGACACTAACAGGGAATAGCTGATCAACTAGAATATTCAGCCCCTTCTGCCACGCGATGGCAGGAGGGGCGATTCATAGACAGGGAACGCATCAGTCCAAATTGGGCGACATGAGCAAGCGATACCTCACGGCGGAGGTTTGCCGGCATGGCTAGCACGCAAAACGCTTTGGCAGCAATGCCAAGTACGTACGACCACACTGAGATCGAGAGTGAAATCTACGCTCGATGGGAGGATTCCGGCCTGTTTCGGCCGGAGATCGACTGGTCGAAGAAGCCCTTCACCATCGTGCTTCCGCCTCCGAACGTAACTGGCGAACTGCACAATGGGCACGCGATGATGGTCGCGTTTGAGGACCTGATGATTCGCTGGCACCGGATGCAGGGCGAACCTACGCTCTGGGTGCCGGGAACGGACCACGCCAGCATCGGCACCCACGTGGTGATCGAAGACGACCTCGCTCGTCAGGGCAAGACGAGGTTCGACCTGGGACGAGACGAGTTTCTGAAGGTAGCGTGGGCGTGGAAAGAGAAGTACGGCGGGATTATTCTCAACCAGATGCGCCTGTTGGGGGCGTCCTGCGATTGGTCCCGCGAACGGTTCACGATGGACGACATGCTGTCGCGGGCAGTCCGCAAGGCCTTTGTTCAGCTATACCACAAGGGTCTGATCTACCGTGGGAACTATATAGTCAACTGGTGTCCGCGCTGCGAGTCAGCCATCTCCGACTTGGAAGTCGATCACCAAGAGGAAGAGGGTCATCTCTATTACGTCCGATACAGCTTGGTCGATGATCTTGGCAACCCGATCGATGAATACGTCACGGTGGCGACCACCAGGCCGGAAACTATCCTGGGCGATACGGGCGTAGCGGTTCACCCGGGCGACGAGAGATACAAGGAACTCGTGGGCCGAAGCGTCGAACTGCCGATCATAGGCCGGCCGATCCCGATAGTCGCCGACGAGATCGTAGATCCTGAGTTCGGCACCGGCGCAGTCAAGGTCACGCCGGCGCACGATCCGAACGACTTTGACATCGGTCAGCGAGCCGGCCTGCCAATTGTGACCGCGATGGACGAAACCGGCCGCATGAACGAGGTCGCCGGGCCGTATGCCGGGATGGACCGCTACGAATGCCGCCGGCGGTTGGTTGATGACCTGGAGCGAAATACTCAACTGATCAAGGTGGAGACGCACACCCACGCGGTCGGCCACTGTGACCGATGCGACACGGTAATAGAGCCGCTATTGTCCCGCCAATGGTTCGTGAAGATCAAACCGTTGGCCGATCCGGCGATCGAGGCGGTAAGAAACGGTTCCATCCGATTCATTCCCGATCGGTTTAGCCGCGATTACTTCAACTGGATGGAGAACATTCGCGACTGGTGCATTTCGCGCCAACTGTGGTGGGGCCACCGCATTCCGGTTTGGTACTGCGATGAGTGCGAAGAACTGACCGTGTCGATTGGAGAGCCCACGGAGTGCACCGCGTGCGGTTCAAACGAGATTGAGCAAGATCCCGACGTGCTGGACACGTGGTTCAGCTCCGGGCTGTGGCCGGTGAGCACTTTGGGATGGCCGGACGATAGCGAGGACCTGGGTTACTTCTATCCTACCGACGTGATGGAGACCGGCTACGACATCATATTCCTCTGGGTTGCCCGAATGATCATGTTCGGGATCGAGTTCGGCGGCGAGCCGCCTTTCAGCGTCGTCTACATGCACGGATTGCTGAGAGACGCCAAGGGCGCAAAGATGAGCAAGTCCAAGGGGAACGTGTCAAATCCCTTGGACATTATCTCGAAATACGGCGCTGACGCTCTGCGATTCACGATCGTTACGGGCGGCGGCGCGGGAAATGATCAGAAACTGGCGAATAGCCGTCTAGAAGGAAGCCGCAACTTTGCCAACAAGCTTTGGAACGCGGCCCGGTTCGTCCGCTCGACGCTTGAGGAGGACCCGCCGGCCAAGCCTGATCCAAGCTCCTTGGACGTGTACGAACGCTGGATACTCAGCCGAGCTAATCATACTGTCGCGGAAGTGACACGGCTGCTTGAGGGCTTCCAGTTTGGCGAGGCCGGACGAATAATTCAGGATTTCACCTGGAACGAGTTCTGCGACTGGTATCTCGAGCTGGCCAAGATAAGCCTGCGCGAAGGCAACGCCGACGAGAATTCGGTACGCCACACTCTCCTTTCCGTTCTGGAAACGATTCTGAAGCTGCTGCATCCATTCATGCCGTTCGTCACCGAGGCGATATGGCGGCACTTACCAGAACGCGAAGGTTTCTTGATGGTCGCGGCGTGGCCGGAGGCCGGTAATTCAGACGAGGAGATTGAATCCGAGATCGGCAGCGTCATAGAAGTCATCCGGGCCATTCGAAACATTAGGGCTGAGTTCAGATTGCCTACGGGCACCGCAGTGCCTGCGACGGTAGTTGGTCAGCAAACCAACCGAATCGCCAGACACCGGAACGTGATTGAACGGCTGGCCCGAGTCTCGGATCTCTCGCAAGGAGCAAGCTCGGCAGATCGCCCTAAGGAGTCATTTCATCTGCTGGCAGGGCAGTTCGAAGTCTATGTACCGTTCGCCGGCTTGATCGATTTGGATAAAGAGCGACAGCGGATCGCCGGCGAGATCGACAGTGTGAGAAAACAGACCGCCCGGGTAGAGCGACGACTATCTACGAGCGGATTCGTCAACAAAGCACCGGCCGAGGTCGTGGAACGGGAGCGCGTGCGCCTTGCCCAACTCAACGATCAATCCGCCAAGCTACATAGCCGGCTGGAAGCTCTCGGATAGGGGCCGGCCCTGGATTGACCCGCCGGCCCGTTTAGGCGCCGGGCGACTTGGCGTAGCGGGTCGGATCAGCGACACCAGCGTCCGCGAAGGCAAGCCGGCGCTCGCCGCACTTGTTGCATCCGCCGCAGTGTACCCCACCCCTTGGTGCCATACAGGTAATAGTCAGATCAAGAGGCAGGTAACTGAATTGGCGAATGATGTCCTCTTTGTGAAGACCTCTGTAAGGCAATTGGATGTCGATTTGGTGCGCCAAACCTTGGGTGAGGGCGCGCTCAAATGTGTCGAAGAACTGCGGCGTCGCGTCGGGGAATGGATTGCCTGCAAGCAAGCCGATCGCAATCTTCGAAACGTCGTGCGTACTGCACCATACTGCAACGAGCCCGATAAGCAGGACATTTCGGCCGGGAAGGAATACAGCGCTGTCCGGCTCGTCGGAAGCGGGTACACCAAGTCCTGTAACGCTCCAATGATCATGGTAAAGGGGCTGAATAGGTAAGGACAGGGCTGTGACGGGCCGCACGTTTGGACTGTTCAACGCATCTAGGAACGATGCCAGAGCCTGGCGCTCTTCTTTTTCCCAGGCCAGACCAACCTGCACGTAGATCGGGAATACAATTGAGTGCCGGGCGATGTCGGCCAAGAGTACGGAGCTGTCGAGGCCCCCGCTGGCAAGTACTGCTACCCTATCCATCAGTATTATTCGCGGTAAGTGGATCGACTTGATGGAGTCTCCCACAGGCGGACTTCGGTTGCCTTTAGACCCAGCTTGTGTACCTGATGATAAATGTGTTTGGATATGTTCTCTGCGGTTGGATTGTCGTCCATCAGGTAGAGAGGTTCGCCCATTTTGGTCAATATCGGCGCGATCGGATCACGCCGGCACAAGAGCATCCGGTGATCTAGATTGGCGTCGATCCATCCTTTGACCCGGTCGCGCACATCGCCAAAGTCCATTACCATTCCGAGTCCATCCAGAGAGTCGGACTCTATATCAACTTCGAGAAGCGCGTTGTGACCGTGCAAATAGCGGCACTTACCATCGTAATCCAATAGACGGTGACCGTAGCAAAACTCTATGGTTTTCGTCACGATGTGTACCGGCATTGGACCTCCTTGATTTATCCTGGGGCTCCAGGACCTGCTAGATGGCGGCCAGAATCCACCCGTATCGTCTCGCCGGTAATCGTCTCGCTCTTGAGCAGCATCACGATCAATTCTGCGATCTCCTCGGCTGAAGACTCCCTTTTGAGAGGCGTCTGGTCGAGGACGTCTTGCTGCCAAATCTCCTCGCTGATCTCACCGGGACGCATAGTCGGGCCCGGGGCGATGGCATTCACCAGGATACCGTGTGAAGCAAGCTCGACGGCGAACCCACGGGTCATGAAATCGATCGCGGCCTTGGCTGTCAGATACGGTAAATAGTCTCTGTAGGGGGTGTGGCTCGCTGCCCAGTCGCTAAATAGGACAATGTGTCCTCGAGTCGGGCCGGCATTTCCCATCATCTGGTGCGCGGCGTTGACTGTAAGAAGATAGCTGCCCTTGGCCGTGGTGAGCGACCTATCCCAGGCATCGCCGTCAAGTGAGTGGAAGGGTGTTCGGGGGAATTCGGAAGCGAGGTTGACGACGAACGACAGGTCGCCCAGCCGCTCTCCAGCGACCTCAACCATCCGCCGGACATCGTCTTCTACGGTAACGTCTCCTTGGATCAGGCACGCGCGCTCTACTTCAGGCGCGATCGCTTGGTGCAACCTATCGGCTTCGACTCTGGAACTACGGTAGGCAATTGCCAGATTTGCGGCTTCCTTTGCCAGCCGGCGGGTTACAAGCTGACCGACACGTTTCGTACCTATTACAAGGGCACCCTTGCCTGCCAAACTTAGCATTGATTACTAGCGACGTCCTTCGATGCCGAGTGCCATTCGTAGAAATCGTCGATCCTTCGCGATTCCCGCGCCACGAGGTCGAATTTTACTATACGATTCGGCGGTACTACAGTCAAAACTTGCAATCCAGGAGGACACAGTGGCCGACTCCGATGCCCCTTGGTATCAAACCTTCTTCAGCGGCACCTATTTGGAAATCTTCAGCCACCACCTGACGCCGGATCGAGCGGAGAAAGAGGTGGACTTCGTCGAAAGCACGTTGAATCTGGATACGGGCGACAAAGTCCTGGACTTGTGCTGCGGTAATGGCCGTCACGCCATATTGCTAGCAAAACGCGGTTTGCAGGTCACCGCTCAAGACCTGAATCGCGAGTATCTCGAGTCGGCCCAAGACCTTGCGGTAGCTGAAGGTGTCGAACTAGAGACTGTACACAGTGACATGCGCAAAATACCGTTCGAAGGCAACTTCGACGCCGTAATCAATATGTTCACCGCATTCGGCTATCTGGAGTCCGAGGAAGAAGACGCGAAGGTGCTGCAGCAAGCCGCCAAGGCACTGAAGCCAGGAGGTCAATTGCTCCTAGATCTGCTTAACCGGGAATGGGTGGTCTTGAACTACATTCAGAACGAGTGGCGCAAGGCCACAGACGGGACCATCTATCTAGAACACCGGGAGCTTGATCTGGAGACGAGCCGTAACCGGGTGACCGTAACCATCATTTCTCCGGCTGGTGAGACCCAGCAGATCACAAGCTTTGAGATTCGACTGTACACACTGACCGAGATCATAGCGATGCTGGACCGGGCGGGGCTCGCATTCGCCTGCGCCTATGGCGGGTTCGATGGCGAGCCCTACTCGATTACCACGCGTCGTATGGTCGTGGTGGCGCGCAACTCCGCGTGATGGAGCCCCACCCTGGCGACCCGCGATTTATGCGGATCGTTTCGCGCACGGGCGGTCTCAGGAACCTATCGAGTAGACGACGCGCACCCTGACGCCGATCGTAAGCTCGCCTGGCTCGATCGGAGTTGCGAGCTTCATTGCGGCAGACTCAGCAAACGCCATACCACTCATCGCGCGAGGCGATGGATAGCCACCACTGTCTTCAGTAACGCTGAGCACGCCGACGATTGTCACACCGGCCGCCTTGGCCAGCACGTCTGCGCGGGAGCGAGCATCGGCAACCGCTAACTCTGTGGCCTGGTCGCGAGAATCCGTTGGGTCGGCAATTGAGAACTGCACGCCGCCGGCAAGGTTGGCGCCGGCGTCGAATCCAGCGTCTAGGACTTCGCCAATCTGGTCCAGATCGCGAACGATCACGCTAACATTGTTGGTTGCAACGTAAGAATCGATAGTCTCGCCCTCCCTGTTAAATCTAGGGCGGAGACTCAAACCGTGGGTCGAAATGTCCTTGTCTTCGATGCCCAGCGCCTTGATCGCATCGATTACCTTGGCCATTACCTCCGAGTTTTCGGCCTGAGCATCGCTAGCCGCACTGGACTGGGTTTGAACTCCTAGACTGAGGCTGGCCCGGTCCGGCTTCGCCTGGACCAATCCCACGCCGGCGACGGCTATCGAGGGCTCTAACATCCCATCTGGGCCAAGAATAGCCTTGCCCATCTGTGCGCTCGTCTCGCCGAGTTGGTCGGCGCCGGGAGAGCCCTGATCTTCCGACTCTTCTACGCTACTGCGCAGGAACCAGCCGACACCGCCGGCAATCAGTACCAACCCAATAATTAACGCGGTTACTATGATCTGCCCTAAACCCCTAAACATTTCTCAATCCTTTCACTCTGGGTTGTGCCAACCAATGTTGATTGGCTGAAATCGATGCCCTACAGCACTCCGCCATGTACTAAGGACGCGCCGAACTGAGATTTGGTTCCCCAGATGGCAGAAATCGTCCCGCCGTTCTAGGGGAAGAAGCCCGTTTCATCATGTCTTTACGCCCTCCTGCTCAGAATACTCTGCCGTATGTGCTTCAACGGGCTCCCAATCGGGCCGCAAGCAGCTCGATCGCTCGCGTCCAGGAGTCGCCCTCTCTGCCGACCTCCTCATCGACGAAGCGGTGATCGTGTTTGCGTATATACTCCGACAACTCGCGCTCGATCCGGCGAAGAGGCTGTGCTTGAGCCTTACGCAAGCGATCAAAGTCACTGGAGTTATCAATCTGGTCGACAATTTGACTCAGATGTGGGAGGCAGAAGCCGGCGGAATCGCGTAGAAGCGGGCAGACTTCGTCAAGGCTTTCGAGGAGCGCCTCTATGTAGATTTGCTCGGCAATACCGCGAATCTCACAGGCGGAGCAGCCGCGCTCAGGTTGTAGCCGGCGAGCCAGGGGCGAGGACGGAGAGGACTTACCAACGGTCTTCGACTCACCGGTTAGCATGCCCAGCAAGGATGGCCTGATTCTCCCAAATCGCGCTTCTTTCAAAGCGCGCTGATAGAAATGCACCAAATCCAGATAGATCCATGCTATGCCAAGGGATTCAAAACTCTTCGCCATCTCCCACGAGTGATAGTTGCACATTCCGCGGGCCTGCCGGATCTGTTCGCGGGTCTCCACGTCGGTCACGGACTCGTAGAGAATCGCCTCGATGTAGCGCCCGGCGGCGCGGGTAGCCAAGAAGCATAACCCGCATCCAGCTTCGTCACGAAGGGCCTCAAGCAACTCGTGGCGCGCTCGCGGCTTGGAAATCACTGACGCCTGGCCTCCCGGTCGTCGTACATTCTGGGCAGCATCATCTGCGGCGTCCAGCTTCGTTTGAGGTCCTCGATCTGTTCAGAGTGTTGGTATTTACCGGTACGAATATAGTCCTGCTCGATATTCTCGATTGTCTCGGTCTCGAAGAATACGATCTGCGCTACTCGGCGCCCCACGACCAGGGGAATTGTGTAGTAGCGGGAGTTGTTCGTGACCTCCATCGTCCAGCGGTTTGTGTAGCCAATGTCTCCCCACCCGGCGTCCTTGCAGATCTCGATAAAGTTTCGTCCCATAGAAGAACGGGCCTTCATCATCGTGGTGATGCGACCGCCACGGCCGCCGATAAATTCATCAGAATGACAAAGGAGCGTTTCGCCGGGGCTGATCCAGATTATGCTGTCGTCCGCATATATGCCGTGCAACTTTATCTCGTTGCGTTCCATATAGTCAGAAGCCGCGACCGCTTCGCTAGGTTCGGTGCCCCAGACCCGCTCTACCAGTTGCTTATCGTACAGATTGTACAGGCCGACACTCTCGGCTTGTTTCTCGCGGTAGTACCAGGGGCCGAGCGTTACATCGTAGCTACAGGTTCCCAGATTGGCTTCTACGAATGGCTCGATTACGATATTGCCGGCATCGAAATGCCGGCGGATGGCTGTGTTGGACAGAAGCAACTAATCTTCCCTCCCTTATCGATATTCTGATCGCACAAGGTGAGTCTGCGGTCGAACGTGAGAAACTCGCGGCCCCCGGAAGGGACTAATGCTACCACGATGCCAAGCTGACACACTCCGATCGACGAAACCCTGTGCTAGAATCCGGCGGCGGCCTAGCCTCTCGGCGCAGTGCGTCAGGGGCTGTTTTTACTTCTAGCTACAAAGAATGAAAGGACGATCAATGGTAGATCTCGACACGCTCAGTTCACTCTGTAAGCGGCGTGGATTCATGTTCCCGGGCAGCGAGATCTATGGTGGAATCGGCGGATTCTGGGACTATGGTCCCCTGGGAGTGGAGCTGAAACGCAATGTGAAGGACGAGTGGTGGCGTTCAATGGTCCAACAGCGCGAAGAAATTGTCGGCATGGACAGCGCCATCGTGATGAACCCACGCGTCTGGGAAGCATCCGGCCATCTGAAGAACTTTATCGAGCCCCTGGTTGATTGCAAGGACTGCAAGATGCGCTGGCGCGAAGACCAACTCGAGACCGAGAGCTGCCCGAATTGCGGCGGACAGCTTACCGAGGCTCGCTGGTTCAATACGATGTTCAAGACCTATGTGGGACCGGTCGAGGACGAGTCATCTGTTGCCTATCTGAGGCCCGAGACAGCCCAAGGCATATTCGTCAACTTTCGCAACGTTCTCACGACGTCGCGCAAGAAGCTGCCCTTCGGCATCGCTCAAGTTGGCAAGGCTTTCCGAAACGAGATTACTCCAGGCCGATACTTTTTCCGCTCACGGGAGTTCGAGCAGATGGAACTGGAATACTTCGTGAGACCGGAAGAAGGGGAAGCTTGTTACCGGGACTGGATCTCCCAACGTCATCAATGGTATCTCGACTTGGGCATCCGAGCCGAGAACCTGCGTCTGTTCGAGCATCCGCAGGAGTCACTGGCCCATTACTCCAAGGGGACTACCGACGTCGAATACAAGGGTCCCTTTGGATGGGGCGAACTCGAAGGTATCGCTTATCGAGGGGACTTCGACCTGAGGGTACACGGTGAACACAGCGGCGAAGAAATGACCTATTTTGACGAACCGACGAAGACGCACTTCTTGCCCCACATTGTGGAGCCATCGGCCGGCGTAGATCGGTCCGTGCTCTGCTTCCTACTAGACTCATACCATGAGGAGCCGGACAAAGGCGGGACCAGAGTAATGCTAAAGCTGGACCGCCGGCTGGCGCCGATCAAGGTGGGGATCCTACCGCTCTCGCGAAAGGCGCCACTGGTGGAGCTCGCTCACAAGATCGCGGCCGACCTGCGCCAGCACTTCATGACAAGCTACGACGACGCCCAAAGCATCGGCCGGCGGTATCGCCGGCAGGATGAGACCGGGACACCCTACTGCGTGACTATCGACTTCCAGTCGCTGGAAGACCACGCGGTAACCGTCCGGGACCGGGACAGCATGAGTCAGATCCGAGTCTCGACCGAGCAACTCGCCGCCACGTTGCAGGCCAAACTGACTGACCATAATTCGACGTGAGCGGCGAGCCTCCTCGTCCGTACTCCGAGTCAGGTTTAATGCCGGACTGGGCATAGAAGACTCGAAGGCATCGCGCAGTAGAACCCCAAGCAATCTTCAGTCATTGACCTAACCGCTTCGCCCGCGTCACAGATTTGACGAACTGAAATCAGAAGTTGGTGGATGCGGCATTTGGTCGACCTCAACGTTGAGATCATTCCTGTGTCCTGTAAACTATTAGCGAAACTCAACAATGGTAAGTTGAAGACGCTAGGGCCATGAATGCGCACCGAACTGTGGGGCCGGCCTATTCAGTCTTCCGTGGGCGGCCGGCCGCCTTCGTTAGAAGCGAAATCTCCATTGACAAGACCACTAGGTAGTATGAGCTTCGGCTTCCCAATTCGCCGCTGCCGGCAGCACAACTTTTGAATAGGAGCCAGCGACCGTGAACAAGAAATGGGTCTATTTGTTCTCCGAAGGCGACGCCACGATGCGCGATCTGCTCGGCGGCAAAGGAGTAGGCGCCGCCGAGATGACGAGCACCGGCCTGCCGGTACCCCCCGGATTCACCATTACGACCGAAGCCTGCAATGCGTACTACGATGGAGAAGGCGGCTTCCCGCCCGGCCTATGGGACCAGGTGCTGGCGGCACTGGCTCAGATCGAGAAGCAGACCGGCAAGAGACTCGGCGACCCAGATGATCCGCTTCTAGTTTCGGTTCGCTCCGGCGCCAAGTTCTCGATGCCTGGGATGATGGACACTGTCTTGAACCTAGGACTAAACAGGCAGAGTCTTGAAGGCCTGTCGCAGAGTACCAACAACGAACGCTTCGCCAATGACGCACATCGCCGTTTCATCCAAATGTTCGGCAAGATCGTGCTGGATATCGACGGACAGGAATTCGAGCACCTCCTTGAAGAGATGAAGAGCGAGGTCGGCGCGACCCAAGACACCGACCTCACGACGGCGCATCTCACGACGTTGGTCGGGCGATTCAAAGGGCTTGTACAAGTCGAGACCGGCTCGGATTTTCCCAATGATCCTCTCGAACAGCTACGAATGTCGATCGAAGCGGTTTTTAGATCTTGGAACAATCGTCGGGCGATCAACTACCGAAACTTCCACAAGATTCCCCACGATTTGGGCACCGCAGTCAATGTTCAGACGATGGTGTACGGCAACATGGGAGACCATTCCGGCACCGGAGTCGCTTTCACCCGGAATCCGAGCAACGGCGAAAAGAAGCTCTTTGGTGAGTACCTGTTGAACGCCCAGGGTGAGGACGTAGTTGCTGGAATTCGCACGCCGCAACCGATCGATGTCATGTCCCAAGACCTGCCGGTGGTCTACGAGCAGTTCCTAGAGATTGCCCAGAGGCTGGAAAAGCACTACCGGGAGATGCAGGACCTGGAATTCACGGTTGAAAACGGCCGACTATATATGTTGCAGACCCGCACCGGCAAGCGCTCCGCGCCGGCGGCCGTCCAGATAGCGGTCGATATGGTCGCAGAGGGTTTGATTAGCAAGGAGGAAGCGGTAAGCCGAGTAGAGCCGGACCAAGTCGAACAGCTCTTGCACCGGCGAATAGACCCTTCAGCCGATGTCGATGTAATAGCGACCGGCCTCAACGCATCGCCGGGAGCCGCCACCGGCAAGGCAATCTTCGATGCGGATACTGCTAGTCAACTGGGATCAGATGGCGAGATGGTGATCCTAGTGAGGCCGGAGACAAATCCAGATGACGTGCACGGCATGATCGCCGCCCAAGGAATTCTGACCGCCAGAGGAGGCGCCACGAGCCACGCCGCTGTAGTCGCTCGTAGCATCGGAAGGCCCTGTGTAGCCGGTTGTGAGGCCATAAGGGTCGATGCAGAGGCCCGACAGTTTTCTGCAGATGGCAGACTGATCAAAGAAGGCGACCTAATTTCGATCAATGGCTCGACCGGCGAGGTAATAGTTGGCGAGGTGCCGCTCATCGACCCGGAGATAACGCCGGAGCTAAGCAAGCTACTAGGCTGGGCAGACGAGATCCGCAGGCTGCAAGTCTGGGCAAATGCCGACTATCCTCGCGACGCCAAGTTAGCTCGCGAGTACGGTGCGGAAGGCATCGGCCTCTGCCGGACGGAGCACATGTTCTTCGAGACCGACCGCCTGCCGATAGTGCGGAAGATGATTCTTGCAGAGGAGGACTCCGAGAGAGAAGCGGCATTGGCTAGATTACTCGAATTTCAAAGGGACGACTTCCGGGGAATTTTTCAGGAAATGGACGGACTCCCGGTGGTTATCAGGCTTCTCGACCCGCCCCTACACGAGTTCCTTCCCGCTTACGAGGATCTCTTGGTAGAAGTAATCGAGCTTCGCCACAGGGGAGATGATTCGGGAGAGTTGGAGGAAAAGGAGTCCTTGTTGCAGCGGGTCGACAGTATGCGTGAGACGAACCCGATGCTAGGACTTCGTGGTTGCCGCTTAGGCCTGTTGGTGCCCGGCGTGAACGCGATGCAAGTCAAAGCGATACTGCTGGCAGCGGCGGATGTCGAGCGCGAGGGGAAAAGCGTAATGCCGGAGATCATGATCCCATTAGTGGGGCATGTGAACGAGCTTAAGGCCGTCCGCCAAGAGTTGGAGAAGGTCGCCGCGCAGGTCGAGCGGGATACCGGGCATAGCTTGCCCTATAAGTTCGGAACAATGATCGAAGTACCTAGAGCCGCCTTGACCGCTGAAGAGATCGCCGAACACGCTGAATTCTTCAGCTTCGGAACGAACGATCTGACCCAAACCACGTTCGCGATTAGTCGCGATGATGCCGAGGGCAAATTTCTGCTGCAGTACGTGGAGAAGAATATCTTGCCGACAAATCCGTTCCAGGTACTCGACCAGACTGGAGTCGGACGTCTGATGCAAATCGCGGTCGAACATGGTCGCCGGACGAGACCGGACATCGAGCTAGGTATATGCGGCGAGCATGGTGGAGAACCGAGTTCGATAGCGTTCTGCCACAATCTCGGATTAGACTACGTCAGTTGCTCGCCATTCCGGGCACCAGTGGCACGATTAGCGGCCGCCCAGGCCGCACTAACCAGCCAGGAAAGGGATTTCTAGGCTGAACCAGTCGACTGCCGAACGCCTGACCACCTGGGGTGGATGGCTGGCTATAGGTGGCCTTGCTTTGGTCGCCGCAGCAGCCATTGGCGCAGTTGCAACTCTAGGTCCAGAGGTTCTGGGCGGCTCTGAGCTGCGCGGACGCGATCTGATGAGGGTCGCAGGCATAGGACTAACCGGCGTTGCCGGAGTGGTCTTGGGCACCGTGGGAGTAGCGGCCTACGTCATGGCGCCGGCGCGGGCAGGACTCGCCGAGCGCAACTACGCCAGCCTTCGCACGGCCATCGCGATGTTGGTTCTGGCCGCCGCACTGTCCAACTTGGTCCAAGTGCCCATACTGCTCTCCGACGCCAGTCTATCCAGCAGCTCGCCAACGGATCCACTAAGCCTACCACCGGCCATCCTGTTCGTCGCAATCGCCTCGCTCCAGATATTTCTGGTCGCTATCGTTCATGTGCGGATCATCGTTCCAGGAGTAATGACTTGGACTGACATCGGGTTAGTCGGCCGCGATTTCTTCCGGAACCTTTCGATCGGCCTCGGCGCATGGATACTCATGCTAATCGCATCGTTCGCCCTGAGCGCGGCGTTGCGCGAAGTCGGGATCGAGCAAGACCAGGCAGAACTCTTCTCCGCAGTGAAAGACGCTCCGTTATCCCAATTCCTGCTGGTGCTCTTAGCCGGTGCGATCCTGGCGCCAATCGGGGAAGAGATATTCTTCAGGGGATTTCTGTTCACCTCTTTGTTGAAGGAACGCGGACCAGTTGTCGCCTACGCAGCGTCATCGCTTCTGTTCGCGGTGGTCCATCTGAATCTGCCGGCCTTACTGCCAATCCTTGTGCTAGGAGTCGGCCTTGCGATTGCCCGGCACGTGAGCAGGAGCTTGCTTGCGCCGATCGTGGCCCACAGCCTAAACAATATGTTCGCTCTGTCGTTCCTTTATTTTGTCGATTTTCCGGCGTCGTGATGAGCCCTCCACGCTGCAATAGAGGACCGCTTATTGCTATGATTCATCGCAACAGCGAAGACGAGCAAGCCATCTCTATGACTGGCGGATGATGTCCGTAGCATCTACTTGCCGAGCCGCGCGGCAGATGCGTTCCTCGAGTCTTACCCGGATCCAGACGATAATTGTGTCATATACACAGAAGTTTCAAGAGCCCGACGGGCGAGCACGTGCACTCAATTGATCAATCGTAGTCCAACCGAAGAAATCAAGGGCCGCCTGAGCCTGGTTGACGCGGTAGGCAAGCGCGTGGATTTGCGCAAGACTGGACGCAACCTGACCGGCCTCTGTCCTTTCCATTCCGAGAAGACCCCATCGTTTGTCGTATTCCCGGAGAACGATAGCTATCACTGCTTCGGTTGCGGCGCGCACGGCGACATTTTCACCTTCGTGATGCGCAGCGAGAACTTGCAATTCGTCGACGCCCTGAAGAACCTGGCGGGGCAGGCCGGCATTCAGTTGCCTAGTCGACCGCAGAACAAATCCGTTGCCGAACGGCACACTCGACTGGTCGGGATCAACGAACTGGCCGTACAGTTTTTCCAGGCAAGACTTTGGGGTAGTGGCGGCGAGCCGGCTTTGAGCTACCTCCGCACCCGTGGGCTATCGGACAAAACGATCGAGAATGCCCATTTAGGATGGGCGCCGGACTATTGGGACACACTGGGGAAGCACTTACGCGAACGAGGGGTCAAAGACCAAGACTTAATCGAGGTCGGCCTAGCGAGCACGCGCGAATCCGGCGGCACATATGACCGGTTTCGCGGTCGAATCATCTTCCCGATCCGGAATCAAACCGGCAAAGTACTTGGCTTCGGCGGTCGCAACCTGAAGGACCAACATCCCAAGTACCTCAATTCACCAGAATCGCCGATCTTCTCCAAAGGCGCCTGTCTATACCTGATCGACTCGGCACTTCAAGCGATCCGAGAGCGTGACCAAGTCGTAATAGTCGAAGGCTACATGGATGCGCTTGCAGCCCATCAAGATGACCATGTCAACGTAGTGGCGACCTTGGGTACGGCGTTGACGGAACAGCAGTTGCGCATCATCAAACGGGTTACCGGTAACTTGATCCTTGCCCTGGACGCCGACACCGCCGGCGAGCTAGCAACTGCCCGCGGACTCGAGCGGGCCCGCGAGGTATTCGGCGAGGAGAGGGTCGTGCCTACATCAAGGGGATTGATGCGCCTGGAGCGTCAGCTTAACGCAAATATACAGATCGCATCGTTGCCGGCCGGACTAGATCCGGCCGAACTAATTGGCAAGGACCTTGAAGAGTGGCGAAGGCTGATCGACCAGGCCAAACCTATCGTCGAGTTCTATATTGAACGCGGTCTAGCCGACGTAGACTCGAACTCGTCGAAGGAAGTGTCCAAGGCGGTAAGGGGTCTGCTGCCGATACTGTCGGAGATCACCGATCGCTTCGAGCAAGAGAAATACCTGCAGATTATTGCCGGCCGGACCGGACTTGCGCGACATCTGATCCGTTCGGAGCTAGCTAAGACTAACGTGCGAGAGAGCTCACGGCCGGCCCGCAGGGTAAGCCGGGTTGCGAGCCAGCCGATCGATGCGGGGGCCGGGAGTACGAGTTCGCAACACTCCACTTACCTAATAGCGATAATCTTGCAGCAGCCAGACCTGGTCCGCGAACTGCCGGACGAACTAGATCCAGCCGAGCTAGGCTCGCCGATGGCTCAAGAGCTACTCACTCAGCTTCTCGACGCGCTTGCGGCCGACGAATGGGTAGGTCTGGCCGATTGGCAAGAATCGCTGGAAGAACCGTTGCGCGCTTTTGTTCAGGAATCGATCGAACGGTGGCCGGCGGACCGGACGACTCCCAGGGCTAGAGTCGCCGAGGAGCTAGCGAACACCGTACGTGAGATTCGCCGTCGGCACATCGGTCGGCAAATCGACCACGTACGCATGGCGCTGGAAGACTCCAAATCGGCCGGAGATGAGTTGCGCCATTCGTTGGCCAAGCGGATGAACGAGCTGATATTGGTCAAGAAGACCTACGAGACCGCCGAGGCGCAGGCATTGGTCTTCACCGACGTGACTAGATCTGGAGATTAATGCCGCGTTTGATATTTGCAATATTTACGAGTTACTTACGTTGGAGAGCCATGATTTAAGGAAATATTGTGCTTACATCTCCGAGAATGGTGTTGTCCCACTAGGAGAGTCCAGATTATCTCTCGGGCCAAGGAGCGTAGATCTTGACCAAGACCATCTCGGAAAAGGTACAAACGCTGCCGCGCGGCGATGATGGCGAATCGACTCTATCGGACCGCGTACGCGCGTTCCTGAATGGGCATGCATCGTCTAACCTCCTAGACCGGCATCTGGGTACCGAGGCCCTATTCCGCCAAAACACCGTCAAAACGAGAAGCGGCGACGGCCCCGTCAAAGTCGGCAGTCTCCCGGAAGACAGAGTGTCGCGCCCGGCTGCTACTGACAACGGCGAGGACAAGTCGGCGACCGGCCCGGGCTCAGCGGTGGGGGTCAGCCGTGACGGTATTGACGACTCCGTCCGGCTATACATGCGCGAGATCGGAAGCATCCCACTACTAACTGCCCAAGAAGAGGTTGATTTGGCGACCCTTATCGAGATGGGTCTCTTGGAGGAGCAGCGGCTGCGTGGGAACGATCTCGATGAGCAAACACTGCGGCAAAGTTGGCTCAAGGTCAAGAACGGAAGGCGAGCCTACATTCTTCTAGCCGAATCGAACCTGAGATTGGTAGTGAGCGTGGCGAAGAGATATTTGGGCCGGGGCCTTCCAATGCTCGACCTGATCCAAGAAGGGAACATCGGCCTCCTACGCGCGGTAGAGAAGTTCGACTACCGCAAGGGCTTCAAATTCTCAACCTACGCTACGTGGTGGATCCGCCAAGCCGTAACACGTTCGATCGCGGATCAGGCGCGAACGATCAGGATACCGGCGCATATGGTCGATACGATCAACAGGCTGCTGCGTTGCTCCCGCCGGCTAACCCAAGAGCTTGGTCGGGATCCAACCCCGGAGGAAATCGCCAAGGAGATGGACCTGCCTAACGAGCGGATCCGCGAGATCATGCGCATTACAAACGGCACAGTCTCTATGGAGGCGCCAATTGGCGAAGAAAAAGACAGCCGCCTAGGCGACTTCATCGAAGATCCGACCGCACAGGCGCCCTCGGACTTCGCTTCGCAACAGGTCATGAGGGATCAGATAGACCAGGTGCTTGGATTATTGGGCGACCGCGAGAGGCGGGTCCTGACGCTTCGGTTCGGACTGGGCGGCGGCCGCGTCCGCACGTTGGAAGAGGTGGGCCGGGAGTTCGGGGTGACACGCGAGCGAGTCCGCCAGATAGAGGCCAAAGCACTGCGCAAGCTCCGCCATCCGAGTCGCAGCGAGCTATTGCGCGACTTTCTGGAGTAGTCTCCTTTTATTGCAGTTGTAGCTCGTCCTGCCGGCTTCAACGTGTCAAGTTGACCCGGCTCCGAGACTCGTCCCACACGTTTGTTTTGCAAAAACAATGTTTGCATAGAGGCGGAAGGCCTGCGCTTCTTGGGCCGGCCTACGCGCAGCCGGATGCTCTATCTAACATCTCGAGCAAGAGACTGTGCCGGTCTCTCCTCTCAGTCCAGTTTGTCTTTGAGAATCAATCATATTCAATGCCTTTGTATAGTAGCGCTATTGTTCTATAAATGTTATCAGGTTTGCCGGCGATTTGGAAACATCCGGCTAAGAAGGCAGGGATTTTTGATTCTCGCACATCCGCTCTCGCCCAAAGGTTGGCGGTGGTCTTGCCTTTCCCCTCCCCTCTGGATTCCGGCCTTCGCCGGAATGACGAATGGGGGGCCGGATTGACGAAGGGATGCCGCGAATGGCGAATGAGAGGCTGCCGGAGCAGTCTATCCCGGATCGGAGTCCGGGACATGCTTTCGTACCAATCGCTCATCCCGGCTGGCGCCGGCACACCAAGGTATGAAAAGCCGGAGTTGTGGGTGGCTTGGTACAGCGAATTGGCACGGCGGATTCTGCTATGCCCCACCCCGACCCCAGCGGGGGACAAGCCCCCGCGCTACATTTTCTCATTCCGTCATCGACCATTGGTCTACAATTCGGCGCGTTTCGCCGGTGGAGAGCCGGCATCGAGGTTGATTGGAGGGCACATCCCGGATCGGAGTCCGGGACATGCTTTCGTACCAATCGCTCATCCCGGCTGGGGCCGGCACAACAAGGTATGAAAAGCCGGAGCTGTGGCTTGGTACAGCGAATTGGCACGGCGGATTCTGCCACGCCCCACCCCGACCCCTGCGGGGGACAAGCCTCCGCGCTACATATGTCTCTGTAACCGAAGTTCGTGGATTCCCGTCTCCGCAGGATCGACGAGGAGGGAGTTTGTGTGCCGCAGCATCCTTCCAAACCGCCGGCGGTTCTCTGTGTTTTGACTCACGTCCATACAGCTTTTATGCTCCCAGTACATGGTCTTGGGCGCAAGCACTGTTTGGCCCAGATTACCGGAGGAACGATGATCAAGGACAAGCTGAATTGGGGCGTACTCGGCGCGGCCCGCATCGCGACCAATCAGATGATTCCGGCGATTCAGCAGTCCGACACGGGCCGGGTTGCGGCGATCGCCAGCCGGAGCGCGGCCAAAGCTTCGGATGTTGCCGAACACTTTGGCATAGACCGGTCTTACGGCTCCTATGATGACCTGCTGGCCGACCCGGATATTGACGTTATCTACAATCCTCTGCCGAACAGCATGCACCTGGAATGGTCGGTCAAGAGCGCGAAGGCCGGCAAGCACATCCTCTGCGAGAAGCCTCTGGGCGCTACCGCCGACGAGTGCCGGCAGATGATAGATGCGGCAGCTCAGAACAACGTCCTACTGATCGAGGCGTTCTGGTATAGATACCATCCAAAGAACCTGATGATAAAGGAGATGGTAGATGACGGTAGTCTGGGAACGCTAAGGGCGGTGCGGGCCTATCACTACGGCACTGAGACACGCCCTACTACGAGCATCGCTATGTCAAGCGAGCTTGCCGGCGGTGCGTTGTTGTTCGGGGGTTGCTATCCTGTGAATCTCAGCCGCTGGCTGTTCGGGAGGGAACCAAAGACCGTCAGCGCGATCTTCGAGTTCGATCCGCTGTACAAGGTAGATGTGACGTTCAACGGTCTACTCGACTTCGGCGCCAATCAGCATGGCATAGCCAACTGTGGGTTCCACCATGCGGAGAAAAGCCGCTACGAGGTCATCGGCGAACGCGGGTACGCGGTGGTCGAGCCGTTTCTGACCGGAGACCCGGGTGCAATGACCGTTCGGTTCGAAATCGATGGGCGAAAGTTTGAGAGACAGACACCTCCGGCCAACGCCTTTGTCATACAAGTAGACGCGTTCACCTCATGCCTGAATGGTGAGGCGGAGTCACTCACCACGGCCGAGGACGCCGTGAAGAACATGACGGTCATCGATTCGCTGTTTCGCTCGGGCCGGACAGGGCGACACGTCGCTATTCCAGAATAGGCAACGTTCGGGGCAGCGGCACCGATCAAGCAAGGGCCGGCCCCGACATTTGAATGGGTTGGCGGTCACAGGCGGACGCTAAGCCGTAACATTACGAAAATTGCCGCAACGAGGTTGGTGCTGTGGCGCTATCCATCGGTCTGGTCGGGCTGCCGAACGCCGGCAAGTCTACGCTTTTGAACGCACTGACTCGCTTGCAGGTGGCAACCGCGAGCTATCCGTTCACGACGATCGAGCCAAATATCGGCGTGGTACCAGTGGAAGACGAGCGGTTGGACCAACTGGCGGAGCTTATCAAGCCGGAACAAAGAGTAGCCGCGACTGTAGAGTTTGTCGACGTGGCCGGCCTGGTGAAAGGCGCCAGCCGGGGAGAAGGACTGGGAGCGCAATTCCTCGGACATCTCCGCAACGTAGACGCCATCGTGATGGTGCTGCGCGTATTCCAATCGACGGACGTAAGCCACACTTTGGGGGGGACGGATCCGGAGCGTGACGCCGATGTACTCTGGCTGGAGCTAGGTCTGGCCGACTTAGCAATCGTCCAGCGCCGGCTTTCCAACATTCGGCAAGCCGCCCGATCAGGCGACAAGGAGGCTCGCCAAGAGATCGGCATTCTCGAGAGGATCGAAGAGGCGGTTGGAGATCGCAAAGAGCTACGGCAACTGCTGACCGACAATCTTGTCGCTCAAGCGGCGCACAAAATGCAACTGCTGACGGCCAAGCCGGCGATGTACGTTCTCAACATCGGTGAAGAAGACCAAGGGCAAGCGGCACAAGTAAGCAGAATGGAAGAGATGGGTCTCGCCGCAAACACGCCGGTTTGTTCCATATTCGCCCAACAAGAGGATGAACTGAATAGACTGGAGCCGGCCGAGGCAACGGAGTACCGTCAGATTCTGGAGATGAGTGAGAACGCGCTAACCATCCTTGTCCGGACGGCCTATTCACTGCTGGAACTCAGCACCTTCTTCACCATCGACGGGCCAGAGGTGCGAGCTTGGACTGTACGCGAAGGCACGACGGCGCCGGCGGCGGCCGGCAGGATCCATTCGGACTTCGAACGCGGTTTCATTCGGGCGGAGGTTATCGATTGGCAGGAGTTTGTCAGGGCCGGCTCCATTGCCAACGCGCGTCAGCACGGCAAGGTGAGGTTGGAAGGCAAAGAGTACGTGGTTCGAGACGGTGACGTGGTCCATTTCCGCTTCGCTCTGTAGGAATACCCTAGTAACGCCATCGTTTAGGGTGGGCCAAATGACATTGGATAATACGCTTGCTATATCGCGCGGAAGATTTTTCACTCGCAATACCTAGGAGTTCCATCACTGGTCAAACTCTGATCCACGAAATCAACAGTGGGTGCACCGGCTGGCGGAGTTGGGCGCCTGGGAGACGCCGACGCTCACAGAATAGGCAGCCTACCCTTCATCAGAGTGGTGCCCAAATCCGCCGCCTAACTTGTGAGGTGGGCTTTCGGGGGCATTCAACAAGTCTACAGGGTCATCTCGGAGCGATCGGGGCGGATCTAGGCCGCCGATTGGCCGTCTAGTAGGTGTTGGCAACGCTTTTAAGCCGACTTGGGCTGTTCTCGGGCTGAGAATAGCATAGCTCGGGCTGGGCGACCCGGCTTAGTCGCTTTCGAGTGATGATTGGTTGTAGGAACGTCAGGCTGCGGTCAAGGCGGTCCGTGTGCCAAGGCCAGAATCCTCCGGCGTGCCCTGACCAACAGGGCGTATGAGGGATGTCCACGCCCTAGGCGGATGATCAGTGTTCTGGCATGGCGCACCACTCGCCCGGCAAGATTGATGAGGCCGAAGCGCAGAGCCTTCAGGCGTTTGCTCACCCACTCGCCACCCAACGCCAACTGCTTCAGCGCCGAGTTGAGGTTGAAGGCCAACACTGCTATGGCCCACCAGGCAGCGTTGACTCCGAACTGCCCCGATGGCAGCCTGCCGCCGGCAAGGTCCTCTTTGAGCACCCCATGCACCTCCTCTCCTTTCCCACATCTCTGACGATACCACCGAATCAACTCATCTCCTGCAATACCAAGATTGGTTACCACTCCTGTGACCTTGTACCATCCCCTACCCGGCATCTCCATGATGGGAATCGACAAATCCAACTGAGACTCCATTCCCGGCAGAGGCGGCTTGTGCAAACGCTCCCTGATAGCTATGAATCGGTACTCAGGACTCTTCTTGGAGTGTCCTATCCAGTTGGGCACGAAGCACACCTCGGCCCACTGTTGCCCTGTAGCCACCTCGCAGAAGCCCACACTCCGTCTCAACTCACGCCACTCTTCCTCTTCCACATCACCAATCGCCCGCTTGAACTCTGCTGTAACGTCCACCCCGACCCCAAACTCGATTACTCCGAAGCGTTCGTCTCTGCCCTCCGCGCAATACTTCAGTAGCTCCCGCTGATAGCCTGCCGTGTCTGACCTCAACATCACATCTTCCACCCCAGCAGGCATGTACTCCAAAGACTCCCTCAGCACCCGAAGTTGCTGATAGCCCGCCGGCACATTGCCGTCACGAAACTCCGAGTGCACGATCTGGTCGGCTTCCGCCCAATAGGTCGTGAGCGGTTGATACGCTTTGCGCTTCTTGTAGCTGTAGAGCGCCTCCTGCTTGTGGGTCTCAACCAGCGTAGCGTCCATGTCCAGCGTCGCACGGGTATGCCCACTATGGCTTTGCACGAAGCCCACCATCTCTGCGTTGACTCTCCTAAGACCACCTAACGCATCTGTCGCAGCGGGTATGAACGCGGTGTGCGGCTCACGCTTCGTCTCTTCTTCTTCGTTGTGGAACTTCGACAGATACCGGAACACAGCTGAGCACGACGGCACACTCCGCCGACGTTCCTTGCGCCATCTTCGTTGCAACGCTCGACGCTCCCTCTGGCGCATCCCGTGCGTCTCTGCCCTCCTCAATACCCGACCGAACCCGCCGTCTTTCTCCAGCACCCGCAAGTCGTCTACCGACTCCCCACCTGCCAGGTTCAGCAGTATCAAAGAGGTGACCATCTGGCTGTCCGTCCAGCCCTGAGTTCCCCTCCTTATGCCCACGTGGCGCTCAACCGAGGCTTTCAGACCTGACACCTGCAGGAGGTTCAGGTAGGTTGCCAGTCCGGCAAGAGCCGTCATACCGGTCGAGTTCTTCTCCTCGGCGTAGTGGAAAGGCAAAGCTCCCTGCTGCATAATAGTTGCACCTCGTTGGTGATGGGTTTTGCTTTCACAAATCATCATAGCCCGCTTTACAGCGGGCTCCAACGAGGTCTTCATATTCTTAGGTGGTGGATCTGGGTGGTGATAACACCGTTGACACGGGCATCGAATGATAATAGGATTCAAGCCACAATTTCTGCGCCGATTCTGATTCGGGATCTTGCCTGATGTCAACTACAGCGGGCGGAGGGGCCCCGGTTGCCGCTAAACGCGGCTTGAGCAAATCGGCTCGCGCAGAGTACACGGCCGGGTTCCTATTTATAAGCCCATGGATCGTCGGATTCATCCTGATTGAGGTCGGGCCCGTCCTGGCGACAATCATCCTCAGCTTCACGAACTACGACATCCTCACCGAAGCCAAGTTCATCGGCCTGCTCAACTACGAGAGGCTGCTCTTTATTGACCCGCTCTTCTGGCATAGCTTAAGAGTCACCGCCATCTACTCGGTGGGTAGCGTGGCTTTGCACATTATTTTCGGTGTCCTCCTGGCTCTGATGCTAAACCAGAACCTGCGCGGCATGTCCTTCTATCGCACGATCTACTACCTGCCGGCCGTGGTTTCTGGGGTTGCCGTCGCCTACATGTGGATCTGGGTGCTCAACAAGGAGGCGGGCATACTTAATACTGGCCTTAGTTATGTGGGGATCGAAGGTCCAAACTGGCTGTTCAATTATGAGTTGGTTCTGCCTGCATTCATACTGATGAGCTTGTGGTCATTAGGCGGTGGGATGGTGCTGTACCTGGCGGCTCTACAGGGCGTGCCGACCGCGCTCTACGAGGCGGCTGAGATGGACGGTGCCGGCTGGCGGCCAAAGACATGGCACGTCACGGTGCCGATGATCTCGCCAGTAATCTTCTTTAACTTCATCATCGGCATCATCGGCTCCTTTCAGGTCTTCACGAACTCATTCATAATCACTCAAGGCGGCCCGGCCAACGCCACGCTGTTCTACGTACTTTACCTTTATCGCCACGCCTTCGAGAACTTGAAGATGGGTTATGCCTCGGCGCTCGCGTGGGTGCTTTTCCTGATCATCATGACGCTGACAATCTTATCCTTCCGGCTCTCTGGGCGGCTGGTGTATTACGAGGGAACGTTGAGGCGGTAGGGAACGATGAGCACCAGAACCACTGGAGAAACGACGATTGTGGCGAGAAGTCGCCGACGTCCTACCGGGGCGATCGTTCTATCAGCTATCAGCTATTTTGTGGTTGCGGCTGGTGGCCTGATATTGATGGTTCCGTTCTTATGGATGGTCTCCACCTCGCTCAAGCATGAGTGGGAAGCCTTCGTGATTCCGCCGCAGTGGATTCCGGACGAGCTCCTGTGGGACAACTATAGACGGGCGATTTTCGACTACTACAACTTCGCGCTATATGGCGCGAACACGACGATCATAACGGTAGGCACACTGGTAGGACGACTCATCACCGCGTCGATGGTGGCATTTGGTTTTGCCCGTATCCGTTTCCCCGGCCGCGGCGTGCTTTTCATACTAGTGTTGGGTACGCTGATGGTTCCCCACCAAGTGACGATCGTACCTCTATATATCCTTTTTAAGGAATTCGGCTGGCTTAACACATTCCTGCCGTTGATCGTGCCGGCCTGGGTCGGCGGCGGAGGGTTCTATATCTTCCTGCTACGCCAATTCATTATGACCGTTAATCCGGAGCTTGATGACGCAGCCCGGATCGACGGGTGCGGCTGGCTCGGTATCTATCTGCGGATCATCGTGCCTCTGATCACTCCGGCATTGGCGGCGGTCGCCATATTCTCGTTTCTAAGCACCTGGAACGACTTTTTCAATCCGCTCATCTTTCTGCGCAGCAACGAGAATTTCACTCTGGCGATCGGACTGCATTTCTACACATCGGCAGCGTCCGCATCTACGAAGCCGGAGACGACGGTCGTAATGGCTGGCTCAACTATGATCATGATTCCACCGCTTCTGCTCTTCTTCTTCGCCCAGCGGTATTTTATTCAGGGGGTGGTTTTCTCCGGCATCAAGGGTTAAATACGGAAAGCTAGATGATTCGCACTTGTGCAATTATCGAAAGAATCTGTTGAGGGCATCGGTTTTATAGGGTGAAGAAGTCGTGAGCCGCCGATAGCAGGACCTTTACGCTCTACAACAGCTCACGACAGGTCACTTCCCGCCTTATCGCTATGAGTTATGGCGCACCACCGCCGGCCTTATGCTCCTTGCAGGATGGCAGTGATGGCCTTGGCAGTGTCTTTCATAGCGTCTGACGCTGATTTTTTGCCCAGCAACGCCGCCTCGTATTCAGCATTAAACGCATTCTTTGCTTCGCTTACACTCGTACCCCAATTTGTCGCCGAGGCGAATTTCAGGCCTTCGACCCGCTTTTTGGTGAACTCTCTCTGCGCCTCATCAGGTATCTCGGCCACATATTTCGCCATTTCCCAGTTGGCCGGGAACAACGTCCAGTGTAGTTTCAAAGCCGCGTCACTGGTCTGATGCCAGAGGAAATAATCCCAGGCTTCGTCCAACACTTTGGTTTTCGAATTTAGCGCGTAGACGTGGACCGACGTGCTGGCAATTCGTTTCTTGGTTTTGGGCGCGAACGGCCACCAGGTCACGACAGCAGGTATCTGAAGATCCTTAGTAGCATTCTTGAACGAGTTCCAGTCGCCGATCACGAAGATGGCGGTCGCCAATTTATCGCTGGCAAAGACACTGTCTCCGAGCACCTTTTCGTCACCAGGAGCCATCATGACCTTGTGTTTCAACAGCCAGTCAACACACAGTTGTACAGCTTCCAACGCTTCTGGCTGATCTATCAAACATCGTTGATAATCGTCAGAGATAATCTTGCCATTGTTGGACCAAATCATTTCCTCAATAATGAAGTGACTTCTGATTGCAGGCTGGCCGTAGGTTTCCGGCGGATTGTGGAGTTTGATCAGGGCGTCAGTGAAGTCATCCCAGGTCCACTCCTCAGTGGGATGCTTGACGCCGGCCTCATCAAACACGCGAATATTGTAGCCTAGGCCGAAGGGGGCTGGGACGTGAGGTGTGCCCCAGAGCTTCCCTTCAAACTTACAAGCTCCGTCCGGATGGAAGGCAAATCTGGCCAGATCGACATTCCGCTGTTTGAGCCCCTCGTCAACTGCGAGGGTAATCTTCTTGATCATGAGAGATGCCCACCAGGGTCCCGGGACCATCATCATGTCAGCAGCGGTCCCGGCGGCGAGGTCGAGGACCTGCTTATCAGCAATCTGGGGATATGGCGTCGGCTCAAAAACGACTTCGATCTTGTCGCTGGCTTCGTTGAATGCCTCGGGCATAATCTCGTGGACGCCAATCCAAGTGTTGAAGCGGACTTTTACTTTCTCAGCAGTTGTCGGAGGCTTAACGGTGACCTCTTTTTCAACTATGACGGTCTCTTTCTTGACTACTTCAACGACCTGAGGCTGGCAAGCGGCCAGGATCGGTAAGGTTGCAGTAGCGCCGAGACCAGCTAGGAATGTCCGGCGAGTAAATCTGTTCGACAAAAACTTCGCTTCCATTGACGATCCCTCTCTTTGTTCAAGCGACCCAATATTCGACAACCACACGCGACATGCCAACCAACAAACGCTTACTCGATTATCTGAATAGAATCTCCCTTATTCACAAGTTCGTCATTGCAGCTACCACCCCCTTTCGTGGGTGTAGGACGAATCTGGGCAGCATTACATAGCGGGCGAGTTGCCTGCCTATCTGGTTGATATCGGTCATCACGGCTACCTTACTCTGTCGGCCGAAATCTCCACCGTGGAGGCAGACAGGTTACGTAACATAATGTTATTGTAACACGACTAGTGGCTGGCCACCCTGATTCCGATAGGCGAATATGTCAATATAAGGGATGATTACGAGCAGATGAACTATCAGAACTTAGATGGTGCATCACTAGTTTGGCTCCGGAGATTCCCAAGGCCTACGGCTGGCCGCTGATTGATTTCGGGCGGACGGACAAGAACTCGGTGACCAGCTTCAAGAACGCGCCGGTCGCCAACATCATCTCGACCAGTTCACCCAGGGCGATTCGCGAATCCCCCCTGCAGGGACGTTGGCCCTTGGTGGGACGCCGTTTGGTTCTACTAGGGCCGGCTGGGTGTTGTGCCCTGGGCTGGGGACAAGCCCCAGCGCTACATTTTTCTCTGTGGACGTAGTTCGTGATTTCTCGATTGCCGTTTTTCCCGCAGCTACGGTGAGGCGGCCTTTGGTGGAACGCGGGGGTGTTGCGTAGAGCCTACTCGGTCGAAGTCTGCCGACGATCGGAAACGAAGTCGGAGATCAACTTCAACAATGCACCAGCAGCCAGCATCATTTCAGCCAACTCGGCCAGCGATCCGATTGGGGTGTCTGGGGCAGTGTTATTATATTCTTCCTGGGTGTTGCCACGGATCAATGCGTTCACGGCGAGACCAGCCGACGCGGAGAGGTAGGTCCTAGCCGACTTGAGGCCGGCTACTGTGGTCAGATCAGAAAAACCCACGCGCGCGACCAATCGTTGACCCAATGAGCTTGATACTAAAGTTTCAAACAGCCAGCCGCTGCCAATTGACGCGACGGCAACCAACAAGAGCCGTATAATACCTGGCAATGCCAAATCCTCATGCGCAGTCGGGTGGATCGAGGAGCCTGCGCTGATTGTGGCGTATTCTACACGATGCTATAATTGGCGGTGACAAAGGAAGGCAGGAAAATTTGGAAGGTGGGGAATTGCGCGAATTAATCCCCTGCCGCAAACTTGGAAGACTCCGGCAGAGGGAGCGCTGAATGTCCCTGGATAGAGAGAGCAAGTCTAGCATCATCGAGGCAAACCGGGTTCACGACACTGACACCGGTTCTCCCGAGGTACAGGTTGCTATCCTGACAAATAGGATAGCGAGCTTAACTGATCACCTGAGGTCCCACAAGCATGACTACGCTACGCAGCGTGGGCTGATTACAATGGTCGGTAAGAGACGACGTCACCTCAGGTATCTGAGAAACGAAAGCCCCGAACGATTCCAAAGACTGGTAAAAAAGCTAGGCATACGACGGTAAGTATTCGACGCCCCACTCAAGCGCCTTCACCAAGTGGGTACTACCACGCCTCGGAATGGTGACTCTGTCTGGGGGCGTTTTATGTCACGCGACAGAAACGAGAAGGTGCCGCGACCAGCTGACCTCGCATGAAGAGCCGCGGGCGAGCCAGCCTTCCTTTGAGCGTTTGCAAGACAAATATATCAATCGATTTGGATGAACTAATTTGGAGGAATCAGCTTTTAGATGTTGAAAAAGTACGAACTTGAATATGGCGGACAGACACTATCTATAGAAACAGGCAAACTGGCGGAACAGGCAAACGGGGCCGTGTTGGTCCAGCTTGGAGACACGATTCTGCTCGCGACGGCTTGCGTTTCACGCAACCAGCGTCCCGGCACGGACTTCTTTCCGCTGACCGTTGACTTTGAGGAACGCGCCTACGCAGCTGGGAAAATCCCGGGGAACCATTTTCGTCGCGAAGGTCGTCCACCGGAGCCTTCAATCCTGATTTGTCGGCTCACCGATAGGTCGATCCGACCATTCTTTCCCAAAGGGATCCGAAACGACGTTCAGGTGATACTGACGACATTGTCGTCCGACCAGGAAACCTTGCCGGATATCATGGCCATAATTGGGGCATCGACCGCACTGATGATCTCGGACATCCCCTTTGAAGGGCCGATCGCCGCGGCAAAGGTTGGACTGATCGATGGCGAATTTGTGCTTAACCCAGGCGCTTCGCAACTGGAAGAGTCCGACCTGGAGTTGGTCGTCTCCGGCACATCCGACGCGATCGTGATGGTGGAGGCTGGGGCCCAGGAGTTGCCCGAGGAAAAGATGCTCGACGCGCTTCGGTTCGGCCACCGCAACATTCAGCCGGTGATCGAGCTACAGCAACAGATGCGGGATGAGATCGGCAAGGCGAAGATGACACTCGAAGTCACCAAGGTGGCAGCTGAGGTTCGCGACGCGGTAGAACCAGTTGCTCGCGAGCGGTTGCCATCAATCGTCTTTCTGCCGGACAAGACAGAGCGCCGGAGTCTGGAACAACAGCTTTTCGATGATCTGACCAAGCAACTGGGTGAGACAGCTAACGAAGACCAAATCAGCAGCGTCGTCTCGGACGTAGAGACGGAGGTTGTTCGCAACGGCATCCTAGATGAGGGTAAGCGCCCGGACGGACGCAAGCTCGACGAGATTCGGCCGATCAGCTGTGAGGTCGGAATCCTGCCTCGGACACACGGATCTGGCCTTTTCACCAGGGGACAAACGCAGATTCTTACGGTGGCCACCTTGGGCTCGACCGGCGATGCTCAGAGGATAGTGAACATCGGCGTAGAGTCATCGAAACGGTATATCCACCACTACAACTTCCCACCATACAGTACGGGAGAAGCGAAGCGGATAGGCTCGGCGGGACGACGTGAAGTAGGTCATGGCGTCCTCGCGGAGCGGGCCCTGGCGCCTGTGTTGCCAACGGCGGGCGATTTTCCGTATACGCTGCGGCTCGTCTCGGAAGCGCTTAGTTCCAACGGTTCCACTTCTATGGGCAGCGTCTGCGGCAGCAGTCTTGCGCTGATGGACGCCGGCGTGCCTATCAAGGCGCCGGTAGCGGGCGTGGCGATGGGAATGGTCAGCGAGGAGTCAGGCCGGCACTCGATCCTCACAGACATACAGGGCATCGAGGATCATCTGGGGGATATGGACTTCAAGGTCGCCGGAACCGCGAGTGGCATCACCGCGCTCCAGATGGACGTAAAGATCAAGGGTCTATCGGAAGCGCTGCTGGTCGAGGCATTGGAGCAGGCCCGCGTCGGCCGTCTGTTCATCCTCGACAAGATGTTGGCCACGATCGGCGAGTCACGCAAGGAGATGTCCGAGTACGCTCCGCGTATATATAAGACTCGGATTCCACCGGATAAGATCGGGACTCTGATCGGGCCTGGCGGCAAGGTTATCCGGGGACTGCAAGAAACATACGGTGTACGAATCGATATTGAAGAAGACGGAAATGTTCTAGTCTCTTCGACCGATTTCAGCGGCGGGCAGAATGCCGTCACCGAGATAGAGCGGATGTGCAAGGACGTCGAGATTGGAGAGGAGTATCTGGGCAAAGTTACGCGAATCACCAACTTCGGCGTCTTCGTAGAGATATTGCCGGGCAAGGACGGGTTGGTCAGACTTGGCGACCTGGCCGAGTACCGAGTCAATCGCGCGGAGGACGTGGTTAGTCTTGGCGACGAGATCATGGTAAAGGTTATGGAGATCGATGCTCAGGGCAGGGTTAATCTGTCCCGCAGGGCGGTTCTGGATGGCTCAACCGAGCTGGCACCGGTACCGCCGGGACGGGACGGACCCGGTGGACGCCGGCCCGGTGGGCGACCTTACAATGACGGCGGGCCACGCGGCGGCAACAGGGGAGGCTTTCCACGACGCGGGCGTGGCGACGACCCTCGGCCTCATCAAGGGCCCAGTGACCGATACCGGGGTTAAGGCTACGAAGTCTGCCTGCAGTACAATAGCATGAGTTCCCAATCACAAGGACATCGATCCGCCGGAACTATGATGGATGCCAAATCTACGGTCTGAAATGGCAGTCAAGAGAGACTTCTACGAGGTACTTGGTGTCGGCCGGAATGCCGCGGAAGACGAGATTCGTCGTTCCTATCGCAAGCTGGCTCGCCAGTACCACCCAGATGTAAACAAGTCTCCCGAAGCTGAGGAGCGTTTCAAAGAGGTCAGCGAAGCTTACCAGGTGCTCAGCGACGCCGAGAAGCGACGCAATTACGATCAATTCGGTCATGAGGGTCCGAGTGGCTTCGCCGAAGGGTTCGCCGGTTTCGGTTTTGACGATATATTCGAGTCGTTTTTCGGCGGAGCGCGGTCTACGACCCGGTCACGCACCGAACGCCGCGGTGCGGATCTGCGTCTCGACCTGAATCTCAGCTTTGAAGAGGCGGCATTTGGCGCCTCTCGCGAAGTCGAAATACCCCGGCTAGAGACCTGCGGCCATTGCGACGGCTCAGGCGCAGAGCCAGGCAGCAAGCGCGAGAAGTGTCCCAACTGCACCGGTACCGGCGAGATCAGACAGGTGCAGCAGTCAATATTCGGCCGCTTCGTCAACGTAACGATGTGTAATCGCTGCAAGGGTGAGGGAGTCATCGTCACATCGCCGTGCAGCAAATGCAGAGGCAATGGACGGGTTCGGGCCGCCCGCAAACTTGAAGTGCGAGTGCCGCCAGGGGTCGACTCCGGACAGCATCTAAGGTTGACAGGCCAAGGGGAAGCCGGCCCTGACCAGGGTAAGAATGGCGACCTCTACGTCGTGCTGTCAGTTAGTCCTCACCCGGTGCTCGTCCGGCGAGGCAACGATCTGATATACGACCTGACAATCAATGTCGCCCAGGCCGCGCTAGGCGACGAGGTCGAGGTCCCCACGATAGATCGCGAGCCAAGTCTCCTTCAAATCCCGGCTGGGACGCAGTGGGGAGATAATTTGCGCGTTCGTGGGCTGGGCGTGCCCTACCTCAATCGACCTGGCCGCGGCGACTTAATTGCCGAGGTGCGCGTCGTTACGCCCAAGCGTCTTAGCGATGAGCAGCGCAAGATTTTCATGATGCTGGGACACACGTTGGGCTCCAACCCCGATGGAGAGTCGAAGGGGTTCTTCGACAAGCTAAAACAAGCTCTCGGTAGTGACTGAGCCAGCCGGCCACATAACCCGGCTGTACACCGAGTGCGCGGCCGAAGCAGCGGATGAAGTCGCCAATCTCTTCCAGTCGGAAACCAACCGCACCTCGGTCGTCGAATTGGTGCCTGATCCCGACGATGACCCGGATAAACCACTTACTTTCGATCGGGCGGCGGTTTCGGTCTACCTGGAGCCAACCCACGCCACCGAATCTTTACAGAGCATGCTGGACCTGAAGCTTCGTCTGCTCGCTCAACTCGCGAAAATTGGTACATTACAGCGGCAAGAGATCGGCCGGGAGGATTGGGAAGAATCTTGGAAGAAACACTATCGGCCGATGAGGGTAGGAAAGAAGCTAGTAGTCTGCCCAAGCTGGCACGAGTATCACCCGTCCGCCGGCGAACTAGTACTGAGCCTCGATCCTGGTATGGCTTTTGGTACAGGGATCCATCCAAGTACGCAGATGTGCCTGTCACGGTTGGAGACTTCGGTCAGGCCGGGCGACAAGGTCCTGGACGTTGGCGCCGGCTCGGGGATCCTCACACTTGCAGCATTGGGTCTCGGCGCAAGCAGAGTGGTAGCAATCGACGTGGATCCGGTCGCGGTGGAAACAACCAACGCAAATATCGAGCGGGCCGGACTCGAGGTGAGAGTCGAGTCGATCCTCGCCGATTTCAAACACGTGGTCTGGGACCGACTACCAACTGATTTCAAACCGCCGTACGATATAGTGACGGCCAACCTGACGGCCGGGATTATCCTGGCGAATCTGGACAATCTCCTGGAACCGATGATGCCAGGCGGCGTTCTGATCGCATCGGGCATCATCGTACAACGCGAGGAGGAGATGTCGGCGGCTCTATCAACGACTGGCATCGCCATCTCTGAACGCCAGGAGCAGGGTGACTGGCTGTGCCTGGTCATTAGAAAACCCAAGTAGCTGAGGGATTCGGCCGTCCACCGCGAAAACAGAATTCAATTCTTGTAAACTTACAGGGGCGACGGACTGCACGGGCAGCCGGAAAAACATCGTCAATATCGACATCCGGGAGTAAGCGTTTCTTCCGATCGATCAGATGAAGCATTTACTACCGAGATTTATCAGGAACAGTAAGGAGACGCAGTAGCATGAGTAAGGCCAACGAAGAATTGCAAAATGACCCGCTTTCAGAGGTGCAGCAACAGATTAGCCACCTCCAAGACAAAGTGACCTACCTGGAGTCTCGAGTATCCGACCTGCAGCAGCAGAAGGTTGCCGAGGAGCGCTACGCCGCGATCGCGCACATCAGGGCACACTCGTACTTTGCGCAGCTAGCCCTCCAGGATGCAGCTGTGGATAACAGGCAGAACCACCAGTTTGTGACCAACGCCAACGCGTGTATACGATTCGCGAGAAACGAAGCTAACAAGGCGATAACGGACCTAGCCAGCAGCTCCAACCCAAAGCAGCTTGCCGAGGACTGGCTAAACCGATCCAGCGCATTCTTCAAAGAGCGCGGCGGTTTCAACGTCTTCCGATGATGCCGCGAAGTCCGCGTCGTCGCCTGGATGGAAGGGTCGAGCCGGCTTCCACCAGCGCGAGAGCGTAGCAGCAGCAAAACTCTATGGCGGACAGGCCCCAGTATTTTCGACCCTAAGAACAGTACGATTCAGATCAATGCATCGATTCTTTGTTCCGGGAGCAGTTCTATCCGGAAGTGAAGTCATTCTGCGGGAGAATCAGGCGCACCAGGTCAGCAATGTCCTGCGACTTCGATCCGGCGAGCATATCTCACTGTTTGACGATAGTGGATGGGAGTATCTAGTCCGTCTAGTCCGGGTGAATTCCTCACATTGCAGCGGCGAGATTGTGGAGCGCCGGCTGGCCGACAATGAGCCACGAGTCAAAATCACGATCTGCCAGGCTCTGTTGAAGGGAAGCAAGTTCGATCTGATCGTCCAAAAAGGGACCGAGATGGGCGTCGCCGGGTTCGTGCCCGTGCTGTGCGCCCGGAGTGTGATGGGCGACATAGATCAAGCATCCAAGAAGAAGGCGGAACGCTGGCGAAGGATCGCGATCGAAGCGGCTGAGCAATCGGGGCGAAGCCGGCTACCTCTCATACATCCCGGAACGCTTTTCGCCAGCGCCTGTGAGCGGACACGCGGCTTGTCGCTGATCGCTTGGGAAAGCGAACGCGAGGTGGGTTTACAGTCGGTACTGGCGGAGAAAGCCGAGTTAACCTCCCCATCGGGCCGGCCGCTGTCGGTGAACCTATTCATTGGACCGGAGGGTGGATTCACATCCGAAGAGGTGACTATGGCAAGCGACTTTGGGATCACGCCGGTCAGCCTGGGGCCGCGGACTTTGCGATCGGAGACGGCGGCGTTGGCGTTCGCTGCCGTCGTGCTTTACCATTTCGGGGACCTGGGGTAAAGTGCGAAAGGCATTTTGCCGACCAATGAGGTGGAGGATAATGCGCCGAATCTTCGGGCCGGGTATTCCAAATTTGTGTAAGAAGCTAACCTGAATGAGCCATCGTTCAAACCGGCGGGTGGCGTTCACTACATTGGGCTGCAAGGTGAACCAAGCCGACACCGACCGATGGGTTTCAGAGCTACTCGATATGGGTTACGAGATCGTCGACTTCGACCGTCCGGCCGACGCCTATGTGGTGAATACGTGTACTGTTACACACGTGGCCGACCGGAAGAGCCGTCAGGTCCTGCGCCGGGCCCGTCGACAGAGTCCATCCGCGCTGGTGGTCGCGACCGGCTGCTACGCGTCTGTGGCGACGGCTGAGCTCACTCGGATGGCGGAAATCGACCTTGTGATCGGCGGGGCGGATAAGGATTTGTTGGCCAAGAGGATTCACGACGCGCTCGAAGGAGAAGGCGAACAAACCGCGGAAACATCGGTAGGGGGCATCCGGCCTATCGGCGCCAGAACAAGGGCGTTCATCAAGATTTCAGATGGATGCAACAAATTCTGCACATTTTGCATAGTGCCTTACGCCCGCGGGCGTGAGCGGAGCGTGCCGGCCGACCAGGTTATCGAGTCGGTGCGTCAGGCTTGCAATGAAGGTTACCGCGAGACGGTCGTTACTGCCGTCCACATGGGGACGTATGGTCGTGAGCTGCGGCCAAAATTGTCTCTAGGGGAGCTCGTGGGGCGAATCCTAGCTGAAACGGAAATCGAGCGGCTGAGACTATCATCGATAGAACCGGAGGACTTTGACCTATCGATGCTAAAGATGTGGTCTGACAGGCGATTGTGCCGTCATTTTCATCTGGCAATCGATAGCGGATGCGACGCCACGCTGAAACGTATGCGTCGGCGATATACCTACGCGCAATACCGCGATCTTGTGGGAAATATCAGAAGCTGCCTGCCGGATGCGGCGATCACTACCGACGTAATGGTGGGTTTTCCGGGAGAAACCGAGGCGGAATTCGAGGAGAGCTTTGCAAACATCGACGATCTCGCCTTCGCCGGCAGCCATGTATTTCCGTACTCGCGCCGACGAGGTACCGCGGCCTGGCACTTCGGCAATGAGGTGGACCCTCACACGAAGAGCCAAAGAGGGAAGCGGATGATCGCCCTCGCTGAGAAGAACGCGAAACGGTTTCAGCGAAGGTTTGCCGGAGCCGAGATGCCGGTGCTCTATGAAGCGGCGGCGGGATCAATCAAAGAAGGTAACGATCGGTTGCTACTGTGGGAGGGTCTGACCGACAATTATCTCAGGGTGGTCACACCAGCAGCCCGTCCCCTGGTGAACCAATTGGAACAAACTCTCCTTTATTTTGGCGAAGATGGGTTATCAGGCGCACTAGTCGAGCCGGCCGTTGCATCTTCCGGGAGCCGACTTTGAGCAATTCTGATTGCCTGTTCTGTAAGATAGTGGAAGGACAGATTCCGGCCAACATCGTGGGGAGAAATGATGACGCTCTGGCGTTTACGGATATCAATCCGAAGGCTCCGACACACATACTGATAATACCGATAGAGCATATCGACTCGGTTACTGACGTTCGACCAGAACACGCGAACGTTCTCAGCGAAATGTTTCGTCTGGCTAATGACCTAGCCAACCTGCAAGGCGTTAGTGAAAGCGGCTTTCGCCTCGTGGTGAACAACGGTCCGGACGCGGGCCAATCAGTGGACCATCTACATTTGCACCTATTGGCCGGCCGCAATATGACCTGGCCGCCGGGCTAATCCACGAGTCGATCATATCTAGCAAACGACGTCATACGACAACGACGAGGGTATCAAAAATGGGAAAAAGGGAAAAACCGGGCCGTGCCGCCAAGAAACCCAAGAAATCTGCGAAGCTGGTTGAGATCAAGCCGCCTCCCGAGCCGATGACAGTCGAGGTAATCGGCAAGCGGCGCAAATCGCAGGCAAGAAGTGACGAAGATTTCTGAGTCGGAGTTGCGCTTTGTCTAACGATGCTAGCACGTGGGCTAGACCGCTCACCCGATCCCTGGATGTACCATCACTCCGATGGTCACGTGTGCTTCCTGGGCTCTGCTGATGTCGATTGTGCCGGAGGTTGCCGAGCGTTCAATGGTGCCGATCAGAGTTTACATACCATCTACGTGGATCCGCCGGCGGCAACAACGGGAAGTCCATCGAAGATCTAGAGATTCTTAGTGATGTCTTCTTTCGAGAATGCAAGGTCTACGGCTGAGCTGACACCGTTTCGGCGCAATCCAGGACGTTTGGCGTGGACGATCCTCATAATGTCATTTCTGGTTTTCCTCGGTCTTTTGGCGACGGTCCAATTCGCAATTCGTACCTACCGTGCAGAAGCAGTGGTTAGGCAGGATGTTACGATCGAAGTGATTCGAGGCACAACGCTAATACGTCCGTTCGCAAGCGCCAGCGAATTCGAGGCGTCCACTCACCCGCAGGTGACTGAAGGAGACGCAATTCGGACAACAGAAAGATCCGAAGCGGTCTTATGGTTGTTCGACGGAAGCAACGCCCATCTCTGGCCAAATTCCAACCTGCTTCTAAATGAGATACAGAAATCGCGCTTCGACTCCCGCAAAGTTGAGATTGTGATGAGTCAGCAAAGTGGAAATATCCGGTACGAAATCGCGCCCTTAACGACCAATGAGCGTACATTCGTCGTTGAACTGCCCGAAGGGCAAACGATCCTTCGGGAAGGGAGCTACTCTATCCTGGTAGGACCAGAGCAATCAGAAGTGTCTGTCCGGCTGGGATCGGCAAGTGTTTCAGCAAACGGCCAGGCGATCGAACTCCTCGCCGGCGAGAGATCCATAGTCCGCTCTGGCGAACCGCCAAGCGTTGCCTTGTCGGCAGCTCGCGACCTAGTGACAAACGGAGACTTTGGCCGCGGATTGCAAGGGTGGCAGATAGGCAACCGTGCAATAGAAGACAACAAACCCGGAACTGTATCACTAATTCTCGAGGATGGGCGACACATCGCCGTGTTTGAACGACGCGAGTCGAACCGCCATGGGGAAACGTTCATCCACCAACAACTGGATGTCGATGTTCGCGATTTCCAATCACTGAGGCTGTCCCTCGACGTAAAGGTAATGAAGCAAAGTTTATCGGGAGGGGGTTGGGTTGGCTCAGAATATCCGGTGATGGTGTTGGTTCGTTACCGAGACGCTTTTGGCAGCGAAAACACTTGGTTCCGCGGTTACTATATCCACAACGACGAGAATCATCCGGTCACTTCTGGGCAGTCGGTGACGGCCGGTGGTTGGCGCTCAGACACCACGGAACTGTTCAGCCCTCAACACGTGTTTCCAAAGCCGACACACTTACTTTGGGTTGAGGTCCAAGGGAGCGGATGGGAGTATCACGGCGCCGTCACGGATCTTCGGATTATCGCAGAATAGGCGTATCGACTCTTCACCGGCGGACAAAAGGGGCTCAACTCTCGGCTAAGTCATCCTTTCTCGGCTGCGGACTTTCTCTCCGGAGTGTCGCGGCTAATATTCAGGACGCTGCGCACACCTTCAAGGCGACTCATCACCCGGCCAAGTTGAGCTATGCTTGAGACGTCAAGAGTAGCGCGGATAATGGCAGTGCTGTCCGGACGTGTACCGACATCGGCAGAGCTCATGTTTATATGTTCCTCGGCGACGACAGCGGATACGTCTCGCAACAAACCGGGGCGATCCCAAGCTTCGATCCTGATGCTAATGGGAAAGACCTGTTGGCGGGTATTTCCCCATTCCACGCCGATGAGACGATCTGCCTCGACCGAGGAGTGTACGTTCGGACAGTTCGACCGATGGACGGTCACCCCGCGTCCGCGGGTGATATAGCCTATGATCTTTTCGCCCGGAACTGGGTCGCAGCAGCGCGAGAGACGGGTTAGCAGACCGCCAACACCGAGTACCTGAATGCCCTGACCGGCTAACTCGCGCGGCGCTTCGCCGCCGACTTTCAGATTATCGTCGTCGGTTGACTCAGCTGTGAGAAGCTTTGCTACGATTGCGTGCGTACTGATCTCACCAGTTCCGAGGGCAATATAAAGCTCATCCAACTTTTCCAGGTGGAAAGTCGGAAGAACTTCATCGAGTCGATTGGTCGAGATGCTCATTCGGGACAGCGCCTTCTCGATCTGCTCACGTCCGCGCGCGAGACTCTCCTCTCGCAACTGGCGCCGGAACCACTGACGAATCTTTTCGCGGGCGTGGGCCGTCTTGACATAGTTCAAGGAGGCGTTTAGCCAATCGCGACTGGGCTCCTTAGGCCGCTTAGAAGTGACAATCTCAACCACGTCACCATTTTGCAGTTGGTAATCCAGCGGAACCAGCCGGCCATTCACGCGGCATCCGACGCATTGATGACCTATATCGGTGTGTATACGATATGCGAAGTCAATTGGAGTCGCACCCCGCGGCAACTCGCGAATCTCGCCTTTCGGAGTGAACACATATACTTGGTCCCGGAGGACATCGCTCTTGAGCGACTCGACAAACTCAACCGCACCTACCGATATCTCCTGCTGTGCCTCGAGTTGCCGTCGGATTGAAGTGATCTGACGGTCAAACTTTTCATCCCCAGTTCGACCTTCCTTGTAACGCCAATGCGATGCGACGCCGAACTCAGCTTCGTAATGCATCTCGACGGTCTTGATTTGGACCTCCAGCGCCTTCGCCTGTGGTCCCAAGACGGTAGTGTGCAAGGAACGATAGCCGTTCTCTTTTGGCATCGCGATGTAGTCACGGAAGCCGGTTCCGCCGACCGGAGTTGGGATGGGTTTCCACGTGGCGTGAACAATCCCAAGAACTGAGTAGCAATCAGTGTATTGCCCCTCGGCGATCACTCTGAGGCCATTCAAGTCGTGGAGCTGAGTCGCCTGCAATCCAGTGCGCTCGGATTTCTGGAAGATGCTATAAAGGTGCTTGGGTCTTCCTACAACCTGGCACTTCAGGCCGGCTTGATCGAGTTCCTGTTTCAAACCTCGGGCAGCTTCTTTAATGTAGCGCTCCCGTACACCTCGACGTGTGACCAGAAGGCGGCTGATTCGCCGATAGGCGGCCGGATTCATGTGCCGGAAGGCCAGGTCTTCCAACTGCCACTTTAGCTGTCCGATACCCAACCGAGCCGCTAAGGGCGCATATATATCCATTGTCTCCTGAGCAATGCGTCGACGCCGATCTATAGCGAGCGCGTCAAGTGTCCTCATGTTGTGGAGTCGGTCTGCCATCTTGATGAGAACAACTCTGATGTCATCGGCCATAGCGAGCATCAGCTTGCGCAGGTTCTCGGCCTGATTCGAGTGGACTGGGGAATGTTGAGCCGGGCTGTCAGTTGAGGAAGCTAGCGTGTCGATTGCATCGAATCTTATGGTCGTCAACTTGGTCACGCCGTCCACTAGCTTCGCTACTTCCGAGTTAAACTCCTTACGTAATGCGTCCAGGGTAATGGAGGTATCCTCCGGCACGTCATGGAGAAGCGCCGCGGCGATAACGTCGCCATCGCAGCGAAGATCGGCGAGGATTCTGGCAGTTTCGATGACGTGTACTACGTAGGGTTCACCGCCGGCGCGGGTCTGGCCGGCGTGTGCTTCCGCGGCCAACTTCAGGGCACGGCCTATCGTGGAGCAAGCCTCTTTTGGCAGATAGCCGGACACCCGATCTTGCAGCTTTGTACCGACGCTTTCGACCAATTCAGAGGCATCGTTGGCATCAACGGCCGAGGATCGAATGGCCACTCGTCCACACCTAGCTGTTTATGGTAATACGATGATGACTTGGGCTAGAGTATACGTTTTATCAACTTTACGTTCAATGAGGCGAATTGGTGCACCAAGGGCTGTCGGTTCTTAGATTCCCGCCGGATCCTTATGGACAACGACCAATTTGCGGCTCTTACAACCAACAGATAGGTGATTTGTGATTGCCAAGAGGCACCGAGAAACGAAGATTAACGTTCCTTCCCCGAACAATCGATAAACGCTCACAACCAAAAACGTAACAGTTCAGATTTGGGTGTAATTTGTCCTGCGCGTTTGCAAATTGTGATCGAACAAGGACCGTAGGTTGTGGCGGAACTGCCCATAGGACTCAATGTGGCACGGGTGCGCCGGCAGCCCCTCCCCTGGATTCCGGCCCCGTATCGGGGTACGGGGCATGCATTCGATCGCCGGAATCGACCATGGCCTTGCGAAGGCCACATAAGAGGATGAAATGGGGCGACGGGTGAGTTTTTTCCATCGTCTGGTGGCCTTACCCCTCCCCACACCTCCTGGATTCCGGCCTTCGCCGGAATGACGAATGGGGGGCCGGATTGGCGAAGGGATGCGGCGAATGGCGAATGACAGGCTGCCGGAGCGGTCTATCCCGGATCGTAGTCCGGGACATGCTTTCATAGCAATCGCTCATGCCGGCTGGCGCCGCCACACCAAGGTATGAAAATTAGGGTGCATTGGTTGGTGGGAGAGTTCTAGCGTCATTGCCACAACCCGCACCTCCCCTCTGGATTCCCGCCTTCGCGGGAATGACGAATTGAGGGGCCGGAATGACGAGATCGCGGAATGGAGGGGTTCAACCGCGCGCTCGAAGGCCGCGTAGGCGCATTTTCGTACGAATGACGAGTGCGAGGGGATTACAACGGACGCCGGCATGACGAGACCAACGGTCGTGACGGGAACCATTCATCCCGGATCGGAGTCCGGGACATGCTTTCGTACCAATTGCCCATGCCGGCTGGTGCCGGCACACCAAGGTAGGAAAAGCGGGAGTTGTGGTTTGGTACAGCGAATTGGCGCGGCGGATTCTGCCACACCCCACCCCGACCCCAGCGGGGGACAAGCCCCTCGCCTCGCGAAGTCTTCGACCGCGCTACATTTTCTCATTCCGCCATCGACCATCGGTCTACAATTCGGCACGCTTCGCCGGTGGAGAGCCGGCATCGAGGTTGATTGGAGGGCACATCCCGGATCGGAGTCCGGGACATGCTTTCGTACGAATGACGAATTCGGTGGCGGGAACCATTCATTTTCGCACCAATCGCTCATCCTGGCCGGCGTCGGCACACCATGGTGTGAAAATCGAGGTGTCGATAAGTGGAGTTGTTTGCGGGTCATTTGCCACCCGTACACCTCCCCTGGATTCCCGCTTTCGCGGGAATGACGAGAGTGGGGATCTGTTCTCGTACCAATGACACTCACGAGACTGGTCCCCCTAAATCCGAAACTTACCCAAAAACGGCTCGACTTGACGAGTACCACTTGGGGTCCGGCAAGATGGAGGGAGAGTCGGGCGTTCGAATATTGATTGGCGGAGTACTGAGGTCGAATTAGAAGGTACGACTCGCTGACGAGGAGCAAGCCGGCGAGGACAACCGGGCCTGTCGCATCCAACCTCTTGTTGATTTGCAGAGCTAGACCGACGATTGCTGACGGGGCTAGAACGAGCCCCTGTTGTGCCGCGCGACGCAAGTTCCCCCGATAACGCCGCGAGTCAAGAAAGCGAAGAACTAATTCGACAGAAGACGAAGGCTCCCGCTCCGAGTGCGGCTAATCCGGCAGCGAAGACAAAGGCCGCCGTGGCGACTGGGTGAGATGGATCAGCGCTGAGGATCATCAGGCTTAACAACACTAGATCACCGACGAACGCCGATTCAAAGCCAATGATACAAAAGGGATCCCGGCGCCTATGGGCCGGCTGGCCCACCGCTAACTATTCGGACCGACGAAGCGTCCGCCGGGCTCGCTGGATAAAAGGAGAAGATCCCAAAGCGATCATGTTGAACGAGAGTTTCAGACGCCTGATCGCAACATCGACAGGGAAGAGTAACGCAGCGGCGATCAAGAGCAGATACCACAACTCGGTTTCCTGGCGTCCCTCGAAGACGGCGTCTCGACGAAACGCTTCCTTTGGATCTTGGAGGAGCCGGCCACTGCCGGCCTCTACCATGCGTGAGAGACTCTCGAAGTCGGTACCAAAGTGTCGGTACTCGGCAGGCGTAGGCACAATGAAGCCTGCGATCTCTTCACGGATGAGATTTCCATCGCGATAGTGAGCTACCTGGAATTGATAAGCACCTGGCTGGTCGGACTGGATGATTGTCTCATACCGACCCGGCCGAACCTGGTCCATCTCTAATTCGAGTGACGCCTCGTTATCTTGTGGTATGGATACCCGGATGTCTTGCAGATCCATGAATAGGCCAGCATCATCGAGGAGATCGACAGTTAATGTCACCTCATCGTTCTTGACCGAAGAACTTACGTTAAGGTTGGGATCAGCCGGCGCACGCATAGTCCAGCGCACAGTTTGAGCCCAGAATCGATCGAAGTCAGGCCAATCGAGCCATTTGCTTGCCCATCCCGACTCCAGGTCCGATGTCCAGACTGCAACCCGGCCAAGCCCATACCGCCAGTGCGCCAGAATTGGATCCGAACGGTCCGAGGTAATCGCTACATTAGAGTTCGGCTTAGACGTCGTGACGACGTAACCACCAAGCTGGGGTAGATCGGCCGGCCGGATCGACTTCAAAATTGGACTAGCGGAGACAACTACCGGCTGAAAATCACCATCGACAGCCGATGAGCCGCTGGCTATCCTAGTCTCCCTGGTTGTGATCTGCGGCACGTCAGATGCATCTTCGGAAAAGTAGTATCGGCCGTTACCCTGACGCGCCAGATATTCCATAAGACCAAGATCTGCGTCCTGTCCGATAGCGATAGTCGACAGAGTAACCCTGGTCGAGCGCAATTCTGTGAGCAAGTCCCCATATTCCGATTCAGTAAGGCTGCGTCCATCAGAATACAGAATGATATGCTTGAAGCGGACCGGAAGCCTGATGGCCGCATTAAAGGCATGCACCAGCGCATTGTGAATTTCGGTGCCTCCAGATGCCTCCAAAGTCGCAATCCGTTCGGACATCCCGTCCAGCGTAGATTCATCGGTAATCTGCTCTGGCAATACCACCCACTGGACCTCGGTATCGAATGACAAAACACCCAGTACATCGACGTTACTAAGTACATTCAGTGTCTTGATGGCGGCTTCGCGGGCCATTGCTATCTTTTGCACACCGTCATCGTCGGCCGCGTCCATGCTGCCTGATTTGTCAATCACCAGCACCAACCCGATGCTGCCTTTTTCGAGGCGACTGGGAGACATCATCGCCACCGGCAGAGCTTGTGCTATAGGCGATTGCGCATATTGGCCCAAGCTGAGACTATCACCGCCACCAACAACTACCAGTCCTCGACCCAAGCCCCCGGCAAAGTGGACGATCGTTTGAGCCTGGTCATAAGTGAACTCGCCTGCCGCCACATTCATGAGGACCATAGCGTCAAAGTCCTTCATCGCAGAAAGTCGCGAAGGAATGAACGAGGGTGGCTGAATTTGGACCTTGACGCCGGCCTGGGTAAGAGCGTCCTCCACTCTCCCAGGATCCAGACCTTCGGGGACGATAAGGAGAACATTGCCTTGGTCTTTTATAACGACGTACCCGAAAGCCATATTATTCTGGTCGAAAGTATCGGAGTCAGGGTTGATCTGTGCTCCGAACTGATGAAATCCTTGATCCGTCGCCCTCAGAATCATGTTGAAGCGGTTTAGCCCCCGCGCCAACTCGACGTTTGACTCGCCAATCATCCGATCATCCATCCATAAGCGGAGCCGGCCGCTAGAGACGATAGTGCTGCGTATCAATACGTTTAGATCGTACTGTTCGCCCTCGCGGACGTAGCTGGGCACGTCGATTGCCTCTATCCAAACCTCATCGAACTCTGGAGAGCGAAGCGCCGCAGCGGACAATTGAACTCGCCGCGAACTGGCGATCCGTGCTACTTTCTCGGCCGATGGTCCATTAGCATTGCCGTCGCTGATGACGATAATCCTCTTTCCTCCATCAGGCGGCATGGCTGAGAGAGCCATATCGATCGCCTCGGCGACATCCGACGCGTCAGCAGTTCCTTCCGGAACGTCGAGATCGGCCACTTCATCCAATCTGGTCCAGTCGCGACTCATCGGGGCAACAAAATGGGCCGCCTTCGCAAAGGTAATCAACGCATATTGATCGTCGTCGAAGCGATATTCTACCGATTCTTTGATCCAATCCAGCGCCTGCTGCCGCGCGGTTTGGTCGGTGCTATCAGATACATCTACGGCAAAAACGACCGCCAATGAATCAGATAGCCGGCCGAGGATTGGTTGGCTGATCGCCAGAACCAACAGCACAACTACCAACAGGCGAACTGCAATTGCGAGCCGTTGTACCGGTGCGGGAAGCCGCCACATAGTCCGCAGTCCGTAGACTAGGACGAATGGAATGAGAGGCACCAGTAGCAGAAGATACCTCGGCTCGACGAAGGTTATGCTAATTTCGTTCATGACTGTAGCCGTTTTTCCATATGCACCTGAGTTTAAGGGTTGCGGGTTAGACTAGTAGGCCCATCGCCGACCGTAATACCACCACTCAACGATTACCAGAATCAATAGAGCTCCCGCTACCCAGAACCATACCGGAACCTGACCTGCCGCTTCCGTGGCGGATACACCAATAGCTTCGATTGACGAGACAAAGTTGGGATTCGTGTGCAGATCGGACTCCGAATGATCAAGACCATTTATGATGAATCTTCTCTGTGAGACAGGCTCATCAATGCCGGTAGCCCACTCAACGATTCGATACGTTCCTTTTTCGTTGGTTTCTGCGAATCTAATCACTGATCCTCGGACCGGATACGACAATACCGTACCGTTTGGTCTGTGAACGTGGATTTCACCAGATCCTATGAGTGGGGCGATAGGAACTATCTCGCCAGGCTCCACCTCGGCAGGCAGTTCCTCCGGCGCCAGCCATTCCAGAAGATTGTTGACGAGGATCGGAAAGGCGATCCGCTGGGGAAGGTCAGTCCGTTGGGGATCGAAGGCAAAGACCACAATCCGGCTCTCGCCAACGACTCCGTAGTAGATCATAGGACCTGCCGTGCTTTCCACTAGGGTGCGACTCCAAATTGGACGCTCGACTGCCATCGACTCGGCCACAAACAGTGATGAAAGATCTATGGACCGCATTAGTGGGCTCTCGCGCTCAACTCGTACGAGGTTAGCCCCCTTTACCTGAGCCTTCGTACCAAGCTGTTTCACGCCAGCTGGTGGATTCACGATAATGACTCCGCCTTTGGGAAGCTCGACCGGCAAGAACCTCTCGAACAGATACACCTCGGCCGGCGGCAACTTAACCTGCCTTGCATCTCTTTCAGGAATGAACGCTTGAGCATCAACCCCAGGGATCGCTCTCAACGCTCGCTCCCACAGAGCTCTGTTCGGAGATATGATCACGACGCGAATGCGCCGCAGACTTGCAATGCTGGCGCTCGCCTTGTCATCGATTTGCAAAACGTCTCCGCCAGCAACCTCCACCGTAAGGTTGGTAGTGCCGATGGGCAAAACGACCGCAACGTCGGCACTCATCTGATCCGGCAGATTGAGGAATCTGCGATCGACCTCAATTCCGTTTGCTTTTGTTACGGCCTCTACGCGGCCACCGGCACCGGTGAGATTGGCTACGCGGTAAAATGCGGTGTAACGTCCAGGCGCGCCGGCCGCAGGACGCACATCGATCTCAGTGATTGCGCGATTGGATCCATCGCCGGCCACGGACACAACCTCAACGGACAGGTTGACGTTTCTCAGGTCATCTGGAGGACGGTCGGCAGCGTCGGTAAAGAAAACTATGCTGTTGAAATACTCCGGGGTTGACTCTCCGATTTGTTCGGCAATTGTAAACGCGAGACTGGGGTCAGTTGTGCCTAAACCGGCCGAGAGTCGGTCGAGAACTTGCAACGCTGCCTCCGAACGAAGGAAGCGGCCCCTCACAGACACGGACAATCCGACTTCCACGATGCTGACTCGATCGATCGATCTCAGCTCTTCGACAAGGTCCTTAGCCTGCCCAACGGCCGCGTCGAAGCGACTTGGCGCCACGTCGGTGGCACTCATGCTCGCACTGGTATCTATAACGAGAATGACGTGCTTTTGCTGCTGTCCATCGATTTGCGGTAGGGCCAGGGTCATCGCGGCCAAAATCACCGCAATGATCTGTAACCAGAACAGCCAGTTTGTGATGGGCATCCTCACGGTTGGTTTAGTATCCATCTCGTTAGGTAGGTGGCGCCAAAGAAAAGTGCTAGGCACGCGATGATGTCGATGTTGGGCCCTCAGAACGTAGAGCAAAATGAGCAATGGCACCAGCAATAGGAACCATAGCGCGGCGGGATTGGCGAACGTCATCCGACGAGGCCTTTCCGGCGCATAGTGTTCATTATTAGATGTTCCAAAGGTACGCCACTGTGACCGGCGGCGTATCGGACACCGAGCGACTTGAAGCGATTTTCGACTTCATCCATCCATTCGGAGACGCGCTCTTTATACTGAACGATAACATTCGGTCCAACGGTGATCTCAACGATCTCTCCGCTCTCGGAGTCGAGAAGCTCCAACTCGCCAGTGACAATCGGGTCCAACTCATCGGCGGCGAGGAGATGAACAACCTGCACATCGTAGCCACTCTTTGTCAAGACTGCTATGCCTTCTTCGAGGTCCTCAGAAGTCAAGAAATCGGAAATGATCACCATTAGACCAGCGTGTCGATACATATGGCTGTAGTCAACAATCGAAGGCAACAGTCTCGTCGTGGTTCCAACCTCGACGCCGTTGAGAAAGTCGAGCAAGTTTACTGTTTGGCTCTTACCCTTGACCATGGGATAACGCTGGTGCAACCGGTCTGAAAAAGAGACTACCGAAACGGAGTCAAAGCGTGAGAGCGCCAGATAAGCGAGGGCGGCGACTAGCTTCTTCGCATAGGTCAGCTTGTGGGGTTCACCACAATCCATCGACTTACTGCAATCGAGGAGAATATGGATCGGTATGTCCTCCCTGGCTTCGTTGAGCTTAAGGAAGAGTCCATCCAAACGGCCGTAGACGTTCCAGTCGATTCGCCGATAATCGTCGCCGGCTACATATCTGCGGTGGTCGGCAAACTCGAAAGAGCTTGCGCGACGCCAACTGCGGTGCTCACCAATCAGCGCGGCTTCCTTGGTACTACCCGACAGGAGAGTAAGACGTTCCAGCCTACGCAACAAGTCTTCGTCGAGTAGAGAACTGTCAATCTGACCCTGCCGGACACCGGGCAACCATTGGCGCAAAGACACCCTAGGTGAAATATCTACGCCCAAACGGGCAAGAACTGAATTCATGGTCCTGCCGAGTGACCGTTTCGTTGCGTATCTAAGACTCATCTACTCGCTATTCCCAGGCGATCTGATCGAAATCTCCGACGCCGGTATTGGAAGTCGCTACTGTCTTCCATCGAACAGGAAGAATTCTTGGACGACTTGCTGCAGACCAAGAGGAACGAAGTTCGTCTCTCCTTGGACGACAATTGGCTGAGACGATCCAGGTGCGATCGGCCTGCCGGCCGCACTAGCAATGCTTTGGTCGCCCTGAGTCAATGGGCTGGGGCCCTGACTGTTTTGAAGGGAGCCAACACCGGTGCCCGTGTCCGTCCCGCGGAGCCGAAGGAACTTATCGGTAGGAGGCAATCGGGGATTCACCTGAGAGGAAGGCTCGTTTCGGACTCGCGCCCGACCAGCGCCTAGGCCGCTGGAGGCGTCTCCAAATTGGACGCCGGACTCGCCGTTGATTGAATCACCCTCAAGGTCGGCTGCAGTTGTACCGCCTTCTCCGAATGCCGGGTCTTGAGATCCTTCTTGCGATGATTGTCCGGGCTGGTCCCATTCAAGCCCCAGAGCTTCACCGCCAGCCTGAAGATCTTCCAACGCCTGGCCTAGCTCGGACTGCTGTTGAACCTGGAGGCCGGACTGAGCGATAGCTTCAGCCAGCTGCTCCAGAGCCTGCCGATTCTCGCTCTGCCCCTGGTTCATAAGGGAGTTGCTCGCCCGTCGGGCTGCCTCGGCTAATTCAGGTGTCAATCCCGATGTTCGGGTTGCCGCTTGGGCAAGAGCGCTCGCGAGCTCGGCACGCGCCTCTGGAGAGAGTTGGCCGCTATTTTCGGCCAGAGCCCTGACTGCATTGGCCGCGGAGACGAAATCTCCGGCATTGATACCAGTCGCGACATCACGCATCACCGATGCATCAGACAGCGAACTGGCAAGTTCGGACAACCCCAACTGCGAATTAGAGGATAACTCCGCTTGTTGGAGCAGCATTTTTTCGATTTCGGCTAGTTGCTGTGCGAACTCGTCGGACGTGGTGTCCAGATCGAATTCAGAGTATAGGTCGTTCTCGAGGAATGGAAATGTACCATCGGCGATGTCGAAGTCTCCGAAGGGTATCATTGCCAGCTCGTCCGGCGCCAACTCGTAATACTCATCAGCAAGGTCGCCAGGGTCGGTCAGCAATTCATCCTCGAGCGGAGGACTGACGAACGGGACGCGAACACCCAACAACGAACTCAAAACGAGTAGACCGGAAACGCCTACGACTACGAGCACAACCTTTAGATCGCCCACAGGCCACCGCCACCCAATTGCATCGGCGGGACTGATGTCGCGCAACCTGGAAGTTGCCGTCTTCAACTGATGAGTTGACAGCAAGTTACTCGTCGACCGGACTGTAATCTCGATCCCGGTAGCGAACTCCTCTTGAGTTCTCAAATTGCGATCTACTATTCGTGCGACATCGTGGAACGAGATACGCTGCGCCTGAGTCAAAAACATTCCCCAGAGGATCACGATTACGATAACGGGGATTATCCAAATCGGTTGAAACTCCTCCCTGACGTAGAAAAAGGCCGAGATGGGAATGGAGATGATGGCGGCGAGCACCAGCCCGCGCAAGATGATTAGGTAGCTTCGGCGCCACCACACAACAGAATGAAAATCGCTAATATAGGATGCGAGCTCGCTGCTGTGAGGATTGTCTCTTATCCGCCCGAGAACGAGGGCGCTACCTGGCTGTCCTGCCAGAGAGCCGAGCTCGCTCCATCTCGAGAAAGGCGCAGTAAGCACCCAAGCAACAGCAAACGTCAGTAATTGCCAGACTGTCCTCGCGAAGCTCATAAGCAACATCCAAGTATCGCGTTGCTCTACCCGAGCAATACACTCTGGTCAGCGGCAGACCGGACAATGCGCCTTGCGAAACCGTCCAGGGAATGGAAGGTCCAGCGTCCGACTACCGGTTAAGTGCGGCGCTACAGCGGGCGTATTGAAGCTGATTCTACACGTCAGAGTGTACTTCGCCAACCGGGGAACCAGGTCCCACGCGCTCGGGAGTGAGACTGAGACGTAGGCCGGCTCATCTATCGAGATGTTATGGGGTTCGTGCCGTTGGACGCTGAGACAACAAATCGCGGCCTGATGCACGCGGTCGGGTGCCACCCGCTGATTTAATGACGATGCAATCGCAACATCCGGTGACTACTGGAGAGCAACCCTCATCCGTTCAATGCCCTCCCTCAATCGCTCTACGCCAGTAGTCAGCGCGAAGCGGACAAAGCCTTCACCTGCTGCCCCGAATCCACTGCCTGGCGTACATACGATGCCGGCTTTATCGATCAGGGCGGCTACTAGGCTGCCCGAAGTATGACCTGACGGGACTCTTGGCCATACATAGAAACTTGCCCTCGGTGGCTCAACCTCCATTCCTATTCCAGACAATCCCTCTATGAGGGTGTCGCGGCGCAACTGGTAAATCGCGCTGTTCTCGGCCGACACCTCTTCGCTAATCGCCAGCGCTGCGACACCGGCCTCCTGTACAGCTTGGAAGGCACCGGAGTCCATGTTGCTCTTGATGCTGCCTAAAGCGGCAAGAACCTGCCGGTTTCCCACAGCCATGCCGACGCGCCATCCAGTCATGTTGAAAGTCTTCGAAAGGGAGTGAAATTCAATACCCACATCTTTAGCGCCTTCGACCTGCAAGAAGCTGAACGGTCGATGGCCATCGAACGCGATCTCCGAGTAGGTCGCATCGTGGGCGACGACGATGCCATGGTTAGCGGCGAAGTCGACGACTTCCTCGAAGAATTCGAGCGAGGCCACTGCTCCGGTTGGGTTGTTGGGATAGTTGATAAACAAGATCTTCGTGCGGCTCAAGACATCGGAAGGTATTGCCTTCAAATCGGGCAGAAAGTGATTGGAGGCGAGCAACGGCATGCGGTAAGGGTCGCCGCCGGCAAATACGGTGCCGGCCTCATACACCGGATAGGCGGGATCCGGCACTAAAGTGACATCGCCCGGATTTACGAGAGCCAGCGGTAGATGGCCGATGCCCTCCTTGGCCCCTATGAGACTGATGACCTCGTCGTCGCTATCGAGTGGGACGTTGAAACGGCGCTGATACCATTCGCTGACGGCATGACGAAACTCCGGCATCCCTTCGGAATCGGGATAGCGATGATTGGCCGGGTTAGTAGCGGCGGCTGCAAGCTTCTGGACTATGGGATCTGGTGTGGGCAGGTCGGGGTCACCAATGCCCATGTTTATTATGTCGAGTCCGCGAGCTGCGGCATCCCGCTTCTTGCGATCGATCTCAACGAATAGATAGGGAGGAAGTTTTTGCAATCGCTCCGCCGGCGCTACATTCAACTGGATCGTCACAACACCTCTCCTCTCACGAGATCTTCATATGTCTCACGGCTGCGCACCAGATTGGAGACTCCTCCACTGACGAGGACCTCGGCTGGTCTCGGCCGGCTGTTGTAGTTCGAGGCCATAGCGAAACCGTAAGCTCCCGCGGACGTCAAGCCAAGAAGGTCATCCTCTTGCAGCGCTGGCAGATCGCGCTCTTGGGCGAGAAAGTCTCCCGACTCGCAAACCGGACCGACAACATCGGCCTTTTCCAATGGCCCGTCCATTTCCGCGACGGGCACGATCTCGTGATATGCATCGTAGAGGGCCGGCCGGATAAGGTCGTTCATCGCGGCATCGACGACGATGAACTTCTTGAAACCATTATGTTTTATGTAGAGTACCTTGGTTAGGAGCAGGCCTCCCGAGCCGACCAGATATCGCCCCGGCTCCATGAGCAAACTGCAGTTCAGCCGCTTGACTATGGGAATCACTCCCCTAGCGAGATCATCTGGCCCCTGTGGCTGTTCGTCTTGGTAACGAATACCGAGCCCGCCGCCGATGTCAAAATAGTCAAGCGTGATGCCCAGCCGGGTAAGGTCGTCCACGATCTCGGCGACTTTTGCGGCGCCATCTATGATGGGCTGGACGCTCACAAGCTGGGATCCCACGTGCATTTGGATGCCGACAGGCTGCAGCCAACCCGATTCAGCGGCGCAGCGATACATGTCGATTACCTGCTCGCCCGGCACACCGAACTTGGCCTGCCTCATTCCAGTCGAGATATACGGGTGGGTCTGTGGATCTACATCGGGGTTTACCCGGACAGAGATGGGCGCGACGACACCGAGCCGCTTTGCGTTGCGCTCGATCCGTTTGAGCTCGGCCGGCGACTCGACATTGAATAGCAGAATCTTCGACCGAAGAGCATATTCGATCTCGTCATCGGACTTGCCGACGCCGGCGAAGATTATCTTGGATGATGGTATCCCCATCTTGATGGCACGGTACAACTCTCCACCTGATACGACGTCCGCGCCGGCGCCGCGCTGGGCGAACTGCCGGCCTATGGCGATGGTCGAATTAGCCTTCAGGGCGAAGCAGATTGTATGAGGCACAGCCGCGAACGCCTGGTCCAAGGCATCGAAGTTCATGACCATATAGTCGCCGTTGTATACATATAGCGGCGTGCCGTAGGTTTCCACCAAATCAAATAGGCTCACCCCTTGGCATTGGAGTGAGCCGTCCCTATAAGAGAACGATTCGGGCATCTACACCCCTTCCACCAACAGTTGCTCCATACCGTAAAGGCCGGCAGGCTTGCCTACCAAGAACCTTGCCGCTCTCAGTGCGCCGTCGGCAAACGTCCGCCGGCTAAATGTCGTGTGGACGAACTCAATCTGCTCGTTATCACTGATGAATTGTATCCGGTGTTCGCCAACGACTCCGCCACCGCGCAAAGCGTGGATGCCAATTTGCCCAGGTTGACGTGGCGCCACACCTTCTCGACCGTAGACGGCCCTCTCTTCATACGCCCCGCCGGTCACCTCCGCGATCACCTCGCCCATTCGGATGGCGGTGCCGGAGGGCGCGTCTTTCTTGTTTCGATGGTGGGTCTCGACGATCTCGACGTCATACCCATCTCTCATAGCAGCGGCCGCTTGCGCCAGCAGCTTCAACAGCAGATTAACCCCGACGCTGGTGTTGGGAGCGTGGAATACGGGGATCGACTCGGCGGCAACATTCATCGCCAGCGTCTGTTCGGGCGAAAGACCCGTGGTGCCCGATACCGTCGGCGTACCGGTGCCGACGAGTGCGGTCCAAGCCGCGGTGATTGCATCAGGAGTCGAAAAATCCACAAGAACGTCGGCTGACGCGACCGCGTCTTGCAGCGAATCAGTCACCGCAATGCCGATCCGGCTGGCGCCGGCGAGTTCGCCAACATCCTGGCCTATATAAGACGAGCCCGGCCGACCTGCGACACCAACCACTTCTACGTCGCTGGAGCCGAACGCCGCAAGCATGACCTCGCGCCCCATCCGGCCGGCAGCACCCTGTATCGCGACGCGAACCATAGCTCAGACCGCGATCGGTTGAATCAGAGGACAGCTGTCCAGCGCAGCTTTCAATTTGGCCAAATTGCTCTCACTCATCGAGACCAGAGGCAGACGCAACTCATCGGAGCAGAGGCCAAGTATGCCGGCAGCCGTTTTTACTGGAATCGGATTGGTCTCGATGAACATGGCTCGACAGAGTCCGAAGATCTGGAGATGCAACTCTCTCGCGCGGGCAACATCACCGCCGTGAAAGGCTCTAACCAAGTCACTCATTGCCGCCGGCGCGATGTTGGCCACGACCGAGATGACGCCCGTCCCTCCTAGCGCGAGCAACGGCAGAGTCAGGGAATCATCGCCGGACATGACCGCGAAGTCGGCGTCGGCGTCCTGGAGTATTTCGCTCACCTGATCCATTGATCCGCCGGCCTCTTTGACGGCGACGACGTTGGGCAGTTTCGAGATTCGGAGTGTCGTTTCCGCCGACATATTGACGCTAGTCCTGCTCGGGACATTGTAAGCAACGATGGGCAAGTCGACAGCGTCATTGATCGCTTTGTAGTGCTGGAAGAGACCTTCTGGCGTTGGTTTATTGTAATAAGGGGTGACGACCAAAGCGGCATCAGCGCCAAGCTCGGCGACCGCTCTCGTCGTTTTGATTGTCTTTTCGGTACTATTTGTCCCGGTACCCGCGACAATGGGCGCTCGGCCCCGGGCAGTCTCGATTGAGATCTGCACTACCCGGAGATGCTCTTCGTCGTTCAGGGTCACAGCCTCACCAGTAGTGCCACAGGGCACCAGTCCATTGGTCCCGTTGCGTAACTGAAACTCAACCAGATCGGCTACCTTCTGCTCATCTACCTTTCCGTCTTTGAAAGGAGTTATCATCGCTACGAACGATCCGGAATACATATCTCTACCTCCTCTGGAAGGAAAAGGAACACTGGGTGCCCAACGCTGAAACGGGTGCCCGGCGCCTCCGGGAAAGTGGTCACAATTATACATTGACTGGATGAGGCGACAAGTAGATTGTCTGGTGCGGGCCCCGTGTCGGGGTACGGGGCATGCTTTCGCCGGAGTGACGAGTCGGGAGGCTATCCCGGATCGTAGTCCGGGACATGCTTTCGTTGGAATCGCTCATTCAGGCAGGCGCCGGCACACCAAGGTATGAAAATGAGACCTGGTCATTGGAGGTCTTTGGGTGTCATGGGTGCCACCCCTCCCCTCTGGATTCCGGCCTTCGCCGGAATGACGAGTTGGGGTCGGGAACCATTCATCCCGGATCGTAGTCCGGGACATGCTTTCGTATCAATCGCTCATGCCGGCTGGCGCCGGCACACCAAGGTATGAAAAGCCGGAGTTGTGGCATGGTAAAGCGAATTGGCACGGTGAAACCTGCTACGCCCCATCCCAACCCCAGCGGGGGACAAGCCCCCGCGCTACATTGACCGTGGCAGGAGTTCCCGGTTTTTCGATTAACGTATTGCCGCGGGGTCATGGTGCGTGGTTCCCGCCTTCGCGGGAATGACGAATTGGAGGGGTTCGCCGGCGCACTCGAAAGCCGTTTGAGCGCATTTTCGTACCAATGACGAACTGGGTGGCCGGAATGACGATTTCGGGGGCGCGAATGACGGCATTCTTGGCGGGCCGGCCGGGTGGGATCTATGGTGGCGTCGGTGCCGGCTACTCGGGTAGATAGTAGAACCGTTGGTCCCTTCGCGCCAACTCGTCAAACACGCGCATGGCATCGTTGGCATCCGTGGCTTCGACCCTTTCAACCAAACAGCCGGCGGCCTTCAACTCCCCTTCCAAAGCGGCGCCAACCTGCAAATCGCCGCCAACCAGCGTTACGCGAGATGCCCGTTTTGCCTCTTCGACGTCGAAGCCAACGACCGGCTCGAATCTGTCGACGTAGTAGCTGACTGCCTCCATCAAGGACGACCGTTCCCAGCCACCGCCCAATGGCGGTGTCGACGGACTGTAGAAGAATACGTAATGATAAATGGGCCGGCGAGCTTTGGCCGGATCGGACTCGCCGTTGGTCGCCAAACCAGGACGCGGCGATTTGCCCATCAGCTTCAGGGCGGAGACGGCCGGCAACTCGCCACCGTCATCGCTAAACCAATCGGATTGGTGCTTCGGATCGCCGTTGTAGCCGTGCAAGACCCAATAGGCATGGTTCATTACGTAGTCTGGGAGCTCGCCTTCGATCAGCATCCGCGCCATCTCGACCGAGCGTATGCTGTGGGTGCGCTCATCGACCTCCGGAAAGTCCTTGTCGAAATCGTCCCCGACAACGGTACCGTTGGCTATGGCCACCATAGGAACATGCTGCCCCAACACATCCTCTACGATCTCGTCGTACCATTCGAATAGGTAGAACCCCACGTGGTCCTGCTGGCCGGATGGTCGATAGTAGGGGCCAGTGTCCGTCCACACCGATTTCCCACCTTTTCCCCAACCCAGCGGGCGATTGTAGGCAAAATTGCGTATACCAAGGGCCATGGACTCCACGAGAGGGCTATAGCGTGAACTCACGAGCAGTCTGAGAATCTCGTTGAGAAATCCGATGTCCCAATAGTCGCCGCATGGATCGAGGGCCGGCAGTACAGGAATCAAACCCTTGTCGGCCACGGCCTGCATACATGGGAACAGGCAATCGGCAAGACGCTGGGCCGGATTGGGCCGGAACCACTCGGACGTGTTCCACTTATCCACGCAATTGGGACGATCATACACGGCCATATACCTGACACCGACCTTGGCGCAGGCGGAGGCCGCATCGGACACCGCTTTACGGCTCAGGCTCCCGACCTCGGGCGGATCTAGTAAGGCCACGGTCTCGATGCCGGCCCGGCCGAGCGCACTGAATAGACCGGAAGCAACGATCTTGCTGTCGGTCAGCCGGACTACGAGCCAACGGGCGCCCAGGCTCTCGAGGGCGGGCAACCAGAATCGGCCGGCTTCTACACCAAGGTGAGAAGGAAGCAGGCTGTAATGAAAACCTATGCCGGTATCGTTATCGGGGCGAGGATATGCTTCTAGATTCATAGAAATTCACGAACGCCGGGCCAATAGACAGCAGTCAGATTTCGATCTCGTCATCATCTCGACACGACTGCCTTGACAACTCTTCCATCGCTATCGACGGTCAATCGAGCATAGCGTGATATCTGGTTGCCGTCGTCGGCTCGTACACGCTTCTGGGCGGTGATAGACGTCACCGGCGTGAGTCGATCTCGGCTTCGAGGTAGGTGGACGTGACAGAGTTGGCCGCAGGAGCCATCGCAGCTACCGCGACTGTGGACGTTTAACCGTCCGCCGCGCAGGTCCTGGTCGTGGTCATCCAGGAACTCAAGGGCAACGCGCGCCAGATCAGTCTGATGGCGGGGACCGTCTTCTGAGTGGCTGCCAGCCGAACAAAGCACGGTAGCTTCAGCTCCAGCCAGGCCTTCGGCAGCCGGAGGGTTTTTCGGACCGCGCGAGCCGGCGAATGGGCGCACGGCCGGCTCACCAAGCAGATTGAACTGGAGCCACGTCTTTTGATCATCCTCGTCCAGGTATCCTTGGCGGCGCATCATCTCGTTTATGAACTCGGACTTGCTGTGTATTAGAGCTTCGCCGGCGCTAAAACCTGCCAATAGATAGTTCCAAAATCCACGGCAGACGAGATCGGCATTTGAAAGGGGGGCGGTACTGGACCCGTAGGCGATGCCAGTGGCACCAATCACCGCGGCGCTACCTGCGGCAAGAAAGGCCAAGGCATTGGAGTTTTCAACTGTCCTATCCACCAAATCGGCTCCGTAACAAGCCTCTGTGAATACTACCGAACCGGCCGCGGCGGAACTGGAAACCAGCTCAGGGGTGAGAGCAACAGGCATAAATGGCGTACCTGCGGGTGCATTGTTAGCGCGCTGTCCGTACCAGGCAGGGCCGGTCTTGGTGCCGTGTAAGTTGAAATAGAGCAGCCTAGCTTCCTGAAGCCAGTCGGGATCGATAGCCGTGTGTACTATGGGAGGCGAGACCTCAAGGTCCCACGCGCCGGGCAACAATCGATAGAGCAACGAACTTGCTTCTTGCCAGACGGCCGTCGACATACCGAAGCTGCTGACGGCGGGCTTCTGTATGGCAATATTGCGAAGCAATTCAGCGAAGGCCGTCAAACAACCAGAAGGTCGGACCAGACGGCGCGAATTAGCGAGGGCTTCTGCGGCGGAATCGATGGCCGTGAGTAAGAGAGCTGGATCCGAGCTCTGTCCGTCCGGCAATCTTCCCACACTCCTCGACGCGGAGAGAAAGTTCCAGCCTCGAGAAACGTAAGGCGTATCTGTTCGCACAACGGAATCATCATCAATGGCCGGATTAGGCACTTCGAACATGGGGACGATGTCAGGACCACCGACGATCAACAAATTATCCAATCTCCCTCCGGCGGCGACCGAGTCGATGCGGTCCACAAGTCTCTTCAGCTCGACAGGATCGTTTTGGTCCAGCGCTCCCTGACCCAGCCGTTCGGTCGAACTGCTATCGTCAAAATAGACGACTGCTGATGGATGTCCCTGTGCTTCGAGTTCGCCGGCGTACTCCTCGAGTCTTCGAGTCAACCGTCCGGTAGTGACCGCGCCGAACCGTCCGACAAGCCCGGAACGACTCGTCAGAATCAAGTGAGTGATCTGGGAGGCTGCCGAGGGAGTATCGGCTACGTTTGTGGGTTTGATCAGATCCTCTGCCGATTCGGCCTGGCCATCGTCCTCTCCCAACTCAGCCCTGATGGAGCCTTCATGAAGAGGAGCCGGCGACGAGGAGCCATTTGGTTCGATCCAATCAACGTGAAGAGGCTCCGGCAGGTAGGGCGGCCGCCAGTTGAAACGATGGCTAGAGTCCACGGTCTCGGTCACGGTGGCGGCAGCGGCGAGGGCGTCGGCTAACTCTGACGGCGCTTTTGGGATCGTCGCAGAGCGCAAACTCAGGTGATCCGCCGGCCGCGGCAGGTCAAAATGGGAGCCGGCAAAAATAGGCCCGGCAACGGAGTTTGTCGGATCACATGAGAGGGCATGATGAATCTGCTCCACGCCTTCCAGCGCCCGGGCGTCATCACGGAGTAGGCAAGCTCCGAGCAAGATTCGTACTTTCAGGCAAGTAGGATGACCAGATAAGACCTCGGAGCACTCGCGTTCAGTCTCGCCGATCCGGTCGCAGCGCCACAGCGCCTCGGCATAAAGACCTCGAACCACCAGATCATTGGGGCGATTGCGAGCGATTAGATCAAGTTCCAGTGCGGCTTGGGAGGAGTCGTCGGTAGTCATGCGCCAACGCGCGACAGCCAAGCGCGGTACTTCGTCCAACACAAAGGAGTGACCCTCTGTGGCCAATCTGCGAAGACTCTCGCCAGCTTGCTCGTTTGAAGGGTCCAATTCATATGCGCGAGCGAAGACGGATCCAGCGGCTGCGAGACGGTTAGTATTGACGAACACGACGCCAAGGGCCACTAGCGCTGCAACGTTTTCTGCGTCACATTCCAAAACGTTTTGCAGACAGGACTCGGCCGAGGAGAGGTCGTTCTTCTCGAGCAACGCGAGGCCGAGAACGCACTGCAACTCTACGCAGCTTGGACTAATCTCGAGGCCGGTGGTGCAGAGAGCCACGGAATAGTCAAGGAAGCCTAGCTGTGATGCGAGGCGGGCTTGGCGCACGAGTTCGGAAAGATTCATTCGATCTCAGATACCATTCGGCTAACCGCCGATCTTCGGTCTCAAAACGGTCGTACAATTCGCAGATTTTGCCGCCAATCTCAGCTTATTCACCCCATATGCCCTTGTTCACCAGCCCCAATGTGTGGACTTTGGCTAACTGTCCATATACTTCGGCGTAGTCCGGTTTCAGTTTCAGCGCTCGTCGAAACTCGTTCAGAGCATCGTCGTACTTATGAAGTTCCTTGAGAGCGATGCCGGCACCACGGTGGTATTCCGGCCGGCCAGGATTGAGCTCGATTGCACTGTGGAAGTGTGACAAGGCTCGATGGGGTTCGTCAGCACCGAGGTAAGCGCGGCCCAGCTCTTCGTGCCAATCAGCGGCATTGGGGTCCATCTCTACGGCACGATTCAAATGCTCGACAGCTTCAGCCGGGCGATCCGTCGCCAGCAACTCGGCGCCAAGCTCGCGCGCGGTCTCAGCACTCGAAGGGCAAATCTCCGCGATCTGTCGCAAGATCTCCACCACGGCCTGCGTCCGCTTTTGGCTTCGGTAGGCTTGAACAAGCGCCGTTAGCGCCGGGAGGTTGCCTTTCTCGACTCTGACCGCTTCCTCCAACTCGGTGGTGGCCTCGTCCAATTGCCCGAGGGCAAGACAAGACCTACCGAGAGCGGCAAGCACATCTGGGCCATCGGCCCCAAGTTCGATAGCCACCGTCAGCTTTTCCTTGGCCTCAGGGTAACGCTCCAACTCAAAGAGCAGCTTGCCATGCTCGGATACTGCGGCAGCGTCCGAGGGATCTGACGCATCGGCCAACTCAAAGTATCGCAGCGCTTGCTGCAACTCACGGCTTCCCACGAGCACCTTGCCTGCTAGAACGGCAAACTGTGCGTCTAGGCCGCCAATTTGGATTGCCTCCTGAATGGGCTCGAGTGCTGCCCCGTAATCGGCTGTTTCATAGAAAACCCGCGCCAACCCGTACTGCATATCTGGGTCTGTTGGATACAGCACAGCGCCCCGCTTGAAGACCTCGAGCGCCGCGTTCGGATCGCCCTGATCGAGACGGCACTCGCCGGCCAAGAGGAGGTCAATGCTGGCCGGTGGATCGGAATACTCAATCGCTTGGTCGACCTGTGCCTGGGCATCATTGACGCGAGACAAGTGATAGTAGGCTTGACCGAGCAAAGAGTGCATCTTGCTGTCACCTGGACTATCGGACAGCGCAGGCGCAAGATATTCGACTGTTTTCTCCCAGTCGCCCGTCTCCGAGTGGGCGCGGCCGGCCAGGACCAGTGCATCAATGTTCGTCGACGATCCAACGAGCAAAGAACCTAGCACCGCGATTGCCGCACGGGGCTGTTCCTGGTGTAGAAGCGTTCTGCCAAGCTCGATTCGATCTTCGGGCATGTCGGCAATCTCGACTGCCCTTTCAAGTTGCTCTATGGCAAGGGCGAAAAGACCCGCGTCCACGAGAAACCGTCCGTAGGCGGCTCGGATTTCCGGGAGATTTGGCGAGACTTCAACCGCTCTCTCGAAGCCCTTCCGCGCTTGTTTATTCCGACCCGACGCCGCATGGACCTGGGCTAACTCGCTGTGAATCAATCCATTATCCGGGTCCGCTTCGAGGGCGGACTCGAGCTCGCGCCGTGCATCATCGAGGGAGGCGGCGTGTCTATTCGCAAGAAGCGACAGCGAGTCCAATCGATCTTGCTGACCGCGCATCAGTCGGATCGCGCGAGCCGAGGCAATGCTGTACTCGGTTTTGGACGCCAGTTTGGACGCAGCACGATATTGAGTCAGCGCATCATCATAGGCACCTGCGCGTTCGCGGACAGCGCCCAGCAAATAGTGAAGCTCCGGCGTTTCGTGCCCGGATGCCAGCGCGGCCATCAGGGCGGCACCGGCCATCTCGTCCTTTCCCTCATGCAGAAGCAGATTTGCCAGGCGGATGCTGGGCAGCGGCGCGTACACGCTCAACTCCGCCGCCCGCCGGGCTTCGGCTAGAGATTGCTCGAGATCGCCTCGGATCTGGTGGAGATCAGATTTTACGGAATGAAGGTCTGGAAGCTCAGGCGTTAGCTTCGACAGTCGGTCGACGATCTCATCCGTCCAATCCAGGTCTTCGGTTGCCAGCGCAAATCGGGCGGCGGACAGCAGTGGGCGCCAGTTTACGCCCGTAGTCTGAACCGCAGTTCTCTGAGCTTCTGTCGCATCTTCCAACTCGCCATTGTCCCTCGCCAACTCTGCTAATGAGGTCCATCCATCAGCGTGATCCGGATACCTGTCCACACACAATCGGGCAGCCGACTCCGCCTGTTTCAGATCGGCCAAACTCCTGTAAGTCGAAGAAATCTGGCTCAGAACCGCCGGATCGTCCCGATCAACATCCGAGATAGCCGCCAGCTTGCGCCTGGCATCATCGGAGCGTCCAACCAAGGCCAATACGTGTGCCTCCTCGGCTAATGCGAGAGGCAGCGGAGCAGCCGCGTTAGCCAGCTCGAAGTGCTCGGCGGCTCGGTCCGAACGGCCAGCCAACATATGCGCTCGCGCGAGAACAAGCCGGGCATCGACACTGCTTTCGTCCTCGGAAACGGCCGCGTTCGCCGCGTCGACAGCCTCTGGCAATTTGCCGACCGCGATAGCGGCACGGGCGCTAACCACTCTACCGGCCGGAGTACCCAGTACCTTGCTGGTCGAAACTCGTTGATAAGCCTCTCCTGGGCGGCCAGCATCGAGCAATGCCTCAACCAAGCCTCTCTCGAGAGGTTCGTTCGTTCCGGAAGTGTCCAACTCTCGTTCATAGATCTCCAGAGCGGAAAGTACGTTGCCAAGCCGGTGCTCAAGACGAGCTAGCTGAAGCCAGAATTCGCCGCTTGCCGGAGCTAGCTGACACAGCCTGCGGTACATCCCAACCGCTTCTTCATAGTTGCCCAAACGCACCAGTACCAACGCGGCCCGACTGTTCAAATCAATCGAATCTGGATCGTCAATCAACAACAGGCGATACTGGTCTAACGCGTCCTGGAATTTTTCGGTCTCCAGCAGGCACTCGGCATAGCGCTTGCGCAGAGATCTATCCTCCGGACGCTGGTCGATCAAGCGTTCAAGAGCCGGCAACGCACTCTCACCATCGTCGGACCAGGCGCGGGCTTCTTCCACGAGCGATGCTATCTCGGCCGATGAATGGCCTGAATCCACCATAGGGTTCAGAATCGCTAAAGCACCGATCGGGTCGCGGCATCGCAAGCGGGCCTCGGCCAAGCGTTGAGCAATGCGGCGGTCGTCGATTAGCCGGCCGGCGGCCTTTTCCAAGACCGGTCTAGCTTCGTCAAATCGGCCGAGTCTGAGCAGGACATCACCAAACTGACCAAGTAACTCGCCATCGTGAGGCCGATCTAGTAGCGCGGCATGAAAATACCCGGCGGCCAATTCGTCGAGGCCGACCCCGGTTAAGAGGCATCCGGCCCTTCTTGCCTGTGTGGAAGGGAGTTTGTCCGCCGCCGGCAAATCCTTCAAATGGTTCCTAGCACTTGCGACGCGACCGACTCGAAACAACGCATCACTCAGCCCAAGCGACGCCCCGACATCTTCCGGTGCCACTCGTACCACCAGTTCGTAGGTGGATATGGCCGCCTCGAGATCGCCGGTTTTGGCCTGAACCTCAGCCAACCTGCGACGCCAATCCGTCCGGTGGGGATCCAACTGGACTGCTCGCTCTAACTCCACTCGGGCAGAGTCAAACCTCTCGAGTCGAACTAGGGACCCGGCCAACTCGAACTTGATAGACGCGTCATCTGGAGCAAGGTCGCGCGATTTCTGTAGTGTCGCAGCGGCAAGCTCAAATTGGCGGCTGCCGGCGTAGGCTCTACCGAGCGTCAGGAGAGCCGAAGGGTTGTCATCGGGCGGCAAACGGTTGAGGACCGACACCGCCTGAGCGTGGTCGCCCGCCCGATTCAAGATTTCACCGTAGGTGACGGCGATGTCCGGTCGACTGTCAGCCTGGTCTACCGCGAACCTGAGCAGGTCTATGGCCTCGCTCCGGCGATCATTGGCCTCTAGCGCGAGGGCCAAGACCCGCTTGACTTCAAGGTCGCGTGGAAGTAGGCCGGCCGCTTTGTGAGCACATACGAGCGCTTCGACTGGGTTACCGGCGGCCATCTCGGCTTTAGAAGCTTCGACCCATCTGTGACCGGATGTAGCTTGTAAGCCAGCTGCCTTGCGCCAATTAGTTGCGGCGGAAACGATATCACCAATCTTTCCCTGCCACTCGGCTAGTTCAGCCCACCAATCTGCCTGCTGATCGTCCAATCGGAGCGCCAATTGCATCTCGCGGATTGCGTCTTCGAACCGGCCGGCCCCTGCCAGCGCCAACCCATACTCGTGACGACACTCGGAGTCATCGGGGGAACGTTCTAGCGCTTTGACCAGATATCCAATCGCTGATTCAGCGTTACCTTGGTCAAGCGCTATCAAGCCTAGTTGTCGCCACACTTCCTGATCATTTGGCCAGAGCTTCGATATGGCAATCAGCGTATTGCGGGCAATCTTGAGATAACCAAGTCGGAGACATGTCCGCGCATAAAGCCACTGGAATTGCTGGTTGGTGGGCGCCAATTCCGCCGCACGTCGAGCGGGCTCTACCGCTTCCGCATAGCGGCCCGACCGTGCGCTTGCGTCGGCCAATTTGAACGCGATGCCGGGAGAGTCAGGCGAGATCGAGCGGGCTACCGAAAGGTCTTCGATGGCAGGATCAAGGCGACCCATCTTCTGACTAATCGTCGCCCGGTTTAGCCGCGCCGTCAGATTATTCGGTTCCAGTACTAAGGCTGCATCCAGATGGCGTTGGACCTCATCAAGTTTGTTTTCCTGCGTGTCAAGGTCCGCGATTGCCAACAAAGCCTCGACCGAGTCGGGACACGATTTGACGAACCCCTCGGTCAGCCGCCGGACCTCATCAACCTTGCCCAATCCTCCAGCTACACGAATGGCTCCTTGCCAGGCCAATGCCATATCCGGGGCCTTCTGGATACACTGCCGAAAGCAGACCTCAGCTTTGTTCAAGTCATCCAGACGCTCGTGAACTTGCCCCAACTCCAAAAGAGCACTCAGAAGTTGGGCGTCAAGCCTCAATGCCCGCTCCAGGTGACGCAGCGACTCTTTCAATGAGCCTTCACGCGCCGCAAGAATACCTGCGCGCAGAGCAATCCCACCATCAGCGGGCGCAACCAGCTTCAGGTTAGCGAGTTCGCTCCGGGCTTCTTCATAACTCTGCTCGCTCAACAGGCTGTCAAACCGGCTGTATCGTTCTTCGACCAACTCTGAACTAGCCAGCCTCACCGGCGTCCTTGCAGACAGCGAGGATGATTCGTATCTGTCCGTTCGACTCGCGAGTGAAGCGTACAAACGTTGATAATCTTCTCGATTAGGATCAAGGCTTATCGCACGCTCGGACGCTCGCAGGGCGCCGCGCAAGTCTCGGCGCCGACGTTTGAGCAGGGCAACGTTGTGCCAAGCAGCGGCGTTATGGGGTTCGTTGTCGGTCACTTTTTCAAGCTGCTCAGTGGCGGAGTCGAGCTGTCCGGCTTGTGCGAGGATCTCACCCAAGAGTAATCTTGGGTCGCTGAGGCTGGGATCGAGCGACACGGCCTTCTCGGCGGCCGACCGGGCCCGTTCCAGGTCGCCAGTTGCGAAGTGGGCCCGAGCGAGTTCGTGTGCAACATCGGACCTACCTTGCGATAAATCGGCAGCTCGTGCCAACGCCTCCAACGCCTGGTCGTTATCACCCATGCGCAAAGCGAGCCGGCCGAGCGCAAAGACGCTCCGCCAATTTGTGGGATCAAACTGGCAAGCGCTCTTCAGCAGATCCCTAGCTTCGCCAATGCGCCCTTCTTGCTGGAGAATTGGAGCAAGTTGGAGCGCAACATCGGCACGTTGACTATCCAGATTCTTCAGCAACTCTTCCAACATCCCACGCCCGGTCGCGACATCTCCGATTTTGATCCGGGCGACGGCCAAATTGCGCCGGGTGCGATGAGTGATGGGGGATTGGAGTGACGCTGGCTCCAAGAAACTCAGCGCCGTTTCGGGTTCGCCGGCCATGATCATCGCTTCCCCAATCTCGTTAGCGAGATCCGGGTCGACGGACTCGGGTTCGACGGCCCGAACAATAGCGGCAGCCTGTTGGGGCGCATCCAACCGCTTCAATGCGGCGATGACTGGCCACAACCTGGGCCCTGTCGGGCTTATACGGCCAATGCGCTCTAGAGTTGGCTGCCGGTCTTCGAAATCGGTCGTCAAATCGGCCAGCGCTGCCAACGTCTCGAAGTCTGAACTGTAGTCGGCCGCAGTTTCGAACAGGCGATCCCAATCTTCGCTGTAGCTCAGGGCTAACCTAAGAGCCCGTCCAGTGAGGTGGGCGTTCCCGGCCGGCGACGGGGACTCGGGTGCGACCAACCCGAGCGCCAAAAGAACATCGTGCCAGACACTAGAGCCGAGTCCGAGGTCATCACCCTCATCGGTAAGTTCGAGTATGCCACTATCGATAAGCCTATTGACCGTCGTGTCTCCATCCAACTCTGGGCAAGAGAGAAAATCAGAAAGCTCTTGGCGAGAGTAAGGAGGTTGGTGAGAGGCGACGAGTTCGATCAGGGCGGTTTCCAGGGAATCTAGCTGGCTTCTGCGCCCCGTGGCCTGTTCAAGAACAACCCTCATCAGCCTCAAGATCAAATGGGCCGGAGTCAAAGTTGCGGCTGGGATTCCCAACAGCACGCGAAGAATCTTCGGCTGACGAGCGACCTCGACCAACCCAACGTCTATCATCTCCTGCGATTGTAATCCGCCGTCTTCGGAGTGTCCGGCAATCAGCTTAACGATCTCGCCATCGTCCGGCGGCATGAGCTCAATCACCGATTTGACAGGGAGTAGACTACGCAGGGCGTCCATATCACTTGATCTACAGGCGATCAACATTGCCGGCGATTTGTTCGGCGTTCGCAGCAGCTCCAACAAACTTCCTAAAGCCGTTGGACGAGCGGAGTGCTCCATCTGAGCATAGCCGTCAACTAACACTCCCGTCACCGGGGAGGTCCCAAGGACGATCGGATCATCGGGCGGAGTACCGAAGGGTTTCCGGCTATATCCGGCCAGATCAAGGTAGCGTATCAGCGGTCCTTCGCTCGTGGGATGGCGATTTCGCCAAGCGTAGGCGCGCAAGAGAGTTGTCTTGCCAGAGGCAGGGCCAGCGACGAGCAGATGGCAACCGCCGGCGGCGATAGCTGCGACCAGACCTGCTTCCGCCGGCTGGAAATCCTCGCCTTCTATCGTCCCGGCGAGTCTTAGAGGTAATAGAATTTCCGCGGCATCGCGGAGACGCGGATCTGTAGCGTCGAATGCGCATCGGTCCAAAGCGGGCAGTGTGATAGATGTCAAGGACGGCGCAGAGCTGGAGCTGTCGCGCGGGCGAACTCGCCCGGTCGTCGTGGGAGGGCGTGGGAAGGTTCTTTCGATCATGAATGACAATACGACAGACGAAACATTCTACGGTATCGCTACCAGTATCAAATAACCGATTACACAGAGGGCAAGTCCGAGCACTCCAAGGAATGCGCCCGTGCCGGCCGACGTTTGCACCAGCTTTGCGACCGAGTCGATCAGATGAGCCGCCGAATCGATTGACGCGGACATGCTGCTGTCCGCCAGCGACTTGGCGCTGATTCGCGCCGATTGGGTCGATATCTGGCGCAAAGCATCCTGGTGTTCTCGTGCGAGTATCGTGATCAACCCCGCAATTACCGCCGTCAAACCCAATACGAATAGGGCGACAGCCATGATTAGCTGTAACGTGTCAAGTCCAATAGCTGCCAAAGGTCTCTTGCTTATCTCTGGAGTGTCGCGCTCGTAGGTAACTCTCGAATCAATGGGTTTCAGTAGGCCCAAGCGCGTGGAGCCGGATTGACTAGGAACAGTCGTTGTGGAGAAGGGAGTTTAACTTCTGGGTTCGACGCCTGGAGTGGCCACCACAGCCTAGAACGATTATAGATTCAGCGACATGCGTGTCAATGAACGGCGAAGTCGATAGCCATCAAAGATCTGTAAGAGACAAGCATTTGGTGGCGACAAATGTAGAGAGAGACGGGATTATAAGAAGAGGAGGGCCTGACGTGCTAGAGTCTAATCAGGGAGTTGGGACGACACTATTGATGATGTCGCTCTTTTTGATCGGCTGTCAGACGGCTACGCCGCAACCAGCTTTCATTGACCCGGCCCCGTGGGCGGCGCCGACCAAGCCGGCTGAGACGACGTCCGTAACTCATTCGAAACCGAATACGCAGACCCATTCAACTCCCACGGCCGCCGGAGGCGTCAGCGTGAACCCACAGGTAGAAAGAGCGATCGAAGACCTGGCAACTCGCCAGGGAATGGATCGATCCCAGGTCATCGTCGAGAACGTTGAAACAGTGGAGTGGCGAGATTCATCACTAGGCTGTCCACAGCCAGGAATGATGTACGCCCAGGTAATCACACCGGGATTTCGCATTGTCCTGGAACTTGATGGAGTTCGCTACTCGTATCATGCCGATCTCAGCCGTAGGGTCACCCTCTGTGAGGATCCCAGCCCTTACTAGAGACTCAACTGAAGCAACTCCATACGACACCCAAGCGGATCCAGAGGCGGGTATTCGAAGTCGCGGTTCCGGGTTATCTACTTAGCACGGCGGAGTGCCGAATCCGGCTAGAAGGAATAGGACTCGCCGGGGAGTTATAGCCTATTGAGAGTCCGGCTCCGGGGTTCCGGCGGGCCGATCTTCGCTCGTATCACCGGCCTCATCAGGCGGCCCCGGGGTTTCGGCGCCGGATTCTTCGTCGTCAGGCGAAGGCCCGAAGATCGAATAGTTCCGCGAAGGTTTATAGGTGCTCACAAACGTCTGTTCGTTGACAATCCGATCGTCGCGCATCACAACCCGTTTCAAAACGACACGGAAGCCGTCGTGGGCCGCTTCCAGCACTATCACCTCGCCTGGTTCCAGCGACTCGTCGGGTTCGCGGACTGGCGTTGGATTCGCCTTGACCTCGTCCTTGATTATAGGTTCCTCGACTATTACCGACCAATTCGGCTTGGTCCCATAGAGGCGAAAGTATATATGCTCTTTGTCCGCCTCTGTTTGGATCAATAGGTAGTTACCGGTATTGTTCTGGAATTTAAAATCTACCTCGTAGAGAAGATTGTAGTTCCTGTCAAACACCTGGTCGACCGTCGCATCCAAGCCGGTAATCCCATTTGGGGCCCTGCCATAGCGTGGTATCCAATAAAGATGCCAATTGCGTTCGACGACCGGAAGGCCGGCCCAGAATACCGATTGGAATAGGGTAGTCGCTACCTGGCAAATCCCGCCACCCTCAGAGGGGATGGTGACTACTTCACCTTCACTCTGGGTGATCCCGTAACCCTTCTTGTACCCATTACGATAAGACACTTCGCCCACGGTTTCGTTGAATGAGAACGTCTGGCCCGGGGGGACCACGACACCGTGGAGTCTAGAGGCGGCAAGTTCGACGTTGTGCATCCGTTCCGGCAAAGTACCGCCATAGACGGTGCTTGCCTCTTGGATCAGCTCACGGATGCCGAGCGTTGGGCCATCTTCGGCTGCAATTGCCGGTTGAACGGATCGAGTTGGCAGAACGACTTCACGATTCTCCTCGCGCAGCAATGCTTCTTTGGTCGACTTCAAAGCCGCCCCGACATCGAGCGTCGAGCCGGGCCGGCCGGGGTAGATGGGTACCATCCTCCCATTGGCAAAGTCGAAGCGGGCGTTCTCGGGCTCGACCTGGACCTCGCCGCGCAACAGCTCCAACTCCGCGGTAAGCGCCTTATCGTCAATACTCACTCGAGCGGTACGCCTGCCATCCATGTCCAATACGTCGCTTATTCCGAGAATGCTGGCGATCTTCTCTCGTTGCCAAGTCCAACTCTTGTCACCAATCCTCAGAACCAATGGGCCGGAGAGCATTGCGGTCGCCTGCCTCCTAGCCTCTTCCAATATCTGGGCACTGACGACCGGCTGGACGTCTAGAATCACCAAGTCGACTGGGCCGGGGGAAGCAGACTGCAAGGCCGCTTCGATTTGCTCGGCCGACCTGTCTATATCCAGACCCTTTCCAGGTTTGTCCGCAACGACCGCGATCTTCTGACCGGGTTTTAGCGACAAGCGAGCTTCTCGTGGAGGCTCCTCTATCTCGCGCGCGATGCGTTCGAGGAGCAATCTGATCCTACCCTGATCCACCCAGATCACTGGCTCGGTGACTGCGGCTCCATCTCGAGCTAACAAGAATGGCTCGATTAGCTGATCGCGATTCGTTCCGGCGCGACCTAGCAAGTAGGCTTGGGCGACTGTTGAATCGACGTTGACGCTCATCCCGAGTTGCTGTGGCGTGGCCTGCCAAGTTCGGTCGCCGGCTCTGAGAACGAGTGGCCGGCGCTGATAGTCGTTAAAGCTGTTCCGAACAATCGCCCGAGCCTCCTCGACAGTGTAGCCGCCGAGCTCAATGCCATTCACCGAAACGCCCAAATAAATGCGGTCGGTAAAGATGGACTGGTATATGAATGCCGTAGCTACGGCCGCCACAACCAAGACGATCCCAGTGGTTAATATCGGCAGAATAATCTCGAGCGCGACTGGCTTGGAACTGCCGGCGCGACTCTGGGCTGTTGACTCCGACCTAGACTGGTCATTAGTCGCCGCCAAACTCACATCTCCATTCCGTGTATTCGTGTTGAGTCTACCACCGTAGGTATTTAAACCGATCAAAAATCCTGTTGCATGAATATTAACATGGTGTTAGAAACCGACGGCTGAGTCGCTCTGCGTAGCGCCGCCTTCTGCTATACTCTGGCTAGTATGGTGTAGGTGAGGCAAGCTCGGATTCTCGCCAAGCGACACTCTACAACTCCCTTAATACCACGAAATTCTAATTTCCTACTTGTCTGCCATCCTTGATGAATCGTAAGAGTTGAAACGTCAAACTATATTGGTCACCGGCGGTGCCGGCTTCATAGGCTCCTGGCTGTGCGAGCGACTAATGGCGTTGGACCATGACGTCATCGCGCTAGACAACCTGAGTGCCGGCTGCTTGGAGAACGTTCCCCCTGGAATCCGCACGCTCAATCTGGATCTAGTGACTTGCGATCTAGATGCCACACTTAGCCAATTTCGGCCTAATACGGTGATCCATTGCGCAGCTCGGGTATCGGTCATTGGCTCTATGGAGGGCCCCGAACGCGATCTGCGTGACAACTTGCAGGCAACGCTGAAGCTCCTACAGGCTTGCCGCCGTCACGAAGTGGAACGAATCGTCTTTCTATCCAGCGGCGCAGGGATCTACGGCGAACGCGAGAGTCCTGCCGAGGAAGATGCGCCAATCCGACCGATCAGCATCTACGGCGTGAATAAGTACGCAGCGGAGCGATACTGTGCGCTGAGCGGTATTCCCTGGCTATCGATGCGGCTCTCCAACGTGTACGGACCGCGTCAAAGAGATGATACCGAGTCCGGGGTCGTGGCCATCTTCATAGACCATATTCGACGCGGGAAGCCGATCAATGTCTTTGGGAGCGGCGACCAGATTCGTGACTTCATCTATGTGTCCGATGTAGTGGAAGCGACGACCACAGCACTTGCGGCGAATCTGCACGGCGTGTTCAACGTATCGTTGGGGCATACGCACTCAGTCAACGAACTCATCAGATTGCTGGCCGAGCTAACTGATACCGCAATTGAGATAAATCCGCGTCCCGGCAAAGCTGAGGAGATAGTCAATTCTCGACTCTCGAGCCGGAAATTGCAGCTTGCCACGTGTTGGCGACCCAAGACCAGCCTCCGGGACGGGTTGCGATTCTACCTTGAGGCGTTGAATATGTTGCCCAGTAAAGCTTCGCCTCACCGATTAGAGCTAGGAAAGTAAAAAGTTCGGATGCAGGGTGACGAAAGAGCGACCGACCTAGTCGATGTCGAAGAGCATCTTCAGGTTGGGATACTCACTAGGGGCAAGCCTACGCTGGGTATGGTACTCGTGAGTCTCCTATTGCAAGAAGCTATACCTCTTCGAATCCATATGGTTGACACCGCGAACCGCGCGGTGATCGAGCGTGACGACGTTCGCTTTGCCCTGCGCTTGGCTTCAGAGCGTAACATTCGCAGCACATACGAGAGACTCAACTCCAGCGATCGAGCATTCACAGAGGGTAAGTTGGCCCTAATTCGCGAGCTTCCCGGCCGGTTCATCTGTCTCATCGACGATGATATCGTGATGCCGTCGTCGACCATGTCTGATCTCTGGGCAACTGCCCAATCGCTTTCAGAATTCGGCTTCATTGCCCCATCTCTGCGTAACTCTCCACACCCAAAGTCTCCCAACTTACTGGGGTTACAGTACTCACCGGGGTCAGTCATTTTTCAGGACGAAGCAGTGCGCTCGATACTGATCGAATACTACCGAAGCACGGTCGACGTATTGGATCATCGGCGCTCGATAGAGAAGGTCTGGGAGATAGCGTTCCTGACCGGGATGTTCAACGGGCTGGGCCGGCCTTGCATCGACCGGTCGGAAATAGTGAGCTATCACCTTGACTACCAGGCGAGACCGGTGTGGCATGACGACGAACAGGCGCTGGTAAACCGAAGTATCAGTCTAGCGCAACGACTGATCACCAACCACCGGCCATCGGAGGATCTGCTGGCTGAGGTAAGTGCAGGCGAAATGACGGAACGGAAGGTGATCGATCTGGGCGAAGTGACCTCGTTGCCACCAAGCGGGGGAGCCGATTCATTTTGGACCGGGCTGAGTCGCCTGTTCAGTAGGCCACAAGAAGATCAATGAGGCCGGCCGGCATACCCGGCCCTTGAAGATTGCGCTGGTTTGTTCCTGGCTCAACCAGTACGGTGGAGCCGAACGCGTCCTCGAACATCTCCACGCTTTGTTCCCGGAAGCGCCAATCTACACTTCGATGCACGACCAGCAAGCTATGCCATCGGCTTGGCGCGACTGGGATATTCGTACCAGCTTTCTACAGCGGATTCCCTGGAGCCGTTCCAAGCACCACCTATTCCTAGCCCTCTTCCCGCTGGCGTTCCGCAGTCTACGCGTAGAAGGGTACGACTTGGTCATAAACAATACCAGCGCGTTCAGCCACGGAGTTCGGATCGACAGGGCGTCGACACACATCAGCTACTGCTTGACACCAGCTCGGTTTATCTGGCGCTTTCATGACTATGTAGCACGGGAGAATATTCCGCCGTTGTTGGCGGCCAGCCTGCTTCCCCTGATCGCCATGCTCCGCCACTCGGAGCGCCGGGCAGCCCGTTCGGTGAATCATTTCGTGGCCATATCGAGCGAGATCGCAAACCGGATTGGAGAAGCGTTCGGACGCGAATCCGAGATCATTCCACCGGCAATCGAGTTCGACCGCTATCGGGTCAGTGCTCAGATCGGCGAATCATACCTGGTGGTGTCACGCCTGGTCCCGTACAAACGGATCGACCTAGCCGTACGAGCCTTCACCAAAATGGGCAAAGATTTGATCATCGCCGGCCATGGGCGCGACCGGGCCGCCTTGGAGCGGTTGGCAGGTCCTTCGATCCGCTTTGTCGGACGGGTAAGCGATGAGCAGCTATTACGCCTCTATTCCGAGTGCAGGGCCTTGATCTTCACTGGAAGAGAGGACTTCGGACTGACGCCGCTGGAGGCCCAAGCTTCGGGCCGGCCGGTCATCGCATTTGGCAAGGGCGGAGCGCTCGAAACTGTCTCGGAAGGCCGGACCGGTCTATTCTTCCGTCAGCCGACCGAGGAATCGCTGATAGATGCCGTGACCGAGTTCGAGCGGCGCGACTGGGACCCGAATGCGGCCCGGGAAAACGCCCGCGGCTTTGACGTATCGGTGTTCAACGAGCGGATCGGCGAATTGGTAGGGCGTGTCGCCGCCGGAGGCTAGAGGCCCTCGTCTTCGTCATCCGGAGAGGCGGTCGGCACTAGCGGCTCATTCAGCACCGAGAAGAGACTCTTGCCGAGGTGATGGAGCGGCTTGGTCTCCATGTCTTCGAGGAGCCAATGTTCGTCGAAGGCGCTCTCCTCTGCCTGGGCAGCCACTATCTCGCCGAAGAAGATGGCGTGATCTCCCGGCGCGACCGAATGGACCACCATGCACTCGATATGAGCTATGCACTCCTCGATCAGCGGAACCGAGATCGACAGGGGATCTTGCATGCGCAGGCCGGTCAGCTCCCACTTGTCGGCATCGCGTCCCGATACCGTGGCCATAGTCATAACCTGGTTCAACAGGTCGCGCGTGGCGAAATTGAGGGCAAACTCTTCGCTCCGGCGAACCAACTCGGTGGCGTAATGTTCGAGATGCAAGGATACGGCTACCAGTCCGGGCGAAAGGCTGGCCGGCATCGCCCACTGTACGGGCGTCATCGTAAACGTGTCGCGGTAGGCGGCGGTAACGATCGCCAGCGCCCCCGGTGCGAGGAGTCTATGCGCCCCCTCCAGCGGCACGTTCATTTTCATCGTTGGCTACCAGCCATAGCCGATTGCTGGCCACTGTATTGGCCGTCGAACATCTCTCTGACCTCGCGGACGGTAGTTGCGTCTTCGGAACGCTTGTCATCACTGCGGAAACTGATAAGCCGAGGAAACCGCAGAGCATAGCCGGGCGAGTCATCTTGGCGCCCCGCGGTATGGACCTGCGAGCGAGTTATTTCGTCAGCCAGAACCTCTATCACAACCGTAGGTTCCACCCAGACGCTCGGCTCCAGGATCGAGCTAACCCTGGCCGGCCGCTCCTGCAGCGTAATGTTGTCGCACTTTTTTCGGACCTCGCGCCACTGCTCGTCGCTGAGTCCGGTGCCGATCTTGGTGATAGTAGCGAACTCATCAGTTTCGTCATCATAGACCCCAACCAGCAATGCCCCCACGCCGAACGCCGCTCGTTTCCCCCGTCCGTAGATGTAGCCAACGATCACGCAATCGACGGTGTCTTGCATATGAGAGCTTGCGACCCTCTTCAATTTAACCCAGTTGAAATTTCGGCCGCCGGCCTTATAGGGTGAATCGAGTCGTTTGGCGACCAGCCCCTCCAGTCCTTTCTGCACTGTTTCATCTAGAAACATCTGCAGTTCTTCCGGATCATCGGTGACGATCTTCGGGGTTAGCGCGAGAACTTCGCTATCGCCGACTATACGCTCGAGAAGCTTTCGTCGTTCCTGGAAGCTACGATCCATCTGGGGCTCGCCGTCGAGCCACATCAAGTCAAATAGAAACAAGCGCAGCGGCAGTCTCTGGGCAAACTCGTCGACGCCGTGTTTGCGCCGCCGGCGGGATGTTTGTTGGAAAGGATAGAACTCCTCCGACTCGCGATGGTAGGCCACCGCCTCGCCCTCGGCAATCACCTCTCGACAGGATAGATCGGAGGCGACGGCCTCAACGATTTCGGGAAACATCCCGGTCATGTCTTCCAAGTTGCGAGAGAAGATATGGACGACGCCATCACGTAAGTGCACCTGACAGCGAAACCCGTCCAGCTTGTACTCGGAGGCACACTCGCCCAGCTTTTCGATCACCGCCTGTGCCGACGGCAGTCGTTCCGCCAAGGCGGGTCGGACCGGTTTGCCGACCTCGACGGTAATTCGATCCACCGCCTCAATGCCGTCTTCAAACAGCACTCGGGTGATCATTCCCAGGTCGGAAGTTTCATTGTAAGCGCGCTCCAGCCTCTTTCTGAGGGAAGTGTCGCCGGCGGTTGCGGTCGATAGAGCGTCGAGAACACTTGGATCGCCAATTCCAAGCCTCAGCCGGCCCAATGGCACTCGGGTGACGTGCTTTGCGCTCAGCGAGTCAACACTATTGAAAAGGTCGCTGAGCTGAGAAACCCGGCCCTCGACGGAGCCGGCACCGGTCGTATCGGCGATCCGGCGTAGCCTGACGAAGACCTCGCCCAACTCGATATCAGATGCGCGCCCTGGTATTACCTCCTGCGCAACGAGACCCAGATCACCGACTTGACCGTAGCGCTCAAGCACCGCATCCCGGGAGAGTTCGGCAGCCCGGCCAATTGCCTCAGCCACCAGCTTCTCACCCATACCGAGCTCAACTGGTTCGAAGAAGGGGGCCACGCGACCCTGGCAAAGATAGGCCAGTCGGCCGGCTTCTTCGGCACTCGCCTTGGAGAAAAGCCCGGCCAGTATTGACACCAACTCTTTGCGCTTGGATGTCCGCTCCAGCTGTTCGAAGTACTCAGCGACAACCGCGAACTTCATGCGATGAATTCCTCACAGCAGATAACTTCGGGTGCGACAGATCGGAGGACGCAATTGAGTATAGCAGAGTCGTATATGCCCAATCGGAGCGGTATCATCAGGCACGCGACAAGTCATTGAGGTACCGGGCTTCGCGATCGCCCATCAATAAAATGATATGAAATCGAGCGAAGCGACGGGACTTGTGGGATCTACCTATGGATCAGAGTCGAATTAATTGTCAGATGCGATATATTTGTCTGGGACTCCATGGGCACGAGATCTGTATAGGGGTGAATGTTGACCAAACCAGAAGTAACGATAGTAGATTACGGCGCCGGCAATCTGCGCAGCGTGGAGCGAGCAGTTGAGCACGTTGGCGGCGCCGCGCGGATAACGTCGGAGCCGATGGTGGTGCAAGAGGCGAGCATCCTCGTGCTGCCCGGCGTCGGCGCTGCCGCCGACACGATGCACAATCTTCAAGAGCGCGATCTAGCCGGCCCGATCAGGGACTACGTTGACTCTGGTCGCCCCTTTCTCGGCATCTGCATGGGGCTTCAGGCGCTGATGACCGTAAGCGAAGAAGGCGGGTTACAGAAGTGTCTGAACGTAGTACCGGGGAGGGTCATCCGGCTCCCGGAGGGCCTGAAGGTGCCGCACATGGGCTGGAACCAGGTTGAACTGGGGCGGTCTCACCCCGCGTTACCACAGGACCTTGGTGGGCAGTATTTCTATTTCGTCCACTCCTACTACGCGGAGCCGGCCGACTCGTCGATTGTGGCCGGCTGGACCGATTACGGCGTCCGCTTCCCTTCCATAGTGGCCAAGGATAACCTGATTGCCACTCAATTTCACCCAGAAAAGAGCGGCGAGATTGGACTATCGATATACGCCGGCTTCATCGAGTGGGCCTCTAACCTCAGTCGATGAGCGCCAGGCGGGTGCTTAGCTCGAAACGGCTCTATTCGTATCTCAACGCATCAATCGGATTCAACGAGGCTGCGCGCACTGCCGGGTATATGCCGAAGAACAGCCCCACCACCAAGGCCACGGAGAACGCCAACAGGACGGCATCGCCGGCGACCAAGGCCGATATTTGACTATTGCCGATGGGAATCTGGCCAAAGAGCCGGGAAACACCAACGCCAAGTCCAATACCGATCAGGCCGCCTATTACGCTAACTGTGACGGATTCGACGAGGAACTGAACGAGAATATCGCGGCGCTTGGCTCCAAGCGCTTTGCGTATTCCGATTTCGCGAGTCCTCTCGGTAACCGACACCAACATGATATTCATGATTCCGATACCGCCCACCAGCAGCGAGATGGCGGCTATCCCGCCAAGGAAGAGGGTAAAGGCCGCGGTCGCGTCGTTCAGGGCCCCGAGAACCTCCTGCTGATTCGAGATTGTGAAATCGTCCTCGGTGACGCGGTGCCGCTGCCGGAGGATCATACCTATCTGCTCGATTGCGGCGTCGGTCGACTCTTCGTTGATCGCTTGAGCATAAATCGTTGATACTTTGAATTCGCCGTTTGACGCTCTGTCGGGAAACAAACGGTACTGAAGTGTAGTGATTGGGATTATTACGCGATCGTCCTGGTTGCCAAATCCGGTGCCTCCTTTTTCCTCGAGTATGCCGATCACGGTGAAAGGCTCTCCGCGCTGGCCGAACATGCTGACCCTTACCTCGCGCCCGACCGGGTTCGTGCCGCCGAAGAGGTCTTCGGCGACCGTCCACCCCAGCACCATCACGCGCGCCCTAGAGTCCATATCTTCATTCGAAATGAACTCTCCGATCTCGGCCGGATGGTTTCGGACTTCTTGATAGTCAGGCGTGGTACCAATGACCTGGGTCGAGACGTTCTGCGTGCCCACCACTATCTGGGCTCGCGAGCTACTCTCCGGCACGACCGCGGCGATTGCCGGAGCAGCGACCTGATCGCTTAAAGCAAGGGCATCTCCATAGGTCAGGGTAGGACGCTCGCCGGCTCCGCTGGCAACCCCGCCCTGTTGGAACGAGCCCGGCCGTATGAACAGAAGGTTCGAGCCCAGAGACTGGATTCGCTCAGTAATGCTTGCGTTTACTCCGCGGCCTATGGAAACGAGGGCTATCACGGCGCCCACGCCGATGATTATTCCGAGAGCGGTGAGTATCGAGCGCATCTTGTTGGCGAACATCGCTCTGAGAGCGACCTGAACCGTTGCGAAGAAGATCACTTTGCTAACCTCCTATAGTGCCAGGCTAACCCATGACCTGACTTTAGTTGACAATCTCGTCCGCAACAATAAACCCATCCCTTATTTCGACAATACGCTTCGTGCTATGGGCTACGTAACGCTCGTGTGTCACAAAGATGGTAGTGAGGCCACGATCCTCGTTGAGCTGTCGAAAAGTGTCCATAATCTCCCGGCTCGTCTTCGTGTCCAACGCACCGGTGGGTTCGTCGGCGAGAATAATCGCAGGATCCGTGACGATAGCGCGAGCGATCGCGACCCTTTGCTGTTGCCCGCCGGACAGCTCGGTAGGCTTGTGATGCATTCGGTCGGCTAGTCCAACCGACTCCAGAGCTGCCGCGGTTCGTTCCCGTCTATTTGGAGCACCCGAATAGATCAATGGCACCTCAACCTGCTCTACCGCGGTCATCCTAGGAAGCAGGTTGAAGTTTTGGAAGACGAACCCGATCTTTCCGCCGCGGACCTCGGCGAGTTGGTCATCTGAGAGCGTAGATACTTCGTCGCCGGCGAGGCCGTAGCTACCGTGGGTGGGTTGATCGAGACATCCGATGATGTTCATCATCGTTGATTTACCGGAGCCAGAGGGGCCCATTATTGCCACCATCTCAGAAGGCCGGATGTTGAGCGACACACCGCGCAAGGCGTGAACTTCAATGTCGCCCATTTGGTAAACCTTCGTCACGTCTTTGAGGGTTATCATCTTGATGGTCTGCCTCCGCCGAAGCCTCCTAAGCCTCTGAACCCGCCCCCGGCACCGGCGCCTGGCGCGCCGGATGCGAACGATGGTATCAGCACTTCGTCACCTTCTGAGAGCCCAGCAACGATCTCAGTGACAGTCTCGCTGCGCATACCAGTCTGCACTTGACGCTTCTCGGTCCCATCCGGCGTGACAACGTTAACGAACTGGTCTTGACCCTCGCGGGTTATGGCCGCATTCGGGACGACTAGCACATCGGCCTGTCGGGCGATGATGATGTCCGCGACGACGGTCATGCCGGCGGGCAATTGTAATGCGCGATTGGCGGCGCCAGCAGCGAACTGCGCTCGACTTGCGCCGACGTCAGATGGGGCCTGTCGGGGTCTGTCCGACCCAGACCGCTGACCTTGCCCGGCGCCGGCCGGGCGCTGGGGACGGGTTCCGACCTGCGGTTGTCCCTGACCCCCGGTACCAGCGGATAAGGCCTGGCGTGGATCAGATAGCTCTATGGTCACCGGGTAGCTGACGACACCTTGTTGAGAACTAGCCACGGGCGAAATGGACAACACTATGCCGGTCAATGGAAGGTTGGGCAACGCGTCGATCCTCAATTCGACGGCCTGGCCGACCGAGACCCTGGGTACATCAACCTCGTTGAGGCTTATTTCTACGCGCAACGAGCCGGGATCAGAAATCGTAGCCGCGGCCGCGGTGCCTCCGACCTGTTCGCCGACGTTCGGCACAAATGATGTGACGAATCCAGTAAATGGCGCCAGCAGTACAGTGTTCTTAAGGTCAAGCTCTGCCTGTTTCAATGAGATTTCGGCCTGCCTGACATTTTCTTCGGAAAGAGAGCGGTCGGTCTTGCTTACCAAGCCCAGCCTTTGATTCAGAGCGACTTTTGCATTCGACACCTGGCTGGAGGCCTGTTGTAAGTCAGCCTCTTTGATGCCACTCTTCAAACTGACCAGCTTGCTCATCGCTGATTGGTAGCCGGACTTCGCCGATTCCACCGCAGCCTCGGCCGCTTCCATTTCAGATCCGGACTTCAGAGTAGCGAGCCTGCTGACTGCCGACTGGTAGCCGGATCTGGCCGACTCAACAGAAGCCTCAGCCGCCCTCAAGTCAGGCTCGGTGGGACCAGCCTCGAGAACGGTTAGCTTGCCAATCGCCGACAGGTAGTTGGACTTGGCCGATTCAACGGAGGCCTCGGCCGCTTCTACCTCGGATCCAGACCTGAGGGCGGCCAGCCTACTGATAGTCGACTGGAGGCTGGACTTGGCCGATTCAACAGAGGCCTCGGCCGCCGTCAAGTCAGACTCGGTGGGACCAGCCTCGAGAACGGTTAGCTTGCCGATTGCCGACAGGAAGTTGGACTTGGCCGATTCAACAGAGGCCTCAGCCGCCCTGATATCAGAATCGGCAGGACCTTCCACAACTTGGTCCAGACGAGCTTGAGCGCTGATAAGCTGCGCGGTCGCGCTTTCGACCAGGTTCCGCGCGTTGGCAATGTCAGCGGAGGACGCACCGGTCTGGAGATCGGCCAGTTTCTGCTCAGACTGCCGAACTGCTGCATCGGCATTTGCCACCTGAGCATCAGCGGATCTACAGCCTGTGCTGTCGGTTCCGAGGCGCCCACAGGTTCCGTCACGCGAAATCTGGGCGGCCCAGAGGCTGTTTTTCGCCCGTTCAAGGTCGATTTCGACCAGACGAAGGGCGGAATCGGTTGGGCCGGCTTGCAGGTCTTCAAGATCGTTCTGGGCTCTCTGGAGGGCAGCCTGGGCGGCTACAACTCCCTGTTGAGCGGAGGCCGTGTCAGTGCTGGTCGAACCCGCCCTCAGCGATGCGAGCCTGGCCTCGGCGCTGCGCAAGTTGGCTTCACCGGCCGCCATCGCCGCCTCCGCCGCCTTCAACTCTTCTTCAGCCAAGCCAGATTTCAACGAGCTCAGCCTCGCCTCGGCGCTACGCACGTTGGCTTCACCGGCCGCCACGGCCGCCTCGGCTGCCTTGATCTCCTCATCGACCGAGCCGGATTTCAACGAGCTCAGCCTCGCCTCGGCACTGCGCAAATTGGCCTGAGCAGCACTTACCGCTGCGGTTGCCACTTCAAGGTCCCCACTGGTTGGACCGGCCTTCAACAAAGCCAACTTGGCCTCGGCGCTGCGCAAGTTGGCTTCACCGGCCGCCACCGACGCCTCCGCTGCCTTCAACTCTTCTTCGACCGAACCGGAATTCAACGAGTTCAGCCTCGCTTCGGCATTGCGCAAACTGGCTTGAGCGGCTGCTACAGCGGCCTCACCAGCTATCAGATCCTCTTCAGAAACTCCAGCGAGCAGATCATCGTAGTGTGCCCTAGCACTCTCGTAGCCGGCTTGGGCGGCAGCAATCTCGTCACCCGACGCCTCCGACGTGAGTTGCTCGAGCCTCAACTGAGCGACTCTCAGGGCGGACTGGGCCTGCTCCAACCTGAGCTCGGCTTGAGATGAATCGAGACGGGCCAACACCTGCCCTTCTTCAACCTCGTCACCTACGTTGACGAGTACCTCTTTCAACACGCCACCCGTGCCGAAATTTATGTCGGCGAGCTTGCCTATCACAGTGGTCCCGGTCGAGGTCACCTTCGTTTCGACTGAGCCAAAGCCCACGACCATCGTCTGTCCCGACGTTGCTGGCTCTTCCGGCTCTTGTGTCTGTCCAAAGATGATCCAGCCTGCGCTGGCTACAATCACGACCACCAGCAGGCCGGCGATTATGCGAAAAGTGCGTGTACCCAACATATGAAAGTACCCCAAATGATCTTAACTGGAAGCGTATTGATACTCGTTCCACAAGCCGGTTTGACTATCTTGGTTAGCCGGAAGGTGCACAATCATCGGCACAACGAAACGTCCCCAAGGTTACCGATTAAACGGAGCATGAGCTTGCGGGTGATGAGATCGATGTTAGTTGGACGTTGTGAAGAACCAGTGAAGAAAGTATGCAGAACATCAAATAATCCGTAAAGGCAATCGACGACGATCCAAGCTGCAGCTGAGATTCCTGGTGACAACTAATTACCTTACCGTGAGCACTCCGGATCGGAGTTCCAATGGGGATCGTCAATTGGCCGTGAGAACGAGGTCGAATTCTCCGCGGTCCTTTCCCTGGCCGGAATAGTGCTGGGTCACCAGGGGCCGAAAGCCCGGCGCCGAGACTCGAACGTGAATATGGGGAGGCCGGCCGGTATAGGGCACCGGTACAGGGGATTCGAATTGGTACAAGCCCTGGCTGTCAGACATCACGCTCGCGCGATGATCGTCGTCGTAACCGCCCTGTGGGTTGGCGAGCCAGAACTCGATCAGAGCGTCGGGGACCGGGACGCAGCCTTCAACTGCCAGAACTCTGCCGGACAGCACGTATCCGCTGCCAACCTGGGACCTGAACGGGGCATTGGGCTCGTAGAAGGGCCCCATCTGATCCGGTTCGGTTGCCTCACACTGGAGAGAAGCCGGCGCATCGGGTTCAACATCGCCGGGGGGTGGGGCAGCCGTTTCGGAGACCGGAACGCAAGCTGCCAGGATCAGCGCGAGGCCGGCTACTAGCCCAAGGATGAGGGTCCTAGCCAAATTCCTTCCCGGCGTTTGCCGGCTGCTGTCGGAGGGGCATTTGTTTTGCAATTTCTACTTGACCTGGCGCCGGCCAGCGATCACTGCCATGTTACTTGGTACCTTACCACGTCGCGTAGGACGTTGCCGCGCTTATGACAAGCTGGATTCCGTCGTGGTTCGGCCGCATGTACGGTTGAGAGAGGACCGGAAGAGGCAGGGTGGATGGTGCGGGCCGAACATGGCGTCCGGCCCGTCAATGAGAGTCTAGAGGCTGGTTTGTGGATCGGCAGGCTCGGGGGTACTCTCCGGGTCGGGTCGATGCCACTTCCACTTGTGGCGGTGGCCGCCGGCGGATCCCGACTTGTCAACCCAGGTGGGGATTTTCTCTTCGAAGTAAGCGAGCTTGGAGTCCGCTTGTTCTTGCGTCAGCTTGCCGTCCTGGACGTACTGGTCAAGCTGGTCGCTTACCGCATCGGTCAGGGCGGTGATGAGTCCATCCCTGGTCTTGCCCTCGGCCTCGGCGATTTGGGCTGCCGACTCGCCATTGCGCAGCCGCTCGATGAACGTCTCTTGATCAATGCCTATGTAGGTTGCCGCCGATTCGAAGAGCATCCATCCACCCCACCGACCTTTGCGTCCCCATTTCTTGAAGCCGCGATGCCGGCCGAAGCCTTTAGAGCTATCGTACCCCGATTCTTGGAGTGCCTCAACGACGGCCTGCCGCAGGTCGTCGGGCTCGATACCGAGTTTTTCAGCGACGCTCGCGATCAGACTCTCAAGGCTACCGGGCAACTCGGTTGGTGTGGGAGTGCCTTCTTGCGCCAAGGCGGTGCCGGCGGTGACTACTGCGGTGGCTCCCAAGCCGGCGAGTAGCCAGCGGCGACTGAACTTTCGCCGAGTCGGTTCTTTTTTCGGACTCTGCTCCGTCATTCTGATTACACCTTATGTCATTCTAAACTATCGGCCAGGCGTCTGCCTGACTTTGCCGTTCAGTAATAGCGTAGTTGCGTGTTATGAAGGATTGGCTAAGGAGTTATGGAGAGAATGTGGAGAAGATGTGAAGGAAACGGCGAGAAGGGGGGCCGAGAGCCGGGCAGTGCGACGCGGGCGAACTAGCGGCGCCCTGAGCTGGGGACAAGCCCCAGCGCTACATTTCCCCCTCCCCACCCCTTCTGGATTCCAGCTTTCGCTGGAATGACGAATTGAGGGGCGGGAGTCTATCCCGGATCGTAGTCCGGGACATGCTTTCATAGCAGCAATCGCACATGCCGGCTGTTGCCGGCGCACCAAGGTGTGAAAACCCGGAGTTGTGATTTGGGATGGCGAGTTGGCACGGTGGATTCTGCCACGCCCCACCCCGACCCCAGCGGGGGACAAGCCCCTCGCCTCGCGAAGTCTTCGACCGCGCTACATTTTCTCATTCCGCCATCGACCATCGGTCTACAATTCGGCACGTTTCGCCGGTGGAGAGCCGGCATCGAGGTTGATTGGAGGACACATCCCGGATCGGAGTCCGGGATGTGCTTTCGTAGCAATCGCTCATGCAGACAGGGGCCGGCACACTAAGGTATGAAAAGCCGGAGTTGTGATTTGCTACGGCGAGTCAGCGCGGTGGATCCTGCCGCGCCCCACCCCGACCCCAGCGGGGGACAAGCCCCCGCACTACATTTTCTCTTTCCGCCTTCGGCCATCGGTCTGCAATTCGGCAGGTTCCGCCGGTGGAGCGCCGGCATCGAGGTTGATTGGAGGGCACATTCTCCTACCGATGACGATGCGGCGGTCCTGAGGGTATTGCGAAGTGAGGCTAGGTCGGGATGGCGAACGTGAAATTGGAGCCCTTGCCGGCTTGGCTTTCGACCCAGATGCGGCCTTCGTGGGTCTCGACCAGCTCCTTGGCGATGGCAAGTCCCAGGCCGGAACCGCCGGCCGATCTGCTGCGTGACTTTTCGACCCGGTAGAAGCGTTCGAATACGTGGGGCAGCTCATCCTCGTCGATACCGGGGCCGGAGTCGGACACCGATACTTCGGAGCCGGTATCGGTTCGGCGGACGGCGACGGTCACGCGATCGCCTCCTGCGACGTATCTGAGCGCGTTGCTAAGCAGGTTCGCGACCACCTGACTGATTCGTTGGGGATCGACCTCGGCCATCGTCGGTACAGCAGGGACCTGGGTGCGCAGATCCACTCCCCGCTCTTGGGCAAGCGGCCGGAAGTTATCGACGACGCTCTGTACAAGCAGCCCAACATCTGTCTCGGATTTCTCCAGATGCAGCTGTCGAGCCTCGGCCAGGGACAGCAAGCGCAGGTCTTCGACGAGTCGCGAAAGGATCAGAGTTTGATCGTAGGCAGTAGCCACCTGGGCCGGCTTCAGGGGCAGCACCCCATCGAGCATCCCCTCGAGATTCCCCTGAATAGCGCTCAGTGGGTTACGCAGCTCGTGGGCGATGTCCGCCAACATCCGGCGCCGTTGGGTTTCTCCCAACTGCAGCTTGCCGGCCATTTCATTGAAGGAGTCGGCCAGTTGCCCTACTTCATCGCGACTGGACACTGACACCCGTTGATCCAAGCGCCCGGCGGCTATACCCTGGGCCGCGGCGGTCAATCGTCTGATTGGAGACGTGAGTTGGCGTGACAACAGAACCGCCGCGACAAGAGCAATGACGATAGTGCCTAAAGCGGCCAATGCCAGCCCTTGGTTTACTCGATCGAGAAACTGCTGCTCAAGAAGACCCTCATCAAACTGGGCGATCAAGAGCGAGCCGATGCGTTGATTGTCCAATAGCAGTGGCACCATTGGAACACGCATATCGTTCCCCAGATCCTGGCCGGTCATCTGACTATCTGAGTCAAACACGACGCGATTCTGGGAGTCGGCCAGGATCAGACGGTGGTCGGCTAGCCACCACAATCTCTTGTCTGAAGGCCCGTCCAAGGTCCTCCGACGTGGACCTTGACCCACTCTTCGCCGTACATCGACACGGGGTCCTTGAGTCAGGAACTGGTCGATGCCGGCCCAGGACTGTTGGCGGGAGTAGTAGGCGACCAGAACCGGCGCCAGACGATGCGCCCAAAGTTCGGAGCCCCGGTCGACGTACAGACTCAATCCGCCGGTGGCGCTTCGATTGGCTAGGAACGCCATGAGGGAGATTCCGGCCAGGACGACCAAGATGAAAGCCAGCGTGAACTTGAAAAAGAGGCTAGCCCGCACCTGACATCTCGACAAACTTGTAGCCGACCCTGTAGACAGTTCGGATGTATCGCGGCCCATTGGAGTCATCCCCAATTTTTTGCCGGATATTCTTGATGTGGGCGTCGATCGTACGCTCGTAGCCCTCGTAACTGTACCCCAGTGCCTTGTCGATCAACTGGAGTCGGGTCATCACCCGGCCGGCGTTCTCCATTAGCACGTCGAGAATGGCAAACTCGCTCGGCGTCAACTCTACAGGTTCACCGCGAAGACTTACGGCGTGTGCAGAGCGATCCAGAACCAGTCCGTCCGCACGTAGCACGTCCGAACTCACAGGGTTGCCCTGAACACGGCGCAATACGCTTCTGACCCGCGCCACCAACTCACGCGGACTGAAGGGCTTAGTTACATAGTCATCGGCGCCAAGCTCCAAGCCAATCAGCTTGTCGGTCTCATCGACGCGCGCCGTGAGCATGATGATGGGCACCTCGGATTTCCGTCTAAGATCGCGGGCGACGTCGAATCCGCTCATCTTGGGCAGCATAAGATCCAGGACCACAAGGTCGGGCTTGTGGTATTCGAATGTAGCCACCGCGGTCTCGCCATCGTGGGCGGTCGAGACCTCAAAGCCGGACTGCTCCAGATAAGCCTTCACGGTTCGTACTATCTCCCTGTCATCATCAACTACAAGAACTCGGTTCGATGGGTTATTCATCGGGATAGGAACCTAATTGGGCAGTGCCTGAACTGGGTCGACTGCAACAGTTCAGATTTGGGGGTATTCGCTTTCCCCATTTCGGCGATCTGGAAGGCCCGGATCGCAAAGATCGGCTTCGGTCGGCGTTCAAGGCGTGATTTCCAAGCTATCGATGCCAAATCCACGAGCTGCTCGACCTCATCCCCTCGCCTTGCGTAGTCTTCGACCTGGCCCCCTTCTCCTAGCCAGGAGAAGGGGGAACTTTGTTGTGGGGGACACCCCCACATCCCCCGGCATCCGCCTGAGGCGGATCGCCCTTGCAACCGTTCACGGGCATTAGCTGATCAGACATTCTCGGATTTGGCAGACCTTCATTGCTACGATATTACGCCGATACGGAGCAGGTACCCCTGAATCCGAACACTTACGATCGACTGGGAAACTTGGTCCTTTCGAAGAAATGGGTCAGCTTTGGCTGTCGACCAATGCGGCGCGAAAGTCGATTTCAAGGTCTATCTCGTCTTCGATACTGAGGACTGAACCCACAATTGGCAGGTCCATTTCGAATCCGGTAATCGTTACCTTAGTAACGGCAGTTCCTACCAGTTCGTCGCCGGATATCTCCGCCTCCACATCCCAGGTTGTCGGCTTGGCGACGCCACGTACCGTCAATTCACCGACAATTTGAAACGATACCGCTCCAGATGTTGGCAGGGGATCGGACAGCCCCTTGGCCTCTGTTAAGACGAGCTCAGCATGAGGAAACTGCGCCGTATTCAAAGTGCTCCGCTGGATGTAACCATCCCGTCTGTCCGAATCGCTGGTCAAGGAGCGGAGATCGACCAGGATCTTGGATTGATCTGCGACGATAGTCCCATCAGTGCGGATGACGATGGCGCCGGTGACGTCGCTGGTTTTGCCCACCGCAACGTTGAACCCGATACGGGCCAGCTGCTCTTCGGCGAGGTATCGCGCTTCATTCTGACCCTCTACCAAGTTGAACTTGAGCTCACCAATCTCCTCGGAGGGCATTTCGGCAGGGGTAGAGGTCGCTTCGGCAACCTGAGCGGCGGTTGGCTCAGAAACCATCACTTCGGTTGGCGTAGGAGATGGCGCCGGTTCGGTAGCTGTAGAGGTCGGCTCGGCAACCTGAGCGGCGGTTGGCTCAGAGACCATCGCCTCTGTCGGGGTAGGAGATGGCGCCGGGGATGAGCAAGCGAGCAAGCTCAATCCGACGACAGCAATGATAGTCATGATGGTCAGGCGCGGGTCAACACGGATGGGCATTAGATTCCTCCATTGTTGGGCTCTTGTGCAATCTCCCGCGTCGTTACCTGTACACCTGATGGTAGTGGTCCCTTGTGAAGAGATTATGAAGAGAATGTGTAAAGGTCTTGAACGACGATATTGCGGAGCAGGCACTTAATCATTCTGATGGACCGTTATTGGACACAAGAAAGTATAGGTTATAATCTTGGCGTTCGAAACGCTTTGCGCAAATCGATCCATTTTCACTGGATGTGCAACACCTCGATGAAATATTACATCTGGACCGTCGGTTGTCAGATGAACGTGGCCGACTCCGAGAGATTAGCCCGCGAGCTATCTGACCGGGGGCACGAGTCGATTAATAACGCCGCGGAGGCGGATCTGGTCGTCATGAACACGTGTAGCGTCCGGCAGGCCGCCGAGGAGAAGGCTTTCGGCCGGGCCGGCTCGCTCAAGCCGCTAAAGGAGATCCGCTCCGACCTGATCGTCGCATTCGGCGGCTGCATGGTCGCCGACGACACGCTGCCGGAACTCAGGCGACGCATGCCGTACGTGGATCATTTCTTCAAGCCGGCGGCGTTTGGGGACCTGCTGACGACGATAGACGCCCAGGAAGCTGGGGCCGGACATGGGGATCATTTCGGAGACGGTTGTCTCACAGGCGGCACGGCTGGGCAGGAGATTGTAGCCGGCGATGAGGCGCGAGTCGCTCGCTGGGTACCGGTGATGACCGGCTGCAACCGGCGATGCACGTACTGCATTGTGCCATTCCGGCGGGGGCGCGAGGTGAGCCGTCCGGTGAGGGAGATTGTCAGCGAGACGGAGAGGCTTGTCGCCTTCGAAGGCGCTCGCGAGGTCACGTTGCTCGGCCAGATCGTTGATCGCTATGGGCGCGATCTGTTGCCGGACCGGCCCGACCTGGGATTCCTCATGGCGCGATTGAGCGAGATCGAAGGGTTGGAACGGATCAGGTTCCTGACATCGCATCCACGCGACTTTCGCGAGAGTATCATCGACGCGACGGCCAATATCGACAAAGTGTGCGAGCACATCAACATCCCGGTCCAAGCCGGCGACGACGCCGTGTTGCACCGGATGAGGCGAGGATACACGGTCGACGTCTACCGGGGCATCATCCAACGCATCCGCAACAAGGTTCCCGGCGGCAGCCTGGCGACCGACATAATAGTGGGCTTTCCGGGCGAATCCGAGCAGGAATTTCAGCACACTCTCGATTTGCTAGATGAAATCAAATTCGACGTGGTTCACGTTGCGATGTACTCGCCGCGGCCGGGCACACGGGCGTTCACAGAGATGCCCGATGACGTGCCGGCAGGGGAGAAGAAGGCCCGACTGCACCGGGTCGAGATCGTGCAGCGGGATATTGCCGATCGGATAAACGCCCGGCTACTCGACAACACCACCGAAGTCCTGGTCGAGGAATTGTACAAGGGCAAATGGAAGGGCCGGACTCGCACCAACAAACTGGTGTTCTTCGAAGACCGGCGCAACTGGTTGGGCCGGCTGGCGAAGGTCCGCATCACGAAGACCTCGCCCTGGTCAATGCAGGCTGAAGTGATCGGCGGCGAACAGCCGGCTGCACCTCGTACACATCCCATCTCCCTGCCGATGGCGGCGGTTGGCTAAGGACAACCGCGGCATCCCATTATCAGGCCGAAGCCGGAGCACGGTGGACAATTGCCAAGAGCGATTGCTTCGATAGTAATCCCCAACTGGAATGGCGGCCATCATCTACGAATATGCCTGCCGGCTTTGCGCCAACAAAGCGAGCAATCTTTCGAGCTGATCGTCGTAGACAATGGGTCAACCGACGACTCAGAGGATATTGTCCACCGGGAGATTCCGGAGGCCCGTTTCATAAAGCTGAGCAGAAACTTTGGTTTTGCCCGGGCCTGCAACGAGGGCATCATCCGAGCAAAGGGCAAGCACATAGCCCTGTTGAACAACGATACCGAGCCTGAGGCCGGCTGGTTGGCGGCCTTGATCGGCCGGCTGGATAGCGACCCGGAGCTTGGTTCGGTGGCTTCCAAGCTATTGGTGTTCGACCGCCGGCACATGATCCACTCGGCCGGCGACTACTACCGAATCGACGGCGTACCGGGGAATAGGGGCGTCTGGCAGGCCGATGGGCCGGAATACGACCAGCCGGCGGAGACCTTCTCAGCCTGCGCCGGAGCCGCGGCCTATCGCCGTGGGATGTTCGAGCAGGTTGGTCTCTTCGACGAAGAGTTTGTCAGCTACTGCGAGGACGTCGACCTTGGGTTTCGCGCCCAGCTAGCGGGATGGCGATGCGGGTTCGAGCCCGGGGCGCGAGTGTACCACCGAATAAGCGCGAGCGGCTCGGGTGAACTTGCGAGCTACTACAACGGTCGAAACTTTGTGCTGGTGATGGCAAAGAACTATCCACGTTCGCTGCTGCGACGCAATATTGGGAAGATCGTCAAGGCCCAACTCGGCTTTTTGGGGGAATCGCTTCGTCATTGGCGAGAGCCGGCCGCCCGCGCCCGGATTCGCGGGCAGCTGGCGGGATTGGCCGGGATTCCGAGGGTGATGGGCAAAAGGCGCATTGGCGAGCAGCTACGCCGGATCAGCGATGAGGATCTATTGGCAAGGATGTCGCAGGCCGGGTAGTGAGGGTACGGGGCCGGCACGATGAGTTGGCCGGCCAGCGATGGTTTCCCGGGTCCCCGCCAAGGGCGGCCACGAGAGCGTGTTTCAGATATTGGATTGTGGTGGACGGAAGGCAAGTCCACCATGTGAAGGTGGCTGAAGATCGGTCCTGAGCAGTGCCAAAATCTCTAGGGCTGAACCAATGATGCGCGTCAGCACTGACCTATAGGTTGAAAATTCGCTGTTTACACAATCCCCAGCCCCTTGAGGCCTTGTCCGAGAGCGCCATGCGCGCCAGAGGGTACGCAGGTTGAAGGCGGTCGCCAACATGGTCCATTCTGCCGCCACCTTGGCCCTACCGCGGAGCAGGAATCTTCGCCCCGCCTGCTGCTCTTTGATGATGCCGAACACCGGTTCCACCAGGTGTTGTCTCCGCTTATATTTCTTCTTGGCTTCCTCAGTGGACATCCAGACCCGGTGACTACGCAGCACTACCTCGTGTGGCCCTATCTCGAGTGCGCGGCCATGGCGTCGATCTTTGGTACACACCCCGAAGGCCGGACATCGACGGCACAAGGCCGCTGAGCCACGATACAGGCGCATCGGTACACCACGAGTTGTCTTCATTGTGCTGAAGCGAAGTCTCTGTCCTTGAGGACAGATATAGCTGTCGCTATCCTCGTCGTAGCTGAATCGATCCTTGTGATAGGGGTGCTTCAGCGCCTTGTGCTGCGCCTCCGGCATCACCACCTGCTGATCTCTATTGTCACATTCCTCCAAGTTGCTCCCCGAATGATAACCAGCATCGGCCAACGTCGTTTCTGCTTTCGTATCCGTCGTATCCTCGGCCTGTTCCAGCATCGGGATCAGTCGAGCGTAGTCATTCGTCTCTTCCACCACCTCAACCGCTGTGACCAACATGCTCTTGTTGTTCCCCTCTAACTCCACCGGGGAGACCACTGCTTGAGCGTTGTAGGCCGGCATGATCCCCTGACGTGTCTTCATGAAATGAGCCTCTGCATCCGTCAGGTTGATGCGCTTGGTATCCTGTTGATCCGCTAACTCCTCCATCGCCTCACGCACCCGCTCTCTCAGGCCATTCTTCTCCGCCAATTTCTTTGGTAGGCGTACCGGTTCAGCATCTTCCCCACCTTCATTCTGAGCTTCCAATTCCCTTATTGTCTCTTCCAACCGCTTCAACAGCCGACCCAGTCCCTCCGCATCGTAAGTCCTATCTCTCGCCGCGTTCGCCCCCACCTTCGTGCCATCCACCGCCTGCACCGCCAGGCTCACCAGCTTCATCCTCACCGCCATCCGCACCGTCCGCTCGAATAGCTTTCTCATTCCCTGCCGATGTGCCTTGTAGAACCTCCACAACGTCACGTGATCCGGGCGCTGACATCCCGTCAACCACAGATAAGGTATCTGTTCGCCACACGCCATCTCCAGCTTTCGACTAGACCTCACTCCCGTCATGAACCCATACAACCACACGCTCAACAGACCTCGCGGGTGGTATGCTGGCGCTCCTAGGCGCCCTCCTTCTATCTCCACCCCTAGCTCCGCCCACTTCTCCTCCTCTAACGCATCTACGAACTCTCCCACGAATCGAGCCGGATGGTCCGCCGGCAGCAACTCCTCAAGACTCGGCGGCAATATCCACATCTGCTCTCGGCTCATCGGTCTATGTGGCATCTACCTATCCTCCAATCACCTGTCCTCCCTCAATTTTACTAATTTCTCTCATCCCTGACTTATGAAACACGCTCACGAGGGACGCCCGTACGGTGACGTTGGTGGTAGTTGGCAGGCCGGCGTGCCCACGGCTGGGGGCGCTTGTCTAAGATCGCAGGGTCTATAATAGATAGGGTGCGGGTCTTCGACCGCGTCAATTGGATCTGCCTACTCAAATACGAATGTGACGAAATAATATGTTATGTAGAGTACTTAGCGGCCATTCAACTCCAAACGGTAGATGTTTGGCGAGATGATAATCGGCCCGTCCATCCGATTCCGCCGGATATCGAGTTGAATTCGGAAGACGACCTTCTTCTCTCGATCGTAGTTCCCGCCTATAACGAAGAGCGGCGGCTACCCGACACACTGGAGCAGATCAGGTCGCATCTGGCGGCCCAGAGTTTCAGGTGGGAGGCCATCGTCGTTGACGACGGATCGGGGGATGAATCGGCGGCGATAGTAGAGCAGATGGTCGCTCGTGATGGCCGGTTCCGACTGATCAGAAATCCTCACGCCGGAAAAGGTTATGCGGTTCGTACCGGCATCCTCGCAGCAAGAGGAAATCTGATCTTCATGGCCGATGCGGACCTTTCCATGCCGATGTCCGAGACAAGCAAGTTCCTTCCGCTAGCCCAAAATGACGTAGACGTGGTAATCGGATCGCGAGAGGCGAAGGGCGCCAAGCGATTGGATGAACCGTACTATCGCCATCTAATGGGGAGGGTCTTCAACCTGCTGGTCCAAGCGATGTTGGTGCCGGGCATAAGGGACACTCAATGCGGGTTCAAGTGCTTTCGGCGTCCAGTGGCCCGGGCGATATTCGGCAACCTTCGTTTGTATAGCGCCCCGAAAGAGGTGGTGGGGCCTATGGTCACGGGATTTGACGTGGAAGTGCTTTTCCTGGCGCGCAAGTGGGGGCTACAGGTCAGGGAAATCCCGGTTATCTGGCATCACTCGCCGACGAATAACGTCAACCCAGTGCGTGATACGCTGCGAATGCTCAGTGATATAGTCAGGGTGCGTTTGAACGATCTGGGAGGCCAATATCCCACAGCTCCGGCGGAGCTAGGCCATGCGAACCACGAGAAATAGCGGGGAGATCGGGGCAAATCTCGCGGCCGCGTTTATCGTTGCACTAGGTCTGATACTTTCCTGTCACTATGCCATTCAGACGCCGGTATGGCAGTATCCTGACGAGCCGGCCCACTACAACTATGGGTTCGCGCTAGCATCGACCGGTCAGCTGGTAGAGATCAAGGCCGGCGACTGGGACTTGCAGTCGCTACCGGGCGCTTGGGACTGGCCGGCCAGCTACGAATCCCCGGCAATGAGCCATGGATACTTGCGGTCGCTGTTTTGGGTCTAACTCTTGTAGAGGTAGTCTATTACAATCTAACCTACATACAGGCTCAGGGCCGGTACCTTTTTCCAGCCCTATCTGGCCTGGCTGCATTGATGGCGGTGGGCTGGCGCGAACTGCTGTTTGCCGGATTGAGGCCGGCGGCATACTTATTGGCTTCGATCGCGCTGGTTGCGTTGAATTTCGTCGCCATCTATCGATACATTGTTCCAGCCCTGACACAGTAAATCGGGAAGATAAATATGGGTATATTCGACAGGATAATGGAGTGGCTCGGCGGCGCCGGAGGCGGCGGCGATAACGCATTGTATTACTATGTCAAGTGCGACCACTGCGACGAGGTCGTCCGGCTGAGAATCGGCCGGGGGTCGGACCTGACACAAGAGTTTGAAGGCGCAGGCGACAGCATCAGCGGTTATAGCGTGAACAAGGAAGTGGTCGGGTCAAAGTGCTTTCGCCGGAAATCGGTCTCACTGACCTTCAACAAGTCGTTGCGTGAGGAGTCGAGGGACATCACCGGCGGCGAGTTTGTGGATGAGGCGGACTACGAAGAGTACCAGGCATCAACGGCCCCTCCCAGCGAGCCGGAGTAGGGTCAAGAGCATCGAGCCGGCCGGCTGACCCCAGGTTTCCATCACCCGACGGGCATCAGCAATGACCGCGTGGCAGTGCGACGACCGGCCAAGCCGGCCGCCGGCCCTGGGAGATGATGCGTCGTGGGCGAATCCAAGGAACCGATAGAGGAAGAGATCCTAGAGTTTTACGCCCTGATCGAGGAAGAAGAGCGGCTCGACATCGGGGACGGCGTCCTCGAGTTCGCCCGTTCGCAGGAGCTAATCAGCCGGTACCTGTCTCCCCCTCCAGGCGTGATCCTCGACGTCGGCGGTGGATCTGGCCGCTACTCAATTTGGCTGGCGAACGCGGGCTATGAGGTTCATCTCGTAGACCCTGTTCCCAAGCATTTGGATCAAGCGAAGAAACGTTCCGGGGATGGGCGCAACCTTCCTCTCGCGAGCGTGAGCGAAGGGGATGCTCGAAATTTGCCGCACGGTGTCGCTAGCTGCGACGCTGTCCTGCTGATGGGACCGCTTTACCATCTGACGAGCCGTAAGGATCGCCTTGTGGCCTTAAGCGAGGCTTACAGAGTGCTGAGACACGGGGGCCTGCTCTTCGCCGCAGCGATCAATCGTTATGCTTCGCTGGTCAGCGGGCTGACGCGTGGGCTAATCGGCGATCCATACTTTGCCGAGATCGTTGAAGCAGATCTCGCAAACGGACAACATCGCAACCCAAAGAATGTACCCAGGTACTTTACGACGGCATTCTTCCACAAGCCGGCGGAGCTAGAAGCTGAGCTACGGGACTCTGGGTTCAGGATGATAAGCCTATTGGCAGTTGAGGGCCCGGCCTCGTTGACCAAGGACTTAGACAGCCGGTGGCAAGATCCTCGTCAGCGAACTCTGATCCTCGATCTCGTTCGGGCGGTTGAGAATGAGCCAACGCTTCTGGGCGCTAGTCCTCATTTCATGGCGATTGGAGAAAAGTGAACCTGGCGTGCGGAACGAGTGGGCAGCCGGCTGCGAAAGCGAAATTAGCCTACAGAGGAGGGTAGCGCCCCAGCACGCGAGCAGAGAAGGTGTGTTGCGGTGGACCGGTACGAAATGATACAGCCAGACATTGGCCGATTCTAGAGATACAGAGCGACTCGGACGTTCCCATGGACATCCGAACGGGCGCCTTTCTAGACGGCGATCACGAAGCGAATGCGCGTGGGTTTTCGAAGGTCTTCCCGAACTTCCCTGTGACTGCCAACAACAGCCGGCGGGTTGACGCGAGTCGGAGAAACCGCACAAGTGTTGTGGCGGAGTGCGGTACGTTGGCCTAAGCTACCTGCAAGCTATGGACGGAGATCCGGACACACTTGAGGTTGGTCTCACCGGGGTCAGGCGGGAGCAACGCCGGCAAGGGATAGCCGCGGCGTTGAAATTCCGTACGCTAAGTTACGCCAAGGAGCACGGCTTCCAGGCGATTGAGACCAGCAGCGACTCTTCGAACGAGGCGATCCTCGCGCTCAACGAGAGTGTGGGACTCCGGAAGGTCTACGCGTGGGCCACGTTTGAGAAACGGCTCAGGATGTGAGACGGGCCGGCGGACGCACCTGTACAGCTCTATGGTGGCGTCCTCGGTATGGCCGGCGAATGTGAGGTCGGTGTTCAGGCTACCGCCGGCGCCTGTAGGGAGGAATCAAGCGGGCTGGTGTGGCCTCCCTCCCACCCTTCTGGATTCCAGCCTTCGCTGGAATGACGAGTTGAGTGGCGGGAGTCTATCCCGGATCGTGGTCCGGGACATGCTCTCATAGCGATTGCTCATGCCGGCTGGTTGCCACCTGTATACCAAGGTATGAAAAGCCGGAGTTGTGGCTCGGTACAGCGAATTGGAACGGCGGATTCTGCCGCGCCCCACCCCGACCCGACCCCAGCGGGGGACAAGCCCCTCGCCTCGCGAAGTCTTCGACCGCACTACATTTCTCATTCCGCCATCGACCATCGGTCTAGAATTGGGCACGTTTCGCCGGTGGAGAGCCGGCATCGTGGTTGATTGGAGGGCGCATTCCGGATCGGAGTCCGGGACATGCTCTCGTGCTAACGACGGCATAGGGAGGGCCGCGTTGAAGCTCAATGCTCGGATATTACGTTAAGCGGGCCGAAGATACGTCCGCCAGGAGCGTATAGCTCGGAGTGTCAAGAACAGCGTGTAAGCCGGCGCCCCGAGAATCTGTGTCACGCTAAAGAAATCGAGTAACAAGAGAACCTGACTTGCAAGGCTCCGCGCAATAACTTCGATAAAGCCCGAGCCGCCTACACCAAGCATAATCGTCGCGTACCCACCTATTGCAAAGCCAACTGCAGTCAATCCGAACGAGATTGCCGCGACCCACCAAACACTCTGTTCCGAGGCTGATTTTCGTCGCAGCGTATCGAGGGCGACTATAACGACGCCGGCGACGAACCAAAACTCCAAGACGTCAACAATTCCTTCTCCGGGTATTTCGTGGAATAAATCGTGCTGAGATTCGTACACCCTTCTCCGCTGGATGGATATCGCGAGGCCAATCCAGCCCAAGCAGGCCAGGAGGGTGACATAGAACGGTTTTGTTGGTCTTTGCTCGTCCTTCGTTACTCTGCTCCGAGTTTCAATTTGCAGTCAGGGCCAAAGTCCGCGTACTGTGAGCCGTTACGCTGGTCCAGCTATTGAACTGCAGAGATCGCAGCAAGCCGGGGTCCGGCGAGCGTTCCGGCGTTTGAAATCTTTGGTCGACTACTTGGGGTGCATCCGCGGTTCGGTCAGGTCTTCAGGAGGAGCTGGGGTGTCTAGATCGTCTTGCCGGCCTGTCCGGCGATCCGCTTCTCCTTCGGTAAGGTGAAGCTTCCGCGTCTCTGGGTTGTCGTGCCCGTTCGTATTAATGATATGGGTAGGGGGCAAGGGTTGACGGGCCGGCGGGAGATGCTCTCGGGCCTGCGGGCGTCGTTGCCCGGCCCTAGGCGGGTTTGAAACCCGCCTCTACGACGACTTTGGCCCTTGGTGAGACGCCAGCCGGCCGGCGCGTGGCTGGGGACAAGCCCGAGCACTGCAATCCCCTCGCCCCACCCCTTCTGGATTCCAGCCTTCGCTGGAATGACGAGTTGAGTGGCGGGAGTCTATGCCGGATCGTGGTCCGGCACATGCTTTCATAGCAATCGCTCATGCCGGCTGGCGCCGGCACACCAAGGTATGAAAAGCCGGAGTTGTGGCTTGGTACCGCGAATTGGCACTGTGGATTCTGCTACGCCCCACCCCGACCCCTGCGGGGGACAAGCCCCCGCGCTACATTTTCTCATTTCGCCATCGACGATCTGTCTACAATTCGGCGCGTTTCGCCGGTGGAGAGCCGGCATGACGGTTAACGCGAAAATAGCCTACGGAGTAATCTCGACCTTCATCGACTCGCTCTTGCGCTCTGTGATCATGGTGAAGGCATCCTGCCACTGATCGAGCGAGAACTTATGGGAGATCAAAGGCCGGACGTCGATTAGCCGGTTCTCCATGTATTCCACCGCTCGGGTGAAGTCGACCGTCAACCATCCGAGGATGCCTATTATGCTCATTCCGTTGACCAGCACGTGGTGAGGCGATATCTCTGCCTTCTCGCCGACCCCCATGACCCCTTCGATGGCGATACGGGAATAGATGCCGCCGAGGCTCATCGCCAACTCGAACGAGCTTCGCGTGCCGGCGCACTCCAGCACTACGTCGGCGCCGCCTGATCCGACAATCTCCCTCAAATCTCGCTCGGCACCGGGTTTCTTGATGTTGACAGTGTGGGTGGCGCCCAGCTTCTTTCCAAGAGCCAACCGCTCGTCTCGCGTTCCCACCAGAACGAGGAGGCTGGGATGGAGAAGCCTGGCAAACTGAATCGCCAGCAACCCTATGGGGCCCGGACCGATTACGACGACTTTGTCGCCGGGTCCAACGCGAGCCTGCCTAACGGCGGAATGGGCATTCGCGGCCGGCTCGGTCATCGCCGCTTCTTCAAGGGTAACGTGATCGGCGATAGGGTAGAGACATCGCGCCGGAACGGATACAAACTCGGCGAGTCCTCCATCCCGTTTCGAGCCGCACTCATCCAAATGCTCGCACATGGGGATCAGGCCGAGCCGGCAGGCTTTGCATTGACCGCAGGGAATGATCGTGTGAATCGCGACCCGATCCCCCGGTTTGAGGTGACGAACGCCCGGCCCGGATGCTTGCACGACACCGCTGACCTCGTGGCCGGGGACGACGGGATAGATGACGTGGGACGCGACACCTTCACGGATGATAACGTCGGTGTGGCAAAGGCCGGCGGCAGCGACTTTGACTATGACCTCCTCGGGAACCAGCTCCGGATCGGGTCGCTCCACGAGGCCAAATTCGCCAGGCGCGGAAGTGTAGAGAGCCTTCATAACTCCTCCTCAGGCTGCTTGAGCAACGGCCTCACACCATCCGACCAAGGGATCGATCGAACGACGTGCCGGCGGACTTGCAACGATTTGTTGATAATATGGGAAGGAAACTGTGACTTGTCAACAAGCGGAGAGCGGAGACTTTGCCTTTCCTTGATTGGTTCTCCTGGCCGGCGACGACGCTCCTAGATCTGGCATCTGGGTTTCCAGGGTTTCAGAGCCTGCCGCCCATCAGCCAGATTTTCTTCGTTCTCTACCTATTAGGATTCTCTCTCTCCTTCATTGGCGCAGCCGGAAGCCGTACTATTTTTCATCTTACGGCCCTCTGTCTCGTGTTGCTGGCGGTGGGATATGCTCTGATGTCCACGCATAGCTGGATCGTGTTTTACGTCTGCTGGGAGCTAGTTGGACTCATCGGATGGGGGTTGGCGCGCCTAAGCAGCGAGGACGTGCGGGCCGAGTCGGAAGGACCGTTCAACCTAGTATGGGCACTGGCATCGGGACTGATGTTGTACGCGATATTCCTATCGCTAGAGCCGGGCGCCAGCCTGCACTCGATATCCGCGCCGGTCGATGCGGGGAGGCTAGGCATCTTCGAAGGCGCGATAGTAATGGCGTGCGTCATGCGCGCACTCGGCCTATGTCGAGCCACCTGGAGAGTGAGCGATCAAGAGAGAGGAGGGTTCCACTACGGACTGGGAACGGTAGGAAGTTGCGTGCTCCCGCTTGCAGCAATCTTTCCGGCCACAAGGCTGCTTTCGCTGCGAGTCGACCATCCTCAGACCACACTATTGCTGGAACTAGCGCTGATGCTAGTCCTACTCGTCGCCATCTCGACCATCGCGGAGACCGATCCATCGCGGCTGCGTTCGATGGCTCTATTCGGCGCTTGCAGCGCGTCCGTCATAGGCATCTGGGCAACTGGGGACTCATGGATAGTGCCGGCCGTGTATGGGCTGGCGGTAGTGGTAGATAGCTTTGCCAGCTCATCCCTGCGTCTGGCCAGCGTTGATCAGCGTGAAGCGAATCCGCAACGCGAGCCGGGGTGGTTGACGCCGGACCGGCTGACGGCTTTCCTGGGTGGGCTGGCGCTGGCAGGAGCTCCGCCGTTCCTCAGTTTTATCGTCAGATTGCAGATAATATTAGACACCTCACAAATACTCTCCATCGGGTGGCTCTTGGTGCTGATAGCCTCTCTGGTTCTGTTCTCGGTCGCTGCGCTGAGGCAATTCGCAATAAGGCGGGGTAGCTGGCAACTCAGGCCGGCAGCCTGGACCTTGACAACCGTGGGTTGCGCGCTTGCGCTGGCACTCTCGGTCCTGATAGCAACCGAACCCCTTGTGGCATCCAGCTGGCTGGGACAGTTTGGGACCGGTTAGGTATTGTCAATGAGTGCTGTGTTCAGGATTATTCTGGCACCGATCACCTGGGCCGGCGGAGCGGTCAAGACGGCGTTCGGTCCGTTCACTTGGATGGGCGGGAGCGGCGGTCGCATCTCGACGTGGATGGGAGAGCCGGCTACCGCGTTCGTAGTTCGGCGAATTGCGATGGTATTGGCCGTGACCGCGCTACTGGCGTTCTGGTTGCTGGCGGAATTCACTCAAGTCGAGCAAGCTCCGATTATCGAACTGAATGAAGAGTTGGCCATGTGGCAGATCGGATCCAAACTTGTAAGGCCCGATCTCCTAGTGTTACTCATAATGATGTTAGCGGTAGTCGTGAGCCTGGCCAAATTCGCCGGCGACGACTTGGTTGCGCGATTATGGTTTGTCACAATCCTGATCGCAGCTACCCTGTTGCTAGCTCTGGCTAAGGTTCCCCTGATGCTGCCGGCAGCAATAGCGGTACTGGGACTGGCCGGATCGAGCGGATTCAAACTTGCCCAAGATCGGATCGCGATTTCTGTGCCGCTGATAATATCGGCCGCGATTATGATCTTGGGACTATCTTTCCTAGCCACCGGCTCATTCGACACCAGCACATCCGATCAACTCGCGCCACTTGCAGCGGCAGCGAAGCTGTTGATGATCGGGGCACTGCTCGTCAGCAGCTTCGCCATACCGGGAATGCCTGGACGCTTGGCGGAAGACCTGGATAACGAGCGTGGCGGCCGAGTTGCGATATTGGTGGCCGTTTCCATCGCGAATGGCTACATAGCCAACGCGGCTTCAGGGCTGCCAGGTTCGCCGGCACCCGGGCTAAGGGTGCTATTCGGGCTCTTGCTGCTGGCAACATTGATTCAAACGCTTCGCCGCGCCTGGCTCGGTCGGGCGGGATCCGGCCAGATTGCCTACTATTGGAGTCTTTCACAGATACTCTTGCTGTCGACGGTGCTGGCGGAAGTGTCGATTCCTGGTGACTGGTACGTACTCTACGGGGAGCTCGCCGGCCTTTCACTCCTGTTCCTTTACTGTTGGAGCGGCAACCAGGGTGAACGCTCTGGCCTCCCAGGAACACCGGTGGGTTTGTTGATAATGATGACCGGGTGGCTTGCTCTCCTTGGAGCGCCATCGACCGCCGTGTTCAACGTACGCTGGCTCATGGCGGCGGGTCTGCCCTCGGCGGGAGTGGAGTTGTACGTTATCTGGATAGCCGGCCTTTTTCTGGCCGGCGCCGGCCAAGTGATGGTTGCCGGACGAGTATTGCGAGGGGAAGATATTCAAACCGGCCCGGTTGAAGCTCGACTGCGGCCCGATCCGACAATGATCAAAGTGGCGGCCTACGCAGCGGCCGGCCTGCTAACGATCTGGGCGATACTCTCGTTTGCGCATCAGCGTGCCGGCTCGATTGATTTAAGCAGCTCGCCGATGGATCCACTTGGGATATGGGCCTACCTGGTTACGGGTGCCGGATTTCTGTTGGGCTTATATCTGACCCTCGGCGCAGAACCCAGCGGTGACGCTCGGCGTGCCGGCCGTAGAGCGGTCAGTGGCGCCTTTTCGTCGCTCTTCTACTTTTTCGACAGGCTCGATCTCTGGGGCTGGGTATCTGCGTTCGTCAGCTATCTGGCGAGTTTGATACGTTGGTTGTTGTACATCAGCCTGCTTCGATCGACTGAGATGGATAGGACGGGCGGCAACTGAGATTGCAGACAGCCAATTCAAGTCGAGAAACGATTCCACTGCAACGGTGATCGGACCTGAGCATTTTACGTCTACTGCGTACCCGGCGAGAGCGCTGGCTAGCCATCGGGTTGATAGTTGCGTTTTCGCTGCTATGGCTCGCTGATCCTCTTCTCACCGGACGCGCACTACTCCCGCTGGACAATCTGCTCCAATTCCCTCCCTGGCGTCTGGCCGATCAGACTTACTGGCCCTACAACGGACTGCTCAGTGACGCCGTCCTGCAGAATCTCGCCTGGAAGACGCTGGTACGCGACGCGCTATTGAGCGGCGAATTGCCTCTGTGGAACCCCTACGTCCTGGCCGGCGTACCACTGCTTGCAGCTGGCCAAGCCGGTGCGCTGTATCCACCTGGGGTTCTGTTTCTGCTGATGGACCTGTATACCAGCTACGGCTGGTATACGCTACTGCATTTGTTATTGATCGGCCTGGGCACCTACCTGTTCGCACGGAGGCTCGGCCTGGCGCCGGCGGCAAGCCTCGCCTCCGCTCTCGCATTCGAATTCTCGCTACGAGTCACGGTCGTGTATCTCTGGCCAATGGTAGTGGGCGCGATAAGTTGGTTGCCTCTGACGCTGTGGGCTACAGATCTATTGGCTCGGCAGCTGCTGGCTGGGCGTCGCAATTGGGGGCCGGCCGCAGCGGCCGTTGCCGCTTTCACTGGACTCCAGCTTCTAGCCGGACATCTCGAATATGCCGGATACTCGGTAGCCGCGGTCCTCGCCTACGCCTTGTATCGTACGGCATTCACCGACTCGGCACACTGGCGGCGCCGATTACTCACCCTCGGAGTATTCGCCGGGGCTATGGGCTTGGGTGTGCTTCTTGCCTCGGCGCAACTGGCGCCGTTTTTCGAATACGCCCGTGGCAGCAGCCGGGCGGCGACAACACCTCTAGCCGAAGTACTGAGCTACGCATTACCTAAGCGCCAGCCCATCACGTTCTTCATGCCGGATTTTTTCGGAAACCCTTCTCACCATTACGTGCTCGATTGGTCATCACTCAACTGGACGAACCTAGCCGGCGACTTCGACGGATCCGGTTTCGGACCTGCCCCATTTTGGGGGGTACAGAACTACGTAGAAGGCTCAGGCTACGTGGGCATAGCTACACTGGCTTTGGCGTTCCTGGCGGTACTGCGATCACGACGATCAACCTGGTTCTTCCTGGCGCTCGGCCTGATATCAGCGGCAATGGCCTTTGGCGCGCCGATAGTTTACGAGATCTTCTATCGGCTGATTCCTCTGGCCGACCAGCTTAGGACACCGTTCCGCTGGCTGCTGCCGCTGAGCTTCTGCCTGGCGATGCTAGCCGGCCACGGGCTGCAAGCGCTTATCGATCTGACGAAGCAAGAGGACTCCGCATCGATGCGTCGACTATCGACGCTGGTTGGGAGTGTTTGGGCATTGGCCGGACTGGGGTGCATTGCTGTATTCGCAGCCGCATTGCTATTCCGACAGGCAGCGCTCGAGGCGATCAGAGAGTTAGCTACCCAGTTCCCTAGGATGTTGGACGCTTACCCGGACCTCGGGGTACTGCTGGACTATCAACTCCGGAATCTATTCCTGCTCGGGATCTTTGCGCTGGCCACGGGCGCACTTATCGTCTGGATACTCCGGCGGCCGAGCCGGTGGGCCGTCTGGCTGGTGCCGTTGCTAATCTTCCTCGACTTGGCCGCTTACGGATACAGCTTCAACTCGCGGATTTCGCCGGAAGTCTTGGGCGAGGTCGAGCCGCCTTACGCACAATCAGGCTCAAGTGGGCGAGTAGGCGCATTTGGGCCGGTTGACGTCTTGCCGGCGAATACGGCCGTACTATTCGGCATAGAAGACGTGCGCGGCTACGAGTCGCTAATTCCCAACCAGTACGTCGAGTACTGGCGAGCTATCGAGCATCCAGGGTCTCTGATGTACAACCGACTCGACCAATTCTATGACGTAGCATCGCTAGACAGCCGGCTGTTGGACCTACTCTCGGTCCAATTTGTAGTGTCCGGCCAACCGATCGATCATCCTTCGTTGCAGCCGATCAGCAGCGAACGCGGGATATGGACCTACCGGCGAACCAGCATGCCGGCGCGCGCCTTTTTCGTCAATTCGGCGGTCGGTGCGCGTGACCAAAAGGACGCAATTGAGCAGACGACGTCGCCGGAGCTGAATCCCTTTCGGACAGCGGTATTGGAGGGTGCCGACGTGTCGGGCACAGCTCCAAGGTCTGTCCCTGGCGGGGACGTAGAAGTGCTGAGAGAACAGGTGGCTCCGTCGCGAGTTGCGCTGAGAGTCGATGCGCCGGTCGATGGGTTCGTGGTACTCCTCGATAGCTACGCCCCCGGCTGGGAGGCGACGATCAACGACCAGTCGGAGACCATCTACAGAGCGTACGGCAACTTTCGGGCGGTTGAAGTGTCGGCCGGACAGAGCGAGATAATATTTCGTTACAGTCCGCTTTCACTAAGGGTCGGATTTCTGCTGTCCGCACTGGCCGGCCTGTCGATCGTCGTCCTGCTTGCAGCCGGCCCGACCCTAGCACTATTTCACCGCCGGGCCGATCAGTCGGCCTTGGAGAACGTCGCTTGGAATAGCGTGGTCCCTACCGCGACTTCGTTGCTAAACAAAGCGATCGACTTCGGTTTCGCACTGATAATGCTGCGGATCTTGGGACCCGAAGGCATAGGCAAGTATTCGTTTGCGATTGTGATCGTCGGCTTATTCGAAATCCTGTCCAACTTTGGCTTGAACACGTGGCTGATCCGCGAGCTTTCCCGGGCGCGAGAGGAGAGGAACAGTTTGCTGGCGATGGGTGTTGCCCTGCGCTTAACGCTAATTACGCTCCTGGCACCGGTCCTGATCGTGATCGCACTGGTCTGGCGAGGCGCTTTAGGAATGGCCGACGACACGCTCTTGGCGCTTTTGATACTGGGCCTTGGACTGCTGCCGGGCACGGTTGCGAATGGCTACTCCTCCCACTTCTACGCAGCCGAGCGCCTGCAGGTGCCGGCGTTCATCAGCGTAGTGATCAACGTGTTGAAAGTAGTAGGCGGGGTCGCCGCATTGGTAACGGGGCAGGGGATAATCGGGCTGGCGGTGGTATCGTTTGCGATGAACTTGCTGAATGCGCTGATCGTGGGCGGGATGGCGATCAGCGACGCCGGCTGGCAGAGGCCGTCTATAAAGCTAAGTCAGGCACGTACCATCCTCTTCGAGTCCCTGCCATTGATGCTCAATCATCTTCTGGCAACCGTCTTCTTCAAGATCGACGTGTTGATTATCGACACGTTGCAGGGCAGCCGTGAACTCGGCTTGTACAGTGCGGCCTACAAGTTTGTGGATGGGTTGTTGATCATTCCCTCAACCCTGACCTTCGCCCTCTTTCCCTTGCTTTCTCGGCTCACAAATGCATCGCCGGCCGCGGCAATGCGAACCGTACGGCAGGGTATTCGGGTGCTTCTTCTCTTGGCATTTCCGATCGCGGCCGGCATCACATTACTGGCGGAGGAGTTGGTCCTTCTAGTTGCCGGCCCCGACTACTTGCCACGCTCGGCGGAGGCGCTGCGGGTACTGATCTGGTTTTTGCCGTTCAGCTACGTGAACGGTCTGGTGCAATACTTGCTGATCGCCTTGGAAAAACAGCGATTCATCACGATCTGTTTTTTGGGAGCGGCTATTTTCAACATCGCGGGCAACCTGATCCTGATACCAATTTACGGAATCATTGGCGCCGGAATCATAACGGTTCTCTCCGAACTGGTCTTAGTGATACCATTTGCGCGGCTAGCCGGCGCAGAATTCAGGATTCTGGCCTCGATGGTGTCGTTCTCGTGGCGACCAATTGTTTCGACGGCAGTAATGGGAGCCGCGGTCTTACTGGTCCGGGATGATGGCCTGATACTGGCGGTGTTAGTTGGGATAATCGTCTACCCACTGGTCTTGACCGCGATAGGTGGGTTGGAGCCGGCCGAACGGCAGGTTATCAGGCGCAAGAGCGCCGAATTTCTTGCGAAGTTGCGCCGCTAATTCGGCGATGCTAGACTGAATCGCAGTTGCGGGATGTAGCGCAGCCTGGTTAGCGCGCAGCGTTCGGGACGCTGAGGTCGCAGGTTCAAATCCTGCCATCCCGACCGCCGAGGCCGGGTTCGTAAGGAATCTCCGAGAGCCTTTCCGACAAGTGGTTGTTGCCTTGGCTCAGGATCACAAGACAAATGAGTAGGTTTACCTCGTAGGGGAGAAGAGTTATGACGTTGCAAGCCGAGCAGGTATCCATACCAACCGACAAACTAATCCACATGTACCGGTTGATGTACACGATCAGGATGTTCGAGACGAACGCCATCGACCTGTTTCAGGAAGGGATGATCCGTGGAACGACCCACACCTACATTGGCATGGAGGCCGTTGGCGTGGGCGCTTGCGCAGCATTGGAGCCGGACGACTACATTACCAGCACCCATCGGGGACACGGGCACTGCATCTCCAAGGGCGGCCGGCTGGACCTGATGATGGCCGAACTGATGGGGAGAGTCGACGGCTACTGTCGGGGCAAGGGTGGATCGATGCACATCGCCGACGTGGACCGGGGAATCCTTGGAGCGAATGGCATCGTTGGCGGCGGCATGGGGATCGCCACCGGAGCGGCACTCGCCTCTCAGATCAAAGGCACGAACCAGGTCGCGATCTGCTTCTTCGGTGACGGCGGCCTGAACCAAGGCAATCTTTACGAATGCGCAAACATCGCGTCTCTCTGGAAGCTGCCGGTAGTGTACCTATGCGAGAACAATCATTACGCAATGGCCACCTCAATCGACCGAGCGACCTCGGTGGCATCAGACCCGGCGGTTCGGGCAAGGGCATGGAATATTCCCGGGGTCAACGTGGACGGGATGGACGTGCTTGCTGTGTACGAGGCGGCAAGCGAGGCCGTCAACCGAGCGAGGGCCGGACGGGGGCCAAGCCTGCTGGTTTGCGACACCTATCGCTTCGAGGGCCACAACGTCGGCGACCCTCTCAACTACCGGACGGATGACGAAGTCGACGTCTGGCGAAAAAAGGATGCAATAGAACGGTTCGCTCTCTACCTGACCGAGCAGGAGGAGATTGCGGACGACCGGCTGGCAACCATCCGCAATGAGGTTGAAGATGAAATAGCGCAAGCTGTAGAGTTTGGCCGCAACAGCCCCGAGCCGAGCCTGGACACTCTGATGGAGGACATCTACGCATGAAGCAGCTAAACATCGCCCAGGCATTGAATGAAGCGATGGACGAAGAGATGGCGCGTGACCCAACGGTATTCGCGTTTGGCGAAAACGTAGCCGACTGGGGTCAAGGCGGGATCTATGGCGTTAACGACGGTTTGGTAGCCAAGTACGGCGAGGGGCGCTTTCGCGACACGCCAATTTCGGAGGAAGCCATCGTAGGACTGGCGGTGGGCGCCGCCGTCGGGGCCACTCGCCCAGTGGCAGAAATCATGTACGTGGACTTCATGGGACTGGCGATGGACGCTCTGGTAAACCAGGCGGCCAAGATGCGCTATATGTTCGGTGGCAAGGCTACGGTCCCGCTGGTGATCCGCACACAGGAGGGTGCCGGCCGGGGCACTGCGGCACAGCACTCGCAAAGCCTGGAGGCTTGGTTCGTACACATACCCGGCCTGAAGGTTTGCGCCCCCTCGACAGCAGCGGACGCCAAGGGCCTGCTAAAGTCTGCAATTCGCGATGACAATCCGGTGGTGTTCCTCGAGCACAAGCAGATTTATTTCGAAAGGAGCGCAGTGCCGGAGGACGAGGATTTCACGATACCGCTTGGTTTGGCCGACGTGAAGCGCGAGGGTAGCGACGTGACTATCGTCACGTTCCACGCACTCGTCGGCAAGGCGCTCAAGGCAGCCGAGGAGCTATCCAAGGAAGGGATCGAGGTCGAAGTAGTGGACCCGAGAACGCTTTTCCCGCTCGACATCGATACGATCATCGATTCGGTCCAAAAGACCGGTCGGGTTCTAATAGCCCACGAAGGCTACGAGCGGTGCGGTGTCGGCGCTGAGATCGCCACTCAGATCATGGAGCAAGCGTTCGATTATCTGGATGCACCAGTTAAGCGCGTATGTGCGAAGAACGTGCCGGTTCCATACAACGCCGGGCTTGAGACGGCCGCTATTCCGCAGAAGGAAGACCTGATCAGGTCGGTGCGAGAGCTGGTCGCCTAAGTCCGATCGTCGCCGGCCATTTCGCTGCTCAGGTGTCAGACGACGGCCTCAATCGACCATTTGCTTGAGCAGCGATCTAAGTCGGGGCGTCGTTTGTAGCGCATCGCGCAGGCCGGCAACCTCATTTGGGCCGACTATGAGCGGACTGCGCTGGAAGCGGCCAGCCTGATTGTAGTAGCAGAATCTAATCTCGATCTCGCCGTCCTCAAACTCAAGGAGTTGAAGCGCCGCTTCGTGGTGCTCACCGGCATGAGCGGCTTCCTCGACGATCTGACCTTCGCCCCAATGTAGCTTGAATGGGCGGGGAACCGCCCGTCCAGATCCGGCGTTCATCTCTCTACACCTCCGCTATGATGGGTCCGGCTGATCCGTCCGCGCGGCGACGCGGGCGTCGATATGTTCGATTAGCTCCAACGTAGCTCGGCGGAGCGCTGCCTCCAAATCGACATCGCCTCCGGCGTGCAAGCATATCTCGACCAGCCGGCGGCTCCAGTCATCGTCAGCTTCGTTCAGGCGCTTCGCGATATCGCTTACTGGGATACCGTGCCGTCCCGCGCGTCGGACGACTATCTGGAACATATGCAGAGCCGGAAGCGACTTCGGCAGGCCGGCGAATATCGATGCGTCGGCGCCTCGCTCACTCACCTTGATCTTCTCCCAGTTGGAGAGCACTCCGTCGGCGGTCGAGAGTTTGACATCGCCAAAGACGTGGGGGTGCCGGCGTATCAGCTTGTCAGACACCTCGTTGATCACGTCCTCGATCGTGAACTCGCCGGCCTCGCGAGCGAACTGCGCGTGCATGACTACCTGCAGCAAGACATCTCCAAGCTCGCCCATGAACGACTGCCGATCGGCCGCGTCGAGGGCGTCGACCGCCTCGTACGCCTCTTCGAGAAGATTATGTCGAATTGATTCACTAGTTTGCTCGCGGTCCCAAGGACAGCCGTCCGGCGAACGAAGCAGGGCTACGACCGAGCTCAGGGTGCCGAAGTCGCCGCGCGGCGCGATTGGACTGAGCGGCTGTACATGCAGGGCCATGTGCCGATCGGCCGGCGGGTGACGGTCCACTGTTTCCAGCGCGCCGGACCAAACATGTTCCTGCTCCAGACCGGCATCAGAGACCAGGTTGACGGGACTCTCGGGAGGGTAACACTGGAGCAAGGCTTGCTTAACGGAGGTCAGAATCTTCTGGCCGTCGATCTGTGGAATGATGAGCGGTCTGGTTGGTTCGTAGGGGCGATAACGCCCGGCGAACGGGTCCACAGCGCGCATCTCAGAGCCGCCATGGACCGCCAATATCAACGCTGATGCTTCGACTATCTGCAGTCCATCGATCAGTGGATCAAGTCCAATGGCAGCGCAAACTGGCTCGATGAGGCTGACGCCGTGTATTGTCCGGCACGAAAGCGATGCGGCGGCCGCATCCCGCTGGACGAGTTGGCATATCCCGTCTCCGATCGAAGGATCGCCGGGCACAGCGTAAACAACCGTCGAGCGCCTGCCTTGCTCGACTACCGTCCGCGCGATTCTCTGGTATGCGGCATCGAGGCTCTCAGCCTCGTCGAATATGTAGTCCAGGACCGTAGTTCGTGGATCTTGGGCAAGTTGACGGGCCAGGGGATGCTTTGCAGTGCAGAGGAATATCCGCTGCGCCCGGTCGAGCGCTTCCCGCGCCTCGAGGGTGAGTTGCCCTGGCCGGCCCGGTCCGAGTCCGACTAGCTGAATCGTGTTCATCGCGGAGTGATTATACTAGGGCAGATTCAATCGGACATACCGCTTCGGTCTGTCAGACAAAGAGACGAGCGGCCTACTAAGAGCGCTTGGGCACTATATCGCTCATTCGAGCAGGGATCGAACGTTGATCACAATTGCATTTCCTATCAGATTAATAGTGGCGGCGATGGTAGCCGTGGCTACGCCATTGGTCGTTCTATGCTGGATCCTGCTGGCGATGATATTCGATCCAGGATTTTACTTGGAAACGCAGAGGCCCGAGGAAGTCGACCTGTACAGCGGCTTGGGCTGGGAAGAAATTGGCTTGGTGAACGAGAGCGTCGCCCTGTTCTTCCGTGAGAGCCGGCTATCGCTCGCGGGCGCGTTGACTCAGACCGGCGCACCGAGCGACACATTCAATCAGCGCGAGACTATGCATATGGAGGACGTGCGCGACATCGTGAACATGTTCGGTATGCTGCGGACCTTGACCACGATCATCGTTCTGGTAGGTGGAGTGCTGTTGGTTCTATCGGGACACGCAGGAATGCTCTTGCGGTCTATGGCGGATGGTTCGCTTGCAATCTTGCTTTCGATCTTGGTCATCGGCGCAGTAGCATTCTGGGACTTCAACTGGCTTTTTACCCAGTTCCACCTGATATCGTTCACGAACGATCTCTGGCAACTCGACCCGGTGCGATCGAGGCTCCTCCAGCTGTACCCGCTGAACTTCTGGTTCACGGCAACTGTGGTGCTAGCGGTGCGACTGATAACGGCGTTGGCATTGATCGGTGTTGGCGGACTGGTGACCGGCTATTGGCTGGGCCGGCGGAAATCTCGGCCTTTGGCCCGCCGGAAATAGGTATAGGGACAAGCAAGAGAGGTGTTCTTGTTAATAGCAGGCGCGCCCCGTTTCACGTTGACTCAACCAAGCTCTGTCGAGCCTGAAACGGGCAAAGTGGGATCGCGATCGCGGATGGCGCTAACCGCAGCCGCAGCTGCCTCCGCAGCAGGAGCCGCCGTTCGCGCTGAAATCGGGCATGGGCCCGCCGGCGGGCTCATACGAGGAGCCGGATCGTGCGACTACCGCAATAACCGGCACCTGTCGTTTTACGTTGGTTGAATTGCAGCTAGAGCAGAACCTTCCGGTGTCGGCTGAGGAGAAACTGGACAACTTTTCAAAGCTCGTGCCGCAATCGAAACACTTGTAGTCATATATTGGCATGAGATCACTATCCTCCGATTACATATCGCACCACTTCGTGATTCTAAGCTTATTATGAATGAGCGGTCAAGAAGTGCCGGTATGTTGGCGGCCCTGGGCCGACTGCTGCAAGAAACTGTCTTTCCAACACGGTGTGTCAGTTGCAGGTCGCCTGACGACTGGCTGTGCAATCGATGCCTGGATATCACCGGCCGACTGTTGGTCGATCGCTGTTGGCTTTGCGCCGCACCGTTCGACGACGAGATCCTATGCCGTCATTGCACGCATCATCAGCCGGCATTCGAACGGATTCTGGTGGAAAGGCCGTTCAGTGGACCGCTCCGACACGCAATCCACTGGTTCAAGTTTGAGAGCGGGCGGAGTCTGGCCGTTACGCTGACGACCACTATGTCGAGAGCGATCGGTGAGCTGTCAGCCGACACGGCGGTCGTGCCGGTCCCTCTACATCACCATCGACTAAACGAGCGCGGCTATAACCAGTCGAGCCTTCTGGCTCGATTGCTGTCAGCCGAATACGGGCTGCCAATGGCAGAGCGCATCTTGGTGCGAATCCGGCACACCAAGGCGCAGATGAGCCTGCCGCCGGTCGAGAGGCGGCGCAACGTTCGGGGCGCTTTCGCCACTGTGGCCGGCGTCGAGATGCCCGAGAGCGTGTTGCTCGTCGACGACGTAGTAACCACCGGAAGCACTGTGGACGAGTGCGCGCGGGTTCTAAGGGCGGCCGGCGTCGAGCGAGTTACAGTAGCCGCTGTAGCCCGGGCGGTCTAGAGCCAACCCTGGCGTCGGTACCACTCGATGGACTCAACCATGCCTTCTTGGAAGGGTGTTTCCGCGCTGATGCCGTGTTCCGCCTTGACGCGTGCAGGGTCGCAAGTCCAGGCAGGTTGTCGGAAGTCACGCACCTTGTAGCGGTCCATCATGAGGCTAGTTCCGGTTATTGCGCCGAAAGCCCAGCCGGCCCAGCCAAGCATCTCCAGCATGCCAATCGGCACTCTCACCTCTACGGGACGGCGTCCCAAATGGACGGCCGTCCACCGGCCGAGCTCATTCAATCGAAGCTGCTCACTATGGGCCATGAAATAGACCGGTTGGCGGTATGATGGTGCCTGGGCCAATTGCCAGATACCGTCGACAAGGTCGCCAACCTGAATCATGCTCAGCAGCGGATCCAATCCCGACGGTAGGATGACGAGGCCCAAGTTGGCCAACCTGAACAGCGGATAGGTCTCGCCGTCACGCGGTCCATATATCGTCGGGGGACGAACGATCGCGATATCCAACCGGTCCTGATACTTTAGCAACGCCTCTTCCGCGCGCAATTTGCTCCAACCGTACGGGGTCACAGGCGCGCTCGGATCCTCCTCGTGCCTCGGCCGTTCGGGCGTGCTGGAACCGGCGGCCGCCAGGCTGCTTACCAGGATGAAGCGCCTGGGCCGGCCGTCTGAGACGGCGGCTTCAGCCAATGCCGCCGTGGGCATCAAGTTCCCACTGTAGAAGGGGCCCGGCACGTGGCTCTTGGTCAGGCCGGCGACGTGGAATATCGTGTCGCAATCGGCCACCAGGGATCGCAGTCCTTTAATGTCGCCGTAGTTGGTCTGGACGATCCGGGCATCCAGGCCGGCGGCCCAGCGGAGCCGATTGGCGTTGCGCACAGGCGCGACCACGTCGACGCCTTGACTGATCAACAGCTCGGCGAGGTGGCTGCCGACGAAGCCAGTTGCGCCGGTGACTAATGCTCGCATACCCTTTATATTACAGGGAACGGATCAGGTTAGGCCGGCGGCAGGCCGGCCGGCGCTATCTCAGGTGTTGTCCCAACAAGCCGCGGGCTCCAAGTCTACAGTTTGTCAGTGGCGAAATTAAGGCGAGCGATCCCAGAGGCCGGCGATCAACATCCGAGCGGAAGGGACCACGCCGGCCGCGACGGCGATCTTGATCGCATCGCCAATAAGAAACGGGAGCACGCCGGCGACGATGGCCGCCTGGACTCCACCGTCCAAGAACGAACCGAGGCGTGCAACTCCGAGTACGTAGATCACCAAGTTTCCGAATACCATCGCGACGGCAAGCCGCCAGATACCCACGCCCCAGCCGCGCTCTACCATCAGGCCGGTGACGAAGGCTGCCGCTACGAAGCCAATCGCGTATCCAAAAGTAGGACCCATAACCCAGGTCATGCCAAAGTTGCCGCTGGCTCCAACAGGCAGGCCGGCCGCGCCCGCGGCTACGTATGCCAACTGGGACGAGGCACCCGCTCTTGAGCCGAGCAGCGCGCCAGAAAGGAGCACGGCCAGCGTTTGCAAGGTTATTGGCACGGGAGAGAAAGGCTCCAGAGGTATCGACGCCCTAGCAGCGACAGCCGTAAGGCAGGCGAAGGCCGCAATTAGAATCAACGATACCACCAGCGACGACGTGGTCCGCTCGCGTGGCTGCCAAAGTTCCCTCGTATAACTGATCATCTGCCTCTCCGTATATGCTTGGTACCGGCGGGGCCGGCGCGGTAGGTCGGGCTTGAGCCCGCCCCAATCAGTACTAGTAACACCGGCAAAAAGCCAAAGTTGCGCCCATCGCCAGTCGAGTCCCGTCCGGAACCCAGCCAATTACTCCCTGGTTAGGGGCATCTAGGAAAACGATTTGATCCGATGGGCTGATAGCTCACCGTTCGTCAATCACGGCACCAAGCGCCTGTGCTACCGATCCGGCTTTGACGAGCGTCTCGGCGTACTCGCCTTCCGGATCGGAATCAGCCATGACCGCTCCGCCGACCTGGAGATGAAGCTTATTGGCGGACTTGATTAGCGTTCGGATGACGATACCGGTGTCCATGTCGCCGTTGAAACCCAGGTAACCGATAGCTCCGCAGTAGATGCCTCGGCGAACCGGCTCCAACTCTTCGATGATCTCCATGGCCCTTATCTTGGGACAGCCGGTCACCGACCCACCGGGGAAGCAAGCCCTCAGCAGATCAATCGCATCCTTATCCGGCGCCAACTCGCCGCTGATGGTACTGACCAGATGCCAAACGTTGGGGTGTGCTTCCAAGCTGTTGATCCGCGGCACTTTCACTGTGCCTATCTCGCAGACGCGGCCAATGTCATTTCGCAAAAGATCGACGATCATGACGTTCTCGGCCCGGTCTTTCTCGCTGGCAGCAAGTTGCCGGGCGAATTCTCGGTCTTCCCGATCGCCTGTGCCACGACGGATCGTGCCCTTGATCGGCCGGGTCTCTATCTGGCGCCCTTGAAGTTGCAAGAATCGCTCCGGCGAAGCACTGAGTACCTCCAAATCGCCGAGGCGCAGATAGGCGCCGTGCGGCACCGGCGCCAGGCACCGGAGCGCGCTGTATAACGCCCAACCGTCACCTTCATAGCTGGCCGTGAGCCGCTGGGACAGGCACACTTGGTAGATGTCTCCCGCAAGTATGTACTCCCTGGCACGCTGGGCGGCACAAATGTACTCGTTGCGACCATAGTTTGATCTGAACACAACTGAGGAGGAATTGGGGACAGCAGCCGGGGGAGTTGAAAGGTTGATCGCCTGTGACAGCCATTCGAGTCGAGATTTGAACCGCTGGGCGAGGTCGGCAGCCGGCCCCGCCACGATCAACCAGCTGCGTCCAGTCTCGTGATCGGCGGCGAGCGTCCAGTCGTAGAAACCCAGCTGCATATCTGGCAGACCCAGATCGTCGTTTGCGCTGGCCGGCAGCCGCTCCAACAGCCGGCCGAGATCGTATCCGAAATAGCCAACGACGCCAGTCTGAAAAGGCGGCAGCCCAGGCACTGTCTCGATCCTGACTCGACGCAGGAGGTCTCCGAGAAACGTCCAGGCGTCGCCGTATAGGAGGCAGTGATCATGTTGGCCGGCCAACTCAACCCGCCATCCCCAACTGCGCAATACCTGGAATGGGTCGGCTGTGAGGTAAGAGTACCTCCCTGAATCGAAATCCGGTCTGGTGGAATCGAGGAACGCGAGCTGGCGCGCTCCCCGCAAGCGGCCGGCGATTTCATCAAGCGTCAGACCGAATTCGAGCTCGGCGGCCTGAATCCTCCAGTCTCCGCCAAACGGATATCCGACGTCGGTGGTTTTGGGCTCAGGCGAGGTCAGGGGTTCAATCATCAGATCGCATCAAGACAGTGCCGAGGCAATATACGCTCCCTGATGCCGTCAATGATCACGAGAAGAGGAACGCCTCGAACAGCTACCCGCTTATCGAGGGTGGTATTGCCAGTACACGGCGTTCTTGACGTGTAATTCACGGCGTTGGGCTCTGAACACGCGATGGCTTGCCGATATAGTCCGAAGGCCAATCCACAAAAAGGCTATGTGGCAGTAAATCCACCATCTACCGGAAGGGTCACACCGGTGACCAGCGACGCGGCATCAGAGGCCAAGAACACGGCCGGCCCGACCATGTCCTCCGGCTCGCCGAGCCGGCCCAGCGGAATTTTACCTATCATCCTATTGATTTTCGCCTCGTCTTGCATCACTCCCGCTAGCATGGGGGTCTTGGTCCAGATAGGGGCGATCGTGTTGACCCGGATGTTGAGATGCGCCCACTCGATAGCCAGCTCACGCGAAAGGGCAGCCACACCGCCCTTGCTGGCAACATAAGCGCTATTGCGCCCATCCTGGCTCGCGACCAGCGAGTTAATCGAGCCAACGTTGATGATACTGCCCTTCTTTTGGGACATCATCACCTTACCCACGGACTTGCAGACCAGGAACACACCTACAAGATTGACTTCGATGGTCCGACGCCAGTCCTCCGGCACGGTGTCTTGAACGAGCGCCGGTTTGCTCACACCGACGCTATTGAACAGTGCATCGATCCTTTGACACTCGGAGACAGCTCGATCGGTCACTGCTTCGAGTTGCTCGACATCGGTCACGTCGCAGACCGCCGCAATCGCCCGTCGGTCCTCCTGCCGGACCAGGTCGGCGGTCTCCTCGACGGCATCGCCATTCATGTCAAGGCAGACGACATCTGCTCCGTACTGGGCGAATCCGATTGAAACGGCGCGCCCTATTCCAGAGCCGGCGCCGGTTACGAACGCGACACGGCCGGTAAGATCGAAAAGCGTATCCACGGTAACTCCTCGTATTGGTTAGGGAATTATATACAATGCTACGCCTTCACCGGCTCGTCTTGCTCCGTTGTCTTGCGCCCATAATCGGTGCTCCCAATGCAACTGCGGGACCCGGCAATTGAGTTTGCGTACCAATCGCGCGAGTTATATTATGACGCGAGATTTGAATCAAATTTGAAACCGACGAGGCTGCGGGAGTCGGGTGATCTGATCGCTCCGGGGTTGCGGAGCATTGGACCTCGAAAGCCAGGTGCCTAACTCCCCCGACGACAGTCTCAGAACTGAAGTTTAACCGCGGTTGGCTTTGCGAAGGAGAGATTGAATGTCTGCGCGATTAGCTATCAGTTTGGCCGCGGCGGCCGTGTTGTTGTCTTCGGCGGCATTGGCCATCGCGGTCATGGCGCTGACCAGAGCTGCACCCGGGTCATGGGCGCCAATAATCGATGCGCCTGCGGCGTCCGCGCCGGCCAAAGACGAGCCGGCCGAGTACACAAAATCGCTGGTGCGAGACGCGATACAGCGTTACGAGCGTGAGGGGTTGCAGGCGACGATCGACTACTACAACAGCACTGAGAATGTTGACGGTGCGTGGTACGTCTTCGTCGTCAACAATTATGGCTATACCATCGCCCATCACAATCCTAAGCTCAGGAATCGCGACCCTAGCCTCCGCATCGACTCTGCCGGACGGTTCTACGGCGATGATTTGGTAGGCGCCACAGAGAAGGGCCGGTGGGTAGACTACGTCTTCGTGAACCCGGAGACGGGCGCGGAAACGCAGAAGCACACGTGGGCAGTCAAGCGCGACGGTCTAATATTCGCTTCGGGCTGGTACGAAGGTATGGCGGTAACCAGAGATGGGCCCGCGTCCCCCGCGCCGGCCAAGGATGATGCCGCCGCCTACACCAAGTCACTGGTACGAGATGCCATACAGCGGTACGAGCGGGAAGGGCTGCAGGCTACGATCGAATACTACAACAACCCCGAAAACGTAGACGGCCAATGGTATGTTTTCGTGATCAACACCTATGGCTTCACCATCGCCCATCACAATCCGAGTCTCAGGAATCGCGACCCCAGCCTCCGCGTCGACTCGACAGGGAGATTCTACGGCGACGACTTGCTCGGCGCCACTGAGGAGGGCCGGTGGGTGGACTACGTAATCACGAACCCGGATACGGGCGAGGAAGCAGAGAAACACACGTGGGCAGTCAAGCACGACGGTCTGATATTCGCCTCAGGCTGGTACGAACGCTAGGCCATCCGTCTCAAGACGACCGATCTCCAACGGGCTGGGAAAAGATTCCTGTGGGATCGGCGTACTTCAGCAGTGGAATGAAGTAGATATTTCAGAGCACGAAAATGGTAGGGGGCCTAGGCCGAGGCAGGCACAGAGGCAACTCGGGCAGTGTCTTGGATCGGCCCCTCGCGGCCACCGCACGCCGACCAAGGGTGATCGCCGAATTTACCTAGAATCCTCGTGCAATGCCGGCTAGTAAAGGCGTTCGCGGTTGGCCTCGTCCTCGGAGTCGTCGATTTTCTTTGCATTCGCACCGGCGATCTGGTCGGCAAGCACCTGGCCATAGGTCGGATATGCCGAACGATCGACCTGAACCTCGGGATCCCAAATCCGTGAACGGATCAGGGCCCGGCCGCAATGGAGAAAGGCCTCCTCTACGGTGATACGGAGGCCGGAAATCGGCGCTCGACCTTTGACGGTTGTCGAGGCCAAATCCTCGTCGCCGTTTACGATCTCCGCCCACCCCTTGACCCGCAACGTTTCGTTCATCCCAGGGACAAAAAAGAGCAGCCCAACACCAGGGTTCTCCACGATGTTCTGGAGGGAGTCCACCTAGCTGTTACCTGGCCGGTCGGGAAGCAGCAGCCTCTTTTCGTCCAACACTTTCACAAATCCGGGAGGGTCGCCTCAAGGTGAAGCGTCGGCCTGTCCTTCGGCATTGGCAGAGCTCAGAATATGGCCGGAGCCTTCATAGGCTTGGGAGGCACGCTGGCCGGCACCATCGGGGTGGGTTCAGAGTTGGGTGCCGGACCGACCCGGCTTCTCATGGGTTTGGACCTCACAATGGGCCTGTTAACCCGACGCATTAGTCCACTCGAGCTGGGACGCAACTGGGGCTTGTCTACGTAGGCAACTTGGCCGGGGCGCTGAAGGAATCCTACCCTCCTGAATCCCCTCCATCCTTCCAGAGATGACTGCCGGTGGCGAGGGCGACGACCACGAAGAGCGAATCCATAATTGGGAAGTAGATCAAGTGCGAGGTTACGGCATCCCCGGTCTCGCTGTCGGGATTCAACGTCCAGAACCACTCCCAGAAGAACAGCATGGTCAGCACAATAGTCCCGTAGTAGGCAACGCTGGTTCGCACATAATCCAAGCTACTTGCGTCCCCTGTGAGGGCGCGCCTTCGCAAAATGTTCACTACGAGTGCGACAAGCACCCCAGCTGCCATGAACCAGTTCACGATACGCCACAGGGGGTAGTCAGGAGAGCCATCGTGGTATAAAGGCGTGAGAATGAGGTTGAGCGCGACGATGACCCCGATCGCCACGAGAAAGACCGCCAATATTCGCTTTAAAGTATCCACGGTTACCTAGTACCTCCTTCTGTTCATCCTAGGTCAGGTCGACATTGTTATCGCACGTTTGTGCCGTGTGAAGCAAGTTGGTGCCATCGTCTCTGAGTAATTGGACGCAACGAGCAGGTGCGGCGCCGGGCAGTTCGACGCAGGCGAATTAGCGGCGCGCCTTACGCTGGGGACAAGCCCCCGCGCTACATTTTCTCATTCCGCCATCGACCATCAGTCTACAATTTGGCACGTTTCGCCCGTGGAGAGCCGGCATCGAGGTTGAATGGAGGGCATTTTTTCGTACCAAAGACTAGGTAGGTTGACGGAGACTGTCTTGATACCAGTGCCGGGGCTCGCGGGAGTGGCGAGGCTATGCGGCGGTATGTCCGCCATCAACCGGCAAGGTCACACCGGTGACTAGCGACGACGCATCGGAGGCCAGGAACACGGCCGGCCCGACCAACTCCTCCGGCTCGCCGAATCTACCCATGGGAATCTTTGCCGTCAGCCGGTCCATCACGTCGGAGTCTTCAAGAATTGCCGAAATCAGCGGAGTTTTCATCTGGACGGGCGCGAGCGCGTTGACACGGATGTTATGGGGAGCCCACTCAATCGCCAACTCACGGGTGAGAGCCGCAACGCCTCCCTTGCTGGCGGTATAGGCGGTGTTGCCCCTGCCCATGCCGCTGAAAGCAGCGATCGACGCCATGTTGATCACGCTGCCGCTGCCCTGGGCCATCATGATCTCGCCAACTGCCTTGCAGGCGAGGAATGTCCCGACCAGATTCACGTCAACAATCCAGCGCCAGTCGTCCGGAGCCGCCTCCTGAACCGGGATCCGCTTGGTTACGCCGGCGCTATTGAACAGAACGTCGATCCGGCCGTACCGGTCGACGGCACGCTCGACCGCTGACTCCAACTGACTGAGCTCGGTAACATCGCAGCCGGAAGCGAAGGCCTGCCGGCCCTTTTTGCGAACGAGCGCGGCAGTCGCTTCTGCGGCGCCTTGATTCAGGTCCAGGCAAACGAGGTCCGCGCCGTGCTGGGCGAATCCGATCGAAACGGCTTGCCCTAGGCCGGAACCGGCGCCGGTGACAACCGCGACGCGTCCGGCGAGATCGAATAGCTTACTCAACTCACCTACCCGGGTCATGGGATATCAACGATCGAAGGACCTGATGAGAAGCCAACGCAGTCTTAGCTGGCACGAGCTTCTAAGGCTATCCAGAACCTGACCTGATCGTCGCTACCCGTGCTTCGATCCCGTCAATCAGCTTGTCGAAGGACTGGGCGAACTGATCCACACCTTCCTCGAGTAGCTGGGCGGTCACATCGTCCATGTCGATGCCGATGCGGGCCAACTCTTCGTCTGCGTGCCGGGCATCAAGAACGCCAACGTCGAGAGTCCGCGCGACGGTGCCGTGGTCCTTGAACGCATGCAGCGTTTCGGTCGGAACGGTATTCACGGTATCCGGCCCGATGAGCGAATCAACATAGTAGGTGTCCGGATAGTCGGGGTTCTTGGTGCTGGTGCTGCCCCAAAGCAGACGCTGGACCCGAGCGCCGGATTCGGCTAGTTTATGAAACCGACCGTCTCCAAACGTGCGCTGGAATATCTCATATGCCAGCTTGCAATTGGCAATCGCCGCCTTGCCTAGCAGCGACGCAAGCCTGGAGTTCGGGCCCTGGTCATCGCTCCGGTCGAGCGTCGCAGCGAGTTGAGCATCAACCTTGGTATCGACGCGGCTGACGAAGAAGCTCGCTACCGACGAGATATGATCAATTGGCAGATTGGCCTCGACGCGTCGTTCCAAACCGGCCAAGTAGGCTTCGGCGACATGGCGGTAGGCTTCAAGGGAAAATATGAGAGTGATGTTGATGTTGATACCTTCGCCAACGAGCTGCTCAACCGCCGGAATGCCCTGTTGAGTCGCGGGCACCTTGACCATCAGATTGGGTCGGTCGACAGCCGCCCAGAGCCGGCGGACCTCGCTGAGCGTTCCCTGGGTGTCGTAGGCCAGATGAGGCGACACCTCCAAGCTGACCGAGCCATCCAGCCCACCGGTCCGCTCATAGACCGGTCGAAGAAGATCAGCGGCTGATCTTATATCCTCAATCGCCAGTGCCTCGTAAATATCGACCGGCGACTTGCCGGCCCGGACAAGTTGGCTAAGCGCGGCATCGTAGCTGGCGCCACTCGAAATGGCCTTGTCGAATATGGTTGGATTGGAGGTCAGTCCCACGACTCCGTCCTCGTCGATCATCCGGCGCAGTTCGCCGGACTCGATAAGGCGGCGATCGATGTTGTCGTACCAGAGACTCTGACCCAGCTTTTGTAACTCTACGTTGGGATTGATCGTCTTCGTCCCAGCTACCATGAGGCTATCTCCAAGAGATATAGCAGTTTCTCGTCGCGCTACTTCCACTTACTCTCCAGAGCGTTGACTTTATCCAGCCTCCGAACGTAGCGCTCCTCCGGATCGAACTCCGCCTCGAGGAAGGCCCGAGCCAACTCCAGTCCCAGGCTCGATCCGACAACTCCGGATCCAAGGCAGAGCACATTCATATCGTCGTGTTCGACTCCCTGATGAGAGGAGTAGATGTCGTGGCAAACAGCGCCACGTATGCCAGCAAGCTTATTCACCGCTACGCTGGCGCCAACTCCGCTACCGCAAACCAGGATCCCGCGCTCGCTCCGACCGCTCTGGACCTCTCGACCCAACGCGACCGCTACATCCGGATAATCGACTGGGTCCTCGCTCTGAGTGCCGAGATCGATCACCTCGTGGCCTTCCGCCGCCAGGTTGTTCGCGACGTGCTCCTTGAGTCGGAAGCCTCGGTGATCAGCGGCTATGACTACCCTCAACGGTAACTCCTCAGTGCGACCGAACGCGCCCGGCGGGTCTGATGGACTGCGATCAACTCACTGATGATACACTGTTGAATCGGCCGGCCAAACCTTTATTCCGCGCCTGTTGCGCCGGGCTTTTCCGATCTCCAACCAAGAAGCGAGGATCTATGCGCCAGGTATTTCCGGAGAGCCGGGACGTAGACGACGAGCTTTCAATTTACGACGATTTGGTCTTCCCTGACCCGCCCAACGACCGCCCCTTAATCATCATGAACATGGTAACTAGCGCCGACGGCAAAGCACAGATAGGGTCGAGGGCGGCGGGCCTGGGTAGTGAGGTGGATCGAGGTCTGATGCTGCGTATTCGCGCGCTGGCTGACGCGGTGATTCAAGGAGCCGGCACCGCTCGCCAGGAGAGAATCTATCGGAAGCTGCCACAACAGCTGAAGAACCAACGTCTACGGCGTGGTCAGGGGCCGGAGCCGCTGATGGCGATAGTGTCGCAGAGCTTGGACATACCGACTGACTCGGCACTGTTTCGGAAGCCGGCGCCGCGGCCAGTGGTGTTCTGCGCGGAGACGTCGCCGGCCGAGCGGATAGGGCAGTTACAAACGATGTCCACTGTGGTCATCAGCGGTCAGTGCCGGCCGGCGGTGGGTAAGATAGTCCAGGCGCTCAGACGGGACTTCGGGGTTCGTTACCTGCTGTGCGAGGGTGGACCGACGCTGAACCGGACGTTCTTCGAGGCCGGCTTGGTCGACGAGTTCTTCTTGACGTTCGCGCCAAAGGTGGTTGCCGGCGCCGCGAAGACGGCGGTCGAGGGACAGCCTTTTGCCTTGGGACAGCAACCCAAGTTGCAACTGGTATCTATCTTTGAGAAGGACAGCGAGCTCTTTCTACGCTATCGGGTGCTCGGGCGCTGAGCCGGCCGGCTTGCCACACGGGAGGTGTCTGATCAGCGAACTGATCTCGGCAATGCAGGATGAAGGACCCATGTATAGAGTCAGTTCCCAGATACAGGGCGTCGAGTCATCGGTAGGCGACGATCACCCATACCCGCGAGGAGAAGAACATGAGTAAGCGAGTCGGCGTGCTAACTGGCGGCGGCGATTGTCCTGGTTTGAATGCGGTCATCCGAGCGATCGTAAAGACCTCGAATCTCGAGCATGGGTGGGATGTAATCGGGATAGAGGATGGGTTCGAGGGATTGTTGAACGATCGGACCCGACCACTGGGTTTGGCGGACGTGAGCGGCATCTTGACAATGGGTGGCACCATTCTGGGTACGACCAATCGCGGCAACCCTTTCAAATGGAGGGCAATTAGGGACGGTAAGCCGGTGGTGTACGATGCCTCGGAAGAGACCCTGGAAGCGATCAAGGATCTTGGGCTTGACGGGTTGATCGTCATAGGCGGCGACGGTACTCTGTCAATCGCCAACGAGCTTCACAAGCGCGGCGCTCCTATAGTGGCCGTGCCCAAGACTATAGATAACGATCTTGCAGCTACAGAGATCACATTCGGCTTTGCTACCGCCCGTCAAACTGCCACGGAAGCAATTGACAAGCTGCACACCACCGCCGAAAGCCACCATCGAGTAATGATCGTGGAAGTTATGGGCCGGGACGCCGGCTGGATAGCCTTAGAGTCGGGCCTGGCCGGCGGGGCTGACGCGATTCTAATCCCGGAGATTCCGTTCCGTTACGAGGCGCTCATCGACATGATCGAGCGGCGGCGCGAGCATGGACGGCACTTCAGCATCGTCGTCGTGGCTGAAGGCGCGGCTCCAGCGGGCCGCCGGCAAGTTTATCAGCTATCGGCGGACGAGACCGAACCGCCCCGACTTGGTGGGATTGGGATGATCGTAGCCGAAAAGTTGCAGATGATTACCAAAGTTGAGACTAGGTGCACCGTTCTTGGACATATCCAAAGAGGTGGTGGCCCTACCCCTTCGGACAGGCTGTTGGCTACCCGCTTCGGAGTTAGAGCGGTCGAGCTGATCGCTGCCGGCAGGCTGGGCCTGATGGTGGCGCTCCGGGATGGAGTGATAGTGGATGCGCCTCTGGCTGAGGCGGTAGAGATGCAAAAGCTCGTAGATCCAGAAGGCGAATTGGTGCAGGTGGCGCGGGCGTTAGGGATCTCGGTGGGAGACCGGTAGCTATCAGTAGGCGTTTGTTTTGCAAAACTAGGTTTTTTCTTGGCTATCCTGGAGGGCCTCGTAGAGGCCGGCCGAGCGATTCACGGCCCATGGTCAAACATCGGCAAGTTGCCTTGCCAATGAGGAACGACGATCTTCAGGGCCGGCCTCCCGACTGAGTTGTCCAACGACAGAATCCCTCTAGATTTCCCCCTACCATCGTAGGTTTGCATTTCGTCAACCCGCGCGTAGACCGCGCTGGAGACATGCACTGCGTCCGCCGTTTTCAGCGATCGATGAGTCCAACGCAAGTCTCTTGCCTCGCCCGCCCTAGCCTCATCCAAGGCTACGAGCGTTACATATGGTTCTTCGAATAGCCGCCTTACCTTCTGCCTAATCTCATCGGGTATGGGTCGTGCCTCGTTGTCTTGGGGAAATAGGACCTCTACTAGCGTGAGCACTGACGTGAGGATTTCGACTTCACCGTCCATAGCTTGTTGAATAATGCGGGAGCACGTCTCCCGATTCTCGGCCGCCTCGAAATTATTCATATTCGATATCAGCGCTATGAAGACGTTAGCGTCCCAGTAATATCTGCTGTTTCGGTCAGGCATCCCGAATGTTCCGGATGTACTCCTCCGCATCCTGGCCGGCAGTGATGTCGTAGAGTCCGGCAATTTCCGACGCTCTGGTGAACCGCTGAACCGACGGCAACTCTTCTATCGAATCGACCCTGGCAGACCTGACCTCCCCTTTGACGTTGGTTCGCAGCAGTCCTGAAACGCGCACGCGATGCTCGTAAAGGCCGACAGTTTTCTCGTGAAGATTCTCAGGCGCATCGGGGGCCAAACGACACACGATACGGATACCCATTACCGGTTCATAGATGGCAAATTGGAAAGCGCTATGGGAGTTCATCGCCTCAAGCCTACCGGCGACCGTGCCAAGCAGTTCACGCCCTGGCCGCAATATGGTCCTAATATTGGCGGCTATGATTTCGTCACACTCGATACTAGCCTCGTTAGAGAACAACTCGATCCGCTCGATCCTCTCCCCTTGCAACGTGACTAGGCTACTCGCGCTTTTCAATGCTTGATCGGAGAAATACCGAGGCCGCGAATCCGACATCTTCAGGGCGTCAATGCCCCGAATGGTTGTGTCAATGACGAGAGCCCGATTGTCGTCCTGTCCCTCTATTGCTACTGGTTCCATAACAAGCTGGGCTGGGCTGGAGTAAGAAAGCTCTCTCAACACCCAGTCGGCAGTGCGAGAAGAATGGGAGGACGTAGCAATGTCGACCTCAGTTACAAGTCGAAGGAAGTTATTGGCGGCATTGAGAAAGTCGGGCACAAAAGCAACATCCGTGGAAACCACTCGGATGCCTATGCGAGGGTCCTTTCGATTCACCATAACGCCTCCTGCATGCCCTTCAGGTTGCGTGCATTGACCTTGCAACGCTAACAATCATATCGCAATCTACCTCCCTATCGCTCCTCCTTTGTCCTATACTGCCAACGGAGGGTGCGAGTGGTCCTACCTTCCTTCTTGGGCCGAATACTAGGCATTTGTTTTGCAAAATCAGGTCTTTTGCGGGTTATCTGGGTAGGCCTGGTAGAGGCCGGCGACTTGGGCCGCTCTGACGAGGCTAAGGGCTTCCCTCTTGTGAAGTATGTTGAGCGCCTGGGTCAGCTGCCGGCTCAGGTGGCTCTCGTAGCGCTGGATCTTGGTCAGGGTCCGTTCGTCGGGGATGCCGTTGGTGGCAGCCTCTATCTCCCTCGCCTCCCACGCGATAATACGGTCGAGTCGCCATAGGGTCAGCGCGACCCGATGGGCCATTGCGCGCTCGGTGTAGCCGGCGGTTGGCTGTAGCAGCGCGGAGACTATGCGGGTCCGGTGGCGTTTCCAGGCCTCCTCCTCGCCGGGCAGGGCCGGCGTCGCGAAGACGCCGTGTTTTACCGGGTTCAACGCTCGGCGGTCTTTGGGGCCTTCTACCAGGACCGGCTGTATGGCGGTGCCGGCTTCGTGGTCTGTCAAGCTGCTCCTTTCCAGCATCCCGTCCACAATGGTAGGAGCGTGTGGTCGGACGTGACGGACAAGAACGGGTGTTCTCGCTATAGAATAACACACTTTGCGGGTTTTTGTTGTGGATATCGATCGTCCATGCCCGCACCCCACCGCCTGTATTCCGGCCCCGGATCGGGGTAAGAGGCATGCTTTCGCCCGAATCACCATGGCCTTGCGAAGGCCGCATAAGAGGATGAACATCTCGGGGTGTTGGGGATCCTTGGGTGGGAAGAATCTCTGGCGCTGTGAGGTTCGCCCTCACCTCAATCCTCTCCCAGAAGGAGAGGAAGTGGCCTCCCTCCCACCCCTCTGGATTCCGGCCTTCGCCGGAATGACGAAGTTGGGGGCCGGATTGAGGAAGGGATGCTGCGAACGAGGGATGAGAGGCTGCCTGCTGGATCCGAGTTGATTAGACGTTACGGCCGGAGGCGCCGGCCATGGCTAGGTTGTCTACGCGTCCGGGTCCGGCAGGCCAAGGTCGCGGGCGGTCTTGCATATCGCCGCCCAGGTGGTGTCGGGGACCGGGATGCCGTCCCTCAGGCGCTGCTCCGTTGAGAGCCGCTCGGGCTCGCCTGGGGTCAGGACCTCGGAAAAGCCCGGCGCCGGCGGCACGGACTTCATCTTCTTGATGACGCGGTCTGCGCCGGCACTGTAGGTCTCGCTACTGGAGAACGCGGTTGTGTCCATTACGATGAAAAGGGAACCGCTGGTAGCAAAGCCGGGTCCGCCGTAGCCGCCGCCTTCCTGGCCCCAGGCGCTGGTCAGGATGCCACCGAGGAACTCGATCGCGAGGGCTAGGGAATACCCCTTGTGTCCAGCGGCTGGCAGGAGGGCACCGCCGGCATCCCAGGTGTTGGGATCGGTGGTCGGGTTGCCGTCCTTGTCAATCAGGACGCCTTCCGGAAGTTCGTCTCCCTTGGAGACGGCCAAGCGGACTTTGCCGCCGGCGATGGCTGAGGTTGCGAAGTCGAGCATCATCCCGTCCGTCTCGCCGCCGGGGAATCCGATCGAGATTGGATTGGTGCCGATCGCGCGCTTGGCTCCGCCGAAGGGCGCGACCTGGCCGCCGTCGGGGAAGAATCCGCCGGCAGCGACAATCGCGGCCATTCCCTCGGCGATGGCCATCTCGGAATACTCGCCCAGCCGGCCTATGTGGGTCGCCTGAACGAGCGATACCATCGCGACGCCGCTAGCCCTGGCCTTCTCGATGCCCAACCGGGTGGCGAACTCGGCGCCAACCTGGCCGAACGTCCAGCCGCCGGATACCAGCGCGGTGGTCGGAGTTTCGTTGACGATGGAAGGGCTTGTATCGGGGGCTATGACGCCGTTATCGATCGCTTCGACGTAGCGCGGAATGTGCATTACGCCGTGGGAGTCGTGGCCGGCGAGGTTGGCGTCAACGAGGGCGTCCGCCACTCTCTGCGCGTTCGAGTCGGAGGCGCCGGCGGCTTTGAATACGTCGGCGCCAATCTGCCGGAGCCGGTCGGGGGAATGTGTTCTCATTGCAATTTCCTGTATGGTCAGTGTGTGGACTGCGGTCGATGATAACACAGCGGGCCGGCGGGGCGGAGGGGAGCTCAAGACCTGTCACTCTGCGGTGGCCTTTATGCGGTTGGTGAGGAAGTAGTGGGTGAAAGGCTGGCCGGTCATTTCGGTTACTCAGCGGCGTAAGGGTACAGCGGGGAGCCGGATTGGGCAACGGGGCCGGCCGGGTGGGCTGACATCGACTACTCGGACCGAGATCTTGCATCATGGTAACGCGTGCGTTACCATGATGGCGTGATCGAGGACGCAGTCCGTTCGGTCGTTGGTTCGACGGTCTCGACGCCATCGCAGCGACCAAGGTGAGGACTGCCCTCGCCCGGATCGAGGCGGGAAACCTATCCAACGTCAGAGGCGTTGGGTCTGGCGTGCTGGAGCACCGCATACACGTCGGTCCAGGCTACAGAGTCTATTTCGGCAGAGACGGAGACACCTTGATAGTCCTGCTTGGCGGTGGAACCAAGGTGCGCCAGCAGAGGGACATCGAGGATTCTCGTGAGCTTTGGCAAGAGTACAAGCGTCGCAAGCAGCAGGAGGTATGAGACATGGCGCTTACCCGTGACTTCAAGGAAACTGTACAGGCCCGCGCTCAGCGCGACCCGGCATTTCGAGAAGAGTTGTTGAAAGAAGGCGTCGAATGCCTGCTTGCCGGTGACGTCGATACGGGCAAGATCGTACTGCGCGACTATATCAACGCCACAATCGGGTTCGAGGAGCTTGGCTACCTGACTAACAAGCCGCCCAAGAGTCTCATGCGCATGTTCGGGCCGGCCGGCAATCCCCACGCCCGCAATCTCTTCGAGGTCATCAGCCGCATTCAGCAGCACGAGGGCGTACAACTCGAAGTGAAGGCGGTTCGATAATCTAGAGGCCGGCCACTCGGCGGTGCCAGGGTACATCGGGGAGCCGCGGGGTATGGACTACACCTTGCCGGCCGGACTGACGTCGACGACGCAGACCGAGATCTTGCGGGCTTCGTCTTCTGTTAGCGCCGCTTGGAGCCGCTGGCGCAGCTCTTCGGCGGTGGACGGAGGAGGGCCAGAGGAAGCCCCGGCGATTTCCGTCTCGCCGGTCCAGACCACCAGATAGATCCCGTATCCACCTGTTGCGGGGTCACTGGTGTATTTCGCGATTAGTTGATTGCGCGCGGCGCTCCAGAGGTCTCGATGCGTACTTTTCTTGACTTCCACCGGGACGTTGAAGTCCTCATACGAGACCCGGATGTCGGCACGTTTGTCGCCGGCGTACTGTCCCTCAGGCTGCGCGTCCACTCCCTGCGGCAATCGCGCCCTTAGATCGGAAAGCAGCGCGTCCCTGCAGGAATCCTCGTGTTTTGGCGTCGTCGGCCTACCGTGCGCATCCTCGTTCCAGTACTGGCGCCAGGGGTCGGTGTTGGCAGTCCGAATCTCAACGGCCAAGTCGCACAGTCGATCCATGACGAGGGCGGAGAGGTCGCTCGGGTTAGCCGGCGATTGATTGCCTAGGGTTCGGCAGATCTGCGCTAGGCTTGGATGACGGTAGGCTGCATCTCGGTGGATCACCCGTTGAGCATCTAAAGATCGGTCAAGCATTCCGCGCCAGAGCCTGAGTGCTGGATCGGCGGAAAGGTGCTCCAAAGCCTGCATCGCATCTTTGCCCGGCCGGTTTGCCAATTGTTGAATCATGAGTTCAATTTGTTTTGTAGCTTGAATTGTGCGTACAACACGTCCGTCTGAAGGGTGCGGCCCAAAGGAGCGTCCTAACAGGCCCACGAAGAGCTTCAGACTTGGTACCGGAAGGTCATCGAGCAGGGATGGCAGGCGGTCGCCGGAACAAAGGAAGGCGGCCAGTTGCCTGATCCGGGCCTCATTGCCGCCAACAAATTCTTCTAATGGCGTGAGATATTTCGCTGGAGCAAGAAGGGCGCCGGCCGCTAACCAGTGAATCCTTTGGCCTACATTCATACTGCGCCGGGACAGTTTCTTCTCAACCAACTGCCGTAGCAATGCCTTGTCGAGATGACGTATCGCAGCCCATAGCAGGATATCGAGCGCCTGAATCTGCTTTAGCTTGCACCGCAATGGAAAGGCACGAAGTAGAGGCGGCGTCGCACGACCAACGACTTGGGTATGGATATTCATGTGTGCTAGGTGATCAAGTTCGTACAGAACGGGAACCGATTCTTCACCGTCACGCATTGCCGTCGCCGCGCACTTGATCAGTACTTCCGCCACTACTTCAGGCTCCGAGTCTAGCCAGTCCAGATACCAATGTTCATCTCTATTTCCAGGCATGCAATACAGGAACGCGAGAGCAGTCCTTTTCTGATCCTCGTCCATTCGTGCCAGCAGATGGGGCCGGCGGCGCTCGGTGTCCTCCAAGCCGGCGAGGAACGGCAATGCGAGGAGGTGCATTTGGCTCTCTGACCGCAGCCGTATGATCTCCTCTGCCTCCGGTACGTCATTTCGCCAAATCGTTCCACGGAGGCCGGCCAGAGCTGCCTCGGTCAGATCATTATCATTACCAAGGAGTTCCCGGAGTCGTTGGTCCGCAGAGGCATTGCGAGGACGGCCCGGAAATCCGCCGTAGTAGGATCTGGCGATGACGTTCAAGAGGTCTGGGGTTGATCGGTTTTCGCGTAAGTCGTCAGATTTGCACCGTACGTGACCGATCCAGTGTTCTCGTCTACTTCTGTCCTGTTCGCGGAAATTTTCAGCCGTTCGGCGCACCTCCTCAGGTGGATCGCCGATCAGTTGATCGAGCAGATCCGCTAGCCATCTCACCAAAATCCCGTGTCCCCGGGTGCGTTCTGTCACAACCGTGAGGGAGAGGCCCTGATCATAGACGCGTCGCATTAGCGAATAGACGGTCTCCCGGAGTAGCCACTTAGAGACTGGAGGGTGTTTCTCCACAAACTCGACGGCACGGTTTAGACACCAAAGTCCGAAGTCGGCCGAAGGAGTGCTGCCATGGAGGGAACTCCAAACGGAACTTGAGCAGAGGGAGAATCGGGCATCGTCTGGGCATCGGATCAGTCCCTCCAACAAGACATCCTTCTGGATCTCGGGACGCCGTTCCAGCCAAGAACGTACCGGTCCAATAGATTCGTCGGCGAACCTGGGTCCTTGCCGGCCTCGGAACGCGCCGGCACTGAGCCAGTTGTAAAGACGTCCCGTTTCCAGTTCATCGCCGTATGCGTGCAGCCCCCGAGCAAGGAGCTTCATTGGGAGTTCGTCCAACAGGCGGCTCTCGAGTGCCGAACGCAAGCCGGGTAGACGCCTATGCAGGTGATCGAGAACCTCGGCAACCTCGGCATCAGACGATCTCTTGAGCAGGCCGGGATCCCAGAAGACCAGATAGCGTCCTATGAGACTCGTATCCCCCTGCTCGCCAAGATAATCCCATACCTCAGAGGGTCGAATCTCCCGGGGATATAGGTGGGTTAGCAATGTCCCGAGCAACTCATTGTCAGGGTCGGCGACACGCCCTACCCGAATATCCGCCAAGAGTTGCTTGAGCTCGCTCGTCCTGGTCGGACTATCTTGGGAGGCGTGTATGAACGCGTCCAGCGCGGGTCGGGTGACCTTCGGCCACCAAGTCTCGTCCCGCACAATGTCAAGGAGGATCTGGGCAAGGCTAGGCAAGGGCGTTCCGCCTTGCAGAACCGACAACAGAAACTCGACGATCTCTTGATGGAAATGGTCGCGTCGTGACCCTATCAGAACGTCACGAATAGTCGATTCCATTTCAGGAGAGGCAAGAGGAGCAAAGGCAGGAGCGAATCTCGTCCTATAGTTAAGCTGCCACACCTCGCGGTTCAGTGACAGGATGAGCTTGCGTTTCTCGTCGGGCGAGAACTCTCGAATGTCGCCGTACAGTCCGACGCCGATGGGATCGCTCCTGATCAGCTCGCCTCGAGCGGCCCGGCAATGCGCCGCGAGCCAGGCGGATAGGCCCCTGAGCTCGGTCACAACTACTCCATCCTCGCCGGCTATGAGGGAGAGAACCCGCCTAGTCGAGAGACCCTCATTGATCAGCCTGGCCAGATGCCGGCCGGCGAGGAACTCGGCTATGTGCCGGTGGACAGGCGTGAAGCGGCCTTCGCTCGCCCCGTTGAACAATTTGGTTAATGGGGCTTGGCGTAGTAGGTCCGGCGATTGATACTCGCACGCATCGTAGGCAGGGTAGTCGGCGTCAGACTCGATGTGGTTCCGCGAGAATCCGGCGGCGCCGGAGAGTAGCTGAACGGCGCACAGGTGTCCGCCGGCATCTAGAAGTTGACCGATTACGGGCGGGTGGATGGCGTAGGCGTGCGCTTGGTTGCGCTCTTTGGCCATTTGCATGCAGGCCTGATCGAATGTCTCGAGACGGCTTGCCGGCCAGCCCTTCTTTTCCCCAACGACATCGGCCAGCATGTTCAGAGTCTGCGGGTTGGCAAGCAGACCTTCGATACCTGTTTCTCGCGCCTTCGACACAAAGTCCTGAGCATCGTCTACTCCCGGGTGAGCGTCCAAGATATGTTCAATATCTGAATCGGTAAGCGGGTCGAGCCGCAGAGTCGTTACATTGGAGTCTGGAGTCACGGCAGCGAGGTGACTGCGGTCGTAGTCTCCAAGCCAATCGGCCTCGCGGCAAGAAATACGGAAGCAAGGTCTTCCCAGATCGTCGAGGCGTGTACGAATTTCATGGAAGGCCGACAGTGCATCGGATGAACCAGCGCGCACTTCATCAAGTCCATCGATGAAGAGCGTTTTCCCACGCCATTCGGGATGGCTGCTAACAGAGAATGTTATGAAATCGCGCGCAGAGATCGGGACGGCTTCCTCGCCAAGCTCCCCGCTCTCGACTTCGAAGGCGGTGGTCTTGCCCGCGCCGGGGTCGCCAAGGAGGACGTAGGCCGGTTTGGAGCGGAACTCCTTCAGGAGCCGGGGCTTGTTCTCCCCGAGTCGATCAGAATCATCCCGTGTAATGTCGGTACAGGTGCGAGGAACGGGCTTTGTCATGGCGAATCAAACCATTCAATGGCAGGCACGCTCAGGAACTCATTGAGCGGTACTCCGCGTTCCCCGACAAGCACCGAGCGTAGAGGCGCAAATCGTTTGTTGAACTCGGCCATGCCGCTGACGCCGCCGGACCTTGAGCCGCTTTTTGCCTCGATGGCGACCAACCTGGGTCCGCGTTTCAGCACAAAATCCACTTCGATCGAACTCTCCCGCCAGTAGTGGAGGCTGATATCCAGCGTAGCGGAGTTGAACAGGTGCGCACCTACTGCGCTCTCCACTATGCGGCCCCAAAATGTACGATCCGCGATCGCTTCATCGAAGGAATATCCAGAACCGGCGGTCATGAGAGCGGTGTTAAGAATATTGAGCTTGGGACTCGAACCCCTGCGACGATGCGGCCGATCGGAGTACTTCGACAGCCCAGCGAGCAACCCAGCGCTCGACAGCAGGTCGAGATAGCGGGCCAAGGTGGTCGTGTTGCCGGCATCGTGAAGTTGGCCCAGCATCTTGGTGTACGACAAGATCTGTCCTGAGTAGGCGGCGCCGAGCTCGAATAGCCGTTTAAGCAACGCCGGTTTATCTACCCGCGTCATTGCAAGTATGTCTCGTTCGATATTGGGCTCGACGAGAGCTTGAAGGATGTAGTCGCGCCAACGGGTCTGATCCCGGACGAGGCTGGCGGCGCCGGGATACCCTCCAAAGTAGAGGAATTGTTCCAGCGTAAAGCCAAATGCCTGGGACATTTCCGAGAACGACCAATGCGTGACCCGAATTGGCTCGAAGCGGCCGGCAAGGCTCTCGCTCAATCCTGATTGGATGAGCAGCGGGGCAGATCCCAGAATGACAACATGCAACGGGCATTCTCTTGCGCGGTCGGCGTCCCATAGGCCCTTCACGGCGTTCGACCAGCCGGGAATCTTCTGAATCTCGTCGAAGACCAACACGAAACCTTGCTCGGATCGCTCCGCCTGACGCCGGGCCTCTTCCCAGATCCTAACCAGCCATTCGACATCGCGTACCTCGGGCAGTTGAATGGTCTCACCGGCCGGCAATTCGGAAGGGAAGCGAAATATGGTGGAGTCGGGTTCGTCGACTGGAACAAAATGGCTCCGCTGATCGACTTGAAGGAGTGCTTGGCGTACGATAGTAGTCTTACCAGTCTGACGAGGCCCGAACAGCGCAATGATCCTGTCTGGCGACTCGGTCAAACGGCTGATAAGCGCATTGACATGAGATCGTTGGAATCGGCTCATATTGTGAGGTTACATCATTGAGTAAAAACACTCAATGATGTAATTCGGTGTCCGTGCGGGGGATGGCCGGCGCGGTGGTATCTCGCACGGCGGTGCCGGATTCGGATTTCGTGGACTCCGGCTCCATGTGTTTCCGTGTGTACGTAGTTCGTGGTTTCTCGTATGCCGGTTTTTCCGCGCGGCTATGGTTCGTGGATTCCCGTTTCCACGGGAATCGCCATGGCCTTGCGAAGGCCGCATAAGAGGATGAAAATGATGGTACGCCGGGCGGTGCAACTTGCGCGAACGAGCGGCCCGTTCTAAGCTGGGGACAAGCCCCCGCGCTACATTTTCTTATTCCGCCATCGGCCATCGGTCTACAATTCGGCACGTTTCGCCCGTGGAGAGCCGGCATCGAGGTTGATTGGAGGGCACATTTTCGCACCAATGACGAGGCCGGGCGCCGGCAGGGGGCCGTGCCCCTTGCTGGCGACAAGCCCCAGCGCTACAGGCCCCTCTCCCCTCCCCCTGGACTCCGGCCTTCGCCGGAGTGACGAATCGAGGGGGGCCGGCCGGCGAGGTTCCGTCGATTGCGCGCCCCACCAAGGGCGATTCGCGAATCGCCTCTACAGTGACGGGGGTCGTTAGGTGGGGACAGGCGCCGGCGCTATTGGGTTCCGCTCCCCTCCCCCTGGACTCCGGCTTTCGCCGGAGTGACGAGATGGCCGGCGGATGGTGTAGGTGCCGGCGCGGCCGGTAGGTCTTCGACCATCGCTTGCAGGAGCTCTTCAAGGATGGTCTGCCAGGGGGCGGCGTCGGAGCCGGTTGGGATGTTAATCTGGAGATTGCCGATGTTGGCCCTGCCGTGAAAGACCTGCCGCAGTCGCTGCCGGGCGGGCTTGGCCCAAGCGCCGAGTCGCAGGACGATCCGACCTTCGTGGTAGCCAATCGACTCGACGCCGGCATGGCTTGCCAGGAGCCGTATTCTGGCGGCGAAACAGAGGTTCATCGTCGGCTCCGGCGGCGGGCCGAATCTATCGGCAATCTCCTGGACGATCTGGTCAATCTGCTCTTCGTCGGTCACCGCCGCCAGACGCTGGTAGAGATTCAGCCTGTTGGCCTCTTCGGGAACGTAGCCGATTGGGAGGAAAGCCGGCAGGGGCAGGTCGATTGAGACCGATGGAAGTCTCTGGACCGGCTCGCCCTTCAGCTCCAGCACAGCCTCGCCAAGCAGCTGGGTGTAGAGGTGGAAGCCGACGGACGCCATCTGACCGTGCTGCTCGGCGCCAAGGAGGTTGCCGGCGCCGCGAATTTCCAGGTCCTTCAAGGCGATCTGGAATCCAGCGCCGAGCTCGGTCGCCTCGTAGATAGTTCGCAGACGCTTGTCGGCGATTTCGCTCAAGGCGCGGTTCTTTCTGTGGAGAAAGTAGGCATAGGCCCTATTGGCGCCTCGGCCGACGCGCCCGCGCAGCTGGTAGAGCTGGGCCAGACCGAAGCGATCGGCATCGTTGACGATGATGGTGTTGACGTTGGGTATGTCCAAGCCGGACTCGATGATCGTCGTGCATACCAGGACGTCATAGCGGGCGGCCACGAAGTCCAACATCACGCGTTCCAGGTCGTCCTCCGCCATCTGGCCGTGCCCGACGGCGAAGCTGGCCTCCGGCACCAACTGGCTCAGGCGGTGGGCGGCGTGATATATGGAGTGTACGCGGTTGTGGACGAAATACACCTGACCGCCCCGATATATCTCGCGCAGGATAGCGTCGCGGACGAGTCGGTCTTCGTAGGCCGCGACGTGGGTATTAATCGGCAGGCGGTCCTCCGGCGGCGTATCCATCGTGGTCATGTCGCGTATGCCTGACAGCGACATGTGCAGGGTGCGGGGAATCGGCGTCGCGGTGAGCGTCAGCACGTCGACCTCGCGGCGCAGTTGTTTCAGATGCTCCTTGTGGGAGACGCCGAATCGCTGCTCCTCGTCGATGATGATGAGGCCCAGCTCCTTGAAACGCACGTCCTGCTGCAAGAGACGATGAGTGCCTATGCATATGTCGATGGAGCCGGCTATGAGAGCGGTGACGATCTGGCGCTGTTCGCGGTCGGACCGGAATCGGGACAGCATCTCGACCCGAACTGGAAAGGCCTGTAGGCGTTCGCGAAAAGTGTTGTAGTGCTGCTGGGCCAACACGGTGGTTGGCGCAAGCAGGGCCACTTGGGTGCCGTCGACTACTGCCTTGAACGCGGCGCGCAACGCGACTTCGGTCTTGCCATAACCCACATCTCCGCATATCAGCCGGTCCATGGGATGCGGTTGTTCCATGTCGTGGGTGACCCCAACTATCGCCTGCATCTGGTCCGGAGTCTCCTGGAACGGGAAGCTGTCGGCCAGCTCGTCCATCCAAACGGTATCGGGAGCAAACGCCCGGCCGGGCAACACCTGTCGAGCGGCGTATAGATCGAGCAGCTCCTTGGCGATCAACCGGACGGCGCTGCGAACACGCGACTTCGCGCGTAACCAATCCGAAGCGCCCAGGCGATGCGTCGTAGGCGAGCGGTCCGATGGGCCGATATATCGGTTGACGCGATCGGACTGGTCGGTCGGCACATACAACCGGTCGCCGGAGGCGTACTCGATCTCCAGGTAGTCGCGGGCCACGCCGTCCTGCTCGATTCGCCGGATTCCAGCATATCTGCCGATGCCGTGCTCGATATGCACTACGTGGTCGCCCGGCGCGAGGTCGGCGAGGAAACGCTCCCTGGCGGCGGACCGGCTACGCGCTGCTCGAGGCGGTCTCCGCCAGCCGAATAGCTCGGCATCGCTGAGGATCACAATCTTGGAGGACGCCAGATCCATGCGAAAGCCACCGGCGAGGGAGCCGTGGTCGAAGTAGACGGCGGGTTCCAGCCGATCATCGCGTGCAGCAAGAGTCTTTATCGGAATGTTGCGCTCGAAGGCCAACTCTCTTATCCGCTGTGACTGCTGCGAAACTATGACGGCGGAAGCTTCCTGCCGACTGGTCAACTGATACAGATCATCCAATAGGAGCTTCATCCGGCCGCCGTAGCTGGCGACTGGCCGGATGGCGCGATCGAAGCTGAGGTCGGTGTGCCGGCCATCGGCAGCCGGACCGAGATGGCGCCACGACAGAGAGATATCGAAGGCTTCGGCAAGACGCTCCGCCGCGCGGCCGGCCGGCCAGTGGCAATCGTCGAGCGCCGCCGGCCAGGCGCCCATCGCGACGGAATCGGCATAGATCGCTTCGGCGTGACCGCCACTTTCGACGATCGCCGACTCACTCAGGTCCTGTTCGTCAAGGATGACGAGCGCCTGCCCATATTCGGCGTAAGACCATATATCGGCCTCGGCGTATGCGGCGCCGGCCAGGTTGGCGAGCCCAGCCGGATGGCCCGACCGCGCCTCGGCGATCGCGTCCTCCCAGATTCGACGCTGATCTTCACGAAAGTGGGACAGGTCGTTCAGCCGGCCGAGGAGATGTGTGACATCGTTGTCGTCCAGGCCGATCTCCGCCGGGGGCAGGGCCACGACCTGTTCTACGGCATCACCGGAGCGCTGAGTCTCGACGTCGAACCGCCGGATGGAGTCGATTTCGTCGCCGAAGAAGTCGATCCTATAGGGAGCTTCCGCATCGATCGGGAAGAGATCGACGATGCCGCCGCGTCGGGCGAACTGTCCGGGCAGGACCACCAGATCGGCCGGCTGGTAGCCGGCGGCGGCCAGGCGCTCGAGCAGACTCGTGAGCGGTATCCGTTCGCCGACTGCGAGCGCTATTCTGCGTGCCAGATAGCTTTCAGGACGATCCATTTTCGCCAACAGGTTGCTCGCCGCGGTCACGACTACGGCCGGCTCTCGGCAAAGGAGCGCACTCAGGGCCACGGCCCGCCGCCGGCGCGCGTCGGCCGGAGTCTCGATTGGCTCGTAGGGCCAAGCGTCGTGGGCCGGCAGCTCGTGGACTTCAAGTCCTCCGACGGAGAAGTAGCGGATCTGGGAGGCAAGCTCGGCGGCCTTTGGTTGTGAGTGAGTGACGACCAGGAAGGGATTTCGCTGGGCAGACGCCAGCGCGGCGACGGCGAGCGGCTTGGCGCTATCGACGAGCGAGACTGCGAGGCGCTCGCGGCCGGCGCGGCGCCGGAGTGATTGGAACGGGGCAAGGTTCTGGATCGCGGTGAATAGCTGATGGATCAATTGTCAACGACCAGCGCTGGTTGGCGGGTTAGTTCGAGGGTCATTGGCGCCGTCGATGCTTTGCGTGGATTCCCGCCGGCGTGGGCATGACGAAGTGGGGGCGGGGATGATGTAGTGGGTGGCGGGATTCGCCGGCCGGGTGGCCGTGTGACCCTGGCTGGGGACAAGCCCCAGCGTTACAATCCCCTCTGGATTCCGGCTTTCGCCGGGATGACGAATTCGGTGGCGGGAACCATTCATTTTCGTACCAATCGTCCATGCCGGCTGGTGCCGGCACACCAAGGTATGAAAACCGTGGCGCTGATTGGAGGAGTTGCGTGCGCGTCATTTGCCACCCATACGCCTCCCCTGGATTCCCGCCTTCGCGGGAATGACGAGAACGCGGAATGGAGGGGTTCAACGGCGCGCTCGAAAGCCGCGTAGGCGCATTTTCGTACCAATCGCTCATGCCGGCTGGTGCCGGCACACCAAGGTATGAAAACCGTGGCGCTGATTGGAGGAGTTGCGTGCGCGTCATTTGCCACCCATACGCCTCCCCTGGATTCCCGCCTTCGCGGGAATGACGAGAACGCGGAATGGAGGGGTTCAACGGCGCGCTCGAAAGCCGCGTAGGCGCATTTTCGTACCAATCGCTCATGCCGGCTGGCGCCGGCACACCAAGGTATGAAAAGCCGGAGTTGTGGCTTAGTACAGCGAATTGGCACGGCGGATTCCGCCTCGCCCCACCCCGACCCCAGCGGGGGACAAGCCCCCGCGCTACATTTTCTCATTCCGCCATCGACCGTCGGTCTACAATTCGGCACGTTTCGCCCGTGGAAAGCCGGCATCGAGGTTGATTGGGGGGCACATTCTCGTACCAATGATGTAGTGGGTGGCGGGATTCGCCGGCCGGCGGGCGCTTAGAATCGCCGGGGGAAAGTCGCCCCGACAGCGTAGATTGGGCGTTTCGAGGAGCGGGCAAAGAAGCGACCTCATTGCTGGTGACCAAAAACATTCCGGATACTGCTACGCCCCTCGCAATTCGGTCGGACTCGTAGAGAGGTCCCACGCTTAAGACTTTCCTTCAGCCGGCGGCTCTGGGGGTTCGCCGGCCAAGTTCAACCCATTTACCGTGTTCATGGCGGACTGCAATCCGTCCTCAATACAGATCTGTATCGCCTGCGCGGACTCCCGGACGACCGACTGGACTAGCTCTCGCTCCGATTCGGAGAAGCGTTCCAGCACGAACTCTGTGGGATCATGACCATCCGGCGGCCGGCCGATACCGATCCGGACACGGATGAACCGAGAGTCGCGGAGGCTGTCAATGATCGACTGCACACCGCGATGACCGCCTGAGCTTCCGCCCATTCGCAGCCGGATGCGGCCCGACGGAAGATCCAGATCGTCGTGGACTACGACAAGGTTGGCCAACTCGATGCGAGACGTTTGGACCAACCGGCTGACCGCCGGCCCGCTGAGATTCATGTAGGTCCAAGGCCGGGCGATAATGATATCGCGACCCTGACTCGACGCGACTCGGACCTTGGCTTTCGCCTTCGTCCCGACCGGTCCGGCCGACAACCGCTTGGATAGGCACTCCGCGACCTGGAAGCCAACGTTGTGACGGGTGTCGCCATACTCACGCCCAGGATTTCCCAATCCGGCAACTAACCAGTCCGTTGCGGGAGCGTCCGCGTCTCCAACATGTTCGGCCAACGCTAACGCCGCCTAAGATTGACCAGCGCCACGATGAGCAAGCCGGCCACGTAGGCCACCGCCGCGCCGAGGAAAAAGGACTCCATCCAGCGACCGAAGGGCAAAGATTCGATTGCTGTCGACGTATCATCGAAGATGCCCATAACCGCCTCAAATGGATCCTCGGCGCCGCGAGCGACGAACGGCGTAGCCTCCCCCGGCACCACGGTCGAGATCTCAGCCGGACGGCGCGTCGGCGAGGTGACTACGGTAGGAGTTGGCGGAGTCGCGGTCGGAGAGGGGGTTGAGGTGGATGTTGGACTCGGCGCGGCCTCGCCGGTACGAGCTGACTCCAAGAAGTCGATCGTGACCTCTGAGCTGGCATAGACGTAGATGCTAGTCGCCGGCAGACCCTCATATCCGTCGACCCTGACATCATAGTATCCAACCGGCAGATCGCTCAGCACGTACTCGCCCAGCCGGCCGGTGAAACCCAAAAACGACTGATCGCCGGTGACCGCTACGACTCCGAATCCGGCCAGTCCCCGGCTATCAAAATCGAAGACCCGGCCTTTTATCAAGCCGGTTTCGAGCTGGCGCGTCATTGGATTTGCGCCGCGGTAGACTGGCGCGAAGAACGCGGAAGCAGCCGGAGTCAAGATGGCGCTGGTCGGCGTGGCAGCCGGCGGCGTGGCGACCGGCGGTGTCGGCTCAGCCTCCGGTGTGGCAGCCGGCGGCGTCAGCTCAGCCTCCGGTGTGGCAGTCTGGGCGGATGCGACCTGGGTATCGATACCGGTGGCAGTCCACGCTATGATCGAAACCGCGAGCAGGCAGGCAACCATTGCCCCCCGAGTAGTCGCGCGGAGGCCAGACAGGGACATTGGCGTTCGCACGCGGTTCATCTCGCGGAAACGCACGGAGGATGGTGGTCCGGGCCGGCCGGATCGCCGGTCACCGGTGGCTGGTCGTGTCGGCAGCGCACAATTTCAGTAGGCATTTTTGCCGGACATAACTACCCACAGGGTGCGTAGCAATATTCGTATGTCCAGCCAGATAGTCCAATTCTCCACGTACCAGAGGTCGTAGGCAGTACGTTCCTCGATGGGAGTATTGCCGCGCAGTCCATTGACCTGCGCCCAGCCGGTGAGACCTGCCTTCTCCTGGTGACGCTCGAAGTAGCGGGGGATGGTCTGGCGAAACTGTTCGACGAACACCGGCCTCTCCGGCCGTGGCCCAACCATGCTCATCTCATTAAGCAAGACGTTGATCAACTGGGGCATCTCATCAAGTGAGAAACGACGTAGGAAACTACCTATTGGGGTACGGCGTTGATCGTCCTGTGACGCCCACACCGGACCGGTATCGGACTCGGCGTCAGGTTTCATCGTCCGAAACTTGTAGGTGAGGAACGGCTTGCCGTCCAGTCCAACTCGTTCCTGTACGTAGAACACTTCGCCGCGCGGCGAAGTGACCTTGACAGCCAGCGCAATCAGGAGCAGCAACGGCGAAAGCAACACAAGACACGATGCGCTCACGAAAAGGTCCATACCTCGCTTGATGGCCAGGTTCCAACCGCGCAGGGCGATGTCCTTGACGCTGATCAGCGGCAGACCATTCAGATCACTGATGTTTACGCCACTTGCCATGACCTCGAAAAGGTCCGGGAAGACCTTGATACTGACTCTGGCTCCGCTGCACTGCTCGATGAGCTCAACCAGCTGCAGATGCGACATGGTGGGGATCGCAATTATTACTTCGTCTATTCGATGCTCTCGGATCACAGGAAGAATCGTGCTGATCGCGCCCAGCCGGGGCAATCCAACGCTAGAGTCCGGGTCTGACTCGTCACTTATGAACCCGACCGGCCGATACCCCGTCTCCGGCGCCCGCCGAATACGATCGACGATGATGCGTGCGGCGTTGCCGGCGCCAACGATGAGCACCCGCTCCTCGCCGACTCCGCGCCTTCGCAAGTTAGAGCGGCTGGAGTAGATTATCAGACGACCGAACAGGACGAAAAGGATAGTCAGAAACCAGACGAAACCGATCATCAACCGAGACGAACCGAAATCCTGGAGTATCAACGCGTTAATCGCGGTAGTCACGGCCAGGGCTATGGATACTGAGCTAGCGATCAGGTATATCTGGTCCAGCCAGCTTATCGATCTGGCAGGCACATACAGACTGCTTACGGCGAAAACGATTGGTATTATCACCAACTGCAAGGCGAGGCCACCACCATAGTTGGCTAAAGGGTGCAGATACTCGAATGGGAAAAGGCCGGAGTGAAAGCGCAGGAGATAGCCCGCCACCGTGGCCGCGATAATAGCTATTAGATCGATCGTTATGGTTATTGCTATCCAGACGGTTTCCGCTGTTCGAGGATTCACTTTAGTCAAATTCCAGCTATGTAGATCATCTATTCCAACGGGGAAGGTATATGAGTCCTCTCCGAAGAAGCATCACAAAAGCATGCGATCTGACGGCGGTCAGAATCAACCAAGACAAGAAGATACCCGACGAGTCAGCGTAATGCTTGTGGAAGAACAACTCCATCGCTTGATGAAACGCCAAGATACTCTGGCGACTGCGCTGCCGGCTGCTGGCCCCCTTATGGTGGATCACCAACACCTGCCCATTGTAGACGATCTTCCAACCAAGCTGGCGCATCCGAAAAGCCCAGTCCATATCCTCGCCGTACATGAAGAACGTCTCATCGAGTAAGCCCACCTGCTCGAAAGTGGACCATCGCACCAGCATGCAGGCTCCGACTAAGCAGTCAACCTCATAGGCACCCACGTCATCCAGAAACGTAAGGTTATAGCGAGCCAGCAGCCTGCTGCGGGGAAACAGCTTGCTGAGGCCGGATAGACGGGTGAACGATACCCATGGGCTGGGAAAGCTGCGCCGGCAAGCCAAGTCCAGGCTGCCATCGGGACGCAACAATCGCGGGCCGGCGGCGCCGACGTCGGGCCGTTCGTCGACGAATTCGACCAGATTTGTGAGAGACTTGAGCGGCAACACGGTATCGGGATTCAACAACAAAACGTAGCGATACGTAGCTTCGCGATCCTGGAGCAGCTCGCGCAAGGCGATGTTGTTGGCGTAGGAGTAGCCCCGATTCTGTTCGGACTCGACCAACCGCACACTCGGGAAATCTTGCCGGACCATCGCGGCACTTTCGTCGCTGGACCGGTTGTCGACCACATACACAACGGTAGAAAGCCCTTCAGTCCCGGTCGGGATTGACTGCAAGCACGCGCGCAGAAGCTCTCGCACGTTGTAATTGACAATCACTATCGCGAGGTCGATCGTCTTCATAGCCATTTCGGGCGGTGAATTTAGCCTGTCCGGCGAATTGGTCGGCTAACGGTGCTCACTTGAGACCCGACTCGCGCCGCCGCAGTCGCCACCTTACTCCCGCCGGATAACCAATCATCTTAGCGATATCACCAACCAAGCGCAGATAGGGCAAGAGCAGCAAGGCACGCAGCCGGCGCTCGACGGGCCAATCGCCGGTCATTTGGCAAAGCCGCTGGATAGGGCGTCTGATATATAGCAGGCCGGCTATGAGCAGCACCAACCAGAGCAGCCTATTCCGAACTCCCAGTGCGACGGCGAATGGCGCTGCGGCATATGCCAGGTAACGAACGATATGTCGCTTCAACCACAGATCGGCCTTTCCATCGCCACGAGCGTAAAGATAGTATTGGCGAAAATATGCGGCGACCGAGGGTCTTGGCCTGAATCGCACTTCCGCCCCTTGAGCATAGGTGAATTTGAAACCTCGACGTTTCAATTCGAGGTCAAAGATCAGGTCCTCACAGTAATCGATCCACTCCGGATAGCCGCCTGCCGCACGCCAGGCATGTTTCTTGAACGCCACTGAACGGCTGGACGGGAGAAAGTTGTCTGGATCCACTTCCTCCGGCGTAGGCAACGTCGTCGCCCCCAATGCGGTCTCGAACTCGGTGGCCGGGGCGGAGCGGAATGAACCTGCGACCACATCGACCGAAGGATCGTCCTCAAACGCCCGGAGTAGCTCTGACAACCAGTTTTCGGTGGCCCAGGCTCCGGCATCGATGCAGGCTATCAACTCGCAGCGACTTGCCTCAATCGCCTTGTTGCGTCCGGCGGCGATGTTCAGGCCGGGGAACACCAGCACACGCAGCAGGTCCTCCCGCTTGCGCCGGCGACGCAGGTACTCGACGGTGCCATCGGTAGATCCGCCGTCTACGATGATGATCTCGTCCGGCTGTCTGCTCTGCCGAACCAACGAGTCCAGTAGTTGGTCGACGGTGCCGAGTTCATTCAAGACCGTAGCTACAACAGAGATCTTCACTTTACTCCCTTTGAGTCGCGTTGCCCTCTTCAGCGGAGCCGGATGAGAGCGCCAACGAAGCTCAAGTATCCCATATTAACGGTGGGGCAATTTGACGAATCGAGAGAATGTCAACACAACTAAACCTCTCGGCTTCATGTCCTGAGCGCCTTCGCCCCAATCATGGCGTTGTCCGTAGCTTGGTGAGCGTCAATCGGAAACGGTCTATTAACAGCATAACGGGTCGTGAGTCCTTCCACCAAGTCATTGATTCACAGAGGTGCGATTAGGGTTGCTCGCAAGGATGTCGACGTTAGGTGTACTCGTATGTCACCTCTATGGATGCCGGGTTCTCGCCTATTGTATGGCGGTCTTGCCTCCCCCTTGCCCCGACCCCTGCGGGGGACAAGCCCCCGCGCTACAGGATTCCGGCTGTCGCCGGAACGACGTGGCACGTCGGGGCAACGTGAACCCACGGGCGCGACGGGAACCATCCATCCCGGATCGGAGTCCGGGACATGCTTTCGTACCGATGACCAAGTGGGCTGCGGTAATGACGAGGCGCGGCGTACTTGTCCGCCTAGATCGTTTGGCGGTCAGATTTCAACTTGATTCTATCTGAACCTGGTTCCTCCGCCGGCGTAGGGCCCGCCAGCCAACAACGGCGATGTAGATGAGTCCCACCACCAAGCCGGCGAGCCTCTGATAGTGAACTGCTTTAGTCGTCGGTCCATGGACAATAAGACCGTCGATTTTCAGACCTTCATCGCCGACGGATAATACGGAGATCTCGACCCTATGCCGCTGGGAACTTAACCCATCGACGATGAGCAGCCGGCCACGGGTCGGACCTCGTCGAAATACGGCGCGACCATCGGCCGACATCTGGCGGAAGGTCACCTTTGCAGGCAAACCATCGACGGTGACGGCTATTTGGCCTGAACCTGAGGTAACCAGCCAAAGGCTGCCGCCAACGACATCAAACCACAGCCGGGCACCTGGGTTCACCGCTTGTCTATAGCCGGCGACGGGCGAGTTGGAATCCGTCACGAGCCGCCATCCATCGCTCCAACGGATGGCCCAATGGTCTTCTTGGTGATAACCGCGATGAAGTGCCGGCTGTCGTGGAGTGAATTGAGACATCGCGTAATAGACCGGCTGTGGCTCAAAGTCTTCGGCGACGAGGCTGAAATAGTAATGCTGCAGCCTGTGGGAGTCGGGTTGGGGCATACGGAACTGCCACAGCGCCATAATACTCATCCAGGGCCATTCCTCTTGAGCCCGCTGATAGGCGCGCAACGTATAGGCGGACTGGGTAGCTGCGCTGACCCGGCCGTACAGTTGCTCACCAGGAAAATCGGCCGGCAGCGCATTCCAACCGATCTCCGCGGCTAAAATCGGCTTACCGGAATCACCGTTTCGGATCATTACTTCACGTATGAGAGTGGGCCGCGAGAATCCGACGTCAACCTCGTTGCGCATTCTGCGATCGTCGGGTCCGCGTCGGAGGCCGTAGGCATTGACTGAAAGCACGTCAAAGTAGGCTTTCGCGCCGGCCTCGTACATCTCCTCCAGGTAGTCGATGTCGGGGAAGGCCCGTTCGCTTGACTCGACCGTAGGCGCAAGCGACGCGGCGATTACAATCGAGGCCGGATCGGCACGTTTGGCTGCCGTGAACGCGAGCTTCAACATCTCGACATATCCGGCCGGATCTGGTCTGTGTCCGCCCCACTCGAACGATAGGTTTGGTTCGTTCCAGAGCTGATAGAAGCGCACCTTGCCTTTGTATCGTTCGACGACCCGCCCGACAAAATCCGCGAAATCCTGAGGATCGTCCGGAGGCGTCTCGAGCTTATCCCGACCGGGACGAGCCCAGGAAGGGCTGGTATCTATGCGGAAGATTACCTCGAGATCATGTTCTCGGGCCCAATCGACGATGCGGTCATATTTCAACCAGGTATCATCCACTCCCTTGGCCGGATCGGAAGATCCGCCTTTGGAGGGCAGCTCGACCTCGGCCCAGACAAGCTGCTGCTTTATGTAGCGAAAGCCGGCGTCTCTGATCATTCGCAGCGAACGCCGGACCTTCCGTTCCTCCACCTCCTGCTCGAGGAATACGTTGATCGCATAAGGGTTGAGGCCGGCGTGCGCGATTGGCGCGAGGTCATCTGTCAAGGGCTCGCGATCTATGAATAGGCTCAACTGAGCGATAACCGCGTGTCTGAGTTCCAGGGGAATAGGCTCCAACACAACCCGGCGCATCTCGCCAAGACCAACAAGGTTGATAGCGGCGACGACAGCCAATGCGGTAACCACCGCGAGTGCCGCAAGAATACGAACGATCACTCTTTCGACGGTACCGGCGGGGGATGACGAGCGGCGAGTCGTTCCAAGGCATCGACCGCGGGTTCGGCAACCGTCGACCAATCGTAGCGCTCGACGACGGCGTCACGGCCTGCCCGGGCCAGAGAACGCCGGCCGGACTTGTCTCTCAATAAGGCGACGGCCGCGGCGGCGAATCGCTCCCCGTCGTCGGCGATTCGGATCGCCTCGCCGGGCAGGTCAATTCCCTCGCAACCGAGCGTCGTACTCAACACTGGGACCTCCATAGCCATAGCCTGCAGTATTTTCAACCGAGCGCCTCCACCAAACCGCATCGGTACCAAAAAAAGGTCCGCTCGAGCATAATAGGATCGCTCGTCGTCGACGGCTCCAGTTACAATGATACCTTTGCCTGAGGATAATCGGCGCACTACGGGCGCCGGATCGCGCCCAACTATAAGCAGTTGGCTGCCCCCCACTTCGCGCCTGACCTGCGGCCATATTTCAGTACAGAACCAGCAGACGGCGTCCACGTTCGGCCGGTAACTCATCGTCCCGCCGAACACCAAGGTCGGGGATTTGTTTGCAGGCCGGGGCCGCGGACTGTAGTGTTCGGTGTTAACTGCGTTGGGCACTACGATGGCATCAACGCCGGCCAACCGCTCCAACGCACGTCGGTCGACGTCGCTCGCGGCGAAGATCTGATCGACCATGCGACAAACTATTTTCTCAAAGCGCCGCAACTTGGCGGACTGCAGCAACGAGTAGAGGGCAGCCGGCCATTGGCGCGGAGTCGACATTGCGATTTGGAACGCCCGCTGTTGTAGCTGGTATTCGGCGTTGTGCGCATCATAGACCAGAGCCGGACGGTTGGCCGCGCTGGGCAAGTGTGCGAGCGCTCGCCGGACTATTGAGAATAGCTCCAGCCCCTCTATCTGCAGCACTTCGTAGCGGCGCTCGGTCAGCATGCCAGTGAGGGCATCCACCATCGCCGGCGACCACATGCGTCCCACCAGATCGGGCTGGGCCGGATCGGGTAAGTGAGCCAACCGGTTGAGACGGCTTCGGCCCGTTTGAGGGACCAGCCGGCACATCAAGTCCAAACGAGCGAACTCGGAGGCTGATTGCTCCGGAAGAGCCTCACCGAAGGTCAGTAAGTCGGCGCCAAACCTCTGCGCGGCGGCACGGAGCAGCGGCCAGGTGCGCAGAGCATTGCCGGCAGTGGGTGGGAATGGTAGATAGGGTGTGACAAACAGCGCCCTCATGCCAATATTTTCCGGTAAAGGTCAAGTGTCTCGCGGGCCGCATTTTTCCAGGAGAAGCCGGCGGCACGGCGCAGGCCCTTTTGGCCCAAGTCCCGGCGCAGAATTTCGTCCTCGTGCAGCCGCATCAGAGCCGCCGACCATCCTTCTATATCATCTGGATGCACGAGCAAGCCGGCGTCGCCAACCAGCTCCGGCAATGCCGACACATTCGAGGCACAAACCGGAGTGCCGCAACTCATCGCCTCCAACACTGGCAGGCCGAAGCCCTCGTAGCGCGAGGGCATTACCAAGGCGATGGCTCCGTTCATCAAGCTGACGAGGTCCGCCTCGCTTGGCCGGATGATATGACGGACGCGACTGGCGATACCCAATTGGTCAATCGACTCGAATACCTCATCGTAGAGCCAGCCGCGCGCGCCGGCCAAAATCAGCTCGGGCGCCGTCGCGGGCCGCTTATGTTGGTTCAAGAACTCGCCGTACGCCCGCGTCAGATTCACCAGGTTCTTGCGCGGCTCTATCGTGCCGACGAAAAGAAAATAAGGTTTGCGGATGTCCAAGCGGTCCAGAGTTTCATCAACCGCGCGTCGATCTTCTATTGGACGAAAGACCGGAGACGACGCTTCCGGCACAACAACAACGCGCTCTTCTTCAGCATCCGTCAGCTCGATAAGGTCCCTCTTGGTGTGATCGGAAACGCTGATAATGGCGTCGGCTTCCTTGACTGCTCGAAATATCTGGCCGTAATAGCGCCTGCTGTCTGTGGTCAGGATTTCAGGATAGCGCAGAAAGGCAAGGTCGTGGACCGTGATCACGCGCCGGCTGCGATCCATGATGCGTGCCGGGGTAATGAAATCGGGGCTGTGTAGTAGATCCAACTTGGTTAGAGCGACCTCGATCGCCAGGGACCATCGCTCCAACAGGTTGTGCGGCGGTGTTATGCAACCCACGGTCGAGAAGTCTGATTCCGACTGTGCGGGCATTAGCGACCCACGGCGAGCGGTCAGGACTACTATCTGCTCCCGCGAAACAACCTCTGTTAGGCCGAACAAGAGGCCCAGGATATATGCACTGATACCGGCGCGTTGGTATCGGAGCAGCCGGCCGTCAATCCCTATGCGCAATACACAACCTCGTCAGTACGCCGGCGGTGACCACGGTCCAAGACGCACTATCGTGGTACATGGTAGTTCCTGGGTCTCCAAACTTGAAGCCGGGCGGATAGGGCGTGTTTTGCGGTGTCCCACCCCCTACCCCTTGGATTCCGGCACATGTTTTCGTACCCGTAGCCCCTGCCGGCTGGTGCCGGCGCGCCAGGGTATGAAACGCCGGAGTTGTGGCTTGGTACAGCGAATTGGCACGGCGGATTCTGTTACGCCCCACCCCGACCCCAGCGGGGGACAAGCCCCCGCGCTACATTTTCTCATTCCGCCAACGGCCATCGGTCTACAATTCGGCACGTTTCGCCGGTGGAGAACCGGCATTGAGGTTGATTGGAGGGCACATCCCGGATCGGAGTCCGGGACACGCTTTCGTTCCTGTCGCTCATGCCGGCTGGTGCCGGCGCACCAGGGTATGAAAATTGGATGCATTGGTTGGTGGGAGAGTTCTAGTATCATTGCCACAACCCACACCACCCCTGGATTCCCGCTTTCGCGAGAATGACGAGTGCGAGGGGATTCCAACGGACCCCGGCATGACGAGACCAACGGTCGTGACGGGAACCATCCATCCCGGATCGGAGTCCGGGACATGCTTTCGTGCCAGTGACGACACCGGCGGTCTGACGGGTGCCGCCTTTTCTCCTACCAATGAGGAAAGGAGGGGCCGGATTGACATAGGGGCCCACCGGCGAGGTTAGGGCGACTGTCCCCACCCAGGACGGGTTTGAAATCCGACCCTACCGGGATCGTTGGACAGATGGGGTGCTGGCCGGGTCTGCTAGAATCCTTGGCCCCACGGGTGATGAATATCTGCCGACGATGAGGTGTTGCGTCGCTTGTCGCATAATAGGCTCCAGAGGCGTCTGCCGGCACCGCTGGTTGACGCCGGACTGCTTGTCATTCTCGCGCTGTTGCCGCTGGCGTTCTTTTCGCAACTCCTGATCGGCGACCAAGGCGGCATCTGGACGATTTCGCGCGGAGATTTCGACGAGCTGCACCTTCCCTACCGAGTATTCTTCGCACGCGAGGTTGCGGCCGGCGTTCTGCCATTATGGAATCCCTATGTGGCGGCGGGCCACTCCGCCCTTGGCGACCTGCAGTACGGGATTTTCTACCCGGTCTCCTGGCTGTTTGCCTTGCTGGCCGGCGAGGGCTACAACGCCGACTGGCTGGAAGTCCAGATCATTTTCCACTTCTGCCTAGCGGCGATCTTTACCTACCTGTTCGCGCGTTCGGAAATTGGCAGCCGGCTGGGATCGTTCGCCGCGGCCATAATATTCACCTTTGGCGGTTATCTGACCACCTTTCCGGTCACGCAGCTAGTAGTGCTGCAAGTCTCCACCTGGCTGCCGTTAGCACTGCTTACCGCCCGCCTGGCGGCGAGCCATCGTTCGCCGGCACTCGCCATAGGCACCGGCCTGATATTGGCAGTGGCAACCACTGGGGGACACCCACAGACCATTTTCTATATCTATCTGCTGACGGCCGCGTACCTGGTTGCTTCCTGCGCCAGCCGAGGAAGCTGGCAACTGGGGATAGGTCTATCCGCGATCACGCTGACCAGCGGGTTCGCAGTCTCGGCTCCGCAGCTTCTGCCGGCGTTCCGGCAGCTGAGTCTGACCGACCGCACTGACGTCAGCTACGAGTTTCTCAGCGCGGGGTTCCGTCCGGCCGAGCTGGCCGGCCTGTTCTTGTCGCCGCTTGCCGGCGGTGACACGCTCTACCACGGCCTGGCGACACTGGCGTTGGTAGGTCTTACCCTGACGTTCCGAAGACAGCCGGTGTTGGCGAGATTCTGGGCGGTCGTAGCGGCAGTAGCATTGATCGATTCGCTTGGTGGCTCCACATTTATGCAGGGGTTCCTGAGCCTTGTGACGCCGCTCTTCAAGTTCCGTCAACACGAACGCGCAACCCTGTTCGTCGCAATTGCACTGGCAATTCTTGCCGGCCACGCGGTAGCGTATCTGTCGACGAAGCGGGCGGGTCGACGATCCTGGGCCGGAGTATCGTACGCGTTCTTTGGAATGGCCGGACTCGCCCTCGCTGTTGGCATCGCCGCGATTCTGTCGGCCAAGGGAAGCGGGCTGGCCGGCCAAGCGTTCATGTCCGTTCTCTTCGCGGCACTGGCCGGGATCACAGCGATCCAAGCGGGGTTGGGCATTATTCCCAGGCAGGCGGCGGTCTTGGCGCTGATCTTGATACTGGGACTGGACCTTTTCACTCATAACTGGGAGCGCGACCGGCTGCGGACGGCGGAACCCTACTATCCGGCTTCCGACAGGGTGGTGTCGTTCCTGGACTCGGCGCTATCGGAGTATGACGCACCCTATCGCATTGCATCGGAGGGATTGCTGATCGGCGACGGCAACGCGGGCGCGCTTTGGCAACTGCCTGACATCGTTGGCAATAGTCCCTTGGAAACTCGAGTCTTTCATTCCATGACAGAAGACCTGCCCGAGCTGATCTATTGGAGGTTATGGGCGGTGCGCTACATGGTCACGGAGCGCTCGCTCGACCACCCGGCGGTCGAAAAGCTGTACGACGTCGAAGGGCGTCAAATCTACGAGCTGAAGCAAAAATGGCGAAACGAGCCGGCCTGGTTTGCCGACCGGATCAATTTCGCGCCCAGCGACCGACGGGCTATCGGCATCCTGAAGGAGAGTGATCCGAAGCGACGCGCGGTCATCCACGAGCAGGTCGAGCAGCCGGCGCAACCGGCGGAGAGTTGGGGGGTCACCTGGCTGCCGGCCAGCGTCAACGAGCGCAATCTGCTGGTGTATACGGACGTGGACAGCTGGCTAGTCGTGAGCCAATCGTACCATCCGGATTGGCGGGCATACGTCGATGGAGCGCCGGCAAACATCGCGCGGGTGAATCTCGGTCTGACAGGGGTGCTGGTGCCGGCCGGAGCGCACGCGGTATCGATGCGATACGAGTCGCGGGATTTAGCAATTGGGGTATTGATAGCGTCTGTGGATGGGGCGCTGGCGCTGACCGTGATCGTGGGCGAGTTTATAGTCCGGCGCCGGCGGAGCCGGATGTCGGAGGACCGGCGGTAGCAGCCCTCCGAAGGGCCGGAGAGTGATGGTTGGGCCGGCTCCCGCCGAGAGTCGAAAGAGGAAACTTTAGCGCTGAGGCTCGTCCCCAGCCGTGTCAACGCCGCCCAGCAGGGACCGCCGGCCGGCGTCCCAACAACCACCAACGTCACCGCGGGGCGATTCGCGAATCGCCCTGGGTGGGTTAGTCGACCACGGTCGTCAACCCCGCTGGCCACCAATGCAACCTTGGCTTCAAGTGTTGCAATATGTATAATCATATGCATAATATGAGCCGTGCGATTCATCTGGCACGAACCCAAACGGCAAGCCAATCTGAATAAGCATGGGATTGATTTCGTCGACGCAACCCATGTCTTCGCCGGGCCGACGTTTACGTTTGAAGACGATCGCGCGGACTACGGCGAACAGCGTTGGATCACGCTTGGGCTGTTGGGCGAGAAGGTCATAGTGACCGTGCATACCGAAACTGAAGATCAAATCCGTGTAGTTTCCATGCGAGAGGCAGACAATGATGAACAATCTCTCTTCTTCACCAACCTCTGACAATCGGGACGAGTATCCCAAAGTCACACAAGCGGACTTGGACCGTGCGACATTCCGCGTAGGACTTAAGCCGGCTCCCCGCAAGCAACGAATCACGATCTCGCTGGATACCACCGTCATCGAGTATTTCAAAGCGAAGGCCGGCGAGCGCGGCTATCAGACCCTGATTAACGAGACCTTGCGGCAGGCGAAGGAACGCGAAGACTTAGAAGGCACATTGCGGCGAGTCATCCGCGAGGAATTGCGTAGCGAAACCCGCGAAAGCAACACCTGACAAAAGCGTCCCGGCGACAGTTGCTCCGCAATACTCGACTTTCGTCTCTATGGCCCGTCGAGGACCTACGCCGGCTACGTCTTCGGCACCTTCCGCATAATCCAGCGACAGGATGAAACCCAACTCGGCCGGCACCGCACCCATGGCCTCATCCTCGCCTAGATGAACGCCTCCGCCGCCGGCGACGTGGAGACGGTCGTCGCGGTGTAGGCGGGCCGGCCCGACGCCCATGGCTGGGGACATGCCCCAGCGCTGCGGGATTCACGCACACCCTCGAGTCGGAGCATGGAGCCGGCTTAGACCCCCTCCGCACCCCCTGGATTCCGGCACCGTATCGGGGTACGGGACATGCTTCCGCCGGAGTGACCGGGCCGGCCGGCGGGTGAATTCGAGTAAGATTCTCTATTGAGAGAAACACAGCTGTTCGGCAATCCATGTTTGAGGCAACACGCGAGGAGGTAGAGCAACTATGCGGATAGCTTCGATATCCCAGGCCGGCGGTCCGGTTGTCGGGATCCAGATAGGGGAGCAATGGATCGACTTTTCGGCCGCGTTGCAGACCTACCGACTCGTCACGACCCGCGTCCAGGAGCCGCTCATCACGACCACATATGAGCTGCTGCGGCGGGGTCTCTTCACAGCATCGTCGTTCCAAGAGGTCGCCGACTTTCTCGATAGGCATGCCATGGCCGATGCGTTCCGGATCGAGGACCCTGTCAAGCTGTTGGCCCCGCTAGGTCCGGGCAATTTCATCGGCATCGGACACCAGTATCCGCCAAAGCCGCGTCCGCGAACCCCAGGCGTGTTCGCAAAGCTATCTTCTTCGATCATTGGGCCGGCGGACAAGATCCGGGTGATCAAGGGCACCGTGGAGTACCTGCCGGAGATCGAACTGGCGCTCGTGATTGGGAAGACAGGCAAGAACCTCGACGAGGAGCAGGCGAAAGAGCTGATTGCCGGCTATACCATCGTCAACGACGTCAGCCTGTACGGAGTGACGGCGCCAGACGGGGAGCCGGCCAATATCCAGGGGACGGCGATGGCCAAGGGTGGCGATACCCAGGGACCCTGCGGCCCATGGATAGTCACGCCGGATGAAATCGGAGCGGAGCCGGTGCACCTGGACATGGAGATGAAGGTGAACGGGGCGGTCGTTCAAACGGGCAATACCGGCGACCTGCTGTGGAAAATTCCCGAGTCTATAGCCTTCATATCGCAGTACATCACCTGGGAGCCGGGGGACCTGTTGACTACCGGAATGGGACCGGTGGAGCCGAACTTCGAGCGCATCCTCAGGCCGGGAGACGTGGTTGAGGGATGGATCGAGAATATTGGTAACATTCGCAACGTGGTGGTTGACGCGGACGAACTCTGAGCGCGGTCGTCCCAATCGTCCACGCTGGCCGGTGCCGGCACACCAAGGTATGAAGATTTGGGGCATCGGGTGGTGGAGGTGTTTGCGGGTGATTTTCCACCCATACACCACCCCTTCTGGATTCCGGCCTTCGCCGGAATGACGATTGGGGGGCCGGATTGACGAAGGGATGCCGCGAATGGCGAATGAGAGACTGCCGGAGCGGTCTATTTTAATAGCAATGACGAATTGAGGCGACGGCGTGACGAAGGGGCGCCGCGAACGTTTGGTCAGAGGTTACTTGAGCTGTCCATCCCGGATCGTAGACCGGGACATGCTTTCGTACCAAGTTAGGGAGTCATAGAACTCGCGAACCCCCGGCAAAGTTTGCTGGACGCCGGCAACGCGATAACCAGCGATTAAATGAATGTAAAGTGTCTGCTGGCGGAGTATACCCCTCTGGCTAGGCGTGTCGGTCGGTGCTATATTTCCAATTGAGTCATATCGTGCGGCGTCGATACTTGGGCGTCGTCCTGTGTTGTGTCAACCTGACGGAGAAATCAATTGCCTAACATTGCTCGCGTGCTGATCCTGTTGGTGGCCCTGTTCGCCGTGTCGACCGGTAGCTATTACGCGGGATTGCAGCAGGTTCTGGGTGGGCGAGAGATCGCTCCAGATCCAGAGATACAGTCTGAATTCAAGATTTTCTGGGAGGCGTGGGAACTGGTAGAGAGCGAATACGTCGACGAATCAACTGTAGACCAGCGGGAGATGACCTATGGCGCGATCAAGGGAATGCTCTCTTCGCTGGAGGATGCAAACACCAGGTTCTCGGATCCGGTCGATGCGGTACACGTAGAGGAACACATACGCGGCTCCTTTGAGGGTATCGGCGTGCGAGTGGAAATGCGGGATGGACATCTCACGGTGGTTGCCCCGCTGGAGGACTCACCCGGCGAAAAAGCCGGACTTCGCGGCGGCGACATTATCAGCAAGGTTGACGGTACGGATATCGGCAGTCTCAGTCTCGGCGAATCAGTGCGACTGATTCGCGGTCCGCGAGGGACCAAGGTTGTGCTGACTATTGTCCGTGCCGGCCAGCCGCCATTCGATGTCGAGATCGAACGAGCCGAGATCAAGTTGCGCTCCGTGCGGGGGGAGATGCTTGGCGACATTGCTTACCTGAAGATCAACAACTTCAATGCCACCTCGCCCGATCAACTCACCAGCACAATGCAAGAGCTACTAGCCCAAGAACCTGTCGGATTGATTCTGGATCTACGCAACAATCCAGGCGGCTTACTGTCATCCGCGGTCCACGTTACCAGTCAATTCCTGAGCGGCGGCGTAGTACTCCGTGAAGAGCGGAGAGACGCGGAACCTCAAGTGTTCGCGGTGCAATCAGGCGGCATAGCGACCGAAATACCGATGGTAGTCCTGGTGAACAGTGGCAGCGCCAGCGCGTCCGAGATCGTGGCCGGGGCTCTACAAGACACCGGGCGTGCCGTCCTCATCGGCGAAAAGACCTATGGCAAGGGTACTGTCCAGACGCTCAACCGTCTCAGCGACGGCTCAATACTACACCTCACGATCGCCCGCTGGTCAACGCCCGACGACCGCCTGATCGAGAAGGTAGGGTTGGAGCCGGACATAGCAATAGAGCTGACGGATGACGACCGGGCATCGGATCGGGATCCTCAGCTCGAGGGGGCGAAGCAGCACCTGCGCTCGGTGGTGGCTACCGGGGCGGTGAGCGCCAGCTCCTCTCCAGCCAAGTCCTGAGAATTGCCAGAATGGAAGACCAACCGACTTTCGATATGGACTCCTATCGGTGGTGTTTTGCCTGCGGAGACGAAAACCCGCACGGCCTTCATCTCAAATTCGAGCACGTAGCCGGCGAAGCGGTCGCCGAGTTCGTCCCAGAGAAGCGCCACCAGGGCTGGGACGGCTTGGTGCACGGCGGGATCATATTCACGTTGCTCGACGAAGCATTGGCCTACGCGGCGATCTTCGCCAGCGGCCGGCCGGCGGTGACGGCCGAGATGCAGGCACGCATCCGTAAACCCTGCCCGGTGGGACAGGTGCTAACGGCCACAGGCCGGATGACCAGGCAGAAGCTGGGGGTCGTGCTGGGTGAGGCCAAGCTGACCGGACCGAACGGCGAACTGTACGCGGACGGCACCGGCAAATTTCTCTTGCTGAAGAACCAGATCTTCGATGTTGGTGGTCAGGACGATCAAACCAGCGGCAGCGGTCCGGCCGGATGACGGAGAACGAGGGTATCAAGATCGTGGCGGTGAACAGACGGGCCCGGCACGACTATTTCATTCTGGACAAATACGAGGCCGGCATCGAGTTGACCGGCACCGAGATCAAGTCGGTCCGGGCCAGCAAGGTCGATCTACGCGACGGATTTGCCCGGGTGAACAACGGTGAGGCCTGGCTGGAGAACGTATACATCGCGCCATACGACCAGGGCAACCGCTACAACGTCGAGCCTCGCCGGCGTCGCCGGCTGCTGCTGCACCGGGCCGAGATCGATCGGATAATGGGCCGGACACTGCAGCGCGGGCTGACCATGATACCGTTGCGCATGTATCTGAAGCATCGGCGGGCAAAGGTGGAGCTGGCGTCGGTGAAGGGCAAGCGTCAGTATGACAAGCGGGTCGCGATCGCCGAGCGGGATGCACAACGGTCGATGGAGCGGGAACTCGGCCGCCGGCGCTGACGCGCTCATCGGGTTGAGCTAGCCCGGGCAAGTGGCGACGCCGGGTCGGCCGGCGGTAATCTACAGGATCGGAAACATCCGTCGAGGTGTCGGCGTTTTGAGCAGCAAATCCAGGATCTTCTACTATCACCTCTCCCCCAAGCTTCCGTCCATATTCAGCAAATTCATCGGCTCCTTGCAGCAGGACGACCCGTTGGCACCGGTCACGGTGGTGGTCCCGTCCTGGTACGCGGGGTTCTATCTGAGGCAGGAGCTGGGACGCTCCGGCATTGCGAACGTCCGCTTCGTGACGTTTTACCGCCTGGCGGACCTGCTCGGCGCACCCTCGCGCGACCGGCAAGAGAAGAGTCCGCTGACCGCGATAATCGAAAATGCCTCGATTCGGGCGGTATTGGAAGATGCGCCCGGTAGACTCAAGGAGGTCAGCACCCATCCCTCGACCCAACAGAGTTTGCGATGGACGTTCCAACAACTGAGCCGGGCGCCCGCTTCAACCGTCGAACGCTTGGCCGGACGGGGCGGCCTAACTGGCGAGGTCGCGGATCTATATCGCCGCTTCCAAGTGTGTACAGAGAATTATTACCACGGGGAAGACCTCGCCTTATCGGCGGCGGAAGCGGTGCGGAATGAACCCCTGTTGGGTAGTGAGAACGTGGGCTTCACGGTGTTTTTCCAACCGCGGGAATTGACGCCCGGCGAGCGAGAGTTGATCGAAGCACTCGCGGCGGCCGGACGATGCGCTGTCTTCCTGGGACTGACAGGGGAGGAGGAGACTGACAGGCCTATAGAGGAATTGGCCGGCGATTTGCGCAGCTGCTTGGGAGAGCCGCAGTCCGAGCGTCCCACTCAACCATCAAGAAATACCCGGCTGGTTGTCGCGCCGGACCCGCACCAGGAAATACGCTGGGTGATCCGGCACGTGATGCGCCAAGCGGAATCTGGAACGCCTTTCCACCGCATCGCCGTGCTCTACCAAAAGCGGGAGCCCTACGGCACGCTGATACGGAGCGAGCTGGAGGCCGCGGGTATCCCGGTGGCAGGGCCGAACCCCTCGACTCTCGGTGATACTGCCGTGGGCCGGACCCTGACCGGACTGATGGAACTCCGAGACGGTGAATTCAAGAGAGACTCCGTGATGTCGTGGCTCACTTCCTGCCCGGTGAGACCGCCAAATGGTAACGCCGGAAGCTTCAACCCAAGCCGGTGGGATGCGGTATCAAAGGAGGCCGGCATAGTCCGGGGGCTGGACCAGTGGATGCGGCGCCTCTCGAGTTTCTCCGACCGGCAGGAGCGGAGCGCAAAGGACTTGGAGGAGCAGGGGGAGATATCGGAGGGCCGGGCCAAGGCCAAGAGATCGGAAGCTGCCGCCGGCCGCGATCTTCGGCAGTTCATCGAGCAGCTCGAGAGCGACACGAAGGCTCCGATCGGATTCAAACCATGGGTCGAATTCTGCAGCTGGGCGAAGCGTCTTCTGGGTACATACGTTGGCGGTGAGCCCGACCTGCCTGAACAGGAGCAACAACCTCTTCGGAAGATCGAGAATTTGTTGACTGATCTACAGGCAGTGGGGTCGATCAAGGAGTGCACGAACTTCGAAGAGTTTCGGCAGGCGTTGAAACAAGCACTTCAGCAGGGGCTGGGACACCGCGGCAAGACCGGACAGGGAGTATTCGTGGCGCCAATAGCATCGGCGACGGCGATGCGCTTCGACTGTGTGTACATAGTAGGAATGATCGAAGGGGCGGTGCCGCCGGCAGCGAGTGACGACCCGCTGATCCCCGAAAGTGAGCGGCGGGCCGTTGGCGGCGCGGCGGTCGGGCTGCCACTCCAGGAGGATCAGAAGATCAGGAATAGGTACGAGTTCCTCGCGGCAATGGCGTCCGCGCCAATGAGGGTGCTCTCGTATCCAGTGGCTGAGCCGGCCGGACAGCGAGCCAACTACGCTTCTCGATGGCTGTTGGGCCAAGCCTCGAAGTTGGAAGGACATACGGTTTACGCCTCCGAACTCGCGTCGCTGGGCGATAGGACGTGGTTCACCATGATCCCTTCGGCGGAGCAGGCACTGGGCACGGTGGAAGAAACTTCAGCAGCCGACGTTCACGATTACAACTTGGAACGCATCTGGCGATGGAAGATGGCCGGTGAACCTGTAAGAAATCATCCGCTGGTCACGCCAGGCACGCTTGCCAGGTCCTTGACGATGAGCCGGCAGAGGTACGGATCGGGGCTTACCGAGTGGGATGGGTACGTTGCGGTCGATGGAGGGCCGGCGGAGTTTTCGAAGAAGCTGAGAGGATCAGGCGTTTCGCCGACCAGTTTGGAGCGTTGGGCGAGATGTCCCTTCAGCTATTTCCTGGGTAACGTGCTTGGGATCGGCTCCGTTGAAAGGCCGGAGGAAGTCTACTCGATCGCACCACTCGACAAGGGGAGCCTGGTCCACGAGATTCTCGAGCGGTTTATCCGGCAGGCGCGCGATAGAGGCACTCTGCCAAGGCCGGACGAGCCCTGGAGCGACGTGCAGCGCAATACCTTGCGAACCATCGCTGAGGAGCTCTTCGACGATGCGGAAGCGCGCGGCGTAACCGGCAAGGCGCTTCTTTGGCAGATCGATAAGGAGAGCATTCTGTACGACCTCGACAGTTTCCTCGAGCAGGACGCGCAGATCAGAAAGCGGTTTCGCACGTCGCCGGCCAGGGTCGAGGCACGATTCGGGTTGGACGGCGACTCCGGGCCGGAAGCAGTCTTCACCTTGGACGACGGGACCCCAATCAAGTTCAGAGGAATGATCGACAGGGTAGACAGGGACGCATCCGGCAAGAGAGTTCTGGTGATGGACTACAAGACGGGCGGGGCGGGCCCCTATAAGAACCTGGGACGGGATCCTATCGATAGGGGGCGGAGGCTTCAGCTGAGCATCTACTCCCTGGCCGCGCGACTTGGGATGGACGAGGACGCTGATGTCGAGGCGGTCTACTGGTTTGTCGCCGGCGACGGTAAGACCTATCTGGTCCCGGAGGAACCGGTCAACATCGACAGGGAAGGGACCCGGAGACGATTCGAGCAGGGCGTATCGACGATAGTCTCCGGGATCGGAAAGGGTCTTTTTCCGGCCAATCCCGGAAAGTGGACCCACAGGGGTCTCGAGAACTGCGGTTTCTGCGACTTCGATTCGCTCTGTCCGTCGCGAAGGGACGTGCTCTGGAACAGGAAGAAGAAGCACGATCTTCTAGCCGACTACGTCGAACTGTCGGAGGAAGTCTAGAGATGCCCGGATCGTTCTCACCAAGGGATGAAGCCGCCCGCCGGCTCATTCGCGAGGCGCTGGACAAGACCCTGTTCGTCGAGGCCGGCGCGGGTACGGGAAAGACGACCAGCCTGGTGGACCGGGTGACGAAGCTGGTGTCATCCGGCAGGACCACTCTAGATAGGATATCCGCGATCACGTTCACCGAGGCCGCGGCGGCCGAGCTTAGAGACCGCATCCGCGAGAACCTGGAGCACTCCGCTTCGGATGACACGATGACCGATGAGGAGTGCGAGCGGTGCCGGCGCGGCGTGGACGACTTGGACCAAGCCTCCATACAGACGCTCCACAGCTTTGCCGGGGCATTGCTACGGGAGCGGCCTCTCGAGGCCGGCCTTCCGCCCTCCTTCGAGACCATGGAAGCTATCTTGAGCGAATTGGCGTTCGAAGAGGCATGGACGGAGTGGGTTGACTCGATCCTTGAGGAGGGGTCACCACACTTCCAGGGACTGTCGTTGGCGTTTTCGTTGGGGCTCTCGGTGTCGAGAATGAGAGAAGTCGCGCTGAAATTCCACGGCAACTACGATCTGCTGGCGGAGGCATTGTTCGAGGATATTCCCCGGCCGGCGCCGTCGGCGGTCCGACGGCTCGTGGACGCGGTGGACGAACTGGAAAGACTGTGCGATTTCTCCAAACTGAGGGAATCTGACGCCCTGTTCGCCCACGTCCAACCAAAGCTGGCGCTTATCAGGAGACACTCCGAGACGGAGCCCGACTCGCCGGCGGCCTACAGGCTGCTCCAGCGGATTCTCCCTTTGAAGACGAGAAGTGGCAGAGTAGGGGACTGGGAAGTATCTGCCGAAGTCGGACAGAACGCCGGCAGGTACCTAAAGGAAACGCTCAAGGAGCTGGACGAAACGGCGAACGAGGAGATTGCCCAAGCCCGGCAATCGGCATTGGCGCCAATTCTGCGTGCGCTGAAGGGGTTCGTCCTGGCTTATGCCGAGGAGAGAAAACGCCAGGGGAAGGCCGAGTTCCACGACCTCCTCGTCTGGGCGCGGGACCTTCTTCGGGACAACATCGAGGTACGCGACCACTTCAGGAGCCGCTTCTCCCACCTGCTGATAGACGAAGCCCAGGACACCGATCCCATACAGGCCGAGATCGCCATGTTCCTGGCCGAGGACGTGCCGGCGGCCGCTGGCGACCGGCCCACCGATTGGGCCCGAATTACTCCGGAAGTTGGCAAGCTGTTCGTCGTCGGGGACCCGAAGCAGTCCATCTACCGCTTCCGGCGGGCCGACGCGCGCCAGATGGCCCTACTGAGGGAGCGATTGGGAGGGGAGACCGTGCATTTGGTGCAAAACTTCCGTTCCCAAGAGCCGATCGTAGCCTGGGTGAACTGCGTCTTCTCCGGCTGGATGGCGGGAGGAAACGACCAAGCTGAGTACGTGGACCTCATTCACCGCTGGGAGGCGGCGACGGACGATCCTTTCAAGCCGAGAGCGTGGTCGCTCGGCGGCGCCAAGGAAGGCAACGCCAATGAGATCAGACATGCAGAGGCAGAGGCGATAGCGGACCTGTTGGCCGGCATCGACGGCAAGTGGCAGGTGCTGGACGCCGAGGCGACGAGCTCGTCGGGAGTGGAGCGGTACAGGCCGGCGAAACTCTCGGACACATGCATCCTGATGCCGAAACGGACCGGACTGAGGATACTGGAGCTTGCCCTGGATGACGCGGACATCCCATACAGGTTGGAGGGCGCATCACTAATATTCGCCACCCAGGAGATTCGAGACCTGGTGAACTGCCTGAAGGCGATAGACGACCCGGCCGACCAGGTGGCCACGGTCGCGGCGTTGAGGTCGCCGGCCTTTGCCTGCAACGACGTAGAGCTGTTGCGATTTCATCAGTCGACAGGAAGCGTCGACTACCTGGTGGACCATGAAACCTCGAACGATCCGGTCGGTGAAGCTCTCGTCGAGCTTCGGAGATATCACGACGCCAGGTTGTGGACTCCCATAGCGGACCAGATCGACCGCTTCATCCGGGAGCGCCTGTTGATGGAGGCGGCGCTGGACCATCCGAGAACCAGAGAGCAGTGGAGGAGATACCGCTTCATCGTGGAGCGGGCGCGCGCCTTCGCCGAGGCCGGCGGCAACTCGCTGCGGCCGTTCCTAGAGTGGGTGGACCGTCAGGCCAAGGAGAACGCATGGGTAACCGAGACGCCGGTGCCGGAGGGGGACGAGGAGGCGGTCAGGATTATGACGATTCACGGGGCGAAGGGATTGGAGTTCCCGGTCGTCGTCCTCGCGGGGCTACACTCCGACCGCCCGCCGCGTTTCGACAGCGTGCTGTTCGAACGCGAAGGCAACAAGGTTGAGGTCGGCATAGGCGGCCAGAGACATCGTGTTGCCACTCCCGGTTATGAAGAGCTCTTGGACAAGGAGCGCGGACTGGCAGACGACGAGTTCGTAAGGTTGATGTACGTGGCCGCGACCAGGGCGAGGGATCACCTGGTCGTAAGCATGCATCGGAAAGTCGGAGAGGAAAAGTCGGCGGCGGCAAGGATTGCTCAGCACATTGACGGGAGGACCGATCTTTGGGAGCAGGTGGCCCAACGGTCGCCGGCCGTGGCGCCGCCGAGGGTCTTTAGAACGGCCGGCGAGGATCCCGAAGCCCACTCGATTGAGAGACGGGACGAGTGGCGCCGGCAGAGAGAGCAGATGCTGTCGAGACAGGGTAGGCCGGCCTCGGTAGCCGCCACCAGGCTGGCGAGGGAAGAGAAGGAGGAGCCGGATCCGGAAGAGCCATGGAAGCGGGGAAGGGCCGGCACCTCAATCGGCAGCGCCGTTCACGGGGTGCTACAGACGATAGACCTGGCGACCGGTGAGGGCATCGAGGATGCGTCCCGCTCCCAGGCGATGGCGGAGAGCGTTCCGGAGAGGACAGCCGAAGTCGCCGGCCTGGTCAGGAATGCGATCGAGAGCAAGATAGTCATGCGGGCAGTTCATTCCGGGAAGCTCTGGAGAGAGGTTCCGGTCGCTGTTCCGGTAGGGAAGGGGGTTTTGGATGGCTTCATTGACTTGCTATTCCAGGAGGACGACGGGCTTGTGGTAGTCGATTACAAGACGGATTACATCGACGCCGGCGAGAGGGAGGAGCAGGCGGTCGGCAGATATAGGCTCCAGGCGGGCTCCTATGCGCTCGCGATCCAACTGGCTACCGGCAAGCCGGTGAGGGAGATTGTCCTGCTGTTCCTTCAGCCAAGGAGCGAGAGGAGCTTGACCGACGTGCCGCAGCTGATGGAGGAGGCGGAGAGACGCGCCGAATCCTACCTGGAAGCAGCCGGCGGGGTGTCCTAACGGTCGTACGCGCACACTTTACAGCCAAGGGGATACGCAAAGGGCTGATTCAGAGGCGCCGGCGGGTGGCAAGTGCTGTGAGACTCACTGTATAATCTGACTTACGACACGGGGATGCATGGTTTCGACAGTGGAGGTAGATCAGAAATAGCAAGCCGGGGCGCCGTAACTCCTCGTTAACAAGACGGCAAACGGCATAACTGCCAACGAAGAATACGCTCTAGCCGCCTAAATTAGGCGGTTACGTTCACCTTGGCCTCGGCCTGGCGGGTCAGGAGTGGGCGTCATAATGCCAGGATGCGACGGTGAAGTCCGCCGGGAGCGAGCCGTTCAAGACAGTCCCGGATGGCCGATTGGTATCCTGTCAGTGGGAGACTCGCCGGCGAGACTTAAATCACTGACTAAGCTTGTAGTCGATTTCTGGTTCAATCTGCTGGACGCGGGTTCGATTCCCGCCATCTCCACCAATTTACACGCGTTTAGGGAATGCTCCTCCCTGGTTTCCTCCGGCGGTCTTACGGAGATTCGCAACATGGCCGAACGCATCTACACCATAGGTGACGAGGGAGGGTTGGAGCCTCTCGAAGAGGCACCGTTTTCGACTGAAGACGAGTTGCAAGCCCTTATTGCCGGGCATCCCGAGTTGCTCGACGGAGAGCAGATACGCCCCGGCGATCCTCGTCGATGGATCCTCATCACCCGTGAGAAGGGAATATCTGAGCACCCGGACGCGGGAGCTCGGTGGTCGATCGACCATCTGATCGTCGACCAAGATGCCGTGCCCACGCTCGCCGAGGTTAAGCGGGGCTCCAATCCGGAGATCCGGCGCACCGTTGTCGGGCAAATGTTGGAATATGCCGCGCACGCCTCGCAGACTTGGACGGCAGACGAGTTACGGCGGGCATTCGAGGAACGAGCCGACGCGCGGGGACTCGATCCAATGGACGAACTCCGAAGGTTATTGCAGTCCGATGGAGATCCGGATGCCGACGCGTTTTGGCAAAGCGTCGAAACGAATCTCTCGGCGCGGCGACTTCGTCTGCTGTTCATTGCGGACGATATCCCCGATCCCCTCGAACGGGTCGTCGAGTTCCTCAACGCGCAAATGCCCAATATCGAAGTCCTCGCAGTGGAGATCAAGCGCTTCCAGGGCAGATCTTCACAGACTCTAGTCCCAAGGATCATTGGACGAATCGCAGGATCGGCAAGTCACGGGACGTCGGGCTCGCGCCGAAAGCTCACGCGCGAGTCGTTCCTGAAGGAATTCAACAGCGTCGAAGCCAGGGCCGGAGTTACGAGGCTGATGGATGTCGCCCTGGAATCCGGCGCCAAATTGGGTTGGGGTTCAAGTAGCGTCACCGTCCGGATCAATTGCTCTGCGTGGCGCCCGCCAGTCACCGTCGCGTGGCTCAACCTGCCATCTATATCATCGGGATGGATGGGTTTCAGGGACGTCGGGTTCGGGGCTGCCATCTTCTCCAACGAGCCACCGCCTGGACAAGAACTGGAGGAAATCCTCAGACGGTGGATAGATCAGTTCCGCGCCGATGACTTTGCTCAACACCATTCTGGCGTAGGGACCGAAGCGTGGGTAGTCACCTACGAGGACGCGGCGCGGAACATCGACGTGCTGGCGAGCCGGCTGGCCAAGGTGCTCTCGGAGCTGAATTCGCTCTGAGCAGGCCCTGGTTATGATAACGTTGGGACATGGACCTGTGTGCTGAAGAATGATCTCAAGTAAGTTCATGGCACCCGCCGAGTCTCCCAATGGCGGGAGTGTTGACGAACGCCATTCCCTGCACCGGCGATTTGAGGACCGCCTCTCCGTCAATCCATCCTTGACACGAAAGATGGTGTCTTACCAGGGGAATCGCCAAGCCCCCGGATTCCGCTGGATGAAATACAAGGAGGGGTTTTCCAGGGGACTAGTAGAGCAACTGATCGGAGAAGTGGAGCCACAGTCTGTCTTGGACCCCTTCTCTGGGATCGGGACCACGCCGCTGATAGCAGCCGGCCGGGGCCTGCGCGCGGCCGGGATCGAGATCATCCCCGTTGGCGTGCTGGTGGGTAATGCGATAGCCCATGCCGCCAATGGACTGGAGCCGGACGAGTTCAGGGTGGCTAGCGAATCGCTGCTCAAGCGCGTGGAGTCCGCAAAGGACGCGCACGAACGCCACGCATTTCCCCACGTGCGAATTACCGAGTCTGCTTTTCCGCCGGAAACAGAGTCAGGGCTTGCCAAGGCGCGGGAGTTCATCAACACGGTAGACGATCCTGGCACTCAGGCCATGTTAGAGGTCGCGTGCATGAGCGTCCTGGAATCGGTCAGCTACACGCGCAAGGACGGTCAATACCTTCGATGGGACCTTCGATCAGGTCGCCGGCTGAAGGCCCGCATAAACAAGGGGCCGATCTCGCCATTCGCAGAGGCCCTACGGGCCCGCTTCCGCGAAATGGCGGAGGACATCGGGTTACTCAAGCACCGATACGGGAATGGCGCCCCTGATCTCATCATTGGCTCCAGCCTGGAACGTCTCCGGCTCCTGCCCGATAGCTCGTTCGACATGGTCGTCACGTCGCCGCCATACGCAAACCGCTACGACTACACGAGGACCTATGCCCTGGAACTCGCCTGGCTTGGGTACGACCAAGATGCATTCTCGGCTTTACGTCAACGATTGTTAACCGCCACCGTCGAGAATAAACCCAAGACAGAGTGGATGCGGGACGTGTATGAGGGATCCGCGTTATTCAACACGGCAATACAGCTATACCAGCGGCAGGGCGCTGTCCACGAAGCGCTGTCAATTCTCAGGGAACGCGTGAAGGAGCTAAGTAATCCGCACGTAGTCCGGCTGATCGAAGGATATTTCTTGGAAATGGCGGTGATTATCGCGGAGTTGGGCCGGATCGTGCGACCGGACGGGACAGTGATCATGGTGAACGACAACGTGCAGTATCACGGCGAAGAGGTGCCGGTGGACCTGATCCTGTCCGACTACGCGGAAAGCTGCGGATTCAAATGCGAGCGCATCTGGGTGCTACCCCGAGGCAAGGGAAACTCCAGTCAGCAGATGGGGCGCTTCGGCCGGCGGGAGTTGCGAAAGTGCGTGTACTGGTGGGTGCGCGGCAATGGCTAAGCTGGAGGACGCGAAAAGGCGGTCCGCAGTCATAGCGGAGAGAATCCGGCAAAGAACCGATCTTAGGTTGCGCGAGTCAGTCAGAGACTTCGAGTGCGACCTGAGCTTCGAACCGATCGCTGACTACGCGATCAGCGAGGAAGCATGGAATCACGTGGTGGCATCTGGGTTCGATTCCAAGCTGGTCTTCGCTCACCCGACGTTGCTGCAAGAGTTCCCAAGAGCGTCGGAGTATTACCGTGGCGTCGCATTGTTGCCCCGGAAGCGAGTCGCGGAGATGGCAGGCTCCGTGGAGCCCTGGGAGGACAAAATTCGAACGCCTACCGTGAGCGAAGCGCGCGCCACTCGAGTAGCCCAAGTATATAACGCGGTAATCTCGTCGATCATCGAGGGATCCACTGGTTGGACTCTCGAGAACGGATATAGGAACGTCATCGCCAACATGGGCATCGGATTGGATGGAACTGTCCGAAATCTGATAGGCCAAGATGCAGAACAGTTGGTAAAGACGAGGATCAGGAAATGGCTGGATAGCAGGAACCTGATAGTCAGCTACAACGATGATAGATCGCAGTTCGAGCTACCGGACAACTATTCGATGCGTTACGGATCGGAGCCGGATATTGAGTTTAGCCGGGTCGTGAACGACGAACCCGAGGTAGTCGCGACGATTGAGATAAAGGGAGGCAAAGACCCGGCAGGCGCTCTCGAGAGGCTTGGTGCGATACAGAAGAGCTTTGAGGCGACACCCCCCAATTGTGTAAACATCCTCATCGCCGGAGTCGTTACCGATGAAATGGGCGAGCGTTTGACCCGGATGGGAATTGGACAGGTCTTCTTACTTGACGACTTGGTGAATGACGGAAAGCCTTGGGAGGAGTTTCTAGACGAGGTGTTCCACTACACGGTCCGAATCACTGACACTAGGATCAGGTCGCCGGAGTAGAGCCCCTGATTAAACTCAATCCAAGCACTTGTTGGCGCCGTCACAGCGGTGCCACTGGAGGTGTCGCCGGTGTTCATGCTCCCACCTTGGCCCCGGCGGGGAGCAGATGGCTCATGCGGGCGACCGGTGCACACGCATTGCGGAGGTCTTCGGTTCGGGTCCGATCCGGCCCACCAATGCCGGGTCCGCGGCGGCTGCAACAGGTAATCTCACTACCTCTCGCGACTGTCAATGGAAACTTTCCCTGACACAATTTGGAGGAGAAGTTATCGAAAGATGGAAACGGCAGACCCAGACCCCGACAGATACGGCGAGAGTGATTGCCGGCCTTCCTTTTTGAACCGGAAACACTATTGTCAGGCTCTCCACGCCACAAGGGATTTCGCCAAAAGGCAGTCATGGGATCGATTGCTCCAGACCAACCAAGCAAGCCCCTTTAGACTAGTGCCAAGGGAGCAACTTCTCATTGCCGAAGACAACAAACTTCTACCGATTGACGGATATTTTTCATTCTTCAGCGATCTTCTGGGATTCTCGAGCGAAGTAGCTAGAGGAGGCATGGACTGCCTTCCCGACTTCTATGGGGGAGCGTTGGTAGCGGCCTATATGAACCCAAAAGTAAGAGTCTACCTGCTCTCCGACTCATGTCTTGCATTTGCACCTGTAAATGAGGGACCTGAATTCATCCAATTTGTTACCACGATTATGTCGCGCTGGCTTTTAAACGGCCTCATCCCCCGGTCTGCTATCGGATACGGCAGTTTTGTGGAGCGAAATCCCTTTTCTGATAGTAAACCGGCCAACTTCTTCGGAATTCAGGTGACCGGTACGGCTTTAGCTAACGCTGCGGATTTCCTAAAAGCCAACAAGCCATTAGGCTCCAGAATAATCCTTACGGCCGATGCTTGGTCTCATTGGCCGTCGGACCACGCAGGGTTTATAGGCTTAGATGGGAATGGCAACCGTGAGTTCTTTCTGGATCGCACCAGCCAACAGTGCTTGTTTGATTGTGTCTATTACCTCTTGTGCCTTCGAGAACATGAGCGAGATTCTCGCGCATTCAAGCACTACATTTGGTCTTTCGCATCGAGAGCGGTGAGAGGAAAAGTCAGCATACGAAAGTTAGCAACCGAGATTGCGGCACCTTACTATGGGGATGTCGACAGGGATGTCGACCTTGTGACTATCATGTGCAAGATTGACGAGGTATTCAAGAAATACGAGTCCGCCGAGTCGCAGGCGTCGCTAGGAACTCTTGAGTAATGTGTGTAAATGCAAGTGAGCACACTTCCTGCAGTAGTAACATCTATGCACCAGAGGGCGATGCCCAAGGTGCGACTCATGCGCTTCTGTCTGGAAAGAGAACCACAAATTCGATATTTCGCGATTCAGTCCCTTTAGGCCCACCAAGACCTCTTTAGGCGTTTAGCAATCCTACTCCCTGGTTCACTCCGGCAGTCCTACGGAGACTCGCGATATGGCCGGGCGCATATACACCACCAGTAACGATGGAGGATTCGAGCCACTCGAAGAAGCGCCGTTTTCCACTGAAGACGAGTTGCAGGCGCTAATCGCCGGGCATCCCGGATCGGAGACCGGGACATGCTCTCGTACCAACGGTCTAATGGCGTCTCGCTCTCCAAATCTTCCGACCCCAGGAGGGGAGGTTAATGGCTTCAGAGTTGACGGAACTCATCACCCGCGCCCCTTGGCGGGAAGCTGTCACATACCGAGATACCTGGCCCCATGAATACGTCCTCACCGACAAGGACGACCAGCGCGAACTTCTGGCCGCCGTCTGCAACCGCTTTCGCGCCAGTGAAGGCGTCGCCTGCCGCTTTTTCCGCATGAACAACACCTACCTGTTCATTGGTGACTACAAGTACTGGCTGATGACCGACTACAACGAGATCGACCCTTACAATGATGAAGGCGACTACGTGATCAACCGCGCCCGCCTCTACCGGGACCGCCGCGACTTCGTTATCCAGCCCGGCGATAAAGGCAAGCCGGAGGATTACCCTGTGAATCCGGCGCGTCAAAGCTAGGGAAATCGAGGAGGTTTTCGATGCCGGACAACGACACCTTGCTGGCTTACCTGGTTTCCAGTTTCCCTGGTAATACTGAGAACATCGCGACAGAAGCTCTCCGACACATTTTCGACCACTCAAACGCGTCCGTGGAAGCGTTGAACGATGTCGTCCAGTCCGGGGTCCAGGGGATACAACCAATCTCTAGAGTCAATTCGCAGGTGATTCAGGCAGATGGAACCCGGCCGGACCTGGTTGGTTTGGACCAAGCCGGCAAGGAACGCGTACTTGTCGAAGTCAAGTTCTGGGCAGCCCTGACCAACAACCAACCCAACGGTTACATCAGCCGGTTACCCGATGACGGTGCGGCACTCGTAATGTTCCTGGCTCCGGCAGAGAGAATCCGGTCACTGTGGCCACAGTTGGAGGACCGTCTGACTCGGGAGTTTGGTCGTTTGATTGAGGTCGACTCCGAACGCAAGTGCGTTCGTGTGGAGGGCACGCAGCGGCACTTGATGATTGCTAGCTGGGGAGGACTCCTTGATAGCATGGCCGCCAGGAGTAGAGACGACGGAGAGCTTGGCGTAGAAACTGAAATCCGGCAGCTGCGGAGTCTCGCCAAGCATGCTGACACAGGGGCACTAAAGCCAGTCCGCCGGGGTGAGGAATTCGGCGCGGATTCAGAAGCCCGCCTGCGTCTATACAAGCGCCTCATCGATGCGGCCACCGAAAGAGGGATAGAGCAAGAATGGGCGAGCCGGAAGGGACTGCGGGCAACACCTCGCAGCTACGGGTACGGAAGGTACATCAGGCTTGCCGGCGCCATCGTCTGGTTCGGGGTCAACGTTGATCAGTTTGAAAGAACGGCTGACACGCCTCTCTGGGTTGACTTCCAATACAGTTTCAAAGATGTGCCGACCAGGACGCGCGAAGCATTGGGGATGCAGGACGGTCATTGGGGAGCGGTCAACCTGAAGAGAGATGTGGAGTACCCCGAGATGCTAGACGGGGTGGTCGATAGCCTGAAGAAATTCGCGGACACCATTCAGGAGGTCCGCTCCTCCTCGGCCTAGCCACGTTTCCGGTGTTCCGCCAATTTGATGAGCGTCAACACTGATACTTGCAGGACTCGACCGACCTCCTCGTAACTCATAGAAGGCCGCCACCGGCAATTCCGACGTCGGGCGAGGTGAAGCGGGGCTCTAATTCGGAGACCCGGCGCACTCTTGTCGGGCAGACTCGGTCACCGTAACGCATGTCCATCGGTTTACAGTGGGGGACATAACACCATAACATGTAAACCACAAGGAGGGCTTCATGTTCGGCGAACGTCTCAAGCTGGCTAGAAAACGCAGTGGTCTGTCGCTACGGGCACTATCCTCACGAATCAACGGCATCGTTTCCGCTCAGGCCATCGGAAAGTACGAACGTGGTGAGATGATGCCGAGCTCAAACGTAGCCATCGCTCTGGCGGAGGCCCTGGGAGTATCCCTAAGCTACCTTCTGAGCCCTTCGAACGTCTCCTTGAAGTCGGTTGAGTTCAGAAAGCTGAGTTCGACCAATGCTAGGGAGCGAGCAGCGGTGGAGGGCGAGGTGCTCGATCATGTGGACCGTTACCTACAAGTAGAGGAACTCTTGGGCATCTCCGACGGCATGCGGGACGAACCCGACGATGCCCCGTACTCCATTGAGGCAGTCGAGGACGCAGAGCCGGCGGCGATGTCGATCCGCACCGCTTGGAATCTCGGTGGGAGTCCTATTCCGGACATGACCGAACTACTGGAGGAACGTGGCATCAAGATCTTAAAGTTGAGCTTACCCGAATCTGTGGATGGGCTCACTTGCCGTGTACGCCGGGTGGGTGGGGACGACGTGCCCGTGGTGGTCTGTTCCACCGCGAAGTCTCTCGAAAGACAGCGGTTCACGATCGCTCACGAATTGGGCCACATGGTCTTGGACATTCCCTCCACGGTGCAGGAAGAGAAAGCCTGCCATCGCTTTGCCGGCGCCTTCTTGGCGCCCCGGGACGAGCTCATTCGTGAAGTAGGGCGCCGGCGGCACAATTTCGGTTTCACCGAACTCATGGATATCAAGAAAATGTTCGGCATAAGCGCCGCAGCCTTGGTCATGCGAATGCGTGACCTGGGAATCATTACAGAGTCGACTATGCAACGCATATTCCGTGGCATCGGCCGGAGTTGGAGACGGAGTGAGCCGTGCCCACTCAAACGAAGGGAGAGCCCCAGGCGTTTTGTTCGTCTCTGTTTGAGAGCTCTGGCGGAGAATGAAATATCTGAATCCAAGGCTGCGGAGTTGCTCAGAATGCGAGTCAGCGAAATCGAGCACATCATGGCAGGTTCGGCCGCTTAGGAAACCAATGAAGGTCCTAGTGAGCGACAGCTCCGTCTTGATCGAATTCTCAAAGCGCGACCTACTGGACAAGATGTTCGAGCTGGAGTTCCAGTTCGCGGTGCCGGACCTGCTGTTCCACGAGGAACTGATTGATCTGGGCGCGTACAGCCGGCAGGACCTCCTTGGGTTCGGCTTGAGAGTTGAGTCATTGGATTCCGAGAGCGTGGTAATGGCAATCGCCTATCAGTCCAAGCGCCCGGCCCTGAGCCTAGTGGATTCTTTCGCTCTTGCCCTCGCCAATCACCACGGATGGTATCTCCTCACGGAAGACAGGACCATGCGCAGCGTCGCCCGATCCGAAGGAATCTCACACCTAGATGCCCTGTGGGTCATCGACAACATGTTGACCGCTGGAATCCTATCGCCAGGTCAGCTCGTCGCTGCGCTTGAAGGGATGCGGGACGATCCACGATGTCCCGTTCCCAGTCGTGAATTGGCTATCCGGCTCCGTCGGCTGAGAGCTTGAGTTGACATCTAATGTCCCTGGCTACATGGCAAGCCGCCGACCAGCCCTGCCCATCAAGCTCTGGACTGACACCCCAGTTGGATCTTGGCCAGCCGGCTGGCCGGCGTGCTCTCGGAGCTAAAGTCTCTTTGACCGCGGCGCCTATCCCGTCGTACCTAGAGCAAGATGGGAGAGTATGTTTCCTAGATCGCCTGGGGCGTATCAACGTGAGTGGGCACGCCTTCCTCGGCGAAGATCGCGTCGATCTCTTCCCGAATCTCGGCGTCGAGCTTCCACCCCACGGCGGCGACGTTTTCCTTTAGCTCCCACTCGTTGCGCACTCCCACCAGCCCGACCGACACGGCCGGATGGCCCAGATTCCAAGCAATTGCCATCTGCGCGACTGACTTCTCGTAGCGGCCGGCGACTTTCTTCAGGCGCTCGACGACCTTCAGCTCCTTCGCAAACTCCTCTTTCTTAAACAAAGGGAGCTCAAACGCGAGACCGCTGCTTCTCCAATCTCCCTCTCCGAAAGTCGTATCCGGCGTAAAAGCGCCGGCGAGCAGCCCGAATGCGAGAGTGCCGTAGGCCATGTACCCGATCTTGTTTTCCAGACAATAGGGAAGTACTTTCGATTCCATGCGGCGGTCGAACATGTGATAGCCGACTTGGTTGGCGGCCAGGTGACCGTGCTTCTCACACTCGTCCATCATCTCCGGCGTGAAGTTTGATACGCCGTAGTGCCGGATCTTCCCGTCCGCCTTCAGCTTGTTCAAGGCTCGAATGGGCTCTTCGAACGGCGTGTCGTGGTCCGGCCAGTGGATGAGCAGCAGGTCCAGGTAGTCCGTTTCCAATCTGGCGAGGCATCCTTCGGCACGCTCGATGACGAAGTCATGCTTCGAGTTTCGGGCCTCGTTATTCCCATTCTCATCGAATTCAAAGCCCACTTTGCTCACGAGGACAACGTCTTTCCTCCGGTTGCCCAGCGCCTTTGCCAGAAGGACTTCCGAGTGGTACGGGCCGTAGACTTCGGCGGTATCGAAGAGAGTGATGCCGTGGTCGATGGCGGCGTTGACCGCGTCACTCGCCTCTCCAACGTCGATATGCCCGTAGTCCGTGGTGCTCATTTCCCAAGTTCCGAACCCCAAGGACGAGGTAAAGAGACCGCTGTCGCCGAGTTGTCGTTGCTCCATTACCGCTCCTCCTTTGCATGGTGGCCTCAATGCCGATGCCGGAATCTGTGCAACACAGGTGCAGGTTCCTCCAACAGGTAGTCCGCGCCAAGCGGGGTTAGTCGGCCTCGATGCTCCTTACAGGCAGCGTAGGTGTCGGTGAAGGCCGCCTGACACATGGGCCTCCTCCAACTCACGAGAGAGCGTGGCAACGTCCGGCGGATCCTCCACCTCCAGCGCGACCAGCCGGCTGACCGCCTCCCTGCGACGCTCTAGCATGGTGCATTCATAGGCCTCGTCGATCAGGCCGCGCACCACGTCGGACATGGGCATACCTCCCTCTTCGGCCAGTTCCTCCAACCGCCGCCTGCGCTCCGCATCGAGCCGTACGTGCAGCCGCAGCATATCCGAACTCCTAATTGTGCGGGCATTCGTGTGTGGTGTTAAGTTTGCGGTGCGCTAACCTCTCACGTCAACCCCGCCGGCGGGGGTGGAGCGAGCCTCGGCGATGCCCGCGCTTGAAACGCGCCTGATCGTCTTCAGCGTCGAGCGCCCTGGACCGATCTAGATCGGTTCCGGAGCGAGGGCGGACACCGCGCACGGTCACCAACTGGAATGGCGGAGGTTCCGATGGCTCACTACGCTTTAGCGCATCGGACAACGTCCTGGAGATGTAGGCGCTCACGCTGATGCCGGAGGCGGCCGCGCCCCGGCGCACCTGCTTCGCCAGCTGATCGTCAAGCGAAATCGTTACTCTCATGGTGCGCAGCATATCAGTTGTACATCGCCGCATTTACGCCGGTCCGGGCGTGACCTCGGACATGTGCATACCTCTATCGTCGGCAGGCTCTTCCAACCACCGGCGTGATGAGCCAACCTCGTGTTTGACAGTTACTCTTGAGGCTATGAATCTGTGGATCGAAAACGCGTTCCGGGTCGACATCATCTCCGTTCCAGGTTTTTGATCATCATTCGCAGCATCTCGTTGAATTGCCCCTTGAGGTCTTCCAAGTCTCGCCCGTTATATTCCGACCGTACATTCAGATCACCAATGGAAAAGGTCCACAGGCAGTGGTGCGTGTCCACGTCATTCTTGACTTCGACAAGGACATGGTCATCCTGCCTTCCCTGGAAGGTGGTCAGGTAAATTGAGTATCTGAAGGAGATGGACCGCAATTTATCCGGCAAGGCCGATTGATCTCGGAAAGATGGCAGACTGGCTGAGTCTTCGCAAAGAGTAACCACTCGGCCATCTGTTGTAGTCACAAAGAAACTGACGTATGTCTGGACTCTGCCAAATGCATCTGAAAACAACTTAATCTTGCTTTGGCAGTAATCGTAAATTGGATACAAGACAGAAGCGACATACTCTTTGGCCAACAGAGCTTCATGCGCGGTATTCGCCAAAGAGCGCTTGAAAAGCGCGATCTCTTTGTCTATGTCCTCCACATCCTCTATCGACTCTCCACGGGCAGCTTTCAGGTGAAGGTTTAGGGAGTACTCGCAGCAGGCCGCGATATAGTTGATGAACGCTGTTAGGTCCTCGGTCTTATCGGCCCGCTCCAGCTGACTAAGGTACTCCTCTCGGTTCTCGTGCCGAATCATGGCCACCGTGTACCCATGTTTGATGAGGATCATGTTCAACAGCAGCCGGGCCATCCGGCCGTTGCCATCATCGAAGGGATGGATGCGAACGAAACGATAGTGGAAGGTGGCTGCGACGATGATGGGATGCTCGCCTTCGCGCTCTTTCGACCGGTACCAGTCGATGAGGTCGGTCATCGCCGGCTTCACTTGTTCTGGAGGAGTAAAGTAGATTGTCTCGCCGGTGGACGTCTTGACGTTGTTCGGCATAGTCTTGTAGCCGCCAATCGAAATCATCCGCTTAGCCAATCTCCCATCGGGAGTCACCGCCTCCATTTCGTAAGATTCCTTCAATAGGATTCGATGGAGGTTACGGATGAATACCTCGTTGAGTTCTTGGTCATCGTCGATCGCGACCTCAATTGCCTTGAACGCGCTGTCGTGACCCTGAATGTCGAAATGGTCGCGCAAGGGCTTTCCACTAGCTGTGAGTCCGTGGAGGATGAGGTTGCGAGTTTCCCCGAGGGTGAGCGTGTTTCCTTCGATGGCGTTCGAGTTGTAGTTTGACTCGAGCCTCAGCTTCTGCTCGACCTGACCTATAGCATCGGGCGGCAGCGGACGCATTGCGTCGAGTTCTTGTTTAAGCCGGTCGATGGCCTCGAGTGCATTGATCATCTTATGGACTAGTTTCCTTTGGTCAATGGGGCTCGAGAATAGGACTGCCACAGCCGTAGGTCCAACCGCGCCAATTGCCAACTCCACTTGTGCGCATTCTCATTAACGAAGGTAAGTATCCGGCGCGCCGACGGATCCCGTCAACGCCGCCGGCAGGGGTGGTGGGAGCCTCGGCGATGCCGGCGCTTGAAACGCGCCTGATCGTCTTCTACGTCGAGCGCCCTGGGCCGATCTAGATCGATTCCGGGGCGAGGGCGAGCACCGCGCACGGCCACCAACTGGAATGGCAGCGGTTCTGATGGCTCGCGACACACCAGCGCATCGGACAACATCCTGGAAATGTAGGCGCTCACGCTGATGCCGCGGACGGCTGCCTCGCAGCGCACCTGCTTGGCGAGCTGATCGCCAAGCGAAATCGTTACTCTCATGGTGCGCAGCATACCAGTTGTACATCGCCGCATCTACGCCGGTCAGGGCGTGACTTCGTAGTACACCTCTGCCACCTTTTGCCCGCCGGCGTACACGAATACCGCGTAGTGGCCGGTCGCCCACCTCTGCGATGGGGGCATTCCCGCCGAAAATCGCATCGTACCGCCGATGTACCTGCCTTCTGCGATCAACGTGCCGATTCCGCGACGGAAGGCAAACCCGTCCTCGTAATACTCCACAATCTCCAAGGGGACTTCATGGGGACCGCCCGACACCTCGTATGAACACTCTATCGTGAGAATTATCCAATCGCTTACGTCTTGCGCGGAAAAGCTGGATACGCGAGGCCCGTCCTCGCCGGCAGTGAGGTAAACCTCTTGGATACGCCCATTGATGCTGGGCAGGCTGGGATCGACCGGGCCCGTATCGACATGGGAGAGGTCGTAGGGTTCGGTTCCGTCGTACCAGCGGGTGATGACGATGTTCGCGGCTCCGTCGTCTAAGCGAAACGCTTCCTTGACGTGTCCGACGCCAACCGACGTGCCCCGATTGTTGTCGGTGTCGTGCGCCCTCTTCGATGCCAAATAGAGCTCGCGAAATCCCTGCCGGAACCTCTCGGCGCCCAGCGTCCGATACAAGTCTACGAAAAGCCGTTCCCCCAGCGAATAATTGCATTCAAACTCGACATCATCTCGAGCGAATATCAGAGACTCCAGTTCCGCGATATTGCGGGCATAGACGCACGGAGTCCTGCTAACCTCAATCGGATGGCCGTTTCGCGCACCCTCAATGATGGATGCCACGAGATCCGCGGCGCCTTCGTCCACCCAATTTGCGTTGCCTCTCCAGTAATCGTGTGCCACCTCATGAGCGATAATCCGGACAGCGAACGCCGCTTCACGACTGCCGTCGTCGACGTCGAATTCTGGAAGGATGCCAATGTGAGTCCCGAAATTTGTTCCCGCAGTGGAGCCAGCGACGGCGTTCGCGTAGAGCAGGCCGACATAGTTGGTCGGCAACGGTGCGCCCATGTACTCTTCGGCCGTGCGAACCGAGTGCTCCAGCAACTCCATGGAGCGCGCTGCGCCCGGGCCGGTGCGGATGATGGAGAGGACGACTTCACCCGACAACGGCAACGTGACCGTGCGCAGTTCCAGAACGACATTGCCGGGATTGAGGAGGACATCGATGAGGGCAGGATTCGTTGCCGCGACGCCGTGCAGCGTGGCGACAATCGGCACCAGGTCGTCCGAGATACCATCTCTAAGTACTGGGTAGGACATTACACCGTCGAATGTCTCAGGCTCGGAGATGGCGAGCCTAGTCAGGGACTCCAGAGCAGATAGGTCGGGCGGCTCAATGCTCTTGAGAAATGGCATGCGAATGATCCGCAGAGCCGTGTTCGAGTCCTCGCGCACCAGGTAGGGGAACCTATCGATAAGATCAGCTTCGGCATCGTCGATGCCGTCTCGTACCCAGCTCAGGGAGACGAGAGACGAAGCGACGCGACGACTTGCTAAGGCAACGTAGAGGATACCCTGAATCGCCTTAGCCTCCGCATCGTCGATGCCGTCTTGTACCCAACTCAGATCCTTAATCGCAGAGGCTAGGTTCGGGTCTACTTGCTCCAGCCAGGCGCCGTTCTTGAAATCGCCGAGAAAGAACGAAGTAGCCGTTGAAGTGGGAGGCGCGACGGTTGTTGGAGTGAGAGCGATGGTCGCGGCCGGCGCTAGAGCCGGGGCAGCCATTGGAGTCAGCGACAATATCGCGCCCGGCGCCAGAGGGGAGACGGGTGAGGGTGTGGGCGGGATGGTCGCGGCCGGCACCAGAGACTGGGCAGCCGTTGGAGTCAGCGAGGCGGTCGGAGCCGGCACCAGAGACCGGGCAGCCGTTGGAGAGGGCCGGGCGGTCGCGGATCGCACGTCGGTGATGATCGAGGCAACGCCGCCCGGCCCTAGCCAAATTGTGAATCCGAGCAACGCGACAAGAACGACGTCCCGTAGCCACCTGTACCCGCTGCCGGATTGCTCGGGTGGTTGCTTAGACGATTCGGCCAATTGCGCCCCTCATTCCGGTTCTGATCGGTGCGGAATCTCTCGCTGTTCTCGTGGGCGGGATTAGCCGCCGAGACTGGCCAATTGGTCGATGATGTTGGAGGTGGGCGGCCGGTCGCCGATCGGGTTGGCAACGTACTTCCAAGTGATCACGCCGTCCCGGTCCACCACGAACGTTGAAGGGGTGGCGAGATCGTCGCCCAGGAGGTTGAATACCATGTACGACTCCGGCACTGCCCGGCGCACCTGCTTCGCAAGCTGATCATCAAGCGAAATCGTCGTTCTCATGATGCGCAGCGTAACAGGTATCCATCGGTGCATCAACGCCGATCAGGGGGTGACCTCGTAGTACACCTCGGCCACTTTGCGCCCGCCGGCGTACACGAATACCGCGTAATGCCCGGGCGCCCAATGTTGCGATGGTGGAATGCCAACCGAAAACCACATCGTACCGCCAATGTACTCGGCTTCCGCGGTGAACTCGTTGCTCCGGCGGTGATAAGCGAACCCGTCTTGGTGGTATTCCACAATCTCTACGGGTACTTCATAGGGGCCGCCCGATATGCTGTACGAGTACTCTATCGTGAGAATTATCCAATCGCTTAAGCCTTGCGCGGGAAATCTGAGCACGGGAGGTCCGTCCTCGCCGGCAGTGAGAAAAGCTTCTTCGATACGCCCATTGATGCCAGGCAGGCTGGGATCGATCGGGTCCCTATCGACATGAGAGAGATCGTAAGGCTCGGTTCCGTCGTACCAGCGGGCGATGACGATGTTCGCGGCTCCGCCGTCTGAGCGAAACGCCTCGTTGACGTGCCCGATACCTAACGATGTGCCGGGGAAATCGTCGGTATCGTGGTCCACCTTCGATGTCAGGTATAGCTGGCGGAACCCCTGCCGGAACTTCTCGGCGCCGAGCGTCCGATGCAGGTCCACGAAGAGCCGTTGCCCCAAAGAATAATTGCACTCGAACTCAACGTCACCTCGATCGATTTCCAGAAACTCCAACTCGGCGATATTGCCAGCATAAGCGCAGGGAGGGTTGCCCACTTCTGTCGGACGGCCGGTTCCCACACTTCCGATAACGGCAGCCATGAAATCGGCGGCTCCCTCGTCAATCCAGTTTGCGTTGCCGGCCCAGTAGTAGTGAGCCACTTCGTGAGCGATGACCTCGCCGGCGAACGCCGCGTCCCTATTGCCGTCGTCGACGTCATATCCGGGAAGGATGGTGATGTGAGTACGGGAATTCGTTCCCGCGAACGAGCCGGGCACGGCGTTCTCAAAGAGCAGGCCGACGTAGTTGGACGGCAACGGCGCGCCCATGTACTGTTCGGCGCTGCGCACCGCGTGCTCCAACAGATCCAAGGAGCGGGCAGCGCCCGGGCCTGTCCGGATGATAGTGAGAACCACCTCACCGGACAACGGCAACGTGATTGTGCGCGGTTCTAAAACCACATTGCTGGGATTGAGTAACGTGTCGATTAGAACGGGATTGGTTTCCGCGACGCCGTGAAGCGTGGCAACAATAGGGGCGAAATCATTAGATATGCCGGCGCTCAGCGTGGGATGGGACAATACACCGTAGAAGATCTGAGGATCGGAGACGGCGAGCCTACTCAGTGACTCCATAGCCGGCACATCGGGCGGTTCAATCGTCTTGATAAATAGCATATCTAATATCTGCGACGCCGCGGCCGCATCCTCGCGCACTACGTAAGCAAAATGCTCTATGAGGTCAGCTTCGGCGCCGTCGATGCCATCCCGTACCCAGTTCCGGGAGATCAGCGACGAAGCTGTGGGACGACTCCCTACAGCAACGTAAAGGATGCCCTGAATCGCCTTATACTCCGCAATGTTGATGCCGTCCTGCGCCCAAACTAGGTTCTTGATCGCAAGAGCTAGGTCAGGATCCTGTTGCTCCAGCCAGAGGCCATTCTCGAAATCGCCGAGAAGGAACGAGATGGTAGGCGCCAGACTCGTAGGAGTGGGAGTGTTCATTGCGGCCGGCGCGACTGCTACAGTGGTCCCGGGAGTGGGCGAGCTGATCGCGGGCGGCGCCAGTGGAGACGCAATCGTCGGCGTTGAGGAGTTAGTCGCGCCCGGCTCTGTGGTTACAACAACCCTATCAATTGGCGGAGCGATCTGGGACCGCAGGTCGGATATGGCCGAAGGAATGTTATCCCGCTCCAACCAGAGCAGGAACACCAGTACCAGGAAGACAACGATATCCCATAGCCACCTGCATCCACAGCCGGCCGGTTTGGGCTCCTGATCAGGCGGTCCGGCCATATGCGTTGCTCATTCCGGCTCTGCTCTGCGCAGGATTTATCGCAGTCGTCCTATGGAGGAGTGAGGTTACTGGCCGATACTGGCCAGCTGGTCGAGGATGGTGGAGGTGGGTGGCCGGTCGCCGATCGAGTTGGCGACGTACTTCCAGGCTATGACGCCGTTCTGGTCGACGACGAACGTTGAGGGCGTCGCGAGATCGTCACCCAGAAGATTGAATACCTTGTACGTCTCCGGCACTCCACGGGACGGATCGTAAAGGATTGGGAACGGTATACCGACCTTCTGGACGATATCACTCGCCCCGGCAAGGTCGTCGACGCTGATCGCGACCACCTCGGCGTTGAGGGCCTGGATGTCCGGGTATACGTCCGTCAGCTCCACGAGCTGGGCTCGGCAGAATGTTCACCAGAACGCCCGATAGAAGATGACTACAACGCTCTTTTCGCCTCTCAGCGACTCAAGGGCAAACTCGGGCCCGGCGGCCGATGCCAACACGAATCCGGGCGCAGTGTCTCCGACGTCGGTTCCGACCATTCTCTCGGTATCTTCCGGCTCGACGGTGGGCGGCGCGGTCTCGGTGGGAGTATCGACCGGCGCTGCGGTAGCGGTATTCTCGACCTGGGTTGGCGTGAAGGTGGCGGCCGGCTCGGCCGTGGGGGTGTTCGTTGCGACCGGTTCGGCCGTGTGAGTAACGGTTGGAGACGGAGGGAGCGGCGTCGGCTCGGGCGACGGGGTGGCCGCCGCGGCGGCGAGGGTGCTCAGGACCGCCGCCGACCGACCCGAAGCATCGCCGGCGTCCGATTCCTCGACACAGGCGGCCACGAGTAAAACCAGGGCAACAAACGCGCACGCTATGGCTGCTCGGATCATGGCTCAAGTTTACCAGATGGTGGCTTGCGGGATGATCTGGGAACAGCTAGGCGCCCGTTCCGCATGGCCAGGCGACCTCGAGGGCGCCGGAATCTACGTGCCGGCTAGGAGTCGGATTCCCCTTGCCAGAGCCGGCAGCCGGTGACGCCCAAGACCAGCGGCAGTAACGTATCGACGGCCGCCCAGATTATCCAGGCCTGATGATTGCCGTCCAGGCTGTCTCCGCCGAATGCCAATAGCGAAAACCAGTTGTGCAGAAATAGTATCGTAACGCCGGCGGTAACGAAGAAGACAACGTTGACCTCCAGGTATCGGCGGGTAACGGGTCCGCCGGAGTCGCGCCGGCACTCTTCCCGCTTACGGGCGAGGCGCATGCCGCGCTGGTAGCTATTGATTGTTCGTATCGTATCAAGCCGCAGCCCCTATATATGACGCAAGACCGAAGTACATTTCCTCATCGACGGGCCCGAATCTAACAACGTCTCCGACCAGGCCACCGGAGCACCCTTGGAAGCGACCGCCGGGCGCACAAGTGTTTAATTCTATGCAACAATTGGGGGCTAGAATATCCACTTGGTATGTCACGGCCGCCTACAGCACCCCCTTGCTCGTAAATTGGCCAGTGCGCCGAGATCAAATCAGATCGATTGGGAGCCATGTATGACCCAGATCACCGCGCGGGTGCCCGATGCCCTGGCGAAAGCGCTGGACGCGGCGGCGATGGAGTTGAAGCGGAGCCGAGCGGACGTTGTCCGTCAAGCCTTGGAACGATATTTGGAGGATTTCGACGACCTGACAGTTGCGGTGGAAAGGCTCCGCGACCCCGCCGACCCGTTACTGGACTGGGATCAAGTCAGGCGTGAGTTAGTCGATTCGGATTAAGCGAAGTGCGGCCGAAAAACTAGCTCGCATCCCGCACTCAGACCCTGTCTGCTGCTCATTGCCTACATAACCTTGCGTCCGAACTAGATCTCAAAAAGGACCTGTTGATGGATCATTCAAATGAACCTATAATTAGCCCTCTGAAGTGGTACGATGAGGAGGTTGTCTGATGGAGATCAAGTTTTCGGAGGACATCTTGCCGCTCACGGATCTGAAAGCTAATCCCGGCCGGCTCGTGAGACACGTAGCGGAGTCACACCGGCCGGTGTTGCTGACTAGACGGGGGCGCGGCGTCGCGGTTGTCCAATCCGTCACCGAATATGAGAGTGCCCAGGAGGAGCGCGCCTTCATGCGGGCGGTCGTTGAGGGACTCTGCGATCTGGAGGAGGGACGGGAAGTATCTTTGCGCGAAGTCAAAGACCAACTTGGCCTCGATTAGCACGTGCCCGTCAACGTCCGCTTTGCCAAATCATGCTTCAGGGCCATGGCAAATTGACCTCTCGATATTGTTCGATGAGCTGTGGCTTCCTAAACCCTCGCAACTGAGCAAGAAGATATCTGAGCTTGGGTCGGTCGTCAACAAGGATTGGTGGACGCCAAACCTAGTCCGAGAAAACTGTCGGTTGATTTTACCAAGATGCTGCCTAAGGGATGCAAAGCGGTCTTGCGCAGAGAGACTCACGACTGGATTGAAGAGATAGGGAAATGAAGAATTGTAACTGCATCGTATCTGAGATCGAGAAAGTAATCGCTGATCGTCAACTCCAGCAGCCGGGCCATCGATCGTATACTGTACATTTACTGTCTGGAGGAACTGCGGCTGTTTCAGCCAAACTCCTTGAGGAGGTCGCCGAAGTTGCAGACGCTGGTACCGTTGGCAAACGAAGTCAGGTGATCAGCGAAAGCGCCGACCTTCTGTTTCACCTTCTGTTATTCTTGGCTCTGTGCGATGCGGATTTCCAGGATGTGCTGGTGGAATTGGAGAGGCGTTTCGGTGTTTCGGGGATTGATGAAAAGGAGTCGCGCCAGAAATGAATCTACGGGTTGGAGTGCCGAGCAAAGGTCGTCTTTCCGATCAGACTAACGAATTGATGGAGCGGGCCGGCCTGCGCTACCAGCGACATGGGCGAGGGCTCTTCTCCAGCGTGGCCGGTCTGCCAGTTGATTTCATCTTCCTCAGGGCGAGTGACATTCCCGTTTTATGCGGCGAAGGGGCAATCGATATGGGGGTCACGGGAAGTGACGTCGTTGCTGAGTCTCAGGCTGACGTTATCACTCACTTGGAACTAGGTTTTGGGCGATGTCGCTTAGCCCTGTGTGTTCCGGAGGAAAGTGCCTACCAATCAGTCCGAGACTTAGACGGGTGTACGATCGCTACAAGTTTCCCAAACATGGCACTATCCTTCGCGAAGACCAATGACCTGAGCGCGCATGTCGTTCCGGTTTCTGGTTCTGTGGAGACCATGATTGCGTTGGGCGTGGCCCAGGCTGTTGTGGACATTGTTGAGACGGGAAGTACGTTGGCGGCGCATCATCTAAGGGTGCTTGAGGAGCTAGGCAAGTTTGAGGCTGTTCTTATTGGTGCAAGAGCGACTTCGGGCGGACAGATCGCGAAGAGGATCGTGCGTCGCGCTGAGGGGGCTATTATTGCGTTTAACTATTCGTTGATAGAGTACAACATACCCTCACACTGTCTTGAGGAGGCTGTTGCGATAACTCCTGGGTTCAAGTCGCCAACGATTAGTGCATTGGAGGATAAGAAATGGTTTGCAGTCCGGTCTCTGGTTAGGAGAGAGGAAGTAGTCAAGGTGATGGAAGATCTATCTGAAACAGGTGCAACTGCCATCTTGGAGCTCCCGATAACAAACTGCAGACTATAAGCCGCAAACTCGCTATCGTAGCGACGTTGCTTGGAGATCGGATTGTGGAACGACCAGCAGATAGGCTCCGATCAGTTTCTTCAGTCCGTCCATAACAACCTCCGTTTTGCGCTCATTTCCCAGCACGGCGCCACCTCGGGCCGGGTTTCCCGACCCTCTGCCGACGAGGCGCGTGCCGTCCTGTCAGCTATTGATTGTTCGCATCATATCAGGCCGGCGGCTCGGCGATCGATCAGGAGCGAAGCACACTTCTTCATCGACGAGACCACCGCCGAGAGCGGCGCCTATGATTCCGCCTGTATGCGAACGAAGGCGACCGCGTCACGCCCAGTGTTGAAATGCAACATAACAATTTGCGGCAAGAACATGGAATTGTTATGTCACATCTGGCTACAGCACCCCCTTGCTCGTAAATTGGCCGGCGCGCCGAGATCAAATCAGATCGATTGGGAGCAAGGTATGACCCAGATCACCGCGCGGTTGCCCGATGCCCTGGTCGAAGCGTTGGACGCGGCAGCGATGGAGTTGAAGCGGAGCCGAGCGGACGTTGTCCGTCAAGCCTTGGAACGATATTTGGAGGATTTCGACGACCTGACAGTTGCGGTGGAAAGGCTCCGCGACCCCGCCGACCCGTTACTGGACTGGGATCAAGTCAGGCGTGAGTTAGTCGATTCGGATTAAGCGAAGTGCGGCCGAAAAACTAGCTCGCATCCCGCACTCAGACCCTGTCTGCTGCTCATTGCCTACATAACCTTGCGTCCGAACTAGATCTCAAAAAGGACCTGTTGATGGATCCTTCAAGTGAACCTATAATTAGCCCTCTGAATTGGTACGATAAGGAGGCTGGCTGATGGAGATCAAGTTTTCGGAGGACATCTTACCGCTCACGGATTTGAAGGCCAATCCCGGCCGGCTCGTGAGACATGTAGCTGAGTCACACCGGCCGGTGTTGCTGACTAGACGGGGGCGCGGCGTCGCGGTCGTCCAATCCGTCACCGAATATGAGAGTGCCCAGGAGGAGCGCGCATTTATGCGGGCGGTCGTTGAGGGGCTCTGCGATCTGGAGGAGGGACGGGAAGTATCTTTGCGCGAAGTCAAAGACCAACTTGGCCTCGATTAGCACATGTCCGTCAACGTCCGCTTTGCCAAATCCGCTTTGGCTGACCTACAGTCAATCCAATCCTGGTACAACAAACAAGGCGTACCGGAAATGGGTGCTCGCCTAGTTGAAGAAGTCGTCGCACACGTTGAGGATCTCATAGACCATCCGGACCTGGGACGCGTCGTACCGGAATTTGGCCAATCGTCTCTAAGAGAAATCATCCACCCACCGTTCCGGATCGTGTATCGACATGATTCGAACGCCGTGCGTATCGTCCGCATATGGCGCAGTGAACGCCGGCTTCAATTGACGAAACACTAGGACGAGCCGGCTCAACTACCTAAAGTCCGACGCACACGATGAAGTTTCACTTTGATCTCAACTCCATCGCCTGCTTCGGGATGGATTGCCCCTCTCGGGACCACCGAGCGGCGCACGCGGAGAGTTCGTCTCAAGTGTTGATAGCAGACTTAGTTCGTAATACGTTCATGTTACGGCGAGACGAGGAGCACGCCCAATGAGTATCAGAACCGTCCGGTTGGATGATGACGCCGAATCGACGTTGGCAGCAATTAGACAGCGAACTGGCCTGTCGATCTCCGACGTGCTGAAGCGCGGACTCGAGGCCTATGCGGCGTCAATTCACGACGAGACCCCCTACGAAGTATATCGCCGCCTCGACCTGGGAGCCGGCGGCGATGCCGTGGCTCCTGCCAAAGACTCCAAGACCACGGTAACTGAGACGATCAGAAAGAAACACAAGTCGTGATGCTGGCCGGCGCCGGCCAGTTGGGCGCGCCGTTCCGAGTATCCTAGGCGACGGAAGCCAGGTCGGATCTGCCGGGAGCGAACTTCGGTCCGGACCGCACGTGGCGCATCGCCTCATTCAACTCCCGCCAGCAGCTCTTCCAGAATCGGCCGAACCCCATTCCTCCTTTTCGGATCGCCCGGCGATGGCTGTTCCAGACGACGATACAGGTGCCAAAGAAGAGGAAGCGATGCACCGCCTCGGTCAAGGTCGAAAGTAGCGGCCGGCGTGTCTCTCGGAGGACCGCCAGGTAGTCACATTGGAAACGTTCATGCTCGCGTTCGTCCCGCAAGATCTGGTCGCAAATGCGGCGCAGTACGGCCGATCCGGTGGTCTCGCGCAACGCGGCATAGTAGACCTTGGCGATTATCTCCGCCGCGATCAGCACGGTAATCGAGACTTCGAGGCCGCCAAGCTGGCGCAAGCGCCGAAAAACCGTATCGGGCCAGGTCCGGGCACGTCGCGGGATGCCGGCCAGGTCCATGAAGCGGCCAGGGTCGCGTGCGTGTCGTTGCTCCTCACGAACGAAGAGCGTGATGGCTTCGGCGTAGGCAGGGGTGCGCCGGAGGGCGGCGAACTCCCGGCCGCACCGCAAGATGTGCTTCCCTTCCGAGCTCTCGCCGAGCTGAAACTCACGGACGGAGCCACCGATTGCGGCGCGTTCCTGGTCACTGATTTCTGCGCCGCGCCCCCAGGGAATCTCCAGAAGAGACTCGCGGTTGTTGCGGAAATAGTCGAGCCAGGATACGGACAGGCGAGTTTCGGAAGATTGGTTCGTCGTGGTTGTCGCTAACACAGTTACTCCTTGGGCAGAGAAAGGGATGTAAAGTAGCGTAGTCAAGCCACGTCAAGCGGCAGAGAAAGGCCTGAGAGACTCCAACTACACAAAAAAAGGATACTATGGTTCTTGGCGAGAATGCCAAATTCCAATGGATCGTACGACCGAACCTGGGTATGCGATTGAGGCGTCCCCTGCGTAAGCTCATCCTTGTACGTCATTCACAGCCTGAGATAGAGCACGATAAACCGGCGTCTATCTGGAAACTCAGCCGGACCGGACGTGCTCGGTGCGAGTTGCTATCCGCTAGACTTCGTAGCTTCAATCCCGGCCTGATCTGGTGCAGTAAAGAGCCCAAGGCGGTGGAAACGGCCGAGATAGTTGCCAATGCTTTGGGGGTTCCGATTCGGATCGCAGAAGGATTGGAGGAGCATCATAGGAGCAACGTTTCTTTCTTTCCGACGAAGAATGAGTTCGAAGAGGCGGTCGAGCGATTCTACCGGGCGCCGGATCAGCTTGTGCTTGGGACCGAGACAGCCCAGCAGGCGCTCGGCAGAATCTCCGCTGCGATCGACAGAGTGATCAAAGCGGAACCGGCGGACAGCATTATAGTAACTCACGGTACGGTGCTGACGCTCTACGTGGCCAGTGCCACAGGTGTCCGGCCGATGTGCTTCTGGCGCCGATTGGGCTTGCCGTCGTTTGTCGTGCTGACATTGCCGGACAGGCACATACATTCCATTTTCGAGGACGTCGTTGAAAATGAAACCCGCGGATGACACCCGGGGTGTAGGCCGGCCCGCGGTTGATCTGCGCCGGCGAATTATAAAACGGGTGATGAAGCTTAACTCTGAGGCCGACTCCATTGACAGCTCAAGGCTATAGAAAGCCACGCTACCAGTTCCCAGGTATGTAGTTCTGTCAGGCCGGGTTCAACATTACGGACCACCAACCCGATGACGAGTCCCTTGACACCCTGAGCAACATCCAGCTTCGTGTTGGGTTGTCTCGCTCGGAATCGCCGAGGGGTACGCTTAGGCCGTGGTCGCCGGCGACAGCACTGCGTTCTTTCGCGTCAGAGCCTTCTCCAGGACCGTACGGAGAGACTAAGACGGCGTTCCAACTTGAGATAGTAAACGCGCGGAGCCTATCAGGGCTTCTGGAAGGAGCTTTGATTTAATGCTAAGCTCGACAATCAACCTCTGTACGGAAAACAACGTAGATTGCGGTGGGCGTAGGGAAGCTCCGAAGGGAGTCGCCCAACCTATCGGGTACCGTTTATTCATTCTGACCGAGTTTGTGGAGTGTAGAGGGGAGCAGAGGGATCATTAAGGAATTTTCACCGTCGGGATCGCTCCACGAAACAACGCCCCGGCTGCACCCTCGGCGGTGGCGGCTTCTTGCGCTGCTCAACGCGCTGGGCGGCAATGCAGGCAATCGGGATTTTCAGAAGCTTCTGTTCCTCTACTGCGAGGAGCTCTTGGCCACAAGTCGGGCGGGCAGCCCCCGTGCGCCGTACGAGTTCGTGCCATACCTATATGGAGCGTTTTCATTTACTAGCTATGCAGATCGCCGCCACCTTATCAGTCGAGGTCTGCTCGTCAACGATGACCAGCACTGGATACTCAGTGAAGAGGGCAAGCGCATCGCAGGCGAGCTTCAGGATCCGCCCATGAACGCTTTTTCCCATCGCTACCGCGGGATCCGAGGCGATATGCTCATCGCGGAGACCTATCGCCGGTACCCCTATTACGCGACCCGAAGCGAGATCGCGGAGGAGATACTCCAGGACGACGAGATCACGCTTGGCCGGATCAGGGCCGCTCGGCCGGAAAGGAACACAGCCTCGCTCTTGACGATCGGGTACGAGGGACGAACGCTTGAAAACTTCCTCAACGCACTACTCCGATTGGGCGTGACAGTACTCTGCGATGTCCGACGGAACGCTATCAGCCGCAAATACGGGTTCTCGAAGAGCGCCCTCGCCAAGGCATGCAACGGTATCGATATTCGCTACAAGCACATGCCCGAGCTTGGGATTGAGTCGTGGCAACGCCGGGGTCTCGAACTCCAATCGGATTACGAAGCACTGTTCGCCGAGTACGAGTCGAAAACTCTACCCAATCAAGGGGAGGCGCTTGAAAAAATCCGGGCTTGGCTGCAATCAGGTGAGTGTGTGGCGCTCACCTGTTACGAGCGTGAGGTAATCCAATGCCATCGGCGATGTGTGTCCGCCGCGCTTGAGCGCTCGCCTGCGGCGCCCGGGCGGTCAGAACTGTCCGAACGGACAGGACAGCCCCATACCATCTATTCCGTAACACATCTATGACAACTTTAGACAAGGATCGCATCCTCGTTACGGTAAAGACTTATCCGACATTGTCCACCAAGTACGGCGAGACCGTATGCACCGCCGGTGTGAGAAAGAATGGCACGTGGGTACGCATTTACCCCGTCCCGTTTCGCCGGCTCGACCTCGAGGAACGTTATCGGAAATTCGACTGGATCGAGTGCAGGCTTTTGCGTAGAGAATCCGACCCTCGTCCCGAGTCTTTCAACCCGTCGGATACCAGCGAACTCACCCCTGTAGGGCATATCGACACCTCGAGCAATTGGCGCGAGCGGCGACGTCTACTGCTTCAGACCGCACGCGTCTACGACCGGCTCGACGAGCTCATCGAAGGCGCCAAAAGCAATGCAGTCTCGTTAGCCGTATTCAAGCCCAAAAGGGTCAAGGGCTTCGTTTGGGAGAGCGAGGAACGCGAATGGAATCCAGAAAAACTCCGTGAAATGCGCGCGTTGCACAGCCAACTCGCCCTTTTTGAAGACAACAACTGGAGGGAAACATTCAAATTGATACCGAAACTACCGTACAGCTTCTCGTACCAATTCGAGGATGCCACAGGAAGACGCAGCGAACTCCAGGTGCTTGACTGGGAAGTTGGCGCGCTCTACTGGAACTGTTTGAAATCAACAAATTTCGACGAGCCACTGGCGCTCGCAAAGGTGCGGAGTAAGTACTTTGACACGTTCTTGGAGACCGACCTACATTTCTTTCTTGGCACGACTCAGCGATTTCACCTGGTCGCCCCGAATCCGTGGGTTATTATTGGGGTTTTCCCTATTCCGCACGAACCGCAGATCAGCCTTTTTTGATCGGATGTCAAGGCCTCTTCGGCTTGGCCCGGATTCCGGGAGAGAGGAGAATGTACTATGTAGCAGCCGGAGGTCCAAGTCGGGTGTTCCGGGCTATGAGACGACTAACAACTATTGATTGGACTTCACGTGCTGCCCTTCACCAATCTGAGAATCCGGCGCGGATTTGCGCGCACTCCCAGTGGCGAACCACTCGCCGCGAGTCTCCCCATAGTCGGTTCGTCGAATGTGGCCCCAGGCGGGACTCGCCGGCCCCACGATTCTAGGCTCGACCCCATAAGAAACCGATGATGAACTTCGGCTCCTATCAGACCGGCGATTTCTATGACGAGCTTTTCCGCTCTGCGGAAACTCCGCGGGAGGAGTTTCGCATGCTGGTGGAGCGGATTGATTCCCTGCCGGAGGGGGAGCTCCTGCGCCGGCAACGGGTAGCCGAGCGCGATTTGATGCACATGGGGATCACGTTCAACGTCTACGGAGACGAGAGAGGCCAGGAACGCATCTTCCCATTCGATCTGGTGCCTCGTCTCGTCACCTCCCACGAATGGGATTGGTTGGAGAAGGGGTTACAGCAGCGCGTTCGCGCCTTGAACCTCTTCATCGACGACGTCTATCACGATCAAAAAATCGTCAAAGACCGGATCATCCCCGAGGAGATCATCCGCACAGCCCAAGGGTTCCAGGAGGCGTGCGTTGGTCTCAACCCACCACAAGGGATTTGGTGCCACATCACAGGGACCGACATCGTCCGCGACAGTGACGGAAGAATGTACGTGTTGGAAGACAACCTACGCGTGCCCTCGGGGGTCTCATACGTTCTCCAGAATCGTCTGGTCCTGAAGCGAACTTTCCCCGAAGTCTTTCAGGGACTGGGAGTCCGGCCGGTTGACGACTATCCCGGCCGTCTTCTGGGCATGTTGGAGGATGTTGCGCCAAGCGGTCGAACTAGGGCGGAGATCGTCCTACTGACTCCTGGTCCATTCAACTCCGCATATTTCGAGCACTCTTTTCTAGCCCAGCAGATGGGTACTGAACTCGTGGAAGGGAGAGACCTCGTGGTGGTTGATGGTAGCGTGTTCATGCGCACCACGGCCGGCCTGGAGTTGGTCGACGTCATCTACCGACGTATCAACGACGACTTCTTGGATCCAAGGGCCTTCCATACCGACTCACTGATTGGCGTTCCGGGAGTTATGGAAGCTTACCGCAAAGGTAGAGTAACACTCGTGAATGCGCCTGGCACCGGCGTTGCCGATGACAAAGTCGTATACGCCTACGTGCCCCAAATCGTGCGTTACTACTTGGACGAAGATATCATCATTCCGAATGTCCCGACGTACCTCTGCTGGGACCAACGTCAAAGAGACCACGTATTGGCCAATATCGAGAATCTGGTTGTCAAACCTGCCAATGGGTCGGGAGGCGAAGGAATGTTGGTTGGACCTCATGCCACGGCGAAAGACTGTGACGAGTTCAGGGACCGAGTCCGGCAATCTCCACGCAACTACGTCGCCCAGCCTACCCTGTCACTTTCTCGAGTACCGACGCTGATCGAGGATCACTTCGAGGGACGGCACGTCGACCTGCGTCCCTTCATTCTCTACGGGCGAGAAATTTATGTGATGCCTGGAGGGCTGACCCGTGTGGCGCTCCGAGAAGGCTCATTGGTCGTCAACTCGTCGCAAGGCGGGGGAAGCAAAGATACCTGGGTACTCTCTCCACAAACGTTCCCTCAAACAGGGTCTCGGCAAGCTTCCCCGTGACAAGGCATCTTGGGGTCATGAGACAAGAATGAAGCGATGCTGAGCCGAGTCGCGGAATCGATTTACTGGATGAGCCGCTACGTCGAACGGGCGGAGAACGTCGCCCGATTCGTCGACGTAAACGAGTTCCTGATGCTTGACTTGCCGCCGGGCATGCCTCACCAATGGGCACCGCTGGTGGAAGTAACCGGCGACGTCAAAGATTTCAAGACGCGTTTTGGTGAGGAGAGTCAACAAAACGTCATCGCGTTTCTCACGTTCGATCCAGAGAATCCTAACTCTATTCTGTCCTGCCTGCGCAGGTCCCGGGAGAATGCCCGCTCGATCCGCGAAATCATCTCGTCAGCAATGTGGGCCGAGATCAACGAGACCTATTTGTTTGTCGAGGCTGCCGCTGCCAAGCATCGAGGCGACATAGGATACGACTTCTTGCGCCAAGTGAAACGCGCCAGCCAAACACTCGAAGGGATTACAAACGCGACGCTTTCCCACGGCGAGGCATGGCATTTCAGCCGGATCGGACGGTTGTTGGAGCGCGCCGACAAAACGACACGGATCGTCGACGTCAAGTACTTCATGCTGCTGCCATCGCCGGCCGAAGTTGGGAGCCCGACGGACGATTTGCACTGGACAGCCGTTTTACAATCCGCCAGCGCTTTCGAGATGTATCGCCAACGTCACGGAATGGTCCGCTTGGACAGGACGGCGGAGTTCCTTATTCTCGACCCTGAGTTTCCGCGATCGGTGCGAAATTGCGTAAGGCGGGCGGACGAATCTCTGCACACGGTGACCGGCACGCGCCCCGGCACCTTTCAAAATCAAGCGGAGCGACGCCTGGGTCGGTTGGTTGCGGAGCTTGACTATACTGTCATGAGTGAGATTATCCGCCAGGGTCTGCACGAGTTCTTGGACGATCTGCAAGTCAACCTCAATGAGGTTGGGAATGCGATCAAGCAGTCATTCTTCGCTCCGCGGCCGGTCGGCTGACTGAACCCCAACGAAGGGATACGAAGTGACATTTTGCCTGGGGATCAACATCCACGAAGGACTGATCGGAATTGCCGACACCCGGATCACTTCCGGCAACGAGACGCTAACGGCCCGCAAAGTCAGCCTCTATGAACAGGATGAAAGCGCCATCTTCATCATGACATCGGGCCTGCGCTCTATCAGCGACAAAGCACTAACCTATTTCGAGGAGGCTCTGTCGGAGCGGATGGACGTCCTCTCGCGACTCTTTGAAGTCGTCAATCTGTTTGCCACTCAGATTCGCCGCGTATCAGCAGAGGATAAGAAGGCGTTGGCGGACGCCGGCTTAGGGTTCGACATGAAAGCGCTCGTGGGCGGCCAGATGCGGGGCGACAAGTCGCACAAGCTCTACTTGATCTACTCGGAGGGCAACTGGGTCGATACCAGCAGAGGAACTCCATACCACGTCATCGGCTCAACCGGATATGGAAAGCCGATCTTGGACCGCACACTGACTTACAACGACCCGATGCAACATGCCTTCAAGGTGGGTTGCTTGGCATTCGACTCGACGAGAATCAGCGCGGCCGACGTTGACTTCCCAATTGATGTCGTCCTATACGTGCCGAACACCTTTCGAATCGTCGAGCACCGCTATGACCAGGAAGATCTGCTCGAAATCTCGACCTGGTGGCAGGAGAACCTACGCCAGGCGGTGCGAGACTTGCCGTCGCTTTGGCTCGAAAAAGCCTTCGCGAAGCTCGCTCCGGTTGCGAATCACGAATCCGCAACCGACTGAATGTAGCGGATTCAACACTAATGCATTTTCGAGTCCGCCACACAACTCGCTATCGCTACAGCAAGCCTGTTTTCCTGGAGCCCCATACGGTCCGTTTGCGCCCCCGCTGCGACGGCTCGCAACGGCTCCATAACTTCCACCTCCAAATCGAACCGGAGCCGGCGATCTTCACTGAAGTCTTGGACTCCGAGGGGAACGACGTCGCCTACACGTGGTTCGAAGCAACAGCGGAGGAGTTGCTAGTCAGGTCGGAGTTCGACGTGGAGACTCTCCGCGAGAATCCATTCGACTACATCATGCTCGATGACAAAGCGAATCATCTACCCCTATCCTATCCGGCAGCGTGGCGCGACCAACTCGCACCATATCTCGCCAGTTCCCACCGCGCCGATGGTCCCGTCGGAAGATTTGCTCGCTCGATTGCCGGATGGGCCGGACACGAAACTCTCCCATTCCTGGCAGTCCTAAACGGAAGGATATCCAGCGGCTACGAAGTCACGGTACGTGAAGAAGGTGACCCCTTGCCAGCAGAGGAAACTTTGAAGTCTGCCAAGGCGGCCTGTCGCGATCTTGCCATGCTCTTCATAGAGTGTTGCCGGATTCTCGGAATCGCTACTCGGTTCGTGAGCGGCTATCAGCAGGGAGGCCAAGTCTCCGACCGACGCGACATGCACGCGTGGGCGGAGGTCTATCTACCCGGCGGAGGCTGGAGGGGATATGACCCGACGTATGGCTTGGCAGTCGCCGACCGTCACATCGCGGTTGCCGCATCCGCAACGCCTCGCTTGGCCGGCCCGCTGAGCGGTAGTTTCCGAGGTTCCGGGGTCACTGCGACGATGGACTCGGAGATCATCCTAGAGACGATCGAATCCTAGGTGGACTGCGCCACTAACTGGGCTGGCGCGCCTTCACCTATGTTCGCCGGCGAGTGATCGCAGATCATGCACATGGGTGCGCCGTGGATGTTCGACGAATGTTCGTAGTTTCTTCAACTCCCCTACCAGGGCATTGTGCGCTTGGTGTACCGCCGGCCGATCTCAGTGGCTTCTTTTCCTTCATCGCCGCAAGAACCTATCATGACGCCGGCTTTGATTTGGTCGATGACGTTGTCCGGCCCCATCCTTTCGAGGAACGCGATACCGGCCGACTCGCAGGCTTGGAAAACACGATCCCGCGCCCGCTGCATTTCCGGAGGATAAGGTGAATCGTGCGCGTCGGCGTAGCCATATGACATCCCCATATCGCCCGGGCCCCACTCGGCCGCGCCGATTCCGGGGACCAGGGCGCTGGCCTCGGCGTTCTCAACGGCTCTCTTGTTCTCGATCTTCAGGCAGAGCAAAATCTCTCCCGCCGGATTCAAAGGCCAGGGATCTGCCAGCCGTATATATTCCTGCTCGTCCACTCCCCAAATCGCCGCCGCCGCACTTTGACCCCCTTGACCGCGATTGCCCTGTCCCAGTCCCTGACCAACACCGAGCGCGGCGGAGCCATATCGAACAGCCTCCACGAACGCCCGCACGCCGGCCGGCTGTTCGGCATGGCACAGGATCAGGCCGTGCACGCCGGTTGCCAACGCCTGCTTGGCCATCCAAGCGTTGGTGCGCACCACCTGCTCGCTACTGCCATCGGTGGGTAGAGTGACCAGCACGGCCGGCGTTCGATGGCCGCTCCTGGTGGGGCCGGCCGCTACCAGCCCGCGCATGAAGGCGCGTAAGCCGGCCATGTCGAATGGATGATGCTCACATTCGGCGATCAGATAGTCTGCCCAAGTACTCGCAGAGTCGAGGCCAACTTCATAGGTCAACTCGGTGACCGCCGTGTAGTAGATCGGCTGCCCCTGTTGAAGCAGTTCAATTGCGCGATTTATTCTGGTCATGCGACGCTCCTGATACAGTCGAGATGACTGGAAATGGAATCCTGTGGGTCTTCTTTAAAGAAGTCGATCGGACTAGCTGCCTTGTTGGCTACCCGGGTGTAGCAAACAGCATTCCCCTCAGCGCGTGTATACGGCGTGGTGAAAGAGCATCGAGGCAGGTTGGAACAGAGTATCAGTGCGCTAAGCGCTCTTTAGCCCAGCTTGCGCGATTGTCAGAGGAATCTAGTTCTGACCGCTGAGCGCGCGCAGCGTTTCCGCCTCGTCCTCGGCCGACTTCCACCATAACCACATGACGGCGGCCGCGCCAACCACGGCTCCTACGCCGAACCCCAATATAAAACTCATCTATTACTACTCACTCTTGAATTGTCGCCAAGGCGCCGACGCCTAACTAGTGATAGCATAGTACCCCAACTAGCGAGGTAAAACAAACCTCCGGCGGACCCGCGCCCGACGCATCCACGGTCAAGTAAAGATCATCTAAGTCACTAGCTTAGGACGATCTTAGTTTTGCTGGATGACGCAAAGGAGAGAGCCGCCGACATCGCGAAGATGCCGGCCACTCGGCGCCTCACGGGAATATGCCTCGAATGGACGTGGCTTCCGTCACCCTTTCGATTGCCAGCATCAACGCCGCCGTCCGCAAGTCCACTTCATGGCGCTCGCTGGTCTCCAATACCGCGGCGAAGGCTTTGGTCATCACTCGCTCGAGCTGGGTGTTGATCTGGTTCTCGTCCCAGAAGAAAGCCTGTAGACTCTGGACCCATTCGAAGTAGGACACAGTGACGCCGCCGGCGTTGGCCAGAATATCAGGCACCACGATCACGTTGTTACCCTGAAGAATGAGATCGGCGTCCGGCGTTACAGGCCCATTTGCTCCCTCGACGATGAATTTGGCTCTCACCTGATCCGCGTTGCCCAGGTTGATCTGGTTTTCCAGAGCGGCCGGAACCAGGACATCCACCGGAAGGCAGAGCAACTCGGCGTTGGTGATCCGATCGGCCCGGGGAAAGGCGGATACCCATCCAGTTTCTTGCTTAAAGCGGTGAAGGGCGTTCGCGTCCAGGCCGTTTGGATTGTAAATGCCACCTCGGGCGTCGCTGACCGCTACTATTCTGTATGCGCTGTCCCGGCCGAGAAGCTTGACGAGCTCACCGCCGACGTTGCCGAATCCTTGGACAGCGATCGAGACCGGCTCATCAGCCCGCGGCCAGCGTTTCAACGCGTCGCGAATCATAAAGAGGCATCCCCGAGCGGTCGCCTCCAGCCGGCCCTCCGAACCGCCGATGCTGAGCGGCTTGCCGGTTACTACCGCCGGCACCGAGTAGCCGTGCAGCATCGAGTAGGTGTCCATGATCCATCCCATGATCTTTGGTGAGGTATTCACGTCAGGCGCCGGGATGTCGCGCTCGGGGCCGATCAGTATCATTATCTCGGCGGCGTAGCGCCGGGTCATGTTTTCGAGCTCGTTCTCCGAAAGCTCCGTCGGGGCGACAATGACTCCGCCTTTCGCCCCGCCATAAGGGATGTTTACCACGGCGCATTTCCAAGTCATCCACATAGCGAGCGCCTTTACCTCGTCCAACGTGACATCACGATGGTAGCGAATGCCGCCCTTGGCCGGCCCGCGCGCGATATTGTGCTGGACCCGGTATCCCCTGAACATTTTGATGCTATCGTCATCCATCTGGGTGGGGAAGGTCACAGTCAATTCGCGCTTACACTCGCGCAGTAGTCCTCGCATGTTGTCGTCCAGCTTGAGTATTTCCGCCGTCTCGTCAAACTGACGTTGCGCCATCGCGAATATGCTGTCTGGTTGGGCAATAGTACTTTCAGTAACCATAGCTGCCTAATCGATCCCTAGTTTCTAGCTATCTCGGAGGATTTCGAGTACCTAAGAGACCTCGTCCAGAGCCTCGCGGGCGGTACGCAGCAGGTGCTCTGGATTGTCGTCAGGAACGGAGCAACCGTTCGCAAGGATGAAGCGGTCGCCGGCGACCTGATCGATGGCATCTTCTATCTCTTCGCGTATCTGCTCCCTGGTGCCGGCGGTGATCGCTCCGCTTTCGTCGATTCCGCCCATCAGACATTTGTCGGGTGCCTTGCCGCGGACCTCGGCCAGGCTTATCCCGGTCACACGATCGCTCCAACTCAGGACCGGAGCCGGATAGGACAGAAATGGGTCGATGTTCAGATCGCTGGAGGCGTGCACGTGCAGGGTCGTCAACCAACCCTTACTGGCGCCGGCCAGGGCCATAAGGTCATAGGGCCGGCCGAACTCGGCGTATTGCAGATCGCTGTACAGATTGTCGCCGGCGCCGTGGACAGCGAAGAAGATCCCGTCGGCACCGGTTTCTATAGCGGCTTGGTTGAACTGCCCCAGGTTGTCGGCCAGGGTCGCAAGCGCGTGGTGGAGCTGAACTGGATTGCTGTTCATGTGCTGCCCTACCAATTCCGCGCCGGCGAATCGAATCGCGTACGCGAGAGGAGAGAAAAGGGTGACGATGATGGGCGTCTCGGGGCCTGTCCTTTCACGAAGTATCTCAATCGTATCCAGTATGCGGCCCAAATCCCCCTGATAAGGCTCCAGGTCTGCTATCAACGACCAATCATCCGCTGAGCGTATGCTGTCGTTTGGGAATGGGTAGCGGATGTCCGGCATAATCTTGAAGATGTCCAGGTCGAAGGTACCGAAGAACTCTTCCGTCATTCGGGCAAGCGCCTGGGGTGATCCTTCGGGTTTGAAGTGGTGCCAAAAGCATAGCGGGACTCGGTCCACAGTTCGTCCTTCGACGGCGGCGCGGACTCGTTCCATCTTGGTCATCGACGGCATGTCTTCACCTCTGATCTACACAAGAACCGGGCCGGTAGTTGCCGGATTAGTTTAGCAGACGGCTAGTCAGCGAGAGCTTCCCGAAGCGCTCCGTGGGCCCGGCGCAGGTGTTTGGCTACTGATTGGCGGCTGATTCCGAGAGAGGCGGCAATCTCCTTGATACGCCGATCCTCGATGTATTTGGCGGCTATTACAGATCGCTGGCGCGGCGAAAGCCGGCGGATCGCCGAACGCAGATCGGGGCCTCGCATGGTGCTCGGGTCGAACCGCCGCGATCCGAAGCGCACGTTCTCCATTGGCATCGGCCCAATCGACCGGCTCCTCCGGCGCTCCTGCCTCAGATAGGTGCGCAACCTCCAGCGCAAGTGGGAACGCAGGTAGTCGATGAACGATATTCCCCTAGAGCGGTCGAAGGCGGGCGTCAGTTCGAGCGCGGCTACCCAAGCTTCTTGGAGGAGTTCTCTTCGGAGCTCACCATCGGCCCGGAGCCGGCTCGCAGTGATTCCGACGGCTTCCTTGACCCCAACCGCAACTTGATCGAGGGAAGCTACCGGCTCCGGGTGCGACTCAACGAGTCCAGATACGGACCGCATTGGAGCCAATTGGGGGTGAGTTGAACCACCTAGATTGACGTTGTACATCAGTACCGCCGAAAGACTCCCACGGCGATCCCCTGAATCCTCACGTCGGTGACTATCATGGGCTCGAGGTAAGGCGCGGCCGGCTGAAGCCGGATGTGTCCCGCCTCGCGGTAGTATCTCTTTAAGGTAACTCCGGCTCCGCCGATCAGCGCCACCACAGTCTCGCCGTTTTGGGCCGTATTTTGAGGATGGACGATGACGAGGTCACCATCGTTGATCCCATCGCCGATCATACTGTGGCCTTTGACTCTCAACACAAAATTGTCGGCGTTGCGGGCCAACGTCTCCTCAACCCAGATGTATTCGGATCGGTCTTCGTAGGCCTCGATTGGATGCCCTGCCGCGATTTCTCCTACGATCGGGAGTTTAAGGAACTCTGGCTGTTGCTGATCGCCCCCGTCAGTCGCTATGACCTCAATTCCCCTTGTCTGGTGGGGATTACGCCTGACATATCCTTTGCGCTCAAGGGACTTGACGTGGGCCAAAGCGGCCGGCGCCGAGATCCCGCCCATAGACTCGCCGATCTCAACATAAGACGGAGAGCAGGAGTTCGTCTCTGAGTATTCGGAAATGTAGCGCAGAACATCTCGCTGCTTATCGGTCAACCTTCGATCCATATCAACGCCTCCGAACATTGAACAAGCGGAACGGTTATTAGGGTTAATATATAATATAATAATTGTAATTTGGCAATAGCTAAGCATTATATTAAATCTATTCTAGAGGGTTACAGTTGCTGTAAAGAGCCGGAATATGCTAACATTCCGGTCCGTCGGCAAACTGCAAACTCCTCATTAATGGCGCTCTGCTCGGATAGTCCTTGTCGCATCTCACCACTCTAGTGCGTAGACCGATTCCCGGAGCGGGGCAGACGTACGACCGTCGCGTGCGTGACGTCGCGAATCACTGTATATTTTCCCTACTCATTACTTGGAGTGAACTAACCCACAGATGAATTCCGGTCTTCTGACGTTTGACGTTTCTCAGAGCCTGTCTGGTTTGGAGTCCGATTGGAATGCCTTGATTCGTCACAGTCGTTCCAACGGCATGTTTCTCGGCTGGCAGTGGCAATCAACGTGGTGGGATTGCTGCGGAGAAGGACAGCTGAATGTGATACTCGTGCGCGACGCCGGTCAGCTGGTCGGAGTAGCGCCTTTGTTTGTATTGGACGATTGTTGGCGGCTTGCCGGCGGCGAGGAGGTCGCTGACTTTCTCGATTGGTTTGCGAAGCCAGGATACGAATCAGAAGTGGCGGTCGCGTGCTGCGATGCAATCCGCGACTTGGGCGGCTCCAGGATCGTCCTGCGGAATCTTCGAGCAGATTCCTTGATAAACCAAGAAATAGGGCACCAGCGAGAATTCGCCGCCTGGAATGTGCGGAGGGAAGTCGAGGACGTGTCGCCCAGGCTAGAGCTGCCGAGCAGCTGGGAGGAATACGTCTCCAGCCTCAGCAAGAAGGACCGGCACGAGCTACGGCGCAAGGTCCGGCGGCTGCAGAGCGCCGGCCGGGTGCACTGGTACTCGGTCCGGCCGGAAGAATTCAGCTCCGCTGATTTGCATGATTTCGTCCGACTCCATCGGCTAAGCGCCCCAGACAAGGCCGGATTCATGACCGACCATATGGCCGATTTCTTCGGCCGGCTGATGGCCACTTTCCTTCCGTCCGGCCAGGCGCTGCTGTACTTTCTCGAGTTGGATGGTCATAGAATCGCGTCGACGATTTGCTTCAGTTTCCAAGACGAGATGTTGCTTTACAATAGTGGCTACGATCCGGAGTACTCGCGGCTGTCGGCTGGTTTGCTACTGAAAGCATTTTGCATCGACGACGCAATGAGCCAAGGCAAGAGGGTATTCGATTTTCTGCAAGGGAGCGAGCCCTACAAATACGATCTCGGCGGCGTCGACGCCCCGATATATCAGATTACGTTGGAAAGAAATGACTGACCTTGCTGGATACATGCGGGAGTCGCACGGTGTGTAGGATTGCGACTATCAGCTTGCATTCTTGTCCATTGGCCGATCTGGGTGAACGCCAGGCCGGCGGAATGAACGTATATGTGCGCGAAATAAGTCGTGAGCTGGGGCGGCGGGGAATGGAGATCGATATTTTCACTCGCCTCACCGATCCCGGTCTGCCGCGGATAGTCGAGTACGCTGACAACGCCCGCGTCATTCACCTGCCGGCTGGAGCGCCAGCGCACATCGACAAGAACGAGATCGCCAACTACTTGCCCGAGTTCATCTGCGGCGCACTTCGCTTTGCGGCTGAAAACGATATTCAATACAAGTTTCTGCACAGTCATTACTGGCTCAGTGGTTGGGCCGGCGTTCACCTCGCCCGCCGATGGCGGGTGCCGCACGTCACAATGTTTCACACACTTGCGCGGGTGAAGAATCAGGCGAGGCCCTCAGTGGCGGAAAGCGAACAGCGGGCGGAAGTCGAAGAAAGAGTGATGAAGAGCTCCGACGCCATCGTCGTGTCCAGCGAGCACGAGCGCCTTTTGATGTCGGAGCTCTATGGTGCAACACGTAGCAAGATCAGCGTAATAGCCGGCGGTGTAAACCCCGGCTTGTTTCAACCGCTCGGGCGCAACGCGGCACGCCAAGCGATAGGTCTCAACGGCGGTAAAATCGCCCTGTTTGTAGGCAGATTCGATCCGATTAAGGGTCTGGACCTGCTGTTGCGCGCGATGCAGCGGGCGATCGTCCCTAGAGACACTCAGCTGGTAATCGTGGGGGGGCCAAGCGTTGCCGGGGAATCGGAGAAAGCGCAGCAGCTAGTGCGCGATCTGGGGTTGAACGATCGGGTAAGATTCGCCGGCATGATCAGACAGGAATCGCTGCACTATTATTACTCGGCTGCTGACGTTACGGTGATTCCGTCATATTATGAGAGCTTTGGCTTGGTGGCGCTGGAGTCTATGGCTTGCGGCACGCCGGTTCTGGCCGCATGTACGGGTGGTTTGCCATCTATAGTGTCAGATGGTGAAAATGGTCTGCTTTTCCAATGGCGTCAGCCGGACGCACTGGCTGGCAAGCTGGAGCAGATCCTGACCGATCCCCTGCTCTGGCGGCGGTTGGCGGTTGGGGCCAGTTCCACACCTAGCCGATTTTCCTGGGGAAGCACGGCGGAGCGCGTACTGGCGCTGACTCGCGAACTGGGTGAGCAGGCAAGTCCCCAGCAATATTGCAACAAAGGTCATTTTTCTGCCGTTTAGCCGTTCAAGCCCCCAGGCGGGGCCAAAGCGCTACCGGGTGAATGGGAATCTATTGTGTCGTCTGAAGAGTCTAGTCGTGCCGGCCTAACCCATCTCGACGAGGCCGGGCGGGCCCGGATGGTCGACGTGTCGGCCAAGCGAGACAGCGTCCGTGAAGCGACCTCGCGCGGTGCAGTCAGAATGAAGCCGGCTACACTCGAGGCGATTGGAGCCGGCGAGATCGCCAAGGGCGACGTGCTCTCGGTCGCTCAGGTAGCCGCAGTAATGGCCGCAAAACGCACTCCGGACATCATCCCCATGTGTCATCCACTGATGTTGACGGACGTGTCGGTCGCATTCGATATAGATCGGGAAGAGTCGCGAATCATCATCGAAGCCACGGTAAAGACAACGGGAAAGACCGGCGTCGAGATGGAAGCTCTCACTGCCGTAAGCGTGGCCGCCCTGACAATATATGACATGGCCAAGGCAATCGACCCAGCAATGCGGATCGAAGACATCAGATTGATCCGCAAGAGTGGCGGCAAGAGCGGCGCGGTCGTGCTGGAAAGCTGATGATAACTAGCTTTCGGACAACCGGGCCTACCATCGTCATCTCCCGTTGCATCGAGAATCTGGACGATCAGGCATTCCGATCGATGAACACCGCTTGCGCAACGTAATCTGACAAGACCAATTCCTATTCAATTTCTGTCTCGCGTTCTAGCACCATTAAATCGTCGGCTTTGGTTATGGCTCGCGGGCGGCCTGTTTCTTTATGCTATCGCCTTCCACTTCGAGTCCCTGCTCTTCGGCAGAATCTATTTCAGCCTCGACACGTTCGCCTACTTCTACCCGATGGAGTCCTACTACGCGACGAGCCTGCGGGCCGGCCAATTGCCGCTATGGAACCCATACATATTCGGTGGGGTGCCCTTTCTGGCGAACAGCCAGGCTGGTGTCTATTACCCTCTGAACCTCGCGTTCCTGTCAGGTTCGATCCCATACGTCTACAGTGTAGAGCTCGCCGCTCACTCTCTAATAGCGGCCGGCGGTATGCTCTGGTTCGGCCGGCGGTTCGTCGGACTAAGCTGGTTTGGCGCGGTAGTAGCTGGGCTGGCATTTGGATTTGGCGGTGCCATTGTGACGATGGCAGGGCACCTGAACCAGATTCAGGTGGCAGCGTGGCTGCCGTGGATGCTAGGTGCCGGTCATCAGGTGGTAGTTCGGCCGGGTTCGCGACCGTTGGTATTCCTCGCCATCCTGATAACTCTGCAAGCGCTGGCCGGCCACACCCAACAGCTCTATATCGGACTCTGGGCGCTGGCGGTCTACTCAGTTTGGACCTATCTGCGGCAGACTGACATCGGATGGTTCAGGCTGGCTGACAGCGCCTTGTGGTATCGATTGGCGGCTCTGGCCGGCGCCGGCGTTCTGGCGGCTGGTCTATCAGCGGCTCAATTGGTGCCGACGCTAGAGCTAGCCAGCCTATCGATTCGGGCCGGCGGACTGAGCTACTGGGAAGCGACGGCATTCTCGTTGCCACCGTTCGAGCTCGCTGCGGCGCTGGTGCCGCCTGTGGCCGGCGGCGCGCCTTTTAGCGAATTTGTCGGCTACGTAGGAGTGGTTGGTCTTGCGCTGGCAATATGCGGACTGGCCGCAAGGTTTGGCTCGAGGGAAAGATTCTGGTTGGGGTGGTCGATTGTCGCGCTGCTGCTGGCGTTCGGCCACTTTACTGCACTGTATTACGTGCTGTACGAGCTGGTGCCGGGATTTGACGTATTCCGGGCGCCGGCGCGTTGGCTGGTCCTGTTCGCCTTCGGAGCATCGGTCCTAGCCGGCTTGGGCGCAGGTCACGTGGGCAGACTGGAACGTCGGAGGCGCGCAGCCGGCATTGCGGCGATCGTTGTTGTTGCCGCAATCGCTCTGGCCGGCGTCCGCGACCTGCTGGGCGAGACCAGGCCGGTCGAAATTCCGGCCGGTTGGTGGTGGGTGGCGGCCATCGCCCTGGCATTCGTCCTGGCCCTGGTTCGGTGGCGATTCCGCCTCCAATCTTGGCTCCTCATCCTGCTCCTCGCCGCGGAGCTATTGGCCGGCGCTCGACAGCTGGACTCCCGCCAAGTGATTCTGGCAGACGCTTTCGACCAGATGCGCGGCAGCACCGCCCATGTAATGGTCGACGATTCCCGGTTTCGAGTTCTTTCCATCGGAGAGAGCACCTATGACCCTGGCGACCTGCGTGAGCTTCGCCGGTCGTTGAGTCCCTATATGACAGAACTCCAAGTAGAAGATTATGTCGAGGCGCTAAAGTATGCTGAGACATTTCAGCCGAACTTGCCAATGAGCCGGGCGTTGGCGACTATCGACGGTTACGATGGCGGCCTGCTTCCGCTGAAGCGCTATTTGCAGATAAAGCAACTCTTCCGGGATGAGGGGAAGGAGCTGGAAGATGGACGTCTGCGGTATCAACTCGCCCAGGTTCCTGATCCGGAACTGCTCGGATGGCTCAACGTCAAGTACGTGGTGATGGACCGCACCCGCGATCTATGGCTCGATGGCATCTACTATGACCTTGGTCTAAGCCACCCGATCGCGCCTGGGCAGTCGGTCGAGTTGGTCGCACCGTCCGATTTCGACACTACGTCGATTGGTTTGATGCTGTCGCCGGCCTCGTCGGGCAACGCGCCGGCGCAAGGGCTATTGACGGTAATCGATCAGTCGGGTGACAGCATCGAGATCGGGCTCGATTCGGGCACGGGCCGGCCGGTCGGAGACTATCGCGAAGACCTGCACGGCATCAACGAGTCGAAGCTACCGATGCCAAGGACGCTGCGGCCGGCTCTTGTGAGAGTTACCAATCTCGGTCAGGTCGATATCAACCTGCGCTCGGTCAGTCTGATAAACGAGCACAACGGAAACGACCGTCCGATCGCGGCGTCGCCGAGCTATCGGATCGGCTATCTGGGCGACCTCAAGGTATACGAGAACGGACTGGTCAGCGACCGTATCTTCTCCGTCGGGCGAGTGCGGCCGGCTGTCGATGAGCAAGATATGCTCGAGATCATGCGGGGAGACGACTTCAATCCGCAAGAGGAGGCTTCGGTCCTGGCGGGTGAGTGGCGCCGATATGGCTTCGAGAGCGACGCCGATTGCGGCTCGGTAGAGGTCACCAACTTCGTGCCCGGCCGGATTGACGCCACTTACGAGGGATCGACGCCGGCACTACTGGTCCTCACAGAATCGTATTACCCTGGTTGGCGGGCATTTATCGATGGCGAAGAAGTGCCGATACTACTGACGAACCTGATGTTTCAAGGCATTGTCTCGCCGGCCGGCGAACACCGAATCGAGTTTCGCTTCGAGCCGGCCAGCGTACGAATAGGCCAGGGAATATCCGCTGCCTCGGTGATCTTGGCTGCCCTGCTGCTTATTCTGGGACGCCGGCGGCCGTCGCGAGGCTGAATCCGGCCGGAGTGGGCCTCGGTTCGACTCGAGCGTAGGTTCTGTCAAACGTCTCCCAGAGACTGGGTTCGTAGAATCCCATGCCGTCTCGCCGGAACCCCTATCCCAGACGATTTTCGCGACCAACCGGAAAGGAATGGGAGCTATACGGTTGACTAGCCAAGCCGATCGATGGAACGAACAGCCGTTCGAGGCTGCTTTTCCCCTTAAAATACGGGGGTTATTGCGGTTCGATTCCATCACCCTCCGTGAAGCTGGAACCACAAATCGCTTCTTGCCTAGGACCCCCATACCCTTCAGAATGTCAAGTGATGGTTTATACGTGTCGGCACGCCTCGTGAACAGGATCTCGGACACCATGACCGAAGACGCCGTGATCGCGCCGACGTCCATGGTACACCGGTTAATGGTAGTCAACCGTAACATCAGTGACTCAAGACGGTTAGGGGTTGATCTACAGAATCCGTTTGACAGGGTATAGGGATGTCTCTAGACATGAAACTCCTTGAACGCCTACTGCACGAGGCAGAGGGAACTTCTCTCGATTTTAAGTCAGCCCAATACCCCTTTGAGCAGGCCACTGTCGAAGAGAAGTCTGAATTGCTCAAGGATATTCTGGCATTCGCAAATTCATGGCGGAGGACTACTGCGTACATCTTGATAGGCGTGGAGGAAGTCGAAGGTGGACGTAGCAACGTCGTTGGTGTTGCCAAGCACCTGGATGATGCCAAGCTTCACCAGTTCGTCAATGGGAAGACCCAACGCCCCGTCGAATTCTCCTATCAAGTGATTCCGATTGAGGCCACTACCATTGGAGTCATTGAGATTCCCGTACAAGAGCGACCCACGTATCTCAACAAACGGTATGGCAAACTTCGCGAGCAGGTAGTCCCCATTAGAGATGGGAGTTCGACAAGGGCTGCTACACCAGATGAGATAGCGAGAATGGGTGCCGAGGAGATCGTCAGCAGTACGTCCATACTTGAACCAAGGTTTCGAGTCTGGCTTGTTGATGATAAAGGAAATGAAGTCGAGTTCATCGAAGCGGAATATCATATCTTCGAGCGAATGAGTGACGAGGAAATCCTTGCTTGCACTCAGTTGTTGAAGAGGGAGTTCCCGCTAGAAACCGACTTCGGGTCACGGAGCCCGATGGAGCAGCACGGGACAACTTTGGCGGATAGGGTACTGGGCTTGAGGTATTCGTACATCCCGGCTTCGGATGAGCAGATTGCCAAATACTCCGAAGAAGAGTATCCGAGGTGGATAGGTGAGTGCGAAGATTACCTGTCTAGCCTGCACGAGACACTACAGAGCCAGACTGAACAACCATGGTTTACCTTTGCTGGCGTCAATGAAGGTAATCGCCCGGGACATGACGCACTGATAAATCTCATCGCCGAAGGGGAACTGAAGATCTGTGCCCCTCCATATCAAGATGACGCCGACGAAGAGGACAACAAGATTGAGATTGGCCTCCCGGCGCCACCCCAGGCACCAAGGGGTAGATGGAGTCCGAACTCACCTTCGTTGAGCGGCCTTACCAGATCGCTATCGGCCTTAACAAATCCTCGTTCTGGGATCAATCGCCTCCTCTATCCTGGTATTGAGTCTTCGTCACTATTGCCAGGTGTAGACCGCGACAACCGTCGAGATCCCAATGCCTTCTACTACAAGCCCAATCGATCCACCACGCCGGAACAGTCCTTCAGCTTAGAATGTAAGCAGTGGCGTCACGGAACTGAAGAAGAACACTTCAGCGGACAATTGTTCTTTGATCAAAACGAGCAAAGGGTTAGTGGTACGTTAGTTTGTGAAGTTCACGCTGAGAATTTATCCTCACCTTTGAGAAGAACCGCCCCAGTGGAGATTTCCATCAAGAGGTTGAATGTAGTAGGCCAAGCCCAACTTCTGGTACAGGATCTGCTCAAGGCCGTGCGATGATTTAGCACTTGAGCCGTCCCACGTTAGAATTAACGGCCACCTAGCCAAACGTTGTCTGAACCCGAGTCAGTCTGCTCCACCGCTCATATTGCTTGGTACTCTCATCATCCCTGGCTTGAAGGGATATGGGCTTCGGATTACACTGTACTTTACAGAACAACACAGCATCAACACGGGGGAATGCGTGGAATGCCCACACCGGTACGGGCTATGGATGTTGCTGCCTATATCCTGGAAAAGCAGGGACGGATGACAACGTGGAAGCTCCAAAAGCTATGTTACTACTCACAAGCTTGGTCTCTTGTTTGGGACGAAGAGCCTTTGTTCGAAGAACATATTGAGGCCTGGGCGGGAGGCCCTGTTATTCGGGCATTGTATGAGTGGCACAAGGGTGAATACTTTGTTACGAAAGCATCTAAAGGCGATCCTACCAAGCTCGACAAGGATCAGAGTGAAACAGTAGATGCGATATTGGCCTACTACGGAGACAAGTCAGGCCCTCAGCTAGCTGACTTGACGCACCAAGAACTTCCTTGGCGACAAGCTCGCCTCGACGCTGGCCTGTTGTTTGGCGAGCGCGGCAACGCCGAAATCACCCTAGACAGCATGGCCGAATTCTACACTGGGCTCTACATTACGGCCCAGTAGATTCAATGGTGTCACGCAAGAAGAACAAAAGGAAACGCCCTACCTCTCAATTAAGCACACAGCCCAAGAGGCCGAAGAAGTCACCCATTGCGGGGCCTGAGGCATTCAATGACCGGCTACTTGGATGGCGTTTTTCTAGTGCAGACAAGAGTGGACCATTTCCCGTCCGGGATTTGGAGCGAGTCGAACAGACAATCCGTAGTCGGCTAAAAGCATTCGAGCACATGAATGTACAGGAATTGGGGCAACAAGGATGTCATAGCGTTGCCGTCAATGCGCTGTCATCTGAAGCTAGAAAGCGACTTGAGCGATTGAACTATGAAGATGTAGATGAATTATGGTCGTTTCGCTGCGACGGAAAGAAGAGACTATGGTGCATCAAGCAGATGAATATCTGTGCAATTCTATGGTGGGATCCTGAGCACAAAGTGTGCCCTTCAATACAAAAACACACCTGATCGCAGGAAGCGGCTATGCTAGTTGATAGCCACCAGGGTTTCTTCACAGGTGTTAGCGTCAATTCAAGCATTTGCTGTGTGGCGGCCCCTGGAACCGAAGACATTGGTAGCGGTAAATTCCATAGCAATAACATGTTGACCTTGCGCGTTAGCAGGCGAGATCCTGGTTTCCAAGGTCTTCAAGCTGTCCGGATCGTTGAGTTGGTCCTGTACCAACCTCTCCAAGCCGTCATGGTGTCCGTCCCATAGACTCAGGCAATGGAAGCCCTTCCGGCGAAATTCGGCTTCTGCGCGGGCCGTCACAGTCGCAGCCGCGCTCTGTTGCCATCCTCTCTGCCCTTTCCTCCGGAGTCAATGACGATTCCGAGGCGATAACTATGATGATTATCAGGACGAGGCGCCCGAGTACCCCGATGAGGATTATTAAAGGGAAATATATACCTAGCCGCACGGGGGACTGAGTGGTGCAGCGCCGCAGTGCGAACACGCAGAAGCGCTCCGGGCGGCCTGCCTCATTCGCTCTAGGCTGGCCTCGTCGGTTAGGTTGACAGTAACCTACCGGACCGGAGCGCTTAGGTCTCCATGATACATGTCCCGGGCAGGATCCGAAAGAACGAGAGCGATTTTCGTCAATACGCACAAACAGTCTTGGGCGCAGTTACTTACGCGTGCCAGCGGGGGCAAGCCAACGACGACATGCCGCTAGACTATATGTGCGCCATGTCCGAGTTTACGTCGGTGCATGCGTAGCCGCACTGGCGGCTGATTGGGGCAAAGAGAAAACCCTCCGGCGGCGACAACCAGAGGTATTTTGTCCGTGGCACTACGTGGTCGGATCGTGTCCGTTCGTCTTTCCCTGCGGTGTCGTGACGGGGGTTAGCGCACTCCACATTCCCTCACCGTGGGACAATATGTCTTTGTGGAATTTGCTCAGGATCGAGCCAAGCTTGGCAAACTGGTGCTCGCAACTCAGTTTGGCTCAGGGATACGTCCTTTCTGAATGCAATCGGATGGGAGCCCCATGGCAAACCACCGTTCGCCTGGCACTCACCAAGTTCGAACCACCCGGCTTCAACTCCGTGTAATATAATTGGACGTGCGATGAACCTGGCCACCGCGACTCCTGATTTCACCCACCTGCACGTCCATACCGAGTACTCCCTGCTCGACGGCGTCAGCCGTATCGACGCCCTCTTGGATCGTGCCAAAGAGCTGGGGATGGATGCGCTCGCTATCACCGATCACGGCGTTCTTTACGGCGCGATCGATTTTTACCTGGCAGCCAAGGAGCGCGGCATCAAGCCGATCATTGGTTGCGAGGTCTATGTTGCCCAAGACAGCCGGTTCGACCGCAAGAGTCGTAGCGAGAAAAAAGACTACCATCTGCTGCTGCTCGCCAAGAACATCGAAGGCTATTACAACCTCATCAAGCTGGTCACAGCCGGCCACTTGGAAGGCTTCTACTACCGACCCCGCATCGACAAGAATCTACTGGAACAATACTCCGCCGGCCTGATCTCTTCGACAGGTTGCATGTCGGCTGAAGTGCCTCGACTAGTGTTGGCAGGCAACATGGCAGGGGCTCGCAAAACGATCGAGTGGTATTGCGAGGTCTTTGGACGGGACAACTACTTCATCGAGCTCCAACGCCATCCGCTAGACGACCTCGAAGTGATAAATCGCGGCCTCCTGGAGTTGGCGCGCGAAACCGGCGTAGCGCTGGCGGCCACAAATGACGTGCATTACGTCAACCCCGAAGATCACCATGCCCAGGACTTTCTCCTCTGCATCCAGACTAACTCTACCATCGACGCCGAAAAGAGGATGCGCGCCGGCGAGACATTCTACCTCCGACCGCCGGACGAGATGGCCGAGCTTTTTGCCGACTATCCGGAGGCGATCAGCAACACACGCAAAATTGCCGATCAGTGTAACTTGGAGTTCGACTTCGGCCGGATACAGCTTCCTGAATTCGAGATTCCCGACGGCTTAACCCCGAGCGCCTACCTTCGACGACTTTGCGAGGAGGGTTTGCATCAACGCTATGACGAAGTCACGCCGGAGATCAAGGCCCGTTTGGACCAGGAACTCGAAGTCATCGACAAGACGGGTTTTGCCGTCTACATACTGATCGTATGGGACATCGTGTCATTCGCCAGGCGCAAGGGCATAGGTTACGCCCCACGAGGCTCGGTCGCCGGCAGCATCGCGTGCTATTGTCTCGGCATCACCAACATCGAGCCGCTCAGTAACAAGCTGGTTTTCGAGCGATTTCTCAATATCGAGCGCGCTGAGATGCCGGACATCGACATGGACTTCGCCGACGAGCGGCGCGACGAGATGATTAGCTACGTCACGGATAAGTACGGAGAAGACCGGGTAGCCCAGATCATCACTTTCGGGACCTTGGCCGCAAAAGCTGCCGTACGCGACGTAGGTCGGGTGTTGGGGATGTCCTACGCGGATACCGATCGGGTGGCCAAACTGATACCTGCCCTGCCGGTAGGAATGACGATCGATCGGGCGATGGAAGAACGGGCCGAGCTCAAGGAGCTCTACGAGAGCGATGACGCTTACAAGCGGCTCATCGAAGGCGCCCGCTCTGTAGAGGGAATCTCGCGCCATGCCTCAACCCACGCCGCCGGCGTGGTCATCTCGAGAGATCCATTAGCCGAGATGGTACCTCTTCAGCACACCAGCCGCAGCGACAAGTCGATCATGACCCAATACCACATGGATGCCCTGGCGAAGGTGGGGCTCCTAAAGATGGACTTCCTCGGTCTGACCAACCTGACCATCCTCGATCGCGCGATAGAGATCATCAGGCAGGTGCACGGCAAGGACCTAGACCTCGAAACCATACCGCAGGATGAGCCCGCTACCTACGAGATGTTGGGACGGGGCGAAACAACCGGCGTGTTCCAGCTTGAAGGTCGTGGCATGCGGAACTACATCAAGGAGCTCAAGCCAACATCGGTCGACGACCTGGCCGCCATGGTCTCTCTGTACCGGCCGGGGCCGATGGCGTTCATTCCGAAGTTTATTAACTCTAAGCACGGCCGCGAGCCAATTGTTTACCCCCATCCGGCGCTGGAAGAGTTCTTGCAGGATACCTATGGCGTCGTCGTTTACCAAGAACAGGTGCTAGAAATCGTGCGCAAGGTAGCCGGCTACAGCCTTGGGCAGGCCGACATCTTGCGCAAGGTGATGAGTAAGAAGATTCCAGAGATGATGGCGAAAGAACGGGCCAAATTTGTCGAAGGCGCGATGGGAAATGGACTCAGCGCCAATGAAGCCGAGCAGATTTTCGACATCATCGAGCCGTTCGCCGGCTACGCTTTCAACCGGGCGCATGCGTGCTGCTACGGACTTATCGCTTATCAGACCGCATATCTGAAAGCCAACTATCCGGTCGAGTACATGACCGCCGTCCTGTGCTCGGCGATGGGAACCACTGACAAGGTCGCAAACGCCATTGCGGAATGCCGCCGACTAGGGCTTGAGGTTCAGCTGCCCAGCGTCAACGAGAGCGATACCCAGTTTTCGGTTGGAGTAAAGGATGGCGAGCAATTCATTCGCTACGGTCTAGCGGCTATCAAGAACGTGGGGCAGGGAGCAGTACAACCGATTATCGACGAGCGCCGGCGAAACAGCCCGTTCAGGTCGGTGGATGACTTCTGCCAGCGGGATCACGTCGACGGCCTCAATCGACGGACTATGGAGGCTCTGATCAAGGCCGGCGCATTCGATTGTCTCGGCAGGCGTTCGCAGGTTCTACACGTATTGGACCGGATTATCGGTACCGCTCAAAAGTCGCAACAGATGGCTGGCGCCAGCCAGGGCAGCCTGTTTGACCTGATGCCGGATGCCGCCGAGTTCAACGCCGTGCTGCTGCCGGACATACCTGAATCACCCATGATTGAAATCCTCGCCTGGGAAAAGGAACTGCTTGGTGTGTACGTATCGGAGCATCCGGTGCAGACGGCAATCGCCAGCCTTACAGGCACGATCAACGCCCACTGTAGCCGGATCGACTCGGAGATGGAAGGCAAGCAAGTGTGCGTCGCCGGCGTCGTCAACAGCGTACGCGAGATAGTCACGAAGAAAGGCGACCGGATGGCGACAGCGTTGCTCGAAGACCTCGACGGTAGAGTGCCTGTAGTGGTGTTTCCACGGGTATTCGAGAAGATTGGTCAGATATGGAAGGACGACGCGATTCTGGTCGTGAGAGGGAAGGTAGACCTGCGAGACGACCAAGCGCAGATCGTCGTCTCGCGGGCTGAGCCCTACGTACCGCCGGCAGAACCCATCTCTCGAGATACGGAGAGCGAAGCGCAGTCGCCGGCCAGAAGCGAGACCAGCCAACCGAAGACCGCAGAACTTCCAGAGTCGACCGCACCCAATACCTCCAGAGAAGCTCCGGCCGATAAGGGCAATCATCGTAGCTCCGCCAACGGTCGAGAACGGCCGGAAGGCAGATCCAATGGCAAGGACGAAAGCCAGACCAGACGGGTGCTTATCGTGCGCATGAGCCGATCCGGCGAAGATGCCCAAGATATCTCCCGGATGCGGGCCCTATTGCAACTCCTTGAGTCTTCCAATTCCGGCGATGACGCGATGAGTCTTATCGTCTTCGGCGCCGACAAGCCGACTATCGAGCTGGACTGGCCCAGTCTGAGCATCCGGTGCGACCAGAAACTTCGGAAGCTGGTGGAACAAGAGATTGACGACGTAAAAGTTTCTGTCATCGAGGAAGCTGCCAACACGTAGGATGAGGCGTGGCTACAAAAGTTGACCGTTGTGAGCTACTTGCTCCAAGCTTGCCCAGCGCAATTAAGCCTGTCGAGATGCTGTGTCGGCATCAACCAACTACCGCGCCCTCCGAGGATTCACCATAACAATGAACGTCCTGACGCGGTTACGCCGGTTGCAGGCCGGGTTCATCTAATGCACGCCGTTTTCCAGCGGTGGATGCTGATCCTAGTAGGCGTCTTACTCGTGACGGCCTCCGGGTTAGTTGACATCTACTACGAAACGCCGGTCGATTTGATCGTATTTGCCATGATCCTGATTGGAGTTAATGCGGTTCTAAGACCAATTGTGGTAATTTTGACCTTGCCGGTGACGGTATTAACACTGGGCATCTTCGCCCTCGTAGTTAATGCGCTGACATTTTGGTTGACCGCACAATTGTATTGGGGTGTACACGTAGGAAGTTTCTTTCACGCCGCGTTCGCCGCCCTATTATTAAGCATTTTCACATTTGTAGCCGGCAGTCTTATACGCTAAGGTAGGTGATAGAGAAGTATGCTCACTTCAGGGAAGCAAGTAGGTTGTCTTCCTAAGCATCGGCGATTGGGGGCGCCTGTAGATTGAAATCGCTGATCAAACTACTCCACCCCGGGATGAGAATAAAGCGGTGGTTGGCGCTGCTAGTAGTCGCACTTACGATCATCACGCTGGGTATCGCTTACTTGCTGGTTCAAATCTATCGAACCGAACCGTTCCCAGAATGGGTAGCCTACGTCACCTTACAGTTCATCGATAGGCCGATCCGTGGCGCGCTGTTCATGCTTGCAGGTGGCGGGTTGGCTGCTTACTCCTTCTACCAGATCAACCGGTCGTTGTTATCTCCGTTCACCTCCGCTAACCGCAATGGAATTGTCGATGCACTCTATCAACACCGTTCTCGGCATCGCGGACCTAGAATTGTGGTTATAGGCGGGGGTACCGGTCTTTCCAACCTGATCCGCGGGCTAAGAGAGCACTCCGGCAACATCACCGCAATCGTTACTGTGGCGGACGATGGCGGGTCCTCCGGCCACTTGCGACGAGAGTTGGGGATACTTCCGCCGGGTGACTTCCGCCGCTGCATAGGGGCCCTCTCGGATGTCGAGCCTTTGATGACTCGCCTCTTCGAGTATCGATTCAAAGAGGTGGAAGGTCTCAGCGGTCACAGTTTCGGAAATCTATTCATCGTCGCAATGACCGGCGTTACCGGCAACTTTGAAAAGGCGCTCCAAGAGTCGAGTCGAGTCCTAGCGGTGCGCGGACAAGTCCTTCCATCCACGCTCGAAAACATAGCTCTCGGTGCCGAGTTTGAAGATGGCTCGGTCGTGATGGGAGAAACGGCGATACGCAACGCAAATGGATCAATTCGGCGGATCATCTTGGAGCCGTCGAGACCTCCTGCCTACCCGGAGGCTTTGCGAGCCATTCTCGAAGCCGACATCGTGGTGGTTGGGCCGGGCAGCCTCTACACGAGTGTAATGCCCAATCTATTGGTTGAAGACATTGCTCGTTCGATCAGCACCACGAAAGCCGCCCGCGTGTATGTGTGCAACGTTGCGATGGAGCAGGGCGAGACCGAGCAGTTCTGTGTCGCGGACCACATAAAGGCTCTGGAGAAGAATGTTGGGGAGGGACTGTTCGACTACATATTGGTTAACCGGGACTTCGATGTGTCGAAGAGCGACCTACCAATCGAATCCCTCGTGAGGATTGGCGAGAACGGCACGAGTAGACTTCACGACTACACTCTGATCAAGGCCGACGTGATTGACCCCATCGATCCAATTCACCACGAACCTCATCGGCTGGCTCAAGCGATAATGAACATCTATGAAGACCGTGACAACGGGTCGCGAAACGGCCACGATCGGGATCGGACGACGGAGATGGTCGGCACACAGACGTAGCGATCCGCGTCACCCCAAGAAACTCGAACAAGCTTGTTGGTCTTCTTGTCTCCTTCGATGGCGAAGAAGGGACGGTCGCGCGCCTAGTTTGACTACATCGTCCCTCGCGCACTAATGAAGCGGCGTTATGCCTGCGATTATCTCCAATCCGTGTTTCCGCGCAAAATAACGCTCCCCTATTTTAAGCGCCTTGCCGAACAACAGGACTATTCGGGACGCTTGAGCGACGCATCTGTTGCCGGCTTGGGCCACGATGGCCCGATGCCTTTGAGCGCACGGGCAATCTATCAGCATGTTGCCAGACAGAACCTTGGCGTGTTCGACTTCGCACCCTCGCGCCGCAAGGACATCGTCGATGACTGGCTTCCATTGCTCAGGTTGATCGAAGCTCCGGATTAAGCGGCTTGCGTCGGATGAAGTGAGAAGGCGCTGGCTAGGCGATCTTGCACCCGGCAGCGCCGCGGTCCTTCCTCCGGCGATGACGGTCGACTGCAGCCTTCCCAAGCGTTCTTGAACGATGCAGCCGCAAGAGGCGTGTAGAGGACAGCGCTCCGAATCTGGGCGGGCGTCAGCCGGCGGCTATTGCGGGACTCTGGGCAGCGCCCGGCATGACGACTGAATCGACTTTGGTGAACAAGAAGTGGTCGATGTAGTAATGGACAAGCAGGGATGACAAGACGACCATGTAGTAGGCCTGCTCCAACCTCAACGCTCCGGAGTCGCCAAAGGCGCCGGTGAGCAGCGCGATCGCGCCTACTAACGCGCCGGCCGCCACGGTTACGCCCATGTTGAATGCGTAGAAGTATCGACTTCTTCCCTCGCCGGAAATTTTTTGGACCAGGTTGTTGCCTATTTGACCTCGCTGCTTGCGCAGCGCGTTCATATACCAGATCAATGCCAAATACTGGAACGAATGCCAGGTATTCATCCCTTGGAAGGCAACCTCGATGTTCTCAATCGCCGGCACGAAAAAGGAGACCACCGCCGTCAACGATATGAGAAGCGTCTTCGGTACATTGACGCGACGCTCCTTGACCTCTTTCACCGTGCGGGCGATGAAGAGGAACAATACCACGCCAAATGCGGTCGCTGCCAACCACACGAGCAGATCCGTCCTGAAGATCTCTGGAATCAACATTGGACGATTCTCGACTATGAACTCGCCGCGAACCAACTTGTACGTTGCGATCGGGTAAAGACAGGTGAAAACAACCCCATAGTCGACCAAGCGGGACCAGAGCGGCTCGGGGTGGCCGCCCTTCGCCCGGTAGCAGTCGACGAAGAAGCTGATCTGGTGCAACACGTGCACCGAGGCCCAAAAGAAGAAAACCGTCAAGAGCAAGGTTAGATTTGCGACCGCGAGATAGATTACCGCGATGGGGATCAAGAATGCGATGCCGGCGTAAACGGGGTATCTGCGGCGAAAATTTGGTTCGAGGAAGCTGACCGTGTAAGTCGAGTACATATGGGGACCACCGACCACCAGCGCCACCAACAGATTGACGTACAAGACGGGCACGCCGAGGTGATAGAACATGATCAGCGGGACGGCGACCAAAGATATGCTGAGGATTATGAACGTAAGATCCCAGCGTTGATTACGCAACCAAGGGCCGGACTGGAGACTTGATTCTCGAGCTATTGCAGCTTCCAGCGCCAATCTACGACCTCCTCCAGCTAAAGTCTAGTCCGTCGACCGATCCGAATCTCCAACCCGCCGGCCGACCCCTCACTCCTTTATGTAGTGGTGCATGCCCTTTCAACAGGCCAACCCCAGGGAGAGATCATCCCCTGGAGTCTGTAACTAGCTTGCAAAGAATAGTAGCATCGGTACCGAAAGCTGACAATATTCTCTGCCGATTCAACGTGCAAACGGGGATTCCTGGGAGGTGTGGGTAGCTGTAACCACGCCAGATAGCAAGAGGAAAAACGTGGGATTCTCGACTCGAGCGTTTGACGGCCGGCCGGGGCGAGCCTACAATCTGTCTGCAATCCAGCGCCGGGGCGTGGCGCAGTCTGGTTAGCGCGCGTGGTTTGGGACCACGAGGTCCCCAGTTCAAATCTGGGCGCCCCGACCGTTCCTCTAACCCTTCACTTTTGCCCCGTTCAGGCATAAACATGTATGTGTATGTAACGGGACATCACCACAAAATCCGGCGGATCGAGTTGTATTGGAAAAATGTCTGAGCTAAATGTAATAACCGGCGCCTTCGGCTACTCCGGCAAGTACATCACTCGGCGACTTCTGTCTCAGGGCAAGACGGTCAGGACACTCACAGGCCACGCCGGCCGGCCAAACCCGTTTGGCGATCGCGTAAGCGTAGCCCCCTTCAGCTTCGACAATCCGGGCATGTTGACCAAGAACCTAGAAGGTGCTGAGGTGCTTTTCAACACCTACTGGATCCGCTTTGCTTACGGTGACTTGACCTTCAACAAGGCGGTCGAGAATACGAAGGTCCTGTTCCAAGCCGCCAGGGAGGCCGGCGTCCGCCGGATCGTCCATGTCAGCATCACGAACGCTCTGTCCAACTCTCCACTGCCCTATTTCCGGGGAAAGGGGCTCTTGGAAGAGGCGCTCATGGATTCCGGTCTTTCCTACGCAATCATCCGGCCGGCCGTTATCTTCGGCGATGAAGACGTGCTCATAAACAACATCGCGTGGATCTTGAAAAGATTCCCGGTCTTCGCTATCCCTGGTTCCGGCGAATATCGACTACAGCCGATCTACGTCGAGGACATGGCCAAGATAGCGGACGATGCGGCGCAGTCAGATAAGAATCTGATCATCGACGCCATTGGTCCGGAGACCTACACATTCAACGAGCTCGTTCGGCTCATCGGCGATAAGACAGGCAGCCGTGCGAGGATCATCCACTTGAATGCGGAGCTGACGCTCTTGATGTCAGGTCTGATTGGGCATCTGGTCAAAGACGTTGTGCTGACCCGCGAAGAAGTGATCGGATTGATGGCGGATACGCTCGTTACCGAGTCTGCGCCCACGGGGACAACCCGGCTGAGCACCTGGCTCGAACAGAACTCCGCCAAGGTAGGATCGCGGTACGCCTCCGAGCTCGGCCGGCACTACAGATAACCAAGTCTCCGCCGCTCGTATCAATCTTGCACGACTGATAGAAA